>CAJTMH010000018.1 GCA_910577255.1 uncultured Duncaniella sp. | reverse complement strand
TGAAGCCGCCTTTCTCATACTTACCCGCTCTTCCGGCTGCTGTTGGCTGGATGGCGGGTATTTTGTTATGGTGGAAAGGGTGCGGATGGTGGCTGCCGGCTGTCGTGACGGCCGTTGGAGTGATGTTCATGGTATGTCGTCGGCAATAATTTCGCTGTCAACCCGATGATGATTGAGCCCCACATGCTGACATGGACTTCCAGCGACCCCGAGGTGCTGGATGTGGACGAAGACGGTGTGGCCACCGCCAAGTCGGTAGGGAGCGCCACTGTTACGCTCGCTACCTACAACAACCGCAAGGCCACCTGCACGGTATCCGTCGACCAGCGTCTTGGAGTAGGTTCGGCTGTCGCTGACACGGATGCCCCCATCGATGTGTTTACACCGGCCGGAGTAAAGGTTGTGACTGCCGGACGCGCCGACGACCTCAAAACACTTGCCCCGGGCATATATATTGTGCGTCAGGGCGAGGCGGTCTATAAAATCACCCTTTGAGGCAATCTTCCCACTGCATATCAATCCGGGCGTACGGGCAATCCGTATGCCCGGATTTCGCAAATCCATGGGCTGTCTTATTTTGATGCTTGGAGGAAATTTCATATCTTTGTGGTCTAAAACATAACGATATGATTGGCAACGGCAACTATGAACGCCTGTTCGGACTGATTGGGTTCCCTTTGGGGCACTCGTTCTCTCAGAATTTCTTCAACCAAAAGTTTGAGTCGGAGAAAATCAACGCGCGATATGTCAATTTTGAAATCAAGACGATTGACCGCGTGCCCGAGATGCTGGCCGCTCACCAGAACCTCGCCGGCTTTAATGTGACTATTCCATATAAGGAACAGATTTTCAAGTATCTTGATGCCATCGACCCCGAGGCTAAGGCAATAGGAGCTGTAAATGTCGTGAAGGTGTTCCGCCAGCCTGACGGTTCGCGTTCGTTGAAAGGCTACAACAGCGACTGCGTTGGTTTCGGCGACTCGATAAAGCCCATGCTCAAGCCGGTCGTGCATGCCAAAGCGCTGATTCTCGGTACGGGCGGAGCATCAAAAGCCGTTGAGTTCGCCCTCAGGAAACTTGGCCTTGATACGCTTAAAGTGTCGCGTACGGCAAAGAAGGGTGTCATTACATACGGTGACGTTACCCCGACCCTGCTGGATGAATATAAGGTCATAGTCAACACAACTCCGCTTGGAATGTATCCCCACGTGGACGAATGTCCTGATATTCCCTATGAGGCTCTTGGCGAAGACCATATCTGCTATGACCTGCTGTATAATCCCGATGTGACCCTTTTCATGAGGCGCGCTGCGGCTCATGGCGCCACGGTAAAAAACGGCCTTGAAATGCTGCTTTTGCAAGCCTTCGTTTCGTGGAATATCTGGAAAAAATAATCTATAATGTAAATTGCTACAAGCTTATATGAAAACCCTTTCAAAAATCGTGTATATCACGATTATAGCGCTCATAGTCATCCCGTTTGCCGCATTCGGCATGCAATGGGCCGTCATTTCGGCTCCGATAGCGTTGCTCTGCGGACTGGTGTATGCGTTTGTGTTCGAGAATCCCTTTCCGAAATTTAACAAGAAGTGTTCCAAGTATTTGCTTCAGGTCGCCGTGGTGTGCCTCGGCTTTAACATGAACTTGCAGGAATCGCTCAAGTCAGGCGCCGACGGCATGATGTTCACCGTGGTGTCGGTGGTCGGCGTGATGGCAATGGGTGTCCTGTTCGGCTACTGGTTGCACCTCAACCGCAAGACATCCTACCTCATCTCGTCCGGCACGGCCATTTGCGGCGGCAGTGCCATTGCGGCTGTGGGCCCGGTCCTTAAAGCCGATACCGACGAGATGGCGGTTTCGCTCGGTGTTATTTTCATCCTCAACTCCATCGCTCTCTTCGTGTTCCCCCCGCTTGGCCACATGCTCGACATGACGCAGACACAGTTCGGCACATGGGCTGCAATCGCCATTCACGACACCTCGTCGGTGGTCGGTGCCGGCGAAGTGTACGGTGAGGTCGCGCTGCAGACGGCCACACTTATCAAACTCACCCGTGCATTGTGGATAATTCCGCTTGCATTCGCCACGATGTTTATTTTCCGCGACAAGACCGGGAAAGTCTCAATTCCATGGTTTATCTTCATCTTCGTGCTGGCCATGATCGTGAACACTTATGTTCCCCTGCCCGAGGCCTTCACCGCCACGATGGTGTGGATTGCCAAGCGCGGTATGGTCGTGACTCTGTTCATGATTGGCGCATCGCTCACCATAAAGATGATTAAGAGCGTGGGTATCAAGCCATTGATGCTTGCTGTCGCCCTGTGGGTGATTATCAGCGTATCCAGCCTGTTTGTAGTGCTCCGTACGGTGCAATAATCCGTACATAACAAGTCGACGGCATGAAGCCGCCTTTCTCATACTTACCCGCTCTTCCGGCTGCTGTTGGCTGGATGGC
>CAJTMH010000017.1 GCA_910577255.1 uncultured Duncaniella sp. | reverse complement strand
TGGTTTTGTTTATGTTTCGATGCGAATGGCCATATATCCAGTATTCGATACGGCTACTGGCAATAAAGTCGCCAAGTTCGGATGTAAAGGCTCCATTTATCGGGCTACCCTTGAACTCGTTTGCCATAAGCTCGAACGACGGTACATGGTGAGTGGCGACTATGATGTGCTTGGCCTGACTTTCCGCCACACTTCTCTCGATAAACTCACGGCAACGCTCATGCTCCTGATTGAAACGCTGGGCCGAGAGACGGAACTGTCCGTTTCTGATACGATGAAAGTCAGTTACTCCGCGTTCGGTCTGATACTCATCATAAGGATGAATCTTTGCCCAAAGAGTCGATGCGATGAGATCGATGTTGGGAGCCAACTGAATCACACAGTTATAGCAAGTTTTTACATTCGGACGTATTTCTTGCTGCCAGCCTTCGTGAAGGTCGTTGATGTCGAAACTCTTGTATAACTCGTGGTTGCCGGGAATTACGATAGTCTGATGGAAAGACTCTGCACACCAGTCCCAGAAGGGATGATGTGCGTAATTGTCATCTCCCAGATAGCCGATATCTCCGGCTAATAATAGAACATCGCCGACAGTTATAAGCGGATTCTCTTTCAGCCAACGGCTGTTTTCATGAAACTCCAAGTGGAGGTCAGATGCGTATTGTATTTTCATATTTCCTTATTGCTGAGTTGTTAAGCGAGAGGACTTACCTTCTCAAGCTTATTCCATTTAGTGTTTGCGACTATTTCCTTGATAACAACCTTGCCGACTTCGTCCGCATAAGGGAGTTTCATCTGGCTACCGATGTCATCGCCCTGCATATATCGATACGCATAAGGGGTAATCTCTACGTAGTCGGTTTCCTTCAAGATTCCGAGAATATGATCGACTTCTCCCAATTCAACCGAGATTCCGGCATCAGACAATCCTATGACAGCTCGAAAGCAATCATCAAGATTCCAATAGCTACCGGTGCCGACAGAAAAGTGCCATTGACCATTGGTATATGTAGGGTACAAGTGAACTCTCGCATACACCACATCAAAGCCGTGATAAGGTGAGACATCGGACTTCCATCTTCTGAAATCATCCTCAGAATCAAGATTATATTCTCTTGCCTCGTGCCCTTTGCTTGAATGCCTGAAGACTTCGACATCATCTCCCGACATCTTGCCATATACAGCTTCGTATGCTATACGCCAATAGTGCATATAACGTCTGAGGGTCATCTCAGAGAACAGAGTAGGCTCGACCTGATTCTCGTATAAGTTGATTACCCGAGGTATATCGATTCCGTCATAGCTATTGTCAGGAATCAAAGAGTTCAGGACTGACCTCTTTATCAACCCTTCTCTCCGGTAGTAACTCAAATATTTCTCAACATACGAATTATATTGTTCGGGCGCAGACAAGATGTTGTCAACGAGTCCGGCAACATACTTCTCGATTTTTGAGAATATTCCGACGAGTTCATCCTCATAGAAACAATGGCGGGAATTACAATCCTCCTTGTCACAAAATACATGGTGGTCATAAGTGTCTCCGGTGATATAGAGATAATGGCGATTCTTATAGGTTGATACCGACAACCTATACCACTCCCATCTTTTACCCTTGACCTCAAACCAAAGACTTCTCCTCTCATCATCGCCCATAGGAGCCAGACGACTCATCGAGCCATGTATGCTGCGTATGATATCAGCACACTTCCCCGAAACGACGGTCACATCAAGACCGCGACTGTCGGGGAGGTAGAGGATGTCTGACTGAGTCAGAGCATTCTGGCGATATAATTTCTTTTGATCATTAAACTTCATTTTCATTCGGGTTATGCGTCATAAGACGCGATTATTGAAATGTGTGTCCGCAGCTAATCGCGATGGAGAAGGTTATATCGGTTTGGACACAAAAAAAACGACTGTCGGGAAGCTTGGTAAGGACTTTCCGACAGTCGTTATATCTCAGTAGTCTGTATTTGTAGACTAACTTATGTCAGTTGGGTTACTGAAACGAAACCGTCGGACAGTTCCGCAATATGATGTGCCTGTTGTTGACGGCATAAGCACACATGCATTGCGTTCAAAGCCTTTTAAGCTCTGAATACTTTTGATGATTAGTATGTTGCAATGCTGTCTTGCCATTTGTTTCTTTTTTTGTGGCCGCAAAGTTAATACTTTTTCACAAATCCGCCAAATAAATTTTCACGAGAGGCGTAAAAAGTCTAATATATCATACCAACCCTACTCTCAACTGGCAAGTGCAAAATTAGCTATTTGACGAAAGAAAACATTTTTAGGAGAATCAAAATTTAGTTTTTTGCGAGGTCTTCGGTTTATTTTGTGTTGGATTTTGCGGATGAAGGCATCCGATAGCTCCGAAAAATCTGTCCCTTTGGGAATATATTGCCGAATGAGCTTGTTCGCATTCTCAATGGCGCCTTTCTGCCATGAAGAGTATGAGTCCGCGAAAAACACAAGATCGGGATTTTCAGAACCCTTTGGAGACAAAGCCTTTGAAATCATCCGGTGACAGCAGAATTCAGATCCGTTGTCCGTGGTGATTGACCGTACAGTGTGTCTGTAAGGGAACAGGAGTCTGATGACGGT
>CAJTMH010000016.1 GCA_910577255.1 uncultured Duncaniella sp. | reverse complement strand
GGTCATGGCGATAGCCGCTCTGTTGTTCAGTTTCAACCTTTCAGCGACCGAACCTGCCACAAAAACAGAGAAAGATATGAAATCGATTATAGTCTATTTCACCCACTCAGGCAACACAGAACTTGCCGCCAAAAAATTGGCGGAAGTCACAGGCTCGCCGATTGTGAGAATACTTCCGGCAGAACCATACACTGCTGAAGATGTAGATTGGGTAAACGAACAGTCACGATGCACTCAGGAGCATCTGAATCAGACATTACGTCCGGCAATCAAACCATTGGACGTGGATTTCAGCCAATATGACACCGTTTTTATCGGCTTCCCTATCTGGTGGCACGAAGAGCCTGCTGTAATCCGCACCTTCCTTGATACCACGGATTTGAAAGGGAAAGAACTATATCCCTTCTGCACATCATACGAAAGCCCGATGTCGGAGGCTGACGCAACTTTGCAGAAAGGTTATCCAACCCTCAAATGGCACACCGGTCTCCGATTACCGGCAAGCAACGACAGAATAAAAGAATGGATAGGAAAATAATTAGGTAAAACCTAACAGGCCCAATAGGATAGTCAGGCATCAAGTAGTGATACTAGGTGCCTGACTCTGTTATATTTCTCTTATTACGATACTGTTCTAATAGTCCACAAAGTTTCACACACTCTGCTTCTGCCTTTATACAATCAACCTCATCAAATATTTCGTGGCCTAAATCTATATATGTCTTTGTGATTTCCTTTTCTTCTTTTGAGAAACTTGATCTTTCGACAAAATCTTTTAAGATTTTTATTACTGCCTTTTTGTCATTACGATTTAGAGCTGCAATTAAAGCATTTGTCATTTCGTTTGTCATAAACCAGTCTGTTTTATTTAATTATGTAAATATAGTGATTTTGGGTGGGTGTCACAAAATTTGGGGTAATATTCATTTCTATATGAAGATAAAATTGAAAAGTATTTGTAAATATAGGGAGGAAATCGTAATTTTGTCCCTATGAAATCGGAATTAGAGAAATTAGTAGGGAGATACCGTGAACTTGGCATAGACCGGCAATTGGACTATGAAAAGTTTTACCTGTATTCCATCATCACGCACTCAACGGCGATTGAAGGCTCTACCATTACGGAGCTTGAAAATCAGATAATGTTTGACAATGGCATTGCTTTGAAAGGCAAGAGTCTTGTCGAGCAGAACATGAACCTTGACCTTAAAGCAGCTTACGAGCGGGCGTTGGTTTTTGCCCGTGAACACGCTGATATCACCGTTGAACGTCTGAAAGAGTTGTCGGCGTTGACAATGAAAAATACAGGTTCAGAATATCATACAGCATTGGGCGATTTTTCATCTGCCAACGGAGATATACGCCTTGTGAATGTCACAGCCGGAGTTGGTGGGCGTTCCTATATGGCGTTCAACAAAGTACCGCAGAAGTTGAAAGAGTTCTGCGATACACTCAATGCTATGCGCCGCAATCACGATTCTATGTCAATGCAGGAGCTGTATGAAATGAGTTTTGACGCGCATTATAACCTTGTTACAATCCACCCGTGGGCAGATGGCAACGGCCGCATGGCCCGTCTGCTGATGAACTGGCTGCAATTTGAATTCGGACTTATCCCCTCACGTATATTCAGCGACGACAAGGAGGAATATATCAAGGCTCTGGTTGCAACCCGCGAAAGCGAGGACTTGGGCATATTCCGCCGGTTCATGAACGATACGATGATTGCTCACCTCAACCGTGATATATCTTTCTATCTGGAATCAATCGGAGAAGACACTCCGGTTGAGCAACCAAAGAAAAAGGTCAAGACCCGCGATAGAATAGTCGAACTGCTCCGCGACAATCCGAAGCACACCACCCGCACACTCGCAGAAGTAATCGGCATAACGCCTAAAGGCGTGGAGCGTCACCTCGCCATCCTCAAATCCGAAGGTGTCCTCAACCGCATCGGCCCCGACAAAGGCGGCGAATGGCAAGTTGTTGAGGTTTCTTAACTGAAAATATAAGGTTTATCTCAAGATAAATTAGTAATTTTGTACTTGACAAGATTAGAGAATCTGATGTGCAAACAATCATCTTCCGACATTGCCTGAACGCAAAATAGGGAACAACGATGCAAGCCATACAAGTCTCAAATGTTGGAGATGCAAAAGTTGTACAATATAATCTTTTGATTACCAGGATATAAATTCTGCGCAGTTTCCCCAGGCGGATCACAGAACAAATCGGCAGACAGCCGCAAAGAGGCTGTCTAACAATCAAAGTTAGGCAGCCTCTCTGTATAGACGATGCCTGTTTATCAGTTCCCGATATGAGATTGGTTGTTGCTGTTATAGCGGTTGCCTTGGATAACTATTGTGTCGAGGGTGGCATTGATTTCTGCCATTTCCTCCTGAGTATAGGTTACATTGGCCGCTGCAATGTTGTCTTCAAGGTGTTTGAGGCTTCTGCTGCCGGGGATAGGCACAATCCACGGTTTCTGGTATAATATCCACGAAATGGCGACTTGTGCGGTTGTGACACCTTTCTTTTCAGCGATAGACTTGACAAACTCTACAAGAGCCATGTTCGCCTCGATGTTTTCCTTTTGGAAACGCGGCACTGATGAACGGAAGTCGTATTTCCCGAACTTTGTGTCCTTGGTTATGCCGCCGGTAAGGAAACCCTTTCCGAGGGGACTAAAAGGTAC
>CAJTMH010000015.1 GCA_910577255.1 uncultured Duncaniella sp. | reverse complement strand
GAAACCGCAAGGCCCGGCCTTGCAGTCCGAAAGAGGCGGACGCTAATTTTGCCCGGTAGTTTCTTCGGGTCTGTCAGCCAGACTATTCCTCTCGACCCTGTTTCATGCAGTCATTTTTCAATGGGGTTCTACTAATATCAAGTTTTGTTGTATGCTTTGTTTCAAATATAATTCAATCCTCATTATTAATTATGAACCATACAGCGGATACAGGTGTTGAAATTGAATAGTAAATATATGTAATATTACAGTTTATGACACAATATCAATTAAAACGGGCTTACGAACCCGCTTCTCCGGAAGACGGCTTCAGGGTATATATAGACAGACTTTGGCCGAGAGGTCTCTCGCACGAGACTTTCCATTATGATTTGTGGGATAAGGATATCGCGCCGTCCACAGAACTCCGCGAATGGCTTCATGCGGATCCCGATAACCGATGGTCTGAATTTGAGACTCGATATTCCAAAGAACTGGAGACCAGCCCTTCGTTCGGGGCATTGCGACATCTTCTTGCACAGAAATCTGTAGTGACATTACTTTATTCGTCTCATGATGAACGACATAACAATGCCATTGTGGTTTACAACTTATTGACAAAATAATCTCTTAACATATCCTCCACTTATGAAAATGTTCTGTTACCAGTGCCAGGAGACCGCACGCGGCAAAGGCTGCGAGATACAAGGTGTATGCGGAAAGAAACCAGAAACGTCTGCAAGAATGGATCAGCTGCTTTACATCGCCCGTGGTATGGCCATCGTAAACCGACAGTTGCGAGAGAAAGGCGCATCAAGCAAGGATGCATCCCGGTTCATCGTCGACGCACTGTTCACCACCATTACCAACGCGAACTTCAACAATGATATGCTCGACGGCTATATCTCAAAAGCCCTCGACCTGAAAAACGAACTCGAAGGAGAGTCGAAAAAGCGCGGCATGGAGCCTCCTTTCATGCCTGAGGTGTCGTATCATATCCCAAAGGAGGAATATGGCGTACATGAGGTAATCGAACACAGCGGCACTCTTGAAGAAGAAATCACAAGTGTGCTCCATGACAAGAACCCGGATATAAGAGGGCTCAAGCAGCTTGCCATGTACGGCTGCAAGGGTATGGCAGCCTATGCCCGCCACGCCTGTAACCTCGGTTATGAGGACGAAGACATATATGTCGTGATAGAGAACGCCCTTGCCGAGATAAGCCGTCCTGACATAAGCGTGGATGAGCTGTTTTCGCTCGTGCTCAATGTGGGTGACGGGGGTGTCAAGGCTATGGCTCTGCTTGACAAGGCAAACACATCGACCTACGGCAATCCAGAAATCACAAAGGTAAACATCGGAGTAAGGAACCGTCCGGGCATACTCGTGAGCGGTCACGACCTCAAGGATCTTGAGGAACTGCTCGAACAGTCAGCAGGCAAAGGGGTTGACATCTACACCCACTCGGAGATGCTCCCTGCCCAAAGCTATCCTTTCTTCAAGAAATTCCCCCACTTTGCAGGTAACTACGGCAACGCATGGTGGCGGCAGATTGACGAGTTCGAGACATTCAACGGCATGTTCCTCTTCACCTCCAACTGCATCGTGCCCCCGCGCCCGAAAACCACCTACATGGACCGCGTCTACACGACCGGTGTCGTCGGAATGCCCGGCACACATTTTATCCCAGAGGGGAAGGACGGCAAAAAGGATTTTTCTGAAATCATAGAGCGGGCGCAGACATGCCAGCCGCCGACAGAGATAGAGCGCGGTGAGATTGTCGCCGGATTCGCCCATAACCAGGTGCTTGCTTTGGCGCCTAAGATTATCGACCTCATCAAAAGCGGTAAAATCCGCAAGTTTGTGGTCATGGCAGGCTGTGACGGCAGAATGCCCTCTCGCAAATACTATACGGAATTTGCGGAAAGGCTTCCTAAAGACTGCGTGATTCTCACCGCAGGCTGTGCCAAATACCGCTACAACAAGCTTCCGCTCGGTGATATCGAGGGTGTTCCGCGCGTGCTCGATGCCGGACAGTGTAACGACTCCTATTCGCTCGTCGTGATTGCCAATGCTCTCAAGGACGCTTTCGACCTGGAGAGTGTCAACGATCTGCCGATTGTCTACAACATCGCATGGTATGAGCAGAAGGCGGTGATTGTGCTTCTGGCCCTGTTGAGCCTCGGAGTGAAGAATATCCACACCGGCCCGACGCTGCCGGCGTTTTTCACCCCCGAAATTCTGAAAGTGCTTCAGGAGAAGTTCAATATAGGTACCATCGCCACCGTTGACGAAGATTTGGCTACCCTTATCGGTTGAAAGAAATGGACGGTCAGAATGTGAATCGATTTATCCATAAATATGTGATAGCGGCGGCGCACGCCATCCTTTGGCTGGCAGCGCTGTCTCTTGCCGCATATTTCCATCTTGACCACGGATATTCGGCTGCCGAGGCGCTTCTCGGCTCCACGCTCATGGCATATTGTGCATATGTCTGTGAGTCCGGACTGTGCACATGGCGCGTGGCGGCCGCTGCCGGTGATGTTAGGATTGATTTCAGGAAGGCCGGATTGTGGGGATGGATTATCGTGAACATAGCGGTAGCAATAACCCTGTCATTGCTTTTTCTGAAATACCCCGAATGGTGGATATTGCTCCTCATCATACTTAACGCCGGATGGCAGAAATATATGAACGGGCGAATACCCCCGCGTTTGCAGGAAACCTTCCAGTCTGTAAAGCTATGAAAATATCATCCGGACTGTTCCTCTGCCTCGGGCTTGTCTTTGCCGCTTTATATTTTCTGATATTCGGCATCGGCTTTGTCATCACTATGAAGATTCGCAAAAAAAGAAACCTCTAAATAAATTTACGACATGTTCAGATTAAAAGACAGAATTCCATACGCTGACGGCTCCATAGCGAAGGAGATTGTCATGCAGAACCATAGCGGGCTTTCGCTCCTTATGGCAGTTGACAAGGGACTTGAGATTCCCACACATACGGCTAATGCCGACGTGCTCGTCCAGGTAATAGATGGGAGCATGGAGTTCAACATTGAGGATAAAGTACTTGAGTTGAAAGAGGGTGATGCGCTCACTATGACACCGGGTGTGAAACATTCCTTAAAGGCTACGGAACGGTTCAAGGTTCTTGTCACAAAGCTCAACGCATGAGCACGGCATCGTTCGGTCTTCAGGCATCCTGAGGGTATGGACTCCCCGGATGCCTTTATTATTTCCCGATTAGATGTCGGATAGCCATTATCGGGTGATAAATGAGCATCCTCGGGCCGGAAAAGCGCATGACCGTCTTTATTTTTTCTTTCAT
>CAJTMH010000014.1 GCA_910577255.1 uncultured Duncaniella sp. | reverse complement strand
CCTCGGCAATGAAAACCTCGTCGCCGGACTTGCCGACGGTGCGAAAAACGTGCTGCGTGTAAAATCGGCTTTCAAGTCGTTCAAGACTGAAACAAATCTTTCGGTAATAACCGAAGATGGGTCGTATTACAGCTTTAATGTAAAGTTCGCCAAAGAACCGTTGTTGCTCAACATCGAGATGACAGACTTTCTCCATGATGGCGAGGCAGTGAACCGCCCCAACAACGCGCAGGAGATCTATCTGGAAAAACTCGGTCAGGAGTCGCCGATGCTTGTAAAACTGATTATGAAATCTATCTACAAGCAGAACAAGCGAGAAATCAAGCACATCGGCAGTAAACGCTTCGGGGTGCAGTTCCTTCTCAAATCAATCTACACCAATAACGGGTTGCTCTATTTCCACACAGAACTGAAGAATACATCAAACATCGCTTTCGACATTGATTTTGTGTCGTTCAAGATTGTGGACAAGAAAGTTATCAAGAGAACCGCCATGCAGGAACAGGTGCTTGAACCGCTCCGCGCTCAGAACTATGTGACGGTGGTACATGGCAAATCATCTGAACGAACAGTGTTCGCCTTGGAGAAATTCACTATCCCTGATGACAAACAGCTCGTTATCGAGGTTGCCGAAAAGGAAGGCGGCCGCCATCAGTCTTTCGTGGTGGAGAACGAGGATATTGTGAGAGCCAACGTAATTGACGAACTTTCAATCCAGTAACCGTATGAAGAAGATTTTGACAATCTTCGCTGCCATGCTTGCCCTTTTCACAGGGCAGGCAATGGCCCAGCGATGCCTCCCCGGAATGTCAGCCGTGGAAATCAAGGCGAATATGGCGGACGGCTTTTATACCGGCAACTCCCGCAACTGCGGCTATTCTTTCGGAGTATATTACTCTGTTTTCAAGGGAAATGCCAATACATGGACTTTCGGCGGCGAGTATCTCCAGACCTACAAGCCTTACGGCGAAAAGGGTCGTATCCCCGTGGCGGAGTTTACAGGCGAGGTCGGCTACAACCTCCACCTGTTGAGCGACTACTCGCAAACTTTCCACCTCTATGGCGGCGTATCGGCTATCGGCGGATATGAAACGGTAAACTGGGGAAAGTCGGTGCTATCCGACGGATCCACGCTTCACAACGGCGATGCCTTCATATATGGCGGCGCACTGACCGTTCAGGCAGATTTTTATCTCTCCGATAAAATTGCGCTGACCGCAAACGTGAAAGAGCGGTTTGTATTCGGAAATTCAACGGGTAATTTCCATACCCAGTATGGTGTCGGTGTAAAGTTTATAATCGAATGAGCTTTAGGGAATGACAGTAATTGATCTCGACATAAAAAATCTTCCTCTCGAAGATTTTATGAAGGCTATGGGCTTTGAGCCGATTGACCGGAACAACAATCTTCTGACCTATGAGTCGCCATATTCGACAAATGGCAATATAGTTGTAGATACTGAAGCCAACGGCTGGTACGATAAGGCACAACCCGAAAAGATGTATGGCGGCATATACGACCTCGCCTATGAGATTATCGGCAGTGCCAATAAGTCGGAACTAAACCTGTTCATCGCCTCGGAAATGAAAAAGGTGCGTGATGTGAAAATGTATGATGTCACGGCAACCAATCCGGATAAGAAACAGGAACGACCGCAACGCAAACGTGGTATGCGCTTATGAACATCGACGCTATCCGACAAATCCCGTTAGTGGATTTTCTCAACCACCTCGGCTACCAGCCAACCGGACGCGACAGCAAAGGACTGTGGTTCTATTCTCCATACCGCAATGAGCGTAAGCCCTCGTTCCATGTCAACCCGCGCAAAAATCTATGGTTCGATTTTGGGAGCGGTGCAGGTGGCGACATTTTTAATCTTGCCGGAGAGTTGACAGGCGAAACAGACTTCATCAAACGGGCGGAGTTCATCGCCCAAAAAATGCAGTTGCCTGTTGAGAAGCCTTATAAACCCGTGCCATTCGTTGAGCAACCGACATTTGAGAATATCGAAATATCACGTCTGGAGTCGCCGATACTGCTGAACTACCTCGCTGACCGTGGCATACCCCGTGACATCGCTCAACGCTATTGTGTGCAGGTTGACTACACGCTTCATGGCAAGAGGTATTATGCCATCGGATTTGAGAACAATGCCCACGGATATGAGCTGCGCAACCCGTTTTTCAAGGGAGCATATCCGCCGAAAAACATCACGCATATCGCCAACGGCAACCCACGGTGCAACGTGTTTGAAGGCTTCATAGACTTTCTTTCTGCGGAAAGACTTGGCTATAATGACGGCAATGACAGCGTGGTTCTCAACTCCGTGTCAAATCTCAACAAGGCAATACCTTATTTGCAACACTATCCGCTGGTGCTCTCTTATCTTGACAACGATGTTGCAGGTCGTGCGGCTCTCGCCAGACTCCAACGCGAGTTTGGCGACAAGGTAATGGATAAATCCTCACTATATCCTCAGCACAAGGATCTCAACGAGTACCTTGTGGCAAATATTAAGAAACAAACCGCTAAACCCAAATTCAAATTATGATTACAAATCTTATCTCCCGTATCGGCGCAATGCGCCTAACTACCGCCCGGTTCTTCGGCTTTTGGGCAACACTCTTTACCCTCGTGTTAACCCTCTCGTCCTGCTCTGACGACCTCGATGTGCAACAGTCATATCCGTTCACGGTGGAGGTAATGCCATTCGCCGAAAAAATAGTCAAGGGGCAGACCGTAGAGCTGCGCTTTGAAATCAAGCCGGAAGGCAACTACACCAATACCCTCTATACAATCCGCTATTTCCAGTATGACGGCGAGGGTACGCTCAAACTCGTTGACGGCCCTGTGTTGGTGAACAACGACCGTGTTCTGCTCGAAAGCAAGACATTCCGCCTGAACTACACAGCAAAATCTTCCGATGCACATAAATTTCTCGTGGTCGTGGAAGATAATTTCGGTTCTACTCCGTGGGAACAGACTTTTGAGTTCAACACCAAAGATGAAGATGACAGTGGTAGCACTGGCGGTCTGGTCGTGACTCCCATCAATCCCGGAACATTAAGCCCAATCAGCCGATGAAAAAACTGTTGTTCTTCTTCGTGGCGTTGCTGACCCTTGCGGCAGCAACGCCCGCCCAAGCGACAAAAAGGAGCATAATGGAATTGCCGTTGTTTGAACGTGCCGTGCTGATAATCAAGAAATTTGAAACGATGCACCACCCGAAGCACTGGCCCTATGTGGGCTATGGGCATTGCGTACAGCCGGGAGAGCCATATCGCCGAGGTGTGCAACTGACCGAGGCACAAGCCGACGCACTACTGCGAAAAGACCTCCGCAAATTCTGCGCCCTATACTCCCAATACGGCAAAGACAGTGTGCTGTTAGGCACATTAGCCTACAACTGTGGGCCCGGAGTAGTCAACAAATCCTCAATTCTGAAGAAACTCCGCCGAGGTGACCGCAACATATTCAAGGAATATACCGCCCACTGCCGCTACAAAGGCAAAACACATGATGGTTTATTAAAACGTAGAATAATAGAACTCCATCTCTTATTCGTCAGATAGGATATTGCAAAGTGTGCCAAAAGAGCTTTTGGCACACTTTTTGCAATACGATACTTGGACTAACACTCAAATTTATGGCTACACAACAAAAGAAAGGTGAAACAAAGAACCAACATTACGTACCTCAATTTTATCAACGTAATTTCTCCAACGATGATAAAAATATTGGAGCATATATTTTAGAAAAGAGTAAATATGTGCCTAGTGCTCCCATCAAGACGCAGTCAAGTGGTGATTATTTCTATTCTGAGAATATGAAAATTGAGAAGACACTTGGTGCAATGGAGGGGATGGCTAATAAAATTATTAAAAAAATTTTAGAAGCACCTCGTGAAAAGCTTTCAATAGAAGACGAATATACGTTGTATGTATTTACCATGCTTCAGGCAGGACGTACAAATTTTCAAGTTGATTTAATCAAAGAATCTGCCAATCTTTTTGTCCGAAATACGCTTAAGAAGATAATTGAATTAAAAAGAAATAATGGTGGCTCTGATGAAGTCGCTGATATAACAGATGAAATAATAGACCGAGTCGAATTAAAATTCAACTCTATAGGAATGATGGCACTTGGGACACAAGCGCAACTGGTTAATATGTGTGTTGATTTAAACTATAAAATCATCATAAATGAAACGGATAAGGCGTTTATGACAAGCGATAATCCTGCTGTGATATACGATGTCTTTATGGAGAGAATGAAACAAATATATGCGCTGGGAAGTCGAGGGTTAATGATATACTTCCCATTATCTCCTCGTATCGCAGTTTTGTATTATGACTCTCAATGTTACAAAGTTGGTGACAGAAAGAAGAAATATGTGGTTCTAAAATCTGTAAAAGATGTTTATGAACTAAATAAGTTGATAGTTGTAAAAGCATCTAACGTGGTTTACTGTCGCCCTAATGACTACACTGCATATCAAATTGGGAAATTTTGTGAGAGTGTAATGAAGTATCGTTTGCTAGATAAAGTGGCTGGTTATCCCGAAATGGTATCAAAAGATGGTAATCCAATTATTGGTTCTTATCATATTCCGTTGTTTTGTAATCTATCATTATCATTCATGAAGGAATTGCCTAAATATTCGTTCATCAAACCAAATAAATATAATCCAGCTATTCATCGGTTACGAGAAATTGCATATCATCGAGATGACTTCATTTTGAAGGGAGGTAAAGTATAATCATAATTCGTAGTCGCCCTTTGGCGGCCAAAATTTTTAGCAAAATGAGCGGATAACTCTATATCACATAGGGCTATCCGCACTGCTTACGACTAAAGTGTTAATCGCTATTTCTTATTACTCTGCCACTCGTCACGGCGTTGCTACCACTCTTTGTTGCGCTAACGCGAAATAATTTTGATTTGTCCTTGATTTTAGGACAAAAATTACTATCTTTGTCCCTGAATTTAGGACAGTATGGACAAGCTATATATAAAATCTCAAATCGCGATGCGTCAATCGGAGTTTCCGACTGACTTGAAAAGACGTGATAACCCTTTACCTGTCGGTACAAATAAAATCGTAACCATACCGGGAGTAAGACGTTGTGGCAAGACATCCCGAATGGAAGTTGTTGTGAATGACCTTTTGACACAAGGTGTTGACAGAAAACGAATTCTATGGGTCAGTTTTGACGATGAGCGTCTGGTAAGAATGAAATCAGACGAACTCGACCATATAATAGAAGCATACCGGGAGATGTACCCTGACATTGAAATGTCAGATGTGTATATGTTCTTTGATGAGATACAGCTTATCGAAGGATGGGAATATTTTGTTATGCGTCTTTACAAACATTACTCCAAAAACATATACATAAGCGGTAGCAACGCGACAATGCTCAGTTCTGAACTCAAGTCGGCTTTGCGGGGGTGGCCGGAGGAAGAAGAAACATTGCCGCTCTCATTCCGTGAATACTGTGAATTCAAGGGTGTTGATGCCGAAGGTTGGCTTGAAAGTGATCTTGCAAAGATACGCAATGCGTTTTTTGACTACAATAATGAAGGTGGTTTCCCGGAAGTTGTGCTGACGGATAATCCTCTGCAAAAAGCCAAAATCCTGCAAGGCTATTTTGACACGATGCTACTGAGGGATTTAGTAGAACATTATAATTTGTCAAATATAGAGGTGCTCCGTTATTATCTGAAAAGGATTATGTCAAACCTCACAAAGCCGACATCAATACGGGCAATACATGGGGACATAAAATCACGGGGACTGAGAGTAAGCAAAGACAATCTCTATGATTGGGCCGGCTATGCGTGTGATATATTTATGTTTCTGCGCATACCCAATTACAGCAAGTCACTTCAGAAAGTGGAAAGCTCACAACCGAAATACTACTGTATCGACAATGGACTGAGAGATGCTGTGCTTTTGCCACAAGCCAATGATGATGGCAAGAAACTTGAAAATACGGTATTCTTACAGCTTTATCGTCAGCGCACACCCGTTGACAAGATATATTATTATCAAGGCAAGGGCGAATGTGATTTTGTAGTTCAGCGTGGAACTGAGATAGTCCAACTTATACAGGTCACATGGGATATGACTGATGAGGAAACTCGTAAAAGAGAAATCAATGGTCTTATTGAAGCATCCAATGCCACAAACTGTGATAATCTTTTAATTATCACAGCAGACCAGCATGATGAAATAATAACCGATGATGGCAAAACAATCCATGTAATACCTGCATGGCGATGGCTTCTCGGCAAATAGGCAACTGACTAAACGCCGCCTTTTGGCGGCCGAAATTTTCAGCAAAATCAGTGGCGCAACTCTATCACAGTGGCGCGCCACTTGTCATATTACGATTTGGCAAATAATATCTTTACATATAAAGGTGC
>CAJTMH010000013.1 GCA_910577255.1 uncultured Duncaniella sp. | reverse complement strand
GGCGAATCAGTGTATCCCTATTTGTCCGAAATGTCATATTTTATCGCCGAGAATTGAAAATTTGCCCTCATAATCAAAACAGCACCGCCATAGGGCGACCACGCTCCATTTTCAGCTTGATAAATCAAGCCATTAACTGAATATCCCTGTTATAGACAGTTCTTTCACTCTCGTTAATCCTTGTTTTGAGCCAGTCGGTAATAAAACTCTCACTCACAGATGTGTCTTTCAGGCCATAAGAGCAGGCAAAATCATCAAAGGCTTTCAAGGTCCCGGGAAGATGCGTGTTGACTGCGCCTGCGGCACGCTCCATTTCCATAAGTTGAGCCATATATGGAGCCAGAACGCTTTTATAATCAGTGTCGCTCATAAAATACCCCTCCTTTCTGATTATAGAATGTGTCCGGAACAAGCGGTACTTCAAGTGCACATTGCCGGAGCGATTCCATGTCTATGGACAGATAGCTCATAGTCGACTGACAACTCTGATGTCCAAGCACCTCGGAGATGGTTTCTATCGGCGTTGATTGTTTTAGAAGCGCCGAGGCAAGAGAGTGTCTGAGTGAATGTAGGCCATGATGCTTCCCCGTGACATTCACTCCACTGAGTGTGATCAGCCTGTTTATTTGGCTGCATACTGCATAGGCAGTTAGGGAGGTATATGGAGGTCTGTGCAGTATGAACAAATTCACAGCCGATGATTTCGGACGACCATTCTTAAGATAGTCTATTATGGCATTTCCGACCTCTGGCAGAAGTGGCAACTCTATGAAATTGCCGGTCTTTACCATCTTTTTTCTGATAAGATTGCTCTCCCAGTCTATCTCATCAAAAGTCAACGTGGATATATCTGACGCACGGAGTCCGAGTCTTGAAGCCAATAGGATGATTGCATAGTCTCTTTTTCCGAGAGCGCTGTTGCGATTGACGGATTCCTCGATTTTTACGACATCTTCAGATGAATAGAACGAAGGGATTCTCTCTTTGCACCTGACTTTGAAAGCACGAAAAAACTCATCGAAGTCATTTGCGACTACCCCATGCTTATACCAGAAAGACATAAGCATTCTGATTGAATATCTTGCGCTTACTTTATTAGAGCAAGCTTCAATATAAGCCACAATGTCCCCTTCTGTTATCTTCATAGGATGTGTGAGAGACTTACCTTGAACCAGATATTCAAGGAAATAGCTTAGATTGCGCTGATGATGGGCAATCGTCTTTTCGGCTCTGCGCAAACGTCTCTGTGAATCTATAAACTTCAGCATTTCCATGCCAATCGCTCCGCTAAAGTCATATTTCACAGGAACTTTGCTTGATCTTCTGATATGCCCGAGCAAAAGCATATCATTAAGCATCCGGACAGATCTTCGATATTCGTTTACAGTTCCCTCAGTATATATACCAAGGGCCTGTATGGAACATAGATATTCATCCCCCAAAGGAGGTGAATAATCGTCAAGGCCCTTTCTCTTCAGATACTGTGCTATGCCACTGTTCCATCGTCGGACATTATTCCGTATGGATATGGCAGCATAGCGAGAGTCTCGGAGAAAAGCCTCACATCTCGAAATGAGATGCTGTAGATTCTCTTCTTTCATACATTTACCATTGTGTTATAGGGTAATATTACCCGTGGCAAATATAGTTATGAGAAGTTGTTATGTCAAGTGCTGAAAGGAGTTGACTGAAAATAAAGAGAATACAGAATGTACTGGATAATACTTCTCATAATATGACTCTACTCATAATAGGTGTTATGAGAAGCTTCTCATAAGACTTATATCATTGGAGAGGTCAAGAAAAGCGGATGTTGCGGTTTTACCGACGATGAAATCTTCGGCTGGGCTATGCACTTTTGGGATGAGCCGGAAATCGAGGTAAGCAATACAGCGACCAACTGCCACGTGGTAGTTAATCACGTTGTGGAACTCACCGAAGAAGAAAAGGAACAGGCACGGCAGGAAGCCATCAACAAACTCCGTGACGAGGAAATGGCTAAAATGCGCAGACCCAAGACCACCGAGAAGAAAGCAACTGAGAACAATCCCCAAATCGCACAACCCAGTCTTTTTGACCTCTAACACTTTACGACTATGAAACCCAAGACAGCATTACATAAGAAAGTGGTAAAACTATCTGCCACACTGCGCCCCATAACCGCGACACAAAAGCAATGGGCATACTCGCAATGCTTTGAACACATCGCCTATCGTGGCAAAAACGGCTCTATGGTATGTTCCGAATGTGCCCACGAATGGTCAGCGGAGGGTAAGCGTGGCAATAAATGCCGTTGCCCGAAATGTGGGGCAAAACTCACCGTCAGCCACTCGCTCAAACGCAAATCAACGCAGACGGCACACTTTGCGGTTGTTACCACAAGGGATAATTTTCAAGTAATTAGAGTGATATACGTTAAATGGTGCAGCCGTAAGGGTGAAAAAGCTGAATACATCGTTAACGAGGCGTTGCAGCGTTGGTTTGACGCCGAGGGCAACGAGGTGAACATCGCACGGAAAAAATGCTTTATGCCACGATACTGCGATGCGTGGAATTTTGACAGCGACATGGAGATTAGGAGCAGAACCGCCAATTACGACAATATCCCCATATACGCCACATATCCCAAATGCCGTGTCCTGCCGATTATCAGACGCAACGGGTTTAATGGCTTCCACTACACAGACCCCTACGACCTGCTGAAAGGTCTGATGTCCGACAACAAGGTGGAAACCCTTGTAAAGACAAGGCAGTATGGGTTATTGTCATACTACCTCTACCGCTCACAATACCGCCGTGACAGCTGGCAACTCATAAGAATATGCCTGCGGCACAATTACAAAGTCAAAGATGTTACGACATGGTATGACCATATCAACACTCTTGAACGGCTCGGCATGGACATTCACAACCCCCTCTATCTATGCCCCAAAAATCTTAGGTCGGAACACAACCGCCTTGTGGAGTTGCTGAAACGGCGTGAAGAAAAAGTGAGGATTGAGCGAGAGCGAAATGCGGAGATAGAGCGTCAAATCCGACAGAGAAAAGACGATGAAGCGAAAAAGACCTATCCGCAACGGATGTCACGATACCTTGACCTCGTGTTTTCTGACGGACTTATTGAGGTTTCCGTGTTGCAGACCGCCGAGGATTTCTACAACGAAGGCGAGATAATGCACCACTGCGTATATACCAACGGCTATTACGCAGAAAACAATTCCCTTGTGATGTCGGCTCATATCGGTGACAAACGGTTAGAAACTATTGAGATAGACCTCAAACGCCTTATAATCTCGCAGTCGCATGGTGCTTATAATCAAGACACCAAGTATCACAACCGCATAGTGTCGCTTGTGCAAAGAAATATCCACAAGATTGCAAGGAGAGCAAATCAAAAATCCGAAAACGCTGATGTAATATCGGCATGATGTCTAACCCGACCTGCGTCAGCAATGGCGCAGGTCATAAATCCTCCGATTATGAATGTAACATTTGAACACCCGACAATCATCTTTGATGATAAGATAGCCGAAACCATCATAGAGTTTGTAAACCATATTCTCTATGCCGACAGCGAGGAAACCCTGCGGCAGATTGTAGCCGACTTTGCCGACAAGTACGACCTTGACCGATACTTCGTCTATGGCTACGGCAGCCACCACCTATGGCTTTATCTAAAGAGTTATATAATCAATACTTAGTCAGTATATCTGAAATAAGCACCTGTAAAATCAATAGTCTTTTATATAAATTCTTGTGATTATAATCTATGCCAAACTTTTGAGAAACTGTTTGAGTTTATCATCTTTTTCCCATTCACATTCCGTATGGACGTTACACACATCAACGTAGGCTTTTTCTAATGCCTCTCGTTTATACTTGGAATCCGCTCTTGCATATATTTCTGTAGTCTTAATAGATGCATGACCAAGGATATCCCTTATATATACCAAGTTTACGCCTGATTGCAGTAAATGCATCGCTTTTGAATGGCGCAATACATGAGGGCTTATCTTGTCTGGGAACAAATCTTCATGTTCCTTTTTTGCCATAGAATAATATTTTTCAAGAATATATGCAACTCCGGCTGCTGACAACCTCTCGCCCCAACAATTAAAGAACAAAGGGAAAACACGTTTGGCACAATCATCAAGATTATTTTCTTTGATATAGCAACTCACAAGTTCCATCGAATTCCCATCAATCGGGACTATTCGTTTTTTGGAACCTTTTCCGAGAAGTTCGACGGTGAATGGCTTTGACAGCCTAATTGATGCTGGAGTCAAGTCGATTATTTCTTGAACACGCGCCCCTGTTTGGTACATTAAAGTCAGCATTGCCAAGTCCCTTCTCCCTTTTCGGGTATCTACCGGCACATAATCCAAAAGACATTTCAATGCCTCCACTGACACATATGCCAACGAGCCTTTCACATATCTCTTCAGCCTGATTTTACATATTTCTTTCCATTGGGACATATGTGTAGGGTCGAGATACATTATATATCGAAAAAACGAGCGTAACGCAGCACATCTCTGATTCCTTGTCCCCGGTGTGCAGTCCCGCTTACACTCGAGCCAGTCAAGAAATTCCAAGACACATTCTTTCCCAATCTGACTGAAGCATATATTGTACGGCTTTATACTTTTTTCTTTTGACAAGTAATCAATCAGCAATATAAACGTATCACGGTAAGAGCGTATAGTATGGTTGCTCGCGCCACGCTCCTTTATCAGATAGTCAGAAAAGAACTTTTCCAGACATATTGCAAAGTCAAGATAATTATTCTTATGTATCATATCCTTTGAATTAAGAGATTTATGAAGAATAGTCTGAGTCAAGGAATCGCCAGCAATACATCCGGATACATGCTTTGTGTCAATCTGACATAAGACTCGGTACTTGTGGGATTTTTATGTCCCATATATCTTGCAAGCATCGGAAGAGCGCAATATATATCGTAGCCCTTTGACACAAGACGGGACATCGCATGAACGCAGGCCGTATGACGCAAATCATGGATTCTTGGTCCTTCCTGTTGACCATTATAGGGTATATCGGCAGCCAATATGATTTTTTTGAACCATTTTGAAACTGTATTCCTTTTGATTTGCCGTCCTAATCCTGAAACAAACATAAAACCCTCCGGCTCATCAATTCCGGGAACCGGTAACATGTTTCTATATTGAAGATATTGTTTAAGCACTTTCTCAAGAGACTGGTTGATTGGCGCCAGACGTTGCATTTTATTTTTGAGGCCTTCAATTAAAATCTGTCTCTTGTCAAAATTTACATCTTTGTTTCTTATAGCAAGAGCCTCTGATATTCTGACGCCCGTGCTATATAGGAACCGGACTAAAGCGGGCATTGAGAAAAGCACAGTGTTGTGTCCGGTATAATATGCAAGAGCCAGATTGTCACTGGCTTCAAATATACGCCCTATTTCTTCATCTGAGAATATATACGGAACAAAATCCGATGCGTGGTTTTTATGCGGTGGAGGAACGTAGCAATCATTACCCATTGAGCACATATATTTCATAAAGGATGTGAGGATTAGAACCTTGCAGTGTATCGTGGATCTTTTTCGATTTATAGATGCCCATTCAAGCCATCCATCATATGTACGCTTGGATATGTTGAGACCGGCATGTCCAATTTCAATTAGATACTTGTCAAATTCATGCAGGCACCAATAAGACGATTCTGTGCTTTGGCATAGGGACTCCTTCTCCGCTATGTATCCTTTCAGGTATGCGGCGAGGACACTGTTGAAAACTCTATTGCTATCCATAAAAATACTTGTCCTTTTGTGTGTAAAAACTTTCTTTGACCAATACCACGTCATTTGCACAGAGAAGCAATGATTCATTATCAATTGCGAGATAGGACATGGTGGTGTCTGTGGACTGGTGTCCGAGGGCTTCTGAAATTACAGGCATCGCCACCCCATTTTTTAACATCCGTGATGCAAGACTGTGGCGAAGACTATGGGGGCCGTGATGTTTGCCATCATATCCCACACCGGCCCTACGCATATATTCCACCACGATTTCACGGAATGTACCTTCCATAAGAGGTCTTACGGGGAAATTACAGGTAAGGAAAACATTTTTAAGGGTTGATTTTGGTCGCCCGTATCTTAGATATGATGCTATAGCATTCCCTACAATTGGAATCAGGGGCAACTCAATCGGGGCTCTCGTTTTATGCTGCATTATCCGTAAAACATTGGCATCCCAGTCTATATCAGATAATTTAAGATCTAATATATCCGAGCTGCGCAATCCAAGTCTGGATGCCAACAGTATCATGGCATAGTCTCTGAGTCCTTTCTTGCCGCTCTTGCATATGGCATTTTCTATGGAGGCTATTTCGTGCGCTTCATAGTATGAAGGTAATTTTGTCGGCCTTCTTCTCGATTTCCCAATCAACGGATGGCTCAAATCTGTGGTTGTAATCTTGTTGTCGTATAAATAAGACATAAAGAACCGAAGTATAGAAAGCCTGTCGAAATCACTGTTGTGGGTCGAACCAATGAACGCGACAATGTCTGCTTCGGATAAATCCCACAGCGTTCTATGCCTTAGCTCCATAAGAACCGCAAATTTGCTGAGGACTCTTTTATATTGTCGAACAGTATTCAGGCTTAGATGTTTTTCGTCTGTGCGTTCGTTTATGAACTGTTCTGCAACAGTACCAATATCTCCGGGAAAACGATAGGATTTATGAACATAGCGTTGCGCCTTTGGAATCGTATAGGTCGCCTCACCATTAAGATAGGCATTGACAGCCCGGATTGCAGGTATTATCTGCATCTTTCTGTATTTAGACAGGTTTTGTTCAAATATCTCAACTATATACCGTTCTCCTTCTTCCGGTTTATAATTTAACACACCGTCCTGCTGTAAATGCCTGCTTAGCACTCTAATCCCTCTCATAAACCGACTTTTGACATCAGTCGCCAATTGAAAGGTCTCAACAGCCTTTTCACAAACCTCTATCAAACTATCAGTGGGAATAATCGTGTTTTCCATATCTTGACAATATTATGGGGTTCTATAAGTAATACATATATTATCCCAAGATAGTTATCGCGATTGCCGCTGACTAATAGGTTATTATTGATTTTTAACTTTGAAAGTAGTGATTATATAATTCTTTAGATAAACCCAATTATCAAAAGCTTTTGATAATTGGCTGCACCAACGCTACACAAGCAACCCCGAAATGGTGATGAAGAACAGAGTTCTGTCAGTACATTTTTAACCATCTAAAAAGCAACAT
>CAJTMH010000012.1 GCA_910577255.1 uncultured Duncaniella sp. | reverse complement strand
CCTCGGCAATGAAAACCTCGTCGCCGGACTTGCCGACGGTGCGAAAAACGTGCTGTGTGTAAAATCGGCTTTCAAGTCGTTCAAGACTGAAACAAATCTGTCGGTTATTACCGAAGATGGCAGTTACTATTCATTCAACGTGAAATTCGCCAAAGAACCGCTGTTGCTCAATATCGAGATGACCGATTTTCTCCATGACGGCGAGGCTGTCAATCGCCCCAACAACGCACAGGAGATCTATCTGGAAAAACTCGGTCAGGAGTCGCCGATGCTTGTAAAGCTGATTATGAAGAGTATTTACAAGCAGAACAAGCGTGAAATCAAACACATAGGCTCAAAGCGTTTCGGTGTGCAATTCCTTCTCAAATCAATCTACACCAACAATGGTTTGCTCTATTTCCACACAGAACTGAAGAATACATCAAATATCGCTTTCGATATTGATTTTGTGTCGTTCAAGATTGTGGACAAGAAAGTTATCAAACGGACTGCCATGCAGGAACAGGTGCTTGAACCGCTCCGCGCCCAGAACTATGTGACGGTCGTACATGGCAAATCATCGGAACGAACCGTGTTCGCTTTGGAGAAATTCACTATCCCCGAAGAAAAACAGCTCGTTATCGAGGTCGCTGAAAAGGAAGGCGGCCGCCATCAGTCTTTCGTGGTGGAGAACGAGGATATTGTGAGAGCCAACGTAATCGACGAACTTTCAATCCAGTAACGGCCAATGAAAAAAGCGATAATGATTTTCGCTGCCTTGCTTACCCTTTTTATGGGGCAGGCAATGGCCCAGCGATGCCTCCCCGGAATGTCAGCCGTGGAAATAAAGGCAAATATGGCTGACGGTTTTTACACCGGTAACTCCCGCAACTGTGGCTATTCTTTCGGAGTGTATTACTCTGTGTTCATGGGCAATGCCAACACATGGACTTTCGGCGGCGAGTAGCTCCAGACTTACAAGCCATACGGAGAGAAAGGGCGTATCCCTGTGGCGGAGTTCACTGGCGAGGTCGGCTACAACCTACACCTGTTGAGCGACTACTCGCAGACGTTCCACCTCTACGGTGGTGTGTCGGCCCTCGGCGGATATGAAACGGTAAACTGGGGTAAGTCGGTGCTGTCCGACGGCTCAACGCTCAACAACGGCGATGCCTTCATATATGGTGGCGCACTGACCGTTCAGGCAGACTTTTATCTCTCCGATAAAATAGCCTTAACTGCCAATGTGAAAGAGCGGTTTGTGTTCGGCAATTCAACGGGCCATTTCCATACCCAGTATGGTGTTGGCGTAAAGTTTATAATCGAATGAGCCTATGAGATACACTGAGAAAGATATTCCGAATATCCCGCTGACCACATTCATGGATGCTTTTGGCGAAAAGTCAGTTGGCGGCTATGGATATTTGAAACTTTACTATACTCCGTACAGCGATGATGCAGAGGCATTATTTGTAGTTGACACCAAAATGAATAATTGGTATGACCACTGGACTGATGAAGCGGGAGATCTGTACAGTCTGGCTGAACTTACTGCAAGGGGCGACCATCGGAAAGACATTAACGGCTACATCATCAAAATGATGAACGAGTATGAGATAGCCAAAGAAATGCTCACAAAAAGAGCCATTGAGCCACAAGTAATACACCTCGACATAAGCAAAATACCGCTTACTGACTTTATGAAGGCTTTGGGGCAGGAACACCCGGTAGCCGCTGACGGCGATTTGAGAATCTACAATTCTCCCTACGATTCATCAGCCAAAGGCACTATGGTTATAAATATCCGCACGAACTTATGGCGCGATACCAAGACCGGTGCTAATGGTGGAATATATGACCTTGCGTATGAACTGACTGGCTGCGCTAACAAGTCAGAACTCAACCGATATATTGCCAGTGAGATGAACGCTTTACAGAAAAAGCAGATTTCCAAACCAGAGGAAAAACCGCTAAAGCCTAAACGAAAAATGCGCCTATGAACATCGACGCTATCAGACAAATCCCATTGGTCGATTTTTTCAACCACCTCGGCTATCAGCCGACCGGACGCGACAGCAAAGGGCTGTGGTTCTACTCTCCATACCGCAATGAGCGAAAGCCGTCGTTCCATGTCAACCCGCGCAAAAATCTATGGTTCGATTTCGGCAGTGGTGCAGGTGGCGACATCTTCAACCTTGCCGGAGAGTTGACAGGAGAAACAGACTTCATCAGACGGGCGGAGTTCATCGCCCAAAAGATGCAGTTGCCTGTTGAGAAGCCTTATAAACCTGTGCCATTCGTTGAGCAACCGACATTTGAGAATGTCGAGATTTCACGTCTGGAATCGCCGATACTGCTGAACTACCTCGCTGACCGTGGCATACCGCGTGACATCGCCCAACGCTATTGCGTGCAGGTTGACTACACGCTTCATGGCAAACGGTATTATGCCATAGGCTTTGAGAACAATGCCCACGGATATGAGCTGCGCAATCCGTTTTTCAAGGGAGCATATCCGCCGAAAAACATCACTCATATCGTAAACGGCAACCCACGGTGCAACGTGTTTGAAGGCTTTATTGACTTTCTTTCAGCGGAAAGACTTGGCTATAATGACGGCAATGACAGTGTGGTTCTCAACTCCGTGTCAAATCTCAACAAAGCAATACCTTATCTGCAACATTATCCGCTTGTGCTCTCTTATCTCGACAACGATGTGGCAGGTCGTGCGGCTCTCGCCAGACTCCAACGCGAGTTTGGCGACAAGGTGGCGGATAAATCCTCACTCTATCCTCAACACAAGGATCTCAACGATTTTCTTGTGGCAAACACCCCCAAAAACACCATTTCATCGCCCCACCGCTTTGCTGAGGCAAAGAAACCCAAATTCAAATTATGACTACAAATCTTATCTCCCGTATTGGCGCAATGCGCCTCACTCCCGCCCGGTTCTTCGGGTTCTGGGCAACACTCTTTGCCCTCGTGTTCACACTCTCGTCCTGTTCTGACGACCTCGATGTGCAACAGTCCTATCCGTTCACGGTGGAGGTAATGCCCTTCGCTGAAAAGATAACCAAAGGCCAGACCGTAGAGCTGCGCTTTGAGATCCAGCCGGAAGGCAACTATACCAACACACTCTACACAATCCGCTATTTCCAGTATGACGGCGAGGGTACGCTCAAACTCGTTGACGGCCCGGTGCTGGTTAACAACGACCGTGTTCTGCTCGAAAGCAAGACATTCCGCCTGAACTACACAGCAAAATCTTCCGATGCACATAAATTCCTCGTTGTCGTGGAAGATAATTTCGGTTCGACACCGTGGGAACAGACTTTCGAGTTCAACACCAAAGATAATGATGACAATACAGGTGGCTTGGTCGTTACTCCCATCAATCCCGGAACATTAACCCCAATCAGCCGATGAGAAAGTTACTGATGTTCTTCGTGGCGTTGCTGACCCTTGCGGCAGCAACGCCCGCCCACGCCGCAAAAAGGAGCATAATGGGATTGCCGTTGTTTGAACGTGCTGTGCTGATAATCAAGAAATTTGAAACGATGCACCACCCGAAACACTGGCCCTATGTGGGGTACGGTCACTGCGTCCAGCCGGGAGAACCATATCGCCGAGGTGTGCAACTGACCGAGGCACAAGCCGACGCACTACTGCGAAAAGACCTCCGCAAATTCTGCGCCCTATACTCCCAATACGGCAAAGACAGTGTGTTATTAGGCGCATTAGCCTACAACTGCGGGCCCGGTGTTGTGAACAAATCCTCAATACTGAAAAAACTCCGACGGGGCGACCGAAACATATTCAAGGAATACACTGCCCACTGCCGCTACAAAGGCAAATTCCACAAGCAACTTCACCAACGCCGAATGACAGAATTTGCGGCTTTATATCTTAAATAAGATGGTTATAGTATCGCTACCTATAATATAGTAGGTGGCGATACTAATTCTTCCAATCCATAATTTGGATAATATCTGAAGATACAGCTGGCACTCGATCCAATTGAGCCAACCAATTGGGCATATCTTTATTTATCCAGCCAATAACCTCAATAATTTCATTATGAATTTCGGTAACGCGGTTCATATTCCAGCAAATAGATTCATTATGAAACACACGGTTACGAAATGCCCTGAATCTGTTGAGTGGTGCTGATACATTTTTTCTTTGTCGTTTATTTTTGGGCATAAAAGGAAATGCTCGGTGCAAATCTTTCCATAATATTCGTTCATATTCGCTATTCAACAGCGATCCCCAAAATCCCAAAGTAAGCTCCGCAATCACCTTCGGAGGTGTTATTTGCTCGTGTCTTCCGGAAATTTGTTTTATTGCATTAGTAATATAGCGGTTCAGATTTGACAATCCGGGAGTATTCGGAAATATAGCGTACCAATCTTTACGTCCTGCCATAGCCGATAGTTCGCGGCATAGAGCATTTCTCAATGTCACCTCAAATATAGACAATGGAATATACATAGTTTTGATTATATAGAATATAATTGTTGATAATCAATATTACATCGCCATAAGTGTACTAAAAATGTACTAATAGAGATAAACAAGAGAACTGAGAGAAAAAGATTTTGCTATTTTTAAGGCCTGTTAGTTCAATTTAATTTGATTTGTCTTCTCAAAATAGATGATTAGCCACCTATAACACTTCTTGTGTTTTGCTTGTCTTCTGTTCTTCATCATTTGAGCATAAGGAGGCGATTGTGGCCGTGACTCGCTCTCGACTATAACGACCCGTAATTAAACGCCCTAACTCGCAACATTTCCCGTCGCTTCGTCACCTGAACCTAACTACGTCCTGATTTCATTATTAGTAGATACACTAATAAACCAGTACCATAGCAAACATTTATAAATACAATCAAAAATAGCAAAAGTAAACTATTCCCTTCTCCATTACTCCCGAATAAACAAAAGAATAGTAAGGCATTAAGAACAACTGCAACTATAAGGTTTTTGTATGCTGTTCGTGTACTATAAGAAGTGCATAAAGCGGTGACTCCAATTAGGAACAATTGACTGAATAGCATAAGACGTCCTCCTGCTTCACCGCGCCCATGATTAGTTGTGCTTAAAAAAATAAAACAGCATAAGCACACTCCCCAAATAAGCCAAAAAAAATTTTTATTCAACGGATTCATAATCATTCAGTTTTTCATTGAGTAAATCACAAACTTTATTCTTGTTGCCTATAAGACCTGTATTCAGTGATTTATCGGCTTGAAACAAATTATTCAAGAAATGCGCTTGAATAATTTGAACTCCTGATACCTTTATTACCGTGAATATCTCCACATCACAAAAATAAATAGTCTGCCACCCGGTGAATAGCGTGTAATTCTCTACTCTGTCATTATAAATTCTAATTACCGGCCTTTTCTTCAAAGCCCACCAAAGTACATATAGAGAAAATCCGAAACCTATAATAGATACCAATTCACATATTCCGCCTATAATAATTTTAGCGATACTGGCATTTTTAAGTGTCACATATACCATAAGGGCAAACACAACAAATCCCAAAGTCAATAACAAACTTTTGGAAACGCTGACATATATATTGATTGGGTTTGCCATACGCAAAGTTAACTAAATTTTCTCAAACACAGCGGATTTAGGCAGATTCCTCCGCCTATAATCTCGGACGCGACCTTGCAAACTGAAATTTTTATTGCTTTATTTTTTCCAAATCTATATCCGGCAGATATTGTTTAATCATATCGCCGGGGATAGTCACCGAGCAATTACCTGATGTAATCTCGTTATTTACCTGCGGAGCGTTCATTAGCTGACTGTTGACAAATACGGCCAATCTGCTACCTATATTTTCACGGGTAATTGTAGCCCACTTGTCAGCATCCGCAAACTTGAATGCGACCTGAATATTGCCGCTATAGGACGGCATAGTGTTTGCTTCGGCTACAGCTACCTTTTCAGATAAAATCGGCCCATTTTCGTATGCAACAAGCCAAATCGAGCCGTCAGCACTGGGTATAGTCCATTCGAGGGCCAAATTTTCAGGCTTAATGCCAAGAAGCTGTTGGTTTATAGATGCAGTGTCTGCAAGAGTATATTTATTTTCAGTACTAACACCAGTCTGGGTGTCATAGAATTGTACCGCTTTTCTAACGGTAACATTCCATTCCACACCTTCTATCTTATCGGTTTTGGTGGTGCTTGTATTGCCACACGCAGTTGTTACAACTGCAAGGGCGATGCTTACAAGCAAAGCAGGGAGAGTGAGTCTTTTTGGCATACGAATCGGTTATTGGTTCAGGTGCAAAGATAATCTAAATAATTGGTAAAAACACATTATCAACTATTTTACAAAATTCGGTACGTTTTTTATCAGTTCCATTTCTTACCACCTTTTCGCCAAAGACCGATAAATAACATCGCTTTTGTACTCTTATTGTACCACACGACTGTAACAACCTCATTTTATGGCTTGAAAATACTTGGAATCCAATTATTTTATCCTGGCGAGGATAATGTTAGCATATTGAAAGCGATAATAGAAAGACAGATCAACAAAACGAATACTATTCCTCCAATAAGAAATGGCATCCACCATTTTTTGCGTTTTTCTATTTTCATCTTCACTCCAATCATGGCGGAAATGCCTAAGATCGCATCGCTAATATTAGTATCATATTATTTTCAGATTATTTGGATAAATTATTTCAAAAGTTTACAGTCATTATCGCCACTATTCAACATGCACTCTTATAAACTGACGTCTTGTAATCAAATCTTTTCGATTATTAAATCTAAAGAGCCCTCTTCAAGAGAGTTGTTCTCATCGAGATGAAGATGAGTTCCTGCCGGAACCGATGATTGAGATAAATTTAACAAGTGATTTGCCAAGGAAACTAACCCATCAGTATTAGCTTCAATTAAGATGCTCCCATTTATATCGGAAACCTTAATTTTGAAGTTACTTTCCCAATTAAGTCCCATTCCAGTATCGGGAGTATAGTTTGGAACATTCAATGAAACTTTCATTCTGTTTTTATGCGTATTCTGAAAGTGATTTTATCATTTTGGGATAAGCGTTTGATTTCAAATGCAAAGATACATTAAAATTTTGACATATCAGTGTATTAGCCTATTTTTCAGGGTGATTATACTGTCTAAATAGAAATTATTTCTATCCGTTTTCTATGCGTTGAGTTATACGGTGTTTCCGACAGCCTGAGATTGCATTGATAATGCTTAATCGCTTTATTTTCGTAGTCCGGATACAACGAAAAATAGCGTTCCATCCGCTTGTCTGAAAAAACTTTATTGAAAAACTGTTTGTTGTATGCTTTTACAAAGGTAGTATAAATCAATACTACTGAAGCAATTATAATAAATCCAACCCAAACGCCGCCTGTGGCGGCCGAAATTTTTAACAAAATCAGTGGCGCAACTCTATCCCAGGGTCGCGCCACTTGTCATATTACGATTTGGCAAATAATATCTTTACATATAAAGGTGCATACCGGTCACATCCGAAAAGATGTCCTCAAGCATATCACAATAGACACCTTCGTATGTCTTGATGTCCTTGATTTTGACCTCAAATGTCTTTCGGCTGAACGATTGGCGGTAGAACCGCATATTGTAGAGGTCTGCGCCTGCATCATAGATTATTTCCAAGCGATTAGCCGATGTCTTGTTACGGCTAAGGCTCATTCTCAATCCGTTGCCGAGGTTGATGAAGTCGTGGCTTCCGGTCATAACCACAAACCGCTTTCCTCCGATTTGTTGGAGTATGGTTGCTGCTATCTGATTGTCCATAGTGCTTTATTTTTGAGTGTTATGTTTATTGTTAAGCCATTCATCACGCTTG
>CAJTMH010000011.1:12372-27393 GCA_910577255.1 uncultured Duncaniella sp. | reverse complement strand
CGTATCTGACGGAATGATGACTCTATGTTTCTAAGTGATTTGAACTCCATTTAATCAGTGTTTAATTGTCATTTGAGTAATTTTCCGGCCCGACCAGCCACATTTCCGGCGACCGCGCCTCCGACACTGGCTGCACCTGAACCTACCTGCATGGCAGTGTTATTGACCGCACGATTGTAATTTCCGGCTCCTCCGGCTTGGATAATCCAGCCCGCTACTGTCGGGATAGTGAAATAGCCGATAATCATAAACACGGTATATGCTGTGTTTGAGCCGTCTAAGTCGATATTAGGGTTGTTTGTCAACTCAGAAATGTCATTCTGGAGCATCAGCACCTGTATTTTGGCGAGTATGGTGCTGAACAGGTTTGCCACCGGAAGCCAAAGATATGTCTGGATGTATCGGCAGATCCATTGTGTCAGCGTTGACTTAAAACCGTCCCACACTGAAAGGGCAAAGGCAATCGGACCGAGAATGGCGAGAACGATGAGAAAGAATGTCCTTATCGTGTCGATTGTCAGTGAGGCCGCCTGAAAGAGCATTTTCAGCAATTCACGGAAAAAATTCTGAATGGCTTTCTTTACCTTATACATTCCGCGCTCGATATACATTCCGGCGGCTGTGCCTATCTCGGGCACGCCCAATTCATCAATCTGCCTGTCAAACTCGGCATCATCGACAAGATAGGCGGTTGAAGGGTCATTCATCATCGCTTCATGCTCCAATCGGTCTTTTTCCTCGCGGTACTCCTTCATGTCGAGTGTCTGCCCCTCCAACATTGAAGCCGTGCCCTGAACAATCGGCGACATCACATTATTGAAAGTGCCCAAAACGACAGTCGGAAAGAACATGATACAGAAGCCAATCACGAAAGGACGGAGCAACGGGAACACATCAATCGGTTCGGCTCTTGCCAGTGACTGCCATATACGGTAGGCGACATAGAACAGCGCACCGAGTCCGGCGATACCTTGTGTCACTCCCGCCGTGTCACCACACAAAGGCATCATCTCATCATAGAGTGAGCGCAGAATGGAGTGGCGATTTGAAAAATCTATCGCGCAAAGCATAACTTACCAATACTTTTCCGAGCCGTCACCGTAGACAGCCACCACGCGCTCGGTATCTCCTTTTTTCTTAGCGCAGAGATATGACACGCTGATATTCTTGTTGGTGTAGTATGCCGTGAGGTTCTTCAACCGCTTCATCTCCTTGTAGCAATCATCGACCACATCCATACGATCCTTGTCAGTCATGGAGAGTGTCGTGATGTTCACTACCTGCTTCAAGTCGCTCAGCACACCGTTGGCATCTTCAAGTATCCTTGTGTAGCCGGAGGCGATGGCCGACAGTTCCGCAGATGTGAAATTGGGGTCAGGGAGCATCTTCTGGAAATTGTTGACATAATAACCTGAGATATTGCCGAGCATCAGAATTGTATGCTGCACCTTTCGGGCATCGCGGACGAGGTTGTTGACCGACTGGAGAGCGTCGTAATATCTCTTCGCCTGCAGGTAAATTTTCACGGTTTAGCCGGACGGCAAAGATTGGCTTGCAATCCATTTAGAAGGACTGTTATGTTCATTTATAATGTGGATATAGGGGAAAGCAATGCTGACATTTATAAAGAAGCGATAGAACGTAAATTAGAACGGTCAGAGAAGTTGGCTGTATGGAAAAATAGTGCCTCTGATGAGGTTAAGGACGATGTGATTAAAGAAACATTTGAAATGCAGAATATTAAGAAATATAGTGAGAACTATGTGCGATATGATGAAAAGTCAGACTGCTTTACAGTAAATCGTTTGGCGTACCTTAATGAGCGGTTTGCCTATGATGTTCAACATGAGAATCATCTGAATAGTGTCGTTGTAAAGAAACAGTTGAAAGATAGCGGTTTTAATGTCAATAAGGATGAGCGTATATCTGATTATAAGGTACAACTAAAATGTATTCTGACGAAAGAGGGATTTGCCAACAGAATGAAGCGATATTGCGAACTGCGACAAATGAAAGAAAAGTGTAGGTTTTATCTTGCATCCGATTTAATGGAACGACAATATGAGGATTTAAGACTGTATTATGATAGACTTGGATTTGATAAGATCAAGGCGTTAGGCTACAAAGAATCAAGTCTGAAAAATGAATTGGAACGGCATTATCGTGAAAACGATATTAAGCGTAGATTTAGAGAAGTCTTTGCAGTCGGTCACAGAATGGCTACTGAGGATATTAAACAGATAATGGGAGAGGTATATGCAAGCTACGAGATTAAAAAGAAAGGTGTAGCTACGCAATTAGAAAGAGAGTATGGTATAAAGCTGAAATCTACAAAGATTACTATGCCTGACGGTTTCCGTAAAGGAGGATATGAGTTTATATGAAACAAACAAAGGGCAAGCCGATTTTGTGTCGGTCTGCCCTTTATTCTTTTGAGGTGGTGGTTATTCTGCTATGCGACCTTTTATTATGTCAATCTGTTTAATCACTCCATTCTCATCAAGGTTACCTTTATCATTGTACATCGCCTGACGGTCGTTCGGAGTGATAGATTCAAACACTCTAAAGGCGTACTCCTCGTTTTTGCTGTTGCGAAGTTTCTCAAACCGTTCTATTAAGTATCGTTTGGCAATATCCTTGTGGCGAAATCCAAGTCGGATGCACAGATTGATGAAACGATTGCCTCTTTCGATGCTCTATCCTTCAACGATTTTCTTCTTTGTCTTTACTCCTTTTTCTGTCTTACCTTGGCAGAGCAGTGAAAGGTCTGATTTATTCAGTTCTTTGGAATTCCCAAAGAAGATGAGATTGAGAGTGCTTAGAGGAAATCCATTTGGATTCTCTTCGCTTTTGATTAACTCTTTGTAGCGAATTAGCAACGCAGTCTGCTGTACATTTGCGGCACCACGCACATAATCAAGCGGTTTCCACTCCGCTTTTGTGACGTTGATTGCAGAGATGTATTCCGCAACTGTTTCATCGTTTGCCAATTCTACGATGATAGCCGGAGTTTGGATTGCGGTTACATCTTTCTCTCCATTATAGAGTGAGGTAGCGAAGATTCTGTGCTGACCGTCAAGCACAAGATAATAGTATCGTGCATTTTCAGATGTTATAATGTTGTTGATGTCAACGAGGGTTATATCCCCGTTCACGACCGCTTTTTCTGCCGGAAGGACTTGTACGAGTTCTGCCTGCCGATAGCCGTGCGTCTTAATGTCGGCACAGATTTTCTTGGTGTTGGCGAGGTTCACGTCACGGTTGATGCCCTTTGCGAAAGCGGCGTTGCGTACTTCGTTGTTAGCTACTGCGATGATTTCTACGTTGGCGAATGTTTTTGTTGCCATGATTGCGTTGGTCTTCAGGGGATAAATCAGCCGCAACGTGCGGTCTGTTTTCCTGATTTCGGCGGCAAAATTATATCAACTCGCAATGCTGTGTAAGCGTAGAAAATTTGCGTTTTTCTTACTCTAAAACAATGGGGATATTATAGGCAGTGGCATATCCTTGTAATCTCTCATGAGTTTGTCAAAAGTCGCATTGTTATCTTTGGTACAAAAATCAGTGGGATCATCTTCTTTTTTATGATTGAGTTCACCCGTTAACCACAAAACACATAGTCCTAAATTTCTTTCGGCTTGTGTAAAAGATCCCTTTTTCTGTTTTTTATGGGATATTGGCAGATATTGTAGAATGGTACGGACAAGGATATAATCTATCTCACGTTTTGCAGGATATATTATTTCAATCTGATCACCTGATTCAAGTTTTGAACTAACAAATAATGCTATTATGGATTTGATAAATTGTTGATTAACAAACTTAAAATGCTTACTCACAATTTTAAAGTCAACTACCATTTTATCGGTAGAGCGCTCATCTATTCGCTTAACAAGTCTATTAACCCTTTCTTCTATGCGTTCAATCGTTCCACGATATAGCCATTTGGATAGTTCATGCCATAGAAATGCAATAAACTCAAATGTGGCTGTTGGAGATAGCCCTAAATCTTTTAATGAATCTTGTAAAATATCAAACTCTAAAAATTCTTTTTTAGACAAGCCACAGCTATCTATTCTTTTTCCTCTATTATCATAGTAGTTTATTGCATCTTGCGATGGGTACCACTGTTCGCCATCATAATCAGGAAACAACAATGCGTATGAACGAATATATTTCAATCGCTCTATAATCTCTTCATGTTTGCTTTCAGGGTATTTCTTTATCCAAGCGTTAAAATATTGAGATTCCTCCCATTCTGCTGATTCTTTATAATCAGGTGGAATAGGCGGGAACGGCTTGCGTGTCTTTATAAATTCTGAAATCTCCATATTATAAATGCTCAACATCCATAAATTGGACATTATTAAATTGCCTGAACGCGGTTAGGTTGTTCGATGTAAGAGCATCAATCTGTTGCATTAGCTTGTGATAACCATCTTCTTGGTAGTATAAAAAATCGAAATTCTTATTGTAAATCTTATGAGTATAAGAACTGCCGTCTTGACAACTATATCTAAATAGATTTTGAAAATATGTGTGATCCGTTTCACCTAATGAGTGTCCGAAAAAGATGATTCTCTTTGCTTGTGCAAATATTGAGCTTAAATTAAGCTCTTTATAATGACGAGGGTATGCTTTGCGTAGAAAAACATGCTCCGGTTTTATAGGAGCACTGTCCTCAACACCAAAAATTATATCATTTTTAGCAGCTTCACCGTGTACTTTTATTAAGCTCCTCTTTATTGTATCTTCATCAATTAGTTGGTTCCGCAGTATTATTTCTATTGATTTTGTATAGTTATAATCTAAAATATTGAAACTATCGCAAGACTCAGAGATTGACTCAATTAACCTATATGCTGCGCTTGCTCGCTTCATTAACGAGTAATCTAATTGTTCAAGATAATTTATTAAAGCGAAAGTAAGTAGCTCATAATTGAACTTAAAAGATGCATCACTTTTTTCTAAAGAATAAAATTTAAGCTCATTCTCAATGTCTATCCAATTCTGTAATTCAAATTTACTTTTTAGATGTTTTGCTAATTCATTTCCACGTTTCACCATATCGTCGAAATGGGTACTTTTAACAAAATCTTTATAGCTCGTTGGTAAGCCAAGATTTATATCAAAGCCATTGCCTATTACGATACACGTATCTTTGGGGGTAATATGAATTTTTTCCATATGCAAATTTACAAAGAAAATCCCTCCAATCGCAATGACTGACGGGATTTTCTTCGTTTAGAGTAGGGCTTTCATGGCGGTGTCAATCTGCTCTTTGTCGAAGCTGTCAATATAAACTTGGGTAATTCGCTCTTAACTGTGTCCTAATGATTCGCTGATTATGGAGGTTGACACTCCGGCTCTCTTTAAGACTGTTGCGAATGAGTGTCTTGCAACATAGGTAGTCAAAGGGATTGGTAAGTTGAGTTTGACACCAATCTCTTTGAGATGCTTGTTTATCTTAGCCAACACCTTGTGAAGTCTATTAGCAATCTGAACTTCCGACCTATGGAAGTTAGAAAGAATCGGAAAGACAAACGCACTTTTGCCATTGTTGTACTTATCAATTATCTGCATGGCAGGTTCTTGTAGGAGTACAATGATTAGCTTCTTTGTCTTTTCTCGATTATAGACAAGCTGATTTTCCTGAATGTTTGACTGTTTCAGTTTTGCCATATCTATAAAGTTGATACCTGCACATAGATACGAAAATGTAAAAATATCAATGGCAAGACACTCCATAGGCCTATTGCCTTGATATTCCATTACTTTGCGAATATCATCTTTAGTCAACGCTCGTTTAGCACTCTTTTTACTGAGTTTAGATACCTTATAGGCATGAAAGGGATAGCACTCGCTTTTAATAGCTTGTTCTAAGAGCGCAAGGTTAAAGACGGCTCTTAGGTGTCGCAATCGAGTGCTTATCGTGCTTATTGATAGATTTTGCTCTTTGCTCCATGCTTCATATCTTTTAAGCCAAGCGACATCTATATCAGAAAACGGAATATCAAGATGCTTGTTGAACTTGATGAACGAGTTATAGGAAACCTCATACATTCCTGCGTATCTTATGCGATTCTCTTTCTTTAGATTTTCTATATAAGTCAGATAGTATTCTCCGACCGTCATTTTAGAGTTTCCATGCGTGGTGGTACTCTTGATGATGGTTGTTGCCGTATAGTCTTTCCCATCAATCCTATTAGAAAGTATGGTTTTCTGAATCTCATACAGGCGTTGCTCTATGAGTAACTTAATCTCATCTCTATTGGGGCAACGCTCATTTGGTTCGTTTCGTTTAAAATCCCAATGGGAGGACAAAATTGCAATACCGATACTTTGATATTTCTTTTTCCCGTCTTTACATACTCTCACCATTAGAGGGTGCGAGCCGTCTTTGAAAGTTTTCGACTTGTAGCATACCACATTAACTGTTTCGCTCATGTTGGTTTTCGGTTTAACTCTCGGTTTAACTGAATGAGCTACTAACAGTCTAATAAAAAGAAAAAAGCAGTCATCTTTATTTGATAACTGCTTGCTTGATTTTCAGGGTTTTATCAGTGATCCGCCTGGGGAAAGTGTGCGGAATTTATGCCCTGATAATCAAAAGATTATATTGCCTAACTTTTGCATCTCCAACATTTGAGCCTTGTATGGCTTGCATTGTTGTTCCCTATTTTGCGTTCAGGGCAATGTCGGAAGATGACTGTTTGCACATCAGATTCTCTAATCTTGTCAAATACAAAATTACTAATTTATTTTGAGATAAACACCATGCTTTCAGTTAAGAAACCTCAACACAAGATATATTCATAAATGGAAATAGTCCAATCATATCTGTTGTTTAGATGAAATTGCATCAAGAATTGCCTTTGCGCGATCTATATTATTTTTAAGGCGTAATTTTTCAATAACTTTCAATATCTTAGACCATACTTCAACCGAGTAACGAAACTGAATATTATTTGAAACGATAAAAGAAGTTATTGATGAAAACACATTATTCGTTGCGCTGTAATTATCTAAATTTAGATCTATCTCATCAGAAAAAATGTCCAACGCTTTGCTTAATGCTTCATTCAACTTTTTATCTCTTTCCTGTCTTAAATCTTCGATTGTTTGTAGTATTTCAAATTTTTGCTGTATTTGTTGCCAAGACAAGATTGTGCCAGCATATTTGAATTGTTCTAACCGTTGATAAGTGTCCAACATCCGTTTCTGAAGATTGTCGGCTTCTTCTAATTTTAGCATTGACTCGCTATACGTATTTTCTAATTTATTCATAAACAAAGGATTTTAATTATTCAATAATCTGCCATTCGCCGCCTTTGTCGGGGCCGATGCGGTTGAGAACGCCTTTGGATTTGAGTATGGCGAGGTGTCGCTCCACGCCTTTGGGGGTTATGCCAATTTCTTCTGCGAGGGTGCGGGTGGTGTGTTTCGGATTTTCGCGAAGCAGTTCGATTATTCTATCGCGGGTCTTGACTTTCTTCTTTGGTTGCTCTACCGGGGCATCTTCTCCGATTGATTCCAGATAGGAAGATATATCACGGTGGAGGTGCGTAATCATCGTGTCGGTCATGAACTGACGGAATATGCCCAAGTCCTCGCTTTCGCGGGTTGCAACCAGAGCCTTGATATATTCCTCCTTGTCGTCGCTGAATATTCGTGACGGGATAAGTCCGAATTCAAATTGCAGCCAGTTCATCAGCATACGGGCCATGCGACCGTTTCCATCTGCCCACGGGTGGATTGTCACAAGGTTATAATGCGCGTCAAAACTCATTTCATACAGCTCCTGCATTGACATTGAATCGTGTTTGCATCGCAAAGCATTGAGCGTATCGCAGAACTCTTTTAACTTCTGCGGCACTTTATTAAACGCCATGTAGGAACGGCCTCCCACTCCGGCTGTGACATTCACAAGGCGGATATCTCCGTTGGCAGAAGAAAAATCGCCCAATGCCGTATGATACTCCGAACCTGTATTTTTCATTGTCAAGGCCGACAACTCTTTCAGACGGTCAACAGTGACATCAGCATGTTCTCGGGCAAAAACTAACGCCCGCTCGTAAGCCGCTTTAAGGTCGAGGTTCATGTTCTGCTCGACAAGGCTCTTGCCTTTCAATGCAATGCCATTGTCAAACATTATCTGATTTTCAAGCTCCGTAATGGTAGAGCCTTCAATCGCTGTGGAGTGCGTGATGATGGAATACAGGTAAAACTTTTCATAGTCCAATTGCCGGTCTATGCCAAGTTCACGGTATCTCCCTACTAATTTCTCTAATTCCGATTTCATAGGGACAAAATTATGATTTTCTCCCTATAATTCAAAGGAGAACCTGAAATTTGTACTTATTTACCGTAAATTGGAGCAAGGAAGATGAGGTATTGGCTTTTTTGTATAGCTATCAAAGATTTTGCCGATACTGTCTGGGGCTTAACCCGGAATGCCTTTTGAAATATTTCCCAAAAAAAGATTGATTCGGAAAATTCAACCGATGGCATATTTGTTGCACAGTTAAATCTGATGATGCCAATAGAGCTTTAGCCTCTAACATTACATATTCATCAATCCATTCTGCGGCACTTTTTTGAGTAATAGTTTTGACAATAGATGATAAATATCCGGGGGTCAGCCCCAGTCTTAAAGCATATTCGGTTACTTTTCGACATTCGTGATAGTTTTTGCTTACTAATTCTAAAAAGTTTTGTGTTAGCGTTTCCTCTCTACTCATGTTAGATGGCAATGCTTTAATAATGCTATCAGCCATACTATAAAGTAATGCAGCTGTGAGATGTCGTAAGATTTCTCGTGCATAAGGTCTTTTTCGAGCAAGAATATTTCTGACCATCTCTGTATATTTGATTAATGCCTCGAACTCTTTTTCTGAAAGGGTAATAATGGGATTAATACTTATTGCATTAGCAGTTTGGAAACTATATTGAAAGCCAAGTTTATCAAAAAAATCAGGCGACATGGCAATAAGAATGGCCTTGTAGTCGTCTGAAACGTTTTGTATTTCCACAAATTGATTAGGCAGTGTAATTGCTATGGATCCGGCAGACTGGGATATTTCAATCAAATTCACACGACTTATACAATTGCCTGATATTCCAATGCAACATTGATATAAGCTATTTAATATGGGCTTATTGGGGAAATCGGTTTTGCCGATTTCCACCACAAATAAGTCTTTATCAAGACCAACGATGTTTTCAACGGATTGAAAACGGGATATGATAGCCTCGTTCCGTATCATTAATTAAAATATTAGACCACAAAATTAGGATATAAATTGCTAATATCAAAGACTCATTTTAACAAAAGACCAATTAATTCGTTATTTAGGCCTTTTGTGAAATTAATTCTGGTTGTAATTTTGCACCCGTAATAAATTGAAGAAAACTGATTTAACGAATGGACAAAACAAATCATACCCTTCGTGGTGTACTGACGTCGTTATTAATGTTTTGCAGTTTCTATATTATTGCTGCTGATATTTATAGCATCAGTGGTCGTGTTACTGATAATGAAACTGGAGAACCTTTAATTGGCGCATCCATTACCTATGGACAATCCATGGGTACTGTTACTGATACCGATGGAAAATACACACTACAAGCATCCTCCGGAGACGGCAAAATCGCTTGCTCGTATATTGGTTATGAATCAATTGTCCGTAGTATACAACTGAGTTCAGATACCATCATTGATTTCAGCATGTTGACCTCAACAAATGAATTGTCAGATGTTGTAGTTTTAGCAAAATCTGTCACAGACCGCGTTAAAAGCACTCAACCCGGCATGGAGCGCATAGATATATCAGAGATGGCGAAAACACCTGTAATATTTGGTGAACGTGACATTATAAAATCGTTGCAATTGTTACCCGGTGTTTCTGCGGAAGGAGATGGAACAGGAGGTTTTCAGGTAAGAGGTGGTACGCCAAGTCAAAATCTTGTACTACTCGACGATGCTCCTATAATCAACTCCGGTCATCTGTTCGGATTCTTTTCAACTTTTAATGATGAAGCACTGGCAAGTGCTACTCTATACAAAGGACAAATTCCTGCAAAGTTTTCGGGTGCAACGTCTTCTGTGTTTGACGTTTCTACGAAATCCGGCAATCAAGATAAGTATGGCGGAATGTTCTCAATAGGCCTACTCTCTGCAAAATTTGACATAGCGGGCCCTATCATAAAGGATAAATTATCTTTTTCAGCTTCAGCGCGTAGATCATATATGGATATGTTTTTGAAATTTACAGACCAATTCAAAGACAACTCGCTGTATTTCTATGATATAAATGCGAAAATAAACTATATCGTTAATTCTAAGAATCGTCTTTACGTGTCTTTTTTCGTAGGAAGAGATAACTTAGGTATGAGTGATATGATAAATATGCAGTGGGGCAATATAGCAACAACAGTAAAGTGGTATCATATCTATAACGATGTGCTATCGTCAAATCTAAGCTTATATCACAGCAACTTTGTGAATGATATGGGAATGCAGGTTACATCTGAAGATGATAACATGACGGGGCATCTGAAACAAACCGGTATTAAATATGTATTTTCATGGAACCCAGATGAAAGCCATCGGGCTGACTTTGGTTTCTATACCGCATTAATGGATCTAAAGTCGGCAGAATGGATTATTGGACCAACTCGTCAGAGGGAATTGCGAAGAAGCTGGGAAAATGGTATATGGATTAACGATGATTGGGCAATTAATGAGCATTTTCATATTATGGGCGGGTTACGCTTGGGTATGATATCGGCTCTCGGAGGTTCTCCGTATTATCAAATTAATTCAGACGGAGCCATAACAGATACCTACAATCCTAAAAAAGGCCATTTATTTAAAACATACTTCTCTTTAGAGCCACGATTGAGCTTTAATTATCAGATAACCGACTTGCAGAGTGTCAAGGTTGCATATTGTCGTAGCTCCCAAAATATTCATGCAATAAGAAGCACTGGCTCGTCCATGCCGTTTGACAGATATGCCATGACCAGCAATATCATAAAACCTCAAACCGCCGATCAGATAAGTGCCGGATATGTAGCATTGTTTGGAAATAGTAAATGGGAAGTTTCAGGTGAAGCGTTTTATAAATCAATAAATCACATCTACGATTATAAAGATGGAAAATCGTTTAATTCGGAAATTGAAATAGAGCGCCTTTTGCTCGGCGGCAAAGGACGGGCTTATGGTTTAGAACTGACATTGAGAAAAAATGCCGGCAGATTTACCGGTTGGGTTGGATATACTTTATCTTGGTCTCAAAATAAGATTGCGGGTATAAATAATGACAAGTGGTACACTGCCGGAAATGATAGAAGGCATGACATTTCCGTAGTCGGTATATATGAGATAAACAAGAATTGGAATGTATCAGGGGCATGGGTATTCAATACAGGACAGGCACTCACTGCCCCAAGTGCAAAATATGAGGTTGATGGTATTCACATGTTTCATTACGCGGAACGAAATGGCTATCGTGCGCCGTCCTATCATAGGCTTGATTTAAGTGCGACATATACGCATATCGGCAAGAAATTAACCTATGAATGGTCTTTTGGAATATATAATGCGTATTCAAGATATAATCCATTTCTAATAGTATTCAAATCCGATGAAAATGCGCCATCTGGATTCAAGACAATGAAGTATTCTTTATTTGGTCTTGTGCCATCAGTTTCATACACACTAAAATTCTGATTTTATGAAAAGTAAAACTTTATATATAATCTTATACTCACTGTTGCTGTGTTCCTGTGAGAAAGAGATCGAATTGGATTATCGTGATATTGAGCCAATATATGTAGTAAATGCCGGCATCTGTAATGAAGGTTGTGAAGTATCCATTACAAAGACACGCGATATTGATAATCCAATAATATCTGATGGTATAGAAGTCAAGTCTGTTGTAATATCGGATATTTCGGGGGAGAAGTATGTACTTACTTATTCATCTGATGGAAAGTATCATTCAGACAAACTTATCGGGATAAGCGGTATGACATACACATTATCCCTTATGATTGACGATGTAACAGTAGAATCAACATCCACCATGCCTGATGCAGTAGAGATTAAGAATATCTCCATGCATTGGGAGGAAATGATGGGAAATGACATGTTGCATCTGGTAATAAATGTAGAAGATAAAGCCCCCGATATAAACTACTATTATTATAGAGTTTTACGAAATGGTAAGTTGTTCAAATGGAATGTTGTAAAGGAACTTGACAGCAACGCAAGCAGTACCGAATTTGATATAAGCCTTATGAGTCGCGACAAGGCTGAAAAAAATGATCCTGACGATTACGATTCCATTATATTCGAGGACGATGATATAACCGTTGAGGTTAGAGCCATTGATTTACAGACCTATGACTATCTTTTTTCAGCAAAATTGTCTGGGCAGAATTCCTCCAATCCAATAAATAATTTCAATACAGACTCTATATTGGGCTACTTCTCAGCCTATTATACAACATCCTGTACTTTCAAGTTCTACTACAAGGACGTGGCTGAATAATTGTTGATCAATTGAATATATAAGCAACATAAATAGATAAGGACGCAGATATGTGTCCTTATTTTTTGATAAATATCAATAATAATTTTTTGATGAACAAGGTTTTAATTGTCGATGCGTCCGCATCCGACGGGAGAATTATGGCAGGCTTGTTGACACGGGCCGGTTATGATCCTGTCGTTACGGATTGCATCGAGGCCGGAAAAGTTGAGGCGGCAAAGCTGCCTCCCGGTGCGGTTATCGTCACGTCAATGCGATTGTCGGACGGTACCGCAAAAGAGTTTATTAACTGGCTGAAGACCGAGGGATACAAATTCCCAGTCATAGCCATAGTGGATAACCTAAACACTGATGCTGTTGATGTGATGCGTGGCGGTGGAGCTGTCGATGTGGTTCAGCGGCTTGCGATTGACAAGCAACTGACTGAAACTGTCGGCGAATATTCCAAAGCGGAACACATCGTGCTGACACTTGACAATCAACTTCTGCCACGCAAAAGTGAGGAATGGCAGATGATTGAGGAAAAGATAAAAGCCATTGCCGCAACCAACGCCAACGCAATCATCTTCGGAGAGTGTGGCTCTGGCAAGGAGCAGGTGGCACATCAGATTTACCTCAACAGTTCGCGTGAGCAGAAACCGATAACTATCGTTGATGCCGGAGGCGCGGCTCTCGTAGGTCGGCACAATCCCGAAAATGAGCGCAGTGAAATCTACAACCGCATAGAGGGATACTTTCAAAAGTCAGTAGGTGGAACAATCATCATAAAGAATGTGCATCTGCTGACCTTTGAGAAACAATCGGTGTTACTGCACATCCTCGAAACCGAACATCCCGATGTTCGTGTAATCTGCACCGCAGAGCCGGAGTTGTTGAAGATGGTAACGGAAAAGACATTCCGCCCCAACCTATTCTTCATACTCCGACAGTCAGACATCGCCGTACCGCCGCTGAAAGAAACTGCCGAAGATATTCCCGTAATCGCCGACTTCTTCCTTAAATGCTATGCTGCCCAGACCGGCAAGCCGCGAAAGCACCTCGACGCATCGGCAATTAAGGCGTTGAAACTCTACCCGTGGCCCGGCAACGTGCGCGAGTTGAAAGACATCGTTCTTTTCGCTGCCTTCCACGCCAAAGGCGATACAATATCCGAGGATGACATCAATTTCAACCTCTCGGAGCCTGAAATGCCGAGTGCATTGAGCCTGAAAGATCCCGCTTATGAGAAAAAGATGATTCTTGAAGCACTTAACCGTATGAATTGGAATAAAACCAATGCAGCCAAGCTGTTAGGGATAAGCCGTTCTGCAATAGATTATAAAATCAAGCACTATGGATTGAAACGGGATTAAATGTGAATAGCCGTTAATTCGCCAAAATTTTATATCTTTGTAGCGAATTTAGAAACTTTAGCGACTGGAGAGCCGGTCGCACACTGATACAACATAACATACGCCGCACCGAGTTTATTTGTGAATCTGGACAATTCAACAAGACAGAACGAAGTGATGCCTATGCTATGCGTCTGCATAGCGTACATCCTTTCGATTGCTGTCAAAGGCCCAGTCCAGAGCCTACAAATACAATCAGGGTGTGCGCTTTTTTTATGCCTTTTTCTTCCAAAATTTAGACACTGCACAAAGTTTTGGCAGTAAAGAAAAATGTGCAATTTTAATGTGCGCCACATTAGCGCCTGTAATTCAATAAAATACACAAAACAACTAACTTCTGTAATCCGATTGTAACATTCGGCGGTTCTATATCCGTGATTTGAAAACAATATAAAACGAATTAGAAACAGCCGATAAATGGACTTATTTTCACTTACCGAAACTGAGTTTTTCCAGAAACTGACCGAGGGGAAGAACGACAATCTGCACATCGCCTACAAGGATTTTGTGCTTCAGGTCAGCGAAATGTGCAGCAAAAGCACTCACAAGGGATATGTGATAACCGCACTGCTCTATGCCGAGGTTGAGATACAGCATTTGCAGACAGCCCGCCAACGCGACGAGGTGAATCAGGAGCTTGCAGCCTTCATCAACAAGGCACTCCACTTTGTTCATCACACCCTCAACCATTATAAGGAAATGGAAATCGCCATGATCCCGACCGATGACTGTTTCGACAGCATCAACCTTGAATGGAACGCCGACAAAACAGACTTTATGGAACTGTGCTATGCCCTGAAGATTGGCAAATGTCTCAATTCAGATGCCACAGTGACCGATATAATGAAAGCTCTTGCAAAGGCTTTCAACCTCAATGTGAACCCCAACTATCTCCACAAGAGATTCACGGAACTTAAATCGCGGGGTAAGAAAAGCCGCACGGCATTTCTCGATGTGCTCCAGCACCGCTTTAACCGTTTCCTTCACGGCTCCGACACCGGAGAATGGGAAAGTGCTTGATAAAGCACCGATGTCCGACCACTAATCCACTTTATTATATATTTTCATTTGGG
>CAJTMH010000011.1:0-12272 GCA_910577255.1 uncultured Duncaniella sp. | reverse complement strand
TGAATTTACAACCAATGGGGAAAGCCCGACTGTCCGCGATGGATAGCCGGGCTTTGTCGTGTCAATTGTCGTTTCTGCCATAGCAGTGTATCGGGAACTAAAGTCCGACTTTGGAGGAATGTCACACATGGCAAGGGTTTATAGGCACAATGTCAGTTGTGAGTGCCGATAAACATACCTTGCTATGTCAATGTTGACATTCAATTTATAAGTAAATGGGATACAGAGCGATGAAGGAGCGATATTCTTAAAAATTAGTACACCGTCAGTACATCTCGACCAAAAGCAGGACTGCCCGGTGCCGGCTCTTACAGATGCAGCCGAATTTTCAGGTCTGAAACGGCGTCACATCCGAAGTAGATGTGCAAGTGCGCGAAGCAATATTATAACAATGTAAGGCAACAGTTAAGTTCCTGAAATAATTATTGTTGGGGAATGTTGGGGAAAGTCTGCGGAATCTTGGGGAATAACGCGGCGGGGATAATCTTTTTTCATTCAGCCGTCGTTTCATTTGCAAAGACGGTCAGACAGATGACTGAATGAAACGAGCGATGAGCCGACAGACATTCACAGGCTCAATCAACCATTCATAAACTTGAATATCTGTCCGGACTTTCAGTTGTAACAATGTGCTTATGCACGTTCATTCACCTGCTTGCAGGTATGTATGAATGAACAGATGAACAAGTGAACAGATGAATGTCTTAACGTGTGAATGATTAAATGAATATTCATACAGATGAAAGAGTGTATGTGTGAATAGATGAATGAACATTCCTGCAATCAGCCATACCTACGGATATATTGATGCTCACACGTCCATTCAGCTGACTGAGCAAGTGCATGACCGCTCAACGCATTTGCCAGTCACAACAAAAACGGCAATCCTTTTGCCACCACTGAATCCACGATTATTAAATTTGAAGATTATTTTCTATGGACTACGTCGTAATTGAACGCATCGCATTTGATACAATTCTGGCGCAGATTGACGAATGTGCCGGAGCTATCAGGATACTGCTGAAAATGGTTACACCCCGCAGTCTTGATGACTGGGTTGACAACACCGTTGCCAAATCAATGCTGAAGTTAGGCACACGGTCATTGCAGACCATGCGCTCGTCAGGTAAAATCGGATATTCCATTGTCGATGGCAAGGTGTTCTATCCGGTGAAAGAGATTGACCGTGTGCTGACCCAATCATATAAGAAAGATGGCTGACAATATGCACATTCTTACCGGCGAAGAAATCGCCGGAATCATGGCGGCTCTTTCCAATGTCCGCAACGGCATCAAACGGCTGTCAGATGAAACAAAGCCGGGCCAACGCTATCTTACCGACACCCAACTGGCACAAGAATTAAGTTTAAGCAAACGCACACTTGCCAACTATCGTGCAAAAGGAGAGTTCGGCTACTACAATTTACCCGGCAAAATTCTTTACGCAGAATCCGAAATTGATGATTTCCTTAAACGTAACTACCTGCCGCCATTCCGATAAACAGACAATGCCCCGACGAAATTTGAAATCGTCGGGGCATTGTCATATATTGTTGTCATCTTATCGTTGAGAACCGAACTTGGCGGCAAGCCCACCCATCTGCTCGGCGATTGATTTGTCCACGACTTTCGCGTAGATCTTTGTCGTCTTTATATCGGAGTGGCCGAGCATTCGGGCGATAATTTCCATTGACACGCCATTGGCGAGTGCAAGGCAAGCGAAGCTGTGACGGGCGATATGGGTGGTAAGTGATTTCTTGATACCGCAGCAATCGGCAATTTCTGTCAAGTATGAGTTCATGCGCTGGTTTGACAGCACAGGAAGCACCACACCTTTTGCTACACAGGTCGGGTGTTCACGATATTTGTCAGCGATTGCCCGTGCCGATTCAAGATAGGGTATGCTGCACATGTTCTTTGTTTTCTGACGGGCTTTGTGTATCCAGTAGTTGCCCTCGTCGTCAACCGAGATATGCTCCGGTCGGAGTGCGGCGACATCGGAAAATGCAAGTCCGGTCAGCGAACAGAATACAAAGATGTCGCGTACCACATTGAGCCTCTCCACCTCAAAATCCTTTTTCATAAGAGTGGTAAGCTCCTTCTCCGAAAGAAATTCGCGGGTAGTTGCTTTTGCCGAAAACTTGATGCCCTGAAATGGATTTACTTCCATCCAGTTGTTGTCGAGCGCGAGGCGCACGATTTTCTTCAGGTTCTTGCAGTATTTGTTCGCGGTATTCTGCTCGGCTTTCTTGTCAACCTTGAGGAAGATGTGGAAGTTTCTTACAAACTCGTTGTCGATGGCACGGAACGGCATATCCTCGACATTGTAGTTCTTCTTCATAAACTCGCCGAGATAACGCTCGGTGCGTTCATAGCGCAGTACAGTACCCAGCACCACATCGCCGATTTCAAGCAGCTGGCGATACTTGGCGTTCTCCTGCCGGAATACCTCGCGCAACATCTTTGGTTGCTCCGTGCGCCCCTGATAGGCGTTCATCACGGTCTGAGGATTGACAGGCTTGCACTCGTCAATCAGTTGCTGATGGATGCGGTAGATTCGTGTAAGGGTAGTGTCGAGGTAGTCATTGAGTTCGATTGAGAGCCTGTCGCGCCCGGTGGAACGTTGCTTCTTCTCGTTCCATAATTTTGGATTCACACCACGTTTTAGTGATGTTTCAAGGAAGCGGCCGTCGATGGTGATGCGCATATACACCGGCGCATCACCATTTTTCAGTAGCTTCTTTCTCTTGATGAAGAAAAGAACGCTGAAAGTCGATTTTCTTTGCTGCATGTCAAATAAACATTTTAGGTTTAACTTCGGTTTACTGACAAGAGAAGAAAATCAGTGTGCAACTTTGCGAATGTCAGACGTTTGCCGGAAAATCGTTGGACATGGATTCATCAAAATCAGGTCCAACGGATAGTCCAATGCGAAGTGCCTCGTTTTGCCGGATTTTGCGCCGTGGGCTAAAAATTAAAAGTCCCGAAAATCGTTGATTTTCAGGACTTTTCCGCGTTTTGCGTTTTGTTTTTGTGATCCGCCTGGGTTCTGTGAATTAGGCGGTATATCTCGTGGTTATCAACAACTTAGCTCTCTGAAAAATCAAGGATGTTCCCTTTTTGCACACCCCGATATTTCAATGTTCTTCGTCGATTACTTTGCAAAGATAACAATAATCCGCTGATTTTCGGTAGTTAAGACTGTTAATTAAGCCTACTTAGATTATCATTAAACCCAATTTTCTTTTTTTAAAATACTTAGAAGAAGTATTCCTGTTTCATTCAATTCATATGTAGGTTCATTTTTCCAAATCCCTCCTACATAATTGTCAATTAAACCTAAATTAATTAAATTCATTGCCTCTATCGAATAAATTGTGGATGCATCCTCGTATTTAGTCATAGCTTTAAGATCATAAATAAATGAATGGTTGATAATCGAGCATAATCTAAGCATTTCAATATAATTGATCTCTTTTCGTACGGCTGCTTTATAGATATAACCCATTATCAGTGTTTTGTCCATCGATTCTGCATTAATCAATAGACCTATCATATACTCTTCTACCTTTTGTTTATCATCATTTAATGATTTAAAGAACTCATCTAGTTCATCATCTGATAACTCTTCTGAATTTAATGGGAATAGAAATGAATTCAATTTATTTATAAAAAAATAATCATTAAAGGCACCTCGTGATTTTATGACCGATTTTATAATTGTTCCAAGAGGAAGAATCGGTATGATACTGTCCAATACGGACGGTATTACCTCCCCAGTATGAGAACGCAGTGCCTGATTTAGATTTTTGCGATTTCTGCTTTTTGATAGTTCTAATAAGCCAGTCATATTTTGATGTTATATTATTTGATAGACCTACCTATAATTTGCAATTTTGCTTGCGAGGGCTCTTCGTAAGCGTTGCAGGCTGCGAGGTAGTCTTTAAGCTCGATAAAGTCGGTGCCGTAGAGGTTATCGCTGAACTGGTGGAGTTTGGTCATTACGTTGATGTATGCCAACGGGTCTTTGTGACGGGTGAGCTTGCGAAGTGCCAAGATATAATCCTCGCGGAACACTGTTGGAACAATTATGCGGGATTGATCGGCACGCACAAGTTCGGCGTTCATCATCACGCGGGCGATACGTCCGTTACCGTCGTTGAACGGGTGAACTTCGCTAATCATGAACATCATGAAGATGGCCCGCGCAAATGGATCTGTTAAGGCAGCGTAATACTTGAAGCCTTGCGAGAGCGTTCCTTTCACAAGCTGATGATCCACAAATTCAGTTTGACCGGCACGGTTGTTTTTCATTTTGAAAACACCGGGATTCATGTGCGGTCTGCCCTCAAGCAAAATTGTATGGCGATGGCTTAGTATTGCAAATAATTCTTTCGGGGAAGTTGGCGTGCGCATCATCTCGGCACGGTTTGAAAGGACTTTGAATGTTCCGAGGATGTCGTGAGAATCTTCATCACGACGCGGTATCGGAATACCTGAATCTACAATAGCCTTGGCTTCATCAATCTCAAATTCAGTTCCTTCAATATAGTTTGAGAAATAGCTCTCGAAGAAAGAGAAAAGACGGAATGACTCCTCATCAGTATTCCGGTTATTGCGGATAATGAAATATCGGTCTTTGATTGCCTCAAACAGGATTTCAAACAATTCAACTCTTGCAGGGTCAAACGGATTTCCGGCTGCAAGAGCTTTGGCTGAGTCTGTTGACAATACTTTTGCATCATGAGTTGACAACAACGCAGAAATGATGCTGTTGATTTTTGTGAACTCTGTCTGCATTTCCAATTCTTCCGCCACCTTCCGCAGTTCATCTCGATACTGGTTCAGTCGTTCCTCTCCTCCTGTGAGCAACAGTTGTTCCAATTTGCTTTCAATGACGCTGGCAGGCAAAACTCGTGATTCATCGCCGGACTTACGCGACACCTGCATATTTTCAAGCATATACCGATACTCGCCGGATATGTGCATACCCATGAAAGGAATGTCATGCGCTGTGGCTTTCGGTCCCTTTACGAAATTAAGAGTAATACCCGGCAAGTCAGTCACACGTCTTGTCGTTGAATTTGTGAGGAAAAAATCGCCGGTGGCAGTCGGGCGCATTTCCTTTGCACTTCGATGACTAATCAGAGCATCCGGATAACGATATACCAATATTTCAATGAGATTGCGGCGAACTATATTCTCCATACTATCTACAAGGTTAGTAGTATAGACACGGGGGGCAACCTTACGCAGTTCTCCGTCCTTCTCTTTCTTGGAAAGCACACGGGATATGTTCGGATCTGACGAGCCGAAAATAATCTCTTTCTGGGTATCAACTTTCACTGCCATACAAAAAATCACGATTAAGAGAACACAAAGGTACAAATTTTTGCGATTATAACCTCGAATTTTACAAAAAACTGAGTTTAGAATATCTTACAAACCGTGTTTTTCTCCATTTTATTCAATTTAATCACTGTATTGAATAAAATCTATCTAATTTTATTCAATACATATTGTGTTTTGAACATGAGGCGACCACAAACTATGCCATATCATATATTATCAAATTCGTAACGTCATAAAGCTCGTGTTCGCTTATGGTGGAAAACGTAACCACATTAGCAAAACTATATTTTACCTACCATACTTAAGATTTTTGCCAATCTTAGAGTAGTTTCCCTGTTCCTGATTGAAAGCTCCTACTTCCTAATTCCATAAGTTGCGCAACCGAAGAAGAACCCTTTGCGGATATCCGCCGGAATACTGACGTTGACCGAATACTTACGCCAGATTTCAACGCACTGCTTCAGTTCATCGAATTCATCGACTTTCTGTGTCATACAACCGGCGGCAAAGCCGCCAAAATACAGCAGATCTGCCTTGGTTTCATATGAGATGCTGTCGTTGCCTTTAACTATCAGAGGCAATTCTTTCAGATAACGTGCCAGACGTTTCAACCGTATCTCCTTTACCAATCCGTTTCGAAGCCACATAGGCAGATTACATAGATAACCCACCGACTGATCATCGTAGATATAGTGCAAGCGGTTAATCACCTCATCGGCTACCCACTGGAGAGCAAATTCGCCATTGGTCAGTTTGAAACATTTGACCGCGGCCTTGAAAGCATCTTTGATGAGCATGCGGTTATCCGTACGGATTCCATCACGCAATATTCCTCTTATAAGTCCGTACTCCGGTCCTTTGGCGGATTTAGAGTTATTATGGTGAGCCAGCGAAATATTCACAATTGCCTGTGCGAAAGGATATTCTCTGCGAAGCGCATTTAGTGTCCCCAAAAGATCGGCAGCAAGTCCAGCTTCGAGAGTCTTGCCATTAATCGAGGCAACAAAACTGTTGAGCATAGCTAGTGCCGGAAGCCAGAATTGCCGCATACCACCGAAAAACGATTCGGAATCATCTTTGCCTATCTGCTCCCTATTGGCTGCTATAAACTCAAGTGCATGTCGCACCACCGACCCGATTTGCTCGGTGGTGAGGAGAGAATTGCAATTGGTAAGTAGAGTCAGACAATCTTCGAAATCGCTGATTGGCGAGGATGAATGCACTTCAACCGGTTCGATAGCAAGAAACTTTTCATAACCTTCATTGATCGATGCCATCAGCTGTTCGCCCCATGTTTTGGCTGCAATGTCACTGACGTTTACACCGAGGAAATTAGGCATTCCGGTATTTTTCAATTTATCCCAATACCGGGCTATCAACTGGTCGCACTTGATAAGGTCTGTCTCTGGCAGAAGCAGATAGACATGCTGCAATCGGTGTGCTGCAGCTCTGTTCAGATCCATATTATCAGCAACAAGTGCATTGCTGATATTTTCCAAAACTTTGTCGCTTCCATCCCATTCAAGAATTACCGAACCTGGCAGGATATAGTCCTGATGATGATATCCCAGCTTGATCGGCAACTCCATTATATGCCAGAACAATTTGCGGCTTTCATCCAGAGGCAGTGCATTGAAAACGGTAGCAATCCACTTGTCCAATTCATGATATGTCGAGCCATGCAAATCTACTAATCTGCGGGCAAGCAGCCGTGCCCTATCAGCATCGACCATGACACTCAACCGGCTGAGCACTGGCACAATCACATTCAGCGTCCTGTAGGACAATTGTCCGGAGTCAAGAGAGACGGTTCTGTTCAATGCATCGAACCACACATCGAACAACGCCTTCACCTCATCGACCTCATTGTCCTTCCAAGACATCATCAGCCGACGCGAGAATGCCATATCCACCGCCCGTTCACTGTCTGCCTCGACAAGATATGGAATTGCAGCACGCACACTAATACCCACTAAGAGCGGAGCAGCCTTTTTGACTAAATCTTCGTTGTAAGTGCCGTGGATCTGCTCTATCAGTCGGCCATAATCCTCAGCCATCTGAAAGTAGCGGGCAGCTCCGAGGTATTTCTTTATATAACCCGAGACACCTGATTGCCAATTCCGGCTGGAAGTACCGATATTGAACCCATGTATCCGGCTGTACCCACCGCCATTATCCTTGTCCATTTCAGCGCTGGCAAATTTGCAATATCTGATGAAAGAAGGAAATTGGCCATTTTTGTCCTCTGACCGTTGGCGTTTGGCTCCACGGAGACAATCTTCCAGAATATAGAGGGCGCTGGTATGGAACACAGACGCAGCATTCGACAACAACTTGCGTCTTGCGCTGACGATACTCTGTTCCAGCAGCATTATGGCATTCTTTCCTTGTCCAGTCTCATCAAGCAGACGAGCCTTCCAGATAGTGCCCCGGTAATCATCAGCAGTCACCGTCCAGGCATTAAGACATTCGTGGCACTTGGCAATGTCATTATGCTGGAGATACCATACTGCCGATTCATAACATAATTTACGGTGAGCGGCAAATGCCGATGGCAAACATTTGGAGCGCAACAGCCCCAGCATATCGTGGAATTTCGGGCTGTCGGTCTGCCGATAGATCTGCAGCAGCGACAAGGCCAGCTCCAGGACATGCGAGCGCAGCGAATTGTCGGCCGTATCCCAGACCGACACCGCCCACTCAAGCGCCTTCATATACCACTCATCCTCGATCCATTTGGGAGTGAAAGAGGTGCTCAGTCGCCAATCCATTTCATATAGGAATTCAATCTTATGTCTATCATCGGTCAGCTCATCGAATTTATGACCATAGAAAGGGAAACGTTCCCAGCAATCATTGAAATCTTCGATACGGTCGACTGGCAGAATGAGCCAGTTCGGACAAGACTCCCGCACTTGTCTCATCTCGGATGTCATTTCTACCAACGAAATATCCTTGAGAGATTTACGATCATCCAGACGTCCAGACCATTGATAGGCTGGAGTGTGTATATCGCCTAAATACGACAGGATGAAATCCAATGCTTCAGCCACATCACTACTGCAGGCCGCAGTAGGAATCAACTGTACGCCCCGTTGGCTCATCAGCTCCGCCTCGGCCATATGAGGCATAGCGCCTACCTGAATCAGATAGACAGGCAGCATTCGGCTACCCATGATATCGCGGAACCAACCCAGCCAACTCAGAAAATTCGGATCATCGCCGGAGAAACCGATCAACACAAACTGAGTCTCAATCAGCGCCTGGCGCACAGTGTTGACAAACTCTGGGAAGCGAACGCCGTATGTGCGGTAATCCTCCTCTGTGATGATAAACGGGCGGTTGTCGGGGAACGAACCATGCACCTTGACGATACGCGGATGCGGTTGATAGATCAGCGAATCCTTTGAAGTGACGATATTATAATGCTTGCACACCTTCACCGAAGCATCCTCGAGCAGCGTATCATAATTGGTGGTAAAGATATCGCGCCAGTTCAGCTTCACCAGCAGTTCATGCAGATAACCCGGAGCAATGGCATCGTTAGGCAGCGAATCCTTGATCAACTCCTCCAAGGCATTCCGGCCTTTGACCGATTCCACCTGCTGGGCCATGCGCAGAGCCGACTTCAGGCGAAGATCCCAATCAGAAGGTTCTCGGCCAAAAAGCTCACGATAGAATCCGGCGCATAACTCACCCCAGTCGAGCATGCGTACCCCCTCGTCCATGACCGCATTCTTTGAGAATCCTGCTCCGACCATCACCGACGCCTTCCCTCGGCGGAGAAATTTGCGCACCTGCTCCAGCTTCATCATTACCGATGAATCCACAGCTCTCTCGATCTCCTTATACCTGTTTACGTCCATTATTCAGTTCCTATTTTTAAGTCTCACAAAAGTAATAAGTTAATATCAAGTTGCCGCTTCAATGTCCTTCACCGGACATGCAATTCTGTTATTGCAAAGTTGAGAAATTATTTCCAATCCTCCATCGCTCAGCACGTTAAAAATCCTTTGGTCTATCCTTAGCGCGACTGGTGGGATTACGATTCCATATCGTCAAGTGAAAGACCGACATAGCCGACTTTCCATCCTTTCTGTTTCCGGCAGATGGTTTCGGACTTCGCTTCAAGTTTGTGGAGGTCTATCCGGCTCTTGTTCCGTTTGATCTCGCCGATGATGATTTCTCGGTCTGCCTCATTTACGGCAATCAGGTCAATCTCGTTGCGACCATCTTTTTCCCAATAGTTAGTCACGATGTTGTAGAGTCCGGTTTCGCGGTAGAACTGACGGAAGTAGCGTTCAAGTATCCAACCGGAGAATGTGTCGTAGTCAGCACCAACTTTCTCGCGTACATAATTCAGGTTGCCGATTTCAACAGCACTGCGGTATTTATAGATAAACCGGAACCAGAAGTTGAGGAAATTGTCTTTGATACCGTATTTCACATTGCGGCTTCCCAGTGCGGCAAGATATGGGCGATAGCGGTAAAGAAGGTCGTAGGTGTTTTCGAGTTTGTCAAGATAACCTCCGGCCTCAATGCCGGTATAGGATTTGATCTCTCCTCGCTCGTTGAATCCTGATGCTATTGCGGAAAGGATTGAAAAATAGTTGCCGTAGTCCTTGCCGAACTCATCAGACAGCAGTTCCTTTCCCTCCTCAATAAAATAGGAGCCAAAAGAGAGGACTGAATCCAGAATCTTATCCTTTGTGAAAGCTCCGGCCTGCACTAATTGTTCGACATATTTGGCGACACCACCTGTTATCATATACATTGCCAACAAGTCGTCCGGAGTATAATCGGGATAGTTATCGTTCATAATCTCGCGCAGTGTCCGCAGTGGAAATTCACGCAGACGCATTCGTGAAGTTGCGCGTCCATAAAGTGGTTCCTTGCGATCATCGAAGATTTTGGTCATCATCGAGTACAGCGAGCCGCAGATAATAAGGTTTATCCGTGCTTCCTGTTTATTGGAGTCCCATACATTCTGCATCTCGCTGAAGAAAGCCTCGTTGACATACTTGAAGTTCTGAAATTCATCGAACACAAGCGTGAAGTGTCGGCGTTTGGCAATCTGCATTATGGCAGAAAAGAGCTTTGCCATGCTTGTAAATTCGCCAATCTCCTCCCCGAGACGGTCACGGATGGTATCGGCAAGCTCAGCACAAAGGAGAGTCTCGCTTTTCCTCGCTACAAAGAAGTAAATCATATCGTCCGCGCCATAAGCGTGCTTTATAAGCGTGGTTTTGCCTATACGTCGGCGACCGGTGATTACTGTCATCTGCGCATATTGCCGCGAAGTTTCCTCAATCTTTCTGAGCGTCTGTGTTTCTATTTCTCTATCGTAGAATTTCATATTACTGCAACGGCTGTTACTGTAACCGCTGTTGCAAAGTTATATAAAAAACATAAGACAACAAAATTTTACAATATCGGCCAACAGATTATTTAAAGTTAAAACTCCGGAGAGAAGCGACGGCACTATTTAATATATCCAAAGGATTCATAGTTTGTTCGGCTATTACAAGATATTTTGTTCAAAAATATCTTGTTGTTCAATCGTATTGAACTGCAATATTATATTGAACAGGCACAAGCAAAGCACAAGATTACCATACTTCCTGATTTATGAGTAGTTCACTTCCTCATTTATGAGGTTTTGATTTCCTAACTTATGACTACCCCATAATATTCACTGGCGAAACGAGGCGGAGATGCAACGCATGGCTGTGCTGGGTTGAGTGCCGTCAAAAGGTGACGGGCTGTGCCTGACACCCATTGACCGCACTCTGCATAGTGAAAGCGGGCTAAACACCGGTAGCCTCAACGCCGCGTGAGGATGCTCCGGGGACGTCGCTGTACCTCGCGCGACTCAGATCGGCAACCCGTGTTCTTCACGCCCGCTTCATGGTTCTTTTCATAGGTCGTTGCATCTCCACATCGTTGTCAGGATACCATTTCCGTATGTCTGTCATTCAGTGTCACCCTGCGGGGCTGCGCTGGCTCTACTTTCATGCTGATTATAAGCGGAGTTCAAAGTATGTTCGCTCATGGCGATGAACGTGCCGGAATGGGGTATTCTTTGCCTTTCGGCTGAAAAAATCTCCAGACTTCCCGTTGGTCAGCTCGTATTTTTTAAGCCGTGAGGCGAACACCCCTTGCTTTCCGTCACGCGGAGAGTTCATCGAGCGAACAAACTTCAAACTGCGATTATACGCATTAAAAAAATATCGCCTTATGACACTGAACGACAGACATATTAAAAATTCGAGCTTCACTCCTTCACCAGCTCAAACCGCATTAAAAAAGGTTGCAAAGGTGGTTGTGGTTATCCTCGGTGCTATTGTCGGTCTGATGATATTGGCGGTTGTAAAGCCGATATTCCGAGGTGTGGGGTGGCTAATCTCCATACTGACGATGATAGCGATAATCTATTGGTTATTAACTTTCTAAATATTACGACTATGGCACAGACAATGAAATCATCAACCTCCGCAATAGAGGTAATGCAGCAGATGTTGCAGGAGCGTTGCATCGCTGAACCGATGTTTGCAATCAAAATGGCTAATCCCTCAAAGTCAATGGAAGGGGCAATCAACTACCTATGCTCCCAAATCCAAAAGAGCGGACTATGCGTGGTGGATGACGCAACCGTGATGAACCTTCTGGTACATTACTTTGACGAGAACGAGATTGAGGAAGGCGCAAAGGTCAACTGCAACATAGTTGTCAGCAAGCCGGAACTCTCCGAGGAAGATAAAGCCAACCTCAAGGAGAAAGCAATGGAGCAGTACAAGGAAGAACAACTCCGAGAACTCCGCAGACAGAGCCAACCGAAGGCGACCGCACCCAAGCACACCGCCACCGCACCGAAACCGTTCAATGAGATTCTTGACAGTCGCACGAATTGGGACAGCACT
>CAJTMH010000010.1 GCA_910577255.1 uncultured Duncaniella sp. | reverse complement strand
CCCGACTATTTTAACGCAAATTTAACATTTATCCACCCATCAGGCCATTTTTATGCCATTTTCACCTCTTCATTCTCCTTCCCAACTCACTTCCGACCTCTAAACCGAATAACAATATTCGCAAGCTCCATCTACGCATAATCGCAAAAAACACCGGAGAGAAATATAAGCAACACATCCTCTTTTTGCAAAAAAGAGATTTGCCAAGACAGAAAGTTTTGCGTAATTTTGAGGAAAAATTTAACCTGATATAGTAATCATGAAGAATCGCCTATATTATATAATAATGTGTGCCGTATTAGCTACGGCATTCACATATGCTCCCCCGGCCCACGCAATACTTCCTACAGAAGTGAGATGGCACAATGAAAGCTCAGACACAACGAAAATAACCGACATTCTCATCAAAGTCACCAATGCTCACCCGACGACACCAAACGAAACTGTGGCATTGATAGCCAAAGAATTCATAGGCACACCTTATGTGGCAGGGACACTTGAAGGTTCGCCCGAAATGCTGACCGTAAACCTTGATGAACTCGACTGCACAACATTCATCGACATAGTAGCAGCCCTCGCACTCACCATCGAGGAACGAAGAAGCTCATGGCAAGATTTCCTCCACAACCTCGAGCAAATGCGCTATAGGCAGGGACGCGTAGATGGATACGGCTCACGCCTGCATTACATAAGCGACTGGATCGTGTCGAACAATCATCGCGGATATATACAGGAAATGACCGACCGCCTACCCAACTCACATTATCAGGTGAAGACGCTGGACTACATGTCGCGCCACCGCGAAGCCTACCCGGCACTCAAAGACTCAACCGAGTATGAACGCATCAAAAGCGCCGAAGTAGGATATCGCTCCCACCGCTTCCCCTATATCAAGAGCAGTTCTCTCATGGGCAAGAACGGCACCGCCAACCTCAAAGAGGGCGACATCGTAGCACTCACCACCAAAACACCAGGTCTTGATGTGAGCCACATGGGAATAATAGTAATGGAAAAGGATGGGCCGCACCTGCTCCACGCCTCATCAAAAGCAGGCAAAGTGGTCATCGACAAGTTAAATCTTTCGGACTATTTACGCAAAGCGCATCAAATAACCGGCCTAAGAGTAATAAGGATAAAGGAGCAGTAATCAGGCTGCCGAACAAGCGGACTATTCAATCCCATACTCTTTTATCTTACGATAAAGAGTTCGTTCGGAAATATTAAGTTCCTTGGCAGCAGCTTTGCGACGGCCACCATTGCGTTCCAACGATCTACGTATGGTCTCGCGTTCGGTATCCTCAAGGGTCGCAGGAGCATCCGACACCCTTGCTTCAGCAGCTTCGACACCGTTGGGCGCCTCCGGCTGCTTTTCGGGCAGAGGGGAAGCGAAAGGCTGGAAGCGCACAAGCGACGTAGTGCACGGAGCGTCAGCAGCCTCAACATTCTCGACAGGCGTGTATAGTGCCTCTCGGCCAATCGACGCCCCACCTTCTGCCACTGCGAGCTTAGCGTTGAGCACTTCTATCTGCTTCTGAAGCCGGAAAATCATCCCGAAAAGCATATCCCTCTCAGACGCATAGTCATGTGACCTATCGGAATGTGGCACCGCAGGCGCATAGCTCATGCCGCCATCAGGAATATACGGCTCAAGCATCGACGCGTCAACATTCGCCCCGGCATCAAACAACGCCACCTGCTCGACAACATTTTTAAGTTGCCGAACATTTCCGGGCCAACGATAGTGCAGGAGTAGAGCACGCGCAGAATCATCAAACGAAATCTGCGGCATGGCATATCGCTCGGCGAAATCCGCGGCGAATTTGCGAGCCAACAGGACTACATCGTTGCCCCTCTCGCGCAAAGGGGGGATATGAATCGACACTGTAGAAAGCCTGTAATACAAATCTTCCCTGAAACGCCCCTCGGCCACTGCCCGCGCCATATCTACATTAGTAGCCGCGACGATACGCACATTCGATTTCTGGACAGTAGAAGAGCCAACTTTAATAAACTCTCCGCTCTCAAGCACCCTGAGGAGACGAGCCTGCGTAGTCAAAGGGAGCTCAGCCACCTCGTCCAAGAAAATGGTGCCCCCATCAGCCTCCTCAAAATACCCCTTACGTGAGGACACCGCCCCGGTGAACGAACCCTTCTCGTGGCCAAAAAGCTCCGAGTCAATGGTCCCCTCCGGGATAGCGCCGCAGTTTACCGCTATATATTTGGCATGCTTGCGTGGCGAGAAATTATGAATAATCTTAGGGAAAAACTCTTTACCCGTACCGCTCTCACCGGTAATAAGCACCGACAAATCAATCGGCGCCACCTGTATGGCGCGCGAAATGGCAGCAAGAAGCCCGGGAGCATTTCCGACTATGCCAAAACGCTGCTTTGCGGCAAGTACCTCAGCAGGATATTCGTGAAGAGTCAACTCCATTGTGCAGTGTGGTAAAAGACTTACGTAATACTTTACAGAAATGTTATTTAAGAGTCCTTAGCGAATAAGTCCTCTCGCGCAGGAACGAACCCAGCTCCTCAAGCGAACCGCTATGGGCCTGGATTTCCTCCGGCGAGATGGGGTCGCCGACCGATATATGCAAAGTGTCGCCCTTGCGACGGAACACCTCTGCAGGCAGACGCAATGTACGAAGCTGCCAGCTCACAATCCCCAAAAAGCGGAACCACCAACTGTTATACCCATGGAAAAATATAGGTATCACAGGCACCTTCAGCTGCTGAATCAAGCGGATGATGGCAGGCTGCCATTCACGATCCTCAAAACGCAGATGCTTATTATAGTTACCGACAGCCCCGGCAGGGAAAAAACCGATGGGATACCCCTTGCGCACCTGCATGATCGCCTCCTTTATACCCTTGACGGAGACAGCACGCTTGGCAGGATCATCACTTGCCGACTGATCGACAGCGATAAAGTTGGGGCGCATCGCCACTATATGGTTAAGAATCATGTTGACCATAACCTTAAACTCGGGACGGCGGCTACCCACTATGTCAATCAGGGTTATTCCGTCCAAAGCGCCGAACGGATGATTGCTCACAGTGATGAAAGGGCCCTCGGGAAGATTGTCAAGCACACGCTCATTGTCAATCCTCAGCTTTATGTCAAGGTCGCTTAGCAGCCCGCGACAGAATTGCGGCCCGGGGGTGTCGAAGTTATGAGAATGTATCCAGTTAACCTTATCTATGGCCAGAAGCTTCATGAGCCAGTTGACCAATCTACGCTTGCCCTTAAGCACCGGTGCCATCTTCACGATGTCGTCATAGTCAAGGACTGTGCGTTTAGAGGCTATCTGTTCTGTGGTTGTTTCCATAAATCGTGTGATAAAAAATCTTTTGCAAAAATACGAAAAAACCAGCGAAAATTAATCAGATGGTCGCGATTTAGGACAAAAAAGCGACAAAATAACACAAAACAGAGCCTCGTTTTGTATAATTAACACTAAAATACGGCACATAGTGTATAAAAGTGTGAAAAAAATTCCATACCTTTGCACCCTGCAATCGGAAAGATAATCAATCGCCGAATCGTTTGACACGGAAAAACTATGAACTTATTACAAGAGAAATTAGCCAAGTACACCACCCCGCAGCAGGCTAAAGCCGCAGGCGTATATCCCTACTTCAGAGCCATCTCCAGCGAACAGGATCCGGAAGTGATCATCAATGGCAAAAAGGTGCTGATGTTTGGCTCCAACTGCTACACAGGGCTTGTCAACGACCCCCGCATCAAAGAAGCCGCCATAGAAGCCACACGAAAATATGGCACGGGCTGCGCAGGGTCACCTTTCCTTAACGGCACACTCGATCTTCACAAACAGCTTGAGGCAGCCCTTGCCGAATACATGGGCAAAGAGGACGTGATGGTCTATTCAACCGGCTTCGAGGTAAACCTCGGCGTAGTATCGACACTCACAGGCCGCGAAGACTACATCCTCTGGGACGAACAAGACCACGCATCCATCATCGAAGGACGCCGCCTGTCATTCAGCCAGCAGCTCAAATATAAGCACAACGACATGGCTTCGCTTGAGAAACAGCTCCAGAAATGCGACCCCGACAAGGTGAAGCTCATCGTAAGCGACAGCGTCTTCTCAATGGAAGGCGACGTGGCCAACGTGAAAGAGATGGTGAACCTTGCTAAGAAATACAACGCGAGCGTGATGATTGACGAAGCTCACGGCATCGGCGTGTTCGGCCCCGGCGGCCGAGGCGTATGTCACCACTATGGCGTGGCCGACGACGTGGACCTCATCATGGGCACATTCTCAAAATCGTTTGCCTCACTTGGTGGATTCATCGCTACCAACAAAGAAATCACCAATTATCTTCGCCACCACTCACGCTCATACATCTTCACCGCGAGCATCACCCCGGCCTCCACAGCCGCCGCCCTTGCCGCGCTGGAAATAATGAAGAATGAGCCCGAGCGCCAGGAGAACCTCTGGAAACTCACCAATTACGCCCTCGACGGATTCCGTTCGCTCGGCTTCGAGATCGGCAACACCTCCACACCCATCATACCGCTCTTCATCCGCGACGACTTCAAGACATTCGCCATCACACGCGACCTCCTCGAGGAAGGCATCTTTGTCAATCCGGTAGTTTCACCTGCCGTGGCTCCGACTGACACCCTCATCCGTTTCAGCCTCATGGCCACACACACAATGGAACAAGTCAACCGTGCTTTGGAGACAATCGCGAAAGTATTCCGCAAATACGACCTCATTCCCCAGCAATAACACCACGCAGGGACAACATTATCACCATCAGGGCTGCCAATCATGTTCGGCAGCCCTGATTTGTATATAGCGAAACTCATAAAAAGAACAGCGACCTCTTTAACCAGAGACCGCTGCTAAACCGTCGATATCGACGATGCAAAAATCACAAAAATATTTTACAAAACATTAGAAAAAATAAGTGAATCATAGACAATCCAAATATCCATAAACAAAATCATTAGACCAAGATAAGGCAGGGGTTATAGGGATGCGAATATTTCTATTCGCTGCAAAGTTACTACTTTTTCACAAACATCCAAAAAAATTAACAAAAACGTATGGTAATCAGACAAAATACGCATACCTTTTTGTTAATTTTAAGTATTTGCCAATACGCCCTATTCCGAGGGCCTTGGATGACTTCAGGCCATCTGCTTATCCGGCTTTAACGTTCCGGGCTCGGATTTCACTTCATCAATACCGAGCTCATGATTGAGTTTCTCGTCACCCTTCAATTTAATCTGGTCAAAACCCTGGCCGTACACGCCATTCACATTCGCCTGGGTAATGAATGCATGGCTGTCAATACTCTTGACAATTCGGAAAATTGTCACCGACTCAATCTTACGGCACACCACCAGCAGCACCTTCATCGGCGATTTAGTATACCATCCCATACCGTCAATAACAGTCACACCTCGGCGGGCATGATTATTGACAGCCTCAGCGATCCGCTCCCAATGCTTTGAAATGATGATAAACTGTACAGCCTGACGGTTGGTATTAATCATCAAATCAACCATATAGGACACGATTATCAGCACCACGAAACCATAGACCACGCGGGAGATGTCGTGATGGATTAGATAGGATGATGATATGATACCGAAATCCACATAGAGCATCATGCGCCCAATCGACACATTCGTGCGCTTCGCCACCATCGCCGCCACGATATCAGTACCGCCCGTGCTGCCGTTATGGATAAACACGATACCCAAAGCTATACCGGTCAATATGGCGCCTATACACACATTCATGAAAGGCTGACCCGGCACGAGCGGGCCATCAAACAGAGGAGGCAACACAGTCACCACCAACGAGATAACTGTCGCGCCGAAAATAGTCTTCACCACAAACGAGCGACCGACTATTTTCCATGCCATAGCAAGAAGAGCCAGATTGATGGCATACTGAGTGATACCAATGGAGTAAGGATTGCCTGTCAAAAAGTACACAATCGTACCCACACCGGTCACCCCGCCAATAACGACCTTCTCAGGAAGGATAAAAGCCGAAAAGCCAAAGCCATAAATCAGGATACCAATCACAATCATGACATAGTCACGACTTGACATCCACAGTTTTTTACCTGACAGCTGCATACGTATCAAATTTTATAGTTATATAATTAAGGTGGCTTTAGCTTCCGAAAATCACAAGCGGGGTCGCCTCGTTAATCACCGCAAATTTATATATAAATCCATAAAAGACCAAACGGTCAGAGCCCACTATTTCGCACTCCTGCCTTCCGGCAACCCACCCCATAAGCAAATTCAATGCAAACCGGCCCGAAAAACCGACGAATCGTCATCCGCCAACTCCCAAAATGCACAAATCATAAGCCCATGAAGAGATTAGATATATTTGTTAAAAAATCATAATACCACTTTGTTAATTAGCAATAAATCACTACCTTTGCAGTCCGATTATGTCCAATTAATAAACCGACCGCCTCAGGCAAATGCTTTTGGCCGAGCTATGTCGCGATGCAGTCAAACAGTAACTATCTATTAATTAAACATTTAACGTGGATACATTAAGTTATAAGACCCTTACTCCCAACGCAGAAAGTGTTGAACACAATTGGGTCGTTATCGATGCTACCGACCAAGTGCTCGGTCGCCTCTGCGCAAAGATCGCTTTGATTCTTCGTGGTAAGAACAAGCCCAGCTACTCACCCAATGTAGAATGTGGCGACAACGTGATTGTAATCAATGCCGACAAAGTTCGTCTCACTGGCAAAAAGTGGACTGACCGCGAATATCTGTCATACACCGGCTATCCCGGCGGACAGCGTGTTGCCACTCCTGAGATCATGATGAAGAAGTCGCTCAACAAGCACATCAAGCCTGGCTATCATCCCCTCTTCACCAAAGTGGTGAAAGGCATGCTCCCCAAAAACCGTCTCGGCCGTCGCATCATCGAGAATATGCACGTCTACAACGGACCCAACCATCCCCACGAAGCACAGAACCCTGTAGTTATCGATATTAACAAAATTAAATAATTGAAGAATGGAATCAGTTAATGCAGTAGGTCGCCGTAAAGCCGCTGTGGCTCGCGTGATCGTTAAAGAAGGTAACGGGCAAATCACCATCAACAAACGCCCCATCGAGGTATATTTCCCCTCTTCCATCCTTCAGTACATCGTTAAACAGCCCCTTTTGACTCTTGACTCAGCTGAGAAGTTTGACATCAACGTTAACCTCAACGGTGGCGGTTACAAAGGTCAGGCCGAAGCTCTTCGCCTCGCTATCGCCCGCGCACTTGTCAAGATTAACCCCGAGGACAAGTCAGCCCTCCGCGCCGAAGGCTTCATGACCCGCGACCCGCGCGTCGTTGAACGTAAGAAGCCCGGTCGACCCAAGGCTCGCAAACGCTTCCAGTTCTCTAAGCGTTAATATCATCCTCTCTCTCCTTAAGTGTTTAGTATCTAAACCATTGAGATGGACACGTTCCCTACTCTATGGTTGTAAAATTTCAAAGAACGTAAACAACAACATTCACAACAAATGTCAACTCCCAATTTTGACCAACTCCTCGAAGCAGGTTGCCATTTTGGCCACATGAAAAGAAAATGGAATCCTGCCATGGCTCCTTACATCTTCATGGAGCGTAACGGTATCCACATCATTGACCTCTATAAGACCCAGGCCAAGCTTGAAGAAGCTGCTGCAGCCCTCCGCAACATCGCCAAGGGCGGCAAGAAGATTCTTTTCGTAGCTACCAAGAAGCAGGCTAAGGAAATCCTCGCCAACAAGGCTCAGAGCGTTAACATGCCCTATGTTATCGAACGTTGGCCCGGCGGCATGCTCACCAACTTCCCCACCATCCGCAAGGCTGTGAAGAAGATGGCTTCAATCGACAAGATGACCAAGGACGGCACTTTTGACAACCTCTCAAAGCGCGAAAAACTCCAGATTACTCGTCAGCGTGCCAAGCTTGAAAAGAACCTCGGTTCCATCGCTGACCTCAACCGTCTTCCTTCTGCCCTCTTCGTGGTAGACGTTTGCAAGGAACACATCGCTGTTGCTGAAGCAAACCGCCTCGGCATCCCTGTATTCGCTATCGTTGACACCAACTCAGATCCCTCAAACGTAGATTTCGTAATCCCCGCTAACGATGATGCTTCAAAGTCAATCGACATCATCCTCAGCACAGTTTGCGACTCTATCAACGAAGGTCTCGAAGAACGCAAGGTAGAGAAAGCTGACGAAAAGGCTTCTGCTGAAAACACTGAAGCAGCTCCTCGTCGCGAACGTCGTCGCGTAAGCCGCAAAGACGCCGAGACTCCCGCTGCTGAAGTTGCTGAAGCTCCCGCAGCTGAATAAATCCCATAACATTTAAAAACTACCAAAACTACATACTACTATGGCAGTTACTATGGCAGAAATCACCAAACTGCGCCACTTGACAAGCGCTGGTTTGATGGACTGCAAAAAAGCACTCGCTGAAACTAACGGCGACATTGAAGCAGCTGTTGAGATCCTCCGCAAAAAGGGTCAGGCAGTAGCTGCAAAGCGTGAAGACCGCGAAGCAGCCGAAGGTTGTGTTCTCGCTAAGAACGAAGGCAACTTTGCCGCCATCGTTGCCCTCAATTGCGAAACTGACTTCGTTGCCAAAAACGCTGGTTTCGTTGCTCTCACCCAGCAGATCCTTGACGCAGCTGTCGCTAACCGCGTTAAGACTGTAGACGAACTCAAGGCTATCGAAATCGAAGGCCGTACAATCGAAGCCCTTATCGTTGAAGAAATCGGTAAGACTGGCGAAAAGATGGAAATCGGTGCTTACGAATGCCTTGAAGCTCCTTCTACAACTTCTTATAACCACCTTGGCAACAAGCTCTCTACCATCGCCGGTTTCAACCTCGAAGGTGTTGACTATCAGGTAGGCCGCGACGTGGCTATGCAGATTGCATCAATGAACCCTGTTGCTGTTGACCGTGCAAGTGTTCCTCAGGAAACCGTTGACACTGAAATCAAGGTGGCAGTCGAGAAGACCAAGGAAGAGCAGGTTAAAAAAGCCGTTGAAGCAGCTCTTAAGAAAGCCGGCATCAACCCCACCCACGTTGACTCTGAAGCTCACATCGAGAGCAACATGGCCAAGGGATGGCTCACTCAGGAAGATGCTGACAAGGCTCGCGTAATCATCAAAGAAACCGCTGAAGCTAAGGCAGCCAACCTCCCCGAGGCTATGATCCAGAACATCGCCAACGGTCGTCTCAACAAATTCTATAAGGAATCTTGCCTTATGGAACAGGAATTTGTCAAGGATGCTACCCTCACAATCGGTCAGTACCTTGCCAAAGCACAGGAAGGCCTCGTTGTGGTTAACTTCAAACGTGTAAACCTCAACCAGGACTAATCCTCCAAAAGCGAGAGTCATAACATCGCAATAGCAACCTTAACGGCTGCCGGACTTTTCCGGCAGCCGTTAATACTTTCTATACACTCCGCCATTTAAACCATTAACAAATATTTATCGGAGGAAGTCTTAGTCGGTAAAACCATAATAACCATCTAACCCTCTTGCATTCAATCAGAAAATACTATATCTTTGCATATCAACACTCATCAACACAAGTGTTGCCACACCGACTAAAGACCAATCAATCATGCGTGATATCGACACCCGACAACGCCTCACTAAATTTTTCACACATCTTCTGTGTATCACCATCCTCTTCGTGTTGCCTGAAGTACTGATGAGCCTTTCATTTCCTACGCGTCAATTCCACATGGGGATGTATGCCAAAGCCGTAGTGTATATCATCGTATTTTATCTGAACTACTACCTCATAGTCGACCGGTCATTCGGAAAGACAAAAACCATCTGGCGCTTTTGCGGCTATAATCTCCTTACTATTTTAGGAGCCCTCGTTCTTCTTTACTTAATATGGCGGTTCTGCGATTCAAAACCGCCGATGATCCGTAAGCACCATGTTGACCCGGCCCACTCATCCGAACTCCGACATATAGCCCGATGGGCCACCTTCGTCTCGCGCGAAATCGTAATGATAGTGCTCACCATCGGACTGGCCGTGGCATTGCGTTTAAGCGACAAATGGATGCATCTTGCCCAGCAGCAGAAAGATCTTGTAAGTGCCCAACGTGAAGAGGAACTGAAAAATCTTAAGAGCCAATTAAACCCCCACTTCCTCTTCAACACACTCAACAGCATATACGCCCTCATAGCTATCTCTCCGGAGAAAGCCCAAGGAGCCATCCATGAACTCAGCCGGCTTCTGCGATTTGTCCTGTATGACAGTCCGGCCACAGTGACAGTTGAACAGGAAATTGACTTCATTGACAATTACATCAAGCTGATGCGTCTACGCCTCAACCCGGCATTCCCTCTCAACGTCAATCTCGATGCCGGCAACTGTAAGGACTTAACCATCGCCCCCCTTCTATTCATCACCATAATTGAAAATGTGTTCAAGCATGGTGTTCACCCAATGCCATGCTTCCCTATAGATATATCCATAACCGCCAAGGACGGCATTATAACATGCCACACATCCAACGGTATTGCCACCGAGGAAATCCCGGTCTCAACCGGGACACAGAATCCGGCTGGCGGAATCGGCATGCAAAACCTCCAACGCCGCCTCGCACTCCTCTACGGCGACAATGCCACTCTCTCCGTAAAAGTCACTCCTGAACGCTATATAGTGGACCTCACCATACAATTAGACAACCAACCGCTATCCATACCATTTAATCCATATAACTCATGACATTACGTTGCTGCGTCATTGACGACGAACCCCTTGCCTCGGGCCTAATTGCCTCTTACATAACAAAGACCCCCTTCATGGAACTGGTTGGAGAATTTTCCTCACCGAAGGAAGCCATATCCACACTCCTTGAGGGCAAAGTCGACATCGTATTTCTTGACATCCAGATGCCACAGCTCAACGGCATTGAATTCGCCAAGATAATACCCAAATCCACACGCATAATCTTCACTACAGCTTATCCGAACTATGCCATCGACGGATTCAAGGTCAACGCGCTCGACTATCTGTTGAAACCAATCAGCTATGAGGAATTCCTCAACGCTGCCAATCGTGCTCTGCAATGGGCCAATATGCAAGTCCAGGCCCAACCGTCATTCCAGCAGGGAGCAGCCTCGGAAACCATAATAGTGAAGAGCGAATATAAGCTCATACAGATTCATGTCAACGACATCCTTTATATCGAAGGACTGAAGGACTATGTGAAAATCTACACCGAGGGAGCTGAAAAATCAATCATGACGCTCATCAGCATGAAGACTCTTGAGAAGACACTTCCTCCACATAAGTTTATGCGTGTCCACAGGTCATTCATAGTAAATATCTCAAAAATCAAGGTCATCGAGCGTAACCGGATTGTATTTGGCAAAACGCATATACCCATATCTGAAAGTTACAAACAAGCCTTCTCCGACTTCATTGCTCAACGCACCCTCTCATCCAAAACCGAGGATGTGACAGACTAAACCGGTTGAACATAGCCACATATAAACAAGAAAGAGGACCTTGTCATCTCGACATGTCCTCTTTCTTGTTTCGTTATCGTCCTTTTATACACGATTCCGTTTGGAAGCTCTTTAATTAATTCGTATTTATGTATTCTGCATGAAGTGAATACACTTATATGACGCGCAAAACATGAAAAAGTTACATGCGTCAACGAATTTTTCACATTATTTAAGTAATATGGGCGGTCATATCATTCTTCAGAAGATGCATCATATCAAGTCCACACGCAGCCCCTCATTAGCAAGTATCACCTCCGGGAACACCTCCTTGGCTTGTTCCAGAAGAATCTCCTCGCTGTTATATCGCTTGGAAAAATGGCCTATGATAAGCCTCTTCGCTCCGGCCATTTCGGCAATCTGCGCCGCCTGGCGTGATGTTGAATGCCCTCGCTCCCGAGCCTTGTCGGCAAGCGAATCATCATAGGTCGCTTCGTGATAAATAGTATCGACCCCATGGACAGCCTCCGCGACACGCTTGTCAAACAGTGTGTCACTGCAATAGGCATAGCTCACCGATGGGTCAGCCGGACTTGTCAGATGGGCATTCGGGACCACTCTGCCGTCAGAAGTAACAAAGTCAGCCCCCTCCTTGATAGCCTGAAGCTGCGCCACAGGCACTGAGTAAAACTTGATCATATCACCCTTCAGATGCCTCAACTTTGGTTTTTCTCTGAAGATATACCCGGTACAAGGTGTACGGTGATAGAGAGGGAATGTCTCTACTGTCAGACCCGAATCCTCATAAACAATCCGGCGTTCACCCTCCTCTATCACATCATAGATAATTTCAAAGGGTGAATTCCGGTTAAAATAATCCATCCACTCTTTAAGCAGTCGGGCACCATCACGGAACACATGGATTGTTACTGACCCGCTCACCTCATGGAGGGCCATGGTGGACAACAGACCGGGCAACCCGAACAAATGATCACCGTGGAGATGTGAAATGAAAATATGATTAAGGCGCGAGAACTTCAATCCCAGACGTCTGAATTGCAGTTGGGCACCTTCCCCACAGTCCACCATAAACAACTTGTCACGGAAATCCACCACCTGGCACGATGGCTGATGCCGGGCGGTAGGGGTAGCGGAACCACATCCTAATATAGAGACTTGAAATTTTGCCATAACCTGACAAAGATACACAGAAATTCTCATCCATCGGTTATCCATCAGGTAAAAAAAATTATAAAAAATCGCGCCATGAATGAAAAAAAATTTCTACCTTTGTGGCGCAAACAGGACACCATTATCCTGACTGTTATTTTAAAGGAAAGATGCCGGAGTGGTCGATCGGGGCGGTCTCGAAAACCGTTGTTCCCTTACGGGAACCCAGGGTTCGAATCCCTGTCTTTCCGCGTAAAAAGCTGTAAGTCATCGACTTGCAGCTTTTTTTGCAGCATACATCAGATAAATGTTAAACAATCTAAATGGTTGATATTTCCAGCCCACACAACTTGCACTCAGTCAACATTACTAACATCAATGTCAGTAACTATCTTAATCCACACCTCTTGCACGACGTTAAATCATCATGTAATTTTACACTGTCGAAAAGTTAGCATTACTGGATATTAACTATATACGCAACCACAAAATCAGCAACTCATCTAATCTGATTGAAACAACCCAACCAACATTTTATGATACGACTAAACTGTTTTATACGAGTCACCCCCCAACATAAGGGAGAGCTTCTCGCCATTGCAAAAAGGCTGACAGAAGCATCCAGAAAGCAGGATGGATGCATCGCATACGATATATTTGAGAGCGCAACAAACATCGATGTCCTGATGATATGTGAGACGTGGCGCGACCAATTGGCCCTTGACGCTCACAAAGCAAGCAGTGTATTCAAACTCGAATCACCTAAGATGCACGCTCTCGCAGAAATGAAACTCGAATCGTTTGAATTCTGACATCTAATCAACCCTAAAAATACTGGAAAATAAATGAGAAAATTAGCTTTAATGACCGTAGGAGCATTCATCTTCTGCTCTACAGCCTCAGCACAGGACAACTGCTGCTCTGCTGATTTGGCAACCCCTACAACCGATTGTTGTTCACTCGTCGGCAAATTTGACGTGCATGATTTTGGCTCGTACAAACTTCACATCTATCTGTCAGGCGATCAAATGGGCGATGCAAGCTTCATAGTGGAGGGTATCGACTCTCTCGTTACTATGGAACAACCATTGTTCAAAGTAAATGCCGAATCATTTGACAAATATCTATCTTCAATCGGAAAGCCTGTGGCGCACCGCATCTCGGACTTCCATCTTGGCAACACCGGAGATAATATTCTCCTTGTTCCCGAAGGAATGACTGAGGTATTCAAAGGCCCTCAGTACAGCGGAATGATGTCACATTTTGCCGAACAATATGGCGACGCAATCGTAGCGCTCCCAACCGGCAAAACTGAAGAGGTCAAATTCGGTTCGACAGTCACTCTTGCCGGAGTGCCTTTCACATTCCTGAGAGGTGCATCCAACGATTTTCCCGGAGCAGACATTGTTATAGGCAAAGACGTGGTATACATGCACTTTGCACCTGCTCAAGCACATATCAACACACTGTATGCTGACACAGCAGAAGGGGTCGACGCCCGAATCGCCGAGCTTGAAGCAGCCTTGGCAACCGAAGCCAATCTCTTCGTAGGAAGCCATGGTTCACCGGCCACAGTTGACGATGTGAAATTTCTCATTGAATACCTGAAAAAGGTCAAAGAGCTCCGTGATTCATCACTTGATGCCAATTCATTCTCATCGGCTCTGATTGCTGCCTATCCCGACCTGCCGGGAGTAGAAAATGTAGCCAATCTGGCTAAATCCCTCTACTCATCTAAATAAATATCACCCACATGGTCAACCAATGTCGAGTTGGCCATGCGGTTCCATCTCATTCATGGGGCTGCATTAATCCACCCGAAGAGCTTTGGCGAGGATTTCAATGTCAGCCCCATCAATATGCACTGACAAGTAGGTGTCCTCAACATCAAGACGAATCCCGGAGATAAGCGAATCTTTTTTATCATACGTCCAATGGCTTCTTACTATGCCGGTGAAACGTAAGTCAGGGCCTTTCGTGCCGTCAGCCAATTCAACACTTACTGTCAATGTATCATCAGCGAGAGAAAAATCCAGTGAGGTGATACGACCATTTTTGATAAGACTAATTGTCTCATGTAGAATCTCGCCTCTCGTCACTCTCGAAAGAGCTTCAGGATTAACTCCTCCTTCATATTTCACCATATCTGCCTTATAAGTCATTGCCTCATCGAATGCCCTTATCACATATTCTATTTCACCCTTATGCAGGAGCTTCGGATAGGGCGAAGGCTTAAATTCTGTATAATAATACAAGCTTCCTCTTTGTAACGGTTTGAATGGCACAGGCGCACTCTGAAGCACCCTCAGACGCATCCATGGAATATATGAATGGTGTTTAGGCCACTTACGCAAATCATTGCGAGGATCTGCATTGCTGAAATCAAGGTTATTATCCTCAATTTCAAGCTTCCCTATCAACTGACTTACCGGGTTGGAAGCATATATGAACACGAGGTCCCCTACCTCAAATTTAAATCGTGAGAATGTCGGCCAGTCGAGAGTCTCGCCGGGCACCAGAGCCGATGCCATATCAAAATGTGCAGGTTTACTTGTGAATACCCAATATCTCATAGTGTAAACATCTTTAGGGAATAACACTACCATCACAAGTAAAGTTGAAGATTACCTCCTTCAGCGTCACTTACTGCAAATCAAAATAGTTTTTGTAACTTTACAGCATGGATAACCGATTTTCTATCTATGCCGCGCCTCTGCAAGGGTTTACCGAGGCACCCTTCAGACACTTCCATGCAGCTATATATGGCTGCCAAGGTCAAGCGGACGCTTACTTTTCACCCTTCCTGCGGATTGACCACGGCGAAGTGCGTCCACGCGACATAAGGGACATAACCTCACCGCTTAATTCCAACCATCAGCTTATCCCTCAAATAATATTTAAGGATGTGGATGAATTCCGCACCCTTACCGACAGGATAAAGCAGGAAGGATTCACTAATATCGACATAAATATGGGGTGTCCTTTCACCCCACAGGTCAAGAAAGGACGTGGAGCAGGTATGATTGGCCGATCTGACATGTTCAGCCAGGTCGGCGACATGATCAAAAGAGACTCCGACATCAGTTATTCCATAAAAATGCGACTCGGAGCGACCTCTCCATCCGAATGGCAAGAGATAGCCCCGATACTCAATGACATCCCTCTCCACCACATCACCATCCATCCGCGCATTGCCACACAGCAGTATGGCGGAAGTCTTCACATCGAGCCCTTGGACAAATTCCTCTCCGAAATCCACCATCCCATCATCTTCAACGGAGACATCCTCACCCCGGCCGACATAGAGCGAGTGCATCAGTCCTATCCGACAATCTCAGGCATAATGATCGGACGCGGACTGTTGAGCCGACCATCACTGATCGAGGAATGGAGAACAGGTAATGAACTATCATTTGAGGCAAGGCTTCCTCGAGTGATAGCACTCCACGATGCGGTCTACGACCATTATTGCCAACAGCTTTGCGGAGATTCGCAGATTCTTTCAAAAATCAAACCATTTTGGGATTACTTGATAGTGGAGATAGGCCGTAAAAATGCCAAACTAATCAAAAAAGCCACTAAGATTCCCTCCTATACAGCTGCCATTGACCGGTTGCGTCGTGGAGTGATAGAATAAATCCTTCACGTCCAATGACATAAAAGCATAGACCCCGGCACGCGGTTGCATGCCGGGGTCTATGCTTTACCTTATTCAGGGGTTATGGCCTAACGGTCTTTGTACATTGACTCGTAATATTTTTCATATTCACCTGAGGTGATACGGTTCATCCATTCCTCATTATCAAGATACCAACGCACGGTCTTTTCAATTCCTTCTTCAAACTGGAGAGATGGCTCCCAGCCAAGTTCCGACTGAAGTTTGCGCGAATCTATGGCATAACGTAAATCATGCCCGGCCCGGTCAGTGACATAGGTTATCAAATCCAATGAATGCCCCTCAGGATTACCGAGAAGACGGTCAACGGTCTTTATTATCACCTTGATGATGTCAATATTTTTCCATTCGTTAAAACCGCCTATGTTATATGTCTCCGCCACTTTACCGTCATGGAATATCAAATCGATAGCACGTGCATGATCCACTACATATAACCAATCACGCACATTTTCACCCTTTCCGTACACCGGGAGAGCCTTGCGGTGACGTATATTGTTGATGAAAAGCGGTATCAGTTTTTCGGGGAACTGATAAGGGCCGTAATTGTTTGAGCAATTGGTCACAATCGTAGGCATTCCGTAAGTGTCATGATAGGCCCTCACAAAATGGTCGCTCGATGCTTTTGACGCCGAATAAGGCGAATGAGGATTGTATTTTGTGGTCTCAAGGAAAAATTCCTCACCATAAGCATGATGATGCTCCGAAGAGGCTGCAGTGGTAAACGGGGAGTCGATCCCCTCGGGGGCTGTCAACTCGAGCGCGCCATACACCTCATCGGTCGAGATATGGTAGAACAATTTGCCGGAATACTTCTCAGGAAGAGATTCCCAATACACCTTTGCTGCCTGAAGGAGTGACAGCGTACCCATCACATTTGTTTTGGCAAACGTGAACGGATCTTTGATCGACCGGTCCACATGGCTTTCAGCAGCCAGATGGATAATGCCGTCAACGGTATATTCCTTCATGAGGTCGAGCATCCGGTCAAAGTCACAGATATCAGCTTTGACGAATGTGTAGTTAGGCATATTCTCTACATCGGTAAGATTCTCGAGATTACCGGCATAGGTCAACTTATCCACATTAATGATATGGTAATCGGGGTACTTGTTCACAAAAAGTCGTACCACATGGCTACCGATGAAACCGGCGCCACCGGTTATGATGATAGTGCGTTTCATTTTAGATTCTTAATACATTTTCTTAACGATTCAGTCCAATAGGGCACTTTAAGGCCAAATGTCTCTTTGAACTTTGTTTTATCAAGCACAGAATAGGCCGGGCGAATCACCTTGGAGGGAAACTCGTCAGAATGGCATGGCTGAATGTCACATGCTGCATGTCCGGCATACTCCGCTATCATTTTCGTGAAATCATACCACGAGCACACCCCCTCGTTCGAATAGTGATAGACCCCCTCATTCCCTTCATAGCTGCGTGACTCCACAATGTTGAAAATCGCGTCGGCCAAATCCTGGGCATAGGTAGGAGAACCGGCCTGGTCAAACACCACTTTCAAGGCCGGCTTGTCGGCCGTGAGCGAGAGCATGGTCTTCACGAAGTTTTTGCCATACTCCGAGTATAGCCATGCCGTACGGATCACAACGGCTTTCACGCCTGACTCAGCGATGGCTTCCTCGCCGTGAAGTTTGGTCACGCCATAGACACCTGTCGGATTGACAGGCTCGCTTTCATTGCGCGGGGTGTTGCCGAGATTTCCACCAAACACGTAGTCGGTTGACACATGCACAAGCACCCCGTCATTCTCTTTCACAGCCTCAGCAAGATTCCTGACAGCTCCGGCATTGAGGAGCTCAGCAAACTCCGCATCATCCTCAGCCTTCTCCACATTAGTATAGGCGGCGCAATTAATCACCACTTTCACGTCATGCTCTTTCACCATCCCGGCCACAGCTGCCGCATCGGTGATGTCAAGCTCGGCCACATCGGTGAATATGTAATTGTCCCGGCTCGAGGCAGCGGCATTTCGCAAGCAGTTGCCCAACTGGCCGTTTGCTCCTGTAACGAGTATATTCATAGATATTTATTCTGCGTATAAGTCAATACTGTAATCAAACGGCGAATCGAAATCTGCCAAAACGCAATGTTTAAGATCCTTATCGCTCAATATGGCCTCGGCTGGATCAATCATCCAATCAATCCCGAGCGACTCGTCGGCAATCGATATGCCGCCATCGGCTTGTGGAGCATAATAGTTGTCACACTTGTACTGGAACACCGCCACGTCCGACAGCACGGCAAAGCCATGCGCGAAACCGCGGGGAACAAAAAACTGACGGTGATTATCCTCCGAAAGCTCAACCGCCACATGCTTTCCGTAGGTAGGCGACCCCTTGCGGATGTCCACAGCCACGTCAAGCACGCGACCTTTGACACACCTCACCAACTTGCTCTGTGTATAAGGAGGACGCTGGAAATGCAGTCCTCTCATCACACCGCGTGTCGACATCGACTCGTTATCCTGCACAAAATCCACACGTCTGACTTTCTCGTCAAACTCCTTTTTAGAATAGCTCTCAAAGAAATATCCGCGAGCATCTTTGAATATACGCGGTTCGATGATCACCACGCCGTCAATTTCAGTTTTGATTACTTCCATAAATCAATTTTGTATATGCTAAACAGTCCTCCGCACATTCATACCTCTCCAGGCCACGTCGCCAACAGGCAACACCATCCTGGGATGCGGCCGGACCTACTCAAGATTAGGATTTTCAGTTCGGTCAAGCTCGTCGATCACCTTGAGCAGATACTGCCCATAAGGATTCTTAAGCATCGGCTTGGCAATCTCTGCCATCTTCTCACGCGAAATCCACCCTTTACGGTAAGCTATCCCCTCCAGACAAGCCACCTTGAGCCCCTGTCGCTTCTCAATGACCTCGATATAAGTCGAAGCCTCCGAAAGCGAATCGTGAGTACCGGTGTCGAGCCATGCGAATCCTCGGCCAAGCGTCTTGACCTTCAGCTCCTTGTCATCAAGAAACTGCTGATTGACAGTCGTGATCTCCAGCTCCCCGCGGGCCGAAGGCTTGATACCCTTAGCCACCTCAACAACCTTGTTGGGATAGAAATAGAGCCCCACCACCGCATAATTCGACTTCGGGTGCTCAGGTTTCTCCTCTATACTCAGGCAATTGCCATCCTTATCAAACTCAGCCACACCGTAACGCTCCGGGTCACTCACCCAATAGCCAAACACCGTGGCCTTCGACTCATTCTCAGCCGTCGCGACAGCTTCACGCAGGAGCTGCGTGAAACCGTTGCCATGAAAAATATTGTCGCCGAGCACCAGGCAGCACGAATCGTCACCGATAAACTTCTCACCGATGATAAAAGCCTGAGCCAGGCCGTCAGGCGAAGGTTGGACGGCATACTCGAACCTCACCCCATAATCACTTCCGTCGCCAAGCAGACGCTGGAACCCCGGCAGATCATGGGGCGTAGAGATAATCAATATCTCACGGATCCCGGCGAGCATCAAAGTCGAAATCGGATAATAAATCATGGGCTTATCAAACACGGGAAGCATCTGCTTGCTCACCCCCTTGGTGATAGGATACAGACGAGTGCCGCTTCCGCCGGCCAATACAATACCTTTCATATATAAGAATTATTCGTTAATTTAATGGCAATCAATCACCTTCTCTCCCACCCCCTCATGGCCGTCACTTACCAATGGCGCTGTAACGGAATCCCTCCGAAATCACCTCATCCTTATCATAGATATTGCGGCCGTCGACGATCACCGGCTCCCTCATCACCTTTCGCATCACAGGCCACGAAGGCACCCTGAACGACTTCCATTCAGTCACCAGAGCCAGCGCATCGGCATCGACTATCGCCTCATACATATCCTTGGCATAAGTCACCACATCACCTATGCGCCTGCGGCATTCATCCATAGCCACCGGATCATACACCTTGACCGACGCACCAGCCTCGATCAGCTTCTTGATGATCACCAGAGCCGGAGCCTCGCGCATATCATCAGTCTCAGGCTTAAAGGCAAGCCCCCACAAAGCTATAGTCTTCCCCTTGAGGTCACCGCCGAGCTGCCGGGCAAGCTTCTCCACCACGATCGACTTCTGACGCTCGTTCACAGCCTCCACAGCCTCGATAACCCCCATCACATAGCCATGCTCACGCCCGGTGTGGGCCAAAGCCTTCACATCCTTCGGGAAACACGACCCCCCGTAGCCACACCCCGAATAAAGAAACTTCGAGCCGATGCGCGCATCAGTGCCGATACCCTTGCGCACCATATCCACATTAGCCCCCACCAGATCACACAGATTGGCAATATCATTCATGAACGAAATGCGGGTGGCAAGCATCGCATTGGCCGCATACTTAGTCATCTCAGCCGAAGGGATATCCATGAAATAGACACGGAAATTATTTGTCAGGAACGGACGGTAGAGCTTCGTCATCACCTTCTTGGCGCGTTCGCTCTCCACACCCACCACCACGCGGTCAGGCGACATGAAATCCTTTATCGCAGCCCCCTCCTTCAGGAATTCCGGATTAGAAGCCACCTCAAACTCCACATCCACCCCGCGCTTATCAAGCTCCTCAAGGATAGCAGCCTTCACCTTCTGGGCAGTCCCCACAGGCACCGTCGACTTAGTGACCAGGATAGTATACTTCTTGATATTCCGGCCAAACGTACGCGCCACATTCAGCACATACTTCAGGTCAGCCGACCCATCCTCGTCAGGAGGAGTCCCCACAGCCGAAAACACCACCTCGACATCATCGAGACACGTAGTCAGATCAGTGGTGAAATGCAGACGCCCGGCCTCCACATTGCGCTTCACCAGGTCATCCAGACCCGGCTCATAGATAGGGATATCACCCCTCAGAAGCCGGTCTATCTTATTCTGGTCAATGTCCACACAAGTGACATCGATACCCATCTCCGCAAAACAGGCCCCGGACACCAGCCCGACATACCCTGTCCCGACAATAGCTATATTCATAAAAACGTGATATCTATTTTATATAATAAGTATCATTCTAAATACTTAGCAACAATATTTTCATAAACTTGAACCACATTGTCTATGTCGAACTCTTTTTCAGCCTTCTTTCTGCCCATACTCCCCATCTTCAACCGATCTTCGTCTGACAGTAAACAGAATTTTTCAATGCACTCAACAAGTGAGTCCACATCTTTTGGCTTACACAAATACCCATTAACTCCGTGGTCAACAGTCTCTCTGCATCCTGGTATATCTGTAGTGACAATTGGCTTACTCATTGCCAAAGCCTCCATCAGGACTCGTGATAAACCCTCGTTATAAAAAGTAGGATGTACGATACAATCCACGTCCTTTATTATAGGATATACATCAGGAATATATCCGAGATATTTTATTGCCCCAGATTCCACATCTCTATCAACCACCTCTTTTGGAACATGATAGAGATAAGCTTTATCTATATCTCCAAGCAATAAAAATTCCGTATCTGGATAATGCTGCTTTATACTCTTAGCTGCTTTTACATATTCTTCATACCCCTTGTCGTACAACAACCGGGCTATCATTAGAAACTTCATCTTTGCAATCAATTCTAAATCTATTCAAATCTACACCCTCTCCTCCTTTCAAGAGTATTACCTGATCCTTACGTGCAATTCCTTCAGAAATGACAAAATCATAATTATACTGATTTAACACTAAGATTCGTTCAGAAAACCTCAATGCAAATTTATATAATACTCGGCCAATTCTACTTCTAAAACCATCATTACTAAATACATATCCTAAGCCAGCAATCATAGCTGTTGATGGGATTCCAACAAGCTTTGCAGCAAGCGTACCATAAATATTAGGCTTTATTGTGTAATGAAACACATAATCAGGCTTCTCTTTTATATATAATTTCACCAACTTACAAAAGTATATAAAATCAGCAATGGGATTCATCCCTGAACGACTTAAATAAATTGGCTCAACACTTACATTCTTTTCTGTTGGCGTATATTCCCGATTTTCAGGACAAATTAATTTGATTTTTATCCCTCTTCGAGCAAATGTATTAAATACAGGCTCTCTAAAATTCACCAGTTCCCTCAGACTATTATCGCAAAAAAATATCTTCTTCATTTTACAACAATATTTTGGCATTCCTCTTTTGATTATTTAGCAGGGAACTTAACATCAACGATTAGATGCTTAAGTCGTTTTTCTGGAGGAGGAAGTTCCATATACGTTGTTCCATATTCCATAACAAGGTGCTTCTCAACATCTTGAGGGACACACACCTTTTGTCCTTCAAACAAGAGTTGCTTTCCAGGGAAAAGCTCTTCAGCCTTATAGACTCGTTTATAATGATCACTTGTTGATACTAAACTGTATAAATCTGAACTCTTTGTAGATGTCATTAGTCTATCTAGTAACCAAATCCATTTTCTGTGCTTCATAAACCGACCAATTCCGCCTATAAGTTTATATAATCGCCATCTTCTACGACCATCTTTAGTCTGACTCATAAACTTATTCATCTCAGTTGTAGGATACTCTGAGTACAAGACGAAAGTTGACATCAGTCCTACAAGATCTGCAAATCGGCCTTTTATAGATCTGACAAATTTGGATTTAGGAACTCTTTCTATAGGAAAAACATCTAAAAATATTCCTTTCGGGAAAGGACTGCCAAGGTCAGCCAATTCTGCAAAATAAGACTCTTTAAGATAAATCTTCATAAAATAATTTTTTGAATCCTTATCTTTAGACGGAAACGTAAACGAATATTTATCTCCCAACTCACCAGCCAACAACAAATCTTTTAATCGTTCATAATCCTCTCTTTTTACTCCGAGATCAATATCATCATCCCATGGGATGAAACCCTGGTGTCTTACCGCCCCTAACGCACTCCCATAAAGCATCAGTAGAGGGATATTGTGCTTCTCACATAATTTGTATAGATCACAATACATTCCAAGCAAGGTAGCCTTGAGCAATCTAGCCTCATCAGAAGTCATTTCACGCAAAAACGATGTCTTCTTGGCTATTTCGTTTACTATTTCTACAGTTTTCCTCATACCTCAAATTCAATTACACGATTTTCCTGAACGCAGCATCGACGAAGATATACCATCAGTGCGAGGAAGCACTATTACTTCTTTTCCATGCTCCTCACACCATTTAAAAGCGTCACGGAACCTTGCGTGATTTTGGTCGGGGCCAACAACTAACACGTCAAAATTAATTTCTTTCACAATATCATCGACATAGCCATATACAACTGTTTCGTCCACATATCTGATAGCATCTACCATATACATTCTGTGAGCCAAATCATACGTAAGCTCAGTATCTGGTTTACAGATCTTAACCTCATTGTCATCTTGTACAGCCACAATCAATCTTTTGCCCAATGCTTTTGCTCGTCTAAAGAGCTCCACATGGCCAAAATGAAGCAAATCAAAAACTCCTACAGTTAGGATTGTTTTACTCATCTCCATATATAACTTAATTTATAATCTACCTGTTATTGCTGCGACTCTAAACAAAACATTATGTGTCATCGAATGAGCAGTAAACCTGGCAGTCAATACTAATTTTAATCTGTACAGCATCTTCCTTCTATATTCTGCCAAATATTTTAAATTAATCCTATCCGATCCAGAAAGGAAGTCGCCATAAGTATCCAACAATAATTTAGCCTGATTTGAAATTTTATTCCGATGAGACACGAACTGTCTAAATCTCCGTTTCCATTTCGTAACCATGCCAGCATCACCAATAATATTATCACCATGCTGACGATATAATAGATTTCTCGAATCATCGCATATAACCACTCCCCCACAAGCCAGACAGGTTCTGAAAATCCAGCTGTCATGCAATGATATCATATTCTCATCAGCCATTATAAATAATTCTAACAATTTTCTATTAAACGTCATCGAACATCCCGGGACATGAAAAAGCACCAATGCTCCAGTCAATGTTAATTTCTGACCTACAAATTCAGTTTTCATTGGCTGTAACTCAGCATTCACTAATTGATAACGACAAAAATACAACATTGGTTTATCCATACCAGAGGATAAATGCATTATCGCAGCTGATAACTTATTCTCTTTCCAAACATCATCTTGATCCGCAAAAGAAAAATAACGCGCATCTGGGAACATTTCGTTTGCAACACGTCCCAAACGCATAAAACTCTGTTTACATCCAATGTTATCTTCCAGCAATAGTGAAACATTTGAATATTTGGCAGCATAATCCTTCAATATGCTACGTGTTCTATCTTCCGATCCATCATCTCGGATTAATAGGTGTATGTCAACGTCCTTCTGCTTCAATATACTGTCAAGTTGTTCCTGGAGATATTTTTCCCCATTATACGTTGACATAAGAATTATACATTTTTCAGCCATCAATCAAAGGGATGTATAAAAAGTGGTTAATTTATCATAGATATTCTCCCATGAAAATTGTTCTGCAAAATCTGATAAACACCCATCGGGATTATTTTTTTTCAATTTGTCGACAATCCTCTTGAGTGATTCAAAACTATCATAATACAAATTATACGGTTCAGGGGCTGCGTAATCTTCTATCCCTGCAATTCTAGGAAGGATAGATGTCACATCTAAAAACTGGGCTTCTAAAAGCGTATTATTTGCAGTTGCAAAGGTCAAAGGTAAGAAATTATAATCACAATTCGACAATATTGTGTAAAATTCATCATTATTTAACCGCGGATATATGCGTACGTTCTCTTGTCCATATAATTTATCTTTCTCCGATCTTGGAATTCCAACAAGATGATATACTATATTGGAATACTTTCGAGAATAATCTATAATCTTTTTTAATGTTACAAAATCTCTATAATTCTGTCCAATAACTACAATGTTAATAAATTCTTTTTCAAACTTAGTCCCATTTACATCAATTGGCATTTTCTCATCATATAATGGCTTAATGAAGCCGTGAGGGATAAAAGAAGAATTCAAGTTATACTTATCCCTTAGATAAGCCTGTTGTTGACTGCTTAATACAATAATTCCATCAAAATGCCGTAAAATCCAAACAAAAAGTTTTGGCAATCTACGTTTCTCTATATCCAGATGTAACGTTATGACTGTCTTATGTTTTTTTGATTTTAAATATGGAAGACAACCAAGCATCGTTATTTCCCCATAATAGAGATGTGTTATATCGTATTTCCATCTTAGCCAACGAGTATGCAAGTCTAATAATGTGAATGGGATACGCATTATATGACTCCCAAAATGATCACCTAACCAATAATCCTCCACCACAAGATTTTTAGAGTTGGCAGATTTATCATACTGGGCTATTTTATCATACCCCCCGAATTTTGAATGGCCAGGGTCTTTATATCCAGAATATAGTATTTTCATATCTCCAACGTTTATATTACGCTGTCGTTTTAATAATATCTTTTTAAAAAGCCTCTCAACTTCCTGGCCCTTTTCTCATACGATTCAATTCCAGTCAATAAATTATCATATTTATTGACAGCTGTGTTAAACGAAGTTCCAATCTTTAGTATTGAGAATAATGCCAAAAATATATATACATACTGTCTAGTCTTTTTCTTTAACAATGAAATTATATTAGCACTTACAACCCAGTAAGAGAACACATATAATACAGGTATTCGTTGAACAAACACTGAAACATCAGAAAAAATATACCAAAGAGTATAATATATGAAGAATCCGTTACAAAATATCAAATTTGATTTGTTATCCCGAATAAGCTTATCATAAAAATAATAACAGATTAGATACATTGCGCTCTTTTCTATATATCCAAATGTAACACCATAGGTTCCTGCTGTCGTATTGATATAAGTATCCAGCTTATCGGCTGCTTTACCGACTGCTATACCTGAAAATTTCTCAATGAGGAACGAGGTTGGAAACAGCTCCATAAAAAAGATTATATTCACAAAAATGAATAGCCCAACCAATACTGTTTTTTTTAATTTAGTCACACCTATGAAATACATAGGATAAAGAACTATAGCTGATATATGGAATGTAGAAGCTAATAATATCATCCCGGTAAATTTCCACACATTACGTGATTGTATATATGGAATAGCCAATAGAAAAATCATTATGGCTTTTGCGTTGCGAAATAAATCAAATTCTATCTGAAGGCCATTAAATAAGAAGAAAAACAGCCATGAAATATAAAATAGCTTACTATATCTATGAAAAAACCATGTAAGAACAGCTACATCAACTATAGTATTTATGATCACAAAAAAATGATAATTAGGAAATATGGTTTTTATTATAGACGTATAAATATAAAAACCAAATTCATAATTATTTTTCCAATCATAATTATAAAACAGTCTATTTATGGGCTCCAGATTCTCAAAAGTCTGATAATATTGTAGATAGTCTGTATTTACAAAGCCTCTTAATCCTATAAAACATATAATGACAAACAGGAATATCCGCTCTGTTAATTTATGATTAAATCGAGTCTTTATTGTAGCCATGCACAATGTACCCAATGCAAGACAACAATATGGTATACTATAACTATAGCTGTAAAAGTTTACCATTAAATTTACTATTTTCTTGTGCTTCTATATAATTTCCTGCCTTCTCTTTCAGCTGCTCTTAGAATTCCATATTGATTCTTAGGCAATCGTATTGGTTTCCAAAGCAAAGATCTTAACCACATATATGCAACCGTCAAGTGTTTTTGTGGAAATTTAAAGTTTTTAAGCACAAAATACCAACTATTTCGAGCTAAATACTTTATCGCAAAATCACTCATAACCCCACCAGTACATACACTTTCTTTATGCCAAAGTTTTGAGTTAGGAATGACTGCCAATTTTAGACTATTTTGTATTACAGCTCGCCATACAAAATCGGTATCATCAAAATAAACGAAATATTTCTCATCCATCATACCGACTTTTTCAAACACATCCGCTTTAATCAACATGAAACATGTTGGAGAATAATCACAGAATAGTGTATCATTAAACCTATCACTATCCTCTTCCATCTGTCCATATTGTACAGTCATTCCTTTATAATAACGATATGTCCCACCAAATGACCAAATTTTATTGGTCCCATAATAATATATCTTAGGAACAACCATATCAGACTTAATCTGAGTAATCCCATCCAATAGACTTTGAATTGTCCCACTTTCCAATACTACATCATTATTTGAAAGCAGGATAAATTCACATCCGTCACTCAGAGCAGCTCTGATTCCGATGTTATTTCCTTTGGCCACCCCCCAGTTTTCCGGTTCGGGGAAAAACACGGTTTTGAAACTCACGGTTTCTGCTAACTCCCTTGCAACCTCCAACCCATTATCAGTTGACGCGTTGTCAATCACGTATAAAGTGAAATCTTTGAATGTCTGGGCATTCAATGTGCGGAAAAAGTCATCAAGCACTTTTTCACTATTATATAAAACTGTTACAATTCCTATTTTTGACATATTAATTATCGCTTCTAATAGAAAGGACATGGAGGTTCGGTAAGATGGTATCGCAGATCCCGGTTTCTCTCACCTATTTTCTTAGCCGGCACACCGGCCACGATAGCATAGGGCTCGACATCTTTTGTCACAACCGATCCTGCAGCGATAACCGCCCCTTCGCCTATGGTCACCGAATGGAGTATTGTGGAACCAGGGCCAATCCAAGCCCTATTCCCGATGACAACCTTAAACGAGGTATCACTATTACAGTTAAACATAGGATCCCTATGGTCATGCTGCTCAGTCCATATACTTATGTTAGAGCTTATGTTTACATCCTCACCTATGACAATTCCATTTCTGGCATCGAGGATGGCCCTGTCACCGACTATACTGCGTTTGCCAAGATAGAAATTGCTATGCGACCTTATTTCAGCTCCCCAATATATTATGGCTCCATCACATATATTTACACCAAAAACGTTTCTATATATGAAATTTCTCAACCAATGAAATGGTAATAAACCGGTTTGAAAATCCATATATCTCACAAATCCTGAAAGATAATGATATACAATCTTTACGATTATATTCTTTTTACCCTTAGGTGCTCTTTGGGCTATCTCTATATCATTAGGGGTTTGATCCAGCGATTTTTTACGCATCCGGGACAGGATGCGTATTATTGGTGAAAGGACTATGAAGCATATCCATTTCCAATAAATAAGGAATAGCAGGATTGATAAAACTATTATAATTGAAGTCATCGCACATTACTTATACAATCCTTTAGCTTTCATTTCCTCAATCGAAGCTTCATATTTATCTTCCTGGACTTCTTGCCCATCTACCCATTTGGCAAATTGAGCAATTCCATCGGCAAATGACCACTTAGGTTCAAAGCCCAAAATGTTACGAGCTAAAGTTATGTCAGCAAAATTATGTCTGATATCACCAAGACGATAATTGCCTGAAACAGTCAGAGGCACCTCTATGCCATAACATCTCATCAGCGTTTCGGCAACTGTAAGGACATCTGTAGCCACACCAGTTCCCACATTAAAGACATGACCTGAAGCCTCATCCTTCTCTATTCCAAGGATAGTCGCATACACCACATCGTCTATATATACAAAATCACGAGTCTCTTTCCCATCCTCAAATATATTAATCCCATTCCCATTCTTTATGCGGGTCGAGAATATTGACAAGATTCCGGTATAGGGGTTAGATAGAGACTGCCCTGGCCCATATACGTTTTGATAACGATAGCTAACCGACTGAATTCCAATTGCTCCACATACTAAATGCACAAGTTGGCCCTGCACCTGCTTAGTTATGCCATATACCGATGTCGGATGAATCATCGAATCCTCTGTAGTACCTACGAGTTCCAGAGGTTTGTTGCAACCGGGATATTTCACTTCAAAATCACCGTTCTTCATATCCTCGTCTGCTCGCTCTGTAGGATAAACATATCCACCCAGTTCCTCAGAATAATAGCGGCCTTCTCCATAGATAGCACGAGATTCGGCCACTACGACTTTCCTCACATTGTGTTTCGTATTTGTCAATATATCAAGCAGGAGAGCCGTTCCTCCGATATTCACACCGACATATTTTTCGATTTCATACATCGATTGGCCTGTTCCGGTTTCCGCAGCAAGATGCACCACACATTCAACATCTTCAAGAGCTTTCATCCAGTCTTCTCGAGATGTCACAGACCCTTTGATAAATTTCACTTTATCCTTTACGGATTGATATAACGGAGAGGTATATTCAGGATTTTCACCATGAATCTGAGGTGAAAGGTTATCCAATACGGTCACATTATAGCCTTTTTCAATCAATTTCAAAGCCAGGTTTGAACCGATAAAACCGGCCCCGCCTGTAACAAGTATATTCTTCATTTTGTATAAGTTAGTAATCAATCATTCAAAAACACACCCTCAGCATTTGTCTTGCGCCAGGCGTTCAATTCAAAATCATATCTTTTAACCACCCTCGCTGGGATTCCCACCGCAACACTGTAATCCGGAATATCCTTCGTGACCACTGCATTGGCTCCAACCACACAGTGTTTTCCCACACTTGCTCCAATAACACAGACTCCGGCTCCAAGCCATGACCCTTCACCTATTCTCACAGTCCCTATCTGCTTGATTGATTGTTTCACCACCGGAATTGACACATCCTCATACCCATGAAGATTATCCGATATGTAGACTCTATCAGCAGTCAGGACATTATCTTCGATAATAACGCTGTTCGTGGCAAAAAGTTCGTTAAAATGCCCTATGACACAGCCATCACCTATCACCAACCGGCAATCAGCTGCACCAGTAAGAGGAAGTGCTCCAAGCCATGCGAAATCCCTTATCACCACACGGTTACCGATTTCAATATTCTCACCACCCATTATGTACTTGGGATTGATGAGCATGGATTTACGTCCAAATTTTTTGAATCTAGACCTGTAATAAATATTTTTAATCTTATGGATCAATCTGGTGATATAGCTCATAATCAGCTCATTCCTTAATTTTAAAACTGCCATCAGGATTTGTCGGACGCCATCGTTTTTCTATAACATCATAGCGTTTAACTATCCTCGCTGGAGCTCCTGCAATAATTGAGAAATCTGGGAAAATTCCATTGACCACCGAGTTAGCTCCAACCACACAATGTTTTCCTAAATTCGTCCCCGGACATATAACTGCATTATTATATATTGTGCAATCTTCTCCAATAATCACCGGACTCACTTCTATTGGCTGCGATTTAGGTGTAGTCGTCACATCTTCATAACAATGATTTATATCCGTGACCGTAACATTATTAGCAAGAGCTGTATTATTCCCAATATATAGATGCTGAGCACATGTGATATGGCAGTTTTGTTGAAAACTAACATTTTCACCCAATTCAATTAATGGCACATATGTCTTACCTCCATACTGACTCACTCCCTCTACCCTGCAATTTTTATATACTACCAGCCCCTTTCCCCAACTAATATGTTTAGCCGTAAAGCACACCGGACGATATATCAATCCTCGCAGACTCCCTTTCCCAAATCTAAGACCATAATATATTGTTCTTAACCTCGGTAAGGACAGTCCTCTTAATATACGTATAAATATATTAGCCATAATTTTATGCTGAATGATTTACCTATCTTCAACTATTCGTTGCCTTAACTGTCTCATATCAAATACATATTGGACCGATAGTGCCAATCCAGGGATTAATGAGACCAAAGCCATGGCATATGCCACGCCACTGACTCCAAGCCAGTCACTCATCAACAACGCACATGGTACAAACACTATTGCTGCGATAGGTACAGCCCATAATGCCACTTTTAAGCGTCCAACGCCATTGCAATAGCAACCAAACAAGTTAAACCAAAGTAATGATGAATTATATACAGCCATTGCTACACATAAATTATATGGTATCACCACCTCAGTCCCAATCCAAACTTTGAAGACTATTTGCGAAGCGGCAACCATAAACACAGATATTACTGTAAATAGCAACCATACATATACCATTTTTCGCATATTAGCCTCTATCCAATTGACATCCTTACGTACGTAAGCGTCAGTGATGGCTGTCCAAAGAGGATTAATAATGATCATATATACCATCGCCAATACATTGAAATATCTGAATGCAATGCTGTATGGTGTGACCTCGGCAGGAGAAAAGACTTTTGATATTATAAAATTGGAGGTAGAGAATATAATCAACGTCGCAAGCTGCAAAAAGAAAAATTTAACACCTAAACCACCCAAATCCTTGGCATATCGCATCCTTATTGCGCTCAATCGTGGTCTTATTTCCTTGAAATATCGTCCAAACGCTATCGGATAAGCCAAAAGATAGACCAACAAGGGTGAGACAGAAAAGGCGACAGCCACATTTATAAGACTTCCCGAAGTAGTCTTTGTCAGAACAAATATCCATACAAAAGAAATCACAGATCCTAAAAATGCCATGAAATTATTAGCCCATGCATTCTGATATGCCATGTATATCATTCCGATTGTCCGTAATGAAAAGTTAATGCATAAGCAACCCATCACAATATCCACAATCATACGTAGATTTGTGACCGACTCATCAACATTCAACAGCGAATACCAATCAATAAAATTATCCGCAACCAGAAATATACCATAAAACAGAGCCGAAATAATAGCTAAAAGGAAAAGCGTAGTGCTCACATATACCTGTCCCAGCTTATAGTCGCCAATAGCCAGAGCCTCAGCCAACTTATTCCGTAGACCATTCCCAAGCCCGATGTCAAAATAGTTAATCCAGGTCAGGATTGAATATATCGTAATCCAGATTCCATATTCATAGGCGCTCAGATAGCTTAGAGTCAGAGGCACCAATGCAAGTGTCAGAAGTATTCCGCCACCTTTAATGGCCATAGAATAGACTATACTCCTATTGACCTTCCGGGTACGCATATCCGGATTGTGCCAAAAATGAGTAGCTTTATTTTTCAAATTCATAAAATGCTGAGATAAAAAGCGACTAAAGCCTTTGCATACCTTCCATTCCCTCGCTTCCGCGGTGCGGTAGCGCAGCATTCCGGATAGTTCGCCAACAAATCGTCTGTCACGCCGTCATTAAGGAAAGGTCGGTTGCGGACGGCTGGTAGGTTTGTCACGAATCTCACCCCGCGCGATCCCGGACCCCGGGCCTGAGGTGTATCCGCCTGTCTATCTCCTGTGAATAGACTCACTTCCGATGCCCCAAAGCGAGGCATCGCTTTGCAAAATTATATAAATATTCTTTACAAACCAACTTATTTGTTAATTATTATCAAAAATCCTTACTATGCTGCTCCTCGTCTCTATTTCAGACAAAAATTTGCTCCACACAGCGATTTTTAGTAATTTTGCGCCCGAAATCCCAACGACTTCCAAAAGTCTTCGTATCTAATTCACACACAATCAGAAACACCGATGGAAAAAGACGCAAAAATCTATGTTGCCGGCCACCGAGGCATGGTGGGCTCAGCAATTGTCCGTGAGCTTCAGCGCCAGGGCTACACCAACATCATCACACGCACACATGCCGAGCTCGACCTCATAAACCAGCAGGCCGTCAACGAATTCTTTGCCGAAGAGCGCCCCGAATACGTATTTCTCGCAGCAGCGAAAGTAGGCGGAATCATCGCCAACTCATCAGCCCTCGCCGACTTCATGTACGACAACATTATGCTCGAGATGAACGTCATCAACGCCGCGTGGCGCAACGGCTGCCGCAAGCTCGAATTCCTCGGCTCATCATGCATTTACCCCCGCCTCGCACCTCAGCCCATGCCCGAGTCATGCCTCCTCACCTCCGAGCTCGAGAAGACAAACGAAGCCTACGCGCTGGCCAAAATCTCGGGCCTGAAATACTGCGAATTCCTCAACCGCCAGTATGGCACCGACTTCATCTCAGTCATGCCGACAAACCTCTACGGCCCCAATGACAACTACCATCCCGAGCACTCCCACGTCCTCCCGGCACTCATCCGCCGCTTCCACGAAGCCAAAGAGTCAGGCGCCACCGAAGTCACATGTTGGGGCGACGGCTCACCGCTGCGCGAATTCCTCTACGTCGATGACCTCGCCAACCTCTGCGTGTTCCTCATGAACAACTACTCAGGCAACGAGACCGTCAACGCCGGCACAGGCAAAGAGCTCACCATCAAAGAGCTCACTGAACTCGTGGCCGAGACCGTAGGCTACACCGGACGCATCCTCTGGGACACATCACGCCCCAACGGCACACCACGCAAACTCCTCGACGTGTCAAAAGCCCGCTCACTCGGATGGTCCTACACCACAGAGCTCCCCGAAGGCATCCGCCTCGCCTACCAGGACTTCCTCACCAACCCGATGCGAGCCGAACGCTGACCCCCGGGCCCACACCACTCATCTCCTCTCTCCTCCACTTTTCACCAGATCACCCTCCCTCCACCTCCCGATCCCACAAGCCGAAACCCACACAAAATCCCCGCACAGCTGCAAAACGGGCACCTTTATTACACACTTTTCGCAAAAAAATCACTAACTTTGCGCCTTATTACGGCCTCAAGCCAAACACTAACATATCACTATGCAGCAAGCAACCCAACCGCATAACCGTCCTGACAAAAAGACCGACGGAAAACCAAAGACCCATCGCGGCATCATCGCCACGATGTGGACCATCTTTCTCCTCGCCTTTGCCGCCATATTCATATTCCTCTTCCTTATCTACAACGGCGTCATAGGCTACATGCCCCCCGTCGAAGAACTCAAAAACCCCACCGACCGCTTCGCCTCAGTCCTCTACTCCGCCGACGGCAAAGAGATCGGACGCTACTTCACAGGCACAGGCAACCGCGTCTATGCCGACTTCGACGAAGTGTCGCAACACGTCATCGACGCCCTCATCTCCACCGAAGATGTGCGCTTCGAGCAACACTCCGGCATCGACATGCGCGGCCTCGGCCGAGTCCTCTTCAAGACACTCCTCATGGGCAACAAGAACGCAGGCGGCGGCTCTACCCTCACCCAGCAGCTCGCCAAGCAGCTCTACTCCCCCTCAAGCTCCGGCCTCCTCTCCAGAGCCATGCAGAAACCAATCGAATGGATGATAGCCGTCAAGCTCGAACGCTACTACTCCAAAGAGGAAATCATCAAAATGTATCTCAACCAGTTCGACTTCCTCTACAACGCCGTCGGCATCAAATCGGCCGCACACGTCTACTTCGGCAAAGCACCCAAGGATCTCACCATCGAAGAAGCAGCCACACTCGTGGGCATGGTAAAAAACCCCGCCTACTACAACCCTCTGCGCCAGAACGAGCGCACACGCCAGCGCCGCAACGTCGTGCTCCAGCAGATGCAGAAAGCCGGTAAGCTCACACAGCAGGAAGTCGACAGCCTCTCGGCCCTCCCCCTCACTCTCAACTTCCACCGCGTCGACGCCAAGGACGGCATCGCACCCTACTTCCGCGAAGAACTCCGCCGGATGCTCCGCGCCAAAAAGCCCGAACGCTCCAACTACCGCGGATGGGAGACCCAGAAATACATCGACGACTCAATAGCCTGGGAGACCAACCCCCTCTTCGGTTGGATAGAGAAAAACCCCAAACCCGACGGGACGAAATACGACATCTACAACGACGGCCTGAAGATCTACACCACCATCGACAGCCGCATGCAGCAATATGCCGAGGAAGCCGTCGCCGAACACCTCGGCACCAGCCTCCAGCCAGCATTCTTCCGCGAGAAGCGTGGCACAAAAGGCGCTCCCTACACCACCGACCGCGCCGAACTCTCTGAAATCCGACGCAACCACCTCATACGCAACGCGATGAAGAACACCGACCGCTACCGTGTGATGATGCGCGCCGGAGCCTCACGCGAGGAAATCGACAGAGCTTTCAACACACCGCGCGAGATGAAAGTCTTCTCCTACGCCGGCAGCGTAGACACCGTAATGACACCCCTCGACTCCGTCCTCTACCACAAACACTTCCTCCGCACAGGCTTCATGGCCATGGACCCCCTCAACGGCCACATCAAAGCCTACATCGGAGGCCCGAGCTTCTCCTACTTCCAGTACGACATGGTGTCGACAGGCCGTCGACAGATTGGTTCTACGGTCAAACCATTCCTCTACACCTACGCAATGGAAGAAGGCTTCACCCCCTGCGACGTCCTCTCCAACACACAGCCGGTGATCACCGACGAAGCCGGACGCACATGGGCACCGCGCAACGCCGGCAGCGCACGCGTAGGCGAGATGGTCGACCTGAAATGGGCGCTCACCAACTCCAACAACTGGATATCCGCACGTCTCATCTCACAGCTCTCCCCCTCCTCCCTTGTGCGCACCATGCACAACTTCGGCATCACCGCCCAGCTCCCCGCCGTAATGTCGCTCTGTCTCGGACCGGCCGACGTCTCCGTCAAAGAGATGGTCACCGCCTACTCGGCATTCGCAAACAACGGCATGCGAGTCGACCCAATGTTCGTCACAGCCATCGCCGACAACAACGGCAACATCATCTCCGAATTCTCCCCCCGCCACACCGAGGTAATCAGCGAGAAAGCCTACTACCGCATCCTCTCCATGCTTCTCAACGTAGTCAACGAAGGCACCGCCCACCGTGTCCGCTCACGCTTCGGCCTCACAGCCGAGATGGGAGGCAAAACCGGTACCACAAACTATAATGCCGACGGATGGTTCATGGGCTTCACCCCCAACCTCGTGGCCGGCACATGGGTAGGAGGCGACGAACGCTTCATCCACTTCAACACCATGGCCTACGGACAAGGTGCCTCTATGGCCCTCCCCATCTATGGCCGATTCATGAAAAAGGTCTACGCCGACCCCACTCTCAACTATTCACAGTCAGCCAAATTCAATATCCCGGCCGACTTCAATCTCTGCGAAAAAGAATTCTACGGCTACTACGACGAGCCTGTCGATGCCGACAACAACGCCGAGGAATCATCCATCGAAGGCGTTTTCGACTGATTCCGGCATTCAATCCCACCCATCCAATGGCCATCCCACGCGCGATGGCCATTGTCATATTCCACATCACCCTTAGCCTTCCGCCACTGGAAACTGATACTAACCGTCCTATTTCCCTCCTTTACCACTTTTTTTACAAAAAGTTTGCTAAACTCTTAAAAATAACTTAAATTTGTGCCGAATTTAGGTTAATGCGGAAAAAGACCTTTCCGTCATTCACTTTATATTCCGTTCAGACGCCATTCCGACTTAAATTCCTGTCAAGGAGACACCTTATTAATATAATAATACCATTCCGGTTTATTCAGACTTATGTATTTTATCCCTCATTCGAGGGACATTCATACCATTCAAACTTAATTTCTTATTACTTAACCAAATCATTTTATGAAGAAAATCTTTACTCTTCTTGCAGTAGCTGCTGTCGCAGTTACAGCTAACGCAGAACTCGTAGTGGTAAACGCTCTTCCCGTTGACGATCCCGCAGTTGAAGCAAAGTTAGTAAACGCTGGCACTGTTATCGTTGATAACGATGCAATCAAAGTCACCACCGTTTTCGACGCAACTGCAGGCAAGACTGCATCAAGCGCAGACCCCGAAGCCGTTTACACATATCCTGACGGACTCAGCTTCCCCACTTGGTTCGAACTCCGTGCTAAACTCTCAGGCGCTGAATTCGTACAGGACGGAACCCGTACTCCCCTCATCATAGAAGTTAAGAAGCCCATCGCTACACTTAACTCTTACGTTCGTACCGGCAACAACAAGACTGTTAATCTCTACGACTCTTCAGTTACAGCACTCACCAGCACCAACAAATCAGAAGTTGACGCAGGTTCTACTTCTAACAACTTCTGGATCTGGACTTGGTCAAACCTCGCTGCCGGCACTTACACAATGTCAGAAGCAGGTGGCACAGGCCGTTTCTCAGGTCTCTCTTACGAACTCGCTGACGATGACTCATCTGCCATCACTGACATCACTGTTGACGAAAACGCTCCTGTTGAATACTTCAACCTCCAGGGCATCCGCGTTGACAATCCCGAAAACGGTCTCTACATCCGTCGTCAGGGCAACAACGTAAGCAAAGTACTCGTAAAATAATAATCGAGTCACACATCACTTCATAAAATCATCGCGATTTTAACCTCTATGGTCACCGGTCACAACCGGTGGCCATTTTTTTAAACCAATCTGTGGCCCCGCGCGTTATCTCATTATCAATTTACCCACTTTTCAATAATATTTATTTCCCCACCATACACACCGACATGAAACATATCATCATCATGGGAGCCACCTCAGGCATCGGGCTCCGCATCGCCGAGATTTACGCTACTGCCGGATGGCGCGTAGGTATAGCCGGACGCAAGGACGACGTAATGAAGGAACTCCGCTCACGTTTCCCGAAACAGATTGAATGGTCACATATCGACATCACCCATCGAGAGGCTCCAAGACAACTTAAGTCACTCATCGACTCCCTCGGAGGGATGGACATCTATCTCCACATATCTGGCATAGGCTACGAGAATCCGTCGCTCAACTCCGAACACGAAATAGCCACCGTACGCACCAATGTACTCGGATTCACACAGATGATAGACACCGCATTCAAGTACTTCCGTGACTCCTGCGAAGGACATGGACAGATTGCCGCCATAACCTCCATAGCTGGGACAAAAGGGATAGGACAACTCGCAAGCTACTCCTCCTCAAAAAAATTCCAACAGACCTATCTGCAAGCTCTTGAACAACTCGCCAACACGCTGTCACTCGATATCAGCTTCACCGATATCCGTCCCGGATGGATTCGCACCCCACTTCTAAAAGCTGACAGGGAATATCCCATGACAATGGAACTTGACCGTGTTGCACCTCTCATCATCAAAGCCATACGCCGGCGCACACGTGTTGCAGTAATTGACTGGCGTTGGGCCACAGCCTACTTCTTTTGGCGGCTCATACCAGGTCGCCTTTGGGTACGTATTCCGCTCCAAGTCTCCACACCTGCCACCCCTGTAGAAACCATCGAACAGAAGGTCACTGAATCACTGGAAGCACAGCCCGAATAAAAGGATCAAAATAGCTCAGAATTAACTTCCGTCACATATAAACGCATCCGCCGATAACCGTTGAGTACGGTTGTCGGCGGATGCTGTTTTGAGGCGGAGAGGGACGGAGGTTTCACGGTGCCCCACGGTGATGTGCGTGGGCTGATGACTCGCCGCGTGTATAAATTCACCCTGTGCCGAGAAACGGATGATGGCACTGGACTCCCCCATCCCTCCAATGCACGGATGTGTGCGTAGGGGTATAAAAAAAGAGAGCCGGAGGGCTTCTTTCGAAGTCTCCGGCT
>CAJTMH010000009.1 GCA_910577255.1 uncultured Duncaniella sp. | reverse complement strand
ATGCCATCAACGCATTTCCCGATGAGTACCGCATCCCCTTCTCGATGCACGTTGCTGGTTACAAGTACAACGAGATCGCCGAGAAGATGAACCTCCCGTTGGGCACCATCAAGAGCCGTATCTTCTTTGCCCGCAAGAAACTCCAGGTGCAGTTTGCCGATTATCGATAACACTGCCCATGGCATAAACTGAATTGGTTAGTTAAATAATAAATAAGAAAAGATTGACGCGTCTCCGTAATGATTACGGGGACGCGCCTGTTCTTTATAGGATATTAACTACGCGCGTTAGCCTGGAGCGGCGCGTGGTTGGGAGGATTTAATGGATTCTTGTGGTAGGGGGAGTGGCGATTTATTTGTTATCGCTCACCTTGTTGTAGCGGGCGTTAAGGCCTTCTACGATCTCGTTGGTGATATCAAGTGCGGGGTTGAAATATATGCCGGCAGCCTTGAAGAGGATGGCGTCGTAACCCTTCTGTGTGTTGTAGATCTTGATATAGTTCTCGATTGAGTCGTTGAGCTGGAGCTGCTGTTGTGCGAGCTCGTTTTCAGTGTTGCGGCTGAGGTTTGCGAGGTAATTCTCGGCATCCTGCTGCATTTTCTGGAGCTTCTGCATGTCAGCGTTATAGCTTGCCTCGGTGAGATATCCGTTTGAGCGTCCCTTCTGTTCGATAGCGGCGGCGAATTTCTGAATTTCGGCTCCCTTGGCCTGACGAGCGCTTTCTATCTTTGATACGGCGCGCATAGAGGCTTCCTGAAAGTCTTTTGCGAGGTTGTAGTGAGTCATCAACGAGTCGCCATCGATATAGCGGATGTTGAGTGTAGAGGGTGTCGCGCCATCGGCTGATGTCGCAGCTTGAGCCGGAGCGCCTGTGGGCTCGCTTGAGGCAGAACCACCGCAAGAGGTCACACTAACGGCTAAAAGACCCATAAGCAGCGATGAAGCTGACATTGCTAACTTTTTCATGTCAAAAAAATGTGAAAATGTAAAGAAATTTTTAGTTTATCAATGGTGTCGGTTGCTTGCGCATCCTATGCCTCGCCGCCGCAACTCCTGGTTGTCGTGGACGTGGCCCGAGGGAAATTTGCCGCCTTTGACGAAAAACACTTTAACTCCAAGCAGCACTACGGCCACTCCGATAAGTGCTATGGCGAGCAATACGGGCAGGAGTATTTTCATTGTCAAATTCGGTTTTCCAGTGCAAAAGTAACAATTTACCTTAAATTATTGTGCTTATATCAATTTTATTTTATAATTTAGTGGTGCAAAAGCTAAATATTTAACAGTTGTTTCACACTTGCGCTAATAATTGCTAAAAAAGGTGGGGCTCCTCGGCGTCTCATCAGTAAATTATGGCCAACAATTAATAAAAACAGATTATGGAAATCAAAGATCTTCAGCCTCAGGTGGCGTTTTCGATTTTCGATGAGATTACCAAAGTGCCTCGTCCTTCCAAGAAGGAAGAGAAAATCCGCCAGTATCTGCTTGACTTTGCCAAGAAGCACGGTCTTGCCGTGAAGACTGACAAGGTGGGCAACGTGGTGATGAGCAAACCTGCCACCCCCGGTCATGAGAATGCCCCCACTGTCATAATGCAGGGACACATGGATATGGTGTGCGAGTCAAATGACAAGCACTTCGATTTCGAGAATTCTCCCATCCCTGTGGAGATTGACGGCGATTGGGTTCGCACAAAGGGCACTACCTTAGGTGCCGACAACGGTATCGGTATGGCTGCTTCGCTGGCTGCCCTGACCGACGACAGCTTTGAGCATGGTCCGCTTGAAGCCCTCTTCACTGTTGATGAAGAGACCGGTATGACCGGAGCTAACAATCTTGGCGAAGACATGATTTCAGGCTCTATACTCCTGAATCTCGACTCAGAGGATGACGCTGAGATCTTCGTGGGATGTGCCGGCGGGGTAGACACTCAGGCCTTCTTCACCTATAAGCGTTCATTCGCACCCAAGGACTTCCTCTATTTCAAGATAAATATCGAAGGTCTTAATGGTGGCCACTCAGGCGGCGATATCCATCTGGGCCGTGCCAATGCCAACAAGCTTCTGGCTCGTTTCCTTTTCAACCTCTCCACCAAGCATGACGTGGTGGTGTCAGAAATCGATGGCGGAAACCTGCGCAACGCTATCCCTCGTGCAAGCCATGCTGTTATCGGTGTCCACACATCAAAGAAAGAGGTGGTACGCACCATGCTCAACAATTACATAGCCGACCTTGAAAACGAATATAAGGGCCTCGAACCCAACCTCAAGGTGACCATGGAAAGTGTCGATACCCCTGACTTCACAATCGACGAAGCCACTTCGCTCAACCTTATCCGTGCTATCTACAGCGCGCCTCACGGTGTCATCTCCATGAGCCGTGAACTTGAAGGCCTCGTTGAGACTTCCACCAACCTTGCGTCCGTAAAGATGATGGCCGACAACAAGATCGTGGTTACTACCAGCCAGCGCAGCTCTGTGGAGTCGCGCAAGTGGGATATCGCCAATCAGGTTGAAGCCCTCTTCCTCCTTGCCGGAGCAGAGGTGACACACGGCGAAGGTTATCCCGGATGGGAACCCAACATGGAATCACCCATCATGAAGATTACACGTGATGCTTACAAGGAGCTTTTCGATGTGACACCGGCCATAAAGGCTATCCATGCCGGTCTGGAATGCGGTTTGTTCCTCACCAAGTATCCCCATCTCGACATGGTTTCGTTCGGACCTACTCTCCGCGACGTGCATTCACCATCTGAACGCATGTACATCCCCGCTGTAGAACGCTTCTGGGCTCACCTCAAGCGCACTCTCGAGAAGGTGGCCGAACTGAAAAAATAATCATCAACGCACATTCCTCTCGCTCCTCACGTAGCGACTTCCAGAGGAGGTTATAAACCTGCCTCCTCGTATAAAACAGACTTTGAATTAAACTTTTACGCTTTTAAAGTGTCCTATAATCAGGTGTAATGCAGAGCCAATGCGTGTCCGTATGGGCTCTGCATGAAACCCTGAATACCTCACGGCGTCACTCACGTTACGCCACAGAGTTAATTATCCCCCCTGCGCCGTGTGGCGCGCAAGGGAATTGTCGCACTAAAGAATATTTTTATGTTTAGACGTTTCGCACTGCTTGCGATTGCAGTACTCTTCTCGTCGGTGATTTTTTCAAAAACTGATCAGGAAACAGCCCACAAGGCTCCCGCCGACACCCTCTCCAAGGTAATCGCAGAATGTGAGAACATCCCCTCCGACACTATTATCACTCTTACGGAGGCTGATTTTGAAGAAGTGGCTGCCCGCCTCGGGGTGGATGTGGCCGCGATTAAAGCAGTAGTTGAGATTGAAGCCGGAAAGACCCATCAGGGTTTTGCCGCTCCGGGTCAACCCCTTATCAATTTCGACCTTTCAATGTTCCGCCGCTTCGCCACAAGGCGAGGGGTAAACCTCTCCAAGTACAGCAAATCACACTCTATCGTATTCACTTCATCGAAGGGATCACAGGCAAGGGCCCACCGTCGTCTTGAAGCAGCCAAAAGCATCAATCATCATGCGGCTGTGGAAGGGACATTCTGGGGCATGTTCCAGATCGGCGGTTTCAACTGGAAGAAGTGCGGGGCTGAAAGCCTTGACGATTTTGTGTGCCGAATGGCTCGTTCCGAGCGTGACCAGCTTGATATGTTCGCTGAATTCATAACCAATGCCGGACTTCTCAAGCATCTGCAGAACAAAAACTGGGCCGCATTCGCGCGCGGTTACAATGGTCCCTCTTATGCACGACGCGCCTATCACACACGTATGGCCTCGGCTTATGCCAAGCATAATAAGCCCAAGGCATCTGGCAACGCTACAGCGGCTGCCGTTACGAAATGATGATATACAGATATGATAATCATGCCACTGCAGGTCATTGACTTGCGGTGGCATATTATTTTTAGGAGAATTGGTTGATTTTTAGTCGGAGAATCATTATTTTTGCGTCTGATAATAAATCATATTTCCTATGAGCATGGTACGTTTATTCACGACAGCGGTTTTGCTATTGATAAGCTGTGTGGTGGTTATGGCTGAAAACACTGATGAAGTCTACGCCAAGGAATCACTTCTTGATGTCGCGCCTGAATTTCCTGACGGCGACAAGGGGTTGATGAAATATGTCTATAAAAACATCAACTGGACCGACACTGCCACCAAAGGACGTATGGTGGTTGACTTCGTGATCGGCAGCGACGGAAAGGTGGGCACAATAGAAATAAGCAATTCGCTTGATCCGGCTCTTGCTGCTGAGGTGGAGCGGGTCATAGGATCGTTGCCACCCTTCACTCCAGGCCGTGTAGGCGACAAGACCGTGGGGGTGTGGAAACGTATATGGATAAAATTCCCGATCGTTACAAAGCGTCGTCGCCCCGACACCTCCCCTGAATTTGTAGGCGGAAGGAAAGCTATGTGGGCTTTCATTCATGAGAATATGAATTACCCCGATGAATGTGCTCAGAAAGGTATAGAAGGAGAGGTTGGAGTGAGGTTCAAAGTGCTTGCCGACGGTTCGATAGGCGATATAAAAGTCACACAGCCGGTCGACTCTCTTCTTGATGCCGAGGCGGTCAGATTGGTGTCGATGCTTCCGAAATTCACACCGGGGACAGCAGCCGGCCGTCCTGTCAACGTGTGGAAAGGATTGAAAATCAGAATTCCCTACTATCGTCAGAAATCCGATGAGGATGCGAAAGCTGATGAATATATGCGGACACTTGCCGAGATGTCCCGACAGCAGCATCTTGATGAGCCGCCTGTGTTCCGTGGTGGCAATAAAGATTTGGTGAGGTACATCAACCGTGCTCTCCGTTATCCGTCCGACTGTGCGCTTTCACTTGTGGAAGGGGACGTTACCGTGCGTTACACCGTGCACAAGGATGGAAGTGTGGGGGATGTCAAGGTGATAAAGTCGGCTCATCAGTCACTCGACCGTGAAGCCGTGAGGGTGGTGAGCAGTCTGCCGAAATTCAAGCCGGGAATATCGGGAGGAGAACCTGTCAACGTGACCATGATGTTCACCGTGCATTTCGAGCTTGACTCCTACGGATACGGCGAAGATATAGACTGGATATATTAACGTTGACAGTCAACGCCGTTAGCGGTCAGAACTGCATGGGATGATGTCATGCTCACCGGATAATCCAAGGAATTTTTTAAGCGATGGCAGGAGGGAAATGCATGTTTCCCTTCCGGTTTCATAGACCTGTTTCATCTTGTCGGGTTTCATTTCCACTCGCCCTATTTTCAGGGGGGCAGAGGGTGCTATCACGAAAGTGTTGCCTTTGAGGGTTTCCTCGCGTACATAGCGCAGCTGCTCGTTATACATGATGTGGCGGTTAATCATCGCGTCGGCTATCTTTGGGTAGCGTCGGAGAAGCAGTTTGAATAACCATTTTGGGGCCGGCTTTTTCTCATAGTCGTTAGGCTGTGTTAGCACCACCACATTCCTGTCGTAGCCAATGCTTTGGAAATAAGCAAGGGGGATAGAGTCGCTTATGCCGCCGTCGAGCATGCGCTTGCCGTTGCTCACAGTAACCGGACGTGTCACCGCAGGCATCGACGCTGAAGCCCGCAGCCATTCGAGAGAGTCGTAGGTCACATGTGTCATCTTGTAGTAGACAGGCGCGCCGGTGTCCACATCAGTGCTTACCGAGTAGAATTCCGTCGGGTTGTTCTCGAATGTCTCTATGTCAAACTTGTCAAGTTCCAAAGGAAGTGTATGGTAAGCGAATTCAGCCCCAACAAGGTCGCCGGAGGTAATCAACGACTTCAAACCCATGTAGCGGGGATCGTTATGGAAGCGGAGATTATATCTGAGCACCCGGCCCGGTTGACGTGACTTGTAGTTGCATCCGAAGCTCGAACCGGCCGACACGCCGATGATACCGTCAAAATCGATGCCATGTTCAAGCATCACGTCCATGACGCCGGCTGTGAACAGTCCGCGCATTGCGCCACCTTCGAGTACGAGTCCTGTCTTCATAGCTGTCAGATTATTTCTGCCAGAAAGCAGGGGTGAAAAGTATGAGTACGGTGAAGAGTTCCAGACGGCCAATCAGCATGATCAGCGAGAGCAGCCATTTGCCTCCGTCGGGCACTATGTCATACGATTGGCCATAACCGGTAACACCGGCACCGAGTCCGGTGTTGCTGATACATGAGAACGCCGAAAAGAAGGAGTCGACGAGCGGCAATCCCATTGCGGTGAGCAGAACCCCGCCCACCATTATGATTATGACGTAAAGACAGAGGAAAGCTATGACCTTTGACACGATCTCGTGAGTAATCACGCGGTCATTGACACGCACCGTGAGGATGTCGTTGGGGTGTATACACCTCACTATCTCGTTGCGGCAGTTCTTGAGCAGGTAGATCAGACGGTCTATTTTGGCACCACCGCTTGTGGAGCCGGCACATGCGCCGAAAAACATCAGTGCAAACACCAGCGACAGCACAAATGTGCCCCATTTCTCAAAATTGCTCACCGAATATCCGGTGGAAGTTATGGTGGATACAATCTGAAACAGAGGGTCGAGTGTCACTGCCTTTATTGAGGTAGCCTGGCCGTGATAGCAGATAGCTATCACGAAGAGTATGTACGCGCCGAATATAATCCCCAGGTAAGTGCGGAACACGTCATTCTTCCATATCGGTTTGAAATCGCCGTGTACAGCCCTGTAAAGGAGAGTGAAGCTGACACCGCCGAGAAACATGAAGATGGTGATGACGATTTCGATATATGTCGAGCTCCAGGCGTCAAGACTGTTGTCGGCTGTCGAGAATCCGCCTGTCGACATGGTGCTGAATGCATGGCACAGGGCCTCGAAACCGTTCATCGGGCCGATAATAAGGAGCACGTAGAGGATGAGGGTCAGGGATATGTAGATGAGCCACAGTCCCCTGGCTGTCTGGGAAATGCGCGGACGGAGCTTGTCGTGGGTGATACCGGTCACCTCGGCGTTGAACATCTGCATTCCACCCGAATGGTTGAGCATCGGGATGACAGCAAGGGTGAAGATTATGATACCCAGACCACCTATCCACTGCATTAGGCTGCGCCAGATGATGATGCCGTGGCTCAGATGGCTCACGCGGTTCATGACGGTAGCGCCGGTCGTGGTGAAGCCCGACATGGCTTCGAAGAAGGCGTCAGAAATGGATAATGGCTCCTGCTCCATGAACATGAAAGGTATCATGCCGAACGCCGAGAACACTATCCACACCATGGCAGTGAGCAGGAATCCCTCGCGCTTGCCCATACTGGTGCTCCGGGGTTTTATGCCGAATATCATCCCTAAACCTGTCACCAAAGTGATGCCACTGGTGACGAGAAACGGTATCCAGTCAATCTCGCCATACACCAGGCATGTGATGAAGGGGATGAGCAGGAACGACCCCTCGATGACAAGCAGTAATCCTATGATGCGCAGGAGCACAGGGAAATTGATGGTAGGGATGTGGTCGGTGATACGTGCCATGATGCGATGCGTATTACTTGAAGAGTTTCTCCACTTTGTGGATTACACCGTTGAGTGTGAACACCACCACGCGGTCGCCTGGACGGATGACGGTGTTACCTGACACGAGGAATCCTTTGCCGTCGCGGATGAGGCCTGCAATGGTCATGTCGCGTGACAGGCGCAGATCCTTTACCGGGCCGCGAGTGATTTTGGAGCCTTCTTTTGCCTCGATTTCAGCCACTTCGGCATCGGCAAGCGCCAGGCACTTGGAAGTGGAGGTGTCGCGGTCGAGCAGCATCTGGAAGATGCGGGACGAGGCAAGAAGTTTCTTATTGATCACAGTGCCGATGTTGAGTCCTTCGGCCTCTGAGATAAATTGGAGATTTTCTACCTCGGCAATAGTCTTTATCACTCCAAACTCTTTGGCTGTCAGGCAGGTGAGAATGTTTGTCTCGCTGCTGTCGGCAAGAGCTATGAAAGCGTCCATGTCCGATATGCCGGCATCACGCAGGGCATCGGTGTCACGGGCATCGGCATGGATGATTTTTGCGTTTTGGCACCGCTCCGACAGTTTTAGACAGCGTTCGCGGTCCACATCCATGATCTTAAAATTGTATTTCTCTCCCGCAATGGCACAGAGCCTTATGGCGATGCGGCTGCCCCCCATGATGAGGACATCCTTGATTTTTCGCTCCGTCTTGCCGCAGAGTGGAATCAGTTCATCCACATGCTCGCGTTTGGTCATGAAATAGACGATGTCGTTGCTTTCCAGACGGTCATCGCCTCGCGGTATGATGGTCTCGTGATTGCGCTTGATGGCTGCAACGTGGAAATTATGGCTTGACATTCCCAGCTCTTTGAGCTGCACACCTACCAGGGGAGCGTTGTCGCGTAGTTTGACACCAACGAGTATCAGTTCACCGTCATGGAGTTCAAACCAGTGACGCACCCAGTTGTGTTTGAGCGCCTGGACTATCTCGAGAGCAGCAAGATACTCGGGATAGATAACATCGTCGGCCCCTATGTGGTGGAAAAAGTCGCGGTTGACAGGGTCGTTGTACTCATAATTGTCAATTCGGGCCACAGTCTTTTCGGCACCGAGACTTTTGGCGATAGCGCATGATACGATGTTCTGGGCTTCAAAAGGGGTGACGGCGATAAAAAGGTCACACCCCTCCACGCCGGCCTGGCGCAGAGCCTCGAACGAGGTGGTTGACCCACGGCTTGTGAGTAGGTTGTAATTGGCGTCAAGCATCGCGAGCTTTTCGCTGTCGTTGTCGACAACGGTTATGTCCTGCTCTTCGCGCGAGAGGAGTTTCGCCAGGTGTGTCCCGACTTCTCCCGAACCTGCAATCACTATTTTCATTTCGTGAGTTTTGAGATTTTACTTAGCGCTTCGAAGATGCCGTCGGCATCAAATCCGCACAGGTGGCGCAGTTGCGCCGGGGACCCTTGGGGAATGAAGCGGTCGGGGACACCGAGTCGTGTCACCGGAACGAGGGCACCGGCGTCGGACAGCCATTCGAGCACGGCTCCTCCGAGCCCTCCGTCGACTGTTCCGTCTTCGACGGTAATGATGGGGCACCCTTTAGCCACCACTTCGGCCATAATCTTATGGTCGAGCGGTTTGAGGTATATCATGTCATAGTGGGCCACACTTATGCCAAGTTCTTTGGAAGCACGGTCGATGGCGTGGCTTACTTCGTAGGCCACCGGGCCCAGCGAAAGAATCACGGCATCGGACCCCTCCCTTAGCTTCTCGCCTTGACCGAACGGAATCACGTGCATTTCCTCATCCTTTATGTCCTCGCCGCAGCCACGCGGATAGCGTATGGCCATCGGCCCGTTGACATCTACCGATGTGCGTAGCAGGTGACGAAGATAGTTCTGGTCACGTGGTGAGGCGATGGTCATCCCGGGGATGGATCGGAGATAGCTCAGATCGAAAACTCCGTGGTGGGTTGCCCCATCTTCGCCCACCAGGCCTGCACGGTCAAGGCAGAATGTCACAGGAAGGCCTTCGATGGCCACATCGTGGATGATATGGTCATAGGCGCGTTGGAGAAACGAGGAGTAGATAGCCACGTAGGGTCGCATGCCATCCTTGGCCAGACCGCCGGCGAAAGTGACTGCATGGCCTTCGGAGATGCCCACATCGAATGTGCGGTCGGGGAATGCCTGCTGCAGTTTGTTCATTGAGGTTCCTGAAGGCATAGCGGCGGTTATGCCCACTATGCGGTCGTTCTCCTTGGCGAGTTGCACCAAAGTGTCGCCAAACACATCCTGGTATTTAGGGGGAGTCTGTTTGTCGCTTTTGATTTTCTCGCCTGTGACAGGATTGAACTTGCCGGGTGCATGCCACGAAGCCGGATCTTTTTCGGCCGGCTCGAAACCTTTGCCCTTCACAGTGCGCAGGTGTAATATGCGTGGGCCTTGGAAGTCCTTGATGTCATTGAGGACATTGACCACCGTGTTTATATCGTGGCCGTCAAACGGACCGAAATATCTTATGTTGAGCCCTTCAAAGATATTCTGCTCCTTCGAGAGGAGTGATTTGATACTGTTGTTGAACCGTGTAATCATCCCCTTTCCCTTGTCGGTGACGAGATGATGGCGGCGCAGAAACGCAGAGAATTTGTAACGGAAGTTATTGTAGGCCTTCGAGGTGGTGAGATGCGCGAGGTAAGAGTTGAGAGAGCCAACGTTGCGGTCAATCGACATGTCGTTGTCGTTGAGGATGATGAGGAGGTTGGCGTTGGCGTTGGCGGCATTGTTAAGCCCCTCGAAAGCGAGCCCTCCGCTTATCGAGGCATCACCTATGACTGCCACCACATTGCGGGGTGGTTCATCCTTGCGCAGCGAGGTTGCCACGGCCATGCCGAGAGCCGCCGAGATGGAGTTGGAGGCATGCCCTGCAATGAATGTGTCATATTCGCTTTCCTTGGGGTTGGGAAATCCGCTGAGACCTCCAAGGGTGCGGTTGGTGTCGAACTTGTCGCGCCGTCCGGTGAGGATTTTGTGGCCGTAAGCCTGATGTCCCACATCCCATACTATACGGTCGTAGGGGGTGTTGAACACATAGTGAAGGGCCACGGTGAGCTCTACTGCTCCCATGCTCGATGCGAAGTGTCCCGGGTGGGATGAGAGCGAATTTATAAGGAATGAACGCAATTCGCTGCACACCTGGGGTAACTGGTCAACAGGGAGCCGACGCAGATCAGCCGGACTGTTAATTTTTTCCAGAAGGCTCATCGTTCCGTTTTCCATTCTTGAGATACTTCTTATATAAAGGCACCCACACCACAATGCTGGATGCGAGAATGACAAATGCTATCCTCGGTGAAAATGGCTGTGAGGATACGACAATGTAACACAGCACAATCCAGAGGATGGCTATGAATCCGAGGCGGATGCGTGTGGCGGTGTCCATTAACTAAGCTCTAATAACCGGTATAAGTGTGGGGTGTGAGCTTCTTTAGCTCGGCTTTCACTGCATCGGTGACATTGAGAGTGTCGATAAACTCTGCTATGCTCTCGGCGGTGACAGCCGAGTTGGTGCGGGTCAAGGCCTTGAGAGTCTCATACGGCTTTGGATAACCTTCGCGGCGAAGCACTGTCTGTATAGCTTCGGCCACAACGCTCCAAGTGTTGTCGAGGTCGGCATCGATGGCCGGACGGTTGAGCAGAAGCTTGCCGAGTCCTTTCATTGTCGAGGCTATGGCTATGAGTGTGTGGGCCAAGGGGACACCGATGTTGCGGAGCACGGTGGAGTCGGTGAGGTCGCGTTGTAGACGTGACACGGGAAGTTTGGTGGCCAGATGCCCGAACACGGCGTTGGCTATGCCTATATTGCCTTCCGAGTTCTCGAAGTCGATAGGATTGACCTTATGGGGCATTGCTGACGAACCGACTTCGCCGGCTTTGATTTTCTGCTTGAAGTACTCCATGGAGATATACATCCACATGTCGCGGTCAAGGTCGAGGATGATATTGTTGATGCGCGCGAGAACATCGAATATTCCGGCAAGGTTGTCGTAATTGGAAATCTGGGTGGTGTACTCTTCGCGTTCGATGCCGAGGCGGTCGCTGAGGAAGGAGGCTCCGAATTTGCGCCAGTCGATTTCGGGGAAGGCGCATAGGTGGGCGTTGAAGTTACCGGTGGCGCCTCCGAATTTGCCGCTCACAGGCATAGCGTCGAGCTGCTTGAGCTGTTGGCGCAAACGATAGCTGAACACGCGGATTTCCTTGCCGAGGCGTGTTGGTGATGCCGGTTGACCATGTGTTTTGGCAAGCATGGGGATGTCATACCATTCGTCGGCGCGGGCTTCGAGATGCTCCACGAGCTCAATGATGCGCGGACGATATACCTCGCGGATGGCATCGGCAATCGACATCGGCACTGAGGTGTTGTTGATGTCCTGTGAAGTGAGTCCGAAGTGGATGAACTCCTTGAATTTCTCGAGTCCGAGGGTGTCGAATTTCTCTTTCAGGAAATATTCCACTGCCTTCACGTCGTGGTTGGTCACGCTCTCGATCTCCTTGATGCGTGAAGCGTCCTCCACGGTGAAGTCCTGATAGATTTTGCGCAGGGCACCGAAAATTTCAGGATTGACTTCGGTGAGGGTGGGGAGGGGAAGTTCGCAAAGAGCTATGAAGTATTCCACCTCTACTTTCACACGGTAGCGTATGAGGGCGTATTCCGAGAAGTACTCGTCGAGGCGCTCGCATTTGCTGCGATAACGGCCGTCGACCGGAGAAATTGCAGTGAGTTCGGTCAGTTTCATATATTATATTTTGACTGTGTTCCTAATGGATGAAAAGGCATATCAATCCTAATCTAACCGCAAAATTACAAAAAATAGCCAACACTTCATTATATGCCCCTCCATAATTTTGCGGTAAGGGTGACATGTGAGTGAATTTTTTTTGCCATAGGGGAGCGGAAAGTCTGCTTTGGAGTGGATGTGTCAAGATGATGGTAGAGGTGGAGAAATATGGGCCACAGGCCTTCAAAACGGTGTTTTGATAGATTTTCCACCTCGTTTTGATAATTTTTGATGCTGTTTTGAGGCGAGGCTGCCTACTTTTGCGACATGTTGATGACAATATAAATCTAAACCATTTGATAATATGTGTAAGAAACAGAAAAATTTTTCATTCGGCCGTCTCATGATGTCGGCGGCATTGACGGTAGGGATAATCAATAGCGGGTCGGCGTTGACCTTTGACAGTTGTGGCGGATGGCTCGAAACCGCTTATGCCGTTTGGCAACCGGTGGACGGTGCCGTAAGGTATGAAGTGTCTTTCTCCGGCGAGGGCGTGACGGATAAACTAATCGACGAGCAGCTTGTACGCCGCTACCCCTACGGCATAAGGGCTGATGTGCCTGGATTGAGCAAGGGAAGTTATACCTTGACTGTGGCGGCCATCGACGCGTCAGGGCGAGTGGTGGACCGTGGGGAGACAGCTACAGTGGATGTGCTGCCCCACAACCGCGAGGGATTTGCGTTTACCGGCGGAAATATCCCCGGGGCATATAGTGCCGACGGTGTCTTGAAGGAGAATGCCCGCGTGTTATATGTGTCGGCCAACACGGTTAACTCCGTCACCTGCGATGTGGCTGACAAGAAGGGTAAGCTCACATCTTACACCGGCCTGGCACAGATACTCAATGCCTACGGCAAGGGGTATGACAAGACTCCCCTGGCGATAAGGGTCATCGGGGCTGTTTCGGACACCGAATTCTCAGGGCTCAAGGATGGTAATTACATCAATCTTCAAGGGAGCAACAACACTGACCGTCTGCTTGAGAACGTAACGCTTGAGGGGATAGGCGTGGATGCTACCCTCTACGGTTACGGGGTGTGTTTCAAACGCACACATAACGTTGAGGTGCGTAACCTGGGTATAATGCTCTTCGGGGACGACGCTATCTCGATGGACACGGACAATACGAATATCTGGGTGCATAACATCGACTTTTTCTATGGGAAACCCGGTAGCGACAAGGATCAGGTGAAAGGTGACGGCAGCATCGACATGAAGTATAACTCATCGCTCGTAACGATAAGTTACAACCATTTCTTTGACAGCGGTAAGGTGATGGGGTGCGGCGGTACCACCGGTGAGAAGCAGACTCTCAAAATCACATTCCATCACAATTGGTTCGATCATGCCGATTCGCGCTGTCCGCGTCTGCACTACACCACGGCCCATGTCTATAACAATTACTATGACGGTGTGCCGGTTTACTGCATAGGGAATACCACCGAGTCATCGGCGTTCGTGGAGAATAATTATTTCCGTAATTGCAAGCGTCCAATGATGATTTCGGGACAGGGCACCGACAGTTACAACGAGGCCACTGGAGCGTATGATCTTAAAGGCACATTCTCAGGACAGGCCGGAGGTATGATGAAGGCTTACAATAACGTGTTTGTGGAAAATACCCCCAAACTGGTTTACCACACACAGCATGCCACCCATTTTGATGCATATCTCGCATCGTCGCGCGACGAGCAGCTGCCATCGTCGGTGGTTTCAGTGAAAGGCGCATGGCCTTATTCAAATTTTGACACGGCTCCCGATATGTATGCGAGCATTCCTGCTGCCCCGGAGGATGTGCCTGCTGATGTCACCGCGTATGCCGGACGTATGGACGGAGGCGATTTCAAGTGGAGTTTCGACAATGCCAAGGATGATGAGGACCACGAGGTAAACCTGCCGCTTAAGGCTGCTATCACAGGGTATGCAAGCAGATTGCAGGCCATTCAGGGTGAGGATGACTTCACCACCGGTATAACCGACGTTTGGGCAGATGATGAGACAGAAATTGAGGTCTATGATCTGCACGGACGTAAGGTAGGTAATGATTTCACCGCGCTTCCATGTGGTATTTACCTGTTGAAGCATGGAGGACGCGTGGAGAAACGCATCATTCGCTGAAGGCTATTTTTCTGACTCTCTGCGTTCGATATACTGGGTAGGGGTCATTTCCATCTCGGCTTTGAAACATCTTGAGAAGTATTTCGGGTCGGCAAAACCTACACGATAAGCGATTTCGGTGATAGGCATAGCTCCCTCATCAAGAAGTTTCAAGGCCTTTTTTATGCGCATCTGTTTGATGAAGTCGACAGGCGACAATCCTGTTATCTGCTTCATTTTCGTGTAATAGGCTGTTCGGCTCATCCCAAGATGTCTGGCGAAATCCTCCACCACGAGCGATGGGTTGTCGAGGTTGGCATTGAGGAATTCGATGGACTGCTCGATAAATGCCGAGTCTTTGTCAGGGGGGCCGTTTCAGCCGTGGCGTCCGGGGATCGTGTCAAAGGTGAGGCCATGTTGAAGTCGCGGTTGAGCTGGTCGACACGCAGGAGGAACGAATATTTTTTCTGTATCAGATTCCGCATGCGTTTTAGGTAGATGATGGCGTAAATCATGCCGGCCATTATGGCGACGAAAATAATTAACAAAATGAGTTTGAACCATATCGTTTCCACGAAGCGAGGTTCGACTTCGATATGGATGATGCGGCTGAGAGTGTCCCACTCACCGTCGTGGTCTATAGCCTCTATTATGAGATCGTAGTGGCCGGGGGGAAGGTTGTTGTAGGTGGCAGCCGGCTGAAGGTCGGCGGTGTAGTTCCATCCATTGTCATATCCGTCCAGACGGTAGCGGAATGCAGAATTGGCTTCTGAGTCATATTCGAGCGCCGAAAGATAGAGCGAGAAGTTGCGTTGATGTGGAGCAAGTGTGAGGATGTCAGGGTCGTTGAGCGGACTCACAGATATATCGTTCTGATAGCGTATGCCTGTCACGGCTATATGGCGTGTATGGTCTATGCCGGCGATTTCGGCGGGTTGAAATGTGAGGATTCCGTCAGAAGTCCCTGCGACAATCTCATCGCCTACAGAGACCGGTTCGGCTTCCGAAAAGCTGAAATCGCCTATGAAGCTTGAGGCTCCATAGGTGTTATAGAGTCCGGTGGAGGGTGTAAAACGTGTAAGCGCTTTTTCGGATATCAGCCATATCCTGTCGCCGTGGGTTATCGCGGTTTTGATCTGGTCGGCTGTCTCAGCTGCAGGGATGATGAAGTTGGTGAAATGGATGGTGTCAGAGAGTAGGTTATCGGAATCGATACGACTCACGCCACTGCCGTAGACACAGGCATAGTATTTGCCCTCTGATTTCACTACGGCCATTATGTCATTGCCCTTTAATCCCCAGTGGTCTTTGCGGAACTTGTTGATGTGAAAGCGGGGAGATGCCTGGTTTGAAATGTCGGCGGTCACAAGTCCGTCGGCAGTGCCGAGTAGCAGTATGCCGCCATCGGTAACAGTGATGTTTCTTATTTTGAGTCCCGCCGGTTGATTGGCAACTTTGCGGAATGTCATGCTTCCGTCGGGAGCTTTTCTGGCTTCCGAAAGGCCGTTGCCATATGACGCGAGCCAGATGGTGTTACCGGTGAAGGCTATGTCGTAAATTGAGTCACTGGGGAGAGAACCGGATTGGCGCGGATTGGAACGATAATGCCTGATGGCGAAGTTGTCACTTTTCCCTTGGGAAAGCTGATAGATTCCGTCACCTTTTGTGGCAATCCAGATGTCGCCCGAGGGTGACTGGTGCATACCGTAGACCGGCATGGAGGAGAATTGAGCCGGAGTTGGCGAGATGGTGCCTGAGGGGGTGAGGTAGCCTATTAGAGCTCCATCAGCCCCTGAAATGGCTATAGAGTTGCTGCGGTCGGCAAGCCAGAGCCTGCCTTGGCTGTCATGAAGGATGGCGCGTGTCTCCTGTCGGGGGCCGTTAGGAGTATGGGAGAAGTGATTGGGATGGAAGCTGAGGCAGTCAGTGCCACCGGAATGGAATATCCACAGGTTTTTGTCGCAGTCCACAAGATATTTCTTGATGCCCGATACGTGGTAATTTGAAAATGACTCACGGTCGTGGAACGTACACGCTTTAATAGAGCCTGATTTCTCATCGAAATAGCTAAGAAACCCATTGGCGGGTTTGAGGATGATGTTGTGTGCCATGTCCTCCATGAAGAGCTGCGGATTTTTCATTATTTCTCCTTGTGCCGCACGTGGAGCCTGGAGGATGATGGATTCGGGACGAGAAAAATCGGATATCATCACTATGTCGCAATCTCTTCCGAATCCCCATATCCGGTGGCGCGAATCCCGGGCCAGATATATCACAGGGTGTTCGGAATAACGTATGGTTTCCCCGGTGGGGAGATTGATTGACCACACTCCATGGTCGGTGCCGATGATGATTCGGTCACCTTCACGAAGAGTGTAGGTGACGGTGAGCGTGGTGGGTGAAAGTGCATCACGGCGTTCGGCGCTGCTATTGCGCGGTGTGCGCGTGAAATTTCCGTCGGGAGCAATAAGGAGATGATGGGTCGGCGTGGAGTAGACGCTCCTGCAATTGCCTTGGAATATTTTGTCGCGTGTGAAATTTATGGCAGCCTTGTCGGTGAGAATCCATTCTTCGCCGTTGTCATCGAGGGTGATACTGTTGATTTTGCCGCTGTCGTGAAGCATCGGGTGCCCCGCTTCATAGAAGTGAGGCTCGGTAAGTGGATCCGCATCTACGAGCCGGATGCACGAGTAGTCTTTGAATGTGACCCAGGTGACGCCATTTTTAAGCGGTGTGAGCACTTTTACTTTCTTCTCCTGCATTTCGGGTATTATGGTAGACAGGTCGGTAAAGATGCCCGAAGCAGGGTCAAAGATAAAGAGACGGTTATCGGAGGAGACACACCATATTTTACCGTCGGCATTCATCTTGAGATTATAGATGCGGTTTGAGTCAATCGTGCCGCCGGAATTTAGAATCGGCTTAAACGAAAAGAAGTTATAGCCGTCATATCGGATAAGCCCATTCCATGTGGCAAACCATAGGAATCCTCTCTCGTCCTGCTGTACGTTGGAAATATGGCTCTGGCTCAGGCCGGGAGTGGTGCTGAAGTCACGTTTGCGGCATACAAAGTCGGCCGGAGTGGCTGCCGTGGAGGTATGGGACTGCCATCCTATTGACAGACTTATGAGTAGGACGATGATAAGGTGTCGGGTCATGGTTATTGATGGTAAGGAGGCTGGAGAGATATTGGTGATTGATAATACAAACTTAGTGAAAATTTCTGAGTTTTCCATGAATAATGATATCTTCGGCCTTTAGACCGGGTGTTGGGCAGCCTCTTAATGATTATTGAAGTTGTGACAGTGCTATTTTGCAAGTGGGGGGAAGATTTTTGGGAAACTATTTAGGTGGTTAGGGCCAAATTTATTACTTTTGCATCAATATAATAAGTAAACTTATGAATAAGAAGACATTTATCTTGTTCTCAGCCGGGATGCTGGCTGTGAGCGCGTGTGCTGTGGAGTCACAGCCTAATTATACATTGACTTTCCCTGTGCCGGCCGATAAGAACAATACTATGGCTTATCTTTTCGATTGGGACAGCAGCCAGAAACTTGATTCTGTAATAGTGACTGACGGGCAGGCGAAATTTGCCGGCAACGTCGATGAGGCTTTCCTCGGTCGCATCGTGGTGGATGGTGCCCGTGGCCCTATTTTCATCGTGGAAAAGGGGGATATCACCCTGACTCCCGAAGGGCAGGCTAAGGGAACACCGATGAATGAGAAATTCGAGTCATATACCCGCCGTCTTGGTGAAATCCAGCAGGAGTATCAGACTCTCAATCCCGAGGATTCAATCCAGGCTGCCAAAGGTCAGGCTCTCGAAGCTGAATATATGTCTATACCGATGAAGGCATATAAGGAAAACCAGGGATCACCCATCGGTCTCTACTGGTTCCTTCAGCAGGCTTATGAGATGGATCTTGCGCAGCTCGATGCCGCTATTGCAGCCGATGCTTCGCTTAAGGATTCAAAGCGCGTAGAGTCGATCCGCAACGCTCTCGTTGCCAAGGCTGAGACTTCGGTAGGTAAGCAGTACAAGGATTTTGAAGTGACTTATGACGGCAAAGTGCAGAAGTTGAGCGACTATGTAGGCAAGGGACATTACACTCTTGTGGACTTCTGGGCAAGCTGGTGTGGTCCGTGCATACGTCAGACCAAGGTCATCAAGGAACTTTACAACAAGTATAAAGGCAAAGGTCTTGAAGTGGTGGGTGTAGCTGTCTGGGATGAACCCGAAAACACACTCAAAGCTATCAAGAGCCATGGTCTCGAATGGCCCTGCATCATGAATGCACAGACTATCCCGACTGACCTCTACGGTATTTCAGGTATCCCTTGCATCATCCTTATCGATCCGGAGGGTAAGATTGTGTCACGTGATAAGCAGAGCCAGGAGTTGGTTGACGACGTGGATGCAGCCATGGCTAATTTCCAGCCCGAAACCACAGCAGTGGAGACGGTTGCTACTCCTCAGGACACTGCTGCTGTGATATTCTAATCACGATTACCTACATTTATGACAGAAAACGAACTCAAGGATTTACTTGACACAGAGGCGGCGAGGATTAACTCGCCGTCTTTTATTGGTGATGACCCGGTGCAGTTTCCGCGCCGGTTCTCCGACGTGCGTGACATTGAGATTGCCTCGTTGCTTAGTGCGACAATCGCGTGGGGCAACCGTAAGATGATATGCCGTGACTGTGACAAGATGCTCGGCCTGATGGACAATGAGCCGTATAATTATGTGATGGACGAGGGGTATGAGGATCTCCCGGACGGAATGAACATACACCGCACATTTTTCACCCAGCATCTTAAGTATTATCTTCGCGGTTTGCGTAAGATATATGCCGATCATGGTTCGCTTCAGGCGTTTGCCCGTTCACTTGACGTGGCCTCTGATGAAGCTCCTGCATGGAAGCTTGTAGATGGTATCAACCGGCAGCTTGCCTTGGCTACACCGGGACATGATGAACTTGCATCAAGGTGTCTGCCGCAGAATCTGGTCAACACGGCGCTAAAGCGTGTCAATATGGCTTTGCGCTGGCTTGTGAGAAATGACGGCATAGTTGATATGGGTGTCTGGGATGTTATAAAGCCGTCGCAGCTCTATATCCCGCTTGATGTCCATGTGGGTGATATATCACGTGAACTCGGGCTTCTTACGCGCAATGCCAATGACCGTAAGTCGGTCAATGAGGTTACTTCGCATCTGCGCCGATTCAATCCGTCCGACCCAACAGTCTATGACTTCGCCCTTTTCGGTATAGGCATGAAGCTGTGAGGCCAAAAATGTTGCCGAATTATTGGCTTATCGCCGCAAATGACGGTGAATTATATGCCGGGATTTATTCTTTGTCAAAGAAAGTCGGACGTATATAATCATAATGGGCCAATGATAGAAATTTGATAAAACATAATGAGAAAAACTAATCGGGAGCTTCGCGGATTTGCGGAGCTCCCGATTAGTTTATGTGATTTGATGCGCTTATCGTCCTGAAGCGATGATGTTGTCGCGGAGACGGTTGTTGAATTCCTTCTGGTCAAGGAGGTTTTCAAGCGTGAGGTGCATGCGGTAGCGCCAGTAGTGACGTGGGTTGGCTGGGATGTTGATGAGTTCCTCGCGGGGGTCACGGCGACGCAGCACTCCGTCGGTCGATAGCCAATCCTGCAAGGGGAGTATGCAGAGCATTGAGGGGGAGTCGAGATGGAGTTTCAGGATGCGGTCGCAAATCCAAGGCTCGGCATACTGAGGAGCCTGCCCTGGTTCGTGAAGCACTTCGTTGTAGAAACGCTGTGTGGTGGCCGGATCGCTTTCCCACCAACGGCGTATGCCGTCCATGTCGTGGGTTGAGGTGGTGCATACTGAATAATACGGATAGTTCCATGTGTTGCCGAAGGGAGTGGTGGGATCCTTGGGCATGCGCTGTATTTCAAGCACGAGGATTTCGAGCGCGCTCATCACTGCCGGTACACATGCGGGAATCATGCCGAGGTCCTCAGCACATACGAGCATGTCGGTGGCATCAATGAGGGGCGGAAGTTTCCACATGGCTTTTCCGTACCAGAAATCGTTGTTTCGACGGTAGAAGAAGTCGTTGTAGAGACGGTCGAAGCACCAGCGTTCGTAGTCGGTGAGTGAGCGGTATATATAAGTGAACTGTGCAGAGATGCGTGGATGGTATTTCCCCTTTTCGTATGGATCCTCAATGAAGAGCACGTCGTCGATGAGGCCGAGGAGTGCATTGCAGATACGTTCGTTCTTCTCGTTCTTTTCGAGGTTGGCGAAGTGGTCGACAACCTTACGCTGAGTGTTGAATTCATCCTTGAGCCTGTATTTGCCGTAGCCTTCATCTATCAGGTATGCGTTGCGGCATTCTTCGGCATAGTCACCGAAGAAGTCGTGGAGCATGTAGTCCATGATGAATGGGCGTGTCTGGCGGTCAACGTCAATCCAGAAGTCGTAACTGTTGCGGAGCTCGTCGGGCGAGAAGGGTAATGCGCGGTTGAACACGCCGAGAAGACCGTGGACAGCATCCATTGGAATCTGCCATATGCGGAAGAATCCGAGCACATGGTCGATGCGGTAGGCGTCGAAATATTCGGCCATCTTGCGGAAACGTGCTTTCCACCAAGCGAAGCCGTCCTTTGCCATCTCATCCCAGTTGTAGGTGGGGAATCCCCAGTTCTGGCCGAGGACGGAGAAGTCATCCGGGGGAGCGCCGGCCTGACAGTCGAGATTGAACAGTCGAGGTGAAATCCATGCGTCAACGCTGGTGCGTGAGATACCGATAGGGATGTCACCCTTAATGGCCACTCCATGGCTGTGGGCGTAGTCGCGCACCTCGCGCATCTGCTTGTCGAGGAAATACTGGATGTAATATACGTAATTTATATCATTCTGATGAATTGCGATGAACTGGTTGACTTTCTCCTCGTCATACACGGCATATTCACCCCATTTTTCCATCTCGGGAGTATGGTGTATGTCACGCAGCACACAGAATGCCGCATAGGGGGTGAGCCAAGAGGCGTTTTTGGCAAAGAATGTCTTGAAGTCATCAGATTCGAGAACCGATGCTCCGTCCTGAGCGAAAAGTTCGCGGGTGAATTCATTTTTGCCGTTGTTGACGCGCTCGTAATCAACCTGCGGCAGACGGTTGAGTTCGCGGCCGAGACCATCGAAATAGCGTTGGCGACCTTCGTCGTTAAGGCGCCCCATGGCCGAAAGGCGGAGATACATGGGATGGAGTGCGAAGGTGGAGTTGGCATTGTAGGGATATGAGTCCTTCCATGTGCCTGTCATGGTTGTGTCGTTAATCGGGAGCAGCTGCACGAAGTTCTGGCGAGTCTGTGCGGCCCAGTCGATCATCTTTTTGAGGTCGAGGAAGTCACCCACGCCGAAGTCCTCGTCGCTACGGAGCGAGAAAACAGGTATGGCCACACCTGCACCGCGCCAGGGGGTGAGCGGATTTACGAGGCGTTGGCCTGCGTCGATGATGCTTTCGTCGGGGGTGGTTGGATTAATGTCAATGTGCCGGTTATCGCGACCTTCCCAAGCCACTACTTCACCGGTGGCTTTTTTAAGTATGAGAAATTTGTAGTCGGTGCCGGGGGTGAGAGCTGATGTAGGGATGTTGACACGCCATGTGGGGTAGTCGGCATCGCTCATCACGAGGGCTTTTTCAGGATTCCATGCTCCCATGGCATGGGTTTCGCCGCTCACAGCCACAACTTCGTCGGGACGTACCATTGGCGCGTCAACCGAAAGGGTAAGCATTCCGGAGGTGGGGATTACGCGTTGGGCGCGTTCGGGGCGGTTGCAGATGCAGTCGACGAATGCGCTGCTGTAATATGGCTTATCCCAAGGCTGATCCTGCCAGCGGTCAGTGACAGCCACGCGGTGCACGTGGTCGCTATGGTCAAAACGGCGGGGTTTGCCCCATTCACGTTTGACATATCCGTTGTCATGGCGGACTATGTAGCCATAGGTGAATGTCTGGACAGAGTCGGGAATCTCAACCTGTGCGGTCCAGGTCTCGGCTCCGTGGAGTTCCATAGGTATGGCCTTTGCGAGGTCGTCATTGCCCAAGGCATCCGCAGAGCCTGTCAGAAACAATGATTCGCCCCACTCGGTGCGGTAATTGACATTAAAGGTAAGTTTCATAAGTATGATATAATTAGAAATATTTCTCAGTAGGTGGTTATAGATGCGCGCCCACGCTGGACAAGCATAGCGCAAAGGTAAAAAAAAACTATAATAAAAACAAACAGCGCGACTTGATAGCCGCGCTGTTTAAGAATGTTTACCACAAAGGTTTATTTGCTTTCAGGGTCGAGGATTACGACACGGTAATTGTTCTGGGCGTTGAGTGCTTTCATGAAGTCCATTACGTCGTTGACAGTGATGGAGTTCATTGAGTCGATGTTGCCGTTGAATGTGTCGACACCGTTGAGCTGGAAGCCGGCGATACCGGTGAGCCAGGGGCGGTTTTTCTCTTTGTCCTCGGTGTATGACTTAACCATGTATTCCTTGATGGGGTTGAGTTCCTCGGGAGTGACATTAGTCTCCATGTCCTTGAACTGGCCTTTGATAAAGGTGAGGACTTCTTCTTTCATTTCAGGCTTCATGGGGAATACGCTTGTGATAGCGATGGGGTTGAGACCGGTGCGGTCCATGTAGCCCTGAGCGTAGATTGAATAAACTGCGCCCATATCCTCGCGGACAGTCTTGAGGAGGCGGTTGGTGAGGATCTGGCCTGCAACAGATGCTATCTGGGCATTCTTTGCAGTGTAGTCACCGTTGCCGCTCTCGATGATTGTGACATAGGTCTGAGGAGTAGCCATCGAAGTGGTGAAGGTGTCGATGCCTTCGCCTGTCTTTGTGAAGAGGTCGGGGTTGTAGGTAGTTACATCCTTGACAGCTGTGGCTGCGTCGCCGGGAAGAGATGCGATGTATTTCTCAACGAGGGGCTTGAAGGTGTCGATGTCAATATTGCCTACGAACACGAAGGTGTAGTCGGCAGCGTTGGCCGTGAGTTCGTGGGCGATCTGGATGGTCTGCTCGCGTGAAGCGGCGTCGATTGAAGCTGCGCTGACCACTTTCTTGTGGGCAGAGTTATAGAGAGCTTCGTGCTGTACTTTCTCGCTGATATATTCAGGACTCTTTTCCTGGTTGGCGAGGAAGCCGCTGTAGGCTTTCTTGAGAGCGTCAAACTCGTCGGCAGTAAATTCGATATCCTTGAATGTCATGTAGAGGAGCTCCATGAGGGTGGGGAGATCCTTGGGAGTGGACTGGCCTACGATGTAACGCATGTAGTCGTCGAACGCCACTGATACAGAAGCCTGCTTGCCGGCGGTGTATTTGCTGAGGTCGGTATTTGTGTATGAGCCGAGACCGTTGGAGCGGAGTGAGAAGGGGAGGAAGAGGATGGTATTGGCATACTCGTCGGAGTAGTCGGAGTAACCACCCTTGGCCACAGCCTGGAGGAAAATCTCGTCCTCTTTGAACTTGGTCTGTTTTACGATAACTTTGGCACCGTTTGAAAGGGTCCATTCAGTTGTGCCCCAGGTCTTGTTGTCGACAGCCGAGGTGATGGTGCCGGCGGTGGGTTCAACAGGGATAAGGGGTTCTGACTTCACTTCGTCAACGAAAGGCTCGATGTTTTCAGCGTCGACAGCAGCAAAAGCTTCGGCGAGGGCTTCCTTGGTGGGGAGTGTGATGCCTTCAGCTTCGGGAGCGAGAACCATGACAACACGGTTGTCGGGGGTAATCATCTGGGCGAAAGCCTGATTGATGGCAGCTACAGGAACCATCATGGCAAACTGCTGGATCAATGGCCATTCGGTCTCAAGTCCGGGGATAGGTTCCTGGTCAGTGAAGTTTTTCACGTATTCGCTGACGTATGAACTGTTCTCGCGGGTAGAGCGGTTGTTGTACTGGCGTTCGATTGCAGAAAGATACTGGTTACGTGCACGTTCGTATTCGCCCTGGGTGAATCCGCCACGCTGCGCACGGAGGATTTCACGGTAAACGGCTGAGAGAGGAGTGACGATTTCGTTACCCTTTGCTGCAGCAAATGCCGAGAACGCATCCTTGGTTTTGCTTGATAGGAAGAATCCACCATTGCTTACGCTTGCGCCTGCAAATGGAGAGTCGGGTTTAGAACCGATTTCTTCAAGGCGTTCGTTGAGCATGGAGGAGATCATGCGGAGCATGTACTCCTGGATGTAGTACATGGGGGTGTTTTTCATCTCGGCGGGGAGAGGATCGGAGATGAACATGATCTGACCAAGGAGGTTCTGCTGTTCGGGATCGCTTCCGATGCCATAGAGGGTGCCTTTATGGTCGGGAACAGGTTCGTATTTGCGTTCAGCAGCGTTTTCTGGCATTTCAATCGATGTGAACATCTCCTTGATTTTGCCTTCGATGCGGTCAACGTCGATGTCACCCACGACGATTACGGCCTGCTGGTCGGGACGATACCATTTTTCATAGTAGTCGCGAAGAGCCTGGGGAGGGAAGTTGTCAACAACTTCCATGATGCCGATGGGAAGACGGTGGGCGTACTTTGATGTGGGGTAGATGTCGGGGAGAATCTTTTCGATGATTCGCATCTGGCCCTGCATTGAGCGGCGCCATTCTTCATGGATCACGCCACGTTCCTTGTCGATTTCCTCGGGGGCGAGGGTAAGGTCGTTGGCCCAGTCATGAAGGATGAGAAGGCAAGAGTCCTGGACGCTTTCGCGAGCCACGGGCACGTTGTTGATGTTGTAGACAGTCTCGTCGACACCGGTGTAGGCATTGAGGTTCACGCCGAATTTCACGCCGATTGATTCGAGCCAGTCACGGAGCTTGTTGTCGGGGAAATTGGTAGTTCCGTTGAAGCACATGTGTTCAAGGAAGTGAGCCAGACCGCGCTGGTTTTCTTCCTCGAGGATTGAGCCGACATTCTGTGCGATGTAGAAGTCTGCTTGTCCTTTGGGATATTCGTTGTGGCGAATGTAGTAGGTCAAGCCGTTGGGCAGCTTTCCGATGCGGACGGCTGAGTCAACAGGAAGAGGTTGGAGCATCGGGTTCTCACCTTGTGCTCTGACAATGCCGGGAAGCAGCATTACGGCTACAAGCATCAGCAGTGTCGGAAGATTAAAAATTTTCTTCATCTGAAATGAATAATTATGAAATGTGATATTGATAATTCTTAAAATATTCAGCTGTCATGAGTAGGATGCCTTGATCGGGCGTGGTATATATGCAGTTAGACGGCACAATTTAATGAAAAGTGACAGCCGCATCAGTATTTTTAGGTTTTTTTAACGCTTTGTTGCCCAATACGGTTATCACTTCGTCGCGGAGATAAGGAACATCTACTATATAATAGGTGGAGTAGGATGGATGGAACACTCCAAGACGCATTGCTGACACACGGATGTCATATTTAGTCTCGAGAATGTAACGGTAGATGCTCAGTTGCAGGGCGTAGTGATAATATGACGTATCGTCGAGGTGTGAAATCGGATAGAGGGCGGTCTTGTGGAATCGGCTCTGGATTTCAACCTCACCTGACGGCGAGATGAGTTTTTGCGAGCGTTTCCAGTCATAGATGTTGAATGTGCCGTCGGGGGTCAGCTCCAGAAAGTCGAGCGTGCCGGCTATGCCATATTCCTCGATGAATATGCGCCACTCTGTGCGGTAAGGATGCAGGGTGTGGTCGGCTGCAAACAGTCGGAAGAGGGAGAAGGCATCGGCATCGTCGCCGGCATCTTCTCCCAGGTAGTAATGCTCGATTTTTTCGTGCATTGCTGTGCCGAGGTTACGTGCATGGCATGCGTTCTTTTCCCAGCGGTCAAGCAACTCTTGGGGAGTGACTCCTTCCTGGGCAGCTTTGCGGTTGGCCCAGTAGACTGCATCAAAGCGCGGAAAGCACTCTTCCACAAGGGTTGTCACTGATTTAAACGGTGTTCCATTGTGGTAATAAGTGTGGCTTTCGGCATCGAAAGTCAGGAGCAGGTCGCGTGGATGGAAATTGCGTGTGTTGAAGTCCATAAAAGGTGTGAAAACTGTTGCGATTAGAAGAAGTCAGTAGCCTGACATTAATCGTTGAGCTGTTTTTTTGCTTCTTCCCACAGGGCGTCCATCTCTGAGAGGGTCATTTGGTTGAGTTCTTTGCCCATTTCCTTGGCACGCTGCTCTAAGTGATTGAATCGACGTATGAATTTTGCATTGGTCTTTTCCAATGCGTTCTCAGGATTTATCTTGTAGAGCCGGGCTGCATTGATGACGCTGAAAAGAAAGTCGCCCATCTCGGCTTCCATCTCCTCGTGATTTCCTGATGCGAGGGCCTCGGAGAATTCGTCCATTTCCTCTCTTACCTTATCCCATACCTGCTCGGGTTTTTCCCAGTCAAAACCTACGTTGGCGGCTTTTTCCTGGATACGGTCGGCTTTGATCATTGCCGGAAGGGCTTTAGGCACACCTGAGAGCACTGTCTTGTTTCCGCCTTTCTCTTTCAGCTTGAGCTGTTCCCAGTTTTGTAGCACCTCGTCGGTGGAGTCGACATGTACGGTGCCGAACACGTGGGGGTGACGGAAGATGAGCTTGGAATTGAGCGCGTCACACACGTCCACGATGTCGAACGCTTCCTTCTCTTCGCCTATTTTGGCATAGAAAAGCACGTGGAGCAACACATCGCCGAGTTCCTTGCGGATGTTGGCGTCATCAGAATTGATGAGGGCGTCGCAGAGTTCGTAGACTTCTTCGATGGTGTTTGGGCGGAGTGATTCGTTGGTTTGCTTTGCGTCCCATGGGCATTTGACACGGAGAATGTCGAGGGTGTCAATAACGCGTCCGAGGGCTTCGATTTTCTCTTGACGAGTATGCATGATTATGAATTGGTTTAACTATGTCGGCACCGCCCGGTGATGGTCGGCGCGGATTGATTGATTTATACTTAGGAATATTTTGCAAAGTTACATTTTTTCGGGGAATTACTTTTATATGAAATGGTGAAAATATGTTGCGGGAGTGATACCAAAAAGTAGGGTCGGATGGTATACCGTCATTCTTTATGGGTATAAAACTCGTGTGGATGCGCGGATTTTTCATTATTTTTAGGTATGGCATGAGCGGCTTGGTGTGAGTATCTTTGCATCAGTGATTTTGCGTGCCGTCAGAGTGCGGATAATAATGAAAGTTTGGAAATGACAGCGAGACAGAGGGAATATAGACCTCATAACAAGATGAGGGAGATAGTAGCCGATAATAATCTGCTTCTGATGGTGATAAGCCGTTTTGATATCGGTTTCGGATTTGGCGACAAGACTATAAGCGAGGTGTGCAGAAGCTATAATGTGGATGTCGACACCTTCTTGGCTGTGTGTAATCTTCTGAACAATCAGGACTATAAGCGTTATCCGGTGAAGCTGCCCTCATTGATGGGATATCTGAAACGCGCTCATTCGTCATTTGTGGATATGACTCTGCCCAAGATTCGCCACAAACTGATCGAGGCTATCAACTATTCCGACTCTAACGATGTGGCGTTTCTGCTCATGAAGTTTTATGACGACTATGTGGTGGAGGTGAAAAAGCACATGGACTATGAGAATGACACAATATTCTCGTATGTCGACGAGCTGCTGAAAGGGCATATAAAAGATGATTTCAGCATCACGAAATTCTCAGTCAATCATAGCCATACTGCCACTAAGCTCAACGAGCTGAAGGATATATTCATATATCATTATAATCAGCGTGACAATCTGCTGCTCAGTTCGGCATTGTTTGACATAGTGATGTGTGAGCGTGACATGATGTCGCATTTTGAGGTGGAGAGCAAGTTGTTTCTGCCGGCTGTAGAGGCCCTCGAGTCGACGTTACGCTCGCGGTTGGCTAACGACGAGAGGAATGAAGATGACAAGGCTGATGTCACTGATTCGTTGCTCGACTCTCTGAGCGAACGGGAGAAGGATATAATAAAATGTGTGGCCAGAGGATTGTCCAATAAGGAGATAGCCGATGAACTATGTCTGTCGGTACACACTATCACCACTCATCGGCGCAACCTGAGTGCCAAACTGGGGATACATTCCCCTGCCGGACTGACAATTTTCGCCATATTGCATCATTTGGTTGAGATAAAAGATATAACTCCTCGGCAGTAGATAAGTGATAAGATGAAAAAAATCACCCTCCAGCGACTTGATGCGAATGTCGCGCTGGAGGGTGATTTTATTTTGTGCGTCGCAGTCCACTGTATGGTGTGAACGCGAGCTTTTATTCAAATATGTGACGCAGCTTTGAGAAGATGCGGTTCTTGGTGGCTTCGTTAGGAGTCATGTTAGGCTTACCGCGCAGTGACTCGATAGTGGCCTGTTCTTCGGGAGTTACAGCTTCGGGGATGTAGACCATCACGTTGACGAGCTCATCGCCAGTGCCGTATCCGTCGGTTGAGGGGAGACCCTTGCCACGCAGACGGAGCACTTTGCCCGGTTGCGTGCCGGCAGGAATCTTAAGACGTGCACGTCCGGTGATGGTGGGTACTTCCACTGATCCGCCAAGGGTGGCGGTGGGGATGTCGAGCATAAGGTTGTATATCACGTCGTTGCCGTCGCGGATAAGTTCGGGGTGCTTGATTTCCTCAATCACCACAAGGAGGTCACCGTTGGCACCACCGTGGATGGCGGCATTACCTTTGCCTTTAAGTGTGAGGGTCTGTCCGTCGCTGACGCCGGCCGGGATTGAGAATGAGACAGTCTCATCTTTGCGTACCACACCTTCGCCGTGGCAATATGTACAGTTTTCGGTGATGATTTTGCCTTCGCCGTGACACTGGGGACACTCAACAGCTGCCTGTGAGATACCGAAGAGGGTCTGCTGCTGGCGCACCACAGTACCCGAACCATGACATGTGGGGCACGTGTTGAACGCAGTGCCGTCCTTGGCACCGGTGCCATTACAGTGTGTATCCTTGACGAGGGTGGGGATTTTGAGGGTTTTGGTGACACCGGTGGCAATCTCCTCGAGTGTCATTTTGACCTTTATGCGGAGATCGGAACCGCGGCGTTGGCGACGACGAGTGCGTCCGCCCGCTGATTCGAAACCACCCATATTGCCGAATCCTCCACCGAATATATCGCCGAACTGCGAGAATATATCCTCCATTGAGAAGCCGCCGGCATGGAAGCCGCCACCTCCGCCCGGGAAACCCTGTGGACCCATATTATGGCCGAACTGGTCATATTTAGCGCGCTTTTCAGGATTGGAGAGGACATCATAAGCCTCCGCCGCCTCCTTGAACTTTTCTTCAGCCTCCTTGTCGCCCGGATTTTTGTCGGGGTGATACTGGATGGCTTTCTTGCGGTAAGCGCTTTTTATGGCTTTTTCGTCGGCATTTTTGTCGACTCCGAGCACTTCATAATAATCTCTTTTTTCTGCCATGGGAATAAGTGGTTACTGGCCCACAGCCACTTTGGCATGGCGGAGCACTTTATCGTTTAACGTATATCCTTTAGTGGGGGTGTCGATTACTACACCTTTCTGAGCCTCATCGGTCACAGGGACCATGGCTATGGCTTCGTGGAGCTCAGAATCAAACGGCTTGCCTGTACTTTCGATGGGCTTCACGCCGTTCTGTGCCAGGAACTTGATAAGTTTCTGGTAAATCAGCTCCATGCCTTGACGGATAGCTGCGGGGTCGTCGCTTTTGGCGCTCGCTTCGAGGCCGCGCTCGAAATCGTCGACAATCGGCAGAAGACCTTTGAGGACACTCTCGGAGGCATTCTTGATGAGGTCGGATTTTTCTTTGACAGTACGTTTGCGGAAATTGTCAAACTCGGCCATCAGGAAGAGATATTCCTTCTTCTCTTTTTCCACCTGCGCCTGAGCATCAATGAGCTGTTGTTTCAGAGCGTCGATGTTGGCGAGTTCGTTGTTGATGATTTCGTTCTCTTCGTCAATCTCGGAGTTCTGCTCTTCCTGAGCTTCCTGAACGTCATCGAGAACTTCGGCGCCCTCTGCCTCGCGATGAAGACGAGTTTCGTCGTGGCGTCCTGACTTATTTTCTGATTGATTTGAGTTGTTACTCATAATATATAGTTTTCTTTTATTATCGTGTTATCTTATTCTGTCTATCAAAAAGGTTGCCAAACCCTACGTGAGAAGCAGTTCACAGGTGCTTTTTTGCATGACCCTACTGCGGTCTGACTTATTTTTTAAACAAATCACGTGGGATAACGTTCATTCCCCCAATTAAAAAGCATGATGAGTATCCCCTTTTCAGAGTCGTGCCACAAAAGTTTTATATTCCGGGAAACGTTCTGCCACCACGTCTGCCAAAATGTCATTGCCGGCGAAGAGTCCATAGACTGACGAGCCTGAACCTGACATGGATGCATAAACGGCACCCATGGATTCAAGTTGTGATTTCACCTCTGCAATGGCCGGATAAGATGGGAAAACCGAGGCTTCGAAATCGTTTTTCACAGACTGCCCCCATTGGGCTACAGGCATTTTCACAAGCTCCTGGAGCGGCTGCTCAGGTATGGCCGGGGTGGTGTTGGCATAAGCCTGTGAAGTTGGGACGCTTACGGTAGGCTTCACAAGCGCTATGGTAAGCCCTGAGAGGTTGATGTCGATAGGTGCGAGATCAGTGCCGGTCCCGGTGCATAGCATCGGTTTATTGTATATGAAGAAAGGACAGTCGGCTCCGAGTGAAGCCGCGATTTCAGCCAGCTCACCATCGGTAAGGCTGAGTGAGAACAGGTCATTGAGCCCCCGCAATGTGAATGAGGCATCAGCCGATCCACCTCCGAGTCCCGCTCCGTCAGGTATGATTTTACGCAGATATATGTCGACAGGGGGTAACGGCACCACCTTGTCGAGTGCGCGATAGGCTTTCATCACGAGATTTTTCTCCGGCGGGCATTCTACAGGGTTGCCGCTTGTGGTAAGTGTGGTCACAGAGCCTTTGGCAGGTACTATCTCCAGGATGTCATGCCAGGGCACCGGCATCATCACGGTGGATATGTCATGGTAACCGTCAGGGCGTTTGCGCAATATATCGAGCCCGAGATTGATTTTAGCGTTGGGGAATAGAATCATGATTCGTGAGGGGTAGTGTATGGTGGAAGGAAAGAGTAGGGCAAAGGTAGGAATTTTCCCTAATAAATCCTCTCCCGGTAGCGGAATTAAGCATCAAAATGATTAACTTTGTGTCCGCAAAAACAAGAAGACACTTTATGGCTCAGGAAACGAATTATAATAATCGCCGGGGAGGAAAACCGGAACATATTTCTAAATTTGATCACGGTGGACGCATACCGCCACGCGACAATGACCTTGAGGAAGCTGTACTCGGGGCGCTAATGCTTGAAAAGGATGCCTACACTGTGGTGTGTGATATCCTCAAGCCGGAATCGTTCTATGAGCCTTCTAACCAGAAGATATATGCCGCCATCCAGAGTCTCGGTGCGGCCCAGCAGTCAATCGACATGCTCACCGTGACGGAAAGATTGCGTCTGATGGGTGAGCTTGAGAATGCCGGAGGTCCGATGCGAGTGTCGGAGCTGACCTCACGTGTGGCTTCGGGTGCTCACGTGGAATTTCATGCCCGAATCGTGGCACAGAAATATCTCGCGCGCGAACTTATTAAATTCGCATCGCAGATCGAGGCGCAGGCTTTCGACGAAAGCTATGACGTTGACGATCTTCTCCAAGAGGCTGAAGGCAAGCTGTTTGAAATATCACAGCGAAACGTAAAGAAGGATGTGACCCAGATTGACCCTGTGATTAATGCTGCTATCGAGCAGATACAGACAGCGGCCAACAGGGCCTCCGGTCTGTCGGGTCTGGAGTCGGGTTACCATGAGCTTGACAAACTTACTTCAGGCTGGCAGCGAAGCGACCTCATCATCATCGCTGCCCGTCCGGCCATGGGTAAGACCGCCTTTGTGCTCTCGATGGCCAAGAACATGGCTGTCAACTACAATATCCCTGTGGCTATCTTCTCGCTCGAAATGTCAAACCTTCAGCTCGTGAACCGTCTGATCCAGAACACTTGCGAGATCGAGGGTGAGAAAATCAAGAGCGGACAGCTCTCGCAGATGGAATGGGACCAGCTGATGTCGCGCGTGAAGAATCTCTACAGTGCACCGCTGTTTATTGACGACACGGCTTCGCTCTCCATCTTCGAACTCCGCACAAAAGCCAGGCGACTGGTGAGAGAACATAATGTGCAGTTCATTATCATCGACTACCTCCAGCTGATGAATGCATCGGGCATGAAATTCGGTTCGCGTGAACAGGAGGTGTCAATGATTTCACGTTCACTCAAGCAGCTTGCCAAGGAACTCAACATCCCCATCGTGGCTCTCTCGCAGCTTAACCGAAGCGTGGAATCGCGTGGCGCCGACAGCAAGGATGGCAAGCGCCCGCAGCTGAGCGACCTTCGTGAGAGTGGTGCGATAGAGCAGGATGCCGACATCGTGTGCTTCATCCACCGTCCGGAGTACTATCTGCGTTCCGGTACTGATGCTGCCGGAAACGATATCCGCGGATTGGCTGAGTTCATCGTGGCCAAGCACCGTAGCGGTCGTGTGGACGACGTCAAGATGCGGTTTAAGTCACGCTATGCGCGCTTCGAGAACTGGGACGGCGAAGTGGAGATGACAAGCGGCACCAAGATGTCGCGCCTCAATGCCGTGGCCGACGAGGGTGGAGGCGATTTTAACCCGGTGAGTCCTTTCCAAGGCGGTTCGGCAGATATCCTCGGAGCGGCCCCCGATGATGCCCCTCCGTTTTAACATTGACATTTAACAGTCGGACTGCCACAGCTACACCCTTCTGAATAGCCTACAATAGGGTTGAGTGAAAAAAAATGAAAATGTTTTTTAACGTTGATAGAACTTTTTGTTAATCTGTCGTGTTAGATAGATAAAATTAACAAAACAACAATTCAATCAACAACTCAACAACTATTGTTTTATGAAAAAAGCGTTATTAATCCTTGCAATCATACTTGGAAGTGTGACTGCATTTGCTCAGAATCTTGACAAGAACGAAGCAAAGCAACTCAAAGCTTTCCTATCTGAGCCCGCAAAAGAGGGAACTAATGCATCAGCTCTCAAAGTTTCCAACCTCAATGATATCGCCTCGATCGAGGGTGTCACAGTTGAAAACGGTCACGTTACAGCAATCGAATGGAAAGACAAGAAATTGAGTGGTACTCTTAACCTCTCAGGTTTCAAGGCTCTTACCAAAGTAGATGTTTCAAGAAATGAACTTTCAGCACTCAGTGTTGCCAACAGCCCGGCTCTCGTGGAACTCAACGCCAGCCGTAACAAACTTACCGAAGTTGACTTTGCAGGATGTGGAGCTCTTCAGAAAGTGTCAGTTTATAAGAACCGTCTTACCGACATCGCTCTCGACAACTGCCCGCTGCTCAACAACCTCAATGTATCCAACAACCTGTTTGTCGATCTCAACGTATCCAACAGCTTCAATCTTAAGACCCTCAACTGCCAGGGCTGTCACCTCGAATCACTGAATGTTTCAGGTTGCCAGGCACTTAAGAATCTTTACTGTGGCTACAACAAGTTGACTCAGCTCACCCTTGCAGGTGTTGAGAACCTCCAGAACCTCAACATCGACGATAACGAAATCTCTACCTTTATCGTCTCTGGTCTGCCTACACTTGCAACCCTTATCTGCTCTGACAACAACATGACCACCATGGGTGTCCGTAATTGCAACAACCTCCTTGACTTGGTTTGCTCCTACAACGATCTTACTTCCCTCACCGTTGAAGGTTGTCCTAACCTCCAGTTCGTTGACTGCTCTTACAACGACCTCACCACTCTTAACCTTTCAAACCAGACTTTCCTCCAGCGTCTGATCTGCAACAACAACCAGCTCACCACTCTCGATGTCTCGTTTGACCAGGCTCTTACTTACATCAACTGCCGTTTCAACACTATCACCGACTTCCGCACAATCTCTTGTGACAACCTCCGTATGGTGGCTTGCCAGTGGAACTACTAATAGCGAAGACAGAAATGATTAATAGTGAAACGCACCTTAGCAAATTGCATAAACAATAGCTAATCCTACATAGGCCTCTACCGGCAGAAAGCTGAATTCAGCTTTCTGCCGGTAGACTTTTATTATGGTGGCATGATTTCCGGCATGTCACGTTCAAGCCGGATGCCGAGGCTGACGGAGAGGGTTATTCTCCGTCGGCTTCGGTCTGTTTATAGTGGTTCACTATCTCGTCAATCGATATGTTGAGCAGGCGCATATCCCTGAACATATCCTTTAGCGTGGTCTCGAAAAACTCCTCACGCATGGCGTGATTGACATGCTCGAGCGCATCGGCCGAGAGATAGAAACCCATGCCTCTCTTAGGGGTGATTATCTCCTCAGCTTGCAGATACTCGTAGGCCTTGAGCACCGTGTGGCTATTGACCGAAAGCTGCACAGATAGCTCTCTTACCGAAGGTACACGTTGGCCGGGAGCCCACATACCGGTGACTATCTGATTGAAGCTATAGTCGATAATCTGTTTATAAATAGGTTTATTGGATGTGAAATTCATGGATTGGGCTTTAGGATATTTGGCGGTTGCGCACAAGACGATAGGTGTAGATGCCAATTATGACGCAATATATCAGCATGAGAGTCGCGATGCACATAGTCATTACAGGCATCCTGTTCACGAGACTTTGGACCACATGCTCGCCTACGTCCTCACTGTTGGAGAGTGCTGTTACAGTTGAGGTTATGGCCACTATAAATCCGCCGATACCGGAGACTACTCCTATGGAAATTATTATCACCAATGGCGTGAGGAGCCCTTTGAGTACACGTTGGCCATGGGCTTTCAATACGACGAAAAGTGTGGTCATGACTATTGCCGCTGTCTGCATGATGCTGTTGACCATGCCGCAGATAAAGACGCTGCTGGAGACCTCCACCTCATATAGTTCCTTAACGAATGTATTGGATGCGGTCATTACATCAGCGATTCCGAACAAGTGGTTACCAATAAAATTTGAACCATACCATAGCGCTTCGACATAGCATGGGAGGAGCACAAGGATGTATAGTAGATAGAAAGTTACTTTCTCACTCGTCTTTACCGGAAGTTGAGCCAGTAGTGACTCATCTATGCGCCCGAACACCACCGGAGAGACATAAAGTTCATAAGCCACCACTATTGACAACAAAGAATAGATCGGTATGAAGTGTGTGCTTGTTACATCCGAGAACGGAATGATGGCTATATAAGACAAGACTGTGATTACCGCATAAAGCAGGAGTTGCACTTTAATACTGGATTTATATATCATCCCGAACTCCCAGACGCGTTGCCATGAGAATTTATTTTTGATTTCTTGCTCCATGGTTACTGAGGTTGGTTTATGGCGAGGAGCACATCCTCGCGTGCGTTTGACATAAGAGCCGAATATAGCAGCCCATAGTTGATATCTGAGCTACTTCCATCCGTATTCGGGACTATCGAGTGGAAAAGTCCCAGATTCTGCTCTATATATAGGGCATCTGCCGGAGGAATTGGGGTGACCGTGAAGCTGATGTGTTCAAGTATCTCCCATGTCCATTGGGCCAGCAACAGGTGACCCTGTGATAGCACCAGTACTCCGTCATAGAGCTCCCGCAGGTCCGACACGGTGTGCGTTGAGATGATTACTGTCTGCTCCTCGCCCACACAGCGTGCGAGCATGCTGCGCAGTGTCTTCTTTGATGTTATGTCGAGACCGTTGGCCGGCTCGTCGAGAAGCAGGACGTCCACTCCGAGGGCAATAGCATAGGCCAAGAGTGATTTTCGGCGCATTCCGAGCGACAGTGTGTCGAAATTCTCTTTGCCCGTAAGCCCGAAATCTTTCAGATTGCGGTTAAGATCCCGGATGGAGAAGTTGGGGTAGAAGCGCGAATGTACTTCTGCAAACTGATTGATGGTCTTGAATGGCAGCGACACCACGTCGGGGAGCAGGAACACCCTTTGCAGAGCCGAAGGCATACGTAGCGAGATATTCTCGTTGTCAATCAGGCATTCACCTTCTTTAGGAGTAAGCAGCCCTGCCATGATGTGGAGCAGAGTGGTTTTACCGGCTCCGTTCTCGCCGAGCAGCAGGTGTATGCCTGGATTTATCACAGCCGTGGCATCGTCGACAGCGACGATGCCATAGCGGTAAGAGTATGTTAGATTTTTAATCGTAATCATAGTTTTATTCTACAGGGGTGACTGTGTAGCCTGATTTGCGGAGGAGTGAGATGAGGCCTTTGTCGCCGGGGAGATGTCCGGCACCTACGGCAATGAGTACAGATGCGGTCGGGAGGAGACCGGCCATGAAGCGTACCCAGTTGGCGTTACGGTTATTGATGAGTCGGTCAGCACCGGTGCCCATACCCATTTCCGGCTCTTCAATGAGGGCAAGCATTGCGTTGAGGTCGCCTGCAAGGTAGGCTTTGGCGAGTTTGTGGGCCATTTCAAGTGAGCGGTTGTCGTTTCTGACCATATTCATCAAATCATCGGCCTGATCTATGATTGAACTGCCGAACAGAGCTTGGCATTGTTCCTCTATGGTTTCCAGACCGCCGATTTCTTTCCCGAGGGCTGCTCCGCGGTTCTGGATTTCAGAGTCAAGCTGCTCCTGCATGTTGAAGGTAGGGAAGGCCATTTGCGCCTGGACCATGGAAATGACGGTGGATACCATGGCAGGTTTGAGTGCGTTGAACTGGGCTATACCTGCCATGGGGCCCATATACTTTTTAAGCATAGTGTCGAGCGAATCAGCCTGGGCTGCCGAGAGGACTGCCGTGAGTGTACTGTCCTGGGGTGCCATCCCGGCTTGCATCATTATCTGCTGGGTTTGGGGAGTGTTTGCTTCCGACATTATAAGTTCGCCGTAAACTTTGTCGACTGAGTTAAGTGCGTCGTTGAATCCGGGGACACTGTCGAGGACGGTTATGGGTGCCACATGATGTGTGCCGAAGAGATAGCTGGGTTTGTCAAGGTTATTGCCGGTGATTTTCCACAGCAATTGTGCGTTGCAGCTGAGAGTCGCTACTGTCACTGAGAAGAGAGCTATAACAAACTTTTTCATTGTTGTTTTTGGTTTTTATGGAGTGATAATTCTATTGGCTTTGTTGTAGTGTTTAGGTGTTGTACATGACTAACACACTGCAAAGGTATGGCGCATATTTGGAATAACCAAATTTTTTAGCGAAAAAATTAATATTTCTTTAAAATTTCATGAATAGACGATATTATCGCACCATTTTAGCGGATGGAAATACGTAACTTTGCACTGTAGTGATGTGGCACAATGTGTGTTTTATGACAAATGAATAAAAATAATCTCAATATGTTCTATCCTCTTGAAAATCTCCGTGACTATGATATAGTGCTGGCGAGCGGTTCGCCCCGGCGTAGGGAATTGCTGGCCATGCTTGACATTGAATTTCGTGTAGACACTTCGCATTCAGTCGACGAGACTGTTCCTCTCGGACTGGTAGCCGAGGAGGTGCCGCTCTATCTGTCGAGGCTTAAGGCGTCGGCTTTCCCTCTCACCACTGCCGACCGGCGTCTGGTGATAACTGCCGATACTGTGGTGATAATTGATGGTGAAGTCCTTGGCAAACCCCACGACGAGGAAGAAGCCTGTGCCATGCTGCGTCGTTTGCAGGGGAGGGGCCAGAAGGTGGTGACAGGTGTAACCGTAAGGACAAGTGACAGGGAGATTACGTTTGGCGCGGAGTCACAGGTGATGTTCGCACTGCTCTCCGACGACGAAATCAGTTACTATGTGCATCGTTATCGTCCCCTTGACAAAGCCGGTGCCTATGGCATACAGGAATGGATCGGTGCAGCAGGAATCCGCGGCATTGAAGGTAGTTTTTATAATGTGATGGGCCTCCCTGTACATCGGCTCTATGATTGCCTTAAAGGGATAAAGTAGAGTGACACCCCTTTGTACATTATAATATAATATGATGTGTTAAACATTTCGTGGATGTCAGGCTTTCGGTTTTAGGCGGAGGGCAAAACCTTCGTGTGGAGGGAGGAGGTCAATGCTTCCTTTTGCAGGTGGAGTGTTGTGGTCCCACTCTATGATATGTGGCGTGGTTATGGAAAGGTGTTGGGCCACTTTCATGGCTGCGACCCCCATGGTCATCCGTAGATTCAGTTCCACGCATGGCATTATGTGTGTGCGGCCGTTATTGGTGTGCAGCATCATGTCGATACCCATCCAACCTCGATAGTGTGGCGCAATGAGTGTGGTGAGTATCTTCTCTTCGCTGTTGATAATCTTCTCAAGCTGTGTGATGTCGGCAGATGCGGCTAACATCTCTTGCAGATGGCTTTGAGGTGCCACGAGGTTACCGGTGTACATTCCTCGTGGTTCTGTGAGAAATATTGACAGTCCCTTGGCCGTGACGCGTGAGCCGTCGGAGTAAAATAACACCGCGAAATCAAGCGTTTTGTTGAGGCCACGTTCGACCATTACACTTCCCTGTCGGTTGATTATGCCTTTCGCACGTTGGTAAAGTGTCGCCTTATCAAGTGAGATGGCATTGAATACTCCTCGGCCACTGCATGACCACGGTGATTTGACATAGCAGCCCGGGTTCATGCTCTCAAGGTGTATAACCTCGTCTGGATCAGAAGTCTCAACCGGGAGCTGGTAGCCTCCGTCGAGCTGCGATAGTATTTCTATGGATGTACGTCGGTGGCTCAACCGGCGCATTATATCGATGGATTCATGTCCGGGCAATAATGATGCAGGCATACCGGCGTTTTCGAATTGCCTTACTGCATCTGCGCTCCATCCCCACGGAGAAGCCTTGGTGACATCTGCCGTAAATCCGATTTCGCCGTTGATTCCAAATCGCCCGCGCAACTCGTCGGCGTCAGGCTGAAGGCTTGCAATGGCCAAAATCCTGTCACCCTCCTCGGCCCACCACATGGGAAGCAACGCTCCTGCACGGTGAAGGGCGGCTGCGTGGGGCGGAGGAGTATAATTCCGGCATCCCAGACCGAGCGCGAGGTCATTTTCAGGATTGAACAGATGTAGCGTCATGTCACGTTTTGTTTATGAAGAAGCCCCGGAAGACTATCTTTGGGTGGATTAGTGTTCCGGGGCGGAATATTCGTTAGCTTTCTAGCCTTTGCGGCTTACTCTTAGATTTTCATCTTCTTTGCGATATCCTTGGGGATAGCGTCGCGGTGAACGAGGATGTCGAGAGTCTTGGCGAGGAAGTAGGGCTCGGATACGTAGAAGAATCCGTCATAAATCTGGTTAGTGTCCCATGAATTCTTCACCTTGTAGTATTTGTTGCCTTTCTGGTCGACTGCTTTACCTACGATTACCATGCCGTGGTCGTCGGTGGTTTCGTGGGTGTCAAACATTTCCTGGCGCATCTCCTGTGTCACAGTGATTTCTTCGCAGGGGCCGTCTATTTTGTTTGCCTCAGCCTCACGGTCCTTATCGCTGAGTTTGACCCAACGGGCAAGCTCTGTTCCGGTAAGGTCATCGCCGGTTTTCTTCTTGGGGAGAAGAGCGTAGCCTTTGACCCATTTGAATCCGGGTTCGCTCACGTCGGCAGCCCATGCTACGGTGTATCCGTTGTCGATGGCATTGTCGACGATAGCTTTCATTTCTTCCATGGGGACATTGTGATATTTCTCCCATATCCAGTTGTCGGCAACCTCTACGGCAAATGGTTCATAGAAGGGATGATGTGTGAATGAAGTCACAGGAATATAGTCGGCAGTGTTGATGCCGAGTGACTGTGCGAAAGTCTTGGGTGTGTAGGTTTTCCCTTCATATACGAATGTCTCGGGCTTTTCGCCGAAGTATGCGTCAAGAATGCTTTCATAACCCTTGCGCCATGCGGTTGATTTTTTGCCACGCTTGTTGTTGACGGCGTCAACATAGGCTGTAAGCACGCTTGACAGTTCGCTGTGGTCATGTTTTGCTTCGCCATACTGGAGGCCGGTGTAAGCTTCCTCGGGCACCATGCCGTAGCGGTCGATTACATACCCTACATCGAGGGTGCTGCCACCCTGGGCGAAGTTTATTTTACCGTCCATACGGATATATTTGTCAGCCTTGTCACTGTAGCAGTTGCGCACGGTCCACATCTCGCTGAGGTCCATTTCCTTGCCTGTTTTGCGGAGGATTTCCTCTTCGAAGAATGAAGTGCCCGAGAAACTCCAGCATGTGCCTGATTTGTTCTGGTCCTTTACAGGTGTGGTCTTCACCACCTTGACATCTGTGAAAGTGAAGCCTCCGGTGCTGTCGTTTTTCTCAGCTTTTTCATCAGCTTGTGCGCCGAAAGCTATTGTGGCTGCTATGAGCCCGAATGCGTATTTTTTCATGATATGATGAATATGTGATTATAAATAGTTGCATCGAGGCATTGGAAACCTCACTGCAAAGTTAGGATAAAATTATGGCAATTCAAGGTTTTTAAAGAAAAAGTTGTAACTTTGTGCCTTAGTTTTCACAACAACTTGTAACGATGAAACGAAAAATAATCACATTTCTCATAGCGCTGGTAGCCCTCGGTGGCGCATCGGTGGCCAACGCCCAGTTCCGTTGGGGTCCCATGGTAGGGGTCAATTTCAATAAAATGACATTCAAGCAGGATCTTTTCACGGTCGACCAGGCGTTTGGCGAATCAGCAGGTGTGCATGCTGAAATGATGTTTCCGGGCATAGGCTTCGGTATCGACATGGGGCTTTTCTATGAGCAGCGTGGCGCCACTCTCCACATGGGGGAAAAACTCATGTGGTCGTCACAGGGCTATGGTAATGAACGACTCTATATCCACTATGTGGACATACCATTTCACTTGAAGTTTAAATATACTCGTCTTCAGGGTGTGGAGGATTATGTGGCCCCCTTTGTCTACGGTGGTCCCACATTCTCGCTGCAGGCCGGTCACAGTAAGTGTGAGGCTTTGAAATTCTCCGGTGGCGAAGTTGGTCTTACCGCAGGTATCGGTGCCGAGGTGATGAAAAACTGGCAGATAGCAGCCTCCTACACATGGGGTATGACTTATGCGCTCAAGGCTCGTCAACTTGCCGATTTCAGTGCCCGCAACAAGACCTGGGACATCCGTCTCACTTACTTCTTCTGATTCTAACGTAACCCAATATATTATGTCCCGGCTGAGGTCACCGTCATGTGGCCTCAGCCGTTTTTTCATTAGATTTTTTGGGGGATATAGTAGAAAAAAGCCGGAGAGCGGTAATCAAATCCACTCTCCGGTTTCAGTATATTCCGGTGTATCGAAAAAACTTCAATTATTCGGGTAGTACGTCGTAAGAAATAGCCTGGATATAGTAATATGAGAGATAGGATTTACCCTCTTTTTCCTGGCGGGCAGCAATTTTGGCTCGGTAATCGGCGATACGCTGTTCGAATGTCACGAGGTCCTTTTGTCCTTTAGCTGCACGTTCTGTCTCGCATCCGCTTTCGGCATTCTGTTTGGGCGTTTCAGTGCCAAGTGCGTCCTCGGTGGGTTGCTGTGCCTGGGTGTAGATACGAACCATCTCCTGGATTGCATCCTCGTCCACACGCTCTTCGCATAGTATACCGCGCACCTGAATGGGATGATGGATAGTTGATTTGGGGAACGGTTCGCCCATGAGCGGATAAGCTTCGCAACGGATCATGATGCTGTCGGCCGAGCCGGCTACGAATGCCTTCTTGCCTCCTTGGCGGCAGAGGTGAGAGCACACACCTTCGATAGTAACTGTGTCGCCTACCATTTTCTCTGCATTGGCAAGCACGTCATCAACTGAGATGGCTGCAACTTCGGTGGTTGCTTCAGTTGCGTCTGTCTTGGCTGAGTTGCTGCTGCATGATGCGAATCCCATGCTCAGCACGGCGATTGCTGCGATAAAGATTGATTTTTTCATTTGTCTATTATGTTTGTTATTGTTGTTTTGATTTTTTTCAGGGGAGCAAATATAGCATTAATTTTTAATACAGATGACCGGGATAAAGGCAAAGATGCCGAAAACCACTGTTACAATGCCGTTGATTGTGATTTGCTTTGTCGAAAGTTTGCGGCGACGGCCAATGATGACTGTGACGAGGGCCAGAATGATTCCAATCCAGATGGCATGCCATGAGATATCCTCGATGCGCGGACGTGCAAAGCAGTCAGATACATCGGTGAATGAGAGCCTGAAAGGGAAGAGATAGTCGGCAGTGGTCTCGACGGCTGATTTTGTGGTCGTGATGGAGTAATAACCGAGAGGACGGTAAGAGTCTGAGTCGAATGCGACCCATCTTGACGATTTGCCGTCATTGACTTTCACCACCCAGTTGAAGATGTTTTTCACCACGGTCAGACGGTCAGTTGACGGGTGGAATTTGCCGATGGGAAGCTTTACCAGACGGTAACCTTCGTGTTCGAGTGCGTAGAGATTGTCATTCTCATCGGTGACGAGTCCGAGATGGCGGGTGTCCATGTTTTCCATGATGAACACATGGGCGCCCTTGATTGAATCCGGTTTGCGGACTTTCACCATGTAGGGGCGTCCTGCCTGCATCTTTACATGGTAAATGTCACCTTCGGTATCGACCATAAGATAACCTTCGTCATAGGCTTTGCGTGAGGTGATGTTGGCGCTCATGCTTCGTGCCGGATACTTGAATCCGCGGTCGGTGAATATATCGGTGAACCGCCGGCTGCGGTTTTGGTTCACAGTGTTAGTCTCTATGTCGATGAACTCAATCTTGTCATTCATCCTGAACACCTCTTTGGGATCCTCCAGTTCGAAACGCTCGGGCATCGATTCCATGATGAGGTACACATCGGCAAGGTTCTTGTTGATGTCACGCGGAGTGGAATTGAACACCCATTGGCTGTGTTTGAAAATCGGCATAGAAATTTCGACGCCGTTGATTGAGTCAGGCAGCTTGTCATGGGCAAGTAGCTGTGTGAAATAAATCTGAGGCAGCAAGGAGTCGCGGTCCTCCTTGGTATATTCTTTTCCTGTGGCATGTCCGAGTGAATCGACACCGAATATGCGTACACCTTTTTCCTCGCCTGTCTGTGACACGATGAACTCATTGCTGATGGGCGAGTAGGCCACGAACGGATCGTTGCCCGATGCCGGGAATACCAATGAATAGAGCCATGGCAGGAACCATGACAAGATAATGATGGAGAGTGCTGTCAGGACTATGAGATATGCTTTTTTCATGACTGTTTTAATCTTGGCGGCCCTCCTTAAACCTTACTACTGAGCCGAATGAAAGTATCGAAATGACTATGACAAAGATAATCATGATGATTATCATGCCGTTATAAGCCTCAGGGGCGGCCTGAAGGAAATAAATCATCAACACTGCTATCCCGAGCAATGCCAGGATGACGCGGCGCCACCATGTGCCTTCGAGACAGATGGCTGTGACGAAGAGGTAGGATGTGAAGCCGGCAAAGTACCAAGGCAGCGTGGTGAGCATCACACGTGTCACAAGTTCATGAGGCAAGATGGTGAGATCGTAGATGGCTATCATCAGAGCCTGTACCACGAAAATCACAAGGAGTTCCACGAGCCCGGTGAGAAGCATCAGCATCACCAACTTATTTTGCGGATAGGGGAGATGGAGCGTAAGTTTAAGGCGTTTCTGGCTCATCTCGGGGGCCATCTGCGCCACACCAAGAGCAATGCCGATAACCAGAGGAACATATTTTATGATGTCGATGAATGTGTTGTCCTTAAGCAGCATTATAAGCCAGAGGTGATACACACCTTTGAGTTCTATTAGACGGTTCATCATCAGAATGCTGTAGCCGGCTATGGCTACTGCGAGCAGCAATGCAACCAAGAACACCATTCGTGTCTTGATCCATTCCTTTAATATCAATGCTTTTTCCATATCCGTAATTAATATTTACCTGTTAGACCAATGAAGGCATCCTCAAGCGACATGTCGCAGCGGTGAAGTCCTGAATAGCTGATACCTTGTTTATCCAAAGTTTCCTTCACATATTCACCGCTTTTGAATGTGTAGAGTTCCACCTCGTTCTTTATTTTGCTCGGATTGATGATGGCATCATCGGCTGGCAGTTGCGATTCGGCATGGTCGAGCCGGAAGGTATACTTTGCAAAATCTCTCAACAGGTCGTCGACAGGCATCTGGGTAAGTATTTTACCATAATCGAGAATGATGCAGTCGTCGATGAGCCGTTCAAGATCCTGGATTATATGCGAGGTCATGAACACGGTTTTTTCCTCGGCCTTGGCAAACTCACGCAGATAGTCGATGAACAGTCTGCGGTAGCCTGGGTCAAGACCGAGCGAGAAGTCGTCGAGCACGAGCAGGTCGGCATTCTGAGCCAGGATTAATCCCAATGCCACCTGTGAGCGCTGTCCGCATGACATGGTGGAGATTTTCTGGTTAGGCGACACATGTAGCTTTTTCATGTATGGGGCATAAAACGAAGCGATTTGTTTATTGCTCATGCAAATGATATTAAATGCTTTGTTATTCAATAGGTTAGGGAGCTATCTGAAAAATGAAGCGATATTTCCAAGCGGTTTCCCTTTTACATGATTCTTACATCAGCTTTACAAAATGGGGCTATTGGGGGGAGAAAACACCTTGGTTTCTTTACATCACCTACGCAATTTGTGTATAAATGGGCTTGGATGGCACTTTGTTGGCGTGTGCGTGCCTTTTTGATCCAAATAGGAGGTCTTTTGAAGTGGAGGCGATCTATGGTATATTGATCGCATTTTTTTGTCCTAGTTTCTAAAATTTTTTTCTCAAAAATATTCCAAATAATCACTATTTGGAATATTTTGGCTATTTTTGTTGCTGGAATGAGCAAGGTTATACATGTACATCTTATATGCCCGATAGTGGGCGAAAAACAGCGGGACTGGTACTTCGCCAGTATCTCTGCGGTGTATTCTGTCTTGACACCGGAACAGGTAGGAGCGTCCAAGAGCTATCTGCTCCATGCCGGGCTGTCGGATAATGGCACAGTGATAACTAAAAGGGCTATAATTAAGCAGTCTACGCTTATTAGGGGCAGTAGGACGGCCTGAATGATTAATGATAAAATAACGCCATTATAACAACTTTCGTGCGTTATTCATTTCAATGCTGTGGGGAGCGATTTTCGCTCCCCTTTTTTGTGTCTTTTTTATTAGGGGATAGGTTAGGGGATAGCATTAGGGGATAGTGGTTTCAAAAGTTAGGGGATAGGTTAGGGGATAGTTTTCCCATTTTTTTAAGGTTTGTATTTCATAGGATAATAACACGTATTACTATTATAACCTCGAAATATCGCAAAATTATTATAGGAAAATCCCCCAATTGTTTTAGTGTGTTTGAGTGTTGTAAATAGTTGTATTATAGTTTATTGTGCTTGTTTTTGCCTTAAAAAGCCCATAAACTTGCGTGTGTGCGTTAAAAAGAGGCTATCATGCGTATTTGCGTGTAAACCGCGTGGTGTTATTCAATATGGATTACTCCTACAATGCGCGCCATGCCGGTTATCTCATCTTTTGGTATGTCAAAAGGTGGGTACTCTTTATTATCGGATACAGCGGTTAGGCAGTCTTTATCAGTCCCCGGCATTATGCGCTTTACAAGCATTCCCCGGTCAATTGTGGCAATCAAGTGGCATTTGTTCCATTCAATGTATCGGGAATGATTGATTATTGAGCAGGCTATTATGTCACCGGGATAGAATTTTGGTATCATAGAGTCCCCTGTAACCTCAATCATGAAGTCTACAGCAAGGTATCGGAACTTAGGGATGATATAGTAGGCTACAACATCGCATTCCTTTATTGAAAAATGTGCATTAGCGAAGCCTCCGACAGCTCTTTCTGAAACTAAGGGGATTGCACCGGGAGCCTTTTTCGTAGTTTCGGTAAGAGCTTCAAAATGGGTTTCTGAACCGCTTCGGGTAGAAATAAGCTTTTCTCTGTTTGTAGAGGCAATGGGCTTTAAACATTCTTTAAGCATATCTCCTTCGCCTGTTATGAGCCAGTCTGCTGAGATGTTTTCGCAATTTGAGTATATTGTTTCAATATCAAAAGTATTTCGACTAATCCAAGTGCTTAATCCTTGTGCCGAAATTCCTAACTTCTTTGCAAACTGCGACTTATTACCTCCGCAGTAGTGATTGATAAGGGCATTTAATATGTCTGCTTTCGTCATAATGTGCTAAATAATTCTCGTTATGAGAAAATAATCCACATTTTGTTTTGTGGATATTCTCAAAATGTTTATCTTTGCGGTGTGGTTAAAATGTTACCACCGCGCCAAAGATACAAAAAAGGCGCGAGATTAGCGAATTTTAAAACTATTGAATATGCAAACGACAGACGAAATAAAAGAATGGCAGACGCAAAGTGTGAAGCACAAGGTTGCCGGAGTCCTGATGATGGACGGTGTTTCATTCCGCTACGATGAGGAGAACGGTATAACGTTCACGGCCCCGGAATTCTATGTAGAAAAGCTGAAATATCGACTTGTCACGGTTTTTGGCTGTTCTGTAAAACCGATTATAAACGAAATAAATAAATAACCATGAATGAGGCAAAGACAAACCAAGAGGAGGTTCTTAAAATCTTCAAATCTGAGTATGAGGGTATTTTACGCCGTTACGAGCAGTATGGCATCAACATGTATGTAAATGTTGATCTTACCGACCATGAC
>CAJTMH010000008.1 GCA_910577255.1 uncultured Duncaniella sp. | reverse complement strand
AACTTGGCATGAACTACGTGAGCTGCTCACCCTACCGCGTTCCTATCGCTCGTGTAGCTGCGGCGCAGGCTGCCATCGAAGACTAAGAGATAGATACTTAAAATAAGCCACTTAGGCGGTATGTTCTGATAAACAAGAGCATACCGCCTAAAGTATTTTTAAGGGGTATATGCATTTGAACACGATAGTGTGTACGATTGAACCGCGAAAATTCAACAAAATCCACACGTCTATCAAACGGTCGATTCAACATGAATTCAACAGAAATAATTGCATGATATAATTCTAAACAAAAAAATAATATGGCAATACTGACAGTCTGCGTAAACAAGCAGCGCAAAAGAAAGGACGGGTGCTACTCGGTTTATATCCGGGTCGCTCACAATGGCAAATCGGTATATTTACCGACTGACAAAGTAGTAAGCGGAAAAGGCTTGTCATCCTCGATGGAAGTTATCGACCCGTTTGTCCTCAAACCGTTATCTACGCAAATCGTTAATTGGCTCGATGCGTTAAATCGCCAAGATATTTCTGCGTGGAACGCGAGACAAGTTGCAGAGTTTCTGAAGAATTTGAACGAGGATTTGGTATTCTCGGACTATGCCCGAAAGCACATTGACCGTATGATTGACCGAGGGCAGGAGCGCAACGCGAAAAATTACCAACTCGCACTCCAACACATGGAGCGATACTTCGGTACGACCAAAGTAAAGTTCGCGCAGCTCACCTCGATAAACGTAAACAAGTGGGTCGCCACTCTGAGCGGCACCGCGAGAGCCAAAGAGATGTACCCGATTTGCATCCGTCAGATTTTCCGTGCGGCCATTGATGAACTGAACGACTACGACAACGGCATAATCCGGGTAAAGACCAATCCGTGGGGTAAAGTTAAGATACCTGCTGCCGACAGGCCTAATAAGAAAGCAATCACCGCTGAGGCTTGCAGGGCATTCTTTGCGGCACCGCTGCCGGAGTCGAAGATGATTGACCCCCTGCCGGAGTTAGGCCGTGATGTGGCCATGATGTCACTATGTTTGGCCGGCATGAACACGATTGACATTTTCAACCTGTGCAAAGAAGACTACCACGGCGGCATAATCCACTACAAACGAGCCAAGACAACCCGGACCCGAACCGATGACGCATACATCGAAATGCGAGTGCCGGAGGTAATCAAACCTCTGTTTGAGAAATACAGAGCCGGTGAACACACCGACAGGCTGTTTCGGTTCTGCGACCGCTTCTCAACCTCAGACAGTTTTTGCGCCAATGTGAACACAGGCATCAAGCAGATATGCAAAGCTATGGGGATGCCAAAGGAGCAATGGTACTGCGTCTACACGTTCCGGCACACATGGGCGACCACTGCACAGAACGACTGCGATGCGACAATTGCAGAGGTCGGCTTTGCGATGAACCATTCGCACAGGCACACGGTGACGCGCGGATATGTTATGCTGGACTTCTCTCCTGCGTGGAGGCTCAACGAGAAAGTGATTGACTTTATTTTTTTCAGTGATGCGACCTCGCGGCGCATGGCGAAAGAGCAGCCCGAAGATGAGGGGTTGTTTCGTATCTCTCCGAAGATGCTCATCAGAGCAGCGGCATTCTTTCAAGGCAAGTGCCTTGCCAACTTTGAGGACATCGGCTATTCCAACATTGACGAGGTAACAAAAGCACTCGTATCTCAATTTCCTGCGGATATTCCCGACCGCTCAATGGTTCAGTTCAAAATCGTCAATCTTGACAATGGAAAGGTCTATGTCTACGAGCATCAAAAGGGCAAGGGCTTCTGACCATTTCGTTGAGGCCAACAAAATGGTACAAGGGTCGCACCGATAATCGGCGCGGCTCTTTTCTTTTTCGCGCAACTTTTTCTTTTTCTCTCCTGCCTCTATGAGATTGGCGAAGCCTCAAAAAAAAATAAAATTTTCTCGCGCGTGTGTATGTACGCGCGTATCGCCGATATATATACCTTTTCTTTTATATTTCTTTTTTATTTTCTTTTTATCAAAAGAAAGGTTTCGGAAACAATGCCCTTTTCTTCTGAACTTTGGGAAAGAAATAGCAATAACTTCCGAAAGAATGTGCTTTACTTCGGAAGAAATAAGAATAACTTCGGAATTTATGCCGATAAATTGAGAATGAATTTTGCACGAAAATCAACGAAAAACACCCCAAAATCAGCCTGTTTTTTGACCTGCAAAATCAGCGTTTTTTCTCTCGTTGCATCATAAATAATCAAAGTGGGAATTTATGCCCTTTATTTCGGAAGAAATAGCAATAACTTCCGAAAGAATGTGCTTTACTTCGGAAGAAATAAGAATTATTGGGGAAGAAATGCCGTAAACTTCGGAAAGTATTGTCTTAATTTGGGAAAGAATGGCTATAAATGGGGAAATAAAAATGCCGAGCGATTTGCGCCCGGCTTGCGGTCTAAATGTAGACAAAAATAGACGGCTTAGTTGTCGTTTTCGGCGGCGAGTTGCGCAAGGCGCTCCTCGATTGTAGTAGTGATATCACCTGACAACGACACCTCGGCAGACACTGATTGCATCTGCGGTGTGTGATACCGCAGCAACCTTTCCTGTATGGCGGCGCGGTCTTTTGCCTCCATCATCATCATATCAACTTCAAAATCGGAAACAACAAGCGGATTGCCGTCTGCATCTTGCAGAACTACGGTGCTGTATATGTCGCCCTCCTTAGTTCTAAACTCTAATTTGCGTGGGGTGCCGTCCCCATTCGTTTGTGGCCGTGGTGCAAAGTAGGCCATTGAATGGGCGCGTAGATGCTCTTTGAGCGGATTGGGTTTGTTTGGAGTACCTTTCTGTCGGCCTCCGGTCTTTCGTCCTTGTGCCATGACTAATAAGTTAAAGTTACGATACAAAGGTATGGGTTTACCTTTGCTCCATAATTATAACTTTTTAATTCTCCCAAACAATGATGCAAGCAGCAGGAGGCATGGGCGGTCAAGGTGGAGGTATCATCTCATCCGCTCTACAACTTATAAAAGAGAAAGAGCGACAGGGCGACAAAGCTATGGATAGACTTCATGATGGCATGAAAACTCAAATGGAGCTTACTGCCAATCAAGGGAGTTGGACTGATGGCGGCTCGTCTGCGCCTCAGAAAGTCGTGAAAGAAAAAGTTGTAGAGAAGGAAAAGGTCAAAGAGCCGGAGAAAGAAGAAGCTACAACAGATACACCCACAGCGCCCGGTGCCGATAAGGAAGAGCAAGAAAAGGATGTAGCCAATTTAGGCATTATCGACCTTGCTAAACAAGCTACAAGTAAGTAATCTATAAAAACGTACAGATATGGGCATATTAGGCAGCGCAATCGGAGGAGCGTTAGGTATCGGAGCAAGTATTTTCGGTGGTATCAGCGCTTCAAAGGCAATGAAAAAGGTCAAGCGAAATATCGAGGGTCAGATGAAAGAAAACCAAAATTGGTATGACCGCCGATATAATGAGGACGCGACACAACGTGCAGATGCACAACGTATCCTTACTATGACTAATGAGAATATTCGACAACGAAACCAAGCTGCCGCAGGTTCAGCGGCGGTCATGGGGAGTAGTGAGGAAAGTATTGCGGCGGCTAAAGCAGCCAATAATCAAGCTCTCGCAGATGCAACATCGCAGATAGCTGTTAATGGTGAGCGCCGTAAAGACCAAATCGAGTCGCAGTATATGCAGACAAAGCAGGAACTCAACGACAAACTTAATAATCTTGAACAGGCAAAGGCTCAGAACACCGCGCAAGCAGTGCAAGGTGTAGCACAAGCCGGTTCTGCAATGGCAAGCGTATTCTAACTATGGTAGACTCTAACAAACCCATTATAGCCCCTCGGACAACAGTTGTCAGCAATGAACAGCCGGCTGCTCCTGCGGGTTCGGCACCTGCCGGTGGTGGCACTCCGCCCCCGGCAGGTGGTAGTTCATCTTCTGTTACCTCCACAAAGGTTACGACCTCGACCCCAATATCAACGACTATCCCGGCTGAATACTCGGCAAGCAGTTATGAGGAGCTTATACCGCAGCTTGAAAAGCGCATGGCCGAATTTAAGCCTTTGTCGGAGGAGGAACTGAAGAAGTTGCGCCGTAAGCAAAAGATAGAGGGCATTATCAGCGGAGTGTCGGACGCAGCTCAATCTGTTGCCAACCTTATCTTCACTCATCACTATGCCCCGAATATGTATAATCCCAAAGAGGGAATGTCGGCTAAGGCTAAGGAGCGTTTCGACAAGGAAAAGGCGCAGCGCGATGCCGATGCCGATAAGTATCTGCAATATGCTCTCACTATCGGCAAGATGAAAGATGCCGACAAACAGCGAGGCTTACAGGCATGGCAGACTGAACAGACCCTCGCCCGACAAGACCGAGCATTTGACGCAGGTCGCCAAGACCGTGCCGATGATGTTGCATTCCGTAATAAGGATTATGACGAGCGTGTGCGTCAATGGCAAGCCAACTTCGACCGACAGGGAGAATGGCACGAAGAAGAAGGTCAGCGTTGGGAGCGTCAGTTCAAGGAGAGTGTTCGTCAGTTCAATGTCAGTGCGGCCAACGAGAGAGCGCGTATCAACATGGAGTCACAGCGCCTTGCCCATTCTTTGAAAGAGGGTCAAATGACTTTCAACCTCGGTTCGGGCAACGGCAATGTGACATTGACGCTCGACAAACTCAACGCTCAGACCGTATCGCGCATTTATCACACTCTATCCCCGGAGGTTCGCGATAAGGTACAGGGTGATCCAATTGTGCGAAATGGCTTCGTAGTTGGCTACAAGCCACCGACAACAGAGGCTATGCTTATCGCCATCGGTGCGAATGTAGAAAGCTCTCCGGCCACGCAGAACGCAATCAAGCAGGTTGCAGGTTTGGAGGTAGGCGATAAACCCGCAGGTTATTAACCCGACAATCATTATCATATAATATGGCTAATCCCAATGACAATTTACGCAGATTGTATCAGAATGGTTTGAAACATTTTTCATTGCCCGACTTCGATACATTCCAACAGGACATGAGGGACGAGGAGAAGCGCAAGCGGTTCTACAATAATATGCAGGGGGCTTACTCTCTCCCCGACTTCGATACGTTTTCACAGGACATCGGCGCTGTCACTCCTCCACCTGCGCAACCTCAAGCACAGGCACAACCTCAGCAGACGACATCGACCGTTAAGCCTGTGACCGACAACACGGCTCAGCAAGCATCGGTACAGCCCACAGTTCAGACTTCCTCTCAACCGGCACAGCCGGAGGGTTGGAAGCCTACTCCTATGCAACAACGAGCTTTCCAAATGCAGATGGACGAAGCTAATGCCCGACTTAAAAAGCAGGGCGAGGAGTTCAAGCAGCGTATGGAGGGTATCGAGAAAGGCAATCGCCCCGGTGCATTTATGGGTGAGCGTGAGTTTAATCCTCAGACCGGCAAAATGGAAACCCACTATTACACTACACAGGGTGAGCGTGTCGGCACCCGAATGGAGCAGAGCCACGCTAACACCGAGTATCATAATTGGTGGGAAAACAACACGGAAGCAGGTAAGCGTTCAAAGGAACAGCGTTTACAGCGTGAGTTTGACGAAAAACTTTCGTATCTGTGGCAACGTCATAATCCTGCCGAGGGGGAAAACGCAGCAGAACAGGCATGGTCGGCCGCAGAGAGCGCCTACAATGCAAAGGCAGAGCGCAATCGCGAAGCAGCCAATTTCAATGTGCAGAATTTTGCGATGAACAGTACTGATGCGGTTGCCTTTAAGCAAATGGAAACCGTTGACAACTTCACCGATAGATTGACTACCCATGACATGGATGTCCTAATGGATAATGCGTGGAACAATCTTGGCGAGGAGGGTCAGAAATCTCTTATAGACGATTGCTATCAGATGCTGCGCCGCCGCAATCCCGGTGTTGATGACCTTGTGCTGTATGGAAAAGCCAAAGAGTTTGCCCGACAGCAGTCAGATTTGCGAATGTATCACCTTGCTGTAGAAAAGAACTTACCTAAGAGCAATCTTGAATACTTCATGCGCAAGGTTGGCGATATGAATTTAGTTACGAATATCGGCAAAGGCATAGCGGTTAATCGTGTGAAGAAAACAGGCGATATGGCCGCGTATGAGGCAGCGAATGAACAATATCGCCAAGACGGTCACAAAATACTTGATGTTGCAGGTACGGTTACAGGCTTCGCTCTTGACCCGACTACATGGATGTCCGCAGGTGTCGGAGGTATGGCAACTCGTGGTGCAATGTGGGCCGGTGGTCGTGTCCTCGCAGGTCGCGGAGCTACTGCCGCAGTCACCAATGCCGCTACACGTCAGTTTGCAACCTCAATGACAGGTCGCGTTATCGGTGGTATCGCCGGAGGTGCTGCCAACTTTGGCACATTTGAGGGCATTAAAGAAATGGAAACCCAATTTGCGCATGGCGGTCACATTGTCGGACAGGACGATACTGGCCGATACCTCAACGAGGGCTACTCTGCCTCCGCTGTTGCAGGTCAAGCTGCGCATGGTTTTCTCATGGGTGGTGCTATCGGTTGGCTTACTCCTGTATCGGGTAATGTGGCCGACAAACTTGTGCGCAGCACATCAAGCACCGGCTTAAAGGTAATGGAACGTGCAGGAGTCTACTCCGGCGCCACAATGCTTGAGGGTACAATCTTCTCCGTTCCCGAATGGATTGAGGGCAATCGCGATGCTATGGACGTGTGGACTGACAACATGGCTATGATGGTTGGCTTCAAGGCCAAGCACATGATAAAGAGTGCCGGCAACGTCCTCGGCGACCTCAAAGCCTCGTTTGACAGCCCGACCAATGGCCGCAAGAACCGCTTAGACTTCGAGAGCCGTCTGCGTCAGCGCATGGACGCTCCCTCTGACGGTGGATTGTCACTTACAAAGGACGAGGCGGCAGAACTTAGCAAACATGGCTATGGCGACCTGCGTGAACTCGTTGAGAGCGCAGAGCGTACCGGCGATGCGACAAAAGGTGAACTTATTACCGCAAATGCTCCCGAAATCGTCAGCCGTCTTACAGACATGGTAACCGACCCTCGTATCAGCGAGGCTGCAAGAGCCAAGATGTATTACTATGCCACCGGGCGCAAGCTCCCTGAGTCTACCGTTATGAAAGGTGAACTCATCGAGGACGGCGAGGGAGGCTTTATTGTAGAGTCGCAGGGTGCCAATGGTGTAATCACTTCTCGTTCGTTCAAGAGCCGCAAGGCCGCAGACCTTGAATTGGAGCGCATCAAACGTCAAACAGAGCTGAACCACATAGAAATCGGCGAACGCTATCAACAGACTGCCGACTTTGAGAACCGTTTGCAGGAGGCTTGCCGCACCGTTGCCGCTGAAAACGGTTGGGATATGGTTGAGGTTTACCGTACCTGTGAAGAAGCACGGCGCAACAACCTTCGTGGCGGCGACAAGCAGTTTGACGAGGCTCAGCAGAACATTCTCCGGAAGGTAACTGAGGCAATGGGCGAATTTGAGGAAACAAGTGTTACCGACAACATGAGAGGCCGCATCAATGACAAATATGGTGTGGACATCGACAATGCAATCCGCAAAGAGGCCAACCGCCGCACAATAGCTGAGCAAACCGCCATTGATGAATATCTTGATGAGCTTATCCCCAAAAATGCCAAAGAGCGTAATACTGTTGAGGACGCAGAAGCCGAGGACATCACCAATCAGAAACTTCTGACTGACGAACCCGAAGCAACGACACCCACAAACGATGCACCTATTGACCCTCGTTTCGATAATCCCACAACACCCGAATACGACCCGCATCAGCCCGGAGGCGAACAGAAGCCTGTTGGCCGTGCCGTCATGAAATACCAAGACCGCCCTGTTGAGGTATTGAGTGGCCGTGTCGTTATGATGGAGGACGGCACAATGATTGACAATGAACGTAGCGATGCCTCTATTGTCGTTCGTGACCTCGAAACAGGTAAGGTTGAAATGGTGTCCCCCGATGCTATTCTGTCTTATGAGGGCTATCCTGCTGAGGTTGAAGTGCCGCAAGATAATGTTGCACCCGAAGCCGAAACACCGGCCGAGCCTCAACCAAAGTACACAACAGGCCAAATCAAGATACGCAACTCTGACGGCACGGAAACACGCGGTGTCCTTACCGGCTTTGTCGATGAAAACGGCAACCACGAGTATTATGTTGAGGGCGACCTGCAACAACTCCACTACGCATCAGAGCATGAACTTGACAACATTCTCTCTGAATACACTCCCGATGAGCCGCAGGAAGTGAAACAGCCTCAACCTGCCGAACCTCAACCCGTAGACCCCAACAGGCCGACCCAAGAAGGTGTAGCCAATGTTGAGGACTATGACAAGGGATATTCTTTTGGTATAGATGAAACGCAGGGGATTTCAGATAGTGAACTGACTGCCAAAATAAGCGAGTTGCGCACCGATGCCGAAAGACTGACCGACTTCGGTAGAGGTATGCTTGAGGCATACGAGTACGAGCAACAGCGCAGGGCTATGGAGCAACAACTTGTTCCCGTAGACGCTGAAACCGTTCCCAAAACTGAGGAAACAACCCTCAATCCTATGGAAACAGGTGTAAATATCACGGAAACCGTTCCCAAAACTGAAATTCCTATTGAAAACGTACAGCAATCTGTCGATGATGGAAATGTTGTCGTTCCTGCCCCTGCTACTAACGAAGCTCCGCAGGTAGATAATGTATCTCAGCCCGACTTGACAGCACAGGCAGAGCCTACACCTCTGCAACGCATTCCTCGTAATGAGAAGAACGAACCTATCTTTGAACAGGCCGAAAGCCCGGAAGTAGGTTGGGACGCTCTTGTTGAGTTTTCTGAGGGCGATGCGGCCACAGCCAAAGAGATTGCCGACACAATGGTCGAGGAGAAACGCAAGGCTTTTGAGAAAGCACAGAAGCTCAAACCCAAAGGCAAGACCCCGACTGAGATACTTGCATCAAAGAAAGCCAACACCGCTGAACTCACAAAGGCACAAGCCGAATATGAGCAGTGGCAGCGCATGGCCGGAGTTGAAAACGCTCGTCAGAGTGCAATCCGCTCACAGCAGGAGGTCGAGGCTCGTAGGCTTGCCGCTGAACGTGCTGAGGCTGAGAAAGCCGAGAGAGAGGCACGAGAAGAAGCCGCACGACTTGAACGCGAGGCATTGGAGGGAATTCCCGAATGGCACATGGACACACCCGAAAATGCCCGTAAGCGAGGTGTGCGCCGTTTCAGCGGTCAGATGTTCACTCGTCAAGAGCCTGTGCAGGGTGTTGTCGGCAATGAGGTTGAGGTCAAGTTCTCACAGAAAGACCTGCCCAAAGGCCGTGTTGCCGTCATTGAGGCTTCGCAGTTGCAACCCTCCCATGTGCAGGGACAGCGTAACCCCATGTTCTTTATTGAGGAGGCACAGCCCAAAAATCGCACGGAGGCTGTATCTATGTTCGCCGCAAAAGAAATGGCCGAGGGTATTCGTCCGAAAGAAATCACCGGCAGCGTTACGGCATACACCGGCGCTCCTACTGTCAATACTCGTGGCGAGGTCATTCAAGGCAACAACCGCTCTGATGCACTCCGCTACCTGTGGCAGAGCAACCTGCCTCAACAGCAGCAGACCTATAAACAGTACCTCATTGACAACGCAGAGCAATTTGGCATTGACCCAGAGGCCGTGAACGCCATGCAGAACCCTGTCCTCGTCAATATGCTCGATGTCGATGATGCTGAGGCTATCCGTCTTGGCCAAATGACCGCACAGGACACCGAGAGTGGCGGCATCGAGCGTATCAAGCCTAAGAATGTTGCCCAAACACTCGGCGACAATATGCGGACGTTTGCCAATATGTTGCTCAGCAGTGGCGAAGAAGATGTGTCTTTCGGCCAACTCGTAGACCGCAACGGTACTGAGGTTATGAAATGGATGAACCAAGTAGGCGCTATCAGCAATACTCAATTCCAATCTGCGTTTGATAGTAAGAGCAATCTCACAGCCGAGGCCAAGAACGACTTGCAGAAAGTTCTCTATCAAGCAGTATTCAAGGGTGCATCACAGCAGTTGGAAGAAATGTTTGACAAACTTCCGGCCAAGGCACAACGCGCAATCCTCGCAACGGCATTCCGTGATATGGACTCGCCTTTCGCCGGTAAGATGTTACCCGAAATCCAAGCCTCTATTATTGTCTACAATCAACTGATGTCCGACCCCACATTTGCCAACGCAAAGAAAATGGAGGAGGTTTTGAAAGCCGTTGAAGCTTTCAAACAAACGATAGCCCTTGATGATAGATTTGAGCATTATATGCCGGCCGATAATTTTAGTAACTTTGCGTTGCATTTGGCCGCTATGTATAAGGCAACCGATATGTCGCAAGCGACAATCGCGTCCTATTTCAATCAAATGTACGACCTTGCACAAGGGAAAAAGGCCGCGACCCTCTTTGATGAGGCCGACACAACCGAGTATCCGCTTGCGGAAGTCATTAACCAAGTATTAAACTTTGAATATCAACCGGCGAAGAATGGAAACAACGATGTCGCAAATGGAGGTGCTGATGTGGCTCTCCGCAATCAAGTTAGCCAAGGAGGGGAACTCCGAGGCAATGAACCACCTGCAAGCGGAGAACAAACTCCGACAGGAACAGAACCGTCCGACAGTGGAGCAGGAGCTTCAGATGATAGCAGCACAGCAGGAGTCGAAGCAGTAGAGGGCGAAACACCTCAATCCACAGATGCCGCACCTGCAACGGTACAGGCCGCAGTTGAGGCCGCATCTGCCGAGGTGAACACCGAGCCTACTCCGGCGCAAGCTGAGGCAGGAAATTATAAGAAAGGCCATATTACCATTGGCGAGTTTGACATCACAATCGAGAACCCTGCTGGCAGCGTCCGCAAAGGTATTGATGCAGATGGTAAGGAATGGAGTACCACTATGGCCAACACCTACGGCTACATCAAAGGTACAGAGGGTGTTGACGGCGACCATATAGATGTGTTCCTGCATGAGAACATGGATATGTGGAATGGCCGCAAGGTGTATGTCGTAGACCAAACCAATACAGACGGCTCATTCGATGAACACAAGGTTATGCTTGGCTTCAACAATAAGGACGAGGCCATGAGCGCCTACCTTGCCAACTATGATGCTACATGGGGACAGACGCACCCCGGACTGCGAATTTCCGAAACTAATATCGAGGACTTCAACAAATGGGTACAGTCGAGCCACCGCAAGACTAAACCGTTCGCCGATTATTCCACCGTCAGCAAAATCACAGACGAAGCTCCTGTTGAGCAACCGACACAACCTGCCGCCGCTATCACCGGCGAGGGTTATAAAGTCGAGCCTAAGCCCTACACCAACAAGCAGGGCAAGACGCTTGACACATACCTTGTGACCTTTGACCGCGATTTCTCCAAAGAGGAATTGTCCACCTTACGTGCGAAAGCCAAAGCTCTCAAAGGTTGGTACGACCGTGAAACGCGCGGTTGGATGCTCCGTAGTGCCGACGATGCGAAAGCCTTTGCCAAGGATATTGTCGGCAAGAGCGAGGACGAGGTTGCAGACGAGGCTCCGCTGTCGCTTGCAGACATGGAAAAACCTGCAAGCGATAAGCCAAAGAAAGCGCCTGTCAATCGTGTCAACGTTGAAGGTGTCATGGCCGACCTATCTACTAAAGGAGAAACCAAATTGAGCGACCATGCCGAGCCGGTAGAACCTACACAGACCAAACCGAAAAAACGCAGATGGATTAGCGATGAGGACGCAGACGAGTTTAACAACCTGCGTGACAACCTCCGCAACCATTTCGGCAAAGGTGATGATATAGTACAGGAGAGTGCCGAGGGTTATGGCAAACCACAGCCCAAACAAATGGATGCAGAAGTCTTGCGCATGGGTACGCGTATGACATATCTTATGATGAAAGGCGGTTTACGCTCCTTTGCCGACTACTGCGAGGCGATGATAGACGAGCTGCCCGACATCTTCGATGATATGCGTCCTCACCTCAAATCTCTCTATGCCGCCGCGCAGAACATGGAGGAGGTGATAGAACTCGGATGGGATGAGGAAATGGACGACCGAAAGACAGTCAAGGCTTTTGACGTTTATAATTTCGACAAGCCCGGAGCCAAAGATATCATCGCCACCTCTCAGCATATTGTTGATGAGCAAAGCTCACAGCAGCATACCGACCAAATAATTCAAACCCTCAAAGACCAACGAAATGAGCAAAGAAAAAAAGAGGCTGACGAAACATCAGCAGATACAGAAGCTATTGCAGACAAAGCAGAGGCTGTTGCAAGCAAAGTCGAAAGTGAACTCGAAGTTGCAACAACTGAGCAAGATGCCGAAAGACTCTCTCGTGACCTCGACAAAGAAATAGAGGATGTCAATAAGCAACTTGCCCTCCTCGGCTACTATGAGGCAGTGGAAGATGACTCCAAATTCCATGAGAGTTATGGTTATATGCTGACAGCAGAGAAAAAAGCTGTATCAGACGCTACCAATCTTGCCAAACAGATTGTTAAAGACCTTGGAATTGACATCAAAGTTACGAGTGCTACAACACCTCTTGGGCGAAAGAACGTAAAGAAAGGTACAACTGTTCGAGCAAATCTTGCACCTGCAGGTGGGGAAATTTATATAACCCTGCCACTTAACGAAGGCAGACATCTCAAGATGTATATCGGTCTTGAACCGGTTGCAGAGCAAGACTCACGTAGACGAGGAGATAATCTAAAAACGGATAGAATAATGTACCGTGTTGAGTGGCCAGATGAAAAAGGATATGTTTCATTTGAACGCATAGGGCGTAATTGTTGGGCAGCCTCCAATGTCACCTATGATGAACTGCTTACGGCCATTCGCCGCGAGGCCCGCAATTACCTCCCCGAAGATGTGGTCAAACCTGCAACTCCTCTTACACCTCAACCGGGCGAGGATATGGTGCAAATGGCTGAACGTGTCGCCAAGTTAAAAGCCCCAAAGAAATCACGCATACCCGATGAACAGCCGATGAATGATTTATTCGGCGGTCTGTTTGACGAGGCCGAGCCTAAACAGGACTCCGCTCAGTTCGTCAAGGATATGGCCGATATGTTGGAGCGCGGAGAGTCGCCTTTCACCGTTACCCCGGAAGTAGAGGCCGAACTCGCAAAGCAGCGTGAGGCAGAGAATAATTCAACAACTCCAAAAAATAATTCACATGAGAAAACTGACGTACAAGCTCGCCCCGAAACAGCCGGGCGAGGGGGACAGCAACCGCGACCTAATGAACCGTTGGAAACGAGCGCAGAACATGAAGCTGAGCGAACTGACGGAGGAAGAATGGCTCAACGTGGTGGAGAGCATACTGTGTCTGACACCAAGCGAGGCACAGGAGTATCTGAACAGCATAAGAGCGAACGAGGCGTAGCACAGCCGAAGAATATTCGCAACAACCATGCCGAGCGTGGTGTAGACTATGCCCCGAAAGGTGAAAAGGCTCGTATTGATGCCAACCTTGCCGCCATTGAGGTAGCGAAGAAATTACTCGCGTCCGGCGAAACGGCCACTCCCAAAGAAATGGAAGTCCTGCGCCGTTATAGTGGTTGGGGTGGTCTTGGCTCTGCTTTCAATGAGGGAAGCACATGGTCGCCTAATCCTATCAACAAGCGACTCCGCGAAATACTTACTCCCGAAGAATACGAAGCTGCGGTCATGAGCCGCAACAGCGCCTACTACACTCCTGCGCCGGTCATTGATGCCATGTGGGATATTGCAAAGGCTCTCGGCTTCAAGGGCGGTAACATCGTAGAGGGTTCTGCCGGTATTGGTAACATCATCGGACTGATGCCTACCGAAATCAGCGAACGCAGTAACATTCATGCTGTGGAGATTGACAACACCACAGGCGGCATTCTTTCCTTGCTCTACCCAGACGCAAAGGTGGAGGTGCAGGGATTTGAGAAAACTCGCATCGCAAATGGCTCGGTAGACCTCGCAATTACCAATGTGCCTTTCGTCACCGGCCTTCATGTCATGGACGAAAGCGGCGACAGCGACCTCTCTAAGAAATTCCGCGATATTCATGACTTCTGTATTGCTAAGAACGTGCGCAAGCTCCGTGAGGGTGGTATCGGTATCTTCATCACATCGAGCGGCACACTCGACAAATCGCAGAAGCTACACAACTGGCTCGTTGGCGACAAGGAGGGCTGTGCAGATGTTGTCGGTGTGTTCCGCATGAACAATCAAACATTCGGAGGCACAGCGGCCACTTCTGACATTATCGTTGTGCGTAAGCGTGTGAATGGCCGCAAGAGCGCAAATGCAATAGACATAAGCACGGTTACTCCTGTGAGAACCGCGTCTTTCGAGGACGATAGAGGCAAGACGAAAGACCTGCCGATGCTCATCAACCGATATTTCATTGAACATCCCGAATACATGGGCGGCGAAATGTTCTTTGGCTTTGAGCAGGGCGACACCTACCGACCTACTTCTATGGGATTGTTCCCGACACGAACAGCCGACCAACCGGCACGAATGGCCGCTTGGGTTCAGCACATTGCCGAAATGGATTGGAGTAAGGAGCAAGGCACCGCAGTCGCAGAACAGACCACTCACATCAACGAGGCTCTCGGTAAAGATGTCAAGGAGGGAAGCATGGTGACCGACAGCAACGGCAATCTCTGCGTTGCCCGAATGGGTAGTGCCGTGCCTCTGACGTTCAATAAGAACAAAATCAAGGGACGCACCAAAGAACAATGCTTTGCCGATTACACCGACCTTAAAAACGCTTTGGCCGATGTGCTGAAATATCAGACGGAGCATAACGATGATGCAGGACTGCAACCGCTTCTCGACCGCCTCAACAGCGCATACGACACCTTTGTAGCCCGATATGGCAACCTCAACAAGAACAACAATCTTGCATGGTTGCGCAATGATGTTGATTTTTCAAGCATTGTGGCTCTTGAAACCTACTCCGAAAAAGGCAGCAAGGACGGCACGAAGATTAAGACCTACGGCAAGACCGACATCTTCAGTCGCCGTGTTGTTGAAAAGGAAAGCGAACCCGCTCCGAAAAACGTCAAGGACGGTATCATTGCAAGCCTCTACAAGTATGGCCGCATCGACCCGGAATATCTCGCCTCACAGTTAGGCAAGTCACAGGCCGATGTCAAGCAGGAAATTATCGAGAGCGGATTAGGCTTCGAGAACCCGACAACCGGCCAAATGGAGGTGTCGTATGAATACCTTAGTGGCAACGTCCGTGAGAAGCTGCGCCAAGCAAGAGAAGCCAACGAAGCCGCCAACGGTGCATACGATGCCAACATCAAAGCATTGGAGGCCGTTGTGCCTATGAATATCCCTGCGCATCTTATCGAGTTTACTCTTGGCTCGTCATGGGTAGACCCGAAGCTCTATGAGCGTTTTGTCAAGGAGCGCACCGACTTAAACGTCCGTCTTACTAATGCCGGTGGTACATGGCACATGAGTGAACCGTATTGGACTGACGAGCCTAAGAATAAGGAAATGGGCATTCGTAGTGAAAGCCTCGGTATCCTTATCCCCGGCCACAAGCTCATTGAGGCGGCAATCACCAACAAGACAATCACCGTCAGCAAGACCACCAAGAATAGTGACGGCACCACTACAACCGAAACCGATGCTGCGGCCACAACCGCTTGCGCAACAAAGGTTGATGAGATACGACAGGACTTTAAGGATTGGGCGCGTGAACAGATGCAGAATGACCCGGAGTTGTCTATGCGCATGGAGGAAGTCTACAATGAGAAGTTCAACAACTCCGTGCCTAAGTCAATTCCCGATGAATTTGTGCCGGAGCATTTCGGCGGAGCCGCCACAATGGTAGGCGGTCGTCCGTTCCGTCTACGTCCGCACCAAGCAAAGGCCGTAATCCGCGCAACGACACAGCCTGTATTGTTGGCTCACGAGGTCGGCACCGGCAAGACATACACCCTCATTACAACAGCAATGGAGATGCGCCGCCTCGGTACTGCCCGCAAGCCTATGATTGTGGTGCAGAATGCCACCGTAGGCCAATTTGTAGCAAGTGCAAAGGCTCTCTATCCTAATGCCAAAGTGCTGACCCTTGAAGATGCAGACCGCAACGCAGAGGGTCGCAAGGCTTTCTATGCCAAAATCAAGTTCAATGATTGGGACATGATTGTCGTGCCTCAATCCGTATTCGAGCGTATTCCCGATAGCGTTGAGCGTCAGACGCAATTTATCCAAGACAAGATTGAGGAAAAATTGCTTGTGCTTGACCAGATGAAAGATGCAGACCCGGACGGAAGGAGCATGATTGTTCGTGCCGCCGAGCGTGAGATTGAGAAGCTGAAAGACGAAATCAGCCAACTTGCCAACGGTGGAGCCACCGACAAGAAGAAAGAAAAGGACGCTAAGAAAGCCGCAGTGACCCGACAGAATGCAGAAGTTAAAGCGAGGGAAATGCTCGACCGTGCTACTGATGATGTCGAGGACTTCGACAGCATGGGCATTGATGCTATCCTTGTCGATGAGGCTCACGAGTACAAGCACCTCGGCTTTGCCACCGCCATGCAGCGCGGTGTGAAAGGTGTAGACCCGTCTTTCAGTAAGAAGTCGCAGGGAGTGTTCCTCAAAACACAGTCCGTTCTTGAAAAGACCGGCGGCAAGAATGTTGTTTTTGCGACCGGCACACCTATCTCCAACACCGCCGCAGAGATATGGACGTTCATGCGCTATCTTATGTCGGCCGATGTGATGAAAGACTACGGCATTTATTACTTCGATGATTTTGTACGTAACTTTGGCAACCTGCAACAGATGTTGGAGTTTTCCACAAGCGGCAAGTATAAAGAGAACAATCGCTTTGCAGGATATGTAAACCTGCCCGAACTTGTGCGCATTTGGTCTACCGTGGCCAACACCGTGCTGACACGCGAGGCCGGAGGTGTAAGTGACAAGATACCTCAAATGGAGGGCGGCAAAGCACAAGACATCTTCCTGCCTCAGACACGCGCACTGCGCTCTATCATGAAGTTTGTCAAGGAGCAACTTGACGCTTACGATAATATGAGCGGCAAGGAGAAGAAAGAGAACAGTCATATTCCCCTTGTGATGTACGGTATTGCCAAAGCCGCCGCCGTTGATGCTCGACTCGTTCAGTCAGATGCGGAGGACGACCCCAACAGCAAGACCAATGAGGCCGTGCGTCAGACACTTCGCACCCTCGAAGAAGCCAAAGACTACAACGGCACCGTTGCTATCTTTGCCGACAACTACCAAAACAAGGTTTCCGGCTTTAATCTCTATGAGGATATTCGCAAGAAACTCATATCTGCAGGTGTGCCAGAGGAGCAGATTGTCGTGATGAAATCGGGGATGACTGTAAACAAAAAGCTCGAAATCTTCAGCAGAGTGAATGCCGGTGAGGTTCGTGTCATCATGGGCAGTACATTCACACTCGGTACAGGTGTGAACATTCAAGAGCGCCTCCATACGCTTATCCACCTTGATGCACCTAATCGACCTATGGACTACACTCAGCGAAATGGCCGTATTCTGCGACAGGGTAACCTGCACAATGAATGGGGCATTCCTGTTCGTGTGCTTCGTTTCGGTGTGGAGGACAGCCTTGACGTTACAGCCTATCAGCGTCTGAAAACCAAAGGTGCGATTGCCGACAGCATCATGAATGGCAAGCAGCTCATGGAGAACTCAATGGAAAACCGTGCATTGGAGGAGGACCAAGACCTGTTTGGCGACATCACCGCACAGCTCTCCGGCTCCGAGTATGCCATGCTGAAAAATCAGATTGAGAAAGAGGTTCGCAAACTGACTGCACAGCGCAAATCGTGGGAGGCCGACCAAACCTATATCCACAACCGCAAGCGTCAGATAGCCGGGCAGAACAAAGAGGCAGAGAAGCGCATCGCCGAAAACAAGTCTTATCTTGAAAAGGTTGAGGCCGCCACGGTTGGCGACATAACTGTTGACAAACTCTCTTATCCCTCAGTTGAGGCAATGGAGGACTTCTTTACCGAGCAGAACAAACGCAAGGCCGAACTGCAAGAGCAAGTCCGCAAATCGGGCTACTCCTCTCGTCCGGCAACGTCCGACATCACTATCTCCGTTGGAGGCTTCAATTTCCATGTTCACACCGAAATCAATAGGGAAACAAAGCAAGGTCAGCAGGGCGATTTGTTCTACTCCGCTCCTGCAAAAATGACCTACTCGTGTCCCGAACTCGGAATAGAAGCCATGCCGGTAAAGGGCAATGTCATTAAGAATGCTGTAACAGAAATCTTGAATGATGTTGTTAGCGGCGAGGACTTCCGTGGGCGCATTGAAGCTGCGGAGCGTTCAATCGAGCGCAACAACGCAGAACTGCAATCCATATCAGCGCGTGACGGTGTTCCATTCAAATTCACCGAGGAACTCGCCAAAGCTGAGGAAAAACTCAGTGAATACGAGGACTTGATGAAAGCGGAAATGGAGGCTAAGGAGGCCAAGTATGCAGAATTGGACAAAGAGGTAGAGGCCGCTTCTAACATCGAACTGACCGAAGAGGATAGCGAAGATGCCGCGAGTGAGCCTATTGCGTCATATTCAGAAGAAAATGCTAACTTTGCAAGCAGATATGAAACGCAAGACGGAAAAACAATCAACTACACCTCCGAAAATGCCGAAGGTTACGGCGGCTTATTCGACTTTGACTTCAGCGGAGAAAATGCAGGAGGCAATGAAGTCGGTATGCGGAGCGGAGCCAACGACCTACAACGGCAAGGTGATACCGGCCTCAACCGACATAATAGTCGATTAGACAAAGAAGCCGGTGAGTTCAGCCTTATAGAGCGAGTATTCAGAGAAAGCGGTTCTTTCAATTTCACAAGTGGAGAGAAGATTGAGAGCGCCGATGATGTTGCGTTTATATTCTCGGCTCTCGAAGATGCTGCAAAGGAACATTCGTTTGTCGTTCTCGTTAAGGACGGTAAACCTACGGTAGTTGAACTCGGCATGGGAACATTCACCGCCACAATGGTTGATATTCCTACCGCTTCACTCGCATACAACCGCATTCAGCCCGACCAAGTTTACTTCGTACATAATCATCCGAGCGGCAACCTCATGTGTTCGCCGCAGGACGTTCAGATGCTCAGAAAGATTGCCGATATATCAAAAGTACCGGTACATGGAGTAATCATCAATCTAAAGACAGGCAAATATGGAACATTCGATACTGACAACACTTCGGGTGTCGGTCAAAAGCGTGTACCCGAAAATGAAAGTCCGCTTGCAGTTCACACATTAGACAAGCAGATTTTTGCCCCGAACTATGACCCAATGGAACAGCCGTTGGTTCGCGGTTCGGAAGATGTTGCCAAATTCCTCAACTCGCAGCGCATGGGCGACCGAGCAAAGATGTCATTTATCATACTCTCACGAGCAGGGAGAATTGTCGGCAATATCCACACTCCATTCACCAAGTTACCTACTAAATCAGACGAAATTGCCCGATACATATCCGAGCGTGTCATTCAGTTCGGTGGAGAGTCTGCAATACTTTACGGCGACTTCACACACGAAGGCTCCAAGATGGTTGCATACCGCAACTTGAAAGACAATCTCAACAAGGTTGGTGGTACGACCCTGCTTGACGTGGTAAACGTTGAGGGTAACAACACAAGGAGCGCCAATGATGACGGCCTGTTGTATGAGCTGGGCAGCGAGTATGGAGCATCAACCGAAGCCAAAAGCAGCCATGCTGAAAGAATGTCGAAGAAATTCAACACTCCCATTCGCATTGTGACTGATACTAAAGAGCTGACAAACGACAATTCCGAGCGACAGGCGCGTATGCGCAGGAGCAAGGGTTTCTACGACCCTGCAACCGGCGAGGTTGTAATTGTCCTCCCCAATAATGCGAATGTCGAGGACGTTGCAGAAACGGTGTTCCATGAGGTTGTAGCACACAAAGGTCTGCGAGAAATGATTGGAGAAGAAAACTACGATGCTTTCTGCGATGAAATCTACAATCACCTCAAAGACGATTTGAAACAGCAGGTCGAGGAGGACGCTACTCGCCGCTTTGTGAACGAGCCGGGCAAAGAGTATGAACACCACCGCCGTGTGGCCGTTGATGAGATGTTCGGTCGTATGAGCGAGAAAGGTTTTGAGGACTTCACCAAAGCCGAACGCGGCATTTGGGTGAAGCTCAAAGCCAAAGTCTTAGAGGCTATCAATAAATTCCTCGGCTCGTTGAAGCTCCCGAAGTGGGTAAAACTCGGTGACAACGAACTCCGCTATATGCTGTGGCGAAGCCATGAGAAGCTGCGTACCAAAGGCGACTATGTGGACATGGCTCGTGATGCGGCCAAGCGTGATGAACTCGGATTGTCGAGCGATGCACGTTTCCGCGATGGAGAAACAAGCGACATTTGGAAAGACCAAAGCATAGGATTGGAGGAGCGCATAACCAATGCGGCCATACGTCTTAGCAACAATCAGAGTGCAGACCTCACCCTGCGCAACGATGCAATGAGGGCTGTAACCAACAATCTGCAAAGTCTGTTACACTCCATGCGTAACCGCAGAGGCACAGCACAAAGTTTTGTCGGTGCCGACCGCAAGGTTGAGGCCGGTGTCGTTGATGCAATGAACGCACAAGCGATGTTTGACAGAAGCACCGTAAAACGTGTTTCCGACCTCGCACGTATCCTTATGCAAAACGGCTATCTTTCCGGCATGACCTCCGGCGAAATGCAAAGATTGTTGTCGGCAGTCAAAAATGCCACAGCCATGCACGATATTGCAGATAGCGTACAGAAGATTATGGACATCATGGTCGATAATCAACTACGCAACGGAGAGGCTTCGCTTCGCCAACTCCTTGCTATCCGTGGAAGTAAGGTCGATGCAAGAGGTGTCGAGGTACAGGGCGCTCTTGATGTAGACGGCCAACACACAATGGAGGTTGTAAAAAAAGCAATCTCACTCACAGAGGACGACATCACCGACCGCATAGCCGAGGCTCTGAACAGAATGAGTGACCCCGACCAAACCATTGCCGACCAAGCCGCCATTGAATATGCCGGCCTCAACATGGCACTTGACTACGTTCAGAACATTGCTAACAGCAAGGCAGAGGAGAAAGCCCTGCGCGATAGCCTTAAAATCGCTAAAGAAGATAGGGACGCCGGGCGCATGACTGATGATGCTTACAAGCAGTTCATTGAAACTACCGAGGACGCTATTCGCAAGAATAAGATTGAGCGTACTGAGGCATACTTCAACCTTGTAGGCCGCTTGTCAGACTCCCTGCGCGGCAGTATTGAGAATGCAAAAGCATTCCGCGAGGCAGAGAAAGCTCGTATCAGCGAGATACACCACAATGCAAACTCCGACATGGAGGGCAGACCAACAAACGAACACCATAAGGACGATTGGCAAGACAAGTTTGTCAATAATGGTTTTGTGCAATTCTTGTTTGCACCTCTCGGCACTTTCGACCAAATCATGCGAGTATTTGGCAACAAGAGCGCCAACGGAGAGGGGTATCTGTGGAACCGCTTCATGCGCGGTTGGGTTGATTGTCGTAACAAAGAGTTGCGTGGTATCAAAGATAAGTTTGCACAGCTTGACGAGAAAGCCGCAGAACTGTTCGGCAAGAGCAAGACGTGGGGCGACATCATCAGAATGGAGCGTAAACTTCCCAAAGCCTCTGTTTCATTTTGGGACGGCGGCGAAATGCGCGACCACGAACTGACACAGGGCAACCTCCTCTACATCTACATGGTTGATAAAATGACCGATGGACGTATGAAGCTGCGCCGCATGGGTATCACCGAGCAAAATGTGGCAGATATAGAGAACTTCCTCGACCCACGTTTCAAGGCTCTTGGCGATTGGTTGCAAGACGATTTCCTTGTTGCCACTCGTAACGAGTACAACGAAACGCACAAGCGTATGTTCGGTGCATCTATGGCCGCTATTGAGAACTATTTCCCCTTGAAGATTTTGGCAAATGCCCGAGTTGATAAGGAGGAAGATGTTAATCAGCAGAACCGCCCGGACGGTATCACAACAAAGACTGGCAGTATCATCAAGCGCCGTGTGAACAATCTCGCCCTCGACATTACAGGCGCAGACGCATTGAGCGTAATCCTCGACCATATCACCCAAATGGAACATTGGAGTGCATACGCTGAATGGAACCGCGACCTTAACACCCTGCGCACATACAAGCGTTTCCGTAACCAAGTAATCAACATGACAACGGTCTACGGTGGTGGCCGCAGGTTATGGGAGAATTTCAACGACCTGTGTCTTATGGCTGCAGGAGAATACCGTCCACCGGTGTCAAGGCTCAATAAAAACGCTGTTAACCTTGCCAAAGGAGTAACAGCAGCCAAGGTAAGCTTCAGATTATTCACAGCATTAAAGCAATTCCTTTCCGCACCTGCCTATGCACCAGAAGTTAACTTGAAATCAATTGCGAAGAGTATAGCCAATCCCTACGGCGACTTCAAATGGTGTTTGGAAAACCTGCCCATCTTCCGCGAGCGCTGGCACTCGCGCATCAGCGGAGACCCTCGACTGCTGAAATCGGATATGGATTGGAAGATGTGGCGCAGCCGGGTTATGGAAATATCCTCGCGCATCGGTATGACCCCGAATGCATTTGTGGATGCCGTAACCGTCAGCATCGGAGCAAGAGCGATGTATGAAACGCGACTGAACCAATATCTCAAAGAGGGTTATCCGGCAGACGCCGCAGAGAAGCGAGCCATGCAGGACGCCACGATACTGTTCAATCAGACGCAGCAGTCGTCAGAGTCGCCCTTCCTTTCGACCATGCAGGTAGATAAAGATTGGCTGAGTACCTTGTTTACTGTATTCCGCAACTCCTCAATGTCGTACACTCGCCAAACTTATGACGGCGCAAGAAACCTCAAGCGCAACCTTACGTCAGCACAGCGAGCCAAGAGCGTAGCGTTCATGACCAAGCAGATACTGCGCGATTGGGAGATAGACCCCGAAAGCGCTACCGATGACGAATATAGCAGAGCGAATGATGCAGCTCGGAAACGATTCCGCAGACAAATCAAGAAAGATGTAATCCGACTTGCTACGTTTGGTTATGTTCTTGAGTGGCTTTGGAATCTTGGTCCATATCTTCCATACATCATTTTCGGCTATTATATTTCCGAAAAAGACAAAATGTGGGATGATGTGATTACTCATTCATACTTCGGAAGTATAGAGGGACTGACCGGCGGCGATGTGATGAGCAGTTTCGGCAATATGTGGGCAAGCGGAGAATGGAGCAGAAACCAACTCAGTAAGGATATGCCGTTGGCAAGCGACATCAACACCATTGCCAATAAGTTTATTGGTGGTAAAAACGCCGAGGCGGTCAATGACATTCTCAACCTCCTGGTACAATCCGGCATAGGCATGAATCCACAGAGCCTTACCGATGCTGCTATTGCCATTACCGATGCTTGCGGTGATGACCCGGCATTGAGCCACGAGGCTGCTATCTTTGTGATGAGAGTGCTGCAAGTACCACAGAGCCAACTCGACAAACTCTACTTTGATGAGATAGGTCTGAACGGCGAGGAGGCAAGCAAACTGACACCGCAACAGTTGGCGGCGCGCTATGCCGAATACAAGGTGAAGCGTGGCACCCCTCTTGCTCCATGGTCTTGGGGCGATGAGGAACGTCTCGGCAAATACGAAGAGTTGGCCAAGGACAGAATGACCGAGCGATTGGAGAGCCGTGGCGATGCCGCAGTAAAGGAAGCCTACGCCGACTTTGAGGCTCGATATAAGGCAGTGAACGAGAAGGCAGAAAAGGCAAGGGCTATGATTAAGACCGATTATGCCGCCGCAGCACAAGCACACGCGGCATTACAACAAGACCCCGACTTTACACTTTATCAGAGGTTCGGCAGTCTTGACAAGCAACTCGGACGTATCTCAAAAATGTGGCTCACATCAAAGACCCCGGAAGAAGCTGCCCTCATTGCATCTACAATCCCAGCGTACCGTGCCGGCATGGTGAAAGTCCTGCAAGCCGAAACTGTGGAAAACCAACAATCGGCCATGTCAGAACTGACAACCTTGATGAACGAGTTTTACTCGAAATATCAAGCCATGCAGCCACAATCTCAGCAACTCAACAGATAAAGTTGGTAATGTGTCGGTGGTGAGTAACTTTGCCACCGACACAAATTTATACTCTCGATATGGCTATCAAATTAAATAGACTAAGTAAAGTCAAACCTGCGAGTGTTGAAGATATGGATAGTATCGCAAGGGCACAGGCGCAGGGCGATGATATGCGCAGGGCTACTGATGTTCTGTTGCAAGCACAAACCCTATATCAAAATATGCATCGCTTTCGCCGTGAACGAGAGCGGAATAAGCGATATAACTACGGCGACCAATGGAGCGACATAGTGTGTGTGAACGGAGTGAAGATGACCGAGGAGCAGTACATTATGAAGCAGGGCAACATACCGCTGAAGAATAACCTCATACGCCGACTTGTGCGTAATGTTATCGGTGTGTATCGAAGTCAAGCGACAGAGCCGACCTGTTATGCGCGTGACCGTGACGAACAGAAATTAGCTGAAACGATGTCCACGGTATTACAATATAATATGCAGCTCAACCGCATGACCGAGTTGTATGCGCGAACTATGGAGGAGTTTTTAATCTCCGGTATGATTGTTCACCGCAAATGGTTCGGTCGCATGAATGACAAAGAAGATTGTTGGACGGAATATGTTCAGCCCAACAACTTTTTCATTGACAACAATATGCGCGATTTCCGCACATGGGATTGTTCCTGCGTAGGAGAAATACATGATGTCAGCTTCGAGGATGTGTGTCATGAGTTCGCCAAATCCCCCACCGATTATGCGAAACTCGCACAGATATACCGTTCTGCAAGAGAAAAGATTGTTCTGACACAAGCGTGGGAACAGTTCGGTTACTCTCAGTCCCCAGAAATGGATTTTCTTGTGCCGCGTGATGAAAGCCGGTGCCGTGTGATTGAGGTATGGCGCAAAGAAACAAAACCTCGCTATTGGTGTCATGATTATAACAACGGCGATATATTCAAGATTGAGCTTGAGGATTATAAAGAAATGGTAGTGGAAGAAAACACACAGCGCATCATGCAGGGGTTGGCCGCAGGTATGCCGCAGGAAGATATTCCACTAATCCGTGCCGAGTGGTTTATGGACTCTTTTTGGTATTATTACTACCTCACACCATTTGGCGATATTCTGAAAGAGGGAGAAACACCATACGACCACAAGAGCCACCCATACGTTTTCAAGGCATATCCTTTCATTGACGGCGAGATACATTCGTTTGTCAGTGATGTAATCGACCAACAGCGATACACCAACCGCCTCATAACCCTCTACGATTGGATTATGAGAGCATCGGCCAAAGGTGTGTTGATGATACCGAGCGACTGTATTCCAAAAGGAATGTCGCCGGAGGACTTTGCAGATATGTGGAGCCGCCACGATGGTGTTATTGTCTACACTCCGTCAAAGAACCACCGTGACCTGCCTCAACAGGTTCAAGCCAACTCTACCAATATCGGCATTAACGAATTGCTCAACTTACAACTCAAATTCTTTGAGGACATATCGGGTGTGAATGGAGCATTGCAAGGCAAACCCGGATATGCAGGAATGTCTGCGGCGCTCTACAATCAGCAGACACAGAATGCAACCACATCGTTGCTTGACCTGCTCGACACGTTCAGCGAGTTTGTGCGCGATGCCGCATATAAGGACGTTAAGAATATGCAGCAGTTCTACGACCAAAAGAGAGTATTCAACATTGCCGGTCGCGTAGGCACTCAGATTGAGTATGACCCCCGAAAAATCCGCGATGTTGAGTTTGACCTTTCAATCGTGCCGAGTACCGCGACACCTGCTTATCGCGCTATGGCAAACGACTTCCTTATGCAGTTGTGGCAACAGCAAGCAATCTCGTTGGAGCAACTTCTACAAGCCGGAAATTTCCCATTCGCAGACGAGTTGTTGCAGTCTATCCAATCGCAGAAAGAGCAGTTGGAAGCCGGACAGGTGCCGGAGGGTGTATCACCTCAACTTATAGCACAGGCACAGCAGGGCGCAAATATGAATGCCGTAAACCAACTGCAAGGTGCCATGCGCGGAGGTCAGCCACAAGCGCAAACCGCATAGGTTAGAATGAAGCCGCCGATACAACTTTAGGAACATATTTCAGATTGTTGCTGCCGCGAGTTACGACTTGCGGCAGTTCCATTTCATAGAAACAGATGTGCAGGCCTATTGCTCGTGTCATAAGCAAGTCGTCATGAGTACCGGCCTTTGCTCCGAAAGAACCGTTAGGCTTCTTCTCATAGTTCAAAAACTCGTCAATACAACGCTTGTCACGCTCAATATAAAGACCCTCACGTATAACCTTTACAAGCGTTGAGATAATCATCGGCTTAGTGGCAACATTAGTGTGGAAGCCATAACGAACAGGCAAGCCTTGAACAATCGCGTCCTCTGATTGCTTGCGAGCATACAGGTTTGGATAGATGTCTTTTATCTGATTGAGTATAGCCGTGGATTGGTCGCCGTCCACGTTGCGCTCCTTATCGTGTGTTTCGAGCGTATTACTTTCAATGACGAGCAGGGAGTTGTCGTAGAACGCAGCTATCTGAGCAGCTTTCCATGCCAACAAGTCCATATCAATGTGGCCGTACCATTGAGCGACAACAGACGGTTTGCCACCGTCCATCATCAACAGACGGTCGAATACCACAATCACAGACCAGTCGGCCTTATTGGAGCGACCGCCAACGTCCACGACAGTAAGGTAGCGGTTTGTCACCTCCTCCGGGTCATTAGGATTAACAGGGTCGGGCAAATTCCAAACCCACAACATACCCTGTGCATCGGCCTTGAACCGCAAATCGCGCAGAGCGTCCTCGCCCTCATCGCCGTGCGCATATATGTCGCCCACATAGCGAGGAGGCTTCTTTGTAGTCGGCCGCAGAGCCTCCACACAATACTTGTCGAATACAGCAGAGCCGGAGTTTACAAATGCCTCTACATCATCAGACGGATATTCGGAAGCCATTGAACCGTGGTCGTGATACTTTGCTCGTTCCTCAACATACCAATGAATGCCCTCCAATGTAGCACCAATCTCCCACAACCACCAAAGATACTTGCCACACTCCTCGCGGTCTGAGGGCGCAGAGCCGTTCAGCCTATTGTCGTACAACCATGTAGCAAACTTATATAACTCCTCCTTATTCTCAAATGGAAGTTGGTACAGCTCGATGTCAAACCACGAAATAAACAGAGGCTCAAACTGAGATTTAATTTCCGGGTCTTTGGCTGCAACATACTCGTTATGGAAGAAATTACCTACACCGTTGGCCGTGCTTTCATATACAATCATCGTATAAGGTCGATACAGGACACCCGAACAGGCAGAGCGCACAATATCCTCCGGCTTTTTGCCGTCAGTCGCTTTCCACAAACCGACCTCCGAAAGATGCACAAGAGCATAGTCACCACCACGACATGAGTCCGGCGACTCGGCAGAGCCTATTGAAATTGTTGCGTTACGTTGTGGCACAAGCTGAGTAAGGCCGGAGCGACCTACACCGACAAGTTTTTCCTCGTTCTCGGAGTATGTATCTCCTGCCTCATGGAGCATCGACACAGGGTAAGCCTCAATCATCTTCTTGAACATACCCTTGATTGTTTCAGAACCTTTGTTATAGTTGGATATGATTAGAGAGTTGAGGCCGGTGCGATGAATGAGTTGCAACCATGCCATATAAAGCTGTGATGTTGTAGAGCCTCCCCATTGTCGTGCTTTGAGCAGAATTATTCGTATTGGCTTTTCTGCAAGCCTCATACGTTCAAGCATCTCAACGAACCTACGTTGAGGGTATGACAAACGGAAAAGACAGTCGGGCTGACCGACCTCCTTGTTTTTGATGTAGACGAAAGTCGCAGCCCAAAATGGAAAATCATGCAATGAGCGGAGTCTAACAAAAGTATTGATAACGGCCTCCCTGTCCTCTTGAGTCGGCTCATCAACTCCCATATCATTGCGCAGGAGGCCGTCTATACCATTGTTCTTTATCAGTGCCTTGACAAGTGTATTTTCTGCCATTGAAGCAGGTAACCATTGTGACTGCATGGGAAAGTCCTGTATATGCACAAAGACACGTTTACCGACAGAACCCTCGCCGGTGATAGGATTGAACCGCGAAAACATCTCATCGCGGCGCTTGTCATTCTCAGCGACTATGTTAGAAACTGTAATTTCCTTTTCCATTGTCGTACCAGCCGTTGCGGATTTTGAATAACCTTTCAAGTGCTGATGAAACCTCCATATAGAATTTGGGTGCGGGAGAATTGACAACATTAAAGACCAACTGACACAGGTGCCAATCGGGGTGCTGTTCTTTTAGAGCCATTACCCTGCGGTGTATCTCCTCAAACATTTCTCGTTTTGTCGGGCGCATCGTTTCCAACACCGGCTTCCCTCGCATAATAGCAGACACCACCGCAGCCGCACGTTCCTCTGATACCCAAAACCGGGGAGAAGGAGAATTAACAATCTTCTCGCCGATTTCGTTCAACCGAACAAAACTCGCTGCATCTACCTGCTCTCGATATGCCTTTAGCAACGCTGCATTGCGTTCGCGAGTAAAGGCCAAAACACTTCCGAAGGACTTCATTGCGCTGCACTTTAAGGTATTAAACTCAATACAAAGATACAACATAGCAACTCAAAAGATAACGATGCCGACCCATTTAACACCCTTAACTTTGCCATAGATTAAACACCCATGTAACATCAATTTGAAACTATGGCTGAGGAAAAGCAAGTTAAGAGCAGACGTGACCAATTTGGCGAACGACTGAAAAAGAAATACCCCGACAGAGAGTATGCCGATGATGAAGCCTTATTCGGCCAAATCAGTGACGATTATGACGAATATGACAACAAGTTATCGGGCTACGAGGAGCGCGAACGCAAGCTGACTGATATGCTTGCGAATGACCCCCACAGCGCTCAGTTCATTACGGACATGGCGCAGGGCAAAGACCCGTGGACGTCACTCATTAACCGTATCGGCATTGACGGTGTAAAGGAAATGCTCGATGACCCTGCAAAGATGGACGAGTATTCTGCAAGCAACAAAGAATACATCGACCGCATGGCCAAGCAGAAAGGACTTGAAGAGGAGTGGGAAAAGAATATGAAAGCCACCCTTGCTATGCTTGAGCAGAAACAGCAGGAACTCGGTCTTACCGATGAGCAGATAGACGCTGCCGCCGATTGGATTAAGGAGGTTACGAATGACGCTGTAATCGGTATCATCAAACCCGAAACAATCGACATGGCTCTCAAAGCTATCAATCACGATGCAGACATCGCCGCCGCAAGTGAGGAGGGCGAAATCAGAGGCAAGAATGCCAAAGCTGAGGCAAAGCTTCGCAAGCCTAAGCGCGGTGACGGCACTCCGACTTTGGGCGGAGCCAACAATGCACCTGCGCCCTCTCGTGATAAAGGTTCAATCTTTGACATTGCAGACGGAGCGCGATAATGGGTGAACATATCAAATTTGTCGAAAAGCCTCTGCAACCCACCAAAGGTAGTGCAGGACTGAAAACGCAGCTTCCGGGATGCGCGACAACCGTCAGCAATCTTGCATCAGCAACAGGCGGCATCAAGCCGGGTAACATAGTATCAACCGATAAATAGACAATTTACATTTAATTTTATAACGCTATGGCAGAAATCGAAAACGTAACTGTAGGTTCGGGAGCGGCAGTTCCCACCTCTCCCGGCACAGCCGGGGTGCAGTCCCAAGCACCGGGTCAAGCCACTACCGTCAGCACTGTAGCGGGCGCAACAGGCGGCATAGCACCAGGCAATCTCGTAGAAACAGACATTGACGACCAACTGTTCCGCTTCCAAAGCGAGGACACGGCACTCATGTCGCTTATGCTCAAAGCAAAGAAAGTCAAGGTCAACAGCCCCGAAGTTGAACACTTCATGATTGACGAACAGCGCAGCTCCCTCACAACGGACACCGCAGTCGCAGCAAGTTCAAAGGCTCAGTTCGTACTTCCCCTTGCGGCAAGCGACCAAAACATTCCGCGCGACTATCACACACTTCTCGTCCCCGATGTGGACGGCTATGCTCCCGATGGCAAGACCGTTACCCCCGGCAAGAGCCTCATGCTCTTTGTTACAGGCCGTGACACAACCACCGACAACCCCGTAGTTCGTGCAGTCAATGGTCCGAAAACAAACGAGACCGATGCTTTCTGCACAACTCCTGCCATTCCTGCCGGTTCAAAGGTGAAACTTCTCGCCAATGCGATGTATGAAACGCAGAAAGAAGTAGACCCCGACCTCATCGTGCCTCGCCCCTCTATTGTATATCTTCAGAAGCGTGGCATGAACCAAGTTGTTTCCGACTACTTCGAGGCACAGAAGAAGCACATTCCGTTCACGCAGAGCCTCATCGCAGAACAGGCAATCCTTAATTTCAAGCGTGCCGGCAACCGCACCCTGTGGACGGGTATCAAAGGCAAGCTCCCTGTCAAGGTGCCCAAGCTCGGCGAACAGATGGTTTACTTCACCGAGGGTATCCGTTGGCAGTTCAAGCGCGAACTGCAGCACGCAGGTACATGGACTTACGAGAAGCTCATTGCCCTTGCCAAGATGTATTTCACCGGCGAAGATGTTCCCAAGACCGCCCTGCTCCTTGCAGGTAAGAACCTCCTTGAAGAATTGCAGTGCATCGACTTCAGCAAGCACAAGGAAATTCAGATTGTCACCAAGACGAACCCTATCGGTTGGACTGTCACAAGCATTCACACCGTGTTCGGCGACATCGACATCAAGCGTGAGCCTACTCTTGACACTCTCGGCTATTCCAACTCCGGCGCCCTCATAGGCGAAGACCGCCTCGTCCACTACATCTACTCGCAGCAGCACGAGTTCAACGACCGTGTGGAGGGCGAAGAAGCTACTCGCAAGGGTATCGTTGTGTGGGACGGCCTCGCACTCAAAGGCGCTTGTCACATTTGGATTGACGGTGAGGGCGAAAAGGCAAATGCCGGTGCCACCACCTACACCATTTGGGAGAGCAAAGAAGCTCCTGTCGGTGCCGACCTCGTTGAAGGCCGCGTATATCTGCTCACACAGGACTGCCCCGGCATCAATGCCGCCGCACAGAACGGTCAGATGTGGCAGTACAAGGGTGAAACAGGCGGTTGGGTAGAGTTCACAGGTGAAATCATCGCAGACTAACCCGTATCATCAAATTAAACAGGAAAAGTGGCGGAGGGCGGCCAACGCCTTACCGCCACTTTTTTCATTCAACAAATCTCAAACCCCATATAAGACAATGGAAAAAATCACTTATGGCGCACCCCGACTTGTTGATTGGGTCGCACAGATTAAAGCCGGAGCCGCTACTGTAAGGGTACATTTCACCGGCGGAGCGCTTACTTCGTATGGTGTTACTCCTGCCGAGTACACCACGGCCAATCCTTTCATTCAGAAAGTGATTGAGCAAAGCACCTATTTCAAGGAAGGTCGCATCATTCTTTTGCGCAGAACCGCGTTGCCCGATGTTGCGAAGCCAACAAAAGCCGCAAAGCCGAAGCCCCAAGCACCGGCACCTAAACCCCAAACAGTCGCTCCGACTCCCGAAGCTCCTGCGCCTGCACCTGCCGAGGTTGAGGCCAAAGTCGAGGAGGCCGAAAGCCCTGCACCGGCTCCTGTCCCCGAAGCAGAACAATCTGCCGAGGAAGCAACAGCGTCAGCCGAAGAAGTCGCAAACGATGAGGCGGCAGACGGCCTCACAATCATTGAAGCAAGCTGCCTCCAAGACGCACAGGCATACCTGCAAGAGCAATTCAACATTTCTTCCTACAAAGTCCGCTCCTACGATGCCGCGCAGAAAGCCGCATCAGAGCATGGTGTTAAGTTCGTTGGCGCAAAGTTCGACACCCTTAACGGCGGCGAAAGCACCGAGAGCGAAAGCGTAGAAGAATAAACTACATGACGCTATGGTATATAACATTCACGATGTAATGCGCGATGTGCGCGTATGCCTCGACCAAAATATGACGAGTGAGCAGTTGTTGCAGACTGACGACATAGACACTCTTGCGCTTGACGATATTGTGAGAAGCAAGATTTTGGAAGCTGTTGTTAGAGTGCATACAAACGCACCGACATACCTTTTGGAACAGGGTCACAATTTCGGCGATGCCATATATTGGGGCGACCTCGAAAGCGGTTGGGTTCTGTTGCCGCATGACTTCATGCGCCTTATCGTCTTTGAAATGAGCGATTGGGAGAAAGCTGTATTCACGGCAATAAGCACCACAGACCCCGAATATGCATTGCAACGTCAGCGCATAAAAGCATTGCGAGGCACAGCACAAAAGCCGGTCTGCGTAATCACGATACGACCCGAAGGCCGCGCGTTGGAGTTCTACTCCTGCAAAAGCGAAAGAGCGTATGTGCGCCGAGCGCAGTATCTCCCTTATCCGAAAATAGACCGCGATGAGGGTATAGACATCTGTGAACGCTGTTACACAGCCGTGGTTTATGCTGCCGCGTCATTAGTATTACTCACATTAGGCGAGTCCGAGAAATCATCGGCGCTCTCCGAAATTTCTAAAACAGCACTACAATGAGTTCAATTCCAACAAAACAAATAGACGGTGATGTTGCGGTTGGGCGCAATGTATCGGCCGGAGGCGATGCCAACATTCAGGGCAATGCCCGTATAGGCCACGACCTAATAGTTGAGGGTTGGCTTGAAGCAAAGAACATCAAGGGTGTGAACAAAGGATTGTTTGCGTCCGTTGCTGCCCTGCGCGAAGCTTACCCGCAACCGCATGACGGTTGGTTTGCCGGTGTTTCCGCATCGGACAAAGACATTGCAGACCTCGAACTGACCGTTCAGCAGGGCAAGGCTCTGTTCAGAATGTATGTCGGCAGTGGTGGTGATTGGGTGTGTGAGCCTATCAACAAACTTTATGAGATTGTTGTGGACAATGAACAGGTTGATAATCTCCGAGAGGATTTGTCTACTTTGCGCGGTCAGCACGAAAGTCTTGAAAAGCGAGTTGATGCACACGACACTGAAATCAGCGGTATAAAGACACAGCAGACAACACTCGGCAATGGTATAAACACCAACACAGGCAATATCGCGACACTAAAAGGTCGTGTTGATGTACATGACTCCTCCATATCCAAGAACGCAGCCGCAATCAAATCCATTACTGACAGCAAAGGTCTACCAGGAGGCATAGCCCCCATTGGCGACAATGGCCTCATTCCAACTCGCTTCATACCTGGTGCGATGGATGATGTCAAAGAATTTGACGGTTTTGTGACTATTGTTGCGACACCCGAAACTCAGTCAATTACGGGAGAGGTAGATGTGATGTTTAACAGCGTTACAGGCTGCTTTATAGCAAAACCTCACAGATTAGACATTACAGTCAATTATTACAGCAATTGGTATAATGCAGACTCTTTCGGCGAAATTTCGTTAAACGGCAGGATACCTGCAAGCGACAAGTTGTATGTAGACAAGACCAACAACAAGTCATATCGTTGGAGCGGTAGCAAAATGGTAGTTACCGGAACTGACCTTGCTCTTGGTGAAACCTCCTCAACGGCTTATCCCGGGGATAAAGGCAAACTAAACGCGGGAAATATCGAGCGGCTGAAAAAGGCATTTTCAATTACCACATTTGTCAATATCAACGAGCTGTTTGAAACAACCGGCAGTATGACATTCTCCGATGTCGCAACATACCTTGATAACGTTACAGAAGTAATTAAACCCGGTAGCGTTGTTACATATCTTGATAGTGAAGTTGGTTGGAAAGCTATGCAATTTGTGGGCAATGACCCAGACAACGGCATTGGTGCAGATGATAATTGGAAAGCATTCGGCAACGGTTCGTCTGTCGGCAACTGCTACAACGTAACTGCCGCCCGACTTGCCAACGGCGATGAACTTCCCTCCAATCCTCCGACATACGACACCAAGCAGAGTGCAATCGAATATGCAATCGCGAAAGATGCCGTAAGCATTGGTGTGCAAATCACCTTTGCGGCAAGTGCCAAAGGTTGGCGCACATTCCAATACATCGGCCTCAGCGATGATGCAGACAGTTATGCCAACCTCGACAATTGGCTTGACGTAGCTGGACAGAGCGCAGGAGAAGAAACAATCCTCAATATTAACGAACTCTGCAAAGAGCAGACCGGCAGTAGCGAGTATTCTCTACTGAGTGCGGTCGCCGCCTTGCGTAAGCTGTGTGAGAGCAAAGGTATCGACTACTTCAAGGACGGCCTTGTAATCACATACTGCATCAATGCAGGTGAACATGTTTGGGAAGCCAAGCAGCTTCTTGACAAAGCGAGTGCCGACAATGCCGAGGCATGGAAAGACTTCGGCGGTGGAGGCACCGACCTTGTTGCCAACGATGTTCCAACTGAGGGAGGCACGGACGCATTCAGCACCGGCGGCGCATACGAGCGTATAATCGTAGACTTCGAGGAAAGTTTCAGCGAGGACGGCAATTCCAAGACCTATCAGCCGGTCAATGCCAAACGCAAGCCAATCGGCAGTCCTCTTACAGTTCCTCTCGGCGGTGGAGGTGGAAGCACTGATGCAACCTCGTTCGCCGTCAGATTTGAGAGTCAGACAATCTACGGAGCCGCCGGAGGCAAGATTGTAGGCCGCTTCGCCGCCCGAAGCGTAACGCGCATGGGCGAGGAAGAAGTTGTCAATAACATCACCGAAATTTCTGTGAGCGATGCCAACACAGGCGTATTGCTTAAAACAGAAATCCTCACCAACGAACGTAGTTCGGCCACTCTCCAAGATTTTAAGTTCTCGGTTGATTTTACTGATTGGTTTGACGGAGCCGGACAGCGCAGCTTTGTTGTGGCTGTAAAAGACCAAGAGGGCAATGTGCGCCGCGTAGACGTTAGTGTGAACTGCGTAGACGTGACTGTTGAAATCTCCAAAGCCCTGCATGAATGTCGTGTGTCGGTAGGTGCAGGTATGACAACTCTTAACAGCTTCTACATATTCCCTCGCAATACACTCGGTGGAACAGGTGGTGGTATTGACGCTATCATTGAAATCCTTTGGGATGGAGAATGGCGCGAACTTGGCCGTGCGAACATTCAGAAAACATTCTCGCAGGACATCAGCATCAATCCGAGCAATGTTCTTGGCGGTGGTGAGAAAATGCAACATGGCTCTTATCTGCTCCGTATTCATGGCTACGCACCTCAAGCAAAAGTAACCGGCAACTACGTCTACACGTCTATCATGTGTGTGGATAGCTCAAAGACAACCGAGCCGATTGTTTCTATCCACTACGATGCAAAGACCTTTGACGATGAATTGAACGGTACTGTTGCGCTCTATGACACCGCAAATCTACAAGTGGCCGCATACACAGCGGCAAGTGTAAGCGGAAACACGCAGGTGTCAGTAAAGGCCAATGGCGAAACAATTCAGACGTTCAATGCCGCTTCGTCCTCAACCTATTCCGTGAAGTATCAGATACAGGGATATACCAACGGCGATAACATCGAGTTTATTGCTGAAGGCAGATGGACTGAGGCCAACGGCAAAGTTCACACAGACAAGAGCCATCCGATAGTTGTCACGGTAGACGGAAGCGCAATTGATGTGCAGATTAAGAGCGGTGCCGCATTCGGCTATGACTTTGCCCTGCGCACAAATGCGGACGTGGACAAGACGATTACCGACAAGGGTGTGACAATGGCCGTCACCGGCGCAAATTGGCGCACAAATGGCTTCGTTTCCTATCTCGGTCAAAACGCTTTCCGTATCGCGGAGAACATGAGGGCTACAATCCCTTACTATCTCTACTCCAAGCAGACCAACGAAAGCGCGGGTAATGCAATCCAATTCTCCTTTGCTACTGACAACATCAAGGACAAGGACGCATTGCTCATGCACTCCTATGACCCTGCCACCGGCACCGGCTTCTATGTGAAAGGCAACGTGGCCGGCATATACTGCGCCAAAGGTGTGAAGCATCAGCGGCAAGAGCGCAAGTTCCGCAGTAAGGAGAAAATCACAATGGCCGTGGTCGTTGAACCTGCAAGCAGGGCAATCCAACGAGGAAGCGAAAAGTATTCCACAATCAAGATGTATCTCAATGGTGAGGAGGTCGCTTGTTTGGGTTATATCCCCGGACAAAATGCAATCTCTCAGAATACCCCCATCATGCTTGACGGTAGAGAGGGTGACTTTTATCTCTACTACGTCATGGCATACGAGAGCTACTATGAGTGGTCGCAAGCATTCAATAACTACCTTGCCAAACTGACCGATGTAAATGCGATGATAGCCGAGTTTGAGAGCGAAGATGTTCTTGACACAATCAACCGTCCGAGCCTCGACAAACTAAAAGCTAAGGGTATGCCGTACTATGTTGTAGTTGCGCCGCAGAAAGTGTTTGATGAGTTTGACGGAGATACCAACACCTCCACAAAATTCACCTGTACGCTTTTCTACTTCAACCCCGAATACCCGGAGCTGAACTTCAAGGCTACAAATGTTCAATGGCGCAGACAGGGAACGACATCAGCTAAACGACCTATCAAGAATGACCGCTTCTATCTCAACAAGCCGGTGAATAAGGCCGACAAGATTGTCATCACGCTTCTTACCCCCAACGAGAACACAGAACTTGGGCGCAAAGCCATTGCCCTTGCCGCAAAGAACTTTGTGCTTGTGCGTCCCGATGCAATCCCGGTACAGATTATTACCGTCAAGGTAGATTACTCCGACAGTAGCAATGCCAATGACTGTGGTGTGTGCGACATGATGAACAACACGTTCAAGGCTATGGGCAGCGCCTATCAGACACCTGCACAAAGATCCTATGACGGTACGTTCACCAAAGGCGACCTGCACATTGAGGGTTGCAAGATGGACCACTCCACCAAGAACCACCCAATTGCCGCTTTCCGCTCCACCAATGAACAGCTTACCGATGCGTGGTTCCACGCAAAGGGCAATTGGAAAGAGGACAAAGGCGAACAGCTTGCACTCGGTTTCAAAGACACCCCTGGCTATAACAAGGGCTGTCTTAACTATGGCGACTTCATAGAGTTCTTTGGTCGCCGTGATGAAACGCTCTCGCAGATTGAAGCGCGTTTTAAGACGACTGAGGGATTAGACACCGATGCTGTCTACCTGCTCAGCCAATACTGCGGACGTGACTATGCGTTTATGCGCCACAACGGTACAGCATGGCAACGTAGCACCGGCTCCATGAAGCAGGTCGGCGGCAAATGGGTTGTTACCGGCGATGTGTTGAACCCGGTAGTCGGCTTTGAGCTGCTGTCCTATCAAGGTTTCTGTTGGTGGAAAGGTGTGTCGGGTATTGACGACATGATGAAAATGGAGGCCGATAAATCCTCTTGGGTTCAGAAGCTCGTTAATAGCGGTGACGTTTCGGCGGATACATTCCCGAAGTGGACACAATACTTTGAATGCATGGTCGATGACGACCAATTGCAGATTGACCTTGCGTATGGTAGAAAAGTACCTTACGAACTATTCCGTATGCTGAGGTTCTGCCATGACTGCGACATGATTGCCGCTGTTGATGGCAAAGAAAACCGTTGGCAGATTGTCGAGAACACGACAAAGGTAAATAATTGGAAAAACGACCTGTGGCAGTACGCATCACCTCAGAGCCTCTATGCCTACACGCTGTTTACCGACTACCTTGCCGCTACCGACCAACGCGCCAAGAATATGCAACCAATGTGGTTCTTGGAGGACGGTCAGAGCGTTACCAATGGTGTCTATTCTGCCGAACACGCGGTTAGAATGTATCTCAACAAGGTCTATGACTGCGACACCTGCAACGGTAAGGACAATGACGGTGGTTGCACCGTAGACCCGGAAGCAGACCCCAACCGTATGACGGACGACAACTACGTCAATCCGTATGCCGGTTACGGTTCAATCCTGTTCAACAACGTGGCAATTGTGCCTACCGTCTATCTTGATGCGACACACAGCGGAAATCAGCAACTTTCACTCGAAACAGTTGCGGCCGCAATGCGCTCAGCAAAGACCAACGTGGACGGTGTAGACATGATACCGTTCTCTCCGGAGGGTGCGCAGTATTTCTTTGTAGAGAAGCGTCTGAAATTTTGGAAGAAGCTCATATCTTCCTATGACGGAGAACGCAAGTATATTGAAAGCGTTGTCAAAAGCGATGATATATACTTCTATGCTCTGCAAGGTTTGGGGCTTACAGCTCTGCCGCAGTTCATTGAACAGCGTTGGCGCATCCGTGACGGCTACTATCAAACAGGCCAATTCTTCAGCGGAGTATTGAGCGGTCGTACATCGTGCGCAAGCAGCAATGCACGTATCCGCATAGTGGCCGCAAAGACCGGCTACTTTGGTGTCGGCCACGATGCAAGCGGACAACTTGACGAGGTTGTGTTCCTCGAAGCAGGACAGGAACATTACTTTACCAAGTTCAGTCACACGGAGTATGCTCTGTTATACATCTACCAAGCCGACCGAATTGCAGAGATAGACCTTAGTGAGATAAGCCTTGACAGCAGCTTCAACTTCCAAGTAATGACTCTCGCCGAGAAGATTGTAATCGGTAGCGAGAACCGACAAGACGTTTCAATCGGCTCCGCCGTACCTATCAGCTCAATGCCCCTCGGCTCTCTGCCGTTCCTGCGAGAGCTTGATGTGCGCAACACAACCGTAGCAAGCATTGATGCAAGCACCTGTCCTCGATTAGAGATAATCAGAGCAACAGGAACACCTCTGCAAAACTGCTCCGTTGCTGAGACATCGCCCGTTAGCGTGTTGGAACTGCCAGATACCATGACCGAAATCTCTCTTGTCAATCTTCCTAATCTCTCTTATCCGGGAGGGCTGACGATTGCAGGACTGAGCAATGTAACCAAGCTCATGATTAGCGGTTGCCCGAAGATTGATGCAATGGCTATGATTAAGAACATCGTAGCCGAAGCAGGACATATCAAGAGTATCGGCCTACGCGATGTGAACATCACCGCAAGTGTTGAAATTCTGCGCTCGTTGAAAGCGACCAATGCTTTCGGCCTCGATGAGAACGGCAACGACATTGCCGCCGACAAAACCGTTGAAGGTATCGGCAAACAATGCTCCGGCCTCACAGGTCGTTGGATATTGGCAGAGTTGATAGAAGATAACGATGTGGACGGAGTGGCAGGTCTTAACAGCCTTAAAGCCTACTTCCCTGCGCTTGACCTCTACAACTCGCAATTCTCAATTATAAGATGCTCTGACTTAGTGGATGCTCCAGGTGAAAAATGGGGCAACCTCGACAACATGACTGGTGCGTTGTACTCTGCCGCCTATAGGCGGTCGGGCCACCCGTTGCGTATCTTTGAAAACTCCTGGGCTTGCCGAGCAGACTACAATGCCAAAGCACAGCGTCTTGAACTGCGCCGCCTCAGCCGTGCCAACTTCAATTTCATGCTTGACGGCAGCGAGATTGACCTTGCAGACGTGGCCGGTGCCGGTTACGACATCATGCACTTACTCGGACATGGATGGTACAAGGGTGTAAACGACTACAAGAACCAAGACAAATACTATGTGTGGTCAAGTTGTGACAACGAGCCGCTATCAACGGCTAACGTCAGAAACATACACCGCCTCGGCGACCTCTTGTATTCAGAAAGTCAAGGTGTGTATGTCGATGCAGACACCACTGTTGGCATGAATGTGGCAGACCTCCTTGGGCAAGGCTCAAATGTCAATGTATACCGCGTAGATGTTGAGGGCATGAAGCAGGTGCGTTGGCCAGGCATGAACAATCAGACAATGGGCTGTGTATTCACTGATGCAGACGGCAATGTTGTCGGAGTGTTCCAAATGGCAGTAAGTAATACCAACTTCGACTTCACAATTGGCAGTTACATCTTTGAGAAAGTGCCACAAGGCGCGAAGTGGTTCTACTTTACCACATTCAAAGAACTTGATGAGAGCGAGGTTCACACGGTGGATAGCGAAAGTATTGAAGCCATTGAGCCGGAATGGACAGAGATTAAATCTCCGAAAGCTCTCAACGAGGAAATTGAGGACGGTTCGGTGTTCGGTACATACCCGATTACCATTGACGGCCTCGGCCTACCCCGAAGTATCAGCAGTGGCCGTTCACGCAGAGGCACCGGCACATCGACCATAAATCCAAACTGGCTTTATGATGATGAGGGCAACGCTATAGAGCTACCTACAGGTACAATCAACTACTGCATGAAAGATTTCCAAAACCTTGCACGGCTCAGAGGTAAAGGCTATCAGCTCCAAGATTATGAGCAGCACAAGGAAACTTCAATCTTGTGGTGGGCATTGAATGGTCATAGTGATGAACAGAGCATTGTCGGTCGAGGACAGCATGACGGACTCCTCAACCAAGCCGATAGCATAGGAATGGCCGACACACAGAGTAGCGGTAATGTGTGGAACTCAATACTCGGTATTAAAGGCTATGTTGGTTGCGACTCGGAATGGATGGACAACATCGCGCTCAATGTGACTTCTTTCAAAGAGTTTTTCAAGAACAAAGGCGTTGAGGTTGCATCATTCCCGATTGACGGTGTCGCGCATATCTTCAACCCGATTACAGGTAAGGAACGCACCGTACAATGCCTCACCTCCGGCGGCGGTAACTGTGTTGTACGCCTCGTACACGGAGCAAAATGTGATGTGCTACCCTCGCGCACCATCGGCGACACAAGCCAATATATTGTTTCGTTCTGCGCAGGTTATTGGTACACCCATTCTCGCAGCCGCGTTGTTTTGCGGTCGGGCCCTATTCGAGTGCGTACGGCGGCCTCGCTTGTGCGGGCGCGAGTAACGCTTGCTCGTACTCGTACACGAGCTGCGGCGCTCGTCTGGCCTTCCGAGGGCGACTAATCGTACTCTCGTAACAGCGACTTCTCGCCGCTCGTCCTTTTCGTTTGGTGCAGAGCTGGGGCATAGCCCCGGCTGCTGTACCTTTCAATCTCGCGTAAGCGAGTCGTGATTGAAAAATAATTCGGCAAAGTTGATTGATATATCAACTTTTTGTTGTAACTTTGCGTTATGAAATCAGAACGGAAGATATTGTTTTATAAGGACTATTTCATTTCTTTCTACCGTGCTCTTGAAGCAGGGGCGCAGAAGAAAATTGATTATGTTCTTGGAATGCTCAAAATACAAGAGCGTGTTAATGAAAGGTTCGTGAAGTTCATCCGTGATGGCGTGTATGAAATCCGTGCATCGCATAACGGCAATATTTACCGGGCATTTTTCATTTTCGATGAAGGCAACATAGTGATGCTTCTGAATGGCTATCAGAAAAAAACACAAAAAGCACCGGAGTCGGAAATCAACATGGCTTTGAAACTAAAAAAGGAGTATTATGCAGACAAAAAGTAACATTGGCAGCTTCGATGCCATACTTGATGAGAAATACGGAAAGGTCGGTACACCCGAACGTGATGCTTTCCATCGTGAGGCTTACGCTTATTGTGTTGGTCAGATTATTCTTGATGCAAGGAAACAGGAGCGAATGACTCAGAGTGACCTTGCCAAGAAAGTAGGCACAGACAAAACCTATATTTCACGTATTGAGAAAGGTGCGATTGAACCCGGAGTTGGACTTTTCTTCCGTATCATGGACGCGCTTGGACTCAAAGTGGAGATTGCGCGACCACTTATGTAAAATGAAATAAAGGCGGACTACCCTCACAGCCGCGTTGTTTTGCGGTCGGGCAACAATTCGAATGCGAACAGCGGCCTCGCTTATGCGAACGCGAATAACGCTTGCTCGAACTCGAACACGAACTACGGCGCTCGTCTGAACTTACTAAGGTTAAATCGTGTGACCCTGCAAGACAACGAGATTGTCACCGCATTCCGCGAAGGGTATGAGCCTCGGCAACAGCAAATAGGCCTCACACGGCAAGTTTGGAAAGCCGAAAAATGACAATAACCTTACAAAGTGGAGTGTCGCTTAGGCGACCTCCACGGGACCGGAAGGCTCCAAGCATTTCACAATGGAAGCAGTAACTGCCCATAACATCAATTATGATTTGATACCGCAGGAATGCGCCAATCTTCCTGTGGCCTTGAAGAGCGCAGGTTTCCCAATCGACAGTTTATTAAATGAGATAATCTCCGATGAAAATTTATCAGACGGTTTTGATTATGTCATAAGTCATTTGGAAACCGCTCAACAGCGCGAAAAATACTATTCAAAACTTGACCCGGCCAAAGGAGAACGCGACAAACGTCAGCTACTCGTACGTCTGAAAAGAGAGTTGCAGGACGGTACATTTAGAATACTCCCGGAGAACATTCGAGAAATGACTGTTTCCGATGGCCCGAAAGTAAGGGTCGTGCAAGCTCCGAGGGTATATCATCGCATAGGGTGCCATGTGATAATGGTAGTGGTGGAGAGATATGTAAACCCCACGCTCATACAGAACACGGCGGCAAGCATTCAAGGCCGAGGTATGCATTGGCTATTTCATCGCATGGTCGAGGATTACAATGCAGTGCCGGAGTTGATGCAATTCTACTGTCAGAATGACATAAAGGGCTACTATGACAACATAGACCAAGAGCGCATGAAAGCCGAAATAAGGCTATATATTTCAGACCCTGTTGTATTAGGCTTCCTCGACAACTTCATCACCTTACTGCCGAAAGGACTATCAAAAGGATTACGCTCAAGTCAATGCTTTGCCAATCTCTATTTGTCGCCGGTAGACCATGTTATGTGTTGCCATGTTCCGAAATATATTGCACCAAATGGAGAGGTTAGGTATCTTTATGAGAGGTATATGGACGACTCCGCAATGTGGGGAAGTCTGAAAAGGCCTGTATGGAAATTGCGAGATATATACCATGAGGAAATTAATAAGAGAGATTTGACCGTTAAAAACACAGAGGCAGTAAGACCGATAAGCGAGGGTATTGATTACCTCGGTTTTGTCTTTTATGGCACACACGCATTACTGAGAAAGCGAACTAAGAAGAAAGTTGCCCGACATTTGTCAGAGGTAAAATCCCGAAAGAGGAGACAGGAAATTATCGGCTCATTCAAAGGCATGGCCTGTCATGCCGACTGCAAGCATTTATATTTCAAATTAACACATAATTACATGAGAAAATTCGGAGAGTTAGGCATAGCCTACAAGCCGGAGGACGGCAAAAAGCGTTTTCCGGGCAAGGTTGTTCCAATTCGTAGCATAGCGAATACACCGATTGAGATACACGATTACGAGGCAGACCTCACAACTGCACACGGCGATGGTCGCTACCTTGTAAGTTTCCGCAATATTGCGGACGGTACGTTCAACAAGTTTTTCACGGCAAGCAAGGAGATGCAGAATATCCTCGACCAAATAAGTGACATCGAGGACGGATTTCCTTTTGAAACAACTATTGTCATGGACTACTATGACGGAAAGACGTTGCCAAAATTTACATAAGCCCAAAAGATAAAGATACAATCGCGGAATACAGCGTTACCTTTGCCATATGAATAAGATTTACGGCACACCGGTAAGGCAGGACGGCTTACAAAAAGTAGGCCGCAGAACTTTTACGCTCTTTTACGGACTATACTCCGATGAGCATGGAGGTACTTATGAGTATCGCTATACCTTTGACCATAAACCTACATGGGAGGAGGTGGAGGCTGTGTTGGTTGAAGCTATCAACGAGCATACCAAAGAAACTATTATAAACGGTTTTATATGGAATGGTATGCGCGTATGGTTGTCTGACGAAAACCAACGCAACTTTATGATGATGGAGAGGCTCACCTCAGAAGCATATCCTCGCACGGTAAAGATAAACGAGGACTCCAACGGCAAGCCTATCTATTACACCTTTGTCAGCGAGGAGGAGTTTGCGGCATTCAGTAAACTCGCCGCACAACACGTTAATAACACACTGGCCGCAGGTTGTAATGAAAAAGACGACCTTACCCCAGCCACGTTTGGATTTTGAACGCTAAGTTAGGATTTCATATAATGCGATTAGGAGCCACGGACTGCGCAGCCGTGGCTCTCTTTTTGTCTAACTCAAAAGATAACGAGAGCGAGAACCGACTACGGCCTACCTTTGCATAGTATAAACCAAATGTTAATTATCATGACAAAGAAAATTTGCAATGACAAGACCGGGAGCGACAAGAAGCTCCACGTCTTCTGTGAGTTCGTAATCGCCGCCTTTATCGGTGTGCTTGTGTCGTTCATTCATTTTCCCTCGGCAATCATTGCCGCCGTCATTGCCTTTGCCGTGGCTTTCGCTTTCGGCATCTACAAAGAGGTAAAAGACAGCAAGCAGAAAGGAAATCATTTCTGCGTGTGGGATTTGGCATGGGATATTGTCGGTTGCCTTGTGGGTGCCGTCTTTGTTTTCCTTGCCAACTACTACACATGGCATGACATCGCCAGCAACCTCATCGAATAAACCATAACACAACACAGACATGGAAACAATCGTACCACTTAACAAACTCTACCTGTTCGTTGGGGTGTTCCTTGCCGTGTGCATATTGGTGATAGCAGCTATTATGCTCGACCTTTGGGACGGAGTACACACGGCGAAAAAGACGCATCAGCGCGTACACTCCCACAAGTTGAGAGTTACCATTGCCAAGATGAGTGAGTATTGGCGATTTATCATGATTGGCTTTCTCGTGGACTGCCTCGGTATATTCTTTTCGTTCTACATCATGCCCTTTGTGGCCGTGCTGTTCGGTGCCGGGCTTATTGTCGTTGAAGCGAAGAGTATGTTTGAACACGCGAACCGGCAAAAGAGTCACATGAGTGATGTGCCTAAAATACTCAATGACATCATCGCGGCAGTAGACAAAAAAGACGCTCAGAGGATATTTGACCTATTGAGCGCAAGTAATAACGACTCAGCGCATCATTAACTCACATAGAATATGAAAGTATTACTCGACAACGGACATGGCGACCCGCCCATCACCGGCGGCAAGCATAGTCCCGACAATCGTCTGAAAGAATACGTCTATTGCCGCGAGATTGCTCAGCGCGTAAGCAGGGAATTGACGCTTCGCGGCATTGATACTATACTTCTTGTGCCGGAGAAAACCGATACACCTCTGAAAGAACGTGTGCGCAAGGCCAATGGTTGGGCGCAAAAACTCGGCACCAAGAACGTAGTGCTTGTGTCAATACACAATAATGCGGCAGGGGCAGACGGCCAATGGCATTCCGCTTCCGGCTTTTCCGTCATGGTCAGCAAGAACGCATCTTCAAACTCCAAACGACTTGCCCAAATCTTCACGGAGAATGCCACCGACATGGGGCTTATGGGCAACCGTTGTGTGCCGCCCGAAAAATATTGGGTTCAATCCCTCGCAATGACACGCGACACCATTTGTCCGGCGGTTCTGACCGAGAACCTTTTCCAAGACAATGAGGAGGAGGTGAAGTTTCTGCTTTCCGAGGAGGGCAAACAGGCGATAGTAACTCTGCACGTCAATTCAATCATTCAGTACATCAACACTATCAAATCATGAACAGAGAAACGGAAATAGTTGCTAATAAACAACTGCGTAAAGACATTGACGAGATTGTCCAAAGAGTTAAGGAACTGCCTGCCTCTCGTGAGCGCAGCCTTGCCATTACCAAACTCCAAGAGGGTGTAATGTGGCTCGGCATGGATTTGAAACGTCTGAACTGTGACAACCCTTATCCGTCAAGTAAAGACCCCTCTACAGGTTCTACCATTGAACCCACAGCAGACGGCCTCAAACTCTAACATCAACAAGTCATGAAAACGAAACACTATATCCTGTTAGCACTTGCAGGACTGACAGCATTCCTTGCCGGGTTCATCATCGGCAAAGACCGCACGGAGAAGCCGCCCGGCACCGTGACGGAAACAAAGGAAACGACCGTGGACACCATTCCGTACTACGCACCGATGCCGCAGTCAGAGTTGGCGTTAGGCACACACCGTTATACTCTACCGACATATCGTTTCCTCGGTGGAGGTGTAGGAGGCGAACCTCGACAACGTGGCGACAAGGACAGTATTTGTGAGGACAGCATAATTCACTCTACCGTTTATGGCGCCGGCGCCGGAGGCGAACCCCGATGTAGCCAAGACAGCGCAATCGTGGAACTTCCGATAACACAACGACACTATGCCGACAGCACTTATGAAGCATGGGTGAGCGGCCCGGTAGACCCACGGCTCGACAGCATCAGAGTATTTGCACCAACAACAATTATCACCAAGCGAGAATGGAAGCCTCCCAAGCGTTGGCACATAGGAATAACAGCCGGTTATGGCTATGGGGCAAAGGGCTTTCAGCCGTATATAGGTGTCGGAGTAACTTATTCAATAATCAGTTTTTGACATGGAGATAACACTATCAATCAATAAGGAAGATGTGATGCAGGAGATTGCAGTCACCACCGCCTACACAGGCGGCAAGATGGACAATGACGAAAACGCACTGCACCGCATATCTACTGTTGATGAGGACGAGAACCACCTTGAAAGATTTTGGGAGGAGAGCCGAGCGGACATCTGCCAAGAGCTTATCGGCCTTGTCACTTTTGAGGGAATGGTGCGTGATGCTATCGTCACACCACCTGTAGACCCTGTTCTCCCTGTAGACCCCATAGCCCCCAATTCTGCCGCACTTCCTCCCATTTTGCAAAGGCAGCATTACGAATTGAGGCTTGATGTGTCTAAATCCTTTGACGAGGCTCTGTTGCCGAGTATGCGACTCAGCCTGTTCAGTTATTTCGTGCAGAGCATAGTAGCCAAGTGGTACGTCTACACAAACAAAGGAGAAGCCGGTGATTATGCTGACAAAGCAAGCACCCTCCTTGACGATATTCACCGCAAGGCCGTGTATAAGAAAAAGCCGACACGTCCCACCTACGATGATTAAACTAATAAATAATACATCACAATGGAACAGAAAAAGACCATTACAGTAACGCTTGAGTCGAAAGAAATCAAGTTTGACGTGATGAATAAGTCGCATCTTACAGGCCAAGCGCGAAACGCAGAAGGCAAGGACTACCGTGCCACTGCGTATATGCAAGCGAGTGAGGACGATGAACACGCTTATCAGATACTCCGTGCCATCAGCAATGCTTTCTCCCATCTGAAAGTGGAACTCGGAGAGTATTTGCATGAGGACGGTTCTACCTCCAATAACCGCATAAACAAGACGGTCGAGGACGGAGGAAAGCTACAGCTTGTTTTCTTGCTCCCCTCAAATTTCAACAACTCGGCATGTGACAGCCTTGGCGGTATGCTCCACGAGTATATTGTAGACCGCACTCTTTCGGAGTGGTTTGTAATCACCTCCCCGAATGACGCGCAGAACTACTCCAACCTTGCCACCGATGCACTCGACCGAGCCAAGCAAGCCCTGTACAAGCGCGAAAGGCCAACACGTCCCACTTATAACGATTAAGCCATGTATCATATCGGTTGCAGCGAGGACTGCTATAATTCAGATGCTGGGGACAGCAAGGTCACAAAGAATGTGACGTTGGTGTTTCATCGTGCGCAGTTGCTTTACGACATAAAGAATTATGCCTATATCGAGGGGCATGTGTGGGGCGAGGAAAACCAACACGCACAGCACACCCTCGTTGAAATCGGTGAGGAGGGCAATGTCGATAGGGTGAACCGCATTTTAGGGGTCGTTCATGCCGCAGCCGTTGAAATGCTTTATCCCTACACAAAGCAGGAGCCGATTGACGACGAAGTTATCTGTGACCGAATGTGGACACCCGAAGATTACGAAATCGTCATGAAAGTGCCGGCCACGATGTCACGAACCACCCTGCACCTGCTCAACAAACTAATCCATGAGTTTATGGTAGCTCGTGTGATATATGATTGGTTGAGCATCACGCACCCCGAAGCTGCGCGTAACTGGCTTGAAAAAGCGTTGGAGGCGCAGGAGGAAGTCAACAGCATCAAGAACAGCCGTACAGGAGTGCTGAGGCGACCCTCGCACCCATTCTAACGTATTACTTGCCGGGGCAACCCGGAACTATCCCGACAAGGACGAGAGCCGAGACGCATCACGCGCCCCGGCTCTCTTGTTAATAACAATCTTTTCTACCTAAAATAAAACCTATGTTATCTTGGTTGATTGGTCTGACGTGGAGTAAACTGCAGCGAGGCTCCGAACAGGCTCTCTGTTGCTGACAGCGAAGTGACACACGCGATACGGAAATACTTGTAAGGTGTGCCACGGAAGCCGCGCAAGAAATGGTCTTTGCTCGACCATACCAAGTGCCAATTGTAGAGGTCGCGAGAGCCATAGAGGACGGCTTGCACATTGCCTTTCTGAAAGTGTCCTCGCTGAATTACTGTGTCCATTGTTTTGAGAATGTCGGGTGTTTCGAGTTTGAGCGGACGGGTAACGAGCAAACCTTTTGTTTCCACTCCTTGCATGGCCGAGAAATTCAACAGCGCCCCATTATGGTCTACTGCCAATGCCTCCGGATAAGAATTTATACCGGCCTCAATAGTGGAATACATCATGCCCCATTCCTTCGATTTTAGAGAGTAGACGTATGCGTAAGTGTAATTGGGATTATAGACAATCACACGTTGATGCACATAGTCATAGAGCATACCACATTCGGAAATAAAATCCAAGAAGGGAGCAGTCGGCAGACAAGTGTCTGCATCATGGCCAAGCATGGAGTGTAATTTATCCATGCCGGGAAGTTGCAGGACGTTGAACGGTTCCTCCGCATTGATTACATCGGTTATACATTGAGTCTGTGAGCCGGATATAAGCATAATGCCTCGGTCGGTTGCAAAGAGAACCGCACTATCCATTTGTAGAGGCTCAGTATTTTCAAGAATAACATCGCGCGTAATAGGCTGTCGAGCGGAATATGAGCCGGTAGATGATACTTCCAAAGCCCAAACGCCTTCATCGGTAAAGGCGTATAGTGGGAATTGTCCGAACTGACCCTCAGAGAGAGCTTTGGCCGCTGTCGATATTGCCATAATGCGCCCGGTGCCCACGGTGTTTATGCCGAGCAACGGGAAGATATACGGATTATTCACCTCGGACGTATAGACCTTATTGAACACTTCAATAGTGCGGTCTGCAATTGATGATTGCGGCGGTCTACCTTGTGAAACTCCGGCAGGTTCGTCCCAACCTCCGAAGTAGAACGAGCCATTGAGAAAGCCGTGAGGCTCCAACGGGACAACAAGGTGCGCCATATCGAAATAATCTGTACGGATAATCACCGCCTTATACGCATTGACATTCGGATAATAAAAGAACAGTAACGGAGCCTCATGCCCACAAGAGCCGGAGGTGCCATATACAATGATGTCCTTGCCGTCTTGCTTGATGTAGACGGCCACCAATACACCGACAGTTCTATCAATAGTTGTTGGTGGCGCATCGGACCAATGAGCAACATATCCGTCCGAATAATTGAATAAAGAAAAACCATCGAAACCTTGAAACAACTGCTTTTTTACACCTGAGAGATTAAGGCGAGAGTTGTAGGCAAACGCTTGATGCGGTATTATTTTATCGTGGCTGTCGTAATCGTCAGTCATTACCTCACGAGTTACAAGCGATTGTAGATAGTCCTCCTTAACCGGTATAATGGTACGTTCTGTTTTAAGTTCCTCAACACGTATGCTATGCAGGAAATAGAATTGCGAACAACTGCGTATATCTTCCTTAACTGCGTCTGCACTACGCTTGGGAGTCACCAACACGCCTCCGGGTCGCAAAGAAAGGTTATTAGGGGTAAAAGTAAATGCATAGAGTTTTCCAAAATTGTTGAGTTGGTAACGGAGTGGATATGTAGATGTACTTGCCGCTTGGTTCGTATGCTTGCAGACGCTGAAGCTCGATAAATCCTCACCGCCATTGATAAATTTTTCGCATTGTCCGTTTTGGTCGTATGTATAGATAGGTTTGGAAATGAATATATCCACCGACTTAATAATGTCGCTCCAATTTTTAAGCGAGTTTAAGTCGGATTTAAGTGCGTAGTCGAGAGTATGCACAGGAGCAACGACACGAAGAACAGCACTTGTATATGTGTCGTCTTTTCCATGAAGATTGAACCAAAATACACGAGGTGTATTCTCGGAGCTACATATCATAAGGATAGGTGCTGAATGCCGGGTCAGAGAACCGTCATACAGGCGATACGCATATCTTACGAAGAAAGGATATATGAATTTGCCTTTCTGTGTAGACTCCTCAGCAATGAATTTGTTTATCTTGGCTAAGACTTGATTGGTGATATTGGTTTTCTGAGTATCGTCAAACTCAGAATAGATATTGTTCTTGTGTATGCTGTAGTTTATGGTAAACTCGTCTGTTCGTTTCATTTCACCTTGCAAACCAAACGAAAGTGAACATTCGGGCATGGAAGTGCCGAGATACAAATAGCCGGACGTGTCACCTTTCCAAAGGAAATAGTGCATACCGTCAGAACAGAGAATGAGCAAGGTATTACCAATAGAACTGAACTGATAAATATCAACCCCGGAGAAAGAGCGTAGGACAGTTGGTGTTGAGGCCGTATCTCCATAGGTTGAGTTGTCGAGCCAACTAACCGTTTTTCCTTCCAAAAGGATATAGTGCTTGTATGCCGATGTTCCGTGAATGTAGACAGCCTTTTGAGAAGCAGACAGGCCAATAGATGTTGGTATCGGTTGCAGAAGTGGCTTCAATTGGCTGTCCTCGCTGATGAGATTGAGCGAAGTAGTAAGCTGACCGTCCGAACATTCGTAGTCGGACGGTTGAGCCGTGTAGCCGTTGTATTTAATATCTTTAATCATAATGAGCAACGGTATATGATTGTTATGTACTTGGTGTTGTCGCGTTCAATCTCCGTTCCGCAAGGACAGCGCAGTCTGCCATTAACACCTGCGGCCACAAGCATAGCAGTAGCCAAAGCTTTTGAGCAGGTGCGGAAAGTTCCCTTACCGTTAGCAGTTGCCCACACTCGTCCATCGTGCCGGCCGACATAGTTGCCGGAGCGGAGTTTGACATATAGATACATTTCGCCATACTCCTGCACGATGTCTATAACATCGCCGGGAGCGAGTGACAGCTTCCGGGCGATGTGTGCTGATATATCAATCTTGCCGGAGGCATGGAATGATATGTCGTGCTTGCGTGAGTTGGGCAATATACTTTTCATAATTGGCAAAATTAGTTTTAATGATTGGTACGCCCACTTTAAGTTGTGGGAGAGAATAGATTTCGCTCTTTGGGTTTCTGTTGAGTGTAACCCATATCGCGCACACGCTCAATCTCGTGGTCAATCTCGGCTTCAAGAGCCTTAGATTTGCGCAGAGCGTCATTTGACCGTGTTCGGAAAAAGTCTTTTTGAGCCTCACGCATGAGGGCTACCTTTTCAAAGAATACTCGTTTGTCCATATTATGCTACTTTTTAAGATGTTTTTCTATTTCTCTGCATAGAGCCTCACACCATGCACGTGCGATTGTAACCTCAACGGCATTGCCGATGAATTTCTTTTGGTCTGCTTGTGTCCCGACCAGCACATAGTCTTCGGGAAAGCCCATAATCTTTTTCAGTTCGGGAATTTTCAGCATACGCATCTTGATGTCAACAATGCCGTAGAGAGCCATAAATTCCTTGATTTTAGCTGTCATTGGGCTATCGGTTGAATAGACCTCAATAAACACCTCGTCCTTTTCCGCTGTGACAAGATAAGGCGGCATTTTATCCATTCTTGCTATTAGGGTGAAACATGGCTTTTCAACCGAGCCACCGACATTATTGTATTGAGGGTTCATCAGGTAGTGCCGTTTCACTGTTACAAGGTTGAATTTCGGATTAGTAGTTAGCGTGTTTGCCGGAACTTCAACGGAAGCTGCCGTACCGTTCCCGTACTGCATATCAATGAACTGCTCCGACTGAATAAGCGCAAGGCGGTCTTTCGTTGTTACCGTAGGAGAGGGGCTTTCAACAGAATGGTTATGCCCATTTCCGTAGTATGCCGATATAAACGCATGGTGGTCTATTGTCGTTATCGTTCCTGCTGGCTCGTTTACGGAGCTGTTCTTGCTTTCGGGATGTCCGCTGTATTGTTTTGACAGAAAAGACACCTGTGCAACTCCGAGCCTGTTTTGTGTCGCTACCGTTGGGCAAGGCTCATCAATACCAGGTGCGTTGTATTTTCCCGTCCGACTCATTGAGTTGTATTTGACAAGGAAAGCATCCTTGCCCCCAGCGACAAACTTAATCAGACCTGCGTAAATTCGCTCCAAAGTCTTTTCCGAAAGAGGCTTCTCACGGAAAATGGTATTTCCCTCGTCCTCGAAGTCCAGCACCTCCTTTACGGGCTTCCACTTCTTCAAGTTCCCGAATAGCGTAGTTGAGCCATCCTTGCAGTGCGTAGGAGCAGGGAACACAATAGGCAATCCGTTCTTTGCGAAGATGCCAAAAAAGCGTTTGCGGCTTGTGTATGCCCCATAGTCGGCAGCGTTCAAAATACGGTGGTCGAACTTGTACCCGTAACGCTTTACATTGCGTACCCAACGGGTATAACTCTTCCCCTTATCCATTGAGATAGGCTTTCCGTTCTCGTCCATGTCGCCCCAGCTCATAAACTCTTCCACGTTCTCAATCTGAATGTAGTCCGGCTCTATCGCTTCAATATAGCGGAAAAGATGTTCTGCGAGTGTCCGGCTGTCCGCATCACGTGGCTGACCACCCTTTGCCTTGCTGAAATTCGTGCATTCGAGCGATGCCCAAAGGACTATCAGCGCATCGGGGTTCTGTTCTCTGCATCTTTTCAGATGCTCAACCAACGGGGAAAGTTCAAGTGTTCTTATGTCCTCCGTGAAGTGAAGAGCCTCCGGGTGATTTGATGCATGAGAGGCTATCGCCTTTGCATCATGATTGACACAAGCGATTACATCTGCACACGGCTCATCATGCAGTCGTGCGCTATTGACACCTGTAGATGTACCGCCGGCACCGCAGAATAGGTCGATGTATAATAGTTGCTTCATCGTTATATCCCTTTCATAAAGCAAATCCAATGGGTGTTTGCTCGTTTGCCGGATATATGCCCGAAGATTGGCTTTTGGTCGGTAAGTTTCAAAACTTCGGACACCCTAATATCGGTTTCATTCCATTTGAAGATTAGGAAACCTCCGGGCATAAGCACTCGGAAACATTCTGCAAAGCCTCTTCTTAACATATCTCGCCAATCAGAATAAAGTGCGCCATACTTGATATGCTGATAACCTGTTGGCTGAGCTTTCTCATTGAGGCTTCCGTACATATCTGCCATTTTGGACTTACCGACATTCCGTAATAGATGCGGAGGGTCAAATACTACCATTCTGAAATGATTGTCGGGATATGGCATACTCGTGAAGTCGGCTTGCACATCGGGTTTGACTTCAAACTTCCGTCCATCGCAAAGGGTTGTTTTAACCTCGCGAATGTCTTGGAACAGAACATGAGGGTCGTTCTTGTCGAAGTAGAACATCTTGCCACCACAGCAAGCGTCAAGGATTGGTTTATGCACACTCATTTCACATTTTTTCTTTTGCATAATGTTATTTTTTGAATTTACCGAAGATTTGTTCTGCTTTCTCCACCGCGTTCAACATAGTCTTGCTAACGAGAGCGAGCTTTACTTTTATAGCCTCGAAATTAGTACCGTTATATTCATGGGCGACCTTAGTCATGCAACCGGCCAACAGCGAATATTTCTGCACTTCGGGAAGATTAGACCCTTTTATAATTTTCTCAACCTGTTCACTGATAACCTTGTATTCGGGAGTCATTTTGCTGTCCATGCCGTATTTATTTTGAGTTAAGCATTTCACTCAGCTCCTCGGCCTCACGTTTATTGAAGTCATCATCTTCATCAGTGAACACCTTGATGCAGGTTTGATAAAGGCCACCCTCGCAGATAGAGGAGCGACACACAGCCCAATAGCCATGATACTTACATTCTACATTGTCGATGCGCTTAACGCTGTATAGTGCAAAGCAATCGTTAGCTGAGCCACGATAGCCCTGTATTTTTGCGTTGAGGCTCTTGACCTTTAAGCGCAGACGTTCTGCGGCATAGTGTTTGCGCATGGCTATTACAATAGCCACACCGAGAAAGAGTGCCAATATGATGGCGATAGTTATAATTGCTGTCATTGTTGATATTATTTTAGAGGTTGTTGTATTCAGTTTGGAGAGCTTCGAGCCGAGCCTGTGCCTTGATGCGGACAGCTTCTGCAATATCCTTTCTATACCTGTCTACTTCCTCGTCAGTGAGTAGTTCACAGCATGAGGATGCGCAGCAACATCCGGCATTGGCAAACATGATTTCGACAAATTTGCCTCTCTCAATATTTGCTAAGATTTTTTCTACATACGCTATCTGCTTTTTGATGTCGATAGCGGTGTTCAGAGTTTCGTCATTCATATTTTACTATTATTTTATCTTCGGCTTTTGCCACCGATGGGTATTACGTTGTATGTTTTGAAGCGGTCAATCAGTCGCCCGAAGCCGTCCTTATACTTTTCTTTGAGCTGCTCAATAGAAAGATTGGTAGTGACGTGTGCCTTGAGGTGGAACTGCGACCAAATTTCATTTCGTGCATGGAGAAATTCATCGGTCAGCACCTTTGTATCCATGCCGTAAAAGGTGGTAGTCTGAACCCCGATGTCGTTGAGGCAGATATTAACCGGCTTACATTGGAAGCCCTTGTTTTCCTCCTCATTGAATGTGTATTGGTCGAGGTTGTTGTGCAAAGTATAGTAGTTTATCATTTGCGTGACCGACAGGTTGTGGAAGAAGTTCGGGTTTTCGGTGTAGCGCAGGTATTCAGAGAATATCTCCATCAACAGGGTTTTGCCGGTGCCGACATTGCCGTGAAGCATAATGTGTTTGTGCAACTTGTACCCACGACCCGGAAAGACCTCCTCAGCCAAAGGACAATTGTTGAAATACAGCAGGAGAAAGCGCAGTACGTCACGGTTGTTATCATCAATCACAAACTCACGATGTTGGTAAGCAAGAACCTTGTTTGCTATCTGCAAAAGCAGACGAGAGTGGGCTTTATACACCTCCGGGATTTCAAGAAGCTGCCGTTTCTGTTCTGCTTTTCGCACATCATTCATGACACGTCTAATCACGTTATCAACAGCCGACACACCAATCCGTGCGAGTTCGGCGCGTTGGCGCTCCTCCTCGGTTTTAGGCTCAGCGGCCATGCGGCGGGCGTGGTCTTGCTCCATCTTGGCTTGCAACTCACGCTCCTCTCGTTCTTGACGATATGCGTTTTGTTGCGTTATCCAATCCGGCAAACTATCTCCAATCTTCTGTAACATAATCAAACGTCTTGGCCTCCAAACCCACCGCCAAATGTGTAATCAGTCGGAGCAGGTGTTGAGGGTTGGTTATTTGTATTTGATGCTGTGTCGCGGTTTTTAATCCTCATGGCCGATATAAGGTGACGCGACCAATCGCTGTAATCTCTATGTTGAGTTTTTGACAGCTCCCATTCAGCTACGACAGCCTCTGCCAATGAGCGCAATATACCTATCTCGCCATAACCTAATCCGAAGTTCTTGCAAAGCATTTGTAAGTTTTCACTCTGCCCATTGGCAAAAAACTCATGAAGCCACTCCGTATTATTGGTTTTGGTCGGAGCCGGAGGCACGGGTGTAACCTGCGCAGGTGCCTGTGGTGTGACCGGCTTCGCCGCTTTTGGCTGTTTCGTTTTAGGTTTGCTTGCTGTAGTCCTTTGCTGAGGCTCGTCCAACAAAGAGTATTTATCAATCCGGCTCATACGTTTGTTGAGGCGCTGAATATTGCAATAGCGCACTTGAATACCCTTAGATGTTAAGACCTGTTCCGTGTCATACATATTTTTATCGAATAACCCCAACGTCAGGCAGGTTTTAATAACCTCCAATACATAAGCCTCCTCAAAGCCCGACATTTCCGAGCCAATGAAAGGCAACTCATCGTCCCACTGCATGAAGTACCCATTCTTGTAGATAAGACAGAGCAGGAGAGCATATACTGTGACAGCTTTACCACCTTGACGCTTGATTAACTTGCGAATGCGTATGTCTTGAAAGAAGTCTATATCAAAGGGGAAATACTCAAGCCCCGATTTTGCTATTCGTGCCATAGCCGTATTGATTAAATTTCTACGATTGATATTCCGTGGACATAGAGCATCAATTTTCGTTTGATTTTATACTCTTTTGTGCGGACTCCCTTTGTGTCCTCGACAACGGTCTTGCCGTCTGTGTTGTAGACAAAATCGGCATAGTAGGAACACTCCCTTTCCAAGAGGTTGCCGGCGGTGTCGCGTTGCGCAGGGATAAGCACATACTTTACTTGCTCACGGAGATTAGAGATAAGGCCGGCGCGTTGCATCAGCTTCAGTTCGTTGGCTCTGCTATGTTCCTTTTTGGAGTCGTAGCCGCCGGACTTCTTTGCACCATACTTGTTGCGTTTTTTTGTGGCCGGTGCAACGCGCAATGCCTTAAATTCGTCAATCGTCATAGCTGTCATTGTAAACTTTTGAAAAGTCAACAGGGATAAAACAGCCGATAGGGATTATCTTTGACTCTTCAATAAATGAGTTTATCTTATACTTAACAAAAGTCCGTTCTGGGTGTTTCAAGGACTCCATGAAACGCTCCTCCTGCTTGTCGCGAAGCCATTTTTCGATAAGCATATTAGCACGGACAGCGGAAACTGTCTGAACGATGAATGTGTGGTCTTCTTCTATGTCGCCTTCTTTGTCATCATGGAGGATAACATGAGCACCAATCTGATAGAATTTCTTTGTTTCCTTTTTATCATCGTCCTGCTGCTCATCATCGGGATTTCCTTTAGAAATATTGTCGCAGGTTGCCTCAACAAAATCTTCCATTGAAATATCACCTTTCAGATATGCAGCATCAATTTCGTATCTACGAGCTTCAGCGGATTTAAGGCGGTCTATAATAACCACACAATAATCCATTTCTTTGATATCCGAAATTTCAAAACCGCCTTTATAGTTTAGCTCTATGAAGTCCACCATAATCACCAATGCATTGGCAATAGAATTAGCATATAGAAGGAATGACTTGCGTTTTCCGTCAATCTTAGCCACAGCTTTGAATGGTAACAGTGAACGGTTCTCAAGTAACATACCCTGCCGGTTCTGATTAGAAACCTCTACTTCTTTAAGAGAACCCTCTTGTATCATGAAATTGATTGTACAGAGAACGTCTTGGCTGATATAGGTGCCACGTTCAAGCAGAATTTCGTTCCGTTCTATGGATACAACTTTGCCGCTACTCTCATCTACGAAGTCCTCGGTCCACGTTTTTAGGGCGCGACGAGCGACCCATTTACCGAGCATCTTTTTGGGGTCATCCGTTATATAGCGGATTTCCGTTTTTCTTGAGTCAATCATTGTTCATGCGATTTTTGAGTTGATTACTGAGTTTGAATTTCACAATGCGCTGTGCCGGAACTACAACCGTAGTACCAGCGTTGATGTTACGCGCCTTTTTCTTCTTTGTGGTTTTGACTTCCATCGTACCGAAGCCACGGAGATAGACGTTTTCGCCACGGTCGAAAGCGTCAGCGAGAATGTCGGTCACACCGTCTACGACATGGAGAGCCGTAGATTTCGGCAGGTCAGGGATACGCTTACAGAGTTCAACTGCGATGTCATTCTTTGTCATGATTAGTCGATTTTGAATGTTGTTTTTTAAGTTTTCGATTTATTTTATCTTTAAGTTGGCCTATTGCCCAAGCGTGGGTGCTGTTGCGCAGACCGTTCAATGACTTGTAATGCTCTATGGCAATATCGAGGCAGGACATTATGCGCTCAATATCTGAATTGCTGATTTCAACCATAGTCGAGGAAAGATTTTACAAGTTCATCGAAATACATCTTGTCGGTCGGTATATCATCATCGGATGCCATTATCTGATTGGCGATGCTCCGCTTTTTATGAATGATATTGTAGAGAACCGGGTCAATGGTACTGCGCCCGATGAGGTAATAGCAGTTCACGTTATTCTTTTGGCTGATGCGGTGGGCGCGGTCTTCGCACTGACAGCAATCGGCATACGTCCACGGAAATTCCACAAAGGCCACATTAGAGGACGCTGTGAGTGTCAGACCGACACCGGCAGCTTTGATGGAGCAGATTATCAACTGAGCTTCGCCGGACTGAAACGCATCGACAGCAGCCTGTTTCTCGGCAAGGCTATCATCGCCGGTGACACGGACGGCATCGGGGAATTGCTTTTGCAAAGCCTTGACAATCTCTTTGAGTGAGCAGAACACAATCAAAGGCTTGCCATTGGCAAGGAAATTGCGTATAAAGTCTGTTGCCTGTTTTACCTTACCTTTGGAAGCGAGGGAGCGCAGGGTCATGAACTTTACCAGAGCCTCCATGCGCATTTTGCGCCGGATGTCGCGGTCGGTACACTTGGTGTATTCGCGCAGATAGGCGGCGAGGTCGGCGGCAGCGAGGTCGTATTCATCGCGGTTGGATATTTCAACGTAGAGGTCGGTTCGCGTTTTGTCGGGGAGCTGCGTCAGCACCTTTGCTTTCTCTCGCCGTATCATACAGGTATCATACAGTTTGTCGGACAACTCGGATAGATTTTCATTCTCTCCGTAGTCGGCAAGGAATTTGCCACGGCTACCGAAGTCAGAGAGCAGTCGCCCCATGATGGCGAGTTGTGCAACGAGGTCTTGCGCGTGATTGACAACCGGGGTGCCGGAGAGCAATATGCGCCACTCCTTACCCTCGACAATGCCACGAGTGAACATTGTTTGCTGTGCCGTGGGGTCTTTGAGCCGGTGCGACTCGTCCATGATAACGGACTTGAAGATGTTGATGTCGCGGTTGAATACAACATCTTTGAGCGTGAATGTCTTGCCGCCCTTGATGTCCCACACAAAGAACTTTTTCAGACTCTCATAATTGACAATAGCAACATGGAACATACCCATGCCGAGGAGATACGGCCACGATGTGCGAGTGGCATTGTCAAGCACAAGAGCCTTTTTGTCGGTGAACTTCTCAAACTCACGCTGCCAATTTATTTTCAGCGAGGAGGGGCAGATTACCAAACAGGGGTAAGCTGAGGCAGTATCGACAATGCCGATAGACTGCAACGTCTTACCAAGCCCCGGCTCGTCACCAATTAACAGGCGGTGACGTTCGAGGCCGAACAGAATACCCTCACGTTGGTACTCGTATGGCTCTACTCGGAGGTTATGTTTTAACTCTTTCATATTGTTATTATTCACACAGTCCATGATACAAGGACACACAAGACATTATTGGCTCAGTATCGTCCCATAGTGTCGGTTGGTTTTCATTCCGAAGTACATAATCAGAAATCTCTGCGAATGTTGGTGCTCCATTACTATTCTGAATGCAGAACCTTGCTGGGATTTTCCCTTTGCAGAAGAATGATGCCTCTTTACCTTTATCGCGTGATAGGTTCACTTCATTTTCAAGGTCTATCACACGTTGTTTGTATCGTTCATCGCGTGCAACTATTTTTATTTCGCTCAGTCTCGCAAAAATGCAAGGGAAACAGCCAACCCTTGACGCTCCGCGTTCGTATAAGGGATTCGGGCGTTGACCATGAGACAGAATGTAGTCGATAACTTGTTGAGCAGTCCAATGAAAGATAGGGCGTAAAACTGATGCATCGTGAGTTTTGCACCACTCTTTTACATCTCGCTTCCTATACAAGCGTTTTTTGTGGGTGTCATCAAAATATTCACTGAAATACGAGCACTCAACATTAAATTTTGCTCGTTCTGCGCTTTCTTTTGCACGGATACCTTGAATTATGACAAGATGCTTATTTTGTTCAAGAATCCAGTCTATCATTGGCCATATTTTTAATTGCACAGTACACATGCGATTTTGCGAATCGGGAAACCATTTCATTCGTTTGCACAATCCGTACATACCATCAACAGACTCATTTTTGAGTATTATAAGGTCGACACCAAGTTTAGATGCTACCTCCTTTACATGAGAATATGTTTGCTCATGCTCCCACCTGGTATCACAGAAAACAGCCGTGACGTTATTAGCCCCGAAGTCTTCACAAGCTTTTATTAGACAGGCTTGTGAGTCCTTTCCTCCAGAGAACTGAACTATAACTTTTACTTTATTCATAATGCGAGGCACCAATATTGAAATGCTAATTCAAGATACTTATCTCTGCCACGGAGATACACCGGGTCGTCCCTGCGTATGCGTGTGGTAAATACGTTGCAGTTCTTTTTGCTGATGGCATAGATGAAATCGCAGTCGGAATGTGCGATGTCCATGTACCATGCGCGGCTCCTGTCCCAATCGAAGAAATCAACGGCATCATCAAATTCTTTTTGGGTTGCGGCTGAACAGGTTTTGAGGTCGCCACCAAATTTGTAGAGGTCAAGCCACCAATCCCACTTACAGCGCGTATCGAGCGTGAAAGGGAAGCCACCATACTCAAACGGCTGTGCTTGATTGACCATGTAGCGCTGTGTTTCGGCTTCAGCCAACACCTTTGCGAGAAAGGGGTCATGCCGAGCAGTCATACGCAGGGAGCGATACATTTCCTTTGCATGGCGAAACTCATCATCGGTGTATTGCTCATCATCTACCGTCAGTTGGTAGTAGTTCACTCGCTCCGGCTCGGTGATTATCGCGTCCACGAGATTGCCGAAGCGAAACGCGGCCTCCTTTACACCCGGCGGCATAGGCACTGGGTGTAAGAGGTTCTTTAGAGCCGTGAGGTCAGAGTTGCTGACCTCTGTACGGCTGTAATATGCGTCCGGGTTTTGGCTCATGGTTACTTGGCTTTAACCTCGTCCTCGTATTGGACATCAGCGATGAACATAGCGTTGTCTTTGGAGTTTGCGGCGGTATTGGCAAAGGTGATTTGCTTCTTAAACTCCTTGCAGAGTTCTTCTAAGGTCTTTGTGCAGCCCTCTTGTGACCACCAAAAAGCAACAATCTTCATGATGTCCTCGGCAGAATTGATAACCACCTTTTTCTTAACCTGTGTCTTAGGCTGATATGCCACAGGTGTAGCGACCTGTGCGCCGAAAAGACCGTCCATTTCCTGTTTCTTTGCGGCAAGCTGCTTTTCAGCGGCTTCCTGTTTCTCTCGCTCAGCGCGTTCCTTTTCCTTACGAGCGGCCTCAGCGCGTTCCTTAGCCTCCATTTCGGCCTTGATGCGGGCGGCTTCCTCGGCTGACGATTTGGCGATGCGCTCAAGCTCCTTTTTCTTTGAGGGCATACGGTCGAGAATATCATCGCGTATGCTTTGCACCTCAAAAGGGAATTGCTCCTTGAAGCGATTGACGAGGCCGGCCATCACGTTGGCTTGTATAGCGCGGCATTCGTCCGGGGTAAGTTCGACAGGACGATGTGCGCCGCTTATTACCGTCTGACACCATGTTGCAGGAAGTTCGCAACTGAAATTCTTGATGCCATCGTAGACAATCTCGTAATTGTCGAGGCTTATCTGCTTATCCATGTCGGTAAGCTCGTTGATGCTCTTATTGACAAGAGCGTTGAACTGGCTTACATAGTCGTCATTGACATCAGCGCGATAGCGAATTTTGGCATTCTCCTTTGCCTGTCGAGCGGCATCTTCGCGGTGGCGGCGATCCTCCTCCTCATGCTTTTTCTTGGCATAGGCATTGCGGTGGGCTTGCAGTTGATTGGGGATTGAGTCTGCTTTGGTGGGGTCTACATCATTCTCCATTGAGGTGTAGACCTTACGGATTTGGTCAAAGAGCTGCGTAACAGGAGTGCGCTTGCCGTTCATCTTCTTGACGGTCAGCTTTGCTTTTTCGATGAACTTGGCTATCTCTATATCGAGAGCGTCTGTCATGCCCTCCTTTTTTACCCGGAGCAACAGGGCGCTGCCTACTTCAAGGCACCGGGTATGAGATAATTGGTTCTCGCGGTACGACTGTGGAGCGAGTTCGGCAAGGGTCTGCACGTTTTTCTGCTCGAAGATTGTTAATGCTTGGGTGTTATCTGCCATGATTGATATATTTATGGGTTACACGGTTTTGTTTTAGCGTATTCGGTGATGATACCAAGCCGAGTGCAATAGTGTCCGTTGAGAGTGTTACGCACAAGCGGACACCCACTGCAAGGCTTGATGTTGCTTTCAGAAGCCTTCCTCATCATCAGTGTTTACAGTTACGCCCTGTGGAGGCTCGTTGTTACCGAATGGCTGAGGCGCAGGTTCGGGAGCATTGTCGAGGACTTCGCCGGTGTCGGGGTCTACTCCGTAGATTTCCTCATCGGAAAGCTGAGCCGGTTCGTCTACCTGTTGTGATTGTAGTTCGGTGCCGCGACCGATGCGCACTTTCGGGTAAGACTTGAAAGCGTGTTTGATACACTTGGCCATGAGGAAGCCGGGGTCGATGTGGACAACACCGTTAGCGTCCATGCCGTAGAGTTCGTTGGCGACACCTCGGTTCTGCTTCTGCGAGTAACCGGCGAGGCGGCACCAATCTTCGGGGTACATCACTGAGTAGTCGATAGAACTATCGGCGCGAGTGATACGCAGGTAGCAAGCAATGATGTTGTGGCCGGTGTGAGGTAGGTTACAGGTGTAAGACACAGATTTGCGACCGTCAATGTCCTTGAATGAAAATTCGTCATTGTCGTAGACGAGTACAGGATTGTCGGCATGACGTATTTGACCGTCACGAGTACGCATCACAAGTTCGCCGTAGGCCGACACGGTGAGGACGCAGCGACCCTCCCATTGAGGTCTTTCTTTGGTGCCGACATTGACGTTACGCCCCATGAGGTATGCGAGTGCGCGTGTGCCGGGTTCAAGTGAGAGGCCACACACGGCAAGGTCAATGAATGCCGTGAAGATGCTGAACGGTGTGGCGCGTTGCAGTTTGCCCTTGTCGTTGTCGCGGAGAGCCTTGTTGAAGTAGATACTTTCACGCTCATAAGCGGCTTCACCGTTGCCCCAAAGTTTGTCGTAGATAAATATGAAGCGCTCACGCACGACAGGATGCTCGACTATTTCGAGCGGCTTGAGTTGGTTGATTTCCTCAACCGTCAGTTGTAGGTTGCCCATGATTGATGGAGTTAAATTGTTAAACATTTGCGGATTGCTTGATTGAAAAATGGAGGCTGCACTTTGGCTTAGGCTGACAGCGCAGCCTCCGAGGTTATCAATCATGTAGCAACTACCGCTACTTGTAGCCTCTGAGGGAATCGAACCCCCTCCGACAGAACCAAAATCTGTAGTGCGACCGACACACCGAGAGGCTGAGCCGTCAGAGCTTTGCTATGTAAAAGCGTATCCGCTCTGATGTATTTATGCTTGTGGGGTGGTCATAGGAAAACTCGTTGTCATTTCCTTCGGCATTCTGGAAATAGTCAAGCCTGTCGGTAACGCGTAGCCACATTTCATTGAGTTTCGCTTTCGCGGCGAGTTTCGCCCTGTGATTGCAAGCCTCCTGCGTGAAGCGGTAAATAACACGAGGATTCTTGCCGTCATTGGTCTTGTATATTGCGTAATCCATTGTATCTGTCTTATTGGTTGAGGTAATCCTGTTCTGTTCTCTGAAGGAGGCGTAGGTCTGCCATGCAGTATTCAACCTTGCCCGGACGTTTGGAGGGCTTTACCTTTCCTGTGCGCCTCCAACGGTCAACATTCTTGCGTCCGAAGATTGAATAGGCCGTGCGTTGGGAGATATACTCCGGGTCGGCTGCATCGCTCTTAATCACTCGTGCCAACCGTGCTGTAAGGTCGGTCATGAATGTTTCATAGCTGACGAGCCTGTCAGAGAATTGTATGTGTACTGTTGGAGGCATTGATATTAGAGTTGAGATGGGTTAGGTTTGTCCATCACCTCGTCACACATTTTGTCGTATGCGATAAACCAAGGGTCAATCTTACTCCAACGTTTGTAGAGCCGGGCGATAACAAAGCATGCGCCGATGGCGAGAGCCTTGTCGCAGATGAAGCGGAGAGTCCATGTCAGCAGGTTTTCGTCCTGCTCTTCGCCGAAGAGAAACAGGAATGCGAAACCGCAGAGCGCAAAGATTATCAAGATACGGAGTATTGAAATTGTCTTATTCATGGCTGTGAGATTTAATAGGGTTCTACTCCTGCTTCGATGAGAGCGGCCTCTTCATCAACCGAACCACACCAAGTATCGAGATACTCATTGATGACAGGATAAGTGTTGTCGTTGATGTCGTAGCCACGAGCGGCACAGAAAGCCGACCACGACACATCGGCGCGGAGCTGTTCAAGAGCGACCTTGTTAGATTTGCAGCCGGTGAGAAGCGCGGCCACGAGTGCGAGAGTGATAGTTACTTTTTTCATGATTGATGTCTTTTTTAGTTATTCTGAACGTAGGATTTCGTAAGTCGCTCCGTTGTCTTTGCTTGAAATGGAATATACCTCTTTGTTTGCCGAACCATTTAATCGACTTACAGCCGCTTTAGCTGAAGCCATAGGACCGGCTTCCCGACAATCAAAGAGTACAGGTTTCCCTACTGGGATGTTTCGCAGAGTATCTGTGATAGACACCTTTTTCACGAGGTAGCAATTTTCTGTCATCTTACTTGGTATTTTTTGAGTAGAATTTGTTATCTTTGCTTCTTAATCTAAGCGAGTTACAACGCTACGACATTAGAATTACACTGCAAATATATGGTATTACCACGGTACTACCAAACAAAGTGTGAAATTTTAATAATTATTAACAGTAATACCAAGGTATGAATGATATGGTAGAACGCTTGAAAGAGGCGATAGCAGTGCTTAATGCCACGCAAAATGCCTTTGCAAGCAAAGCAAACATAGACCCCTCCAACTTCGGAAAGATGTTGGAAGGGAAGCAAAAGATTACCGATAAGACCATTGGGAAAATTTGTCACGCACATAACCTCTCAGTTGAATGGGTGAAATCGGGTATCGGTAGCATGATGGTACCGGCAACTACAAAAGGCAACTTCTTTTCTCCTGATGGTATTTATGCAGAGGATTCTGAGGTGCTAATTGGCGATGCTGTTCTTAAAGAGAGAATCAAGAATTTGCAGCAACAAATTCAAGACCTGCAAGGTGAAAAGAAAGCATGGGAGGCTGAGCGTAAATCAATGAAGAAAGAAATTGAGGAACTTCGTGTCAAAAATGAAGAAATCACTGCGGAGCTGTCCAGAACGAAAGACAAGATGATTGACTTACTTATTGAGCGTGGCAAATGAGTGAACTAAATGATTTAAGAATTCAAATCGAACAATACGAAGAAAACGAAAGAGAGTTGATGCTATGTATTGTTGCGTTAAATGAGGCATTCAGAGAGAAACTCATTCCCGAAACATGGGAACAAGAAGAAGCTCTTCATAAAACTCTTGAAACTATGCGCAAAGTGTTGGATAGACGTGATAAATACAAATACGGGCTGTAACGGCCCAATAGGCCGCTTTTGTTGGCTCAGATGATAAACTCCACCGATAGAGGAGAAAGTGATTGTACGCGCTCCTAACGCCCAAATTTGGGCATAATTCAAGCAAAGATATGAACAGAGAATACCCATATAACGAAACAGAGCCACTCATGGACGAACTCAAAGACGCCGCATTTGAGTATCTGCTACTCAATCCCGGCTCCGAGTTTGGAGATTGGAGCAAGGGTTTGATTGAAGAATACCCTGCCGAGGTGGTAGACGCACTCGGCAACACCCCCAATGAGGTAAATGCAGACCTCGCCGACCTGTGGGAAACTGATTACACCGACCCCAAGACCGGGATAGAGCAAAAGTTTAGCGAGTGGGCAATGTCATTCGCTAACGAGCACGCCGTAGGTATTTACTACTTCCTTGTAGACGCTTGCACGGACTTAAAACGCATGGGACGTAAATTCTAAATCTAACAAAAATTCAACATACTCGACAAGTGGGTCAATATCACTTAATTCTATTGGCGGCGCAGGCTGCAATTGAGGGATAATCGGAATATTCTGACAATCAGATAGATAGGCGCATACTTGCATGGGGATGCTCGTGTTTAACGAGCATGACGGAAGCATGTCATATA
>CAJTMH010000007.1 GCA_910577255.1 uncultured Duncaniella sp. | reverse complement strand
ATCGGCACAAATAATATATCTAAAATATCGCAAGTTCCACAATATTTATTAATTTCCCATCTTTTACAGTCCAAAAACGAGCAAACCCTTTTGTACATTGGCGTGAAGCCATGTGCAAAAGGGTCTATATATGTAGCACTGGAATGGGGTTATCTATATTTAACCTTTTTTAATATTAGCAATAATCTGTTTGATTTTCTGACGAGTAACAATCTCGGTGTCGAGTCTGAAGCCGGCTTTGGCATGTAGGTCATCGGTAAGATCATCCCGTGTGAAGTTAGGCTTGTAGCCTTCTCCCTTGACTATGTTCATAGTCATTGACCGTAGTTTCTCAATTATAGCGGAGGATGTGTATTTATAGTTCAGTTCCTTTTCCATTATTCTGAAGAGCAGTAGTGTGATAAAGCAGACAATGAAGTGGGCCCTTATGTGTTCCGCCGTCCAGACGAAGACGGGTCGACCCTTGAAGTCAGTCTTGATGACCCTGAAGGCATCCTCCGACTCCCAGCGGTTATGGTTCAGTTCGATGATTTTCGTCACATTGTCAGACAGATCCGTACATATCGCATAGAAGCCGTCATATTTTTCTTCTTCTGATATGGCGTCAAGATTCAGGGAGACGGTTCTGAATACCGCAACCTCGCCGTCTTCTGTGGCGTAGGTCTCGGAAAGGAACCTGTCAGGGCTCTTATAAGATTTGGTCAATGTCCTGTTTCCACGTGCATTGCTGTCAGCCTTGTCAATCTCGCGTTGACGCAGGAATCGGAGGTAGTCGCGGTATTTGTATGAAAATGTCACAATCAATCTTTGAGAGAACTTTGTCTTTTCATTGACAATCCAACGCTCGCGATAAAAAGTGCGGTCTCCGTAATAACGGGCAGTATCGGCATCAGTCAGGTCAAACTCCAGTTCATCCTCGTCTGCATCCCGGTACCGCTTGTCTTTTTGTACCGTGTCGGACTTTACAAGTTTCCATCCTGTCGGTTCCAGACACCAGTCCCTGAGATTATCCTCCAGTTTCTTTATTGACTGCACCGTTATGAATGATCTTTCTGCTGTGGAGTTATATGACCGGTTGCCTTCAGAAGAGAGACCTCCGTCTGTACAGACTACAATCTTGCTGACCCCCATCTTCTCAACTATAATCTTTTCAGTTGGAATCAAGGTAGTCTGTTCGTTGGCATTGCCGGGATTGATGCACATCGCAACCGGCATGCCGGAGTTGTCGATGAACATACCCATCTGTACGATGGGGTTCGGTCGATGTTCCTTGGAGACTCCGTACTTGCGTATACGTTCATGAACGTTCCCTTTTTTGTCTGTCACATAGTCCGGATCGGCAGATTCTCTCTCGAAAAAATAGTTGGTGCAGTCATAGTACATGACGGTCGTATCCCGTTCGACAACCTTTGACGAATTAAGGAAAAGTCTCTTCTGGATGTATTCACCGTGTCTGTCCAGGATATCCAGACTCCTGTAGATATGCTGTTTTTCTATATCAAAAGGCTCGATATAGCTTCCGCTCCTGCGATAATTACCTAGTTTTGAAGCCGGTCTCAAAAGCCGTTCGTAGACCATCAGCTCCAGAACTTTGTTGAAATCGAAGTCGAACTTATGTTTACGTGAGATTGCCTCGCATATCCTGTCCATCCCGACCTTATGGTACAGCCGTTTAAGAAACAGATATCCGCTCTCGCAACTCTGAGCCTCGCCTTTTTCAATAAGCTTTGTGGGCGACAGACGTGATATTATCACCTGCCGGCCCTCCTTCTCCTGTGCCGTAAGCCTGGCGATATATTCCCTGGCCCATTCAACAGGATCTCTGTCTCCGCATCTCTGACGAACTTCCTCAAGCGTTCCAAGGCGCTCATGGATTCTTGAGGTACTTTTGCCGTTCTTGTCCCTGTATGCCTTCTGTACATAAAGGATGGAAGTCTTTTTTGTCTTGGTTATTTTCAGCTTCATATTATGCCGCCCTGCCGTTGATTGCTACACGGTGCTACAAAGATAGTAATAAAATTTGACACGTGCAAGCGTGCCAGCAAAAAAGATTCATGAAAATGCAACTGTCAAACTACCGGGTTGGTGATTGCCTGACGCTTTGCAGGGTCACCTACCTTACGCTCGCCACCGGCAATGAATGCAACGATGGAAGGTGTTGTGTTACGTCCTTCGCTGTTAGGAATAACAACGGGGTCATTTCCTTCAAGTACTGCTACACAGGAATTGGTGGTTCCCAAGTCAATACCAATAATCTTTCCCATAATTCTATAATTTTATGTTTGTTTTTAAATTTCAATACAATTTCATGTCACACTTCCCATGGTGGGATTTCCGCGACATTCATAGGAAAAACAAATGATGTGCCAAAAAGGTTGGTGCATTGCCTATTTTAATATGTGACAAAAAGTTAAAGCTTTTCAAGGCACTGACACGCCTACTGACACAATTTCCTGAATCTGCCAAAAATTCACATTTTTCATGTTAAAATAATCGGCACAAATAATATATCTAAAATATCGCAAGTTCCACAATATTTATTAATTTTGCACAATAATCCGTAGCTTCAGCGTTTTATGCGATGTCGACTCGGCTTTTTTCAAGTTAACTTATATAATGAACCATATTTAAAACATTTTCAAAATGAACATTTCTCACATCGAACACGTGGGCATAGCCGTTCCCAGCTTGGACGAAGCTATACCTTTCTACGAGAACATTCTTGGCCTTAAATGCTTTGCCATTGAGGAAGTTGCCGACCAGAAAGTGCGTACAGCCTTCTTCAAAGTAGGACAAACCAAAATCGAGCTTCTTGAAGGCACAAGCGACGACAGTGCAATATCCAAGTTCATCGCCAACAACGGCGGTCGCGGCGGCATCCAGCACATAGCATTCGCTATGGAGGACGGTGTAGCCAACGCTCTTGCCGAAGCTGAGGAAAAAGGCTGCCGCCTTATCGACAAGGCTCCCCGCAAGGGTGCCGAAGGCCTCAACATCGCATTCCTCCACCCGAAGTCGACCTGCGGTGCGCTCATCGAGCTTTGCGAAGACCCCAACAAATAAAATCAAGGTCGGCGCAATGCCGGCTAAATAACAACATTTCCAAAGGAAAGAAATAGACATGAGCAATCAACTCGAAAAAGTTCAGGAGCTAATTGCATTACGCAACGAAGCTCGTTTAGGTGGCGGCGAAAAAGCCATCCAGAAACAACACGATAAAGGTAAGTACACGGCACGTGAACGCATTGCCCAGCTGCTCGACGAAGGTTCGTTTGAGGAACTCGATATGTTTGTTCGCCATCGTTGCACCAACTTCGGCCAGGAGAAGAAAAGCTACCTCGGCGACGGCGTGGTGACAGGTTACGGAACAATCGACGGCCGTCTTGTGTACGTATTTGCACAGGACTTCACCGTATTCGGCGGCTCACTCTCGGAAACCATGGCCTTGAAGATATGCAAGATCATGGACATGGCCATGAAGATGGGCGCTCCCGTCATCGGTCTTAACGACTCTGGAGGTGCACGTATCCAGGAAGGCATCAACGCGCTTGCCGGATATGCCGAAATTTTCCAGCGCAACATCATGGCATCGGGTGTAATACCTCAGATTTCAGGTATTCTCGGTCCCTGCGCCGGCGGTGCAGTTTACTCTCCAGCCCTCACCGACTTCACCATCATGACCAAGGGCATCTCCTACATGTTCCTCACCGGTCCCAAGGTAGTGAAGACCGTTACCGGCGAAGATGTAACTCAGGAAGCTCTCGGCGGCGCCAATGTTCACGCCTGCAAGAGCGGTGTTGCACACTTTGCAGCCGAAGACGGCGAAGAGGCTCTCAAAATCATCCGCAAGCTCTTCAGCTTCATCCCGCAGAACAACCTTGAAGAGCCCCCGTTGGTTGAGTGCACCGATCCCATCGACCGTCTTGAGGATTCACTCAACGACATAATCCCCGACAGTGCAACCAAGCCCTACGACATGTATGAGGTAATCGGCGCAATCATCGACAACGGCGAATTCCTCGAAATCCAGCGCGACTACGCCAAGAACATCATCGTAGGTTTTGCCCGCATGAACGGCCAGTCGGTAGGTATCGTAGCCAACCAGCCCAAATATCTCGCCGGCGTGCTTGACAGCAACGCCTCACGCAAGGGCGCACGCTTCGTTCGCTTCTGCGACGCATTCAACATTCCGTTGGTAACACTCGTCGATGTTCCCGGATTCCTTCCCGGTACAGGCCAGGAGTACAACGGCGTAATCCTGCATGGAGCCAAGCTTCTCTACGCTTACGGCGAAGCCACAGTGCCCAAGGTAACCGTGACACTGCGCAAGAGCTACGGAGGAAGCCACATCGTGATGAGCTGTAAGCAGCTCCGCGGCGACATGAACTACGCATGGCCTACCGCCGAAATCGCCGTTATGGGCGGTGCAGGTGCAGTAGAGGTGCTCTATGCCCGTGAAGCCAAGGAATCGGACGATCCCGCAAAGGTTCTCGCCGAGAAGGAAGCCGAATACAACAAGCTCTTCTGCAACCCCTACAATGCAGCAAAGTACGGCTACATCGACGATGTAATCGAACCCCGCAACACTCGTTTCCGCGTAATCCGCGCTCTTCAGCAGCTCGCCACCAAGAAAGTGACCAACCCCGCCAAGAAGCACGGCAATATTCCTCTATAAACGACACGCAATGAAAAAGAGAATATTATTATTGCTCGTTGCAGTCATCACCCTGAGTGCCGCATCCTACGCCCAAGGGCGACGCGGATTGCGCATCAACGAGGTGATGGTGCAGAACGACAGCAACTATGTCGACGACTACGGCCTTCACCATGCATGGATAGAGCTGTTTAACTCGACTTATGCACCGATGGAGATATCGAGTGTGTATCTTACCAACAATCCCGACAAGCCCAAGATGTACCCCGTGCCCCTGGGCGATGTCAACACCGAGATACCTCCCCGCCAGCATGTAGTGTTCTGGGCCGACGGAGAGCCCAACAAGGGCACCTTCCACCTCAGCTTCGAGCTTGAGCCCGGACAGGACAACTGGATAGGTATATACGACGCCAACGGAGTGACACTCATCGACTCGATAACCATCCCCGCCTCACTTGAAGCCAACACAACCTACGCCCGCAAAGTCGACGGCGCAGGCAGTGGCGCCGAGGCATGGGAAGTGCGCGACGGCAGCGACCTGCTCTACATAACCCCGAGCAGCAACAACATCATCATCGACACCAACTCAAAGGTGGAAATGTTTGCCGAAACCGACGGACACGGATTCGGACTGTCGATCATGGCGATGTGCATCGTGTTCAGCGCCCTGTTGCTCCTTAGCCTCTGCTTCTACGGCATAAGCCGCATAGGAGCACGTATATCGCAGACCAACAAGGCACGTTCGCAAGGACTCGAAACCAAGGCTCTGGCCAAGGAAGAGCGTCCGGCCCACGACTCGGGCGAGGAAATCGCCGCAATCGTAATGGCACTGCACGAACACCTCAACACCCACGACAAGGAAAGCACAATCCTCACCATAAACAAGGTGAGAAAGAGCTACTCGCCGTGGAGCTCCAAGATCTACGGACTCCGCGAGATTCCCCGTCGTTAATTCTCCACTATAATTAAAGTATACATTAAATACTCGTTTTAACAATTACCACAAAATGAAAGAATATAAATATAAAATCAACGGTAACACTTACAACGTGGGGATTGGCGACATCGTCGACAACGTGGCCGAGGTTCTCGTAAACGGAATGCCCTACAAAGTAGAGCTTGAAAAGAAGCAGGGCCCCGTAAGCATCGTATCGGCTCCGCGTCCCTCGGCTGCCCCGCGCACAGCTACAGGCGAAAAGGTAGTAAGCAAGCCCAATGTAAGCGCCGGAGGCTTCCAGATAAAAGCTCCCCTGCCCGGAACCATCCTGTCGATCAACGTAAAGGTGGGCGACACCGTTTCGGCATCCGACACAGTGCTCATGCTTGAGGCCATGAAGATGGAAAACGCCATCCATGCAGGCCGCGACGGAAAGGTGGCATCGGTCAATGTAAGCGCCGGCGACTCAGTGCTTGAAGGAGCCGTGCTCATCACTCTGGATTAAGCATAACCGAAGAGAACAAATATCACGAATTTACAATCCAATTAGAATCTCAAGATTATGACTTTCCACGAATTCATGGCTATCAACTTCCATCAGTTCTGGGAGCTGACAGGCTTCGCCAATGCCACCTGGCAACACCTGGTGATGCTTGTCGTGGGTCTGTTCTTCATCTGGCTTGCCATCAAGAAGAACTTCGAGCCCATGCTTCTGGTGCCCATCGGATTTGGTATACTTATAGGTAATATCCCCTTCAACGCCGAAGCCGGACTTGAAATCGGCATCTACGAAGAAGGCTCAGTGCTCAACATCCTTTACAACGGCGTAAGCGCCGGATGGTATCCCCCGCTAATCTTCCTCGGAATCGGTGCGATGACCGACTTCTCGGCCCTCATCGCCAATCCTAAGCTCATGCTCGTAGGCGCAGCCGCACAGTTTGGTATCTTCGGAGCCTACATGGTGGCTCTCGCATTGGGATTCGCCCCCGACCAGGCAGGTGCAATCGCAATCATCGGAGGTGCCGACGGCCCCACCGCCATATTCCTTTCATCAAAGCTCGCCCCCAACTTGATGGGTGCAATCGCAGTATCGGCCTACTCCTACATGGCCTTGGTACCGCTCATCCAGCCGCCAATCATGCGACTGCTCACAACCAAGCACGAGCGATTGATAAAGATGAAGCCCGCACGCGCCGTGTCGCAGAACGAGAAGATCATCTTCCCCATCGTAGGACTTCTGCTCACCTGCTTCGTAGTGCCTTCGGGTATTCCGTTGCTCGGTATGCTCTTCTTCGGTAACCTGCTCCGTGAGTGCGGTGTCACCAACCGTCTTGCCAAGACAGCAAGCAACGCCCTCACCGACATCGTTACAATACTTCTCGGTATGACCGTAGGTGCATCGACCCAGGCGTCGGAATTCCTCACACTCGACACAATCTTCATCTTTGCACTTGGATTCATGGCATTCATCATTGCATCGGCATCGGGCGTACTGTTCGTAAAGCTGTTCAATCTTGTATTGCCCAAGGGCAAGAAGCTCAACCCGCTTATCGGTAACGCCGGCGTATCGGCAGTTCCGATGTCGGCCCGAATCTCCAACAACCTTGGTCTTGAATATGACCCCAGCAACTACCTGCTCATGCACGCCATGGGCCCCAACGTTGCAGGTGTTATCGGTTCGGCCGTGGCAGCAGGTGTGCTCCTCGGATTCCTTGCATAACAAACTTCTAAATATCAATGCGGCGGTTATTGCTTAAATGCGTTTCCGCCGCATTGTTTACCCAACCAATGTTTGTCACCTATTGTCTTCAGATAATAAATGTTAATAAACGCTTCAATTTAAACCAATTTTAGGTTTACCGCGTTTCCCTCCAAAGCATAAGTGCATATTAACTATTAATGCAAAAAATTTTCAGAATTTTGTATGTACTGAAATTATGATTACAAAACAGGTTATCGACGAACTATATAAGAAATACGCCAAATTGCCCCCGGGCATTGAACATCTTGACATAGGGCTGCTCTTCGACTACGCGTCGGAGCATCACAATGTCGAGATTGACGAGGAGGGACACATCGTAATCGGGAGTCTTGACCCCATGTCGCCATTTCACAAAATAGCGCTTGAACGCGTGCACGGCTTCTCGCAATTTGAAGAAACAATAGCGATTGTGCTCCACAGCTCAATCATATTCCTCAACAAAAACGACATGGGAGTAAACGTTCACCTGAAAGCCAACCCGCCCACCGTGTGGGAAAAGCTCAAATGGTGGTTTCACAAAAACTGACACCCTATTAAGTGCAATACATGAGGATGTGAATCGATCGACATATACCCAATCACCATTGGGTATATTTTTATTTTCGGCCGAAAAACACTGCTACAATATTTTGAAAATACAAAAACAAAGCGTATCTTTGCAGTCGCAAAAGCCCAGGTGGCGGAATGGTAGACGCGCTCGTTTCAGGTGCGAGTGCTGCGAGGCGTGCAGGTTCGAGTCCTGTTCTGGGCACAGATTAATCCCGCAACTCATTGAAAATCAAGAGTTGCGGGATTTCTCTTTTGTTTTTGTCTACCGTTTGTCTACCAAAATTTTTCATGACCCCAAATTTTGTCTACTTTTTTTGAAAAAATTTCTGTCTACCATGGAAAAACTGGGGTCTCAAATGTTAAATTTTCAAGGCGCGAACTATTAACCATCGTTAAAATGTTAATGGTGACGTTTCAGCGCGGAACCTCGCCTTACTGCCCTCCTATTGCTGAGAAGTGTCTGTTCATTCAAAAATGTGCGGTTGGCGAACTTTCTAATATGAAAAGTTGTTACTCCCTTATATGTTTCAGATGACTGCACAAGCGCTGCCATATTATGAATGTGAAGTCCATGCACGACTGTCGTTCATTGAACCTTTCTGCACGGACTGGGAGAGCGTGCGCCCAGCGAATCTGAAGATTCTGAAAGATTATCTCTCCGAGACATGGATGTATTTTAACGAGGCTCTACAGGCCGACATTGGTCGTGGTTGCATTGCAGCCAATTCCATAATCTCGATATACTATACCTTGAAGAAGTTTACTCGCTGGTTCGCCCAATGGCATTTCATAATCCAGGAATCATTTACATCAATAGAGGAAGCCATAAGACACAAGGCGCGTATGGCCTCAGATGTTGTCGAGATAATTGAGATACTTTGGATTCCTGTACTTGACAAATATCGCCCGGTTCAAGAAGAGCTGAGCCGTCATAAAGATAGACTCACCGCTTCAGAACGGATGGAGTTGAACAAGACAACACGAGAAGATTATGTCAGGGAAAAGGAGTTGAGAGCAATAAACAGCCTGATTACCGGAGATTCAGAATCAGAGAAAGACAAAAAATTCGACATCCTATATGACGTGTTGCACGGGACAAAAGGGAAAACAGCGGCAATGTACCTTCAGGCAGCCATAGAATTGAGATGGTTGACTAAGATGCCTGAGTTCTCTTTGTTACAGCGATACTGGGGAGTTGGAGGCACGCAGGGCGCTATAAGTAAGTCTTATAGCACTGTTGGGGGAAGCCTTATAAATGAAGAAATGCTGGCAAATGTCAAGGCTAACCTAACGCGCAAATTGATAGCTGAATAAAACCTACACGGTCGAAGTAAAATTTAGTAAGAGTAAAATTTGGCAGAACTTTACCAAGTTTTACTCTTCTTTTCTGTATAGTTGTGTTTCTTCATCTAATTTTGCGACATAATATAAATAATGTCGTATATGAAAGAAAACCTATACAAACGGCTTGTTCGAGAACTCCGCATGAATGTGGAGAATATATGGGATATGTTCCATACCAAGCCCACTGGCGATTTTCCGCCGGTTTACATTACCATTCCTGTAGAAATGATCGATGAAATTACCGATCGTGCGGTTCTCCGTACATTGGAAAGTGCGTCGCAACTCATGGACAAATACAGTGAGATTCCATCGTTGTCAAGATCCTCGGCCGCTAAGAAACTGGGGAAAACAGCAAAAACGTTGCGTGAATGGGAGGAGAAAGGAGCGCTTGTACCCGTATATATTGAAGGCAGCCCATATTACAGACTGAGCGACATCGAGAGACTCAATGAAAAGAAAGGGAGGATGACATGAACAGATACAACCAAAATTTAGAGCATCATGCTTCTCCTCATGGTAGTCCTGAGCAAAAAAACACTGCTGAGAATCGTGTAACTTGCCTAAACATATCAGCCCATTACATTCTTCCGGAAGCACGCTTCTCGGAACACGACAGGGATTACACTGCAACGATTTCACAAAAGAGCGTTTTCAATGGTATGGATAATTCTCCAACCTTCACATTGTTGATTGTGCTTGAAGATAAAATTGGCAGTAACGATCTATAAAACAACCGAGATGCCCTATGAATACTCTGGAGAAATATCTGAGGATGCCATTGTCTCTATATGAAATCGGAGATATGCTCACAAATCTTCCCACCCCCAGGAGGCGTCTGTTCAATCTCATTGTTGCCGTTACAGGACTCACACCTAACACAGTGAGGATGATCTTAAGCCCTACTCCTAATGGATATATACCGTCATCAGAAATTAAGAGGAAGATTGCAAAGGCGTTAAGAAAGGATGTGAATACTCTTTTCCCGGAAAACAGAAGACAATCCGGGTCCATATTTGAACTCTACTCGGCTCTACCAGCCAAGAAAATTGAGTTTCATCAGTTCATAGACTTGCTGTCACGCATAACTAAAGCAGCCCCGAAGACTGTACGAAAGTGGTTGAGTCAAAATAAGGTACCGAAAAAAGGGATAAGGAAAGATATTGCCAGAACCATAGGCGTGTCGATTATTCAACTATTCCCAGAAGAGAAGGGATAAAATCGAAAAGCTTATTATGCTCAATCAAGTACGCCCCGGTAAGCTATACAGCGTCGCCGAACTTGCACGGATTTTGCAATTCAGCCAAATGGAACTGTTGAGTTTTGTCAACAAACACAAAATCAAATACCACTTCGAGAACGACCAGATGGTCTTTCTCGGATCCGACATTCATGAACTTATAAAAAAACTGTCATGTACACCTCCGGATTCACCTTAATATATAAAGATGAAGAACAGGACTGGCTGTATCAGGATCCTGTCAGATTCAGTTGGTGGATATGGCTTCGCAACCATGCCGCCTCTAAGCCATGCATACAGAGCGTGGGGGCGACAAGGATTATTGTTAGACTTCAATATGGAGAGGTCGCATCCACACTTTCTTTCCTTCACAGGGCTTGGAATGCCGATGAAAGGGCAATAGACAATTTCTTGAAGCTGCTGGTAGAGGATGGGCGTATAAGCCTTCGCGATGAAAAAGGGATAATGATTGTCAGGGTTCTTCAGTATGAAAAGTTCTCCCCTCCTTCCGGATATTTTGCAAGACATACACACTCTGATATGTCGGATGGGCTGCAAGATGAAAAGCTGAATCGTATGCATACTCAGATGCGCCCCAATATGCCGAGTGAGATAGATTCTGTAATGGTAGATGGTATAGAGGATGAGACGGGACCGGAGATGCCTGTAAGTAGAAAAAAAGAAAAACAAGAAAAACTTAAAAAAAATCTTTCTGATTATTCAGCGCGTGAAAGAGGATTTTTTGAAGAGTTAAAAAAATCGGATATGACAATCGAGCAAATGTTTTTCAGTCTCAAACCCGACAACGGACGAGAAGGATTGTTACTGATGCTCGAGGAATTTCTCAACTATTGCCTTGGAGCGGAGGACTTCCATCCGACATTCCAAGGATTCAAGCAACACTTCATGAACTGGGCGAGAATCCAAATTCGAGAAAACTTGAAATATAAATCAAAAACCACACAGAATGTTCAAAAAGAAAAAAGAGTCACACCAGCCGGTGCCGCCAGACGCAGAGGTTCTGAAGGCAGTGCGCGCACTGCCGCAGACTACGAGAAGCCGTTTCTACCTCTATCTGATGCCACAGACAGTTAATGAAAGTCTTATCCATTGCCTTTCAGCCTTAGGACGCCAACGAGGAGAGGACTTCCAGGCTTCAACCGAACTTCAACTCGCAGCGACAACTATTGCCGTTGCTATGACAACGGGCAAATACGTTGATGGTTATCTGTTCTGTGGCAAAAGCGGCTCCGGAAAAACAAGTATGATGCTCGCCATAAATGAGTTTCTTACTCTGTTGAGAAAATTTCCGACATCTTGGAAGTACAATGGAATAAACTCTATTGAGAGCTTATATGTCAATGCCGAAGATTTTCAGCATCCATCTGTCTTATATGAGATTAATAAAGTTGCGACGGCTATTCCAGTATTGCTTGTTGATAATCTCGGCTATGAGATCGACGGAGTAAATTCACAAGTTGCAGTGAAGTCAATCAGTAAACTTATCATGGAGAGATACGGTAGAGGTCTTCTCACATTCATCTCTACCCCATTTGACATCCAGAGCATAAGAGAGATATATGGAAGCCGAGTCGCATCAATTATTTCAGAGAATTACCACATTGAGGAGTTTGAATGTAATACATTCAGAAAAGGTTTATGTTATGAAGAAGAATGAGGCGCAGACTATAAGTGACATATTCGGCGAGTTCGGCATAACCGAAGTTGAACTTGCAAACCAAGTCTCAACAGTGAAAGCTTTACATCAGCTCGCACCTTGCTTCCGTTTCAATATGCCGCCTAAGGATGCTTATCTTCTGCTGTACAAACTATATCAAGAAGAAGTGCAATCTCGGTATTCTGAATTTATAAGCGACAAGAATACTCAGGAGGCAATAGCTGGAGTTATCCGCCATCTCACCAAACCATATCCGGAGTCTGGGTTGATGCTCTGTGGAGTGCCCGGTAATGGCAAGACAACACTTGCAAGAGCCATCGTAAGGATGTCAAGGATATTGAACGCCAGGGGGCTGTTTGACTATATGGGAGAATACTTTGAGTTTGGACATCGCTTCATAACAGCTACGGAAGTTTGTGAATATTATAAAAATCAGGATGACAGTCACATCCTGCAACTCAAAAACATACCATTGCTTGTCATAGACGATTTAGGAGAGGAGCCTTGCGAGGTATTGTCTTTCGGGACTCCGGCACATCCTGTCAGACGATTAATCGAAAAACGCTATGAGACGATGAGCTTCACTATTATTACTACAAACCTTGTGTCTGATGACCTTTTCAAACAATACGGTTGGCGAGTCGTCGATCGTTTGCAGGAGATATATCAAAAGATTATACACCAAGGACAATCATATAGACAATGAAACTTATAAACCTAAAGCAGTTCCGCAAGGAGCGCGGCTTGACGCAGAAACAATTTGGTGCGTCTATGCAGCTTTCGCAGAGTACTGTTTCGTGCCTTGAAAATGGTCTGCAGGAAGCCACAAGTCATCTGCTTGAAAGAGTGGCAAAGGTGTTCATGGTAGATAACATAGATGACTATGTGTATGAACGTAGAACATTCCTTGACCCGGAATCAATCCTTATGACCAGAGAGGAAAAAATGGCGTGTGTATTCGTCGGAGACTGGAATGAAATGAGTCCTATTGATATAATAGAGGGATTCTCTATAATTTGCAGAGTGGGAACAATCAGTATAGGAACAGACGGTACTTTATTAATCGATCGGAACAATGGTATCGGCTACAAGCTAAGTCACTATATAATATGTCCAGATAAGTTTGAGAAGCCTAACCTACTACTCACTCTCACCTCCAAACAATGGTTTGATGATGAGATGTATGAGGATTTCAAACGGGCATACTTCATTGGATGCAAGATTGCTGGTATCTATCCGATGAAGCAACTAAAAAGGGCTGAACCAACATGATGTCGAATAGGCATCCCCGAAACTGCTGTTTGCGGTTTCGGGGATGACGGTCATCATACTTCCTTAAATTCGTGCAAATAGATATACGCATTCTCGTTTTCCTCACCCCATGTGAGATTAAGAGCTGCTACATTCTCTGCGGTAATTATATTGGTGGCGGATATGCGCTCTATGAAACGGAATGCTTCATCAATATTGGTGAAGTATTCGTGTATATATTCTTCATCGGGAGTGCAAGCATCAACATAATAGTTGTCTGGAAACCATCCTTTCTCTGGATTATCACGCTTCAAGAACACCTCGCATCCCGGTTCTTCTCCGATGAAGTACGCTTTTAGGGTCTTGAATTTCGTGCATATGAAGTCCCATGCCTCATGTAGAGGTTCCCACGCCGACTCAAGTCTGAACTTGATGCAGTCCTCCTCTCTCTCAAGTTCATCCCACCATCCTCTTACATAGAGATACTCGGGGCGTGAGCCATTCAGAGCATCCACAATATGCCCTACCCAGTTTCCATTCTCTTTTTCTTTTTCAAGTTTTTGCATAAGAGCAAAGAGAGCATCAAGTTCGGATGCATCACCTGTAATTCGATAAGTGCTGTCGCAGTAATTCGCCATATTTTATCAACTTTAATTATTATTTCCCTCACTTATAGAAACCTTCATTTCTTCGTGAGAACAAGTTTTATACGCATCCAGAATCAGCTTATAGAAGCATATCCGACAAGGGTTTTGTTCAAAACGAAGCTGGCCCTTGGCATTATGCTCCGCTGATAACTTTGCGGTTAAAACTATCTCACGAGGAACTGGGAGGAGTAAATTCGATAAATATAGCAGGGATGTGCCAAAACGCAGTGACAATAACCGGATTTATATAAACAGCATTAAATAAAAGGTTGTCAATCAGCATATAATTTTGGATTCCACATTTATCATCTTCCTTTGCATCACAATTAGAAAAATGAACTAAAAAACAAATTCATGAGCGCATTTGGAATATTTGCATTGATACTCACCATCGCCTACATCATATATTTTTCTGTGGCGATTGTTCGCGATGTCTCGGCAGGTCGCAAGTCCGAAGAGGACGGTTCGCAGACTGAGACATTCGATACATCATTCATGGAAGATCAACCTGTAAAGGTTGCAGAAACCAAAGAAGGATTCTCCATCGGCAATAATGAGATATCCGCGACTCCTGTAGCAGAAATTGCTAGCGACCTGACTGACGATTTGGAGTATAAATGTGCCGACGCTGAGGCTTTGAAAACCAAGTTGGCTGAGACAATGCCCGAAGAGGTTGAAGTGATTGCCGAAGTAAGCCTTGATGAAAATGAAATGATGGACAGTTTACAGGGATTAAGTGCCACCCCAGATGCCAAAAATATATGGGTTAAACGCATCTCCGCCGAAGAAAACAATCCGACGGACAACGATGCAGGCGGCTTGGATCATTATTAAAAAAGCTCTTACTCCAGGCTTATTGGCCTTGTGTTTTCTATGGGCAAACTCTGCATCGGCTAAGTGTGGCGGTGTAGATTATAGCTGGGGGGCTGATGCCTTGGCAAAGCAGCATGATTTCGTAGTTACGATGATGCTCTATGTCCTCTACCTTATATATGCTATAGCGTCCTTGGTGGTAATCTATGCCTCCTTACAGATATACATAAAAATGAACACCGGTGAAGACGGTGTGAAAAAGGAGATAATGATGGTACTCGGAGCCTGTTTGTTTCTGATCGGTGCGTCCACCGTATTCCCGGCCTTTTTTGGATATAGAATATAGCTCATAAACAACACTAACTTAAATATAACCAATCACTTAATTAATAAATCCAGATTTTATGCTCAAAAAAATCTCAACCAAGCTCAAGACCTTTTTCGGAAGTGAGCGTGTGCAGATGTTCTGCATGATGATTGTTGGCTCTGTGGCAATGTTCGCCCAGAACTCGGCTGGCAATTATGAGGCCGGAACAACGGCACTGTCCACCGTTACCGAAGAAATCGCCAAGTATGTTCCCATCGTCGTGAAACTTTGTTACGCCATTGCCGGTGTTGTTGCCATCGTAGGCGCAATCTCAGTCTATATCAAGATGAACAACGAGGAGCAGGACGTCAAGAAATCTATTATGATGATTGTTGGCGCATGTATCTTCCTTGTTGCGGCAGCCCAGGCACTTCCGCTGTTCTTCGGACTCTGATTCATGGCCATAACAGGCAAAGAAAATCACCCTTCATATCCCATGTTCAAGGGGCTACAGCGGCCTCTTGAACTTATGGGATTGCAAGGCCGGTACATTTATTGGGCGGCCGCGGCTGCCGGGGGTGCCATTGTCGGATTCATAGTCATGTATATCGCTATGGGATTTGTCGCGGGTTTAATAACGCTTGTGGCTGCTATCGGTGTAGGTGTAGCCGTCATAATGCTTAAACAACGTAAAGGCCTCCATTCAAAAAAATGCGACAAGGGCGTTTTTGTATACGCTCGATCAAGAAGTCTTTAACCTCTATTACAACTCATGTAAAATGTATGCATCTCATTACATACTGGGTATTACTCTTGCTTGTTCGTCATGTGTTGGTTCCGGTGATAAGAAAATATCGCTGGAACAGACCCGTGCAGCAATAGAGGTGCGTGATTCCTGGCGTAACGAGCTAAGACCAGTGGAGATATCGGCTGATAGCTCGATTGGTGATGTTGACCGGATTGGAGTAAGACTCACGTCCGATGGAACGATGGCTATCGAACCATTTTCGAACTACGGCATATTTCAACCCGAAAGGCGTACCCTTACAGTTGACACCACCGCAACAGTAAGTGCATGTTGGCCGTTTTCTGCAAAAGACACCTTGTCGCTGACCGCCCCATTTTCGGACCATCTCTATGGGTATGAGATTGGAAGATCGGTTGGCGATAGGCTGTCTTTTCATATAAAATTCAAAAGTACAATGGCTTTGGTTCGTTTCTTTCTACAAAGCGACAACCGAAGAGACATCCTTGAGTCGCTGACAATCAAAGGAGATGTAATTATAAACAAAGCAAAATACATGCCTTATGTCGGACAATGGATTGAGAGTTCTGGCGAAGGAAAGCCTGTGGTACTTATTTCTGACTGCCTACTTAACAACGGCAGGAATCATGATTTTTATCTTATCCCTTGCGAATCTGCTTCTGACATTGTTCTCACGGCTATGGTCAGTGGTCGGGAATACGTTTTTGAAACGAAATTGCCACCGTTGACGGCCGGAAGCATGACACAGCTCAATCTAATGGTAGAACAAGGTGGGAGACTTATCCCCAAGTCATCATGGGTTGACAATGATCGTAAAACAGAACTGAATAAAGTTGCCACTGTTGATAGTGTTTCAGTTGGAAACTATTTACGTAAAGACGGACTGATTGTGGCAAAGCGCGATACTATGACTGTTGCTGTTGTGTTTCAAACAGATGGACGGCATGGCAAAGCCATCGCAATTGAGGATGTCACAGGAACTTATTCATTCGGACATAAAACAAACTCAAGTGGAAGAATCTTCGCCACAATTGACGGGAAACATGCAGAGGGTATTATAAACAATTCGTCTTCAGAGGTAGATGAAAGACTCATCTACAAACCAGATATGCCATATCCGGAATATACAGCTTTTGGGGACAAAGACGGCGCTAAACTCACATCAATACTTCTCAAAAAGGAGGGTAAGAATAATGAATCTTCAATGCTATCAATCATCGGAAAGTGTCATGGTAGCTACATACCGACCTTAGCAGAGATGGCAGAAGTCTACTATTTAATGCAACCTTACGCTAACACCAGGCTAGCGGAATGGGTGGAACCATTATCCGGGGAGTACCTTACCAGTTCGGAATCTTCCGATTTTCATTTTTACGGTATTGAGATGAAGAAGGGGGTAGTAATTTCAAATTACTCAAAGCAATACGCGCAACTAAAACTACGACTTTTCTACTTATTCTAAGACAATATGACCATTTACGTCATCATAATATTTTTGGCTATATGCCTTGGCATGGCTGTTTCCGTCTGGGCATTTGGCACAGGGGGAAAACGTAGCCGCATATTTCAGGACATTTATTTTACCATTGAGGAAACAGATGGCATCGGTGTCCTCTACAGCAAAACCGGCGAAGTCTCAGCCATGATGCGTATAGAGAATCCTGTAGCCAAATTCGGTGGCAACATCGACGCTTACTACGACTATACAAAACTCTTCTCTGCAATCTGCGCCACACTGGGTGAAGAATATGCGTTACACAAGCAAGATATATTAACGCGCCGTAAGTTTGCTGCCGAAACTTCGGAAAAGCGAGAGTTCCTGTCAAACGCTTATTTTGACTATTTCAAAAACCGAGAATACACAGATTCCTTCACTTACCTGACAATAACCCAGGAGTGTAAGAAAAACCGAATTTTCAGCTACGATGGTAAAAAATGGCGTGACTTTCTCGTGAAAGTACGCAAAGTTGCTGACCAGCTTCGAGACGCAGGCATAAAGGCCCGTTTTCTCAATAAGGAGGAAGCGACTTCCGTTGTTGACCGTTTTTTTGCAATGGATTTTGCCAACCAAAGGATTTCAGTATCAAGTTTCAAGGCTGACGAGGAATGTGTGGGTATGGGAGATAAAAACTGTAAGATCTATTCACTTGTCGATGTTGACTGCATCAATCTTCCTACACAGATACGTCCCTTCACAAACATGGAGGTAAACAACACCTCTCTCCCTATTGACCTCATGTCAGTACTTGACTCTATTCCAGGGATTGAATCTATTGTATATAACCAGATGATATTCATGCCAGGCCAAAAGCGTGAGCTTGCCATGCTTGAGAAGAAACGCAACCGCCATGCGTCAGTTCCCAATCCCGGCAATCAGATAGCCGTGGAGGATATAGAAAAGGTTCAGGAGGTAATTGCACGCGAAAACAAACAACTAGTATATGCCCACTTCAACATCATGGTGACGTGCAGGAAAGGCGTTGATCTTCAGACGCCCACCAACCATCTTGAAAATGTTTTCGGAAGATTAGGCATTCACATTTCCAGAAAGAGTTACAATCAGTTGGAACTGTTTGTAAACTCATTTCCCGGAAACTGTTTCAAGATGAATCCCGAATATGACCGATTCCTGACCATTTCAGATGCTGCCATGTGCCTCATGTATAAAGAACAAGCCCAGCACTCTGAGGACACACCGCTGAAAGTCTACTACACGGATCGCCAGGGGGTGCCTGTCGCCATTGACATATCCGGCAAGGAAGGAGCTAACAAGTTGACCGACAACTCCAATTTTTTCTGTCTTGGCCCGTCGGGAAGTGGGAAGTCGTTCCACATGAACTCGGTGGTTCGTCAACTTCATGAGCAGAATACCGATGTAGTAATGGTCGATACCGGAAACTCCTACGAAGGATTATGCGAATATCTTGGTGGCAAGTATATCGCTTATACAGAGGAGAAGCCTATTACAATGAATCCGTTCAAAATTAGCAGAAACGAATATAACATCGAGAAGATTGACTTCCTGAAGAATCTGATTCTGATGATTTGGAAAGGCTCGGACAGCAAGATTCCGGAAATCGAGTTCCGAATCGTGGAACAGATTATCATCGATTACTACGACGCGTATTTCAACGGATTTACCAAATATTCCGACGAGCAGCGCGAAGTTCTTCAGAAGAATCTCTTTGCATCAGCAAGCCGTAAGAACACCAATATGCCACCAATAGAAGTGGATGCGATGGTGCGCAAACAGATTCAGGTGCTTGAAGCCAGACGAGCTGCATTGAAAGTCACCGAACTCAGTTTCAACTCATTCTTTGACTACTCCTTTGACCGCCTGGAGCAGATATGTACTGAGAACGACATCACTACAATCAGTTACTCGACCTATTCAACTATGCTCCAACCATTCTACAAGGGAGGCGCTTATGAGAAGATTCTCAACGAGAATGTCGATTCGACCCTCTTTGACGAGACCTTCATAGTGTTCGAAGTGGACGCCATCAAAGAGAACAAGAAACTGTTCCCCATAGTCACACTAATAATTATGGATGTCTTCCTTCAGAAAATGCGTCTGAAAAAGAACCGCAAAGTCCTTGTGATTGAGGAAGCCTGGAAAGCCATAGCATCGCCGCTCATGGCAGAATACATCAAGTATTTATACAAGACCGCCCGTAAGTTCTGGGCATCAGTCGGTGTGGTGACGCAGGAAATACAGGACATTATCGGTTCAGAGATTGTCAAGGAGGCAATTATCAACAACTCCGATGTTGTGATGCTTCTTGACCAATCGAAGTTCAAGGAACGTTTTGATGAAATCAAAAAGATCCTTGGTCTTACCGATGTGGACTGCAGGAAAATCTTCACAATCAACCGGCTTGAAAACAAGGACGGACGCTCATTCTTCCGGGAGGTCTTCATCCGCCGGGGTGCCAACGGCAATGTGTTCGGTGTAGAGGAACCCCGAGAGTGCTACATGACGTATACTACGGAGCGAGCCGAGAAGGAAGCCCTAAAACTCTACAAACGGGAATTGGGCTGCACACATCAGGAAGCCATCGAGGTATATTGCCGCGACTGGTCAAAGTCCGGCATCTCAAAGTCACTCGCATTTGCCCAGCGTGTAAACAAAGAGGGCAAGGTACTGCACCTTTAATACTATTTTATGAACCGAATCCTGCTAATGTTTATGCTATTGCTGACCGGAGCCACCGCTTCGGCCCAGTACGCGAATATCAACTATGACGCGAAGACCGTTGCGGCGATGGCTGCGGCTTATGGTGCAGAAAACGCATCTGAGGCATATTACAATGAGCAGGTACAGAAGATTCTTGAGAAGTACACTTCGGCCGAAGTTGCCGCAGCTGCAATCTTCTCGTCAAAATTTCTTGAGCGTAAGGCTTTGACCGAATTGGGAATTTGGAGCAGTTCAACGGAAAACTATTATTACAAACGCATTTACCGAATGGTCGCCACTAAGATTATACCCAAAATTCTGGTGGTTGCCCGACTGATGCTTGAACAACCTCAGAACGCCCTGTACTGGGGAAGTTATCTTATGAAGATTTGCGACGAGACAAAGGCATTATGTATGCAGTTTGAATCGGTTGTAACTAATTCCCGACTCGGATTCTCCGACATCAATTTTCTTGAACTTTCGCCTGAGATCCGCCAACTTTATGAGTTTGCCCAATACAACATTGTCAATTGGGACAATATGCAGCGTATGCTCACCGAAGCCCCGAGTCATTTTACAAAAGAGAATTTGAAGGCTGATGTAGAAAACCTATATAACATAGCTGTCGGCATCGCATCAAGTGCCGCCCAGAACATTATGAACGAAATTCTGCATGGTTCTGACTTCAATGGACTGATGCAAGGCAAGATAACCGGTATATATGACGCAGTGGTTAGTTGTGAGCGTATATATGGCAACATAAACAACCTTACTGCAGGGAAAATAATGGATATTATCGGTTCACCAGAGAACGTGCACAGGCTTTTTAGTATCTCAAATTACAACATCGGTCAATGGACAACAGACTACGTTGACAGAAGCAACGGCCAACATTACACCCAGAGATGGTATATCTACCGTCGCGATAACGGCTCGGAAACATTATGTAATTACTACCCTCCGACTGATGATAACTCCATACTCTATGGTACTCCATGGTATCGTGTCAATACCACAGACCCCAATTATTATCCGTCATCTGAGATTGTAGAGGCGTCATTAAGTAATTCAGAGAACCACGCCGGTTGGTCACGTGCAAAGGTTAGTCAACTCAATCAGCAGGATAATAGATACCGCTATGCCATAAACTACTATCGAAGCGGGTATGTACTTAGCCGCAACAACAAGCAATATGGAAAGGCGTATGCCTATTCAATCAATGTTGTAAAATCATGGGACTGGAAAGAAGAAGTCTATGAGGATGTCTTTGACTCCTACAGCATGGATTTGACGACATTCCAAAAGCAGATGCAGGTAAAACTGGCAGCTTTCAATGACAATGAAGAAGGCATTGTTTATCAACTCGGCTATGATGGTCGCAATTATTACTCATCTTCAGATGCTCAGAAGTTAGCCGGTTCTGAGAGTGTGATTGTTTCTGTCACTTGTCATGACGGTGCCAGGCTGATGAACGGATCGACCCAGTATAAGTGTAAGAACTGTGGATCATCGGTAAGCAATCACACCAAGGAGTGTGCTATGTACACCACTTTGAGCGGCAATCAGAATAACGACACGTCTGAACTTGATCGCATGGAGGCTGAGTATCGTAACAAAATAGCCCTGCTTAAATCTCAGATTCAACAGTTAGAAAGTGCCAATAGCGACCTTGTGAAACAGATTGCATCTGCCTCGATAGAAGAAGCAGCCAGACTCCGCCAGCAGTTCAATGCCAATCTGAATGAAATAACACGTCTTAAGGGCGAACTGACAACTGCTCAGGACGGGCTGAAAGATGTGCTCCAGGCTAAGGAGGATGCCTCTCAAGACAATGACATTCAGACGGATGACTATTACCGCATCCCAGGTATCATGCAAGATTGTAAAACAGCTTACAATCTTACATGGAACGGTGACGGCCATTGGTCAGGCAACACCTATATACGTAACGCTCGAACCCCCAATATTAATGGAGCTATTACTTTCAAAGCGACCATTAGCATTGCGAGGAAACCCAAGTATTTCCTTGGCATCAAGATTCATCGCGCCATAGTTCAGATAAATTATGAACTGACGGCAGAGTATTCTGATACTCAAGTTGTGGAGATTATAAATCTTGATACAAACAAATCCGATGCTGAGAAACAGAAACAGGTAAACGACCGTATTTCTGAAATAGCGCGAGAATACCCCAACTGTGACCTCGACACACAGTATATCAAGAATGCCCCGGCTGCTGTTGATGATACTCCTGACACATACCATCTTCTTTGGTCATCTGACCGACTGGAGATAGCCCGAGGTGTGGACATGCGCCTCCATAAGATTTATGCAGATCTTGTGTCGATAGAGAAAATGATGAACTACAAACGCTCAATCATTGATATATTACTCTCCATAACACCACCCATTAATGATGAACAAGGTCGCCGAAGGACATTGATACAACAAGCTCGCCACCGTTGGCTTCGCAATGCCTCAAATGCCGCCCACTCTGATATGTATAACGGAAAATATGACGAAGACTTCAATGAATAGATTGATTATAGCAATAGCAATATTCTTTCCGATGTGCGCTCATGCTCAGTGGAGCTTCGATGTCGGTTCGGTAGAGGCATACATTGCCGATCACAAAAACCAGAAAAGTCTGTTACTTGCTCGTTCGACATTGGAAATGAGCAACGAATTGCTTCATGAGTATTCTGCCACCGCGACTCACGAATATAAGGTGTTGAACTTTGACCTTGATAGGTACACACGTGCTTTTGATGTCATAGACATAATGTATCAATCTACCAGAACTGCATTGAATGTCAAGAGTACATACGACAACATTTCTGATAACGTCGGAAAATACAAGCGCATGCTGACAGATTTTAATGAGAAATGTCTCAACCGTGGCAACATTGAACCGTCGGATACTCTGATAATCACTGTAAACCTGAGGTGTATCAAAAAAATCGGTGATGAAGCTGAGAATTTGTACCGCTCCATGACAGACCTTGTTCTTTATGCAACCGGGGGCGCAGCTTGTTCTACGTCAGACCTTATGGTGGTTCTGAACTCAATCAATCACTCCCTTGATAATATCAGATTGCAGCTTAACGCCGCCTACTTCGACACATGGCGATACATACAGGTCCGAATTGGATACTGGAAAGCCTCAATATACCGCAACAAATCACTCAGAGAAATAATAGATGACGCCTTCGGAAGATGGCGAGACGCAGGATATGTAAACCAAACTGACCAATGAAACGAATATTTTTATCGGTAATTGTAGTCTGGTCAATGCAGATTGTCAATGCCCAGCGAATTACATACAACCACGACAATGCCAAGATGAATCAAGTGACTGTACAGGAGACTGGCGCCGGGACTCTTACGCCTGATCTGTACTACTCCACTCTCCATAAACGATACAAGAAAACGGCAAATGCAGAGAATAAAATGAAGTATAGAACAGCCGTTGGGATTTCTGCCTATAATCAGATTGACGATTCGGAGAAACTTGATTCCGCCTTGGTGAAACGAGCTGAGATAGAGGCTTTGAATATGGCAGACCGTCAGGTTGACCTAGCATGGCTTGCTGAAGGAAAGAAGATTGAGTCAAAGATGTCTGATCTTGAACGTAATATCAATCGCATAATGTCAGTTGGTGGCAGCAATGCACAAACGCAATTGTGGCGGGAAAGCTACAACAAGTTCGTCACAGCCATCACCACCACCAAGCAGGCATATATGCCAAACTCTCACAGGAAGAAAGAGTATCTACAGATTTACGCCGACATAACTCAGGCCAACGCGACATTGATAAAATTCCTTGTACAACTCAATACCAGGAGCGCGACCGCAAAACTTTTGGCGGCAAGCTGCAATAAGCCTGACAGCAGGGGCCAGATAGCATCGGCGGCAATGAACAGATGGCGTGGAGCCGGATGGTCAGCTATAAGGAAGTAGCCACGTTAATCAAAATTTTCTATAATAATGAATGATTTAATTTACAGACAGATTAGTCCGCTGATACCACCCCAATATTATTATGAATAGTGGCTGACAATATCTTATCGGACTTCGGCATCAATCTTCTCGAAGAAGAGATTGATGATGTAATTTTCCAGACTAATGAGTTCCTATGTGATGCCACATTCACCGGTTCACAAGGCCCATTCTGGTGGATTCTACAGATGTGCATGGCTCTTGCCGCACTTTTTTCACTCATTGTCGCAGGTCAGATGGCCTTCAAGATGATGTATAAGTCCGAGCCGCTCGATGTTATGAAACTGCTGAGGCCACTTGGAATCAGTCTCATCATGTGCTGGTGGTATCCGCCGGCAGACAGCGGACTTAACAACAGTGGCTCCTCATGGTGTGTCCTTGATTTTCTGTCATACATACCTAACTCCATCGGCTCATATACACATGACCTCTATTCGGCGGAAGCCGCACAAATAGAGGACAAGTTTCGGGAGGTACAGGAGTTAGTGTTTGTCCGAGACAGTCTCTATACCGATCTTCAGGCCCAGGCAGACGTAGCCCGTACCGGCACATCAGATCCAAATCTCATAGAGTCAACAATGGAGACAACTGGTGTGGAGGAAGTGACACAGATGGAGAAGGATGCATCCAAACTGTGGTTTACATCTCTGACATCGGGTGCGGTAGTCTGCATAGACAAGATCGTCATGGTTATAGCACTGATAGTATTCCGTATTGGTTGGTGGGCCACAATCTACTGCCAACAGATTCTGTTGGGAATGCTAACGATATTTGGACCGATACAATGGGCGTTCTCATTACTACCCAAATGGGAAGGTGCATGGGCTAAATGGATGACACGCTATCTGACCGTACACTTCTACGGAGCTATGCTATACTTCGTAGGTTTCTATGTTTTATTACTCTTCGACATAGTACTCTGTATTCAGGCGCAAAACCTCTCGGCAATTACTGAAAGCACACAGACAATGGCCGCTTATCTGCAAAACTCATTCTTTTCTGCTGGTTATCTGATGGCAGCGTCAATTGTGGCATTGAAATGTCTCAACCTTGTACCAGACCTCGCAGCTTGGATGATTCCGGAGGGAGACACAGCATTCTCAACCCGAAACTTCGGTGAGGGTGTAGCATCGCAGGCCAAGATGTCTGCTCAAGGAGCCATGAGCAAAGTATTCTGACCAATCATAAATAGTACAAAACAATGGTGATAAAAAATTTAGAAAACAAGATAAAACTGGTTACGATTGTCTGCAGCGTATTCCTTATCGGATGTGTGGTCATATCGATGACCAGTATATGGACTGCAAGGAGCATGGTAGTCGATGCGCAGAAAAAAATTTATGTTCTTGATGGTACGGTACCTATTCTTGTGGAACGTACAACTATGGATGAGACCCTTGATGTAGAGGCCAAGAGCCATATCGAGAGGTTCCACCACTTGTTCTTCACGCTTGCTCCGGATGACAAATATATCAAATATACTATGGACAAAGCCATGTACCTTGTTGACGAAACCGGGCTTGCACAGTACAATACTCTGAAAGAGAAAGGTTTCTACAATAACATCATGGGTACATCTGCTGTATTCTCTATCTATTGTGACTCGATACACTTCGACCCTCAGAAGATGGAGTTCAGATACTATGGTCGTCAGCGCATAGAGCGACGCACATCCATTCTTACCCGTGAACTTGTGACAGCAGGACAGTTAAAGAGAGTGCCGCGGACAGACAATAATCCCCACGGATTGCTGATTGTCAACTGGCGCACCCTATTGAACAAAGATATCGAACAAAAATCCAAAAATAACTACTAAGATATGGGATGGAAGAAACTGGTCTTTGGAGAAAAGATGCCTGACAAGAATGATCCTAAGTACAGGGAACGATATGAGAAAGAGGTCGGGTTCGGCAGGAAGGTCGCCCGCTTCCTTGGTATTGACAAGGCCGCCGCCGCAACACAGAGCTTTGCGAACCGTTGGCCAAAGGTATTCCTTTGCGTTGTGTTCGGTATTGTGATATTATGTTTTTGCCTGAATGTATGGCGCTTGTCTCAGGTGGCTCGCAGTGCCAACGACTATCAGACTGCCGTAGAGCAACAGGAGAAGCAGTATCGAAACAAGAGACAATCACAATTAATGAAACATAATAACGACATAGAAAATGAACCTATTACAGAAGATTAACCTCCGCCAACCGAAATATGTGTTGCCGGCCATACTGTATCCGCTGATTTTGGGTACAGGATGGCTTGTGATAGACATGTTCAAGACCGAGGTAAAGGATATTCCGAACGGAAATCTTGAGGAGACAGAGTATCTAAATCCGACACTTCCACAGGCTCAGATCCGCGATGACGGCATCGGAGGGCGTACTGAGAGCATGATGAAATCATATGGTCGCATACAAGATTATTCGGCGGTAGAAAACATAGATCGTGACAATGAAGAAAATACAGAAGATTACTCAACCCGTTATTCTGACGAAGAGTTTGCCATGCTTGACCGTGAAGCCCAGAAACGCACGGAAGAACTTTTGCGCTTACGCGAGATGCAGGACAGAATCTCCGAGGGAGCGCAAAAGGGAGAGACGATGTCATCGGACTCTTTGAATCCACTGGATTATGCAGATCGCAACAACCGGGTGGCACTAGCAGAACTTGAACGAGCCTTGGCTGAGGCTCGTCTCAAAGGTCAGCAATCTATTGAGCCGTCGGCAAATGGAGCTGTAGAAGCCACAGCCAATATCACTCCGTCTAAGACTGTTGAAGATAAAGAAAATGCAGTTAATGCACTATCCGAAGATGATGCCGCACAGACTGTGGTAAAGGCAAAACGCCCATCCTCCTCATACTTCAACACTTTGACTGAGAACGAACCAGAACCGAGTCTAATCAAAGCTATCATAGACGAGGACATCAAGGCTGTCGATGGATCGAGGGTCAGACTCAGATTGCTTGATGATGTTGAAATAAACGATGTGTTTCTACCCAAAGGCAGCTATCTTTACGCTACCATGAGTGGCTTCGGGCAGCAGAGGGTCAAGGGATCGGTAAAATCCCTTATGGTTGCTGATGAGCTTGTAAAGGTTAACCTTACCATCTATGATACTGACGGAATGGAAGGGCTTTATGTGCCTTCAAGTTCGTTCCGTGAGACCGCTAAGGATGTGGCTGGAGGTGCGCTTGATAACTCTATGACTATCAATAGTAACACATCTGGGCAAAGTAACATCGCCCAATGGGGATGGAACGCAATTCAGAATGCTTATCAAAAGACCTCTTCCGCAATATCAAAAGCAATAAAGAAGAACAAGGTCAGCCTTAAATACGGCACTTTCGTCTATCTCGTGAACGGAAGAGAGAACCAGAGCGGTCGATGACAGAAAGAATCGGTATAATAGATGTGGATGGTCACAATTTCCCGAATTTTGCGCTCATGCGTGTGTCGGCCTATCATAAACGCCGAGGAGATTCCGTGGAATGGGCAGAGCCTTTGAAAAGATACGACAAGGTTATGGCGAGTAAGATATTCACCTTCAGTCCTGACTATGATTATGATGGTATAGAAGCCGATATAATTATCAAGGGAGGTACTGGTTACGACATTGCCACAAGGCTTCCTGCCGAGATTGAAGCATCAACGGAGATGGACTATACGATTTATCCGCAGTATCCAATTTCAATACAATTCTTTTCCAGGGGCTGCATAAGGAGATGTCCGTTCTGCCTTGTGCAAGAGAAAGAAGGTTTCATCACACCAGTCACACCGGTGGACCTCAATCCGGCAGGAACACATATCGAAGTGCTCGACAATAACTTCTTCGCCAACCCCGCATGGAAAGATGCCATAGATTATCTGCTTGCCAAAGGGCAAAAAGTCAATCTGCATGGCGTAGATGTCCGCATAATGAACGAGGAACAGGCTTACTGGCTCAATAAGTTGCGTCTTTATAAGAGTATTCACATAGCATGGGATCTTCCGCATATAGACCTAACTGACAAACTTCGTGAGATAACGCGTTACATAAAGCCTTATAAGCTGATGTGTTATGTGCTTGTGGGGTATGGTTCGACAATAGAGCAGGACATGTTTCGGATTGAACGCCTGCGTGAACTCGGCATAAAGCCTTTTGTGATGCCGTACAGAGATTTCGAGAATGAGCGTGTACCCACTAAATATGAAAAAGACCTGGCTCAATATGTAAACAAGCCAATGATTTTCAAGTCATGCTCTTTTGCAGATTTCTCACCAAGAAAAGGATTCAGATGCGAATACTATCTCACTACTAACTGCAGAAATCCAGTATGAAAATAGACATCATCCATAATATCGACTGTCTCGTAGGCATGAGAGAACTACCAGACAACAGCATTGATGCCATCATCGCGGATCTCCCTTACGGTGTTCTGAACCGAGGGAATAAATCCGCAGCCTGGGACCGGATAATTCCGTTGGACCTTCTGTGGGAACAGTACAATCGCATAGCAAAACCAAGTTGTCCGATTATCCTTTTCTCCCAAGGAATGTTCACAGCCAATCTGATAATGTCCCAACCTAGAAAGTGGAGATACAATCTTGTATGGGAGAAAGACCGGGTCAGCGGACACCTCAATGCAAAGCGTATGCCGCTCCGGAAACATGAGGATATCGTAGTATTCTATGATAGTCTGCCGGTGTACAATCCACAGATGCGCCCATGCCTCCCGTCGGAAAGGAATCACAGCAGACGTGAAGTAAGCACATTCACTAATAGGTGCTATGGCAATATGCTAGCCACACCGGTGAGAATGGCCGATGACAAATACCCGACATCGGTGCTTCAGTTCCCGAAAGAGCACCGCAAGGGATGTTTCTTTCATCCCACACAAAAACCGGTCGCGTTGGTTGAGTATCTTATTAGGACTTACACCAATTCTGGAGATATTGTACTTGACAATGCTATCGGATCAGGAACAACGGCGGTGGCTGCAATAAACACCGGGCGTCATTTTATCGGATATGAGATCGCCGAGGAATACTGCATTATTGCAGAAAAGAGAATCAAGGAGGCTACTGAAGCCTTTATAGGTAATAAAACAAAGCAATAAGGAATAATATTATTAATACGTCAATGAATATCAAATTTTTAGCAACGGCTATGCTTCTGGGAGCCGTCTGTCTGACATCCAAAGCTCAGACAACATACGATGAGATGGAACTTCTCACCGTCAACGAACAGGTTACTACTGTCATCACAGCCACAGAGCCTATACGTTTTGTGGACATATCGACAGACAAGGTAGCCGGAGACCAGCCAATCAATAACACAATACGGCTCAAACCGAAGGAAGCGGGTCATGAGGATGGTGAGATACTCGCCATTATAACCGTGATCACTGAACGTTACCGTGTACAGTACGGACTGATTTACACGACGCGTCTTACCGAGGCGGTCACTGATAAGACAGTGGTACTTTCGGAACAGACCGCATATAATAACCCGGCGGTGTCAATGTCTACCGAAGACATGTACAGCTTTGCCCGGAAGGTGTGGAGTTCCCCTGCCAAATACCGCAATGTAGGCTCTACGAAGCATAGGATGAAAATGCGCTTGAACAATATTTATGCCGTGGGAGATTTTTTCTTCATTGACTTCTCGGTTGACAACAGGACAAATATCCGGTTCGACATCGACGAACTTAGAATCAAACTAGCTGATAAAAAAGTGCATAAAGCCACCAATAGCCAGATTATTGAGTTGAAACCGGAAATGGTGCTGGAAAAATCCACATCATTCCTACACGGCTACCGCAATGTAATTGTGGTCAGGAAACTAACATTCCCTAACGACAAAGTCCTTACTATAGAGCTTTCAGAGAAACAGATTTCCGGACGCAATATATCCATGTCGATAGACTATGAAGATGTGCTGTCGGCTGACTCCTTTCATCATTCACTATTAACGGAGGACTGATTTATGAAGAAGTTGCTGCTGCTTGTCATTGCAATACTGACAATGGTCGAAACGGCATCTGCACGCGATACTGAAGGCAGAATACAGATTGGTGCAGGTCTTCTGTATGAGAACGGACTTGAGCTTACACTTGGGTACGATAAAGAGACCACATACCATAATGCTTGGGAATTTTTCGGCAATGTTTATCTGAAATGGGACAAATGCGCAGACTGCGGTCATGTTTGTCCGGATTCATTTTGGAAAAACTACCGCACATGGAGTGTGGGAGCCGCATACAAACCTTGTGTATATCGAGGACGGAACAATCACGGCAATCTTAGGTTTGGAGGATCGGTAGGGTCAGATCTGCATGAAGTCATCGGAGGAATCCACGGCGGATATGAGCACAGCTATGTGATGCGTGGCGGATGGCAGATTTTCTGGCAGGTCAAGACCGAGTTTGTAATCAATGGTGAGGATTGGTTGAAAACCGGTATCGGAATAGGTGTAAAATTCTAAAATGCATATATTATGAAAGAATTATTCTATATCATGTTTGCCATTATAAGTATGGCAATGACATCTTGCGATGGACACCATCCTGAGCCTGACATGGGAATAAAAATCGGCGATGTGCTTTGCACAGACGGTCAGATTCTGTCACCTGATTTCTGGAAAAAGTCAGGGAAAGAGGCTATCGGCGTTGTGTTCTATGTCAATACGGATCCTGAGATAGAAGGCAGGGGGTTCGCTGTATATCTCTTTGATATGACGCCGGTGGCATTTGCCGACTCCCTCGGGGTAAAACAAGGCACATCTGCCGACCCCTATGCCATGGACGGCAATTCTAATACATTTGCACTTATGAGCCAGCGTAACGTTAGCTCTCCAATGGCTGATGCTGTCTTTGAGCTGTGGCGTTATGGGCAGTCTGCCTATATCCCGTCTGTGGCACAACTCCGTTTGTTAAAGGAAACACGAATGACTATCAACAGAAATCTTGAAGTTATCGGCGGTGAGATCATCACTGACACACCGGATAGTTGTTGGTACTGGTCATCGACGGAAGTTGCCGGTCAGGAGGCTGCAAAGGGGTGGCTCTATTCCCTTTCACAGGGAGCCATTCAGGAAACGCCAAAAAATCAGGCACACAAAGTGCGTCCAATAATAACTATTCACGACTGATAACCTATGGCAATGGAGGAAAGCAAGGAGCTTCAAGGCTCCTACAAGATTTTCAGAGCATGTATCTACATCTCGTTGCTGCTTGAGTTCTTCATGTATGCCATAGATCCCGAAGTCCTTGACCACTTCGGGGGTGTGGTTGTGGACATCCACGACCGAATGAAGCGGTGGTTTATATACAATGATGGACATTTGGTTTATTCAAAGTTGGCAACGCTGCTTCTTATATGTATAACCTGTATCGGCACACGCAATAAGAAGCATCTTGAGTTTGATGCGAGGAAGCAAGTGCTTTACCCGATAGTAGCCGGCCTGTTCACAACAGTATTGTCGCTGTGGCTGTTCGGCCACAGCATACTGCCGGTACTCCTAACCCTGCGTTTGAACATCTGGCTCTATATTTGTGCCAGCGTAATCGGCACCATTCTTATTCATGTCGCTCTTGACAATATATCCAAGTTCTTGAAAGATGGACTTTTGAAAGACCGGTTTAATCTGGAGAATGAGAGTTTCGAGCAATGTGAACAGAAGATAGAGAACAAGTACAGCGTGAATGTCCCGATGAGATACTATTACAAGGGCAAATTCCGCAGGGGCTGGGTAAATATAACCAATCCGTTCCGAGGCACATGGGTGGTCGGCACACCCGGTTCCGGAAAGACATTCTCTATAGTGGAACCCTTTATCCGTCAGCACTCGGCAAAGGGATTCGCAATGGTAGTGTATGATTACAAGTGGCCCACATTGGCAACAAAACTGTATTATCATTACCTTAAAAACCAACGCCTTGGTAATCTGCCAAAAGGCTGCAAATTCTCAGTGATTAACTTCGTTGATGTGGAATACAGTCGTAGGGTAAATCCAATACAGCAAAAATACATCGGTAATCTTGCGGCCGCTTCTGAGACTGCGGAGACTTTGCTTGAATCATTGCAGAAGGGAAAGAAAGAGGGCGGCGGCGGATCAGACCAGTTCTTCCAGACATCAGCGGTCAATTTCCTGGCTGCAATCATATACTTCTTCATCAACTATAAGAAACTGCCGTATGATGCCCAAGGAAACCAATTATATCCAAAGATGGTCGCCGACAATCAGACCGGCTTCCTGAAACCTACCGGTGAAGTTTTTGCTGATTCTTCCATGACACGACGTGTAGAACCGGCATATTGGCTTGGGAAATATTCGGATATGCCCCATGTGCTTTCATTCCTCAACGAGGATTACCAGACCATATTCGATGTGCTTCAGACTGATAACGAAGTACTACCGCTTCTCGGTCCGTTTCAAACCGCGTTAAAAAACAAGGCAATGGAGCAGCTTGAAGGCATGATAGGTACACTCCGTGTTTATACCAGCCGGTTAGCCACCAAAGAATCGTACTGGATATTCCACAAAGACGGCGATGACTTCGACCTCAAAGTGAGTGACCCTAAGAATCCCAGTTATTTGCTGATAGCCAACGATCCGGAGATGGAATCCATCATTGGTGCACTGAACGCATTGATACTTAACCGTCTTGTCACTCGTGTCAACACCGGACAGGGAAAGAATATTCCTGTGAGCATCATTGTCGATGAGCTGCCAACACTGTATTTCCATAAGATCGACAGGCTTATTGGTACAGCAAGAAGTAACAAGGTTTCCGTAGCACTTGGGTTTCAGGAGTTGCCTCAGTTAGAGGCCGATTACGGGAAGGTTGGTTCTCAAAAGATAATAACAACCGTAGGAAACGTGGTAAGCGGTTCAGCTCGGTCGAAGGAGACACTCGAATGGCTGTCCGGGGACATCTTTGGCAAGGTCGTACAATTGAAAAAAGGTGTGACAATCGACCGTGACAGAACATCGATCAACTTAAATGAAAATCTGGACAGCCTTGTGCCGGCATCAAAAATATCCGATCTCCCTACAGGTTGGATATGCGGTCAGGTTGCCCGTGATTTCATTAAGACAAAAACCGGTATGCGCGACAATCTCAACATACAGGATTCCGAGGAGTTCAAGACATCTAAGTTCTACTGCAAGACAGACTTCGACATGGCCGAGATTTCGAAGGAGGAAAGCGAATATGTACCTTTGCCAAAATTTTACAGCTTCCCATCCAAAGAGGCCAGAGAACGTGTTCTATACGCTAATTTCTTACGAGTAAACCAAGATATAAAGGACATGATAAAGGATATACAACAGTATCGCGTCAAGAAATAAAAGTTCAAGCCACTTTTCGATGGTCGAAATGATTGTTGAATAACGTTGTACTTATAGTACAGCTCCAGTAGCTATCAAATGAGTTAACAAAAGGCGAGTCGCTTTATTCTTACAAAAAAGTGGCTTAATGGGATGGTGTTGGTATTCAGTTGGTTGAATATCAATACCATTTCGATTTTTCAAAATGGTGCAAAAAGTACCACGAATAAGCCTTTGGATTAAGCTATACGAATAACCTTACAGGGAACCCCTTTCTTTTCTGCATAGTCGATTGTAAACTTGGTTCCTCGACTAAAGCCGTTCCAAAAAGCGAGTATGAAATCGCAGTTTTCCACAATTTGGATATTCCTTATTATGGGTGCACGTTTACCATATTTCCAATACTTGGGAAAATACTCCACAATGGGGATATGATTCTTTACTGCATATTCCATTGCGTATGTGTCTGCTCCAGTCGCTCCACCACTTACAATAATGTCAGGTTTGACCGATATGTGTGAAGCAATATCAATGGGAGGGCAAATGCGGCTCCCTACAATAGCCAGTCTCATATAATCTGCTTATTCAATTATGGTTAATCCAATTACTTGTTGCACTTATAGCCAACAATGACGGCTCAATCTTCACATACTTCTTCAATGCTTGCCTTGCTCGGTTAAATGTGAAGCCGGTGTTGAGTACGTTATCCAACAGAAAAATGTTGGTGTTGGATTGTAAAGTCTCCTTGCAGTCCGCATTTCCCTTAACTTTCAAGCCAGTCTTCACACCTTTGAGTGAAGCTCTCTCTTTCTTGATGTCATAGAGTTTTTTTCTTGGCATCCCCGAAAGAATATCAGTCACAATACAATCTTGTCGTATCATTCTAATGGCGTTCGCAAGTTCAAGTGTATATTCAGCATTGCCGGAGGATTGCGGAATGGGTATCAATACAGAATTAGGAGTTAAGATTTGAGAGAGAAAAAGTGCGGCGATTGCAATAGCGGTCGCATCGCTTTTCTTTACATCTTTAGAGAGTTTCCTCAGAGAGTAAGATGTATCACGATAATGATACATTTTACCGTAAGAACCTAAAACCCTCACTTCCTTTATTGTAATCTTGTCTATTTTCCGTCTCATAAACAACTTGTTTTTTCCCTTTATTTCATTTGGCTTCAGGGAACGGCCATTCAGATTTTATAGGCAAGCGGAAGGGTGCGTCAACAGCGACAATTAGACAAGTCCTTGAACATCGTGCAAGCCTTCGGATGACTTGACATTTGTCGGACGCATCCTAATTTCGCCGTCATAAAATCAATTGGCGTTCACAGCCGGGAAAATTTGCTATGAACGGGTTTCTATTTGTTATAATAGCATTACGATATATCAGAAGATAGTAACTGTAATCGGCCGCATCATCGCCCTAATGGATGATTATCATACGATACCGATACGGGTATTACTGGGGAATATAAAGGGGAAATAATGGTCAGAGAATATTGAAGTATGGTCAAAATATCACTTAGCAGGGAAAAAGCTAATATTGACACTGCGCAAGTTTTATAAGCCATCTCCAGAAATAGAGGTATGAACGCATTCCGTCCATACCTCGCGCATTTCTTTATATGAGTATCAAACTTCCGGTATCGGAAACCACTTTACATTATCAGCCACTTCTGAAGAAAATACCAGAGGGTCAAACTTGATTATCTCCAAAGAAGCCACTCCAAATTTCAAGTTATCTATGCGTAGGACTATAAGCTGCCCTTTCTCCGGTCTCCTATCCTTGAAAGAGAGCCAGCAGTCGGGCGGATTTTTGTCCGCCCATTTTGCCCCCTCTATGAAGCAGTATATATTGGGTACTATGTACTCGGAATCCTTATACCGTTCGGTTGCGGCTACTTCGATTTGTTCTCTGCGTGTCATTGTCTCAAAGTTTCAGTCTGTACCATTTTCTTTTTCCTCTATAATCACGACTTCTGAAATCCTATACCATTCCACATCTGAATGGTGAAGACCGAAAAACTCTATTATGCCGTCTTTGTCAAGATTGCCGGAATACACGGTCTTGATGGGGTTTGGACGATTTCGCTCTTTTGTGATGATAATATATTCTTTCATTGTTTATGAATTTTGTTTACCAATGATAGTCAAGTACACCTCCGATATAGAATATCTGCCCAGCGGAAAAATTATTAAGATATTCCATGAACGCGGTACTATGCTCTGCAAAAGACTGATAGTTTTCTGCTGCGAGATAGAACAGTGTTCCAATGCCAAGAGCATTATCTAGCAATTGCTTCATCCGCGTGATATTAAGATTTTGGAATATGTTGTGGGTGCTCAAGATTCCAGCCGATTTGCGGATTTTCGGTAGCCATTCATTACGTACCCATTCATCAAGTCCTCCGTTATAGACGATGGTATCCGGCTCTGTGCCAAGACTGAACATTCCGGTGGGTAGCCATTCGTTTACAAGACACTCGATGGCGAGTCTGCGTTCATCTTCGCTTATTTCAGCTGTGTAGTCTACAGATGTAGTGGCCCCCACCTCTATTGTCATTTCATCAATAAAGTTGTCTTCCTCAATTTGAGTGTCTGCAATTTGAAAAATTCTGCTGTGCATAATTCTGTTGTTTAGAGTTTTTTCCCTGACATCAATCTTCTTTGTCAAAGCCGGATATCATGGATTTATGATGCAGCACACCGTCATCGTCCAAGGCATAAGTGACGGTTTTTCAAGACAAATACGCTGTCGCAGATAGGAAGATTTGTAGAAGAAATACACCTTGAACCGACATACATGCCGAGATGCCGGAACTTTGCATCCTTAAAGCCGATATCGGCTCTGACACGAAAGATATTGAATTTAGTTCTACAATTATAACAGAGAACTCTAGAGCTTAATGTCGCAATCGAAACCCACGTTTCGGAAACCCACGTTTCTTTTAATTTGTTTAATTCAACGGAATGAGTTATCTTTGCAAATAGAAACCACGGTTTCGGAAACTGTGGTTTCTGTTTAATATGGATAAGTATGAAATTTTACGACAGAACCGAAGAAATAGCGAACCTGCATAAGATTCGCAAAAATTCCAATGAAAACGCCCAATTCACCGTCATAACAGGACGAAGAAGAATTGGCAAGACATCGCTTGTGTTAAAGGCGTATGAGGATACACCTATACTGTATTTCTTTGTAGGTCGCAAAGCAGAGAATCTTCTTTGTGAGGAATTTAGACAGGAAGTGGAGACAAAACTTTCATTGAAAATGGGTGGTGTCCCGGCCAACTTCGCAGAACTATTCGACTTTTTGATGGCCCTGTCAAAAGAGCGCAACTTCACTCTGTTCATTGACGAATTTCAGAATTTTGCTAAAATCAATCCTTCTATTTTCAGCGATATGCAGAAAATTTGGGATTTGAACCACTCAGAATCAAGGATCAATCTGGTTGTATGCGGATCCGTCTATTCCATGATGACCAAGATCTTTAGAGATTCTAAGGAACCACTGTATAACCGCCAGAACCGTTTTATGAACGTTAAAGCGTTCAACCCCTCGGTTCTAAAAGAAATAATGAGTGACTACGCACCGGGCTTTTCCAATGATGATCTTTTGGCACTATACTCTTTCACCGGAGGTGTGGCAAAATATGTGCAACTCCTTATCGAGGATCATGCTTTCACCGTTGATGCGATGATTGACAGCATTATAAGCTCAGATTCTGTTTTTATTAACGAAGGTCGTGCCATCCTTGTTGAAGAATTTGGGAAGGATTATGATACATATTTCTCAATTCTCTCCGCCATTGCCTCGGGAAAGACTCGGCGCAACGAGATAGAATCACTCATCGGCAAAGAGATTGGCGGATACCTGACTCGTCTTGAAGATGATTATGGAATTATCAAGAAGGAAATACCTCTGGGCGCAAAACCTCTTTCCAAGAACGCTGTTTACATCATCCAGGATAATTTCTTTACTTTTTGGTTCCGGTTTATATTCAAGTATGGTCACATCATTGAAATAGGAGCTTATGAGCAGATGCGGACATTAATTCGACGTGATTATGCTACTTTTTCAGGGAAAATGCTTGAACGGTATTTCCATGCTAAAGCGGCAGAAAGTGGTAGATATACCATTATTGACCGCTGGTGGGATCGGAAAGGTGAAAATGAAATAGACATGATTGCAGCCAACGAAATAGATAAGACTGCTGAAATTTATGAGATAAAGCGTCAACGCAAGAATATAAACATTGCTGCTCTTGATGAAAAGGTCAGGATAATGCTTCCTCAGATAGTTGCATTAAAAGGGTTTAGTGTCGAAATAGGAGGCCTTGACATGGAGAACATGTAACTATTGATACTCTGAAATATATTCTAAAAGAATGGCTGGGTCGAGTACTCGGCCATTTTTTTTAAGTGTGATATGAAGATGCGGTCCGGTAGATCTTCCTGTCGAGCCAACGTGCGCGACAATCTGGCCGGGAATTACACGGCTTCCAACCTTTATGTCAGGTTTCCGGATAAGATGGCAATAACTGACAGTGAAACTTCCATGTTGCAACTTTATATAGTTTCCTGAACGGGTGTCATATCCTATATAGGCAACTTTCCCAGGAAGCATTGCATATATAGGAGTTCCGGATTTTGCAGACAGGTCAAGTCCACTATGCTTTTCGGATATCTTCTTACCGAATGGATTGCGTCGTTTCCCAAACCTCGATGTGATATGTAATTTCCCGTTAAGCGGCAGATGGCACCATGCCAATGCCGTACTTTTTTTCATATCACCTGTCATTACACTATTGGTATTGGAGTCCATTTTAAGTCCAGCATCATTCACCCGTGGATTATTATTTACATAGCCTATTGATGGCACCCCGATTGTGTTGAACTGTGCTGACAGTGCAAAACCCAATGTAAGGAAATAAAATACAAGCAGTTTTTTCATATAAAAGCAAAATTACTGTATCGCCGTCATTCTGCAATGGAGCTTAACTCATTATAACGAAATGGATTATATCTATACCATGCTATCATTGTGTCAAGAAAGTGTGCCGATTGCAAGATTTAGACAATGAATTGTAAAAGATTGATTCGATGGATATTGGCGGAATGATTTGCCAGAATCATCATTCTATCTTTGCCTCAGATTATTTTTAATAACACGACCATATGAACCAATCACAATTCAAAGAGGAAGAAATTCCATACAGCGTACTCAATCGTTTCGGTATCACTCGCGAAATGATCGATGATTTACCGGAAGGTATTATGCGGCAAATGAGCGAAGGCCGAACAACACCAGTACTGCCCATCAAAGTCATAGCGGATAGCGGTGAGACAATTCTTGCAGCCGCCCGTCTGTCGCTTTACCGAAACTCAAATGGTGATGTAAAGGTCATGTTCTATCCCAAACTGGAAAAGGTTGATCTTTCACACTTGCCGGAACAGCACCACAAATCGCTAGCCAATGGAGAAATCATAATCAGCGAAATCAGTCTTCCAGACGGAAAGCGATTACCCGCGTATTACCAGATTGACTCCAGCACGAATCAGGTCATGGCGGCATCTGCTGCCGTTGTTGACAACAACATAAAAGTCATCGCAGATGAACTGCACCTAACTCCGGCAGAGACCAACTGTCTTCGTAACGGTAAACTTCTAACGACTCAATACCGTGATAAGATTTGGACAATTGGCGTTTCACTGCGTGAACAACCAGGCATACGGGTAGTTGACGGAGATGAAGAAGCCTGGCGCGATGATGACCGACGCGACTACGGCAAGTTCAACTTTGGATTGAACGGCTGCTGGGTGGCCAATGCTGAGGGAGGCCTCGATTATGTTCCGGAAGATGAGTATACTGAGGAACTGTGGGATGAAATGAAGAAGCGTGGCAACATGCAGCGCAACGCATCAACCCATAAAATGTAAAATCTTAATGCCACGAAAGAAACCGAATTTCAAGTATTATCCGGAGGAAGTCCTCATTGATCTTGTCCAGCGTGGTCTGTTCAGTTGGGTGGACTACGTCATCCACTACTCCGAAGAATGGCGTGAGGAGTTCACCGATTTCTGTAAAGAGCGTGGTATGCAGATGAACAATCGCAACGCCCTTGCCTACATCACTTACCGAGAGGATCTTCTTGAGGAGGCCATGCAACACGGACTTGCTTAACCATCAGCATTATGGCAATTAGACAGAATACAAATCCACACCATCTCGAACTGCATCCAGAGCTGCAGGATATTCTTATGCGTAATGGCATGAGAGCGACTGTCACAGGATCCAGTAATGGCTTCCAGCTCGTGGTCCAGGGTCACGACAGCCCCCTCCTGTACTATCCGATAACAGAGAAACAGTTACGCGCCCTCGTGGATTGGGGAACCAATACCGCTAACAGGCGTGCCTACAACACTCTCGCTTCAGTAGTCGCTGCCGATTTTGATCTTCCGCGCGATTTCGTACATGCGCGTAATGCCAACGGGCGTGTGGCGATGGGCCTTCATGGCAACCGCATAGGCGTCGGAGAATATGGGCGCGTGCCATATCCTGTAATGTGCCGACATCCTTTCGGGCTAGGATTCCTCGGTTGGACTCCGCGCAATCAAGGGGGATGGCACATGCGTCGTATCGGAGGCCAACTTTGGTTTCCTGCCGGTGCTCCTATGGTCGCTGTTCGTCCTGACGGGCGGCAGAAACCGGGCGAGATGCAGACCGGAGGCTATGGTTTCTATTACAAAGGCACACCGCAAGGAGCGATGCAGGGAACTGTACCGCAACAGGATATATTAGCACAGATGCAGACAGTTATTCAGCCGATTCCACAACCTAAGCGTTCAAATGAACCTGCAATTCCATACAAGACAGCCATATCATCAGATGTATATTTTACAAATGAGAAATGGCAGGAAGTACTGAGGTCACATGGACTGGTTATTGATGCTGAGAAGAAAACACTGACAGTCCAATCAATTGTAGAGCAAGCAGACTTTGTCTATGATCTTACGGATGAAGAGGTGTCAAAGCTGACCAACAACTCCATCAAGGAAGTTGGAATAGCAGATCGTATAAAGCTCATCAATGGAGTCATTCAAGACGATTTTTCGGATGCAATCACTCTTGATACACTCAATACAGACAAAATGGTCAATATTGCGCTTAAACCGGAAGTTCGCCAGGAGTTGAACCAACAGGAACAAGCAGTGGTTACGCTCGATGCCAATCAGCAGCAGATCCGAAAGCAGCCAGTTGATGAATATACTGTAACATCTGAGGCGCAAGCATATATGGATATGCTCCATGAAGGTCATCCCGATGTAGGCGCAGTAATCAATGGGCGCGACCTCTATGAGCTTGAGGACAACAAAGCGTGGTTTCGCGAGGGTAAGCACGGACGTGAGGTGTCGGTAGAACAGATTTCTGTGCAACCGAGGCAAGAATCTGAGGGGAAATACAAAATGACAGCCGTGATAAACGGCGAGGTTATTTCCCATGAAATTTCCCAGAAGGATTACAACAAGTTTCTCGCAGTCAATGACCTTCAACGAATGAAGATGTTCTCCAAGATTTTTTCCGAAGTTGACATGAAGGATATTCAAACCTCTAACAATGGAGCCAAGATTGGCGCAGGTATACTTACTGCGTTGACTGTAGGTGCTGTTGTCCTTGGTGCGGCATCACGACCTCGACCGGAATTTTATGGGTGTGGACCAAGACCATACTTCAAACCTGGGGTTGATACCCCGGAAACTGTAGCGGCTCGAAATTTCGATGCAATGATTAACCAGCCAAGACCACCTGAACCTCATATTGGACACGGATTCTAAACCAGTATAACCACACGATGTCATTACCAAAACTTACATACGAAGATTTCAAAGCAAGAATCTCCATTCAGGAGGTTTTGCAGGACGCAGGCTACCGGCTCAACCGCAAGGATGGGTTGCGCTACCCCTCGTATGTCCGTGTGGGAACAGACGGACGCCGTGTCGGGGGCGACAAATTCATTGTCTCCGGGCACGGCACCTGCTGCTTTCAGCCTCCAGAGCGTAAGAACTACAATATCATATCATTCATAAAGTCACATCCTTATTTCTTTGCGGACTACAGACCGGGGATGTCGCTCGACCGTCTAGTCAATGTAGTATGCCACCGGTTGTTGAACCAACCTTTGGAAGAAAGGCAAAGTCGGATATTCAATCCGGTGAAAGAACATAAACCTTTTGATTTGTCGGAATATGAGATATCCCATGATCAGAAGAATCTTGCGAGATTCCTTATGGCAAGAGGATTGCATAAATCCACATTGGAAGCCTTCGCACCATATATGTTTGTCGCAACGAAGAAACGTGATGACGGTAAGCGGTACGGAAACATAGCGTTCCCCCTTAGGAAACCGGATGATTTATCGCAGATCGTCGGGCTTGAAGTCAGAGGAATCCCCAACAAGGATGGTAAGACATCTTATAAGGGTATGGCTGCCGGGAGCAATTCATCTGAGGGCATGTGGATGGCAATTCCGGACAAAGGTGAACTGCCTAAGATGGAAAATGTGGAAGGTGTAGCTTGGTTTGAAAGCGCATACGACGCGATGTCTTTCTATGAGATTCATAGTGGAGCTTTTGATGAGCATCAGGAATTGGCAAAGAACGCCATATTTGTGTCAACCGGTGGCACACCCACTGACGGACAGATGAAAGGGCTGTTATCGCTGACTCCCAATGCACATCATTTCCTTTGCTTTGACAACGACAAGGCCGGGCGTGAATTTTGTACACATTTTCATAAGGTCGCGGAATCGAAAGGCATAAATCCGGAAAATATCTATGAGTTCCCATTGTTGCCCTGTTACAAGGATTGGAATGATGCCTTGCAGGGAAAAACTAATTACACTGGTGATGAAGTTGTGCCGCTGACACCAAAAGTCGGTATGAAACGATGAACCAATACAATTCATCATTCGGCACCATAGTCTTCAGTCCACATTGGCTTCAGTGGATGATTGACAAGGCTCCGTGGATAGTGATAAACATCCTGGGGTACTGGGGATATGACTTGACGCCTTTGCCCGGGCTGATTCTGGTTCTGATGATTGCTATGTCGCTTCATTTGATCTATATGTTCCTGTATTTGAAAATGATGAGGTTTACAATAACTGATGAAATGATTATATACGAGCATGGTGTATTATGGAAACAACTAGAATACATCGAGCTTTACCGTGTCATAGACTTCAAAGAACATATCAGCTTATTTCAGAATCTTACCGGACTCAAAACAGTGACTATATACTCAGGAGATAGATCCACACCCATATTGCCAATACCTGGCATTGCATTGGGATATCCTCTTGTGAGGACTATCAGACAGAGAGTAGAATATAACAAACGAAGAAAAGGAATCTATGAGATTACCAACCGCTAAAATATTTGCAGCCGTTATCTTTGGCGTCGGAGTCCTCCACTCCAACGCACAGAGCATCGTTGTCGCCAATCCTCTCGAATGGACAGCCTTGGCGGAGGGCAACGAGCTTATAAATGATCAAGTGAAGAAGGAAACTGAGGGACAGTTGCAGACTGCCGCTTTGCAGAACACCATAGCTGCCGAGTTCACCAAGATACATGACTGGGAGAAACAGTATAGCAATTATCTGCAGAAGGTGGATGGATATGCCTCGACACTGAAAGCATCAACACATCTCTATACCGAGGGGGTTCGCATATTCCTTTCCCTTACTGAACTGAAAAAGTCTGTCGAAAGTACCCCACAGGGCATAGTGGCTTCAATGAGCATGAATAATCTCTATATGGAAACGACTACTGAAATGGTATCAGTTTATACTCTGCTCAAGAACGCCATCGCTGAAGGCGGCGTAGGAAATATGCTGACAGGTACGGAACGCAGCCAAACACTTTGGGCACTGAATGACAGGCTTGCTTCATTCCATAAAAAGTTGAAAAGGCTGTGTCTCAGTATACGCTATTACACATTCAATGATGTATGGGCGAGTGCAACCGCAGGAATGATTGACCGAGACAACGCCACTATAGCACGACAAGCGAAAGCCCGCTGGAAAAGAGTTGCAAAATCCATACATCCATGATACGGTATCTATTAATCGCTATTACTGTTGCGTCATATTTGTCTGTATCTGCACAGATAGATCCCACACTCTCCGGGATGATACTCTTATATAACGAGAAGGCAGAGAAGACACTCAAAAGCCAAGAGTCTGCCATGCTGATGATGAGTACAGGGCATATCTGGACCAGGGAAGAAGTTGAGTCTACAACGGAACTTCAACGGAAATACAACGAGTATCTCGACCGTTTTAACGACATAGTAGTTTATGCTGCACAGATTTACGGCTTCTATCATGAGGTGGGTCGGCTGACAGAAAATTTTGGAGACCTTACAAATCAACTCCAAAGAGCGCCGACAAACGCCCTGGCCGTAGCGCTCACCCCAAAGCGAAACACTATCTATCGTGAGCTGATAATGACTTCTGTCGATATAGTCAATGATATAAGACAGGTGTGTTTATCAGATATAAAAATGAACGAAAAACAGAGGATTGAGATAGTCTTTGGAATACGGCCAAAGCTTAAGATCATGAACCGCAAACTGTCGCGTCTTGCCAGAGCTGTAAAATACACCTCACTTAATGATGTATGGCTTGAACTGGACAATCGTGGCAGGTCTCCAATTGACAAAGGGAAGATAACAGACGCAGCTTTCCGGCGTTGGCGGCAGAATGGTCGCGTGAGTATAAAACTTGAAGGAAACGGACCTGTTAATGGAGGCACACCCGGTATCATCGGGCCAATTCGACCACAGTATCCTTGGATAACAGACTCGATTTTTCCTATACGTCCAAACAAACCGGTCATTAAAGACACATTGATTTTCAAACCAAATAATCTTAAGTAATCATGGGCAAATGGAGTACAGCCCTGAAATGGGCGTCAAAACCATTCGGTATGCTCGGAAGTGCTGCCGCACATCCTCAGCAAACACTTGCCGGAGCCGGTAGAGCCATAAAGACAGCAACCATCGGAGCTGGTGTCGGATATGTAGGTTGGGAGGCGCTTGTAAACGACAAGCCTGTCATGCAGACGGTCGGCGACACGATTCTTGGCGAAGACACCAACAAGGCCGTCAAGGAAACAGTCCACGGTACTGTCGGTGCGGTGGGTGATACCATCGGCGCCGCTAGAGATGCCATCGGAGGTGTGACGGATGCTGTAAGTAACGTCAATAACGCCGCATCATCATGGGGAGGCATAGGCACTTTCATGGGGAATATCTCCGGTGGCAACGCCGGCAATATGTTCAGTAACCTTTTCAGTAACATATTCACCGGAAAAGTGTCAATGATGTCGATGCTCGGTCTTGTTGCTTCCGCACTTCTTATTTTTGGCCGGTTCGGTTGGTTGGGCAAGATTGCCGGTGCGTTGCTTGGCATGTTGCTGATAGGCAATAATTCTCGTGTAGTGCAACAACAGACACAACCAATGCAGAATGACCGGCAGCAGTACGCATCAGAAGAGATGCAAAAACAGCATCCGGATGAGCATGAAGTATCGAGACCTGTAATCAGACGATAACATAAATATGAGCTATAACCAAAATTCAAACCTATATTCCCAAAGCGGTTATTCAATGCCTTTCGAGGAAAAGAATGGTCGAGTGGAGATTCTGTGTACATACGGAGAGGATGCCGATGGTAATTTCAACCACGGTGTGGATTTCAAAACCCGAAATTTTCTCGTAGCATCTGTTGCAGATGGAAATGTTTGCGGTGCCATGAACGCCAAAGATGGAGCGGTACTACTTATACAACACGGCGATTATCTTGTGACCTACTCTCATCTCAAGACACGCTTCGCGCAAGTGGATCAGAAAGTCAAAGCCGGAATGGTGGTCGGAATGGCATCAGATTCACTGCATATCGAAGTCAAATACAGGGATGAGGAAATCAATCCGATGGAGTTTCTGACTATGATATATGGCAACATCAAGATGTTGCTGCAAACAGGTAAGGTTGCTGTACCCGACTTTGAAACCATTGATATGGATGTACCTACCGATTTTGACAGTAATCAGGAAGAGATTGAGAAACTGATGCTGCAATGGTACCCATCATATCTCGCTGACCTCGCTCAAGGAGATTATATGTTACCCGGAAAAACAGAGGTTTCACTTCGCAATATTTTCTCTTGGGCGACTGTCAGGCAGTTCTTTTTCCGAACGATACCGCACCTTGGCAATCCCGGTGGGCTTGACGAGTCTGCGATTCCGCTCGCTTGCAAAGCTCAGAATCTCCTTATCGGTGACTTCTTGAATTATCTCGCAATCCGGCATCAAATATATCTTTCAACTATGACTGACGGATTAAAAAAAAAGTATATGAGTCAGCCGTACTGAGTCAGAGATTGGTTGATCCCCTAGCCGATTGGGATATCGACATACAGTGTTTTGATATTCCCAGAATGGTAAGCGTATACCCAGACAGGTTTGGGATAAGGTGGTTCACCAAGGCTTGGTTCAATAATTCGGAGAGCGGCGAGGCCGCAATCGAGATAGAGCGCCAAATTGCTGTCAATTTCATCCGCGATCTTACAGATAAGGATGAGTGGCTTGAGGAATATTACCCAACACAAATGGAAGCATACCATAATGCTATTAACCAGACAAGAGAACAACTTCTGAAACAGAGTGTATAACATGGCAGGACTTCAAAATATCAACGGACTTGCCGAGGTGGAATACTGCCTCGGTCGCTATCTTGACGGGAATATTGCCGGAATAATGAAGGAGACCCGCAACTACCTGTCTACAAAACAGGTCAAGGAGTATGCTGAGTACCAGACAAGTATCAGGGGTATCCTTTCATCGTTGGCTAGTGCAGGCAATCCTGGTGGCTACGACAACTCCATGCAGATTCTAAAGGCGACCGGGGAATGGAATAGCAAAACAACCGAGGACTACATCAGTATGTGCCGAGACAAGGTATTGTCTAACAAGGAGGTCTATCACGATTTAATAGCACTGACCATAGAGTGGCGTGCCGCCATAGTGGGAGAGATTGGTCAAGAGAAATACAATAAGGCATCTCAACAGATAGGTACAGACCTTGCTGCAGCCTATGTAGACTATCGTGTGCAGCAGACCATGATTGACAAGCTCGTTGATGAGCAGACCCCAAAATCAACTGCTGAATATATCATCCGCAAAGCCGGTGAAGGCAGTCTATTCGGACTTCCTCATGTGATGTCACGGTCGCCTCTTGAACAGCAGATAGCTAAGGAAGCTGAGGAGAAATATAATGCCAACGGATGGGAATGGGCCGGTGCAAAAGCTGTTTCATTTGGAATTGATACAATCACGACTTTAAGTTGTGGTTCGTGGGCCAATCTTGCGAAACTCGCCGGTGTCGAAGTTGTCTTTGCTGGCCTTGAGGCTTATACCGATTCAAAAGACAAAAAGAAGACTATAAGTATTGAAGAGTGCATCAGCAAAGGTTTGTTCGGGAGCGATGAAAATGTATTCGACAAAGTAAGGGGAAAGGCATCATACATAGACGCACCACGGAACAACAGCATCACGCGCATAAATGCCACGCTAAAACGTCCTGTCAGCACATTCTCTTTGGGTGGGTACATGTCAAGAGGTGTAAACGCGATTTTTACTCCGGTCACCAACTTTATCGACAATGCGAAATCCACTTTAGAGCAAGCTGCAACCAATATCGCTGTCCAGTCAGACGATAACGCTGAATCAATACAGACAGTATCGGAGCTAACTGCTCGTTCAGGCAACATTCAAGAGAATCAATTCATGGGGCAAACAGGCAATGATGCATTTTCTTCACAAAATGAGAAGGATGAAATACGTCAGGAGCAAGAAGCCAACCAAGCAGGTTGGGGTTCTCTTATGTCTGACCTCGGCTTCTCGGGCTTAGGAGACATAGGAAAGAATCTCGGCTATGTAATAGCAATGCTGCCGGATATTTTGGTTGGCACTATGACAGGCAGGACTCAGTCGCTTCATCTGCGCGACAACCTCATACCAATAGCGTCCATTGTAGCAGGAATGTTTATCCGGAATCCGCTTCTGAAGATGGTGCTCATCGGTATGGGTGGCATGAATCTGCTGAATAAAGCCGGTCATGAGAGCATTGACCGCGGCAACAATCCGGAAGTAGTGAGATTCAAAAGATATGAAGATGAGGAACTGAATCCACGCATCACATCGCCTGTAATTAACGGCAGTTGCCTGGTCGCCAACATTGACAGGACACCCTGTTCCATAACGTTGCCTGACAATGTAGTGGCCGCATATCAGAGCGGAGCATTGCCAATGAATACTCTTGCCAATGCCGTTCTCGCCCGTCATGATGCCAACAGCCGACTTGCGAGTGAAAATTACCGTGTTGCCGCAGAGGAGAATCTTATCCAGACTAACAGACAAATCAGATAGACAGAATAATGAAAGAGAAATCTCCACAGGAAGAGAAGGCGGCGATCCGCCAGGTCCAGTTAATCAACGAAGCTTTGAGCGATGCCCGAAACAACGGAGGCACTTGGCTCAACCATGCAGGTATGCCGGCTCCCAGGATATATCCCAAGGGACCGGCAGTCAGTCCATTTAACTCATTAATACTCCAGCTTTTCGCAGATAGCCGGAAATTTCCGTCGGCACAGTATGTGTTCTTCCATACAGCCAAAGCCTCAGGTACACCTGTCATCGGTAAAGAAAAAGGGGCGCCGTTCAACTGGTATGCGTGGGATAACTACGTAAACAGGCACAATCCGAAGGAGGTTATAACTGCTGCCGACTACAAGAAACTTACTCCCGAACAGCAGAAAGAATACAAAGGCGTTCAACAAAGGCAGATAAGGGTACTATTCAACATAGATCAGACCGTTATGCCTCATTCGGAAGCAGAAGCTTACCGTAAAGTCCTCGACCGCTATGGATCTGCCAACGAGCGTGGTCATCTCAAAGATGAGGAAAAACAGCTAAGGGCAACAGTCAACGGCTTCATAAAGCAAATGAAAGATTTTTTGGTACCAATTCGACGTGAGGCCTCTAATATCGCACATTACGATACCGACAAGGATGCTGTATATATGCCGGAGCAACGCAAATATGAGAATTATCCGGAATATGTTCAGGAACTTATGCGTCAAATTGTTAATGCGACCGGACATCAACAGCGTTTGGCTCGCGAAGGAATGGTAATGAAAGGAGGCCAGGCACCGGGTGAATATGCGGAGCGTTACGAGAAACTTGTGGTGGAAGTGGCTTCTGCCGTAAAGATGTCGGAACTTGGGCTTCCAGCCAAGCTCTCGCCACAAGCCATCGACCTTGTGGACACATGGACACGCGAACTACAGGAAACCCCATGTATGATTGATGCTCTTGAAGCTGATATCAACAATGCCCTCGATGTGATACGAAAGGCAGAGCACGGAGAAAAGATTGAGTATGCTCGTTTCAGAACCCAAGCGCAGATAGATGACCTTCACGAGAAGCAGAAGCCACAGGTTGACTGCCGTGAGGCGGCAATACTGTGTGATATCATCCGTCACGGTGGTATGAGAATCGAAGACCGGAACTTCTCTTCATCGGAAGAGAAGACCGTATTCATGGAGAAATTCGACCTCGCTTATTATAATAAGGAGTTGGAGGATGCTCTACGGCTGACCGGTACCGATGATGCGGAACAGGTAGAACTTGCATACGGCGAGGCTCTGAAGCACGCCGCTTCAATAGACCGTCTGTGTATGGAATATCTTCCTGATGAATGGAACAACAGAACAAACCACTATGTCATCCGCGACATGATTACATCTATTCCTAACGAATATGACCGCTCCATGGTAGTTATCAAGGATGAGAAGACTGGAATATACGATGTCATTCTGCCTGGTGGCGCGATGGCGGGCGGCTATATAAATCTCCCAGACGGTGATCGCAAGATGTTCCGTGTTTCTCCAGAAGAAGTCATGTCAAAGGATGAACGCAAACAGTCAAGGGCGACGCTGAGCGTCAATGGTATCAGAGGCATGTCCAAAGATCGTATCAGTCTGGCTCTTCGGCATGAAGGCGCCAAATACATCCGATTCTATAACCGTGTAGGTAAACTTTCTTTGCAGGCCGATGATAGTTATTATGACGGAAAGACCGTACATGAGATGGTACTCAAGGAGGGCAAACTTAATGAGGTTGCCCGGATTGATGTGTCCGAGGCAGTCGCGTCTGTCAATACAGTGCTGTTCGATAAGGTGCATATGCTCAAGGATGACAACAATCGTTGGTTTTTCTATATTAAGGCAAAAGATGAGCAGTCTTTCTGTATCTATCCGGAAAAGGAGGACACAAACCGATTCTTCTCAACGATTCGTCAGGGGCATCAGGCGGAAGGTGACAGACTTCGAATGGAGTTGGGACAGAAATACTACGAAATCGCTAAAGCTAATCCGGCTCTGAAATTCGATATATTTAATGAGATTCCAGAAGATGCGGATGTTTCACGTCTCATCCGAGCCAATATATACAAATCCAAGGATGACAAGTTCATGTGTGCCCCGAAGATCGAGGGAGTTGGCAACATCAAGCCACGAGAGATAAGCAGGGAGCAATGGCATCGAATGTTTGTAGCTGAGGATATGGACAGTTACAAAACATCACTTACCGCAAAGATATTCGCGGACATGCTGGGAGCAAAGATCAGCCAAAGTGAGGCGATTGAAAATCCCGAGTCTCGTGGCGAGAGTATGGAAGTTGAAAAGACCGAAGAGGTTGAGGAAGTTGAAGCATATCATGGTCCGAAAAGATGAGCAGGTCAAGCGAATATGTAGAAAAATATGCCGAATATGCCATGGAGCAACAGCGTAAATATGGCATACCAGCTTCTGTTACTCTTGCTCAGGGCATTCTGGAGAGTGCCAACGGTCAGAGTCAGTTATCCAGGGAATGTAACAACCATTTTGGAATCAAGGCCGGGAAAAGCTGGATTGATGCAGGAGGACAGTATGGGCTTTATACCGATGACCGTCCTAATGAGAAGTTCTGCAGGTATGCCTCAGTTGCCGACAGTTTTGAGCATCACTCCCTGATACTCAAGAACAACAGCAGGTACGCTCAGTGTTTTGCACTCCAGGCAAACGACTATCAAGGTTGGTGTCGTGGTTTGCAGAAGGCAGGTTATGCCACATCAAACCAATATGCGTCCAGTCTCATCTCCGTAATCGACAGAATGAATCTGACAAAGTATGACAAGATCGCATCGGAACAGGGGCCGATGGCAGCTTCCCCTAAGATGAAGCAGGTATCTGGCTATTCATTCCCTGTAAAGAGGGATGAGTTTCTGTTGATAACTTCACTGTATGGTATGCGGAATGACCCAATCACTCCCGGTCAGAAGCAGTTTCACAAAGGTGTTGATATAAGATGTAAAGGTGACGAGCTACTTGCAACTGAAGATAATGGCAAGGTGGTAAACGTCAATCAGAACGTGAATACCGGTGGCGGTAAGAGTGTCACCATCGAGTACAACCGCCCTGACGGCTCCAAATACCAGACAACATACATGCATTTGTCGGACATCAATGTGAAAATTGGAGATACAGTCAATGCCGGACAGAAAATTGGAGTATCAGGTAATACCGGTACGCGAACAACTGGAGAACATCTACACTTTGGGGTAAAGTTGGTATCTACCGATGGAACTGCAAGGGATATTGACCCAGCCGCTTATCTTGCAGAGATAGCAGCTAAGGGCAACATTAAGATAACGGCCATGCACAATGGCGAGAATATATTGGCTCAATATGCGGACCAGGTAGAACCCAATCCGGGAATTATGCCAGACAATGATCTTGATGAAGCGAAGGAGATGTCGCCGGATGATTGGATGAAGAAGCTTCTTTCGTCGGAGGACAGCGGTGTCCAACTTCCGTCCAATGACCCAGTGATGGAGATGGCAATCACAATGTTTACATCTCTGATGGCTCTTGCGGTTCAGATTGACGGCAAGGAGAGGGAGGATGCGATGACTGTAGCCACGAATGCCGCTGTCACTCGCAAGATAGATCTCACGTCCCTTACTACTGGTCTGAGGTCGTGCATTATGACGGTTCAGGAGAATGGCAATCCCATCCTCTCTGTCGTTTCAGATAATGCCTCATTTAGCCATGAATTGACAAATGCCGAACTGACAAGACTTTCCAACATCCTAAATGATAACGGACTTGATAATGACGCGAAACGACATCGTGTGTCCGTAATTGTGAACAACATTGTTGTTGGCAACCAGATGTCGGAAAGTTTCAATCGGCAGATCGGCAATGACCAGACTCAAATGATGCAGAGATGAGAAGCCTTATGACTTATTCGATATTGATAGTTTTGCTGCTGATCATGTGTTACATCACTCTGACTATCTATACATATCTGGGATTATGGTATGCAGTCTTCTTTTCGCTATTTGAAGCTGTCAAGACATCAATAGCCTGTATCTTTTACATCCAACTAATTTCGAGGGATTAACCAATAAATCAAGCATATATGATTAAATGTACTGTGAAGGTATGCGGTATCGTGAATCGTGCCGCCAGTGTAAAACAGACAGCGGATGGAAAGTCATTCGTGGCGTTCGGGTTGTCAGTAGCTATTCCCACAACCAAAGGGGATGCAGTCCACATCAATATAAGTGTGGCTGCCGATAACGCAGATGTTGCATCGCTTGTCGAAGGACGCAGGGTCGCTATCGACGGCATCTTGAAAATCAAGGGTGCTCCGGAGAAACGCCAGTATTTCAACCTTTCTGCCGAGAGGCTCGAATTTGACCCGGTGGCAGAATCAGGAATTGCCGGCAACATGGAGTTTCGAGGAACGATATGCAAGGATATTGTAACCCCGACTGATAAGAAAGGGAACAAATACCTTAGATTTTCAGCATACTCGACAGACAAAATCGGTGATGAGTTTTACAGCGTCTTTGTCCGCTTCGTCCGTTTCTCAGCAGCAATCGAACCCTTCATCGAGCCCAAGGCAAAGATCGAGGCAAAGGGTGAATTGCGCGTTTCATCTTTTAACGGTAATCTAGACTTCTTCTGCAAGATTACGGAGCTTACAGAATATAAGAAGCTCACGCTCTAATGGCACACTACTCCAAGAATCCAAACCAACCCTCAGCTGAGGACAAAGCCCTCGACCGCTTCACAGAGCTGATGATTGAGAAGATTAAGTCGATGAAAGATAATTGGCACAAGCCTTGGTTTACAGAGGGAGCCTTGGTGTGGCCACGCAATCTGACCGGCCGTCATTATAATGGGGCTAATGCCTTGATGCTAATGCTACATGCCGAGAAAGAGGGCTACAAAATGCCTGTCTGGTGCACTTTTAACTCCATTCAGAAAATACTCAATCCGGAGTTGAAAGGAGGGACGATTGAAGGCCGTGAACCTGTTCACGTACTGAAAGGGGAAAAATCCTTTCCGGTTTTTCTTACTACATACACTGTCATAGACAGAGAGACCAGGGAAAAAATTTCCTGGGATGACTACAAAAAGCTATCTGACAAAGAAAAGGAACGATATAACGTATTCCCAAAGAATCAGGTATTTAACGTCTTTAATGTAGCGCAGACCAATCTTCAGCAGGTGCGGCCAGACTTGTACGACAAACTGGAGGAACAGTGCTCATTGAAACCACCGGTACATGAGGGTGAGATGTTTTCCTTCCCTGTCATTGATGCCATGATTGCCAATAATGCCTGGATATGTCCGATAAAACTGGAGAAACAGGATGATGCATATTACTCTCGCCGGATGGATCATATTGTGATGCCATTGAAAGAGCAATTCTATAGCGGTGAAAATTTCTATGGAACAGCACTCCATGAAATGACTCATAGCACAGGTAGCCAAAATCGGTTGAACCGTCTGAAAGCGGCAAGGTTCGGCGACAAAGAGTATGCACGTGAGGAATTGGTAGCGGAACTAGGGGCAGCGCTCGTTTGTCAGCAAATAGGTATCCTAAAACATGTCAAGGAAGATTCAGCCACCTACTTAAAATCATGGATAAAAGAATTGGAAGAATCCCCAGACTTCATTAAGACGGTTCTATCGGATGTGAAGAAAGCTACCGCCGTAATCTCATTCAGGATGCAAGAGGTTCAGCAACAGCTTGACAACGGACAGCAGATAAGACCTTATACGCAAGATGATGCCGCTTTAGACCCTACTCTGGTGGACGAGGTGCCGTTCAAGGGAACCCCTATGAAAAATAGTGATGAACCCTGCAATGACAATAAATCTACAGAAGCATCAAAACGTGAAAATGACGACAGAATGTCAGACATTCGCATTAAGGAAGAGGAAGAGCAGACAAAGTCCGAGGAAGTTTCACAATCAGAGGAAGAGAGGGAAAACACATCAAGAGGGCGTTGTCGATGAGATGGTTGCTTTCAATTATGGCGTTGCTGACCATATTGGTTGGCAACGCCTCCAATACGCACAAACGTCAGTCAAGTCTTCTTAAACTTGAACCGTTCGAACAAGCGTGTGTTCTTATACGTCATTATGAAACATTACACACCCCCAGACATTGGCCTACAATTGCATATGGTCATGTAGTCAAGGCTGGGGAAAAGTATCAGAAACGCCAATACACCCATGCTGAGGCGGACCGAATATTACGCAAAGACCTCTCAACCCTCTGTGCCTACTACCGCACATACGGTCGAGACAGTCTCCTTCTTGCCTGTCTCGCATATAATGTAGGTAGTGGTCGCATACAGAAGAGCACATTACTCAAGAAACTCCGTTCAGGCAACAGGAATATTCACAAGGAATATGTATCATTCTGCAGATACAAGGGCAAAATACATAAGCAATTATACCGTCGCAGAATCATGGAGCTGACCTTGTTTTTTGATGATTGAATACTTTTGAGTGATGTTACATAATAAAACGATGCTATTTGCCCAATTTTTCAGTCGGTTATGATGTAAAACTGAAAATTTTTCATTATCTTTGCGACAAAAAATTTGCCATGGCAAAGATCAATAGGCTTAAAAGTATTCTTGTTGAAAAGAATCGCACTAATTTGTGGCTGGCATCTCAGCTTAGAGTTAACCCCACCACTGTGTCTAAATGGTGCACCAATTCCTCCCAACCGGATATTTTGATGATGTTGAGAATTGCACAGTTGCTAGACATTGGGATAAAAGATTTTTACGATGATAGTATTGTCGAGCAATATGAAGTGTGGCAGCAGTGAGAAGCAACGATATGAAAAAACGAACATTATACATATTACTGACATTGACATTACTGTTAGTGGTAATGTTCATTAGCTGTGACCATAAGACAAGAGCTTGGGATACTCTGGACACGGCTGAGAATTTGATGTGCTCACGCCCTGATTCCGCTTTGGCTATATTGTCAACGATAGACAAAGGAGGACTTGGAGATGATGAGGAGAAGGCTCGGTATGCCTTGTTGATGTCAATGGCATTGGATAAGAATTATATTGACACCACCTCTTTTGACGTGCTACAGCCAGCAATCGACTATTATCTCCATAAAGGATCTGCCGATGAGCGATTGCGGACTCTTTACTATCAAGGTCGTATATTTCTAAACAGATCTGACTTTGATATGGCAATGCAAACATTTCTAAAGGCAAATGATTTGAAAAATAGATGTAAGGATACCCTTACATATGCCAATATGCTCGTCGCACAAAGCATACTGAATTTCTTTTCTTATCAACTAGAGGATTATGTATCCAATAACCTGACGGCTGCTTATTTATATGAGAGATTAAATAATGATAGCTATCGACAATCAAGCCTTATAAAGGCATTGGACGGAAGCATAGCCTTAGGAAATAGGCAGTTGTCTGATAGCATTCTGAGTGTAGTTGACTCTCTTTCTGTAATAGTGCCAGAATCTTGTGAAGAAAGAGCATTGGTTCGACAAACATACTCTATTGCATTTGAGCCAAAAGATATAATTGCATCTATGTTGGATACCATTCCTGATTATGCACTGATTAGTGATGCCTCCAAACTTAATATAGCAAACGGTTATCTGAAATTAAAACAATACAAGAAAGCTGACTCTGTCCTAATGCGGATAGATCCAAATAGTGAGACTGGGGAGTCATTCAGATATCTTCAAATTAGACCTGTAATTTTAGAGGCTAATGGTAAGTATAAAGAAGCGTTAGCTGCTTACAGTACCTATGTAGATGCCATTGATAAGGAAGATGCAAAGATATTTTATCAGAAAACCAAAGTGGCTCAAGAACTACATGAATTGAAGGTGAATCATATTTATTCTCTTCAACAGAAAGATAAGCAAATTTGGTTAGGCTTATGCGTTGTCTTAGTCCTCATAATTATTATTGGTATTATCTATTATCAACTTCGACTGGGAAAGAAAAATCGTATAATTTCGGAGCAAGAGCAATCAAGACTACAACTTGAAAACGAAAACTTGCAGAAACAGAACTCTGTTCTTGAACTGGAAAAGTATAATGCTCAATTAGAGTGTGAGAAGCAGAATCTTGCTGCCGAAAATATGAGATTAAAGATTTCGCAACTCGAGTTAGAGAGTGAGCATCTGAAAGAATTGCTTTCTGCTGCGGAGCTATCAAAACCGATTTTAGACTCGATTCAGGAACGCATAGGCATTCTGAATGGATTATTAGCGGCAAAAATTTCGGATAACCAAACATATTCCAAGCCGTATGATAAATGGATAAATCAGATTACAGAGGACAGAAAGAGTTTCATGGACTCCACTCGTCTCGCGTTTAGAGCATCGCACCCAGCTTTAATGAAATATCTGGACGATCATGGTCTAACTGAAGCGGAGCTGAACTATGTATGTCTGTATGCTATTGGATTAAGGGGTAAAGAGATCGGGGAATACATTCAGCTCAAACGTCACTATCATACAAGCACTGATATTCGGAAGAAACTTGGTCTCAATGAAGATGACACCAATTTGGGCCTTCATATCCGAAATCTCATGAAGAAACTATAAGAGCACTTACCTTCTATTGGACCAAACCATAGGCGGCCTTTCCGAATGGAGAGGTCGCTTTCTATTTTACAGGGATAGCTTAATTGAACCATTTTAACGGCTATAAGAGCCGCAAATAAAGGAAAACGATGGGGGTGTCAAACTTTGGGGTTCCCCCAATATTACAAAATGCCCCCCCCATTAGGTATTCCGCTATAAATCAATATATTAAAAAGTTTGACCGTCAAACTTTTTCTCTTGTTTGCAAACTTTTCCCAACTTAACTTTTGCGATGCAAACCCCAAAAAACAACAATCATATGAAGAGACTAATGCTTATCATCGGAGTAATTATCTCCCTATTTGCGATGCATGCTAATGCAGAGCAAACAAGACAACAAGTGTCTGTGATGCGTAATAATCCGGACTATCCTAGCAATTCCATTATTGGTAGTAAGCCACACAGATCACAAACTATGCTGCCGACGGTAGAATTGGTGTATGACACCGATAACAACTCTATTGATATTATGTGTTCTTATGATTGCGATGCCGAAGTTACAGTGTTTGATGCTGTAGGCAATATCGTTGCCATATCTGATATTAAGGACACGATATTCATCCCATATACGAGCAATAGTTTCTACATTGTGACAATTGAAGCTGCGTATTGGTATGGAACTGCAGAAATCAGAAGATAGATAACATAATCACATTTAACCTTTTTAATAGCAAAAGTATGAGAAAATTTCTTAGACTTTTTAGCATGGCAGCTATCTGCTGTCTGCTATTACCGGCCTGTTCGGATGATGCTCCGAACCCGGAAGTTGCATCAACCCGTTCATACGAGAAGGATGTCGAGGTGTTGTCGCACTTTGTCGATGTCGACAAATCAAGAGGTGCCTATTTTATCAATGAGGCAAAGAAGGTAAATCCCTCTGACTATGTGATGAACACCTCTCTTGATGAACTGAACAAAGTGAACCCGGCAAATCGTCAACGCTTTGAGAACGAATTAAAGCAGCTCAATGCACAGCTTGAACTCATGGCACAGCGAACCGACGTGGAACAGATAGTCTATATGACTGGCGATGGCAATGTATGGGTTCGAAATATCAATCCTAATCCAGAAGTGATGGTTGAAGCCGTGCAAGTGCCACAGTCACGTGCGGCAAGATCGCTTTACTGGACAATGGAACTCACTCCGAACCTTGTTCAACAGGCTAATTTTACAGCTCCCAATCGTCTGACATGTGATATCAACATCAATATGTTCGGCTATAAGTACTATTTCTTTGAAGTAGGCTGCTATACTGATGGTGCATCAAAGGATCCTAATGGTGACTATCCTGCCGGTGGTGGAACAAATCCAAAGGCTATAATAATGTCAGGAAATGGATCCAATGAATACTATCAGTTCATCTGGTCTGTTCCCAATCAGGCCGGCAATGTGAACTGGTCATTCAAGGGACGTCTGTACAACCCGACTACGATAGGACAATGTCAGATAACGGCTAAATTCATGGATTGATATGAAATACATGCATTATCTACTGACCATGCTAATCTTACTTGTTAGTTGTCAGTCTCCAACCGGATATACCACACCAGAACAGGATAGGATAATATCACTGCTCACAAATGGTGTCTGGCAACGAAAAAGTATTGATGAAGCAAATAAAGTAGAAGTGCTTGATTCATGGAGTTTTGAAAAAACAGGTAAAGGTTCCAATAGAATAGAGCGTTTTGAGAATGATGAAAAAGTTTATGACGAAACATTCTATTTCCAATGGGCCTTTACCACAGAATCCATGGCTGTTATATATATCCTTCGTCAACAAACGGGAGAATCTTTTTGGCAAATCATGGACTTGACCAATTCTGTACTGAAAGTTCAAGCCTCTATTGAAGATCCAGTGCTCAATCCAGGCATTGAGTATAGCGAGCGGACATATAAACATAACATTAGAGAAGATTAAAGTCGACAATAATCCCACAGACCAGACTGTATAACAGGCGCGGAATCCGAAAAGCGTCACGAGTAGGAGGTACCATACAAATAAATTGGACATATGAAAAGATTCCAAGAAATCATCCCAGTATCAGCTCTCTTAGACGATGAGTTGAACGCAGTTAGAGGTGGAGCTTCTGACCAAACCGTAGTCGAATGTCTCGGTGGTAAAAAGGGAGACCTCGAGTGTAGCATGGGTAAAATCACGCTTACAGAAGTAAAGGAGCTGATTGCTTGTCCGTAAGCGCACTGTAAAAGTTCCGAGGCATGCTGATATACGTCAGCATACATAAGCATCAATCAAGAATATGTTTATATTGGCGATATATGTCAGTATGCCTCATTTCAGATTTTCAATACCGCGTAAAAATTAATTAGAAATATTATATATGAGGATATCGAAGTATACAATTCCATTTGAACGAGACAATATTCAGTTCTTATACAACACGCAAACGTTGTCTCTAATTACTGTTGATAGAGACCTCTATGAGTTAATTTCGGATTCTATTCATAATCCTGAAAAGCTCCATAGTATTGACGACGAAACGTATCGCTTCCTTTTAGATAAATGTATAATTGATGATAGCGATTCTTGTTGTCAGGACTTTCGTACAAAGATGGAGTATCTAAAAAGACTCAAAAGTTTCGGAGGTAAGACTTTATCTCTTGTGATAGCTCCAACATTGGCTTGCAATTTTGCTTGCCCATACTGCTATGAAGCAAACCTCCCTCTATCGCTGATGGATGAAAAAGTTGAAAATGGAATAATTGATTTTATCAATTCATTCAGCAGTAGGTGCGATTCACTTGAAATATGTTGGGAGGGTGGCGAGCCCCTTCTGGGTATAGATAAGATAAAATCGTTACTTGAAAGAATAGAGACAAAATCATCTTTACCCCTGACCTACCATTCAATCATAACAAACGGATACTTGTTATCCGAAGAAATGCTGAACTATTTCAAAACGAAGAATTTGAACTTTGTTCAAATAACGATAGATGGCAAGGAAGCTACTCACAACAAATCACGGATATTAAAGAATGGCGGCAATTCTTATGAGCGCATAATCAATAATATTGATATGGTGACCCGAGTCATGCCGGATTGTCTTGTAGTCGTACGAACCAATGTTCATGAAGGCAATAAAGATGAATTTGGGTCTATCTATAAAGACTTTTGCATGCGATGGGAAGGGAAGAAAGTAAGACTATTCCCGGCGTTTGTCATGCCTAATTCAAACTGCAAGGTGTCATGCTGTACACCTCAGGATAAGACCGATTTCTTTCTTAATCTTAAAAGGAAAGAGGACATTCAAAGTATAAATTTTATTCCAAGGCATAATGTTGGCTCTTGCTCAGCTACATCTGAGAATAGTTATGTTATCGCTCCTGATGGATATCTATACAAATGTTGGAATGATATAGGAATAAAAGACAGAAGCGTAGGAAATGTATTTGATGGGGTCACGAACAACACCTTAATAGCCAAATACATGGTCGGTTCGGATAAGTATAGCGACACTCAATGTATAAGTTGCTCACTCTTCCCAATTTGTGATGGAGGGTGTAATAGGCATCGTTTAGACAATGAGGGACAGGATGTTAAGTATCCTCTGTGCCCTTTCACTGAAGAAGGTGTGGCAGATTATCTTTACGAGCACTATAAATCTTGTGTTAATAAATAGTAGTGTAACATACCATTCTCCCAACATTAGTTGGTGTAGAAAACCGCGACAAATTAAATAATCGTTGTTAAGTAAGGTATTACCATCATATGAGAAGAGGATTTAAGTGTCTTAAACAACATGACAGCATGGAATGCGGTGTAGCGTGTTTGGCAATGATCTGTCAGCATTTTGGACGAACATATTCATTAAAAAGTTTGTCCAAGTATTGCCATGCCTCGAATGATGGTGTATCATTACTTGGCATTCGTGATGCTGCTCAAAAATTAGGGTTAGAGGTAGCATGTGGGAAAATCAATCTCACTGACATCAAAACACACATGCTTCCTTGTATTATTCACTGGAATCAAAATCACTTTGTTGTCCTTTACAAAGTCTCAAAAGGGAAATATTATATAGCAGATCCTGGAAAAGGAAACATATCATATAAAGAAGCTGAATTTATAGAACACTGGTCATCCGAATATCATAAAAACGAGGACAAATTGGCCCGCGGGATAGCTATGTTTTTCATGCCAACAGATGATTTTTTTAATCATAACGAAATCGGGAATGCCGAATCCCATTCATTCAAACTACTTTTGAATTACGTAGGACAATACAAAAAGTATCTAGTTCATGTCTTATGTGGTTTGTTCGTTGGCTGCGTTTTACAATTAATATTGCCTTTTTTGACAGAAGCTATAGTAGATTTTGGCATAAAATTCAAGGACATAAAACTTATATGGCTGATCCTATTAGGGGAACTTCTGATAGTTACAGGTAAAACATCCACCGATTTTATCCGGAGATGGTTGCTTCTACATATTTCAATGCGTGTCAATATTGCACTTGTAAGTGATTTCTTTATAAAATTATTAAAATTACCAATGGCGTTCTTTGATACGAAGTTGATGGGAGATCTGCTGCAGCGTATTGGAGATCATTCTAGAGTGCAAAATTTCTTGACCGGGCAATTATTGAATATCATATTCACATTTTTAAGTTTTATAATTTTTGGCATTGTACTGTTCATATATGAACCGTACATATTCGGCGTTTTCGTTATTGGTAGTGGCTGCTATGGACTGTGGATAACTTCATTCTTGAAAAGGCGCAAAGTGCTTGATTATGAATTGTTCGAACAGCAAGCAAAGAATCAAACCAAAACATTCCAGTTCCTGACTTCCATGCAGGAGATAAAATTACAGGACTGTGAGCGACGTCGTAGATGGGAATGGGAAGATACGCAAGCAAACTTGTTTTGCGTGCAAATGAAATCACTCAAACTGCAGCAAACGCAGGAAGCCGGTTCTATTTTCATAAATGAGGTAAAAAATATTGTTATAACCGTTCTCGCTGCAACTGCCGTTATCAATGGACAAATGACTCTTGGAGCTATGCTTGCTGTCCAATATATTATAGGACAATTAAACGCTCCAGTAGAGCAATTCATGTCCTTTATATACTCTTTTCAAGATGTAAAAATTTCTCTTGAACGTATTAACGAAATTCATGAGGGAAAGAACGAAGAATCTAAGGAGATTCAGGTAAAAGAGTTCTATGATACAAAATCTATAAGACTGAGCAACGTTTATTTCAAGTATGATCCACATGCATTTCAAAATACTCTTACCGATATTTCGTTAGAGATACCGAATGGAAAAATTACAGCTATAGTAGGAGCGTCAGGCAGTGGTAAAACCACTTTGATTAAACTGATGCTCGGTTACTATCCGGTAATGGCTGGATCAATATTTATCGCTGATAGAAACATCAATGAATACAATCTCAAGTGGTGGCGTCGTCATTGTGGAGTTGTTATGCAGGATGGTGTAATATTTTCCGAGTCGATAGCCAGAAATATAGCTGTAGACGATGGAGAACTTGATGAAGAACGTCTTGAAAGATCTGCTAGGATAGCTAATATCCATGATTATGTCATGGGGCTACCATTAAAATATAACACTATAATCGGACAGGATGGCGTTGGATTAAGCCAAGGTCAGAAGCAACGAATACTTATCGCTCGCGCTGTATATAAGGATCCTGATTTCATCTTTCTTGATGAAGCCACAAACGCTCTCGATGCAAAGAACGAACGAGCCATTGTAGAAAACCTTAATGATTTTTATAATGGTCGTACGGTCATAGTAGTAGCGCACCGTTTATCAACTGTGAAAAATGCAGATCAGATTATAGTCCTTGAAGAAGGCAAAATCGCTGAAATAGGCAATCATACTTCTCTAATAGAAAAAAAAGGATCATACTATAATCTTGTAAAGAACCAACTAGAGTTAGGAAATTAACATGCAGAATCAACATAATATGACATACTTAAGAAAGCCATTATTATTTCTTATGATTATGTTGGCTTCTTTCAATGCTACAGCTCAGATTCAGATAAATGTGTCTGGCATTGTAGTTGAAGAAGACTCGAATGAGCCTTTGACTGGAGCATCAGTAATTCTGAGAAATGTTAATGGTCGTATTCTGAAGTATACGACAACCGATGTCAATGGACGCTTTTCTTTCTTTACACCTGAAATCAATGGATGCACTCTTGATGTCTCAATGATGAGTTTTGCAAAGCAGATTGTAAAACTCGACAGCGTTCAGTTGCCAGTTACAATCGTCATGGAGGCTTCGGCCACTATGCTCAAAGAAGTTGCGGTGAAAGCCGACCGCATACGCGAACAGGGCGATACTATCACATATACTGTCGGGAGTTTCGCACAGGCACAAGACCGAAGTATCGGTGATGTGCTGAAGCGTATGCCGGGTATTGATGTGTCGAACTCCGGCAAAATTCAGTATCAGGGCGAGGACATCAACAAGTTCTACATCGAGGGTTCAGATATGTTGGGCGGTAAATATGGTATAGCCACCAACGGCATTAACCATGATGATGTAGGAGCGGTAGAGCTGATGGAGAATCACCAACCGATGCAAGTGCTGTCCGGTATCAGTTTCTCCGATAAGGCTGCCATCAACCTCAAACTGAAGAATAAGGCGAAAGCCACTTGGACTTTCCACGGCGATGCCGGAGGCGGTTATTCGTGGCAACCGGAAGGTGCGGTTTGGGACGGAGAACTGTTCGCAATGGCTGTCATGCCCGGATTTCAGAATATCACAACATTCAAGACCAACAATATAGGCGAAGACCTCTCGGCAAGTGCTACTGATTTCTTCGCATCAAGTCGTGCGACCGGACTGAGCCAATATGTAAGCGTTTCGCTCCCCGGAGTGCCGAACCTTAGCCGCAAACGCACGCTATTCAATCGCTCGGCTTTGGTTTCAACAAACTCCCTGTGGAAAGTTAAAAATGGGGAGTTCAAGGCACAGATTGACTACTCGTTCAACCGCGTCACAGCCCAGGCTGCCAATATAACCACATATTTTCTCGAAAGCGGCGACCGTGTGATTTCCGAAAACCGCGACGGGCGGGACCGCTCACATTCTCTTTCCGGTAAGTTCATCTATGAGGTCAATCAAAAGACAACCTTCATCAACAACACACTATCCACAAATATCGACTGGGACGACGTGACACTCGGTGTCACCGGCTCGTTGCCAAACGACCAATCGGTAAAATTGCCCGACTACTATGTTGCCAACAAATTCAAGATGATCAAGCGGTTCAACGGAAAACATTTAGTTACGTTCCAGAGCAACAACGAATGGGAGTCATTGCCCCAGACGCTCAATGTATCATTGGAAGGCAACAACCTCAATCAGCATATCGGCGACCATGCTTTCTATACCCATGAGAGTGCCGCCTACGCTTTCTCAATCAAAGGAATAACAGTCAGTCTTGAAGGTGGAGTGAAAGGATATTTGCGTTCACTTAATACAGAGCTGCCTGATATGCCGGAAGAGATACCGGGAGAAACTGAAAATGTACTGAATACAAATTATTTCACAGTCTATGCCACCCCGAAGTTTGAATATTGGGTGAAGAGGGTGAATTTCACTCTCAATGCCCCTGTCAGCTTCGCGCATTACACATTTGACAAGGCTCTTGCCAACCGCTCTGAGGTATATTTCTCCCCCTCGATCAGCATGAACTGGAAACCGAACAACCGTTTTTCAATGACTCTTCGAGGAGGCACAGGTCGCTCCCCTATGAATCTCAACATGATTCAGCCCGGCTACATCATGACCAACTACCGCACATTCAAGCAGGGCGTAGATGATTTCTACAACTCAACATCGCAGAATGTATCGGCAAGTTTCGCCTACAAGCATACGCGCCGCGGAGTGTTCGCCAATGCTATAGTTATGCAGTCGTGGTCGCACCTCCCGTACACAATGGAGCAACAACTCTACGGCGATTATATCGTCTATTCTTATACCGATGCCAAAAGTGACGGACAAAATCTGTTGGCTATGGGTAGCGTTGGTAAGACCCTCGACTTTATGCGCGGATCTGCAAACGTCAACGGCTCATTCAACCGTGGCGAGTCACATCTTTTCTCCGAAAACAATGCCGTTAATTCGACAAGTCTTGGATGGAGTGTAGGAGCAAAAATCAACGGCACTCCGCTCCGTTGGCTCGGTATTGATTATCACATAGACTTCTCCAACAGCCAACTCCAGATGAACGGAGTCAAGAACTCATGGCTCAGTGGCATGGAGAACTCGTTGCTCGTCAACATTATGCCACAAGGTCAATATTGGGCCAAATGGGAATGGCGCATAATGGGCGAGCACTACCGCAACGAACTCACAGCCGGGACATATAAAAACGTGTTCCTGCTCGACACAAAGTTGGTTTATAAACTCAACAAGCGCATCGAACTCTCAGCGATGCTCAACAACATATTCAATCAACGCACATACAGTTACACAACGTACAGTCAGCTCTCCTCCTTCGAGTCGCAACGGTGGCTCCGCGGACGCGAACTGCTGTTTACAATCACCCTACGAAAATGAAAAAGTTAATCAACCTCACAGTGATGTGCTTTGTGGCGATAGCCGCACTCGCACAAGAGAAAGCTGATATTTTGGTCAGCTATGAAAGCGTAAGTCCAAACAAACTGATGAAGCCGGTTACTTCAAAAATGTCATTACTGGTTTCTTCAACCGAGGCAAAGTGGTTTAACGACCTTAGTCTTTGGGTTGACTCTCTCAAATCGACACCTGAAGGCAAGGCTCAGTACATGGAAATTCTCAAAAAATCTTGTATGACTGAGGAACCGGATGGTTCAACAAGTTGGGATCTATCTAAAGGCCCGGTAAAAAAAACATACACTTATGTGTTTACCAACCTAACTGATGGAAAAGTTACCTTCTACGGTAAGTTTGGAGAAGATCAAGGTTTTTACACCGAGCCGTTAGAAGAAATGAATTGGACGATTGTGGAAGATTCAACCACGACTGTCCTCGGTTATGAGTGCATCATGGCAGAAAGTACTTATCATGGTCGCCATTGGGAAGCATGGTTCACACCTGAGATCCCTATTCCTTTTGGGCCGTGGAAATTACGTGGTCTCCCAGGGCTCATACTGAAAGCCGATGCCAATGGTGGTTTTTCGTTTATTGCTACCGGGCTTGAACGAACCGACAGAATAATCACTCCAATGTATCTCCCAGACGATTACACAAAGGTGGACCGAATGAAAGCACTTAACGATGCAGAATACTTCGTGAACAATGAAGAAAGCATAATGAATGCCCAAGGTCAAAACATGAAAATATATACGCTTGATGAGAATGGCAACAAGATTGAAGTCCCGAAGTATGACGGGCTGAAACATAGTCTTGAACCAGATTATAAAATTAAGGTTAACTAATTTACTGAGTTGCATATCAAACAACTTGTAAATCGCCAATATATATACCTGACAATAATAAATGGGTATACAAAATAAGCCTTTAACAATCCGGTTTGAAATTGGTTCTCTTGTTGTGGTTGTTTATATCGCGTCAATAAGCAAGTTCAAATCTCTACAATGCAAGACTTATATTAGATATTCCGGTATTATTGTCAGGTAAACTTATCAAAGTATGATTAATAAATATGAATAAACAAACTATTATATTAAATTGGCTTCCTCCAGCTAGCACAGACATGCCATCTCCTGCTATGACTGTGCTCAAGAGCGCATTATGCAAGGCTGGATACAAGTGTAAGATACTGTATTGGAATATTCTTCTTGAAGATGAGATCCGCGACTATCTTAGAGTTCCATCTTTAGATCGAATAACAGAAGTAGATTATCTTGGCATATTCTATGCTTACTTGGCAATAGAGTACTCCGACAAAGATACTTTGCTCAAGCAAGAAATACTTCTGAAGTCTATTAATCCACAGTATTTTAGCACTGATTTCAACTTCGAAGAACATATCAGAGAGTCTGTGTCGAAGTTGAGACAAAGGATTGTCGATATCATTAATCAGGAATATTCTGAAGACACATTGCTTACAGGGTTTTCTATGAATCTATTCCAATGGATTGCGGCATCAATTATAGGAGCTAAAATTAAGAGTCTACGAAATGATGTGCTCATTGCAGTAGGCGGCATTGGAAACTCACGACTAGCCGAAACATTCCTTAGGAATTTCGAACAGTTTGACTTTGCTCTATGGGGAGAAGGAGAGATCAATCTTGTTGAGCTTGTCAAATCTTACCTAAGCCCATCTGAAATACCACACATTGCATATCGAAAAGCGAATGGAGATGTAGCCATATCTCGAGTTACATTAAATCAGTATCCTGCTTTAACAGAATGTGCAACTCTTGAATTTGATGACTACTTTAATTCCTTTAGAGGCCAACGATCAAAGGTAAGTCTTTTTGTGGAAGGTAGTCGCGGGTGTCATTGGAACAGATGCAAATTTTGCTTTCTGAATCAAGGGTATCGCTATAGGGTAAAATCTGCTTCAGAAATAACGACAGAAATACGCTCATTAATTGAGAAATATCAGGTGCTCACCTTCTCATTTCTGGATAATGATATTATTGGAAAGGATTATGTCCGGTTCCACAACATGCTAGATTTGCTTATTGAGTTAAAAGACACGTATCCGGATTTCAAGATCAATCTGGCTGAAATCATAACGCGTGGCTTATCCAAGAGAGAAATCAAAAAGATGTCGTTGGCCGGATTTGCATATGTACAAATTGGCTACGAATCGGTCAGCGATAATATCCTTGTAAAAATAGATAAAAAGAATAGCTTTGCAAGCAATCTGTTGTTCATTAAATGGGCGACAACGTATAATATCAATGTAGTGGGATTAAATATACTACGTGGATTACTTGACGAAACCGATTCAGACATATTGGAGAGTATAAACAACGTTTATTTCCTACGCTTTTTTAAGCGAGGAAACAAGATACGCCACAACGTCTCCATGTTAGCGATTAATAAGGTTTCACGGTATTATCGCGAACTCAGCGATCATAATGAAACAATAGACATTTATGATGATCCAATAAGAGACCGATTACCGTGTAAATATATCAAGCAAGAAGATGACTCTATCATTTACCATCTTGTCAGGAAACATCAAAATGAGCTGTGGGCTAATTTTATGGCTGTTGATAATTACTACGACTCATTTGATTTTTCATATAGGCTTGTCGAAAATATTGACCGGTCTATAACATTCATCGAAAAAAGAGGAGACACGGAAATTAACCATCTGTCTTTCGATAGAACTTCCATACATTGGAAGTTATTGGTATTTTGCAATGAGCAAGTACGAACACTAACAGAAATCACCACGGAATTCCATAGTGTGACTGCAGAAACTATCATGTCAACCATCAATGAGCTATACAAACAGGGGCTTCTATACTACAGCTCCTTCAGAGAGGAATGCGTAACAGTTATTAACACATCTAAAATTGATTAGTATGAAGAAAATTAAAAAAATCACTGTAGCAGAAATGGATCTTCTGCGCAATGAGTTGGCGTCAGTAAAAGGTGGCGCCCAGGATAATCCTGTTGGCCCATTTAACGCTAACTATAAAACCAATCAACAGAGTATCGTAGCTCCAGCTCCTTATAAGGGAGAGTGGGGAATACACGGATCTATCTATTTCTAATAGTCGGGAATTGCCAGTTCTCCGATTGGTAAAATCTAAAGATTGATGTCATGAGAATTAGTATCTTTATTCTCCTTTCCATCGCATCAGTATCGGTATGTCATGGTGCAATTCCTGTTGATACTGTTCCAAGACAACTGAATGAGGTGGTGGTCAAGGGTGAAAAGCCACAGGTTAAAGGTCATGACGGGATCATGAGTGTTGACCTCCCATCAATTGTCAAAGACAAACCCGTGAACAACATCCTTGAGGCGTTGGGTTATCTTCCAGGCGTAATCAACAACAACGGCTTGATCGGTCTTGCCGGGACATCTGATGTCTCCATCATTATCAATGGAGAACTGGCAAACATGCCTCTGCCCAATCTGTATCAATTACTATATACAACGCCTATAGATAGATTGAAAACAGTGGAGGTAATGTACACTGCCCCTGCGAAATATCATGTCAACGGTGCGGTAATAAACGTGGTGCTTAAAACTCCAACACCTCTCGATGGTCTTCAAGGACAAATACGTGCCGGATACAACCAAGGCCATTATGGCTCATTTGGAGGAGGGCTTTCTGCGACATATACCGTCAAGGACTGGACGTTTGACCTCAATTACGGACTATCCCGTTCAAAAACTTGGAATCACGAAGAAACTTACTCTAATCATCTGTTTGAAGAACAGCGAACAATGATTAAAGATGATATGCGACGTATCTCGGAGAGTTGGAGCAATACAATCTATGCTGCTGCAACATATAAAAGATTGCGTCTAATATATAACGGACAGATAACTTCATCGGCAAAAGGGTGGAGTTTATCTAACGGCACTCTCGGCAATTTCACGAATAATTACAACTATGATGGACCAATAAATTACCATAATATCGCATTGCGTTATTCCGCTCCTTTCGGTTTAACAATAGGAGGTGATTATACTTACTATGGAGAAGACCGTAGTCAGTCCCTATTTCAAGGTAACGATTACATTCTCTGGGAACTGAACAAGCAGGACATAAACAGAGGGCACTTCTACGTTGACCAACAGCATCAGTTTGGCAAGTGGCAACTCAATTATGGGGTAGAATACCAACATGCTAATGATTGCAGTTCACAGGTTACTAACCGAACCGAGGACTTCGAGGGATTCTCCGGTAGGACAAAGGAAGATGTTGCCGATGCCTACATTGGACTACAACGCTCTTTCGAATGGGGTCTGTCGTTTAATGTATCGGCAAAGGGTGAGTATTATCGTAACAGCTTTCAGAATAACTGGAATTTTATGCCTCAACTTGGTGCCACATACTACAAGACTCCCAAAAGTATTTTCCAACTGAACCTGTCAACGACACGTGTTTATCCATCCTATTGGGAACTCCATAATGGGACATCGCATATAAATCCATATTCTATTGTCCTGGGAAATACGGAATTGCAGCCGTATCTCAGTTATGCTGGGCAGCTGAGCTACATCCTCAAACAGAAGTATGTTGCCACGCTTTATATGCAATACGCCGACAAAGCTACAGTACAGCTTCCTTATCAGTCACCCAATGAAATGAGTTTGATTTACCAAACAATCAACATGAACTACAAGAGAGTTGTGGGACTGAATCTAAACATACCGTTCCATATAGGCTATATCTGGAACGCCACTGCAATCGCCAACATATTCAACCAACGGGAGAAAGCAGACCGATTTCATGACATCAGTTTTGACAACAAGAAATGGATATTCTACTGCGCACTGAACAGCTCATTCAAACTCAGTCAGAACTCCCCCGTGTCATTATCCGTGGACTTTACATATGTTTCTCCCTCAATACAAGGACTCGCTGATCTTTCACGCATGTGGAAGGTTGATGCAGGTGTTAAATGGCAGTTCGGTAGGAAACGCTGTTGCGAACTTGATCTTCAAGCCAATGACATATTCAATCGTTGGTCACCGACGATGACAATCAATCATGCTGGGCAAAATTACCGAATGAAAGTGCATGATATGACACGCAACCTAAAGCTGACATTCATCTGGAAGTTCAACGGCTTCAAGCCTAAGAACGACTCTAGTATCGACACTTCGCGCTTTGGAACAGGTAATAACCTATGATAAAATTAGTTGATTAAATCAATATTGTAGTCATGATACCATTGCAGACAGCTTATAGAATTCTTCTATCTATTCTTTTTGTGTCTTCATTCAACTCAATGCTCGGGCAGATTGAAAGACATAGCTCAATTAACAATGACTCTATTAGTTTAGGTTTCACGCGTCTTAATCAATTGCGACAGTACGATGATGCTAATAGAACAGATTCATTATATGATTGCATTGAGCTACATCCTATTAGTCAAGACTCTGTAATGGTTGAATCTGCATTATATAACAGAACATATACTCCCTATAATGTCACTGATGAATTAGAGCGTAGATACTTATTCAAATGGCATAATGGGGCGGTCGATGTTCTTGGGCTATCTAAGCCTTATGCTGGAATGATGCAGGTAGAGACTGGTGCTATTGGTGTTTCACAACGATTAGGTAATTTTAGTATCCATATAGGAGCTATCGTAAATAAATATGGTTGGTATCATGGGTTAAAAACTCAATACGGCTTAAATGGAAGCTTGCAATATCAAATATCTCCCAATGTGTCGATTAATATTTATGGCATGTATTATCTCAGCTCAGCCCCCTTATTGACTAATGGCATGCCTTTACCACCTTCAATGTTGGGTTACTATGATTATACCAAATTTGGAGGATATTTGAACTATAATGTGAATGATCTATTTGGGATTCAAATGGGAGGGCAGGTTGTGAGAAGAACTTATCGTACTACCTACGAACTAGAGCCTATTGCAACCCCTTATATAAAAGTAGGAAAGGGGAAAAAGAAAATTGGCATTGGGCTTCCTGTGGGTCAAATACTGAATGGATTATTCAACCGATAATAATATTTTCAATTCATTATTCATAACATATGAAAGATAATTATAAGGGAAACAACATTGAACTTCGATCAGAAAAAGTACGAAATCTACTCGGTGAAATTCCTCCCGCACTTGTGCGATGGGGAACAGTGATAATCATGGCGATTTTTCTGACCCTGTTACTAGTAATCTGCTTCATGCCATACCCCTATTCCAATGGAGAAAGCATCTTGCAACATTGGTTAATGTAGACCGACTGTGAATCCTACAACCGCACAACATGAATGTTTATAAGTTAATGTCAAAGATGTCAAAAATAGAAACTCCCCCAAAATTACTAATTGATGCTTCAATCTGCCTATTTATTTGCAAATAGACAGATTGGAGCAGTTTTGCTAACAACTATCGATATTTTAATTGCTCCCGCTTTAATACATTCAATACTGAATGTAAATAAAGAGTAGTATTAATTCATTGAAATGTCATCAGACAACTGCATGTGACCCATTATTAGTTTTGGATGGCTAAAGTATTTGCAGATGTTAAATATCACAAACGAAATACTGACATTGAATCCATCCTAGGATGTTCAATCCTCAATCCACTAATAAGTATTGCAATAATAAACTATTACAAACTTCAATAGAAAAGGTGACTGGTAAGACAGAGCTAGTTGTAGAGGCTATGCAAACCCCAGCTATATAAACTATAACGAGCTTCGCAATAGCTGAATAGTTAAAAATGCTTAAATACAACAACTTTTGAGTAAAAAATTATGAACTGAATCTAAATAGTATTATCTTTGCGATGCTGTATTGTCCCCATTAGCATTTGGCAGTCAGGCAACTCGGATATTCTCCCCGTCCTGATAACCAAAACGGAGACAATTAATGCTGGCAAACCCATAATTAACAATATATAAATCTATCACATCAAAATGGAAAGCGCTTATGAAGAAATCTCTACTCTTTTCCGGCCTGTGTGGTTTGTCAGCCCTGCTCTTGCTCGCTCGGTCACCCGGCGGTGTCGAGGGAGTGGACGCTTGGTTCAAGACTCTACCGGTCGGAAGTAATCTGCAAGGGACGTACCAGTGGCTCGATGTAGCGGGCGACTCAGTGGTGCAATACGCACAAAACCGGACTGTGGGCACATATGTGTTCACGCAGAGCCGGAATCTGCTTAAATCCCTAAATTTCAATCCCGCGATTGACTTTTCAAAAGGCGATTCTCCAAAATGGAGCGATTTGCGTCGCACACCGCTGACGCATGGTACCATCATCGGAGTGTTTGCGCCCTATTCTTTCACAGGTGAGTCGGTTATCTATGGAGTGGCCAGTGGTGACGGAGGTGGCAGCCTAGTAACTAACGATCAAATTGTGCGCCCCGGCTCAATAGAGCCTCTTGACTATGGTGACGCTTACGGAGAGGATCTTCGACATACCGGGAAGGACTCTATTCCTCTTGATATTTTCAAGGAGCATGCCACAAAAGTTCTCACCTATTATCGTGCGGCTAATCCGAGCACCTCTGTATGGGGTGGCCCGGGTGGGACTATAACCATTGGAGGTACATACAACGCCTCTGACGAGCATTTCAATGGTCCTTTTGATTCATCGAATTTCGGGAATGACAAATTCGAAGGGTATTCTCCGGAGCTGCTAGTTTACAACCGTATCCTTACTCCCGGCGAGCGAAGGAAAGCGGAAAGCTATCTGGCAATGAAATATGGCATCACGCTGAATGATTCCTATCTCGACGGAGACGGGAACCTTGTCTGGGATAGGAACGACGTAGGTGTTTACCACAACCGAGTCACAGCCATTTCTCGAAACGATGCCGGAGATTTCAGTCAACCGGTATCAACAACTTCTTATGAAGAAGGACCAAATTACACATCGCTTCCTGAAAATGACAGTTATCATGCATCCGACTCCTATGGCCTGCCGTCGGAATCGCATCTGCTGGTCATGGGGCGTGAGTATGGAAACCCAATGCCCGACAAGGGCACTCTTTTCTGGGGAGATGACGGAGGTTCAACTGCGGCCTACACTTCACCGAGCGATACTTTGTGGCACATTATGGAACGCACATGGCTCGTCAGGACAAACGTGCCCACCGTAGCCGATACAGCAGCGGCACGATGGGTCGGTTCCGGTATGACCGTGGCACCAGATGGCTTCCTTGATGTTATAAGCCAAATTGAAAATACTTCGGCTACCGCCATCACTCCTGATTTATTAGAAGGGTCTGGCCTAATTCAGTTCTCATGCCCGTCATCACATCCATCATTTGATGTCGGTTTCTCCAAATCGGGTGAGAACTCGTGCACCTATGGAATCCGTATTGGCTCTGACGGAAATGTCAAGGCAATACGTGGAGGCGAGGTGGCTTCGACCAATCTTGCTACGGATATAAGTGGGTCTGATGTTTCGCTTATGCTTGATAACGGAGTTGTAAGACTGCGCATTGACGGAGAAGGCAAAGCATCGTACACCATTGAAATACCGGCTGAGGAAAAACAGTCTGTATTCCATGGAGTAATCAGCGCGGAGTCATCTCAGAATCCACTTCTTCTGACTTCTGTGCGCTCAAATGGTGCAGTCGAGACCGGATACTTTGCTGAGCTTTCGCACAATCTTACTCCCGACAAAGAGTTTTATCATTACAGCCGCAATCGAACGGTAATGTTGATAGATCCGACTGGCGAAGGTCAGTTCGACACCGACAATACAGTAATGGTAAGATGCTCACCTCCTGACGTGTCGAGAGGAAAGACCATGTTCCATAATATATTGTGGGATGCTGATGGTTCGGGTTCAGATGTGTTCACTTTCGCATATTTCGATGGCATATCCGCTGATGTAGATGTGACTCCCACTACATGCCTTGATGGGATACCTCAAAAGGATGGATCACTTGACATTGGAATAAACATCGGCACACCAATATACAAATATGTTCTCACTGTCGACACTGTAGCCGGGATGAAGAAGGATGATGTCATTGCGAGCGGTTCATTCATGGGAGCTACACATCACATAGATGACCTTGCTACCGGCACATATACACTGACTATAACTCAAGGTGGAGGCAATGACATACACGGTAAAGGGAATCTTCTATATACCACATATTCGCACACTGACCGCAGGTTCACCGGCGGAGATGTGGAGTGGACTGTTACCGAAACCGGCTCTTGGTACAGAATAGGAGCGGAGCCTTCTGTGGTGGAGGATATAACACAATGGGGATATGATGTCCGCAATGATAAGGCATATTTCATCATTGATGGATACACAAGCCTTACACAAGGCGTAAATATCAAGCCTGGCGACACTCTTGGTCTAAGAATCAGCGGAATATATGTACGATGGTTCCATAATGGGCAGGAGGTTCTTAAAAAGAGTGCATGGACACTCCGTCTATGGCGCATGTGTATCAAGTATGGACGAGGTGACACACATATCACAGGACTCACTATCAACGGTCTGCCCGTTGAAGACTTTGAGATTAACGGCAACGTGCAGATTGAAACACCGAAGACAAGCACTGTGACATATACCGTCCATGTCGGAAATGGGTGTGATCCGTCGCTTCCCAACGGCATAGAGCCAAAGTCTCCTGTTGTTTTAGGTGAGGTCGGGCATGAAGATGATGGCAACCTCCCAGATGGGCGCAACGACCAGCTCACTGTTCATTCTCAGGATGACACGGCACACATTTTTGATGCAGTACTTGATCGCGGACAATCTGGACCAGCTACATTGATGGTGTTCGATACCACGGGCAAGCTTGTGTATCAGGGCGAAATGGAGGGCGATCTGATAAAAAACAAACAGTTCTCAGTGCCAAGTAAGGGTGTCTACATCGTTAAGGCCATAACAGCCGAAGGCGAACATACACAGAAGATTCTAGCGAGATAAAAACAATCACATTTCCAACATAATAACCATCATTATGAAACGGATATATAACATAGCCGTTGCTACCGTCATACTCTCGGCGGTAGGTTTGTCGGGTGCATGGTTCCTCTCGGGCAGCTCCGTAGAGGCCGGAAATTCACCCGGAAACAACGGCATTATCATATCTTCCGAATCCATTGGCATATCGCCAGGAACTGCGGAAGTCATGGAGAGTGACACTTCTCCGCAAAAGCAGGAAGAAGTAGCATCATGTAATACAAACACGGGAGCGGCCATCATAGAAGCGGCCCCCGGCAATAGACCGGAACAGGTCAAGGCAGAAACCAACAAGGATCATGCCGACGGAACAGTCCGTAAATATTTCACAGCACAAAAATCGGACAGTATCTCTGTGGCCGGTGGCTCTCTTGCTGTGGCAGAGGGACGTATGTTGCGTCCGGTGAGCCTTTCCATCTGTGCAGTGGATAGCTTGGATCTGCCGGAACTGGACTTTGCCATGTGCAACGTCACGGGTGAGAGCGATGGTTACCGCTTCCTCCCTCATGGCACACACTTCACTGAAGAAGGTGCAACTATACGACTGAAGTATGACCGCACAAGGATTCCGAGCGGTTATACGGAAGATGACATACACACTTTCTACTACGACACCGAGAAAGGACATTGGGTTGCCCTTGACCGAGTGAAAGTTGACAAGGAACTTGCGTGTGTCGTGTCAAAGACCACTCACTTCACCGACATGATCAACGGTGTCATTCAGGCACCCGAATCACCGGAGACAGAAGGCTTCGCACCGACCATGATGAACGACATCAAGGCTGCCGACCCAACCGCCAAGCTCAACATCATCGCACCTCCGAGTGCAAACAACCGTGGCTCCGCCAATCTCCAATATGCTTTCGAGATGCCTCCTGCCCGTAACGGCATGGCTCCCTCTCTTGGTATAAGCTATAACAGCGATGGAGGAAACGGCTGGCTAGGTCATGGATGGGATCTTTCCGTTCCGTCAATATCACTTGACACTCGCTGGGGTGTTCCCCGTTACAACTTGGAGGAGGAGACCGAGACATATTCGCTCTCAGGCTCGATGCTCTCCACAATGGATGATAACGGCGCAATGAGCGTTGCCCACCGAGGTGACAGAATCGCCCGTAAGGCTGACAGGCAGTTCTATACCCGTCAGGGTGGAGACTTCTCGCGCATAATCCGCAAAGGCGACAGCCCGGCCAATTATTATTGGGAAGTCACCGACAAACAGGGCGTGGTGTACACCTACGGCGGTGATGGTGCTGTTCTCAAAGGCACGATAACCGACATCAGCGGCAACGCACGCGAGGTAATATCCGAGTGGAAACTGCGCCGTGTGGAGGAAACCCACGGAGACTGGATTGAATACGAATATGCCACTGCCGATGAGGCGGTTCGTGGTGGACTGAACGCAAAGGCTATCTATCTTGCAAAAGTGTCCGCCGGCAACGCCGGTGAGGAGGCTCACACCGTTGTCACATTTACATCAGGCAAGGAGAAACGTCAGAAGACCAACAATGCCCGCTACGGTTATCTCACATCGTCCAACCGTCTGCTTGAGAAAGTCAGCATAGACTTCATGGGCGAGGTACTGCGCAGTTATGCATTCTCTTATGTTGATGGTGCGTTCCATAAGGATATGCTTGAAAGCGTCCGTCAGTATGACGACAGCGGCAATGAATTTGCTTTCCAGACTTTCGATTATTACGATGATGTTCAGTCGGGCAACGGTTATGTGCCGTTCAAGTCCGAATCTGAAACATGGAACACTCACAATGACGGCCTTGATGCCGGATTTATTAATCCAATACAAGCTGCTGGCGGTCGTTTCAGTGACAAACCAACTGCTCTAGGTGGCACTACCAGCACATCTATTGGAGGATCTTTTTATGTGGGTGTTGGACCGATGATTCCAGACGCATGGAAAGGCAATACAGGAGGTGGATCGTATAATTACTCCAGTGATAACAGCAAAGGACTTTCTACTTTTGTAGATCTTGATGGTGATGGTCTTCCTGATAAAGTTTATAAAGATGGTGGCAGCATCTATTATCGACCCCAATTGCGTTCTGATAATGGTGAAATCCAATATGGCAGTCCTATTAGAGTCAAAGGTATATCTAATTTTTCAACGACGAAAAGCTCTACAAATTCAGGAGGTGTAAGTGCTGTTGTTGGCTATCAGGCTTTCACAGGAGTTATTGGTACGGATTTTTCATCGACAAAAGTCAAAACGACAGAGTATTTCTCTGATATTAATGGTGATGGATTAATAGACCTTGTTTCAAATGGAAAGGTTTATTTTAATCACATTGAATTTGACTCTCAAGGGAATGCTGTTCCAACATTCACATCAAGCAGCGCAGATACTCCTAGTCCTATCATTTATGGAGGAAAGATTGATACTTCGGTGATTGAGGTCGATCCAAATGAACAGGCCGAAATGATAGCATCATCCCCTATGGAGGATATGGTTCGCGTTTGGGTTGCTCCCAAATCTGGTATTGTCAACGTTTCCGGAGAGGTATCTCTTATAGTTCCGACAGGAGATTTTGATGCAGATGAATATGCTTATGCAGATGGTGTAAGGGTCGCTATTCAGAAAGGCAACGCTGAACTATGGAGCATGTCTATTCCTAAGGGCGATGCGACTTCACACAATGCTAATGCCCAGTCAATTTCTGTAGCAAAAGGCGATAGGATATACTTTAGAGTTCAATCTGGGAGCAATGAGTTAAGCAATGGTGCATTTGACCAAGTAAAATGGGCGCCGATTGTCACATATACCGGAACTGAAGAAATTATGCCTAATGGCTTGTCTTCCGTTGAATACAAACCATCTGATGGTGCAATTTACGATGTCAATACGATTGTGAACGTTGACAATGGTAATGATTTCTCCATATCAGGACATTTTTCAAAACCCCAAACTACAGATGATGTGGTTGTTAGAATTATCGCATCAAATGATCGTTTGGATGAAAATGGAAATGAAAATACGAACTACAAGGAGACTGAGATTTACCGTACAGAGTATGGCTGGCAAGACAGTGTCGATACAGATATAGTTGCGGATGTCAATAATGCAGAGCATTTGCCAAACATCAGTTTCATAATCTCCTCTACATCAAATGTCGATTGGTCTGCAATCAAATGGAGTCCCGAAGTTACGTATAAGGATTCAACAGAGACAGATCAGAGAATCAAGATAGGACCACACTATCTGACTTATTCTAAGATGCACACGGAGGGAAAATCAAAATCCTTCCTGGTAACAGACACATTGGTTACAATAAAGCCCGAAATTATTTTTGGGAATACCTCTGTCTCTGGAAACCTCACTCTTACCGTAAAGACTTCCGATAGATTATTAGCTAGGAAGAACTTTGCAGTGGTAAACGGTATAATAACTCCGGATTCTCTGGAGATTAAGAATATCGGCACCGACAACGTTTGGTTCGAATATTCTTACCCGGAAATATTATCAACACCTGTCACCTCTTGTGCTGTTTCAATTAGGAAAGGATTGTCTATATTATCGGAATCCGTTGATGCAAGCTTCTATTCCTATGGGCAGGATGAAGGCTTCGGTATGCTTTACCGTGGCTGGGGTGGATTTGTCTATAATGCGTCTGAGGGACGATATGCAAAACCGATTGACGAGTCTCTTTTGAAACTACCGGAAGATGAAAACGCAAAAATCGATCCTTTGACCTTGCCGTTTACCCCCATTGGTACGGATCAGATAAACCTTGACCGCTGGATAGGCCAACGACAAGATATATATCTGACTATTGATGAAGTTGGAACTGCACGTTTAGCAGAACAGAATGTAATCATTGAGAATCCCCTTGAAAGCAATGTTGAGATACCCGGCATCTCTGGTGAGTTCCTCCAGGGAACAGGAGCTGCTGCTGTTACTCAGGTCTCAACAAATAAGAGTACAGTAATTCAGACTGGAGCGATGGGTATCACCTACAATAAGGCTAATGGCGGTGCGAAAACAGACGTTACCATGATGGATATGAATGGAGACGGCTACCCTGATGTCATAGCCGGTGGCACCATTCAGTACACAAATCCGCAAGGTGGTATCAGTGGTGAAAAACTTGGAGGAATGGGTACTACCCAGACTGACAATGAATCACATACATGGGGATATGGTGGCAATCCTGTTGCTTCTGTATCAGATGTTGCCAAGACTATTAATAATAGCACTAAATTCCTTTCAAATATTCGATCTTCGGCATTAGGAAAATTCTCTATTTCAGCGAGTGTGCCTCGTAATACCGATGAAACTATAGAATCCTATGTTGACGTGAATGGCGACGGTCTTCCTGATAAAATATTATCGGATAAAACCGTGCGGATTAATCTTGGATACTCATTCTCTGCCCCTGTTGAGTGGAATCTTGAGCGTATTCAAGGCGGCCAATCCCAGGGATTCAATGCCGGTGCCGGTTTTGGATGTCCGATAAACAAAGCCTCCGGAAGTTTCTCTGCTGGAATCGGTGTTGTTTCATCGGTAGCTGAAACAGAATACAGTTTAATGGATGTAAATGGAGATGGTTTAACTGATAAGGTATGGATCTCCGACAATGCTGTGGTGGTTTCTCTCAACACTGGAAATGGGTTTGACACCCCATTTGCATGGAATGGTCTTACCTCTCTGAATGAAACAATCTCCACTTCCGAATCTCTTAATACGGCATTTACAGTTAGCATCCCAGCCCTGATTGTTAGAATAGCGACTAACCCCGGCTTCTCTACAAGTCATAGTATTAGCCGCACAACATTCTCATTGCAGGATGTTGACGGTGACGGCTATCTTGACATTGTTGAATCTGACAAGGAAAGCGAGCTGAAAGTCACCCGGTCGGCTATCGGTCGAACCAATATGCTCAAATCTGTCACCAACTCAATAGGTGGACGCTTTGAACTTGACTATGCACACTCTACTCCGACCTACGGACTTCCCGGTGGCAAGTGGGTTATGTCGGCACTGACTGTTGACGACGGCATCCATGATGACGGCCCGTTGATGAAGACAGCGTTTGAATATGCCGACGGCAACCGTGACCGTCATGAGCGCGACTTCCTCGGCTTCGGCAAGGTTATCACAAAGAGCCTTGACACCGAAAACGGCGGTGATGTTTACCGTCAGGCCGTTCAGGAATTTGCAGTAGATAACTACTACGCATCCGGCAACCTTGTGGCCTCTTACGTCACTGACGCTTCGGGCAACAAGTTTACCGAAACCGTAAACGAGTATGACGCTTATAGTGTGACCGCAAATGCAGATGATTACTCTTTCGTTCAGAAAGACGTGATTTACAGCGACCGAGCTTCCGCATTTGTTCCCTTGCGTTATACAGCCAACATACAATATGAGGGTGCATCTTCCGGTGTGACCATTTCCGAGGCATGGAACGAGTATTATCTCAACGGCTACCACGGTGAGCTTAAATCCTACCGTTACAGCGACAAGGGTACACTCGGCAGCAACGGAGGCGGTGCATATGACTATGCTACCGGCATACAGTACACGTCCAACAAGGGTAAGCACATCTTCGGACTTCCGACCGATGTTGTTGTTACCGGAGGAGACGGCACTATGTATCATAATGTGTCGGCAACCTACGATACAAAATATCCCAACCATCTCACTCAGGTGTCACAGCAACTCGGCAACGGTACGGCAGTCACAGACTACAAATATGACCGTTACGGCAATATCACGCAGAAAACACTTCCGGCAAATGCCACAGGACAGCGTATGTGGTACAAGTACCGCTACGAGCCGGAGATGAATATGTATGTCGAGCGTATCGACGATGCTTGGGGTTATCGCAGCGAGGCCGGTAATTTCGATTATCGTTATGGTATCGCACTTGAACGCCGTGACTTTAACAATTTCTACTACGAGACAGAGATTGACAACATGGGGCGTGTCACCAAAGTGCGCGGACCTAATGAGCTTGCGACAGGTGTTCCTTACATCATAGCATTTGAGTATAAGCCCAAGGCAGAGTTCGGCGAATCCGGCATATCCGCTCCGGCATACGCTGTGACGAAGCATTATGACATCCAACATCCGGGCGATGATCTTGAGACTGTCACTTTTGTTGACGGCTTCGGACGACCTGTGCAGGTAAAGAAGGACGGTGTTGTAACGACCGCATCCAAGGGTTCGGCCGCATCCGACCAGACGGTTATGATTGTCAGCGGACGTAATGTCTATGACGCATTCGGTCGTGTCGCCAAGGCTTACTATCCTGTAACCGAAGGGACAGGTTCAAAGACATCGTTCAACACATCCTTTGACTCTGAGAAACCGACAATCACGGCATACGACGTGCTTGACCGTGCAATCAGTGTCAAACTTCCCGATGATTCTGAAACCCAAACCGCTTATTCGGTTGACAGAGGATTGAAAGCTCTCATTGCGAAAGTAACGGATGCACTCGGCAACGAGCAATCAACCTATACCAATGGTAGTGGCAAGACAGTCAAATCGGTTCAGCACAGCGGACCCGACGGCGCAATCGAGACTACATTTGAATATGACGGAATCCAGCGACTTGTAAAAGTTACAGATACCGAGGGCAACCAGACCCTTTCCACCTACGACATGGGCGACCGCCGCACGGAGGTTAACCATCCTGCAAGCGGAATCACCTCGTTCACTTACGACGCTCTCGGCAACGTGCTGACTAAGCAGACTGCGAACATGGCTGAGGAAGGAAAAATGATAACCTATACCTACGACTATCACCGTCTGACAGGTATCAACTATCCTGACCATCCTGAGAACAATGTCAAGTATTACTATGGTGGCCGCAACGCATCGCACAACCGCATCGGTCGTCTGATGCTCCGCGAGGACGGAACCGGCGCGATAGAATACTTCTACGGCAAGATGGGCGAGGTGACAAAGACACGCCGCACCCTTATCGTCCCGAATCAGGCTATCGCAACCTACGTCACCCAGTGGACTTATGACAGTCACAACCGCCTTGTTGAGATGATTTATCCGGATGAGGAGAAAGTGACATATTCCTACAACCTTGGAGGCCTTCTTGAAAAAGTCCGTGGCGAGAAATCATACGGCTACGACTACATCACCAAGTTAGGCTATGACAAGTTCGAGCAGCGCAGCTATCTGAAGTATTGCAACGGCGCGGAGACTTTCTACACCTACGACAATCGTCGCCGTCTCAGCAATCTCGCGGTCAACAGTGGTAGCATAGCCATCATGGACAATGCCTATACATTTTATGCTGTGAGCAATGTCCTTTCGGTGGCAAACAACGCTTCGCTTCCGCAGAGTGGAAATGCCGGTGGACAGATGTCACATAGCTACACATACGATGGACTGTACCGCCTTGCATCAGCAACCGGCACATACACCGGAGCTGACAGCAAATCTGCGTCCTACACTCTTGACATGGGCTATGACAATATGCACCGCATTACCTCCAAACGTCAGCATCTGACACAGGATAACGTGCAGTTCAACGGTACTCTCAATGTCGGCTACGACCTCTCCTACACTTACAGCACGGAGGAAGGCAAGAAATTCCAGCTTGAAAGTGTAAAAGATGTTAATTACCGCACAGAGGAAACTCCAGAAGGTCAGCAAATAGAGAATGGTCATACTTATCAGTACGACAAGAACGGCAATCTCATTTACGTCAATACGAATCGTGTGATGAGTGACGAGCACCGTGAAAACAGTATTGGTGAACGCAAGCTCATCTGGGACGAGGAGAACCGTCTGCTTTCTTTGGACGACAACGGTTTCGTGTCCAACTATTGGTATGATGCCGATGGTGAGCGTACCGTCAAGACTTCCGGTGAAAGCGATCAGGTCTATGTCAACGGGGTCTTCTCCGGCGGTTCGACAAATACCGCGAAGTTCTCGCTCTACGTTAGTCCTTATCTTGTCGCCAATCAGGGCGGCCGCTATACCAAGCATATATATGCAGGCTCACAGAGGATTGTGTCGAAGGTAGGCGATTTCGCCTCCTACGGTTCAGACCCGCGCCGCATAGAATATGCAGGAAGCGAGACCGATGGACTCTCGGTTGACTACAAATCCAAGTACACCGCGCAGCAACAGGTTATCAAGGACCACTACACATTCTTTGATGTCCCCTACAACGGTACAGACAACAACAACTATGCCGACGGGGAGGGTTTCTGCTGCAATGACGGAACGTTGGAGGCTGCACAGGCCAAGGCAATGAGGAAGGCTCAGAGTCGCGCGGTTGCCAAGTCTTTCAAAGATCCCGACAACTACGAGAATCTCCAGTTCTTCTATCATCCCGACCATCTCGGCAGTTCCAGCTTCATTACCAATCTTGTTGGTGAGGTGGTTCAACACATCGAGTATGTTCCTTTTGGGGAGGTGTTCATAGAGGAGCGCAACAGTGTATGGAACACACCTTATCTCTTCAATGCAAAAGAGTTTGATGAAGAGACAGGATTGTACTATTATGGAGCGCGATACTATGACCCACGACTTAGCCTTTGGATGTCAACTGACCCGATGCAAGAAAAGTATCAGGGCATAACAAGTTATTGCTACACGTTTAATAATCCAATACGTTTTGTTGATCCAAATGGAGAAGAGGGAGATAATGCACCAACGTTGTATCATAATACCCAGCATCCTGGTAGGATACTTAAAAATGGGTTTGATGCGACTCATAATGGTAGGCTCTCCTCATATAACTGGTTTTCTACAGTGGCTAATGCGTCAGGCACTGGTCGTACAGGTAGAGGTGTAACATTAGGTATTGATGGAATTGATGTATCCAATGCAGTAGTAATCAAGAATAGCCAAATGAAAGAGTTCTATTCTGCTGCAAAAGCTGAATTGGGATATAGTTCTTCACAAATCCGTCAATCTCCAGAATTACAAGCACAAGTTGATGCCCTTAAATATGAGAAGCTTGGAAAATGGATGAATGCCCAAGGAGCTCCTGTATATAAATTGGGAAACAGCTATGCTGTTGCTGATCATGTAGCAAACAATGGAACTGTAATGCATATTTCGGGACCAAAGAGTTTAATCAAGGGTCTTAATGGCATTAGAATTGCTGGAAAAGTATTAACTTTAACTGCTGTAGCCGTCGATGCCTATGAAATATACTCTTCACATTACAATCCTCGAACTGTAACATCAGTAGTAGGTGGTTGGGCTGGAGCCTGGGCCGGTGCTAAATTAGGTGGCATCGCAGGTACATCTATAGGATTTGCAGTAGGTGGAGTCGGTGAAATTGTCGGAGCTCCTGCTGGAGCATTAATAGGCGGTGTCGCCGGTTATTTTGGTGGAAGGAAATTCACCGAAACAGTTTATGACAAGGTTACTCAAAGAGGAATGCCGATAGGCGGACGTTAAACAATCGTGGGACTTATGATGTTATATCATAAGTCCCACTATAAACAAACTGATATGGAGCAAATCAAGAGTATATTCTATAAGGAGATAGCTAATCCTTATTCAAGGAATCAATATGGATTGGCGATTATTATATTGATGCTAACGAAATGTTTGTATTTCGATTGTTCAAGTTTTTGTCTTGTTAAATCTTTACATGAAAAAATTAACACAAAGAAATGGAATATTGTCAAAAACTTAACTGATAATAAAATTATAGGAATCTACGAAGATGAACTTACTGCTTATTTCATTCTTTTTGCTAATAGAGTAATCATGTACATTTATAAAGAATTAGATGGCGATGAGTGTATTCGACAAATGTTTAAAATAGTTGCTCCCTATGATAAGGATTATCAAGAAGTAGAAGAGTATATGCATGAGAAGTGGATTGAGACTATTTATGATGAGCACTCTGGTATTGACAGTATTACGAATTGTGATATCAACATAAACGTGTGATCCACGAGCCGTATGATTGAACGACGGACATAAGGACAACAGTGTCGGTGAGCGCAAGCTCATCTGGGATGAGGAGAACCGTCTTCTTTCAGTGGACGACAACGGTTTTGTGTCTAACTATTGGTATGATGCCGAAGGTGACCATACCGTAAAGACTTCCGGCGAGAGCGATCAGGTCTATGTCAACGGAGTATTCTCCAGCAGCTCAACCAACACCGCATTCTCTCTATATCAGTGCGTATCTCGTAGCAAATAAAATCTTTAATTTTATGCCAATCTCATTAGAAATATTTAATAATGTATGGAGCACCTATAATAAGTGCTTCCAAATCATGGTTTCCCCATCTTACCATAAGAATCTCGGAGATCCGAAAGGGTTTGGTAGTGGTTTTATATTAAATCATAGAGGAACTAATTATTTTATCACTGCAGACCATGTAACTTCACCCCATAATCATCCGGATTTTGTGCAATGGGGAAATGACTGTATCTGTGGGGTTGCTTCTGGACACAATGACACAAAAACGCATTCACATCTATGTGTTCCCTTAAAATCACGTTTTGAATTTGTAAAGGCTCCGAAGCCTACTGATAAAAATGATTTAGTATTTCCTGAGGAAGTAGATTTCACATTTTGTGAAGCGCCGAAAAAATTATACACGTGTGTTACATTAGGATTTACTTTGCCTCATTCAATTCTGAGTTTCCCATGCAATCAGAGAAAAGATGGATTCGTTCAGTCGGATTTAATTAATATGGACGAGGTGAAAAATTCATCGTATTTCGTGATTGGCACAATTTTAGGCGTAGACAATATAACAAATGACGGTTGTGTCAAACACAAAGCTCACTTAAATTTGAGGTTTTCTCGTTACGATGATGAAATTATTGCCCTTACTACTAGTTATATAATTAATAGAGAACGAGATTGGGCAGGTCTCAGTGGATCGCCTGTTGTCAGTGATGACGGGAAATTATTAGGAATGCTACTTAGGGCCTCAGATGGTTTCAATGAGATTAGGGTTATGCCAATTAGCTCAATTATATCTAAAATAGACCTCATTCAGCGAATGGAGCAAAATGGACTCAATTTGGATGAACCCTTCATTGTTGTCGGTCCAAAAGTTTCTTTAGATGATGTGAAAAACAATCCTGCCATGCAGGAGATTGTTGCAAAATTAAATAGAAACAAATAATTTAGCCATGGATATATGTTACATGTGTGGGAGACCACTATCTGATGATGGGAAAAGCGGTACTGTTCAAAGGCATAAAGAACACATAATTCACAATGGGATTTATGGACGCTTGAAATCAACTACGATCCTTTGTGCTAAATGTGGAAATGCATATAGTAAGGAAGACAGTAACTTTGTGAATCTGTTTGGAGGTTTTCTTGAAACACTCCATGATTATCTCTATAAAAGAGATCATGGAAAGGATAAACGTAAAAGGTTAAGAGCTTATTTTTACCCTAATTCGGAAAATGAATTAGATAATAAGGAAGAAGTCGAGTTCTGTGCAGGAAAGGTCTATACTCTGACACCATATTATGAAGTATTTGAAGAAAATAAAGAAATTCAAATTGTTGCACATAAAGATCGATTGCCACATTTTGAAAAGGTGCTTTTGAAGGAACATCCTGAATATGCGGAGTATAAACGAATACTCATAGATGATATAAGTGATTTGGGGCAGATTGGTATATTCTTTTCTGAAAATAATTCAGATTTTAATACCATATTTAAGAAAGGCATGATCAAGATTGCGACCGAATATGCCCTATCTCAGGGAATTGAGAGAAAAGATTTGAACGAAACCTTGCTTGTTCATGAAGATAATTCCGCTTCGGTGATCTTAGACAGAGCTATGCTTGTTCCTTGTACACCCTATTCCGGGATTGGGTTAATTGTAGATCTTGTCGAGGATATCATTAATCCTAATTTCCCCTCTCATGTTCTTCGTTTGTACTCTGAAATAAACCAGTTTGGAAGGTATTTAATATGTTATATCGATTTGTTCAGTACTTTCCGGTATTATGTGGTGTTGAACCGTAATTACGCTGGCTCGGATATAGATGTCTACTACTCCCAACGTTTAATTATGGATACAACAGAAGATGGTCAATATATAAATCCAGCATATGATTTAGAACTGGCTAATAAATTTTTTTGTGGGAATATGTATAGTATGATATCTGATTATGTTAATAAACGATCTTTGCCTGAATTGTGCTTTTATATGGCTACTACAGAGAGTCTGATCTCAAGAGTAATCCAAGAAGAAGGATTAGAACAGGTTGTGAGAGAGCTAATAGATTTCTTTAATATAAAAAATTATTGTAAGTCTGTTTCGTTTCATTACGATGATGCTGAACCTTCAATAGTGTCGAAATTTCAGATGTGCTTGAAAGGTTTTAAGGATAATATAGAAAATATTCGTGAATGCACAATGTTCAAATTTCACCAGCTGAATAGGTTTTGTTGGAACGTTGATAGATTTAAGTCTCAATAAGTTGATATTTACATAATCTGTCTTCTGTTACTTATGTTTAGGATTATGGTAACTGTATCGCATTACATTCAAGCGGCAGCTCGAAAGAATGAAAGATATTACAGCTGAAGGTGTAAAGGGCGTTGATTACCGGACATAGCAAACCTCGGACGGAAACAATTTCAAAAACGGACACGCCTACAATTATGACAAGAACGAAAGTCAATTATCGGTAAAATACTAGCAGTATGATGACTGAAGGACATCGGGGCAACAGCGTCAGTGTGCGGAAACACTAGTGTAGCATATATCCGTGCTATTAAATAATAAGGCACAGGATGATTACGATATTATCCAGTATCTTGTTTTTTATAGCTGTTTACAGAGACAAATCCAACGATTCTATAAACAGGTGTCCGATATTCTGAATATAAACCCGGTTCAGATCTATTAGTGTAGTTGTCCGACCTCCGACTATCTGGCTCATATATTCCTGTTCCAGCTTCATAGATTCATTGATCTTTGTGGAGAATCCTTCATAATGCTTTGACCCCTGTATAAAGATATTGAACAATGCCTGGGATGGATTATCTATACCATAGTTCTGCTGCAAATCATCTCTGACTCGCTCAAAAGGAGTTTTGTATTTCTGGTGGAATTTCGAAATGGTGCATTTGCTCAATTTCTCCCAGGCCTTCTCAGACATTTCAAAAACAGGGAAGAAAAGCTCATCCATAATGCAATGGAATAGATTGTGCTTATTCTTATAATGATAGGCTATTGCCCCTTTTGTTTGAGTTATTGCTTTTTCAAGCTCCAGTACGGAAATTGCGTCCCAACTACCCGTAGCCAGGAGAGGATAGCACTGTTTGAGAATCTCAGCCCGGTTTTTCAAAGATTTTTCTCTGCGTTTCACCATGTCATGGTCATAAATATAGGTTAAAACTGCTCAGCAGGAATTATCAAGAATTAGGAAGTTATGGAAAACAAAAACAAGATCATCATCTTAGCAACTGCATATCACAGTCTCCAATAATGATTTAGTTTAATGTGTATTGAAAATTCGTGCTGGCTCGGATTTGACAATCTGCTGTCTGCAATCCGACACACAAAGTTAATCCATAATTTTGAAACGTCAATCAAAAAAGCAGCAAATAACCAGACAATTATTCTTTAATAGTTAATCAATACCCCTTGTGAATGCAAAAAAGCGAGTTTACTCATACAAGATAAAGCAAAATGACAGTCGGGACTCACAATCTAACTGTCTCATGGCGAAAGATGAAGATCAGCAATTAAAAATCACGCCCTCCAAATATTGCACTGGCGCAAAGGCATTTTACACCTACAGCAACTTCTGTCATCTATGATATTAGCATCGAATGTACATATATCAAGGACACCCCCTACTCTGCAATACAGTGAATAATGTCCTAACATTAGTAAATATCGTTCAGCATCTGCGGAGCGACAACATATGCGGTCAGATAGCCGCCCATGCGACTTCGTGAAGATTGGGAAATATTGGGAAATCGGTGTCGGATAGGACGATACGCGAAAAATTAGCAGGCTGACGCTTGGTCGTTTCATGAAAATTTAGTAACTTTGCCATCTATTAAAAGATTACATGACTCCTAAAACGATACATACGAAAGTTGTTCCTCAGTTGCAAGCCGCCTTATGGACTGCAGCTCTTTTCGCCGGAACTTTTAGTTTTCAAGCAATTGGAGACGAAGTTCTAGTGAAACTTATAGGTGTGTTCATAATCTTCCTCGTATTCATTTGGGAATCAGCAATAATGTTCCTAGACTTGAAGTCCGAATATCCTGAAAAAAATTTTGATGGAAAACTGTTGGGTATAAATGCAAAGCTATTCTTCATTATCCCAATCCCATTCATAGTCGGAGCATTTTACTACGCTTTCAGTGAGTGCAATATCCTTTTCTATTTACTTTTGCTGATAATGGGGTGGATTAAATGGGAGTGCGCCTCTTTTGCCAACAATATTGAGTCACACTTTGTTGATATAAGACCTACATTTCATCCAAATAAAATAAATGACTGATATGATGACAAATATTATAACCGAAGTAGTTAGCCTACTGAATGGTCCGATTCTTCCGGCGGCCTTGGCGATCGGTGGTGTCGTTTATTTTGCATGGACATATTGCAAGTCTAATAAAACTTCTAATGAGTACAGAAAGGCTGTTCAGCAAGACATCGCCAACAAAACCACTATCGTTTTACCGCACAAGGATTATTTTGTTGCGTGCGCCGGTAGCAAGGAATCAGATGCCTGCAAAAAGGTTTCTGCTGTAGATATAGAAGCTTGCAACTTTTGTGATTCAGAAGGCAACCCTCTCAATCTCTCATTATATGAGTGCTTTGTAGTTCATGGAGACTCCATGAAGTATGCCGGTATTAATGATGGCGATTTTATTTTAGTAGGGAAAGATTTTTCAACTGAATCTTTAACCTCGTTTCCTGAAATCTTAGTTTTAAGGTACCGAGAAACTGAGGATGGCAAACCTTTATACAAAGTACGTCGTGCCTGGTATATGGGAACCATAGAGGATAATCTGCGTGATATAGCGGAGAAAATCATGAATATGCCCAAATTTGCAAAACTCAAGAATCAAGAGGGATTTAAGGGTGAGCAATGGATGGTAGAAGATTTAACAACCAATCGCTATTCAGAGTACCAAAAATCTTATTTCAAAGATGGAACTTGTCCGGATTCTTATAAACAAATAGTAATATCCACAACCTTTGATACTGTAAAGAAAGAGATTCATTTCTCAATACATCCGATATCTTTGATTGTTGGAATTGTAAAAGAATCATATTCTGTCAAATAAGAACGGACATCTACAGTTAGAAAAAATAGGAACGACACTTTTCTTTAGATTAGTGCCGTTCTTGTTTTCTAACAATCAATATATTATTTGGATAAATGTTTTTTGATAATCAAAGAGAATTGCTCTCATGTCTCATATTAGTATTGGGATTGTGTCTTCATGCATCAGATAAAACTTCATTTGAAATGGACTCACTCACCATGCACCAAGAGGCAGACATATTTCTGGCAAGTATGCCTGACGGGTTGCAACGACAGCAAGCGATAGCTGTAGATGCAGCTATCAAAGGGGACCTCACAGTTCTTAATGAAGTTAGAAATTCACGAAACATCCTACCTCTATATTCTGAAAACATAAAGGTAAAAGATTTCAATATACCCGGTAATAATGGTCGTGCTATCCCAGTCAGGCTATACTCTCCAGCATTGAACGACAATTCGGATTCATTACCATTACTCATATATTTTCATGGAGGCGGATGGACATTTGGTAGTTTGAACTCATGTGCCCGTTTCTGCGACGCAGTTGCATCCAGTGGAAAAGCTAAAGTCCTTGCAGTTGATTATGCACTAGCTCCCGAACACCCCTATCCGGAGGGGTTGCTTGAGTGTGCTGATGTAGTTGAATACGCATTTGAACACAATAAAGAATTGGGCATAGCCCAAAATCTAATAAGTTTAGGCGGTGATAGCTCCGGAGGCAATCTTGCTCTTGCAACCTCAATATACAATCTTGACCACACCAACTTACCAATAAGATCAATCGTATTATTTTATCCTGTGGTATTGGCTGAAAACGATGGATCGAACTCCTGGTTGCGGTACGGAGACGGATATAGTCTTGATTCCAATCTAATGGAGAAATTTAATGAGGCATACTGTTCCTCCTATTCATCGACTAAGACTGAAACCGTATCACCTATGTGTGCCCCAGATACGACCCTGAAACGACTCCCACCTATATTAATGATTAATGCCGAACGAGATATTCTAACTTCGCAGGGAAGCGTATTTGCCAAACACGTATCCGAGCTGGGCGTTCCAATAGAGCACATTACGTTTCCCGGAACAGTTCATTTGTTTATCACTGTCTCTGGACAGGATACGGCATTTTCTAAAAGTATAGAGACGACGATTTCATTTATAGGGTTAGACTAATCTATTTAGGTAAATACCAGGCGATTGCCTATTTATACACCGCATTAGTTGCCTAAAACAGAGCTATATTTGTTACATGTAGAGAAACAGCCCGGCCTCACGGTCGAGCTGTCTCGCTGCAAAAGCAAAAATCAACAATCAAATTTAACCCTAAATCTTATCATTGCACCAGTAACTCTACTCTGCAGTGGCGGTTTGCCTCGTCAGGATTGAGAAGATCTATGCCACCTTTGTTTATTTTGGTTATTAGGGAGGTGCTTACACCCCGTTTTTGAAGCTGTGTTATAATGTAATCGGATCGGTTGTTTCCAAGGCTATTGTTTATGTCAGTGGTACCGGTAGCGCTGTCGGCTGCCCCAGTTACGCGGATTGCCAATCCATATGTTTTAGCAATCCGGGCAATCTCATCGAGATTAACAAGCTGAGAGGGGTCTGTCAATTCAGACGTTCCAAGCCTGAAGAAAAAGAAAATCGGACTTCCGATACATTTCTTTCCGGCGGATATAAGGGAAATATAATCATTATGGATTCTGCTATTATTCCCAATGCCGTCACCTGGACTATAAAGTCCATCATTATTCAAACTTCTGTCCAATTCGTTGCCGGATTCCGGTATGGAATCTGAACTGATTGCTAATTCGAAGATATCATCAATAAGACCGGTGGAATCTTCGGGGTCTTCAATTACATCATCACTTGATAGAGCACATTTCTTGTCCGGAAGATGATAGCCATTCAATCGAGCGCGGAGTTTGTTCAACCCTGAGTAGTCATTAACGGGATGTTGCCTATAGTCTGTGTTATTCTGTCCAGATGGCTGAGTGAAGAGATTGCCATATTTTGTCAGCAATCCCTCAATCTCCATAATCTTCTTCAATTCGGCAATAACACGAGCATCATTTGAAGCCATACGGGATAACCTGCCATTCTCTTCGTATATATCTGCAAGAGTCTCCCGAAGTCTGGCATTGTCAATCAAAACCGGTTTTGCGTTGATGACTTTGCGGAAGCCACTCTGACCGAATGTGAAAGAAAGACCTGCCGAAAGCGATAGTAGATTGTCGCCTCCGAAACTGTTGGCATTGCCAAATCCATCAAAGTTAGAGAATGTGGTCTTGCCGCCAAATTCCATTGTGACTTTCAATCTGGAGGTGACGCCATATTCGGCCATTACACCATAGCTGAGAGCAAAAGGATTTGTCTGCGCCTGACTGTTATGGAGCATCCCTACACCGACATATGGCATAAGTCCGAATCTGGATTGGTTATAGTTGCCACATAGGGAATTGGTTAAACTCCATAGAAAATCTGTGGACACTCCCCAATAATCTTGGGTGTTCTTGTCTCCATCTGTCAGCTGAAAGCCATTGAACGAGATACGGCTGCCGACTGTAGGAGTAAACCATTTTCCCACATAAGCTCCGACGTTCGGCTTTATTCTTCCCCACAGATCTGCACATCCTTTAGGAGAGCCTACAAAGGCATTGGCTCCGGCGTTTACGCCTAAGAACCAGTTCCCCTTCCATCCCGGTGATTCGGTCAACCCCTTATGATATGAGACTTCAGGAGCCATCAATAGTTTATCTACATTACTTATGGAACGGATATGGGTATCTGCATTGGCATATGCCTGTAAACCTGAGGTCAACGCCGCCAGTGCGATGGTTAATATGTATAGTTGTCGTTTCATTTTTTCTGAATTTGAGCACAAAGAAAGTGTATAAATGATGAACTTGGAATTATTTATTGGCTGACTGTCACTTATTTAGTGCGTCTTATGCAAATCAGCATATCGACACTCTTATTTGTCACACAAAGCGCGTCATCGTTTTACTTGTTTTGTTGCCGGGCGCATCATACGATGAGCACGCATCATGCAGCGATAGGCAAAATGACGGTCATCCTCATCTGGATCACGCCCCCACGGAAGATCAGAACCGGATCCGCCACCTCCGCTGCCCTTAGCAAACTGGATTGCGCCATCAACGTACCCGACAAACAGGTACATTGCACACTTGAGAATTTCGGTCGGTTTCTCTGAAAAATCCATGAGAAACTCATCATCAAAAGCCGATTTTTGTTCCGGAGTCATTGCTGCCAGCAAAGAGCGTATGTCAAGAACCGCCTTTCCAAATATGGCGTCCGTCAACCTCATGCGTATCTGCGCCTGGTTATCCGCCGTAAACTCACGGTACTGCGTTTGCGCATTGATTTTCTGTTCATTGACATATTGTAGTTCACTTTGAAGTTGTGTGAGTTGCCGGTCGGCATTCTTAAGTTTGAGTTTCTTGTCTGCAAGTGATGATGAGGTGGTACGGAGCTTTTCCTCGAGGTCGGCAATTCGACGACGAAGGTCCGCCGCGTCACCTGCGCCGGAAGATAGGTCAGCCTCCAACTGAGCGAGTTGGGCCGTGATTTCGGACTCCTTCGTTTCCAAATTACGCACCATTGTTGAAAGTCCCTTGCAGCGCTTCTCTGCCTTGCGTATCTCCGCATAAAGATCCTTCAAGGTTTTATGCTTGTCTACAATCTCAATTTCCAGATCGTCACACTGCTGACGCAGTTGCCGACGATACTCCTCGGTAGAACGGTGTCGGGCGCCTGTCTCCATAATGCTCTGTCCTCTACCGAGACCCCATCGTTCATTAACAGCCGCAAGTTCATCATGAAGCCGGCGAGTTCGTTCTTGGAACTCGATTTTATCTTTACCTGCAAACAGCTCCTTGAACGAAAATTTGTTTCTTTGGGTTATCGGCAACAAGGTACAATGTATGTGCGGATTCATCTCGTCAAGATGAACATAGAATCCCGCAATGTTATCTTCGCCCCATTTATCACATGCGAATCTGTAAACATCCTTTGCCCACTCTTCGATATCAGGGCATCGGGAGATATGGGAATTGTCAGCTCCATGAGTCAAATCTACTGTCTGGTTCCCGAAAGCGAGATGGTGCATCTGCTCCCGACTGCCCCCGAAGATGATGTTCACCACAGTTCGACGATTCGGTTCCTTTCCTTTGCGTTTGAGTTCCTCATTGGGATCCACAATACCACGGGCGGCAAGCGTTTCCTTGATACGCTGAGGAATGGATTTGGACTTGTCGATAGGTTGGACGATGCCCCCCTTTGCGATTTCGAAGTTAAGAAGTTGTCTGGAACGGTCATAATTCATTCGCTTCACAGCATCTTTCCAACCCCGTTCAGTCCATTTCCTTTGATGTTCATTTGACTGGTCTGTAGTCATTCCAGCGGAAGCTCGGAAGTCAAATACCTGTCTGGCCATAAATGTGAAATCTTATGTTCTAAATGATTTTTATAAAGGCCGAGCTTGCTCGTTTTTGCCTGCCGGATGCGGCAACACCCAAAGGATTTTTAATCCGAAGGGGGTATTAGGCTTCCCACATTATTATTTATGTGGCAACTGCGCGCAAGCGCGTTGGCTAAAAAGCGTCCCGGCACGGTTCATCGAAGCGAATACGGGATTACAATAGGAACTACGTATAACGCACGTTCCAAAGCTTATGGACGCTTTTTAAGACCATCGGCTTATGTCGGCCTGTAAGAAGGCATATCGGCGCGGTTAAAGCGGATTTTGATCAAAAACGACATTCAGATGTTTGAACAGACTATCGAGCTTAGCCCGACAGTCAGATATAATAGCCGGCGTTCTTATTGCACCGAGATTGCTGTTTACGGAGGATATATGAGGACTGTAACTTTTAAGAAGGTCAAGCCACATGTTCCAGTTGCCGGACAAAAGGGAAAAGAATATCTCAGAGATAAGTTCTCCGCATAGTTTGTCAGGAGAGGCTGCTGTTACATTCGGCGTTGCGCTCCATTTGTAAATCAGTTGCCGTATCAGGGAATACTGTAAAGCCACTACAAGATGCGGTGAGACATCCGCCCCATGGTCATCAAAACGCCTCACGGTCTCTCCGATTTCCACAAGCAGTACATCATCGGTAATACCGCCGGCAAGCCAGTTCGACATCATGTCGGTAAGATGCTGTGGCATTTCAAAAGAGAGAATAGGTACGTCGAATACTTGAGGATACCCGTCATCAAGCCATTCAACATTCATAGTCATAAGAGTGCAGCGATCGAGTTTTTCCATCATAAGCAGTTTGAACTCCTCAAGCCGGTCCAGAAACTTTCGAACTGTCTCACGAGCCCAGTTCCACTTCTTAGCTAAGTCCGTTATTGAGATGACAAGCTGTCCGGCTTCCATATCGAATGTCCGGCCATATAGCGGAGTGTAAGAGGTTGTACTTTCCACTGCGGACTGCACAAGCGTGAAATAGGCAAGTAGGCGTGATGCCCCCTGCTTTGTCGGTACACAGAGATATTCCATTATCTCCGGTGTCAGCTTCACTGCTTTTGATCGAGTCTGTGGAGCTTGACGATTGTAGTCATTTGTTGTCATACGTTTATTTGAAGATTTGAATAGTTTGGTTTGATAGTTTTATAAAAGGTTGTTGTCAAATGAAAGGGATATAAATGGTGTATCTGCTTCCATATCCCGAGGAGCGGGATGCTCCGTGCCTTATCCGGTCGGTGGCATCCCTTTTCGGCATATCCGCTTCAGCCTATTTCTCCGCGCATAAGTTTGGCTTTCTCCTGTTCGCAGAATTTGGCATATTCTTCGGGGTTATCTCCGCGCTCGATAGCCTCATCAATTACCTCGCAAAGCTGGTCAAAGTAAACTTCATCTTGTAACAGACGTGTGCCATTCTCATCCTTGAGATAGATTTCGTAGTAATCCAATTCGTTGTACGCAATCAATACATGCCCCTTGAACAATCTGCCGTTCACTTTGAACATCAGCGTTGCCATCTGTTTGTATACAGTGGCGAAGAAGCCGTGCAGGGCTCCCCATGAACAAATCACATTCATAGGGGTTAGACCCAAGAGTTGTTGACGGATAGTGTCTGCGACACTTAATACATATTCCTTATCCATATCGCTGTTGGTTTTTATTGTTTCCCTTGCATTTGAGAGATTTTCTCTCTGGCTTCGGGAAACGGGTTGTTTTCTGCATTGAAAGTCGTAGTGCCATACGAGCCAAAATCTCTAAAAGACCGAAGGCATGTTTTGGAAAGTATTCAGGCATTACGGTTAACTTCGCAGAATGACAACCATTCCGAAGTCAGCAAGAGTAATATCCTGATATAAGTGATGCCGGACACGCAGCGATTTTAGAAAAGAAATCAGGCTCCTCAAGTCGTCTAATCAGCTCCTCAGAAGGATAGAACATAGAGCCTGCCATGAATATGAAAAGATTCATTGAAAGTGGCCATATCCGTGGTTCAACTACGCACGTCAGCATGACGACAAATGTCAAGCCCGTACTAATCCGTTCATGCAGTCGGTAGATACCTCGCTCACTAATCCGGAATGAGAACATAGATAAGCACAGTAAGGAGGCGAGTGCCAGAAACCAATCCGCGCCATAAGACTGCAAATAGCAAAAATTAAATGAAAGGGAAAGAAGCATCATCAACAATATGAACAACTTTCTGGCTGAAACGCTGAATGTCATACGTCGGTAGAATTTCTGCATCCAGCAGGAATCTCGTCTATAGCAATACATCGAAAGCATTGTCAGTATTGCCGGATAAAAATGTAGAAACATTTGCATATGTCAGGTCTTGTTTTTTCATTCTTCCAGGTCTAAGTTTATTGCATTCCATGTTGCAAGTTTGAAGATCCGGATTATGTCTTGATATATCAGATTTTGATGGACTATGCGGCTATTCATTCCTGAGTCTGTGGCAATTAGTTTGGAGATTGCCCTGGAAATCTGGGTATACGGTACCGAGATGATCTTTCCGCGCCGATAGCCATACATTCCGACACGAACCTCTAGGCGAAATGCCGGTTCAAGTTGCTTTCGAGTGTAATATGATGATTTGGATACGACCGGTAGATATGTGCCGTAGTCAAGAGCCTTTATCCATGTTCTATGCCAGTTGATGACCTCTGAGATATGGGCTGCAAGCCTGTCGTCCATCAGATGAAATAGCTCAATAATTCTGCATCTGACAAATGGTAGAATGATTCTCCGGGAGCAATACTCATCCTACCAAGCTCGCCTCGGAGTTCAACCATCATGCGTTCCAATGAGCTGAATATTTTCACTGTGACAGTTGTGATAATCCCACGCGAATCAGTTGTTGCGTTCATTTGGAACATCTCTGTACCCGGCTCCTGGAACACGCATATCGACTGACCAAAATCAGTCTGTTTTGACCGTATATGTTTGTAAAGTGTTACTGTGCCGTGGGAGTCATCAACCATTTCGCCGAAGTCTTCAATAGTCATAGAATGTGGCAGTTCGAAGACCAGTAGTGCGTATTCGTCATATATTTCACGTTTGTCTCTGTCTTCAAGTCTTGATTTGATGACAGCCGGAAATCTATAGACCGCTGCCTCCAAAAATCTGTTGATTGCTTGGTTTATCATTTTCTTTTGAGATTGGTTTATTGGATGCAAAGATATAACCGGGAAGTTGCGCTAAAAAGGGAGTACTCAGGATGTTAAACAAATTTATAAATAGTGGAAACATCTATATTACAGGCATAAAGCTCTATTAGTGGCTTATAGGTGGTACAGAAATATAGATGTTTCCCCATATCTCTGACATCTTTTAAGCAACGCGAAAATATCTATATAGTTAAATGTCTGTAGAATAGATGAAAATCATTATATTCTGTACTATCTTTACACCTTAAAGAATAAAATATGGCGACAACCGGATACATACTGAATACGGCAACACAGGAAATACTTGAGAAGATGAATAGTCTCGGGTGTTGCCGGATATACATTGAGGACAAACTTGATGAATGTTCAAGACCAAAACGGCGAATAATGATGAAAATGCTTCGTCCCGGTGATACTATTGTCATACCTGGACTCTGCCATCTTGTGAGAAATTGTACAAGTCTTTCGGCTTTATTACAGATATGCCAAAGTAGCAGCATAAGGATTGTATCACTGGGAGACAGGGTCGATACCGGTGGCATAATGTATAAGGATGAATCCGATAGAAATCTAATAACTGTATTCCGACAACTACCTTATGATATTGCTACCCTAAAGCAGTCAATCGGAGAAACAAGGATACACACCCCTAAATGTTTACATGATTCCAAAACGGAACGTGATGAAGCGGTCATAAACATGTATATCTCCGGTTTATCTACCGAAGATATACAGAAGGTTGCTACTATTTCAAAAAGGACGATGTACCGAATACTTAAACGCAATAACATTGCATGTGACAGGGCCCGACCAAAAAGAGTCACCAAGAAATAACCCTTCTGCCACGTACATAATGTTCCTGTGCTAAAGTGTCGGGAGGTTCTATGTACACTTCTCTCGTCAACGCTTCATATAGGGTAGTGTCTATGGCATGTATTCTAGGATAATATTCATTGACTTTGGTGGCAAGTTCGTCAACGGCATGTTTTCCCCTATGGTAAACATAGAGTCCATCTCCGATGATATTGTCCCCTTCAACAAGCACATAGAGCAACATGATAAACAAGATCTTCTTCATATAATTACGGACTTTTAAGTGACGCGATAGACGATGGTACAATCAACGACCTCAGTTGGAAGTCCAATCCAAGGGGATGATGAAAAATATGGCTCCCAATTTTCATCAGAAGATGGAAGACAAACGAGTTCCACTTTTTGCTCGCGAAGCAAGTCCTCAACATTGTTGATTTCCTGCTTCGTGAGACCGGTCATATCGCCATTGACAAGATAACCCAGAAGGTAGGTGGGTATCCTTTCGATGCTGGTCTCCATAGCTGACTATTCCTGAAGTGTAAGTTCCTCTATACCCACAGTGTAGCCGTAACCGTCCTCGGTACGCCACTCCCGGCAGGTTTCCACATCCACAAGCAACTCCCCCTTATGATCCGGAAACTGCTTCTGGGCATCTTCTATTGCTACCGACATTGCTTGTCTCGCCTTGTCATAGTCGGTAAATGGAGTGTGAGCATCAATCAGACACTCTGCTGACTCTTCTATCAGCACGGTCACAAGATAAATTTTCTTCATAGTTGTTTAATTTTATGGTTTTCAAATCATAGGAATGTGTCTACCATGTTCCTTGAGATAGTCAAGGATGGCTTTTGCCTCATCGTGTGAGGCTTGGTTACGAGGATCTGTGGCATAATCTTCAGCACCCATTACCTCAATGATGGCTCGGCAGAGTTTGTAAACGCTCTGCTGAATGGTTCGGTGCATGAGAGGTACCTGTGCAGCCACTTTCTTTGGAGAGAAACTGTAGTTGTTAACGGCATCCTCAATTGTCTTAGCAAGTTCGATTTCTGTTATCATATCTTTGAAATTTTATTTTTCCCCTCACATGCCTCTTTTATTGGAGCTGTCGTAAGGGGTTTATGATAGCAATCAAAGGCATTGGCAATAAGGACCAAAGGACAAGGTTTTTAGATTGATTATGCCATTTAAGGCAAAATCTGTCTAAAACTCCGCATGACCTTGGCAGATGGCACAGCCAATGCCAACTTCGCGTCATAAACCCCGGCGATATGCTCCGGGGAGAAGAGAATATATAAAAGCCTTCTCTATAGAGATGGTTTGAGATTTATAAAAGGTAGTCCATCGCAAAATATCGTGAACCTCCCGGAAAAAGAGTCACGATATTATAGAGTTTTCATTCAGCCATTTTCTCAAGAGTGTCATCGCTTATCGTGAGATAGTCAGGATAGTAATGCAGGAAAGCTTTTTTTATGGCTTCGGACACTTTGTGATTTTCTGTGTCCTCAATATAAAGATGGTTAGTCCAGTAGTCAAAACTGAATGTAGCGACTTCTCCTGAATACCTGTCTATACCCTTATATATTGTGGCCGCGAAAAAGCCTCTCATACAACTCTGAATCTCCACAAAATGATTGTATAGGTAAAACTGCTCGTTGTTGGTAGGCAAGGTTATAGCCTTGCCTACTATTCTCTTAATATATTTGTATTCCTTCATATCGCGGCTTTTGACTTCTTATTGAAGCGACCGTTTTTCCATCCGTATATATTAGCCACATAGGGGTAAAGGGAGCGCGTTCGTTTTCTGAAGCCCATTTCGTCTATCTCCATATTGTATATTTTTTCTGCTATACGTTTAGCTTCGTCGAGGTCTTTAGCCACACGGTAAAGTACATAATGCGTTCCGTCGTGGTGAGTCAATCTGCCACGGATATTGAAGCCATCTCCATACCATTCATTATCATCTTCTGAAACACTGAAAATATCGTTGATGGTAGAACCGAGAATTTTGTAGCCTTGTTTTCTTCCTCGCCATAACCCGAGGTCAGCAAACGCTATTATGATTCCGTTCACTGATTGGTTGAGATTCATTCTTTCATCAGAGAGATAACCGTCAACCACTTGTGACCAATGGTGATCTGACACGTAATATTCATCATCATCAAGGAGTTCACGCTGTGACTTTTCATATTCCTCTCTCGCGTCTTCATCTGTATAATAGTCACTTGACCATATTATTTGCTTCTGTTCCATATGCTTTTTGTTTAGATGGTTGCCTGATTGTAAATTGAGGGTTCACTTGTCACGTTATAGATGTATTGCCCGCATCTCACCAAAAGTGCGTTCTTACCGTAGTACAGCTTTTTCATTCCACGGATGCTTCCGCTACGGTGGAAATTCGGGAAGCGGCTAATGTCGCATCTTTTCCCTTGTTCGATTGTCATTCTTTTTGTCTGCATAGTTCTGTATTCTATTGTTTCCCTCTCTTTAGATCTCTTTCCGGGGCCGCCGCGAGAGGTTTATCTGCGCATTACATGGGCATCTTTCAAAGGAGTCAAGGACAAGGCTTCCAAGATGATTTGAGGAACACTCTCAAATCTCGCAGGAACAGTGCCCGGCCTTTTCCATGCTCCTGGATGCCAAACTTCGCGACAGTAAACCACAACCCGGAGGCTACGGGAATTTATAAACAGAGTAAAGCAAATCTGATATAAATGGCTGTCTAATTTGTCAGTAAATTTGTTCTACTGACAAATTATGCCTATTTTTGCGACGTATGAGTAAAACCATCGACCAAAACCGCAGTATAATGTCGCAATACATCGGCGATGCTATGACATTCAACACCGAGGATTTCTTTAGGAAATTCCCGGAAGAGCCAGCTGCGACCATATACTCAAGGATCAGACGACTCATAAAACAGGGGGTGATTCATAGAATTGGCAGAGGCAGATATGCCGTTGGACAAGCAAAGGAATTTATTCCGACAATAGATAGTGAATACAAATGTCTGCAAGCTGATATAAAAGATCTGTTCCCGTCTTCGAACATGATAATGTGGAGCCTATCATCAATAAACACCCTCATACAGAACGTTGACAATATAAACCTTACGATAATAGACTTCGACCGTGACAGTGTGGAAGCCCTGTATTGGTTTCTGAAAGGAAAAGGATATAAAGTCATCACTCGCAAGAGGATATTTGATGGTCTGTCTGAATATGATGGGTTCATATTTATTCGTCCTATTGTAACTTCTGCACCAAAGACAACGGTTGACGGGATTTATTCGGCATCCATTGAAAAAATTCTTGTGGACATAGCCTGTGACAAGGAGTTCGAAACATTCCGAAGTTCCAAGCTAACTCACATATTTGAGAACGCATTCAACGGTTTTTCAGTCAACTCAGACAGACTGTTGCGGTATGCCGGAAGGAAAGAAAAACGGGAATATTTGAAAAATATACTGGCTCAACTTAATCGTCAGCAAATATGATTAAGGACAAGATATAAAAACGTAACCAAAGCATTGGTATATGACTGGAATCATACAACAGAAATAACTAAATATATAATAAGATGACAAAAGCAGAGATTGCGACTGAGATCGCAAAGACAACTGGAATTGACAAAGCCGGAGTCATGGCTGTTATCGAACAGTTCATGAACGTTGTTAAAGATAGCCTGGCGCACGGAGAGAACGTGTATCTGCGTGGGTTCGGCAGTTTCATCGTGAAAGAACGTGCGGAAAAGACAGCCCGCAACATCTCCAAGAACACCACCATAGTAATCCCGGCCCACAATGTACCTGCCTTCAAGCCGGCTAAATGCTTCATGGAGGAAGTTGCCAGATAACCAGATAATATGGAACTTGAAGAAGAATACTACAGTGATGACACCGCCGATGACAATGATGCACCACTATCCCCTAATATGGTGACATGGGAGTTGGCGGAACTGTCCGATGAAGAATCTCTTGATGACTTCATTGCTAGCCTCAATGACTGGGATTAAAAATAATCGGTTATAGACTGGAACCTACAACAGGCTTACAGCATAATAAAAGCAGATAATTCCCACGATATAATGTAATAGGCAAGACTTTATCAGTCTTGCCTATTACATTATATCAGAAACAGACCACCACATCATCACGATTTACGGTCAATTCGCAACCTGATGTCAGTCTTACCACATACTGCATACCGTAATCCTCTATTATCTCACCCTCGTAATAGCCTTTCCATTCATCAATAAGTGTGCAGAAGCACCCCACGGCATTATCATCATTTTCCATGTCATTCATATTTATCTGATTAATCCCGATGCCCTGACAGAAAGGCATCGGGAATTATATGTGTAGTAGGTTGTCATGCTACAGCAGCCTCACCTTTCGGCGCAGGAGTTTCAAGTTGTGATGCGGGTCGGGCAATCTCCTTGACTGAACGTGCGCCAATGATAATACGGTTTCGGTGGATTCCGTCATTTCCGGTCCATTCATTAGGCTTTAACATACCCTTGACTTCAACAAGGATTCCCTTGCGAATAGCCTCGAATGATGAGAGGTTGGTATTGGCCGCCCATTTCTCGACAGTGATGAGAGAGGACTGGGTTGTCACCTCCTTTGTGGCCTTGTTTGTGATGCGGTTGCGTACTGCAAGAGCGAAACGTATTACGCTTGTCTCCGAAAAGTTGCAGACCTTTGGCTCTGTGGCTACAAAACCACGCACTACGGTTGTGTTTACGATGTTCTTCTTGCCATTTTTGGCTGTGTTAGTGTTGTTAGTTTCCATAATTGCGTTAATGCTAAAAGTTAATATTACATTTGTTGAAAGTAGATTGATTGCTTCCCTTATGTTAAGTTCTTTTAGGTAGGGTTGCCTAATCAATTTTTTCGGCAAATATCAAAGGACGGGGCCAGTGGATTACGACAAGGCTGGAACAGCAACACAAGTGATGCCGTGACACGCGCCACAGGGCCTTGATATATCCACGCGCGGCCTTAACTTCGCCGATATAAAATAGATGGCAACCATTCCTGAATGGAGATGACTCCAAGATTGTTATATAAATGGAACGGGCTTATAAATCACGGAGATATAGTATTACTGCGATGGGTGTGTGGATAGAAAAAGAATGGATGAAATACTTCCGGATTTTCCGGTACCTCCTATAGAGTTGAACGGGATAAATAAGACTCGAACGTGTAAGATGAACGTAACAGTAGGGATAGAGAGCCTTAAGGTGATAGTTATTATGGGACATAAAGCAGGTACGTTTAATGCCTTATAAAACTGGTATCACATTTCTGTATTATCCAGATTTAATAAAGTAAGAGAAAGCGATTTTATAAAAGGAAATTAGCATGGCAAAGCAACAGGCTCATCTTTCGGATGCTCCTGTTGCCAACATTAACCGCATCAAAGTCTGTTCAATGCTATTGTAAATATGTTTTTGACATTATTCAATGGGTGGCATGAAATACCACCCATTGAACGTGTCCGCATTGTTCAAGCTGCTGTTTCTTCTACCGGTGTTTTCTCTGTTTCTTGGTGAGTTTCCTCCGACTGCTGTTTCTTTAGAAGCATCGCTTTCTTTTCCTCAATGCGTTGGTGGCGTTTGTCGTACACCTCATTGTGACCGTTCTCTATATCGGCAAGTTCATCGGGCATATGCTTTCTCGCGAAGTCATGGAGTATTGAGGCAGTTGCGTTACCTCGGTATGCGTTCTTGAAATTATTAACGATGTAGTCTCTGCGGATTATAGCCTTTGTCTTGGCTGTGAGATTGTTTATAATCGCGAGTCTATCCCCATCCGAAAGATAACCGACCTTATCTTCAGATAGTCCAACCTCAGTGTAATGCTCCTTACGAAGATCCGAGAGCATGAAGAAATACACCATACGTTCCTCATCAGCAGAGAATTTTGTGGCTGTCATGTCAACCTCCAATATTTTCTTTTTGGTGTCGGCAATGGTTTTTTCAACCGCTATTTCCTTGTTGCGCTCATCTTTCTTGCTTAGTTCCTCAATCTGAGATAGTTTATTGACATCGTTCTTTGTGCCCTCCCGATGAGAGACATAACAAAGTGATGTATTGGATTTTTGGATTTGAACATACAGGGTTATTTTTCCCTCCTTGAGCATTTCATCTAGTTTCCCACACAAGGCTTCGTATTTAGCCTTTTCCTCATCGTATTTATTGAGGTTTTCTTCAAATTCGGCATTATCATCATAGTTCTCTGCCATTGGAACTTTGGGGGCTGTCGGATATGGTGACACATAGTCCACGGTGTCAACCTCATATCCCATATCAGCCAGTCGGCTGATAACCTCGTTATTGGTATTGTAGGTATTATGACAGATTGATAGGTTGGGGTTTTCTCCTACGATATTGATAACCTTATCAACCATGTGTGAGGCTATTTTGTCGGCAAGGCAATTGCGGTTGGTGCATTTGCCGCATCCTTCCTCGCTGAAAAGAAGAAGATGATTGGTGTTGTGGGGGCACATGGCACAAACACTCTTGTCAAAATCATACTTTTCAAGATTTGTGGTATAGTCTCTCTCAATGGCTTTCGCCACATCTGACGCTTTCATCCCTCGCCAACAGTTATATCCACTTTCGTTTTCAAGATGCTGCTCATAGACCTCACGCTGAATGTCCTCTCCATAACGGCATATCTCGTTTGCAAACGCTATGGATATAGTCTCGCTTTCCATAAGTTCCGCTATTTCGGGAATAAGAGCGGTAAATTTGAGCCGTGAGCGTATGTAGCTTTCACTCTTTCCGAAAAGGATAGCGAGAGTTCCGACATCATGGTGTCCACGGTCAATAAGCCCTTGGTATGCGTCCGCTTCCTCCATTGGAGTGACATCTTTACGCTGAAGATTCTCCATGATTGCGATTTCCTCCGCTTCTGCATCGGAATAATCCGATATTGTCGTAGGGATTTCCTTAAGTCCTGCAATTTGGGCCGCTCTGTATCGGCGTTCTCCAAATACGATTTCGTATTTGTCCGAGTTGGGAAGACTACGGACTTTGATAGGTTGGAGCACTCCTTTTTGACGTATGCTGTCCGCAAGTTCTCTAAGGCTTTCCTCGTCAAAACGTTTGCGAGGGTTGTAGGCACTCGGCAGAATGTCTGCAACTGCCATTCGGATGATGTTTGTTCCGTCTGCCGATTGATTTTCTGTCATAGTCATAATTTGTTGGTTTGATGGGTTAATGTTTGTGAGTATTTATTTTTTCCCTTTCGTTCAGTTCCTTTAGCCGGAACCGTCTCAGGGTTTTATGATGCCATCAACAGTCATCGCAGACCGGCTTTATGCAACGGTTTTTTCGACAAATTACTCTCTGCAGGAGGAAGAATTTGACGGAAATGCACTTCAAACCGTTGAATTAAGCAGCGATGACAGAAATTTGCATCGGTAAAACCTGACGGCGACGGCAGCATAAGGAGCTGATTGATTGTAAGATCCTAATATGACAGAGACTTACAACATATAACCGGGCTACACCATATTACGATGGTTAGAAATGGCATTATGGGTGGGAGGATGCTTCAGTGCGAATTACCAGAGAGCCATTAAAGGACAATTCATAGCGGCGAAGGAAAAGGGATGTCATAAATGACCGTATGGAAATCTATGACCTCCCGAAACCGAGATCGATAGGATTTGTCCGGCTCTCCTTTTGGACAGAGTGTCTTGACGACCGAAGCGCAGCCTTGGTCGCCAGGTCTCTCTGCAAAATAATTTGCGTGGGCATCCAGGCTGCGGCGAAGCATCTTAAGAAATGAAGGGAACTGATTATATCAGGGTTTACAGATATAACTAATAAAAGAAGATCTCCAGGAGCATCTGAATAAATATGGGATAACACACTGTACTATAGCAGTATTAGAAATACTATATAACGGCAAAGTATCGCACCTTTTGCCATTGTTTAGCCGCAGTTCATTGGACTATACCGGAGTATCTAACGTTAGCTGAATTATAAGTAGAAGTGGATAGATTGGAAGGGCAACGAAAACCAGGCTGAACTATATAATGGCAAATAATTTGTATTTTTGCCGTTATTTAGTTAACTTTGCACCTGAAAATTATATGCTCATGACTGATACAAGAGCTGAAATACTGACATTCGCTGAAAACCGGGATTCATTTCGGTTTACTGAGTTATTCACATATCTGAACGAATTGTTTGAAATCTCAAAAGTTACCCTTTCATGGTATCTCCGTGAAATGGTCAAGAATCAGATCCTATTCAAGCTCGGTAGAGGCATCTACACAACAAAGTCTGTTGCTATAAAAGAATATGAACCGCATCTCAGATCAGAAGCATTAAAAGTGGGGAGCAAAATTCAGAAAGCTTTCCCACTATTAACGACAAGCATATTTGATGGCCAGAATTTATCTGACTTCCAGCATCACTTGTCCTCCAACAATGCCATCTATATAGAAGTAGACCGCGAAGCTACGGAAGCGGTGTTCCATTTTCTGAAAAAGGAAGGATATACTGTTTATCTGAATCCAGATAAGGACTTCGTGTATGATAACGTTGATCTTGATGCGAATGTGTTGATAGTCAAGCCTCTCATCACTGAATCGCCTTTAATTGAATACAAGGGAGTCAAAACCCCTAAACTTGAAAAGATATTGGTTGATATTGTATGTGATGACGACCTTGATTACTTGCATGGAATCGAATGGCATTATATGTTAGAAAATGCCCTTGGAAGATTCTCATTGAACCGAACAAACATGTTGCGTTACGCTTCACGCCGCAATGCGAAAGATAAAGTAGCCGATGCGATAAAAGAGATAGAGTAATGATAAAGAAAGAATGCTTTACAAGGGATTGGTATCAGTCGATGTCCCGCAAGTATAAATATAACGACCTTGGAATAATCGAAAAGGTAATCAGGGCCTATTCTCTCCTGGACATGCTAGCTCGTTCAGGATGCCCATATATTTTTAAGGGTGGGACCAGCGTCTGTCTTATGCTCGGCAACGCTACCAGAAGATTGTCGATTGATATTGATATTATCTGTCCACCAGGAACAAATATCGAGAAGTACTTGAGCGCAATCACTGATTTCGGCTTCAAGAGGGTCGAACTCATTGAAAGAAAACAAGCGGGAAAGGATATACCCAAAAGTCATTCCAAATTCTTTTATCAGATAGCATATACAGACAAGACCAATCAGGAATCGTACATTCTACTTGATGTTTTGTATGAGGATGCTCACTATCATCAGATCAATCAAATAGAAATCCAAAACAATTTCATTGAAATTGAAGATAAACCGGCTTTTGTCCGTGTTCCGTCAGTTGGAGATATACTTGGTGATAAACTTACCGCTTTCGCCCCAAATACCACAGGTATACCATATTACAAGAATGGAGAATCCCGTGCAACTGAAATTATGAAACAGGTTTACGATATCGGAAGATTGTTCGATGTCGTGGAAGACCTTGAAATAACAGCGCAGTCTTTCGATAGTATTGCTTTGGTCGAGTTAGGATATAGGGGACTTGGTAAAGATCGCACCATAATTTTTGATGATATTCGCAAAACAGCTCTCCACCTCGCCACGAGAGGCGCTGAAGGTCTTGGTGATTTCCATCTCCTGCAGGATGGTATTAAAAGGCTTGGCAGCTTCATATATGAGAACAAATACTTCATAGAAGATGCTATTGTGGATTCTGCGAAGGCAGCCTATGTGGCAACCTGTATTGAAAAAGGAGTCTCTCAAATTGAGAAATATGATCCGGCAATATTATCGAAAGATGATTCTATTGGTTCTGTATTGACGACAAAATTAAATAAACTCAAGAAGGCAAATGCAAAGGCTTTCTTCTATTGGAAGAAGATTGATGATTTGTTGAGTGATGGTTCTCAGAATTAAAGGTTTAGACTAGAGGTAATTTGATTGAGTATTTGGCAATTACATCAATCCTCTAGACAGAGATTCTACTGACTCACGATAGATGGCGCATTCTGCGCTAGGAGTGAGCTACGTCTGACTTATAAAAGTAATTCATTTGGGTGGGAGGATGCTTCAGTGCGAATTACCAGAGAGCCACTAAAGGACAATTCATCACGGCGAAGCGAAAAGGGGAGTCATAAATGACCGTATGAGAATCTATGCCTCCCCGAAACCAAGATCGAGAGGATTTGTCCGGCTCTCTTTTTAGACAGAGTGTCTTGACGACCGAAGCGCAGCCTGGGTTGCCAAGTCTTTCTACAAAATAATTCGCGTGGGCATCCGGGTTGGGGCGGAGCATTAAAAAATGGAGAGAATGAATTACAACCGGCCTAACGAATATAGCGAACAAAAGAAAAGCGACCCGTGGGCCGCTCTCTTTGAGATGAAGAAGTCCTAGGCGGCTTTCTTCTTAAATTTTTTTGGAGCTTTCTTGGCTGGTGTCTCAGAAGTTTCCTCCACGTTGGGAGTGAGGTGAAACTTGGTCGCAACCAGAATGACACGCTGGTTCTTCTTGCCGTCGGTCGAAACCCATTCCTCGGGTTTGAAGTAGCCGGTTACGGTGACAAGCTCACCTTTCTTGAGGAGTCCGAAACTTTCGGTGCTTTCGTTCTTGCGCCAAGCCTCTATGTTGATAAGGGCTGATTTGTAGGCGTTCTCGCCGGACTGGTTCTTTTCTGAGCGGCTCACGGAGATAGCGAAGCGGGCTACCGATGCGGTGTCGAACTGGCGGATCTGGGCGTCGTTTGCTACATAACCGCTGAGGCTGAAAGTGTTTTCAATCTTTTTCATGTCGATGATTTTTAGAAGTTAGTAAAATAATTTTATGTGCATTCCAGGGTGTGCGGCTTCTGTGGCAGCCAAAGGTTGTGGGGAATAATACTCTTTCCATAAGAGAACGTAGAGAACCTATGGTAAGGAAGATTTTTGCCACGTTCATTGGCAGAACGACCAACAGAAGTGACCACAGGGCATCCCCGATGTCGCAGCATACAACCTTTGCGCAGTAAAATCATTGGCTCTTGCTTCGGTCATAAAATCAGACATAGAAAACGATTTCACGGGGACGCCAGTCTCAGCCGTATAGCCAACAGCCTTGAAAAGCCAACACCATGTCTGTAGCCCACAATATCCAACAATGTCGCAAAGAACCAAGTCATCTGTGGTTCAATCAGACTTCACCAACTATGTATGTCGCTGAAAGGACCAATGTAACAATCATGAAAGGTGAGACTCCGTAACCAGCAACATCGAGATAAGAATGGATGACCGTCAGCAAGAACATAGCATCGTTGAGCAGCCATATTCTCACTCTCAACATGGAGGATAAGACGAAGTTAATGAAGTCCAAAATGGAAAGCCCAGGGGCTAGCCCATACGAAGTGGCATGTGGCAAGCCGAATGATGTGAGCGATGATACTAAAAATGTAACTATATCTGATGGTATAAAAGTCCTATCCGCTGTCCAGAACAGAAGCATATGCTAAGCAGAATGAGATGTGGGATGAAATGCGGAACCAAATGCAGAACTAAATGTGGGATACAAAAAATAGAAACCGCCGCTACGTAAACAGAGGTTTCTATTGTCTGTAGTTAGCATTAACTATCAATCCAAGAAGCCAATAAGTTCCTTCTTTAGGTCTTCGTCAATGTCTCTATAACGAGCGAAAGCCCGACTTCCTTCTTTGTGACCACTCAAAGATCCTACCAGATTTGGATCTTTCACCTTCTTATAAAGGTTTCCTACGAATGTCCTGCGGGCTAAGTGACTGCTTGCAAGCTCATTCAAAGGTCTCTTTTCCTCCTTACCTGTAGCTGCGTTCAGGATTGTTACCATGCGGGTTATTCCACATATTGTAAATATGCTCTTTATGGCCTTGTTATATTTCTGCTGACTGATGAACGGGAACAGCCTTCCTTGAGGGTCTATGCCTCTGTATTTCTCAATAAGGTCAAGACCTCTCTGATTGAGTGGAACTCTGATGGTGGTTGCACGGTCTTTGAGCGTTTTCTGTGCTATGTATTCTACGGCGCCGTTTATGACATCATTTTCGGTAAGTCGGTAAAGGTCTGAAACACGGCATCCTATAAGTGTATGAAATATGAATATGTCTCTTTGAGTTTCCAATGATTTGCTTTGGGAAAAATCATGTTCAGCAATGATATTGCGCTCCTCCAAGGTTATGTAATAGGGAGTTCCGTAATGTTCTACCGTTGAGCCTTTATACTTGGCAAACGGTTGGTTGGTAGTTAGCTCCTGTTCGACACAGTCCTTATAAAAGGATCGGAAGCAGGCAAACAGATTAATAATCGTATTATCACCTTTTGGCAAAGGCTTAGGCTTTCTTCTAGTCTTTCGTGTGTCTGACGGATACGCTTCGTAGATTTTAGGGTATTTGTCATACAACTCATCCTCTTTTCTAAGGAAAGCCTCGAAATCATTTAGATCATCAACCGTAAACCCATCAAGGGTGAGTTCGTATTCTTTTCTACGTTTGATTCTACGGTACATTTCAAAACGACGAAGAGCGCGCATGAGCACCTCATAGCGTTTTTTTCGCCATATAGAAATACTCCTCAGTTCTATGAAGCGGTCGAGGGTTTCAAAGAAATCAAGGCTCTTTTGTGATTGCTCGTTCGCGTTTTCACCTTTGGGTTTGCGTCCACGGTGTTTCACTAGAGACGTTGATTCTGCATCAGATGGTTCGATTCCATCTGAATCCGACTGTTTGATGAATGCGAACAGTCGCTGCTGAAGGCTCTCTTTTGTCAATGAAGCGACTGGCTCGGTCTGACATATATCGAAAAGTAGCACCTCGATACTTTTTAGAGTCTTCTCTATCCGATATATTTCATTGAACAGTGCGCTTCCAGGGCGAGTCTTGGCAAAGGTGCCATTATTGAATCGCTCTGCTTCAATAAAAAGAGAGCTGCGAAGACGAAATTGCAATCCTCGTCCTACGGTCAGGCGCAGCATAATCTCCGATTTGTTATTTGCATCCACTTTGGATGACAATGTTCGTTTGATAGTTGCCATGTGCTTAAGGAGTTGTGTGTGAACGGTACTTTAGGAGAGAGACAAAGGTTTCACAGGCGAACCCCTATTTTAACACTTCATCTTCCTATATCAAAGTTAGCAAAATTTCCCGAGACTACCAAATTTTTGTCTACCGTTTGTCTACCGAAATGCTTTCATAGTCTCTGAAATGTGTCGTAGCCACACTCGTCCCGGATGCTATTTCTTGCTTATAATAGCTTGTGTAATAGTAATATAGAATTAGATTTGCGATGGTTTCATATAGATACATTTGGGAACTTATTAAGCATATTTCGTGTCGCTGTTCTGGGCACCACAAAAGCGAGATAACTTATTGAAAATTCAACAGTTATCTCGCTTTTATTTTATTCTACGTGCATATTACGTGCAAATGGTGTCAACCAA
>CAJTMH010000006.1 GCA_910577255.1 uncultured Duncaniella sp. | reverse complement strand
CAAACAGCCCCATTTTGTAAAGCTGATGTAAGAACCATGTAAAAGAAAAACCGCTTGGAAATATCGCTTCATTTTTCAGATAGCCACCTAACCTATTGAACTGCAAATCGTTTAACATCATTTGCCCGACCAACAAACAAATCGCTTCGTTTTATGCCCCATACATGGCTATGACTTTTATGCCGTAGACCTCAGGAAATATGGCCGTTCACTTATGCCGGGTCAAAGACCGTTTGAAGCCAGGGCCATCTCGGAATATTTCGCCGACATAGACTCGGCACTCGTCGAGATGACGCGCTCGGGCCTCACAGAGATTATCCTTATGGGGCACTCGACAGGAGGACTGACCACTTCATGCTATCTCAATGAGCGCCGCCCGCCCGAAATCAAGGCTCTCATACTCAACAGCCCATTCCTCGACTGGAACCTCGGCTGGAAGGAGCGCATGATAAGCGCAGTGAGTCTACTCGGCAAATTTTTCCCCGACATGAAGATCTCACAAGGGGCATCCACAGCATATTCTGAGAGTCTGTTGAAAAGCCACCACGGTGAATGGGACTACAACACAGCCTGGAAAATGGAAGAGTCGCCCGACGTGACTGCCGGATGGGTACGCGCCATAACCAAAGCTCAACACAGCCTGCGCAACGGCAAAGCAGACATACGCATCCCGATACTCCTACTCTACTCCTCGCAGAGCGTAGAAGGCTCGGAATGGACACCTGAATTCAATCGTGGGGATGCGGTGCTTGATGTCAAGGACATCAAACGCTATGGCGCTGAACTGGGTCCTGACGTGACATGCGTAAGGGTCAACGAAGGCCTTCACGACCTCGTGCTATCGCGTCGCGAGGTAAGAGAACCCCTATTCCGCTATATCTTTCAGTGGCTTAAACGAGAGAATCTGTAAAGTTAAAGAAGGTTAATTAGACTGCAACTGCTTCTTTTTGGCACTCAAAAGCACTAACTTTGTACACCTATACTCCCAACTTACATGGGGCTGACCGGTTTTGACAGCGTGTAGAGGTGGTGAGTAAGCATGCAGAGCAATGATGGCTACGCTCTTTAATCAGGGACATCAAAATTTCAAATGGCGAAAACAACTACGCTCTCGCTGCTTAATCGAAGTACAGTAGATTAGCTTTATCTCCGCAACAGTTGCAGAGACGAGACATCACCCGATTGTCCTTTTTCCGAGACGGATCGACAAGGTGGTGCAGTTAAATCGGAAATATGGCGACGAAAGCCTCGCGACTCGCCGAGAAACTTAGAGGATAAGGTTGAGATTGGTGGTTTCTTGCCTGTCTCCACTCGAAAACCAAGTAGAAACTAAGCATGTAGAAAGCTCATTAGTTCCACGTTTGGACGAGGGTTCAAATCCCTCCAGCTCCACAACCCATACTGATTGTCAGACACTTGCAAAAGTGTGGGGCAAAAAGTGGGGAAAAATTCAAGGAAGATGCCTTTTGAGGTGTCTTCCTTTGTTATACAACCGTAGGCTCGTTTCACAACGAGCCTATGACCAAATAAACCAATTTATCTATGAAAACCTACTTTCGCTTTAACTTTCGGATTAGCCATACTATGATATAGATGATGGCTGCGAATCCACTGCCGCGGCCTATTTTATGAGGTTTTCGACTAACAATAGCGAGCTATAAATTGTTGTAACATAAGAACATCAAACACACAAAACCTATGAAAAAGTTTATTCTACTTTTCATGCTCGCGTTGGGCTTAGCCATTAACGTAAAAGCAATGACTTATGAGGAAGCCTTTGATTCAATCAAAGCCATTCCGAATATGAAGGGCGTACAGGGTACTCTAATTTCCGGCGGCAACGATTTTGCCTCACTCGGCATCACTGACGGCCAACTAATTCTTTGGGATGGGGAAACAGGACTAAACAAGGAAACAGCAGTCTATGGCAACACTTTGTATAGGATAATGGGGCAACTCCCAGTATCCGAGATGGTGCAAGGCTTAATGAATGACCAGACAATATTTTCAATATTTGCATCACCGATATCAGCCGATAAGAACCGCATATTAATCTTATCTGACTCGGCAGCCGACGGTTTTACGGGAGCACTGATTGGATATATCAACAATAAGGACCTGGCTGCCTTACGACAGGCCATCCTCATACCGGCTGAGGCCGGAGGCACTGCCGTATATTTGAAAGCATTAAAATTCTGACGCATCAACAAGAGCCTCGTCGGATTTATCAGACATAAAAAGCAGCGAAGTATCCGGATACTTCGCTGCTTTGTGTGTCATCGCCAAACACATCGAGGCCGATTCACGCCTGATCACTGCATTCCTCGATATGTTTATTGATGAATTCAACCATCTCTGTGGGATTTTCACACCCAATGACATACGGCTGTTTGTTGGCAAACTTTATGAGGAAACAGTGATTCCTATCACCATAACATCCCACATAAGTGCCAAGCATTATGTCATTGAAATATCCCCAGTATCCGAAGAAGCCACCGCTTGCACAAAGTCTTATCCCCGCCGCAGATGGGTAGCAAGTCTCAGCCGAAATCATATCCCGATATGCAAACCGCGCAGAGAACCCCATAAGCCGATGGAGTGTAATGCCCTTGCCGTCGGCCTCTATTGAAACAGGGCAAAAATATATGCCCGATAGAGTCATTATGCCGATCAGTACACAGAAGAAGATTAATTTTCCGGGATTGTCGCGTATATATACTATCCCGACAACAAACAACACAAGGACAACCGCTGTCAGTATCCGTGCGAATAGGCTGAACTTTACTTTCTGTTTCATACCTGTATGTATTAAAATAATTCGTTTCTTAATCGGTCTCTTCGAGAATAAATATCGATTCTACAGGCTTGCCGAAATATCTGCTTATTTTCAAGGCCAGGGGCGTTGATGGCATAAAACGATTCTTCTCTATGGCCACAATAGTCTGTCGGCTCACCCCTACCGCCTCTGCAAGCTGCTGCTGCGTCACATCTTTCTCGGCTCGTTCCACTTTTATCCTATTCTTCATCTTCGCACATCTTATTATAACGGTGCATTTCCAATCGGAAGTTGCACACGAAAAGGATCGGGAAAAGTGCAAGATTAAAAACAGCGAACAGCAGGAAGTTTGCACCATTTATCAAAATGGTACAGCATACAAGCAGCATCACATAGGCATAAATTGAGTTGAGAAGCGAAGCGAGACGAATTGACCTTGTCATTTCATCCTCTATCCGTTCCTTGGAGCAGACTATAAACAATGATCCGAGGGATATGCCTATAATCACAGAGTCAATTACTATGGTTTCAGTGATACCTGTCCCAAATACCGGCATACCGAAATAAATAAACACCCCTGCAATCAGCGATATGACAAACATAATCCAGCCTATCGGTTGGAATATGTGTGGGAAAAGGTAATTTTTCATAAGCATCAGTACTGATTAGTATTCTTGTTAAGCGCAAAAGTAAACAATATTTTTCATAATGTCAAATAAACTTTACATTTTCAATTATAAAAACATATTTCTACTACCTTCAGTCCACACATGATATAAGTGACATCAGAGTCAAAGAGAATACGACACCCCTGTTTGAAAAAATAGAGACGGACTCTGTTTACAGTCAAAATACTCCTTTGTTCCGTTTTTCCCATTAACCCTGCACGACATCTTCAAGGACACACCACCTTGCGCATCAAAATATAAGTTTTTTGCAAGTCTATGTCTGTATTTTATCATAGGCCGAAACGAAGTCATAGTAAACCTACAGATATCCGGCAACCTCTCATTCTCCGCTTTGAAATAAAATGATTTCACATCGATATCCGCCCCGGCTGTAATTAGATTGTTTTTCGTTGGGTTATATTCTATCCCGAGCATTCCGCCATATAAATTCAACTGTAATTTATCATTAAACCGATGACGGTACATAAACACAAGGAAAGCAGGTATTTTTGAACTTGAATTAACCATCACCAATGGTCCGATTCCAAATTGAGTATTTCTGGTAGCACGCAGCATAATCATCCCCATCAAAGTGGCTGAAACGCGTTCAAAACCACTTTTCCCCCAATCACTGCCGACCATTGCAATGCCAAAAAAAGGTTTTCCAAACAATTTGGTCCTTACATTAGCCGTCACTCCAACTTGTCCCATCACATGCGTACCATTTATTGACACATTTCCGGGAGTATAACCATCACTCAAATCATCCTTCTCGAAATCAACCGTTACAGAACTATGCTTAAAATTAGCTGACAATGTCAACCAATCATTTTTATAAGCCTGGTAAGACACTCTCGCACCAAAACCATCACTAACGGCATTCCATGTATGGTCATAATTAACTGTTATATTCGTTTTTATCATACCGTAGCCACCTTCACTCACATTAACATCCGATTGTGTTTGCGCAACACAAGTAAGTGAGGCTACAAGAAATATGATAATTACAAGTCTATTAATCATATATTTACAACGCGTTCGTCATCATATTTATTGCTTCTATCCCAGAACTCCCCGCATAGCCAAAATACTCTTAACACGGACTAAAAAACAATATGACAGGGATCATAAATCACTTTATATGCATATAATTAAGGGAGTACGCATCCACATACTCCCTTAAAGTCAGAGGTTTATATTGTCCCCCACATGCCTTTTGTTCCCCGACAAATATTGTCCGGCAAAAGGCGTTAGTTTTTGTGGGATAATCCCATTGTTTTCAACGCCCATCAGTCAGGCTTACGGTAGCCGCATTTCGGGCATACGCCGTTTTCGTTAAGGGCAATGCCACAGAGCGGACAACGGTCAATATCCTTCCGGACATCAAATTCCTGTGAGGCGGCATTCACACCGCTGTTGAACGTGATCTTTGCGATATTTAACTTATCCTTAAGCAGATCATACACAATCTTTATCATCCCCTCCACCGCCATGGTTTCCTTTGTCACCACAACTCTGGCGTCGGGCAGAGCAGTTGCAAGTTCAGTCTTGAAGGCCACACCCTTCATCTTGTTCTGCGGATGGCCATGCAATATCCCCTGCTGCTCATACACACCCAGGATGGCAGGCAGGAGAGGATCATCTTCCTTCAACACCAGGGCATGGTCAAAATTCTGAAGCACATCCCATGCTATCTTTCTTATCTCGTTGCACGGAAATACCATGTTGACACCTTCGTTTACGCTGTCCTCAACCTCAATAGTCATCACACCGGTGTGGCCATGAAGATACTGCGCCTCACCTTTGAATCCGTAAAAACGATGGGCATACTGGAGGTCGAATGTCGTGATGCTTCTCATAACTGATTAATTTGTTAAGTTATAAATGAGTTTTTAGCTATACAATTTTCCAACAATATTCAGCGTCCTCAGGTTCATTCTCCACCGACGACAGAAAAACACAAACCGGCAAAAGAAAACAGGCTATGTTGCCATAACCTGTTCCCTTAATGAAGAAGAATGTGTCAGTGGTAGATACTGATTATCTGTTCAGAAACTTCTGACCCTTTGTTATCACTATCCCTTTGTAGTTCTTGCCGACCTTCTGCCCGAGGATATTGTAATAATCATTTCCCGACTCGGCATCAGGGGCGGTAGCCACCACATCCTCAATGTCTGAAGTGTTCTGCACAAGCTCAATTTCCTGTCCGGTCTCTGTAGGTATGTCATAGAGGAAAGATTCAGGCAAACGAGTTTCCGGGATCATGTTCTTGTTAGCCACGATAGGCTCCGGCATATTGTATGGCTGAGTTATAGGATTGGAATTTTCACCAGTGGCCTCTTTAAGCGGTGTACCGTCAGCCATCTTCAAAGGCACGTTGGAACGTAAGCGGAGATTACCACCTATGGTCGACTTTATCTTCACTGATTCAACAAGTCCCTGCTTCCATGTCATCGACGAGATTTCAAAACCGCCACGTGCACGCAGGCCATCCACCTCACCGTCGGCCCACTTGGATGGGAGAGCCGGTAAAAGATGCACAAACCCGGCATGTGACTGCAACAACATCTCTGCTATACCGGCACAGCACCCGAAGTTTCCGTCAATCTGGAACGGAGCATGCGCATCAAACATATTGGCATACGTACCGCCATCAGGATCCGACATCGTGATGTTGGGCGACACCAGACGCAGCTGGTTTTTAATGATTGACAAGGCGTGGTCACCGTCAAGCATGCGGGCCCATTCACATACCTTCCACCCCATTGACCATCCGCGGGCCGCATCTCCACGCCCGACGAGTGATTTGTGTACACCTTGGTAGAGCACCGGATTTTCGTAAGGCGACACCTGGTTGCCAGGGTATGCACCCCAAAGATGCGAGAGATGGCGATGCGAAGTCGACTCACGGTCCCAGTCCTCTTGCCATTCCTGCACCTGACCGTATTTACCTATCTTGTAGGGTGTCAGTTTCGCTTTCAGGGCATCAAGTTCAGATGCGAAGTCGGCATCCTCTCCAAGAATGCGGGCTGCCTCAGCAGTGTTTTTCAACACATCATAGACCATCTGATTGTCCATAGCCACACCTCCGAACAATGCACAGTTGACTTTCGAGCCGGCATCATTAGTGTAGGAGAACAGGCCGGGATGATTTTCCGGAGAGTTGGAAGGACACACAACCATGTAGCCTGTCGAGGGATCCTTGACAAGGAAATCCTGGAAGAACTGTGCACATCCTTTGAGCACCGGATACACTTCGGCAAGATATGACTTGTCACCGGAGAAAAGATACTTTTCCCATAGATGCGAGCAGAACCAGGCGTTGCATGTGGGCCATACGCCAACCGAACCATTATCTACAGCCCCTGTGGTGCGCCATAAATCTGTGTTATGGTGCAGCACCCAACCGCGTGCCCCATACATCTGGCGTGCTGTCTCAGCACCGGTCACAGCCACCTCCTTGACCATTTCAATGAATGGATTGTGACACTCTGAGAGATTGGCTACCTCCGCAGCCCAATAGTTCATCTCGACATTGATGTTGGCGGTGTATTTCGAATCCCATGCAGGATACTGACGGGCATTCGGATTCCATATTCCTTGCAGATTGGCAGGTTGTGTTCCGGGCTGCGACGAACAAATGAGCAGATAGCGTCCGAACTGGAAATAATTAGCCACAAGTCCCGGATCATCACCGTCGGTATAGAACTCCTTGATTCGTTTCTCGGTATCCTTAACCTCTTTGTCGGGATTCTCACCAAGGTCGAGATTCACTCGTCCGAACTGGGCCTGATATTTCTCGACGTGGCGGTCAAGAGCCTGGGAGTAATCATCATTCTTAGCGAGATAATCGGTTATATAGCTCAACGCTTTGGCTTCAGCATCGCCACTGATGTCGTCATATCTCACAAAATTAGTGGCCGAAGAGATGATGATGGTCGCAGCTGTGGCATTGCTGACCTCAATTGTGGGAGCCGACTGGTTTGCGGCCACAAGACCCTGCTGAATCACATTCTGAGAGGAACTCTTCTGACTGCCTCCATCGTTAATCACTTTGATGAAAGTATAGCACTGCAGCTTATTATCCACATTCTCCGTCTGGGCCTTGGATGGGATAAGGGATGCCTTGATCATTCCGTCGGGCGTGATTTCATTCACCCCGAGTTTCTCCATATTCGTTTTTATGGGTGCGGCGTAGCACACGTTAAAGTCGAGCTTACCGGGTTCGGATGCTTCGAGGCGTATGATGGTGACATTGTCGTCAAACGAAGTGAATACCTCACGTGTGTAAGTCACGCCGTTCACCATATACGATGTGCTTGCCACAGCTTTAGCCAAATCGAGACTGCGCACATAGGCTTGCGCGTCATGTGCATCGGTAGTAGCTCCGGCCTCCTCATCATTATAGCGGTGACCTGGGAAACCTACCAGCACACACCCGGCGGCCTGATACTGGGCACCATGCGAGCCGGCCGACATCCAGTTGGGGATGGCAAGCTTCTGAGCCGCGGCATAGTCCTTATCGAAAATAAGTTGCTGCACGCGTGCAAGCACAGAGCGGGCGTTAGCATTATAGTTCGAATTGGGCGACTGTCCCCAGAATGTATCCTCGTTAAGCTGAATGGTATCCTTTGCCACACCGCTGCTAACCATGGCACCCAAGCGTCCGTTACCGAGCGGAAGAGCCTCTTCCCAATAGGCGGCCGGGCGGTTGTACCACAGGCGGTTTTTGCTTTCGAGCACAGGAGGGGGCACCGGACGGCTGTCGGATGTGGTGAAAGTCGTTGAGTAAGCCGACGTGCACACATTCCCGGCAAGGTCGGTAAACGAATTGGCTGCGAGTGAGAAAGTATATGATGTGGAGAGGTCAAGTTCCTCAAACGCAAATGTCACCTTCGTGTTGTTGATCACAGGAGGGATATTCACTGACTTTTTGGTGACATTATTGGTAAGTGTGCCTGAAACCGCACCATTGGTCTTCACACTCTCGTTGAACCACATTGTCACCTTCCCTGTCGGGATCACACCGGTGTCTCCATCCGAAGGATTGATGCTCAGCAATTCAGGGCCCTGGAAATCATCGGCGATTATATTTACATATTTGAGATTGTAATTGCTGGTCTTGGTGGCCGACTGGATGAGAAGACGCACAGTCAGATTCTCCTTATTATCAGCATCAAGATTATAGGTGGCATCCTCATATTTATTCCAGTGGCTGGCCGAGGTATAGTCATTGAGTACGGACCATGACTTACCGCCGTCCACTGAGTAGACAACACCGAATTTAGTGGAAGAGCTTGAGCCGTCACCGATAGCGAAATTCAGTTTCACATTCGTGAGAGCGACTGTGGGCATTGATATCTCGAAATACTGGTCATGTTTGTCACCATCGGCATAGTCAGCCTTGTCTGTGAAATTTGTTATCGAGGCCGTGTTGAGACGCAGAAGGTAACTCGGGGTCGACCCGCTTGATGTCAATTGCCATTTTCCATCACTTGTGTGGAGTGACACCTTACACTCCTCCTGTGGCAACGCACAACTGTTGGGAAGGAAATAAGGTTGGAGGGTTGTCCATTTCTGGTTGGCCGAAGCCACCCACCCTGATTCGTTCGGCGTGTAGACTGCCGTCGATCCTGTCTTGGCCTCATCATAACCGGTGGTGAACTCCCAATGCGCCACAGTGGTCTGTTCAACTCCTGAGGCTGCAACCGGGCTCAGCACCGACAACATGGCGAGCCATAAGTTTCTCATTGTTTTCATTTAGCTTGTTTTTAGGTTCTAAGGTTCTGTGCTGCAAAATTACTTTTTCAGCCATCCAAGGGACCTAAAATTCAGGTCAACATCTATGAAAATCGGCTCAAAGAGGCATGAATAGCCTAAAATTTACTATCTTTGGGTCAAATTTCGAATCTTTTACCACGAAATGACACGTTACCGATTCTTGATATCCCTGATTTGCTCGCTCATCTGTCAGATAGCTTTTAGTGCTCAGATTGATGGTGAACGTGTGATGCGTTATGACGACAGGGACGGCCTGTCAAGCCCCCTTGTGGGAGGAGGCATACAGGACCGCAATGGTCTTCTATGGTTCGCCACATGGAATGGCCTCAATTGCTATGACGGATATGAATTTCATTGGGTAAAAATAGCTCCGGGCGACAGCGCTTCAATCGGGACAAACCACATACGCGACATTCTCTTGTCGGACACCGGCAACATAACATGCCACACCGACGATGACATATATGAGTTTGACCTTACCACATACACATTCAGGGATATCCCGGACGATAAAAAAGACTCGTTACGAAACATGGTCGGCAAAAACTGGAAAGGGCTCACCGATTTACAGGGCAACAGATGGACAGCCGATCCCACGGGACTTTACAAGAGGTTTTCGCCACAACATCCTGCCACGCTGCTTCCGGGCACCGGCAATGCTCAGCCGAGAGCATTTCTGATTGACAGAGACGAGAATCTATGGATAGGTTCTCGTGCTTGGCGAGGCATAAAGGTGTATACACCTGATGGGACGATAATGAAGAGTATTCCTTTGGAGACCACACCTTACTGCATCTTTCAAGCCTCCAACGGCGATATATGGATCGGAGGAAAGCCGGGTGCCCTCATGAAAATCGGAGGCATTAGCATCTCGGATGTAGCTGTGTATGATATCAAAGAGGACAGGCATGGTCGTCTATGGGTGGCCACCTTCGGGGACGGCATAAAATGCTGTCCTGATCCGGCCGCGGAGCGCCCGACCCTTTCCGCATCTATTGGAGGCTCAAAGGTCAGGAAACTGCTCATAACTCAGTCCGACAATATTGTAGCTGCAACCACCGACGGGCTGCTCATAGGCCATATCGACAGTACAGATTTCTCACGCACCACCATGCGCGCCATAAGGCGTGATGGCAACAACCCTGCAAGCCTTTCGAGCAATGCCACCATGAGCGTGACGTGTGATTCTGATGGACACATTTTCATAGCCACCGAGAGCTCAGGTGTTGACATGATAAGTGAGGAGGACTTATTTTCCGACAATCCTGAGTTCACACATTTCAACATGCTGAACTCATCGCTCACAAGCGACATCTGCAATGCCATAGCCCTTGCCTCCGACTCTCTGCTCTTTATTGTGGGAAGCGACAATGTGATGGCGCTGAATCCTCTGACAGGGCACACCGTTAATCTAAGCACAACATATTGGGGTGACTCCTGTCACTTTTCGGAGACAACCCCGATCATGCTTCCCGATAGTTCATGGATATTCGGAGCCGAGGAAGGGGCATTCGTCTCATCAATGAACGATATCTCGCGCAGAGACTACACCCCTCCTATTGTATTCACCACACTGGCTGTCAACTGTGGAGGTGAAGAGTTTTGCTTAGCACCACGTACCCATATCTCATTGCACCCCGATGAACGCAATGTCTCAATCTATTTTGCAGCTATTGATTATATCGACAATAGTGATATTCTCTACCGCACACGTCTCGATGAATCACCTTGGACTCGAGCCGAACACACTCGCGGTGTGACCCTCTTCAACCTCTCACCCGGAGAACATATCCTCGAAGTGCAATCTACAGACCGTTATGGACGATGGGTCGACAACACCCGACGCCTTTACATCACTGTGTCACCCTATTGGTTTGAGACATGGTGGGCAAAAACCATAATGGTGCTACTGATTATCTCTATTCTTGCGGCCATAGTGTACACATACATCTATATCCGGAGAGTAAACCGCCACCGGCGCGAACTTCTTGAAAAATACATGGCACTGATGAAAGGGAATGAGGTTTCTGCCAAGGCTGAATCCGCCCCTGGTGAAGCCATGGAGGAAATGCAACCACTCACTCCACGGCAAAAGCCTGAGGACACAGCATTTCTCAACCGTGTGCGCAAATATATCGAAGAGAATCTCAGCAATCCTGATGCCAACGTGGATGCCATGGCCGAAGCAGCCGCGGCAAGCCGTTCGACCCTCAACCGGCATCTGCGGTCACAACTGGGCATATCTGCCGCCCAACTCCTGATTGAAGCAAGAATGCAACATGCAAAGCAACTGCTCGAAACCGGTAGAGATGACACATTTTCAATTACCGATATAGCGCAACAATGCGGCTACTCCGACCCACAGTATTTCCAACGCGTATTCAAGAAAAAACATGGCCAGTCACCAAATGAATACCGCGAAAAGATAAACCGCATGACATCCATAACCCCATAACCCAACCACAGAAAAAACCGATATGCCACACATAAGAAAATGCGACTCATCTGATTATCAGTCCCTCGTAGAACTATGGGAGAAGTCTGTCCGTGGGTCACATGACTTTTTAACCGAGGAGTCAATAACTGAGATAAAGGAACAACTCATTCCTTGCTATTTCCCCGAGGTGGACATATACGTGATTGCAGACCATGAATCGACAGTCGGATTCATAGGCCTCTCCGACGATATGATTGAAATGCTGTTCATTGATCCCGGACACCAATCAAAAGGTTACGGTTCAGTTCTGATTGAATTTGCCAAGAATCGGGGAATGTCGAAAGTAGATGTGAACGAGCAAAACCGGTCAGCCCTCCGATTTTACGAGGCTAAAGGATTCTCTGTGATTGGCAGAGACCCCACCGACGATTTCGGTCGGCCTTATCCCATACTCCACATGTCACTTTGAAACCGAAAGAGTGCGTGACCAGAATTATCTACGACTATTGATGATTTATAACTATTGATAATTATATATGACTGATAAAGAAAAAATGCTCGCAGGCTTACCGTACAATCCATTCGGCTCCGGCCAACTCGTAGAAGAGCGGGCAACATGCAAAGAAAAATGCCATGACTACAACAACCTCCGGCCAAAGGAAATGCTGTTGCGTGATGAGCTGCTGCGAGGACTTCTCGGATCGGTCAAAGGTGATCTGCTCATTGAGCAGCCTTTTTACTGTGACTATGGCTACAACATCAAAGTCGGCCACAACTTCTATGCCAACTTCAACCTTGTGATTCTCGATGAGGCACCAGTGACATTCGGCGACAACGTCTTCATTGCCCCGAACTGCAGTTTCTATACCGCATGCCACCCAATCGATCCAAAAACCAGAAACACAGGATTGGAATATGCCAAACCTATCACTGTCGGCAACAATGTATGGATAGGAGGAAGCGTTACAGTACTTCCAGGAATCACCATCGGTGACAATTGTGTTATAGGGGCCGGAAGTGTGGTGGTCAATGATATTCCGACCGACTCAGTAGCCGTCGGGAATCCCTGTAGAGTCATTAAAAAAGTAGAAAAAGCCGACCGATAAAACCGGCATGAGCCTGAATATGTTTAATAATCGAACATAATAATTTATCCTATATCACAATCATGAAAGTTCTGATTATAAATGGCAGTCCTCATATCCACGGCTGCACTGACCGCGCACTCCAAGAAGTAGAGGCTACCCTCAAGGCCAATGGAGTTGAAACCTTGAGGGTCAATGTAGGCAACAAGGATGTCAGAGGTTGCATCGGATGTAACTTCTGTCGCCAGAACGGACGCTGTGTCTTCAACGACATCGTAAACGAAACCGCTCCCGAATTTGCCGCAGCCGACGGCATTGTAGTAGGTTCGCCGGTATATTATGCCGGAGCCAACGGTCAATTGCTGGCATTTCTTGACCGTCTGTTCTACAGCACATCCGGACAGTTTGATAAAACGATGAAGGTAGGAGCGGCTGTGGTGTCCTCACGTCGTGCCGGTTCCACATCAGCTTTCGACGAAATAAACAAATACTTCACCATCAGTGCCATGCCCATTGTGTCGAGCACATACTGGAATGAAGTACACGGATTCGAGGCCAAGGATGTGGAGGATGACCTCGAAGGTCTGCAGACCATGAGAAACCTTGGCCGCAACATGGCTTTTCTAATCAAGGCCATAAATGCGGCAAAAGCTGAAATCCCCCAGCAGGAAAGAGGCTCGTTCACAAGTTTCCATACCGAAGGTTAAATGCAACGCCACATGAACTGAAACGTATTTGCGCTCTCCTACCCCACATAGTATAAACGTCCCGGAAATGGTTCTCACCACTCCGGGACGTTTATACTTATTTATTATCGATATATTAACTTGCTGCGAAAGCCTTAAGAATTGGCATTTGAAGAAACAGGGGCAGCCTGACGCTTTGAAGCATGGTTGCCGTGGCGGTTAGCCTTACCACTCTTGCCATGACGGTTGCCCTGTGCTTTCTGCTTCTTGGCATTGTGGGTGAACGCTTTGCCGTTACCCTGGTTGCCGCCGTTGATGTACATGTTTTCAAGGAATACCACGTACTGGTCAGGACCGATGATGGCTTTTACTTCCTCAAGATACTGCTTCTTGTCGGCACGACGGTCAGCCACACGGGCGGAGTCATTGCGCTGCTTGTTCTCTTTAGCCACCTTTGCCTTCTCCTGGCGGGCAGCTGTACGCTTTGACTTAAGCTGCTCCAGCTGAGTCTTCTGTGCATCAGTAAGGTTAAGGCCGTCAAAAGGATTCACTTTGCACTTGCCGGCGTCATTCTTCACCTGCTTGTTGCAGGTCTTGGTAGTACAGGTTCCACCGCAGTTGGTGGTATTGTTGGGAGTCTGAGCCATACCGTTGAAAGTTACAAGTGACATCGCTACAAGTGCTAAACCTAAAATTTTCTTTTTCATTGTATTCAAAGTTTTTTTAGTTGTTATTATTCTATTTTTTCGTTCTGTTTATAGCTTTGACCTGTATAACAACCAATCGTTTAATACCGGCGCACTCATTAACTCAAAATTAACTAATTACAAATCAAATCTTTAATTAATCATAAAAACGGCCATATCGGATTAAACCTTTATCAATATGGTTTCGCCATTATCCACATCATCGCACCTTCACATACAAATAATCCGCTCCCCGACATACACGCAATGTAAGGCTCATCTCAAATTTACAGCTTCCATATCGACATCATATCGTTTTTTTATGTACTTTTGTAATATAACCAACACATTATATCACATCATAATCCTCTCCAGCCAATATTCATAGTAACGATGCGTCATCCCCTCCGATACATATTCTATTATATCACCTTGACAATCCTGGTGTCAAGTTGCAATGACGATGTGTTCATCTCTCCGATGGAAATAACATCCGATCATGATGAAATCAGCAGCGGTCAATCAACAGTCATCCGCACCAACATCTACGATGTCACGGAAGTGTGGGCCGACTTCATGTTAAAGACCACCGATGCAGCCGGAAACGCCCACTATAAATATCTGTTATCGACCGACATCTCGTCCTCAACAGCCGAAGTGGAAAACAAAGCATTCAGCGCCACAATGAGTTTCGACCGCAATAAAGGGCGTTTAAATCTGGCTGTCGACCGCAACTATTATTCAGACACCATAATAGCCAATATCACATTCACATCTTCCATATCAACCCTGTCGAAGGCTATCAGAATTATTCCATCATCATATCTCGTTCCGGGACCTATTTCATATTATACCGATACCTATGTGATGACCAAAACCACATCCGTAAAACATGGAACCACATATATAAATAATATGGATAAACCATGGGTTATAACAATCGTGGACGAAACGAGCATCCCGGCATTATATAGGTTCTCTCCTCTCGACCAGGAATTAAATGATGCGCTTGACCGTGCCGAATTTGAAGTCTCGGCCGTAATATCAACAGACCAAGGCATAGAAGTGACTGATATCCCTATCAAATATACCACCTCCAACACACAACTTCCAGGAATAGGACTCCCCGCAGAAAAGTACACTTTGACATTGCAGCCACATGAAAGTAAAACAGTAAAGTTGTGGGTGGAATACGAATGCTATGAAATTCCATATAGCCTTCAATGCACAGACTCTGCCGACGGAACCATAATTGATATCGATGGGAAATATATCCTTCAGCATCCTGTGAGCTACCAAATAACCATAGAATCCACCCCTGATGAATAGAATGATGAATAATATATGGCAAGCTTGTATAGCTGTTATTTTCCTCAGCTGCTTCGGACACGCGGATATTTATGCATCCTCGGCCGACAGTTGCTCCACAAGGGCGACACATAGCCTTGGGATAGAGCTTCGGCCGGCATGGGTGGTCCCGACTAATGACTACTTCAGAAAATATGGGCCAGGAGAAAATATCAAGGCGGCATTATCGCCACATATCAAATACGGTTTCCAATTTGCACCCGACACGCATTACGGGCGCCTCTATCCTCATGCAAGGCAAGGAGCAGGTCTCTCCTACACTCAATTTTTCAACAAGACATCACTGGGACATCCGGTTACACTCTACATTTTCCAGAGCAACCGTCTGGCCCATCTATCAGATCGGCTCTCACTCGACTATGAATGGAATTTCGGCGTTTCATCCGGCTGGAAAAAATTTAACGTGGAATGGAATATGGCCGACGGCCCGGTAGGTTCTAAAGTCAATGCCTACCTCAATCTCGGGATAATACTTAATTACCGGCTATCGCCACAATGCACCCTCACAGCCGGAGTGGAAGGATCGCATTACTCGAATGGGAATACTCATCTTCCCAACTCAGGCATCAACACCCTCGGAGCACGCATAGGGGTATCGTACCTGCTGGGGATTCCCTCAGGTCAACAAGATTTGCCCCCACTCCCTATACCTGAGGTCGAGAAAGGCTTCAGCTATGACCTGACAGTTTATGGCGCGACCCGCCAACGGACATGCACAACCTATATCGAGGGTGAACCATCCGAGGAAGAATATGTACCGGGGTCATTCGGAGTGGCAGGCCTCAACTTCGCCCCGATGTACACACTGAGCCGTTATTGGAGAGTGGGACTATCGGCCGATTTCCAATATGATGAAAGTGCAAATATCAGCCAACACCGGGTCGACGGAAGTTACGGTGATGATATTAAATTTTATCGCCAACCGTTCAAAGAACGCTTTTCGGCAGGATTATCCGTCAGGGCTGAACTTACCATGCCAATATTCAGCATCAATTTCGGGATAGGCAGAAATGTCATAGCCACAGGCCGTGACACATCCATATTCTATCAGACCCTATCGCTAAAGGCCTACGTGATAAAGAATGCCTACATCAACATAGGCTATCAGCTTCGCGACTTCCATCTTCCGAACAACTTAATGCTTGGAGTCGGCTACTCCTTCGGGCTGAAGAGATGACGCTCGCCACTGATTCCATGTATATCACTGATAATTCACGAGTCAACACTAATGATTAATATTCTTTAACACATACTACTCCAATATATAGGAAATTTTTAAGTAATTTTGCACACGAAAAATTAGGCTTAGGAGCTGGGGAAATAGGATAGTGATAATCTCAGTGAATTAACTAATGGCTATTAAGATTTTTAGATAATACTAATAGGCTTAAGGATTTTCATTGGCTTTTGTAAAAATGCAATATCGATAGTTCATATTTTTTGAATTCAAGACCAATCTATTTTCTCAGAAAATAAGGAAAGCCACAATTTTTTCTGCATTATACAAAATCACTTATCGTCCAAGTATACGCAATCACTACCAATCCTGAATCTTATAAATAAAAAGACACTCAACAGTAAAAACTCGATATGAGGAAATACTTTAAAATACGCTATGAGTTTGACCGGGAGCAGGTACTGAAAAAAATTGCCGACCAGGTTGCAGCTCAAAAACCAGACTACGTATGTGTGGCTGATGGTGTGATATTAAACATCGCCAACCGCAATGACTCATACCTCGACGTGATAAATAGCGGCATGTTCTGTATCTGCGACAGTTCCTATGTGCCGTTATATGTTCGCTTGTTATACGGCGAACGCTATGAGCAGTACTGTGGAAGTCAGATATTCCATGACATAGTGACCTCAGGGAATTACAAAATGGCATTTTTGGGAGCGTCTCGCGAAGTGCTGAATGGACTCCGCAAAGAACTCTCGTCCATGAACCGTGAAGTGAAGTCAATGCTCTTCCACGAGCTTCCCTTCATGGATGTGAACGATTTTGACTATCCCGCCATCGCAAAGATGCTCGAAGAGGATGGAGCAGACATTATATGGATTGCACTCGGTGCACCCAAGCAGGAAATCTTCATGAACAAACTGCGTCCGCATCTAAAGAAAGGTGTGATGATTGCAGTCGGGGCCGCCTTTAAATTTTACTGCGGACTTGATGTGAAACGAGCTCCTCAATGGATGGTGAAGAATCATTTGGAATTTGTGCACAGACTGTGCTGCGAACCAAAAAAGCAATCACGCAGATGCTATTGGATTGTCAAGACCTTACCGCGGTTATTGTATGAGGAATGGAGACGTAAACATACCAGCTCATCTTACACCTCAAATATCGTTGATGACCAACGCCAGGTCAAGTGTAAATAAGACAACCGACAACACAATAAACAGATATACCCCAAACCAATCGAAACTATTTACATAGATCATTTATGAAAACAGCACTGATTACAGGCATCACAGGGCAGGATGGTTCTTTCCTTGCCGAATTTCTTCTTGAAAAAGGCTATGATGTCCATGGGACAATACGCCGTTCATCTGTCGACTTCAGAGAACGTATCGCACACTTGGAGGGACACCCAAACTTCCACCTCCACTATGCCGACCTTGGTGACTCGATGAGCCTTCTGCAGGTGGTAAGCAAAGTTCGTCCCGATGAGATCTATAACCTCGCAGCCCAAAGCCATGTGCAGGTTTCATTTGACGCTCCTGAATTTACAGCCGACGTGGACGCAACAGGTGTATTGCGCGTGCTTGAAGCAGTGCGTCAATGCGGACTTGCCGACACTTGCCGTATCTATCAGGCTTCTACCTCCGAGCTTTATGGTAAAGTGGAGGAAGTGCCTCAGAATGAGAACACCCCATTCCACCCCTACAGCCCTTATGCCGTAGCTAAACTCTATGGATTTTGGATAATCAAGGAATATCGTGAAGCATATAACATGTTCTGCTGCTCAGGCATCCTGTTCAACCATGAATCAGAGCGCCGCGGCGAAACATTCGTGACCCGAAAGATTACCCTTGCAGCTGCCCGCATCGCACAAGGCAAGCAGGATAAGCTCTATCTTGGCAACCTCTCATCACTCCGTGACTGGGGATACGCGAAAGATTACGTTGAATGTATGTGGCTGATACTGCAGAATGACAAACCTGAAGACTTCGTCATCGCTACCGGCGAGCAGCATTCAGTACGCGAATTTTGCGAGCTCGCATTCCGCCGTGCCGGAATTGAACTCCGCTGGGAAGGCAAGGACGAGAACGAGAAGGGTATCGATATCGCCACAGGACGCACCGTAATCGAAGTATCTCCTGACTTCTATCGTCCTACCGATGTGGTGAATCTTTGGGGCGATCCGACAAAGGCGAAAGCCAAACTCGGATGGGATCCCTCAAAAAAGACATCTTTCGAGGAACTCGTCAATCTCATGGTAGATGCAGACATGGCAAAAGTGGCTGTAGAACGAGCTTCTGAACACGTCCGCACTAATCTTGCAGAATATCTTGAGAAGGGTATTGTAAAATAACAATCCTACCTCCAATCATCAAGTAGGTCAGAAAACTAAAGTTTTCTGACCTACTTTTGTTTTATACAACAAAGATTAAAATATGGAACTAACAAACCGCTATCACCTCGCATAATGAAAAGAGTTTGGCAAAAGTAGCGAGATAACAGCGGTTGTCAGTTATGAATGCGAAAAATCAGACAGCAGCAAGTTCAGAAAGTTTTCGCCACTGATCCTCGTAAAGCAGCGCTCGTTGGCTGTAGCTTGACAACTTGAATCCGGTCCTCGGGCTCAGAGCCAGTAGAGATGGAGCGATCAATCGTGCAACCTTATTAATCATATCCTTAATAGAGCCGGAATTTTCTATGAATGGGCTATGTGCATCGACGAGTCCAAGCACCACTGTCTTACCTTGAGGTATATGGCGAAGCACCTCTATGGCATAGTCGTTTCCGAGATTAAACGGAATGAAGAACTTATCCACATTAAGTGAGGACAGGGCTTTAGGCATGATATTATCGGGATAGTCTATATATTCCCATTCCGGCACTATTATATCTCCTCCGGATATATATATTGACTTCTCCATATCATCGGGCAGCTCATACAGAGATTTGTTTATGACTGTAATCAATTCTCGTTGCAGTTTGATGAAATCAACCCCACCTTGAAGGAGCCGTTTGGTGTAATTATCATCACACATCAATCCGAGAGCAGTATCGTCATATTGCAATGCATCGCAACCGAGGTCGTGCAATCTGAGAGCAGTCTGACGGTAGGCATCGGCAATGTCGCTGATTAAGTCATCAATTGTAGCCGGATAGAGCGTCTCAGGTAGTCCGTCAGAAAGCGCGTATATCTCCAACAACAGGTTTGCCGGAGATGGGAGTGTCTGGCGACATTTAGCGCCATCGGCAACAACATCGTGCAGAAAACGGAAATCATCAAAGAACGGATGATCAGGATTGAAGCCGATACGTCCGGTTATATGAAGTTGGTCAGTCGAAGATTCAATGGATTGATAAAGATGACCAGAAGAGATATTCTCGCAAGCAATACCGTTGAGACCGAACCAAAAGTCCTTATCCCAGTACTTTCTGCGGAGTTCGCCGGAGGTGACAAACGGCACGCCACAGGCTATTTGACGTTCTACAATGTCACACACAGCTATGTCCTCAATCGCCGTGAGATCCTTTCGGTTGATTATGCCTCGTTCAAAATTGCGTCGGGCAGTAATGAGTGTTTCATAAGGCAGGAAACTGCCAATAGTTTCTATTGTCATAATAATTAAGGATTTTTAGAATATTCCGTTGACGCCACAGAAAATCAGCACTATATAACCGATAAGTAAACCAACCATCCCCATGATAAGACCAGTCTTTACCATATATTTTTGTTGAATAAATCCCGTTGCATCGGCCAAAGCGTTGGGAGGAGTGGAGATAGGCAGCACCATAGCAACAGATGAACAGATTGCAACACCGATAAGCAAGGTCGAGACTCCTCCAAAAGGAGCGAGCTGGGCAGTCATCGAGCTGCCCGCGATGGCAAGTATAGGGATAAATAGTGCGGCTGTAGCTGTGTGGCTTATGAAGTTAGCCATCAGGTAGCAAAGCAGTCCGGAACCGATAATGACCACGAGAGGAGACCAAGAGCCAAAACGGTGTTCTTTTTTCCACTGGTGATATTCCTCTACCAGATGGAACCCATGAAACATTGTAAACATTGCAGCTCCTTATTTTGTGTGTTTGGAATTTCTCCAATAAGGATTTGTCATTGAAGGATAGCAGCTCCTTTGCAGATATCCCTCACATTCGGGAGAGAGCGAACCACCGTAATTGTAGAGTAAGAACGAGAACTGCTGGTTGTCGAGCGTAGACTGTTGCAGCCATTGTTGAACACATAGGAACTCAAATAAGAATTCCTTTTCGCACCTTGCACATTTCATAGAGTGACAATGAAGTTTTAAGGTGGAAAAGATTAAAGACTGGAGCGACAGAAACACAAAAAATAAAAACACGACGAAACGGCTGCGGCAAATTGCCGTAGCTGCAGTCAGGTATTCCGGAATAGCACTGTGTATATCCTGACGTAAAAAGGACCTCTGTCAATGGATTTCTCCTCACTTCAAAATCTAATCCACGAGATTATTGAAACAGATGCGTCTGGCAGGTCTCCTGACTTATCCCATCTCGTCGACGCCTTCCCATCAAAAATATTGACAGTGGCTATAAGCCGATGATTTCGGAGGAATTACAGTAGCGGGTCTGTCCCGGATTCACACCGGATTCCCTATTAATCGCGATTAAGCGAACCAAAACGTGATGCAAAGTTAAAAATTTTTCTTTATCTATGCAAATATCCATCGAACCCTTCAGTCCGAGATTGGGCAAAAAGAAAGAAGCTGTCTCACAAAAAAGTTGGACAGCTTCTTCTGTTTATCAGCCTCATTTGTAGGAGGCATTTATTTTCGCATGGAAAGTTTATTTCATGCTTGCCGGGGGCTCGATACCTTCATCCTGAGCACGTTTCTCCATGCGCTTGATACGAGCGTCGAGATCAGGGTGGGTCGAGAAAAGCTGGTTGAGTTTGCTGGTTTTCTGAGCGCCGGCTTCTTCCTGAAGGGCTTTGAGACGCTTGAACGACATGGCCATCGACCAGGGGTTCTTGCCTGCCTTCTTAAGGAATTCGTAGCCATAATCGTCAGCTGCACGCTCCTGCTTCTGTGAATAGTTTGCGCTCACGAGTGCTTCACCAAGGCTACCAAGCTGAGAGTCGGTAAGAGCAGCAGCGACGCCACCTTTCGATGAGATTCCATCCTTAAGGGCAGAGGTAAGGAGAGCCTGCTTGAATGCCTTCTTTGAATCCTTATGAGCCACATGACCGATCTCATGACCAATCACACCAAGAAGCTCCTCGTCAGACATAATATCCATAAGCGAAGAAAACACACGGACACTGCCGTCGGCGCAAGCAAAAGCGTTCACGTCAATCACGTCGTAGACCTTAAAATTCAAAGGTATACCTTCAACGCTGGTGAGACCCTGGGTAAGTGAGTCGAGACGCTGTGTATACTTATTGTCAGGACCGGTGACAGGATTATGTTTATCCATCCAGTCGATGTACTCCTTAACATAAGCTGCCATATCCTCATCGCTAAGAGTGACAGCCTGAGCGGTCTTTGACACTGCGTTGGCGGCTTTCTTAAGGTTGAACTGAGCCATGGCCGGCATAGTAACCATCATGCATACAGCCATAACCAACATTTTGAGAATGTTCTTTTTCATTTGTGTTTTTGTAGATGTTGTTATGATAATGATACGTTTTTTCTGGGCTGAACTCAAAAAGAGTGCGGTACGTAGAGATTTAAAAGCGGATGCAAAATTACAGATATTTCTCTAAATTTTCCTAATTTTGCAGTCCAAAATCAAAATTAATCATGAAAGCCGGTTCAAAAATTTCCTACGTAATTCTTTTCGTACTTCTCTTCGCAGCATTCATAATGCTCCCCCTTGGAATGGTAATCTACGAGCATACAATTGTGGAATGGTGGATTCCGGTTACTGCCGCAGCAATAATAGCCATCGGGACCACGCCTATGCTCTTCCGCAAATGGGCCACACTGACAAACATGCGATATGCCATCATCAATATCCTGTGCAACCTGTTTGTGGCAGGAAGTTTCTCTTATACACTCTTTCTCGGTGTCAATTACTGGTGGGCCAACGACACATCGGCCACCCAGGTGGAAACCACAGTGGTGAAGAAGTTTAAAAGAGCCCACACAAAATACCGCCGTGTGAGCCGTCGCACCAGAGTGGCTGACGGCCATTGGTATTCCTATCATCTGGAACTCGAACTCCCTGACGGCCGACACAAGGCCGTGGAAGTCCCTTTCAGCACTTATAAAAAAACACGCACCAACAGCACACGCTCAATCACCGTTGAGCGTGGTCTTCTTGGCATGGATATTATCAAAAATTAAGGTCAGGACCTCATGAATTTATTTATCAGGATATAGCCAGCGATCACTTGCATAACCAAACCGGGAATACCTATACGGAAATCCTGCACCGCATCCATGAAAGCGGCATACAGACCGGTATGTGATGGAAGCACCATGAAGAATTCGCCCAATGTCCCCAATGCCTGGTAAGTAAATACAACCAACGCGAGAGTCAGCAATGAGGCTTTGCGGAAACGTGAGGCGGTGTAACCTGCCACCCCGGCAAGTAAAACCGATTTCAGAAGGATGGCCGGTAATGAATGGAAAGCAGGCATCCCGAATAACCACGAATTGACCAACGGTGAGGCCACGGCCGTCAACAAACCGACACGCCAACCATACTTGTAGGCTCCGACCAACGTAAAAAAGTAGATAGGGAGCCAACGCAAACCACCCTGCGGAACCAAATGGCACAGTTGTGGCAGCAATATGTTGCCGATGACAAAAAGAGCGGCAAACAAATAAGCTCGTGAATCTTTGTAATCAAGAGTATAGAATTTTACAGAAGCTGAGATATTATTCATAATCAAAATTAATGTTCAAAGGGTAAAATATAATAGACCGGGGTCACAATAATCATTTGCCGGACTTAATCCTATTCAAAAAGTCCGTAACGGCCGCAAAGCACTCTTCGGGGGTAGACTTATCACGACATCGAATCTCCATGGGGCACCATCCATCGCCGGCTCGGTTTATCACATGTGGCACCTCGCGAGTATAAGTAACATCTATATCATAGGCGGCGAACAGTGATAAGGCGAGCGAACTAATCACATCAGTATGTACACGCTTAACGCCACCTAATATCATCAAGGCTGCCGCTGCCTTACCCACTACTTTGTCAGCAATCCATGCACCACGCAACAGGTGTGGACGAGATGTAAGCAACTCATGAAGGTCAGCAACCCCACGCCGGGTAAACCCATAGATGTCATCACCATTGGCAACTACCAAAGTGAAGCCACCATCATGCAACCGGTCAACGAGAGTCTGCATGTAATCAGTCGCACCACAGCCAGCCATATCTACCATAATCATAACCGACCTTGTTTCAGTTCCTCAACAAAATCATTAATCCTATTGAGCTGAGCCGGGATGTCAATGTTCTGGGGACAATGAGATTTGCATTGATTACATCCGATACAATGATCAGCCTGACGCAATTTCGGGACTGAACGGTCATAACCGATAAGGAACGCCCGGCGCGCCTCGCGATAATTGGCAGCCTGCTCGTTTTCGGGCACATTACCTTCGTTGACACATTTATTATAGTGCAACAAAATGCCCGGTATATCCAGCCCATACGGGCATGGCATGCAGTATTTGCAGTCATTACAGGGGATGGTGGGGAAATGCATCATCAAGTCAGCCGTCTCATAGAGGAACTCAGTCTCCTCTGCCGTCAGAGGCTTTAAGGGACAGAACGAGCGCAGATTGTCGTCGAGATGTTCCATGTAGGTCATGCCACTCAACACTGTAAGCACCCCATCAGGGGTTCCGGCATAGCGGAACGCCCATGACGCGACACTCCGTTCCGGCTCTTTCTGTTTGAGCCTGGCCACAATATGGTCATGCACTTTTGAAAGCCGGCCACCAAGGAGCGGCTCCATTATTATGGCCGGAATGCCACGTTTTGCAAGCTCACCGTATAGATATTCGGCATCAGTGTTACGTGGATTGACCTCACGTGCATGGTGCCAGTCAAGATAATTCATCTGGATCTGCACAAAGTCCCATTTGTACTTATCGTGCTGAGACAACAGATAGTCGAACACCTTAATATCGCCATGGTAAGAAAAACCGAGGTTACGGATACGTCCGGCCTCACGCTCTTCCATAAGAAAATCAAGCATACCATTATCTATATAGCGTGCATTAAGAGTCGCCATGCCATCATCGCCCATACCCACACCATGAAGGAGCATATAGTCAATGTAATCGACTTGAAGATTTTTGAACGAGTCATGATACATCTTCATAGATTCCTTGCGGCTCCATGTGGACGGAGAGAAGTTGGAGAGCTTAGTGGCAATAAAGTATTTGTCGCGTGGATGGCGCTTCAAAGCAATTCCGGTAGCCTCCTCCGACCGCCCCTTGCAATAGGCAGGAGATGTGTCGAAATAATTGACACCATATTCAATAGCATGGTCAACGAGCCGATTGATGGTCTCCTGATCCAATGGCTCCCCTTCGGTTGGCAAAGTGGGCCAACGCATGCAACCATATCCAAGTAGTGAGACCTTATCGCCGGTGGTTGGATTTGTGCGATAGGTCATCTTGCCTTTCTCTATGTCGGGCATAGCCACAAGACTGTCACCAGTGGCGGGATTTTTCTTCGGCTCGCATCCGGCCAACAATGTCGCCGACACCACGGAGCCGGCACCAACACGCTTCAGAAAGCTTCGGCGAGTAATATCCGTATGTTTTTTTGATTTTTGGTCCATACTTACCAATTGATCAGATTACACGATGGTTTTCATGCCCCTCCACATATATGGCGCTGAATGGGCGCGAGGGACACAGGTTTTCACATGCGCCACATCCAATGCAGCGTTCGTCATTCACCACAGGAATTTTGACGGACTCAGGATTAGCCGGGTCAGACGGCACCATTGTTATGGCTCCCACAGGACAACGGCGGGCGCAATTACCACACTCCACGCCATCCACCACCGGGATACAATTATCTTTGACCCATACGGCATGGCCAATCTGAATAGAGGATTTATCTGCCCGGTTAATCTTCAGGATAGCTCCGGCCGGACATACCTCAGAACACCTGGTGCATTCAGGGCGACAGTATCCACGTTCATAGGATGACTCTGGCTGCATAAGGGTGACAAGACCCGATGAGGGGCGCAACACCCCGTTAGGACACGCCTGCACACAAAGCTGGCAACCGGTGCAATGTTGAGCGAAATGTCTCAATCCCTGTGCTCCCGGGGGGACTATTGTGGTCCTACGCGAGGGAACTTTCTTGTCAGCGATGGCCGCAAGACCGCCATCGACAGTCTTTTCCTCGGCCTTAGCCACTGCGGTCACAGCCAAAACCCCTACTCCGGCCATGAAGTTGCGACGCCCTGAATCACCGGTCTGCGCCACGTGATCATCAACAGCGGCCTTAACAGCCCCGGAACGGTGCACATAACGAATGGCCGACTGATGACAATTATCAATGCAGTCCATACAAGTCACACATCTTGAATAGTCAATAGCGTGATTCTTGCTATCTATACAAGCAGCCTTACATCGCCTGGCACACAGCCCACACCCATTGCAACGCGAAGTGTCGATAACAGGCTTCAACCATGAATACCTGGAAAGGAACCCAAGCACAGTGCCGACCGGACAGACGGTATTGCAATATGTCCTGCCGTTGCGCCATGACAGAATGGCAAGCACAATGAAGGAAACAGAAGCTATGACTAACACAGGGAGGCTCTTAAGCCAAACATCAGTCTGATAAAACGCATAGCTATCGGCGCGCTCGGCATAATCGGCAAGGATGTTGTTACTCCAGGCATAAATCGGCGCGAGCAAGCTTGACACTATGCGGCCATAGGCACTGTATGGAGCTAAAAGTGCCACAAACGAATTAATCCCGGCAATCAACGCCACAACAAAAAGCACGAGCACTGCATAGCGAAGCCAACTAACAGCCGGTGAATAAGAGTATCGGTTACGATGCTTTTTACCTCGGCGCCCCAACCATGCTATGCCGTCCTGCATTACTCCGAGAGGACAAATGACAGAACAATAAACGCGGCCTAACAGAAGGGTCAATAACACCAAGCCTATCACCACCACAAAGTTCAGGGCAAGGACAGCAGGCAAAAACTGGATTTTCGCCATCCACCCAAACCATTGATGAACCGTCCCGGTGAAATCAAGAAACAACAATGTGATAAGGCCCCAAAAGATTACAGCAAGTGTGATTCTTATTTTTCTTAACATGTGACTGGTTTATAATCGTTATGGAGGATTTTACTTCGATTCAGCAAAAGTACATATAATCTTCGTCAGCAGTATTATACATTTTACCGAAAGAGTAACCAAAGTTACGGTAAAATATGTCTAACCCTTGATGCGCTGTATAAATTGCAATCCTATTCGCTCCACTATTCCAGTAACAAGAGCATTACCCATAAGAAATGCTCTGCGCATATCGGATGCACCTTCAGTATGATTGTCAGGGAACATATTTAATCGTTCTAATTCAATTGGAATCAGACGGCGATATCTTCCGCTTGCGGTCAAGACTACATGTTTAAACCTAGATGGAGCAGCCCCACCTTCTCCTGTTATTATAGTTCGCGAGGGTTTATCATCACTATCCGGAAAAGCCATAGACCCTTCAGAATAATTATATTCAAACCCTGTGGTTTTATTAATCCGTTTTTCGGTTTTCCCACCCTTAGAATATTGCCATTTTGACAAATCGGCATTGCTAATAAAGAATTCCTCAGGAACATCTGATTCCGGGACGAGAATGTCGCCAAGAGTGACAAATGGGCCATTATAATTCGGAATCACCTTAGTCGTAAAGACGGCTCGATTAATCATTAATCCAGCATTCTTAAATGGTGAGATACTCTTCCCCTTATTAAAATAATCAGACACAAATGATAAATCGCCCTTAATTACAAAAGCCATTGGTTTATCATCAGTCTGCTCCACTGGAAAAGCTTTTGCCATTATGCCATCTCTATATAGCCAATCACTTGTATCTTTTATTGTAGCTGTGAAAGAAGTATCCTGCCTAAAGGCAAACATGTATGTGCGACGACGACGTTGTGGCATACCATATTCGGCAGCATTAATAATTCTCCATTCAACGCAATAGCCCAAATCAGAAAGAGAGGCAAGAATAATAGCAAAATCTCGTCCTCGTTGCGACGCTGGAGACCCTAACAAGCGGTCGACATTCTCAAGAATCAAGTACTTAGGAGGATTCGGATGCTCCTTCAATACTCGGTGGATCTGCCACCAAAGGACACCTTTTTTCCCCTCGATACCACCTGAACGTTTCAGTGTAGTAGCGACCGAATAGTCCTGACATGGGAAACCACCAACCAAAATATCCGCATCAGGGATATCATTGACATCAACCATTGCAATATCTATATTTCTATGCCCTGCATCGCCAAAGTTCCTACAGTATATTTGAGAGGCATCTTGACGTTTGGTAGAAGGTTCCCATTGATTATTCCACACTGTCTTAAACTTGGCTGATGCTCGTTCAAGCCCAATTCTGAACCCTCCTACTCCAGCAAATAACTCAATCACTCTTATATCATCGACTGCAGTCTCTACTTTTTCTTCGGGAAATAAAGACTGCTGATGACACGAGGAACTGTAAGCCGCTAACGGTTCACACAAAATATTATTGACTATTTCTATGTATTCACTCATATATTTGTCTTTACGCTGTCTATAATTTGTTTTACATAATCTGCATTAAACCAGTAGCAATATTTGTCACAAAAGCCACCGTTAGGATTAACTGATTGATCACTTTTTACGCGTGCTTTTGGGCGAACATGAAATTTCTTATGGTCACCAATACTCCAAAATGCTTTTGGTGTGATATTATTTGTCAGTACTGCTTGACGAATGTTTTCCCAATATTCTTTAGCCACCTCCAAATCATCTGTTGGCATCGTCCAAAAGAAGACAGACTCAAGAATATATGATTGTTCGGTGACATACGACTTGGTTTTGTTATTGAATATGGTGATTTTTTCGTCAGCAACCGGCTTAAAAACAACAAACAAGAATCGACTTGTGAAAATTTCATACGCCTCTGACTCAATCCAATTTTCATTATCGGATATTTCACAATAGTCTATGTTTTTGAAAGACATCGACTCTTTTGGTCTACCATTACGTTGGAGACGAACCGTTTTCATAATGATACCGGATTTCATAAACTCTTCAGAAGATGCAAGACGCTTACTTTCTGAATTTGACGCAATTAAAGCACCAACATCAGCATACTTGTTCTTTGCATCATACGCTTCGATGCCCAACATTTCGCATATTTGAACGTAATTTTTTCCAATAAATGGGGCAAACCGATTCAATATTATATCCTCAAACGTATTGTTTTGCAGTTCCTCGCTTGAAACAAGTTCAAATTTTGGGCTCTCAATCTCTGTATAATTCGTGAAAGCATCATTACCAGATTCAACAACATGATTGAGAATGTAGCGCATATATGCGGGTTTCAGGCTAAAAGCCCTTCTATTAGCTTTAATCTCAGAATTGGGTTGTTCTTGCGGGCCATCACCTTTTTGTCCTTTACGACAAGCACCCAAGTAAATAGTATCGCCTTCCGAAAGAAGATGCGCTTCACCACGTTTAACTTTTTCTGCTATGGTTTGATAATCCTTTTTTATAAGAATTAAATCTTTTTCTGGAATCTGCCATAAAACACGAAACACAAACTCATAGTCATAGTTAGGGTTACCATTGACATGCAAATAGAACAATAAAAGCATCAATTGACATTTTGAAATCAGATGTGAGTCCTCAAAAGAGGTATTGACAATTTCAAAATAATCAATCATTGTACAAACAAGTCGTTCCTTTATCCTATAAGATTCATCAGACTTGGATTTTAACAATGGGGTGCATTTAAGTTCTACTCTGGCATCTTTAAAATCCGCTTCTCGATTAGAGTTTATGTTATAGTTGAAGAAAAGCTCCTCAACCATTTGGCCTAATCCACCCTTTCCTTTACGTTTCTTATCAATGACAGAGTCGCCGAGTAAGGAATGTAACGATTCACCAATTAAATGTCTGCTATAATTAAATATTGACATTGGACTGGTTCGGTCAAAAGCTTCGTCTTTATAATTAACTTTTGGCATTAATTCATTTTATATTTATCAAAATATTCTTCGTAAGCAGACATAAGACCAATCTTTTCACGACCATAGGTAAGTTTCAGGTTATATTAATTAAGTTTTGCTTAAACTCCTCCTTTGCCGATATAAAAACGTCTTTTAGCCTGTAAGGCCTTTTGCCTTCGCCTGCGAGTGTTAGATTGCAAAGTTACAAATTTTATCTGAGTTTTCATTTTTTCTTTATCCATAGATACTTCCAAATAATAGCCTCAAAACAATCGATTGGTTCGGATTCGGGGAAATATTTGGGGGAATTTTTATATATGCTGATTTATGGCTATATTTGTGTTGCCAGAATCTATCATCACTGATTATATTAAAGTTCATCACTACCATGCGTAAAACTATCATCGCAGCCATTGCAATCATCTCGGCAATATGCAGCGGGACTATCACAGCTGCTGAAAAATTCATCTCGTTCAAGCCATCCACCGAAAAAACTCTGCTCACCTTATGCACCGACGCGTCGCCAGCAGTGATATGCGTGGATCAAAAAGCTGACTCGGCAATAATAATAGCCGCCAACAATCTGGCTAAGGATTTCGAGCGTGTGACAGGTAAGACAGCCTCAATCACATCTCAACCCTCATCTGGATGCATCATCATAGGAGCGACAGGCACACCACTTATTGACCGGCTTATCAAGGAGGGACGCATAGACGGGAAGGAACTCCGCGGTAAAAATGAAAAATTCCTGATACAGACCATAGAAAACCCATTGCCAGGAGTGGACAATGCCATTGTCATCGCCGGCAGTGACAGACGAGGAGGCGTGTATGGGATATATGAACTTTCGGAACAAATCGGGGTTTCACCCTGGTATTGGTGGGCCGACGTTCCGGTCGCACACCAATCAGGGATCTATGTTGAACCCGGGATATACACTGACGGCGAACCGGCGGTTACCTACCGAGGTCTATTCCTCAACGATGAGGCTCCATGTCTCACCGGTTGGGTCAAAAACCATTACGGAACAGATTTCGGCGACCATAGGTTCTATGCCGACGTATGTGAACTCATACTCCGTCTGCGCGGCAATTTCCTTTGGCCTGCCATGTGGAGCTGGGCTTTCTATGCCGACGATGCTGAAAACTCAGCCACAGCTGACCGCATGGGAGTGATAATAGGAACTTCCCACCATGAACCTATGGGACGTAATCACCAGGAGTGGGCGCGACACAGGCAGGAATACGGAGCATGGAACTATGCGACCAACAGCAAGGTGCTTGATAAATTTTTCAGCGACGGCATAAAGCGACTGAAGGACACTGAGGATATAGTGACCATAGGGATGCGTGGCGACGGTGACGAAGCGATGGAAGAGGGAACCAACATCGGGCTTATGGAGAAGATAGTAAAGGCACAACGCAAAATAATTGCCAAAGAGACCGGGCGGCCCGCCAAGGAAACACCGCAGGTATGGGCTCTGTATAAAGAGGTGCTCGACTACTATGACGCCGGCATGCGAGTGCCCGACGATGTCATCATGCTACTCTGTGATGACAACTGGGGCAATGTGCGCCGTCTCCCCTCTCCGGCAGAGCGCCGTCATCCCGGCGGCTGGGGGATGTACTACCATGTGGATTACGTAGGAGCTCCACGCAATACAAAGTGGATCAATGTGACTCCAATCCAGAACATGTGGGAACAGTTGGAATTGACCTATCAATATGGTGTAGACAAGCTGTGGATACTCAATGTAGGCGACCTTAAACCTATGGAATATCCCATAACCCTTTTCATGGACATGGCATGGAATCCGGAGTCGATAACTCTTGAGGATCTCCTCTCCCACCCAAGGGAATTCTGCCGTCAACAATTCGGGGAGGAAGAGGCAGACGAAGCTGCCCGCATCCTCAATCTATATTCTAAATACAACGGCCGTGTAACAGCAGAGATGCTTGACCGGAACACTTATAACCTCTCCACCGGCGAATGGAAAAGCGTGGCTGACGACTATGCACGACTCGAAGTCGAGGCCCTGCGCCAATATATAGCCCTTGCACCTGAAAAGAGGGACGCATACAGGCAACTTATACTTTTCCCGGTGCAGGCTATGGCCAACCTGTATGAAATGTACTATTCACAGGCTATGAATCACCATCTTCACGCGCAAGGTGATATCCACGCCAATGATTGGGCTGATAATGTGGAACGTTGCTTCCGCCGAGACAGCCTGCTGTGTGACCAATATAATAAAGAGATGTCAGGTGGCAAATGGGACGGCATGATGACACAGAAACATATCGGATACACAAGCTGGAATGACGACTTTCCACATGATATGCTCCCGGAAGTAAGACGAATCGACACCTCTACTCCATGCGGAGGATTTACATTTAAGGCTGATCCCCGCGGCTACATATCCATAGAGGCCGAACATTTCCACTCAGCCAACAATGGACAAACAACCGAATGGCGCATCATCCCACACATGGGACGTACACTGAGCGGTGTAGCCGCTATGCCTTACACTGCCCCTACAGATGGAGCCTATCTGAACTACCGCATGAATTTGCCGGCAGATACAGACTCTGCCAATGTGACTGTGGTGGTAAAATCGACACTCGCGTTCCAACGAAAAGAAGGGCACCGTTATAGTGTGGGGTTTGCGCCCGATAAGAGTGTGACGGTGAACTTCAACTCCAACCTCAACGAGGACAAAGAAAACATCTACAATGTATTCTATCCCACGGTCGCCCGACGCGTGGTGGAAAAGACGGTAAAGCTACCTATAACACGCGGCGATGATGGAAGTGCCACCCTCACCATATCGCCACTCGACCCGGGGATAGTGTTTGAAAAAATCATAGTGGATTTCGGAGGATATGTTCCGGCATATCTTCACGGATCCGAATCGAAATTCGGGAAAGAATAGAAATCCAGATATGTCACGTAAAGTGGTGTTCAGTCTTGTCAACTGAACACCACTGTCTTATTACCATAAGTCAAAATTTTACGCTGAATGTGTTTCTCAACGGCACGCGAGAGCACTATCTTCTCAAGATCACGACCTTTCTTCACCAAATCCTCTATGGTATCCTTGTGACTGATGCGCGCCACATCCTGCTCGATGATAGGCCCTGCATCAAGATCGGCTGTGACATAATGGCTCGTGGCGCCAATGAGCTTCACTCCGCGTTCGTAAGCCTGGTGATAGGGTTTAGCCCCGACAAAGGCCGGCAGGAAAGAATGATGAATGTTTATTATGCGGTTGGGGTAACGCTTGATGAACTCCTCGGAAAGTACCTGCATATAGCGAGCCAACACGATGAAGTCGATACCATAGCGGTCAAGAATCTCAAACTCACGCTGCTCCATCTCCGCTTTGTTGTCACGCGTCACCGGAACGACCTCAAAAGGGATTCCGAAACGCTCACCTGCAGAGGCAAGGTCAGGGTGATTGCTGATAATCACGGGAATCTCCACATCCCATTCACCGGCTACATAGCGCGCAAGCATGTCATAAAGGCAATGTGACATCTTGCTCACGAATATGGCCATACGCTGGCGGCGGGAAGAGAAACTTATACGATAGGTAAGGCCATAGCGACCGGCATAAAGGGTGTTGAAATAATCATCTATTTTCTCAGAGGGAATCGTGAAATTCTCAAGGTCCCACTCCACACGCATATAGAAAATGCCGTTCACACGGTCGACATACTGATTGAGATACACGATATTGCCACCATTTGTGGTGATAAATTCGGTTATCACTGCAATAATGCCCGGCTGGTCGGGACAGTGCATCCGTAAAATGGCTGTGCGTCGTGATTTCTTTTCCACCATAGAAAAACAAATTTATTATATGTGTAACAATTAGCTATTATTTTGATTAAAGAACTGCAAATTTAGTAACAAAAATCATTATTTTGGCCACATTTTGCTTCCAAATGTCATTTTAACAAAAAAAAATAATGAAAAATGTGAAACTTTTCGGAGAAGATTGCGTCTAATGAAACAAAAGAATCAGGAAAGATTTAAAAATTCCATCCCAATGGTAAAATCAGCATTGAGTAGAGTTATTTTTAAATCATTGCAACATAAACTCCAACCTACAACCAGACAACCAAATATTCATAGTCCATATCTCTTATTTATCAATTATGATCATCAGTCTAAAGGACGTAAATAAATCTTATCCCGGCATTGTGCCACTGCATGTGCTGAAGGATATCAATCTCACCATCGACAAGGGGGAGCTTGTCTCCATCATGGGTGCATCGGGCTCCGGCAAATCGACACTGCTCAACATTCTCGGAATTCTTGACAATTATGATTCCGGCGAATACTATCTGGACGGAGTGCTCATAAAGAATCTTAGTGAGAATAAGGCAGCCGACCTGCGAAACTACATGATAGGATTCGTATTCCAGTCATTTAACCTCATCAACTACAAGAATGCCCTTGAGAATGTTGCGCTCCCGCTTTTCTACAGAGGGGTGTCAAGGAAAAAGCGCAACATGCTCGCTATGGAGCAGCTCGAACGGATGGGAATGGCCGACCGCGCCACACATCTTCCAAGCGAATTGTCGGGCGGACAGAAACAACGCGTGGCCATAGCTCGCTCGCTGATAACCCAGCCGTCAATCATCCTGGCCGACGAGCCTACCGGCGCACTTGACTCAAAAACCTCCAAGGAGGTGATGCAGGTGTTCCGCGACCTTAACAATGACGGCATGACAATCGTGATAGTCACGCATGACCCGGGGGTTGGCGAACAAACCAACCGTATCATCCGCATAACTGACGGCCGTATCATCTCATAACCACCAGCGACGGACGATGATAGATTTAGTAAACGAAATACTGGCCACCCTCTGCCACAACAAATTGCGCACAGCGCTGACTGGCTTTGCAGTCTCGTGGGGTATATTTCTCCTCATAGTGCTGCTGAGTGTGTCGCGCGGACTGATCAATGGCATGGAGGCCATGTTCTCATCCCGCGACAATGAGGTCATAACCATAACCGGAGGCTGGGCCCACAAGCCATACAAAGGGCTTAAAGAGGACCGACCAATCACGCTTAAGGACGGAGATCTCGCAGTATTGGCATCGCAAAACGGCAATGTGATTTCGGAGGTAGCAGCGGAGATCCAAAGCGACTCCGCCAAGATTATGACATCGAAGGATTATCTCACTGACGGATATACCGGTGTCTACCCTGCCGCCGCCCGGATAAGTGGTCTCACTATTGCCGAAGGCAGGTTCATCAACCAGAATGACCTGAATAATAAACGCCGTGTCATAGTCATACACAAGGATGGCGCCAAGACACTTTTCGGCGACAAATATGCAATAGGAGAACAGGTAAAAGTCAACGACCTCTCGTTCACAGTAGTTGGAATTTACCAACATGAATGGACTCGAGGCTCATATATCCCCTATACCACGGCAAAATCAATGGCCGGCGGCTCGGATGAAGTAGGCCGCATCTACACCAAAGTCACAGGTCTCAAATCGGAGGAGGATGGGAAAAATGCCGAAGCGGATTTCCGTGCCACACTCGGACGGCAACATTCATTCGACCCTTCCGACGAAAGTGCATTGTGGCTCTGGAATCGCTTCAATGACTATTTGACAACCTCGGCAGCCATGAACGGACTCGTATTCGCCGTATGGATCATAGGTCTGCTGACCATGCTTTCAGGCATAGTCGGAGTCAGCAACATCATGTTTGTTTCGGTACGTGAACGTACCCACGAGATAGGTGTGCGACGAGCCATAGGAGCCAAACCACTGAGCATCATTAAACAGATCATGCTCGAAAGTGTCGCCATCACTACCTTGTTCGGCTACGTAGGAATAGTGCTCGGAGTACTCGTATCGCAACTTATCGGCATGATATTTGCCGGAGGTGAGGATTCGGGCCCGCAGATTCTCAAGGATCCCACAGTGGATATCGCCATTGCCATACAGGTCACTGTGGTCCTAATAATAGCCGGTGCGCTCGCCGGATTATTCCCTGCGATGAAATCACTGAAAATAAAACCCGTAGAAGCTCTGCGCGACGAATAATACTCTCAACGATGAAAAATCCGATTTTTGACATAGAGAACTGGCGCGAGATAGGTACGACCCTCGCCCAGAACAAGACGCGCACATTCATGACAGCCTTCGGAATATTCTGGGGTACTGCCATCCTGGCTTTGCTCATCGGCGGATCCCAGGGGCTCAAGAGCTTCATGAGCCGCAACTTCGAAGGGTTTGCCACAAACGTGGCCATTGTTTCGCCCGGACGAACCACCAAATCATACGCGGGCTTCAACAAGGGTATGTCACTCGAGCTTAACCTGCAGGATGTTATAAACATTCGCAACGCCGTGCCGCAGATTGACAACTCGTCAGCTGTGATTTTCCTATGGGCGAACGCTATTTACGGCCAGAAGAAGTCATCGACACAGCTCACCGGCGTAGAGACAGGCTACGACAAAATATTCACGCCTATAATGTATGAAGGGCGCTTCCTCAACGAGGCCGACAACGCCAACAGCCGCAAAGTATGCGTGGTAGGTAAAAAAATCGCTGACGAGCTCTTCGGATCGGCCGAGGGTGTAGGGAAAGATATCTCCCTTAATGGCATATATTATAAGGTAATCGGTGTTGTGGGACAGACATCCGAAGTCAGCATCGGAGCAAAGATGGACAATTCGGTTTTCATCCCCTATAATTCCATGCGAGGGAGCTACAATCTCGGCAATAAGGTACATATCTTCATGATGACCTTAAAAAGCGGATATTCACCGGGTGATTACGAGAAGATAGTGCGTCGGCAGGTTATCAACAACCACCCTATCGCCCCCGACGATGAAGGTGCGGTGGACTACTTTGACATATCCGAACAATTCAAGATAGTCGACAATGTGTTTCTCGGCATCACGCTTCTGGCACTGTTCGTTGGTGTCGGCACCCTCCTCTCAGGCATCATCGGTGTGGGCAACATAATGTGGATAATAGTGCGTGAACGCACCCATGAGATAGGTATACGACGCGCTATCGGTGCAAAGCCACGCGACATCATCATACAGATTCTGTCAGAAAGCATGGTGCTCACAAGCATCGCGGGAATCGCGGGAATATGTTTTGCCACCATCATACTCGGAGGTGCTGAGATGGCAAGCCAGAACCCACGGGGTACATTGAATTTCCAACTGTCATTCGAGGATGCCATCTCCATCCTTGTGACATTCCTGATACTTGGCACTGCCGCGGGCCTTATCCCGGCCATCAAAGCTATGAAAATCAAACCAATCGAAGCTCTTAATGATAAATAACCGAAAAATAACAACCAACGCAATATGAAAAAGTTTCTTCGCATCCTGATGTGGTGTATCATCGCCGCCATCTTTATCGGCACTTTCGTGTATCTGTTCCTCAATTCCAAACCCAAGGAGGAAGCATTCGAAATCGTGACCCCTGCCACAGGCAACATCGAACGATCAACCGTGCTCACAGGTAAAATCGAGCCTCGCGACGAGATTGAAATCAAACCCCAGGTATCGGGCATCATTTCTGAAATAAACGTTGAAGCCGGCGACATGGTCAAAGAGGGAGATGTGGTGGCCCGCATCAAAATCATCCCTGACGAATCGCAACTCTCATCGGCGCTCTCACGTATCGAGAATGCCAAAATATCACTCGCTGACGCTCAGCAGAAACATGACAGGAACTCGCTGCTCTACAGTAAAAAGGTGGTGAGCCGCGAGGAGTTCGAAACCACTGAAACCACACTCGCACAGGCCAAAGCCGAACTTAACGCCGCCCTTGATGCCTATTCGATAGTCAAGGAAGGTGTATCAAAGACAAATGCCAAAGAGAGCAACACTCTTGTCCGCGCCACCATAACAGGACTTGTGCTTGACGTGCCTGTGAAAGTAGGATCATCAGTGATCCAGGCCAATACAATGAACGACGGCACCACCATTGCCACCGTGGCAGACATGAACAACCTCATCTTCAAGGGTAAGGTTGACGAGACTGAAGTGGGTCTTCTGTCAGTGGGACAGCCTATGGAAATCACCATCGGCGCCCTCCCCGACCTTCTGCTCAACGCCACAATAGAAAACATCTCGCCCAAAGGCACCGAGACCAACGGAGCCAACACATTTGAAATCAAGGCGGCAGTGAATGTTCCTTCAGGTGACCAGCTCCGTGCCGGCTACAGCGCCAACGCATCTGTCACCCTAAGCAAAGTCGACGACGTGCTGACCATACCTGAAAGCGTGATAGAATGGGCAGGAGACAGCACTTTTGTATACATACTCACCGACACTGTCCCCACACAGAAATTCGAACGCGTACCAGTGACAACCGGGACATCGGACGGAATCAAGATACAAATCAACAGCGGCATATCAGCCGACTCACGTCTGCGTGGCGCAGCTGTAAAAAAATAATTGAGTCATGAAGAATATCATCATCTCACTCTCACTGCTCACCACCGTGGCAACAGCCACCGGTGAGACATGGAGCCTCGACAGCTGCATAAACTATGCCATTGACCATAATCTGACTGTAAAGTCGCGTGACCTCGAACGCATGAGCGGCGAACTGTCAGTGACCGAAGCCAAGGACCGTTTCCTCCCTACCCTCAACGCAGGTGCCAACCAATCATGGGACTTCGGTCGCGGTCTGACTTCGCAGAACACCTACGCCAACCGCAACACATCAATGTTCGCATGGAACGCACAGTTCTCTCTGCCGCTATTCCAGGGACTCAGCGCTATCCGCCAGCTTAGATATTCACGTTCCAACCTGTCGATGCTCCAGCAGCAGACCGAGGCGGCAAAGGACGAGGTCACTCTCAATGTCATCTCCTATTATCTCCAGACCCTTTACAATCAGGAAATGATGGCGGTGACACGCGAGCAGCTGCGACTTTCCAATGTGCAGCTTGAGCGTCAGCGTATCCTGCTCGAAGGTGGGAAGGTACCTGAAGTGGATGTCATTCAGGCTGAAGCGCAGGTGGCTAAGGACGAACTCGCGGTGGTCAATGCCGAAAACGACTATCAATTAGCCTTGATTGACCTTGCAAAGGCGCTTGAGCTTGATGACATAAACGGTTTCGCCATCACACCGATTGATGACGAGCGGCTCGCTCTCCTAAGCGCTGATGATGTGTACCACAACGCCTTGACCAACAATCATTCAATTCTTGCCGCCCGACAGGGTATTGACGCGGCTGACAAAGCCATCTCTGCCGCACAAAGCGGTTATCTCCCCCGTCTTAATTTTAATGCGGGACTCGGTAGCAGCTATTATACCGTCTCAGGGAGTGAAAGTCCCACATTTGGCAAACAGATGCGAGAGAATTTCTCGAAGACCATAGGGCTGTCACTTTCAGTTCCAATCTTTGACGCTTTCTCCACGCGCAACCAGGTGCGTCAGGCAAAAGTCAGAAAGCTAAGTGCCCAGCTTTCACTGCAGCAACAGCAAAGAGACCTTCATAAGAGCATCCGCCAGGCCTATTATCAGGCATTGGGAGCCGAAAAGAAGTATCAGGCAGGAAAGACTGCCGTCACTGCTGCCAAAGCTGCCCTTGACGCGATGACTGAAAAGTATAATTTCGGCAAAGCAAACGCTACCGAATGGGAGCAGACACAGTCATCGTACATCACCACTCTTGCCGAGCAGGTTCAAGCCAAGTATGAGATGATTCTGCGCAACAGAATCCTCCTGTTCTACAACCGGCACTAACTGCATGCAGCATAACATTTTCAATCCCCTTTCCAGGCGAATTACAACCACCCCTGGAAAGGGGATTTTTATCACCGTTTACCATCGGGAAACCTTGATAAACACCACAAGCCACACCGGAAAGATGTAATCCATCATGCAAAACCCGCGTTTTAATCATTTTTAACTCTCATTTAGCCCTTTTATAACTTAAATGATAGTACATTTGCATGTTTTATAACATAGTTGCGAAACACTGCCCTATGATTAAGAGCACCATTGAACAAGTAATCACAGCGGATTTAGCCGAAATATGGTCCATATTAAGTGACGAGGAAAAACGCCTTGTCATTGACAATTTTTTAATACATCATTACAAGAAGAATCAGATAGTCTATGCTGAGAAGGATGAGCCTGAATTTCTCTGGTGTCTTCTGGATGGTAAAGTCAAAAAATACAAGGACGGAATCGGCGGTCGTGTACAGATAATCAGACTGATAAAACCTGTCCAATATTTTGGCTACAGAGCTTATTTTGCACGTGAACCCTACGTGTCAAGCGCAGCTACCCTGGAGCCATCAACACTCGGCACTCTCCCCATGACACTGGTGGAGGACCTGATCAGGAACAACAATCGTCTGGCTATGTTCTTCATCCATGAACTCTCACGCAACCTCGGCAGCTCTGACACAAAGATAGTCAATCTCACACAGAAACATATCAGAGGCCGCCTGGCTGAAGCACTCATCGTATTGCTTGACAATTATGGCTATGAAGAGGATGATAATATGACCCTGAAAATTTACATGGGACGCGAGGATTTGGCCAATCTTTCAAACATGACCACCTCAAATGCAATCCGCACACTATCAAATTTTGTAAGCGAAAAAATCATAGTGGTCGACGGCCGAAAAATCAAAATCCTCAACGAGCCGATGCTTCGAAAAATTTCAAAATTCGGCTAATCAGCATCATCGGCACAATACACAGCTTTCAGTGGGGTTACGCAACCAAATCAAAACAATGTCTAAATAACAATTAACGTCTTTGAGAAACAAGAAATATGTCTGAGAAGATTAAATTCGGATCAAAAGTCGGCATCATCGCCGCGACAGTAGGTTCGGCAGTCGGATTAGGGAACGTGTGGCGTTTCCCGGCCGAGACACAGGCCAATGGTGGCGCAGTATTCCTTCTCATTTACATTCTCTGCATATTTATTCTCGGCATCCCGGTAATGACGGCAGAATTCGCCCTGGGACGCGGCGGTAACTCCGACGCCATCGGAGCATTCCGTAATGTCACTCCGCACCGCAAGGGATGGTGGATGGTAGGTGCTCTGGCCATTTTAGCTTCTTATCTCATATTATCGTTCTATATGGTGGTGTCGGGATGGACATTTGAATATCTCATCCAGTCAGTCACCGGAAGCCTCTATGAGGCATCGGCAACAGGAGAGAACCTTGCCACAGTAACCGGAGAGGAACAGCTATTCCAGAATCGCATGGCTGAATACATCACCGGGTCATATCGACCATTGATAATGACCTACATAATGATAGCAGCTAATCTTGGAGTTCTGGTGATGGGTGTGCAGAAGGGCATCGAAAAGATGTCAAACATCATGATGCCAATCCTTTTTGTACTTCTGGTTATATTCTGTGCCGTATCCTTGTCATTGCCCAAGGCGGCAGATGGAGTACGTTTCTTCTTGTCGCCCGATTTCTCGGCTATCTCACCTTCTACAGTGGTCAACGCCATGGGCCAGGCATTCTTCTCCCTGAGCCTTGCCATGGGTATCCTCATCACATATTCAAGCTATTATCCCGCCGACACAAAACTCACACGTACTGCGGTGACAGTCTCACTGCTCGACTTATCGGTAGCAATACTGATGGGGCTTATAATCTTTCCGGCCGTAATGACTTTCGGCCTTGCCGACCATCAGCTTGCAGGTTCGGCACTTGTGTTCATAACCCTTCCTGAAATATTCGCTCAGATGGGAGGCACACAGTTCTGGTCGTCATTGTTTTTTCTGCTGCTGACAGTAGCGGCCTTCACCTCCACTATATCATTGGCAGAAGTGTCAGTAGCATTCATGGAATGCCATTTCAAAATGTCGCGAATCAAGGCTTGCGTCACGGTGATGTTGCCGTTGTTCGTTCTAAGCGCCGTCTGTTCACTATCGGTCGGCCCATGGAGTGGGTTCACCATCTGCGGCATGACTATCTTTGACTTCCTTGACACAGTTGCCACAAATATCATGCTCCCTGTAGGAGGTATACTACTATGTATCTATATGGGATGGATAGCTCCGCGGTCATTTTTCCTTAAAGAGATAACCAACAACGGCACACTCCGCTCCCGGTCATTCGCCTTGGTAGCTTTCATTGTCAAATGGATAGCTCCGGTGCTCATAGCGATAGTGCTAATCGGCCAATTCATCTGATCCGGCCACACTCATGAATCAAGCGAACGGCCATCGGGATAAGTGATCTTACCGGTTGAAATCTCATAGCTGATCACGGTGTCGTGCATAGTGAGTTTGTAATAATAGGCATCACGCATTGCACAGTATACGTCATTCTGCGCCTCTATACCTTGCAGATAATTATAAAGAGCCGGAGGGAGCTGGTCGTAGACGAACACTTCCGGAAGATGGACTCCATTCCCATCAACCTCCGTCCAACTATTCTCAGAATCAAACGTCAAGGTTGCCCCATTGGTCAGCTGAACCACTGATGACTCGTCATTATGTTTATAACTTTTCACTCCGCCCTCCGGAAAATATTCCGAGATAAAGGTTGTGATGCGTGATGGAAGTTCCTCCCATACATTGTTAGAGCAGGCTCCCATTAGGAGCAATCCCATAAGCAGGGAGAGAAGCAGAGCTGTGTTGCGACGGTTCATCATATAAAAATTATGGTGGGAAATTGGATGAGTTAATATACTTTAAACAACATTTTAAACCCTTAAAATGTTGAGCTGAACCGCTGATTTCCACCATGTATTTATGATTTCAGGCTCATGCCACAGGCATGGAAAGAAGAAAGCGTGTAACCGCTGACCCGGACACCAAAGTCAATGTGCCGCCATTTTCCTTCATGATTCTTCTACTTAGGCTTAATCCGATTCCAGAACCTGTGGTTTTGGTGGTGAAGAATGGGGTGAAAATGTGCGCCTGCAAATCATCGGGGATGGGTTCTCCATCATTTTCAATCACCATGGATGCCATGTTAGAATCTGCCGGGAACGAGATGCTGACACCGATGGTGGACGCACCGGCTTCGATGGCGTTTTTCATAAGATTCATGATGACCTGTTGAATCTGGCCGATGTCGGCATAGACATGCCTATGGGGTATCGGACGGTCCACTGTGAATTTCAGAGAGCTGTCCGTCATTGTTTCCGACATCGCTATGCAGCGGTCAACCAATGAGCATATATCGAACTCCTCGGGGACAGGACGCGCCACCCGAGTGAATCGATTGTAACGCTCAACAAAATTTTTAAGGCCTTCTGTAGCTTCATTGACTGTCCTGAGACCGGTAAGCATGTACTCTTCACCTCCGTCATAGCGCATCATGAGCGAGTCAGTTATCGAGAGTACAGGTGCTATACCGTTCATAATCTCATGAGTGAGCACCCGGCTCATTTCAACCCAAGTATCCACGCTCTTTGCCTCAAGCTGAAGAGATATATCATCAAGAGTCACTATCATAAGTGGTTCACCATCCTGACGGCTGAACGAACTGGTTTTGACCGCGAATCGGTCAATCTGTGCAGAGAGTCCGGGAGTTGCGGTAAGAATGAAGTCATACAGCCCCTTCCAACGGTCACCAAGAGCCGTGACATTTGTGATAGCCGGACGGTCAAGCAGAGTCAGAGCTCGTTCATTGGCAAACACCACATAGTTTTTACTGTCAATCACCAAAACTCCGGTGGCTATCTGTGAAATAATAGCCTCGTAATAGCAATCACGCTCTGCAGCCCTACGGCTCAATTCGGAAAGTCGGTCAGCAATACGGTTGAGCGACTTATTGATTCGCCGATCGTGAGTGAGAGGAAACCGCAGTGTGGTGTCATACGCGTCAAGCGAGGAGATGATTCTATCCAACCGCCTGCCTACGCGAGAATAATGTCTCCAAAGCCACGAGGCACCCCACACTGCTAACAGGGATAGAATGACACATATAACTATGATTTGACCGAGCATCATAACCAACGTAAGTTCTATGGAACAAGTCCGTAACGTTTCATCTTGTTATAGAGTGTCTGGCGGCTGATGCCAAGTTGGGAGGCAGTAGCCGACTGTATGCCACCATTGTCGGCAAGAGCCTGCTTGATAACCTGACGCTCCATCTCTTCAAGTGTGGGAGTGGAGTTCTTAGCCACCTCAGGGGCCTGCGGAGTGCCCTCGACAGCTCGTGAAAGCGTGAGGAGCAACCTGGCATTATTCCATGGCTTGACAACAAAATCCACAGCACCCCCTTTGAGTCCCTCCACTGCAAGTTCAACCTCGGCATAGGCAGTAAAAAGCACCACTGGTATCCCCGGAGCCAGACGACGTATCTCACTCAACCAGTAAAGTCCTTCATTACCATTGTTGACAGCCGAATCAAAATTCATATCCAAAAGCACACATGAGGGGTGCTCCTCACGCAGCAATGTGGGCAAACGCGAGGGGGAAGTCGTGGTGATAACCTTATCGAATTTTATCTCGGCAAGGAGCTTGACAGCTGCAAGCACCGAACGGTTATCATCCACTACCAACAATGTACCTAATTGAGATGATGGCATAGGACGGATTCTATTATGCAAAATTACTATTTTTTCACAATCTCGCCAATAACCGAGCCGTCAAATAGATTTATGACACGTGTGGCATAAGCGGCATCACGGTCAGAATGGGTGACCATGACTATCGTGGTTCCCTCACGGTTAAGCTGTGCCAACAACTCCATGATTTCTTTTCCGTTTTTCGAGTCAAGGTTACCGGTAGGTTCGTCGGCAAGAATCAAATCTGGATTAGAAACAAGAGCCCTGGCGATGGCAACACGCTGCTGCTGTCCACCTGACAACTGCTGCGGAAGATGTCGCGAACGATGTGACATGTGGACCTTCTCGAGCATTTCAGCCACTCGCTTTTTACGTTCAGACCTGCTCAGGCCAAGATATATCAAGGGTAATTCAACGTTATGGGCCACATCTATCTCATCAATGAGATTGAAACTCTGGAACACGAAACCGACATGCCCTTTACGCAACAGGCCACGCTCACGTTCCTTCAAGTTGGCTACTTCGTTTCCGGCAAGTTTGTAACTTCCTGAAGTCGGATTATCAAGAAGCCCGATAATGTTGAGCAGGGTTGACTTTCCGCATCCGCTCGGTCCCATTATCGCGATAAATTCACCTTTTTCGACACTGAGATCCACTCCTGCGAGAGCAACTGTTTCTATTTCATCCGTACGAAACACTTTGGTGAGTTGTTTAGCTTGTATCATAATTGAAAAAACGATTTAGTATTTATTAGAGATATGTTTGATTCTTTGATCCGAGAGAGTTAAAATGTCATTCTGACATTACTCTGATTTCAGCTGATTAACCGGATTGTCAGTGGCAGCCCGCCAAGCGACACAGATGACACATAGGATTATGCATACCAATATCACGAGAGCTGACAGACAATAACCGAGCATTATATTGGGGGCTTTTACGGTGAAAGCCTCAATCCACAAGGCTCCCGCATACCATGCACAAGCCGTCCCGATCACCACAGCCGGAAGAGTTATTTTGAGGACATTCCCACATAGGAGTTCCAAAACTGATACGACACTCGCCCCATTGACCTTACGCACCGCTATCTCCTTGCGTCGACGTTCCACCTCGTCACGGGAGAATCCAATCAATCCCATGAGCGATATAAACAGTAACGCCACGGTGGCGATGAGCACTGAATTACGGAACATCTTCACATCGGCATACACTTCCTCTGCCTGACGAGACATGCTGTAAGCATTGAATTCATATTCGGGGAACGAGTTTGCCAAAAATTCCTTGAATGACTTAAAATTCTGCTCGAAGGGTTCTTTCAGCTTCACATAACCATTGCCATAGAAGTATTCAGCGTAAGCCTGCACCACTGGATCGACCTGATGCGTACACCCACCGATGGCAAAATCTTTTATCACTCCAACCACTTTCATGCCTTCGCCAAAAGAGGTCCAAGGCAGAATTTTACCTACGGCCTCATCCTCTAGCCAGTTCATGCGCCGGGCAAATTCCTGATTAATCACAAACTCATCCTCTTTGGCTGCAGAACGGCCATGAAGTATACTCACTCCGAGAAGAGCCAAATGATTTTCCGATGACCAGTCAATGCGTGTGTTAAACAACACTTCACCCTTGTCGTCGTATATGTAATCACCGCTGTAGCTCGAGAGGGGATTATGATAGGCTGCAGAAAAGTCCTCGACATAAGGAAGCGACATCACAGGTGTTCTTATCAACTCATCATGCAGTCTTCCCGGAACATCAATAACCACAATGCGTTCAACCGAAAATCCTTTGTCACTATTGAGGACTTCGCTATACTGAGCCGACACGACCATCAGAAGGCCTCCGATAAACGCCACTCCTCCTACCTGGATGAAGAGCAGAATGCGTTTCCAGGCTGCGTTACGTTCTGTGAAGCGGCGGAACACCTGTGTGACCGGAATTTTCGCCATAAGACGCCCCGGCAGCAAACCTCCGACAGCAAAAAAGAACAAAAGCACACTTCCTATCACCCACAAACGTTCAGGAGCCAAAATCTGGGACGGAGTCAGCGACAATGTGTCCTCTATGAGAGGCTGGAAAAGGAACAGCAATCCGAGCATGCACAAAACAGCTCCTAAAACCACAACAAGAGTCTCGCCAAGAAACATGGCAGTGATAGTCATGCCGTCAGCTCCCGAACATTTGTGTATGCCAATTCCCTTTGAGCGTCGCGACATGGAAGCAATGGTCAGCAGCACGTAGTTGAGTGTAGTGATCAGCAAGAGTGCGAAACCAAGCACCCACAGCACAGGATTCATACGTTTGACATCATCATAACCAAGATATGTGTCACGCAAGGGTGCTATATTTATTGTGGTGCTTATAGCCTCTGTGTCGGGCGAATGGCGCTGATACATCAGGTTGGCACGTCGGTTCATCTCTTCGAGTGAGATGTCAGAATCAGGCCGTTTTCTTATGTAGGACAGCCAACTGTCACCTCCGCTCCACCAGAAACGACGATCCTGGCCAAGATTAAAGGCAGTAGGCATTGAAATCACAGCCTTAAACGGAGGTAACGTGATGTTATCAGAAATGTCGCGGAACACACCTTTAACCTTGAGCATAAGATTCTCATTATAACGAAGCATTGCCCCTTCCGGGATAGTGTCGCCGTAGAGCGACCGGGCAACTGATTCGGACAAGTATATCACATCCGGTAAAGTAAGGTCATGAAGAGGATTTCCTGACAACACCTCTATGCCCATAGTTGTAAAGAACAGAGAGTCAGAGCTTATCTTAGGTATATCAACGCGATTGTCCCCATTGTAGAGAGTTCCGTCAAGCGCACGGCATATCACAGCCGCTCCGGACAGTTCCGATTCAAGCTCCTCAAGGACTCCACCACCGACTCGTCCCGGCAAAGCGGGATAAGGACCTTTCTTCTCGCCGTTTATTTCGTATAACATCCATATCTGATAGATATTATCATAGTCCTTAAAACAGGTGTCGAAACTGTAGTTATAGGCCAAGCGTGAGAAAATCAAACTGCTCACCAAAAGGCCTATCCCCACAGAGACTATCTTTATGATATTGGCAGCCTTCTGCGCCAGCATTGCATGGATGAGATAATAGAGTTTCATGTTTTAAATTTTGACTGATAAATGATTCGTTTTTTATGCAAAGTTAATACGGCTTTTATCCGATCATTGACAAACATCTGACTATTAAGCAATTCCATTACATAAGCAAAAACATTTTTGTCAAAAATTTTTACACTCGGCTTCAATGTCAACTCATTTTAAATTACCGTAAATAACACTAAAACTATCAACTATAGCTATGCACAGGGGGTTATTTGAGTAAAATATCCAAAAACGAACTCAAAAATAAATTCAATAAAATTATGGATAGGAAAATAAAGTTAGCCGACTTGAAGTCGGTAGTATCGCAAGCGTATGATAAACTCAAAAACGACACCAAAGGTCAGGCAGATCCGCGAGTTGCCGATATGAATCCGGGCAAATTCGGAATTTCAGTACGTCTGGCCGACGGCACAAAATTTGATGTCGGCGACACCCAGGCCCAATTTGCCATGGGTGCCTTGGTGCGAATTCCTGTTATGGTACAGTTGTTGACACAGATGCGTGTCGAGGAGTTAGTACAAAAGATGGGTATCGCCAAATGTGGATGTAAATGCCACGGAAAACCCAAGGACAACGGCCAGCAGGATAAACCTAAAGCCCATCATAAGATGGCACTCCGTTCTGTCAGCATGGTAGAACCTACCGGCGACCCGGAGGGCAAAATGGATATCATTTCCAATATGATGATCGGCATGATGGGATCATCGCCAGTGCTTGACGATAATCTTTATAAGGCAGCTGAAAAGGCTAATGCCGAACGTGATGCGGTCAATGCTCTTGCAGCCGCTGACTTCGAGCTTTACGATGCTGCCGCTCCTACCATCGATCTATATTTAAAACTGCGCTCAATGCTTGTAACCACAGAGCAGCTTGCAGAGATGGGCGCTACGATTGCCGCCGATGGTGTGAACCCTGTGACAAATCAGATTGTGTTTGACGGATCAATCTCATCAACCATCTGCGCCATCATGGCAGCCAAGGGCCCCAAGAAAATGGGTCGTCCATGGCTTATCATGACCGGTACACCTGCCATGTCAGGCTTCGGCGGAGGTTTCGTGGCTGTATTGCCCGGTGTAGGTTCAATAGCAGCCTTCTCACCTGAACTTAATGAAGCCGGTATCCCTATCAAGGCTGCCCTCTCCATCAAAGATATTCTCGATCAGCTCCAACTCAGCGCGTTCTCAAGCGCCAAAGTTGAGTTTGTCGACTAATGCACTGAAAAACACAGCAGATTATAGCCCGGTCTTAACCCGGGTTAATCAGTAATCTAACCACGGAATGAGTGTGGCTATGAATCTATGAACGATGTCATAGCCACACTTATTTTTGGACAGATTGGTAGAATTGAGTAAATTTGCAGGGATTCTCCCCCTTCTTTTCTCATCTCAGTTATATTATGGGTAAAAAAATCACCGACAGTGTGGCCACATTCTGCTCTGAACTCGGGACATCGCTGAAAAGCATGCTCAAGATCATCATGCTGTCACACAAATGCGATATACGTCCGGGAAACGGAAATTCCGACAGGTCTCTCATCATCATGGGTAACGGCCCATCCCTTGCCGATAATATAAAAAACGACCTCGCCATCCTGCAGAATACACCGACGATGGCAGTGAACTTCGCAGCCAACGCAGATGAATTCACATTGCTTAAGCCTGACTATTACCTGCTGGCCGACCCACATTTTTTCGAAGGGCGCCGGAGCGACCCTAATGTTGAAAAAATGTTTGAGCGCTTCAACAACGAGGTGGACTGGGAGATGACCCTATTTGTACCGGCAAAGTACTCCGCCAAAGCTATCGGCATAACCAATCAACGGATTTCAGTGAAGCATTTCAATCCCGTAGGTGTAGAAGGTTTCGGAGTGCTCGAGAGGGCTGCATTCTCATCAGGCAGAGGTATGCCACGCCCACGCAATGTCCTCATTCCGGCCATAATGACAGCTATGCTCCTCGGATATAAGGAAATTTATATACTCGGGGCTGACCATAGCTGGATAAAGACTCTTGATGTGAATTCTGACAACGAAGTGGTGTCGGTACAGCCTCATTTCTATAAGGACAACAATGAAGAGCAACGTCGTGTCACTTCCGTCTATAAGAATGTGAAGCTTCACGAGATTTTGTTGAGTTTTCATCTGGCATTTAAATCATATCATACAATATCCCGATATGCCGCCTCACGAGGGATTGACATTTACAATTCTACTCCGGGTTCATATATAGATGCTTTCAGGCGTAAACCACTTCCAGGGAAACAGCGGTAGTCCAACCTCTCTTAATCATCCGATTATGAAAAACCACATCAGTTTTCTGTGCCTCATATCCGTGGCACTGGTATCACTGCAGGGATGCGGTGGCAACAACGAAACTGCCACCATTTCAAGCCAACCTCTCAGTGACACAACGAAATCCCCCACAGCACCTTCACGTCAGGAACAGGCTGCCGAAAATGACACTGTAACAGCCTCATGCACTGTCGAAGCCGCCTTGCCAGAGAAACCGCTCCAAAAGCAGCTTGATGAACTACAGGACGAAATAGCCCGGAAACTCAAGGAAATAAGCCCGGAAAACCCTCTGTGTGCCAATATCTGGATGACAGCGGTAGAAGAGGACTCGGTAATTGTGTCGCTGACCATTAACACCAATTACTGGCAACAACAATTCCAGGAACTGATATCGGATTCACCTCTCATTAAATTCCATGGCCCCTCCCAGCCTAAAAAGATTGATGTGACTCTCTCTCACGACTTCAGTGCCGATAGCATCTTTATCTCTCCTGATCAAAAATCATATCCAGCAAACGCAGCCAATGCGTCCTTCACCATCAGATACGAGGGTGGTCATATTCTGACATTCGGGGAAAAGTACATTGTGGGATATAAAGAAACCAATGGCAATTGGTACAAATTGCCGCACCCGGGAGTCTGGAACGATATCGGATATATCCTGACAAAAGGAGGCTCACATCACTTCGATGTGTCGCTCTATCCAGCCTTGAACCATAATAAGCCCGGTATCTATCGGCTATATAAAGAAGTGTCATTTGAAAACTCCGACTCCACATTCTGGATAATGACCGAATTCACCCTGACAGGAAACTGAGGGGTCAATCATAAGCAAAAAAAATCCGCAAGAGTTGAAAAATCAACGCCTTGCGGATTTATTGTGTTGTCTTACCTGGATTCGAACCAAGACAGGCAGAACCAAAAACTGCAGTGCTACCATTACACCATAAGACAATCCTATTTGCCCAAGTTCATGATTGAAACCAAATATCGGAGGATATCCCTATATGCGGTTTCTGAACCTAAAGCTTTGCAAAGGTAGTAAGTTTTTGGCTATTTTCCAAAAACTTTCATGTTTTTTCAATCTTCTGAGCTAAATTCAGACACTCTGAGATAGAGATTGTAACGGCGATGATGCTTTTGCATATTCAAGTCTCACTGCTTGGAATACTGCAAATGATCCATCATCACAAAGGCAAAAGGACGCTCTCCCACCTGCTTGAATCCGAGTTTGTCATAAAGCCTGCGAGCCCGATGGTTGTCTTTATCCACCAACAGGCCGGCCGGCTTTCCAGAGGCAGCAGCTTTGTCAACGGATGCCATCAGAAGCGCTGCAGCAACTCCCTGTCCACGGTAGTCAGGCAAGACGGCAAGGGTGTCGATATAAAACTCTCCGGAGTCGGTCTCGTCGTCCATGTTTTCAATGTGCAAATCCAATTTCTCAGCTGCCAATTCAAAAAACGCTTTCCGCAGCTGATGGAGATTTGCACCGTCGTAACTTATGCAGGCCCCCATAGGTGTCCCATCGTCATCAATAGCCACAAGGGTGTTGAGATAGCTATACTGACTGTCGGATGCTTCGGCAAGTTGCGTGAAAAGAGCTTTTACATCGTCAAGAGTATGGTCGGCACCAGCGAGATTTCTGCATATTTCCTCACCTATTCCCGCCATTATAGAGTAGGCTATCAGTGGTGCATCCTGTTTTCGGGCTTGAATTATCTTCATTTCTTCCATGTTAAAATTTTATGGTCATCAACCGTCACACAATCCGAAACAAGCGGCAATCCGGATATGTTCGGTGCTTTCACTTTGCCGGCGATTGCCTTGTTGCCAACCTCGACACGCACAGCGTCCCACAATCCGGCATTGATGAATGAGGAGAGGATTTCAGCACCGCCTTCGACAAGCATAGAGGTGATACCTTTGTCATACAGCGATGCCAGTATCTGCTCCAATGGGTCATGAGAATGCACTATTATGGTGTCACCGCCCCTGAACACCGCCGCATCGCCACCCACACGGCCACGGCGGTCAAGGATGACTTTCACCGGTGACTTGCCGGCAAAAAGGCGTGTGTCGAGCGACGGATTGTCGGCCAACACCGTACCACTGCCCACGAGTATAGCGTCGTGAAGAGCTCGCTCGCGATGTACAAGCATCAAGGTGATTGGGGTTGAAATATGTCCGTCTATGAAGCCATCAGCACTCTGGGCCCACTTCAGTGTGATGTAGGGACGCTTAAGACGATGAGCCGTCATGAATTTCACATTGAGCTCACGGCATTGTTCCTCCAACACTCCGGTGACCACTTCAACACCAGCAGCACGCAGACGTCCCACTCCCCTTCCGGACACTTTCTCAAACGGGTCAAGACAGCCCACCACAACTTTAGGTATGCCTACGGACACTATCATGTCGGCACAAGGGGGTGTCTTCCCGAAATGAGAGCAAGGCTCGAGCGTGACATACATGGTGGACTCCGTGAGCAATGTCTTATCACTGACCGAAGCCACGGCATTGACTTCGGCATGTCCCTCACCGCAGCGACGGTGCCAGCCTTCGCCTATTATATTTCCGTCAGGCCCCACTATCACCGCTCCCACCATAGGGTTAGGCGCAGCGTCGAGACAACCGTGGGATGCCAGCTCGAGCGCCCGGCGCATGTATCTCTCATCGACTTCCATACGCTCAGGCTTCCTTGTCAACCCAGTCGCCATTCTCCTTAATCAAGGCTATGAGCCTGGGTATGGCTTCCTCGGTGGGGATGTTCTTAGAGATGCATTCCTTGCCTTTGTAGAGGCTTATCTTGCCGACACCGGCACCGACATAACCGTAATCGGCATCGGCCATCTCGCCAGGTCCGTTGACAATGCAGCCCATGACGCCGATCTTAAGCCCCTTGAGATGGGAAGTGGCGGCTTTAATCTCGCGCAGAGTCGACTGGAGATCGTAGAGTGTACGGCCACAACCGGGACAGGAGATAAACTCCGTCTTGGACATGCGCTGACGTGTGGCCTGAAGGATGTTGAGTGCGAGCCTGTTGAGGTCGTCCATCTCCATGCCGGACGCAGTAATCCACACCCCATCACTGAATCCGGCCAGAATGAGGGCACCTAACTCAATGGAAGCAGCAAGAGCCACATCGTCTGAGGTCAACCCTTCATAATCGCGACGGATAATCACAGGGTTCACAAGACCCCGGTGAATCATTGACATTAGAAAAGCTTTGAGGCTGCCAACTGAATTGGGATGAGTGGTAGTAAGCACCACCACTTTTCCGGGAGTGGCCTCCAGGGCTGAAGCAAGCTCTTCACCAAGACCGTCGGCGGCATCTACATGTGCAGCATCAACCAATGTGTCGGGATGGATGTCAAGACCCACCACTTGGGGGATACGGTCGGCCCACAAGCTCTTGCGACGCTGCGGAGCATAGATGTCATATCCCTCCGGGAGCTCCACAGGAGCTATCTGCCGGGCAGGCTGCGCTATGGAGTCGATGATACGCAGAATGCTGCGGGCCACCGGAATCTCACATTCAGGCTCTTCGCTGAGCGATACACGGATAGTGTCGCCTATCCCATCGGCAAGCAGCGAGCCTATGCCTACAGCCGACTTCACTCGGCCGTCCTCTCCATCTCCGGCTTCCGTAACGCCGAGATGAAGGGGGAAGTGCATGTCCTCGGCATCCATGGCTGCAACCAGCCGGCGCACTGTCTCCACCATCACCGTGACATTAGAGGCTTTGATGGATATGACCACATCGCGGAAATCATGCTTGAGACAAACGCGCAGAAATTCCATGGCGCTCTCCACCATTCCTGCAGGAGTGTCGCCGTAACGGCTCATGATTCGGTCAGAGAGGGAACCATGGTTGACCCCGATACGCAATGCGGTGTGATGCTCCCGGCATATATCGAGCAGAGGCAGAAGCCCATCCTCTATCTTTGAGATCTCGGCAGCATACTCCTCGTCGGTAAAGTCGATTTTTTTAAACACACGGCCCGGGTCGACAAAATTGCCCGGATTGATGCGCACTTTCTCAACCCGCGACGCGGCGGCGAATGCCGCTTTGGGATTGAAATGGATATCGGCCACGAGAGGCACATCCACACCGTCGGCCCTCAGAGCAGCTGATATCTCAGCAAGATTCTCGGCCTCGCGGACACCTTGCGCGGTCAGACGCACAATCTGCCCTCCGGCTTCCACTATTCGCTTAATCTGGGCTACGGAGCCCGGGGTATCCATAGTCCCGGTCGAGGTCATCGACTGGACCACCACCGGATTGTCGCCACCAATCTCCACATTTCCGACAGTGACATGCCATGTAGGTCGCCTGTGATAATTAAAATCGGTCATTTCTAACGAAGGAATATTACTTGATGTAAAAATATTTTTCAGATTCTCGGAAGAGGCCAGTCAATCAACCTTGAAGTCATATTTGACCTCTTTAAGCTCATTGTTGGCATCAACGATTTTCTTGGAGAGAGTGGCACGGTAGGCACCAAAACGTTTTGCAAGCTCAGCATCGGACAGAGCAAGAATCTGCACAGCCATCACCGCGGCGTTCATACCGGCATTTATGCCGACTGTGGCCACAGAGATACCCGGAGGCATCTGCACAATCGAGTAAAGGGCATCGACTCCGTCAAGGGTGGAATTAACAGGTATGCCGATGACAGGTAGCGGGGTCATGGCTGCTATGACGCCAGGAAGCGCCGCCGCCATGCCGGCTGCCGCAATTATCACCTTTATGCCTCTCTGCTCGGCGTTAGTGGCGAACTCCTCCACTTCACGAGGGGTGCGGTGGGCAGAGAGAGCATTCATCTCGAAAGGCACTTCCATCTTGTTGAGGAAGTCGGCAGCCTTCTTAAGGATGGGAAGGTCACTTGTGCTCCCCATGATAATGCTAACGATTGGTTTCATATCTAACTGGTTGTTGTAGGATATTGTAAATTTATTGTTTTCAAATAGATCACTCTGCCACACGGCTCATCACAGCATGGAGAGGAGATAGACACAGAGGAATCCGTTGGCACATCCGGCAAGAACCTGCCAGAGGGTGTGACGGCCGAGATACACTCTGGCTGTCATCACCATTCCTGTGACTATAATAGCCCCTGAGAGCCATACATTCATGTTGAACAAGGCATAATGCGAGGCTACGATGCGAAATAGCAACGCAACAATTCCTCCTAAAGCGGCAGCATGCGCGCTGATTTTCCACCAGCGGTTGACAATCATGCTCACCAGACAAGCAGCTGCTCCTCCGGCAAAAAACAAGCCGAGCCAAAGCGGAGCGTTAGCCCTGTAGAAAAAGTAGCCGCAACCAAGGTAACACAAGATGGTGACCACATAGGGGATGGTGCGTTCGGTGCGGTCATTTAGCCCCGGATCCTTTATATAACCCGACTTGTAGAGCGAGAGTATAGCCGCTACCGGAATCAGACATGTGATGACAAACGTAATCCCAATAGCTGACCAGAGCAACGGCAGAGGCAGGAAGTTGAGGATGGTCAGGAACGCTGCCAGCACCATGCCATAGGTAGGCACCAGCAAAGGCGAGAAGACCGCTGAGAGGATATGTGATATTTTTTTCATAATCGTAAAATTTCTATGGTTAAATTTCTTTTCTCAACCTTGCCACCGGGATGTTGAGGCGTTCGCGGTACTTGGCCACGGTGCGGCGGGCGATGTCGTAGCCCCTGTCGTTCAGAAGTTTCATAAGAGCATCGTCGCTCAGTGGCTGATGCGGGTCCTCTGCAGCGATTATCTCGCGTATGGCGGCAAGGATTTCACGTGAGGATGAATCCTCGTCCTGACTCACACGCTCGTTGAAGAAAAATTTCAACGGATAAACTCCTCCGGGGGTAGCTACGTACTTTCCGGCGGTGGCTCGTGAGATGACCGAGAGGTCATAGCCTGTCTGGGCTGCCACATCCTTCAGTATCATAGGCTTGAGTTGGCTCTCATCCTCTGAGATGAAGAAATCATGCTGAAGTTTCACTATGGCAGCCATGACTTTGTAAAGCGTCTCCTGGCGCACTCTCAGAAGCTCAATGAAGTCGGTGGCTTCCTCGCGTTTGCGGTTGATGAAGGCGGCGGCATCGGATGACCGGCGTGTAGACGGAGCGGTGACGAACTGCTCTCCGTCAGAGACGAAGCTCTCCTCTATCACAAGGTCGGGAATGTTGTTGACCAGCGTGAGGGTCACGACTTCGTCATCGACCTCCACGTTAAAGTCGGGGATGATGTGGCGCGAACGGTCATCGGCCTCTGTCTCCCCCATGCGGCTTCCGGGTTTAGGGTCGAGGGTGCGGATGAGCTCCACCGCCTCCTGCAGCTGCTCTTTGGTCACTCCGAGAGCCGACGAGAGCTTGTCGAAATGTCTGAGCGAGAACAGGTCGAAGTAGTGTGTCACAATCTCAAGCGCGAGTTTCACAGGCTCGGTGGGCTGAAGACTACGCAACTGCAACGCCAGGCAGTCACGCAGGTCAAGTGCGGCTATGCCGGGAGGGTCAAGTGCACGGATGCGGTCGAAAACGGAACGCAGCTGCTCCATCGAAAGGTCGAGACCGGCATTGAAAGCGAGATCGTCCTGAATCTGGATCAGCGTGCGTGTCATGTAGCCGTTGCCGTCAAGGTTACCTATGATATAACGCGCCACCGCAAGGTCGGTTTCAGACATATCGGTCTCAGCGAGCTGTGCCATGAGATCGTCAATCAGCGAGGCGCTCTCGGCCACGGCCACCGGTTCGAAATAGCGGTCGTTGACACTGTGATTGCGTGCTTCGAGCCTGTAGGACGGAATGTCATCCTCATCCCTGTAGTCGGCCATCTGCAGTTGCTCCGCGCTTTCGCTGTAGGTGGCACCGTCATCACCGTCGGCTGATGTCGGCCGGTCGGCTATCTCGAGGGCCGGATTGTCGTCCACCTCTCGACGCACCTCCTCCTCCACCTCGGGGCCTGTCATCTCAAGCATGCGCACAAAACGCATCTGCAACGGCGACAACCGCTGCTGCATTTTCTGTGCGAGTGCTAATTTCAATGACTCTTTCATAGTGGCAGGTCGGGTGGTTACGATTATTGACTATATCTCGATAAGCGAGTCGTAGGGGAAATCGCGTTTGGCCTTCTGGCCTATAACCTCGTCCCATCGCATGGGGCTGATGCCGTTGCCTGGACGCTTGACAGTGATGTTGGCTTCGTTGAAGAGGTCACCTTTCTTGATGTCGCATGCGGCCACTATGCTCTTGCGTGCCACCTCGATGTTGGCCTTCTCGCTCGGCGCCACCTGTTTCTGTCCCGATCCAAGCGCCTGCTCTATGTGGCGGACGGCTTTCACCATCCGGGCCAGTTCTTCGGGGTCGAGTGAAGCCCTGTGGTCAGGTCCGGGAAGCGATTTGTCGAGGGTAAAATGCTTTTCGATTATCTTTGCGCCCAATGCAGCGGCTGCCACAGGCACCTCAATGCCGAGGGTATGGTCGCTGTAGCCTACACCTCCCACATTCAGTGACTCGAGAGCCTTCATGGCCAAGAGGTTGACATCGTTGTAGGGTGTGGGATACTGGGTGGTGCAGTGGAGCAGGTAGATGTCATTGCGCTTAGTGCCGTTCTCCTCGAGGAGATTCACGGCAGTGGCCACCTCGTCGAGGGTAGACATGCCTGTGGAGAGGATGACTCGTCCACGCAGCTTTGCTATCTTGCGCAGATAAGGGAGGTTGGTGATTTCGCCTGACGGTATCTTCCAGTAGTCCATGCCGAGAGGTGCGAGAGCGTCTATCGACACGAGGTCAAACGGAGTGCTCATGAACCCGATGTGGTGCTCACGGCATAGCCCGGCAAGCTCGGCATAGGCTGAGAGGGGAAGGTGGATGGCCTTGCACATCTCGAGCTGCGACTGCTCGTTGCCGGTGGTCTCCTTCTGATACTCTGCCTTGGGGGCTATGGATGAGATAACGAGTTCGGGGACGGCTGTCTGGAATTTCACATAATCTGCCCCGGCTTTAGCGGCCTCGACCACCATACGGCGTGCCATCTCCATTGAAGCGTTGTGGTTCACGCCTGCCTCGGCTATGATTATGATATCTTTATGCTGCTTTTCCATTCAGAAAACTATTTCTTCAAAATAACGACAAATGAGGGTGTTGGGTTTGATATTGTCGGCCGGTTTGAGGGGCAATCCGAGTGTCTCGCGCAGAATTAGCTGCGGGATATCGGCTCCGGCGTGTACCGAGCACACCACTCCGCCTCCGAGACGCGGATTGATTTCCATCAGCATGAGGCGTTCGGTGTCCTTGTCGCGGAGATACTGCAATGTGACGGCTCCGCGCAACTCCAGACGACGTATGGCTTTGACAGCCTCGTCGGTCAGCTCCTTGTCGGCCACAGTGACTGTGCGCGACACTTCACCTCCCACCACCTCAAGCCTCCGGCGGGGACTCACACACAGGATGTTGCCCTTAGCCGATATGTAGCAATCGACGGTATACTCCTCGCGTTGCGGATAGTAGCGCTGCAGAAGGTAACGGTCAGCCACCTTAAGTATACGCTTGAAGTCGGTTACGTTGTCGATAACTTCTATGCCTTTCGAGGCCGAACCGTGACGTGGTTTAGCTATTAACGGGAAGTCGGGACGCCCTCCAGAGTATGTGGGAGGAATCGGGAGCCCGGCATCCTCGAAGAGACGTGCGGAAGCCACCTTGTCGAACAGCATCTCGGCTTTCCCGGGGTTGACCACCGGAGCCCAGCTATCGCCGTAAGTGGCGACATAGGCTCCTGCCACTGCCACCGCTCCATCGACAAAGGGGAGCATCAGCCCGATGCGGTAGGAACGCACCACATGATGCAGATGGTCAAGAAGGTCGGGAGCACTCCACCGACGCCCTATGATGACACCTCCGATGGCTGCGATGGGCACTTCGGATTCGAGCTCGTAGCTGTAGATCTTGACATCAAGGCCGAGTGCGCGTCCGGCATCTATGAGTTTGCGTCCGAAGGATACACGCTTGGCTCCTCCGAGAAACAATACGTTGATCGGTTTAAGTTCCTGCTCCATCACACGTTGTAGATTCCGGTTTTATACTTTGCGAGGTTCTCCTTACGTGTGAACCAGTCGATGGTCTCGCGCAGGCCGTCCTCGAGCGAGTAGGCGGGACGCCAGTCGGTGAGTGATGTGACGAGAGAATTGTCGCCACAGAGACGGAACACTTCACTACCAGCCGGACGGAGTCGAGCCGGGTCGACCACATAGTTGACCTCCCGGTCCATGAGACGCGCTATGGTGTCAAGCGTGTGCTGCATGCTGACTTCGGTGCCTGTGGCTATGTTTATCTCGCGCCCCTCGATGCCCGGAGCTGTGCCGAGAGCCACGAATCCGGCTGCCGTGTCCTTGACGAAGTTGAAGTCACGCGTCGGCGACAGGTCGCCCACCTTAATCTCCTTCATGCCTGAGGCGATCTGGGTAATGATGGTGGGGATGATGGCCCTGGCGCTCTGACGCGGGCCGTAGGTGTTGAACGGACGAGCCACCACCACCGGAAGCCCGAAAGCGTTGTGGAAGCTCAGGGCTATTGCGTCGGCCCCGATCTTGGTGGCGCTGTAGGGTGACTGCGGCTGTTTGGGATGAGCCTCGTCGATGGGTACGTAGCGCGCTGTGCCGTAGACCTCGCTGGTGGAGGTGACGACTATACGTTTCACTCCGCAGTCGCGGGCTGCCTGACACATGTTGAGTGTACCCTTTATGTTGGTGTCGACATAGCTGTCGGGGGCCACATAGCTGTAAGGAATGGCTATCAAGGCTGCGAGATGATACACTGTGGTGCAACCTTCGGTGATGTGGCGGCACAGATTAGGGTCGCGGACATCGCCTGTCACCACCTCGAGGTCGGGATGAGTCATCCCCTCGAGCCAGCCCCAGTTGTTGAATGAATTATACTGGCTGAGCGCTCTGACTGCGTAGCCGTCGTTGAGCAGCCGTTCCACCAGATGTGAGCCTATGAAGCCGTCGGCTCCGGTGACGAGCACTTTTTCCTTTGTCGCGTCCATTGTTGATATTTTACAGTGGTGTTAATAGGTCTTTCGTAAATGATATGTATATTTCACGCCCTGATGGTCGACGTAGGCGGTGACCAGGCGTGAGGATGAGAGGGTGATGATGTCCATGTCGGTTACCCCTTCCGATAGGTGCAGGGCTGCCGGGGGAGTATATTCGCCCACGCCTCCTGAGTCGGAGTGCGAAAAGTCGAGCAGCAGGTGGCCGCCGCCCTCTTTCCAAGTGCCGAAGCAGCGGTCATACTCGAGGTGCGGGTAGATGGTCTGTATCTGGATGAATCCGGCCTGGAAGCGCCATTCATAGACGAGGACTCCGTCGTCGCTGTAGAGGGGCAGCTCGACACCGTCGGCTGTTACCGTCTCCACATGCCATGTGCCGAAGTAGTCGCCTATATCGCCGTTGTGGCGTGTGCATGCGCTCAGGAGAGCTGCCAGGAGGGCTATTAACAGGGTTATACGCAGTCTGATCATCTTGGCTTATAGGTTGAGGATGCCGTTGTATTTCACCGTCACGAGTGCGCCGAATGCGTCGCAGGGCATGTTGCCACGGTCACACTCCAGCTGGGCGTTGACGCTCAGTCCGTCCACCCCTTTCACCTGCCATGTTGCCTCAAGCATCGCCGATGTGAGGTGGAGAGGCTCAGGGAGGGTGATTTTTCCGTTGCCCCAGGCTTTGCGGTAGCCTGCCTTGAGGCGATAGGACAATGCGGGTGTGATGTGCCCCTCGACCCCGACGTGGAAACCACGCATGGCGTTGGCGAGGTAGGCCGGGAAGCCGTCAAGGTTGTAGATTGGGGCCATGAGGGCCGGTGTGCCTATCGACATGCCGTAGTTGGCATAGGAGCGGTGAGAATTGTTGTTGTAATAATCGTCGGCACCCGACACGTGTTCGGTGACGGAGGTGCCGGTGTGGTCGCCGGGAGCGAAATGTATGGGTCCGCTCTGATTGGTGAAGTCGAGATACTCCAGGAGGGCGCCTTCGAGCCACCCGGGGGCTGCCGATTTATACTCCACGCCCCACAGGCCGTCCCAGCCGTTGAGTTTCCCGATGCCCGATCCGTCCTCCCAAGGCCACGAGAAGTAGGCCATGATGCGGTCGCCGTTGCGTAGCCTGTAGCGAGCTTTGAGGTCCCACGAACCGAGATGGTTGCCTGTGACGAAGCCTTCGCCGCCGTCCTTGGAGGGGATGAACATTTTTATGAATGTGAGCAGGTCGGATGGATACTTGTAGGTGCGCAGCACTTTGCCGCGCACGTAGATGGTCTCGTCTCCTCCGAATTCCCCGGCGGCCTGCATGCCGAAGGTGACCGAAAATGGCCGGGAAGGAGAGGTGCGGAAGTAGCATCTCTTATATGTGTACCATTCGCCGAGTGTGAGATGGTTTGTGTAGTAGTTATACTGGTCCTTGAGCCATCCGTTGTCGGTGAATTTCCCATAGGCAATCTCACCTTGTATCTGCACCCATCCACGTGTGAAGGGGATGTCCTGGAAATCGTGGAATCCGATGCGCACTTCGGGTATCGGGCGCGAGTTTCCGCTCTCGATGAGGTCGCCGCTGGTGAGCCCCTGGTTGAGCAAGGCCGATGAGTGCTCTTTGAGTCCCGCGAGAAGGAAGACTCCGCGATACTTCACTTCGCCAAATAGCTGCTGCACCCAAGCCGATGAGGGAGAGACGGAATGGGTGTTCCACGTTGCTGCCGATGCGTCATAGCGCTCGTAGGCCGTGGAGGAGCTGTAGCCGGCCACGATGTCGGCCCCGAAGCCGTAGGAGAAGCGGCTTGATGTGTCGAGCGGACGCCACAGGGCCACTTCGCCCAGGGCATTGTAGCGGGCTGATATGCGTCCGTGGCGCAGCGAGGATATGTGGTAAGGAGCGAAAGAGCCGCTGCCGCCCCCTCCGCTCACCGAAGCCTCATAGTGGATGGGATACTCCGCGTAGAGGGGCATCGTCGCAATGGCTCCGGCCAGGGCCAGGGCTGTCCTTAAGGATGAAAGCCTTGTCATATCCGTCAATCCTGAGTGTTCGTTTCTGCAAAATTAGTGAAAATACTCCAAATATCCATAAAAAACTGACCCTGACATGGGGCAACGGACGTTGTAGACACCGGGAGGAGGGCTTAATGGCGCGTCGGGCTACATTAAGCCTCCCCTCACCCACGGTCATGACACTGCGGGTGGCTAAATTTTAGGACAGATTCCGAGAATGTGACACAAAAATGGCTTCTTTACAAAAAAAATATGTAACTTTGTACCCAGTACAATTCTAATTAATTTTTTATTAACTCTATAACCTCTTAACTAAAATGGTAAGTTATAAGGATTTAGGCCTGGTAAACACCAAAGAAATGTTTGCCAAGGCAATCAAGGGTGGATATGCTGTTCCGGCATTCAACTTCAACAACATGGAGCAGCTTCAGGCTATCATCAAGGCTGCAGCCGAAGAAAAATCTCCCGTTATCCTCCAGGTTTCCAAAGGCGCACGTAACTACGCTAACCCCATCCTCCTCCGTTATATGGCACAGGGTGCCGTTGAATATGCCAAGAGCCTCGGCTGGGAAAATCCCCAGATCGTGCTTCACCTCGACCACGGTGACAGCTTCGAGCTCTGCAAGGACTGTATCGAACACGGTTTCTCATCAGTGATGATCGACGGTTCTCACCTCCCCTACGAGGAGAACGTTGCCCTCACCAAGAAGGTATGCGACTACGCTCACCAGTATGACGTGACCGTTGAAGGCGAACTCGGCGTTCTCGCCGGCGTGGAAGACGAAGTATCTTCTGACCACCACACTTACACCGATCCCGAGGAAGTAATCGACTTCGCTACCCGCACCGGTGTTGACTCACTCGCCATCTCTATCGGTACCTCACACGGTGCTTACAAGTTCAAGCCCGAACAGTGTACCCGCGACCCGAAGACCGGCCGTCTCGTTCCTCCTCCCTTGGCATTCGACGTTCTCGAAGCTGTGGAGAAGAAGCTCCCCAACCTCCCCATCGTGCTCCACGGTTCTTCATCAGTTCCCCAGGACGAGGTCGACACCATCAACAAGTTCGGCGGCAAGCTCCCCGACGCTATCGGTATCCCCGAAGAAGAGCTCCGCAAGGCTGCCAAGATGGACGTTTGCAAGATCAACATCGACTCTGACAGCCGTCTGGCCATGACTGCCGCTGTGCGTCAGACCCTCGCTGAACACCCCGAGGAATTCGACCCCCGCAAGTATCTCGGCCCGGCCCGCGACAACATGGAGAAACTCTACAAGCACAAGATTGTAGCCGTTCTCGGTTCTGCCGGCAAAGCTTAATGCGGAGTCGTCTGACACTCAGAATATAAACTATTAGTTTTGATAATACAGGTCCGCCTGCCGGTGCAATCGAAGTGCCGGTGGGCGGCTCTTTTTTGCCCTGAGTGCGAGACAGATGATATTTTTTTCGTAACTTCGCATATACAAACCTTATTACCCCCCTCTCACAGCTATGAACAGAATGTCATGGGACAAGCTCATCAACGACAAGCGCTTCGGGCTCGAACACTACCACGACCCCAAGCCGGGCTCGCGCAGCGACTTCCAGCGCGACTTTGACCGTCTGGTGTTCTCATCCCCTTTCAGGCGTCTGCAGAACAAGACCCAGGTGTTTCCGCTGCCGGGCAGCATCTTCGTCCACAACCGCCTCACCCACAGCATGGAGGTGGCGTGTGTGGGACGCTCCATGGCCAACGAGATAGCAAAGGAACTGCGGCGCAAGTATGCCGCGGAGCCGTGGGTCGACAAAATAGACGACATCGGCGAGATAGTGGCGGCAGCATGCCTGGCCCATGACCTCGGCAATCCCCCCTTCGGCCACTCCGGAGAGAAGGCCATAGCCACCTTCTTCAGCGAAGGCAAGGGACGGAACCTTGAGGAGAGCCTCTCGCCGCAACAGTGGTGCGACCTAACCCACTTCGAAGGCAATGCCAACGCATTCCGCCTGCTCACACACCAGTTCAACGGTCGGCGTCCCGGAGGCTTCGCCATGACCTATTCCACCCTGGCCTCGATAGTGAAATACCCCTTCGAGTCGACCCTCGCGGGAGCCCACGGCAAATTCGGATTCTTCACCTCTGAGAAGGACGACTTCATAAAGGTGGCCACCGAGCTGGGAATGCTACGCCTCAGCGACCCCGACGGACGTGTGCGCTACGCCCGCCATCCGCTCGTCTACATCGTGGAGGCCGCCGACGACATCTGCTATGAGATCATGGACATAGAGGATGCCCACAAGCTCAAGATTCTCGCCACCGACGAGGTGATACCCCTTTTCCTCAACTACTTCGACCAGGCCAGGCGCTCCCATGCCGAAAGGGTGATGAGCCACGTCGACGACCCCAACGAGAAGATAGCCTACCTGCGTTCGTGCATCATCGGGGAGCTGGTCAACCGCTGCGCGGAGACCTTCGTGAGCCACGAGGAGGAGATACTCTCCGGCACTTTCACCGGCTCGCTCCTCCACCATATCCCCGACCCCGAAAAAAGGGGCTACAAGGAGTGCGAGGCCCTGTCGTGGAAGAAAATCTACTGCGCCAGCGACGTGGTGGACATCGAACTCGCGGGCACACGCATCATCTCCTTCCTGCTCAACGAGCTCGTCGAGGCCGTGCGCAACCCCGGGCTCAACTACTCGCAGCTCCTCCTGGCCAAAGTGCCGCAGCAATACGAGACCGGTGCGCCGACACTCTACGGCAAGCTCCAGGCAGTCCTTGACCACATTTCGGGCATGACCGACGTCTACGCCCTCGACCTCTACCGCAAATTAAGCGGCATGAGCCTAAAAATCAACAATTGAACCCATGCGCTACATCCAAACCCTCATCCTTGCCCTGACGCTGCTGCTGACGCCGGCCGTCCGGGCCATTACGGTCGACCAGGTACCCAACGTCCACGTCTCCGACCGCAACCGTTTCGTCTCCGACCCCTCGGGAGTCCTATCGGCCTCCGCCGTCGACAGCCTCGACACCGCCCTGCGCTCGCTCTGGGACGCGACATCGGTAGAGATGGTGGTGGTGGCCATCGACCAGGTAGACCCCTCCATGACCCCCGACGAGTTTGCCACGCGCCTCTTCGAGAAATGGGGAATAGGCAAAAGCGACAACGACAACGGCCTCCTTGTGCTGATATCACGCGACGACCGCAAGGCGGTGATACGCACCGGCTACGGAATGGAGGGTGTGGTGCCCGACATCATCGCCGGACGCGTAATCCGCAACGACATGGCTCCATCGTTCAGCCGTGGCGACTATGACGCAGGCACCCTCAAAGCCGTGGGTAGCCTCGCCAGAGTGGTCTCCGACCCCGACTACCGCGACGAAGTGATGTCAGGCCAGGCAAACGACGCCCATGCCGGCAGCGACGACGACATCTCGGGCGAGGAACTCTTCATGATGTTCCTGTGGTTTGCCCTCTTCGTGGCCTTGGTGATGCTCGCAGTGGTGATCTGGGCCCTTGTCACCTCACGCCGGCTCGACGACGTGAACCGCTACCGCGAGCTCGACCAGTACCGCACGGCAGCCCTCTTCGTCGCCATCCTCACCCTGGGGATGGGCCTTGTGGCCTACCTCATCCTAATCGCCACAATGCACCGAGTGCGCCGACACAAGCGCGACTGCCCCAACTGCGGCCACAGGATGGACCTCGTGGACGAGGAGCATGACAACGATTACCTCACCCCGGCGCAGGACACCGAGGAGAAAATCGACTCGATAGACTATGACGTGTGGCACTGCCCCAACTGCCAGGAGGTGGAGGTGCTACCTTATATCAACCGCGAGACCAACTACACGGTGTGTCCCCGCTGCCATGCCCGCGCCATGTCGCTCGTCAACCGCGTCATACTGCGCCAGCCCACGGTGCGCACCGAGGGGGAAGGAGCCGACATCTACGTGTGCCGCAACTGCGGCAACCGCACCGACCGCAAGTTCAAGATACCCCGCAAAACCGACCCGGCCGATGCTGCCGTTGCCGGGGCGGTGCTCGGAAGCATGATGGGCCGCGGAGGAGGTGGCGGCGGCGGAGGCTTCTCCGGAGGCTCGTTCGGCGGTGGCATGACCGGAGGCGGCGGTGCCAGCGGAGGATGGTAAAAAGCCCCGCCGACACCCACATGACGACCATAACGGCAACACCCCATAACCCCCAGCCATCATACCATGCTCGACACTATAGGACACTATGTCACACTGACAGCCGACTTCCTATGCGGCTATCCGCTCTTCATACTCCTCATCGGAGGAGGCTTCTTCCTGTTCTTCTATTCAGGGATGGTGTCGGTGCGCCGTCTCCCCGACGCGCTCCGTGAGCTGCGCAACAAGCAGTCACGCCAAGCAGGCTCGCAGATATCCTCCGTGCAAGCCCTCGCATCAGTGGTGGCAGCCACCGTGGGGATGGGCAACATAGCCGGAGTGGCCATAGCCCTTGTGATGGGCGGACCGGGAGCCATCTTCTGGATGTGGGTGAGCGCACTGGTGGGGATGTCGACAAAATTCCACGAGGGGGTGCTCACCACACGCTTCAAGTCATCGACCCCCGACGGACGTCCCGCCGGAGGCACAATGCACATCATTGACCGCGCCATGGGGCCGGGATGGCACTGGCTCGCGGTCACATTCGCCGTGGCAGGGATGCTCGGAACCCTCTGCATAATGAACGCCAACCAGCTCACCGAGGCGCTGATGACCACATTCACCACCCCTGAGTGGCTTGCCTCCAACCCTCTGGCCGGAGGGATTTCGGCCATCACCGGGTGGGACCGCCACACATCCTTCCGCCTCGTAATCGGGCTCGCCATCGCGCTTACAGTCACCGCCGTGGTCATCGGGGGCATACGACGCATAGCAAGGGTTGCCACCTGGCTCGTCCCCTTCATGGTGGGTCTCTACTTCGTTCTCGTGGCCTACATCATCGCCACCAACATAGCCGATGTCCCGGCAGTGTTCCGGTCAATCTTCGCCGAAGCCTTCAATCTGCGCGCCGGCTGGGGAGCACTTGCGGGGATAGCCATCATAGGGGCACGGAGAGCCGCCCTGGTCAATGACGCAGGTGTAGGGACGGCCACAATAATGCATGGAGCCTCCTCCAACACCGAGCCGGTGCGCGAAGGGCTCATAGCCATGCTCGGTCCGAGCATCGACTCAGGCATAGTGTGTACACTCACTGCCCTGGCCATACTCCTATGCGGTGACCTGCAGGGAGTGGAAGGCATAAAGGGACTGGAGGTGGCGATGCGAGCCTTCGGCAAAGCCATCCCGTTAGGTGAATATATGCTCATGGTGATAGTGCTGTGCTTCGCGCTCTCCTCAATGTTCAGCTACAGCTTCTACGGCAACCGCTGCGCCGCTTATCTCTTCGGCGAGGAGAAAGCACGTTACTACACATGGTTTTTCATAGCCACGCTCGTCATCTTCGCCGTGATGCCTCTGGGGGTGGCCGTAGGGTTCTGCGACCTCTTCTATGCCCTCATGGCGTTTCCCACCATGGTCACACTCCTGATGCTCCGTCGCGAGGTAAAGAGATTGACCACATCTGACACGCACCGTTCACCTGCTCACGCCGACTAATCCTCTGCCGTAAAGTCATACTGTCTCATGCGACATGAGACTGAATGTCTCACTTTGTCTCACTTTGTCTCATTTTGTCTCATTCCCCCCTTTTTATGAGACAATGAGACAAACACTGATTAGATGTGTGGCTTTCAGGATGGATATATGGCATTACAGGCCTCTCATTGCAGCTTTTGCAGTCACATCCGTCTCACGTCTCTGCGACATGCCTGTCTCACTTTGTCTCATTTTGTCTCACATTGTCTCATTTTGTCTCATTTTGTCTCATGAGACAGATTGATGAGACAGATGAGACGGATGAGACGGATGAGACAAAATGATATGCTCGTGCATGCTTTGAGCTTTTTCGAGTAACAAAACGATATTATCGCACTCATAAGCCCCCTATGGGGTAGTAACTTTGCACTACCTCCCCACATCTTCACCTATCCATATCTTAATACATTTTATATAATATAAGATGTATGGGGGGAGTGTATATTGATGTCTCAATATCTGTAGAGGGTTAAGTATGAGTATATATATATATGAATATATAAGTATATATCACATATATACTTATCATCTTAAATACCTGTAATACAATCATTTATCATATGCATAAATCACTTGGCCTTACACATGTAAGCCTCTGCATCGCAGATATACATCATGTTTATGGCTGAAGCCTGATGATTTATATCCCACATAGTCAACCTATAGTATAAACATCTGTCTGATACACATATCCATAGCCAAGCTATTCTCCTGCCACATGCTTGAACCTTATATCCATGTCAATCTATGCTCAGTAGCAGTATGACATCTAAATAAATCAATATTTTTCAGCAACTTACACTAAACCATCGGTCTCATTCACCGGATGATATATAGGGAGTCAGTCTCATCTGTCTCATGAGTCTCATCTGTCTCATCTCAGAGGGAATGAGACAAAATGAGACAAAATGAGACAAAATGAGACAAAATGAGACGGATGAGACAAAATGAGACAAAATGAGACAAAATGAGACAGGCTTGTCGCAGAGACATGAGACGGATGAGACTGCAAAAGCTGCAATGAGGGGCCTGTAATGCCATATATCCATCCTGAAAGCCACACATCGAATCAGTGTTTGTCTCATTGTCTCATAAAAAGGGGGGAATGAGACAAAATGAGACAAATGAGACGGATGAGACAAATGAGACGAATGAGACAACGATGGAGGCGTCACCATAAGGCACAAAAATCCCCTGCCTGAGATTATGTCGGGCAGGGGATGGAAATTCTGTGTGGATATTATCCTTCAGGGCATGTATTAGCCGTTAACTTTCTTCATGTGAGCGATGAGATCGAGCACCTTGTTAGAGTAGCCGATTTCGTTGTCATACCAAGAAACCACCTTAACGAAAGTGGGTGAAAGCATGATACCTGCGTTCTTGTCGAAGATAGAAGTGCGGGGATCACCGAGGAAGTCGCTTGATACGACTGCATCTTCAGTGTAACCGAGGATACCCTTGAGTTCGCCTTCAGAAGCTTCCTTCATGGCAGCGCAGATTTCTTCGTAAGTAGCGGGCTTAGCGAGGTTAACGGTGAGGTCAACTACTGATACGTCGAGGGTGGGGACACGCATTGACATACCGGTGAGCTTGCCGTTGAGTTCGGGGATAACTTTGCCTACAGCCTTGGCAGCACCTGTAGATGAGGGGATGATGTTGCCTGAAGCAGCACGGCCACCGCGCCAGTCCTTCATTGAGGGACCGTCAACAGTCTTCTGGGTAGCTGTGGTAGAGTGCACTGTGGTCATGAGGCCTTCTACAACGCCAAACTTGTCGTTGAGCACCTTGGTGATAGGAGCCAAGCAGTTGGTGGTGCAAGAAGCGTTTGACACGAACTGAGTACCCTTAACATAGCTGTCCTGGTTTACACCGCAAACGAACATGGGGGTGTCGTCCTTTGAAGGAGCTGACATAACCACGTATTTTGCGCCGGCTTCGATGTGAGCCTGTGCCTTTTCCTTGGTGAGGAAGAGACCGGTTGATTCAACAACGTATTCTGCACCTACTGCGCCCCAAGCGATTTCTGCGGGGTTCTTGCATGCGGTAACGCGGATTGATTTGCCATTAACGATGAGGAGGCTCTTTTCGAGATCGTAGTCAACAGTGCCGTCAAACTTGCCGTGCATTGTGTCATACTTGAGCATGTAAGCCATGTAGTCAACGGGGAGAAGGTCGTTGATTGCAACTACTTCGATGTCATCGCGCTTGGTTGAAGCACGGAATACGAACCGACCGATGCGGCCAAAACCATTAATACCTATTTTTGTCATAGTTTATATAAATTGGGTTACAAAAATTTTCCTATTGAAACAGTGAGCGCATCATCGCCGGAGCCATCCATGGGCCACCCTTTGATTTTGCGCCACAAAAGTAATAATAATTTTTCAATTTCCACCTCTATATATAGCATTAAAATTTGCCATTTTTGCCTCTTTTGTGACAAAAATCCAAAATATACATTAACATACATACATTTTCGATATTTTTCCCTACTTTTGTGTTAATATAGTTGAATCTATCAATTTATCAGAATATCCACACATTTTAACCCAACACCATCATGGCATTATTGAAAGAATTCAAAGAGTTTGCAATGCGTGGCAACGTCATCGACATGGCTGTCGGCGTTGTGATCGGTGCCGCTTTCGGCAAAATCATCTCCTCGCTGGTCGACGACATCATCATGCCCCTCGTGGGAGTGGCCACCGGAGGCATGAACTTCACCGACTATAAGCTGGTGATACAGAAAGCCGTGATCGACGGCACCACCCAGGAGGTGCTCACCCCCGAAGTGACCCTCAACTGGGGCACATGGGTGCAGACCATCGTCGACTTCCTCATCGTGGCCTTCTGCATCTTCGTAGCCATCCAGGCCATCAACCAGATGAAACGCAAGAAAGAGGAAGCTCCGGCACCCGCCCCCGAACCCACCAAGGAAGAGGTGCTTCTCACCGAGATCCGCGACCTCCTCAAGGAAAAGAAGTAACCCCCTGCCCACAAGCGGCGGCATCATCCTCCGTGGCTGATGCACAGCATCATGGCGCTCGCCACCACCGTGGCGGGCGCTTCTTGTTTACCCTACAATAAGCCCTCTGCCCCACAAGCCCATATCATCACCTCATTCCGTTTGGCACTTAGGCCATTAGCGATATCGCGCCCTACAATTTGCCGCAACAGAGGCTCTACACTAAGCCCAAAGCCGATTTTAGCAGTTTTTAACGCAATTTCATTGCAATTCTTGTTTTTATTCCCCAACTTTGCACCCAAATTGGCATATTTCTTACCAATCTAATAGCATACCATTACCTGCAAAGACTAATATCATTATATTTTCCAGTTTTTATCACAAATCATTCCAAAATGAAAGCATCTAAAGTGATTCTGTCACTTGGGCTTCTCGTCTCGGCTCTCGCAGCCCAGGCCGACTCCAAGATCGTCACCACGATCGACGGAGTGCAGCACCCCAAGGAACTGACAAAAATGAAATTCACGGATGGCACCGTGCATCTCACTTTCAGCGACAACTCCACCGAATCGGCCGACATGTCGCTCGTAGCCGTGGCCCTCTCTCACGATGAGACAACAGCCATCACCGACATCATAGCCGACCCCGCCAAGCGACAGGGCGTCTACAATCTCAAAGGTCAATACCTCGGCTCGACCCCCCAGGATCTCGAACCGGGTCTCTACATAGTTAACGGCGAAAAAGTCTACATAAAGAAATGAAAAAATTCTACTCATCACTCCGCGGCGCTGTAGCCGCAGCTCTCACCGTAATCACATTCGCGGCGAGCGCACAGACTTGGGACTTCACCTCAGTCTCATCGACCGACCAGGCCAACCTTGCAGCCGACCCCACCAACTGGACCCACGAAAGCTCAAGCAGCAACAACCGCTACAAGAACGCCACCACATTCACCGCACAGCCCCTCATGGCCAACGGTGCAGAACTCGAGTTCACAAAAGGGCTTAAATTCACCCTTCCCGACGCCGACGCAGTCCGTGTCGACATCAAGGGCTCGCGTATGGCCCTCAACAAGAAGGATGCAACCATCATAATCCCCGAAGCAAAGGCCGGCTACAACGTCAGCATCACCATCCTCTCGTCAAGCTCAACCGCCGCGCGCAGCATCACCGCCACCAACCTTGACAAGACCGACCTCACAGCCCCCAACAGCAAATCAACCAAACAGACCCACACACTCACCGTGGCAGCCGACGGCGACGTCACCCTCGCAGCCTCGGGAGGCATCTACGTCTACTCTCTCTCAGTCACCGACCCCTCAGGCACACCCGTGGGACCCGGCGGCAACACACCCTCGGCCGACCACTCGGTGAAAATGAATCCCCTGGCCAACCAGATGCTCCTCAAGACCACTGACGGCGACCTCAAATACTACAACACAGCCGACCTCGACGAAGTGTCGCTCGACAAAACCGAAGGCACCGTAACCGTCACTCCCCGCCAGGGCGACTGGAACGACATCTTCACCCGCAGCATCACCGACATCTCCTTCACCAAAGCCCCCGAGACAGGCTCGGAAGGCGACATCACCAACGGCGGTGTCAACATCACCGACGCCAAAGGCTGGCTCGAATCAGCCTACGTGATCTGGGAGCCATTCCAGGGTGCCACATCCTACCGCGTATATATTAAAGGTGGCAAGTACACCGACTTCACCAAAATCGACCAGCCGCTCGTGCGCAACTACGGCTCATACGGCCGTGCCGACATGACAGGACTCCCCGCAGGAACCTACTCCATGAAAGTGGTTCCGGTCATCGGCGGCTCCGAGGACGAAGCATCGGCAAGCGTGGCCGACAACATGACCGTCAAGGCCTATGACCGCAGCGGTTTCGCCTTCCTCAACAACACCACCGGCATCGGCGCCTACAAGCTCGACGGCAGCCTCAAGGACGACGCACGTGTGCTCTACGTCACAGCAGCCACAGCCAAGACAGTGTCGCTCGAAGTGCTCTACAGCACAAAAGAGCAACCCGGCTCAGGCACAGTGCACACAGGCCTCCAGGCCATCATAACCGCCTATCAGAAAGGCTTCGAGAAACGCCCCCTCGTGGTCCGCATCATCGGCACTATCACTGACAGCGACATGGACGGATTCGACTCAAGCTCCGAAGGCATCCAGGTGAAAGGCAAAAACGCCTACAGCGAAGTGCCCATCACATTCGAAGGTATCGGCGAGGACGCCGCAGTATGGGGATTCGGATTCCTCATCCGCAACTCCAAGTCAGTCGAATTCCGCAACTTCGCCATCATGCTCTGCATGGACGACGCCCTCTCATTTGACACCGAGAACTCCAACTGCTGGGTTCACCACATGGACTTCTTCTACGGCAACGCCGGCGGAGCAGCCGACCAGGCCAAGGGTGACGGAACAGTCGACATCAAGGGCAACTCACAGTACATGACCATAGCCTACAACCGCTTCCATGACTCAGGCAAGACATCACTCTGCGGCATGAAGAGCGAATCAGGCCCCAACTACATCGACTACCACCACAACTGGTTTGACCACAGCGACTCACGCCACCCGCGTGTGCGCACAATGACCGTACACGTATGGAACAACTACTATGACGGCGTGGCCAAATACGGCGTGGGAGCCACCACAAGCTCAAGCGTCTTCGTGGAGCGCAACTTCTTCCGCGCCACCAACGACCCCATGATGATATCAAAACAGGGCACCGACGCCAAGGGTGACGGAACATTCTCAGGCGAGAACGGCGGTATGATCAAAAGCTTCGGCAACGTATATGCCGAGAAGGGCGCAAGCTCCAACTACACAGTCATCACCCACAAGGCAAGCCCTGCCGACTTCGACTGCTACGAAGCCGACAGCCGCGACGAAGCCGTACCCTCATCCTACAAGGCAAAGGTAGGCGGAGGCACTTACAACAACTTCGACACCGACCCGAAGCTCATGTATGACTACACCCCCATCGAGGCCATCGACGTCCCCGCAGCCGTGACAGGCTACTACGGAGCCGGACGCCTCAACAAGGGCGACTTCACATGGGACCTCAACTACGAAGGCGCCGAAAAGGACTACGGTGTAATCAAAGCACTCAAGACCGCCCTCCAGAACTACAAGTCAAGCCTGGTAGGCATCTTCGAATAACCCCACCGCCCATTCCAATCTTTCTATAGCAGAGAGGACCGCTCCGATAAGGCAGCGGTCCTCTTTTTTTCATGCCACATCATCACCTGCCGGGAGTAAGCTCGCGCCTCCACCCCCATGACAACCTGACACAAAAAAAGCATGCCGGCTTCACAACCGACATGCCCACAAGCTATATTGTGCTATTACATTAAAACTATTAAATTGGATGTCCCGACAATCAATGCCGGGCATCACCGTAGTCTTAATATGCAAACATTGGATAATCCTGCATAGTGGCGTTCACCTTGGCACGCACAGCGGCAATGGTCTCAGCATCGGCCGGAGCACGGAGCACAGTGTCGATCATCTCGGCGATCTCGCCCATCAGAGGCTCCTTGGCGCCACGTGTGGTGATGGCAGGAGTGCCCAGGCGGATACCTGAAGTCTGGAACGGACTGCGGGAGTCAAACGGCACCATATTCTTGTTGGCAGTGATGTCAGCCTCCACCAGAGCCTTCTCGGCCACCTTGCCGGTGAGGTCGGGGAATTTGGTGCGGAGATCGACAAGGATACAGTGGTTGTCAGTACCGCCCGACACGATATTGTAGCCCATAGCGATGAGAGCGTCAGCCAGAGCGGCGGCGTTCTTCTTCACCTGGAGCTGATATTCCTTGAATTCAGGCTGCAGAGCCTCGCCGAAAGCCACAGCCTTGGCGGCGATGACATGTTCCAGCGGACCACCCTGCACACCGGGGAACACGGCCGAGTCAAGCAGCTGCGACATCATCTTCACCACACCCTTGGGAGTAGTCTTGCCCCAGGGGTTCTCGAAATCTTTACCCATCATGATGACGCCGCCACGCGGACCGCGGAGGGTCTTGTGGGTAGTAGTGGTCACGATGTGGGCATACTTCACCGGATTGTCGAGCAGACCGGCGGCGATGAGGCCTGCGGGGTGAGCCATGTCGACCATGAAAATGGCACCGATCTCGTCGGCCAGACGGCGCATGCGGGCATAATCCCACTCACGGCTGTAGGCGCTGGCACCACCGATGATCAAGCGGGGACGCTCGCGGCGTGCCACCTCCTCCATCTGCTCATAGTTGACACGACCGGTCTCCTCGTCGACATTATATTCGAGAGCCTGGAACATGAGGCCCGAGAAGTTCACAGGGCTTCCGTGCGACAGGTGGCCACCGTGTGAAAGGTTGAGGCCGAGGAACTTGTCGCCGGGGTTAAGGCATGCCATGAAGACAGCCATGTTGGCCTGCGCACCCGAGTGGGGCTGCACATTGGCCCATTCGGCACCGAAAAGCTCCTTGAGGCGCTCGATAGCGATGCTCTCGCTCTCATCCACCACCTCGCAGCCGCCGTAATAGCGGTGGCCGGGATAACCCTCGGCATACTTGTTGGTCAGACACGAGCCCATGGCACGCATCACCTGGTCACTGACGAAATTTTCGGATGCGATAAGCTCGATCCCTTTCTTCTGGCGCTGATGTTCGCGCTCGATAATGTCAAAAATCACTTTGTCTTCTTTCATAAACTGGAAGATATCTGTATTTGAAAAGTTATTTCTTCTTCACGCTCCACCCGAAATGCCCTATCTCGGCACCCTGCTCGAAATAATGTCCGTGGGAATAATTGAGCAGCCCGGCGACACCAAGGTCGAAAGCCCCGGTGGCAGGGTCGATGAGCTCCTCGTCGGCAAGCACGTTGACCACGTCGGCTATGAACATGTCATGGCTCCCAAGCTTCACTATCTCCTTTACACGGCACTCTATGTTGAGAGGCGACTCGGCTATGTACGGACACGCCACCTTCACACCCTTGACAGCCGTCAGCCCGGTCTCCTTCCACTTGTCGAAATCACGTCCCGACCTCACGCCGGCCCAGTCGGTGGCACGTGCCATGGCAGCCGTGGTGAGATTGATGGTGAACTCCATCCTCTCCCTTATGAGCGGATAGGAATAGCGCTCCGGGCGCACCGAGATATAACACATCGGCGGATTCGTGCACAAGGTTCCGGTCCATGCCACAGTGAGCATGTTGCTCCTCGTCTCATCTCCGCAGGTCACTATCACCGCGGGGAGGGGATAAATCATCGTGCCGGGTTTCCAGGATACTTTCATCGGCTAATGCTTCAGGCCATCACCACATCCTTGCTCTTCACTGCCTGACCGCAGTAATGACACTCTATCGTGATGTCCTCATGGTCAGTCACGTGGAATTTAGTGCGCATAGGCTCATTATTGGTGATGCACTTGGGATTGCCGCACTTCACTATGCCCACTATCGTGTCGGGGAGCGACACCGGGAACTTCTCCACCACCTCGTAGTCGCGGATGATGTTGACCACTGCGTTGGGAGCGATGAGAGCTATACGGTTAAGGGTCGACTCGGGGAAAAACACGTCGGCCACCTTGATGATACCCTTCTTTCCAAGCTTCTTGCTGTCGAGGTTATTACCGATGGTGACAGCCTTGTCGAGATTGGCGATGTCGAGAATCTTCACAGCCTTGAAGAGTACGGACGACGGTATATGGTCAATCACAGTGCCGTTTCTGAGCGCGGCCACTGCGAGTTCTTCTTTTGAAACAGTCATAATGTGAACGTGAGGTGAGCTACTTTTTTATATAGGTGGGTGATGAGGGGAGAAATGCGTCGAAGCCGTCACACTTCGATGCCGAGAGCACGGCATATCAGCGCCTGGCGGGCATAGAGGCCGTTGCGGGCCTGTTCGAAGTAATAGGCATGCGGATTGTCATCGACATCCTGGGCTATCTCGTTGACCCTCGGCAGCGGATGCAGGATGCGCATGTTGGGACGAGCGTCGGTCAGCATGGCGCTGTTGAGGTTATAGAGGTCCTTGACGCGCTCATACTCCATGATGTCAGCGAAACGCTCGCGCTGCACCCTCGTCATATAGATGATGTCGCTGCTGTTGATGACCTCGGGAGAAAAGTCGGTGTGCTCAGTGTATTTGATGCCGTTCTCGTCGCAGAACACCTTGTACTCCTTAGGCATACCAAGCTCGCTGCAGGCCACGAAGCGGAACGTAGGGTTGAAATAACGCATCGCCATGATGAGCGAATGCACCGTGCGGCCATACTTGAGGTCGCCCACCAGAGTGATGGTCAGGTTCTCAAGAGTCCCCTGGGTCTTATAGATGGAATAGAGGTCGAGCATAGTCTGCGAAGGATGCTGGTTGGCACCGTCACCCGCATTGATGATGGGCACATCGGTCACTTCCGACGCATAGCGGGCAGCCCCTTCCAGATAATGGCGCATGATGATGAGATCCACATAGTTGCTCACCATCTTGATGGTATCCTTAAGCGTCTCACCCTTCGACGAACTGGTGGTGTTGGCATCCGAGAATCCTATCACACGGCCGCCAAGACGGTTCACGGCGGTCTCGAAGCTCAGTCGGGTGCGGGTGGAAGGTTCGAAAAACAGAGTTGCCACTACCCGGCCCTCAAGCAGCCTGCGGTTAGGGTTTTCCTCAAACTGACGCGCTGTGTCGAGCAGCCTGAGAATCTCATCGCGACCTATATCGCTGATAGAGACAAGACTATTGGTGTTCATTGCAGTGAAATGTTGAAATCACTGCAAAGTTACTAAACAATGCACAAAGGGCAAAGTCCAAACGTGAATTAATTCGTAAATACGTGAAAAAACCGCAAAAAATTCTCCTCACGGCTCAGGCTTGTTCCTCGTCGAGGAGCGTGAGCTGACGGCGCATCTCGCGCAGCACACTCATCATACGGCGATGGATGATGATGCCTATGACACCACCCAGCACAGCTCCGCAGCCACACCCAAAAAGCACCACCTCGCCATAAAGATGGGCGAAGGAGAAAATCATGTAGCATATCAGAGGCACAGCCATTACTATGGTGCACATCCTCGCCCTTATCTTGTAGCGCTCCACCTTATACACAGCCTCGAGGGCCTCCTTGACCGTCATCCGCGAGTAATCGATGCGCCTTACCAGCGATGACATATAGAAATTGATTCCCGACACCACGACATAGAACACGTCGGCACACACCACCAGCCGTGGAAGGTCCTTGACGAAAGGTATCATGAACAACACCCCCATGAGGCACATCACACCCAGCAGCACATAAATGTGGAGCAGCCTGCTGCGTAGCGTCGTCACATTGCTGCTGACAATGCGGCGTTCCAACTCCTGCACCGGCCTGCACATTCCCGCCGGGATATCTATGGAGTTCCAGTTGGCTCTTAAATCGTCTATATTCATGCTAAGTTCAATTCTCTTTTTGGTTTTCATCAATGAGTTTCTGCTTGATGCGACGCAGCCTCGTGGCCACGTTGTTGCGCGTCAAACCTGTCACTTCGGCTATCTCCTCGTAGCTGCGCTCGTCGAGCCACATCATTATCATAGCCTTGTCCATCCTCTCGAGCCCCCCGATCAATTTATACATCTGGCGAAGCATCTCGGTCTTCGAGGAGTCCTCGCCGGGTATCTCGGCCAGACAGTCGAGCGATGTCATCTCGGACGAATGGCGGTTGTGGCGGCGGAAGAACGTCACACATGTGTTGAACGCCGTCCTGTAAATCCATGTCGAGACACGGGCATCACCCCTGAACGAATCCACACCCTGCCATATATTCGCCAGCACCTCCTGGTAGAGATCCTTGAAATGATCCTCGTCGGTAGCATACATGTAGCACACCTTATAGATGAGCTGCCGGTTGTCATTGACAATCGACATGAAGCGCGACTCTTTATCAGGTGTTGACATAATTATGACGAGGTGACAGTGATGATTACGTTACTGATTTAGTGACTTACCTCCTTAGACGCACTTTTTTCAGAAAAGTTTCATCACCCCTGAAACTTTTTCGGTAAATTTGCGTCAAACATAGGAAAAACGTCACATAAAGACATCAACCAATCAACCACATGGACATATTACAAGTAGAAAACGTAAGCAAGTCATACTCATCCCATCTTGCGCTCGACGACGTGTCAATCTCTGTGCCCCAAGGTAAAGTCTACGGACTCCTCGGACCAAACGGCGCCGGCAAAACAACCCTGATACGCATCATCAACCACATCACCGCCCCCGACAAGGGCCGGGTCCTCCTCGACGGACACATCCTCACCCAGGACGACGTCGAGAAAATAGGATACCTCCCCGAGGAACGAGGCCTCTACAAAAAGATGAAAGTGGGCGAACAGGCCGTATTCTTCGCCCGCCTCAAAGGCCTCTCAAAGGCCGACGCCACCCGCGAGCTGCGCAAATGGTTCGAACGCTTCGACATCCTTTCGTGGTGGGACAAGAAAGTGGAGGAACTCTCCAAAGGCATGGCACAGAAAGTCCAGTTCATCATCACCGTGCTCCATCGTCCCAAGCTCCTCATCTTCGACGAACCCTTCTCAGGATTCGACCCCATCAACGCCAACCTCCTCAAGGAAGAGATACTCAAGCTCAAGGACGAAGGTGCAACCGTGATATTCTCGACCCACAACATGTCGTCAGTCGAAGAAATCTGTGACAACATCACCCTCATCAACAAGAGCCGCAACATCCTCAGCGGAAACGTCGAGGAATTGCGCCGCCAGTACTTCGGCAACCGCTACGACCTCACCTTCAGCGGCGACCAACGCCAACTCATGGAAGCACTCATGCCCATGGCAGGCGAATTCGAGATGAAAGAACCCGACGGCCAAGGTCGCTCATGCATCTCACTCCACGTCAACGACGGCGCATCGCTCCGCGACGTCATAGCCAAAGCCAACGACACCGTCAACCTCGCAGCCTTCAAGGAAAGCATCGCATCGATGAACGACATCTTCATCCGTGCCGTCCGCGACGACGCAAACGCTTGACCCACTCCTTAACCAACCCTCTATCCCCACAACATAATTATCCAACCTATCATCCGAAATCACAATGTCAAAAATAGGAATCGTCATCGAACGCGAATACATGGAGCGCGTCAAGAAAAAAAGCTTCATCATCACCACCATCCTAATGCCAATCCTAATGCTGGTGCTGATGGCATTGCCTGCACTCATCATGGGATTCGTCGACTCATCCGAGACCACCGTCGTCGTTGTCGACAACTCAGGCAAGATCGCCTCAAGCCTCAAGGACACCGATGAAGTGAAATTCACATCCGACCTCACAGCCACGGTCGACTCGGCCCTCAACCGCGACGGAGTTGGAGCAGTGCTCGTCATCCCGTCCAACATCATGGACTCCAAACGCGCCTCCATCAAGCTCTACACCAACGGTCCCTCCTCAATCACCACCGAGAGCACCATAACAGGCCAGATCAACAACATCATCGAGAACGAACGCCTCCTCACCTACAACATCGATAACCTCCCGGAGATTCTCGACGAGGTCAAGAGCAACGTCAACCTCAACACCGTACGCTATGACAAGGAGGAAGAGGAAAGCGTCTCTTCCACATTCAGCTACGCCATCGGCGTGGGCATGTCCTTCATCCTCTACATGTTCCTCCTCATCTACGGACAGATGGTCATGACATCCATCATCGAAGAGAAAGGCAACCGAGTGCTCGAGGTCGTCGTGTCATCCGTCAAACCCGCACAGCTCATGATGGGCAAAATCATCGGCGTAGCCCTCGTGGCCGTCACCCAGATGGTGCTATGGGGAGTGCTTCTCGCTGTCATGTCGGCCTACCTCTTCCCCGCCCTCATGCCGGCCGATGCCATGGCTGATATCACAGCCGTCCAGAGCGGCAATCTCGACGCCGTGAGCGACCCCTCCGCACTTCCGGTCATCGAAGCCGTGGCAATGCTCGGCGAGGTTGGACACATCATCTCCCTCGTAGCCATGATGACAATCTTCCTGATCGGCGGATTCCTCCTCTACTCATCCATCTTCGCCGCGATCGGCTCGGCCGTTGACAACATCCAGGATGCCAGCCAGCTCACCTCCGTGGCCGTTTTCCCCATCATCTTCGGCCTCATCTTCGCCATGGTGGCAGCCACCGACCCGACCGGACCGATAGCCTTCTGGGCCTCGCTCTTCCCCCTCACCTCGCCCATGGTGATGGTGGCCCGCATCCCCTTCGGAATCCCCGCTTGGGAAATCATCCTCTCACTCGTACTCCTCGTGGCAGGTTTCGTATTCATGGTATGGCTCGCAGGCAAGATTTACCGCGTCGGCATCTTCATGTATGGCAAGAAACCCACCGTCAAGGAAGTCATTCGCTGGACACGCTATAAATAATTTGCCCCCTCCGGGCATAAAAGCCAACGCTCCCCGCTGCCTCCGGAAAAAGTGGACTGACACCTCTCTGTTCCACATCCACGGCACCAGGGTGCGTTGGTTTTGCGTTGATTTCAACCACATCCCTGACTAAAAAAATCACTCCTCATAAAATATATTCGCCCCTTAATCTGTTTTACATTAGGTATCATATAGTTTATCCTTAAAACCACTTTTCAACTTTTCGATTACCGACATGAATATAAATAGAATAACTGACCGTGTGACCTACTGCGGTGTCAATGACCGCACTACCGGTCGCTTCGAAGGCCTGTGGGAACTCCCCTACGGCGTCAGCTACAACAGTTACGTGGTACGTGGTTCGAAAGCATCTGCCATCATCGACGGAAGCGACCTCCACCACACAGCCGAATTCATCGGCCACCTTGCCGACATACTCGAAGGCACAACCCCCGACTATCTTGTCATCAACCACATGGAGCCCGACCACAGCGGTGCCATCCCGACGTTGAAAAGCCGGTTCCCCGATCTTAAAATTGTAGGCAATGCCAAAACCCTCGACATGCTCAACGGTTTCTACGGCATCAACACAGGCACCGTGGAGGTGAAAGAGGGCGACACACTTGACTTGGGCGACCTCCACCTCAAATTCATCCTCACCCCCATGCTCCACTGGCCCGAGACAATGTTCACCTACGCCGTCGAGGAACATGTGCTCTTCACCGGCGACGCGCTCGGCTGCTTCGGCGCCCTCAACGGAGCCGTCATCGACCGTCAGATGGACACCTCGCTCTACTTCCCCGAAGCCTACCGCTACTACTCCTGCATCGTAGCAAAATATGGCCAGTTTGTCGAGAAAGCATTCGCAAAAATAGCCGGCCTCACCGTCGACTACATCTGCACCACCCACGGACCGGTATGGAACGAACAGCGCGAACAGATAGCGCGCCTCTATGCCCGCATGGCAAAATGGGAAGGAGACCGTGGCGTGGTGATTGCTTATGGCTCAATGTACGGCACCACTGCCGCAATAGCCGAAGAAATCGGCTCACGTCTTGCCGAAGCCGGCATTAAGGACATCCGCATCCACGACCTCAGCCATGCACCTCAGAGCCGCGTCCTGGCCGACATAATGCGTCTCAAAGGGCTCGTGGTCATCTCACCGACCTACAATGGCGAGATATTCCCGCCTGTGGCCTCACTCGCCACCGCACTCTTGGCACGAGGCATCAAGAACCGCGTCATCGGAGTGGCCGGCTCGTACTCATGGGGAGCACAGTCAGTGAAAAAACTCAAGGCCATGTTCGAAGGCAAACCGGTCACCCTCATAGCACCTGCCCCCGAGATGAAACAGGCACGCAAAGAGGAGGTCTCCCCTGTCATCGACTCCCTTGCCGCCGAGTTGGTGGCTGCTCTCGGATAAGCCTGCCAAATCCGGCCGAAAGTCCTGAAAACAAAGGTGGAAAAACAGTGGCAATACACTTTTTTCCACCTTATTTATTTGTTTATAAGGATAAAAGTAGTATTTTTGTGTTATAATAGGTATAGAAGAGTCAGGTGGATTAAACTTTCATGCCACTTGCTTGTCTAAATCTTAAAGCAACAACGCAACTCTCATCTCATAAACAGCACGACATGAAGCTCAAACGATTTTCCATTTTTCTGACAGGGCTCTTAGCTTCCATCACAGTGGCATCGGCACAGTCATACTATGACGATGACATCTACTACAATGCCTCAAAAGCCACCAAGAAGGAGTCCACACAGAAAAAACAGACCACCAATAACTCCAACTACTACAACGCAGCCACCTACGGCAACGGCACCGCCACAGTCGTAGTGGCCGACTATCCTTCCGCCGACAACTATACTGTCAACGGAACACGCAACATCAGCGTCGACGAATACAACCGCCGTGGAGTATTCGCCACCGACTCATTATCGTCCGACACCACATCGACCGACTTCCAGTACACCCGACGCATCGAGCAGTTCTACAATCCTCAGATCGTAAGCGGCTCAGGCGACGAAGAACTCGCCAACATCTATTACATGGAGCCGGAGACTGTCAACGTCTACGTCAACACCCCATCATCCTACTGGGGCTACGACTACTTCTACCCATCAATCGCATGGTCTTCACCATACTACTATAACAACTACTGGCGTTGGAACTCGGGCTGGTATTGGAACTCCTGGTACGACCCATACTGGGCATGGAACTGGGGTCCCGGTTGGGGTCCTGCTTGGGCATGGGGTCCATCATGGGGTTGGGGACCTGCTTGGGGACCGTCATGGGGTTGGAATCCCGGCTGGGGACCGTCATGGGGCTGGGGAGGAGGAGGACGTCCTTCCAATCCTCGCCACCCGGGCGTCAATGGCTACCGTCCATCCAACAACCACTTTGCAGGCAACAACGGGGGCATATCCACCCGTCCGGGCTACGTCAACGGAGGTCGTCATCAGGGCACAACCGGCAATGGCTTAAACATGACAAATCGTCCTGTCTATACCAACACCCCCTCTACCAATGTGTCAGGAGGTCGTCATCAGAACAACACCACTGTACGCAACTCCTCTACCCCGACTACGACCAACCGTCACAACGGAACCACCACAAATAACAATTACCGCAACAACAACACGAACAACAATAACAACTATAATTACAACCGTTCAACCCAGAACGGAGGCCGCACAGGCAGTTATGGCACCGGAAGCTTCGGTGGCGGCAGTCGTTCGGGAGGCTTCGGCGGAGGTGGCCGCTCATCAGGCGGTGGCCGTGGCCGACACTGATAATCCTTATTATTTCCTATTTTAATTTACTCAAGCAAGTCTCACAAACTTCAACTCTAAACGTATGAACAAGACACTCGTAGCAGGGATGCTGCTTGCCATTCCTTCCGCAATGATGGGCCAGACAGCCGTGGACGCCTATTCCATCTCGCAAAACGACCTGCGCGGCTCTGCCCGCTTCATGTCAATGGGCGGGGCGTTTACTGCCCTTGGCGGTGACATCTCCACCCTCAACCAGAACCCGGGTGGCATAGGCGTGTATCGCAGCAGCGATATTTCCGTTACGCTCGACATCGACATGATGTCATCAAAAGCCACGGCCGGATCCTTCAGCAACACTATGAACAAAACCTACGTCAACTGCAACAACTTTGGCTACGTCGGCACAGTGAACCTTGGCTCCAACTCTGTGATGCCATTCTTCAACTGGGGTGCAAGCTATTCACGAGTGGCTTCGTTCGACCGTCGCTACAAAGGCTCTCTCGGCTCTCTCGGCACCTCCTACACCAACCTCGTAGCCGATTTTACAACTGCCAACGGCACTACCCAGCAGGAAATGCTTCCTTCTGACACCTACAACCCCTACCAGCAGTCATGGGCTCCCTGGTCAAGCATTCTTATGTATTGCGGCTATGGCATAAACCCCACAGCTCCAGGAGCCAACAGTTATAACGGACTTTACAACTACGGCACCTCAAGCGCGTCAGGCTTGTTTGACGTAGAGGAGAAAGGCCATGTCGACGAATACTCCATCAATTTCGGTGGCAATATTCAGGACGTGGTGTTCTGGGGTATCGGATTCGGCATTACCGACATAGAATTCAAGTCAAGTTCCTATTATCAGGAAAATATCGACGGTGCCAATGTCCCAATGGTTGACCAATCCGGAGAGTACATCTCGCAATCCGGACCTGACAACACCGCGGATTTCGGCCTCAGCAACTACAAGCACATCTGGGGTAACGGCTTCAACTTCAAAGCCGGTGTAATCATCAAACCCATCAACGAATTCCGTTTAGGTATCGCTGTACACACCCCCACCTACTACAGCCTCTCCTACGAAGGGATTGCCAATATGGGATTCAGCTACAATTCGCCCCTCTACAACCAGGACGACGTAAAGGAATTCGGCAATGGCTCCACAGTCACTGACGAGGGCTACTACGACAGCTTCGACTGGAAATGCCGCACACCGTGGCGACTCATGGTGGGTGCCGCAGGCGTCATCGGAGGCAGAGCGATAATCAGTGCCGACTACGAGTATCGCGGCACTCAGTCAATGCGCGTCCAGGATCAGTACGGCAACGAATGGCCCGATGTCACTGAAGACATCAAGACCTACTACAAGGCCACCAACATCATGCGTCTCGGCGCAGAGTACCGCCTCACACCTGGTCTCAGCATCCGTGCCGGCTACGTCTACGAATCATCCCCTGTCACTACTGCAGCCATGGACGGCTATGTGGCCAACGGCAGCAATGTCGACGCAACCTACATCTACACCTCAGGCCCTGACGACACCGAGACACAGCCGTCATTCACTCTCGACAAGTCGGCCCAGTACATCACCTGCGGTATCGGTTACCGATACAAGAACTTCTATGCCGATGCGGCCTACGTTCACCGTCACCGCGAAAGCAAGTATCAGGCATTCACCAATTACAACACCAACTCCAACGGTGAATTCATCACCGCACCATCAGCCACTATTTCTGACAACAACAACTCAATAGTCCTCACCGTAGGATTGCGTTTCTAAGACATCGCGACCCGAAGCAATGGACTGAATATACACATCATCATCATACACTCCACCTTTTACCGGATTGGAGTGTATGATGTTTTTATCACATGAAGCATCATCACAGGCAATGGCAAAAAAATCGACCCGAACCAAGAAAAACATGGCCGACGACAACATCGACCTTGACAACCCCGAGTTTCTTAAAGCCTGGGAACTGCTTCAGTACACACGCCAGTCGGTGTTTCTGACCGGCAAAGCAGGCACAGGCAAGTCCACGTTCCTACGCTACATCACCACCCACACCAAGAAAAAGCATGTGGTGCTTGCCCCCACAGGGATTGCCGCGGTCAATGTCGGCGGTTCTACACTCCACTCCTTCTTCCGCATCCCTTTCAAGCCGATCACACCTGATGATTCCGATTTCACACGCGACCGCATCAAGCAGCGAATGAAATACCCCGGATACCTCGTCAAACTCATCCAACAAGTCGAGCTGATCATTATCGACGAGATATCAATGGTACGGGCCGACATAATCGACTTCATCGACAAAATTCTGCGCACCTATTCAGGTAATCAGCGTGAACCATTCGGCGGAAAACAGCTCCTCCTGGTTGGCGATGTGTTCCAGCTCGAACCTGTGGTCACGTCCGACATGCGCGACATACTCCGACACTACTACCACGACTTCTACTTCTTCTCGGCCCGGGCTTTTTCCGACATAAAGATTGTACCCATCGAGCTCCGCAAAGTCTACCGACAGACCGACAGTGACTTCGTGCAGCTTCTCGACCGCATAAGGATGGGTAATGCCGACTCATCCGACATCGCAAGACTTAATTCCCGCTGCACGCCATCCTCAACTCCCGATTCCAAGCCTACCAAGACGAAAAACTTCACCATGACCCTTGCCACACGCAGGGATATGGTCGACTATATCAACGAAACCCACCTCAAAGCCATCCGGAAACCCACTGTGACCTTCATGGGAAAAGTGAGAGGCGATTTCCCGGAAAACTCACTCCCGACCGACATGGAACTCTCCCTGAAGGAAGGCGCACAGGTGGTGTTCATCAAAAATGACTCCGAACGCCGGTGGGTCAACGGCTCTATCGGCCGCGTACATGCCTTGGCCGCCGATCTGCTCGAAGTAAAGCTCGAAAACGGCGACATCCACACCGTCCAACCTGAAAAGTGGGCCAACATCCGCTACACCTACGACAGTGCCTCTAAAAAAATTAAGGAAGAGGAGCTTGGTAGCTTCGAGCAATATCCTGTGAAACTGGCATGGGCCCTCACCGTCCACAAGAGCCAGGGACTCACATTCAACAATGTCATCATCGACATGGGCCGTGGAGCCTTCACAGGAGGTCAGACCTACGTGGCCCTGTCTCGCTGCCGGAGCTTCGAAGGCATGACGCTCAAGTCCACAGTAGCCGAGCGCGACATTTTCGTCAATCCCACCATTGTCAACTTCAGCCGCTCGTTCAACGACCCCGGACTCATAAACGGAGCCCTTGAAAAAGCCCATGCCGACAGTTGCTTCGACTCAGCCCTGCGGCATGCCGATGCCGGGGAACTCGGCGCAGCGTTTGACTCCTTCATAGAAGGCCTGCGGAGCCGCAATATCCTCAACGACAATTCAGCCATGCGTTTAGCCCGCCGAAAGCTCTGCATTGTGGACTCTTTGCGTGAAAAAATCGACGAGCTTCAGGCACGGATTGAATCTGACCGCCTGCGTTTTATCGACATGGCGGACGAATACACATCTTTGGGCGACGACTGCCGTCAGGACGACATGCCAATACCGGCCATAGCCAACTACGACAAAGCCCTCGCACTCATCCCTGACCATTGTTCCGCTCTTTTCGGCCGTGCCGTCGCCTATCAGGCTATGGGCGACCACGAGCATGCCCTTGCCGACTTTGCCGCCATCATCAAATGTGAGCCCAAAAATTTCGATGCACTCCTGCGCATGGCAACCATATATAACGACATTGGCGACATCCACAACGCCATGGATCGTTGCCTTCTGGCTCTCGACCTCTCGGAGGAAATTTCATGTCCGCGTCAGAGCCTCAGCCTCCTCCACTCGCTCCTTGCCGACCTCTACGATGCAGTCGACGACTCAGCATCCGCCTCCCACCATCGGGCCATAGCCAAACGACTTCGGCAATAACCATCCATCTGACACCCATATCCATCCCCCATCCGCGCATGGACAAAAAAATTTGAGGCAACCGTCAGCTATTTGTATGACGGTTGCCTCAAAAATTCTTTCAAAGAACTGTTGCTTATTCTGCAGCTTCTTCAGCAGGAGCAGCTTCCTCAGCGGGAGCAGCAGCGGCTTCAGCTTCTGCTGCGGCAGCGGCTGCCTCAGCTTTCTTCTTAGCCACAGCTTCTGCCTTTGCCTGATTCTTGGCTACTTCAGCCTCGAAACGAGCCTTGGCATCAAGTTCTTTCTTGTCGGCCATAGAGGCACGGAGCTTGTCGATTGATTGCTGCTTTTTAGCTTTCCAAGCATCGAAACGACGCTGTGCTTCAGCTTCGTCAAAAGCACCTTTCTTTACACCACCCTGGAGGTGCTTCATCATGAGGACACCTTCATTTGAGAGGATAGTGCGGACAGTGTCGGTGGGTTCAACACCAACGTTAACCCAATACAAAGCACGCTCGAAGTTCAAAGTTACTGTAGCAGGATTAGTGTTCGGATTATAAGAACCTATCCTTTCAATAAATTTACCATCTCGTGGTGCCCTGCTATCGGCGATAACAATAGGATAGAACGCATAGTTCTTACGACCATGACGTTGCAGTCTGATTTTTGTTGCCATTAATTTGTGATTTGTATTTGATTAAATTCGGGTGCAAAGTTACTGATTTTCTTCATCACAGCCAACTCGCACACAACGCATCCTGCGAGCCAAGCATCATTTTAACAATATTTAACCCCGGTCTGATCATCAATTGGAGTGCGGATTCCTCGGATGATACCTCCACCCCTTGAATCGGCTCCCCATCTCGCGCACTATATTATGCCAATAGGCATCCTCAGCGCCGACCATCAGCTTACTCATATCAGGTATGTCAGTCACGGCCCACACATTCTTAAGCAGCTCCTCATCGAGCTGTCCTGTGTCCCAGCCGCTGTACCCGAGGAAAAACCTTATGTTCCCCTCCGAGGCATAACCGTCGTTGACCAGCGACACCATCGCGTCAAAATCCCCACCTATCCAAAGCTCATCTGTCACAGGACGCGAGTCAGGGATAAGGTCACCCAACGTGTGCATGAAGTACAACCGGTCACACGACATCGGACCTCCGCAAAATATAGGTATCGGAGTCTTCTTTGTCACCGCCGGAAGCAGATCCTGCAGCGTGTAACTCGTCTGATTGTTAAGCACTATACCCATCGCGCTTCCGCGAGATTCATAGTCCACCAGGCATATCACCGCATGATGGAAATACTGCTCTCTTAAAAATGGTTCGGCCACAAGCAGCGAACCACAGCGCGGAATGCGCCCCGAACTGATGTCGATGTTAAACAGTATTGATTCAAAGTCTATCATTTCTCACTCCTCCTTCCAAATTCTTTTGCTAATCCGCCACAACGTATTGACCTACAGAACTTTTGTATACGGATTGGATACTATTATGCGTTTGTTTAAAAACTTTCCTAAAGATATGACTTTTACCCCTGACATAAGCAATAAAATCTGTTAAAATTTCGGTTTTGTAGCCTTATTTGGTACAACACACATACTTTCAAGATGAAATTTGTTGTATTTTTGTCCTCACATACACTCGCAATCAGCCTATGACAAATCAATTGACACCTCACGAAAGCGTACGGATAGCCCGGCATGTCACATGGGTTGGTTTCTGGTGGAATGCCGTGCTCGGCAGCGCGAAAGTAGTTGCCGGAATCGCCGGACGCAGTTCCGCCCTTGTGGCCGACGGCATTCACTCCTTCTCCGACTTCATCACTGATTTAATAGTGCTCGTGATGGTCGGAATAGCACGTAAAAAACCTGACAGACAGCATGAATACGGCCACGGCAAATACGAAACCCTTGCCACCATCCTCCTTGCCCTCGTCCTCTTCATCGTCGCTGCCGGCATCCTATGGGAAGGCATCCTCGACATCTCCCGCTTCATCCACGGCAACCCCATACCGCGTCCCGCACCTATAGCCCTGGCCATCTGTGCTGCGTCCATCCTCATCAAGGAATGGCTCTACCACTACACTCGCCGAGCCGGTGAACGCATACACTCCGAGGTGGTGATAGCTAACGCGTGGCACCATCGCAGCGACGCCTTCTCCTCCATCGCCACACTCCTTGGTGTCGCCGGAGCCATGTTTCTTGGCGATGCAGGACGCATCTGCGACCCTATCGCCGCAATCATCGTAGCCATATTCATCATGATCGTGTCAGTGCGCATGGCACTTCCGGCCACCCGCGAACTTCTCGAAGTCGCCTTGCCCGAAGAAGAGCAAAAGCGCATCGCCGCCACCATCCACGACACCATGGGAGTGATCACATTCCACCATCTGCGCACACGCCGCAGTGGAGCCGACGTGATTATTGATCTCCACATCAAAGTCGACCCATACATCACAGTAAAGGAGGGGCATGACATTGCCACAAGGGTCGAAAAAGCCATATCAGCCCTCTATCCTTCCGGAGGCACCATAGTCACCACCCACGTGGAACCCTACAATGACGAAGCTACCCGCTCCGACGGTTCATGTCTGTGATTCTCATCACTGGCACCCGCTTATTTCTATTAAGCCAATTCCCCTATCAGCGTTGCCGATGACGAGTCTATAACCTTTACCTTCACCGTGTCACCGACCTTGTAATTCCCGCGTGGAAACACGAGAGTCTTATTCTGTTGGTTACGCCCCACAAACTGCTCTTTCGACCGTTTTGACACACCTTCCACCAGCACATCAAACGTCTTGCCCACATCACGGGCATTGCTCTCGCGCGACAATTCGTTCTGCAGAGCTATCATCCTGTTCAGACGCTCTATTTTAACATCCTCCGGCACATTGTCAGGCATAGTGCGTGAAGCCAACGTCCCTGGACGCTCCGAGTACTTGAACATGAACGAGGAGTCGAAGCCAACCTCCCTCATCAGTGCAAGTGTCTCCTGGAAATCCTCCTCGCTCTCGTCATGGAAACCGGTGAAAAGGTCCGATGAGATACCGCAGTCAGGTATGGCGCGTCTTATTGCGGCTATGCGGTCCAGATACCACTCCCTGGTATATTTTCTGTTCATAGCCTTAAGCACCTTGTTTGAACCCGACTGCACAGGCAGATGGATATGGTTACAGATATTGTCATGCGAAGCAATCACGGCAATCGTCTCGTCGCTCATATCCTTAGGATGCGAGGTCGTGAAACGTATGCGCATGTCGGGTGCGGCCTCGGCCACAAGACTGAGCAACGCCGGAAACCCCACCTCATTGCCTTCCGCGTCAATCCACTTGTAACTGTTCACATTCTGACCCAGGAGCGTAGCCTCCTTGAAACCTCTCGCCCTGAGGTCGGCAAGTTCCGAGAGAATGCTCTCCGCACTCCTCGACCGCTCGCGGCCTCTCGTGTAAGGGACTATACAGTAAGAGCAGAAGTTATTACAACCGCGCATGATGCTTATGAACCCCGACACGCGGTTACCGGTGATACGCGCCGGGATGATGTCGCGGTAAGTCTCCGTAGTGCTCAGCTCGACATTCACTGCCGCCTCGCCCGCTTCCACCGAAGCAAACAGGTTGGGAAGATCGAGATATGAGTCCGGTCCAGCCACAAGGTCAACCCCATGTTTGGTTATGAGATCATCTTTGACACGCTCGGCCATACATCCTATCACCCCAACTATCATTCGAGGGGCATTCTTGCCACGCTTACGACGCAGCGATGCGAGATAAGCCAGGCGCGACACTATCTTCTGCTCCGCATTATCTCGTATGGAGCACGTATTGAGGAGTATCGCATCAGCATCCTCTACTTGCTCTGTCACATTATAACCCACTGTTTCCATGATGGATGCCACCACTTCACTGTCGGCCACATTCATCTGGCAACCGTAGGTCTCGATATATAATTTACGCAGGTCTGTCATAATTTATAAGCTAAAAACTTTGGCTATAAGCACAATATTCAGTAAATTTGTGGCAAAATTACGAAAAAAACGCGGAATGGAGAAAATAATCCTCTATGTGCTTATTATTGGCGGCGGACTTCTCTTCGAATTCTTTAAAAGGAAAATGAAAGAGAAACCTGCAGCTCCATCTTCGCAGTCTGACAATCATCGCTTCCCCCCGGCTCCCTCCCTCTTTGACGAGCCGGGACTCACCATCCCCACTCCATCACAAACCCCTGTCCAGTACGTATCCACATCCACCTCACACTTCCTGCCGGGAGAACAGGTGGAATCATTCACCACACCCAAAGCGGAAAAACAGCGGCAGAAAAAAGCCAAATCAAAGAGTGCGCCGGCCAAATCCGGTAACACTCCTGACTCTGCGTCCATCATCGAGGCCCACAACCGTGAAGAGGCCAGACGTGCGGCTCACTACGCTCGTTGGCGGCAGGCCATTATCGACGCTCAGATTATACAACGCAAATTTTAACAGCTAAAGTAACTATATCTCAACTTACTTTTAATTAGAATACCGATTTTATGAGATTCCCCATCCTGACCCCCGAAGAGGCAGCCGACATTTTCTTCAATGATGCGAAGTGTGGCTTCTCAGGCTTTACAGCCCCGGGCTCTCCCAAAGTTGTCAGCCAGGCCATCGCAGCTAAGGCCGAGCAGCTTCACGCCAAAGGCGAACCTTTTAAGATTCATATAATTACTGGCGCATCTACAAGCGACATGTGTGACGGCGTTCTTGCCCGTGCTAACGCAATCGGCAAACGCACACCTTACCAGAATCACCCGGATCTCCGTAAGCGCATCAATTCACACGACGCCCATTACTTCGACCTCCACCTCTCCGAGGCAGCACAGAAACTCCGCTACGGATTCTTCGGCGACCTTGACCTCGCCATCATCGAAGTATCCGACATCCAGGACGACGGAACATGCGTCGTTGGCACAGGTGTCGGCAACGTGGCCACAATCGCCAAAATGGCCAAGAAAATAGTCATCGAGCTCAACGAAAAGCTCCGCCATGCCCTTTACGGACTTCATGACATATACCTGCCCCTCGATCCCCCTAACCGTGGCGAGATACCCATCTTCAAGCCCAGCGACCGCATTGGCTCTCCGGTGCTGAAACTCGACCCTGAGAAGATTGTCGGTGTGGTTATGAGCGACCACTATGAAGGCGTAAAACCTTTCACTCCGCTTGACGACACCACAAAGCAGATTGGCGCCAACGTCTGCACATTCCTCATCAACGAACTCCGCGCCGGACGCATCCCCTCCTCATTCCTTCCTTTACAGTCAGGAGTGGGCAACGTGGCAAATGCCGTCCTCTACGGCCTTGCTGATGCCAAGGAAATACCACCTTTCGAAATGTACACCGAAGTGATGCAGGATGCCGTTATTGACCTCATGAAGAAAGGCCGTTGCAAATTCGGATCAAGCTGCTCACTCACAGTGTCCAACGAGATTGAGGATGAAGTCATCTCCAACATCGACTTCTTCAAGGAACACCTCGTGCTCCGTCCTTCTGAAATCTCCAACAACCCCGAGGTGATACGTCGACTCGGCGTCATAGCAATGAACACAGCTCTCGAAGCCGACATCTTCGGAAACATCAACTCTACCCACGTCACAGGCACCAAGATGATGAACGGCATCGGCGGCTCTGGCGACTTCACCCGCAACGCCTACATCTCAATCTTCTCTTGTCCGTCAATCACAAAAGAGGGCAAGATTTCCAACATCGTTCCGATGGTATCCCATGTCGACCACACCGAACACTCTGTCGACATCCTCGTTACTGACCAGGGTATCGCTGACCTCCGCGGTCTTGACCCTGTGGAACGCGCTCACGAAATCATCAACAACTGTGCTCATCCCATGTACCGCGAACTTCTCCGCGACTACCTCAAACTGAGCACTAACGGTGGCCAAACTCCCCACACTCTCCACGCAGCTCTCGCCTTCCACACAGAGTTCCTCTCGTCAGGAGACATGCGCAATGTCAACTGGGCCAACTTCGCCTAATCGACATTTCTGTTTAGAGTATTAATAAAATCATCGGCCCTGAGCGGAATTTACCGCTGTCAGGGCCGATTTATTTTATCGTAACACTCCTATTTTACCGTCCGGAGTCACCGTCTCTATGCTCACCCGCAGTTTACGGCTGTGCTCATTATTATAAAAACTCACACTACCCTCGCCGTTTTCGTCAGGCACAACGTCAGGGTTCCAGTACAATGTGCGTCTGTAATCTGGCTCCGGTTCATATTCCGAATAGTCAGGGCTGTAAAATTCAGCAGGTCGGTCATATCCCTGAAGCCTGGTTTTCCTCACCCCTTTCCCGGCATCCACCGGAATCTCTCCGTCAGGATAAGTCTCTATAAACACAGCACAACCATACAGCCTGTCAATGTCAAACATAGATATCAAAGGATCGGCATACTCACACATGGTGGTCAGATTCTCAGTTATGTATATTGACTTGATAGCTTCAAGACGTATGTACTTATATTTGTCATAATCCAACTTTGTGCGCATCGTTCTCACATAGTTGATGACAAAAAGCGGCATCCTGCCCTTATATAGCAGATACTCCTCATTTCCACTCAGCGTCTTGGTGAAATTCTTGTTCATGCTCATGAGGAATTTATGGATGTCATCACCTATGTACTCCCCCTCATCCCTTATGTCATCCAGACCGGAACGCACGTCATAATAGGCGAGTGATTTGGAGCGGGCCTTATATATATCACTCTCCTTCGACCGTTTTTTACCCTTCACCACCACCTCCCCGAGATGTTGTATACGCTGTTTTTCAACTCCGAGGGCTGCCAGAGAGTCATCCACCGCCTTCAGCACACTGTTGAGATCTTCCATTACATCCTCCCCTGAAGCATTCTCCGAAAGCACCATATCAGGCTCTGCATCTCTCGTGACGATTTCCATGTCGGTATACCTATAGGCCGATGGCTTCGGGCTGAACAGACGGTCAAGCGTGATCATATAATCCTTGGCCTTGCCATCCTCCCTGGCCGAAAGCACGAGATTCCATTCCCCTTCCACATCCGATGACAGGCAAAAACGCCCCAGACTGTCTGTCTCCATCACTTCCATACCGGCGGCAAGGTTTTCGTCCGACACATTCCTGTTCATGATGAAGGCCGACACTTTGACACCATGCTTGGGTTCTTTCTTATTAGTCGATATCACCCTTCCGTAAGTCTCGATTCCAGTGGTCTCAGGAAAAAATTTTGGAGTAAATTCCAGCTGTGAGGCCATCATCTTCCAGTCATACCGGCGCCACCCCTGCACCATAAGCAGCATATCCAGCATCTTTTCCCGGTCGGGGTTTGCAGCATCGAAATATTTACGTGGATTTGCCACATAACCCTTTATCTCCGACATCAGCAGCAAATCTGTCATGATATCCCTGTTCCAGTCCACTGCATCATCACCATCCCTTACGGCAAGCGAAAACGGAGCCGCCACACCAAAGGTGCCATCAGGCGATTTAACCGCGTATGTCATATTTATTTTTTCATACGGCCCATATTCCGGTTTGTCAAACGATGCTTCCACACGCAGTCTCTCCGAACCACGTTCTATGAATATCAGCCTGTCGGCAATCACATTCCCATCCTCTCCGAAAAGCGCCACTCTTGTCACTCCCTCGGGGAGCCAATTCTTGGCAAACGAAAATCTTGCATGATTTCTCCTGCTCAGGTCGACCGCCCATGAATTGCGGAGCACACCTGAACTCAATGTGGCCACACCTGCAATCTGCCTTCCCGAAAGTCCGGCACACCTGACATCCACAGTCACACTGTCGGCGCCCGGGAGATTATCCACTCTCAGCACATATCCTGCATCGCGCACATCAGGCAAGTCAAACTTATACTCCTTGCCACCGCTCTCAACCAGTGCATAATGCCCTCCAGCCTGCGGAATCCATTCAAAAACACCTCTCCCGTCTTTGAAAGTGGCGAACTGTGCCACTACACTGTCATTTCGGTCCTTTACTACTCCGCTTGCCTCCACCGGATGCCCGGTCTTATCCACTGCCTCAAATGCCACTCTCGACCTGAGCCCGGCAACATAGTAACCACCCTCGGGATAAAATTTCACATCCACCTTTTTATGTTTCTCCGGCTTCGGCCTCAGATACACATATTTTCCCACCCCATATTTATCCATCTTCTTCTCACTGAAATCACCCTCCTGCTTTGGAGCATCAAAGACAGGGATGATACGCGAGAACACAATATCATCTCCGAAATTGCGCATATACTTCGTGTAAGCCCTTATCTCATAGAAACCTGAATAGAACGGAACTCTGTTGAGCACAAAATCACCGTGTCCCTGTCCGTCGGCAAGTTTCAGCACCTTCCTATCTATAATCTCACCACCGGGATTAAGGAGCTCCACATACAGAGTGGCACTCTTCACTGCCGACGTGTTTCCATCGGCATTCACCACATAAGCCTTAAAATATATATTGTCACCACGGTAATAACTCGTGTTATCAAGATGTAAATACACCTTCTCCTGAGGATAAAGCGTCGCAAACCGCTCCATTCTCGCCATAATCTCCCCTATAGAATCAAGTGGGGCTCCTCTCAGCTCATAAACCCCTGACATGGCCATGAACAGAACCAGCAGGCAAAAAAATTTTCTAATCATGTGGTAGAGTCCTATTTTCCCATGAGCCTAATTGCACGCCTGAGATCAATGATATCTTGACTTCGCAAGGGTTAACTCCGAATTATAGAATGAAGGTGAGAGCAACTCTTCCAACCCTGAGTCATTATGTTTTAGATACTCCCGCACTATCCTGTGGCCAATAAAACGTCCCGCCATCCCCGGAGCATCGGGATGAAGCGAAGAAGTGACACCTGACAGCACCACAAGCGAATGCGCCACCGTCTCATCAGTGCTATAAAGCATTTTTCTTGTTATGAGTGCATTCCAGGCCTCTTTCTCATTATCTTCAAGCCACTTCATCTCCTCTGAGTCATAACCCAGTACACTCCGCTCCTCCTTACCAGTAAGCTGCATGATGGCTTCGGTCACAGCCCCCTCATAAAGCAGCCGCGACAACACGGTAGGATAATCCGAGCCTGGCTCAAAGGGATAAGCTCTGCGCACAAGTGTCTCCGCCACGTCTACATCCATCCGCACCGGCACTTTTCGCAGCCTGACAAAATCAGGGAAATATCCGTACGGCTCATAATCAGCCCCCAGATAGTGGTTTACACCGAGAAACAGCATCGAATCCACTGTAAAAACCGACTGGTTAAACGGCGAAATCACGGCATATACGGTTGGGAATTTGACCCCCGGAAGCAACTCATGCATCCGTGCAGCCAACCGGCCGAAATCTCTCTCGGCAGCTGACATGTCAGCCATACGCTCAGCCACCGTCCCGGCATGATAGGTGATTGAAGGATTAGCATTGTAAACCGCCAGTGACGAATCTGTAAGTTCACCGTAACCCGACACCGCAAACAACGCTTTTGCCGCCTCCCACATCTCATCGTTATCCATAACTTCCCCGGATGCAAGCAGACTGTCAAGACGATGTATTTTCACCGGATCGGCAGCTACCGGAGCCTTGCGGCCACATCCAGGCAATGCAACGCAAAGCAGGAGTGCCACCATAATTATATAGTGTAAGTATCTTTTTCTCATTGTCCAAATTTAGATATTTTTTGGCACTTAGGCACAAAAATCCACTATTAAAGTGACAAATATTAAGAGATTTGCTAAATTTGCACAAATTTTCACCCTGAAGCCTACCTTATGCTTCGGCAAACAGACCTGATATGTCATCATTACGAGTCATCAAAACACTTTTCACCCTGTTTTTCCTTGCGCTACTTTTTCCGGTAGCCACTCAAGGGAAGGAGTTTGTCGTGGTCATTGACCCCGGCCACGGTGGCAAGGATGCCGGGGCACTCGGACGAAACACCAACGAGAAGACTGTCAACCTCGAGGTGGCTAAAAAACTCAACAGACTCATAAATGCCGACATGCCGGATGCCCGTGTCCACATGACTCGTGACAAGGACTTCTTTGTCCCGCTGCAGAAACGAGCTGACTTCGCCAACGAGAAGCATGCTGACATCTTCATCTCCATCCATGCCAACTCGGTCGATGCAAAATCACCTATGCGCACCCAGGTCAACGGAGCGGCCGTCTACACCCTCGGGCTTCAGCGAAGCGACACCAACCTCAGCGTGGCTATGCGTGAAAACTCGGTTATGAAACTTGAGCCTGACTACACCACAACCTACCAAGGATTCGACCCATCATCAGCTGAAAGTTACATCGCCTTCGAGATGATGCAGCATAACAACATTGACCAAAGCATAGCTCTTGCCGAGGCGGTGCAGACACAATTGGTAAGGACTGCCGGACGTAAGAACAACGGTGTCCGCCAAGCTCCCTTCTGGGTACTCGTGCGCACAAGCATGCCGGCCATACTTGTGGAGCTTGACTTCATCTGCAATCCGAAGATGGAGAAATTCATGGCCTCGGAGGAAGGACAGGAGAAACTTGCCAAAGCAATTTACAACGGCATTGTGAAATATCGCAAGGGAACACCCAAGACCACCAAAACGTCGAAGGAAGAAGTTGCTAAAAAGTCAAAACCAACCGCCGACGCCAAGCGTTCAAATAAGCAGGATGGAGGCAAAAAGGAATCAGCCGAGTCTCAATCATCCCAATCCACTCAGCAGGCAGATGAAATCATATACAAAATACAGTTCCTGACAGCCTCAACAACCATCACCAAGGGTAACAAACGCCTCAAAGGCCTGACTCCGGTTGAGCATTACAAGGACGGAGGCGCAGTGAAGTACACTTACGGATCCTTCACCTCGCTCAATGACGCAAACAAGGAACTGAAAAAGGTAAAAAAACTTTTCCCGGATGCATTCGTCATAAAAACCCGTGACGGAAAACGGATAAAATAACCCTCTGACAAAACTCACTTCAACAATGAAAAAAATATTTTCAAAGGAAATCATTATCGGTCTGACCGTTCTCGTATCGTTACTGGTACTCTTTTTCGGCATTGACTATCTGAAAGGGATCAACGTGTTCAAAGCCGCTAACTACTATTATGCCTCCTACACCAATGTCGGTGGCCTCGCTCAATCAGCACCGGTGACCGTCAACGGTTATAAGATAGGTCTCGTCCGCGAGATTAAATACGAGTATGACAATCCCGGCCACGTCCTGGTGGAATTAAGCCTCGACAAGCAGTTCCGTGTCCCCAAAAACACCGAAGCCGCCATCGTCACCGACATGCTCGGCACATCAAGCATCGAATTGCGCATGTCAGGAGCACACGACTACCATAATGTCGGCGACCGCCTCAAAGGAGTGGAAGGTGCCGGACTCATGGACAAGGTGTCTACCGAACTGATGCCTACCATCATGTCCATAGCCCCGCACATCGACTCGCTTGTAGTGGCTCTTACCACAATTGCCTCCGATCCAGCTCTCGTATCTTCAGTGCAGCGTCTCGATGTCATCATGGCCAATCTTGAGTCATCCACCACTCAGCTCAACCGTGCCATGGCAGGTGTCCCGACCCTGATGACAAACGCCAACGGTACTCTCGCCAACGTGAAGGATATCTCGGCAAATCTCTCGCAAGTGTCGGCTGCACTCGCTGTCCTTTCCGAGGATCTAAAGCAGATGCCACTTGATTCGACCATGCGCCACATCAACAACATCACCGCCAACCTCGATAAGGCAACCGAGCAACTCAACTCCACCAATTCGTCACTCGGTCTGCTGCTCAATGACCCGGAACTGTATAATAACATAAACAACTCGGCCGCACACATCGACAGCATACTCATCGATCTCAAGCGACAGCCGAAGCGTTATATCCCATCCATCAAAATTTTCTGACCACAGGATATCCGTCTGATAACCTATAAAAATCGCGCCAAAAGCATGGTAAAAACAGCTTTTGGCGCGATTTTACCACCTATTTGGTTCGCTTTTACCATTCATTTTATGGTCTTGAATGTAAATTTGCGATGTAAAAAACATGCATCTCAACAACTGCAAAATAGTAACGCATTATCACCATGAAAAGAATCCCAACCCTCTTGACCGGAGCCGCCCTTATGCTTGGTTCTCTGAGCGCCGGCGCGGCTAAAATGGTCCACACCATCGGCGACAGCACCATGGCCAACTATGACGAGTCAAAGACTGTGACCCGCGGATGGTGCCAGTATCTCCAACAATTCCTTGACGGCATCGAGGTCAACAACCGTGCCAAAAGCGGCTCTTCAAGCAAAAGCTTCTACCAGGAGTCCCCTTATTGGGCAACCGTGAAAAAACAGATGCAGCCGGGCGACTATGTCGTGATACAATTCTCCCACAACGACGAGAAAAATCAAGGCATGGACGGCAACGAAGTCAAGGATTACTACACCTCGATCGGCGACGAGGCCACTGCAGCCTCAACTGACTACCGTGGCACCAATCCATCGACCACCTACAAAGAATATCTCCGTAAATATGTCAACGAGACACGTGAGGCCGGCTGTACACCTATTCTATGCGCACCTGTGTGCCGCATGTATTTCACAGGCAACACCATCCGCCGAAACGGTCGACATGACCTCGGAGATAACTTCTCTAAGCTGACTCCCGACGGAATCAAAACCGGGCAGAAAGTCGCTGCCGACGATCACTCTATGGACTACGCCTATCAGATGAAACTTGTAGCCGAGGAGATGGATGTACCCTATATAGACCTCACCACAGCTACGGCGGATCTATATCTCAGCTACGGACAGACCGACTGCATGGCACTCCTGAGCGACGGTGACGGCAGCACCCACCTGAGCGCCACCGGAGCCGCCCTGATAGCACGTCGTTTCGCACAGCTTTGCAACGAAGCAGGACTGCTTTCTGAATACATCTCACTCAGCAGCGAGCTCTCCGTATCTCCCGCAAGCGCCGATTTCGGCAGTGCCTACAAGGGTCAGACACTTACCAAAGAGTTTATGGTCAGCGGGTTCGACTTATCCCCTTCAAAGGGAGAGATTACCATTACCACATCAGGCGGCGTGCTCCTCTCGGCTGACAAAAAGAACTGGTCACCTACCATCTCACTCAGCTACGATGGCGCCACACTGCTGCAGCGATTCTACGCAAGCGTAACCCTTGAAAACAATGGTGACTACAGCGCCACCATCACACTGAAAGCCGGCGACAAGACCACCGAGCTCCCGGTCAAAGCTACCGCCGTGTCCCTTGAAGGAGGACAGGAAGTAAGTGCCTACTGGCGCCTTGAGAAGGATGACAACTGCGACACCGGTAATGCACCTATCGAAATCATTCCTGAGACATGGGAGGGAATGTATGTGCAACGCTATGCCAATCCTAACGCCAACACCATCTGGCCGGAAGAAACCGGTTTTGATGCGTCGCGAAAGACACAGCGCAACCTCATCGTAGGTGATGTATGGCCCAACGACGAAATTGATGAAGTGAGCACACGCTACATCGAGTTTGGAGTGAAAGCTATGGCCTCCTCCACATTGAAAATTGATGAAATCAGCCTTTTCCTGTGCGGATGCGGTGGCAACGGCATGTGTGTGAAGGTCTACTATTCCACCGAGGAAAACTTTGCCAATCCGGTCCTCATCTACGAGAAAAAGAAACTCCCGGCCAACAATATGCAATTCATTCAGGAGAAACCGGTCGTGTCGCTTGACGGGGGACAAGCCATCCGTCTGCGCGTCTATCCATGGTATGACGGAACCGCAACCGGTAAGACAATCTGTCTTTCCGACGTCAAGTTCCATGGATTCGTAATGGATGCTGAATCATCCATTGAAACCGTCACAGCAAGCAAGGATGTGGTCAGCACCACATATTACGACCTCCAGGGACGGAGTGTAAGCCACCCATCCAAAGGATTCTATATCTGCAAGGTCACTTATTCCGACGGAACCATGGACGCAAAAAAAATAAATCTATAATCACCCTTAGACCACAATATCATGTTTTCCAATCTCACAAAAGCCTTCACCTCCATCCTCTTTGCCGTCATGGCAGGAGCAGGAACAGTGACAGCCGGAACTTCCGACGTGACCATAGCGTGGCCACTCACTGACGGTCCTGACGGCGCTAACGCCGCAACAGTCTCAGCTGATGGACTCTTTTCGGTCACATCATTCTCACATGGCGATATGCTGCGTTCACCGGCATCAACTACAGCAACCCGAGTGTGTGACGGTGTCACCTTAAGCCAGTTTGAACCGGTGGAACAAGCATCGGCCAATGCCGACGGCAACGCCATCGTCTTCTCCATCAAACCCAAGAAAGGTGTGACATTCCGTCCCACCTCCATAGCCTTCAAGGGTGCACGCAACGGTACCGGTGGCGGTGAATTTGATCTGGTACTTGCCTCTCCCACCTCATCGGTCACCGTAGCCGAAAAAACGAAACCTACCACTACAGTGCAGCAAAATCTGTGCACGCAGTTCGACTACACCATAAATGATTTCGGAGCCACATCCGACCTGATTACCTTCAAGCTCTACCTCAAGTCACTCGCCACCAACAAGCAATATGCCTTCGGCGACTTCATAATCACCGGTGTGGCCGACGGTGAACCTGAAGAGGTCCCGGCCTACACCCTAAACCTCGGCATCTCGGATGAAGCTGCAGGCTCCGTGACATGCACTCCCGCCGGAGGAAATGTGTTCGACCAGGGCACAATCATCACTGTGTCAGCAAGCGAAAACTTCGGCTACCACTTTGCTTCCTGGGATGACGAGAATGGCAAGACTGTCTCAACCGCCAACCCCTATAGTTTTGAGCTCACCGCCAACACTACCCTCGTGGCCCACTATACCGCTAATGAGGTATATCCCATCAACCTTTCACTCGAAGGAGGAGCCAACGTCAACCAAGTACAGTATTCACCCGAAGGACATGTGGTGGACGGCATACACTATTACGAGGCAGGCACAGATGTGCGTCTCAGCGTCCTTAACAACCGCATCCTCAGCTTCACCAACTGGGAGGACAACTCCACATCACCTGAACGTGAGGTGAGGATGGACAGTGAAAAGAATCTAAAAGCCATCTTTTCGGCCGCCGATTACATAGTGGGTTGGGATTTCTACTTTGATCAGCCCAATTCCGAGCGAGCCGCCGATTACCGCGCTGAGTCCGACAATGCCGGCCTCCTGAGCCTTCGTAATGCCGCAGGCAACACCACCTCATGGCTCACACGTGGCATCGGCAACGGCGCTGAAAATGGTAAGTGGGGAGCCCGCATCTGGAAAAAATTTGAAGAGAAATATTATTTCGAGACCTCTTTCTCCACCACCGGTTACACCAACATCATCTTATCATGCGCCCTCGGTGTGAATTACAACACCTACTCTACCGTAAAATTGCAATATAGCCTTGACGGAAAAGAGTTTGTCGACTTCGGCTCATATACCCTCAAATCGGGATGGACATCTGACGAGACTCCGCTACCGGCCCAAGCCTCCAACCAACCTCGCGTATGGATCAGATTCATGCCTGACTATGACTCAGCAATAGTGGGAAACACAGGTGACTATGACGGACTCTGCATCTCTGAACTGTATATCCTGGCCGAGAAAGAGTCTGTGTCCGACGATGTGCCTCCCGTGCTTGTCACAACCCTACCCGGCAACAATGCCAAGGATGCCTCATCGACAGGCTCTATCATCCTCACATTCGATGAAAAGGTAAAGGTAGGCACAGGGAATGCCACTCTCGACGGTGTGATTCTCTTGCCGGTAGTGAGCGGCAAGAGAATCATCTACCAGTACACCGGCCTTGATTACGGCACAACTTACACTTTCAACGTACCGGAAGGTGCCATCACCGACCGCAGCGGAAACCCATTTGCAGGCACCACCCTCACTTTCACCACTCTCGAACGTAGCCAGCCTGAAGCTCGTCTCTACGATGCTATAGTGGCTGCTGACGGTAGCGGAGACCACGCCACTGTGCAGGACGCCATCGATGCTGCCCCTGCAGGCCGTGTGAAACCCTGGCTCATCTTCGTCAAGAACGGAAATTACAAAGAACACGTGGACATACCCGCCACAAAACCATTCATCCACATCATCGGACAGGACCGTGACAAAACTGTGATCCTCGACGACAAACTCTGCGGAGGAGACAACGCTCTCCATGTGAGTGTCGGAGCCACGGTTGTTGTCAACTCCAACGATTGCCTCTTCGAGAATATAACTCTTGAGAACTCCTACGGCCATGAACGTCAGGAGGGACCGCAGGCACTCGCCCTAAACACCACCGCCGACCGCACCATATTCAATAACGTGGCCATGCTTTCCTACCAGGACACCTGGATTACCCCCTCCACATCATCTTACCGCGCTTATGTGCGTAATTCGCTCATAGAGGGGGCTGTTGACTTCATCTATAACAGTGGTGACATCTATATCGACAACTCCACCCTCCTGATCACACGTAAGAGTGGCGGCTACATCGTGGCTCCGTCCCACAAGGAGGATGTGGCATGGGGATATGTGTTCAACAACTGCGTCATCACAGCACCCGGTGTTCCATCCGAGACCTCAGTATGGCTCGGACGCCCCTGGCACAACGCACCTAAGACCGTTTTCCTCAACACCAGGGCCGAAGTCACCATCCCCGCCACCGGCTGGTATGAGACCATGGGTGGCCTCCCTGCCATCTGGGCTGACTGGAACACCACTGATGCGAACGGCAACCTGCTTGACCTCTCACAGCGACGTGACACATATTACAAAGTAGAAAATGGCAACAAGATATATGGTAAAGCCAAAAATCATCTCACTGACGAAGAGGCTGCCACATATACAGTCAAAAATGTACTCTCAGGCACCGACAACTGGCAGCCGGTCATCAAGACAGAGCCATGTGCCACACCAGTAGCCACCATTGACGAGAACGGATCCATAACCTGGACTCCGGTACCCTATGCCATCTGCTATCTTGTGACACGCGGTGACGAGGTTATCGGTTTCACAACCGAGCCTGCACTATCGGTAGCCACCATGACCACCTACGCCTCTGACGATGCCAAGGCATATTCTGTGCAGGCTGTCAATGAATTCGGTGGACTGAGCGCAAAAGGAATAGCTTCGGAAACACAATCAGGAATCGAATCAATCGAAACAGATTCCGATGCCGTGAGAAGTGTATACTATGACTTGCATGGTCGCCAGCTCCCGACTCCTTGCAAAGGTGTAACCATTGTGAAACACACCGGTTCAAACGGAGTGACTAAAGCCGAAAAAATAATGTTCTGATAATTCCATAACTTAATTTTATCGTTTTCACCGACAGACTGTGGCCAGGCGTGGCCACAGTCTGTCTTTTTGTTTTTTCACACAAACGCACACCGTCATTTGGCTTCTATCTTAAATTTCATTATTTTTGCGAATATGAAACGCAGTCTCATCAGTTTATTCATCATGCTTGTCTGTGTGCTGAACCTCCACAGCAGACCGTTCTGCCATGTGCGCCATTATGATGAGTATGATGGTCTGTCACAGCGACTTGTGAAACAGATAGTGGAGGATAACAACGGTGTGCTATGGTTTGCTACATGGAACGGTCTAAACCGTTTCGACGGCTATGAGTTTGCGAAAATCCGTCCACGCATCACCGATGACGTGCGCTATTATTCTGAGCGTGTAGGTGACATAAAATTGACATCGACAGGCGATTTATGGTGTCGTGTCGATGACAAACTGCTGCTTTTCGACACCACAACCCTCAGCTTTTCCGACATCAATACCAAGCTTGAAAAGAAACTCGGAGAAACTATCCTCGTACGACAGATTTTGCCTGCCGATGACGGCACGACAGTGATAGAATGCCGTGACAAATCATATATTATCCTGCAAGATGACGACCCTGTGGAATCGGCTGTGCGCACATCCTCGCGTCCGGACAAAGCATACCATTCACTCGGCAACCGGAAGCTCGGAGATGTCGGGCCATACAAACATAACGACCTGATATATTCCCGCCAGACTCCCGACGGCATGATCTGGATCATCACGCGTGACGGCAAAATCATGTACGCATCCTCGCCGGAAGGACCGCTCACTCTCGCAGCGACCATAGATAACCCCGGCGGAAACCTCTACTACTCCGCTACTGACAGGCAGGGAAACCTGTGGCTGAGAAGCTCTTCGGGAGCTTATTGCGTAAACATAGGAGAGGAGCCTTACACCGCTCTTCCGATGGCCAAACCGTCGAAACTGCGCGCATCGTTCCGTGACGCTGAAGGAAGAATATGGGTATCTGAGAGCGACAATAACGCCGTGGCTGTATATAAGCCAGATTTCACGTCGCCATTGTATCTTGACGGCGCAGGCCGACTTACGGACGGCTTCGTGCAGTTCGGCAGCCCCATCTACACATTCGCACAGGACTCTGACGGCACAATATGGCTGGGAGGCAAACCGGAAGGACTGTTCAGACTAAAACCATCAGGGCCGGATACCTTCACAATCAAGCACTATTCCCATGACGCCGCCAACCATTATTCGCTTGGTAACAACGAGGTGTATGACCTTAAATTTGACAGCTATGGACATCTCTGGATCTCCACAATGCACGGTGGCGTAGATTTCATAGAATCGCCGACGGCTGACAGTATCAGATTCACCCATCTTACCGACAACCCGACCTATCCAATAGGGGCCATGCGTGTGCGTCGCATAAACATTATCGGTGACAGCATTATAGTGGCCTCCACAACAGGGGGACTTCTCACCGTGCCGCTTTCACTTGATGGAAAGGTGGCGAAGGGAGCTAAGATCAATCTTCACATCAGCGAGCCGGGAAGAAAAGAGTCGCTCGGAAATGTGGCCGTAATGGATGTGGCAGTCGATAAGAACGGTACACTATTCGTAGCCACGGAGAGTGACGGAGTAAACATCCTCCAATCACCACTTTCTGCCACAGAAACCAAACTGGATTTCTCACACCTCCCTGACAACGTGAACCAGACATCCGACGTGGCACTCTCTCTTGCCTATGACCCCGATACCGGCGAGATGCTTACAGTCAGCAATAATCTTGTCTACACAATCGACACAGAGGCTCGCACCGCCACAACGTTCACCGCATCCAGTCTTCATGACAGGCTGCGATTCACTGACGCCAAACCACTTAAAGCTGGCAAAGACCGATGGCTTATCGGTACGGAAGATGGCGCGGTGTTACTTGACTTCGCCAAGATGAACGCCAGCAGATATTCTCCCCCTGTGGTTTTCACTGCGGCCTCAGTCGAAAACCGTCCCGACACACTGCTTTCAGTAATGACCGAAAACCTCATCCTGCAACCACACGAGCGGAATCTGACACTGAAATTCGCAGCTCTCGACTATAATTTCGCGCAGGATATCATGTATGCTTACCGCATGAACGATGGTGACTGGTCGCACATAGGTAAAAATAGATCAGTTACATTCCTTGACATGGAACCCGGTACTTATAAGCTGGAAATCCGCTCCACCGACATGGCCGGACACTGGCTCGACAACACCCGGACCATGACTATTGACGTGCTTCCAACGTTCTGGGAAACACCATTGGCACGCTTCCTATATGTGACAGCGGCACTTATAATCATCGGCTTGACAGCATATGTCATAATCTATATCCGCCGTATCAAACGCAAGCAGCATGAGACCCTTGAAGCTTATCTCCGACTGCTTGACACACGCAACGGCAAAGATAAGAACATGCCTGGCGCACACTCTCCCACAGAGAAGTCTCAGCAAACAGTAACACCCCACCCCTCTCTCTCGCCAGAAGACGAGGCTTTCATGCAACGCGTTATGGAGTTTGTCAACAAATCACTCAGCGATCCTGACACAGATGTCGACAGCATGGCGGCCGCCACAGCGACCAGCCGCAGCGGGCTTAACAGGAAAATGCGTGCTCTGCTTGGTGTGACACCGGCGGAATTTCTCAAGGAGAGCCGTCTGAGCAAAGCGGCATCTCTGCTGAGCACATCCGACCTTACAGTCAAGGATATTGCACTCGAATGTGGATTTGCCGACATGAATTACTTCGGGAAATGCTTCAAAGCAACCCACAACATGTCGCCTACGGCTTACCGTAAGCTACACACCTCATCACCGATCACGGAATAACAGAAAAATTTCAGCCTGACACCACGGATAGCGGTAGCAGGCTGAACATATAAAAATAGTAAGGATAGTACTGTGTTACTTAGCGTACATCTTTTCGCGGGCGGCAAGCACTTTCTCGTCAGTGATATAATCATCATAGTCCATAAGCTTGTCGATGGTGCCGTTAGGAGTCAGTTCGATGATACGGTTGCATACGGTCTGGATGAACTCGTGGTCATGACTGGCAAGGAGAAGATTGCCCTTGAAAGCCTGAAGAGTGTTGTTGAATGCCTGGATTGACTCAAGGTCAAGATGGTTGGTGGGAGAATCGAGCACAAGGGTGTTGGCATCTGTCATCATCATGCGGGCTATCATGCATCGCATCTTCTCACCACCGGATAGCACAGAGGCTTTCTTAAGCACCTCCTCTCCGGAGAATAACATCTTGCCAAGGAAGCCTTTGAGATAGATTTCCGAGCTGTCATTGGAATACTGGGCAAGCCAGTCAACCAAGGAAAGGTCAGTGTTGAAAAAGGCGGAATTGTCAAGCGGAAGATAAGCAGTGGTAATGGTCTGTCCCCATTCAAATGTTCCGGCATCAGCTTTACGGTTGCCGGTAATAATCTCAAACAGGGCTGTCATGGCACGTGGGTCATGGCTGAGGAATGCAATCTTATCACCCTTCTCTATCTGGAAGTTCACATCCTTGAAAAGAATCTCGCCGTCGACGCTTGCTGTAAGGCCCTTGACTTCAAGAATCTTGTTGCCAGGTTCACGCTGCGGGGTGAAGATTATACCCGGATAGCGGCGTGACGAGGGCTGAATCTCCTCCACGTTAAGTTTCTCAAGCATCTTCTTGCGTGAAGTGGTCTGCTTCGATTTCGCCACATTGGCGCTGAATCGCTGAATGAATTCAAGAAGTTCTTTACGCTTTTCCTCAGCCTTCTTGTTGGCCTGCTGCTGCTGACGCAGTGCGAGCTGTGATGATTCATACCAGAAGCTGTAGTTACCGGCGAAGAGGGTGAGTTTATTATAGTCGATATCGAGGGTGTGGGTACACACAGAGTCAAGGAAGTGACGGTCGTGGCTCACCACAAGCACGGTGTTCTCGAATTTAGAGAGATAATCCTCCAACCAAGCCACTGTCTCGAGGTCAAGGTCGTTGGTAGGTTCGTCGAGAAGAAGGTTATCGGGATTGCCGAAAAGCGCTTTAGCCAGAAGCACACGCACTTTTTCGCTACCGCTCATGTCGCGCATCAGCATCTGATGTTTATCCTCCTTTATGCCGAGGCCGCTGAGCAGAGCCGCAGCATCACTCTCGGCGTTCCAGCCTTCAAGCTCTGCAAACTTCTCCTCAAGCTCCGAGGCACGGATACCATCCTCATCACTGAAGTCCTCTTTGGCATAAAGAGCATCCTTCTCCTGCATGATGTCCCAAAGCACAGTGTGACCACGCAGCACAGTTTCCATAACCGTGCAGTCGTCAAACTTGAAGTGGTCCTGCTCCAGTACGCTCATACGCTCTCCGGGGCCCTGTGTGACTGTGCCGTGGGTGGGAGAAAGCTGGTCACTCAGTATTCGCATAAGAGTGGACTTACCGGCGCCGTTGGCACCGATGATTCCATAGCAATTACCGGGTGTGAATTTCAGATTAACGTCCTGAAAGAGGACACGTTTGCCAAATTGGATTCCTAAATTGTTTACTGCTATCATCTATCTTTTGTAAGAAGTGGTTTTACGGAGTTTTCGGGGTGCAAAGTTACTAAATTTTATTCACATTTCACCAGTGGTCAGCCAATAGGTGTTTAAAAAAGTTTTTTAAGTCCAAAAGTGTTGCATCTTCGGCAATATATCGTTACATTTGCAGAAATGTAGATACTTATCATCAATTCGACAGAATCTATACACCACACATAAATATATGAAAATTGACAAGACAGTAGCACCCTCACCCAAAGGTGATATCACGCTCTATACTTTGACCAATGCCTCAGGCGCGGAGGTGACTCTCTCATCGCTCGGAGCCGGTATAGTATCAATCAAGGTTCCCGACAGCGAAGGCCATTTAGCCAATGTGGTCCTGGGATATAAAGACCCCGCCTCATACATAGCCGACGGCCCTTGTGCAGGAAAAATCCCCGGACGTTTCGCCAACCGCATAGCACGCGGACACTTCTCGCTTGATAACAAGGAGTATACCCTCGCCATCAATAATGGCCCGAATGCACTGCATGGAGGTCCTGAAGGATTTCAGAATCAAGTTTGGGAAAGCAAGTGTGACGGAAATGGCACCGTGACTTTCACTTACCACGCAAAGGATGGCGAAGAGGGGTATCCCGGCAACATGGATGTCAAAGCCATCTATACATGGGATGACGAAAACAGACTGACTCTTAATCTGCAGGCCGTGTCCGATGCCCATACTGTGGTCAATCTCACAAACCATGTGTATTTTAACCTCGATGGTGAAAACTCAGGTTCGGTACTCGAACATCTGCTGCAGCTCAATGCTACTTGCTACCTGCCCACCGACGAAACCCAGATTCCAACAGGCGAAGTTGCTCCCGTGGCTGGCACTCCGATGGATTTCACCTCGCCCAAAGCTATCGGCCATGACATAAAGGCTGATTTCACACCGCTGAAAATCGGAAAGGGTTATGATCACTGCTGGGTAGTGGACAATTATGTAAAAGGAGAGTTGCGACCGGTGGCCGTACTCACTGCTCCCAAGTCAGGACGTACACTGGAAGTGTCAACCACTCAGCCAGGAATGCAGGTCTACACCGGCAACTGGCTTGCAGGATGCCCCGAAAGCATCTCGGGCGGCCAATATGCCGACTATGACGGCGTGGCTATCGAGTGTCAGGGATTTCCCGATGCTCCGAACAAGCCGTCGTTCCCCTCTTCTGAACTTAAACCCGAAGAAACATACAACGAAACCATAATTTTCAAATTCAACTGATGAAACCCACTCTATTCGTTCTCGCTGCCGGTATGGGAAGCCGTTACGGCGGCCTCAAGCAGCTCGATCCGCTCGGTCCTCAGGGCCAAACCATTATGGACTATTCTATCTATGATGCCATCCAGGCCGGTTTCGGCAAGGTGGTATTCGTGATCCGCAAGGACTTTGAGCAGGATTTCCGCGAAAAAATCCTTTCTAAATATGAAGGCCATATTCCAGTGGAAGTAGTATTCCAGGCCACCGATAAACTTCCCGAAGGTTATACCTGTCCCGCTGACCGCACAAAGCCCTGGGGTACGAATCACGCAGTGCTCATGGGCAAAGAGGTAATCAACGAGCCATTTGCCGTGATCAATGCCGATGACTTCTACGGACGTGACGCATTCCGCGTCATCGCGGAGGATCTCATGCGCCCCCGCGACCGCAAGGGTGACTACTCGATGGTAGGTTTCCGCGTAGGCAATACCATGACAGAGAATGGCTCAGTGGCCCGAGGAGTCTGCTCGAAAGGTGAAGACGGAAATCTTACAGGTGTGGTGGAACGCACTGCCATCTCTTATGCTCCCGACGGACGCATCGTATTCACCGACGAGAATGGCGTTGAACAGACTCTCGACCCGATGACTCCAGTGTCGATGAACCTCTGGGGTTTCACACCCGACTATTTTGACTACAGCGACCGAGAGTTCCACAAGTTCCTCGACAAGGACCTCAATACTCCCAAAGCTGAGTTCTTCATCCCCCTCTGTATTGACACACTGATCCACAACGGAGAAGCCACAGTCAAGGTACTCGACACTGATTCCCGCTGGTTTGGTGTCACTTATGCCGCCGACCGTCCAGGGGTGGTGGAGAAATTCGCCGAGCTCCATGCCAACGGCACTTATCCTGAAAAAATGTTCTAAAGACTCACCGGACAGAAGCCATCAATGCCTGAACGGACTGATGGCTTCTGCCTCTCCCATTTCTATCATTTATATTATCCCTCTAACTATTACACCCCAACTTATCCCATGGAACTCAAAAACAAGGTTAAGGAAGCGTTCGCTTCACACTTCGGAGGCGAAGGCACCCTATATGCTTCGGCAGGCCGCATCAACCTTATAGGCGAACACACTGACTATAACGGCGGTTTCGTATTTCCGGGCGCTATCGACAAGGTGATCATTGCCGATATTCGTCCCAACAACACAGATACAGTGAATCTGTTCTCAATCGATATAAATGAGGAAGCCCACTTCGGACTCAAAGAAGAGGATGCACCCTCTCAGCAGTGGGCCCGCTACATATTCGGTGTATGCCGCGAAATCATAAAGCGTGGCGGCTGCGTGAAAGGTTTCGACGCCACATTTGCAGGCAACGTGCCTCTCGGTGCGGGATTGTCATCATCGGCAGCCCTCGAATCATGCTTTGCATTTGCGCTCAACGACCTTTTCAACGGCAACACAATCGACAAATTCGAACTCGCAAAAATCGGCCAGTCAACCGAGCATAACTACTGTGGCGTGAACTGTGGCATAATGGACCAGTTTGCATCCGTATTCGGCAAGAAAGACAACCTTATGCGTCTCGACTGCCGCTCTCTCGAATTTGAATATTTCCCCTTCAAGATTGACGGCTACCGCCTCGTGCTCGTCGACTCTGTGGTTAAGCATGAGCTGGTTGACTCCCCCTACAACAAACGTCGCCAGTCATGCGAGAATGTTGCCAAGCATCTCGGCATTGAAACTCTCCGTGACGCCGACATGGATATGCTCAACGCCATCAAAGCCGATATCTCAGCTGAGGACTACATGCGCGCCAAGTTTGTCATCGAGGAAAAGGAACGTGTACTCGAAGTGTGCGACGCTCTCAACCGTGGCGACATCCAGACCGTAGGCGAGCTCATGTATGCCACACATAACGGTTTGTCAAAGGATTATGAGGTGTCATGCGAAGAGCTTGACTATCTTAACGACATCGCCAAGGAATGTGGCGTAACCGGCTCTCGTATCATGGGTGGCGGCTTCGGTGGCTGCACCATCAACCTCGTGCCCAATCCCATCTATAACAAGTTTATCGAGACAGCCAAACAGAAGTTCAACGCCAAGTATGGCCACGAGCCCAAAATCTATGACGTGATCATATCTGACGGCGCTCGTCGCCTCGAGGATTAAGAGACTGCCACATGAGTGATTTTTGCACAGACACATAGCAAAATCACCGGTCTCTGACAAATAAATAATCTCCCGGTCAATATGTTATCGAAGCATGTGGCCGGGAGTTTTTTAACCGGCAAAGCCGAAGTGACTTATACGATATTGCGGATTATAAAATTCTTCGTATCTTTGTGCATTAATTGTAGATACAGTATGAAATTGTCGCGACTTTCAGCACTTGCGGCCCTTATGACAGGGATTTCAATCTTTTCGCTTGATGCTGCCGTTAAGGATTTACCCATAAAAACTATCAACGGACACTCTTATTACTATTATGATGTTCCTTCCAAGGAGACAGTCTATTCACTGTGCCATAAGCTTGGAATCAGCAAGGAGGAGATGATACGTTGTAATCCTGCGGTAGCTGATGGTCTGAAAGCAGGCATGACTCTGTTTTTCCCGGTAGATGGAGATAACACCGAAGGAAATGCCGATGTGACAAAGCAGGACGGTACACGCATCCTTACCCATCAAGTTGAAAAAGGGGAAACAATCTATGGCATAGCCACCAAATATGGAATCTCGACCGAGAGCCTGATATCTCAGAACCCGATAGTGCGTGAAGGGCTTAAGTCAGGACAAAGTCTTACCATCACTATCCCTGGGAGCGGAGTCAAGGAGACTGGAGCAGAGAACACAAACAATACCGCGGCATCACAGCCATCAGGAATAACCGGTTACATAGTAAAAAAGAAAGAGACATTCTACTCGATAGCGAATGCCCACGGAATCTCTGTGGCTCAACTTGAAGCAGCCAATCCGGGAGTAAACACGCTTAAGGTTGGACAGGTGCTTAACATTCCTGTGGCTGGTCAGCCTCAAGTGGCGACAGAAACTGCACAGCAGGAACCAAATTCGACAGCCGACAACCGGCCTGATGATTCGACCGCTACCACAACTATCACGGAGCCGGCTGACACTGTGCAGTCACAAACTCTTTCAATAGCTGTGGTTCTCCCCTTCATGCTCAATGAAGAGAATCCATCAAAGAGCGCACTCCGCTACACTGAGTTTTACAAAGGTCTATTGTTGGCTGCTGACAGTCTGCGCAACAACGGAACACCAATACATATTTCGGCTTATGACACTGAGGGCTCTACATCCAAGGTCAAAGACCTCTTGGCATTACCAGAACTGAAAGAAAACCGCATAATCATCGCCCCCGACAATACTGCTCAGCTTGCTGCTCTTGGTGAGTTCGGGCGGCAGAATGGAATCAAGATATTCAACACTTTCATAGTCAAGGACGAAAGCTATCTCACAAATCCGATGATGATGCAAGGCAATCTCCCGAGCAGCCAAATGTATAAGAAGGCAATCGATGCCCTCACGTCACGCTTGGCTTATTCGACACCTGTGATATTGCATCAGAACGGTGGCGCGAATGACAAGGCCGACTTTATCACTGAACTTAAAGAAAATCTGAATGCCAATGGCATAGCTTATCGCGAACTCACCATAGATGCAAAGCTGTCGCAATCTGACCTCAAGGCTCTGAGCACAGATGCATCCTACACGTTTATCCCTACCTCCAGCCGTCAGAGCGATCTCAACAAGCTCTTGCCTGGACTTATCGAGTGGAGGGATGAAAATCCGGCAGTGACTGTAAAACTTTTCGGTTATCCAGAATGGACTACTTTCCGTGGAGAAACCCTCTCCAACATGCATAACCTTAACACTATTGTCTATTCCCGCTTTTATACCGACGATGAAAATTTCCGGGCCAAGGGTCTTGAAAACAAATTCAAACAATGGTATGGAGCAGGCATGGAAATGGCTGTGCCCCGCCAAGGCCTACTTGGCTTTGACACCGGAATGTTCCTTATCAAATATCTGAAGTATCCTGCTGCACGATATGACGGTATCCAGAACGGATACACATTCATTTCTCCGGATGATGCCGAAGGTTATTATAACGATGTTCTTTATTTCGTGAATTTCCGGCCGGCCGACGTAATCGAGAAAATCAATCTCTAAAAACATCCAAACATCACACACAATCATAATACTCATGACTTTTAAGCGTCATATCCTCTCCGCTATCCTCGTGCTTGCTCTTGGTGGCTGCTTCACAGCTAAAGCTCAACGCGAATATTCCCCGAATTTTGCAATCGGAGGGCGCGCCGGCGTCACTATGTCGAAGATGTCGTTCTCCCCGGAGGTGCATCAGAAATTTACCAACGGCCTCACGTTCGGCCTCGCAGCCAGATATACGGAAGAGAAGTATTTTGGTCTGATTGGAGAAATCAATTTTACACAACGAGGATGGGCAGAAAACTTCGCCGAAGATGATGCCCCCCAATTCTCCTATACACGCACCTTGACCTACATACAGATTCCGTTAATGACTCATATATATTTCGGTTCTAATAAATGCCGTGGATTCATTAATCTTGGCCCTGAAGTAGGATTTATGATTGGAAGCTCGATTGACGCCAATTTCGATTACAAAAACTATGGATCGATACAAGGTTTTCCGCAAGGATACCGCACCAACGAACAGCTGTGTATGGATATCCAGAACAAATTTGACTATGGTATCGCAGCCGGAGCCGGTGTTGAACTTATAATAAAGCGTCGGCACTCGTTTTTCCTTGAAGGACGTTATTACTATGGGCTCGGAAACATTTTCAAGGACAGCAAACGAGATTTTTTCTCCGCATCACGCGGAATGTCTATAGAAGTCACATTGGCATACATGTTTAGAGTTCGATAATCGAATTTCCACTATAACTACATCACCCCCGATTCCGGTTATATCCGGCAATCGGGGCGATTATTTTTATTCAAAATCTATGCATGATTCACTTTAAGTCACATAGCAAAATCAATATAGAGTTGATGATTAGCTAATGTATTGACGCTTCACGTGACGATCTTGATATCACGATTCTCCCGATCCGTGACGGACTGACCCTAATACGCAAGCGATAAGCGCGGCGTACAGGTCGAATTAACTGGTAACATATAAGCGCATCCGCCGATAACCGTTGAGTACGGTTGTCGGCGGATGCTGTTTTGAAGCGGAGAGGGGGACGGAGATCCCCCCCACGGTAATATGCGTGGGCTGATGACTCGCCGCTTGTATAAATTCATCCTGTGCCGGGAAACGGATGATGGCACTGCATTCCCCCATCCCTCCCAATGCACGGATGGGTGCGTAGGGGTATAAAAAAGAGAGCCGGAGGGCTTCTTTCGAAGTCTCCGGCTCTCGTAGAGGGGGCG
>CAJTMH010000005.1 GCA_910577255.1 uncultured Duncaniella sp. | reverse complement strand
CAGCACGTTTTTCGCACCGTCGGCAAGTCCGGCGACGAGGTTTTCATTGCCGAGGTCAACATAGACGACCTCCGAAGGGAAGATAATGTGCGTGGTTTTCTCATACGCAACCTCCAGTGCGTGAGGAGGAATCATGCGGTCAAAGCCTACTTTGCGGGTAAGACCGTCAAACTTGTCGCCGTCGGTGTAGTTCGCGCCGTACACGTTCATGTCGTGTTCGGTTACCGTTTCGGTGTCTGACGACACGTTGTTATCGGTGTTTTTGGCTGTCTTGCCTTTGGCAAAAGCCGGGGTTGCCATTGAGATAATGGCGATGAGAGAAGCTAAAAATAATTTGAAATTCATTGGATTGTGGATTCTTTGCTTTGGCAAAGCGCCAAGGCGGTTAATGTGGTGAGTAAAAATCATAAATCTTCCGGCTGGTGGAGCATCACGCGGTATCCGGCTTTGAGGTGTACTTTGACGGTTCGCATCTTCTTTGTGAGGTATTGTGACACGCCGTTTATCAGTCCGCGCCCGACATCAGATGCTATCTGCGCTCCGGTATTGGTGGAGATGTTGATTGAACTGCCCATAGTGCTGCCCATATTGGCTCCAATCTCGTGCAGAGCGTCACTCTCCATAGACTGAGGTATATTGATACCCTCCTGACCGTCGGAGTCAAAGACCTGCAACTCCACATCGTAGATTGAGCCTTCGCACTCTATTGATGTTATCTCAATTTCAAGGCGTTCACCCTGAACACGACCGCTACTCGTTATAGTGGTATTGCGCGGTATAAGGCGGTTGCCAATCCACATCGGCTCAGTAGTTCTTAATTTTACACTCTCGCCGTCAATCACACTCTGATTTCCGACCACGACTGCGGCGATGGTGTTCTTTACTGTTACCGATTTAGTGCCGACGGAAGTGTTGAATGAGCGGTTGGAAGATGATCCGAGCGATGACACGACATTGCGGCTGACCTGTGCAACGGGTTGGACATTCCGTTTCCCTTTTTCATCGTCCTGCTGTTGCGGTGCTTGATAATTGCCACCGTTGCCGTTGCCCATGTATTGGGCGGCAAGTTGGTAGGAGCGTTCAAGCATTTCCATCTGGTCCGGTTGCTGTGATTGCTGTGCCATAGCGTTCTGCGCTTCAAGTTCATCAATCCGTGCCTGCAATTCAGCAACCTCTGCTGATTGGGTGGGTTCCGGAACGAAGAAGTCATCAAGTGAAGCCTGAACTTCATGATAAGTCTGGGCGGAGGTTTCTATTGCAGAGGATTGAACTACCGTATCCGGCGACTGGGAAGAAAGAGTGTCAAGATTGGCGATAGCCACCTGCCGCTGTTCTTTCTCTTTTGCCACCTCTGCCGCCGCATATTCCTCGGCTTTGGATTTGATGCCGTCGTTCTCTCCGTCGGGTATCTCGGTGTTGAAGGCATTTCCGGTTTTGGCTTCATCGCTATTCAGACTTGAATAGAGCAACCATAGGATGACAATTCCGCAGAGTATCGCCGCCGGCATGACGATGACGTACTTCATCATCTTCTGCCGTTCAGCCTGTGACTTCGGCTGAAAGAAGCCGTTAATCTTCGCTTTCCATCCCTGCATTGTCATAAGCGGACGGGGTTAAGGGTTGGACATCATTGCTTGTTACGGGTAATTCCAGTGAGCGGATATGCTCCACTTCAACCGCCTGCCGGGAGTGCCCCAGCCCGATACGGTAACAGGCATGACCGAACACGAAGAAAGCGACGAGGACAAAGACCGACAGCATGACGGTCACGACCGTCAGCCTCTGATTGTGAGGGAGGTTGTCGCACATCTTCCTCAGTTTTGCCGAGAGCTTGCCCTTTGGGTTGCGCCACACCTTATCATATACAGTACCTCTCGCGGCGCGTAAGTTGGTAAGTAAACTCATCGTTTGGTTGTGATTATATCCTTGTTCTCAATAATTGTGAAGCCCTCGATGATGAAGCCGTTGGGATTGTCTTCGGAACGTGACACGTTGGAAAGACGGCATCTGGTAAGCAACGATCTTTCGGTCACGTTGCTCTCGCGGATAATCATCTGCCGGGCATAGGTGGTTGCCGAATACGGGTAGGTGTTGAAATCGCATACCACGCTGTCAACCTGCACCACCTGATTGATATTTCCCGCGATTATGCGGTTGTAGTAACCTTTCTCCGAAAAGTCGGTGTAGTAGTTGTAAGCCGACTTGTCGCTGAGTATCAGCGCACGGTTGATGTTGTGCTCAATCGCAGACTTATCGGGCGAAAGGTTGAAGAACAGTTCATGGAAGCGCCGGACGTGTTCGCGGGCTTCGGCGGGTCGGTTCTGCTTCATATCCTGCGACAAGGCAAGCATAAGCGACTTGCCGTTGTCAAGGACATAGATTTTTTCTCGCTGCTTCTCGGCGAAATTGAAAACCGAAATCAGAGCCACCGACACCACCACGGCACACATCGCCACGAATATTATCCCGAACAGACGTATCTGACGGAATGATGACTCTATGTTTCTAAGTGATTTGAACTCCATTTAATAAGTGTTTAATTGTCATTTGAGCAATTTTCCGGCTCTGCCTGCCACATTTCCAGCTACCGCACCTCCGACACTGGCAGCACCTGAGCCTACCTGCATTGCGGTGTTGTTGACAGCACGATTGTAGTTTCCGGCTCCTCCGGCTTGGATAATCCAGCCCGCTACCGTCGGGATAGTGAAATAGCCGATAATGCCGATTATCATAAAGACGGTATATGCTGTGTTTGAGCCGTCTAAGTCGATATTGGGGTTGTTTGTCAACTCCGAAATGTCGTTCTGGAGCATCAGCACCTGTATCTTGGCGAGTATGGTGCTGAACAGGTCTGCGACCGGAAGCCATAGATATGTCTGAATGTATCGGCAGATCCATTGTGTCAGCGTTGACTGAAAACCGTCCCACACTGAGAGGGCAAAGGCAATCGGGCCGAGAATGGCGAGAACTATTAGGAAGAAAGTCCTTATCGTGTCGATTGTCAGCGACGCAGCCTGAAAGAGCATTTCCAACAATTCACGGAAGAAATTCTGGATAGCCTTCTTGACCTTATACATTCCACGCTCGATATACATTCCGGCGGCTGTGCCTATCTCGGTCACGCCCAATTCATCAATCTGCCTGTCAAACTCGGCATCATCGACGAGGTACGCCGTGGATGGGTCATTCATCATCGCTTCATGCTCCAACCTGTCTTTTTCCTCGCGGTACTTCTTCATGTCGAGGGTCTGGCCCTCCAACATTGAAGCCGTACCCTGAACAATCGGCGACATCACATTATTGATAGTGCCCAAAACGACAGTCGGAAAGAACATGATACAGAAGCCTATCACGAAAGGACGGAGCAACGGGAACACATCAATCGGTTCGGCTCTTGCCAGTGACTGCCATATACGGTAGGCGACATAGAACAGCGCACCGAGGCCGGCGATACCTTGTGCCACTCCCGCCATGTCGCCACACAAGGGCATCATCTCATCATAAAGTGAGCGCAGAATGGAGTGGAGATTTGAAAAATCTATCGCGCAAAGCATAACTTACCAGTATTTTTCAGAGCCGTCACCGTAGAGAGCCACCACACGCTCTGTATCCGCTTTCTTCTTGGCGCGGAGATATGACACGCTGATATTCTTGTTGGTATAGTATGCCGTGAGGTTCTTCAACCGCTTCATCTCCTTGTAGCAATCATCGACCACATCCATACGATCCTTGTCGGTCATGGAAAGTGTCGTGATGTTCACTACCTGCTTCAAGTCGCTAAGCACACCGTTGGCATCTTCGAGTATCCTTGTGTAGCCGGAGGCGATGGCCGATAGTTCCGCAGATGTGAAATTGGGGTCAGTGAGCATCTTCTGGAAATTGTTGACATAATAACCTGAGATATTGCCGAGCATCAGTATTGTTTGCTGCACCTTTCGGGCATCGCGGACGAGGTTGTTGACCGACTGGAGAGCGTCGTAATATTTCTTCGCCTGCTGGTAAATTTTCACCGTTTCCTGAAAATTTTTCACCATGTGCGTGGCCGTCTGCGACTCCTGCACAAGTGATTTGGAGTTGTTTACTATGCTCTGTGCAATGTTGGACGGGTCAATTACCGTCCACTGGGCGAAAGCCCTGCCTGTGCCGAGCATCATACATAAGGCAATTATGGGGATAAGAAATTTGAGTTGCTTCATTCTGAATTGATTAAAAATGGATTATCGTATCTTGTGAGCTATGCTCATAACTATCGCAATCAACGCCGTCAGGAGGCCCACGACCAGAGCTAAAATACCTGCCACGATTTTGGCTAACACGGATATTACTTTCATACATCATTTCTCCCTTCTTTCGTTGGCTAACTGTTTGATGACAGCTTCGATGTTACCGCCAAGTTGGGCGGCGCGATTGAGCACCTGAATCTTCTCCGTTTCCTCGGTTGTGTAGCAGAGGTATTCCTCCGGCGATACCTCGGTGGCATATACGGCTGATTGTGTTCCGCCCAGTCCAATCCAGACCTCTTTGTAAAGTCGGTTCGGGTTGTTCGCCATATTGATACTGAGTATCTGAGCTTTCTCCTTGTCGGTCAAGCCGAGCAGCTCCTGTATCTGGTCAAAGCGGTTCATGTACTTGCGCTGGTCGAGCAGTATCTTACAGTCGGAGTTGTTGATGATAGTTTCCTTGACAATCGGCGACGAAATTATGTCGTCAACCTCCTGTGTCACAACCACAGCCTCGCCGAAATACTTTCGGACGGTCTTGAACATGTACCTCATGTATTCTGCCATGTTAGCCGTTGACAACGCTTTCCACGCTTCCTCGCAGATTAGCATCTTTCGGACACCTTTCAACCGGCGCATCTTGTTGATGAAAGCTTCCATTATGATTATTGTCACAATGGGGAACAATTCCTTGTTATCTTTTACGGCGTCAATCTCGAACACAACAAAACGCTTGTTGAGCAGGTCGATGTTCTCCTTTGAGTTGAGCAGGAAGTCAAAGCGGCCGCCGTGGTAATACTGGCGAAGGGTCGTGAGGAAATTGTCAATGTCGAAATCCTGTTTGTAGATGGGTATCGGACGGTTCGCCATTTCCGCACGGTAATCGTCGCGCATAAACTCATAGAAGGAGTTGAAGCAGGGAACGATGTTCCGGTCAGCTTTCATCTTGTCGAGGAACATGGAGAGTGCCGAGCCAAGTTCGCCGCTTTCGGTCTTGCTTATGCGGTCGTCCTCCGACTTCCACAGCGTCAGCAGCAGTGTCTTTATGCTGTCCTTTTTCTCCACATCAAACACCCCGTCATCAGTGAAAAAAGGATTGAATGAAATCGGCTTTTCCTCGGTATAGGTGTAGTATATACCGTCCTCGCCGTGGGTTCGATTGTGAATCAGGTTGCACAGACCTTCGTATGAATTGCCGGTGTCAATCAGCAGCACATGGGTTCCTTGCTCGTAGTATTGACGCACCAAGTGGTTCGTGAAGAATGACTTTCCGCTACCCGACGGGCCAAGTATGAACTTGTTTCGGTTGGTAGTTATGCCTCGTTTCATGGGCTCATCGGAAATGTCGAGATGCACAGGCTTACCCGTAAGACGGTCAACCATCTTTATGCCGAATGGGGAAAGGCTACTGCGGTAGTTGGTTTCGGCAGTGAAGAAGCACACAGCAGGTTCGATGAAGGTGTAAAAACTTTCCTCGGCAGGAAAATCAGCTTCGTTGCCGGGCATCGCCGCCCAGAACAGTGTCGGGCAGTCGATAGTGTTGTGCCTCGGCATACAGCCCATAGTGGCGAGCTGTCCGCCGACATCGTTCTTGATCCGCCTCAGTTCCTCGGCATCATGGCTCCACGCCATGATGTTGCAGTGGCAGCGCACCGAGGTCAGGCTGTAAGAATGTGCCTCGTTGAGATAGCGGTCAATCCACTCCTTGTTGATAGCGTTGCTACGGCTGTACTTTGACAGAGAATTCATGTTGCGTGCCGTTTTCTCAAACTTTGCGAGGTTCTCATCGTGGTCGTCAATCAGCACATACTGGTTATAGATGTGGTTGCACGGCAACAGCAATCCGACGGGAGAGGCAAAACTCAACCTGCAATCCGAGCGGTCAGTCGATAACCGCTCATAGCGGTTGTCGGTACTGACTTTGCCGGGGAGGTCGTCCGTGTCGGAGAGGGTGTGTAGGCATAGCATCTTGTCGCCGATGCGCATCTCCTTTGCCGACAAGTCAATATCTTCAAGGCAGTTGACATCGCCCATAGATAGCGACATATACCTTTCGATAATGCCGGAGGTTGTTTCAGTGCCGACAATCTCATCGTCGCTGAGGCGGCGTAACTTGATATAGCCGGTGTCGTTGATGATACGCTCGAACTGTTCAACCGACTCCATGAACTTGACAACCATCTCGTGGTTCAGCTCCTTCGGAGTGATACGGCCTCGGCAGAGGGTTGAGAAATTGCTCTGCTGACGCATCCGCTCTTTTGTTGTCTTTGTCAGGAACAGGTAGCACTTGTGAGCCAAGTACGGACGCTCGTTGAAATGGCGTTCAAACGAGCGGTCAAGAAAACTCAAATCGTCTTTCTGCAATTCCGGCTTATAGTTCTCAGCCATGAACCAGTCCTGCTTATGCACCACGGAGAAATGCGGCAGAACCTTTATCGCCTTGCACCAAGCGGCGTGCATAGCCTCATACTCCTGACTTGTGACCGTGAACAGTTCCGGGAGGCCCACCTCAAAGGCCACGGTAATGTCCGCGTCCTTTGAGATGATGCAACCGTGTTCAACCGCCAACAACGGCAGTTTGCTTTCGAGGGTCGTTGCTTTGAGGGTGTTTATCATTTTCTTCCTTTGATTAAGCGGGTTATGCGCAGGCGGTTGATGATGTAGCGGGGGCGGTACTTTACCGAGGTCAGTTTCATAAGTCCGTACTGACCGTATTTGCCGTTGAGGTGGAATGTGTACCAGACAAGGATTGACGCGCTTACAGCTCCGAAAGATATGCAGAACCATTGCGGCAGACCGCACATATACATCACCACGAAGATTATGAAATCGGCTATCAGACCGCCGGCGAAAATAAACAGGTATTGCGCTTTCAGCCCCTTGTATTCAACCGTCCTGCCAATACCTTTATTGATATTGTATTCCATTCGGTTAGAGGAAGAATGAACGCAGGATAGTCGCGGCGACAATCAGGAAGATACACGCTCCGAACCACGACGCGGCGGTCTTGCTGGTATCGGGATCGCCGGACGAGAACTTGCCATAGACCTTGACACCGCCGATAAGTCCGACGACTGCGCCGATGGCGTAAATGAGTTTTGTGCCGGGGTCGAAGTAGCTGGTCACCATAGAGGTAGCCTCATTTATGCCGGCGAGTCCGTTGCCAGCAGCCCACATCTGGACAGCGGCATTGAGAAGAAGCATCGCGGCAATCGGGCGGCGGAGGTGAGGTTGGTTCATCCATGCCACAATGCGGTTGTAGAGGGTTCTGAGAAATTTAGTCATAAATAAACTGGATTTGATTTGTGGATAGGTAGTGGTGGGTTAATGCAAGATATTGAAATCAATCGCATCAATATCGGTTGTGTCGATGTCGGCATGAAATACAATCTTGCGGGTTTGGGGGTTGGAGGCAGTTTCTTCCGAAGATGTCGCAGTTGGATCTTCCGCTTCCTCAACTTCCGGCAGACGGCACTCAATCATGAGTATGCGTTTGCGCACAACCGGGTCAAGTTTGACATACTCGATAAGTTCAGTGCCTTCAAGTTCGGTAAGCACACGCCGGGCGGTTTTCTCATCTTCGGGAGTATGGGGCTGGTCTTTGATGACCTCCATAGTCTTGCGCATATCCTCGAAGTCGATGCCGTCGGCGTTGGGTTCAGCCGGAGGGGGTGTTTCTCCCGTCAGTTCACTCGCGGATAGATTTGAGAACACCTTTGCAAAATCTTCCTTCGGCACTTGCTTGGGATATGTCTGTTCGCTTTCTTCAGGCAATCCGGCGTCGGCAGGTGTTCCGAGTTCCTTGACGATAAGCGGTATAGCCTCTTTCGCGGCTTCCACGGCGGCTTCCTTTGCAGCCTCGCGCACAGAGTCTGTAAACTCGCGGATGTCAAACGTACTCGTGCCCACGATGTCGGCAGATTCTTCCGGCTCAGGAGCGGGCGGCGTTTCTGCATCCTGCGGTTTTTCCGGTGTCGCCGCATCCGGCTTATTGAGGACTTTTCTTATTAGCCACACATTGCTGACAAGCAACGCGATTATAAGAACCATCTCCATCAGAACAGCGGCTCTTTACCGTTATCGAAAACGCTCTGCATCACTGACCGGTGGTGGGCGAAATGGTCGAGCAGTATCTCGGAGGCGTATGAGCCTATTGACACTCCGCTCTTGCCGAGGGCTTTCACCATACGGCTCAACACCGCGTGGACTTCGGGATAGAGGTATGCCTTTGTGTTCGACCTTACCTCATGGGGACTGAGAAATTGCGACACATATCTGTCGCGTGCTTCGGAAGCCCTCAGTTCAACTTCCGATGGTGCTGTCACTTCAATAGTGACGATTGACCGGGATTTAGTCATGCGTTAAAGTTTGGGGTTGATAATATCGGCGTACTCATCGAAGTGAGCGGCCAGTACATTGTTGATGTAAGCCTTGACGGAGCATACACGCCCTTTCTGTCGGCAGAAAAGTATCTTGCGGATTTTCCAGATGAAATCGGGGTCAATCTCGGTGGGCGTGAATTTTTCTTCGGGAGCCATGTATGCCATGTTTCTTACGAACCTGTCCATGTATTCCTTCTCACGGTCAGACTCCGGCGATGGAATTTCCTTTAAGGGTTGTGGCTTGGGTTGCGGCTCAGTTTGCGGCAAAACCGGATTTTCCTCAGGTTGCTCGGCAGGCTTTTTCAGCGTTGACAGTGAGGAGGACTCCTCGCGGAATGACCTGATGAACTCATCGGGGTCGATGTCGGACTCATATACCTTTCCCATAGACATCAGAGCTTGAGTATGCCGAGCAGTTCGTCGGTAAGTTCGGGCAGGCGCGTTCCTTTGAGCAGCGTCCTGTCGGGGGGCATGACGGTGGAGCGGAACACGGCGCGGTCGAGTGTCTTTGACCCCTCGCGGCGGTATTTCTTTGTGTCCGGGATTTTGGTCTGCATGGTCTGTAAACCGTATTCCTCGAAAATCGCCTCATACTGGTCGTAGAGGTCTGTTTTCTCGCGGGCATCGACGAGGTTCCACAACATATACATCTCCTTGACCTGCGTGCGGCCTGAAGTGAGCCACTCCTGTATTTTCAGGGCGAAGGCGAGGGAGCTTTCAAGTATCACCTTGTCGGCGGCGATGGGTACGATGACCGTATCCATACAGTTGAGGATGTTGACTACTCCACGGTTATTGACCGTGCCGGGCAGGTCAAAGAAAACGATGTCGATCTCATTACCGGCTTCGATTATGTCGCGTACCTTCTGCATGGCTTCTTCCGGCTTGGCGGTCAACAGCGGGTACGGCGTGAGCTTTGTCTGCCTGAGATTGTCGGAAAAGAGTTTCTTGAAACGGGGGCTGCACTCGATGAGGTCTTTGTCACGCTGCCTCATTTCCTCGATGCTGTACTGCGGATAGTCGCAGTCCACTACAAGGATCTTCAGCCCTTTCTGATAGTAGAGGTAACTCGCCGCGAGAACGGTCAGAGTCGTTTTGCCTGCTCCACCTTTCTGAGTGGAGAAAGCGACAAATTTAGGGTCTGTCATAAAAAAACTTTGGATTGTTGGATGAAGTGGTGATTACACAGCGGTGGCCGTCAGCGTATATCCTGACACGGGAAACCGGGCTTTCTCCCGTTGCGGCAACGGGACGGTTAATCTGTGCGTGGGGTTGGGATTTTGTCAGTCATTTGTAAACGGGGTTAATTGTGGATAAATAGTGGTGCTCTCGCTCCCGGCTATGTAGCCATAGGGCCATATAGCCATAGGTAGGTAGATTGGTGGAAATATTCTTTACCACGGAGCAACTTCGCTATATATAAAGGTCGTAACATTGCCGTTCAGGAACAAATCTCTATACAAAACCAATCAATTAGATTATTCGGAAGGGCGTTTGTCAGACCGATAGGCAGCATCGTTGCCGTATGGCTCGGAAAATTCCTGTGAGGTCGGAAAGCGTGACAGCAGTTCAGGCGGACAGTTCATAATATAGGAAGGAAATTGACTTCCGTGAAGGCTCTCCTGCGAACCAACCTCTACACAAAGAAACAAAATATTTAGCGATTTGTCAAGTCGCCAAAAGAGCGAGATTGCTGGAATTTAGAGGATTGTCCGCCTATGTCCGGATTTGCCGGGATATGCCGTAAAAACTCGGCTGAATTTTTAACAAAAAAATTTTCAAGTTTCCCGACTCAAAGTTTCAGACCTGCGCAGGAGCGTTAATTTTTCATCATACTGTTCCTGATTTTTTCTTTCATCGTTAGGAATTATGCCGGATTTTTTGTAAATTTAGGTAAGCAGAACGGAGCAGCAAGCCACTGGCAGCCGTGAACAGAGAGGTTAGTACGTCTTTCGTACACCTTTTAATGATAACCGGGCATCATTAACAGCATAACCTCCTGTTTTATAGTATGGAGAATGTTCACATGAACATAGCAAGTTATGTTTCCCGGCACACGAATCAAAGATTGTGCCACGAAACACTTGCCGTGTACCACGGGGACAGATTTACTCCAAAGTCGTAAACCCATACGATGAAACTACGTTGGTCATTTCTCCCGCGATGCGGTTTTCACCACATAATCCACTTTTTATGACACAGACTAACGGCAGGGGCGGCCGACGCCCCAAGACCGACCCATCGGTCAACCGCTATGTAGTGCGGTTCAACGCTGAGGAAAACGCGCGTTTCCTCGCCATGTTCGACCGCTCCGGCCTCGAAAGCAAGGGAGCGTTCATCAAGAATTTCATATTCCAGAAGCCTTTCAAGGTGTTCACAGTTGACGAGAACACCCGTGTGTTCATCGACAAGCTGTCATCTTTCAACTCTCTTTTCCGCACACTCGGTGTTTCCTACGATAATGTCGTGAAAACTTTGCGGGAAAATTTCACTGAAAAGAAAGCGATGTCGGCTCTCTACAAACTGGAGAAACTGACGATAGAGCTTGTGAAAATCAACAGCGAGATTGTCGCCCTCGCTCAGAAATTCGATGAGCAATGGTCGCTAAAATCTCGATAGGCAACTCCCTCTACGGAGCTTTGACCTATAACGGTGAGAAAATCAACAAGGAGAAGGGCCGACTTTTGGACACCAACAAAATCTATAATGACGGCAGTGGTTCGGTTGACATCCGCCGTGCCTACGAGGACTTTATGCGCTGGATACCTACATCCTCGCGCACGGAGCGTCCGATGATGCACATCTCCCTCAATCCACACCCCGATGACAGGTTGAGCGATACTGATTTTACCCGTCTGGCACACGACTATATGCAGATGATGGGACTGGGCGATATGCCGTACATGATTTACAAGCATGAGGACATCGACCGCCATCACGTTCACATCGTAGCCTTGCGTGTCGGCACTGACGGACGTTGCATTTCCGACCGGAATAATTTCTACAAGAATAAGAAAGTGTGTCGGGAACTGGAACAACGCTATGGGTTAAAGCCTGCGGAACGAGAGAAAATCTCTCCCGACACTCCGATAACCAAAATAGATCCGAATGGCGACATCAAGCGACAAGTCGCAAATACGGTCAAAATGGTAGGTATGCGCTACAAATTCCAGAGTATGGGCGAGTACAACGCCATACTCGGACTTTACAACGTGAGGTGCGACACCGCCGACGGGCGTGTCAACGGGCGCGAGTATCACGGTCTGGTCTATTTCGCCACCGATGATAACGGCAATACAATCGCCGCTCCACTCAAAGCGTCACGCCTCGGCAAGTTCGCAAGCCGCACCGCGATTGACGGACGGTTTGAGCGTGCGAAGGAGAAAATTGATGTCGCCCCAACAAAACGCAAGGTTGCCGACGCTCTCAGTCAATCATTGGGCAAAGATGATTTTATTGCCAAGCTCAAAGAGCGCAACATTGATGTCGTTTTCCGCTATACCGATGAAGGACGCATCTACGGTGTGACATTCGTTGACCACGATACGATGACAGCCTTGAACGGCTCCCGCCTCGGCAAAGAATTTTCGGCAAACGCTCTCAACGCACGTTTCATTCAGCAAACACAGCCAACGGAGCAAGCACCGACAGCAACCGTTGTGCCAATACCTACACCGACCAACACGACATCGGAGAGTCAATCGACATCATCTGCCGGAACTGCGCCAGCTGCCACCCAAAACCAGACTTCTCAGCCGGACAGCGGAGATTATGACTTCACACTTCCGGGCCTTGACCTGTTCCAGCCGGGGCAGTCGTTCAATCCCGATGAGGAAGAATTCCGCCGCCGTATGCAGCGGAAAAAGAAACGCGGACATCGCCCCAAATTCTAACCCCAAACACATTTTATTATGAGCCAACAAGAGGATGACCTCAGAGCGTTGGCGAAGATTATGGATTTCCTCAGGGCGGTCAGCATCGTCCTTGTGGTCGCCAATCTCTACTGGTTTACCCGTGTGGAAACCGTTGACAGCGGCTGGTTCTACTCGACCGTCCATAAAATCTGCGCCAATTTCAACCGCACCTGCGGACTATTCAGCACCACCTTCAACGCCAAACTTTTTGCCCTCATGCTCCTTGCTCTCTCATGCTTCGGCACAAAGGGCGTGAAGAACGAGAAGATAACATGGGGGCATATCGGCATTGCCGTCGCCATCGGCGCGGTGCTTTTCCTTCTCAACTGGTGGATGCCGGCCATCGGCTGGCGGTACACATACATAATTACCACCGTATGCGGGTATGTATGCCTGCTTATGGGAGGTATCTGGATCGGACGACGACTGAAAAACAACATGATGGACGACCGCTTCAACGATGAGAACGAGAGCTTTATGCAGGAAACACGCCTGTTGGAAAATGAGTTCTCGGTCAATCTGCCGACCAAATTCTATTATGAGAAGAAATGGCATCGCGGATACATCAATGTCGTCAACCCGTTCAGAGCCTCGATTGTACTCGGTACTCCCGGTTCGGGCAAGTCATACGCCGTCATAAATTCTTTCATCAAACAGCAGATAGAGAAGGGATTTGCGGCATATATCTACGACTTTAAGTTCCCGGACTTATCGACCATCGCCTACAATCATCTCCTGATGCACCGCGACGGCTACGGCAAGGTAAAACCTAAATTCTATGTGATAAATTTCGATGATCCGGAGCGTAGCCACCGGTGTAACCCGATATACCCAGACTTCATGACTGACATAGCCGACGCTTACGAGAGCAGCTACACCATAATGATGAACTTGAACCGGACTTGGGTGCAGAAGCAGGGCGACTTCTTTGTGGAATCGCCGATTGTGCTGTTCGCCGCAATAATCTATTTCTTAAAGATTTACAAGGACGGCATATATTGCACATTTCCCCATGCAATCGAGTTGCTCAACCGCCGTTATGAGGACTTGTTCCCGATACTTACCAGTTACCCGGAGCTGGAAAACTACCTCTCGCCGTTCATGGACGCATGGCAGGGTGGCGCGGCGGAACAGTTGCAGGGGCAGATAGCATCGGCAAAAATCCCTTTGTCACGCATGATTTCCCCACAGCTCTACTGGGTAATGACGGGTAACGACTTCACGCTCGACATCAATAATCCCAACGAGCCAAAAATCCTATGTGTCGGCAATAATCCCGACCGTCAGAACATCTACGGAGCGGCACTCGGACTCTATAATTCCCGTATCGTGAAAATCATCAACAAGAAAGGAATGTTGAAATCAGGAGTGTTAATTGACGAGCTCCCGACCATATATTTTAAGGGGCTGGATCAACTAATTGCCACAGCACGAAGCAATAAGGTTGCCGTCTGCCTCGGTTTTCAGGACTTCTCCCAGCTCAAACGCGACTACGGCGACAAGGAAGCGGCGGTAGTGATGAACACCGTGGGCAACATCTTCTCCGGGCAGGTCGTGGGCGAAACCGCCAAGACGCTTTCGGAACGCTTCGGAAAGGTGTTGCAGAAACGGCAGTCAATCTCTATCAACCGTCAGGACATCAGCCATTCATTCAACACGCAGATGGACTCCCTTATTCCGCCGAGTAAAATATCCACGCTCACACAGGGTATGTTCGTCGGAGCTGTCTGTGACAACATCGACCAGCGCATCGACCAGAAGATTTTTCACGCCGAGATTGTTATCGACAGCAACCGTGTCAACGCTGAGATGAAACGCTACAAGCCTATACCGCAACTGACCGACTTCAACGATGACACACCCGACAAAAGCCGTATGAAAGAAGTTATCCAGCGCAACTATGAGAAGGTAAAAGCGGACGTTATCCAGCTCGTCGAGGACGAGAAGAACCGCATATTGGCAGACCCCAGACTACGCCACCTTTTCATGCCCAAATAATCACCACCACTAAATTTATCCACAATCATGTTAGAAATCAACCGAGGTCTATACGACTTCAATTACTACTATCTGTACCTGTTGCAGTGCCTCAGAAGCAACAAGTACGAGGTCGATAACGACCACCCCCAGTTACAAGCAAACTCAATCGCGGCATTGGATGCCTTCGAGGAAGCACGCCGGAACGGTGCAACAGTCACTATGGCTGAGGAAGAAGCGATAAGAGTCCTGTTCACAAACATCGGAGAGTCGGAGTACAACATCGTATCCGAGTTGATACTTGAAAACTTCGGCGACACTATTGACCTCGACAGCACTGAAGCGGTGGAATACTGGACAAATCAGGTAATGACCGATATTCCCGACCTCTTTGACGGCCTTGACCGTATGGCAATCGGTCTTGATCCGCTCGACCTCTCCATTATGGAGAATGAGATTGTAGGCAAAATCGTAATTTATCTTTCCGACAATGGCCTATAATAAGTTACAGACCATGCGTGACAACATTGAGGCGATACGCACTGCCTTTCGCCTCGGCGTTGAGAAGCGACCGCCTACCGCTGATGAGCGGGAGGTGCTGGGCAAGTATGCCGGGTTCGGTGGGCTGAAATGTATCTTGCAGGATGCCAACGAACTTGCAGATGCTGCCAAGTGGAGTAAGAGCGACATTGAGCTGTTTGCTCCGACGGTTGAACTGCGCCGCCTTATCCACGACTATTCAAAGGACGACCGGGAGTTTGCCGCATACATGGACTCTCTGAAAGCGTCCGTGCTTACGGCTTTCTATACTCCTGCGCCTATCATTGATGCGCTTGCCACTTCATTGCGTGAAAGAGGTGTGAAGATTAAAAAGTTCCTTGAACCATCTGCCGGGCAAGGTGCTTTCATCGACTCTTTTCTCAAATTGGAGAACTATCCGGGAACGGAAGCACTCGCTTTTGAGAAAGATTTGCTTACAGGTAAGATTCTATCTGCCCTGCATCCGTCTGTATCCACCGAGATAAAAGGTTTTGAGCGGATTGACCCTGATTTTGAGGGCTATTTTGATGTGGTTGCGTCCAATATTCCATTCGGTGACTTCGCGGTCGCCGACCCTCGATATGCCACAAGCAAGGAGATTGCCTACCGTCAGTCAACAAAGGCGATCCACAATTATTTCTTTCTCAAAGCACTGGACTCTGTGCATGAGGGTGGCATTGTGGCTTTTATCACATCGCAGGGTGTGATGAACGCCGCCAGCCCCTTTGTGCGCATAGAGTTGATGAAACGCTCTGACCTTGTGGGAGCGGTACGATTGCCAAACAACACTTTCTCCGATAACGCCGGAACGGATACAGGCTCTGACTTGATTATCCTGCAAAAGCATACTGGTAAGAAAGCGTTGTCGGCTGACGAGGAATTTTTCATCCAGTCAATCATTGACCGTGATACAAAAGCACCGACCAACAAATATTTTGCGGCATATCCGCAGAATATCATCTGCACCGAGGCAAAAATTGGCACTGACCCATACGGCAAACCGGCTATCATCTACAAACATGAGGGCGGCGTCTATGGTATAGCAAGAGATTTGCGCGATGCTTTGGAAGATTCTTTGCGTCTGCGTCTGAACCTTGAATTGTATAATAACCAAGGCATAAAGCCTCCCACGCCAGACCCCGTAACACCGACACCTGCGCCCACGCCCAAAGTTGCAAAAGTCGCTGAAACTCCGTTAATGACGCAATACAGGGAGATGAAAAAGAAACACCCGGACGCGATATTGATATTCCGTGTGGGCGACTTCTATGAAATGATGGGCGAAGATGCCGTGAAAGCGTCGGAGATACTGAAAATAACCCTGACCCGACGACGCAACGGCAAAGCCGGGAGCATCGAACTTGCAGGTTTTCCACATCATGCCCTCGACACCTATCTTCCAAAACTCGTAAGGGCCGGGCAACGTGTGGCTATCTGCGAACAGCTTGAAGATCCGAAGCAGAAACAAAAGGAAGAATACAAGCCTACGGAGATAATAACGCCGCCACAGACGGTTGAGCCGAAGCCCGCTCCCGCGCCTGTTGAACCTGTGAAGGAGATTGAAACCGACGGTGGGCCCGACTATAACGACAATCCCGATCCGCGTCTGTTCGCCTATAATCTTTTCGGAGAGTTAGAGCCGTTGCAGAAACCGAAGCGTCAGCCACGACAGCCAAAGACCGAGGAAGATAAGCCGAAGCCTACTGCCAAAATACAGATTTCCGATGAGCAGGTAAAGAAATTTCGTCCTCTATCTCAGAAAGAGTTGGAATTTTACGGCTCTCTGAACTGGGAGGACAATCCACCAATCAACGGCTTCTATGAAACGATGATGAGCATCGCCCATCGTCAGATGGGGGAAATGGAAGCTGAGCGACAGGCGGCGGAAGCTACCAAGAAAGAGATAATCACGGAGAACGGCACAATCATTGAAAAGACAGAGGGCTATTTTGTTCCACAGCCAAGAGTGGCTAAGGCTGCGACCCCTGCCCCCGTCGAGCGTGATATGTCGCCCCGCAAGTTTTCCGAGGATATTCAGCATTTCCACCAGAACGGCTCAATGGTCGTGGACAGCGGTCAGGTCGGCTTTCTTTCGGAGGTTCGCAAGAATGGTGCGATATTCACTCCGCTCCCAATCAAACCGGAGCAGGAGAAACGCGCCATGCTCTATATTACCCTGTCGGAAACTTATCAGCAGCTCTATCACTATGAGGCTGAAACGCATGAGGAAAATATTGATATGCGTGAACACCTCAACGAGTATTATGATGAGTTTGTGGACAGATACGGCAACCTCAATGAAAAGCAGAACGCCAAGTTTATCCTTATGGACGCCAACGGCCGTGACGCACTTGCGTTGGAGCGTGGCGAGAACGGGCATTTTGTCAAGGCTGATATATTCGACCACCCGGTAGTCTTCGCCGTTGAGGAGGTTACATCGGTTGACACCCCTATGGAGGCGTTATCGGCGTCGCTCAATAAATATGGAGAGGTAAACCTCGAATATATGGGCAGCCTTGTCGATATGGAGCAGGATGCGATGATTGACAGCCTCGCCGGACACATCTTCTACAATCCGTTGGTTGCGAACTATGAGATTGCCGACCGCTTCATCGCAGGAAACGTGGTGCAGAAAGCCGAGGAAGTCAAGGCGTGGATTGACCGCGAGGAGGAACGCATCAAGGATTTTCCCGGCTATGACGGCGTCGAGCCGTTCATCGCCTTGTCGAAAGAGTCACTGAAAGCGTTGGAGGAAGCGACACCGCGCCGCATTACCTTTGACGAACTTGATTTCAACTTCGGCGAGAGATGGATACCGACAGGCATATACTCTGCTTACATGAGCAACCTCTACGGTACTGAGGTAAAAATCGTATATGCACCGTCTATGGACGAGTATTCAGTTGATGCCCGACATAAGAATATGAAGATATGGGAGGAGTATTGCGTCCGTGGACACTATCGTACCTATGACGGCATGAACTTGTTGAAACACGCCCTGCACAACACTGTGCCGGAAATCAAGAAGTGTATCGGTCAGGATGAGAACGGACACGACATAAAAGTGCCTGATGCCGAGGCTATACAACTCGCCAACACCAAGATTGATGAGATCCGCAACGGCTTTACCGAATGGCTGGAGGCTCAGTCGCCGGAGTTCAAGGAGCAGCTTGTGGATATGTATAACCGCAAGTTCAACTGTTTCGTGCGTCCGCATTATGACGGGTCACACCAGACATTCCCCGACATCAACATGAAGCTGTTGGGCAAGCGTTGCAATGTCAAGTCAATATACCAGTCGCAGAAGGACTGCGTTTGGATGCTCAAGCAGAACGGCGGCGGGATATGCGATCACGAGGTCGGTACCGGTAAGACGCTGATAATGTGCATAGCAGCGCATGAAATGAAGCGTTTGGGGTTAGCTCACAAGCCGATGATTATCGGACTGAAAGCCAATGTTGCTGACATCGCCATGACCTATCAGGCAGCTTATCCAAACGCCCGTATCCTGTTCGCCGATGCCAAGAGTTTTGAGGCGAAGAACCGTGTCAATTTCTTCAATCAGATAAAGAACAATGACTATGACTGCGTGATAATGTCGCACGACCAGTTCGGCAAAATCCCTCAGTCGCCGGAAATTCAGCAGGAGATACTTCAGGCTGAACTTGACACGGTGGAGGAAAACCTCGAAGTTGTCAAGCAGCAGGGCAAGGACGTTTCACGCGGTATGCTCAAAGGGCTTATCAAGCGGAAGGAGAACCTGACCGCCAAACTTGAAACGCTCCAGTACCAGATGGAGCAGAACAAGGACAGCATCGTTGATTTCCGGCAGATGGGCATAGACCATATTTTCGTGGACGAGAGCCACCAGTTCAAAAATCTGATGTTCAACACCCGCCACGACCGTGTAGCCGGACTCGGAAATTCGGAAGGCTCCCAACGTGCGCTCAATCTTCTCTATGCCATACGCACCATTCAGGAACGGACAGGCAAAGACCTCGGCGCGACATTCTTGTCGGGTACTACAATCTCCAACTCCCTCACAGAGTTGTATTTATTGTTCAAGTATCTGCGTCCGAAAGAACTTGAAAGACAGGACATCCGGTGTTTTGACGCATGGGCGGCGATATTCGCAAAGAAAACCACCGACTATGAGTTTAACGTAACGAACAGTATCGTGGCAAAGGAGCGTTTCCGCTACTTCATCAAGGTGCCGGAACTTGCGGCTTTCTACAATGAGATAACGGACTATAAGACCGCTGAAGATGTTGGTGTTGACCGTCCGGCAAAGAACGAGATACTGCACAATATCCCGCCGACACCCCAACAGGAGGAATTTATCCAGAAGCTGATGGAGTTTGCAAAGAGCGGCGATGCCACTATATTGGGTCGTGAACCGTTATCGGAAACGGAGGAAAAGGCGAAGATGCTCATCGCCACGGACTATGCCCGTAAGATGGCACTGGATATGCGCATGATTTCTCCGACGTATGAAGATGATCCGGACAACAAGGCTTCGCACTGCGCCAAGATGATTGCCGAATACTATCACAAGTATGACGCTCAACGTGGGACACAGTTTGTTTTCAGTGACCTCGGCACTTATAAGCCCGGCGAATGGAATGTCTATTCCGAGATTAAGCGAAAGCTGATTGAGGACTACGGTATTCCGGCGCATGAGATACGGTTTATACAGGAGTGCAAGACTGAACGGTCACGCAAGGCTGTCATTCAGGCTATGAACGACGGTGATGTGCGTGTGCTTTTTGGCTCAACTTCGATGTTAGGGACTGGCGTAAACGCCCAGAAAAGAGCCGTTGCAATCCATCATTTGGACACGCCGTGGCGACCGTCAGACCTCACGCAACGCGATGGCAGAGCCATTCGAGCCGGTAATGAAATCGCCAAGTTATACGCTGACAATAAGGTTGATGTGATTATCTATGCGGTTGAAAAGTCGCTTGACTCCTACAAGTTCAATCTTCTTCACTGCAAGGCTACTTTCATCGCCCAGCTCAAAAGCGGAGCTTTGGGAGCGCGAACAATCGACGAGGGTTCTATGGACGAGAAGAATGGCATGAACTTCTCAGAGTACATGGCTATCCTCTCCGGCAATACCGACCTGCTCGACAAGGCAAAACTTGAAAAGCGTATAGCGGCGTTGGAGAGTGAACGAAAGTCGTTTAACAAAGGTCGCGGCGACAGTGAGTTCAAGCTCCATACCATTACCCATGACATCGCCAACAACGAGGCGGCGATTGAGCGCATGAAAGCCGACTGGGAGCGTTACGACAAGGTTGTGCAACGTGACAAGGAAGGCAACCCAATCAACAACCTGACGATTGACACCTGCAACCTTTCCGATGAAAAGAACATGGGTATCCATCTGCAAGGGCTGGCACAGCGCACGGACACCCACGGTCTGTATCAGCGTATCGGCGAGGTTTACGGCTTCCCGATCAGCATTATCTCCGAAAGAGTATTGGCTGACGGGGTTGAAAAGGTGCAAAACCGCTTTGTTGTCGAAGGCAACTACAAGTATAAATACAACAACGGCTATATCGCCATGAGCGATACTCACGCCGCCTGCATGAACTTCGTCAATGCTCTGGAGAAAATCCCCGGCATAATCGCCCAGTACGAGGAACGCACCGCCAAGCTGAAAGCCGACGTTCCAATCCTCGAAGGCATCATGGCAAAGACATGGGGCAAGGAGGACGAGTTGAAGCAACTCAAATCCGAACTCGCCGCCCTTGACCGAAAGATCGCAGCGGAGTTAGCACCCAAACATGACGAAAAGGACGGAGAGGAAGTCAAGCCTGATACCCAACAACAGCAATCCGCCAAAGTCATCGAGGTCAATCCATCGCCACAATCCCAATCTGCCGACAATAAAAAGTCAATGGTGGCAGAACCAGTAGAGATTTATCGACCGCCAGTTGTACCAATCAGGCCGTCATTCCGATCATTCGGGACATAAACAAGAGGGTATCTAATGAAGCTTCATTAGATACCCTCTTGTTTATGATTTTTCGCCCACGTGTGATTATGAGGTCATCAATATACCGGGCTTATGATAAATGAATATGACAGCTGCTTGTCAAATATCCGGTATTGATCGTGTGGTTGTGCGCCCCAGCTGTTGTCGCCGCCGAGACCTCTCTGCACAAGATCGATATTGAAAAATACTCTGTCCGCATGGTGGCGCACGTCGGAATTGTGCATCTGATGTTTTTTCATTCCCGGATCAAGATCTTCAGGCAGCACGTCAAGCGCACTGACGTTCAACGGCTTGCAGCCGGTGACTTTGAGCCCATATCCGGCACCATCTGTCAGCATGGCCCACCTTACATCGGTTTTATTGCCCGATTCCTGCGGTCGGATATAGGGATAGTATTGATCCGCGACCCTCCCGGTCCATGTCCCCATGAATGAGGCGGTGTTGCGGTCGGAATAATTCTCAAGAGGCCCGCGGCCATACCAAGTGAAATTGTCGTAGGCCGATGGGAGTGTCATTCTTATGCCGAATTTCGGCAGTTCGGGAAGCTCATCGCTGTCGGCTTTCCAGTCCACGTTTACGAGGATCCCTCCGCTTCCGTTGATGCAATATCTCACGATGTACTCCGAGGCCACATCAGGAAGACGGAACGCCGCTGTGACTACTGGACATCCGGCGGAGTCTGAGAGATTGACGTGTTTCACCCGACGGTTCTCGGCAGCATATCGCCAGACATTGAGCCGACGCTGTGCTCCGGTTCCCCAGTCATTGTCTGTCGGAGCTCTCCAGAATGATGGCTGAGGGCCGCTCAGCAGAAGTCGCCGACCATTTGCTGTATAATTGACAAGTTCGCCTGACACGGAGTCAAACTCGACGATGACATTATTGCACATGATTTTCCAACGTCTCCCGTCTTTAGTCACCACCGGTTTTCCTCCCAGAGCGAACAGCTGTTTCTCTGCATTTGCGCTAAGGGCAAACTCTTCACGCGCCACCTCATGGCCGGCCGGAATAATGTCATCGCCATGGAGCGTATAAGCGTAGATCGACAGATAATATTCGCCGTTTTCATCCATATTCTTGATCGGAATCCGGACAGGTTTGCTTTCCCCGGCCGGAAGCTCCACACGGATGTCGCCTGAGTCCGCGATGCAGCCATCCTTCAGAAGTTGCCATCTAAACGCATACTCATTCAGATTGCGGGTATGGAAATGATTCTCCACCATTATCTCGCCTTTTGCAAGGTCGGAGGGTGAGAAGCGGATGTCTTGATAAACCTTTTTCACTTCTGCAAGGCCGGGATGGGGAGTGCGGTCGGGCTGGACGAGACCGTTCAGACAGAAATTTTCTTGATGAGGATAATTTTCGGCTCCGAAGTCACCACCGTAGGCCCAATATGGCTTCCCGTTCTCATCCTTTGTCAGTAATCCCTGGTCAACCCAGTCCCATATAAATCCGCCCTGCATCTGCTTGGATGAACGGATTATGTCAAAATATTCCTGGAAATTACCGGTGGAGTTACCCATCGCATGGGCATATTCACACATTATGAACGGTCTTGCCGGATTGTCGCGGCGGGCATATTCCTCCATCTGCCACATACCCGGATACATCGGACACACAATGTCGGTATTCCTGTCTTCGCCGGCCTGCTCAAACTGCACGGGGCGCGACTTGTCACGGTTCTTTATCCAATCGTAGGCAGCATGGAAATTCTCGCCGTTGCCACACTCGTTTCCGAGCGACCAAACGATGACACTCGGATGATTCTTGTCGCGTTCGACCAGAAGCCGCTCCCTGTCGAGGATAGCCTCCTTCCATTCCGGCCTCTTTGCCGGATGGGTCAGCGGGTCGATGTCGTCCCACGGTGCCGATCCCATTCCGTGGGCTTCGATATTGGCCTCATTCACGAGATAGATACCATATTCGTCACATAGGTCGTACCATAGCGGTGATTGGGGATAGTGGCTTGTGCGCACGGCGTTTATGTTGTGACGTTTCATCGTGCGGATGTCGTCGAGCATGGTCTCGCGGTCCACCACATGGCCTTTTGTCTGATGATGCTCGTGAAGATTCACACCATGCACCTCCAGTGGCTTGCCATTGACGCAGAGCTGGCCGTTTTTGATTTCGACATTACGAAAGCCTATGCGGGTCGAGGTTGACTCGATGACTTTCCCGCTGCGATCGGTCAGGGTGATGACGAGGGTATAGAGGTTTGGTGTTTCGCCACTCCACTTGGCGACGTTCTTGATCATTGCCGACAGGTCAACGTCTGTTGAGGCTGCGGCCTCAGTCTTGACCTGCTTCCCACCTTGCCATATCAGTCGGCTATCTTGATAAAGATCACAAGAAAGCCTGACCGATTCCGGGCGGGGAGAATAATTCCTCAGTTTCACATTCACGCCGAGCTCCCCGTGACGGTAATTCTTGTCCAATCTGGCCGAAACAAAAAAATCGGCTATGCGGATGTCGTCCGTCGAGTAGAGATAGACGTCTCTGTCGAGGCCCGACAGCCTCCAGAAATCCTGATCTTCAAGATACGATCCGTCAGTCCAGCGATAGACCTCGCAGGCAATCTCGTTTTTCCCCGGAGTGACGAAGTTAGTGATGTCAAATTCCGCAGGATTCTTTGTGCTCTGCACATATCCGGCCTTCTTACCGTTCACCCACACGTTCATTCCCGCGGTCGAACCGTCGAAATGCAGATAAACCCGACGTCCCTTCCACGCTGACGGCAAGTCGAAACTGCGTTTGTAGCTCCCCACAGGATTATCATCGTGCGGGATATAGGGGGGATTCTTCGGGAAGGGATATTCCACATTCGTATAGATGGGCGTCCCGTAGCCAAGCATCTCCCAGTTGGATGGAACGGGAATTGAATCCCAATCGGAAGTGTCGGCCCCCGACTGATAGAAGTCAGCGGGACGCAACGCGGGTTTGGGCGAGAATTTAAAAGCCCACTTGCCGTTAAGATTCAGAAAATATGGCGACTCCTCATGCTTCCCACCCAAAGCATCTTTTGCCGAAGGATAGGGAAACGCAGTCGCCCGTGGCTCTTCACGTCCAATGGCAAAGACTTCAGGATTTTCCCAATCATCATTGGCCGACGCCGGGAAATTCAGCAAGCATACGCTCACCAATGCAAGCATTTTGTAGAAATTCATTGTAAGACAGTTATTTTCAATGGGTTTGTTTTTAGCAATATGTATTTTGTTATTATATTTTTCCAATTCTCAATACTTTTGACTGAGGCTTTGCTCCATCCGCTGCCCCAATAATAAATGAATGGTTTATTAATCAGGAAAAGCCCACTCTTTAACAATAAATGACCTACAGCTATACTATCGTCAACAGGGCGAAACTCGGATGAAATATTTGAGCCAGGGACAATGATTCCAACATAGATTTCACCATTATCACTTGCCTGATTGTCGGTCGGATCAGCATAACCGGCAAGGAAGTAGTCATGAGCCGGAGCGACAAAACGGGCATTATTATCACTATGATGCACTACAAAACCGGCCGCTACTGTCACTGAGTCAGACAAGGCCTTAAAACAGACCTCGGTTTTATTGAAATGTGAGCCTGCATCTAAAGCTATAAGCCGGATTTCATTCTCGTAAATCAGTCTTACTGTAAATCTCAATGGCCCATTATCAAGAATCTCATAATCTTTGAAGCACCACGGGTAAAGGATATTTCCCAAAGAGTCAAGCATCACCGCAGTCCCGGCTCCTAAAGTTGGGCCGACTGAATAGACATCCATACCATTACCGTGATCAACATGGAATGATTTTCCATTCATGTGGTCCCGATAACGTTGTGAAACAACAGGGTAAGGTACCGATTTAGTCCATATATCATAACCAAATGCTTTTTCTCCTGATTTCTGTAAAGAAGGGCCGTATGCACGGTAAGCAGACAGATCATTCTCCCAAGTCATGTCATCCAAGCGTTCGGGATATAGCTTGCCACAGGCAACAGTATCTGCTTGTGATGGATAACCCTCTATGATATGATAGATAACTTCTGAATTTCGGTTGACACTCGCCGGGAAGATTAATTTGTTATCATAGGTGATTTGGTGTGGCACCTCATGCCCCATATAATCAATAACAGTGATATTTTTCGCAAAACGGTTGTCCAATTCAACCATATCTGTCCGGTCAATATCAAGATTGTTTGCCAGATTAACGGGAATCCGGTTTATGGTATATTCGATTATTTCAATAGGTTGTGGTGGCGTTACGGTGACTTTCTCGCCATCTCCCTGAGATGTTTTCTGGACATATATATTCAACGAGTTGCTGTCACGCCATCGTTTATCGTCAATGCAAGGTTCCCAGGCATCAACATCGTAGTCGGTAAGGTCTGTTATCAACCAATGCTCATCTTCTTTGCCCTTGATGGCTATCGAGACTCTGTTTTTACGTTCAATATCGCGGAATATATAATATATATTGGAATTATCAGATGTGACTTTCGGTCGGGAAATAGGTATCATCTTAGTCCCACCCCCGGCCAATGTAAAAGGTGTCGAGCGTTTACCGACACATTCCATGTTCCATTTCTCACCATCATGCCACACCAGTCTAAATTGAGGGATGGAATCGTCTGCATCACGCCAGTAGGTAGCAATCAATGGTCTTCCGTCAGGAGTCGCTGCCATTGAAGTCTGATTGATCAATTCGGAGTTCTGAGGAATTGACCAAGCTAACTCTGCGGAGACCTCCCTGATTGGCAATGAGTATGGCGAACCATCACTTCGTACCCAACTCTTGCCTCCGTCTGTTGACTTGGCATAGCACAGGTCATGATTGGTCTCCACCATCCATGTCTCGCGCCACACCCATGAGAGATGTATTGTCCCTGATTTATCTACACAAATTTGCCAATAAGCGTTGCGCAGACCTTCCCCATCAATCAGCACATCATGGATACGTGTCCATTTACCGGTTTTCGGATCATAGCTGTTCATAACCATATTTCCTCCGCCTGAATATCCTGAACGATATACAAAAAGCAAAGTACCATCGGGTAATGTGTGAAATTCAGGATAAGTGATGTCGTTCTCATCCTGCTCGATTATTGGTTCAAGCTCTCCCAACTGTATGCTTCCCGCTGCGGTGGAACGACAATATTTCAATGGTGTCCCATGATGGTCAAATGCTACATGAAGATAACCATCACCATCCACACCAATCGAGATTCCATTGTGGGCATCTCTGACATTGCCACGGTAAGGAGAACGTTGCAGAGTCCATGACTTGTCATCATGAGTGCGTCGCCCGATGGTAACGTATCCGTCGGGGTCGTAAAATGCAACATACTGATAGTTGCCGTGAGATGTAAGAGCCGAGCCTCTGAAGATTGTCGTATTGACTGAGGTCGCACTGTAACCGTCGGCAACATGTGTCACTTTTATTTCACCGGATGAGAGCAGTGGCACAATGAGAAGAATGGCGGATATGATGATGTGTTGCAACATGTGTTCAGAAATTAGAACAAATCATGAAATTTACCTCCATCGCTCCAATGATGGTCTTTCGGGAATGGCTCTCCACCCCATGCTTTGCATGAAGTCCACGGTTGAGGAGCGTCTGTCCAGAAAGGGTGCGTAGATGGTAGTCCCAACGGGAGAAACGCGAGTGAGGTCATGTAAAGGGAACCGTTATTGGTGTACCAATCTGCAACGTTTGGTTGACGCCCGGCAAATCCTATGGTCAGGAATCCTGCTTCGTTGAAGTTTTCTTTGCCGTCAAACATACGATGCATGACTGCCGTCAGTGCGGCTCTGACCTGTCCGTTGGTGATACCTGCCGGAAGTTTCTCATACCATGCCATCAGCGCGAGCGGTTGCATGGTAGCCATACGATATGGAATTGAACGTCCGAAAACAGGGAATGTGCCTTCGGGCGAAATCAATCGTTCCAATACGAGAGAATATTTTTGCGCACGTTTCAATGCTCGGCTATAGTAGTTGTGATAGTGGATGCGTGTATATGCCTTTGAATCCGTCATGGCTTGAAGGGTTTCGAGATACATGGGGTGAAACACATAGCTGCTGTAATAGTCGAAGGCAAATTCCGGCCCGTCTGCATACCATCCGTCACCGGTGTACCATTCTTCGACCTTGCGTATGGCTGAATTTACGCGATATTGGTCATAGCTCGCTCCGATTTTGGCGAGAAAACTTTCGATGGTTGAGGAGAACAGCACCCAGTTGGTGTATGGAGGATCAACATTTCTCATACCTGTAAACTCCTTGATATAACGTTGCTTGGTTACATCATCGAGTGGCATCCATAAAGCATCGTAAGCCCTCAGGAATGATTCGGCAACGTAAGCGGCATCCACGAGTGCCTGACCTTGGCCTTGCCACAGAAGATAGTCTGGGCTATCGGGATCAACTGCGTTTGTATAGCTTTTCAAAGCCATTTCACACAACTCTTTACGAATTTTTCCTTCGTCCGTATCATCGTCAGGTAATGAAAGCCACGGAGCTATTCCGGCCATAAGTCTGCCAAAAGTTTCCATGTAAGTGACTCGTTTGTCGCGTCCGTCCCAGTTGGGACTCACCTCGACCAGCATTTCTTTTTGAAGGCGACCCTCAGACATTTTGGATAATACAGGACGAGCCATTTTCTCGGCAAGCGCAACCCAATAGGCACGGTCATTGTCTGCCGCATTTGAATCAAGATAACGCACATACTCACATGCGGCTAATAAGAATGCACCCGTACCGAAATTCGAGGTGGATTTCGCATCGACAGTCTGACTGGGAATCGCCTTTTCGCCGATAGGCTGGACATAGCCGACCGTGCCATCTTTCTGCAAAGCAATGTCACGGAGATAACCCCAGCCTTTCAATGCCGCATCAAGATATTTTTCATCGTTGAGATAGCCGTTGTTTACACCCCATAGCAATCCATAGGTGAAAAATGCTGTTCCACTGGTTTCGTAACCCGGTGCATGTTGCGGGTCAAGCATTGAGCGTGTCCAATATCCTTCAGGTTGCTGTGATGCAACGACAGCATCGGCAAGACGTTTGTATTTGTTGATAAAAAAATCGCGGTGCTGATAGTCTTTGGGCAAATCTTTAAGAACTTTGGCAAGTCCGGCAAGCACCCAACCATCACCACGCGCCCAAAAATCCTTTTTGCCGTTGACACTTTTGTGTTTTTGATAGACATATTTTGCATCGCGGTAGTATAGCCCTGTTTCGTTGTCGAGCATTATGGAATCGCTGTAACAAACATACTCATAGAGTTTGTCGAGATAACGATTGTCACCGGTAATCCTGTGGAGTTTAGTCATGACGGGCATTACCATGTACAGACCGTCGGCCCACCACCAGTAGTCATTACGGGAAGTTGACATCTCATATTCCATCACCTCCCGTGCGCGCCGGATGCGTATGCCATCAGGAAGCATATTGTACAGATCGGCATAGGTCTGGAAGCATATCTGCCAGTCTCCGAAAAGCACATGATCATCGGTCTCGCCATAGTCAAGTCGCCAACTGTTACGGTCATCGCTTTTGGCCCCTTTCCAATCATTGTGTTCGGCCCAACGTTGGGAATAATCAAGCCAAACATTGTTTCCTGTAAGCATGGATGCCTCCATATTCCCGGTATGATAGGCCGCATTGTCCCAAAAAGCGTTAGTTTCCGGTGAGTGTTCGGTCTGCCATTTATCATTGACTTTGGTGATTATCGCCTTGACCTTCTGGGCATTGTCGTCTTTGGATGTAGCAATAGACGGTAGTGATGATAACAGTACTATAAATGAACTGATAATGAGTCTGCTGGTTAATCGCTTGGGTATCATTGTGAAATCTATTATAACTGTTTAGACTGTTTTCCGTAGGATGACGGGGTGCTTCCGAATTGACGTTTGAACACAGTCGCAAAATATTTTGTGTCCGAGAAACCTGTCATAACTGCGACTTCGGCAATTGTATAGCGGTTTTGTTTCAAAAGTTCGGCTGCTTTTTTCAACCGTTGCAATCTTATGAAGTCATTTGGCGATTGTCCGGCCACAGCTTTTAGTTTATTGTAGAGCGTTGCACGACTCATGGCCATATCAGAACTCATGATGCTGACTGAATAGTCTGGGTTGTCGATATTCTTATCAATCAGCGATGTCAGTTTCTCCATAAATTCCCGGTCGAGGGGATTGATGAAGTCTGCCTCATCTGTTGACGTGTCGGTTGACTGAAGTGATTCTTTCAATTTCCGGCTATGCCGCAGATGGATTCTTATGCGGGCTTTCAGTTCGGTGTTGTCAAAAGGCTTGGTGATATAATCATCCGCACCACATTCAAAAGCACTTGCCTTTGTCGTGCGATCCGAGACGGCTGTGAGCAAAATGAATGGTATATGGCTTGTTTCGACATTATTTTTCAGATTGCGGCACAGTTCTTCGCCATTCATCCGTGGCATCATTAGGTCTGAGACGATTATATCAGGCATATTCTCCTTTATGAGGTCAATCGCTTCCACTCCATCTTTCGCAGTCATGACGTTATAGCTTTGCTCCAGTGACTTCTTCAGGACATCGCGCATGTCATTGTTGTCATCAATAATCATGACAGTCTCATCATGCAGCGATGACAGTGTTTCGTCGTTGGAATTAGTCTCAACAGATTCCTCTTGCCTTATCGGGAACTTCAACGTAAAGGACGACCCGGTACCCTCCTTGCTTGATACCGTGATTTCGCCTCTGTGCAATTCTACTAATTTGTGGGTAAGCATAAGACCGATACCGGTGCCACCTACTTGTGATTTTCTTGCATTGCGTGCCCGGAAGAATTGGCGGAACAAGTGTTTCAACTCATTGGCCGGAATACCGATGCCTGTATCAGATACAGAGATGCAATAGAAATCATCTTCCTGCCAGCCTTTGACTGTGACAGTGCCATTGTCGGTGTATTTTATAGCGTTTGAAAGCAGATTGGTGAGTATTGCTTCCATTTTTGACATATCAACAGCGGTCACGACACCGTGCAGACGCTCTATGTCGGTGCAAAAATCGAGCCCCTTTTGTTTAGCCCTGTATTCCCACGGGCCAAGCCGCATGGTGATGAACTCATGAATGTCAACAGTCGAGCTATTGAGTATCATGGCGTTTGCATCCGCTTTCTGAAAATCCATCAGTTGTGTGGTCAGTTCATGCAGTCGGTCTGTATTACGTATGGCAATCTCAAGAGTGGCACGGTTTTCATCCGAAAGACTCTTGTTATCGGCCAGTTCGCTCAACGGAGCTTTTATGAGTGCTACCGGGGTACGCAGTTCATGTGCCATCTCGGTGAACAGTTTCATCTTTTCCTCGGAATAGGACTGTTTCAACCTGCTTTTGACCAGACGAATTATCAGCCATCCCAGCAGTATCGCAATAATAAGATATATCACGTACATCCACGGTTTAGTCCACACAGGGCCATCTATATGGATGGATAAATCTTTTTGGGCCACTATCTCGTCGGTCCGATTATCTTTCAGACGTAGTTGGAATACATATTTCCCCGATGGTACATTTGTATAACTGGCTCGATAGTCCGTCTCGCTAATCCATTCATCCTCAAAAGGAGTCAACCGATATTCAAATTCAAGGAAGCTGGACTCACGGAAATCAACCATAGAGAAACCTATTGAAAAGGAGTTCTGACCATATGGGAGATCGAGCCTGTCGATGCAGTCAAGCGAGGCGGGCAAGATGGTATTGTCATCTTTGGGCGCAATTTCGGAATACGCTACTTTAAGATCGCTGAAATATATATAGGGAATGTTCCTCTTCGAAATGTCATTGCTGATGTCAACCTCCATAGCATATCTTGAAGAGCCTAAAAGGAGACGTGTGGGTGACAACATGCACATGGCACGTTCGTTGAATGTCATAGGACTCAATCCCGCAATTCGTCCGACATCCGAGACTTTGCCTGAGTTGACATCAACTTTGTAGAATTGTTTCTGAGTAGTCAGATATACAACATTGTCATTCCCGGAATATTCCATTGCCATGATGTAACGCATCTCCGGGATATTTGATGATAAATCGGCAAGAATATCGGCCTTCACATCATAGGTCAAAATACCTTTGCCGGATGTAGCAAGCCATATGGTTCCATTAACCGAGAGTATATCGTTTATTGCGACATTGGTTGGCACAACTTTAACTTCACCGGTCATTGGATTCAGCAATGTAAACTGAATGGATTGTCCGCATACAACGATATTATCTTCGATGATTGTAATGGAATGTACATCAGGTATGTTATATGTTTTGACCTGCTTTGAGTCAAGATCATATTCCATCAGTTTCCCATCGGAGTAGCTGCCAAGCCATAATTTATTGCCATGTACTGTCAAACTTGCAATATAATCGCTGTTAAGGGGCGTACCAAATAGTGGTTTATCTTTGGTATATTGATTCGCTTCCCCGGACAATGGATTGATTTTTAATATACCGCAGCCGAAACCTCCGGCCCAAAGGTTGCCCTCTTTGTCTTCATCAAGATTCAATATCGGGCCTTTTGGAGACATAGTTGCAGCGTAAAGATGCCATTTGTTGAGTGTGGGCTCATAGGTATAGACACCATCGTCGGAAGCATAACAGACTGTACCGTTTCGTTGCACCATCATTGCATTACTGATATTGGCTGCTGATGGAGGATATATCACACGACAGTGGCTTCTACCACTTGGAATCATTGAAATAGCCCCGCTGAAAGTTGCAATCCATACATTGTCGTCCCGATCGCTCAGGACATCCATGACGGAATTGCCCGATATTGACAGGCCATCATCGTTTGTGCCGGATGTGTTGGAAAATGTCCGCACTATGGAGTCGGCATGAATATCATATACATGGCATCCTGCACCGTCAGTACCTATCAACAATTCTCCGGGACGTCCGTTAGATATGGATGTTATATGTACCTTACGGTCAAGAGCTTTTGATTTTATAAGTTCGTCAGCATTTTCATCGTATATATAGAGACTGCCACCATAAGTGCCAATATAGACGCGCCGTCCCATATAATGCAAGGTTTTGATTGATTCATCACATTGGACTGCCGGCTGCGATATTCCCGAAGAATAACAGCAGAGTATGTTTTTGACAGCATAATACACTGTGCCGTTTCCATCACCGATAATACCGGTTACGGGGTGAGAATCATCTATGGTTTCAATGCCTCTCTTAGCGGAATACTTATATAGTCCATCCGAAGTAGCCATATACAAATCCCCACGGTTGTCTATGAACAAGTCATTCTGCACAAACTCTCTGTCACTTATTGTCTCGCTAAGATCAACAACTTCTTTGAAAGAGTCGGAATATGGATCAAAGCGGAATATGAATCCATTTTGTGTCGCTACATACACATACTTGCCGGATGTACATATCCTTGTCTGATGTGAATACAGGTTGACTGTCTCTCCATTGTGTTGAGGGTAATAGGTTTTAACACTTCTTCCATCCAGCCGGTCTATACCCCAATGGGAGGCACACCAGATGAAACCGAGGCTGTCCTGTGCAAGAGAAAAGATTCGGTCTCCACTAAGCCCGGTAGAGACATTGTAGTGCTTCACAGTGGTGTCTCGCCCGGAGACTTCCAAAGTAAATGCAAGCACAGCAAAAAGTGTAAACAATATGTGACGAATAGTTACCATGTCACAAATATACGGAAAATACCGCTGTAAGATAGACTGTAAATATGCTTTTTAGCAAAAATCAAACCAAAAATAGACGGCTGCAAACCCGATTGTGTTAACTGGATAATCACAAACCAAAATTAGCAATCTTTCAACTTCGGAATATTTCCCGAAATATAATTTTGCCGGTAATTCAATCAAAATCTAATTTCATGCAACCATGACGCAGAACAAACCTTACCCTTACCTTCAGATGAGGAATCGCATCCGCAGTCTGATTCTTTGTCTGATGTTGCTTCCGCTGACACTTTACTCACAAAATGAAGTGAAGATACACGGGACAGTCACATCAGCAACCGATGGGGAACCGTTGATTGGCGCGACTGTCAGGCTCAAGAAATCACCGCAGGGTGTATCGACCGATGCTGACGGACAGTTCTCACTCTCAGCCCCTTCAGGAGCGACAGTTATTGTATCCTATATCGGATATGTGGAACAAACTTTTAAGATCTCTCCTAATCGTACTACCTATGATGTAACACTTCAAGAGGACACTCAGATGCTTGACGAGGTTGTGGTGGTAGGCTACGGAACAATGAAACGCAGTGACATCACAGGCTCGGTGGTCTCAGTTACCGGTGACGAATTGCGCAAGAATATCGCCACTTCAGTTGATCAGGCATTGCAGGGCAAAGCTGCCGGTGTGAATGTGACTAATAATTCAGGAGCTCCGGGCGGTGGTATTTCGGTAAGCATCCGCGGTCTCAACTCGCTCAATGGCAATGAGCCGCTGTATGTGATTGACGGTATTGCCGTCTCTGGTCAGACTGATGGAAATTCAAGCGCATTGTCATCTCTGAGCCCTTCCGATATAGAAAGTATGGAGGTGCTTAAAGATGCCTCCGCCACAGCTATTTACGGTTCGCGTGCGAGCAATGGCGTTGTGCTTATTACCACCAAGCAAGGTAAAGCCGGCAAAACCAAGGTGAGTTATGACGGTTATGTCGGTTGGCAGCAGCTCCCCAAAAAACTCGATGTGTTGAATCTCAGGGAATATGCCGAATATATGAATCATCGCAGTGACGTGTTGGGCTGGGGATGGCGCGAGGAGTTCGCCGACCCCTCAATTCTCGGCGAAGGCACTGACTGGCAGGGCGAGATATTCCGCACAGCCATGATGACATCGCATCAAATAAATGTTTCAGGTGGCAGCGAGAAAACTCTTTACTCTATCTCCGGCGGCTATATGTCGCAGGACGGTATAGCCATCGGGTCAGATTTCGAGCGATTCAATTTGCGCACAAACATTGATACTAATATAGCCAAATGGCTTAAAGTAGGAGCAAATCTCTCGGCATCAAGAACAAAGAAGAACAATACAATCGATAATACAAGTGTAATAACCACTGCATTGAGCCAGTTGCCCGAAGTCCCGGCCAGAAATCCTGACGGATCGTGGGGTATGGCCGAAGTGAATGATTACGGAATATACTTCTCCAACCCTGTAGCAGAGGCTCTCATGCGTGAGAATTACAACAAGGGGCTTGATCTTAACTATAACCTGTATGCCAATATAATACTGCCTTATGGTTTTGACATACGTGTGGAATATGGTGGTAACTTCAACTATAACAACTGGTATTACTATCAGCCGGTATATGAATATCCTACATATACTCAGGTCGCCCAAAGCCAACGCCGTGCAAATAACAGTACTTATTCATCCTTTAAGACCTATCTGACATGGACGCGTGATTTTGGCAAGAATCATATTCAGGCCATGGCCGGCCATGAGGCCCAGCAGGGCACATGGGAGACACTTTGGGGACAGCGAGACAATTACTTCATCAACTCAGTCCCGGAACTTGATCCCGGCGATGCACTTACAGCTAAAAATGCAAGTAACAAGAGTGACTGGGCCATAGAGTCATACTATGGCCGTATAAACTATTCATGGGATGACCGTTATCTGCTCACCGCAACCTTACGTGCTGACGGATCATCGGCTTTCGGTCCTAACAACCGTTGGGGCTGGTTCCCATCGGTGGCATTGGCATGGCGAATCAAGAACGAGAGCTTCCTGCGAGATGTCGATGTGGTCAATTCTTTGAAACTGCGACTCGGATGGGGCTTGGTCGGAAACCAGAACGCTGGAAATTTCGCCTATGGCGCATCAATGACCTCCGACGAGACCATATGGGGGTCGGGATTTCATGTGGGCAATTATCCCAATGCCAATCTGAAATGGGAAAAGACCAATTCCTATAATGTCGGTATTGACCTCGCGCTTTTCAATAACCGTCTTGAATTTATAGTAGATGCTTACTATAAAAAGACCGACAATCTGCTCATGAAAGCAGCTTTGCCTTATTACGGTAAAGGTGGTGAGAATATCATCACTGCTCCGTGGATTAATACGGGTGCACTGTTGAACAAGGGTTTCGAGTTTACCCTCAATACGATAAACGTCAGTAACCGTACTTTTCAGTGGTCATCGAGCCTGACGTTCTCGCTCAATCGGAATAAGGTGACGAAACTTAACACCGAATCATCAGGTATTCAAGGAGACATTAACCGCACGACATATACCTATACTCAGGTCGGCGAACCGCTGGCTCAATTCTATGGATATAAAGTCAAGGGTATGATTACCAATCCTGAGGATTTTTATCAGAAAGACCATGATGGAAACTATCTGCTTGATGCGAGTGGCAACCATAAGATCGTGGCTCTCCCCACCGACCAAAGCATAGGTGAAGGCAGCGTATGGTATGGCGACTTCCTGTTTGAAGATTTAAATAACGATGGCGTGATAGATGAGAAAGACCGCACTTACATAGGTAATCCTGAGCCTAAATTCACGCTTGGCTTCACCAACAATTTCACATGGCGTGATTTTGACGCAAGCATATTCCTTCATGCTGTGGTTGGTAATAAGGTATTTAACTACATACGTCAGAAATATGCCAATCCATCTCCCAATGCCGGTGGCCGGTTGAAAGAGGTCGCCAACCATGCGGTAGCCGGTAAGATTGACCCGGATGGCGGTGATGATTTCACCAATTATCATGTTACAAACGCTTCGACAGCCACCATACAGCGTGTATGGCCTGCTGACCTGAACAACAATAACCGTGTCAGCGACCGTTTTGTCGAGGATGCTTCATATCTCCGTGTAAAGAATATTGTTGTTGGCTATACCTTGCCTGGATCAATCACACGCAAGGCTTCAATCGAGCGTCTGCGCCTGTATGTCAACATACAGAATCCCTTCACCATTACCGGGTATGATGGATATGACCCTGAAATCGGAGCCTATAATCAGGGTGTGCTCCTCCGAGGTATAGATCATGCCCGCTATCCGACCCAGCGCATCTACACCTTGGGCCTAAACATTAACTTTTAAATCAGTCCGATATGAAACTCTTTAAATATATCGCTCTTGGAGTTGTCATGGGAATCTGCACATCATGCAGCGACGATTTCCTTGACCGGCAACCGCAGGGTAACTATGTGGAGGAAACATTCTATGTCAGTGACGCCGCACTTCAGGCCGCGACTGCCTCTCTCTACAACCGCTGCTGGTTTGATTACCACGAGCGTGCCATTCACCTTGTTGGCAGTGTGAGAGCTAATGAGCATTATAATAAGTATCAAGATCCTCAATGGGGATTGAATCAGGTCACAGCACTTGACGGACATCTTGTCAAGGCTTGGCAAGGATTGTATTCCGTCGTAGTCATGAGCAATTCGGTGATTGATGCTGTCTCAACAAAATGCAGTGCGGATGTCACTGAGAAAGCAAAACTCACGGCACTTGGCGAGGCTCGTCTGATGCGCGGTATCGCCTACTTCTACCTGCTGCGTATGTGGGGGCCTGTGATTCTCTTTGAGCAAAACCAGACTATAGTTGACAATCCAGTCCAGCCTCGTCATCTTGAATCTGACATCTTTCGGTTCATAATCAACGACCTTTCGTTTGCTGCCGAAAATCTGCCGGAGTCTGCCGCAAAAGGACGTGCGACGTCATGGAGTGCCAAGGCTTTTCTTGCTAAAGTCTATCTGTCACGTTCAGGTTGGGATAAACCAACCCGCGATGAGGCAGACTTGGAATTGGCCCGTCAGACAGCCCTTGATGTATGCCGCAACAGCGGTTTGCAACTGATGGATGATTACGCGGATTTATTTAAGTATAAGCACAACAATAATCAGGAGTCTCTGCTTGCCCTGCAATGGGTACCCAACGGCTCATGGTATTATTGCAATACTCTTTACGCCGACCTATGTTTTGGTACTGAGATTACAGGTGGCGTGAATGTGTGGGGTGGTTCGGACAACATTCCGATGGACATGCTCAAGCAGTATGAACGCACTGACACAATCCGTCGTAACGCTACATATTTCACAAAGGGCTCATTCTATCCCTACATCTGTATCTCGGATGGTGGATATACATTTACAGGAAGCTGGGCCAAGATAAAGAAAGGTGCTATCGGTGGTCCTGATGATGACAATGACGGCTATGTCAAGTCAATGAACTCTCCGCTCAACACCTATCTCATCCGCCTTGCCGACTGCTATCTAACCCTTGCTGAAGCCTGTATTGGTAATAGTGCTGAACTTACCGGTGGTGAGGGTCTGGAATACTTCAATAAGCTGCGTGAACGAGCCGAAGTTCCTGTGAAAGATAAAATTACATTTGATGATATAATCCGTGAACGTCGTGTTGAGTTCGCCATGGAATATGTCAACTGGCTTGATATGGTGAGCTGGTATAAATGGCAGCCTGAAAAGATGATGGCATATTTCAATGCCCAGCAGAGAGGTATCGCCGCACCTCTGTACAAAGAGAAGGACGGCACTATGGTATTTTATGAAGATGAGGGTGATCATAAATGGTCTTATCCCGAAATCACTGTCACGATGACTCATGACAATGTATTTCTTCCTTACCCTGAGGCCGATGTCATTCAGAATCCGCTTCTGAGCCGCAACGTGGCCCCACAGCCTTATTATTAACCATGCCTAACTATCAATATATGAAACTCAAATATTTGTTCATGATGATATTGCCACTTATGATCGGTATATTGTCATCGTGCAGCGATGATGACAATTCATCGTCGGGTGTGCCTGAAATCACAGGCGTGCGCATCACCGACCCGGATAAAGCCGACAGTCTGTTCACTACTGTCACACGCGGTAATATGATTGTACTTGTAGGCCACAATCTGGACGGCGCGCAACACCTTTATATAAATGATCAGGAGGTGAGCTTCAATGCCAACTACAATACCTCAACTCATCTGATTGCGACTGTACCCGGTGACCTGACTGTTTATGGCGAGGATCAAACCATCAGGAAGGAGATTCGTCTCGTCACCTCGCATGGTTCTTGCACATACGCTTTCAGTGTTGTCGCCGGTGAGCCTGTCATAGACTATTATCAGGTGGAATTGACCGAATTGCCTGACGGAACGTATGCCGTAGTCCCCGGCCAACCGTTGGATATTTACGGTTCGCTTTTCCATGAGGTGGAGAGTGTATATCTCACCGATATGGACACAGTGGTGTGCTATCCCATGCAGTCCTGGACTGTCAATGAAACGAGCGACCATATAACTGTGACTATGCCAGAAACCATTGTTGACAAAGGTTATATTGTAGTGAAAGCCTTTGCCGGAACAGCATACTATGGATTCGCAAAGGGTGTAGCCGAACCTGAGATCACGGATATATCAAGCGATTGCCCGATTCTTGGAAGCAAGGTGACAATCTATGGAAAGAATCTCCTTGAAGTGCTTGACATTGATGTCTGCGGAGAATTTACCATTCCGGCCGAGGAGATCACCACATCGCCCGATCAAAGTTGGCTTTCATTCATAATGCCACAGTTGCCCGAAAACGGCGGTAAACTTACGCTCCATACGATGGGCGGCCGTGCATCGGTTAACGTCTATAACTATGATCTTATGCTCATCGACTATGACGGACATGAGATGTCGCACGGTTGGGGTTGGTACACATCGACTGTTGGCAAGTTCAACAAAGCACCGACAACGCCACCTGCAACTCATTCAGGAGAGTATATCGGTTTTGAAGGCCAGGTAGGCTGGTGGTGGGGTAATGCCAATTACAACGGTATGTCATCCCCGACGGCTATTCCCGCCTCTACTCCTACTTCGGAGATTGAGCTGCGTTTTGAAGTCTATCTGCAACATGAAGTGCAGAACGGAGGACATTTCAGCATCACCTATCTTGACCTGACTCATCACGGACGAGATGACGGTCAGACTCCGATTGCCGACCATATCAGCGGCAATACTCCTGTCGGCGAATGGTTTACTGTTGCCGTGCCGGCTTCCGACCTTACTAATGCAGCCACCTATGGCGATTGGTGCGCTCTTAACACCGGTGGAGATAACTTTATGGTCTATACACGCCACTCGGATGTTGGTCACACCTTCCATATCTATCTTGATAACTTCCGTCTTTACGTAAAACCTTGACAATATGAAACTCAGATATATAATATCGCTTCTTGCCGCGATACTCCTATGGAGTTGCAGCGACGATGATGTGACTACGGTTGATAATCCGTATGTGAAATTTACCAAAGTCGGTACTGATGTAGAGCTCTCCGACTATGAAGTGGAGTGTTTTCCTGTAACGGCGATGATTGATGTAAATGCCAATGTCGATTGGCGTCTGGAGTGTGATGCCGACTGGGTTGAGCTGTCAAATTTTTCAGGGACTCCTATTGACCCGGATGTGGAATATCAGCAGGTACACATCAAGCTGAGCATCAATGAGAATACCGGAGACCAACCGCGCAAGGCCAATATCAGATTGACCGGCGGAGGCCAAACTTCAGTGCTCACTCTTACACAACTGAGCGAAAAGGATTCATCGGGCACAATGACGGCCGCAGCTGTCGTAAATGATATTGTTGCCGGATGGAATATGGGTAATACTTTGGATGCTCAAGGTGATTGGTTTGATGCAGACAATATCGTCGCTTGGGAGACATGCTGGGGACAACCGCTTGCAACCCGTGAGATGATCCATGCGTTCAAGGAGAAAGGATTCAATGCCATACGTGTTCCTGTGACATGGTGGGGACATCTTGATTCAAACGGCAACGTGAAGGAACCTTGGATGGCCCGCGTGGAGGAGGTGGTCAATTATGTCCTCGACGAAGGGATGTATTGCATCATCAATGTGCACCACGACACGGGCACGCCCGGCGTTGGCGAAGCCGGATGGCTCTGCGCAAATCCTTCCAACCGTGACTTTATCCTTGATCGCTATTCTAAATTGTGGCATCAGATAGCGACTCGTTTCGCGGATTATGACTCGAAACTGATTTTTGGTGCGTTCAATGAGATTCTTGACAGTCGCACGAATTGGGACAGCACTGATGATGTGAACTATGAGTTTGTTTCTGAACTTGCGCAGACTTTTGTGGATGTGGTACGTTATACCGGTGGTCACAATGTGTGGCGATGTCTGACCATTCCCACCTATGCAGCCACTCATAATGCCCACTCGTTAGAGGCATGGAGTTTGCCTGACGATCCTACACCCCGCCGCATAATCGCCGAGGTCCACATGTACAGTCCTTGGCAATTTGCAGGAGACAGTGAGGATATGTCGGCCACAGAGTTTACTGCCGCCGGTCGCAAAGAGGTCGATGAAATCATCAACCGTGTTGCCACCCGCTTTATCAATCAGGGCATCCCTGTAATATTTGGGGAGCTTGGTGCGGCGAATAAAGATAATCCCGACCAACGTATGGCTTATGCCGATTATGTCATCTCTCATGCCAAAGCCAGAGGCATAAAGTGTCTTTGGTGGATGGGGCTTCTCGACAGGCAGAATGTCAGCTGGTATGAACCGGATTTGACAGATACAATAATTAACGCAGCTAACAAATAATAACCTTTAAAATATACCTATTATGTTTAAACAATCACTTCTGTGCGCATTTTGTGCATCAATGGCTCTCTCTGCCATGGCATTGGAGCAGCCTCTCATCGAGACGCCCGTGAATCTTGACAATGGAGAGACTGGCTGGTATCCGGGACTTTGTATCGACAAGACCAATTTCACCTCCGCACAGCCGGGTACTGTGTTCACCTTTGAATACACAATCAATTCCTCATCCGAAGGTCACAGTTTCACTCTCTGTACCAACTACTCCAACACTAAGATGCCCGGTTTCGAGGGTACTGCCGGAGAGAAAGAGATGAATCTCAATGTCAGTGAGGATGGTGTATATAACTACACCATTACCGAGGAGGCTATCGCCCTGCTCAAAGATAACGGTGCCATCAATTATGACGGCTCAGTCAGAATATGTGGCGAGGGTGTGACCATCACAAAAGCATATCTCACCGTAAGCGATGAGGAATCTCTCGTTACCTGTCCCTACGACATGACCAACAACTGGTGGCCTGGTTGCGAGTTTGGTCGCGGGGTCATCACTTCGGCCGAAGTGGGATGGCGCATAAAAATGGATTATGAAATCCTGCCCGGAGTTGATGATGCAGCTTTTGCCATTACTACCAACTATGGTAAAACTGATGTGCCTGGTTATGCCGGTAGTGTGGTTGATGGGACCCGTACAAATCAGCCTATCACTGAAAGCGGATCATATACCTTGACCATTACTCAGGAGGCGATTGACAAACTTCCGAGCAGTGATTTTAACGGTTGGGACGGCTCAATCCGAATTATAGGTCAGGGGTTCACTATCTCCAAACTTGTCCTTGTCCGCTCCAAAGGAGAAGCAAGTGCCATCAATGAGGTGATAGATCCTGGAAATGATGGCACGGTAGAGTATTTCAACCTTCAAGGTCAAAAGGTTACAAACCCATCTAACGGTATTTATATCAAACGTCAAGGCTCTCATGTCCAGAAGGTCGTGGTGCGCTAAATTGAGTCCCTGTTCAATTTGATGTTTAACAGATTGTTTTAAGGTTGCAGAGTAAGCCTAAACCTGATGGCTTACTCTGCATTTTTTACAGCTTTAATAACACCAAACAATATTTTGTCATGAAATTTAAAGCGATAATATTTGGGCTGCTTTTCCCCGGTATATTGGCAGCGGAAACCTTGTCATCTCCCGGCGGTATAATTGATGTTACGTTTGACGTCAATACTGACGGAGTGCCGGTTTATAGTGTGGCGCGTTTGTCTGAAACTGTAATAAAGCCGAGCCGGATGGGTTTTATTCTCAAGGATAATACAAATCTTACCGAGAATTTTGAATTAATTGGCTCCGTCCGGGATTCACTGGATGAAACATGGCAGCCGGTGTGGGGCGAGACAGCCGAGGTAAGAAACAATTATACAGAACTATTAGTGTCGTTGCGCCAGAAAGAGACAAATCGGTTGATGAATATCCGATTCAGGGCCTATGACGATGGTATCGGGTTCAGATATGAATTCCCGGATCAACGTCAGCTTATTTATTTTACCCTTGTTGATGAACGCACGGAGTTTGTAATGACAGGCGACCATATCGCATGGTGGATTCCCGGAGATTATGACACGCAGGAATACAGTTATACTGAGTCTCGATTGTCTGAAATCAGACAGCACATGGAGAAATCAATCACGGATAATTTATCACAGACAACCTTTTCGCCCACGGGCGTGCAGACGTCTTTGCAGATGAAGACTGATGATGGACTATATATCAATCTACACGAAGCCGCGTTGATTGATTATTCATGTATGCACCTCAATCTGAATGATACGACTATGACATTCACATCATGGCTCACTCCTGATGCTCTCGGTGATAAGGGGTCGCTTCAGACTCCGTGCCGCACACCATGGCGCACCGTTATGGTGAGTGACAATGCCTGTGATATTCTTGCATCCAAGCTGATTCTGAACCTTAATGAGCCATGTGCCTACGATGATGTTTCGTGGATAAAGCCGGTAAAATATATGGGCGTATGGTGGGATATGATTACTAATGCTAAACAGTGGTCATACACTTGGGAAACACCATCTGTCAAACTTGGGTTGACCGATTATAGCAAGGCAACACCACACGGTAAGCATGGAGCGACCACTGAAAATGTAAAACGATATATCGACTTTGCATCCGAGCATGGATTTGACCAAGTGCTTGTAGAGGGATGGAATATTGGTTGGGAGGATTGGCACGGCAAGATGAAGGATTATGTTTTCGATTTCCAAACGCCGTATCCTGATTTTGACCTCGTAGGACTCAATGATTATGCAAAAAATAAGGGTGTCAGACTTATGATGCATCATGAGACGTCAAGTGCTGTGACAAACTATGAACGTCACATGCGTGATGCGTATGAATTGATGCAAAAATATGGTTATAACTCAGTGAAGAGCGGTTATGTCGGCAATATCCAGCCAAAGGGTGAACATCATTACAGCCAGTGGATGGTCAACCATTATCTTTATGCCGTGAAAGAGGCTGCGAAATATCACATAATGGTCAATGCCCATGAGGCTGTTCGCCCGACAGGCCTTTGCCGTACATATCCCAATCTCATAGGCAATGAATCGGCACGCGGTACGGAATATGAAGCATTTGAGGGAAATACCCCTGCGCATACAACTATTCTTCCATTCACACGGCTTCAAGGTGGGCCGATGGACTATACTCCCGGTATTTTTGAAATGGATCTGAGTAAGGTGAATCCCGATTCAAAATCACATGTCAACAGTACGCTTGCCAAACAGCTTGCCCTTTATGTCACGATGTACAGCCCGTTGCAGATGGCCGCCGATTCGCCTGAGATGTATTCAAAATACAGTGATGCTTTCCAATTCATCAAGGAGGTGGCTCTTGATTGGAGCGACAGCCGTTATCTTGACGCAGAACCGGGGCGATATATTGTCGCCGCACGCAAAGCCAAAGGATCTGATGAATGGTTTGTCGGTTGTACAGCCAATGAAGATGGACATGAATCAACTCTGGATCTAAGTTTCCTTGACGGAGACAAAAAATATGAAGCAACCATATATTCAGATGCCGATAACGCAAACTATGCTACAAATCCGCAAGCATATGTAATTAGCAAAAAAAAGGTAACTGCGAAGACCAAACTCAAAATGAAAGCTGCTCCTGGAGGTGGTTATGCCATATCGTTAAAACCAATCAAGTGATTATATGAAATCAACATAAAATAACAAGATGAAAAACTTATCTAAGAATTTATAGCTTGTCGGTGTAATTCTCACCTCCGTTGCAGCAAATACCGATGATAGCGGGCGTATCATCGGTGGAACAATTCCTTATTATGGGAATCTTGACTTGGCTCAATGTTTGATGTCCATTCCTGAAGCACCTTCAACTTATACCGGTACTCTGTACCTTTGAGAAGGTGGAAACAACACGTTCAAATAGTCAACACAATCGCCTACACAATTTCTATTGAACAAAATGATGGTCCGATTGCGGGGAGCGAAGATGTATCTATATATCCAATGATGAAGGAACAACTCCGGTTTGCTATGATACTCTGGGTACTAAAGTCTCCAATCCTTCAAATGACGTATTTGTAAAAGTTGTTAGTAGTAATGTATCAACAATAATATTTTTAAATAATCAACATTACCAATGTGCAATTCTTAAGGTGAAAATATGGTTCTGATAAGGAGTTCCTGAGAAAGTGAACTCCTTATTCTATTATGACAACATAATTACCTCATATATTTACTAATGAATAAAGTATTGATTATTGACGCTTCTGCATCTTACGAGAGGTTGATGACCGGCTTATTGGCACGAGCCGGATATACTCCTATCATAACTGATTGCATCAAAGCCGGAAAAATTGAGGCGGCAAAGCTGCCACCCGGCGCGGTTATCGTCACGGCAATGCGTCTGCCCGACGGTAACGCGAGAGAGTTTATCAACTGGCTGAAGATCGAGGGATACAAATTCCCCGTCATAGCCGTAGTGGAAAATCTAAACAACGCTGATGTATTAAGCATTATGCGTGGCGGTGGAGCGGTGGATATTATCCAGCGTCCGGCAATAGATAAGCAACTTGTTGAAACCGTCGCTCAGTATGTCAAAACGGAGAACAAGACATTCACCCTCGGCAAGCATCTGATACCACGACAAAGTGATGAATGGCGAGAGATTGAGCGTAAGATCAAAACGATAGCGAAATCAAATGCCAATGTCATTGTATTCGGTGCAAGCGGCACTGGCAAGGAACAAGTTGCATTGGAAATCTACGGTCAAAGTTCCCGCTCACAAAAGCCCCACATCGTAGTTGAGGCAGGTGGTGCAGGATTGATTGGCAAGCATGACCCAACATCAGGAAGAAGCGAAATCTACAACCGCATCAAAAGTTACTTTGAAAATACCGACGGTGGAACAATAATCGTTAAGAACCTCCAGCTGTTGACTTTTGAAAAGCAGTCAGTGCTGTTGCACATCCTCGAAGAAGAACACCCTAATGTCCGTGTCATTTGTACCGCAGAGCCATATCTCCGCCGTATGATGGCAGAACAGTCCTTCCGTCCAAACCTGATGTATATGCTCCGGGAGTTCGAGATTGTCATACCGCCACTCCGCGAAGTGACCGAAGATATTCCGGTACTGGCAAACTTCTTTCTAAAGATGTATGCCAATCATCATAACGAGCCACGCAAAAGGCTTGACGCTTCGGCAGTCAAAGCCCTGAAACAGCATCTTTGGGTGGGCAATGTCCGAGAGTTGAAGAACGTAATCCTTCAAGCAGCCTTCAACGCCAACGGTGAGATTATCTCAGAGTCCGACATAACCTTCAATGTCAATGACCCCGAATTTGACGACAGTCTTGACTTGCGCAATCCAAGGAAAGAAATCGCTCTCATAAAAGAAGCGTACCGCAGAGGAGGGAACTGGAAAGAAGCGGCAAAGCTGCTTAATATCACAGAGAAAACGCTGATAAGTCTTCGCAAAAAGTACGGGATTGACAGCAACGGTGAAATCCAGTCTTGACTACCTCGTTAAAAATTAGTATCTTTGCAGCGTAAAATAGCAAAGATAGCACCCGTAGAGTCGGGCGCATCAAACATATTAGGATAACATAACTTCCGCATAAGTTCCTTTGTAAATCTGGAAAATTAACAAATACCGAGCTTGGCGTGATGCTTATGCTATGCTTATCGCATAGCGTATAATCACCCTGTTTTCGGTATAGGCAATCCAGAGCCTTCAAAGGAGAATAAGAGATTATACGCTATATTTTTCTCCATAACCTTGCCTCTGAAAAACACGCAAATCCTTAACCATTCTACAATCACAGCAGTAATCAGGTAAAACCACTGATTTTAACATCTGAATTTTCTTTCGACGCATATCTCACTATTTCAGATTGTTACAAATTTAACAATCCCTAAATAATCGCTTTCGCAATCCATTCAGTTATAATGTCAAACGAGGCGCTATCCTCGATAAGTTTAACACAAAACACATAACCGAATGGAAGCAACAACTCCACCGAACACTCCCGGCTTCAAGAAGAAGCCCACCCGTAAGAACCGCAAAACTTTCCGTGGCCGCAACTCAGGCTACCGTAAGTTGCCCGACATCACAATGGACGCCTCTATGCCCTCCGAGGCAACAGCATGGCTCTATGGCTCAATCTTCCTCATGGCAGCAGCCAAAATTCTCGCTCCTTTCATGGGTATGAGTGCAACCGCCGTTCAACCCGCAACAGCACCTGCCGAGTAAGCGTATGGAGCAGACCGCAGAGCAAACAGCGGACTTCCAGACCGCAGCACAGGCATACGTTTCTCTCATCGAAGAACGGGCCCGCAGCCCCTGCCAATATCCGACAGGAAACAAACCCAGACTTTTCTTTCACGGCGAGCCGATAATCCTTCTTGACGACATCATGTCCGGGCTCAATGTCAGCGAAAGGACAATCCGAAGATACCGCGACGCAGGAAAGATTGAGGTTTACGAAAGCATCGAAGGCAACATCAAGTTTGTTCTTCAACGCGACCTCGACAGTTTCCTTGAACATACCTTCATAAGTTCTTCCCATCCAGAATACAGAACCTTGAAGCGTAAACCCAAAGCCGGCGGCTCAACCGCCAACACCACCACAAATCCCCAAACCAAATTAAATTATGGACCAGACCACGGATCAGCAGGAAGTGCTGATAGCCCGCAACAACGAAAGCGGGCAGGTGGGAGCAGTCGTAGGACAGAACCCTGACGGCACTCCCCAGATGGCTGACGCAAAGTCAACGCCACTCAGCGAACTCGTAAAGTTCAGCAAAGGACAGAACCCCCTCGAAGCGTTCTTGTCAAACTTCATGCGGCAGGCAAAGAACCCCACGCTGTTCAGCTTCTTCAAATTCCCTGCCGATGACAAATATGATATAATCGCCCCGGCAATGGCTGACCTCATTCAGAAGGCCGATGAAAATGCCGAGATACTCAAACCGAACAAGGTTGAGATTGAAGCTCCCGCACAGACGGTTGAGCAGAAACAGGAAGAAGCACCCACGCAGGAGCAGCAGAAGCCGACGGGCATCAAGCTGGCCCCAATAAATCCTGACCTCATAGACTGGGATAAAATCGAGAAGCAGTGGGGCATCAAGCGCGACGACCTCGAAAAATCAGGGGCATTATCACAGATGGTATATAACCACAAGTCGCCGCAGCTATTCACGGTAACGCCCCAGTTCGGCGACGAGAAGTATTCGCTTGAAGCGAAACTCTCGTTCCGTACCAACCCCGACGGCTCATATTCACTCGTGCCTCACTTTGTCCGCAACGAGCCGCAACTCGACCAAGAGTTCAAAGGGTATTCATTCACTAAGGAGGACAAGGCAGAACTTCACAAAACCGGCAACCTCGGTAAACCTGTCGAGCTTACCGACCCCAAGACCGGGGAAAAGGTCAAATGCCTTGTGAGCATCGACAAACTCACAAACGAGATTGAGGCACTGCCGGTTGATAAGATTTATATCAAGCAGAAGGTCGCCAACATCGACCTCGACATGAGAGCCATCGGCATACTCAAAAATGGAGGCTTGATAAGGGAGCAGCACATAGAACTCCCCAACGGCGCGAAATTCACCGCCGACCTGCAATACAGCGCGTCCAAGCGCGACATCGTCTTTGTCAACTCTGATAAATACCGTCAGGAACAGACGCAGGACAATAAGCAGGAGAACAAACAGCAGGAGCAGGTCAAGGACACATGGCACCTCGCCGACGGCTCAATCAAGCCGTTGAAGAACTGGTGTAAGATGCCTCTCAACGAACAGCAGCAGGCGGATTATCTCGCAGGAAAGAAAGTGCTTGTCGGCGAAAGCAAAGACCGCGACGGCAACGACTGCACCATCTATTTCCAGTATAATCCCGAACTTCGCCAGCCCGAAACCACACGGGTATATCCCGACCGTGACAAGGTTGTGGGCGTCGCTGAGGAAAGCAAGACCCAGCTTGCCGTGAACAACGACGGCAAGACCAACGAGGCGACAAAGAACGTGAACGAGCCTCTCCAGCGCGGACAGACAGCTCCCAAAGACGAAAATCAGCAGCAACAGCAAAAGAAGCCGAAAGGTCCCAAACTCTGATGTGCTGCCGTCACCACTGAACATTCAATTCCACAGTCAACACTGACTGCGATTCAACCAAAGTAGTATCCCCAAGGCACGGGGATAGCACCTGCCGTCCCCGTGCCTTTCATAACAACACCACAAATCCCATTAAATTATGATTTTAATTGTTTGCGAAAATTATCGCACATCCAAGAACGTGGCTCTCGCAATGGGAGCGAACACCGAAACCGCCACCGGCATCTACGCCTCAAACAGCATCGCCGTCGCCACTATCCCCGAAAAATTCATCCGCCAGACTCCGCTCTGCGAAATGGCCGTCGGACGCTATCCCTTCATCCCGGAGAAGTTCAAGATGTCAGTCACTGACAAAGAGCTGGAGCGCAACCTCAAACCGCTATTCCGCAAGGCAGACGAGGTTGTATTCGCTTCCGATGGCGGCGCGGACGCTCAGGCACGCTTCTTCAATATATGCCGTCATTTCCGCGTGGGCTGCACCACAAGCCGTATGTGGCTCACCCGTCTTTGCTACGGCGCAATCCGTGGAGCGTTCCATTACCGCGAGTCCGGCCGGCATCTCTACCGCCTCGCTCAGACCGGACTTGTGTCAAAGGGCATGGACATGATGTTTGAATACAACATCAATCAAGCGTTACTCCATGTCGGACTTCCTGCCCGTGACCTCACTCGTCAGGAAACCATCGCCCTCGAACACATCGGCAATATGTGTGTCGTTTTCGATGCTCCAACCTCGCCGAACCATACAATCCGCATCAATGTCAACAGCCGTGAAAGCTATGAGTCACAATCCTATTGGAACTCCGAGAAAGCCGCCAACGAAATTCTTTCGTCTGTCAAAGTCGGCGATGAAATCCCGGCGACACTGACGGTGACGGAAACCACGGCATACAACCTGCGCTTTCATACGCTCCACACACTCCAGATGGATGCTTTCAACAATCTCGGCTTCACACCGCGAAAGACCACAAGAGTGGCAGAGAAACTATACTCAAAAGGGCTTATCTCATCGCCCATGACATCATGCTCACACCTGCCTGAAAAACTTCGCGGTCATCTTCAGACAGTGTTTGGCGAAACCAACGGCTACCCGTGGGGTGACAACGAAGCCACGCTCAACAACCACGCCATCATCACCCTCCGCGCCGGAGAGGACGGCATGACTGCCAGCGAGGTACAGCTCTACAATCTCATCTTCAACCGCATGAAGGCGGTTGTAGAGCAGCAGCCAATCCGCAAGATTGCGGTCAAGGAGTTCACAATCGGCAATGCCGTTTTCGCCCACGAATGGGAGCTGACAGGCGAGGCATACGATGTGACCGATGCAGGTACATTCGACACCACCGTAAAAATCGAGGATGCGGCTGCCTATCCCTGCGACCCGGCAACACGAATGTCAACCGATCTCTCCAATGTGATGTGGAGTCTGACCGCCCATGCTGATTATGTTGACGATGTGATGCACACAAACGTGCCGTTCACCAAGTCAACCGAGGACTACGGCAGCGTTATCAGCAGTCTTGTCAAGAAAGGGCTGGTATCCATCGAGGACAACGAGCTGTACCTCACCACCGAGGGGCAGGAAATCTACGACGATTTTTCCGGCAGTGAGTTAAGCGAGGTGTTGCTGACATGGCAGTTCGAGGCAAACGACCTCTACGAAGGCGACCAGACAGGCCGCTCAGTCATCGACGGTTTCAGTAGCTCATTACTCTGCATGGTTGAGATGATTGACCCCGATACGGAAAACTGAAAGCCCTCAAACGGCGGTTATATCCAAAAATAATCGGCTCTACATAGCTGAAAATCGGATAGAAATCGTTAACTTTGCCACTGAATCGCAGTCATAATTTATTTGATTGTGGATTTAGTGGTGAGGCAGCGGGAGGGATACCCGCTGCCTTTTTAACCTTAATATCCACCCACCACAAATCCACAATAATTTATGGAAGTATTACTAATTGAGAAAGAAACACTTGACTGTATCCTCGACGAGCACGAGCTCCTATGCAACATGGTCGTCAATCTTGCGGCACATCTTCGGAAGAAGAAGCCTGATGAACTGATGTCTGCCGCCGAAGTCTGCGATTTCCTCAATATAGGCACAACCACGCTTCAGACACTCCGTAACAGCGGCAAGATTGGTTTTGTCAGAGAAGATAACAACCGTGTCGGTTATCCTTGCAGTGAGGTCATCGGCTATCTGGAGCGGAACGGTGTTTCACCCAATGCCTTTGCCAATGGCTGACGAGATAATCAATAAATCCGATGCACGGATTATCTCGGCAAGAGAACTAACCCGCAAGGCGTTTGAGGCAGTAGGGATAATCCGCGACAACCACCACCCGATACTCGGTGGCATAAGTTTTCTGACAGACGAGCAGGTTGCGATGCTTCTGAATGTCACCCGGCGCACAATCCAGAACTACCGCGATTTGGGATTGATACCATATTACAAGATCTGCGGCAAATGTCTGTATGCCGAGCGAGAGATACAGCAACTGATGGATGAGAATTATCATCCACGTTACAACGAATAATCCACTATTCAATGCGACAGTGGCGACAGCCGGGATTAACCCGATTGCCGCCACTGTTATTTTCAGGCGTTGTTATTTTATTTTTCGTGGCCGTCCTCGTTTGGGTAGCGGTGTAGGCACGAATGTTGTCGGCTTCTCCGGCAACGGCTGGATCTCAACCGGCATTGTGTCAAACTTCGCTCTCATGCGCTCCATATCTTCAGATACGGTCTGGTCGAGCATGGTCACATAGATTTGCGTTGTGGAAATATCTGAGTGACCGAGCATCTTGGACACGGTTTCCAGAGGCACATGGTTGTTGAGCGACATGGTTGCGAATGTGTGGCGCGCGATGTGGGTTGTCAGGTGCTTTTTGATTTCCGCTTTCGTTGCAATCTCCTCCAGATAGGAGTTCATGCGCTGGTTGGAGATAACCGGAATAACAAGGTTCTTGGCTACCGCTTTGGGATGGTTGCGGTATTTCTCAGCAATTTTCAGCGGTATCTCAAGCATCGGTATAACGCTCATCTCGTTTGTTTTCTGACGTGCCTTGCGTATCCACTTCTCGCCGTTTTCATCAGTCCCTATCTGGTCGTGGGTCAGTGTGGAAATATCCACAAAAGCAAGACCTGTGAAGCAGCAGAACACGAAGGTGTCACGCACGAGGTCAAGACGGGGAGAGGTGGACAGGTCAAGGGCGATTATCCTTTTGAGTTCGGCCTCGGTCAGTTTCTCTCTTTCAGATTTGGTGCGGGTGTATCGTTTGCCCACAAACGGATCCTCGTCAATCCACTTGTTGGCTATGCCTACACGGACAACATTTTTCAGATAGCGGATATATTTCACCGCAGCGTTGTTGGCACACCCTTTCTTCACACGCAGATGATGCTCGAAGTCGTCCACCATACCCGATGTGAGTTTTTTCATCGGAATATCTTTCACGCCTTCCTTGTCAAGCAGGAATTCTTCCAGATACTTCACACAACGCTCCCAGCGGAGTACGGTAGCCTCGCAGACATCGCCGCGTTCCAGCTTCTCGCGCACCTTCACGTTGACCTCACGGAAAGCCTCGCACAGCATCTTCGGCTTTTCAAGTTTGCCGAGGAAGGCCCGTTTAAGCACATCCGGGTTCACCATCTCGTCACGCATGACAAGCTGGTTGTGTATCTCGCAGATTTTCGTGCGTATCGTGTCAAGGTAACGGTTCAGTTCGAGGTCTTTCTTAGTCTTACCTTTCGACTGACCTTTCGCTGCATTCCAGTTTTCTGGAGATACATACCGGTTGGTATAGATTTCCGCACGTTGCCCATTCATAGTGATGCGGAGAGCAATGGGCATTTCACCCTCCTTGTTTAAGCGAGCCTTCCTTGCAATGAAGTTCAAGGAGAAATAGCTCTCGTTGGATAATTTCATTTGTTTGTGGCTTTAATGGTTAAACTAAAGATACAAAATTTTTCTCGGTTTTACAAGTAGTAAAAGCCAAAGAACGTATGAAATTATCGGGGTAGCGAGGGTGCAAAACGCCCAAATTCACATAATCTGCCAATCTGCACCCTCGTTTCGCACCCTTTTTTAACACTTCAGACAACCATTTATTCTGCCGGAAGTATTGATAGAGAGGGCGTGGTACACTGTGGTACATCGTTTGTGGTACACTTGAAATGTACCACATCTCCACTTGATATTGTACCCTCGACACACCTGAAAAGGGTACATTCATTAGCAGTCCATATCATGCGCAAATCGTTGAAAAATAACGAAATAAATCTTTAAGAGGGTACAGTTGGCGGTACAATTTTAAGTGTACCCTTTTTGCACACCAGATACTTCAATATTTTGCAATGATTGGGGATAGAGGGCATAAAGCAAAACCTCTGAAAATCGGTGATTTTCAGAGGTTTTCGTCGGATTGATAAACCCTTCAGTGATCCGCCTGGGGCTCGAACCCAGGACCCCAACATTAAAAGTGTTGTGCTCTACCAGCTGAGCTAGCGAATCATGTGCTTTTTGTTGCAAGGAGAACTTTCTACCTCGGAAAACCTGGAGAGGCTCGTGGTCGCTCTCGACCGTTGCTAAGGGCGTTCCCTTAAAAAGCGATGCAAAGGTAGAGAGTTTTTTTTTATTTTGCAAATATTTTACACTTTTTTTGTCGCAAAATGCCAATTTATGCTTAATTTCGTGGTGAATTTATGTTTTTAAAGGGGATTACCACCCTATTTTGACCTTTCTGATGATGAATTTCAATATATTTCTAAAACGGACAATTTTATCTGTTGCCATGTTGGCGGCGGGATTTTTCGCATATTGTTTTCCACTCAAGCTTGCCGGGATCGACACCACCCGCACTGCCATCCTCATCCATGACCTGAGGTTCGGCGTCGATCTTGTGGCTGAAAACGTCGATCGGCCACTCATCCCGGCTTCGGTAATGAAATCAGTGACCGTAGCGTCGCTACTCAATCTTGCCGACTGCAGCGAGCAGTTTTTCACTCCGGTTGTGGCTGAGGGCGCTATAGCCGATGGTGTCCTCCACGGCAATCTAATGGTGCGTGTCACCGGCGATCCCACCATCGAGTCGCAGTACCTGCCCGACTCACGTGGATTTGCCGACAGCATAGCCATTGCCCTGAAACGTATCGGTATCAGCAGCATAGAAGGAGATGTCATCATCGACGAGAGCGACTTTCCTGACGCTACCACGCCGGCGGGATGGATGGCAGAAGATATCCCATGGTACTACGGAGCGAGGCTCCAGGGTGCAAATTTCCGCGACAACAGGTTCAGGCTGAGGCTTCCGTCGGGCGACTCCTCCCCTTTCGTCCCAGACCTTAAGTTCAATTACGTCAATCGCACAAAGCGCGGAGTCAAGGTAGACCGTCGCGACGGTTCAGAGACATTCACCGTTAGCGGCAACCTGCGACGCGGCTACAGCGAGACTTTTTCCATGCCTTATCCTTCGAAGGTGATGCGACATGAAATCATCACCACGTTGGCGGATATGGGAATAGAGGTAGGCGGCACGCAAGTGGCGCATCCGTCCGAATCACGCATCATCTACACCCATAAGTCACCTACGTTCGCAGCTATCATGCAGAGCCTCATGTTCCGGTCAGACAACCTGATGGCCGAAGGGATGCTGCGCGCCATAACACCAGGCGGGACACGAGCCGATGCCATAGCCGAAGAGAAAGCCGTGTGGACCATGGCCGGAATAAGCGACTATGGTGTGACGATAATCGATGGCAGCGGTCTGTCGCGCGACAACCGTCTCACCGCACGCTTTCTTGCCGACATATATAAGTATATGCTCCTCGACGATTTCTCAAACGATTACACCAATCTGTTTCCACGTGCCGGCTACGACGGCACGATGCGTGCCTTCCTTGCCGACACTCCGCTCGAGGGGCGTGTGGCCATGAAGACAGGCTCCATGAAGGGAGTGCAATCCTACGGCGGCTATCTTTTCGACGAAGACGGCACTCCCACCCACATCATTGTTTTCATGGCAAACGGATTCCGATGCAGCCGTGCAGCCCTAAAAAATGAGTTGCAGCGTTTGCTATTAGAAAAATTTAATGTAAGTTTGCAGTAGAATACGACGACTATGAACAAAATAGACAACAACAGCCTGGAGCTGCTAAACCTCGCATACGAGATCGAGGGACTTCTTCTTCTGCAAATCAACCGTGGCGATGAGACCACCGACGAGATGCGCTCTCTGCTTCGTTCAAAGGCCGAGGAGCTCGCCCGTCGTCTGCAGCCAGACTCTGAGGGAGAGTCCCATATCACCCTTCCAGACGAGGAGGAATACAACGATGATTTTGTGGATGAGACAACAGTCACTGAGACCGGCAGCGAAGAGGCCCACCACATCAGTGGACCGTCAGTAGCCCCCGAGCCTCAACCTGCTCCCATGCCCCACACCGATGCCCAATCAATAGCCGAGTCGGCACAACTTGAAGAGACCGAGGACGCAGAGCCATCAATGACCCTCGATGAGAAACTCTCACGCCAGAGAGCCCAGAACATCTTCAAGGCCTTTACGCTCAACGATAAATTCCGTTTCCGCCGCGAACTATTCCGCAACTCCCAGGATGAGTTTGACGAGACACTCAACGTCATCGCCACGATGTCGGACTTCGACGAAGCCGAGGAATACTTCTACAACGACCTCTGCTGGGACCCTGACAGCGACGACGTGAAAGAATTCATGGCCATCGTGCGCCGTCATTTTTGATCCGCGCCGACCCTCATCACCGCCACTGTCACCGCGGTGTCCATAATCAAAAAAATCACAAATCACCAATTCTGATAGAAACGCATGGGAAAACTCTATATCGTCCCTACCCCGGTAGGCAATATGGCAGACATGACACCTCGCGCTGTAGAAGTGCTCAAGGAATGCTCGCAGATATTCGCCGAGGACACCCGAACCTCCTCGGTGCTGCTGCGTCATTTCGGCATCACCACCCCATGCGCCAGCCATCACAAATTTAACGAGCATGCCACCGTACGTCCCATAGTCGACCGACTATTAGGAGGCGAGACCGTGGCATTGATATCCGATGCCGGCACCCCCGGCATCAGCGACCCGGGCTTCCTCCTCACCCGCGAATGCCGCCGTGAAGGCATCGAGGTTGAGACACTTCCCGGCCCTACGGCCTTTGTCCCGGCACTCGTCAACTCCGGGCTCCCCTGCGACCGCTTCACTTTCGAGGGATTCCTTCCGCCTAAAAAAGGGCGTCAGAGCCGTCTGGAAAAAATAGCATCCAACGACTGCACATCAATCATCTACGAATCCCCCCTGCGCCTTGTCAAGACCCTCGAGCAGCTCGCTGAAGTATGTGGCTACGACCGTCCCGCCTCCGTGTCACGCGAGATTTCAAAACTCCACGACACCACCCATTGGGGCACCCTCGGAGAACTCGCATCTTACTTCGCCGAAAACCTTCCGCGAGGAGAAATTGTTATCATTGTGGGTGCTCCCGACAACGGCGGCCCACGCATCCACAAGAACAAATACAAGGAATAATTATCCACCATTCTCATTTTTCAACTACATCTCTATGAAAAAGATTGCAGCATTGGCAGTTGTCGCAGTATCCCTGCTTACTGCCTGTAACGGTGACAAACTAAAGAACGCCGAAGCTCAGAACGAGCAACTTAAGGGTGACCTCCGCAAGACACTTGCCACTCAGGACAGTCTTCTCGTGCTTGTCAATGACATCTCCGACGGCATGAATCAGATAAAAGATCTGGAAAAAATCATCTCCACACCAAGCTCCCTTGGCGGTGAATCAGCATCACGCAAGGAGCAGATCAAAAACGACATGATTGCCATCCAACAGGCTCTCCAGGAACGTCGCGAGCGCCTGGAAGAACTTGAAAAGAAACTCGCAGCCACAGGAGGCGAAAGCACAACACTCAAACGCACCATCGCCAACCTCAAGACACAAGTGGCCGAGCAGCAGACCGAAATAGCCACTCTCAACAATATGCTGGCCAGCGCCAACATCCGCATCGAAGCCCTCAACACAGAGGTTACAACCCTTAATACCACCGTTGACTCGCTCAACACAGGCCTCACCATTGAACGCGCACAGAAGACCGCCGCCCAGGAAGAAGCCACAGCAGCGACCAACGAGCTCAACGCATGCCACTATGCCATCGGCACAAGCAAAGAGCTGAAGGAGAAGAAAATCCTCCAGTCAGGCTTCCTGCGCAAGACAAAAGTCATGAAGGGTGACTTCGACGAATCATACTTCACCACAGCTGACCGCCGTGCGCTGACCGAAATTCCCACCCACAGCAAGAAGGCAAAGGTGCTCACACAACAGCCTGCCGACTCATACCAGATCGTTGACGTGAACGGACAGAAAGTGATCCGCATCACTAATCCCGAAAAATTCTGGCAGCTCTCCAACTTCCTGGTAATCCAGGTGGACTAACTGACTATAACCGACAACAGAGGGGTAAAACGGCATGCCTGCAGCAGATACTACCGTTTTACCCCTCTGCTACTCATAAACAGGTCTCCACACCTTTGATTATTTTAACATCCCACATCATACTTTTCACAACAAAATCTTTTCAACTTTAATTCAAACGCATGAAACTCAAGACTATCGTGACTACCGTAGCCGTTTGTTGCGGGGCGGCAGCATCAGCCCAGAGCGTCGATGCCAAGTACCTCGCCTATCCCTCCTATTCAGGTGAAGACCTCGAACTCACAGTCAATTCCAAAGGCACTCATTGGCGTCTTTGGTCACCTGGAGCCGAAGCGGCTCGAGTGATGCTCTACAGTACAGACCGTAACACCCCAGCCACCGACACTCTCGAAATGCAACGCAGTACCAACGGCACATGGATAGCCAGTGTACCTCGTCAACTCTACGGTTCATTCTACACTTTTTCTGTAAAGGACAACGGAAAATGGCTTAAAGAAACACCCGGCGTATGGGCCAAAGCAGTAGGCACCAACGGTGAACGCGCCGCCATCATCGACTTCGCCACCACCGATCCTGAAGGCTGGGCTTCTGACCGTGGCCCTGAAATAGCACATATCAACGATGCCGTCATCTATGAGATGCACCACCGCGACTTCTCGCAGCACCCATCATCAGGCATAGTGCACAAAGGCAAATTCCTTGCCCTCACCGAGCCATCCACCACCAATCCCGAAGGTGAGGCCACCGGTGTGGACCACCTCAAGGAACTCGGTGTAACCCACATCCACATTCTCCCATCCTATGACTACAACAGCGTCGACGAGGCCAATCTGCCTTCAAACCAGTATAACTGGGGTTATGACCCATTTAACTACAACGCCCCTGAAGGTTCCTACTCGACCGACCCTGCCGATCCCGCAGCGCGTGTGACAGAAATGAAGGAGATGATCAAAAACCTGCATGACAACGGGATAGGCGTGATAATGGATGTAGTGTACAACCACACTGCCGACAACGACGACTCCAACTTCTCGCTCACAGCACCAGGCTATTACTACCGCCACCGCGAGGACGGCACCTACAGCGACGCTTCAGGTTGCGGCAACGAGACCGCCTCAGAACGCCAACAGATGCGCGACTTCATCATCAATTCTGTGAAATACTGGGCCAAGGAATACCACATCGATGGTTTCCGTTTCGACCTCATGGCCATCCACGACATCGAGACGATGAACCAGGTAGCGGCTGCGCTTAAAGAAATCAATCCATCCATCTTCGTCTACGGAGAAGGTTGGACAGCCGGTGACTCCCCACTCCCTGCCGATCAGCGCGCACTCAAGGAGAACGTGGCCAAGATGCCTCAGATAGCAGTGTTCAGCGATGACATCCGCGACGCCATCAAGGGACACTACTCCAATGCAGCTGACCGCGGCTTTGCCACCGGGAAGCCGGGACAGGAAGAGACCGTGAAAATCGGCATAGTAGGTGCCACAGCCCATCCACAGGTCGACTACAGCAAAGGCAACAACTCAAAATTCCCCTACGCTGCCGCACCGACCCAGATAATCAACTACGTGTCATGCCATGACGACCTCATGCTCACCGACAAACTCCGCAAGTCGATGCCCGACGCCACCGACGCCGAACGTCAGCGCGCAGCTCGTCTGGCACAGACCATCGTCATGACATCGCAGGGCACCCCCTTCATGTTTGCCGGCGAAGAGCTTTTCCGCGACAAGCAGGGTGTCCACAACTCCTACAATTCTCCTGACTCAATCAATGCCATCGACTGGAATCTGAAGCATCAGAATGCCGAGCAGTTCGCTTATTACAAGGAACTCATCAAGCTCCGTAAAGAGCATCCCGCCTTCCGCATGACCACAGCCGAGGACGTAAGCAAGCATCTGAAATTCGACAATGTCAAGGAACCCAACCTTATCTCCTACTCTCTTACCGGACATGCCAACGGTGACAGCTGGAAGGAAATCAAGCTCGTGTTCAACGGCTCTGACGAAGTCCGCGAAGTTAAGATACCCAAAGGTGACTGGACCATCATAGCCGAGGACGGCCGCATCAACGCCTCAGGCATGGGTACTACCCGCGGGGGAAAACTCAGCGTGGCTCCCCGTTCGGCCCTCATCCTTGCCCTGACCAAATAAGCAGAAGAAAAAACCAGACATTTTAGCTACACTATTCTTATAACAGGGGCGGCAGCTTTCCATTATGAAAGCTGCCGCCCCTGAGTACTTTTCATTCTATATCCCTCCTGTTCATATCACGCCGAAGTGTCGAAGAGCCTTCCCGATTCCATCGTCATCAGCATCGGCTGTGACATAGTCTGCAACAGCCTTGACCTCAGGGAGAGCATTTCCCATGGCCACACCGAGCCCCACATGTTCCAGCATCCCCATATCGTTTTCACCATCACCGAAAGCCATCGTTTCCGAAATATCAATACCGAAATGTTCTATCATGCGGTCGATGCCCACACTCTTGTCACTGCCTTTAGGAATTATGTCGGCAAAATAGGGGCACCAGCTTGTCGGTTCACATCCGGTAAGCACATCCCGGAACAGTCCGGAGGCCTCGATTTCTTCATGAGAGCCAAACACCATCATCTGTACCACATCACACGCCTTCGCATCCTCAATGCTTCTCACAGGCACCTGCGGTAAATGAAGCATTTCAGCCACCACCAGGAAATTATCATCGATAGCAGTGGTGAAAATCCCACCCCGCGCCGGCACCACCACAAACGGCATGCTGCTGCCCGCCGAGAAATCAACCAGGCGCTCTACATCCCCCTTGTCGATAAGACGCGTAAATATAGGTGTCCTGCCGTCATGACCGAGGCAAAGGGCTCCATTGACGGTTACATAACCATCAAACTCCAGATCGCCAAGATTGTCAATCCATTCTATGTGGCGTCCTGACGAAATAAACACCTTCACGCCTTTGGCACGCAGCTCGGCAAGCGCACGGCGTGTATCAGCAGGGACTCGTCCACTTCCGATAGGCACAAGAGTACCGTCGATATCAAAAAACACAGCTTTTATCATAATCAAATCTTCATCATTTTTTTCCGGGTGCAAAATTACTCAATCAAAACGACATTATCGCACCTTTTATGGCAAATTGAGATAGTATCTTTGTGACCTAATCAATCAAACTAATCACAAACTTATAATCCTATAATACCATGAAAAAACTTCCTGTATCAAAAAAAGTTTATGACGACATCATGTTACGCATCCACTCATCGCTCGTGGTCCTCGAACACCGCCCCGACGAGGCTCTTGAAACAATGGAAATCATTGAGAACTACCTGGCCACAGGTATCACTCCCGACCTCCAAAACCACAGCGAGATAGCCCGCATAGTCTTCACGCTGCTCTATCCCGAAATCGACAAGGCCATCGAGCGTTCACGACGTGCCCGCGAGGCAGCCGCACGACGTCGTGAAGCCAAACAGAAGTGCGTCACACCTATCCAGGCTGACGAAGAACTCATCCCCGAGACTCCGCTACAGGAAGAATCAGCTCCTGCCATATTGCTCAACCGCCGTCAGCGTCGTGAACTCGAACGTCGCCGACGTGCTGAGGCGCGACATACCATCCGATCGGCAAACAACTCCAAAACAAATGTTAAAGCATTGCCAAAATCGCCATGCACGACCTCGTCGTCAAGGAATTTTTCATAACTTTGCATCTGAACCCTATCCTCACACCTAATGAATCTACGCCCGACAATCAGCGTCATCATTCTTGCCGCAGCCATGAATCTGTCGGCCCAGACCGAGCATCCCGATTCACTCTCAACAGCACCGGTGGCCACGCCTGCGGCAGCCCTATCAACCCCTGCCGGCTCGCCGCACAGTGAAAAACCTGACACTGAGGTGCCGGTCTATCACCCTGAGACTGACACATCTCTCCCGGCCAGCACACTGACGGCCCCGTCATTCCACTACACTATGCCACAATGGGGAAGAATTGCAGCCTGGGACAACGGTGGACTCTATGGCGAGACTTCAATGCTTGCCATGCCCGGCATGATGGGAATGGAGACCGGGCGCCTCACTCTCGCCCAACGCTTCGGCAATCTCTCTGTCAGCGCTTATGCCGCAGCTGTGAAGTATGGATACTACGGAGGGCTGACCCGCTCTCTTGGCTTCGGCGGCTCAATCTCCTACGATTTTAACGAACATCTCGGCGTGACAGTCTTCGGGAGTTATTATAACAACACATCAGGATTGCGGCCGTCAATCGCCGGATATATGAACCTCACCACATTCGGGGGATATTTCGACTACCGCATCAATAACCGCTGGGGTGTGAAAGTGGGGGGACAGAGCTACCGGACATCATCGGGCGAATGGCATGCCCAACCTATTGTCATGCCTTATTACCGTATAACCAAGGATGCAGCGATAGGTATCGACGTGGGAGGAATAATCTATAATGCCGTGCAGCAGAACCGCGAACGCCATTCCCACAGGCAGAACTATAACCCCACCATAGCACCGCCCGAGAAACCTGTGCTCACCGTAGGCTCACCCACCACCAATCCCTATGGCTACTGATCGGAGCTGACCGTATGGCGCGAACGAGTGATAAGAAATTTTCATTTGCATATTAAATAATAAACACCTACCTTTGTGGCGACAAAGGGGTGCGGAGCCCCGCCCAAGGAGCCCCGCTGAGATGATACCCTCTGAACCTGATGCGGTTAGTACCGCCGAAGGGATTGCACTACGGCTTATCATACACACGCGGGGAGCAAAACATCACATTCCCCCGGCGTAGTTCCGGTTAATTATCGTCGCAAGCCGTCAAGCCCGGTGGGCATCATCGCTTTGTCAACACAGTTTTTATCAAAAACTTTTCAATGCCCGACACGCGATGAGAAATTATTTCCCAGTCCTATCAATAGCCGGTTCAGACCCCTCGGGAGGTGCCGGAATCCAAGCCGACCTGAAGACCATATCGGCCATTGGTTGCTACGGCATGACAGCCATCACGGCACTCACGGCGCAGAACACCGCCGGAGTGCGCTCAATCATGGCTGTGACTCCGCAATCCATCGCCGACCAAATCGATATGGTGATGACCGACATCCCTCCGCTGGCCGTAAAAACAGGCATGCTGTGCAATGCCGAAGTTGCAGCAGCTGTGGCCGACCGCATGGAGATGTACCGTCCGCAAAACCTTGTCATAGACCCGGTGATGGTCTCAACCTCCGGCTCAGCCCTCCTTGATGACTCCGGTGTGGAAATACTCACCACGCGGCTGTTCCCTCTTGCCACAATCGTCACCCCCAACCAGCGTGAAGCTTTCGCCCTCACCGGTTCTGACGACCCCGAACTCCAGGCCCACACACTCAGCGAGATGGGGTGCCGCAACATTCTCATAAAAGGGGGCGACACAGCTGACACAGATTTCAAGACCGACATTCTTTATCTCAACCATTGCCGCGAAGCCATTGAGCTGCGTGCCGACGCTGTGGATACAATCAACACCCACGGCACCGGGTGCACCCTCTCCTCTGCCATAGCCTCGTATCTTGCCCTCGGCTATGACCTCAAAGCTGCCGTGCGCCAGGCGAAGCTATATGTGACACGCGCACTGGAAGCCGGAGCATTCGTCACCACAGGAAAGGGACATGGCCCGGTGAACCACTTTTTCGCTCCCCGCAGGTTGAAAAACTATAATCCAGACCGCCATGCAGATAACCGTTAACGACCGTATCCTCGAAATTGCCGACAATGCCACCCTCCAGGATGCTCTCAATGCCAAGGAGATAGCTCCGCAAGGGATCGCGACAGCCCTCAACGGCCGTGTGATACCCGCTCAGGCACGTGCAGCCACCATTCTTCACGAAGGTGACAAAATAGTGATAATCAAAGCCTTTTACGGAGGTTGACAATCCATCACCAACCCTGTAGCCCACAGCCATTCCATCATGCTGAAAATAGCCATCACTCCCCAACATATCAATGAGCGCACCGAAGCCAAGAATGTCGTCGCCATCCTCGAAAACGGATGGCACCGTGTGCATCTGCGCCATCCGGGAGCATCGTTGACCGACATGCGCCGGCTCATCGAGGCTATACCGCAACGTTGGCACGGCTCACTGGTGCTCCACGGACATTTCGACCTCGTAAACGAATTCAATCTCGGCGGCCTTCATCTCAACCGCCGTTGCCCCGAGCCACCGTCGCTCTACCGGGGTGCGCTGAGCCGTTCGTGCCACACCATCGGAGAGGTGCGCGAATCAGTAGGGATGGCATACGTCACATTAAGCCCGATTTTCGACAGCATCTCCAAGTCAGGCTACCGTAGCCGTTTCTCACCAGCCCTGCTGTCGGAGCTCTCGCTCGTGGACCATCCCCCGGTGATAGCCCTCGGAGGGGTGACATTTGAACGTCTACCCGAACTCAAACGTTACAATTTCAGCGGTTATGCGATGCTCGGGGCTTTGCCCTGGGATGCACCTGCCGAGGAAATGAAAAGAATAACACGGATAAGTGAGTCGTAGGACCCACTACCGATTACCCACCGATTAATCATATCAACTATGTTACAGTTCATAACACATCCCAGCGATAAATATTCAATCCCTGAAGAGGTACAGATGGTGCTTGAAGGGGGCTGCAAATGGGTGCAACTTCGAATGAAGGATGCGTCGGACGAGGAATTTCGTCAGGTGGCACAGGAGATTATCCCACTGTGCCAGGAGAATAACGCGTTTTTGATATTTGATGACCGCGTGGAGCTCGCCATGGAGATGTCGGTACACGGTGTGCATCTCGGCAAACACGACATGTCGCCGCTACAGGCCCGCGAGCTCATGGGGGCCGAAGCCGTGATAGGTTGCACAGCCAACACAGCCGCCGATATCATGGCATTCAAAGGTTGGGACGTGGACTATGTCGGACTCGGCCCTTTCCGCTACACCACCACAAAGGCCAACCTCTCGCCGGTGATAGGTCTTGAGGGTTACAAAAAGATTGTGGACGAGGTCCGCGGAGCCGATATGCTCCTTCCCATAGTGGCCATAGGAGGGATAACCCTCGAGGATATACCTTCCATAATGTCGACAGGTGTCAACGGCGTGGCGATGAGCGGTGCCATCATCAATGCTGACAATCCTGTGGACTATACCCGGCGTGTGCTTGAAGCACTCGAACCACACAGGCCCTCCAACAAGAGAGCTGCACAATAGGAATATAACAGTTTATTCATCACAACTTTAAAGATAATGACCGATATTCTCACAATCGGTGGCAGGGAGTTTACCTCACGCCTCTTCGTAGGCACCGGAAAATTCTCCTCTAACCGTCTTATGCTTGAATCCATCCTGGCGTCAGGCTCTGAAATGATAACGGTGGCCATGAAACGCATTGACATGGACCACGAGGAAGATGACGATATGCTGCGTCATATCAATCGCGAACATGTGCAGCTGCTACCCAACACGTCGGGAGTACGCAATGCCGAAGAGGCAGTACTTGCAGCCAATCTCGCCCGCGACTGTTTCGGGACCGATTTCATAAAGCTCGAAATCCACCCCGACCCCAAATATCTCCTCCCCGACCCCATCGAAACCTTGAAGGCTACCGAAACACTTGCCAAACAAGGATTCAAGGTTCTCCCCTACATACAGGCCGACCCTGTGCTTTGTAAACGTCTCGAAGAGGTCGGTACAGCTGCCGTGATGCCTCTCGGTGCACCGATAGGAACCAACAAAGGCCTTAAAACACGTGACTTGCTCGAAATCATAATCGCCGAAAGCCGTGTGCCGGTGGTGATTGATGCAGGACTCGGCGCTCCTTCACACGCCGCCGACGCTATGGAAATGGGAGCCGACGCCGTGCTCGTCAATACCGCGATAGCTGTAGCCGGCGATCCCGTAGAAATGGCAATCGCCTTCAAACTCGCTGTGGAGGCAGGCAGACGCGGCTATCTCGCCGGACTCGGAAGCGTATCTGTCTCAGCGTCGGCCACCAGTCCACTCACCGCTTTTCTCGACCTCTAAGGTCCTCCCTTATTCCTCACTATCCGAACACTCTTAACCTTTCATCAACAGATGCAAATAGAAAATATTGATGTCAACTCCTATCCGGGGTCTGAAAAAGTATATATCGACGGCGAAATCCACCATATAAAAGTCGGTATGCGACGCGTCAACCTCACCCCGACCGTCAAGATAATCAATGGCGAGAGACTCGTGCGACAGAATGAGCCGGTCTATGTCTATGACACCAGCGGCGTATATACCGATCCCAATGTCGAGGTGGATATCAACCGCGGATTGCCACGTCTGCGTGAAGAGTGGCTCAGCCTCCGCGACGACCTTGAGCAACTCCCCCACATCACATCGGAATATGGACGCCAGCGCGAGGCCGACAAGAGCCTCGACTCAATACGTTTCGGCCATCGTTACGCACCGCGCCGTGCCGCCGCCGGAAAAGCCATCACCCAGATGGCACTCGCCCGGGAAGGGATTATAACCCCCGAGATGGAATATGTGGCCATCCGCGAGAACAACAATGCCAAAGCCCTGGGAATAGAATCGCACATCACACCTGAATTCGTGCGTGACGAAATAGCAGCCGGACGAGCCGTTCTCCCAGCCAACCCTAACCACCCCGAAGCCGAGCCAATGATCATAGGCCGCAACTTCCTTGTGAAACTCAACACCAACATCGGCAACTCAGCCCTCTCGTCGGGTATCGAGGAGGAGGTCAGCAAAGCCGTGTGGAGCTGCTATTGGGGAGGTGACACGCTTATGGATCTTTCAACTGGCGACAACATCCATGAGACACGCGAATGGATTATCAGGAACTGCCCTGTACCGGTGGGTACAGTACCTGTCTACCAGGCTCTCGAAAAGGTAAACGGAAAGGTGGAGGACCTCACATGGGAAATTTACCGCGACACCCTCATCGAACAGGCCGAACAAGGTGTGGACTATTTCACTATCCATGCCGGGGCTTTGCGCGCCCATGCCGACATGGTGCAGGAACGACTCACCGGAATAGTATCGCGCGGAGGCTCCATCATGACCCGCTGGGCTGTGCTGCATGACTGTGAAAACTTCCTCTATACCCACTTTGAAGAGATATGTGAAATCCTCGCAGCCTATGACGTGGCTGTATCGCTCGGCGACGGTCTGCGTCCCGGCTCCATACATGATGCCAATGACCGCTCACAGTTCATGGAACTCGATGTGCTCGGCGAACTGACGGAAATAGCATGGAAACACAATGTCCAGGTGCTGATCGAAGGTCCCGGACACGTGCCCATGCACAAGATTCGCGAAAACATGGAGCGTCAGCTCGACAAATGCCATGAGGCGCCATTCTATACCCTCGGGCCGCTCACCACTGACATCGCCCCGGGTTATGACCACATCACATCGGCCATCGGCGCGGCGCAGATAGCCTGGATGGGAACAGCCATGATATGCTACGTGACCCCCAAAGAGCATCTGGCGCTCCCTAACCTCGAGGATGTGCGCAACGGTGTCATCACCTACAAAATCGCTGCCCATGCGGCCGACCTCGCCAAAGGTCATCCCGGTGCGCAGGTGCGTGACGACGCAATGAGCAAAGCCAGGTTTGAATTCAGGTGGAAGGACCAGTTCAACCTTTCGCTTGACCCGGCGAGAGCACGGCAGTACTATGTGGAAAGCCACAAGGATGACGACCGGTTCTGCACTATGTGCGGTCCTAACTTCTGTGCAATGCGCATAACACAACAGCTTGTGGACGACTGCGCCCGTTGAGCCCGACCATCATAGCATGTAGAAGGAGACTTGAAAGATGTTTTCAGAAGAATTAAAGAAATATGACTGGGATGAGACCACGAGGTTCATCAACTCGCGCACAGCTGCCCACGTGGAGGCTGCCCTGCGCAAGGAACACCTGAGTGTGGATGACTTCATGGCCCTCATCTCACCGGCGGCCGAGCCTTATCTCGAAGTCATGGCACAGCTGAGCCGACGGTATACACAGGAACGGTTCGGGAAAACGATATCAATGTATATCCCGATGTATGTGTCGAACGCATGCACCAATTCATGTGTCTATTGCGGCTTCAACCACAATAATCCCCTCACTCGCGTCACACTGACAATGGATCAGGTGAAAGCCGAATGCGAAGCCATACGCAAACTCGGACCGTTTGAAAACCTGCTCATAGTATCGGGTGAATTTCCGGCTCTCAACGGTGTGGACTACCTTGAGAAAGTGCTTCATGTGGCTCGTCCCTATTTCAACAATCTCACCATCGAGGTGATGCCGATGAAGGCGGAGAGCTACGCCCGGCTCGTGAAAAGCGGGCTCAACGGAGTGGTGTGCTTCCAGGAGACATACCATGAGGCCAACTATAAGAGGTATCATCCCAAGGGCATGAAATCGATATTTGACTGGCGTGTCAACGGATTCGACCGCATGGGCCAAGCCGGAGTGCATAAGATAGGGATGGGAGTGCTCATAGGCCTGGAGGATTGGCGCACCGACCTTGCCATGATGGCGAGACATCTGAGATATCTGCGCAAAAATTATTGGCAGACACGCTACAGCATTAATTTTCCTCGCATGTGTCCTGCCGAAGGAGGCTACCAGCCCAAAGTGGTGATGAGTGACCGTGAACTCGCACAGGTGACATTCGCATTCCGAATTTTCGATCACGACGTTGACATCTCCTACTCCACACGCGAAACCCCGGCTTTCCGAGCCAACATGATGAAACTCGGCGTGACCTCGATGAGCGCAGGAAGCAAAACCGAACCGGGAGGATATGTGTCAACCCCCGATGCCCTCGAGCAGTTTGAAGTCTCCGACCCACGCTCACCACAGGCTGTAGTGGCCGAGATACGCGCTCTCGGCTATGAGGCCGTATGGAAAGACTGGGACAAGATATTCGACTGATGCCACGAGTCATCGGCTCTATCCAAATTTTCATGACTATTCATCGGACTGTGGCTTGATTCATGACGATCAAGCCACAGTCCGATTTATAGCAATAATGCCATCTGCTTTTCCTAATTCGGCGGAGGCTACCACTCGGGATAGAATGATGACAAATTCACATTCAAGGATCTAACATTTTCGGCAAATAAAAAAGCGTAAAGAATATCAATAATATAGCATTTGTTATGAAATTTGGTGAAACATGGGTAAAATTGACACGCCCTTTATCACTCCAAGGAGTAACACTTGTTAACAATTAAGGTTTTGCCCTATTGCACATGAAAAAGTCAGATTACCTTGCCTCCGTATCTGTCGGGAAGATACATGAAACGATATAATGAACGTGACGTGAAGCCTCCTTTCGGACTAGAGCTGCATTGTCGCCCCGGACGAAGCCCCCATTCCTGTGTCGACCTATTCCATATTTTCAATCCAACCTTTCACGGCCTCTATCCTTGCAATCAAATGAGCGTCATCAAGAACTTCTTGGACTTCATCGAGCAAGGCGAGCGCATCCTTTTTGTTATTACACATTCTGAGGCAGCGCGGAGGAAATCTACGGTATGTCTTGTTGAGATACTCAATCGCACCCTCGATTTTCATACTCTTGTCGTAAACCGCGCTTTTGATGGCTTTCGCCATATCAATGTCAGCCTGGGATAGGGAACTGATTCTCCCAGAAGCGTAGAGTGTAAATCGGCACGTCAAGCATCTGCAACACCTCGCCTATGGAGTAGTATTGTTCGGTGTATGTGGTCATGACTGTTCGTTCGATTATTTCAGACTTATACTCACCCTCCAGCCTCATCTTGGCCCCCTTCGCTATCTATGCGAAATGCTCCTTGCCTCTAATGTTTTTGCGAATTACAAGAGGCCGTTCTTTCTTCGGTGTGTTACTATCCATATATTTGGTATCTTTGCAATATAAAACTCAGATTCAACAAAAGAGGCGACTCCGATTACGAATGGCTCGCATGGACTACCAAAGCCACCAATGGTCTATTACTTTATCTGATATGGAAGCTATCAGAGCGAGTATCAGACCTCCAAGAAGCCATACAGCAAATTTCATCGGTGCTGTAAGAGCTTTGTAGCCCAATTCCTTTATTGTCGAGTTCCGTTTACGCTTGACCTTGCTTCCATATCCCCCGGCCTTTATAAAATCTTGACCGCACTTGTTAAGACGAACAGTGATAGGCTTGCCTTGTTCATCCAACCAAATATCAACCAATCCCTCGAGTTCAAGTTCCGGCAGATACTTGTCTAACCCCTCAATCTGCTGATGTGGGGTGTACGCTTTGATTTCGGCGAGTATTCTGTCTTTATCCTTTGCTGAGTTCATATCATTATTTGAGCAATTGAAGTCGTTTAAGTCGATACTCGTTTATTTTTGTCACATATTCTGCGCCCAATGCCGCAGAGTTTTTCATAATAGCCGCATAATGCATCTCACATTTTTCATGTTTGTCTTCCGTGAACACATCTTTTGTTGTCTGAATATTTTCATCTTTAAAAAGAAAGGCTGTGCTTAAAGATATACATTGCAAACACATATCAAGCAAAGGACTTATCAGTTTTTTATCTTTGTTTGAGTTCACCAAATCAGCAATTGATTTTGTTGATACAATATAGCAATTACGATAATGTTTTATTTTTTCGTCATTTGACATAGCAGCATTGTTATTTGTCTGCACATAATCTATCAATGCCATTAAAAGCAGATTAGCTCCATTGCTATAATATTCCGATGATTCCGCCGTAGCGTCAATCTTTGTCTGTGTTGCCTGAAGACGAGATAGCATATTTGCAATACGCTTCTCTGCTTTGTACACTCTGCGATCAATCCCCAGTGCAGAATATATCTGCCACCCAATAAGCGCAGTAACAAGCAGTGCAAATATCGCAACGATTGTTCCTTGATAGTCAAGTCGCGTAGGATTAACGGTATCAGCCGTTCGTGGCAAAGAAATCATCAATGCCGTAAACGCCATACTCATTGTGAGTATTACACATATCCAAAACAAGCTCTTTTCGTTATTAGTCATTCTTTCGTTGCATTATCCGTTACATTATCCGTTACATTATCCCTCATCTCGTCCCCGCGAGCCTTGGCTTCCTTGCAGGGTGAGGTTAGGCTATATTTTAAATCCCTTTTTCCGTGCTTCTTCTTTGAACTTATCTATACGCTGTTTTGCCAATGCTTGAAATACAATGTTTTCTTGGTCTGCAGCGTACAAGGCTTTTTCTATTTCATTTAATCGACCTACCACGGTATCCCAATTATCTTTATATTTGTTCATACTTTCATTCTTGTCATCAAAATCCATACAGCTGTCAAGGTTAACTAATGCGCTCATTGCACATTTCCCTTGGTCGTTTATAAATTTCAGACTATCAATTATTGCGGTTGCGAATAAATGAAATGCTTTATAATGCTTATCATGCAGCAAGAAAGACAAACCGTTAGAAGATGATTGATACGCAGCAAACAAGTTGAGCGAGTCCTTAAACTCGGCATTAAGCGAATTGACTTCATCTGCAATTTCATTTGCTTTCTTTGCCGCATCTCTCGCTTCTTTGATTTCCTCCCTGCTTGCCATTGTCTGCCATATCTGCCATCCTACGAGGAATGTAATTAATGCTGACAAAACTCCAATAACAAATCCGGCAGGAGAAATCTCGCATTCCCAATTATCCCAACGCAATAATGCTGCGCAGGAAAATAAGATTGATACAAATGCGGCAATAAACATCACGCATCCGTAACCTTTCATATCATTGTCGCTCATTTCTTCTGTGCTTTAAGCTCTTCAATACGTTCTTTCAGTTCTTTGATTCTCTCCTCCTTGTCTCTTATCAATTCATTTTTATCTTCGAGTATAGCTTCAAGAGACTTGATGCGATCTTCTGCTATTTGTAGTTTTGCCATTAGCATAGCATCTGTCCCCTCATTATGAGTTCTGTCTCCGAAAAATGATGAATGGTCATCTTTGCGAGAGTGATTATCTACCTCAACATTGTCACCAAAAAAGTAACTAATAGGCCGTTCATATAAGGCAGCAAGCTGCTCAATAAATCCGGTTTTTATATCCGTGGCGGACAGCCTGGAGTCAAGATTTTGCTTCGAGATACCGAGTTTGTTAGCTACTTCAACAAGTGTTGGTTCTATTTTGAGTAATTGGGATTTAAGGATTTCTCCATTCATGGGGTAAAAGTTAAAATGATGTTAGAAGTCAGTTAAATCCTTGACGAGTAAAGAAAAGTATTTACCTTTGCAAAGTTAAACAGAAAATCAATAGCAAAGGAGGGTGGCTCTCGGAGCAACCTTACATACTATTCAATCGCAAATATAGTCATTCTCCATTGCTTTTGCAAGACTTTACATAAGAAAATTTAACAATAATCATGAGATTAACAAGAACAATTCCCATAGAAAGAGATAAATTGACAGCTGACGTGATGGAGAAAATCGCACTTGGCGAGTCTGTGACCGCACACTGCGAAAATATCCGTGAATACGATAACTCACGTGGCAACGCAATATATGTCCGAAAGAATCGCCCTCGCCCCGATGGCAACACCTATCAGATTCAGACATCCAATCTCAACAGCACTGTCACTGTCACTGTCACTGTCACGGTTGTAAAGCCGCAATCATGATTAAAACCAAGAAACTCGTCTGCAGGACCCGACGCGCCCTCGACAAGGAGATTGAAGCCCACAAGGCGAAAGGCTGGACTGTGGAGCGGACGGATAAAGTGCCACGAGGCAAAGCAACCAAGTTATTCACCTATCTGGCATACCTTAAACGAGAATCAAGATGACACTACAACAAGTCACAATGGCCTCGATACCAAGGTTCATCTCTGCCTTACGCCTGTTGTTAGTGATACGTAGTATTATCGCATTCTTGCGTCTTGCATTGGAGTAAAACTTGTAAGTGAACATCAAATCAACATTAATAAGGGTTAAATAATCTTATGTTATTTTAGGGGTGTTTCAACAAAATGTTTCAACATTGCTGAAACATTGGTGAAACATGGGTCTAACATTTTCGGTAAAAGTAGGTATTTTTGGGTGTTTTTAGGCATTTTGTGGGATATAAAGAAGCCTAAAAATCATTAACAGAAATGAAAAAAGGCCTTAATAATCAACTTGTATTATTCTGATTATCAAGGTCTTTGTTGCGGAGTGACCGAGATTCGAACTCGGGAACGGCTTTTGACCGTTACACGCTTTCCAGGCGTGCCTCTTCAGCCACTCGAGCACCACTCCTTTCGGATTTTCCGGATGCAAAGGTAATTAGAATTTATGGATTTTGCAAATTTTTCGTTTTGGAATTTTTCCGTCTTTTTTATTTCGTTGTTAGGTGGAATATTGCTACTTTTGTAAGTGAGTTTCAACTAAAGGGAATATGCAATTCAGAACATGCGTCAAGCCACTGCCGGGGCGGAAAGGGCTGATAACCCACGGCGAACCGCTGCTGCTGATAGGCTCGTGTTTCAGCGACAACATAGGTGTAAAACTGAGGGATGAACTGTTTGAGGTGACTGTCAATCCGTTCGGGCCGATATACAACCCATGCTCAATCCTCAGGGCACTGGAATGTCTGAAGGAAGCCGACGAAGTGAAACCTTCGGATCTCTTTGAGCACTGCGGAATCTGGCACAGCTTCATGTTCCATTCCCGCTATTCTGCCGATAATCCCCAAAAGGCAGCTGAAATAATGACAAAACGCATAAAAGAGGGGGGGCGCACTCTGCGTGAAGCCAAGGTGATAATGCTCACACTCGGCAACACGAAAGTCTATTACCATAATTCTTCGGAAGCACCTGTGGCCAACTGCCACAAACTGCCAGGCAACGAGTTTACGACCTCTATTCCCGGTGTAGATGAGACCGCAACAATCCTGAATGATATCTGCGCAACCATAAGGGAGGTGAATCCGGACGCTGAAATCATATTCACAGTCAGCCCGCTGAGGTATCTCGGCGATGGAGCACACGCAAACCAGATTGCCAAAGCGACACTGCTGCTGGCGGTGGACCATACCGTGGCCACACATCAGCACACGGAATATTTCCCGGCCTACGAAATCATGATGGACGACCTGAGAGATTACCGGTTCTATGCCGACGACATGAAACATCCGTCGGAAATGGCGGTAAACTACATCTATGATATTTTCAGAGGATCATATTTCGACGACACCACTGTCAGCACAGCCGAAGCGGCTGCAAAACTGACACGCCGACTGTCTCACCGCATCCTCACCACCGCAGGAAACGAGGCTGAGAGTGAGACAAATGCCCGACGACGACAAGGCGAAAAACTATTATCCACTTATCCCAAACTCCTGCGAGCTTACAAACGTTATAATATAAATGAAATATAATATATCAGAAATAGCCGAAGTGATTGGTGTGGGCCGTCCGGTTCATCCCGAAATGTCAATTTCACATCTGCTTACTGACAGCCGGTCACTTACCTATCCATCACAGTCACTCTTCTTCGCCATAAAGACCTCGTCGGGCGACGGACACCGCTACGTGAGAGAACTCTATGACAAAGGAGTGAGAAACTTCGTCGTCTCCGAACGTCCCGAAGGTGTGGAGACGATGCCTGAGGCTAATTTCATGACCGTGCCCGACACCCTCGCGGCACTTCAGAAAATCGGCGCACACCACCGACGCAAATTCAACATCCCGATGATAGCCGTGACCGGAAGCCGTGGGAAAACCACCGTTAAGGAATGGCTCAACCAACTCCTGCGCGACGACTTCACAATAGTGCGCAGTCCACGAAGCTACAATTCGCAGATCGGCGTGCCGCTCTCGGTGTGGCAAATAGAGCCTGACACCACACTTGGTATTTTTGAAGCCGGCATATCACGTCCTGGAGAAATGCAAAAGCTGCATAGTGTGATAGCCCCGGAGATAGGCATCCTGACAAATGTGGGGAGCGCCCACAGCGAGGGGTTCGCTTCCAGAAAAGAAAAATGCGAGGAAAAAGCCACACTCCTGCGTGGATGCAAATGCGTGATATATAATGCCGATGACGACATCATAGCTGAAGTAATGCAGCGACACGACGGCGAGGCGATAGCATGGTCGACCAAGGATAAGGGCAGCAAGCTCTTCATCAGCGGCATGGAGAAATCGCAAGGCCGCACCACGTTGAGCTACTCGTTCGATAAAGGAGCGGTAAGACAGGTCACCATACCATTCACAAATGACCGCGACATAGAGAATGCCATCATATCACTCGCTGTCATGCTTCATCTCGGCATCGCTCCTCAGACCATAGGAGAGAAAATGAAAAGTCTCTCCCCCATAGGCACACGCCTGGAAGTAATAGAAGGTGTGAATAACTGTCAGCTTATCCATGACAGCTACACAAGCGATTACAGCTCACTCATCCCGGCTCTCGACTTTATGAAACGCCGCATGACGGCCGACCATAAGGCCACTGTGATACTCAGTGACCTCATGCACGACTGTTCAGAGCCGTCGACACTTTATGCCAATGTGGCAGCGTTGCTACGCAACAAAGGTATTGACAGGATGATAGGTATAGGCAAGGAGATAATGCGCCATAAGGAGTATTTCGGTGACGAGGCTGAGTTTTTCGAGTCGACCGACGACTTCCTCAAGAAGATGTCGGAAGCCGACTTCTCAAACGAGGTGATTCTCTACAAGAGCGCACCCCAATTTGACTTCTCGAAAATCGGAGAACTTCTCGAAGCCCGCCAGCATGAGACCGTGCTTGAAATTAATCTCGATGCAATCGTCGATAACCTGAATGCCATACGCTCACGCCTGCGTCCCACCACAGGTATGGTGTGCATGATAAAGGCTTCGGGGTATGGCGTAGGGGCTGATGAACTCGCCAAGACACTCCAGTGGCACGGTGTCAACTATCTCGCCGTGGCTGTCCATGACGAAGGTGCCGACCTTCGCCAGGCAGGAATCACCATGCCGATAATGGTGCTCAACCCGGCAGTGGAGAATTTCAAGGCTCTTTTCGACAATCAGCTTGAACCTGAAATCTACAGCCTTGACTTCCTGAAACGACTCATCAACGAAGCATCACGTCTCGGAATCAAAAACTATCCGGTGCATATCAAAATCGATTCAGGAATGCACCGTCTCGGATTCCTGAAAGAGACACTTCCGGAACTCATCGAGACGCTGAAAGGCCAGGATAGCGTAATGATCAAATCGGTATTCTCGCACCTCAGCTCAGCCGACAATCCGATGGAGGATGCCTACACACAGCAGCAGTTTGACTACTTTGACGAGTGCTGCGAACGCCTGCAGGCAGAGTTTCCTGACCACCACATATTGCGCCATATCCTCAACTCCACAGGCATAACACGCTTCCCGGAGCATCAGCATGACATGGTGAGACTCGGGATAGGCCTCTACGGAATCAAGACCATGCATGACGGCTCACAGGACGACTTGCGTCCGGTGTCATCGCTCCACACCACCATCATATCGCTAAAACGCTGGCCGGCAGGAACTACCGTGGGTTATAACCGCCTCGGCAAACTCGAACGCGACTCTGTGATAGCCACCATACCTATCGGCTATGCCGACGGAATAAACCGCCATCTGGGACGCGGCAACTCATGCATGATGGTGAGAGGAGTAAAATGTCCCACCGTAGGTAATATCTGCATGGATGCCTGCATGCTCGACGTCACCGATGTTCCTGATGTGCATGTTGGCGACCGCGTGGAGGTGTTCGGTGAGAATATGCCCATCGACACAATAGCTGAGATTCTCGGGACTATCCCCTACGAGGTGTTGACCTCGATATCTCAACGCGTCAAACGCGTATATTATAGAGAATGAAGAAACCATTAATTAATCAATAAAAAACACTTTACACTATGAAATCGCCCAGTTTATATATCATTGCAGGATGCAACGGTGCCGGCAAAACCACCGCATCGTTCACATTGCTGCCCGATGTTCTCGACTGCCAACAGTTTGTGAACGCCGATGAGATAGCCAAGGGATTGTCGCCGTTTCATCCCGAAAGCGTCTCCTTTGAAGCAGGGCGTATAATGCTCAACCGCATCGAGGAATTGCTCCACAAGGGTGCTACGTTCGCCATTGAGACCACGCTGGCAACACGCAGTTATCACGCGCTTGTGTCGAAAGCACACAAGCTGGGATATCTGGTGCACCTACTCTACATCTGGCTCTCCTCGCCTCAGCTGGCCGTCAAACGTGTGGCCCAGCGCGTAAGCGAAGGAGGACATAACATACCGAAGGATGTCATAGTCCGCCGGTATCATCATGGAATCAATAATCTTTTTAAACTATTCATGCCGATAGTCGATACATGGACCATTATCGACAATACCAAGTGCCGACCACTGGTTGTGGCAAATGACACAGTCACGCTGGCACCTGAAATTTACAATCGAATCAAGAATGATGGAGAAGAACCAACAGAGTGATAACATTGCAGAGAAGTTAGCCCGCGGCATGGAGATAGCTGTGGAGAAATGCCTCCTTGATAAAATCATCAAGGGACAAACAGTGGTCTATGCTCACGATGACGGAACGATATATACCATGTCGGCCAAGGAGGCGCTCGACCATTTCCTTGCTGAGGGCGTGAATGAAATGACCAGCATGTACGAGAATGCCTGAGGCATCCGAGTAATGCTCCCCGGCAGTCCAGAAGGCCAAGCCTAAAGACTGCTATCAAAACTAATCAGACCCGGAGGATGATCCTAACCATCATCTTCCGGGTCTGATTTGCGACTTGCCCACAAAGCAAAAGGCTCAATCGAAAAATCAACATAATCCTCCCTTCCAAATAAATATTGGCCATAAAGCAAGCAACGGAGAGCAGCCTGACAGGCTGCTCTCCGTGTATTATCGGGAGGATTCCCTTGATATGGTTCTGTTGATTTTTGAGGAGGGAGTGGATTGGATTTCCAGGGACGGAAATGAATCAGTAGTTCTCAGCTTTACGCTCGAAGTAACCCTGCTCCTTGCCACAAACGGGACAACGCTTGGGTGCTGACTTGCCTTTGTGGACGTAGCCGCAATGCATGCACTGCCATTCTGTTTCCTCGGGCTGTGAAAATTCCTGCTCGTTGGTGAGACGATCGAGGAGACGAAGATAACGTTCCTCATGCTCAACCTCAACCTTTGCCACATTCTTGAAAAGAGCGGCGATATCTTTAAATCCCTCGTCGATTGCAGTCTGAGCGAACGATGAGTAGAGGTCACTCCATTCTTCGCGTTCACCTGCTGCAGCCTCCCGGAGGTTGGTCATTGTATCGGCCACCACTCCTGCGGGATAACCGGCGTTGATATTCACAACACCACCTTCAAGACGCGAGAAGAAGAGCTCTGCATGGCTCAATTCCTGCTCTGCTGTAATAAGAAATACTTTGGCAATCTGTTCATATCCCTCTTCCTTAGCTTTTTTGGCAAAAAGGGTGTAACGTGAGCGGGCCTGGCTCTCGCCTGCGAATGCAGCGAGAAGATTATGTTCGGTCTGAGTACCTTTTATTGATTTTTTCTCCATAAACAATAGTAATTAATAAACAATAGATTAACGAGTTTTGAGTTTACAGAAGAATAACATTCCGGACCGCACTATTGTTCAGGCTTACTCACATTTTTTTACAGAGGGATATATCACCGGATTCAGATACTGACCTTTGCGAAGTGTTGATTTGCCATATTCGACAGCATGGCGAGGACACACATGATAACATGCCAGACAACCTGCGCAATTATCACCCCAAGATGGACGTTTGCGTGGGCGCGGAGCTGCTGCGGGGTCAGCAGGTAGGGACATAACAATATTGCCGGTAGGACAGATGGCGGCACACTTGCCACACGATATGCATGCTGAGCTGCTCCGGAACGGTTTGGGCGACATGGCATAACGCACGAACCAAGGATAGATAATACGAGTCTTAAACCATGCAAAGCTACCCTTTGTCACATAATCGGCCACCTCACGGTCCGCAGTGGAGAGCCTACGGATGATCTCGTCAATCCTGTTGCCAGCAGCCGCGAGTTTTGACTCAGCCAATTGCTTGGAATCGACATCAAATCCTGTCATGCACACATAATTGTTCGGCATGATGACCGTGAATGCCAATCCTGATTGCCAACCACGCAAGGCAATGTCTTTACGCCACATGGAGGCAGTAAGGCCAGCGTCGTCGCCACAAGTCATCACGAGATGATGGGATACAGCACCACGTATGTCAAGACCGGCGATAAAACGCCTCACATAAGGAGGCACACCCCAGGAATAGACGGGGAAAACCCATATCACCCTCTCCTGATCGGCCAATAGAGAACTGCCTGAGGCAAGAAGTTCAGGAGTGAGGCGGACAACTCGGTCATGGAGCCTCCGACTGAGCACATCGGCCACGAAAGCACTGTTGCCGGTGCCTGAAAAACAGAGTATCATATAGTCACTTGGGTTGCTCCGAAACCATATTCACGGAAAGAGGCATCCTGCACCTGATGTCCCTTATAGCGGTGGTTGAGTTCTTTCATGAGTGCCTGACGCAACACGCCCTCCCCCTTGCCATGGATGAAGACTATCTTCTGCCCTTTGTTTTTGAGGTTGGCATCCATCACCTTGCGGAACTCATCGACCTGGAGATTGAGCATCTCGGCAGGAGTAAGTCCGGCGGTGGTGTCGATAAGCTCATTGATGTGGAGATCAACCTCAATCACTTCAGTACGAGAAGAGGTTTTCTTATGCACCGGTTTGCGTTGAGGACGGTCAACTGCCTTTTTGGCTTTTATCCCTTCCTCCAGACGACCGGAATCAATGACCATGCGGCTTTGCGGGACATCGTTCTTTACTATATCAACCGCTATCACTGGTTTGTCGAAATAGACATTGTCATGGAAACAGTGGAGCTTGAAGAATTTGGTGGTGTCAAGGGCAGTCTCGACAGCCACCGGTGACTTAAGGCGGAACTGTCGGTCACTCTTGAAAGCTATGAGCTGCACGGCTATGCGATCCATATTGACAAGATCTGAGCCTTGGATTTCCTCAAGGAAAACCTGAATGTTAGGCTCTACAACGCCGGCGTAACGGGTAGTCCATCCTGTGTGCTCGTCGGCACGTGCGAGATATGTGAAATAAAGATAATAGTTGGAGTCATTGACAAGATAGACATCGTAGGTGGTGGTGTTGAGGTGCTTTATCTCGGCCGGTTCGTAGGCTAACACCACGTTCAGCTTCTCACCCTCAAGGGTCTCTTCGACCTGCGGCATGCTTTCGGCCTTGCGGGCAGCCGAGTCGATTGTCACCGGAGGTATGGCGTCCTGAGTTCGTGCCACCTTCTCCTCGGTGACCTGTGGAGATGCCACAACCACACACTCGCGCAGAAGCGTAGGGGTTTCGAATCCATCATCATCCACATAGGCTATGTTTCCCTCTATTCTTTTTATTATGCCGCCACCCACTGAGTTTAGGAAGCGTACACGATCGCCAATTTTTGCCATATATTTATATTCTATCTTGTTTTTTGTGATTTATTAAAATATTCGTCGCTATGCCGCAGGTACGGTGGGGTCAGTCCGCTACGTCAGCAAATCTGTAGTTTTTCCTTCAGGAAACAACCGGTATATGACTCCTGACAGGCGGCAATCTCCTCGGGAGTTCCTGTGGCCACGATGCGTCCACCCTCATCACCCCCCTCGGGACCGATGTCAATGACATAGTCGGCACACTTGATCACATCCATGTTGTGCTCTATGATGAGGACTGTATGGCCTAGCGATATGAGGCGGTCAAATGACTTCATGAGTGTGGCTATGTCATGGAAATGCAGACCGGTGGTAGGTTCGTCGAAAATATACATTGTGGGCTGAGCGCTCTCATCGGCAAAAAAGGAGGCGAGTTTCACACGCTGATTTTCACCACCCGAGAGAGAGGAAGAGTTCTGTCCCACCTTTATATATCCGAGACCCACATCCTGAAGCGGCTTCAAACGTTTGACAATTCTTTTTTCCTGGGTGCCTGCTTCTTCGGAAAAGAACTCGATAGCTTGATTGATGGTCATCTCCAGAATGTCGTAAATGTTCTTACCGCGATATTCCACTTCGAGCAGTTCCTTCTGATAGCGTTTGCCATGGCAAGCTTCACAAGGAATCGTGATATCGGCCATGAACTGCATCTCAATGGTTATATAGCCCTCCCCTTTGCACTCCTCGCAGCGACCACCCTCGGAGTTGAACGAGAAGTCGGACGCAGTGAAGCCCATCTGTTTGGCCCCCTGAGTGGAAGCAAACAATTTACGGATTTCATCGAATGCCTTGAGGTAAGTAGCAGGATTGGAACGTGTTGATTTTCCTATAGGGTTCTGGTCGACAAATTCAACACCTGATATACGTGAAAGATCGCCACGTAATTTCCTGAACGAGCTTGGAGCATCACCGGCATTGCCAAGATGACGATTGAGAGCACGGTAAAGTATATCGCGCACAAGAGTAGACTTACCCGACCCGCTGACACCTGTCACCACAGTCATCACACCGAGTGGGAACTTCACGTCGATATCCTTGAGATTATGTTCCATGGCGCCGACCACTTCTATGGAGTCGCGCCAGCGCCTACGCTGTTTTGGGACAGGGATTGAGAGCTCGCCGGTGAGATACCGGGCGGTATATGACTCGGTGGCGGTGTCCCCTTTCATTGAGGGAACGAGATCAGCAGGATTGCCCTGGAAAATAATCTCTCCACCTAAACGTCCGGCATCAGGGCCCACGTCAATGAGATAATCGGCAGCGCGCATGATTTCCTCATCATGCTCCACCACAACAACCGTGTTACCAAGGTCACGGAGCTTCTTAAGTACCGTGATCAGACGGTCGGTGTCACGAGAATGCAGACCGATGGAGGGCTCATCGAGAATATATAGTGAACCTACCAAACTGCTTCCGAGGGAAGTGGCAAGATTGATGCGCTGACTTTCACCACCTGAAAGTGTGGATGATAGACGGTCAAGCGTCAGATAGCCGAGACCTACTTCCACAAGATAGGATATGCGGTTGACAATCTCGGTCAACAGACGCTTGCCTATCGCAGCCTCACGATCGTCAAGAGTGATGTCAGTGAAGAAGCTGAGCAGTTCCGCCACCGGCATCCTGACAAGTTCGCCTATCGAACGTCCGGCCACTTTTACGTAAGCGGCACCTGGTTTAAGGCGTGAACCATGACAATCCGGGCAGATGGTTTTGCCCTGATAACGCGCCTTCATGACACGATACTGTATCTTATATTGATTCTCATCCACCATCTTGAAGAAGCGGTCGATGGAGGGGAAATCTCCGTATGTGAAACGGCCGTTGCGGGCGGCATCTCCCTGTGGACCGTGCCAGAGAAGATTCTTCTCCTCCTGCGTAAGGTCAATATAGGGTTTATGAATGGGGAAATCATACTGTCGGGAGTCGCGGATGAAAACAGTCTTCCATTCGCTCATCTTCTCACCACGCCAACATGCCACACAATCATCATAGACCGACAGAGTATTGTTGGGTACCACAAGGCGCTCGTCAATACCGAGAATCTTGCCGAAACCACCGCACGTGGGACAGGCACCGACAGGATTATTGAAATTGAACATCATGTCGGTCGGTTCCTCAAAACGGATTCCGTCAGCCTCAAAGACTTTTGAGAATTCAATGGTCCGAACCTCTCGCTCAGGCGTCCATATCAGCAATGTCAGGCGGTCACGGCCTTCAAAAAATGCAGTTTCTGCCGAATCGGCGAGACGGCTGAGTTCATCCCCCTCGTGGGAAACGGCCAGACGGTCGATAAGAAGATTGTAGTCATCCGGTGAATACGCCTCCGGATCGGGAGAAGCCTTGATTTCAGCAAGCAGCTCCTCTATGTCGAGAAACTCCTGCCCTTTCATGACACGTGAGTACCCGGCCTTAAGGTAGACGTCAAGCTGCGATGTGAATTTACGCCCTTCAGGCAGCACAATCGGGGATGTGACAGCGAGCCTTGTACCGTCAGGGTAAGCTGTGGCGGCGGCTATCACATCCTCCACAGTGTGCTTCTTGACCTCTTCGCCGGTCACCGGAGAGTATGTGCGACCTATGCGTCCGAAAAGCAGACGCAGATAGTCATATATCTCTGTGGAAGTACCAACGGTGCTTCGGGGATTGCGTGTGTTCACTTTCTGCTCGATGGCAATGGCTGGAGGAAGACCCAGTATGGCCCGGCAGTCAGGTTTCTGCATCTTGCCCATGAACTGACGGGCATAGCTGCTCAGACTCTCGACGTAACGCCTTTGTCCTTCGGCATAGAGCGTGTCAAAAGCAAGCGATGACTTACCAGAACCGGAAACCCCGGTAATGACCACGAGCTTACCACGAGGAATCTCCACACTGACATCCTTGAGATTGTTTACCTTAGCCCCTAATACGGATATATTCTGTTCGTTTTGCATCGGTCGGTTCATACAATTATAACACACAAAGTTACAAAATTTCCCTAAGATGTGCAAGTACGTGATTTTTAAACGTCATCTTATTTGGTATGAGCGAAATAAAGTAGTAACTTTGATGGTACCAAAACTATCTGTTTGCAATGAAGAAAAAGATAATCCCGCTCCTGGCTGCTTTAGGAATAGGCTGTGGAGCAAATGCTGACACCATGTCGGTCACAGACATGAAATATGCCGGCCCATACATGGTAAAAGCGCCTCTGATGATTGACAGCGTAGATGTAAACAATAAGGCATTTAACACGTCTTCGCTGCTCAGTACCCCCTTGTCGCTTGACCTGCTTAAGGAAGGCTCGCAGTTCAACGGTCCAATCATTGAAAGAGCTGACGGAACGGCTCTACACCTGATTGGGTTCACTGTCGACAATGACAGATATGTAAAAGGCACCCTAAATGTGGAAGGGCTGAAGAATTATGAGGTATATGTGGATGGAAAGAGACTCGACGGCTCTGAGCTGTCACTGCTCCCGGCCACACACTCTATCGCAATAAAATGCCTCACCGACACTGCCGCGACCGACTCTATCAAAGTAGGCATAGAGACATCGACCCCCGATGCGCTCAAACTGAATCGCCAAGGTGGAAGACGAATCACACTCAAAGATATCATGACCGGCCGACGGTTCAGCTCTGCAGCCTTGTCTCCATCAGGCAAGTATCTGCAACGAGTGTATTATTTCACCCATGAAGGTGGCACCCACACGTTCAACTATGTTGTCACTGACCTGGCCACAGGTCGCACCATGGGGACCGGCACCGAACTTGTGAGATGGATGCCTAAAAGCGAGCTGCTATATCTGTGCCGCTATGTCAACGGCAAACCTCAGCTGGTGACAATCGACCCTGCTACATGGACCGAGAATGTGATAGCCGAGAATCTCCCTGACAGCCAATTCTTCTTCTCCCCGACAGAAGATTATCTGATATACATGAAATATGAGGACGGCCCCGCTGAAAAGAACAATGACGTCTATGAGATCATTCATCCTGATGACCGTCAACCGGGCTGGCGCAACCGTGGCTCCATCATGAAATATGATCTTGCGACAGGGATGACACAACAATTGACATTCGGCCACTCATCAACCTCTGCATGCGGCATCACTGATGACGGAACGAAGATGCTCATAATGACTTCCGACTCAAAACCGGGGAAACGCCCCACAACCCGCAGCTCATTATATCTACTTGACCTCGCGACGCTTAAGACGGATACCCTGGTAAAAAATGACGGCTTCCTCGGAGGAGCCATGATCTCACCTGACGGTACTAAAGCTGCCATACTCGGCTCGCCTGAGGCTCTGGAAGGGATAGGCAGGAATCTGCCCGACAGTCTCATCCCGAGCATGTATGACAATCAACTTTTCGTAATGGACGTGGCAAGCAAGAACGTAACTCCCCTTACACGTACGTTTGACCCTTCGGTAGAGAATTTTGAATGGAGCCGCACTGACGGCAAGATATATTTCTCTGCCGAAAACCGCGACAAACGCACTGCTCATCGGGTTGATCCCATAACAGGCCGCATAGAGGATTTACCGCTGACCGAAGAAATAGTGTCGTCATTCTCATTGGCGGCCAAAGCCCCTTCGATGGTCTATGTGGGCCAGGGTGCTACCAACTCCGACCGACTTTACACGGTAAATACAAAAAATCTTAAGGAGAAACTTGTGGAGGACCTTAGCGCCAACCGCCTTGACGGCATCACCATAGGTTCATGCGAAGGCTGGAGCTTCCTGTCATCGCGCGGAGACACGATCACAGGCCGATTCATCCTCCCACCGGACTTCGACCCGACGAAGAAGTATCCGATGATTGTGAACTACTACGGCGGATGCAGCCCTACGAGCCGTAATTTCGAGAGCCGCTATCCACATCATGTTTATGCGGCCCATGGCTATGTGGTGCTTGTGCTCAACCCGAGCGGAGCTACCGGATTCGGACAAGAATTTGCTGCCCGACACGTCAATACCGCCGGCGAGGGTGTGGCGCAGGATATAATAGAAGGTGTAAAGAAATTCACCGAGGAGCACTCCTATGTCGACGCAGCCAAAATAGGATGTATCGGAGCTTCCTATGGAGGATTCATGACCCAGTACCTCCAGACCAAAACAGATATATTTGCAGCAGCGATTTCCCACGCAGGCATCAGTGACCACACAAGCTATTGGGGAGAAGGTTACTGGGGATATTCATACAGCGAGGTAAGCATGGCCGACAGTTACCCCTGGACAAGGACAGACCTATATGTGGAGCGCAGCCCACTTTACAATGCAGATAAGATCCATACCCCCTTATTGTTTCTACATGGTGACGCCGACACGAACGTACCTTTCGGCGAAAGCATACAGATGTATAACGCACTGAAACTCCTCGGACGCGAGACTGCGTTCGTGGCTGTCAAAGGGGAGAATCACCAGATAATGGACTATCACAAACGACAGCAGTGGCAAAACACGATATTCGCATGGTTTGCCAAATATCTCCAGGATGACCCGACATGGTGGCAGGAAATGTATCCCGAGAAAGCCTTGACGAGGTAATCAGCTTTACTGCAAAACAACAAATGCCCCGCCCTTCCACAAAGCAGGAAAGGCGGGGTGTTTGTTGTGTGCGTATTGGCTTGAACCCACGTGGATTCTACTTGGATTCACTGATGGCTCTCAAAGCACAGGCCAGTTGGTCGGGACATGATGTGGGCTTATTGCCACAACGGATTCCTTCAAGGGTCTCTATGACATCTGCCATCCGTCGCCCTTTGACTAATGCCGCTATGCCCTGGAGATTGCCATGACAACCTCCGGTGAATGCCACCTCGGTTATGCAGCCGTTGTCATCAACCTCAATGTCAATCAGGCGCGAACAGGTGCCACTGGTTGCGTATTGGTATCTCATATAGAAATAATATAAGGATAATAATATGATGAATAAAAAGAGACGGATGTGTCATTAATTTTCCAGTGACACATCCGTCTCCGCACTAATAGGTTGCTATCCCTTAGCTAAAATTCAGCTATAATGGGGATAGATTATTTCTTTGAACCGCGGATAGCTGCGATACCGGGGAGTTCCTTACCTTCGATAGCTTCGAGGAGGGCGCCACCACCTGTTGATACGTAGCTTACCTTGTCGGCAAGACCGAACTTATTGACACATGCCACTGAGTCACCACCACCTACGAGAGAGAAGGCACCATTTTCGGTAGCTTCAACGATAGCATCGGCGATAGCGCGTGAACCGGCAGTGAAGTTGTCGAACTCAAACACACCAGCAGGGCCGTTCCAAAGGATTGTCTTGGCACCCTTTATGGCATTGGCAAACAATTTGCGTGTCTCAGGACCTGCATCCAGACCTTCCCAACCTTCGGGAATGTCCATACATGAAACAACCATGGTGTTGGCATCGTTGCTGAATGAATCAGCAGCTACACAGTCAGTGCCGAGCACGAGGTTCACACCCTTTTCCTGCGCTTTCTTGATGATGTCAAGAGCAAGGTCGAGCTTATCGTTCTCGCAGATAGAAAGGCCGACATTGCCACCCTTAGCCTTGGCGAAGGTGTAAGTCATACCACCGCAGAGGATGAGGTTGTCAACCTTGTCCATGAGATTTTCGATGATACCAATCTTGGTAGACACCTTAGATCCACCCATGATGGCAGTGAAAGGACGCTTGATGTCAGAGAGGATATTGTCGACAGCATTGACTTCCTTCTCCATAAGGTAGCCGAGCATCTTGTCGTTCTGGTCAAAATAGTCAGCAATCACAGCAGTAGAAGCGTGACGACGATGAGCTGTGCCGAATGCGTCGTTTACGTAAACATCAGCATAGCTTGCAAGAGTTTTTGCGAATTCTTTCTGACGTTCCTTCATCTCCTTCTTAGCTGCGTCGTAAGCGGGATCTTCCTTGTCGATGCCTACGGGCTTACCCTCTTCCTCAGGATGGAAACGGAGGTTTTCGAGAAGGAGCACACCGCCGGGCTTGAGGTTCTTAGCCTGTTCGGCAGCCTTGGCACAATCTTCAGCAAATTCAACTTCGGTGTTGAGGTATTTACCTACAGTATCTTTAATCTGGCCGAGCGACATTTTGGGGTTGACTTTGCCTTTGGGCTTACCCATGTGGCTCATGATGATGAGGCTTCCGCCGTCAGCAAGGATTTTTTTGAGAGTGGGGAGAGCACCACGGATGCGGGTATCGTCGGTGATTTTACCGTTTTCGTCCAAGGGTACATTGAAATCCACACGGACGATGGCCTTTTTGCCGTTGAAATTGTACTGATCGATAGTCATTGATGAGTATTTTAAAAAGTATGTTTGTTAGTTAGTTCTATAAGCAGTTTGAGAGATTTCGTTGCAAAATTACTGAAATATTTCTTTAATCACAACATATATTCCTGATATTTTAATCAGAGCCGGTTCAAAATACATTCTATTAGCCTATAGGCGCATATATGTATTGAACCGGCTCCTTGTTTTATCATTCGTCGTCATCATCCTCAGAAGGAAGATCGCCTGAATGACGTGGCAGGAAACGCTGCAATAATATGAAGCCGAGGAGCCCCGACAAGAATGAACCGACAACAATACCGATTTTGGCATCATTAAGGAGCGCGGCTCCTGCAGGTCCCATATCACCGAACGAAAGATTGGCGATGAAAAGCGAAACGGTGAAGCCGATACCACCGAGCATAGAGATAGCTGCTATCATACGCCAATTGGAATGCTCGGGCATAGGTGCCCATCCAAGCTTGACAGTGAGCCATGAGAAAAAGAATATACCGAGGAATTTGCCAAGCACAAGGCCCACAATGATGGCAAGGCTTATGCCCTGGATGATGTTGACCGGATGAATATCAAGCAGGAATATGCCAGCATTGGCAAAGGCAAAGAGTGGAATGATGATGTAATTTGTGACAGGATGCAAGGAATCCTCAAGATCCTGAAGCGGAGAGATGACCTTGTCGGATGCACTCTCTATCTGTTTCAGCCAGTCCATCTGCTCATGGTTGAGAATGGTGCGGCGAGTCATGACAAAATCTTCTTCCTCATTGAAATTCCTGATTGAGTTTCTGATAATCTTGATATATTTCTTGGGGGCATAGACCGGGACGGAGGGCACGCAGAATGCCACGAGTACACCTGCAATAGTGGGATGTATGCCTGAATTCAGGAAGAGGAACCACACTATTCCACCGATGCCAGCATAGAACATCTTGCTCTGGATTTTCATTGCTCCGCCAAGCACAAGCACAGCCAGTCCGATGGCAGCGTAGCCAAGGAACGAGAGCTCGATATGGGACGAATAGAACGCGGCTATGACTATTATGCCGCCGATATCGTCGACCACGGCAAGTGTTGTAAGGAAAATCTTAAGCGACAGCGGGACCCTGCTTCCGAGTATGGCAAGGACACCGAGTGAGAAAGCTATATCAGTAGCCATCGGGATAGCTGCTCCGTCAATATAGTCGGTCCCTGATGCAAACAACACGAAAAGCCCCACAGGAAGAATCATGCCACCTATGGCCCCCATAATAGGCAACAGAGCCTGTCGGAACGACGAGAGTTCACCGACCAGAATCTCTCGCTTGATTTCAAGACCGATGGTGAAGAAAAACACAGCCATCAGGGCATCATTGATAAACTGGAGTACAGTCATAGGATGTCCGGCATGCGAGAAGATGTTGAAGTCGCCTACCTGCAGACGCATCTGCTGATTCCAGAAGTCATGATAGAGCGTATTGATTCCCGGGATATTCGCCACTATCAGGGCAAGGATTGTAGCGAGTATAAGCACATTACCGCCTGTGGCATGGCGCGAAAGGGCCTGCCGGGCAGAGAAGAATATGCGGTGCGGTAAACCGGGTCCAGGTTCCTGTCCCGGATGAATAGAATCGGTGGCTGGAGAGCCGGGCTGTTGCAGTCGATCGCTCTCAGGATTAGTTGAAACGTGAGCCATAACAATTAAGTGCGGATTGTTTTGAATTTATAACAATCCGCACTTAATTATGGTTGAGTTTCATCTATTCCGGTTGAATATCAGTAGAGTGCCCATCCGTAGCAGTCTGCAATCCAGCCTTGCGCTTACGGTGTTTTATCAGCCAAGCCACAAGGCGTCCGCTGCGGTCGAGGAAGAGGATTACGAGGAGAATCATGCCAAAGAACGCAGTGAGACCACGCAGATAGAAGCTCGGATCCGGGTCAAGCTCGTCGAGCAACTGTGCCGCGGGAGTCTCAGTGACATACGTGTAGCTGATGGATGAAAGCATACGCTTCCATTTCACCACGCCATGGTCAAGATATACAAGAGCCGCACGTCCACGCGCCAGTTCCTTGAGCAATGTAGGTTCGGCATTATAAATGGGATAAGAGGCCATCGACACATCCTTCCACCAGTCAATGCCACGTTCATCACTATTTACAAGAGCAACCAGCGAGCCACCACGTTCGGTGATGAAGTCGTCAAGATCATTAATTAGATAGGTGTACGAGAGGTCGACCTTGCTGATGTCAGGAATGGTGACGATAAACTGTTCACCATCGTTATCAATGATGTCAGGAGCGATATCCTCACCATCCTCTATGACAGTGAAACCGTCGCTCACTTCAGTGGAGCCTGAAATCAGTTTACGCTCCACAAAAGTCCATGTCGAATCAGGCAGGGCATCGATAGAGAAGCTCTCGGTGCGTCCGTCTTTACTATAAATGTACTCAAACGTCACATCTTCATCTGCATCTTCCTCCGACTCCTCATCCTCATGTGGAACAAGGAGGGTGTCAGGCGCAAAACGGCGGAAATCAAGCATCGGCTGCACATTGTAACCGATGAACGACACAATAAATATATATAGTGACAACAAACCGCCGACAATCCACTGGACGTAGGGAATGAACAGACCGCCGACCTTTGAATTGTAGAAAAGCAGGTAGACGAGGAAGGCAGTAAGAAATATATTTTTGACAAAAGTCGCCGTATTGGAAAGCACAAAGAAGTCACCGAAGCAACCACAGTCGGCCACCGGGTTCGCTATGGCGATATAAAGCGTCAACGGAAGCATGACCGCCATCATCAGAGTAAGCAACCATGGTGCCACTCTGCGGTAACATCCGAGCAGGAGAAGGGAACCAAGCACAAACTCAACACCACCAAGCAAAAAAGCGGCGATGGTGACAAGGCTGTCCGGAATGCTCCAGCCCCACACTGACAGGTACTCCCCTATCTTGATGACGCTACCCCATGGATCAATGCTCTTCACAAATCCCGACACCACGAAGGTAGCTCCGACAATTATCCTCAGGAGCCAGACTATGGCAGGATGATAAAGCAGCGACTTTTCAGCAGCATTTTTCACCTGATTCGGTGAGCTTGATGATTGCGAAGATGGCATAGTTTATAATATCCATATAGTTAGCATCGATACCTTCAGAGACTATTGTGCGCCCTTGATTGGTCTCAATTTCCTTGACTCGTTGAAGCTTTGTAAGGATAAAATCGGTATAGGAATTAACTCTCATTCCGCGCCAAGCATCACCATAATCGTGGGTTTTTGCCGCAAGGAGCCTGCGTGTTTCAGCCACCCACTTGTCATAAAGGGCGAGAGCTGCGTCAGCATCCATGTCGACTTCGTCGGCATATCCGGCCTCAAGCTGAATCAGCCCCACTATGCCATAATTGACAATAGCCATGAACTCGCCGAAAACACCTTCGTTGACCAGGGCCTCACCCTCTTCAAGGGTGCGTATACGCTTGGCCTTGATGTAGAGCTGGTCAGTGATGGAACGCGGACGCATGATACGCCATGATGCGCCATAGTCCTTTAATTTCTTTGAAAAAATGTCACGGCAAAGTGCCAATGCCGCGTCAAACTGGTCGAGAGTTGACATAATCGGTGTGATAACCTGTGGTGGATGTGACTTGTGGATAAAATAAAAGGGTTGCAAGTCCGGGAAAACGGACTTACAACCCATGTATAGGAGTTTAAATTACATGCCGAGCAGAGACTCTACGCGTTTGAGGTTGTCACCGTCATTTGTGATGTAATATACATTCTTGAGGTAACGGAGAGGATCAGTCATGTCGTTGTCGAGTTCATAAGCCTTTTCGAGATAAGGGATAGCCTCGTTGAGGAGGGGACGCATTGTCTCGGCATTGTACTTATTATACTCAGCCTGCGACATTTCGCCTGTTGCCTGGTCAAGCTTGTCGTACTTCTGGAGAAGTGAACGGCCGTAGTAATAATTGGCAAAAGCGTTGTTGGGATCGAGCTCTACTGCCTTCTTGTAAGTCTCAAGAGCCTCGGGGTTGTCCTGATTCTCATAGAGAACGCCGAGTGAGAGGTAGTATGCACCGTTGGTGGGATCAGAAGCAATAGCGTCCTTAAGCATGTTCATGGCAGTGTCATACTGCTTTGTGTCAATATAGCTATTGACAACACGCTGGAGGAACACGGGGTTCTGTGAGCCATATTTCTCAAAACCGGCCTTTGAGTAAGCCAATTTGCGAGGTTCATCCTGCATTTCGTATGCTACACTGTAGGCATAGTCATAAGCCTGGGGATCATTATATCCGAGCGATACGAGTTCGTCAAATGCACCTGCTGCCTCGGGGAGCATTTTGGCCTGCCATGCCGAGAGAGCGCGGTAATAGTCAAACTGGGCAACAGTTGAATCGGGAAGGGCCTTGGGAGCCTGCTTGCCGAAGCGGGGATTCTCAGGAAGTGAGAGATAGATGGTCCAAGCCTTGTAAGCCTTAGCATAGTCCTGGGCATCCCAGAATGCAGAACCAACGGTCATGAATGAATTCTGATTGCTGACAATCTGCTTCACGATTTCGTTGGAAAACTTAGTCTTGATTTTGCCTTTGGCATCGGCCACACTGTCAAGGTCGAGAGCCTTCATGCCATATTCATAGCCATCAAGGAGAGCGTTACCCATGTCGGAAAGATTTACATCCTTACCGATGGTCTTCTGAAGATACATGTCGTCATAGAGTTTGAAGCCTGCCTTACCGGGAATCCAGTAAGTCTGCGCCATCTTGTCGGTCTCAGGATTAGTGAAGGCCGGGGTGATGGTCTGAAGGGCTTTCTGATAAGCCGCATAGGTGTCAGCACCTTTAAATGCTTTCTCTGCCTCCTTAACGACGGAGAGCTGGGCAGACATGGACATAGCCGCGAAAAGCCCGAGTGTCAAGACACAAAGTTTTTTCATAATAGTGAAATATTAGGGTTATTTTTAGAATCGATGTTTTGAAATTCTATAATTCAAGGTGATTATTCTTCATCTTCTTCAGCAGGGGTTGCCTCATCGTCGAGCTCGTCGATGATCTCTTCGTCGGCCTCAGCGACCAAGGAGTCGTCTTCAAGCATTTCAGGCGCGGCTTCCTGAGCGAGCACTTCTTCCACCTCTTCTTCGGGGTCGGAATCCACGCAGCATACAGAAGCGATGGTGTCGTTGCGCTTGTCAAGGTTGATGATGCGCACACCCTGGGTGGCACGACCCTGGACGCGGATATCAGCCACATGGATGCGGAGAGTAATACCGCTCTTGTTGATGATGACAAGGTCATTGCTGTCGTTGACACTTTCGATAGCCACGAGTGCTCCGGTCTTCTCAGTGATATTCATTGTACGGACACCCTTTCCACCTCGGTTGGTGATACGGTAGACAGGCTGCTTCTCAATCTTGCCGTCAACCTCAACCTCGGTGTCAAGCGGGGTGCGCTTGCCGTAACCACGCTCGCTGAGCACCATTACGTCATTGACGGTATCGGCCTCCATGCAAATCATGCCTACCACCTCATCATTCTCGTCATCAAGAGTCATACCGCGGACACCAGCCGACATACGGCCCATCTCACGTACTTTTGATTCGGGGAAGCGGATGGCGCGACCATTACGGTTGGCCAAGAGGATTTCACTGTTGCCGTCGGTCATCTCTACGCCAAGGAGCTCATCACCTTCACGGATAATGATAGCATTTACACCCTTAGCGCGTGGACGGGAGTAGGCCTGGAGACGAGTCTTCTTAATCACGCCCTTCTTGGTGGCAAACACGAGGTTGTGTGACTGCACGAATTCCTCGTCGCCGAGTGATTTGGTGCAGATGAATGCCTTGACCGAATCATCGCTGTCGATGTTAAGCATGTTCTGGATGGCACGTCCCTTAGAGTTCTTGGCTCCTTCAGGGATTTCATATACCTTGAGCCAGTAACAACGTCCCTTCTGGGTGAAGAAGAGCATATAGTTGTGCATCGAAGCGGGATAGATGTGCTCGATGAAGTCCTCATCGCGGGTATCTGAACCCTTTGCTCCAACGCCGCCACGGTTCTGGGCGCGGAATTCGCTGAGAAGTGTACGCTTGATATATCCACGGTGTGAAACGGTGATAATCATGTCGTCATCAGCATAGAAGTCCTCGGCATTGAAGTCGCCGGCTGTGTAGTCGATGTCAGTTCGGCGCGCGTCGCCATATTTGTCACGCACTTCGAGGAGTTCACCTTTTATGAGTTCGCGGCAAACATTGTCGTCGGAAAGGATAAGTTCCAGACGAGCTATCTCTTTCTCGATAGCCTCGTAGTCACTGTTGAGTTTATCCTGTTCCAGACCGGTGAGCTGACGGAGACGCATCTCCACGATAGCGGCGGTCTGAGCGTCTGACAATCCGAAACGCTCCTTGAGTGTCTCGCGGGCAGTCTGTGTGTCAGCGGCAGCACGGATTATCTTGATAACCTCGTCGATGTTCTGCGAGGCTATGATGAGACCTTCGAGGATGTGAGCGCGTTCCTGAGCTTTCCCAAGTTCATATTTTGTGCGACGGATTACCACCTCATGACGGTGGATCACAAACTCGCTTATAAGATCCTTGAGATTAAGTGTCTTGGGGCGACCATTGACAAGAGCCACATTGTTGACGCTGAATGAAGCCTGCATCTGGGTCATCTTGTAGAGCTTGTTGAGCACCACGTTTGCATTGGCGTCGCTCTTAAGCTTGATGACGATACGCATACCCTTGTAGTCACTCTCGTCGTTGATATCTGCAATACCGTCGAGTTTCTTATCGTTGACAAGATCGGCGATATAGGTGATAAGCTCAGCCTTGTTTACATTATAAGGTATCTCGGTTACTATTATATTCTCATGATTGTCCTCAACCTCGATTTCAGCTTTCGCACGAATCACGATACGGCCACGACCTGTCTCATAAGCATCCTTGACACCGTTGTAACCATAGATGGTACCTCCGGTGGGGAAGTCAGGAGCAGGGATATATTTCATAAGGCCCGGAATATCGATTTCGGGATCGTCGATATAAGCCACACAGGCATTGATGGCCTCAGTAAGGTTATGTGTCGGCATGTTAGTGGCCATACCTACGGCAATACCCGAAGCACCGTTGACCAGGAGGTTGGGATAACGGGTGGGGAGCACCACCGGCTCCTTGCGTGAGTTGTCGTAGTTAGGCTGGAAGTCCACAGTGTCAGAATCGATGTCGGCAAGCATCTCCTCGCCGAGTTTCTGCAGACGGACTTCGGTGTAACGCATAGCAGCCGCGCCGTCACCGTCGACCGAGCCGAAGTTACCGTGCCCATCGACGAGTGTGTAACGCATAGCCCAAGGCTGCGCGAGACGCACCACTGTGCCATAGATAGATGAGTCGCCATGCGGATGGTACTTACCCATGACCTCGCCGACACAGTTGGCCGACTTCTTGTGAGGATGGTCAGAGGTGTTACCCATCTCGTTCATTCCGAAGAGCACACGGCGGTGCACCGGCTTAAGGCCGTCGCGCACATCAGGAAGCGCACGTGACACAATCACCGACATAGAGTAGTCGATGTATGCGCTCTTCATCTCGTTCTCAATATTTATTTTTATTATTCTATCTTCTTCAATCATGATGTTAATTCAGAGAAAATTTCCCACAAAGGTAAGAATTTTTTTACAAAAAGTGTAACTTTGCAGTGTAAGAAATGTTTTTTAATTGTTATTAGTAGAAAATAAGCACAAACGGCGAAGTTTGGCACAATTTTTGTTGGTAGCAGCTACTACCACTCTTAACTCACCACATCCACCACTAATAAAAGAAAGGTACAATTAGATGGACACTGTTTATTCGCAAAAATTCAAAGAAATCATCAACGACACCCCGAAGCAGGCCGCACGCCATAACAACCGGTATGTGATGCCTGAACATCTGCTGCTGTCGTTGCTGAACGATACCGATGGTGAGCCTGCGCGCCTTGTTGACCGCTCGGCCCGCGGCGCATCGGCCTACGAGCTTCGCGAAGCGCTTGACACTGCTCTCTTCAACGCCTCGACCGATGGCGATTACCAGGGAGTGGTCAACATCAACGATGTGACTCTCAGCGACCTCACAGGCCGCATCATAAAATTAAGCGTCCTTGAGGCGCGAATGCTCAAAAGCAATGTGGTCGACTCCACACACCTGCTTTTGGCTATTTTCCACAACTCAGATGCTCAAAATTCCGACTTTATGGAACCTTTTCACCGCGCCGGTGTGACCTACGAGGCTCTCTACCGGCTTATGGCTGCCAACAGCAATCCTCAGCCACGCATGGGTGCTGAGTTTGCCGAGGATGACGATGACGACGACGAAATGCCCGGATCGGCTCCCGCAGGAGGCAACCCCGGCAGCAGCCAGCAGTCATCCGAACGCAAGCGCCAGAACGGCACCACGACACAACGTCGCGGCAACGACACCCCGGTGCTCGACAAGTATGGCAACGACATGACCCTCGCCGCTGAGGAGAACCGTCTTGACCCGGTGGTGGGACGCGAGGTAGAGATCGAACGTCTCGCCCAAATCCTTAGCCGCCGCAAGAAGAACAATCCTGTGCTCATCGGCGAACCCGGTGTGGGAAAATCAGCCATCGTCGAGGGACTCGCTCTCCGCATCGTGCAACGCAAGGTGTCACGCATCCTGTTTGACAAGCGTGTCATCTCGCTCGACATGGCCTCGATAGTGGCCGGCACAAAGTATCGCGGACAGTTCGAGGAACGCATCAAGGCTATCCTCGACGAACTCTCCAAGAACAAGGACATCATTCTTTTCATCGACGAGCTCCACACCATAGTGGGTGCCGGAAACGCAGCCGGATCGATGGATGCAGCCAACCTGCTGAAACCAGCACTTGCCCGCGGTGAAATCCAATGTATCGGAGCCACAACCCTCGACGAATACCGCAAGAACATCGAGAACGACGGTGCGCTCGAACGTCGTTTCCAGAAAGTGATGGTAGAGCCCACTACCCCGCAGGAGACACGCGTCATACTTGATAACATCAAGGATAAATATGAGGACCACCACAATGTGACCTTCACTCCCGAGGCCCTTGACGCATGCGTGGCATTGACCGAACGATATATCTCCGACCGCAACTTCCCCGACAAAGCCATCGATGCGATGGATGAGGCAGGAAGCCGCGTCCACATCACCAATATCTCTGTGCCCAAAGAGATTGAGAACCTCGAAAAGGAGATTGAAGAGACATCGGCCCAGAAACTGCGCGCAGCACAGTCGCAGAACTTTGAGAAAGCTGCATCCTACCGTGATCGTGAGCAGCAGCTCAAGACAGAGCTTGAAGCGGCCAAGGCTAAATGGGAGGAGCAGCTCAACTCGATGCGCGAGACAGTCGATGAGGACAAAGTGGCAGAAGTTGTCGCCATGATGACAGGGGTACCAGTGCAGCGTATAGCCCAGGCAGAGGGACACCGTCTGAAAGAGATGTCACCTACACTCAAAAGCCTTATCATAGGCCAGGACAACGCTATCGATAAGGTTGTCAAAGCCATCCACCGCAACCGCATCGGACTCAAGGACCCCAACAAGCCGATAGGCACATTCATGTTCCTTGGCCCCACAGGTGTGGGTAAAACACATCTGGCGAAGAAGCTTGCTGAATACATGTTTGATTCGGCTGACACCCTTATCCGCATCGACATGAGCGAATACATGGAGAAATTCACCGTGTCACGCCTGGTAGGAGCGCCTCCCGGATACGTTGGTTACGAGGAAGGCGGACAGCTCACCGAGAAAGTGCGCCGTCACCCCTACTCTATCGTTCTGCTCGACGAAATAGAGAAAGCCCATCCCGACGTGTTCAACCTTCTGCTTCAGGTGATGGACGAAGGGCGTCTCACAGACTCGCTCGGCCGCCGTATCGACTTCAAGAACACCATTATTATAATGACCTCCAACATCGGCAGCCGCCAGCTCAAGGATTTCGGCGGAGGCATCGGTTTCAACAGCCGTCCGGCCGATGACAAGGAGTATAGCCACGGAGTACTCCAGAAGGCTCTCAACAAAGCCTTCTCACCTGAGTTCCTCAACCGCATCGATGACATAGTGATGTTTGATCCCCTTTCCAAGGAGGCTATCTTCAAGATTATCGACATCGAGCTTGCCGGATTCAACAAACGCGTCAAGGAGCTCGGTTACACACTCACCATCACCGATGAGGCCAAAAACTTCATCGCCGACAAGGGTTACGACGCACAGTTCGGCGCACGACCTCTCAAGCGTGCCATCCAGAAGTATCTCGAAGATAATCTGGCTGAACTCATCATTGATGCATCGGTCAATCCCGGCGACGAGATTTACGTGTCATACACCCCCGGCGCGGAGGCATTGAACACCGAAGTCAGGAAATCTGATGCGGATCAGGCCTAAATCGCATAAACATCGCAGATAAATAACCTATGTAAATTCCTGTTTTTGCCGTATTTACGCAAAAGCAGGAATTTTTTTTATCTTTTTTTGTTACAAATCCATCCACCTTTCGTTATCAGAATAGACACCAAGAATAATCACAGTGAACCAACCGATTCTCACATCCACATTTATCCGTTTCCGTGACAGGCTACGCAGAGTGGCCGCCGGAATCGTGGGCAATGAAGAAGAAGCTGAGGATGTGATTCAGGACGCGTTCTGCCGCCTATGGTCACGCCACCCGGAAGTGGAGACCGAGATACATGCGATACGCCTGAGTGTCACCACGGTGAAAAATTCAGCCATCGACGCCCTCCGACGCTCGAATGCCCGTCCGAACGTAGCCATAGAGACTCTTTCACCCGGAGCCGAGCCGACGGCCGATGACAGCAGCGAGGCTGAGGAACGAGAGCGCACCTACGAGGCAGTGATAAGCCTGAGCCGCAAAGTGCTCACCGAAAGGCAATACGAGGTGTTCCACCTCCACGACATCGAAGGTATAGGCTACGCAGAGATAGCTGAGCGCATCGACGCGACACCCGAATATGTCAGAGTCACTTTAAGCCGTGCAAGAAAAACCATACGTGAAATATACAGAAAACAATATATCTCCTGATTATGAAACATAACCCCATGCCACTACCGCAGCTACTTGAAGCCATAGAGCTTTATTTCGACTGTGAAATGACCGATGCCGAGGAGCGTCAGCTAAGGCTTGAAGTCGGGGCCACCCCCCACTCGCATCCGGCCATCGACGAGGCGCGCGCCGTGATGGGGCTTCGCCGTCCCAAGCAACTAACTCCAAGCCTACACCACTCCATAGGGGTAAGGCAATGGATGGGAATAGCGGCTGCAATCGCTGTCATCGTCACCCTTGCCGTAACATTCATGCGTCCAGGCCACAGCCCGGCTGGACAAGACCTTCAGGAGAAGTGTGTCGCATACGTCAACGGCCGATGCATCACTGACGAGGACGAAGTGATCGCACTCATGGCACAGAATCTCGGCGAACTGCAAAACGGTGCCGATATGGCCGAACAGTCGATGATAGAGGAGCTGGAATATCTTGCACCGATGATTGAAAAATTTGACTCTGAATTAAATCTAAACGACATATGAAACGAATATTCATCACAATGTTGGTCCTGACGGCAATAGTGCTGACCGCATCAGCGCAGAAAGGACTTCAAATCAACAGCATTTTCGGAGGCACATACGGAAGCGACCCTAATGTAACCGAAACCATGATGAGCGGAGAACACCGTTACCTGACCTCCAACGGCCTCACTGTCATGGCGACATTCAAAGGTCCGGCGTCAACCTACGCAAAAATCGTGGAACCGCTCGTGCTTGCCGACGGAGCACATGCCACCGGCCGTAACGTGCGTTACAAAAACGGTAAACTCTACTTTGCCTATTTCGTGCTTCCGTCAGTGACCTCTGGAGGTAAAAAAATAAACCGCTATCTGTATTACCTCGACAATGCGGCCAACAAGGGGTCAAACGTAATGGTACTGTATTTCGAAGGGGAAATTCCTCAGAATCTTGCCGCGACACTTATACAATCACTTATCAAATCAGTAAAATAACATCTCACAGATTCCAAGTTAAACATTTTATTTATGATACGCCATATTTTACTCCCCTGCGCTCTCCTCTCATCACTCTTCGCAGCAGCCACCGACAACACCAATGAGACTACAGTTGCTGCCGACACGCTCCTCCATGTCGCCAAAGCCGAACGCATAGTGATAAACGCCACGACCCGCCAAACAAGCATAACAGTGAGCAACCTTGACGGCAGCGCTGACAATTTTTACTACCAGACATCGAGCGGAGGCCATAAAAACTACATCACAGAAAGCCGGTTCAACTGGACTGACATCAAGAATGTGATTGTCACCGAGACTCCGGAATTGGTATCCGTTGAATTTTGCAGCGCATCCGATGAACCACAGATCTATTCATTTCCGTTCAACGATCCTGACAACCGTACTGTCAAATCATATATCGGCACCAAAGGTAGTGATTTCGGCATAGTGATATCCAATTCTGGCTCCACCAAATGGGAAGCAATCACCGGCGGTATCGGCATAGGCTGGGTTACAGACGTTAATTCCAACATGCCGATGGATGTGTCAATGTGGAAAAGCAATGAGCTCACCTGGGCCATGATCCTCGGCGTTAAGATGACCCACGGACGCAGTTCACTGTCAGCAGGTCTCGGCGTCAGCTGGCGCAACTATGTGACAAAAGGCTCCAACTATTTCCACAAGAACGACGAAGGCCGCATCATGCTTACTCCCTATACCGAGGACATGACAAAGCGCCGTTCACGCATCAAGGTGTTCAGCCTTCAAATACCGGTCATGTATGGAATCTCCTTCGGACACCACCGCAACTGGGGAGTTGAAGTCGGCCCGGTCATCAATTTCAACACAGGAGGCAGCATCAAGACCCAGTACACCATCGGATCTCATGACTATTCCATCAAGACACGCAACATCAATCAGCGCACAGTGACTATTGATGCCATGGCCGTGGTACGTTTCAAATCACTCGGTCTGTATGCCCGCTATGCTCCTATGAAAGTTCTCAACTCATCCACCGGACTTGACTTCGGAGGTCTCTCCACCGGTATCATGGTTCTCTGGTAACATCTGCCACACCGCTTAATCTCGATAGCATTAAACGCCCTTCCCAATAGGGCGTTTTTTCTTTTTGTGCCATTTTTAACACGCTCTAACTCAATAATCAAAAGAATATTCGTATATTTGTATCAAAGAATCATATTCTTCTTTTACAAGTTAGTTATATCATCCTTCCACACTATATCTTTTCACCATGTTAAAATTTCCGGGAATTATATCATCGATTCTGTGTGCACTCCCATTCACGGCTGCGGCTGAAAATGCGTATTCGGTCTACGTCGATAAGGATGGAGTGATGCGCCGCGACGACACTCATGCAGAAGTATCATATTACGGCACCAATTACACTGTGCCATTCGCTCATGCTTATCGAGCCCTTGGCTCGCTCGGTGTCGACCGCAAGGAAGCTATCGACCGTGATGTCTACCACATGTCGCGACTCGGTTTTAACGCATTCCGACTACACCTGTGGGATGTTGAGATTTCCGATGCCGATGGAAATCTTCTTGAAAACGAGCACCTCGACCTGCTTGACTATCTGATAGCGCAACTTGAGAAACGAGGAATATCAGTGGTAATCACCGCCCAGACCAATTTCGGCAACGGATATCCTGAACGCAACATCGACACCGGGGCCTACACATATCTATATGACAAGTGTTCGATTCATGAAAATCCCGAGGCCCAAGCCAAACAGGCCCGCTATCTCGACCGCCTGTCGCGCCACGTCAACCCATACACCGGACGCAGTTATGCCAATGACAAGTCTATAATTGCTCTCGAAATAAACAACGAGCCGTGTCACAGCGGCACATCCAAAGAGGTGACAGCCTACATCAACCGCATGGTCTCGACTTTGAGGAAAAGTGGCTGGAAAAAACCTGTGCTTTACAATGTGAGTCACAATCCTGATGTGACCGACGCTTACTACAACGCAAATATCAACGGCACCACATACCAGTGGTATCCCACCGGACTTGTGGCCGGACATGAGCGCAAAGGCAACTTCCTGCCCACCGTGGATCAGTATGAGATACCATTCAAGGACCTGAAAGGATTTGACAAGATGGCAAAGGTGGTCTATGAGTTTGACCCTGCCGACATCCTTTACAGCCATATCTACCCTGCCGTAGCGAGAACATTCCGTAAGGAGGGTTTCCAATGGATCACACAGTTTGCCTATGACCCCATTGACATGGCATGGGCCAACACAGAGTATCAGACACATTTCCTGAATCTTGCCTACACACCACGCAAAGCCATAAGCATGAAAATAGCCGCCGAGGTGGCAAAACAGACTCCTCGCGGTGCAGATTATGGCAAATATCCGGCTGATACCGTCTTCGGGAACTTCCGTGTAAGCTACAATGAGGACCTGAGTGAGCTTAACGACGGTAAGCGTTTCTTTTACAGCAACCACACTTCCACTTCGCCAAAAGATGTCGTGACACTTAATGAGATAGCCGGAGTAGGCTCCTCTCCTGTTATTACATATCCTGGCACCGGAGCTTATTTCCTTGACAAGCTTAATGATGACACATGGCGACTTGAAGTGATGCCCGATGTGACACTGACGGAGGACCCATTCGAAAAGCCTTCGCTATCAAGAAGAGTCGGTGTAATATCCCACTCTTCCCACCCTATCACCATATCTCTCCCATCGCTCGGCACCACCTATTATTATAAAGGGATAAACGACGGCAACAATCTTTCAGGCATGGCCAAGGATGCCACGTTCACTCTTAAACCAGGTGTTTACCTGCTCTCTTCGACTCAATCGTCACTGGCACAAATAGCTCCCCACTCTCCCTATGGCAACATACTTATTGATGAGTATGTTGCACCAGCTGCCGATAGTGTGCCGTTGACTTTGCTCCACACTCCATCCGCTGCCGCTGTCGCTGACAGGCCACTCGCAATCGAAGTGGAGGTAGCCGGTGGTACCGGGAAGGTTGATTCAGTAGTAGTCGTACCGGGCCATGTATCAATGTGGAGCAACCATAACCCCACTTACGCCATGACCCGAAAAGGAGAAAACCAATATAATTTAACTTATTTTAACTCATCTCGCAAAAACAAAAACATCGATTACTTTGTTGTAGTATACGGCAAGGAAGGCCCTGTCACTTTCCCGGGCGGAATCAACGGCACGCCTCTTGACTGGGATTTCCGCAGCGCAGGCACTTACAGTGTGCCGCCGTCATCTCCGTTAATCCTTATAGAACCGGACTCTGACAACTCAAACCTTGAAATGGCTACAATCCCCGATTCATGGGGCAAAATCCGACTTGACTATGAAAAAAACACTCCTATATCATCTGATTTTCTTACCCTCTCCGGAGCTCCTGAAACCAACGGTCAGGAAATCATTCTTTATAAACGCATTGCAGAACTGATTGATGCAGTGAGCCCGATAGATAATGACCGATTGCTCAATCTATCCTTTGACTCAGTGGCAGCAATTGACTCGGTAAAAATCTCGCTCGTTGACCGCGATGGCTTCACTTATAGTCACACTTACCCGACATCCGAAGGCAGCGTGTTGACTTTGGGTCTGAATGAATTTGCTCTATCCCCCACGGCACTCCTTCCGGCCCCATATCCCACATTTTTGGGAAGATGGTTCTATCCCGACACAGCCACCGCACCGCAACGTCCTGCCTCATGGGATTCCATAGCTGAACTCCGCATATCGTTCCCCGGCCTCAGCGCCGGCAGCGACATTTTATTCCGGCTCAAAGGAGCATGGATCGTAGCCCCTGACAAGACAATATAACCTACTAATCTCATACTATTTGCATCTGATGACATTCAAAAAACTTTTAAAATTTTCAAGCCTCGCATTTATCTCAGCATTCGCATTTTCGGCATGTGGTGGAGATGAGCCGGCAGATCCCGAGGTCCCAGACACTCCTGAACGACCTGAACTGCCGGAGACAACATCAAATTTTGCCAAAGGAGCCGACATGAGTTGGCTTACACAGATGGAGGATGAAGGGCTGGAATTTTTTGCCCCCGGCTCATCCGTTCCCACCGATCCGATGAAACTCCTGAAGGACACCAAGGGTATGAACGCGCTGCGCCTGCGTGTTTGGGTCAATCCGGCTGACAAATATAATGGCATTGATGATGTTATGGCAAAAGCCCGACGCGCCAATGCGCTTGGACTCCGTCTGATGATCGACTTCCACTTCTCCGACACGTGGGCCGATCCTTCACATCAAGCCACTCCTGAAGCATGGAAAAACCATGACATCAATGCCCTCGCCACAGCTGTGGCATCACATGTGGCTGAAATGTTAGGTGCTCTCAAAGCCGAAGGCATCACACCCGAATGGGTGCAGATAGGCAACGAGACAACCCAAGGCATGCTTTGGCCCCTCGGAAGTCTTGACAATCCGGCAAATTTCGCGCAGCTTGTAAACGCAGGTTATAACGCTGCGAAACTTCTGGCTCCGGATGTCAAAGTCGTCATCCACCTTGACAAGGGAGAGGACAGCTGGCGCTACACCAATCTGTTTGCAAAGTTGATCGACAATGGAGGCAAATTCGACATGATAGGGATGTCACTCTATCCAGAATCTCCCGATGACCAGAATCCCACCGAATGGAAAGCCGCGACCGACCGATGTGTCGCTAACATAAAGACACTGCATACCGTCTACAAAAAGCCGATTATAATATGTGAAACCGGCATGCACTACGCACAGCCTCAGATGACAAAAGAGTGGCTGTCATATCTGCGCAATGCCACTGAAGCACTTGGCTACGTGGATGGAATCTTCTATTGGGAGCCACAAGCTCCGGCTGGCTACAATGGCGGGTATTTCAAAGGGTGTTTCCAAAACGGCTCACCCACTGAAGCACTCGATGCCTTTAAAGATTAAAATATAAATATTTCATAGACCTACATAATAATGAATCAAAAATCATCAATCCTGACTTTATCACTTCTCCTTGCCCTCGGTGTGCAGGGAGCTGAACGCAAAATCACCACTCTTAATGACGGATGGCAATTTGCAAAAGGAGAGGTTACTGACGGCACACGATGGCAGAACATCAGTATTCCGCACGACTGGGCTATCTACGGCCCATTTGACCGTGCCAACGACCTGCAGGAAGTGGCTGTGTTCCAAAACGGCGAAAAAGAGAAAAGCGTCAAGACCGGACGCACAGGAGGCCTTCCGTTTATAGGCAAGGGTGAATACCGCACCACATTTAATGTGCCCGACACCACAGGGCGTTCTTTTACTATCGTTTTCGACGGTGCCATGAGCAATCCTGAAGTATTTCTCAACGGCAAACCGGTAGGCAACTGGGGCTTCGGCTACAACTCGTTCCATCTTAATCTCGACGATGCAGTCCGTCCTGGTGAGAACACACTTGAAGTGAAGCTCGAAAACAAGGAGCAGGCTTCGCGCTGGTATCCCGGGGCAGGGCTTTATCGAAATGTACATATCGTCGAAACCAACAAGGTGCATGTCCCGGTATGGGGCACATATATCACCACTCCCAAAGTGACCCGCGAGTATGCATCAGTCAATCTGAAGACTGAAATTGAAGGAGCCACTAAAGGACAAGTGCTTAAAGTGATCACCACTATCACCGATCCACAAGGCAAAGAGGTTGCAAAAGAATCGACCGTCTATCCTGCACATGGGCAGGAAGTAAGTCAGAATTTTCTTGTCGACAAACCCGAACTTTGGTCAGTGGAGAACCCCGCTCTCTACACCGCCACCACCCGCATATATAACGACGATAAGGAATTGGACTCCTACAGCACACGCTTTGGGATCAGGTCAGTGGAATATATCCCAGACCGTGGCTTTTTCCTCAACGACTCACTTATCAAGTTCAAGGGCGTATGTCTCCATCATGACCTCGGGCCACTCGGTGCTGCGGTAAACAAGTCGGCAATCCGTCATCAGCTCGAAATGCTCAAAGACATGGGAGCCAACGCAATCCGCACCTCCCACAATATGCCTGCGCCCGAACTTGTGGAGCTCTGCGACGAAATGGGTCTCATGCTCATGGTAGAAGCCTTTGATGACTGGAGTTTCCATCCCAAGAGCCCTAACGGTTACGGATCTATCTTTGACCAATGGTGGGAACGCGACATCACCAACATGGTCAAACATTATCGCAACAACCCGTCAGTGGTGATGTGGAGCAACGGCAATGAAGTGCCATCACAGTGGGACGAAGCCAATGGAATCGCCACGATGCTTCAGCTCCAGGATCTCATACACACACTCGACCCGACCCGACCGGTTACCAACGGCATGGACCAGATAGGTGCCGTGCTGAACAACGGTTTCGCTGCCGCCCTTGACATCCCCGGCTTCAACTACAAACCACAGTACTACGAAGAGGCTTATGAGAAACTTGGGCAGAAACTGATTCTCGGCTCGGAGACAGCCTCCACAGTTTCGTCACGCGGTGTCTATAAATTCCCTGTGGAAGTTAAGAAGACAGCCATGTATCCCGACAATCAGTCATCCTCCTATGATGTTGAGGCATGCTATTGGTCTAACATTCCAGATATCGACTTCGCTGCCGATGACGATCTCCCATACGTGATAGGTCAATTCGTGTGGACCGGTTTTGACTACCTCGGTGAACCGACCCCCTACGACACTGATGCGTGGCCAAGCCATTCAAGCTACTTCGGCATCATCGACCTGGCATCTCTCCCCAAGGACCGGTATTATCTTTACCGCTCCAAATGGAACACTCAGGACACCACTCTACATATTCTCCCCCACTGGAACTGGAAAGGCCGCGAAGGTGAAGTCACACCGGTGTTTGTCTACACTAATTTCCCAAAAGCAGAGCTTTTCATAAACGGAAAATCGCAGGGCGTACGTGAGAAAAATGATTCCACTGTGATGAACCGTTACCGACTGATGTGGAACGAGACTGTCTATGAACCAGGAGAGGTAAAAGTAGTGGCTTATGACGACAACGGCAATAAGGCTGCCGAGAAAACAATCCGTACCACCGGAAAGCCTCATCACCTGGTACTCACACCTAACCGTACGACTGCAACAGCCGACGGCGAGGAACTCGTCTATGTAACCGTGCAGACGGCCGATAAGGATGGCAACATCGTCCCTACCGCCGACAATATGGTGAACTTCACAGTGAGCGGACAAGGCAGTTACGAGGCTGGAGCCAATGGTGATGCCACTTCACTGCTTAGTTTCCAAGACCCGAAGATGAAGCTATTCTCCGGGGCTGCGACTGCTATTTTGCGCACATCCGACAAACCTGGAGCCATCACACTCAAAGCTACTTCTCCCGGCCTTAGACCAGCCACACTTACCATCTCCACTAAATAATCACACACAACAGTGTGATCACACCAAGGCCCTGCTTGCGCATCATGTCGCAAAGCAGGGCCTTTACTTATAGATAACAAACAGCCGGACTACACTCTTAAATAAAGTGCGTCCGGCTGCATGTGTCTATATCTTCAGTTTCTAATCAAGCTTAAGCACGGCGAGGAATGCCTTCTGCGGCACCTCGACTGAGCCAATCTGCTTCATACGCTTCTTGCCTTTCTTCTGTTTCTCAAGCAGTTTGCGCTTACGGGATATATCACCACCATAACATTTGGCAGTCACATCCTTGCGCACAGCCTTGATAGTCTCGCGGGCAATAATCTTGGCACCGATAGCCGCCTGGATAGCGATGTCGAACTGCTGACGCGGAATAAGTTCCTTGAGCTTCTCACACATCCTGCGTCCGAAAGTCACAGCATTATCCACGTGTGTCAATGTTGAAAGCGCGTCCACGCTCTCGCCATTGAGCAGGATATCGAGCTTGACAAGCTTTGACTCGCGGAAATCATGCAGATGATAGTCAAACGAAGCATATCCCTTGGAGATACTCTTAAGCTTATCATAGAAGTCTATGACAATCTCGCCGAGAGGCATGTCGAAAATCATCTCCATACGGTTGCCTGATATATATTCCTGTTTCACAAGCTCACCGCGTTTGGCAAGACAAAGGGTCATGATAGGCCCGATGTAATCAGCTGCCGTGATAATCGAAGCCCTTATGTACGGCTCTTCGATATGGTCGATGAGAGTCGGTTCCGGAAGCCCCGACGGATTATGCACCTCTGTCATGTTGCCATGCTTGTCATAGACGCGATAGGACACGTTGGGGACAGTCGTTATCACATCCATGTCAAACTCACGGCCGAGACGCTCCTGTATAATCTCCATGTGGAGCAGTCCGAGGAATCCGCATCTGAAACCGAATCCGAGAGCCATTGACGACTCCGGCTGGAAAGTAAGGGATGCGTCGTTGAGCTGCAACTTCTCAAGTGAAGACCGGAGATTCTCGAAATCCTCTGTCTCGATAGGATACACACCGGCAAACACCATTGGTTTCACCTCCTCAAAGCCATCAATAGCCTCACTGCAAGGACGTTCAACGTGCGTGATTGTGTCACCCACCTTTACTTCCCGCGAGGTCTTTATGCCTGAGATGATATATCCCACATTTCCGGCCGAAAGCTCCTGACAAGGCTGCATATCAAGTTTGAGCACTCCGATTTCATCGGCATTATACTCCTTGCCTGTGGCCACGAACTTAACAAAATCGTTTTTACGTATGGTACCGTTTTCGATTTTGAAATAAGCTATGATACCGCGGAATGGATTGAAAACAGAGTCGAAAATCAAAGCCTGTAACGGAGCCTGAGGATCACCTACTGGAGCAGGGATGCGCTCAACGATAGCTTTCAGAATCTCAGGCACGCCAATGCCTGTCTTACCGCTGGCACGAATCACATCCTCGGGATCACAACCGAGAAGATCGACAATCTGGTCCTCCACCTCATCAGGCTTGGCACTGTCAAGATCCACCTTATTGATCACCGGGATTATCTCAAGGTCATTGTCAATGGCCATGTAGAGATTGGAAATCGTCTGAGCCTGTATTCCCTGCGAGGCGTCAACTATAAGTAATGCGCCCTCACATGCAGCGATGGAACGCGACACTTCATAAGAGAAGTCGACATGTCCCGGAGTGTCAATGAGGTTGAGCACATAGTTTTCGCCATCGAGATTATAGTTCATCTGGATGGCATGGCTCTTGATGGTGATGCCACGTTCACGTTCCAGATCCATGTCGTCAAGCACCTGCGCCTGGAGGTCCTTGGCGGCCACTGTATTGGTATATTCCAGAAGGCGGTCGGCAAGAGTGCTCTTGCCATGGTCAATATGAGCAATTATACAGAAGTTGCGGATATTTTTCATAATAGCTGCAAAGTTACAAAATTTTTTCGCACCTCATCATATTTCATCTCCATTAAATGCAAAATCAACACTACTCACCATAAATCAATTTGTCCGGATTCTCACACTTTTACTATCTTTGTAATCGAATCACCACATTGCATTTCTGTTTTTCAATATAGGACATGTACGACACATTTAAAAAATCGCAGAAGCATTTACTGAAACGCCTCGCAAAAATAGGGATAGCTCCGGAAACCATAAAGCGCATCGGAGAGTCGGGCTATTACATGCTTAACTCCGCTTATGGAGATGAACCTATAGTAGCCGACAGCTTTTACGGCACAAAAATATACTCTGGATTTATTACCCTATCCAACTTTCTGGAGTATATCAAAGGTCACGTGCCATACAAACCACGACCACATATACATGAAATACACAATGTGGAGGAAGCAGTAAAAATTCTCTCGGACAACGATTGGTTTAAACGCGGATTGATGTCGTTTCGCGGTCAGAATCAGGAGTATTTCATGCGCCGACGATTCCCCAATCCCATCCAAGTGCTCAAAGATGGAACTGAACGGCTCATCCTCCCTGGATATTGGAGGAAATATCGAGGCAAGTGGGACGAGCGCTTCCGCGCACCGGAGTATCATTCGATATTCAAATCTATATATGGTGATTTCCTCACATATTATGGGCTGCCTGATCCTCAGTGGATAGCAGAATATAATATTAAAAAATATGGCATTCATACCATGTCAGACATGGGGTTTTTTGAGGAGGATTTCAACAAAGAGTACTTTAAACGCTTCTCGGAAATAAAAATACACCCGAACTCATCATTACCGGCAATAGAGCAACACTATGGAATAGAGACACCATATCTGGATGTGACATTCGACATCAAGATTGCTCTTTTCTTCGCCACACATCGTTATATCGTTGAGAACGGAGAGGCTTTTTATGCCGAAATACCCAAAGGGAACCATAAGGGGGTGATTTATTCCTTCGTGTTTCACGATCCTGTGGTCACTGCATCAAATGACTTGATAAAAGATATTCCATGCTTTAAGCACATATCTCCTTCCCGGCCCTCAAGGCAGATGTGCGCCCTGCGGCATTTCGACAGCTACTCCATCAACGCGGCCGTGACCGATATCGACACTATATTTTACCTGTCGGAGGATTTCGACACGTCTGGAATCGCCACATTTGAGGATCTCTTTCCAAATGCTGGCGAAGACCCATTTTATAAAGCGCTTCTCGAATTAAGCGCAAAGCATGGGGGAGGCGAGCCATTTGACCGCTTTGCCGTCTATCGAGGACTTTGACAACAACAAAAGCATACCAATAAATTTGAATCATAAACTTTAATAAAAAGGAGATTTAAACAATGATTGAGGAAATACTCAAGTATAACAGAGAATTTGTTGAATCGGGCGGATATAAACGATTCGCAACATCCAAATATCCTGACAAGCGAATCGCCATCGTGACCTGCATGGACACACGTCTTGTCGAACTGCTTCCAGCCGCTCTCGGACTACGCAACGGCGACGTAAAAATGATTAAAAATGCAGGTGGCACCATCACTAATCCTTTTGATTCCACCATGCGTTCCATCCTCGTAGCCGTATATGAACTGGGTGTAAATGAGATAATGGTAATCGGACACACCGGCTGTGGTGTACAAGGGATGGATGCCACTGAGATGCTACACCTTATGAAAGAGCGCGGAGTGAGTGAAGAGCATATCTCACTTATGAGACATTGCGGAATTGACCTTGACAGCTGGCTGCATGGCTTTGACGACACAGCCGCGGCGGTAAGAGAGACCGTGGATCTGATTCTCCACCATCCGCTTATGACTCCTGACATCCGTGTGGCCGGATATATAATGGACTCAACCACCGGTGCCCTTCAAGTCATTAATTGACAAAACAATGTATAGGTTATCGCAGCAATATGTCACACAGACCGCTAACCGATGTCCTGAAATCCGGAAATATTTTTGAAAATATTTTTATCTGAAAAGTTAAAATTTTCACCAATATTTTTGGCAGATTAAAAAAAAGGTCGTACCTTTGCAGCGCAAAACCAAAAGATGGTGAGCATAGCTCAGTTGGTTAGAGCGTCGGATTGTGGTTCCGAAGGTCGTGGGTTCGACCCCCACTGTTCACCCAAAATAAAAGCACCGCATCAATTTGATGCGGTGCTTTTACTTTTAATCTCTTTTTTATTTGAGATAGCGGTCGCCAACCACTTCCAGACGATCATTCAACGAAATTACACGCGGAGAACCTGTAGGGATTTCCTCGGCAATGATTTCTTCCGGTGTCATCTTGCGCAGCATCATCACCAACGCACGGAGCGAATTGCCGTGCGCAGCCACAATCACATTGTCATAAAGATTAAGCGCAGGCACTATAAGCTCCTCCCAGCATGGTAGCACACGCGCCACTGTGTCCTTGAGAGATTCGGTCAACGGCAATTCATCAGCCGACAAACCGACATATCTCTCATCAAGCCCAGGGTAACGGTCGTCGTCCGGACGTAAGGCCGGGGGAGTGACATCGTAACTGCGTCGCCAGATGTGCACCTGTTCGGCGCCATATTTTTCAGCTGTTTCAGCTTTATTTAATCCCTGCAATGCGCCGTAGTGTCGCTCATTCAGATGCCAATCCTTCACGACAGGCAACCACGAACGATCCATCGCATCAAGAGCAATGTCGAGCGTGTGAATGGCACGCTTAAGATACGAAGTGAAACAATAACGTGGTATGACGCCCGACTGCGCAATTATCTCACCTGCCCTTCGGGCTTCTTCGCGTCCTTTGTCAGAAAGCTCCACATCCGTCCATCCAGTAAACCGGTTGGATAGATTCCATTCGCTCTGACCATGACGCAACAAAATCAAATTTTTCATATAATATGTATTTTTTTAGTATCGAATTGTATCGTCAGGGCATAATCCAGCCCCGATTCTTTTTATATTAAAAAACGAAAATAACGGTAGAATGTTCAATTTTACGCCCAATTTTTGCAACACATATTAACATTTAAGGCATAAATACTCATTTTTACGTTAACATAAGTTAAATAACGCCGAAAAATTTGGTGGGTAACAAATAAACCCCTACCTTTGCAACGTCAAAACAAAAATGACGCTCACAAAACCAACAAAATCGCGAAAATAGCTCAGTTGGTAGAGCACAACCTTGCCAAGGTTGGGGTCGCGGGTTCGAGTCCCGTTTTTCGCTCAAAGAGAACATTAAAATACTTGTCTGTCGAGAAGCAAAACAACTCGCGAAAATAGCTCAGTTGGTAGAGCACAACCTTGCCAAGGTTGGGGTCGCGGGTTCGAGTCCCGTTTTTCGCTCAAAGCATTAAAACAAATGCTTCTTCATTGACAGACACTCTTAAGTCCGGGTGGTGGAATTGGTAGACACGCTACTTTGAGGGGGTAGTGGCCGTAAGGCTGTGTGAGTTCGAATCTCATCTCGGACACTTGAAAAATCCGCAAGATATTGATTTTCAATTCTTGCGGATTTTTCGTTTTATACTATTATCCACTTTTGGGGGGCAGTAGATATTTCCGGTTGGTGGGGTGCTGGACTGCAGCATAATGCTCACCTAACCTATAGATATTGAAATAATCGATTTGGATATACCTAAAACTAATAGAGTCCGAGGCTCAAAACATGAGCTCCGGACTCTATTAGTTTATATAATCTGTAACCGGCAGGGTAATCAGAAATGATAGTAGAAACCAAACATGAGGTTATTGCTGTTAAGATCAAGACCCCAGTTTTCAGGAGCGCCGTTGCGTTTTGCCGGACGGTTGCCACCCTGGTAGCCGAGGAAACCTACATGAGCCACGAGGCTGAACTTCTCGTTGAGGTTAAGAGCCACACCGGGACGGAAACCAATGCCATATTCAACGGCTGTGTGACCTTGAGCACGTCCGATGCCTAAATCAACACCGCCATCGACAAAGAGATCAACACGCTCAGTGGAAAGATATGTGTAACGAGCATAAGGGCTAACCTTAAAGACTGTCTTCTCCTGCTCACCGGCTTTACGATAAGACAAGCCGACAACTGTACCTACAGCAAAATTATCCGACAAGTTATAACCGATTTCAGGGAGCACTGTCACCTGTGTGCTTTTTACTCCACTTGCCGAGTCAGTGGTTCGGCCAAATGTGAGCTGACCACCTGCATACCAATCCTGAGCTGAAGCACCTAAAGTCATAATAGCCATAACAGCCATAAGTAAAAACTTCTTCATAACAATAAAATAATTTTAAAATGTTAGAATTATAATGTTTAAATAAATTTCGGATGAACGAAACATGAAAAAGAGATTAGCACATGTGATGCAATGTGAAGAATTAATCACTTTTCAACTATATAAACAAATATTAATGGTGAAGGTTCGATATAGTTATAAAAAAATTTAAAATATAATTTAATTTTAACATTTTCACCGGGCTCTAAGCTGCCAAAAAGCCACCGCTGAGGCTGCTGCTACATTTAACGAATCAACGCAATGAGACATGGGGATGCGCACCACATAATCGCAATCGGCGATTACATTTTTCGCCAATCCGTCACCCTCCGTCCCCATCACTATCGCCAAACGAGGTTCGTTCATCAGGGTCGTGTCGTCAATCGATACGGAATCGTCACTCAATGCCATGGCGGCCGTCTTCAAGCCAAAATCATTAAGTGTGCTCACAGGGGCATCAAGCCATGCCCAAGGAACAAGGAACACCGACCCCATGGAAACACGCACAGCCCTTCGATTAAAAGGGTCACACGAGGTTGTGGTGAGGAGTACTCCATCAATGCCCAACGCTGCGGCAGAACGGAAAATAGCGCCGATATTCGTGGTGTCGACCACACTGTCAATCACCACCACACGCCTGGCCCCACGGCACACCTCTTCCACACTGAGCGGCATGGGCCTACGCATGGCGCATAACACCCCACGCGTCAAAGTATAACCAGTGAGCGACGCAAGCAGATCACGATCACCTGTGAATACAGGAATATCGCCGCACCGACCGATGATGTCGGCAGCGTCACCTGTGATATGTCTACGCTCACAGAGGAGCGACAGTGGCTCATAACCTGCATCGAGCGCTACACGTATCACCTTTGGGCTTTCCGCTATAAATATTCCCTGACCGGGATCAAGACGGTTGCGTAATTGCGCTTCAGTAAGACGACCATAGATCTCAACACCTGGATGATTAAGTGACGTTATATCAATTATTGCCATAATTATATTATTAAAACCCCGGTGGATGTGATGTCCTGCCGGGGTTAAATAGCATTATATAATATTCATTAGCCAAGCACTATGCATGTCAACCATAGAGACTCAGCATATTAAATTTCACTATCAATCAGCCTTTCACTGAGGCACGAAGTGACTCGAACGCCTGCGAGAGGCCATCCTTATCCTTACCACCGGCCTGAGCAAAACCGGGCTGGCCACCGCCACCGCCTTTGATGGCCTTTGCAGCCTCGCGAACTATAACTGAAGCATTAAGGCCCTCCTTGACAAGATCGTCGGTGAAAGCCACAGTCAAAAGAGGCTTCCCGGCCATGTCAACAGTAGCCGCGATAAATGCTGTACGTTCCGGTGACATCTGGCGGACACCAAATGCAATGCCTTTAACCACGTCGGGGACACGCACACCGCCAAGCGACACAATCCGGATGTCGTTATATGTCTCAGCCTTCTCAAGAAGTTCTTTAGTCAGATTACGAACGCGTTCCTGGAAGTATTCTTCAGCCTGTTTGCGGAGTTCGGCATTCTCCTCTATTGAACGGCGGAGTGCCTGGAGCACGTCAGGAGCGTTATGAAGCATCTCGCCCACCTGACGCATATTGTCGGCAACATGGTCAATCATATCCTCAGCAACCTCGGCAGTCACAGCCTCAATACGACGGATGCCTGCGGCAATGCTCGACTCGGAAATGATACGTATCATACCGATATTACCGGTGTTGGGCACATGGGTACCACCGCAAAGCTCAACAGAATCGCCATATTTAACCACACGAACCTCTTCGCCATATTTTTCACCGAAGAGAGCCATAGCACCCATATCCATCGCCTGGGCTATAGGCATGCAGCGATGCTCGTCAAGCGGGATAGCCTTACGCACATTAGCGTTGGCTATACGCTCTGCCTTACGTAGCTCTTCGGGGGTCACCTTCTGGAAGTGAGAGAAGTCGAAACGCAGCATCTCAGGTGACACATACGAACCCTTCTGTTCTACGTGTGTGCCAAGCACTTCGCGAAGTGCCGCATGAAGAAGGTGGGTAGCTGTATGGTTACATTCAGTAGCACGGCGATTTGCTTCATTGATTTTTGCTTCAAAAGTGGCAGTGATATCGGAAGGCAGCTTCTTGGCGAGATGCACAGCCTGACCATTTTCACGCTTGGTATCATAGATGTCAAGTTTCTCGTCACCGTTTATGAGCCAACCGCTGTCACCAACCTGACCACCCATCTCAGCATAGAACGGAGTGACGGAAAGGACTATCTGATAGAATTCCTTGTTCTTCTGCGACACCTTGCGGTAACGGAGTATCTGTGTGGGTGCAGATGTCTCATCATAACCCACAAATTCGGTCTCACCTTCACGTACCACAACCCAGTCAGTAGCTTCAACCGCAGCAGCATTACGAGCGCGAGTCTTCTGAGCCTCCATCTCTACGTCAAAGCCCTTCTTGTCAAGAGTCATACCATTCTCCTTGAGGATAAGTTCGGTGAGGTCAAGCGGGAATCCATAAGTGTCATATAACACAAACGCCTCCTTGCCTGATATCTCGGTTTTGCCGTCCTTCTTGGCATTCTTGATGGCGTCGTCAAGGATAGCGATACCCTTGTCAAGAGTGCGGAGGAATGAGTCCTCCTCCTCCTTGATGACCTTCATTATCAATTCGCGCTGAGCAGCAATCTCCGGATAGGCCTCTCCCATCGAGTCAATGAGAGTGTTGACCAACTTATACATGAATGCCTGTTTCTGATCAAGGAAGGTGTAGGCGTAACGCACGGCACGGCGAAGAATACGGCGAATCACATACCCGGCCTTGGCATTGCCGGGGAGCTGGCTGTCGGCGATGGAGAAGGCAATGGTGCGCACATGGTCAGCAATCACTCGCATGGCCACGTCGACACGCTGATCCTTGCCATATTCCTTGCCTGAAAGCTGAGAAATCTTGGCAATCAGCGGAGTGAAAACGTCTGTATCGTAGTTTGACTTCTTGCCCTGGAGAGCCATGCAAAGTCGCTCGAAACCCATACCTGTATCAATCACCTTAGCGGGCAGGGGTTCAAGTGAACCGTCGGCTTTACGGTTGTACTGCATGAACACAAGATTCCAAATCTCAATAACTAACGGATTGTCATGGTTAACCAACGATGCGCCGTCTATCTTGGCACGCTCTTCATCGCTGCGAAGGTCGATATGGATTTCCGAGCAGGGACCACAGGGACCTGTATCACCCATTTCCCAGAAATTGTCATGCTTATTTCCATTGATGATGTGTGACAGCGGGAGATGTTTTTCCCAATATGAAGCCGCCTCGTCGTCGCGGGCAAGGCCTTCCTCAGGAGAGCCTTCAAACACAGTGGCATATAAGCGGTCGGGATCGAGTTTCAGAACATCCACAAGATATTCCCAGGCCCATTCGATTGCTTCCTTCTTAAAATAATCGCCGAATGACCAGTTGCCAAGCATCTCGAACATTGTGTGATGGTAAGTATCCATCCCCACTTCTTCGAGGTCATTGTGCTTGCCGGAAACACGCAGGCACTTCTGAGAGTCGGCAACACGCTGATATTTAGCAGCTTTATTACCAAGAATAATGTCCTTAAACTGATTCATCCCGGCATTTGTGAACATCAGTGTCGGGTCGTCTTTGATGACCATAGGGGCCGAAGGTACTATATGATGGCCCTTTGAACGGAAAAACTCTTTGAATGATTCGCGGATTTCCTTTGCTGTCAGCATACTTTTTATGATTTAGTCAAATATTTGCAATTGTATCCATAAAATGGAGTGCAAAGATACGAAAAATCTGAGAGATACACACGGAATACGCATGAATTTAGGTCATAAAACCAGAATCTGCACAAAAAACCGACATTACGTTTTCAAACAGTTTCCACAAAAAACGACGCCGGAGACGTTGATCTCCGGCGTCGCCGACAAATGTCGGTTATCTGTTGAAATAATATTATTCCTCAGCCTGAGCCTTTTCGGCGTATTCCTTAAGCAGCTTCTCCTGCACGTCGGAAGGCACAAGCTCATAGGAAGCAAATTTCATGGTGAATGAAGAACGGCCACCTGTGATGGATGAAAGAGCGGTAGAATAAGATGACATCTCCTTCAATGGCACCTTGGCAGAGATTTTCTCAAATCCGTTGTCACTTGACATACCCATGATGATGGCACGTCGACCCTGAAGGTCGCTCATCACATCGCCCATCACATCACCGGGCACCATCACCTCAACGTCATAGACCGGTTCGAGCACTTTCGGATTGGCGTTGCGGAAAGCGTCGCTGAACGCGTTGCGGCCGGCAAGACGGAATGAGATTTCATTGGAATCAACCGGGTGCATTTTGCCATCATAGATGCACACACGCACATCGCGGGCATAGCTTCCGGTGAGAGGTCCTTGTTCCATGCGGTCCATCAGGCCCTTGACGATTGCCGGGATGAAGCGGGCATCTATAGCGCCACCTACAATACAGTTGTGAACGACGAGTTTACCACCCCATGCCAACGGTATTTCCTGAGTGTCGCGGACACTCATCTTGTATTCCTGGTTGCCGAACTTATAGGTGTCAGGAGCGGGCATACCTTCAGTGTAGGGTTCGATGATGATGTGCACTTCACCGAACTGGCCTGCGCCACCGGACTGTTTCTTATGGCGATAGTCGGCACGAGCTGCCTTTGTGATAGTCTCGCGGTATGGGATGCGTGGCTCATCGAAAACTATGGGGAGTTTGTCATTGTTCTCAACACGCCATTTGAGAGTGCGTAGATGGAATTCGCCCTGACCGGAAAGAATGGTCTGTTTGAGTTCCTTGGACTGTTCGATAACCCAGGTCGGATCCTCCTCATGCATGCGAGTGAGGATGCCCATGAGTTTCTCAGCGTCGCTCTCAGTAACCGGTCGGATGGCACGGCGATATTTGGGTTCGGGGTAACGGATGAAATCAAAGCGATAGTCGCAGTCCTTGGCGTCGAGCGTATTGCCTGTGCGAACATCTTTGAGCTTAACAGTAGCACCTATGTCACCGGCACAAAGCTTATCGACTGATGTCTTTATGCTGCCGCACACACAGTAGAGCTGAGCGATACGTTCGCGGGAACCACGGGTCACATTCTCGAGGTCGACACCGGGCGTCAATGTGCCTGACATCACCTTGAAATAGCTGACTTCACCGATGTGTGGTTCAACAGTCGTCTTGAAGAAGTAGAGTGAAAGCGGACCGTTGCTATCGGGTTTAACCTCAACACCTTCAGTGGTTTCAGGAGCCGGCATATCTTCAACAAAAGGCACCACATTGCCGAGGAATTCCATCATGCGTCGCACGCCCATGTCCTTGGCCGCGCTTACGCAGAACACCGGATAAATCGAGCGGTCAACAAGACCTTTGCGGATACCTTCGCGCATCTCGTCCTCTGTCAAGTGGCCCTGATCAAAGAACTTCTCCATGAGAGTCTCGTCGTTCTCTGCAGCGGCTTCCACCAATGCCTGATGGAGCTCTTTAGCTTTCTCCATCTCCTCGGCCGGGATATCCTCGATGGTAGGGGCGCCTCCGTCAGGTCCCCATGAGTATTTCTTCATAAGGAGGACGTCAATCATGGCATTGAAACCGGCCCCGCACTGGAGGGGATACTGGATGGCCACAATCTTGTTACCGAAATGCTCACGCATCTGCTCCATCACGTTTTCATAGTCGGCCTTTTCGCCATCGAGCTGATTGAGAGCGAAAATCACCGGCTTCTTAAGTGACTGAGTGGTGCGGAAAATGTTCTGTGTGCCTACTTCGACACCATACTGTGAATTTATCAGAATGACACCGGTGTCCGTCACGTTGAGCGCAGTGATGGCATTTCCTACGAAGTCGTCAGCTCCCGGACAGTCAATGACATTCAGTTTCTTATTAAGAAATTCGGCATAGAAAACCGTCGAGAACACACTATAGCCATATTCTTTCTCGACGGGGAATGAATCGCTCACGGTATTTTTGCCTTCGATAGTACCGCGACGTTTTATAACTCCACACTCAAAGAGCATTGCCTCAGCGAGTGTGGTTTTACCCGAGCCTTTGCTTCCGAGCAGGGCTATGTTTTTAATCTCGTTGGTTTGATAGACTTTCATATTAATCAAGGGGGGTTAGTTTTAGGTAAGAAGTTTTTCAAATCGACCGCAAAATAGTAATTAATTTTCAATTTATACCACCTCCGGCATGTGTTATACAACATAATTCATGTTTTTTGGGAAATTCAGCCTAAAATCCGCACCTTTGAGTTGCACCTTAATATATATATAATTAATTTTGCAAGGACTAATAACCCATTCAATCCCACATCACCATGGACTGTAAACAACCACGAATAATAAGTTTACCCAAGATATATGACCCCAGAGGCAACCTCACATTCGTGCAGGACAATGACCAAATCCCATTCAATATCGCCCGCGTCTACTGGACTTATGACGTGCCTGCGGGTGAAACCAGGGGTGCCCACTCACATTACAAGTCGGAGGAGCTCATAGTGGCCACAGGGGGCAGCTTCAATGTAAACTTGTTTGATGGGGAAAGTTGGGAAACATATACCCTGAACCGCCCCTTCGAGGGCCTGTATGTCCCCCCCGGATACTGGCGCACACTCGACAACTTCTCATCAGGAAGCGTGTGTCTAGTAATGACATCCACCCCCTACAGCGAAGATGATTATGAGAGGGATTATGAAAAGTTCAAACGCTTAGCCACAAAGCGACATGAATAACACTTATCCATTTCTTGACCTCAAGGCTGTCAATGCACGTTATGAGGAGGAATTAATAGCAGCGGCAACGAGGGTGATAAAGAGCGGACGCTACATAGGCGGAGAAGAGGTGGATAAATTCGAGCAAGAGTTGTGTGACATGACCGGAGCAGCCTACGCTGTGGGCGTCAGCAACGGCCTGGATGCTCTGAGATTGATATTACGCGCATATAAGGAGCTTGGCATAATGACCGACGGAGATGAAGTGATAGTGCCGGGCAACACCTATATAGCATCCGTGCTCGCCATTACGGATGCCGGATTGACTCCGGTATTGGTCGACCCATCACTCACTACGTTCAACATCGATACGGCTAAGATAGAAAAAGCCGTGACTCCACGTACCCGCGCCATAATGACCGTGCACCTGTATGGACGCACAGCTTGGGACGAAACCATGGCAGAGATAGCACGAAAATATGGTCTGAAAATAATCGAGGATTCAGCCCAAGCAATCGGAGCATGCAGCGTGGCGCTCGGAATGGACGGAAAAGGGCGCCGGGCCGGAGCTTTGGGTCATGCGTCGGCTTTTAGTTTTTATCCCACAAAAAATGTCGGGGCTCTCGGTGACGCCGGCGCTGTGACCACAAGCGACAATGAACTCGCAAAGGCTGTAAGGGCGCTCGCCAATTATGGATCAGACCGACGGTATCACAATATCTATGTCGGTGCAAATTGCCGTCTTGACCCCATGCAGGCCGCAATGCTCAGGATCAAACTCGGCCATACCGCCGAAGAGAATGCTGACCGTTTTGCCCGAGCTCTCGCATACCACCGCACAATAAACCATGAGGCTATAATATGTCCCATGATGTCCGAATCGGTAACAGACAATGTATGGCATCAATATGTGATACGTGTCACAGGAGGTAAACGCGATGAATTCCGTGATAAGTTGCTCAAGCATGGTGTAGCCACTGACGTCCACTATGCCGTACCACCCCATAGGCAGCCCTGCTATCAAAATCTAAAACATGGTCCACTGCCTGTCACCGAGCTTTTGGCCAATGAAGTGGTGAGCCTACCGATAGGGACCGGCACTTCGGTAAAAGACGCAGCCACAATAGCTGAAATAATAAACAGTATAGAATTTTAACTGCTTAAATGAGCACAAGAACAAGAAAAAAGCATAACAAAAGCAGCAAATCAACCCGAATTATCTGGCTGTTAGCAACAATAGCCCTCATAGTGAAAGTGGGGCTTGAACTCCGAAGCGAAGAGAAAGCCGCGGCTGAAAGCGGAAACATCACGCGCCTCGACTATGGGAATCTGATGAAGGTGACGACAAAGCCAGGCACGCCTGAAATCAACAAGAGCTACAAAGGGATGGACGTATCGTTCAATCCACAGTGCCACATCCCCAACTGGGTGTCGTGGGAATTGACAGCAGAAGAGACCACCGGAGATGAAAGCCGCAGCAATAAATTCCAAGCCGACCCTGAAGTAGAAGGTTGTGCCGAGACTTGGGACTATAAATATACCGGATATGACCGTGGGCACATGGCTCCTGCCGCTGACATGAAATGGGACAAGGAGGCTATGGTGGAAACGTTTTATCTCACAAATATCGTTCCCCAAGCCAAGACGCTGAATGCCGGAAGCTGGAAAAACCTGGAAGAGAAATGCCGTGACTGGGCACAAGCCGACAGCTGCATTTACATCGTCTGCGGTCCCGTCATCGACGGCTCCCCTATCGAATATATCGGAGACACGAGGGTCTATGTGCCGAAAAAGTTTTTTAAAGTCATAATCTCGCCATACACATCGACGCCAATGGGCATTGGATTCATAATGCCAAATGGGAAGGTGGCCGGCGGCATCCAGGCTTGTGCGGTGACAATAGACTCAATTGAAGCCCTTACAGGCCATGACTTTTTCTCATCGTTGCCTGACGACATTGAAGACTCCGTGGAGAAACAATGTGACTTCCACGCATGGAGTGTATTGAAAAAGAAAAACAAAAAGAAGTGAATTAAGCCTTCCTCACAAAAGTTATGTATCCGACACTTGACAATGACACCATCTGCGCCATATCAACCCCAAGAGGGGTAGGCGGAATCGCAGTCATCCGAATCAGCGGACAGGATGCAATAAGCATCACCGACAAGATCTGGCAAGGTATCCCGCTGGCCAATGCCAAAAGCCATACTGCACACCTGGGATATATAATCGATCCGCAGGAACCTGATGACGAGCCGCTTGACCAATGCGTCGCCACGCTGTTCAAAGGGCCAAATTCATTCACTGGCGAGGATGTGATAGAGATATCCGTACATGGCTCAAAATGGATTCAGCGAGAACTAATCAATCTTCTGATACGCACAGGGTGCCGCCTTGCCGAGCCGGGAGAGTTTACACGAAGAGCTTTCGCATCGGGCAAACTTGATTTGGCTCAAGCCGAAGCGGTGGCCGATGTCATAGCATCCTCGTCGAAGAGCGCCCATCGGTTGGCATCATCACAGATGCGAGGCGCCTTCTCGCAACATATATCCGCTCTGCGCGACCATCTTATAAAAATGGCGTCACTACTTGAACTCGAGCTTGATTTTTCAGAGGAGGACGTGGAATTTGCATCGCGCGAGGAACTCACCGAGCTCGCAATGACTCTGCAGGAGAAGATCGGCAAACTCACCAAATCGTTCTCGACAGGCCATGCGTTAAAGGATGGGGTACCGGTGGCTATCGTGGGGGAACCGAATGTAGGGAAGTCTACACTTCTCAACCAGCTTCTCAACGACAGCAGAGCTATCGTAAGTGAAATTCCAGGCACCACACGTGACACTATTGAGGATACCATCGAAATAGATAACGTACTCTATAGATTTATTGACACAGCCGGCATACGCGAGACAGATGACACGGTTGAAAATATGGGCATCCAACGCACCCTGGCTGCCGTAACAAAGGCACGCATCATAATATGGATGATCACCCCCGATGCGTCCATATCGGCTATCCGCACGATAGCAGGCGACATCAGCAAGCATATTCCCTCAGACTCGCAACTCATCATAGCCGTCAACAAAATCGACCGTTTCGGAGAGGATTTTTCACGCGAAGAATTATCGGAAGCAGTCCTTTCACTATTCCCCGCCCCTACCCCACTGCTGTATGTATCAGCCTTCGACGGCACCGGGATGGATACTCTATTGTCCACTCTCCATGAATACTCTGGAGCAGATGAGGCCTCTGAAGCCGACATCATGGTGACAAACGCCCGACACTACGAAGCACTCGTCCATGCCGGTGATTCACTCCAAAGAGTACTCCAAGGGATCGCCGCAGGCATTTCCGGTGATTTCATAGCCCAGGACCTCCGCGAAACAATCCACCACCTCGGCACCATAACCGGCACCATAACCACAACCGACCTCCTCCATTCTATCTTTAAAAACTTCTGCATCGGAAAATAGATGATTGTCACCATTTGGTGATAAATGGCATAAACTATTGAAAAGTCGCCCGATAACGAGCGACTTTTTTCGTGCTTACTGCTCAATAAAACCACTTTTCACCCCTTTTTACCTGCTTTTTTGTACCCGATTTGTATCAAGTCGGCCAGTCTTACTTTTTGCCTCAGAAAGGTCTTGGACTTTTGAGACACGATGAGACACTTTCGGCGAAATAGCCACCAAAATGTGAAAAATATGAGCAGTAATATTGAAATCAAAAAGAAGTGCCGATGGGATGGCAGTGAGTTCATCGCTCGCAAAACATCAACGGAGTATTGCAGCCACCACCGCGAGCCTCTCGGCGACATCTCCAAAGTTTGGTAATACAAAGACGCAGAGAGTTGTGCTTGTTGCTACATCACAAAAAAAGCGACAAGCATAAGACACTTGTCAAACTTCCCCAGTGAAGATGAAGTTTTAGCTTATTTTGAGTGTCGCTATCAGTTAGTCAAAGGAGAAGTCCGCGGCGAATATCTCTATTTTGAAGTAAAGCCTAAATAAGCCGGAAGGAAGTTCTTTATATAGTACGCAGCAGTAAGTTTAAGGTCGTTCTCAGAACCCTTTTTGAATACAGCAAACAAGCAAGCTGATAAAAACAATGGCAAATCAAGGTTTGCGCTTGCTAAACCGGCTTCAAGGTATTGAGCTACAACTTCTTTTTCAAACTCTGAATCGCTATTGTTAACATACATTTGTTCGGCTTCCCAAAATTGGAAAATCATAGATTCTGATTTTTCAATAACAGGGGCCGGACATTTATTTTCGCCGCGATAATAGCGGCAGAATCTTAGTAAGTCATCTTTCTTCATAGTAACATTGAAATTTGTAGTGAAAGTTGATCACCACTTCTCGCATATCTTCAGGGAGATATTGCAAGGCAACTTTCGCTATTTCAATTGGAATCTTGAATCGAGCCTCAGCAAGAGACCCTATGATTGCGCCAAGCGTATCAGAATCGCCGCCGATGCTCACAGCTTGCCGGATAGCATCTTCAAAGCTATCAGCAGTCATCACGACTGTAAAAGCAATCGGCACACATCCCTGACACGTCTCATCGAACTTGCCCCAATTATGTATTTTGTATTTCTGAATATCACAACCATAGTAATGCTTAAAAACATCGTTGAGTATCGCCCCACCAGGCGTTGACGAAGTGCGTATCCTAAAGATTGCATCAGCAACGCTCATCGCGCCAATAAGACCCTCCGGGTGATTGTGCGTACACTCTGCCGTCTTGATAGCTTCTCGCAGTACGTTTGCTTCATTCTGAAAGGCCCACGCCACCGGCGAGACTCGCATTGCAGCTCCATTCCCGAATGAGTAGTAAGGCTGCGGATCTGGAGAATGAATCCACCGAGAGAAAGAACCGCCATACGCACCCATAGGAGACGGATATTTGTGGCACCAATGCAAGAGACTATCTTTGTAGCTTACGCCGTGTAGGATAGCATCAGCAATGGCCACCGTGCAGATTGTATCATCTGTAAAACTACAATCAGGGTGAAATATCTGAAAATTGTAATCGCTCGTGTTTTTGAACTCGAAACGAGACCCGGCAATATCGCCAATTATAGCTCCTATCATAGTTTGCTCTTGCTTATGATGTTTGACTTACGATGCAGCTCACCGACTGAGATGATGCACTTCTTGTTCTCATAACGCTCCTTGCCGCGAAGTGCATTAGTCAAGGGGGATATTTTATGCCGACAGCTGACTCCGGCACATCGTCATAGATTGCCTTCACAGAGCTGACATAGAGGTCTGTATTTCCCACGTGTGGCTCTCTGAAATGAAGACGAATAATTTTCGTTTAGTTCATAATTGCGTTGAAATATAAAGTATTGCAAAGTTACGCATTTCCTCGTGATTCCTAGCATTTTGACCGGCTAAATGTGGAATTAACCACGATGAATGACTCTTTTTAATCCTCTGATGTGGCGTTTCCGTATAGGTTTTGATAGTAGTTTGTGAGTGAACGTGCGAACACATCAATCTCCAACTTCATCTTGTTACGAATCCAATCAGACGGCTTGCTTCCCCAATTATGTCTAATGCGAGCGAGTTTTCCATCATCGCCCTCATCGTCAAGTATGCAAGCGAGGTCATCTATCCACGCTATCTCATCGCAATGATGAAAATCCGGGTGCCAAGTTTCGATGAAGTCCTCAACCTGACTGAGATTGAAAAAACGTAATTCATTCTCGACAGTGTACGTCTGAGTATTGAAGATGTGTTATAGAGTTCCGTTTTTACTCTCTATCGAAGTATAAACATTGAAACCAGCCACAGAGAAGAGGCGTTACCGCTTCACTTTGAAAGTCTGCACAGCAGAAAAGTTCTACCTTCTGACCAAGGCCGGACAAGCCGGGCTGACCCCGACAGAGTATATCCGGCAGAGCGTGGTCCACTCTGTAGTGAAGGAACGGATTACGCCCGAACTCGCCGAATTCCGGTGTGACGTATGCGGCATAAAGAACAATCTCAACCAGAGGGCTCATGTCGCCAACCGGGATGGGTACGTATTTGCAGCTCAGATGAACCGCGAGCTTTGCGTTCGTCTTTACAATGCTCTCAAACATTTTGGCCTATGATGTCGAAGTTGAAGAAAGGACAGGATTTAAGAGGTGCGGTTACATAAGTTCTCAATGACAAGAAAGGTGCAGAAATCATCGCCACCGATGGACTCATGCTCGACTCGATTGACAGCATTACCCACAGCTTCGAGGCACAAGCCGAGATGAATCCGAGACTGGCAAAGAATGTCGGGCACACCGTACTGAGTTTCTCGCCCAATGATGCTCCTCGCATGAGCAATGACTATATGCGGCAAATTGCGCTGGAGTATCTGGGAAGAATGGGTATCTGCGACACTCAGTTTCTGATTGTGCGTCACCATGACCATGAGCATCCGCATTGCCATATCGTTTTAAATCGCATCAGCAATTCCGGCAAGACTATATCCGATAGCAACGAGCGTTTCCGCAGCCAACGGATTTGTCGGGATATTACCGAGCGTGAAGGGCTGTATATAGCACCCGGCAAAGAGGAAGTCAAACGCAATCGCTTACGTGAGCCGGATAGAACACGTTATCGGATATTCGACATCATCAAGGCTGAGTTGCCACGACACACTGATTTCAACAGCTTCATTGCGGCTGTTGAGAGCCATGGCGTAGAATGTACCCTCATCAACAACGGAAGCACCAACAAGGTGCAGGGCATTCGGTTCAAGATGGGCAAATACGCGTTCAACGGCTCGAAGATTGACAAGTCGTGCAGTTACTCCAAACTGATTCGGGAATTGGAGGCCAACAAGCCAAAAGTGCAACATCAGACGGAACGTCAGAAGCCGATGCACAGCAATCTCACGCTCCACAACAGGAGTACAGAGACGAGTCGCAGGATTTCAGCCTCGGTCTCAACTTATTTCAACTTCATTCAAGCGGCGATAATGTACCGATTACAGAAACGACATGGTACAAAAGTCGCCGACGTAAACCTAAAAAAAGGAAGATCTGTATAATGAACACCTTCACTACACCTCAGGGAGAAGCCGGTAAGAATCCGGTGCTCCCGACACCTTCCTCAAGCGCGACCACAAGCCCCAAGAATATCGACCTCAACACCGTCTATATGTTCTTGGAGGAATTGAAGCTCTCGTTTGAGAAAGGTCAAGCCAAACAGTCTGATGGCTCACAGGTTCAGACTGAAGTGCACGATTCCAAATTTTTTGAGGACATTATTTCCAATTGCCTCAAAAAAGTTCAGTTCAAGGTTGTGGCACCGGAACCCGATTTGTCGGGCATTCCCAAGCCGAAGGACTACTCTCAGAACTTAACCGACCTCGAGACAAAAATTGAAAAGAAAGATTCCGAAACCGCAAAGGCTCTGAATACGTTGGGCACGACTATTACCAAATTGGAAGCGGCTGTCAAGTCTAATACTGCCGCCGTCAATGCCGGGCCCAAAGTACATAAAGTTGTGAAGACCATCAAGTTTGACATCAACTCATGGAAATGTTTCGCTTGCGTGGTCGCCAGCTTCATCATCAGCATTTTTCTCGGTGTATGGATTATAATCCAGAGTTATGACATGGATAAGTACACTGACACAGACCTGAAATATCGTCTTATCCAGATGAATGGCAGCGTGTCAGGTGTCGGACTCAACAGCATCGAGGTCTGGTTTCAAGACCCCGACAGAGTGAGTAACATCCGCAAGATGGTCACCGAACATGAGCAGCGTATAGAGCAACTCCGCCGCTCGACTCTTGAACGCGACCGTCTCAATGATGAGATTAACGAACTTAATTCTCAGAATAACCCCAACAAAAAGTGAAAGAAATGAAAAACCTTCCCATCTCGGCAGATGCTCAAAAGAGCATCAAGGCCTTCTTCTATGACTTCTGTCAGTACATGGAAGAGAACTATTGTGCAACCCCCAACCAGCTGATGCTCGACTGGAACAGTGTCGGCGCAACTGCCCGATTCATCGGCAACGGCTGCAATATCCAATATCGTCTTTGGGAACGCTCCAATGGCTACCTCAGCATACCCGACATAACGCTTATCGTCCATGTTTTTTCCGTAGCCGACAGTATGGAGCACACACTCGCACTGTGCAAATGGACAGGAGAGGCAGCCAAAGCCAACGGCTTCCGCCACATTGCCGACCCCGACCGTCAGCCCGAAGAAGCCGACAACCAAGTTACAGAATGTCAAATCGCATGTTTAACCCTTTCCCTATCAATTATATGACAAGTATCTCAACCCTTACCGAGCGTAGAATCGACGATTTCTACCTCGACCTCCGCGACTATGTAGCCCACGTATTCGATGGCGCCCCCGAAGAAGTATCTCTCGACTGGAACTGCGTGGGCGCTACCCTCAGCTACCGCGACGACACCCACAACATCTTCATCCGCTTGTGGGAACGTTCCGAAGGTCACCTCAACCTCCCCGACATGACAATGATTGTCGAGACAGTCATCTTCGACCGCAAACTCGGCACACGCCACTATCCCGACACCACCAACCACCTCTGCAAAGAGATGAACGCCTTCTCCAAATGCCTCATCCTGACTGCCCGCATCTGCGGGTTGGCTCCGGTCAAGCCATCGCCCTGCTTCGCGGTCAAGTATGTTACTGATCCCAACATACCGCCCATCCCCGACGAAAACGGCCCCGGCTGCCCCATCGCCTGCCTCCCCCCTGAGATAGTTCCCACCAATCCCTCCCACGCCACCCCGACTAGCCCCCTCGCCGTGGTGGCGTTTATTTCTATAAGAGTTATATCTGCACTTAATTTACGCCTTGCGATAAAGGGTGAATTAGTTGATAAAATTTCCTATTTACACAAATTATTAGTAACTTTGCACAATAAAGTTACTAACATGACTAAACTGAATCGTATTAAAGTGGTTCTGGTAGAGAAGGGACAAACTCAAACCTGGTTGGCTGAAAAAATCGGAAAAAGCTTCAATACAGTAAATGCTTATTGTAGTAACCGACAACAACCGACACTAAACGTGCTTCAAGATATTGCACAAGTTCTTGAAGTAGACATAAGAGACCTTTTGATACCAAAAGAGAACTTAAATAGAGATGAAGCTTCAAGATAATGAGACTCCAATAGCAGAGACTATCATAAATAGTCCAAAAATCGGTTTGGTTGACGCGGATCTTTTAAATGGAGGTACGCGCCACCCCAATCTCGTATTGCTAAAATTGGCGGGTTTTTTTTATGACAACGATATTCCATTTAGATTGATAATCTCCAACGATGAAGATATAAGTACTTATACTCAAATTTATATTTCCAGAGTCTTCACTTTTAATCCCATTCCTTCATTCTATGATGAGAATGATTCACGTTTTCATTTGGGAGGGACTGGCGCATATGCCATAAAAAAAGATGTTAAAGATTTCAAAGAATCAAGAAGTCTGGATATGCATCAATTGGAATATGACGAATTTTTAAATACACTTCCTAACAGAAGGGGTGGTTCTAAAGCAATGGGCATAGATATGCGTCGACAGATGCCGTACTATAGACTGTACGATGAATACGTTGAAAAAAAAATTGAAGAAGGAAGAAAACCATCCTACTTTAATGACTATAAATATTATTCCATCGGGTTCCTTACTCGTGGATGTGTCCGCCATTGCCCATTCTGCGTAAATAAGTTGGAAAACGAAGTTTATCGTTATTCAGAACTTGAATGGTTTTTAGATCAAGAGAGGGATGATTATGGTAAATTGATACGTCCATATATTTATCTATGGGACGATAATTTTTTGGCATCGGATAAAAAAATTTGGAAGCCGATGCTTGAAGCCCTAATAGCTTCCAAACGTCCATTTCAATTTCGACAAGGTTTGGATGAACGGATTTTGGCCGAGAGCAAAGACGGTCCTATGATTGCTAAAATGTTATCAAAATGTAAATATCACGGAGATTTTATCTTCGCTTTTGACAATTGGCGGGATAGAGAGAAAATTGTAAAAGCACTTGGGATTTGGAAATATTACAATCCTAGAAAATCCACCAAGTTTTATCTCTTTTGTGGTTTTATGCTAAAAGCCGAAGATGATGAGAAACTTTATGCCGACGTAAAAACTCTGTTCGATCGTATTTATATTCTTATGCAATATGGCTGCTTTGGATATGTAATGCGCCATGCTGATTATGAGAACCACGACCTTTCTAATATCTATGTTCAGATAGCTCGTTGGTGTAATCAGCCGCAATTTTATCGGTATATGTCCTTCTGGGAATATTGCTATCGCAATCAATCATTTTGGGAACAGAGAACTAAAAAGTTGGAAGTTCCTGATCAGATTCCCTTTAATGAATTTGAGCGACGCTATAGAGGTGGATATTATTCAAAAGATGGAATAAGACTATGTAAAACGTTGCAGACGCTCATGGATTTCATTGATAGATTCCCATCCAAACGAGAAGAGATTATGAAGTTCATGGATTATAACTTAAAGGATTTAACTAACCCCAAGCTTTGGGAAAACCTAAAATTTGAATGAACGATTCCAATCTCTGCAAAGCACTCTTTAATCTAAGTCAGAATTCCATTGAATCCGTACAAACAGGTAACGGATTCAGTGAAATTGACAATTATCTCCATACAGAGCGCCCCATTTCGTCAGAGCTACTGGATCGAATGATTGACATAGACCAGGCCGGAGGCGGAATTATTCTTTTGGTCGGCAGTTCAGGAGACGGCAAATCACATCTTCTCAGCAAAGTAAAATCACTTGGTGGGAATGGATGGAGTTCCGATTCTTTTTACAATGATGCCACCGCAAGTTGTTCACCTAACAAAACTGCAATTGAAACATTAAAGGAAGCTTTGATGGATTTTTCCGACGACAACTTATATTCAACGAATAAGAAAAAAATATTGGCCATCAATCTCGGAAAACTCAACGCGTTCATAGATGATACAGACATCCGAAAAATATATGGGGAAATTGCAAAAGCTGCTGCCCCACTCTTCGATGACAACAATTCCATGCCACCGTTAAATACTGAGAGGGTTAAGATTGTTGAATTTTCGAATAAACAAGTATTTGAGCTCTTCCCGGATAACGAAGGATATGATTCTTTAAAATCCGATTTCTTATCGAATATCTTGGATAAATTGGTAGCACCAAATTCTTCAAGCAAGAAAAATCCTTTTTATGCTGCCTATGAGGAGGATATGGCTAATGGAATAAATCCGAGACATCCGGTCTTCCTTAATTATCAACTTCTGATGATTCCTGAGGTCAGGAGGTCTATAGTTTTGACAGTTATTGAAGCTATCATACGCTTTAAACTTGTTATCACTCCGAGAGAATATCTCGATTTTATTTATTCTATCTTAGTCCCAAAAGAGCTACCCACTCACTATAAGGAAAGGGAATCATTCTATGAGAGCCTTCTCCCGACATTGCTTTATTCTGGAGAAAGTAATGCTATCTTGGAGGCGATATCTCGCCTTGACCCCATGAAGTATAGTAATACAATCCATGACAATACGCTTTCTTTATTATTCTCCTCAAATCGAATTCATGATGGTTTTCTTTCAGAAATTCCATCAGGTGCAGTTTTACCAGAAGAACTCATAAATCGAATAAACAAGTTTTACGATAACAATGGTAAAGATGCCGAACGTACAACGAAGTTCTTGTTCAGGTTTCATCACCTACTTGACTATCACTCTGAAAGCGAGTCCTATATATCCTTTATGAATCTGCTTAAAGGAATTTTTAAACAAAATCCAGATTATATGATGGAGGCCTATAATCTTGTGTCTGAGGCTATCCCTCGCCATAATGGATCGTATTACCAAAAGCCCAACCTCATACCGCTAAATATACAAGGTGGGAAATATAAGTTATTTGCGCAAATCCAAATGGATCCCAATGAGCCAAAATATATATTTTCATTTGACAAGCCATGGGAGTTTTATCCGAGATTTCAGCTCTGTTGGACTATTTTGGGTAATAAAGAAGTAACGCTTCTGATGGACTACGCCCTATTCGCTTATTTATTTGATTTGCGAAATGGGAAATTGGCTGTAACCTATGAAAATGAGAAAAATATTGAATTTAGTCATTTTCTAAGGGAACTCGCCTCATTAAGTGATTGCGCAAAAAAACTCACTATCGCCAAAGTAGGCTCCGAAGATATGATTCTACAAAAAACAATGATAAGCGTACAGTTACAATGAATATAGATTTAAGTAAATACACCGAACATTACCATGATAAGAAGGGTAAGTTCATTGATAACTGGCAAGAAGGTATCAGACTGCTACCCTTCACATCCAACCCTACATCCGCTGTTGATAAAGGGGCTGGTCTGACAGGTGCAACCGGAGCTTTTTTCAGACTCCTTGAGAAAGAAGAAGTACACGCCATCGAAGATTTTTCCGCAACGGAGATTATAGTCAAAGACTATCTTGTTAATGAACGCAGAATGAAGTCATCACAAGCGGATGAATTCATTTGCATGCTTCGTGACATTATGCAAGTGAACGGCTCACTTAATGTGACAGATACTGCATTTTTAAAATACATACCGTTGGTGCCAGAAGATGATCTGATTTCTGACAAGAACAAAAAAAAGTACAAGGCTGGACAAACTAAAATTGCGAATCTTTTGGCATCTTTGATTGATGATAATTATGTTATTCCCAATCCTGAAAGTAAGAATCTATTCTCCCAATTATTGAAAGAAGCTTTGCTCAATAATGCATCCGGTTTGGGCGAAAAGAAAAAAAGAGAAGAGGTCTATTATGTGCTTCCACATATCAAACAATCTTTTAGAGAGGACTTCCAATGGATGATGAATCAAGATGTAACAGCTATTGTTCGATATGTACATTTACTACTCCATTTCTATGTCTGCTACATAATCTTACAGACATTACCGCGTCTGTCCCATAAACCAAAAGAGGAAGGACCTTATTATTTCATAATGAAATCAGAAAAGGCCTCCGTCTCTCATGATGCAGTTTTGAGTTGGAAAAGGATTCTACCTAAAACCTTCCTAGATAAAATCTATGGGCGCTCTCAAGCCATAGACTTACTAAACTGTGTATTGAATGGGAATATAGGATTTTACCCAGAAATAAAAGCACGCATTGAAGGAACTCCATTTGAAGAGAATAAGTCCGATTGCGAAGAACTACTGCATCTGTACCAGAAAGAAAAACGAGATGTATTCTCTAAGCGCCGTAGTGAAAGTGGTTCGATTGAGGAGATTGATGTCACGGTTAACTCGTACAATGAATTTTTTGAAAAATTGGAGTTCTTATGCCGTGGGCTTCAATCTCCAAGCTATATTTCGCGAATGCGAAAAAAAGTTATCGATCTTCTTAGTATACGCTTCCTCCAACAAAGGAGAGGTAACTATGTGTTGGTACTTGATAACGAAATGTTGGTATTTTTGATTGCTCTTATAACCAAGGGTAAAAGAACAAAATTGGAAGACATGTATAAGGGTTTTGGCAATTATGGCATCGTCTTCAATCGAGGCACTAAACTCGTCATTGAGAATTATCTATTAAAGTTGAATCTTCTAGACAGGAAAAGCGATTCCGGTGAAGCACAATATGTCAAAGTCATTTTATAAATATATCGTTAGTGATCTGCTCATCGGTTGGTTGCGTAACAATCGCCCAGTTAAGGGAAGCAGATACTATATTATGGTTGAAAACGATGACCATCGTAAAGGGTTGGGTGAAGCCTTAAAGGAGAATTCCGTTCCGATTTTGGTTGAAGGAATCTTTGAAGGTGCAAATATCCAAGAGGAAGGATATGACACCTTCTCTCTGAATGTTGGCAACGGCGCGCCTCAGCTAATAATAGGCGATGATACTACGGCAAATGAGGATTATCTGACTACTCTCCGCAATTCAGTCGGCCAAACTGGAAAATATGAAAACTACGGAGTGCTATATATTCTATCAAAGAGTGTTCTTTCGTCTCTTGTAACAGCAAGTATGAACATTGAGGGCACCGGAGGTCCCCTTCATCCGTCTCATATAGTAGCTAAAATAAAAGCGGACGTGGAGGATAAGATTGCTAAGAGGTTTGAGCAAATATATTTGTCCAAACACCTTGATAGTGTTTCAGAACTTATTTATGATGGCACAGCCAGTTTATTCGATTTTGAATCCATGATGACTGTCTTAGGTGCAGAATCTATAAAAGGGCATTTCGGACTCTTGGGCATGTTTGAAGATAAAGCCATCTATAACCCCTCATTTAGTCCTAAAGATGAGGAGATGGCTCAACGTGCGGAGCATAACAAAGCATTATATAGTCGCGTGTATACCATCATGAACAACGATGATGAGGATAAGACAAAGGCATTGGAAAAATTTCTTGACGAAAAACTTTCAAAGAAAGTAGCAAGGCATTTTAATGATTGGAATCAAATTGATTTGCAGGAATTTTTGGATAGTGAAAGCCGGAAGGCGGCAACAGATAGTCTTCAATTACTGGATGTTACACTTTCGAATGTCGGTGATAAATTATCATTGGTATGGAATTCTGTCGGAAAACCCGCTAAATCCACCAAAAACTACATCGTTGTTTGTGATCAAACAGGGGCTTCAGAACAAGAGGTTGTCATATCTTTGAACAAGGGCATCACTCAGGTTCCCAAACCTTACAAGAAATCTGGAAATAAGATATTGATTCCGGTATCAGATCAGACCATTTCTTTCAAAGTAGGAGTCAATGATAATCATCATGATTTCTTCATTGTGCGTCTTTCTTGTAGCAGCAACCTCTTCAAGGATATAAGTCATAATTTTAGTCTGAATAAAAAAGGTGAGATAACTGTAAAAGTACCTGATGAAGCTATTCAGTTGGAGTTCGGCAAAGGCGACTTAAAGGTTGAACTTCCCACTCCTCCAGAATGGATATGGTCGGAAGATGAATGCCTTGTGATTCCTACCGAAGGTGATAACGAAGAAGAAACCATCGTTTTTTCTGTTGATGTTCTGGGGAAGAAGCAGAAATTTACTCTAAAACTTAATTCTGCCAAACCTGTGCCGCCACTTGGCCCCGATATATATCCTCCGAAGAAAGTCTTTCATGGCATTGAGAGAGATGGCCAATCATTCAAAAAAGTGACAGATGGTGAAATTGAGCACGGTGTGTATAACTTTTGGCGCGTTTTTTTAGAATGGGAACAACTATTTCTTGAGACAGAATCGGAAGCGATTGAATTACAATTCAATGAATTTACCGATAAGTATGACAGTGTTCCTCGGACTTTGGCTCTACCACAAGAAGTAAAAGACTCTCTTAAGGAAATCTTCAATTATTTCATTGAGAAGGATACTGTGCCTTCATTGTGTCCCATTGATGAAGACCTTTGTGCTTTATATGGGACATATTGCACTGCAGTACTGAACGCGGTGCAGCAGATTCCAGTAGGCGAAAGCATGAGTAGGAAAAATCATAATCTTACCCGACTCGGAACACTTTACGATGGTAATAAGCTCTATCTTTCACCTTTCCATCCCTTAATGGTGGCATATACGCTGGAGTATCTGGAACAGTCGGAAAATAATGAAGTTTCATTTGCAAAAAAACTGCTCTCTCCATTCTATCTTATTCCATATCTCACCTATAAGGGACGTCCAATGCGGCCTTATGGTACCAGTCAGTTGCAGGAAATAAAGAATTGGCTTGTATTTGAAAGAGCTGAGAATAAACCTCAGGAACGAGCCAATGACATTACCACGAAAATGGTAAAAAGCAAGATGGTGGATTTCATTAAGAACTTCTCTTATCTTTTCTTTGACAAGGAGAGTCCCATTGTAATCTCATGCATTGGTATTCCTGAAGATGCGAATTTAATCAAGGGTATTGTCGAATTTATCAAATCGCAATACGAAGAGGGCGTACAGCGTATCGAACTTCACGAGTATGTTGAAGACTTGAGTACTGAGACATTCTTTGAAAAGTTGAACAGATTGGATTCCAACGACACGATAGATCGAGAACTGAGAGCACTCTTTTCCACTAAAGAAAGGGGCATGTGTCTGGAATCAAAAGGAGTTTACACTAGCCAGGATGTCATCCACCAACTTTTCACACGTGTGGATTTTTATAAACACGATTTGAAAGCTTGCGATAATGAAATAGAATATTGCCATATTGCGTTCTATCAGATGGCCACAGGTTCGGAATACGTTAATTTTCCAACAAAAGAGACACGTACGGAGTTAGCTCTCAGGGGTCTAATCTCTATTCCGTCCACCTTGAAAAAGGCTGAAGATTATTTTATTGGCTTCGGGACAAAAGGTGTTCGTACAACGGAGGGGTGGGTACATCCTATGACAGAAACCTATAACAATCTATTTGGTAATGAACGAAACGATGGTCTTAACGCCTATAATACCTCTTTGGCTGTGACCAAAAGGTTTGCCTTCAAGCAGTCTCATCTATTAGAATCGATTTATAACAACGCAAACTGGGTTACCTTCTTGAATCCAGAAGTTGATGTAAATTTCTTCTATCAGCAAGACTTGTACGTGGTTCACTACACAGACCAGTATACAATCAATGCCAAATACGATAGCATCACTGTAACTAAGCATATAGGGTTGTATGAAAATATCCTGAAGAAATCATACGAAAAATATGCGCTATCGGAAGATACTTTCCCCCACTTCAATAAGAAGATGAAGAACTACTTCAATTGTCTTAATGGCAGTTGGATGCTTCGCCTTGTAAACCAAACTGAAGTCAAGGTTAGAGAAAAGATGAGTCTTGTTGCGACCAGCATCGTTATGCAAAAATTCTTACGACGCAATCCAAGAATTATTTGGATTCCCATTTCTCTTGATGAAATACTTCGTGTCACCGGTGAAATTGGTTTAAAGATGGAAAGTGTCTTTTCTAAAAAGACTCTTGGAGCAAAAGGCGCGATGTCAGATGATTTGCTTATGCTGGGACTTGATGCGGCTAATCCAAATGCCCCTATTTTATACTTTTACCCAGTCGAGGTGAAAGCATCAAGTTCATCCTCTATGTCATCAAAAGGCATTCAGCAAGTATGCCATACATGGTTGCAGTTCAAAGAGCACTTGTTCTCTCATACTGACTTTGAGACCAAGATTTATAGGACATTTTTTGCATCTCAGTTACTGGTCAATTCAGAAAAGTTATATGCCAATCAACTAATTTCGTCGGAGTCGTATGAAAAAATCGAATCTTGTCGTTATGCTCTGCTCAATCTTAAATGGAGCATTCAAGAAGTTTTACCTGTAAAAGAAATGGGAGTTGCAGCTGTTGTTTCATTCTTCAGTTCCGCACCTCATAGCATGATTACGCGGCTTGTCGAGAATGTGCCAATATGTGAAATTCATTTCTCTGAAAAGGAATGTTTTGAGTTCGTTGCTGATTCTACAAAAGAAGCCCTCTCGTTCCTTACAGAGAATGCAATTGTAATTGAAAAAGATGCTTTAGACGTTCTTTCATCTCCTAATGGAATCTCCTTGCCGGAAATGAAGGTTGCAGAAAGTTCTTTATTTGAAAATGTCGATGAAGGACAAGATGAATCAGACGATTTATCCTACAATGAACCCCAAAATCATTATGTACTCGAAAATGAGATAAAAGATGAGCCGCTGACTGTAGATGAGAATACCGATTATGTCCAGCCTATTCAAATAGTTGTTGGAAAGACAAAAGGAGTTGGACAGGAGATTTTCTTTGAACCTAACAATACGGCAATGGTTTCACACCCAAATTTGGGAATCATCGGCACCATGGGCACCGGTAAAACTCAATTTGCACGTTCGTTAATCGCTCAATTCGTCAAAGAAAATGTCCACAATATTGGAGGACAACCTGTAGGCCTTCTTATTTTCGATTACAAGGGTGATTATAAAGACAAGGACTTCTTAGAAACGATTGGAGGTGAAAGTTACAAGTTCAATTATCCCTTTAATCCTCTTAAATTAGTGATAAACGATGAAGTTGAAGGTATGAATTTGCCTGCTATTACAGCAGACCGTATTGCTGATTCTTTTGCAAAAGCTTATGGTCTCGGACTAAAACAGCAGAGCAATATAAAGCAGGTCATTGTCGAAACCTATGCGGATGCGGGTATCACCCGCGATTCTGCTACGTGGAACAATATTGTGCCGACGATGAATCAGGTAATCGAAAAGTATTTTGAAAAGTATGACGCAAACGATAAGGCCTACGCATTGTTCGATAAGCTGAGAGACTACACTATTTTCACAACTGATCAGGCGCAGTGTGTCTCCATGTTCGAATGGCTCAGGGGGGCAAGAGTGATAGATCTTACCCTCTACCCAGACGATACAAAAAAAGTAATCGTTTCGCTAATATTGGATTTATTCTATGCAGAAATGCGCCAGTTGGGCGGTAGCCGACAGGTAAATGGACTTAGAGAATTAAGAGCAATGATACTCGTGGACGAGGCTCATCAGTTTTTGAAAAAGGATTTTAACTCATTTCGAAGCATAATTAGCGAAGGACGAATGTTTGGTATAGGAATGATTTTGTCAACCCAGAACATCAGCGACTTCAAGACAAACAAGGAGGACTATTCTCAATTCATTCTTAGTTGGGTCATTCACCATGTTAACTCAATTAGCAAAGGCGAGTTGACTAGCATATTTGGTGCAAGTGATCCGAACACAGATAGATATATGGATTTCATCAATAAAGCCAAGATTTTTGAGAGCATTTGCAAAATTGGACATAAAGTATATGGCATCAGAGATCTTCCATATTTTGAATTGATACAGTCTGAGAAATACGCTAAGGAGTAGCATGTCGTAATTTGACGAATATATAGTCCACGGGGAACCTGGACAGAGGGATAAGGCTGATGCTTGGCAAACGGCTATCGGTCTTCAGGATGTTGATGGTCTGAAGGTGTCAAACTATCTGCTCGACACGGCACGTAAGCATATTGAGGGCATATTTCTATTGATGATGTTCAAAAACGTATCAAGGCGTATTATGAGACAAAGTCGGGACATGATGCCGAGGATGAGGAGGGCGACATCGCCTCTGCGAATATCGTCAAGATTATCAGTGAACCTTCATTCGCTTTTTCTTTCATCGGTCTTACGTCCATCCATCGGCGTATTTTTGAGGGTGTTTTCAAACATGCAGGGAAAATTCGCGATGTGGAACTCTCGAAAAAGGAATGGGTACTGGGTGGTGAGGCTTCCGTAAGCTATCATCCGTCAATCAATCTGCGTGAAGCTATCGAGTATGATTTGGCAAGAGAAAAGGAATTTGACTATCCCGGCAAACCTATATCAGGAGTAATTAGGCATTTGGCGCGTTCTATCGCAGACTTGTGGCAAATACATCCTTTCCGTGAGGGCAACACGCGCACCACTGCCGTATCCCTGATAAAATATCTACGCTCGATGGGTATTCCGGCAACCAACGGTATGTGTAAGGAACATTCATGGTATTTCCGCAATGCGTTGGTTCGTGCATATAAGGGACTTAACGTGTCGCCTACAACTGAATTTGTGGAACTTTTCCTCCGCAATGTCATTCTCGGAGAGCATAACGAACTCTGTAACCTAGATATGCTGGTAGGCGCGACTTTGCCAAATACGGTAGTCCAAAGTATCATTTCAACAGATTCAAAGTCTCAAATAGGTACTTTGAATTATACTTTGGAAGAACTTTCAGTGCTACGAGCCATTGAGGAGAATCCCAAAATCACTCAGACAGAGATAGCCAAAGCAATCAAGAAATCGTCATCTACCGTTAAACGAATCACCTCCGCTCTCGTCGGAAAAGGAATCCTCATCCACCGCAACAGTCGCCGCAACGGATGATGGGAAATAAACAAAGAAATTTCTGAATTATGACAGACAACGACAACAACCAATATACAGACCTGTTTCACTCGCTGACTCAGCATAAGAAGAGTGAGGTGGTGGAGTTCAAGAAGGCGGGAGCGCAGCTTCGACTTCGATGATCTCGGCGAGTACTTTTCGGCGTTGAGCAATGAGGCGAATCTACGAGGTCTGCATTTCGCGTGGCTAATTTTTGGCTACGATGAGAAGAAAAACACGATTGTCGGTACATCTTATAAGGATGTAGCGAGCAGGCTCTGAATAATCTGAAGCATGATTTCTCTCAGCATACTGCCGATAGATTGACTTTCCGTGAGATTATTCCGATTGAGGTTGATGGCAAACGAATTCTTATGTTCAAAATTCTGGCTTCGCCGCGAAATATCGTGATGACTTGGAAAGGGATTGCGTATTGTCGTGATGGGGAGAGCATCAAACCAATGAATCAATCCAAAATGGATGAGATTCGCGGACAGGCTCCTACTCCGGATTGGTCGGCTGAGATTATTCTGGATGCGACGCTTGATGACCTTGATGAGGTGGCCATCGCCAAGGCACGGAAGATGTTCAAGAAGGTACATAACCGTATTCCGGTAGAAGAGGTCAATAAATGGACTGACGAAGAATTTCTCAGCAAATGTGAGTGATGGTTAACGGCAAATTGCGCCGGGCAGCAATCATTCTTCTTGACAAGATGTTCAGCGACAGCAAACTCTGTCCGGCCGTTGCCGAGGTAACTTGGACACTACGCGACTCTAAGCAGGAGGTTATTGACTATGAGCATTTCTCAGTTCCGTTCATTCTGACTGTCTATGAAATTCTTGCTAAGATTCACAACCTGACCTTGCGAGAGATGCCCGGCGGCACACTGTTCCCCCATACAATGAAGCAGTATGACGACTACACCATCCGCGAGGCATTACATAACTGCATAGTCCACGAAGATTATACTCTGCAACAGCGTATCAACCTTGTCGAAAATCCGGGATTCCTCTATTATGCCAATGGAGGAACATTCATCCCCGGCACTTTGGAGAATGCACTTGAAACACAAGGACCGCAGCGTTTCTTCCGCAACGCTTGTCTTTGTAAGGCAATGGTGCATTTCAATATGATTGACACCGTTAGTCGTGGTATAAAGAAGATGTTCACCAATCAAATGGAACGTCGTTTCCCGATGCCCGATTATGAGATTGACAACGAGAAAAAAGAGGTCGCGGTGCGTATCTACGGCAATGCTATCAACGAGCGTTACACCAAACTGCTCAAAGAGAATAACACTCTCACACTCCATGAGTGTATCTCTCTCGATGCCATACAGAAAGGCCATCGCATAGACGAAGAAAATGCACAAGACTTGCTGAAACGAGGTTTGATTGAAGGCGAAGCACCCAACTACACCATATCAATATCAATTGGGGTAGCCAAAGCCTCCAAGCAACTGCCCGGCTACACAAAAGCAAATGGTTTAGAGAAAGAGAAACTCAAGCAGATGGTTCTTCAACTTCTCAAACATGCTGGAATATAAGGTGCAATGAGGGATGTTGTACATGACTACCTTAAAGAGGTCCTCCCGGTTCATAAGACACGCGAGCAACAACTTCGTTTTGTAGGGAGACTTTTGGTCGAAATGGATAATGAGAGTCTAATAAGTCGTGATGGACTGAAATGGAAACTTCTGGCAGATTCGACTGAAAACATATCTAATCCGACCGAATAATATGTAATCCGACCGGAATTTTAAGATTTTCGGTCTGATAGCAATTCATTTCGGTCGGATTCCCTCACAAAGAAGAATTATGAAAGTATCGGAACTCATAGACAAGTTGAAAACATGCGACTTAGAGGCAGAAGTGTGGTTGCCGAATGTCAACGAGCTTGGCATTCCCGGTTACTGCGTCCTTGACCACGTCATAACTATGAACTTTAGCGAAGTTGAAAATGATGTCATGCATAATCCCGGAAAGATTGACAAGCGACTTCTTAAAGATAAAACTGACGGCTCGCAGATTGTCTATCTCGGTTCAATCGCAGATTTTATCACTGACGGACTTGACAAAGCCGCTGAAAATCGTTAATTTTGTACCAACAAAGACGCAGCCCCGGAATGGGTCTGAGAAGTGTTTTTTTGAAAGTAGATAAGCTGAGGATTGCACCCGAAATGCGGTTTTGTAACGGAAGCACCGCAATCCTTTGAGCGACAAATAGTTCTATGCACTGCATCGAATGCCGTTGCTGTGGCGGCGAGTTCATCACTTGTAAGACATCCACGGGGTATTGCAGCCACCGCTGTTCGGGGGCTGGCATACAAGGATTGGAAACAGCAAGCCCGGGTTAGTTCCGATCAACAGTAATACGAGCGTCAACAGTCAAGGCGCGGAAAAGTAGCATAACAAGAATTTCTGACTCCGATCAAAGCGGCAAAACTTCTTGGAGTATGTCACGTGACAATCTATAATTACATCAATCAAGGAGTGATAAAAGTATGGAAACTTAAGCGAAAGACTCTCATCAGGCAAGCCGATATTGATGTTCTATTCGAAATTCTCAGCATAGAGCGAATCTCAGAAGGCAAGATACCAACGCCTATCACTGAATTCTACACATCGAAGGAGTTGTAGGAGAAGTATGATGTCTCCAATTCAGGGCTATATGAGATAGCCAAGCGTGAGAAGTTGCTGAAGACATAGAACCGGGGCAAGACACTTTGGAGTCGGAAACATCTTGATGCTTACTTCGCAAACCAACAGACTAAGGATAAAATCTCAGAGTCTATACCCTCTGCCTCTACAAAATTGACAAATCTAACCTCCCGACATTCGAATTCAGAACCAAAATCAACTCTACAGCAAATCTCATATTTACCCCATTTAGAGCTACTGTTTTAGCGGCCAGCCACTTGTATTGTTGACTATTTCTTTGTAATTTTGTATATTATAGACTAAACTATGTTCTAAAAAATCCGACTTCGACCTCTATAACCTACTTCAATTGACCTTTGACAAAAATAAAAACTCATGAAAACAGATAAAGAATATCCATCTACTCATTCTATGTCAACAAGTTGGTTTGGCATTGACAAGGATGGAAAAATTGCAGTCATAGACTTCAATGAAAACGGTCCTGTACCATCTTTCCTTGGAGAAGAATCTCTGGAAAGCATTATTGAAGATGTCCTGCCATCTAAAGATATTGATGGAATTGTCAATCTTAAATTTACTGACAGACAAGCACTTCATCTTATAAAAGCCTTAGAAGATGTCGACTTGGAACATCCGGTAGATTTCACATATATAATAAAAATTAATCCGGATAAGACCGAACGCTTCATATCGCTCTTTATGAAAAATCGGCAGAAAGTTAATTCAGAAGGGGACGATATCAAACTTCTTTGCCTATCATCAAAATATGGTGTCTATGTACATGAATTTTATGATTGGGCCGAAGAGGACATAAATAGTCTCTACACCGAGGATATACTGCAGAAAAGTATTGAATTCGATTTTTGGTGTGATGAAAAGTGGAGTGAAGAAGAAGAGAAATGGACATTCAACATTAACTTCAAGAATTTACCGTTTTATCATTATCAACAACCATACTGGCCAGGGCAACTAATTGAACGTACTTATATTCCCAAATTTCCGATTTACGACACGCAGTTGGATCCTTTTTTAAAAAAATTAGCGCTGCGTTTCCCATTCTCCTTTGAGACACAAAAACTATTTCAAATTTCCGAGTTCACGCCATGTCAGTCACATGGGGGCAGTGATTATCTTGAAACTGAGCCTGAATCCCCGCATAGAATTCTGTATCCTTCTACAGGTAATACGATTGTGAAAGTGGATGAAAATTCATTTTTTGAAGCTATGAGCGATACTCCACGAATAATTGTTCTTGATGATACACAATGTTACAACTCTCTCCATCTTTCCAAAGAATTACCATTCATCAACTTTTCTATGGTCTTTGCGTGTTGCCGAAACCCAAGTCATCCATGGGATATGAATGAAGAGAACACAGGATTTGATGAATTATGTAGTTTATTTGAATCAAATAAAGACAGGTTTGAAAATCTTGTTGAAATAACACAGCCTTATTGCATTATTGCTATGCCTAAATCATTTGAAGTGGTCGCAGATTCCTATCCGACAGAGGAAGGCCATATTCTCATCTGTGGATATAAAATACCATTAATGACCATAGAGGAAGCCCAAAATAATCCTGAACTCATAGAACGATTTCGTTCTATGCCTTATCGTGGTCAAGACCTAAAACGTATCGTCAGAGAATGAAGAACATTGAACTATTGTCAATCGATCTCTCCAACTTTTGCTCCAAACAATGCTCGTTTTGCTATAATCATAGTGATATGAAAGGGAACACCTTGTGGAAACCGAAAGAAGTCATTGCGCTTGCAATAGATTGCGTAAATAACGGAATAAAAGCAGTTTCTCTCGGAGGAGGCGAACCGTTCGAGTATGATGGGATATTTCAGATCATTGATGCAATACAACCACTCGCCTACCTTTCAATCACCACCAATGGTCTACCATTATTAGAAAAAGATGTTTGGCAAGCATTGTTGACACATAAACCTGACAAGATTCACATCACAATCCATAATCCGGATAATGATAATGAGGTTCAAAGAGTTTTTGAACAAATTAAAAATTTATCAGAAACCGATATAACAGTAGGCGTGAACCTATTGGTACATTCCGACAAACTTGAATATTGCCGAGATGCGTATGCCTATTTGAGAACTATACTGTCACAGCAACAAATCATTTTAGTACCCCAACGATTCTATAAAACACCTACCCCAAAACAATTGGCATATGTTACCGGCAACGAGCAATTTCAAGCACCTTCATGTATTTTAAGATGTCAGATACCTGAAAATTTTTGTTCGGTGTCATGGGACAAAAAAGTGAATTTTTGTAGTTATGCCAGAGGAAAACAACCACTGGAAAGCTTTACTTACCGAGGGGTAATCAATGCATTGAAACTCATCGAATTCCAATCCTGCATAAATTTATGATATATTGAAATATGTGAATTTGAAGTTTTTCAATTCATTTCACGTGACAGCCACACCTTTCCAATTTCGACGTCGGAAATCACCACCTAAAGGTACTTCTTGTTTGGCTGCTTAGTATTTTATGATTAACTTTACAGAAAAGTATATCATATTAAACCATGGAGTTAAAAAAATTTGATGAAAGAGAGACGCGAGGTGCTTTCGCTGACTCAGCAGGATTTGGCTGAGATGATGCAGGTCGGCGTGGCCACTGTCAAGGATATTGTTGTCAAGAGAATCCGTCGCTAAGCACCATCAATAAAATTCTTGATGTACTTGGTATCGAAATTACGTACCTGATACGCAAAACCGTTTAATACTTATTGATCATGAGAAAACTTAACGTTTATAAAGCTGGCGTTGAATGAGCAGGTATCAGGAATGCAGTTCAAGTACAACGGTAGCAATGAAGATATTTAAAGGCAATCCGCAGCAATGTTGTCGCATGGATGGTAGATATGGAGCGGATATTCACGCTTGTGGTATTCAACTACATTTATTCTAACGGTGATGCTAACCTCAAAAAATTCTCGTTGATTATTGATGGTCTGGATTACAGACTTACTACGGCGTATGATCTGTTGAACACAAGCCTTCATGTAGATATGGTGCAGACCTTGGACTTGACTGAGGCCTCTCAGTGGACATTGAGAAAAGCGATGTCTATGACCACACCGGCCACCCTTGCCGACTCGACGTCGAAAGATTCGTCGCCAGAATCGGATTGGTCAGCAAACGAGCCAACAAAATTCTCGACCGTTTCATGACACTGCCAGACGAAGCCAGACAATTAATCGACTGCAGCTATCTCACCGAAAAGATGAAGCGCAACTATCTCCGCAGCGTAAATGAACGCATCAGCTGCCTCACCCGCACCTCAGAGTAACATCGTCAGCAAAGTAACAACCAACCCCAAAATCAAACTGTATGAACACAATCGACATTCTTAATAAGCACATAGCCTTGTGTTTAGACATCCGAGCTAAATCATATCATACCATCACTTTGTTTGATGCATTAAATTCTATCAGAACTGGTAAATATAGAACTCAAATTGAAAATATTCGAAGACTATATCATTTAGGCAAATCCGCTATTGCCGGATACAAATCAAAAAAGAAGCAGCTGCCCTCTTTTATTTTCAGTGGCACTTTATTTGATACAAGGTTCAAATTTGACATTTGTGGCTATACCTCACTTATGATTGTCGATATAGATAAGCTTGAATCAGTAGATTCTATAAAGGATAAGCTGAAAAACGACCCCCATATCATCGCGACATGGCTTTCTCCGTCCGGCAACGGACTTAAGGCACTGGTGTATCTCGAATATGACAAGGAATACCCTTATGCCAATACTTGGATATACCATGAGCATTGCGCTTTTCCTCAAATAGAAAAATATTTACGAGAAACCTATGAAATAAATATCGACCCATCAGGAGACGACATCACTCGTCTGTGTTTCGTCTCTTATGACCCTGATATTCATTTGAAGAGAGAATTCACATCCTTCAAAGTATCCTGCAATTTATCCAACAATCAAATCAATAAGATTCGTTGGAGATACAATTTTAGCAGGAAAAATATCCGCAATGCACTGAAAGAGCAAAAACGGATTGCGAAACTTCTGAAAGATGCATCTCAGAAGGATTCAGATGATAACAATTGAAGTTTTAACCTTATGCAACAACGCCGTATGAAGATAACAACAGATGAATAAGAGGCGGCTCTAAGACGAATTGATGAACTGCTGCCACTGGTGACAGATGATACTCCCGATAGTTACCCCAGCCTGATTGAATTGTTGAAGATCTTAAACATCGTCGAAGAGTATGAGGATGAACATTATCCGATCCCCGATAATAGGAAATAAGATCATTTTCAATAGGTGGTGTCACCGTTAACAGCTAAAACAAAAACTAATAGGACATGGAGACATCTGTCGATATAAAAAGTCCTCTTACCGGAGGGCTAGTTAAGGAGGTATGCACAATGGAAGACGTGGCATTGAATCGCGCCAAATGCGAGAGCGAAAGGGCTAAGATCACGCCATAATGTCGCGATTATTCACGTATTTTTATTAACTTTGTCGCGATAAGCTATTCCAATATGAAAACAGAAATAGAAATTCTGCAATACCTGCATTATAATCCGCTATCAAAACGAGCTGACATTCTTCCGTCACTGTCGATAAAGTCCTCGAACAGCTCGAGAACTTCAAAACCTATCAACGCTCCTGATAATGGCTAACTTCTATGATGTAACGGAAAATATGATATGGCACGAGTTTTGTCTGGCTTTCAGCTATAACAAACGTATTCGTGCCTATATCGACCGTCGTAAGAAGTGTAACCGCTATATAAATTGGGCAGTAATTGTAATCTCTACCGTGTCGGCTCTAACATATTGGAAAGACACCAAACTCGGTGCCGTTCTTTCTGCTGTGGCTGCGGTTACATTGGTTGCCAAAGAGTTATTGCCTATCTTCAATCAGAGCGAAACCGATCTGCTTGAACTCAGCAAGTCTGCTACTTTTTTCTCAGCCTATCAGACAAAAATGGAGCAACTATTTGTGAAGCTCAGATATGAACATTACCATCCCGCTTTTTTGGAAAGCGATTTTTTTAAGTTAAAAGAAGAAGCCGCTCAACACGTAACCATCACAAACGAATACTATCGAGGACTTCCCAATAAAATAGAAAAACGTATTAACACCGATTTAGATAACTATGTCAGAGAAATATACCCCGAAAGTTCAGAAACCGAACTATGAGAAAAGAGAGGATCCAAAGGTTTACGTAACTAAGAAACCAGCCAATCCCTATAAAAGATAAGACCAATGGAAGGAGAAAAAGACTATCTGTATTATTTTTGGCAAGGTCATGAAGACGAGTGGTGCCAAGAATTTGCTTATCTCGAAAAGGAAAAAGCTCTGAAAGGGCTAACTTTTGGTGGTCTTACAGACTCTAAAAAGTTAGTTAGCCTTAACTCATTCAATTTGGAAGAATTGATGTGTGCTCAAGACATCATCAAATGTTATTTTCATTCGCCTTCTGGACGATACCATAAATTCAATGAGGACTATTCTTCATACGGCTTAAAGCACATGGTTGAGGATATCCTCTATAAGATTACCGATGGACGTCTATACAATGTTTCCAATGGAACGGCAATCTTGGCCATGTATCATTGCGGCTTCAAGTTTCAGCGCATTCCCGGAACACCAAACTGCTTGTTTAATGTTCCCAAGAAGTGCTACAAGCGAATGGAAGATAAATTAAATAATAGCATTTAATTTGTCGGCACCATGGATGAACTTGACAATTTAGATACACACGACTGCGAGTCAGTCCTCGATATGAATGCCGATAACAACTACCGTATCAACACCGAGGAACTTGCCGACGAGTTCGGAGACTCCAACCTTGACGACTTAATCAACAACCTTAACGACTGTGAATGAAATGAACGATCCATTGGAACGAAAAGATTACTCATTATTCCACTACACAAATCTAAGTGCCTTGATTAGCATTTTAAGATCTGAATGTATTGTGTTATGGGCTACTAATGCAGCCTATCTTAATGACCCTACGGAATTAAAGCAAGGTATTGCAATAGTAAATGAACTTGAAAACACCCATTTCCAGTTTGATGATTTCAAGAATATTTATCTCACATCATTCTCTAATAATGCAGACTCATTGGTAATGTGGAGTCAATACGGTGCCCATGGAAACGGATGCAGTATTGGCATATCTTCAAAAACTATAGGAGCCTCTTATGGGCAATTTTGCAGATGTTGTTACGGTAGAGAGGAAACCGAACAGTACCTAAAAAAAACATTGAGTCTCATTGACAATGGAGTATTTTCAACATTTGGATTACCCAAACCAAGTGAGGAAATTATCAGTGCACAACGAAAATTGTCAAGGCAGATATTTCTTCAAACCACATGCGTTATGTCTAAAGATGCTGCTTATAAGCATGAAAACGAAACACGTGCATTCGTTGAAGTGCCTAAGGAGCATTATAAGCAGGTACAATTTCGCTTAGTGGACAATCGAATTGTGCCCTATGTTCAGATACAATTAGATAAAAACGCTCTTACTGATATTGTTATTGGGCCCACTCTAAATGCTGATATTACGGAGCGTTCAATCAAACAAATGCTTGAAATTAGGAATTACGACATGTCTAAAATTAATATTAAATTCTCTGATGTACCATTTAGGGGATAGTTAAATTGATGGCGTTACGACACCGCCGCCGCGTTTTCGCAAAGTAAGCCTAAGGTATTGACAGTCCGGATTTAATCTCATATCGTTTAACCACTGGTCAGCTTTTATGAAATAGCTTTATCCTAAGGCATAAATTACTTATTTCGAACATGAGCGAATTTGACGAATATATAGTTAACGGTGAACCGGGACAGAGGGAGAAGGCTGATGCTTGGCAGACGGCTATCGGTCTTCAGGATGTAGATGGGCTGAAAGTGTCAGACTATCTACTCGATACGGCACGTCAGCCCATAGAGGGAGATATAAGTATTGATGAAGCGCAGCAACGCATCAAGGTTTACTATGAAACAAAGTCCGGACACGATGCAGTTGACGAGGAGGGCGACAAGGGATCTGCCAATATCGCCAGGATTCTTAGTGAGCCATCGTTCGCGTTCTCGCTTGTGGGCCTAACTTCCATACACCGCCACATCTTCTAGGGTGTATTTAAGTTTGCAAGGCAAATTCGCACCGTTGAGATCAGCAAGAAAGAATGGGTTCTTGGCGGCGAGGCATCCGTAAGTTACCAGCCGTCAATCGACCTGCGCGAGGCTCAAACATTCATAGTTCTTTCGGAATGCGTTGGTCAGGTCTCAATATGAGAACATCCCCAATGGGATTCACCGCACCTTTGAGCCACTTGAACGCTTTATGAACTTTGCGGTGTTTGGTGTACCTGCCGACTTGCGAAATCGCACGCTTCATATCAGATGGAGCGAAGATAAACGTCAGAATGACGTTTCAAAGGAGGCTAAACGCCAAAATGACGTTTTGGAAACACCATTATCATTAACCGCGCACCACCCCCTGAAGGAGATGGCTGTAATAAAGGCGGTTCAAGAGAATCCACAAATCTCAATCGCAGCCATTGCAACCAAAACAGGACTGAACAAGCGAACGGTTGATCGCGCCATTGCCTCCCTCAAAGAGAAAGCAATTCTCTCACGTATAGGAGCCAAGAATAACGCGACATGGATTATAACATCTGAAGCATGAGCAACTGAATCTAAGTTCGTGAGTGTCACCCACTAGTTAAGATTTGTTGCCACTAATATCAAATTTTATTACCGCCGTAATTATTATCGTGGGAATAAAGTTCACGATGACTGCTGCCAGATCTAATTTGTTTATTTGTCTGACAATCTCTAACTTTGCTATTGAAATAAGCAACTGATATGGTTGCACGTAATGGAGCTGAGACAGCCCCGGATATGATAAAATTGCTACGGCGTTCACTTTCAGCCACTTTCTGCGAGGTGGCTTGAACCAGTTAAACCGCCAACGCTTGACACTTAACCCCCTTCCCAAACTGCATCGAGGGCAAGTGATAATCAGATAACCGTTAGTATTATACGGATTTTATTGTCATAATGAACTGATAAACCTATCTGCCTCTGCTCTTGAATGAAAACGGATTACCGATTTATCGAACTGCTCCAAATATCTATTGATTTCAGGTACTATATCACGCGGAAAATTCGTAATCCACTGCAAAAACTCAGAGTCGAGTTCATTCTCAGTCCACGGCATATCAACTCGTTCTTTTCCAAGACGAGACTTCACCCCTGCTATACATTCTTCCAAAGGCAGATCAAAGAAAAACACCGTGTCACATTTAGCAAGTCGCATAGGAAGCGTCCGTGCATAATTACCATCAAGGATCCAATTATCCTTCTCGATAATTTCAGAAAGACGCTTGTCAAACTCCACTCGGCCAATCACAGTTCGGTCTGGTCGATGCCAGATCATGTCTAAATAATATAGCGGCAGATTAGTCTTCGCTGATAGTTTACGGCTAAAAGTGCTCTTCCCTGCGCCCGGGCATCCAATTACAATTACCTTCTTCAATTCCATACTCACGCATCCTTAAAGACTGATACTATACAGCACGTGTCGGCATAACGGAGATTCCGCCGGCAGTCTCGGGTGGTCAAACACGCCAATCTTTTTCATCCCAATCTTAACCATCACTTGTTCAGATGGTTTATTTATTTCAGCTGTAAAAGAATACAGCTTATTAATCCTATGTGATTCAGCAATCCGCAACACTTCTCTCGCCGCCTCAGAAGCATAACCATGATTGTGATACTCTGCTGCCAATCGCCAGCCAATCTCTACGCCGGGAGTAAAGTCTGCTTCAAATCCGATCTCATGAAGGCCCACATAGCCGATAAAATGTCCGGTTGATTTTACTTCCACCGCATAAAGGCCCCAGCCGTTTCTATTTAATTCATCTTGAATCCGGTTGTAAAAAGTCTCAGTTTCTTCATCGGTCAATAGAGCAGGAAAATATCTCATTACCCGCGTATCTTTATTCATGGTAACAAACCGAGGCAAATCCTCCGGCGTCCAAGAGCGCAGCATCAGCCGAGAAGTCTCAGCGTATATCATAATTGGGCTAATCATACTGCAAATTTAATCAATTCTAAGCACCCACCCCAAATATTGAACGTTAACAATTGCGACTAATCGTTTTGTCTAATAGCAAAGCTATGAAAGTTATGAAAAATTTGTTTATATTTGCGTAAAATTTAATTATGTGCCTAAATAGGATTTAGCTTGTTTTCGTCAAAAATAATAGCCAAATGGTGATAGAACAATTTAGTAAACTTGGGGGCTATCTTCACATGGATTCAAACACGAATCAGCCACGCTTGTAATCTGCATTAGAAATTTATTTAACGAATTCTATTCGAAGTTGCCATGTTATTGAAAAACATGCAGTCACCATCAATACCTACAATTCACGGCAATAATCAGAATATTATTCTTAATAAGATTTAAAATCTTGACCTCAATCAAGATTTCAATGACATTAAAAAATAGCCACTTGAAAGCTTATAAAACATTAACGCGTTAGAACGACTTGATCCGATGAAGATAATCAGCTGGAATGTAGCCGGTGTCAAAGCCCATGCAACCGAAATTGAAAGTTTGATGCAGGAGCATCGGCCGAATATCATGTGTCTACAAAAGACGCGATCTGGCTATAGGCCGGAGATTAAAGGATATGCCAGTTATAGCCACTGTTCCGATCAATGGAGCGGTGTGACCTCTTATGTATGTGAAAAGTTGACTTCTAACTTCGTTGAATCTGATTCACATCATCTTATTCTGGATTTTGACGAATTTGTGCTTATCAATGCGTATGTACCTTACTCCAATCAAAAGATACCTGAATATATTGAACGACGTAAGGAATGGAACAAGTGGATTGTGGATTTTGTCATGGCTCAAACAAAGCCCATAATTATCTGTGGTGATTTGAATATCGTACATACTGATTTGGATTCGTTCTATTCTTCCTGTATTCGCAATACCGGTTGTTACTATCAATGGGAAAGAGACGATTTCAACAGGCTCTTGTCAGCTGGCAAATTGGTTGACACCTTCCGCAGATTGCATCCCAATCATAGGGCATACACCTATTTCGACACAATGCACGGAGTTGATTATCGTGCAACAAATCAAGGTTCCAGACTGGATTATTTTCTTGTAAGCGAATCCATGATGTCATGTGTTATGTCATCTGAGATTCTTACCTCGATGTCAGCTCCAAGCAACCCAATAATACTTGATTTAAGACTTAATAATCAGAAAAAAAGCAATGAAAGCATTGACATATATAGGTAGAGGACGGTTTGAGGTGACGGAGAAGGCGAAACCGGTTGTGGTTGATCCGAAGGATGCTGTGGTGAGGGTTACTCTGAGCAGTATCTGTACCTCTGATTTGCATATAAAGCATGGGAGTGTGCCGAAGGCCGTGGCGGGGATCACTGTCGGACACGAGATGGTGGGTGTAGTGGAGGATGTAGGCTCAGAGGTAACGAAGGTGAAGCCCGGCGACCGTGTGGCAGTGAATGTTGAGACATTCTGTGGAGAGTGCTTCTTCTGCCGTCATGGATGGGTCAATAACTGTAGCGATCCTAATGGAGGTTGGGCGTTAGGCTGTCGCATAGACGGTGGTCAGACAGAATTTATCCGTGTCCCGTTTGCCGATAATGGCCTGACCAAGATTCCGGATAATGTAAGCGACCGTCAGGCCCTGTTTGTGGGAGATATTCTTGCCACCGGTTATTGGGCAGCCAAGATTTCTGAGATTTCCGAGGAAGATACAGTGCTGATTATCGGTGCGGGCCCGACAGGCCTTTGCACATTACAATGCGTTCGGCTTTATAGGCCGAAACGGATTATTGTCTGTGAGACAGATGTGGCGCGTCAGGAATTTGTCAGAAGACATTATCCCGGTGTGAATGTTGTTTCGCCGGAAGATTGTATGGCGAAAAACAAGCGGCTATCTGACCATGGCGGCGCCGACCGCGTGATTGAGGTTGCCGGAACAGATGACACATTCCGCATGGCTTACGAATGTGCGCGCCCGAATGCCATTATCACTATAGTTGCTCTCTATGACCGACCGCAGATGCTCCCACTACCGGACATGTATGGCAAAAATCTGACGTTCAAGACAGGAGGGGTTGACGGCTGTGACTGTGATGAGATAATGCGACTTATCTCCAAAGGATTAATCGATACTACTCCATTGATAACACATACATACCAATTCGCTCAAATCGAGGAAGCCTACGACTTGTTTGAGAACCGTAGGGACAATGTCATAAAGGTGGCTATCAATAACGTATGATTTATACAATTCAATTTTTGTCATAATGCCTCCCATTTGTTTTAAAATATAATCGTAAATTTGCCTATGGTTAAATTCATCTCGCTTATTTCAATCTTGGCAGTTTGTCTTTCCAGCTGCACCGCACTCAGGGCAATCAGGTGTGGCACTCCCACTACTGACTCATACACCAAGTTTACTCTTGACACCATCAGAACTATTGGCTCCACCACACCTTTTATTGACTCACCTCAGAACGACCCGTTATTCCGGACCACAAAGTTTAACGGCGGCCAATTCCATAACGAAACCATCAGCGAATATTTCAAAAGAGTCCGTGGCAAGGGTTCATTATTGATCGTGCGCAACGATTCAATCTTATTGGAAGAATATTATGGAAACGTACAAAAGCATCAGCCAAGCAACATATTTTCGATTTCTAAAGCTATAACGGCATTGCTATGTGGAATTGCTATTGATGAGGGCTATATTTCAAGCGTCAATGACCCTGTGACAAATTACCTTCCAGAGCTTTTGACCGCTGATCCGCGCTTTTCGGAACTCACCATCGAGCATCTGCTTGATATGAGAAGCGGATTAGATTTCAAAGAAGAGTATGGTTGGAATCCATTTTCAAAGATGGCTAAATTGTACTACGGCGATGACGTCCTTAATTTCATATCCAAAGCTAAGTTCAATGCGGCACCGGGGACACGACATCACTATAACTCACTGGCGACGGCTATATTGGGGGTAGTCATTGAGCGAACCACATCTCAATCATACGCACACTATCTTCAAACCAAAGTATGGATTCCGCTTGGGATGGAATCAGACGCATACGTCACACTTGACAGCAAAACAAGTCATCATGCCAAGGCGTATGGAGGTATCGCCACCGATGTCAGGAATCTTGCCCTTATCGGCCGACTCTACATGAATGGAGGGAAGCATGACGGTAAACAAATTGTCAACCCTAACTGGATTAAACGTTCGATCAACGCGAGCTTAGACAACGAAGCATATTCCTACGGTTGGAATAACATCATCAGTAAAAACGAGGATGGACTATTTGTCACATCTCGCTTTTTCGCACTCGGACTATTCGGGCAGATTCTGTTCTGTGATCCGGAGCAAAATATAATATTTGTAACTTTAGGCGAAAAGAAAGGCTGCGATTACCATCTGCTATTCGATGATTTCTGCAATATCCTTAAGCAGAGTCAGTAAAATAGTATAACACCACCCATACATACCGTTGATAAATAAACGTGGCTCAGCACGCGATTAAAATATTTTTGGCAATATTAAATAAACTTAAAAGCCGCCTGATGTCCGATTAATGGTTTAACTTTGCACAAGTTATCGCTTATTAATCGCATTCAACGCTCCTCTCCCATCGGTCATGCATCGGATTTTCATCATATTCGTCATGGTGCTCTTTTGCCTCTCCAAGGCAGAAGGACAGACGAGCGATGCTGTCGTTGCCGACGCCCATTCACACAAACCGCTACCCAACGCCATAATATTCGATCCCGGTGGAAAACGAATAGGCACCTGCAATTCCAAAGGCCAGTTACCTTACATTCCTGCCATCTCCTACCCCATTACAATCCGTCATCTTGGCTACAAGGAAAAAATCATATCTAAAGTCCCCAACGACACCATTTTCCTGCATGAGGATATGATGATAGAGTTGCCGGAAGTGGTGGTCAATTCACGTAACCGCACACTTCTCCACATAGTAGCTTATGTGCGCGAGTACTCCACTATGACCACTTACACAGACACGGTGTTCATGTTCCGAGAAAAGATGGTTGACTATATGCTCCCAACCGATAAAAAAGTCCGTTTTAAAGGTTGGAACACACCAAGGGTTCTGACATCTAAATCCTATTACCACTTTACCAATGCTCACGGACTTGACAGCGTCAGTGACAGATGTAATCATCATTTTTCTTGGGCCGACTGGATCGGGATTGCCCCGGCTACCACGATACCATCCAAGCTCCTATCTGATGATCCTGCAACCGAGATAATCCCGGGGAAATACACGGCCAAAGAGATATGGCGCAAACACGGCGATAATGTCACGCTTGACATCAATGTCATAGCTGACACCACATGTCGTCAATGGGTGCCTACCCTATCTCAATTTTTCCGTAAAGATATTGACTTTGAGAAGTTTCGTGTCAATTTCCACTATGAGGATGTTATCGGTGACAAGATTATGCCCATTGATTTGGCAGACTATTCGTTTGAAATTGAATCCAATGGCCGTGGTCACAGTATGTTTATGTTCAACCGTATCAATGAACCGTTTTTCGTAAGCACTCGGGCCGATGTGGCTATCGTTGACAAGGATTATATCACGTTGAAAGAAGCAAAAAAATGGGACCGTATCCGGATTGACAATGACGACATTGCCATCTACGAACCGTCAGAAGTACCTGAGCTATCTCCGGAAATACAGTTGCTCATTGACCGCGTTAACGCTTTGAACCACGATGAAATCAGACTAGCTTTCACTCCAGACAAGCGATTGGAGGGTCGCCACATTGTGAAGCTCAATGTAGGTCAGCAACTACTGAAGCGCCTGAAGCAAATGTTTGGTATCGACAACGTGAATGCTACCAGAAAGTGGAAGCGACAATGGAGCGACTTCCGTAAAGAGAGAGTGAGACGAAATAAAAATCAGGACAATCAATAGACACGCCACCGTCCATCAACACCTAATCACATTGACAAGTATTTCATCGCCTTACCTATTGACACAGACATAAATTATCATTACTTTTGCATCTCTACCACCCTGACCATGTCCACCACCTATTGGCACATACAGATGCATCTTCCACATGGAAGATATGAAAGAAGCATTGACTCCATGGACATGCTCCGGGAACCTGTACCAGTCATAGGTACTGGAGAGTGGTCCAATTTCCAATGTCTAAACTTCAAGGAGTCTTTAAAAATCGGTGACATCATATTGGTTAGAAAAGGTAGAGTACCACTGGCGTTATGCCGTATCACAAGTGAATCATTCACCGACCCGATCCTAACATCTAAATACTTCAATATAAACTTCCGCCATGTCGAGATTTTGGATTTTTACAGTGGCAATGAGTGTTTCCCACAAGCTCAGGGAACTCTTCAGAAACTAATCAACAGCCACACGCAATCATGGAAATTCATCGACAAATGGTTAAACAACATTTTTAATAAAATGGATATCGATAATATCATAAACCTTCTGGAGGAAAAAAAGCAGGTTATTCTTCAGGGTGCTCCAGGCACCGGGAAAACCTATATCACAGCAGCTGTATCTCTATCGCTTATGGGAGAGGAGTTCGACCCCGCTGACCATAAAGGAATCATGAAGAAATATGATAAACTGGTCAACGAGAAGCGCATCTTCTTCACCACCTTTCATCAGTCAATGGATTATGAAGATTTTGTTGAAGGCCTCAAACCGGTCATCGACGATGACAATATGACCTATGAGATCAAGGATGGCATCTTCAAGACTATATGCAAGACAGCAGAGCAAAGCGGTAGTCTTGATGCATTCGACAATGCCATTGAACAACTAAAACACGACTGTTCAGAGGCACCAATCACAGCCAAGACCAAAAACAATGTGAATTTCTCAGTCAGCTACCGAAATGGGAAAACGTTCCGTGTACGCTCCCACAACAGTGCCGCTGACGAAGGGAAGGATTTTCCGGCAAACATCGAATCAATCAAAGCGTTCTATCGCGGAGAGACGAGCAATATCTATAACATCTCTTACGTAAGAGGGCTGTGCAACTATATCATGGAGACTTATGGTGTGAAACCTTACTCTCACAATGGCCCCAACTTGAAATATCTCCTCATCATCGACGAAATCAACCGTGGAAATATTTCCAAAATCTTTGGTGAGCTAATCACATTGCTTGAAGCAGACAAAAGATCCGAAGGCGAACATCCCATAAAAATCCGATTGGCCTACTCGCACGAAGAAAACTTCAGCGTTCCATCCAATCTTTACATTCTCGGCACAATGAATACCACCGACCGGAGTGTCGGCTACATAGACTATGCCGTCAGGCGCAGGTTTGCATTCTATACATTATCATCCAATCGTGATGCCATCATCTCATATTATGCTGACCCAACAAACGGCAACGACAGGGTTAGAGATATCGCACTCTCACTCTTTGACGGAATCAAGGATTTCATAACCCGACATATAACACCTGATTTTGACATCCAGGATATTATGATTGGCCATAGCTATTTTATGGCCAGAAATGCCGATTCGTTGCGCCGTAAACTTGAATATGAGATCATTCCGCTCTTAAAAGAATATGAGAAAGACGGAATCATCTCGTTCAGAAAGGAGGAATTTAAGGAATTGACTAATTCTTCTTTCAAACTCTTCGGACCACAGCAATGAGCCGCATACCAGCCATCACATATTTATATGAGCATGGTGGATGCAATGATAGTGACCGTGAACTCATCAGACGACTCGACATCCCATTCTGCGAGACCGGCTATGAGTGTGCGCCCAAATATTTAGGGATACATCCCACTACCCTGTGTGCCGGTTACTACATAGGAGCCGAATGGCTGACAGATGACCATGCAGTGGTTGTGATGCCGAAGATACGCGATCTTGACTTCGTTGAAATGTTTGTCAGCGCTCTCCGATTCGAGTCATCCGCAAAATATTTCGACAAATTCTACGACATCGACTTCAACGCGCAGCCGATAAGAACCAATGCTTTCAATAATCAGATCACCCCGCTACTCATCATACATTTCATCGCCATATTAAAAAGAATCACGAAACGTGGGCTCAAGAAAGCATACGTGATGAAATGTGAGAATCTTCAGTCAAAGGTGAAGGGGAAAATCCATATATCACGTCACATCAAGCAAAATATCATTCCACGGCGAGAAGAACGTATATACTGCAAATATCAGGATTATACCGTCGACAATCCCGAAAACAGAGTACTCAAGAAAGCGTTGACATTTTCCGAATCATATCTTTCAAGTCTCGCAGCCCACAAATCATACGCGACACTAACATCGGTAATAAATAACGTAAAAAGTCACTTCCACGAAGTGGCTGACACGTTTGATACCCGAGAGCTGAAATCCATAGTCAAAAACGACTTATACAAAGACTATTCCGAAGCCCTGCGCATAGCTAAAATGATATTGCGCAAGTTCAGTTACTCTATTTCCGAGACGAGACATGACATTGACTTCACGCCTCCCTTCTGGATTGATATGTCACGACTTTATGAAGTGTATGTCTATTCAAAGCTCTACGAGCGATTCGGCGATGCTATTAAATTTCAGGTGCCAGGCCATCACAGAACAGCTGTCGACTTTGTTGACACAGCCAACAAGGTAATCATTGACACTAAATACAAACCGCGTTATAATGACGGCAACTGTGGCATAATCGATGACATCCGACAGATTTCAGCCTATGCGCGTGACCGAAAAATACTCAAGGTCCTGGGATGCGACAGCTCAACCACAGTGGATTGTCTGATTATTTACCCTGAAAAAGTCATTGAACCAACTGATGCAACCGACCCGGAGACGGAAGCGGCACAGGACAGTTGCCCACAGCTATCCTCGTTTACCCATATCGGTTCGCTGCTTCAGCATGCCACTCCGATAAATGGCTATGAGAGGTTCTACAAACTTAGTTTCCGCATGCCCTATATCCGGCCACAGTCCTGACACTCTGCCAGCCTGTTTATTGCATAACGAAGCGTCCCGGTCACACTCTGTCAACCAGGACGCTTCGTTTTCAATGAGACACAAAGGAAATTTATTTCATAGACTTCCCATCAGCGAAAGCATTGCCTACACGAGTACCTAATTCTATGTAACCATTGTGAATAGGATCGAATGTGATAAGATGCATTTTCTCCACGTCCGGTTTGCCATCAGTAGCGATGAAATTCTCATCGCATACAATGTTGACAATCTCCGCTACAATGTAGTAGCCTGTTTCTGACTCATAAAGTTTCTCCTTCATCCGGCATTCCAATGTCATAGGGAAACATCCGAACACAGGGGCATCCACATTTTCAGCTTTTGACACAGTCCATCCGGTTTTCTCTATCTTGTCGGGCGTATGTTTTGCACTGACGATTCCCACATAGTCAGCAGCCGTCATTGTCTCCCGGGTGGCAAATGCGACTGTGAAATCAGGGCAACGATTAAGATTTTCCGTGGTGGCATGCGCTCCCATTGAAATCATTATCTCGGTCATATCCCACTGTCCTCCCCAAGCAGCATTCATGGCATTGGGGGTACCGTCGGCATTATATGTGCCAAGAATCAATACTGGTTGTGGAAGCATCCACGCTTTAGGCTTGAAATTTTTCATATCATCTATTTTTTACATTACTAAACTAACTGTCAGCCTCAATATGCTTAACTGCAAAATTAATAAAATTTCCAACGGCACAATAAGAGCCGCAGGCAAAAAACAGCCATTTCCTTTACAGTGTACATATTCAATCTTATTATCTTAAAATTTCACAATATAAATTTTTCAAAATTACAAATTATGTTTTTTATTTGTCAGAGTCAGAGATTTCAGCCAACTTCACAAACGCAACAGACTAATAATGAAACGATTCGAAACAACAATCATATTTGCAATCATGGGTGCGGAGTCATGCCATTTATTTATTGCCGCGGAGTATTCCGGGGTCTGTTTCAATATCACGACCCATGGTATCAACATAACGACCTTTTCGGCCAAAATCAAACCTCCACGTGAATTTCAGCGACAGATACGAACTGCCTCTGTCACTATGGGCTTTAGACTTATATGGAGTAAGTGCCGATAAGTAGCGCGTCTCCATCCAATAATTTTTCATGAAGGCATTGAACACCCCGGCATGCACTGACCAGTTTTCTCTTTTATAGCCTACCATTATCATGTTCATATCCTTCTCCTCGATTATCTCTTCACCATACATCTTGTTTGCCGGGCTTGACATTATGTTTCCGTAAGCAAGCCAGTTGCCATAACTGAAATCTACCCCTAATCCGAGTCTGAAAATGGAGTGAGAATGGCTGTATCCATTCCCACGGCTGAAATAGCGGGTCAAAACAGGCTCAGCGGTCAGCGAAATATGATTGTCCAACAAATGCACTGCGACAGAGGCACTCGCGATAAGGCGCCGAAATGACCGTTGATTGAAAAAAGTGCGCACAAAAACTCCATCGTCAAACACCACAGACTCCATGACCGGTGAATGCTCATCACTATAATCCAACATCGCTTCCACATCAACATAGCTGCAATCGAATGATGCAGATAGCCTTTGATCAATAACCCGGAATGGTTTCAGATGCGGATTTCCACGACGCACCAATCCGGTCTGTATAGGCTGTTCAATATCACTGATGGCCGCAGCAGGAGGCATCCTATAATCAATCGAAGCTCCATATCTAAACTGCCATTGCTGTCCCGGCCTATATGAAAGCCAGAAGGAAGGAAGAAGGAATACTCTGGCGATCTTATATGCATTCTGTGACAGGCTGCTATGTGTGAGTTTAAGGCTTCCTCTGATAGCCCAAGGGCCGAAACGGTCGGAGTATTCGCCAGCCAGCGAGCTCTTTGAATCGTCAATCCTTACAACACCGTTTCCTGCAAGGCTATACTTATTGACGAGCCACCCCCTGTCGTGGCTTATCACGGCATTTACCGCACGGTGGCCGATCCGGTGCTCAAACAATGCAGCCACGTTCAGGGTGTACTTATCACCACGCACACGGCTCTCCTCCCCTACCAGGTCCTCCATGTATTGGTGCAAAGAATGTGAAGCAAGATAGGCAGAGTGCCCTTCAAATGTAAGACTGTTAACTCCTGAAAATTTATGTAGATAATATATTCCAAGATTCGGCCTCACCGACTTCTCCTCGGTATGCTCATAGACCGATACAACTTCATCTCCATCAGATATCGACAGCAGCCCCCTGCGATCACCCTCTTCCTGATTAGGCACATAGTTGAAATCAAGTCCGGCGCGGATGTTCAACATGTGGCCACCGGGATGGAGATAATTGTAATTCACCACACTTTCGAGTCCTGAGCCACCAACCGTGACAGGAAGTCCCATTTCGCGCCTTATCACCGAACCTTCGGGATAATTCCAGCATTCTTCATAATCTCTGACCCATTTGTCCTTGCGCTGCCCCATATACCCCACATTAACATTCCACGCGGAGCATCCTTTATTATACGCCGCGGAAAAATGGTCAATCGAAGCCCATCGGCCAGACGCAAAAGCACCGAAAGCATCCACGGCGACACTTCCTCCTGAATCGACACGTGAGGTGATATAGTCGATTACCATTGCCGCTCCGGCATATTCCACCCCTGGAGCATCTTGGAGCTCCACCCGCAATATATCATGTGGATTGAGAGCCGACACTTGGGCAGCAGTAGCTTCCACGCCATTGATGTGTAACATTATAGTCCCACCACCCACAATATTTATCTCATTGGTCAGAGGATTGACGGAAACACGTGGCAATTGCATCTTACGCAACATATCGATGCCATCGGTGGCCGTGCGGATGATCTCTTCATCAGGATGCAGCACCCTGCCATCGGGTTTACGGACCACACCCGAAGCCCTGACGGTAATATCATCAAGAAGCACCGGAGAGATAGAATATTCAAGTGTATCACAAGCGATTACCGGATTCACTATGGAATCCTGAGCAGCGACAGTCAGCGCTGCGGACAAAAACGATGTCCACATTATATTTTTCACAAACATATACAGATTGGTTAATTAATAAAAGATAATTAGAGCTGCTCTGGTTACTAAGACACCTAAATCCCTAAAATATTTTATCTTCATTAATAATCACGCTTCCTGACACCGGCTTCTAACACAAGAAGCACTATAGCACGCGATTTCAATTAACTTTATTTAACCTATATATACCTTGCTTTGGCTCATGCTCTCTCGTATCTTTGTAAAAATTAAAAATCAGATATTTTCACAATATCAAATTTCACGTGTACCAACCATTTTCAACAACCTCCAACCTACAACTTTAAATGTTGCCTATAATCTCCCATCTCCGAAAAGATAGCGAAACATCTGAGTGGATTATCCAAACCAACGAGGAACATTCAACTGGTGTCGCATCTTTTGCGTCGAAATTTGCAGGCGATTTTGGGATGGCATCGTGGGGTGAAGCTCTCGGTTATCTCCATGACCTTGGAAAGGGAACAAATGCATTCCAAAATTATATCCGATACACAAGTGGATATGACACATCAGTCAGGCCTGAAGGAGACACACACCACGCCATGATAGGTGCACTTATCGCCAAGGATATATACCCCAAGGATTATGTACTTTTGGTTAATCCTATAATAGGACATCACCGAGGATTGTATGACTTTTCAGATTTAAGCCTAAAACTACAGAGAGAAAAGCCGGAAGAAATCACAATTCCGGACATTACGCTATCCTCTCCTCTATCCTACGAAAAGAATATCGAAGACTTTCATCACGTCATCAGAATGCTATTCAGCTGTCTGGTTGACGCAGACTATCTTGACACCGAACGGTTCATGAATCCTGACAGTTTTAACCGTCGGTCAAGAGAATATACTCTAAAACCTCTTCTTGAGAGGCTAGAAAAGTATCTAAGCGAGCTAAACTCCTCGACTACGGATAGCCCTGTGAACCAAGTGCGACAGATGGTCCAGCAATACTCCAGAGACAATAGTGGCGGAAAACCGTACATATACGAAATGACTGTTCCAACCGGCGGTGGCAAAACGTTGTCATCACTATTATGGGCACTCCGACATGCAGTAAACAATGATTTGCGACGCATAATAATAGCCATTCCATTCACCAGTATCATTGAACAGACCGCCTTCACACTCAAATCTATATTTGGAGAAGAGAATGTATTGGAACATCATTCCCAGGTTACACGAGATTCGACAGATGATAAAGAACTCTCCAACCGGATAGCCTTGGCCTCAGAGAACTGGGATTATCCTATAATTGTGACCACCAACGTGCGACTTTTCGAGAGCATGTTCCATCACAAACCTTCAAGATGCCGCCGACTACATAACCTGGCAAAAAGTGTGATAATAATGGATGAGGTGCAAACGCTGCCGCTATCACTTTACGATCCCATTCTGCAAGCTCTAAACGCGCTTCACCGCACATTCGGCTCATCCATACTCCTCACTACTGCAAGCCAACCGGTGCTATGCGGCACAATCAGAGGTTGTAATCCCTTGACAAAATGCGACGGATTAACCCATAAACCAATCCCTATCATACCTCACGACGAATCACTATGGCGTCCTCTCAGGCGGGTTGACTTAGTTCTTGAAAGAGAGAGATACACGTATGATGCAATAGCCTCAAGGCTCTCGACTTACCGAAGGGTACTCTGCATTGTAAACAAACGAATTTCGGCAAGAGAAATACATCGACACTTGCCAGCGTCGGATTCCACAATCCATCTTTCTAAAATGATGTGTCCGGCTCATCTAAAACAGCAATTAGCCAAAATCAAGCAATTGCTTTCTGATCCATCTAACGAAATAAGAGTCATAGCCACACAGCTCATTGAGGCAGGTGTGGATGTGGATTTCCCAATTGTGTTCCGGCAAGAAGCCGGACTGGATTCAATCATCCAAGCAGCCGGGCGTTGTAACCGGGAGGGAAAACTCGCCAAGAAAGGGAAAACTTTTGTTTTTTCTCTCTCAGAACCTAATTCCATTCCTGCAGGATTTCTCACAAAAGCGAATGATGCCAGGAGAGATATGGGAGAAATAAACGACTGGTTTTCGGATGAAGCCATGGAAATATTTTTCAAAAAACTTCATGCCAGAATCAATACATTTGACCATTATCAGACTCAAAATGATCTCATAAAGTACCATAAATTCCAGACGGCATCGGAAAATTTCAAGTATATAGACAACGAGGGCCAACCTGTTATCGTAAACTGGGATAAAAGTATGCGTCTGCTGGAACAATATAAGGAATCGGGTCCTAATTACCACATAATAAAGGCTCTGTCGCAATACTCTGTGTCCATCACGCAGGCTCAGTTAATTCAATTGCGTAAACTTGGACTTGTCGAAGAGGTGGACAATCTATTTGTAGTTACCCATCCGCAGGCGTATGACGAGCAGACAGGTCTCTCAGTAGACAATGAATGGCTCGATGAGCCTATGATATTTTAACCAAAATTCAATACCAATCTTATTATCATTTTAATATATGGATGAACTGAACAACAACATAACCAATCAAGGTTTTTGCCTCGAGGTCTGGGGCGATTATGCATGTTTCACACGTCCTGAGTTCAAAGTGGAACGCGTGAGCTACGAAGTGATTACTCCTTCGGCTGCACGCGCCATATTTGAAGCGATTTTCTGGAAACCGGCCATTAAATGGATTATCACAAAAATCGAAGTGTTGAACCCAATCACATGGACCAATATACGCAGAAACGAAGTAGGGGCTTTAGCCTCAAAGTCTCCCATATACATCGAGGATAAACGCCAACAGAAAAATGCTTTAATCCTAAAAAATGTAAGATATCGGATTTGGGCAACCATGAAATACATTCCGGTCGAGCAACGCGATAATAACAATACAACTGACGGCTCACATGAATCAGCAGGGAAATATCTTGCCATGTTTGAACGACGAGCCTCAAAAGGTCAATACTTCCATCAGCCCTACTTAGGCTGCAGGGAATTTGCCGCAAATTTCCGTCTGATCGACTACCGTAATTCCACACTTACCCCACCAATCCAGGAAAGTAAGGATATGCAGTATATGCTCTATGACATGGACTTTGAGAAGAACAATGAAAAACCTGCCCCCATTTATTTCAAAGCCATGATGGAGCATGGTGTCATCAACGTCCCCTCACCTCAATCTAACCAATTATTAAAATGATACTACAAGCATTATACGACTACTACCAACGTCATCAGGACTCATTACCGTCTCTGGGAAAGGAACTCAAGGAAATCGGGTTCATATTAGTCTTGTCCGATGAAGGAGAATTTTTATATTTCGAAGACCGACGAACATCTGACAAAAAGAGCGCCGATAAGTTTCTTGTCCGCAAATCCGTTGGGCGAAGTTCTGCCCCTGTAGCCAATTTTCTTTATGACAATTCAGCCTACGTGATGTGCTATTCCGAAAAACCAGATCCGGAAAAGAATTACGAGGTCTTCATCAAGAAAATCCAGCAAACTTTAGAGAAAGCCCCCGACAATGTTGACCTCCAACGTTTAGCAAAATATTACTCCCACAACAGGGAAGAACAACTCGCCAAATTACAAGCCGATCCATTGTGGGAAGAGATAAACGGCTGTCTCAATAAAAAATACTCTTTCTTCTCGTTCAGATTTAGCGGGGAGGATATGATTGTAGCTGAGAAAGACGAGCTCATATCCCTCGACCTTGACGACAGTGATCATGTGTCAACAGATGGTCTCTGCCTGATAACAGGAGAGAAGGACAGAATAGTAGAAACCACAACAGCGACCAGTATTAAAGGTAGTCAAGCCACGGCTAAACTGGTTTCCTTCCAAGTCAATTCCGGATATGACTCCTATGGTAAACGCCAAGGCGGGAATGCGCCTATAGGCAAAAAGGCAGAATTTGCCTATACAACATCTCTCAACAAAATGTTGGAGCCTGATTCTAAAAACAAATTTCATATCGGCAACCGCACATTCCTGTTCTGGACATCGTCAACCGATAATGTTGCCACCGACTTTGAAAGCGCTGTCTGCGACTTCTTAAATTCAGGGATCGAAGCTGACCCCCAAAAGGTCAAAGACATGTTCATGTCAATCTACACGGGAGTTAAACCGATATCAGCGGATGATAGATTCTATATCTTAGGCCTCTCGCCAAACAGTGCCAGAATCGCGGTAAACTACTGGGCAGAGCTTCCGTTAAAAGATTTTGCACGAAATATCCTCCAACACTTTGACGACTTCAAAATCATTGACAACCGCAAGGAGAAAAAGCCTTACGAAAATCTGCGCTCAATACTCGCAGCCGTGACATTAGGAGGCAAGGCCTCGGATGCAATACCAAACCTGCCGGAAGCTGTGGTAAAAAGTATCTTCCAAGGATTGCCATACCCCTTCCAGTTATATGCCGCAGCCATAAGGCGTATAAGAGCTGAACAAGAAGTAGGAATAACAAGAGCCGCTATAATCAAGGCATACATCAACCGAATATATAATTATCATAAAAAAATAACCGATATGTTAGACACAACTTGTAATTACCCAGGCTATCTGTGTGGGCGATGGTTTGCTGTGATTGAAAAAATACAGCAGGACGCCAATAACATCAACACCGTGAAAGAACGCTATTTTAACGGAGCAAGCAGCACTCCGGCAGCCGTGTTCCCGACACTTATAAACCTGTCTCAGCACCATATCACAAAGCTTGATGAAGGCAAACATATCTTTTACGAAAAACTTGTCAGTGAGATTGCAGAACTGTTACCTACCGATGGTTTCCCGACGCAACTTGACCTTATCGAACAAGGACGTTTCATTCTTGGCTACTATCACCAGAAAGCAGCGTTATATACTTCCAATAAATCAAAAAACGAAAATAATCAATCAACCGATAACTAAATAAAACCAATAACACTATGCATACTCTTGAAAACAGAATCGACTTCCTCTACCTATTTGATGTGATTGACGGAAACCCAAATGGCGACCCTGATGCCGGCAACCTCCCTCGAATTGATGCTGAAACAGGAATGGGCCTTGTAACAGATGTCTGCCTAAAACGTAAGGTGCGTAATTATGTGGAAATTGCCAAGGGTCTCGAACCCGGATTTGACATATTTATTCGTGAGAAAGCTGTATTGAATACACTGATCGATAGCGCCTACGACACCAAAGAGGTAAAAGATGCACCTGCAAAAGCAAAAGTAGCATCGGCCAGAGACATAATGTGTCAGAGGTATTTCGATGTACGCACTTTCGGAGCTGTAATGTCGACAGGGAAAAATGCCGGACAGGTGCGAGGACCGATACAGCTTACTTTTGCACGCTCTATCGATCCCATATTTACAGCTGAGCATTCTATAACACGAATGGCTGTGGCTACCGAAAAAGAAGCAGAGAAACAAGGTGGCGACAATCGCACCATGGGAAGAAAAGCCACCGTGCCATACGGCCTATATCTCACACATGGTTTCATCTCACCGAACCTTGCTAATCAGACCGGGTTCAATGACAATGATCTTACTCTCTTTTTCGATGCGTTAAAGGGTATGTTTGACATTGACCGTTCAGCCGCAAGAGGTCTTATGAGCCCTCGTAAACTAATTGTCTTCCGTCATGACTCCAAACTCGGCAATGCGCCGGCCCATCAGCTTTTTGATCTGGTGAAAATATCAAAAATCGATGAGACAAAACCAGCTCGGTCATTCAGTGACTATCAGATAACAATTGACCGTGACAAGCTACCGGAAGGCGTCACAATTGAAGAGATTATCTGATAATGACCATCTACACTGACGATAATATGCTCCTATTGTCGGGGATACAGCATTACCGCTATTGTCCCCGGCAATGGGCGCTTATACACCTCGAACAAGAATGGGAGGATAACAGTCTTACTTATGAAGGACAACTGCTGCACAAAAATGTAGACAATCCGTTTTATCGTCAGAGAAATGGCTCGATAATCACACTCCGTGCCATTAATGTCGCATCGTATACTTTAGGTCTCTATGGAATCATGGATGCACTCGAGTTGCATCCTGCATCCACCGATGACATCAACACAATCTCCCATCCTCGCTATCCTGGCGCATGGCTCCCATTTCCGATTGAGTATAAGCATGGCAAGCCAAAAGAAAATTACATCGATGAAATCCAACTTGCAGCCCAGACTATTTGCATTGAAGAAATGTATGGTATAGCAATTGACAGAGGGGCGATATATTATGATCGTATAAAACATAGGCAAGATGTCATATTCACACCTCAACTTCGCGAAGAGGTATATAAATCCTCGGCCGAAATGCATCGTATTTTTGTGGCCCAACAGCTACCACCTCCTGACAACTGCAAAAAATGCTTCAACTGTTCATTGAAAGAACTATGTAATCCGACATTTGCCACCCTTCAGGATCCGTTATTCTATCTAAAACGTCAACTATATGAGGAAACTACTTAATATTCTGTACGTGACACAACCTAAGGCCTATATTTACAAAGACGGCCTTAACGTAGTGATTTCAATCGACCAGAAAAAAGTGTTCCGCATCCCGATTATAAATATCGAAGGGATAGTGACATTCGGCTACCCAGGATGTAGTCCTGGGCTTATGAAACTATGCATGGATTACAAAGTCAGCCTTTCGTTTCTTACACCCCAGGGATCATTCATAGCTCGGGTGCAGGGACCACAGGTAGGCAATGTTATTTTACGCAAAAAACAGTATCAGTTTTCCGACAACGATATTTCAACCTTAACAACTGCTCGTCATATAATAGCGGCAAAAATACATAATTATCGAGTGATTCTTCAGAGATTTACCCGTGACTATAGCCCGCTACCGGAACTTAAATCAGCAATTGATAAGCTCTTGAAGTTTCAGAGAACGGCTCTTGAAGTGACTGATAAAGATTCACTCCGAGGAACCGAAGGATTAGCAGCGACAACATATTTTTCAGTCCTCCCGGCACTCATAACACAACAGAAATCCGACTTCAAGTTTAACGGTCGGAATAAACGTCCACCAAAGGATGCCGTCAACGCCATGCTCTCATTTGTCTATACGCTTCTTGCCAATGAGATAACCTCAGCCCTTGAAACTGTAGGGCTGGATGCATATATGGGTATTTTCCATACACTGCGGCCAGGCAGAGCATCATTGGCATTAGATCTCCTCGAAGAATTCAGAGCATATCTCGGTGACAGATTCGTGTTATCATTGATTAATCGTCGGCAGGTGACACCTTCCGATTTCAAACCACAAGGATCTGACGGAATCATAATGACCGACGATTGCCGCAAAAAATTAGTGGCAGCCTGGCAGACCCGAAAAAGGGAGGAAATCATACATCCTTATACCAAAGAAAAGACACCTATCGGCCTACTACCTTATATTCAAGCCCTTCTTCTATCCCGAAAAATCAGAGGAGAAGCAACTGAATATGTCCCATTTCTGATAAAATAGTTATGAGAATACTAATAACATATGATGTCGAGACCACCTCTCCCGCAGGACAGAAAAGACTACGTAAAGTAGCCAAAGCTTGCGTGAATTATGGCCAAAGAGTACAGAACTCTGTATTTGAATGCTTGTTAACACAAGTGGAATATCTTAAACTGAGAAGTCAATTAGAGGACATTATTGACGAGGAAAGGGATAGTATACGTTTCTATCATCTTTCGGCTCACCTCGACAAAGCAGTACAATCTATCGGCAAAGTGACGTCATACAATCCAGAAGAGCCATTACTGATATGAATGATCACTTTACTATCAATAGATACGCGAACCAAAAGCTTTGCAAAATTTACCGGCATACTCGCACCAATTGGAAATCAAGCACTTAGCCACAAATATACTAATATTTGAAATCTCACGTTAAATAATATAGCTCCCCTCTCGAAAATGCCATTATAATATATTGATTATAATATCATTATATACCCCACAGTCGCACCTCATGTAGGTGCGTGGATTGAAACAAGCTCGGCCTGAATATCAGCAAGCAGACGGTTGGTCGCACCTCATGTAGGTGCGTGGATTGAAACGCTTTTGAGAGCTGCGCCACGGCGGCGTCTATGTGTCGCACCTCATGTAGGTGCGTGGATTGAAACAGCGGCTCGGAGGGGTCAAACAGAGGGTAAATGGTCGCACCTCATGTAGGTGCGTGGATTGAAACCTTGCCGGCCTTGTCAAGTCTGACCACCGCCACCGGTCGCACCTCATGTAGGTGCGTGGATTGAAACTACGAGGTAGCCCGCGGATAATAACCGCGCACCAGTCGCACCTCATGTAGGTGCGTGGATTGAAACCAATGCCACACAACCACGAAATGCGTTGTTTGACGTCGCACCTCATGTAGGTGCGTGGATTGAAACACGCACTGGAGTACAAAATTTATATCCGCCTCCCGTCGCACCTCATGTAGGTGCGTGGATTGAAACCACCAGTTTGGGATGTACTTCGGCGAGGTCGGGGTGTCGCACCTCATGTAGGTGCGTGGATTGAAACATGAACTCGGCGCGGATAGTGGAATCATCCGGATGTCGCACCTCATGTAGGTGCGTGGATTGAAACACGAAAATCGAAAAATTTTAATACAAGTCCTTCGTCGCACCTCATGTAGGTGCGTGGATTGAAACTATTTCGTCCGCGCTGGCTGTTCTAATTTTATTAGTCGCACCTCATGTAGGTGCGTGGATTGAAACGAGTTCGAGGAAACGTTGTTCGCATTCGACTAAAGTCGCACCTAACCTATATGTTAGGTGCGTGGGTTGGAATGAGTAGTAGGATTAAGAGGCTGTGGTGGTTGCATGATGAACCTGCATGTTCATGACGCCTTTAAACGCACTACGCCGGATGAGGCAGATGCTTCATCCGGCGTAGTATGCTTTCGTAGTGAAATATTTCCTATTATTTCTTCTTGCGGTTGCCGTAACGGCTCATGAACTTGTCCACGCGACCTGCGGTGTCGACGAGTTTCTGCTTACCGGTGAAGAAGGGGTGTGATGAGCTGGTGATTTCAAGCTTTACCAGGGGATAAGTCACGCCATCAACTTCGATAGTTTCCTTTGATGCGACAGTAGAACGAGTGATGAAGATTTCATCGTTTGACATATCTTTGAACACTACTTCGCGATAGTTTGAAGGATGGATGTCTGCTTTCATTTCTCTATGAATTGTTTTTTATTTTATTATCAAAGTTTACTGAAAATGCGTTGGTAGGACGCTTAGATTCGTAATGGCGGTGCAAAGGTAAGTATTTTTATTTATATTTCAAACACTTTTCCCGATTTTTACCCGCCTATTTATCACCCACATAGAAATTTATGAGTTTCTCGAGTGCATTTACACATGCCGGACAAAACTCTTCGGCCGTGTTGGTTCGCATGCGGCAGTCGTCCGCAGGGCGGTATATGCCTTTAAAGGAGTAACCGCCACCCTCATACACTCCAAGTGGCCATCTGTCTTTCTGAGCCACAGGAGTCGGCACCGGAACACCATCAGGCAAAGCATCCTGCCATTTTGATCCGAAATCCACCATTGTGGTTATATTCGGTTCCCACGGTTCCACGTCCTTCGGATATGAATCATCCATCACGTCTCCTTCATAGAAATATTCATCGGCAAGTCCTCCGAAGCTATGACCGAACTCATGCACCACTACAGGACGGAAATTCTTATGGCAAGCAGAAGTGAGGGTATAACTGTTATATATGCCACCTCCGCCATACTCTGGAGTATTGGCCAAAATGATTATATGCTCATACGGAATACCTGCCAAAGCATCGTGTATGTCCTTAATATGTAGTGATGTCAGATATCTGTCACTATAGAACGTGCTAAAATGAGATGAAAAGGCTGTCCGCCGCCATTCTCCAAGCCTCGGGACACTGACATCTGAGTCTTCCGAGGGGGTAGCCACAGCCACGAAATTAAAATCTGACTTATGGCTTTTGAACGGCTCATGGGTAAACATTGCATCCACTGCCACCTCGGCATGGCGGTAGAAGCTGTCCATCTCCTCTGTGCGGTAGCCTTCAGCAAGGATGGCCACATCTATGGCTTTCTTCGGGTCATCGCCTTTATGAATATATCTGTAAGGAACACGAGCATTATGTCCCTTCAGGGCTATGAGAATGTCGTCGGGAGAAACTCTATGAGTCATCGATGCCATGATGTCATGACGCATATCGAGAATCTCAATTGACACATCAGCCATTTTTCTGGGAAATGGCAACAATACTGTGTGCTCAAATCCCTTGGCAGTGGTGTTAGCCTCGTCTGTTGACAACCACTCATGGTAGAGCGAGGAGAATGATGTGCGATACAGGGTGTCACCGCTTTCGGCATCGGTCATAGTCACCACTCCATTGCCGAGCAGCGGGAGCTTGTCAAGATTATGGCGGCGTCCGGCCCAACCATCCTGACAAGACATTCCAGCGAGCAGCACACTTCTGCCACCATCAGGATTTGCACCAAAGATATAATCCACACGCAATGTCGAGTCGGCAAAACAGGTGTCAAACACCGGTTCACTTCCGCTACATACAGCCGCGGCACCAAGCCACAGCATCATCATCAGTTTCTTCATCTTATTTTTATTGCGTTCTTTAAGAAACAGATTCCACGGTCGCAACTCAGTGTGGCCGTGGAATCAATGAATTCAATTACTACTAATCCAGATAGGATATATCGAGGTTATCTTACGATGAACTTCTTTCCGTCACGGATGTAGATGCCGGGGGCGAGGTTCTCACCTCTCACTTCGACACCCATCATATTGTAAGTCTTTCCGTCACCCTTGGGAGCATCCTGATCAACGATGATATCATCGATACCTGACTGCCCCTTGCTCACGTTAAGAGTTATGAGAAGGATTGATTGACCGTTAACCACTTTGAATGACGCTTCAGTCGGAGCATCCGAATAGTTCACGGTAAATTCAACAGGATCAAGAGTCTTCTCCGGGAGTGTATATGTAGTACCATTCATTTCTATGCCTGAAGCATTAGCCACATTTGATCTACCAGAAACTAATATGGAGTTGATGACATAACCGTCAGGCACATGAATAGTGTAGGTCTCATTATTAGAGTATTTCAGATACTCCTTGGTAGAGCTTGAACTTGCGCTGTAGGCACGGGTGGCATTGTCACATGTAATCGACACTCCATTGTTGAATTTCCAGTCAGCCGGCTTGGTAGTAGCTGAGATATTGGTGCTTGCACAAATAGTCCAGGTCTCGTTGACGGGAGCTACGTACTCAGGAAGTTCGACAGCCGGATCTGAATATTCAAGATTACCGGTGAGGAGCTTACCACCTTCGTTACCGGCCTCCATGATATCGGCCACGAGAGAGTTAAGATAGATTTCGAGGTTGGTGTAACCATCCTTTCCGATCATGTTGCCGTCAGACACGTCATTGGGGTCGAGACCATTCGCTGTTTCCCAATCATCAGGCATGCCATCACCGTCAGAATCCTTCTGTGTCGTGGTCTCCTCTTTCAGGAGGGGGAAGCCGGTTGAGGCGTCAGATGTGCCTGCGGGATAAACAATGTCATACTGAGTGTTGATGAAACCCTTTCGCTGGCCTGAACCTGTCGATGCGGCAGTATTGTTTTTTGCTTCATCAACAATCATGGCATCGAGAGCGTCGCGCGAAAGCGATGCACCGGCATAAGCCAAAACTTTCTCAAAAGCCTGATCGGGAGTATGAGTTGTGGTGTAGGTATAATCGATGGGGGTGTCAAGACGCATATCCTCTTTCACCTGAGCGTTGTAAAGGCCATCCCAATCACCGGTTGCGATTTGATTATACACACCTGTGTTCCAGTTGTCGGCAAGCACATCAGAGTGGGCTGAGTTCATATTACCGTCGATGTAATATGTGCCGATTTTGTGGAGAGCAGGAGCATAGGCAGGATATGTGGTCACATACTGATTGTTACGGATACCGATTTTGGCTATACGCTTGCCTTTTGTGCTGGTATTACCACCGGGGCCGGGCTTGTAATAGTTGTTGACCATGTTGATGTTCATGCCTTCACCTCCGTAGCAACCTTCGCCGTAATAGTTGTACATGACGTTGTTACGCATGTCCATAAACTCGTTGAGCTGAGTGGAGGGACGCGGACCGAGGCGAGGCGCACGAGAAGTGTGGTGAGCCAACAGATTGTGGTGATATGAACCATATTCACCGCCCCAGTTGCCACCGTAACCGTGGTTGCCCTTGCTGTGGCCCACGTTCACAAGGCTCTGAGATACGATACACCACTGCACGGTGGTGTTATGTGTACCGCTCAATGACAGACATTCGTCAAAGCTCCAGCTCACTGAGCAGTGGTCAATCATGATATTTCGCTGGTCAAGACATCCGAGGCCGTCCCAGCTGTCAGTTGCATCCTGGGCATTATTGCTGCCTATACGGAAACGCATGAAACGGATAATGACATTGTCGGCACTAATCATGAAGGGATAGTCACCTACGCAAATACCGTCGCCGGGAGCTGTCTGACCGGCTATGGTGATATTACCGTTTCTGAGTTTAAGTTCCGATTTGAGATAGATGGTACCTGAAACGTCAAACACTACAGTACGGGTGCCAGAGGCCTCGACTGCTGCGCGCAGTGAACCTTCGCCCGAATCATTGAGATTGGTGACGTGATAAACTTTACCGCCACGACCACCGGTAGTGAGTCGGCCATACCCTTCAGCCCCGGGGAAAGAGGGAACCTCTGAGGTAGTCTCTGCCGAAAGAGCTGCCGGAGCGGCAAGTCCGAGGAGACCCACTAAAGTTACAATTGCTATTTTTTTCATGAAATTTTAAATAAGATTTCTATGGTATTGTAAAATGTTGGTATATCCAAATTTATATATTTTTTCCGACGCAAGATTTCAAGGCATTAAGCGAATAGGAAAATCGTGCAAATATACAAATTTTTCCCGACTTTCCACAACATAATGCGAAAAATCGGGAAAAATTGTATCAGAAACCGTACTATCTACAATCTCAGATAACTCCGTGAGTTGAAAGGAGTATGGTCATGTGGTCACGCAGTTTGCGCGCCTCTGCGGCGGCGGCTTCTGCGAAGTCATCGCCCTGCGATGCGTAGATGATACCTCTCGATGAGTTCACGAGCAACCCGCAGTCACGTGTCATGCCCCATTTGGCCACTTCATCAAGACTGCCTCCTTGCGCACCCACACCGGGAACAAGCAGGAAATTGTCGGGAGCCACACGGCGCACTTCAGCAAACATGGCACCTTGGGTCGCGCCGACCACAAACATCAGCTTATCCTCATTGCCCCATTTGCGTGCGGTCTCCATCACATGCTCAAAGAGGCGTGTGCCGGTCATATCGGTAAGAAACTGGAAGTCACGGCTGCCGGGGTTCGAAGTAAGAGCGAGGAGAATAACCCATTTCCCCTCATAATCCATGAAAGGCTTCACACTGTCAAATCCCATGTAAGGAGCAACGGTGAGCGCATCGACATCCATGTTCTCGAAGAACGCACGTGCATACAGCGACGAGGTATTACCGATATCGCCGCGCTTGGCATCGGCAATGATGAACTGGTCAGGATAATTTTCGCGGATATACTTCACTGTGCGGTCAAGCGCTTTCCAGCCATCCACGCCCAGACTTTCATAGAAAGCAGTGTTGGGCTTGTAAGCTACGCAGTAAGGAGCTGTGGCATCGATTATCGCCTTGTTGAAAGCAAAAATCGGGTCCTCCTCCTTAAGCAGATGCTCAGGTATCTTTTTGATGTCGGTGTCAAGGCCGACACAGAGAAACGACCCTTTCTTTTTAATCTGGTCTATAATAGCTTCTCGGTTCATAAATTATATTTTATGTAGTTGTTTAATATTCATTGTCATTACGGCATCAGGGCCAATGGCTATTTGTCAAACACATAACCATCCACTATGATGTCAACACTCCGGCTGTCCCTGAACTGGACAAGCAGTTCCGTTATATGGTAGGGATACTCTTTCGTGCTCTTTCGCACTGAAACCAGTTTCCATTTCATAGGTGTGCCCCTTGTTCTGTCGCCGCACCATTCTTTCAGTTCGTCTATAGTGGCAGTAAACCGGAAACTATCATCGTGGATAGATATCCGGCCATCGGCATTTACCGGCACCTTGGTAGCCTGCATGCCGTAGGCTTTAGTCCAGTTGCACTCAGAAGGCAGACGCACAAATCCCTGCGAGCGGTTCATGATAAAACCGAATTCATCTCCGGCTATAAAATGCTCTCCTCCGGCGACTCCCTCTGCATCAGCCGTAGCTTTAGCGGGAAATCGTTTAGGATTCCAAGCCTTGGCTGACTCCAACCTGCCAGAAGCGTCCTCCACCCTCTCTTGGGTCGTTTTATCGTCAGCCACCGTCGAGGCATCCTCCTGCCCTCTCAGCATATACCATATCGCGCCTACTCCTGCACCGACCAGCAGAGTGGTGTAGACGACGAGAATTATCAACTGCCTGGTAGAGAGTCCACGTCTTTCGGCCGTGTGACTCACGTCCGCGTCACATGAGGAGCTATTGAAAGGAGGAGGGATGATATTCATTCTGGTTCTGCCTTGTGGATAAAGGTGCTATCGGGTATTGCGTCAAAGTTCGGATGCTTTCAGCTTCTCGGCGTTCTCCGCTATGGTCAGTTGGTCAATCACATCCTGAATGTCGCCGTCCATGAATGACTGCAGGTTATATATGGTGTAATTGATGCGATGGTCTGTGATGCGTCCCTGCGGATAATTATAGGTACGTATTTTGGCCGAACGGTCGCCGGTCGACACCATTGTCTTACGTCGCGAGGCTATATCGTCAATATACTTCTGATGTTCCTTATCATAGATGAATGTGCGCAGTCGGCTGAGAGCTCTTTCCTTGTTCTTGGGCTGGTCACGGGTCTCTGTACACTCTATGAGTATTTCCTCAGTCTCCCCGGTGTTAGGATTTCGCCACATGTAGCGCAGACGCACGCCCGACTCCACCTTATTCACATTCTGGCCTCCGGCACCACCCGAACGGAAAGTATCCCATTTGATTTCACCTTCATTTATCTCCACATCGAAGGCCTCGGCCTCTGGGAGTACGGCCACAGTGGCCGCTGAGGTATGGACACGACCTTGTGTCTCGGTGGCCGGCACACGCTGCACTCGATGCACACCACTTTCATATTTGAGCGTACCGTACACATTATCGCCGGTAACAGCCATGACTATTTCCTTGAATCCTCCTGCAGCTCCTTCGCTGAAGCTGGTCACTGCCACACTCCAACCCTTTGACTCGCAATACTTGGTGTACATTTTGCAGAGGTCTCCGGCAAATATGGCAGCTTCGTCACCACCGGTGCCGCCGCGTATTTCAAGAATGGCATTCTTACCGTCCTCAGGATCTGCCGGGATGAGAAGCAGCTTAATTTCCTCCTCAAGCGCAGGCAGAGCCGCTGTCGCGGCATCCAGCTGCTCCTTGGCCATCTGGCGGAGCTCCGGATCCGACTCAGAGGCAAGCATTTCATGAGCCTCCTCGACATTGCCGAGCATATCGCGGTAATGACGTGTCACTGACGTCAGCTTTTCAAGGTCCTTATACTCCTTGGTTAGACGCACATAGCGTTTCATATCCTGTATGACAGCCGGGTCGGTGATGAGTGTACCCACCTCCTCAAAACGTGCCTCTATGCCGTCAAGACGTGTCAAAAGCGAATTATCTGCCATCTTACAATATCATTATTTTATGGTATCAGGTTGCAAAGATACGAATTTTTCCGCACTTCCAAAAAACTGCGTCCTATTAGGTATGCCACATGCACAACAACCTGTACCCACCATATCATCACATCATACGACGCGGCCGTCACCCATCTCGCCAACCTGTAGATAGTTTTTCCCTACGTTCCCTTAATGTGGCGTCCGATTTGTCATATTTTTTTACTTTTTCATTTGTTTGGCCGATAAATTTACGTACTTTTGTGGCTTAAAATTAAAAACTGTTTGTATAGTTACCCAAAAACGATGAAGGGCCCCAGGCACTTCAATTAATGTCACTCAACCAAATGAAAGTATTAAAATTTGGCGGAACGTCCGTAGGTTCCGCGACCGGGATTTTAAATCTCAAACGCATAGTAGAGGGGCAATCACGCCCCACAGTGGTGGTAGTCAGTGCACTTGGAGGCATCACAGACATGCTTCTCACCACCGCCCGCAAAGCGGCCAAAGCCGATCCGACATACAAAGAGATGTTCGAGACCATCGTGAACCGTCACCATGACATCGTTAACGAGGTCATAACATCAGGCAAAGACCATCTGCTTACAGAAATCGACACCCTTCTCACCGAACTGTCATCCATATACCAGGGACTCTCCCTCATACGCGACCTCAGTCCTAAGACCATGGCCACTATAGTGAGTTATGGCGAACGGCTCAGCAGCATCATCGTCTCAACACTGATTCAAGGCGCTGTGCTGCATGATTCACGCAAATTCATCAAGACCGAACGCAAGCATGGAAAATCTGTGCTCGACAGCGAACTTACCAACAAGCTCGTAAGTCAGGAATTCGGCAAGGACTCCATATCCGAAGCCATACATGTGGTGCCCGGATTCATCAGTACCGACAAGACCACCGGCGATGTAACGAACCTCGGGCGAGGTGGCAGCGACTATACCGCGGCAATAATCGCAGCAGCCACCGATGCCGAAGCTCTTGAAATATGGACCGACGTCAACGGCTTCATGACAGCCGACCCTCGCGTCATCCCAACCGCATATACAATCAACTCCCTCAGCTACGTTGAGGCCATGGAGTTGTGCAATTTCGGGGCGAAAGTCATCTATCCCCCTACCATCTATCCGGTATGTGTGAAAAACATACCCATCTGGGTGAAAAACACTTTCAACCCCGAGGACCCCGGCACCATAATCCGCGACAAAATAGAGGATGACCGCAAGCCCATCAAAGGTATATCGAGCATCAGTGGCACCACCCTCATCACTGTCACCGGCCTCTCAATGGTAGGTGTCATCGGTGTGAACCGACGCATCTTCACCGCGCTGGCCGACAACGGCATCTCAGTGTTCATGGTGAGCCAGGCATCTTCAGAAAACTCCACATCAATCGGTGTGCGCGACGAGGATTCAGCCGAAGCAGTGAGAGTGCTCAACCACGAATTTGCCAAGGAGATAGAGACCGGTGCCATGTTCCCCATGCATGCCGAAAGCGGCCTTGCCACAGTGGCTATCGTAGGTGAAAACATGAAACATACACCCGGCATAGCCGGAAAACTGTTCGGCACTCTCGGCCGAAGCGGCATCTCGGTTATCGCATGCGCCCAGGGAGCGAGCGAGACCAACATCTCGTTTGTAGTCCCCGGACAACATCTGCGCAAATCACTCAACGTCATACATGACTCCTTCTTCCTCAGTGAATACAAGGAGCTCAACCTTTTCATCTGTGGCATAGGCACAGTGGGTGGAATGCTCCTTGAACAGATAAGAAACCAGAAGGAGGAGCTGATGCGCACCCACAGGTTGAAAATCAATGTTGTCGGAATAGCATCGAGCCGCAAGGCCATCTTCTCCCGCGAAGGAATAGACCTGGCCAATTACAAAGCCTTGCTTGACGAAGCTTCTCCGAGCGACACCACACGCCTGCGCAATGAAGTGGTGGGAATGAACATATTCAACAGTGTGTTTGTCGACTGCACCGCAAGCAAAGATGTGGCACAACTCTATCGCACATTCCTCGACCACAACATCTCGGTGGTGGCAGCCAACAAAGTTGCCGCCTCAAACTCCTATGACAGCTATATTGAGCTCAAAGAGACTGCTCTGCGACGTGGGGTGAAATTCCTTTTCGAGACAAACGTAGGTGCAGGCCTGCCTATCATTGGCACCATAAACGACCTGCGCTCCTCAGGCGACAGAATTCTGAAAATCGAAGCTGTGTTAAGCGGCACCCTCAACTTCATATTCAACGCCATTTCGGCCGAGACACCATTCTCCGAGACCGTTCGTCTCGCTAAAGAGCTTGGTTACAGCGAGCCTGACCCACGCATTGACCTCAGCGGGCAGGATGTCGTGAGAAAACTTGTGATTCTCACACGCGAAGGAGGCTATAAGGCCGAACAAGCCGATGTTGAGAAAAACCTTTTCGTACCCGCCGAACTGCTCGAAGGATCAATAGAGGAATTCTGGCGTCGCTTGCCGGAACTTGACGCCGACTTTGAAGCACGACGCCAGGAGCTCGAAAAGGAGGGTAAACGCTGGCGTTTTGTAGCCAAGATGGAACTCGGAAAGATGAGTGTCTCACTGCAGGCCGTCGATAGCCGCCATCCGTTCTATGGCCTGGAAGGCTCGAACAACATAGTCCTCCTCACCACTGAGCGTTACCGGGAATATCCCATGCTCATACAAGGCTACGGAGCCGGAGCCGAGGTTACAGCCGCAGGTGTGTTTGCCAACATAATGTCGACAGTCAATAACTAATGCCTTTACCGCGATGAAACATATTATCATCCTCGGCGACGGCATGTCAGACCATCCCGTGGCCACCCTCGGGGGAAAGACCCCGCTCCAATATGCCGATATCCCGGCCATCGACCGCATAGCGCGCGAAGGCCGCACCGGCCTTCTCTCGACCGTTCCCGACGGCTTTGCCCCCGGAAGCGAAGTGGCCAACACGGCCATACTCGGCTATGACCTTAATGATGTGTATGAGGGGCGCGGACCGCTCGAAGCCGCCAGTATAGGATATGAAATGGAGCCTGACGATATGGCCATCCGATGCAACATCATCACCCTCTCGCCCGAAGGCAACATAGCCAACCACCATGGAGGGCATCTCACTACTGAGGAAGGAGCCACTCTCATAAAATACCTCGACGAACATCTCGGCTCTGACCGTGTGCGATTCATCACCGGCATACAGTATCGTCACCTGCTCGTGATAAAAGGTGGAAACAAGCATGTAATCTGCACTCCTCCCCACGACCATCCTGGAGAGCCTTGGCGTCCACTCCTCGTGGCTCCCGAATCACGGCTTGCACCCGAGGACACCGAGGATGGACGTATGACGCCTGAAGAGACAGCCGACCTGCTCAACTCCCTCATCCTGAAATCGCAGCAACTTCTTTCTATCCATCCGCTCAACCGTGACCGTGTAAGCCAAGGAAGAGTTCCGGCCAACTCCATCTGGCCTTGGAGTCCCGGTTACCGGCCACGCATGCAGACACTTCAGGAGATGTTTCCGCAAATACATAAAGGTGCCGTCATCTCGGCCGTTGATCTCATCCGAGGCATAGGTCATTACGCCGGTCTGCGCAACATAATAGTACCCGGCGTGACAGGTCTGGCCGACACTAACTACGAAGGGAAAGCACAAGCCGCCATTGAGGCTCTGCGCACCGATGACTTCGTGTTTCTACATGTGGAAGCCACTGACGAAGCCGGTCATGACGGCGATATCGACCTCAAAGTCCGTGCCATAGAGTACCTCGACCACCGCATCGTGCGCCCCATTCTTGCCGAGGTGGAAAAATGGGACGAGCCGGTATGTATTGCCATCCTGCCTGACCATGCCACACCTGTGGAAAAGCGCATCCATGTGGCAGAGCCTGTCCCCTTTGCCATCTGGCATAAAGGGATCGAGCCTGATGCTGTAGCGTCCTATTCGGAGGAATCATGCGCGGCAGGCTCCTACTCCACTCTGCATCTCGCCGAATTTATCCGCGAGTTTATGAAATATTAACCAATCCGCAATCACCGCATACCCGAAATGATGAAATATTACAGCACAAACGGCAATTCCGACCATGCCACTCTCGAGGAAGCAGTAGTCAAAGGTCTTGCCCCCGACAAGGGTCTATACATGCCTGAAACCATCGCCAAACTCCCACAAGAGTTTTTTGACAATATAGAAAAAATGTCCTTCCAGGAGATTGCCTGCCGTGTTGCCGAGGCTTTTTTCGGAGAGGATATTCCCAAGGCCGACCTTGACAGGATAGTATGCGACACTCTGGCGTTTGATTGTCCGGTTGTGGAGGTCGAACCCTCCATATATAGCCTGGAACTCTTCCATGGTCCGACGCTTGCTTTCAAGGATGTAGGCGCACGATTCATGGCGAGAATGCTCCAGTACTTCATCAAACGACGCGACACCGGCCGTGAGGTCAATGTCCTTGTCGCCACGAGTGGTGACACCGGCTCCGCCGTGGCCAACGGTTTTCTCGGTGTTGACGGAATAAACGTCTATGTCCTATATCCCAAAGGCAAAGTAAGCCCCATACAGGAATGCCAGTTCACCACCCTCGGACGAAATATCACCGCAATTGAGGTCGACGGAGTGTTTGACGACTGCCAACGCCTCGTCAAGAGCGCATTCATGGACAGTGATCTCACCTCTCATCTCACACTCACATCGGCCAACTCCATCAATGTGGCTCGTTTTCTCCCACAGGCGTTCTACTACTTCAACGCCTATGCCAGAATGAAGGAAAAAGGGATTGCCGATGAACTGGTCATCAGTGTGCCGAGCGGCAATTTCGGCAACATCACAGCCGGACTTTTTGCCCACCGGATGGGACTTCCCATAAAGCGCTTCATAGCCGCCAACAACGCTAACGATATATTCTATAATTACCTGCTCACAGGCACCTACAACCCCAAACCGAGCCGTCAGACCATAGCCAATGCCATGGACGTGGGCGACCCAAGCAATTTTGCCCGCATCATCGATCTGTATGGAGGCGACCATGCAGCAGTGACATCGCTAATAAGCGGATGCACTTATCCCGACGCCATCATATCCGACACCATGCGCGAATGCTTCGCCACCACTGGCTACACTCTTGACCCTCACGGTGCATGCGGCTACCGTGCGCTCAAAGAACAGCTTCGTCCCGGCGAAACCGGAGTGTTCCTCGAAACCGCCCATCCGGCTAAATTCAAGGACACGGTGGAGAAAGCCATATGCCACGATGTAGAAATCCCCGAAAAACTCGCCGCCTTCATGAAAGGCGAAAAGCTTTCTGTGCCCATGTCAGCTGACTTTGCCGATTTCAAGAGATATCTTTTGACGAAATAACCGAATCATCCATCATTTCACTCTAACCCATAAACCCAACATGTCAAACTGGTATATCATCCAAAACGATGTCACTGTAGGACCGGTGACCACCGATCAACTCAGAAGCATAGGAATCAACCCTACCACCTACGTATGGCGTGAAGGTATGAGCCAGTGGTTACCTGCAGGATCCGTGCCTGAATTGCACAGTGTCCTGTATGGACAGCCAGGTACCCCTCCCCCCTACACCCACACAGGGAGCTATCAGACCTATGCATCTCCCGATGCTGTCCCCGGGGCTCCAGCTTATAATCCATATTACATATCATACAGCGGTAAGGACAAGACGGCTACCGGCATTCTCGCCATCCTTCTCGGCAGCCTCGGGATACAATATTTTTATCTTGGCAAGATTGGTGCCGGATTCCTCTCCATACTCCTGTCGTTAGCCACATGTGGAGTCTGGAATATCGTGACGTTGATTCAAGGCATATTGATGCTCACAATGACCACGGAAGAGTTTGACCGTAAATACGTTTACACGCAGTCATCATTCCCCGTATTCTGATTACAAGACACTATCTCGGAATATAACGATTCCCCACACATGACATCCACCGGCCTCCAACGCATACAGGCCGGTGGATGTCCCATTCATTGACAATTGATGGTTCTCCCGCTGACTTCTAAGCGGAATTATGAGTTTGTCCGACACCCATGGCCGACGTCAATTAGGCAGCACCTGATATGGTCAACCCACACCTTCAGCGCTTAGGAGAATGCATGTCCAACCGTTGGTTGACAGCTCTTTACGCCCATTTTAGAGGCCGCGTGAATTTCTTTTTGACATTTTCTTTGGTTTTCACAAGTTAAATATTAACTTTGCAGGTTGAATGGTGACTGCACCAATAGTTAACCATAACCCTGACAGAATATTTAATACCATAATCATGGCAGAAAACAAAGAAAAATTATTTGACCAGTTTCCGCCCATTTCCACCGCAGAGTGGAAAGCCAAAGTGGAAGCTGACTTGAAAGGCGCGCCCTTCGACAAGAAACTTGTTTGGCGCACCAACGAAGGATTCAATCTCCAGCCCATGTACCGTCTGGAAGATATCGAAGACTTCAAAACCACCAACTCGCTCCCGGGTGAATTTCCCTACGTGCGTGGCACACGCGTGGAAAACGACTGGCTGACACGTCAGGAAATCATCGCCGACACCCCTGCCGAGGCTAACACAAAGGCTCTTGACGTTCTCACAAAGGGTGTCACTTCACTTGGTTTTCATGTCGCCGACCCTTCAAAGGAAGCTATTGAAGCTCTCCTTAAGGATATCGACATCGCTAAGGTAGAAATCAATTTCACTTGCTGCGTCAAGAAAGCTCTTCCGCTCGCAGCTGTGTTGGTAGACTATATCAAGGCTAATGGCTGCGCTGACAGTTTCCGTGGCTCTATCGACTTCAATCCCCTCCGTAAACCACTCCGCAAGGGTCAACCCTTCGACGCAGAAAAGATGACCTCGATGGCCATCGAACTTCTCGACACCGTGAAAGATGTGCCCGCTCTGCGCGTCCTGTCAGTAAACAGCGACATGCTCAGCAACGCCGGTGCTTACATCTTCCAGGAACTCGGCTATGCGTTGTCATGGGGTGCCCAGTGGATGACCCTCCTCACCGAGGCCGGCCGTCCTGCCGCTGAGGTGGCTGACCGCATCAAATTCAATATGGGAGTTTCGTCAAACTTCTTCATGGAGCTTGCTAAATTCCGCGCCGCCCGCATGCTTTGGGCTCAGATCGTGGCTCAGTACAAACCTGAAAACGAGGATGCATGCAAGATGATGGCCCACGCTGTCACTTCGCGCTTCAACCAGACTCTCTACGACGCACACGTCAACCTGCTCCGTAGCCAGACCGAGGCTATGTCAGCCGCTCTTGCCGGCGTTGACTCAATCACAGTCACTCCGTTCGACGTGCCTTACAAGACACCTGATGAATTCTCTGAACGTATAGCACGCAACCAGCAGTTCCTTCTTAAGGAAGAGAGCCATCTCGACAAAGTCATCGACCCCGCCGGTGGTAGCTACTATGTGGAGACCCTCACTGTGGCCATCGCCAAGGAAGCATGGAAACTATTCCTCGATGTTGAGGAGAAAGGTGGTTTCCTCGCATGCTGCAACAACGACGAGGTACAGAAAGCTATCCGCGAAAGCGCTGAAAAACGTCACACCGACGTGGCCCGCCGCAAAGAAATCCTTCTTGGCACCAACCAGTTCCCCAACGTAAACGAAATGGCTGCTGAGAAGATTGTTGATCTCAAGGGCTCACTTCCTTGCCACTGCCACGGCAACAGCGAGGCTTGCGAAGCTCCTGCCGGACTTCCCACTAAGCGTGCCGCAAGCGACTTTGAAGACCTGCGTCTCGCCACCGAGGCCGCAACCAACCGTCCGAAAGTGTTCATGCTCACCATCGGCAACCTTGCCATGCGTCTGGCCCGCGCCCAGTTCTCAACCAACTTCTTCGGCTGCGCCGGTTACGAAATCATCGACAACCTCGGCTTCAAGACCGTGGAAGAAGGTGTGGACGCAGCTCTCGCCAAGGGTGCTGACATAGTGGTGCTCTGCTCAAGCGATGACGAATATGCTGAATATGCTCCCGCCGCCTTCAAGTATCTCGACGGACGCGCTGAATTCGTAGTGGCCGGTGCCCCTGCATGTATGGACGACCTCAAGGCCGTTGGTATCAACGATTTCGTTCACGTGCGCTGCAACGTCCTTGACACCCTCAAGGCTTTCAACGCCAAACTGCTCAAGAAGTAAAAACCACTCAACCCCTATACAGAAATGAAACCCAATTTCAAAGATATTGACATCGTAAAAGACGCTTTCGGCGACCTCCATGTCCCCGAAACTCAGGGGGAAGAATGGCTTACCCCCGAACTTATCCCTGTAAAACCGGTCTATACCAAACAGGATCTCGAAGGCCTCGAACACCTTAACTATGTGTCAGGTATTCCTCCGTTCCTGCGTGGCCCGTACAGCGCGATGTATCCTCTGCGCCCCTGGACCATCCGCCAGTATGCAGGTTTCTCCACAGCCGCTGAATCAAACGCCTTCTACCGCCGCAACCTTGCATCCGGACAGAAAGGCCTGTCAGTTGCATTTGACCTCGCCACACACCGTGGCTACGACGCTGACCACGAACGAGTGGTAGGCGACGTCGGTAAAGCTGGTGTGTCAATCTGCTCGCTCGAGGATATGAAAGTACTCTTCGAAGGTATTCCCTTGAACAAGATGTCCGTCTCAATGACCATGAACGGAGCTGTGCTTCCCGTGCTCGCATTCTACATCAATGCAGGTCTCGAACAGGGTGCCAAACTCGAAGAGATGGCAGGTACCATCCAGAATGACATCCTCAAGGAATTCATGGTGCGCAACACCTATATCTATCCCCCGGAATTCTCAATGCGCATCATCGCCGACATCTTCGAATATACCTCGCAGAATATGCCTAAGTTCAACTCCATCTCCATCTCCGGTTACCACATGCAGGAAGCCGGTGCGACATGTGACATTGAGCTTGCCTATACACTGGCCGACGGTCTCGAGTATCTCCGCGCCGGTATCAACGCCGGTATCGACATCGACGCTTTCGCTCCACGCCTGTCATTCTTCTGGGCCATCGGTATGAACTACTTCATGGAAGTGGCCAAGATGCGCGCAGCACGTCTGCTTTGGGCCAAGATTGTGAAGCAGTTCAACCCCAAGAACCCCAAATCACTCGCTCTGCGTACACACTCACAGACATCAGGCTGGTCACTTACCGAACAGGACCCCTTCAACAACGTAGGCCGTACATGTATCGAGGCGATGGGTGCAGCTCTGGGCCATACCCAGTCACTCCACACCAACGCACTCGACGAGGCCATCGCCCTTCCCACCGACTTCTCCGCACGTATTGCCCGCAATACTCAGATTTACATCCAGGAGGAAACAATGGTGACCAAGCAGGTTGACCCCTGGGGCGGTTCATACTACGTTGAGGCCCTCACCAATGAAATCGCTCATCGTGCCTGGGAACATATCCAGGAAATCGAGAAACTCGGCGGCATGGCAAAAGCCATCGAGTCAGGTCTGCCCAAGATGCGTATCGAAGAGGCTTCGGCCCGCACTCAGGCCCGCATCGACTCCGGCCGTCAGACCATAGTAGGTATCAACAAGTACCGTCTTGATCACGAAGACCCCATCGATATTCTCGAAATCGACAACACCGAAGTGCGCAAGGACCAGGTGGCTCGTCTGGTTGACCTCAAGGAACACCGCGACGAGGCAGCAGTCAAGAAGGCTCTCGAAGCAATCACCGAATGTGTGCGCACAAAAGAAGGCAACCTCCTCGATCTCGCAGTCAAAGCGGCCGGTCTCCGTGCCACACTCGGCGAAATCTCCGACGCTTGCGAAGAAGTGGTTGGCCGTTACAAAGCAGTAATCAGAACTATTTCAGGCGTGTATTCATCAGAAACCAAGAAAGACCCTGACTTTGTCAAGGCACAGCAGATGTGTGAGGAATTTGCCAAGCACGAAGGCCGTCAACCTCGAATCATGATTGCCAAGATGGGCCAGGACGGCCATGACCGCGGCGCTAAGGTTGTAGCCACAGGCTACGCTGACTGCGGATTTGACGTCGACATGGGTCCCCTCTTCCAGACTCCGGCCGAAGCAGCTCGCCAGGCTGTGGAAAATGACGTCCACATCCTCGGTGTGTCTTCTTTGGCAGCAGGTCACAAGACCCTCGTTCCCCAGGTAATCGAAGAGCTCAAGAAACTCGGTCGCGACGACATCATGGTCACCGCCGGCGGTGTGATTCCGGCTCAAGACTACGACTTCCTCTACAAGGCAGGCGTGGCAGCTATCTTCGGCCCCGGCACCCGCATCCCGGTGTCGGCCATCAAGATGCTCGAACTCCTCCAAGGTGAATAATTGACCGAATCAAATTAGATACCGATATCAGGCCATAAGGCACGCGGCTTCCGGGCAGGCTCCTTATGGCCTTTTTTGACAATTAATAACAAAGAAGGAATTCAATGAACGATTTTTCATTCTGCACACCTACCCGTTACGTGTTCGGACACGATGCTGAAAAGCAGGCCGGAGAGTTGATGCTTGCCACAGGTGCACGACGTGTGCTCATAGTCTACGGCATGGGATCAGTGATACGCAGCGGACTCCTCGACCATGTCAAAGAGATACTTCATAGCGCCGGGATAGTCACCTTCGAGCTCGGTGGCGTGCAGCCTAACCCTACCGATCCAAAGGTATATGAGGGTATCGAAATTGTGCGTCGTGAGGAAATTGACGGACTACTTGCCGTTGGCGGCGGTTCAGCCATCGACACAGCCAAGGCAATAGCCTGCGGTGCTCTCTACGAAGGAGACTTCTGGGACTTTTATTGCGGTAAGAAAGTTGTGGACAAAGCCCTACCCCTCGGGGTTGTGCTCACAATCCCTGCAGCCGGTAGCGAAGGAAGCGGCAACTCTGTGATAACACGTCTGGAAGGACTGCACAAGCTGTCGCTACGCACCGACACAGCTCTCCGCCCCAAATTCGCATGTCTGAATCCGGAGCTGACGTTCACTCTTCCGCCTTATCAGACGGCTTGTGGCATCACCGATATGATGGTGCATATCCTTGAGCGATATTTCTCACCCACTCCCGATGTGGAAGTGACTGACCGACTGGCCGAAGGACTCCTGATGGCCATCATGACTGAAGCTCCGAAAGTGATGGCCGAACCGGAGAATTATGAAGCAAGAGCCAACATACTCTGGAGCGGCACTCTGGCCCACAACGGAATCTGCGGGACAGGTAGAAGCGAGGACTGGGCGTCACACTTCATGGAACACGAGCTCTCTGCCGTCTACGATGTCACCCACGGTGCAGGGCTTGCGGTAATCACCCCGGCGTGGATGACTTTCATGGCTGAACACCGCCCGGCAAAAGTAGCGCAGCTGGCCCGAAGGGTGTTCGGCATCTCCAACACCGATGACCGCGAAGCCGCGCTTGAAGGGATTGCAGCTCTGAAGAAATTCTTCAGCTCACTCGGATTGCCGCTGACACTGCGGGAACTCGGCATCAATACCCCCGACTATAGGCTGCTCGTGGATAAGCTCCATGAGAACAAAGGGGAGTTTGTCGGCGGTTACTACCGTCTATCACGCAAAGAGACAGAGGAGATATACCGTCTGGCTGAATAATAAATCGGAATAAGAATCATCTATCGGCGCTGCTACTCTATATGTAACAGCGCCGAATTGTTTCAAAACCAACCTTCACAGGCCACATATTTCTGAGAAAATATTGTAATAATCCGGATATGATTGTGCGATAAAACTGCGCAATCACATCTTTTTTATTCTCCTTCCTGACTGATTATTGATAATAAGCGGTACATTTTCAACCGTCAGACTGCTGGTGTCAAGACCAAGAGCACTCTCGTCACTGATGCCCATTCGCCTTATCACACCATACAGATTCATCATCATAGCCTCAAGCGGTTTACATTGACTTGATGGAGAGAAAAGCCTATGGATAATCACAAACTTAAAATCTCCTGCGATCTTATGACTTCTCAACGAGGGATAAGAACTTATCAAATCAACTTTCCCTTCAGCTACCATATCCTCCACAACCTGGCGGAAATAAGCTGAAACCTGCGGCTGGATACGAAAACCGATACGTAGGTTCACGCTATATAAAGTGTCGGGTATCAACACCCGGCATTCATATTCGAGAGTGTCAGGGGCATCAGTGTAATCCACGTGCAATATCCAGTAATGATCGGCCCTCTTAGGCTGCTTGTGGATGATAGAGTACATAAGTTTCATCTCCACCTCGTCACTACGGTCGGATTTGCTCACATAAACCACATTCGAAGCATACTTCGGGATCTCCCTGTCGGCTTTTATGTCACTGATGACAGTAAGATAATCCTTTATGCCAACATACTCAATATAACGGTTACGTATCATGCGACTCCTGCGCCACACCAACATCACTCCGCACACCAACCCCGCAATAAGGACGGTAAACCAACCACCGTGGACGAATTTTGCCATATTGGCCACGAAAAAAGCCCCCTCGATAAGGATAAACACAGTGGCAAACACTCCCACTATCCATGACGCGACACCATGACGGTGAAGATAGAAAGCGAGCAGGACTGTGGTCATGAGCATGGTGACGGTGATGGCAAGCCCATAGGCAGCCTCCATGTGGCTTGAGGAGCGGAACAACAAGACTGTCACCAGACAGCCGACAAACAGAAACCAGTTGACTGCCGGAACATATAGCTGCCCCTTAAGTGTAGACGGATATTTGATCCTCTGACGAGGCCAGAAGTCAAGTCCCATGGCCTCGCTGAATATCGTGAACGAGCCACTGAGAAGAGCCTGACTCGCGATGATGGCCGCTCCGGTGGACATCACTATACCTATCGGGAGAAACCACCGTGGCATTACGCTATAGAACGGATTGACACCAGCCTCAAGTGAACAGCCATTGGCTATAATCCATGCTCCCTGTCCGAGGTAGTTAAGAATCAGCATGAGTTTAACGAATCCCCAGCTGTAAGTTATGTTTCGGCGCCCGCAATGGCCAAGGTCTGAATAAAGGGCCTCTGCTCCGGTGGTACACAGGAATACGGCGCCCAGAATCAGGAACCATCCAGGATAGTCAATCAACAGCCTAACAGCCCACCAGGGATTAAACGCCTTGAGAATGCCCCAGTTATCACCGAGATGGATGGTCCCGAGAACTCCGAGCATGAGAAACCACAGAAGCATAAACGGACCGAAAAGCCGTCCGATGGCCTTGGTTCCGAACTGCTGAACAACAAATATGAGTGTTATAATCAATAACACTATCGGCACCACTGGCGCACCGGGGTCAATGTCGCGGATTCCCTCAATGGCCGATGTCACGGTCATGGCCGGAGTGATAACGCCATCGGCAATCAGCGCGCTCGCCCCTATAGCGGCCAACACGTAAAGCCATCGGTGACGCATATCCTTTATAAGAGAATAGAGAGCAAGGATGCCTCCCTCCCCTTTGTTATCGGCCCTTAGAGCGATAACCACATATTTTATGGTGGTTTGAAGCGTAAGGGTCCAGATGATGCACGACACTGCACCAATCACATATCCGGCATCAACCACATCGTTCACACCCATTATAGCCTTCATGACATAAAGCGGCGACGTACCTATATCGCCGAATACAATGCCGATGGTCACCAGGAGAGCCATCGCTGTGACCTTATGAGAGGTGGATGTTGAGGAAACGTGAGTTTTATCAGTCATAACACGATGAATTTAAAACCTGACAATCTATACCAAATTCAACGACCTGCGCATACATAATGTTTAAAAACATCTCCATTTCAGACTCCTGTTCTCGTGCCACCCTATGGCATCTATGCAATAAATCTGTATCAGCCACGGATAATTCGAGGGAATTTTGTAACTTTGCAGCCGAATTTGCTATGAACTGATTGAAACTTTTTACCATGTTGTTAAATATCAACCTGATTGAAACTTCATTTAATCTTTGAATCCTCATTCTGGCTATTTTTCATCTGTCCAACCGTTTAGTCCGCTAAGCCCACATCATGGAATTGAGAAAATTAGTTCAAGAAAAGATTTCAATCTTGAAAGAATAATGAAGTCGGTCAGTCAGTGGTCAGTTCAATGACATGAAATAAATTTTTTCACATTTTTATAAAATAAAGCTAACAGATGAGTTACAATCTGCTTAAAGGAAAACGCGGTGTTATTTTCGGCGCACTCAATGACAAGAGTATCGCATGGAAAGTAGCAGAACGCGCAGTGGAGGAGGGAGCAACAATCACCCTCTCCAACACCCCCGTAGCTGTCCGTATGGGCGAAGTCAGCGACCTTGGAAAGAAACTTAACGCTGAAGTGATTCCCGCTGATGCCACAAACGTAGATGACCTCGAGATGGTGTTCCAGAAATCAATGGAAATCCTCGGCGGCAAAATCGACTTCGTGCTTCACTCTATCGGCATGTCGCCCAACGTACGCAAAAAACGTCTCTATGACGATCTCGACTATGATCTCCTCAACAAGACACTTGACATCTCAGCCGTATCCTTCCATAAAATGATCCAGGCTGCCAAGAAGCTTGATGCCATCGCCGACCACGGAAGCATCATCGCTCTTACCTACATGGCAGCTCAGCGCACCATGTTCGGTTACAACGACATGGCTGACGCAAAGGCGCTCCTCGAATCCATTGCCCGCAGCTTCGGCTACATCTATGGCCGCGAGAAGAATGTGCGCATCAACACTATCTCTCAGTCGCCCACAGCTACAACTGCCGGCAGCGGCGTAAAAGGTATGGAGTCGCTCATGGACTTTGCCAACCGCATGTCACCGTTAGGCAACGCCGACGCAGCCGAATGTGCCGACTACTGTATCGTGATGTTCAGCGACCTCACCCGCAAGGTGACTATGCAGAATCTCTATCACGACGGTGGCTTCTCAAGCATGGGTATGAGCCTCCGAGCCATGGACCAGTATGAGAAGAGCTTCGACCAGTACCGTAACCCCGACGGAACAATACAGTACGGCTAATCCACGCCATCACTCCATTCATCATAAAAATAGCTCCGATTGTCGATTAAATCCGGCATTTCGGAGCTATTTTTTATTTAACCACCTATAGCCCAACGACATGGCTCAATTACAAAAAAGACGCCTTATTAACCTTTATTAACATTAAATTATAACTAAAACCGCATATTTTACATAAATTTGCAACAAAGCAAACCATATTAATATCATATTATCACTTTTTTTACACTAATTACTTATGAAGAAAATTTTTACTCTACTGAGTGGCGTTCTCCTTTCTACTTTCATGCTTGCCAAAGCAGAAAAAGTTACCTGCTATGTCCAGGATTATAACTATAATGAGCTCGCACAGCCATTTGAGTCCGAACTGATCAAAAACGCTGACGGTTCGTTAACTCTTTCTGAATTTTTTAATTCAGGCAACCCTGTATCATTCACATACACCACACCAAATGTAGACTCTTCTTCCGACATCACATTTACAGGGAAACTTGACACATCGGATTATTACCCATATCTTTTGGATCCTAACGGTGACTACATGGTATGTTATGCATATACTATAGGCGGAGGTGCTGATGACTATACCACAATATGGTATCCTTACGTATGTGACCATGGATATTCATACGTTTGGCGTTACGACATGACCGATCCAAATAATGTCTATGAGTACTATGGATCCATCTGCTTAGCAGGAACTCTTGATGACAGCACATCATCACCCTATTATTACATCAATTTCTACTATAATGAGCCGGAAACCTCTGGTATCGAGAACATCTCTATCGATGAAAACGCGCCGGTGGAATATTTCAATCTTCAAGGCGTGAGAGTTGACAATCCTGCCAATGGGCTCTACATCCGTCGCCAAGGCAATACAGCCACTAAAGTACTCGTGAAATAACTCATATCATCACTCAAATTGTCACGCCATCTCCGGAGCCGGAGATGGCGTGTTGTTTTTACGTCTCACGACACTGGATAACCGGCATCGCTCATGATAAATACTTCGGGGCACTCCACGTTTTAAAAATTGCTAATTCCGCCAAGCCCTTGTTGGATATGCGGGTAGATATTCGTAACTTTGTGAGTTATGAAATTCCATCTCGATTCGCAATACAAACCCACCGGCGACCAGCCTCAAGCCATCGAGCAGCTGGTGCGTGGCATCAAGGAGGGCGAAAAAGCCCAGACACTGCTTGGCGTGACAGGTTCCGGCAAGACATTCACCATGGCCAATGTCATAGCACAAGTGGAAAAGCCCACATTGATCCTCAGCCACAACAAGACCCTCGCCGCCCAGCTCTACAGCGAATTTAAGAGCTTTTTCCCTCAGAACTCTGTGCAGTATTTCGTATCATATTATGACTACTACCAGCCAGAGGCTTACATACCGACCGTAGACAAATATATTGAGAAGGATCTCATGATCAACGACGAGATTGAGAAACTTCGTCTCGCCACAGTATCCGCGCTCCTTTCAGGCCGAAAAGATGTGATTGTGGTATCGTCGGTGTCATGTCTCTACGGCATGGGCAACCCTGAGGACTTCGACAGCAATGTGATCAAGGTGGAAGTCGGCCAAAAGATAACACGCAACAAATTCCTGCGTTCGCTCGTAGGAGCATTATATTCACGCAACGAAGTGGAGTTGTCACGAGGCACATTCCGCGTCAAAGGCGATACCGTGGATATCCGCCTCGCCTACGAAGAAATAATTGTGAGAGTGACATTCTGGGGCGACGAAATTGAGTCGATAAAAACTCTCCACCCTTCCGACAACACTTCGCTCGGCTCTCACGACGTCTTCCAGATCTACCCGGCCAATCTCTTCGTCACCTCGGCAGAGCGAATGGGCTCGGCTATCGGACAAATAGAGCTTGATCTGGGCGAACAATACAACTTCTTCTTCCGTGAGGGGAAAGAGATGGAGGCCAAGCGTCTGCTTGAACGTGTGAACTACGATGTGGAGATGCTCCGTGAAGTAGGCCACTGCTCAGGAATCGAAAACTACAGCCGTTATTTCGACGGACGCGAGCCAGGCATGCGCCCATTCTGCCTCCTTGACTATTTCCCTAAAGATTTCCTCACCATAATAGATGAGAGCCATGTGACGTTGCCACAATGCCGGGCAATGTATGGAGGTGACCTCTCCCGCAAAATGAATCTCGTGGAGTATGGATTCCGTCTTCCGGCAGCACTTGACAACCGCCCATTGAAATTTGAGGAATTCGAGCGACTGACGCCACAGGTACTTTACGTGAGTGCAACCCCTGCCGACTACGAACTGGAGAAGTGTGAGGGTGTGGTGGTAGAACAGATAATCCGACCCACCGGACTGCTCGACCCGGTGATAGAAGTACGGCCGTCACTCAACCAAATCGACGACCTTCTGCATGAGATAAATGAGCGAATAGAACGTGATGAACGTGTGCTCGTGACAACCCTGACCAAACGTATGGCAGAGGAACTAAACGACTATCTCACCCGCCTGCGCATCAAGACGGCTTATATACACAGCGATGTAGACACCCTGGACCGCATACGCATTCTCGACGGTCTGCGTGCCGGCGACTTCGACGTGCTGGTGGGAGTGAATCTTCTACGTGAGGGCCTCGACCTGCCTGAGGTGTCGCTCGTGGCAATCCTCGATGCCGATAAGGAGGGATTCCTGCGCAGCCACCGCTCGCTGACACAGACCGTAGGACGCGCTGCACGAAACCTCAACGGCACGGTGATAATGTATGCCGACAAAATAACCGACTCAATGCAGCAAACCATTGACGAGACCGCTCGCCGACGTGCCACCCAGCTCGCCTATAACGAGGAGCACGGCATAACACCGCAGGCCATCATAAAAGCGCGCAACACCATAATAGGCCTTGACACAGAAGATCTTGCTCCGGTTGAACAAAAATCAAAACGCACATCTCCGGCACAAAAGGGGAAAAAGGCCCAGAAGATACCTTATGCGGAAGAGTATACCACCAAAGTCAACCTTGCCGCCGATCCTGTCATCCCCTATATGTCGGCCGAATCGCTGCAAAAACTCATCACCTCCCGCCGCATGGATATGGTGGAGGCTGCCAAGCGAATGGACTTCATCGAGGCCGCACGTCTGCGTGACGAAATCCTCGCCATGGAGGAACGTCTCAGCCACACAGAAAAAGCATAATCATAAGTCCGTGCCATCCGCATCAATCCGCCACGCTAACCAGACCCCACATGAATCAGCAACATAAGCAAAAAAAATTCCGCAATCCAGCTTCTTCCAAGCCATCACGACCATCGGAAGTACCATCTAAGCAGCCTAAGGCGCAGGAGAAGCCCAACTTTTCCGCTTCACAAAAGGCGCAGACAGGCCCTGTAGCCAAACTGGCGCCTGAACGTTGGCTTCCGACGAGCGTGAAAGAAATGAAAGCGTTAGGATGGGACCACGTAGATGTGGTGCTCTTCACAGGTGATGCTTATGTTGACCACCCCTCGTTCGGGGCAGCTGTGCTTGGGCGTGTACTCCAGGCTGCCGGCTACAACGTGGCCATAGTACCGCAACCAAACTGGCAGGATGACCTGCGTGATTTCAAAAAATTCGGTGCACCACGCCTGTTTTTCGGTGTGTCGGCGGGAGCCATGGACTCAATGGTCAACCATTACACTGCCGCCCGCCGTCGCCGAAGCGATGATGCCTACACACCCAACGGACGCCATGGAGCGCGTCCGGATTATCCAACGGTGGTTTATTCAAAAATCCTACGCGACCTGTTCCCTGACACTCCGATAATAGCAGGAGGCATCGAGGCATCGATGCGACGTCTTGCGCATTATGATTATTGGCAGGACCGCCTACGCCCATCACTGCTGGTGGACTGCGAAGCCGACATCATAAGCTACGGCATGGGCGAGAAAATCATACCCGAGATAGCTCATCGGCTTGCCTCCGGGGAATCAATAGCCGAACTCACTGACCTGCCGCAGACCGTGGTCAGGGTCTCCCCGGAAAATATGCCGACTGATCTACCTCGTGAAGGAGAGGGAATCCTGGTAGGAGAGAATGACATTGTGCTCCACTCACTTGAGAAATGCCAACGCGACAAGCGTGCACAAGCGGAAAACTTCAAGCATATCGAACAGCAGTCAAACGCCATGCATGGCAAAACCCTATGGCAACGCCACGGTTCAATATGGGTAAAGGTCAACCCGATGTATCCACCAATGACCACTGAGGAGATCGATGCTTCGTTTGACCTTCCCTACACACGCTTGCCGCATCCACGCTACAACGGTAAACGCATACCGGCCTATGAGATGATACGCCACTCGGTCAACATCCACCGCGGATGTTTCGGTGGGTGTGCATTCTGCACCATCTCGGCCCATCAAGGAAAATTCATAGCCTCACGCAGCAAGGAGTCGGTGTTGCGAGAAGTAAAACAAGTGACCCAGATGGCCGACTTCAAAGGTTATATCAGCGATATCGGAGGTCCGAGCGCCAATATGTACAGGATGGGAGGTAAAAACCTATCACTATGCGAGAAGTGCCTTAAGCCGTCATGTCTGCATCCTCGCCCTTGCCCGAATCTCAACAATGACCACCGGCCGCTGCTCGACCTCTACAAGGCTGTCGACGCGACGCCAGGCGTGAAAAAATCATTTATCGGGAGCGGTGTTCGTTATGACCTGTCGATGCACCGTTCAGGCAACGAGGCCATCGACAAGGCTAATCGGCAATATAACGAAGAGCTGATTGTCAACCATGTGTCAGGACGACTAAAAGTAGCGCCTGAACACACCTGTGACACTGTGCTCAACATAATGCGCAAACCATCCTTCCAGCTATACCACGAGTTCAACAGATTTTTCGACAGAGTCAACTCGCGCCATGGACTGAAACAGCAGCTAATACCCTACTTCATTTCATCGCATCCTGGCTGCCATGAAGTGGACATGGCAGAACTTGCCGCTGAAACAAAGGATCTCAATCTACATCTGGAACAGGTGCAGGACTTTACCCCCACACCAATGACCGTAGCCACCGAGATATATTATACCGGCTATCATCCATACACCGGAGAGAAAGTGTTCACTGCCACTACCCCTGACGAGAAGCAGGCACAACGCAAATACTTCTTCTGGTATGACCGTGCCTATCGTCCCGACATAACACGTTCGCTCCAACGGCTGCATCGTCCTGATCTATTGAACCGCCTCTTCCCGCCCCATGCTTCTTATCCCTACAAGAAAAAAGGGTAATGACACCACAAAATAAAAAATGGATGTGCTGCGTAAAATCGGCACATCCATTTTTTATTGCGAACGTCTATAGCGTGGCCATAGTCGGGCCTCAGCCATAGAATTATTAAGACTAAATCTTACCTACAAGCTCGATACCGGGCGAGAGGGTCTGATCACCGGGACGCCAACGGGCAGGGCATACCTGATCGCCATGCTCGGCAACAAACTGGGCGGCTTCGAGCTTACGGAGAAGCTCCTCGGCATTACGGCCGATACCGTTATCCTGGACTTCGGCAATCTTGATTTTGCCTTCGGGATTTACCACAAATGTGCCACGATAGGCCATGAAATCGTCGGGGTTGAGCACACCGAAGTTCTCGCTGAGGAAACCGGTCTTATCGGCGAGCATCGGGAAGCGTACTTTCTTGATCGAGTCGCTCGCATCGTGCCATGCCTTATGGGTGAACTGGCTATCGGTAGACACCGCATAGACTTCGGCGCCGAGAGCCTTGAATTTATCATAGTTGTCAGCCATATCGACGAGTTCGGTAGGACAGACAAATGTGAAATCGGCAGGATAGAAGAAAAAGATAGCCCATTTGCCGGTGACATCCTTATCGGTCACTGTCTTGAACTCTCCGTCGACAAAGGCATCGACTGAAAATGAGGGGATTTGCTGATTGATGATTGTCTTCATAGTTTTTTGTTGTATTTTTTAGTAGACTTGATTAATAATAAATAAATAAGGTGGCTGCATGGCTCACAAACTTCATTGGAACCGCCATCTCTTTGACAACGCGAGGGGTCGGTTAATTGTTCGCGCCCACGGTTAAGTTAAATTTTTCATCCCCGATTCACGCTTCTTTATGACAATCAATGAGGTAGAGACAACATAAAATGCATGGTTTTGTATTTTTGGCCACATAAAATATTGCTAATTTCACGTTTTTATGTTAATTTTGACGCAAAATGTTAAATCAGTTGTAACTTATTTAAAATATTTCACAACAATTATACATTGTAATTGTTAAGATAGTAAGAACAACGCACTGACTCCGTCGGCTCGTGCGCAGGCACGGAACGACACCTATATATAAGTATGAAAAAGTCTACTATTTGGTTTCTAACTATCATCATGGCACTGACGTTTGTCGGACTTCTGTATGTTCAGATAATGTACATGAACAACATGAAGAAGATGCGCGACGATCAGTTTGCCGAAGGTGTGAAGCGCTCGCTCTACGCGGTGACCACACGCCTTGAGCAGGACGAGACCAAACATTTTCTTGAGCAGGACATAGCGCAGATGGAGACCCAGTTCTATCCGCGCACCAATTCCGACGGTTCGGTTGGCATAAACTACAACTTCACCACCTCGGAAGGCATAAATTACGACCTTACCCTAAAAGGCAACATTGACCGCAAGACCACCAACTCCTCGATGCGCGACATCATGAGGGGCAAATATCTGTATCAGAAGGGCTTGCTTGACGAAGTGATTCTTAATATCATCAACCAATCAAGCAACCGCCCCATCAGTGAACGCGCCGATTCTGCGGAAGTGGCAGGCTATCTGCGGTCGGAGCTCGATAACAACGGGCTCTCACTGCCATTTGAATTCGCGGTGGTGAACCGTGTGGGAGGCGTCGTATACCGTTCATCCGACTACCACCCTACTTTCAAGGATGAGAACAGCATGTTTGTGCAGACGCTTTTCCCCAACGATCCAAAAAACAAGATGTACTACCTCAAGGTCTATTTCCCGACCAAGAGCGACTACATCTTTGATTCCATACGCTTCATGATTCCGTCGTTTATCTTCACCTTCATTCTGCTCGTCACCTTCGTATGCACCATCGTGTTAGCATTCAGGCAGAAGAAACTGACGGAAATGAAGAACGATTTCATCAACAATATGACCCACGAGTTCAAAACCCCGATATCCACCATATCACTTGCGGCTCAGATGCTCAATGACAATGCGGTGTTGAAATCACCAGCCATGCTGAGCCACATCTCCACGGTCATCAACGATGAGACAAAACGTCTGCGCTTCCAGGTGGAGAAAGTGCTCCAGATGTCGATGTTTGAGCGCCAGAAAGCCACCCTGCGTTTGCAGACGGTTGACGCCAACGTCCTCATAGCCAATATCACCAGCACCTTCAAGCTGAAAGTAGAGAAATATGGAGGCCGCATAGAGGCCATACTCGGAGCCACGGACTCAACCATCAATGTTGACGAGATGCACTTCACCAACGTGATATTTAACCTGCTCGACAATGCAGTAAAATATCGCCGCGAGGATGTCCCCCTTCGGCTCAGCGTCACCACACGCGACCTCACATCGCACGGCAACGAGCGTATCGAAATCACCATCCACGACAACGGCATAGGGATGAAAAAAGAGGATTTGAAAAAAATCTTCGAGAAATTCTATCGCGTTTCCACCGGCAACCGCCACGATGTGAAAGGATTCGGGCTCGGACTGGCCTACGTCAAGAAGATGGTGGGCGAACTCGGTGGCGAGATCAGCGTGGAGAGCGAACTCAATGTAGGAACAAAATTTATAATAACATTACCAATAACTAAAAATTAGAAAATTATGGAAGAACGTTTGCGCATACTACTTTGCGAAGACGACGAGAACCTCGGCATGCTGCTCAGGGAATACCTGCAGGCCAAAGGTTTCAACGCCGACCTCTTCGCCGACGGAGAAAGCGGATACAAAGCTTTCCTCAAAGGCAAATATGACCTTTGCGTCCTTGATGTGATGATGCCCAAAAAGGACGGTTTCGCACTCGCTCAGGAAATACGTACCGTCAACTCAGAAGTCCCCATCATCTTTCTCACAGCCAAATCGCTCAAGGAAGATATCCTCGAAGGATTCAAAATCGGAGCTGACGACTATATCACCAAGCCCTTCTCGATGGAGGAACTCGTGTTCCGCATCGAAGCCATCCTGCGCCGCGTGAAAGGCAAAAAGGGGAAAGAAATCACCATGTATAAAATCGGCAAATTCACCTTCGACACTCAGAAACAGGTGCTGCTTATCGATGACAAGGTGACCAAACTCACTACCAAGGAGTCAGAACTCCTCAGCCTTCTTTGCGCCCACGTCAATGAAATCCTCGAACGCAACTTCGCGCTCAAGACCATCTGGATTGACGATAACTACTTCAACGCCCGCTCCATGGACGTCTACATCACAAAGCTGCGCAAGCATCTCAAAGACGATCCATCAATCGAGATCATCAACATCCACGGCAAGGGATACAAACTCATTGCCCCCGAACTCGAATCGGCCAATTAATGCAATGACGGACGGACACGTCCGACGCATACCCTCCCCCACAATCCCACCGGCGACCAAGCAGACTCTCCGGTGGGATTTACTCTCCGACCGTATCACAAACCACCACACATCTACCCTATGCGGAAAACAACACTAAGCCTATGGCTGCTTCTGACAGCATGGCTGAGCATGGCCGCCACCACCGAGCGCGGATGGCGTCCGGATATACTTGGCGACGGATATGAAATGCGCACAGTCACACAGCCCGACGACTATTCCGGGAAAGTGATCTCGACAATAATCCGCAAACTTTGTCCTGACACCACGCTGACCATCCACCGGGGCATACTCTATGTTCACGGATTCAACGACTACTTCTTCCAAAGCGAAATGGGTGACCGTTTCGTAGATCATGTATAATCCGCAAATCCAAAAATCCGGCGAAACCAAAACGAAAGGTTCAAAATCCGGCAAAAATCGGGGAAAATCACAATTCCAAGCGGTTATTGAAATATAAATCGCGCAACATCGGAATGATA
>CAJTMH010000004.1 GCA_910577255.1 uncultured Duncaniella sp. | reverse complement strand
CTACGAGAGCCGGAGACTTCGAAAGAAGCCCTCCGGCTCTCTTTTTTTATACCCCTACGCACCCATCCGTGCATTGGAGGATGTGGGAGTACGGTGCCATCATCCGTTTACCTGCGCAGGGAGAATTTATACACGCGGCGAGTCATCAGCCCACGCACATTACCGTGGGGGACCGTGAAACCTCCGTCCCCCTTCCGCCTCAAAACAACATCCGCCGACAACCGTACTCAACGGTTATCGGCGGATGCGCTTATATGTTACCAATTAAGTCGACCGGGACGCCGCGCTTATCGCTTGCGTATTAGAGTCAGTCCGTCACGGATCGGGAGAATCGTGACATCAAGATCGTCACGTGAAGCGACGTATGTGTTGAATGCGTCCAACCCTACTGTCTGGGCGTCGTGGTTAGTTTGTGTGTCGGTCACCTTGCCATCCCATAGAGTATTGTCGGCAATGATGAATCCTCCCTGGACGAGCAGTGGCCATACGAGGTCAATATATTCGATGTAATGGCGTTTATTGGCATCGATATAGACCAGATCCCATTTCTCGTCAATCGACGGAATTATGGCCTTTGCATCGCCAATATGAAGTGTTATCTTGTCGCCACCGGGAGCCGATGCGAAAAGCTCGAGCAATTCGTCCTCCATTTCGTCGTCTATTTCCACGGTGTGTAGCCTGGCACTCTCCGATAGGTTTTCAGCCAGACAAAGGGCTGAATAGCCTGTGTAGGTCCCAAGTTCAAGCACACGCTCAGGTTTAATCATCGCAGTGAGCATGGCCAGTATACGGCCCTGCAGATGTCCGGAGCACATGCGGGGATAGAGATGGTTGAGATGTGTGTGGCGGTACACCCGGGTGAGGTGGGCCGGCTCGGGTGAAATATGCCCGAGGATATACTCGTCAAGAGAAAGCGGTGGATTATTCGCTGACATGATTCATTATGAAGGCTTGTGCGGCCAGGAAATATGAGTTGAGACCGAAGCCGGTTATGGTGCCGCGGCACACCGGTGCTATGAGCGAGGTGTGACGGATAGCCTCGCGTGAGGCAACATTGGATATGTGTACCTCGATGACCGGAATCTGTATCCCGGAGATTGCATCGGCTATGGCGAGCGAAGTGTGGGTATAAGCCCCTGCGTTCAGTATGATACCGTCGCAGTCTGCAGCATGAAGGAAATCAATGATGTCACCCTCATGATTCGATTGCAGATACTCCACCTCGTCGCCGTCGAGCATTTCGCGGAGTTCGCGCAGATATGATTCGAATGTGCGTGAGCCGTAAATTTCTGGTTCACGAGTGCCCAGGAGGTTCAGATTAGGGCCGTTGATGATAAGCAGTTTCATAGATGTGTAAGTGAAAAACTCGTAAGAGTGAAAAAAATTGTTATTCCTACAATATGTCGTGTGGCTTATACCGGAACCGGCGGATTTACCACAAGCATCCATATCGCGGCTGTTGACAACACCATCAGTACTATTAGAATCCAACTCACGGTCTGGCGGCGTGGATAGGCCTGCCATGCCAGGTAGGCTGAGAGCAGCAGATAGAAGGGATAGCACCACACTATGGCTCTCAGTGATGTGTCACCTTCCGGGAGATTGCTCAGAAGAATCGGTAGAGAGAATACCGGAAGGGTGAGGAGAAGGATGAGCAGTGTCATCCATAACGGTGTTTTGTCGGGCATAACAATTCGGGGGGATTATTTATCTTTTCGGTAGGCCTCAACTGTGAGATGTATTCCTTCGGTAAGCGAAACTTTGGGGGCGAAGCCGAAATCGCGTTGCGCCTCCGAGATGTCGCACGACCAGTTACGTTGGGCCATGATGTTATACTTGTCGGAGTTGAGAGTGGTGGCCTGCATTTTTGCGGCCCCATATTTTTCCGAAACTTTGCAGGCTATGTAAAGTGCCCATAGCGGCAGACGGATTGGAATCACGAGCTTGCGGCCGAGTTCGGCAGCAACTATTTTCCGGAATTCGCTCTGAGTATATGCACGAGGCTCCGAGATGATATACTTATGGTGTATGGGTGCTCGCTCAAGCGCGTCGAATATAGCCCTTGCGAGATCCTCCACGTAGATAAACGTCAGCATCTGCTTACGGAAACCCACACCGAAGTCAAAGTGCGCGTCGATTGACTTGATCATCATCAGATAGTCCTTCTCATGAGGACCATACACCCCGGTGGGACGCAGTATGATCCAGGGGAAGGTAGCCGGCAGGGTCTGGAGCAAGGTTTCTGCCTTGATTTTTGATAATCCGTAGCGGGTGTTTGGAGCCGGCACACCGTCATTGCGCAGAGGTGTGTAATTCTTTTCATCGCCGGGGCCTATGGCCGAGAGCGATGACATGTAGATGAATTTTTCAGGGATCTGCTCGTTGATGGTGATTGCTTCTACGAAATTTCGCAGATAGGTGTAGTTGATATTGTTGAAATCGAGAAAATTCACACATTTGGTGGCTCCGAGATTATACACAATGTAATCCCAGTGGTGTCCTTCGAGTTGCTCCTTTAATGTTTCGGGCTTATCATAATCAAGAGTTATGAACTTCAATGCCGGGTCGGTCAGGTAGCGGCGTGAGGTTGATTCGCGCACTCCGCACCATGTCTCATAGCCGCGTGAGAGTGCCTCTTTGGCTATGAATCCTCCGATGAAGCCACCGGCACCTACGATGAGTACTTTCATGATTGAGTGTCAGTTTTGATTGCTTGTTGGGGATGCTGATACAATGAGGAGAATAGGTCGATATATTTTTTGGCTATCGCGGCCGAAGCAAACCGCTCGGCCACGGAGTCATGCAGAAACTCGCGTGATATGTCTGATTTCAAGGCCCAGAGTACTCCTTCAGCCACATCACGAGCATCTTTATAACGAGCAATGTAGCCTGTTTTCTTATGCTCCACCACATCGGCGCGGCCGTCGATTCCGAAAGTGACCGGCAACGCGCCTCCTGCCTGCCCTTCCACGAGTGTCCCTCCGAGCGTCTCGTAAAGCGATGTGGAAATGACCACCTTTGCTGACGCATAAAGATAGCGCAGGATTTTGAAGTCGTTCACCCTGCCAAGCCATCGGTGTGAGAAACGCAGTTCGTCAAGACGTTCTGGATGCTTCATGGCACCAAAGAAGTATATGGCGCTCTTGGAGGCTATCTCGGGATAATTGTCAAATATGTAGTTGAGAGCCTCAATCGTATAGTCCAACCCCTTGATCGGGTCGTCAAGCCGTGCGGCTCCGAAAAGTATCAGATTTGGTTTGTCGGGGGTGAGGAGGGTGTATAGATGCTTCACCGGAGTAGTGTAGAAGTTCTCGATAGGAAATGGGTTATGGATGGTGAGCACCGGGGAGTTCTTGAGCAATGATGAGTGGCGGGCGCGGTCCTCGAGCCAGCTGCTTACAGTCACGTAAGTAATAGGCACTTCAGTATAGAGCTCCATCTTTTTCTTCCAGTATTTGTGTGAGAGGTCGTTGGGATGACCTCCACCTGCGAGAAACTGGCAATTACCGCATCGGTCGAGGAAATATTCACACTCATACGAATGATGGCAGATACCTGTCATGGCCCACATGTCGTGCAGTGTCCACACTATTTTTTTGCCCATCTTGTGGAGTTTTCTTATTCCGCTGAGCGACATCAGACCCTGGTTAAACCAGTTGAGACAGATGATATCGGCCTCTTTGACCCACGGATGATGGTGTACATTCAGTGCGAAATCACCGGTGGACACCTTATACAGGTTGGCATAATTAAATCCGTTGGCCATCAGGATACGGAGACGCTCCAGACAGAATGCCATGGTGCGGGTGAAGCGGGTGAACACCCGCGATACGTTTTTCTCCTGCGAGGTCTTGGTGAACACCACCATCCTTGCGTCAACCCCTTCGCGGCGCAGTGCCTGCATCAGACGGAATGTCACGATGGCGGCACCCCCGAGAGTGTCGCTATGATTGATTAGCACCACTTTTTTCCCTCGGAGATTTTCGGGTAATGTGTGGTGGTTGTGGTTATTTGGTATTGGATTTTTCTCCATTTGCCTGATTTTTTAGAGTAATCTTATCGCCTATGTTTATGAGCGAGATGGATTGTAGCCTTAGACGTGCTTTGAGATACCCTTCAAACTCCTTCTGTTTGGCGCCCGGGAGGGGCGAGGAATATTTCACAAGGGCCACATTGACCGTGTCGAGCGAAGTGGTGGCTATGTTGCCGAATATGGCGCGTGTGACGGCGATATCCTCCACCTGGGGGAACAATACCTTCACTTCTGGGGCTATCCGTCCGGCTATCGAATCGTTTATCCGGCCGAGGGCTATCACACTCTTCAGCGAGTCGATGGTCACCTGCTTTGACGCTATGGATGTCTGTGCCAGCTCATATATGTCGCGCATCGACGTCGGGCTCTCTCCCGAATTAAGTTGCGACAGGTCAGGCATATCTCCCTGTATGATGTTGAGTTTCACATCGTCGAGTCCATAGTGCTTAAGCTGTGCCGACATAGCCAGATTCAGGGAGTCGGCCGGAAGTATTCGCCCTATCAGTGTCACATTGATGGTCCTGCGGCCATGATCGGTGATGGCGCGGCTGCTGAGCACCTGTGTAGCTGGGAAATTGAATTCCTGGCTTACGAAACGCTCCGCGTCCATGGTAAAGCGCGACTGCCTTAGCATCGTGTATGTGAGATAAAGCGATGGCAGAAGCGTCAATATAGCCACTGTATAGACAATCCGGCGCACCTTCCGCGCGCGTTCGGGATTTGCGAACACTACCGGTTTGTAGTGCATCAGTTTCACACCGATAAAAGTGGCAAGGGCTATGAATATCGAGTTGATGAGGAATAGGTAGAAAGCTCCGAAGAAGTACGTGGCCTGCATGGTGGCTATGCCGTAGCCGGCGGTACATAGCGGTGGCATGAGGGCGGTGGCTATCGCCACGCCGGGAATCACGTTGCCTTTCGATTTCGATCCTATGGCAATGATACCTGCTCCTCCGCCGAAGAAACCTATGAGCACGTCATAGATTGTAGGGGATGTGCGGGCCAGCAGTTCGCTGTGGCCTTCGCTTACCGGGGAAATGAGGAAGTAGAGAGTCGATGTGAGTACACTGAATCCTGCTGCCATCACCAGATTGCGCATGGCGCGTTTGATAAGCTCGTAGTCATGAACGCCGACACCGAGACCTATCCCGATGATAGGGCCCATGAGTGGCGATATGAGCATGGCGCCGATAATGACTGCCGTGGAGTTGGTGTTGAGTCCCAGCGACGCGATGAAGATGGCCAGAATAAGGATTATGATATTGGTGCCGCGAAACGACACGCCGTCGCGAATATCCTTCTCCGCATCCTCCTGCGATATCAGGAAGTCGCTGAGATTGAAGTATTGGGCGAAATATTTGTTGATTGACGGCATATTTTCAAGGGATGGTTACGGCCTGGCCTCATGGAAAGAGGTTTGCTTCCGCATGGGTTCAGGGTGCAGTCTTGCGGAACTGTCCTTTCACCTCGTCCACCACATTGATGATGTAGTCACCGATTTTTTCGAGCGACCCGATTATATCCATGTAGTAGATGCCGGCCTGATACTCATAGTGATGTTCGTTGATGTTCTCCACATTGGCCGTTCTGAGCTGGTTGCGGAGATTATTGATTTCACGTTCGTAATTATACGAAGTGATTATATCGCTTTCCTCGGCGCTTTCGAAGTCGCGGAGAAGGAGTATCATGTTTGTCATTGCAGCCTCAACCGAGATGAACATGGTGTCGATATTGCGGTATATCTCCTCGTTGAAGTCCACGTGGCTCTCCTGGCGGCGGATAAGTATCTTGGCCACACCATAGCAGCAGTCGGCTATGCTCTCGATTTCGCTGTCGATACGGAGCATGGCAGCGATGCGGTGCTTACCTTCGTTTGACAGACGGCCTTCCGAGCAGCGGTTGAGGTAGTTGGCTATTTCAATCTCCATCCTGTCGGAAATCTCCTCATATTTCTCAAGACGTGAGAACTGTTTGGTAAACTCCCCGCCATCCTTGGTATGGACTATGTTCTGGGCCATTCCAATCATGCGCTGTACACGTTGGGCATACACCACCATCTCCTTCTCTGCCTGCGCTATGTTGAGTTCCGATGCGCTCATCAGACCGCCGGATATAAATTTGAGCTGGAATTCCTCATCCTCCTTATGCTTGGCAGGCACGAGTTTCTCCACGATTTTAACATAGAGCCCGGTGAGCCATATCATGAGCGACACATTCACCAGATTGAACACAGTGTGGAACATTGAGAGGCCGAAGGATACGCTGAACTGCATGGCTCCCACTTTTGCAAGCACAGGGTGACCTGTGGGCAGACTTCCGTCAAACAGACTGTTGTAGAGCTGAGGATCATTGATTTCAAGCTGGTTCACGAATGTGTAGATCTCATCCGGGTTGCCCTGGCCGAACCATTTTGTTATGTCGACGTTGAGACGCACGAAGGGGTAGAAGACTATCAGTGTCCAGACTATGCCGAATGTGTTGAAAAGCAGGTGTCCCATAGCAGTGCGTTTGGCCGCCACGTTTCCGCTCATTGATGCGAGGAGCGGGGTGATGGTGGTACCGATATTGCTTCCGAGTACCACGGCGCAGGCGAGGTCGAACGATATCCAGCCCTTGGTACACATGATGAGCACGATGGCAAATGTGGCTGCCGATGACTGGATGATGGCTGTGAGTATGATGCCGACGAGCAGGAAGAGCAGCACGGAGCCGAAGCCCATGGACGCATAATGCTCAAGGAATGCAAACATTTCCGGATTGCTCTGCAGGTCAGGGACATAGTCACTGATCATGTCCAGACCCATAAACATGAACGAGAAACCTATGAGGAATTCGCCTATTGACTTCTTTCGTCCGGCTTTCATGAATAGCAGTGGCACGGAGCAGGCTATGAGCGGAAGCACAAACATCGATGTGTCAACCTTGAAGCCGAACAGGGCTATGATCCACGCTGTGAAAGTCGTACCAACGTTGGCGCCGAATATTACAGCCATTGACTGCCCGAGTGTCATCAGACCGGCGTTTACGAAACTCACCACCATCACGGTCGATGCAGAGGAGCTTTGTATCAGGGCAGTTATCAGTATTCCGGTGAGCATACCGGTGAACCGGTTGCGTGTCATGGCCGAGAGAATGCCGCGCAGACGGTCGCCGGCAGCTTTCTGCAATCCTTCACTCATCACCTTCATTCCATAAAGGAACATGGCGACTGAACCAAGTAGACAAAGAAAGTCTAAGAAGCTGTAACTCATAGTTTTAGTGTGTAAAACGTGTGGGTGAGAATGTGGCCCATAGTCGTGACACGTGTTTTCTCAATTGCAAAGATAAAACAAATTTATGAAAAAACATGTTTGGCGAAATAAAATTAGTGACCATTCCCGGCCGTATTCCTGCATGTGTCATCACACAGCAAGCCCACAGAACTGGATTATAGATTTTTACCATTTCTGTGGGCTTGATATAGCTATTGGTTGGGATTGGCTTAGAGGGCAGCCTTGATGTCATCGACCATGCGCTGGTATTCCTCGTCGGTAAGATATACTTCGCCGGGATTCATGCGGAACGTGCCTCCATAATCGGGACCGTCGACATATTTGGGCGCGAGGTGGAAGTGGAGGTGCGATAACTTGTCGCTGTAAGCGCCATAATTGATTTTTTCGGGGTGGAACACCTTGTCCATGGCGCGGGTCACGCGGGCCACGTCGGCCATGAAGGCGTTGCGCTCCTCATCCGAAAGCTCGTTGAGGTCATTGACATGGCCGTTGTAGGCCACGAGGCAACGGCCGCGATAAGTCTGCTCCTTGAAAAGGAATGCACGTGACACACTCAGAGGTGCTATTTCAATCATCAGATTGTGGAGGGTCTCATTATTTGTGCAGTAGAGACAATCCTTGGGATCACTTTTCATTTTTCTGTAAGTATTTTCTTGGTTAATAGATTAATCAGCAGTAGGTGTGGTGTAACGTTACGCCATCTCATGACGTTTTTCTATCCGCAAATGTAGCAAATTAACTTCTCCCGGCCAAACCTTTTGCCCCGGAGTTTTTTTGAAATGGTCACATCTTCCCTGCACCGTCGGTCCATCACGCCAAACTTTATTTGGTCGGGTGAAATAAAGTTAATACCTTTGTCCGCTGCTTTTGCAGATTATTCATCAACAAGTCTAAACAATATTTTTGGAAAACTATGTCTACATATACTGTTGAAGACCCTCGTAAAGTCACTACCCGTCGTCTCATAGAGATGAAAGCAAAGGGTGAGAAAATCGCCATGCTCACAGCCTATGACTATTCTATGGCACGTTTGGTCGATCAGGCCGGTATGGATGTTATTCTCGTCGGTGACTCCGCATCGAATGTAATGGCCGGAAATGCCACCACACTTCCCATCACTCTTGACCAGATGATTTATCATGCCCGCAGCGTGGTCAATGGTGTCAAGCGAGCACTCGTGGTCTGTGACATGCCTTTCGGTTCATATCAGGGCAATCCGCTTGAGGCCCTTGCATCGGCTGTGCGCATCATGAAGGAAAGCTCGGCCGAAGCTGTGAAGATTGAGGGTGGACGCGAAATAATCGAGTCCGTGGAGCGAATCCTTAGTGCTGGTATTCCGGTGATGGGACATCTGGGCTTGACCCCCCAGTCCATCAATAAGTTCGGAACTTATAATGTACGTGCACGTGAGGAGGCCGAGGCCAACAAGCTCATCGAGGATGCCCGCTTGCTTCAGGATGCCGGATGCTTTGCCATAGTGCTTGAGAAGATTCCTGCCGACCTTGCCGCGCGGATTGCCGGAGAGCTCACCATCCCCATCATCGGCATTGGTGCCGGAGGTGGATGTGACGGTCAAGTGCTTGTGCTTCAGGACATGCTCGGCATCAATCAGGGTTTCTCCCCGCGCTTCCTGCGTCGCTACGCCGACCTCGGCAATGTCATCGAGGATGCCGTTGGCAACTATATCAACGACGTGAAATCATCTGATTTCCCCAACGAGAAGGAGCAGTACTGATATCTCTCCGCTCGTGCGGATATGATGTAAATATTAATCCTCATTTTCTCTTTTCAGGATGTTACTCCCGGATGAGAAAATGAGGATTACTGTTTTCTATCTTGTCCGTGATGTCTGGCCGTTAGCCGAACACGAATGTCTGTGACGAGGATGTCTGCTGGGAGGAGGTTTCGGGATGGCTGTCGAGCGCACCGTTGCGCACCTGCTCCGCGATCTTGCGGTCACGTTTGTAGGTGGGATATTTCTCCAGGATATCGCAGATGGCCTCGTCGTCGAGCTGATTATGGCCGAGTACTATTGTCGAGGCACGGTCTTTTCCACCGGTGATATCCATGATTTTCGATGTCCCGTATTCTTCCTTCAGGCGTTGTTCCGAAATCTCCGGAGTGGTGTCAGCCTGACGCGGTTGAGTAGGCTGATGGGGATTGACGGCAGGCTGCGTGGCTGCCTGTGTGGTGGGACGTCCTGAAATCACAGTGCTTCCTTTGCCGCTGAAGTCAAACTTAGGCTTCTGTTGTCCGCCCGATATTATCTGGTCCTCCTCCTCGCGCAGTGTCACGTCAAATCCGGCGGCCAGAATGGTCATTTTCACGGTGTTGCCGAGTGATTCGTCAAACGATACACCCCATATCACATCCACATCAGGATTAAGCGAGCCGATGAAGTTGGTGATTTCGTTGGTCTCGCTCATGAGGAAGTCGGCGTTGGGATTGAAGAAGAGGTTGAAGAGCAGCTTCTTCGAGCCGAGTATATCCCTGTTTTTGAGAAGGGGAGAATTAAGGGCGTCCTGAATGGCTGCAGTCACACGGTTATCACCTTCACCGTACCCCGACGATATGATGGCCGCGCCACCGTCGCGCAGAGTCGAGTTCACATCATTGAAGTCAAGGTTGATGAGACCCTTTGAGGTTATGATTTCAGATATGGAGCGGGCAGCTATTGACAGCGTGTCGTCGGCTTTGCCGAATGCGTTGATGAAATTAAGGTCGCCGTATATCTCGTTGAGGCGCTCGTTGTTTATCACGAGCAGCGCGTCGACATACTTTGCCATCTCGTCGGCTCCGGCTATTGCCTTCTTGATTTTCTTCTGACCTTCGAACAGGAAGGGAATTGTGACGATACCAATCGTGAGGAGGCCGCGTTCCTTTGCGATTCGGGCAACCACCGGTGCTGCACCTGTGCCTGTGCCACCACCCATACCGGCTGTGATGAACACCATTTTGGTGTCATCGTCGAAGAGTGCGGCGATTTCCTCGGTGCTTTCCTCGGCAAAGTCGCGGGCCTTTTCGGGGATATTGCCTGCGCCCAGACCGTCACCGATTTCAAGGATGTTGGGCACCACTGAGTGGAGCAGGGCCTGGCGGTCAGTATTGATATTGACGAATGACACATCTTTGATGCCCTCACTGTACATGTGGCTCACGGCATTGTTGCCGCCGCCGCCCACACCGATAGCTTTGATGATGACAGGCTGCTGCGGATGATCGGCATGCTTGTTGAAAGCCGATGTGTCGTCGATGTTATTTTTATCGTAAGGATTGTTGAGTTCGTCCATATTGGAAGGTGTAATAAAATGGATACTGTATGGTGGTGTATTATGTTGGCAGGATTACCTGGCGGAGTCAGATGATTGATTCCGTGAGGGTGGAGGCTATTCCTCGTCCTCTTCCTCCTCCTTTTCGGTAATTGCTTCTACGAATTTCACTTTGAATTTTTCCCAAGCCTTGTTGAGGGGGCTCTTACGGGAGCCCGAAGCGTAGACTGTCGGAGCTTCCTCAGGCACCTCTTGGGTGAGATTCTCAATTTTCGGTGCTTGCGGACGGCTTACGGTCGGCTTTGCCTGTTCCTCTTGTTTCGGTTGAGGAGCCGGGGTGCTGACTGTGGGTTGAGCTGTGCGGTGTGCGGTGGCGGTTGATGTCGCCGCTCCCGGGAAGATGCTATCCTCGGCCACTGGGCTCGGTGAGGTAAATACAGTAGGCGGCTTGGTCATGCACTCCTGCACAGGCATGCACTTGGCTGCCGCTGCGAGCACTGAGATGACATCCACAGCGTCAGATGGCTGTATGCGTCCGTCGGTGATGCGGATATGCGTTCCCGGGGCGCCTACACGCACCTTCATCGAGGTGGCTGACTCAAGGCGCGCGTTGAAGCCGTTGAGCTTTGCGCCCTTGCCTATGATGATGATGCCTCCGGGAAGCTTCTCGGGGGTGAGGCGGGCATACTTTATCTGCTCGCTGATGTTGGCTATAATCTCACCTGCGCGTGCTGCCACATAGTTATTGATCTGCGAATAGTCGGTACCGTTCTGGTTATATACAGTGGCATGTTCGGGCGATGAAAGTGCGTTACCGCCCATTATCTTAAGTTCCTCGGCACGTTCTTCCAGATGGTTAAGGGTGGTGATATCGCGGGTGATGTTACGCGAACCCATCGGGATGGTGGCCAGGTACTGCAACACATTATTCTTGTAGATTGACACTGTGGTAGTTTCAGCCCCGAAATCCACCAGCATGCATCCGAGTCTCTTCTCCTCGGTGAAGAGCACAAGGTCGGCCTCGGCGAGTTGACGTACGAAGGTCTCATGCACACGCAGATGCAGGCGCTCATCCAGCACAACATGGAGATTGCGCATCAGCTGGTTGCGGCAGCTCACAAGATTGAGGCGAGCTGAGATGTGCGACCCCATCATGCCCACAGGATTAGTAGGGCAGTTGTCCACCTTGAATTCCCTCGGAGTCACGCAGATGACGCTGCGCTCATGAAGCGGATAGGCAAGCGCGTCATTTGTGATGTCGGTGATCATCTCGCGGGTGATCTCCATCTCGGTGGGCAGACGGCGTTCTATCTCTATTATCTGGGAAGAAAGCGAGCGTCCCCCAACCGACACATACACGCCGGTGACCTTGCGCTGGGCTTCGCGTTGTTCCAGGCGGGTTATCACGTTGCTCACTGCGTTGGCTGTCTCGGCCACGTTGCGGATGCATCCGTAGCGCACTCCGTCGATGAGTTTCTCTTCTTCGATGGCTTTGACACTCAGCGAGCCGTTGGAGTCGACAGTGCCGACGGCGCCTTTGATCTTTGAGCTCCCTATTTCAAGAGCCACGATGTATTTTTCTTCCATGTGGGGTTATATAGGTGGGTTTATGTGGGGATTAACTTAAATATGGGGTCAATTGGCTATTTGCTTTGGAATCGGTTTCTCCGAGTGGGCTTCCATGCCGGGAACGGTCTGGCCTGGAGCCACATCGTCGCCTGCGAGCATTGTTCCGGTGTCTACCGTCTCGTCATCGTCATATTTCATCAGCTGCACCGGAGCTGAGTTGCGTTTGCGCTTGGTGGCCACGAGCTGTCCTTTCCATTTGAGCGACAGTGTGTCATACTTCTCCCAGCCCTGCTTGGGGAGGACTTCGGAATAAAACCGCTGCAGACGCTCGAATTTATCGTCAAGATGCGTCGGAGAGCCTATGTTGATGACATGTTCACGTATTATCGGCACCAGGATGATATCGGAGGGCGATTTTACCTTGATCATCGACACGTAGCCGTTCCATGTGGAGTCGGAGGCAATATGGTTGATGAGCGGCAGGAGTGACTGGGGTGTGAACACCGAGTCGGCCGGATCGAAATGTCCTTGTATCACCGGCACATCCTTGTGGTAGCGTGCATCGGCCGACACTCGTTTCCCGGCACGGTTGATATAATATGACTCCCCTCCGTCAAAAATTCTTGCCACCGGAATGATTGGCTGTGCGGTGATACGTATCGAGCCGTCTGTCAGCCTCACCACCTCCGCGTCCTCTATTTTGTCGAGGGCAAGCAGCCGGCGGCGCAGTTCCTGTGTGTTGATGCTCGTGAGTGGGGTGTCATGAGCGTGCGACGGCAGGTCGTCGATCTCCTTGGCAAGCTCCGATGAGGTCACGAAACGGCTCTCAGAGCCATCGTCGGTGACCACGATGTCGACCCCGCGACACATCCGGTCGTCCTTCTCATGGGCAGTCATGGTGAGGGCGATGACCAGATAGGCCGTCAGCATCAGTGAGAACAATATCTTGAGGTAAAGGTGCATTAACGGATTTCTATGAATGATAAGTGAGTCGTGCTGGCGTTTTTTAACCGCGTGAAGTCGCGTTGGCCACTATTTCCGGCAGATAGGAGTTGATGTCACCTGCTCCTACGGTCAAAAGTATGTCAAAGTTACTATTTTTCAGCGTTTCCACCAATTTTTCTTTACTAATTAAGATTTTATCATCACATTTCACATTGTCGAAGATGATTTGCGACGTCACACCCTCGATAGGCTCCTCGCGGGCAGGATAGATGTCGAGGAGTATGAGCGAGTCGGCGGCTGAAAGCGCGTCGGCGAATTCAGGGGCGAAGTCGCGGGTGCGGCTGTAGAGGTGCGGCTGGAACGCCACGGTCAGTTTACGCCCCGGATAGAGCGACTTGACCGACGCTATCGACTGGCGTATCTCCTGAGGATGGTGGGCATAGTCGTCGATTATCACGTGCCCGAGTCCGTTATCCTCCTTCAGCCAGCATTCAAATCTCCGCTTCGTGCCCTGATATGAGCTGATGGCCGAGCGTATCACTTCAGGCTCATAGGCACCTGTGAGGCTGACTGCGGCAGCTGCTGCCACGGCGTTCTCGATGTTTACCTCTACAGGGACACCGAGATTGATGTTGCGGATGGTGCCGCGCGGGGTCACAAGGTCAAACGTGATGGTGCCCTGGCCGCGGCGTATATAGCTCGCGTGGAAGTCTCCCTCGTCGCGCGAGTAAGTGTACACCTTCACACCCTCCTGAGGGCGCGGTTTGAGTTTGAGACCGGTGTGGACTATGAGGGCGCCGTCGGGTCGTATAAGCTCTGTGAATTTAGCGAAACTCTCCAGATAGGCTTCCTCGGTGCCATAGATATCGAGATGGTCAGGGTCGGTGGCTGTGATCACCGCCACTGTGGGGGTGAGATGGTGGAACGAGCGGTCAAACTCGTCGGCCTCGATCACGCTGTAGGGCGACGACGGTGCCAGCAGGAAATTGCTTCCGTAGTTTTTGAGCTCGCCCCCAAGGAAGGCGTTGCAGCCCACTGTGCCGCATTTCAGTATGTGCGCTGCCATTGACGAAGTGGTGGTCTTGCCGTGGGTGCCGGCAAAGCAGAGCGACCGTGAGTCGCGGGTGATGAGGCCGAGCACCTGGGCGCGTTTCATCACTTCGAAACCGTTGTCGCGGAAATATTTGAGTATAGGAAGGTCGGAGGGCACTGCCGGAGTGTAGACCACCAGGGTATGGGCAGCGTTGCGGAAATCCTCGGGAATCGCCTCGGCATTCTCGTCAAAAGTTATCTCCACACCTTCGGCTGCAAGTTCGGCAGTGAGGGCGGTTGCTGTGCGGTCATACCCGGCCACTTTCTTCCCTTTGGCCAGAAAATAACGTTCAAGTGCTGCCATGCCTATCCCGCCGGCTCCGACGAAATAGATGTGCGATATAGTGTTAAGGTCGTGGTTCATAAGTGATGTATGTGTTAAGGGTTGAACTAAGGTCAAGAGATTATCTCATAAATTTTGTCGACAATTTTGTCGTCCGCTCCGGGGAGGGCCATCTTTTTTATATTGGACGAGAGAGTTGAGCATTTCGCTTCATCATCTATGAGGTTTGCCAGAGTATCGGGGAGCTTCTCCACCGCATCAACGTCGAGTATCATGATTGCCGCGTCACGGGTCGACAGTGCCTCCGCGTTATGTCTCTGATGATCCTCGGCCACGTTGGGTGAAGGGATTAGTATCACGGCCTTCCCGAGGTTCTGAAGTTCGGATATTGTGCCTGCGCCCGCTCTCGACACCACAACGTCGGCAGCCTTGTAGGCCAGATCCATACGGTCGATGAAGGTCGTGGCCTTCACGTTGGCATACTCCTTGGCGAGAGCCTGGAATTGCGGAGCACCGTAGCGTCCTGTCTGCCACATCAGATTGGCCCCCATGCCGGCTATGCGCTCAAGCGCTGCCGCCACGGCTTCGTTGACGGTACGTGCGCCGAGGCTGCCACCCACCACCAACACAAGTTTCTTGTCAGGGTCAAATCCGAGTTCCTTCTTGGCCTCGGCCTGTGTCAGGCTGCAGGCCTGTAGATCGGAGCGCACCGGATTGCCGGTCTTCACTATTGTCTCCGCCGGGAAAAAGCGTTCCATGCCGTCATAGGCCACGCAGATGGCCCTTGCTTTCTTGGCCAACAGCTTATTGGTCACTCCGGCGTATGAATTCTGTTCCTGCAGCAGTGTGGCCACACCCTGTTTCTGGGCTTGTTTGAGCACCGGGCCGCTGGCATATCCACCTACGCCGATGGCTACGTCGGGCTTGAACTCACGCACTATCCGCCTTGCCTTGCGTAATGACTTCCACAGCTTCCACAGCACACCGAAGTTGCGCCACAGGCGCTTGCGGTCAAAACCTGCCACCGGCAGTCCCTCTATACGGTAACCTGCTGCCGGCACACGCTCCATCTCCATGCGTCCGAGCGCCCCGACGAAGAGTATCTCCGTCTCCGGCGACCGGCGTTTGATGGCATTGGCTATCGACACCGCCGGGAAGATATGTCCCCCGGTGCCCCCACCCGATATCAGTACGCGTTTCAATTCTTTCTTGCTCATAACTGCATGCGGTTTTCGTCGCGGAACTGCTCGGGCAGTGACTCGAGCTCGTCGCGTATTTCTTGTTTCTTGTTACCGTGGCGTGTAGCGGTGCGGCTCACCGAAAGCATGATGCCGAATGCTATCGCCGTCACTAATATTGATGTGCCACCCTTGGATATCAGTGGCAAAGGCTGTCCCGACACCGGGAACACCCCGCTCACTATGCCCATGTGGAACAGTGCCTGAAAAGCTATCATCACCGCCATGCCTATAACTATCAGAGCCGGATAAGTGCGGTTGCAGCGCGAGGCTATACCGGCGGCGCGTCCGAGAAGCCACAGATAAAGCATCAGCACCACGAGGCCACCTATCAGCCCCAGTTCCTCGACGATGATGGCGAATATATAGTCCGAGAATGCAAGCGGAAGGCGCGATGCCTCACGCGAGTTGCCGGGGCCTACACCGTGTATGCCGCCGTGGGCCTGTGCCATGTACGATAATATCTCCTGGCGGTTGATGCCTGTGGCCGGAATCTCCCATTTGGGTATCGAGTCGCTGCCGTGGCGGTCCAGACGCTTGGTCCATGTCTTGATGCGTGACTCATGCTTCTCTCCGGGGGCTACGGTCTGTTCTATCCGTTGCTCTCCGTCGGCCGGAATCTCATTGGGTTTCATCTCCGTGAAGTAGAGATACCCTATGAAACACACCCCACACACACCATAAAATGCGCTAAGTGAGATGAGGTGCAGGATTTTCACACCCCCTATTATCATCATGGAGTAACTGATGGCCAGCAGAAGCAGAGTGTTGGTCAACCCCTGCTCTATGAGCAGGCCGCTGAGTCCCAGCACTATTATCCCCGAATATATCACACCCTTTCGGGTGATTCCGATATCCTTGGGGTTCTGGTTCCATGTCATGACGAGCGCCACCATAAGCACAGCCGATATTTTCACCATCTCGGCCGGGAAGATACCTATACCGAGTATGGTCAGCGAGCGCCGGGCACCGTTGACTATCTCTCCGAAGAACATCACATAGAGCATCATCACCACGCTGATGAGTGCAAACACCAGGGTGGCCGGGATGAACACACTGTAATGCCTCCGCGAAAGGAACCACACTATCCCGAAACCACCCGTGAGCATCACGAGATGGCGCAGGATAGGCCCCATCACGCCGAGCGACGAGCTTGCCACCTCACGCGACGAGGCGCTGTAAAGCTCTATCACCGAAATGATACACAGTGCTATGAATATGCCCCAGATATGCTTGTCGGCTTTGGCCACAGCCTGGGGTTTGGTAGAGACGGTCGACTCCTCCAATGGGAGAGTGGTGGATTCAGGCATAATTTTATATGTCCTTAATGCTTATGTTGCGTTTTTTGTTTACGTATTCAGTTTTTTTCTGTGGCGTTGCCCCGGGGGCGCCTGAGGATATTACCCGAGCTTCTTCACCATCTCCTTGAACTGGCGGCCGCGGTCCTCATAGCTCTTGAAGAGGTCAAAACTTGCGCAGCAAGGCGAGAGAAGCACCGTGTCACCCTCGCGTCCTATGGCGTGGGCGGTCTGCATGGCCTCCTCTATCGAATGGGTGTCATGGATTTCGGGCACCTGGCCGGTGAAATAGTCAAGCAGCTTGGTATTGTCCTTTCCCATGCAGATTATGGCCTTGACCTTCTCCTTGACCAAGGGGAGAATCTCCGAATAGTCATTACCTTTGTCCTTCCCTCCGAGGATCAGGATGGTGTCATGGGGCATAGATTCGAGTGCATACCAGCATGAGTTGACGTTGGTGGCCTTTGAGTCGTTGATATAGCGCACGCCGTTCACTGTCCCGGCATACTCCAGACGGTGTTCCACACCCTCGAAGTCACTCAGGGCCTCGCGGATTTCCTCCTTGTCGATATCGAGGATACATGCCGAGAGGGCCGCTGCCATCGAGTTGTAGAGGTTGTGCAGACCGTTGAGCGCGAGGTCGGCGCGGGGCATGTTTAGCGAAGTCTCGGGAGTGTTGATGATAAGGTCGGCCTCCTCGTCCACGTATGCCTTTGAGCCCTCCTCGCGGTGCTCCGCGAAGGGGAACATCTGAGCCTCAGTGGTCACCTGTTCGAGTTGGCGTGTTATCACAGGGTCATCCTGCCAGTAGATGAACGCATCCTGAGGAGTGAGGTTGTTGAGGATTCTGAACTTGGCGTTGATATAATTCTGCATCTTGTACTCGTAGCGGTCAAGATGGTCGGGAGTGATGTTGAGTATCACGGCTATATTGGCCCGGAACTTGTACATGTTCTCCAGCTGGAAGCTCGACAGTTCTATCACATATACGTCGTACTTGTCGCGGGCCACTTGCAGCGCGAGGCTCTGCCCCACGTTCCCGGCGAGACCCACGTTGATACCGGCGTTTTTTAATATGTGATAGGTCAGCAATGTGGTGGTTGTCTTGCCGTTACTGCCGGTGATACACACCATCTTGGCGTCGGTGTAGCGTCCGGCAAACTCTATTTCGGAGATTACCGGTATACCCTTGGCTGCGATAGCCTGCATCACGGGGGTGGTTGGCGCGATTCCGGGACTCTTCACCACCTCGTCGGCCGCCAGGATGCGGTCCATGGAGTGGTGTCCCTCCTCCCATTCTATTCCTTCGTCGTCGAGCATCTTGCGGTACTTCGGGGCAATGCTGCCGAAGTCGCTGAGAAACACGTTCATGCCCTTGACCTTGCCGAGGATGGCAGCGCCTACGCCGCTCTCCCCTCCGCCCAGTATTATGAGATTCTTTGTCATTGTCGCTTGTTGTAGGGTGTGTTTGAGTCGATAAGATTCCTTATCTGATTTTTAGAGTTACGAAAGTTATCACCGCCAGGAAAATCCCGACAATCCAGAACCGGGTCACGATTTTCGACTCAGGGATAGCCCGCAGAGGCGCCTGAAGCAGAGCGTCTATTCCGGCATTCCCCTGTTTCTGGAAATGATGGTGCAGCGGTGTCATTTTAAATATGCGCTTACCGGTGCCGGTGCGCTTTTTGGTATATTTGAAGTAGGCCACCTGGATCATCACCGAGAGGTCCTCGATGAAGAAGATGGCACACAGCAGAGGTATCAGCAACTCCTTGTGGATGAGGATGGCAAACACGGCTATGATGCCGCCGATGGTCAGCGAGCCTGTGTCACCCATGAACACCTGGGCCGGATAGGCATTATACCACAGAAATCCTATCAGAGCGCCTATGAACGCCGACATGAACACCACCAGCTCCGCCGAATGGGGGATATACATGATGTTGAGATATGTGGCATAGATGATGTTGCCCCCCAGATAGGCCATGATGGCCAATGCCACGCAGATGATGGCCGACGTCCCCGCGCAGAGGCCGTCAAGGCCGTCGGTGAGGTTAGCGCCGTTGCTCGTTGCGGTCACTACGAAGATCACCACAAATATGAACAACACCCACCCTCCGGCCTGGGCATACTCGCCCATCCACTGTGTGAGATATGAATAATCGAAGTTGTTGTTCTTGACGAACGGTATGGTGGTCTGTGTCGACTTGACATCCTGTGAGTCGTAAGTCACCACGGTCTCCACATTATCCTGGATGACGACTTCCGACACTTCACGCTGTGTGATGGCCGGGCTGAAGTACATGGTGAGTCCCACCATCAGGCCCAGTCCCACCTGGCCGATGATTTTGAACTTACCCTTCATCCCTTCCTTGTCATGCTTGCTCATTTTCAGATAGTCGTCGCAGAACCCCAGAGTGCCGAGCCAAAGCGTCGATATTATCATCAGCAGCATGTAGATGTTGGTGAGGTCACCCACAAGCAGACAGGGCACTATTATAGAGATGATGATGATGACACCACCCATGGTGGGTGTGCCGGTCTTCTGCATCTGGCCTTCGAGGCCGAGGTCGCGGATTATCTCCCCCACCTGCATCAGCTGCAGGCGGTCGATGATTTTGCGCCCGAACACCAGGGCTATGAACAGCGACAGTAGCAGTGCCGCGCCCGAGCGGAACGTGATGTAGCTCATCAGGCGTGAACCGGGGATGTTCCCCTGCTGTAGATATTCGAAAAGTGAGTAAAGCACCTTGTTATGACAGTTTTGGTTGGGTTATAAGTTCGTTTCTGTATCTCCTATATTATAATATGTGTCTGGTCGGTCATGACTCATGGGCTATGATGTCACGTACCACCTCGCGGTCGTCGAAATGATGCTTCACACCTTTGATTTCCTGATAGTCCTCGTGTCCCTTGCCGGCTATGAGGATTACGCTGCCGGGGGTGGCGAGGGCTGCGGCTGTGCGGATAGCCTCGCGGCGGTCTGTGATGTGGAGAGTGCGTCGGCGCGCCTCCTCGTCCAGGCCCTCCTCCATGTCGTGGAGGATATCCTCTGGCTCCTCGAAGCGGGGATTGTCGGATGTGAGTATCACACGCTCGCTGCGGGCCGCCGCCTCCTTGGCCATGATGGGGCGTTTCCCCTTGTCGCGGTTGCCGCCGGCACCGACCACAGTGATGATTGTGCCTTCCTTGCCTATCACCTCGCGTATGGCGTTGAGCACGTTGACAACAGCATCGGGAGTGTGCGCATAATCCACTATCGCGGTATAGCCTTTTGGTGAGTGGAAAGCCTGGAAGCGTCCTGCCACCGGCACAAGCTGCGAGATATGGCGAAGCACCTCCTCCTTGTCCCAGCCGAGCAGGATCGACGCGCCGTAGACGGCGGTCAGGTTATAGGCATTGAATTTCCCTGTGAACAGTGTCTCCACCTCCTCGCCGTTGAGCGAGAGCAGGGTTCCGTCAAGGCGCGATTCCACTATCCTGCCCCTGAAGTCGGCATCGGTGCGCAGGGAGTAGGTGTAGCGTTTGGCCTTGGTGTTCTGCAGCATCACTTCGCCCACCTTGTCATCGGCGTTGGTCAGAGCGAATGCAGTCTTGGGCAGCATATCGAAAAATGATTTCTTGGCTGCCAGATAAGCCTCGAAAGTCTTATGGTAATCAAGATGGTCGCGTGTGAGGTTGGTGAAGATTCCACCCTCGAAATGCAGACCGGCTATGCGGTGCTGGGCTGCGGCGTGTGAGCTCACCTCCATGGCGGCATACTCGCATCCTGCCTCCACCATTCTGTGGAGCATTTCATTGAGGGTGAGAGGGTCGGGGGTGGTGTGGTCGGTGGGGTAAGGAGTGGTCTCCACATAGTTGCACACGGTAGAGAGCAGTCCGGCCTTGAAGCCCATCAGGCGCGCCATCTCATAGATGAGGGTGGCGGTGGTGGTCTTGCCGTTGGTGCCGGTCACACCGACCAGATGCAGCTTGCGCGATGGGTTGTCCCACCATTGAGCGGCCAGATAGCCGAGTGCTATGGCCGAGGAGGGCACCACTATATATGTGACGTGGGTCGACATGTTTTCGGGCAGTTGCTCGCACACCACGGCCGTGGCCCCTTTCTCCACAGCCATCGGTATGAACTTATGGCCGTCGACACTCACCCCGGGCACAGCCACGAAGAGAGTTCCTTCGGTCACCTGGCGGGAGTCGGAGGTCAGGGAACTGATGGTCTTGTCGGCGTTCCCGATGATTCGGTCAATCTCTATCGGGGATAGCAAATGGTTTAATGTCTTCACGTTATGTTATCGTTTTTATTGAGTGTTTTGAAATCAGTTTGTCATTCTCAGTTAGCCAGGGTGAGTGTCACCTTTGTCCCTGCCGGGGCATGCGTCCCTGCCGAGGGGGACTGGCTTCTCACATAGCCGGTGCCGCTGAACCCCACGTTGTAGCCGGCCCGCTCCAGAGCCACGATCGCATCGCGTATGCCGTAGCCTTTCACATCGGGAATCCCGCCGGTGCCTTTGCCTGGGCTTTGGATGCTCCTGCGTCCGGGCAGTGAGAACGTCTCGCGGTATTTCTTGTAAGGGTTGCCGGTCGATGTGGCATAGAATGTGGGGGCCGAACCCTTCGAGCCATCCTCGCGGTTGTAGTCTGAACTGTTTCCGAGCATTCCGCGTGAATAGAGCTTGAGGGCTATGTTACGGAGCACCTGGCCCGAGGTCGTGGCAGCTCCGAAGAAATTCTTGGTGGGATGGCAAGTGAGCACCACGCAGGAGTATTGCGGAGCCTCTGCGGGGAAAAATCCGCAGAATGCCAGACGTTTCTTGCCGGTGTTGTAGGCTCCGTTCTCTATCATGTAGCAGGTGCCTGTTTTGCCGGCTATCTTCACTATGTCATTGCGCAGGAATCGGGCGGTGCCGTGGTCACCCCACACCACATTGGTGAGCATTCCACGCATTATCTCGGCTGTGCGTGGCGAGCAGGCACGGCCGTTGCCCATATATCCGATCGGAAGCACGGAGTCAACCTCGCCGCGGACCTCCTTGACAAGGCGTGGACGCACAAACACTCCGTCGTTGGCTATGGCGTTGTAGATGGCCAGTGTGTAGAGCGGAGGGATTTCGGTGGCATATCCGTAGCTCATTCGCGAGAGAGCTATGCGGCCTCCGCGGTCACTCGGGACACTGTCGAAGCGCGGCGGTACCTCTCCGGCTATTCCGGTGTTCATCGGCTCGAGGAATCCGAGTTGCTTCACTCGTGAATAGAACGCTCCTGGATTGTCATTGTATTTCCTGGTGATGATGCGGGCCATACCGATGTTCGACGACTGCTCTATCACATCACCGGCGCGTATCGCCTGCGAATGGTGGGCGTCAGTGATGGGACGTCCTCCTGCATAAGCCCAGCCTGAGCCGGTGGGCAGCATTTCGTCGAAATTGGTGATGATGCCGTCCTCAACGGCTATCATCATCGAAAGGGTCTTCACCACCGACCCGGGCTCATAACCCATCACAGCGCGGTTGCGGGCCTCGATGTAGCCGGGGCCTCGTGGATTGCGTTCAAGGTTCGAGATAGCCTTTATGTCGCCGGTCTTGACATCCATCAGCACTGCCACACCCCAGTCGGCACCGCAGGTGTCGAGCACGTTGTTGAGCTCGTTCTCCACTATGTCCTGCATGTTGATGTCGATGGTGGTGACGATGTCGCTGCCGGGGATGGCGGGCACGTCGGTCCATTCGGTGATTTTCTTGGTGAGGTTTATCATCTTGCTGTATCCGGCCTTGCCGTAGAGCAGCGAGTCAAGAGCCTTTTCCAGTCCTGATATGCCATGGATTTCCTTGCTTTCCGATGTCTCACCCACGCCTCCGATGCTTCGGCGCGCCATGTCGCCGTATGGGTTGAACCGGCGCATGTATTTCTCGAATGTCAGGCCTGTGCGGTTGCGGTTCTTCACGCTGAAGAAGGGCATAGTCTTCAGCAGCTCCATGTCCGAATGCGACAAGCCGCTCAGCAGCTTGTAGGCACGGGGACGCTTGCTCTTGTCCTTGATTTCCTCCAGAGGCTTCAGCAGGTGTTTGCGCCATTCCTGAGCATCTTTGACAGGGAAATGCTTGGCCAGCTGCAGCGCAAGGTCGTCGATGGTGTCGCGGAGCAGTTTGTCATTGAACTTCTCGGCGCGGTAATCTATGCGCGCCGTGTAGAAGTTGAGGTTGGTGGCGAGCACGCTGCCGTCCGATGCCAGGATGTTGCCTCTTGACGGAGTGATGGTCTTCACCTGCGACAGCAGTTCGTTGGCTCGTGCGTTCCATTTGTCCACATCCACAATAGTGGTATCGCACAGCTTGATTACAATCATAGCCGAAAGGATGAGGATGAGCACCACTACGAAAGCGTAGCGGAAAAGTATGTTGCTGCGGTTATCCTTCTTCATCGTGATGTGTGGTCGGTGGATTTGGTTCGGTGGGAAAGGTTAGTTGAGAGATCAGATAATCATGTGGCGGGGCAGGTCAGCGTGGAATCTTATAGGGTGGCTGAGTCTGGACCCTGAGGTTAAGGTGGAGCGAATCGACAAGATGCTGCATGGATGTCTCGCGGATACGTCCCATGTATTCGCTGCGTTCGCGGGCCTTTTCGTTGTTCACGATCTCGAGCTTGCGCTCCAGGGCCGAAATCTTCTCCATGTTCGTCTGGCATGTGTACTTGGTGGTGATATAAATCATTATCACAAGTATGGTGATGAGCACCGGAAGCCAGTGCTTGGCGAAAAAGTCGATTGATATCACCTGTCCGCGGAACAGGCGCACTATGAACAGAGTGCCGTTCTTGCGTGATGATTTTGTTGAGGTATCCTTTTTTGATGCCATGTCGTTTCTTGGAGAGTCGTTTTCTTGATTCGGAGAGGAATGTATGTGTCTGTATTCTGGCGTTACCGGGATGATAACTCTTGGATTGTGCTTAAAGTTTGGTGGCCACCCGAAGTTTTGCGCTCCGCGAGCGTGGATTCCGTTCTATCTCCTCCTCGTCGGGGACTATGGGGCGGTTGTTGACCGCTTTGAGAGGAGCCGACGTGCGGCCGAAAAAGTCTTTCTCCACTTTGCCGGTGAAATTGCCTGTCTTGATGAAATTCTTCACCAGACGGTCCTCGAGACTGTGATATGTTATCACCGCGAGTCGGCCACCCGGTTTCAGCACCTTAAGGGCACCTTCGAGAAGGTCCTTCAGCGCGCCCATCTCGTCGTTCACCTCTATGCGCAACGCCTGGAACACCTGTGCCAGCTCCTTTTTCTCCTTCCGCGGGTCGATGTGGGGAGTGATGAGGCTGATGAGGTCATTGATGGTTGCTATCGCTGAACCTCCATTGCGGGCCTTCACTATCGTGCGGGCAATTGCCCTGGCCTGTTTGAGTTCGCCGTAGATGTAGAATATATCGGCCAGCTCCTCCTCGCTCAAGGTGTTGAGCAGGTCGGCTGCCGAACGCGGGGCGTTGCGGTTCATTCGCATGTCGAGCGGACCGTCGAAACGGAATGAGAACCCACGCTCTGTGTCGTCGAAATGGTGGAACGAGACACCCAGGTCGGCCAGCACACCGTCCACGCCGTCCACATCGTAGTAGCGCATGAAGTTGGTGATGAAACGGAAGTTGCTGTACACCATCGTGAATCTGTCATCATCCACCGCGCGTTTCACCGCGTCCTCGTCCTGGTCGAACGAGTAAAGATGTCCCCCCTTCGTGCTCTCGAGGCGTTCCATTATTGCGCGCGAATGGCCGCCGCCCCCATAGGTGGCGTCAACATAGATTCCACCCGGATGGATGTCGAGTGCTTCGAGGGTCTGGGGAAGCAGGGCGGGTATATGATAGATTTCTTCTGGCATAGTCTGTTACGATATAGCAGGTTTGGTGGAAAGACGCTGTAAAATTACAAAAATTTACAAAACTAAACAGCAAAAAATCACCACTTTTTTTAAGAATTTATTAACATATACCCAAGCGATTGAAAATCAGTCCGGAGCGAGATTTGCATTTGCAAACCCATCACCCTCTCTCCTCCTGTTCTCACGGAGCCTCGCGCCTCTGCAAAATCGCCATATTTTATCCCTCAAAAGTGCGTAAAATCCATTGATTTTATGTATTTTTGCGCAATATTAAATCCCCCGTATCGTTATTTATTGTATGCAGGAAATAGTATTTGCAACAAATAATAAGCATAAACTCAGCGAACTGCGCCGCATAGTCGGCGACAAATTCACCATACTCTCACTTGCCGATATAGGCTGCCACGACGACATCCCGGAGACAGCCGATACGCTCGAAGGCAACGCGCTGATGAAGGCCCGCTATGTGAAGCAACATTTTGGCTATGACTGTTTTGCCGACGACACCGGCCTCATGGTCGATGCCCTCGACGGAGCCCCCGGAGTCTACTCGGCACGTTATGCCGGCCCCGGTCACGACAGTGCAGCCAACATGCGCCTGCTCCTCTCCAACATGCAGGATGTCACCCTCCGCACCGCGCGTTTCGTCACGGTGATTGCCCTGATTCTCGACGGCAAGGAACTCACATTCCGCGGAGTGGTCGAAGGGGAGATTCTCACCCAACCGCAGGGCACCGACGGCTTCGGCTACGACCCGGTGTTCCGTCCTCAGGGCTTCCCGATCTCATTCGCCTGCATGACCCCCGACGAGAAAAATTCCATCAGCCATCGTGGCAGAGCCACACGAAGCCTCATGGACTACCTCCTGTCACGCTGATCCCTCCCCTCAGGCCAAATTTAATCACATATATTTTTCCGACTTGACATATCCCTTTCAGTATTAGCATGATACGACGACTCTTTATAACCATTCTTGCCCTCCTTCCGCTTGCCGTCTCAGCGCAGCTCGCAGTGGGCACATGGAGGCAGTTCCCGGTTTTCGGCGACATCGACGAGATTCTCGAGACTCCCCACTACGTTTACTACGTAACCGGCGGATTCCTTTATAGTTACGATAAGGACAACGACGAAACACGCGTCTATGACACCACCAACGAACTCAGCGACGTCAAGGTGTCGAAAATCTTTTTCAACGATGAGAAAAACTACCTCCTTGTCGTCTACGCCAACAGCAACATCGACCTCCTTTACCACGACGGTCGTCGCGTCAACCTCCCCGACATAAAGGATGCGAACCTCAACATGTCGAAAACCGTCAACGATGTCAAGTTTTACGGCGACCTCATATACGTGGCCACCAACTTCGGCCTTGTAATCTACGACGAGACACGTCACGAGGTCAAGGAGTCAGGCATATACAATCAGAACATCGCTGGAGTGGCCGTCTTCCCCAACCACTGCCTCATAACCACCGAGGTGAGCGATGAGATAGGCCGTTTCCTCGCCATACCGCGTTCACAGCGCATCAATAACATCAACAACTTCACCCCTGCCGGCGACTATAACTACCCTGTCACCGAGCTCCGTATGCTCGATGCGTCAAAGGGCACCATGGTGTCCACCAACCGTGGCCATATCCGCACATTCTCATTCAATGACGCCACCGGCAAGGCCACCGTCAACTATCCCGGCAAGTACACCACCATTACCCGCCTGATTCCCGGCAAGGATGCTGTATTCTTTGTCGAGAAAGGTGTCCTCTACCGTGTCTCGGCCGACGAGACCATCACTCAGGAATGCGTGATTCCATCAGCCCTCTCAGCCGACCTTCTCGCCACGCTCAACGGTGCCTCTTCCATCTGGGCCGGAGGTCGTGAAGGGGTAGGGCAATACAAGGTGGACGGTTCCAATCTGACCGTCCTCTCCGACCGTTTCAACGGAGGTTCCGACCGCACCACTTTCGGTGAGATCTGTAACATCTATCCCACCTCCGACGGCCGTGGTTTCTATGTCATTAACAAGGGTATCACCTATAGCCACCCGATCGGCAACGACAATCCCGGCAACCGTCGTACATTCTGTAACCTCATAACCACCCGCGGAGGCAATTACCACATCGACGACGTTACCCCTTACGGCATTATCCCCCTCAGCGATCCTGCCCAGAGCCAGGTGAGGGCCCACGGCCCCTACATCTATGGCCCTTCATTTGTGGTCGAGGATCCCGATGACACCTCTCGCCTCTATTTCGGATCACTTTATGACGGTGTGTATGTCCTTAAGGACGGCAAGCAGATAGGACAGTACAATGAGAACAGTCCTATTGTAAAATATGCCAACTGGGCCTGGGGACCCGACCAGGCTGCAGTCGACAGCGAGGGTAATCTCTGGGTGGTCAGCTTTATTTCCGAAGCAGAGCTCAATGCTCTGACCATCCTTCCGGCCGACAAGCGCCGCAAGGATCCTTCGACAGTGACTGCTCAGGACTGGGTTGTGCCTAATCTGGGACACTACTTGAAATTCTACGATTATGACCTCCTCATCTGCCGCAAGTCCAACATGGCCTTCATGGCCGACGCCCAGGAAGGCGGCGCCATAGTGGCCTACAACAATGGCGGCACCGTCTCCAATCTTTCCGACGACACCTATGCCATTCTCGACCACATGATTGACCAGGACGGCAAGGCCTTCTCCCCTGCGCAGACCATCTGTTTCGTCGAGGATCAGAGAGGACGCGTGTGGGTAGGCACATCGCAGGGTGTCATCGAGATCACCAATCCACTCAAGGCCACCCAGCCCGACTTCCGCATCAACCGCCTCAAGGTTCCGCGCAACGACGGATCAAATCTTGCCGACTACCTCCTTGAGAGCGAGGAGATACGCGACATTGTGGTTGACAACTCAAACCGCAAGTGGATAGCCACTCGTGCATCCGGTCTCTACCTGGTGAGCGAGAACGGCGACGAGATTCTCGCCAACTACACCACCGACAATTCTCCATTGACCAGCAACACCATCACCACCCTGTATGCCGACCCGAATTCCAATTCGATATTCGTCGGCACCCTCAACGGACTCCTCGAATTCTCTTCAACATCCTCCCCGGCCCGCGACGATTATTCCGACGTGTATGCCTATCCCAATCCCCTCACCCCCGACTACACAGGTTGGGTAACCATCTCGGGACTGATGGAAAACTCATTGGTCAAAATCATGGACTCGGGCATGCACCTCGTCTACCAGACAACCTCCGAAGGTGGCATGGCTCGTTGGGACGGCTGCACCATGCAGGGCTCACGGGTGAAGAGCGGCGTCTACTACGTCCTCGCCTCATCGGCCTCCGACACATCTTCGCAGGGCGATGTAGTCACCAAAATCCTTGTGGTGAACTGATTCCTCCACTCCTCGGCTCTCCCGAATCATAATAATATTGAAAATCAAAACCTATTCGGACTGAATACCGTTCTTTAAGAAAAAAACTTTACCTCAGTTCTATGGAATGTTTCAAATACATTGACGAGAATGACCGTAGCTACGGTGCGGCCGGTATGGCCATCGGGCTTGTGATATATGACGGTGAGGACATGCTTGCCTCCATCTCAATCGACGGCGACCCTAACGACATGGTCCGCCTCACCCCCGACTTCTACTTCGCCGGCAATCCCGGCGTGTCGGCCAAGACTGCCTGGAACCAGATACTCAAGAACTACAATATAGGCACATCCATGCTTATGGCCAACCTCTTGTGCCGCCATCTTGTACACAACCGCCGCTCACTCCCCGACGAGCTCCGCGACACCCTCCACTCCATAGTGGCCGAAGAGGGACGTGAGTCATGCTCGCTCGACGACGATGAGATAGACCGTCTGTTCAACAAGAATTTCTCCTATCTTCAGCGGGTGTTCACACACCACGGAGTCCAGTCCGTGGCCCACGATTTCGCCTCGGTGCTCCTCTCGCGCCGCACACTCTCGCGCCACGACGTGCTTGAGCAGCTCGCAGCTCTCCGTATGCTCTGATCCATCACTCTACTCTCCTCCAGTCCTCCCTCCTCCGCCTTCTGGCCGCGCAGATGCCAGATTCACGATTTATATATTTTCCGGTGTGGTCACTGACTCCATGCCCCATATCATCGTCCATTAGGTATATTTCCGGTAGCCACCCTCTTCCGGAAACGTTTTTGCAATAAATCACTTCAACTAAACACATTATGATAGACCAACCGTTTCATTTTGCTCCCTATCTCAAGTCAGTGATATGGGGCGGAGAGAAAATCGCCCCCTACAAGGGGATCGTGACCGACCAGCAGCAGATAGGCGAAAGCTGGGAGCTCTCCGCAGTCCCGGGCCATGTCTCAGTTGTGGACCGCGGACCATTCGAGGGACAGACCCTCACCGAGCTAATCGACCGCTTCGGAGCGGAGCTCGTCGGCGCACCCAACTTTGAGAAATACGGCCATGACTTCCCCCTCCTTGTCAAGCTCATCGATGCTCGTGCCGACCTTTCCGTGCAGGTACACCCCGACGACCGCCTCGCGGCTCTCCGTCACGGCTGCAAGGGCAAGACAGAAATGTGGCATCTCATCGACACCGATCCCGGTGCCCGCATCTATGCCGGCCTGAAAGAGAGCATCACCCCCGACGAATACGAAAAACGTGTGGCCGACAACACAATAATGGATGTGATAGCGGCTTATGAATCAGCCCCCGGCGACACCTTCTTCCTCCCTGCCGGCCGCATCCACGCCATCGGTGCCGGAAACCTCCTTGCCGAAATCCAGCAGACCAGCGACATCACATACCGCATCTATGACTACGACCGCCGCGACAAGGACGGCAACCCGCGCGAACTTCACACCGAGCAGGCCCGCGACGCCATCGACTATACCGTCTATCCCACCTACAAGAGCACTCCTGCAGGTGATTGCCTTGCCGAATGCCCCTATTTCGACGTCCGCCGTCTCCCGCTCACCTCGGCCCCTGCCCCTGTTCACTATGGCCGTGACTCCTTCACCATCATCATGTGCCTCCACGGCGAGGGTGAGATTCAGATTCCCGGCTCTGAGGCAGTGAAAATCCGCCAGGGTGAGACCCTCCTCTTCCCGGCCACGATGAAATCGCTCACTGCCACAGGTCACGGCGAGCTCATCACAGTGCAGAGCTGATAGCCCGGCTCCGGTTCTGATATATACATTTGATTCCTATCAGGGTAGCGGTCGCCCCCTATATGTGCCGTCCTTTACCCTTCCAATTCGTCCCTGAGGCGGCGTGCGCTCTTTCCGAGCAGAGGATGCACCCACTCAGGGGCGAGTTGTGTCATTGGCTCCATGACAAACATCCTCTCATGCGCATGAGGGTGGGGCAGCGTCAGTGACTCGCTCCTCACCACCATATCGTCGATGGCTATGAGGTCGATATCTATGGCCCTGTCCACATATCTTCCCTCCGCGTCGCGGTGCGACGACGCGTCAATCCCTTTTTCGGCCTTCTGGAGCTTTTCAAGCACCTCTGAGGGGTCTACATCACCTTCTGTTTCCACCGCCAGTCCGATGTTGAGAAACATGTTCTCCGACTCAAATCCCCAGGGTTCCGACTCCACCGTCGCCGATCTCCTCACCTTTCCGCCGAGACATGAAGCCACAGCGGCCACCGCCTGCTCTATCAGAGCTTCACGGTGACCGCTGTTTGAGCCTATGTTGATATATATCGTCGCCATAAAGCCTTAGCTCAGCGACTTCTTCACTTCGACTTCTTCGAATCCTTCAATGATGTCATTTTCCTGGATATCGTTATATCCGGCTATCGACAGACCGCAGTCATATCCTGAGGTGACCTCCTTGACATCGTCCTTCATACGTTTGAGCGATCCGAGTTCGCCGGTATACTTCACGATACCGTCGCGGATGAGGCGCACCTTGCAGCCACGTTTCAAGCGGCCTTCACGCACGATAGCGCCCGCGATGGTGCCCACCTTCGAGATGTGGAATGTCTGGAGCACTTCGGCTGTACCGATGACCTCCTCCTTGATTTCGGGGGCAAGCATACCTTCCATGGCGTCCTTGACCTCCTCGATGGCCTGGTAGATGACTGAGTAGAGGCGGATTTCCACGCCGTCGCGTTCGGCAGCACGGCGCGCAGCCTGTGACGGACGCACCTGGAAGCCGATGATGACGGCATCCGAGGCTGCGGCAAGGGTCACATCGCTTTCCGAGATGGCACCCACAGCCTTGTGGAGCACATTGATCTTGACCTCCTCGGTCGACAGTTTGATGAGCGAGTCGGAGAGAGCCTCGATTGAACCGTCCACGTCACCTTTGACGATGATGTTGAGCTCATGGAAGTTACCGATGGCGCGGCGGCGTCCGATTTCCTCAAGGGTCGTACGCTTCGATGTGCGCAGGCCGAGTTCGCGCTGCAGCTGCTCACGCTTGGTGGCTATCTCGCGGGCCTCCTGTTCGGTCTCCATCACGTTGAACGTGTCGCCGGCCGTGGGGGCGCCGTTAAGGCCGAGAATGAGTGTAGGTTCAGCCGGACCGGCCTCCTGGATGCGCTGGTTACGTTCGTTGAACATAGCCTTCACGCGGCCGAAGTGGGTTCCGGCAAGGATAGTGTCGCCCACGCGCAGTGTACCGTTCTGTACGAGCACGGTGGCCACATAGCCGCGCCCCTTGTCGAGCGACGACTCGATGATCGAACCGGTGGCGCGACGGTTGGGGTTGGCCTTCAGGTCGAGAAGTTCGGCTTCGAGAAGCACCTTCTCCATCAGTTCGTCCACCCCGATACCCTTCTTGGCCGAGATGTCCTGCGACTGGTACTTGCCGCCCCATTCCTCCACGAGGTAGTTCATCTGGGCAAGCTCCTCCTTGATTTTGTCAGGATTAGCTGCCGGTTTATCTATCTTATTGATGGCAAAGACGATGGGCACACCGGCTGCCGAGGCATGGTTGATGGCCTCGATGGTCTGGGGCATCACATTGTCGTCGGCTGCCACAATGATGATACAGAGGTCGGTCACCTTCGCACCGCGGGCACGCATTGCGGTGAATGCCTCGTGGCCCGGAGTGTCGAGGAACGTGATGTGGCGTCCGTCGGCCAGTTTCACGTTGTAGGCGCCGATATGCTGGGTGATACCGCCGGCCTCGCCTGCGATTACGTTAGCGTTGCGGATATAGTCGAGAAGCGAAGTCTTACCGTGGTCCACATGGCCCATCACAGTGACGATAGGCGGACGAGTCACCAGTTCTTCCTCGCTGTCCTCTTCCTGGTGGATAGCCTCAACCACTTCTGCCGACACATATTCGGTCTTGAAGCCGAACTCGTCGGCCACGATGTTGATGGTCTCCGCGTCGAGGCGCTGGTTGATCGACACCATTACACCGAGGTTCATACAGGTGGCTATCACATTGTTGATAGGCACATCCATCATCACCGCGAGGTCATTGGCGGTCACGAATTCAGTCAGCTTCAGCACCTTGCTCTCGGCTGCTGCCTCAGCTGCCGCTTCATGCGCACGGCTTGCGAAAGCCTCGCGTTTCTCCTTACGCCACTTGGCGCCCTTCTTCTGACCCTTGTCCTTGCTTGTGAGGCGGGCCAGAGTCTCGCGCACCTGCTTCTGTACATCCTCTTCGTTGACTTCGGTATGTACAGGGCGCTTATTGCGGTCCTTGCCACGTCCGCGGTCGTTTCCGCCACGGTTAGAGTGGTTATTATTATTGTTTCCGCTGTTACCGCCGCCACGGTTGTCCGAGCCTTGGTTCACGGTCTTTTCGATATCTACCTTCTCCTTGCCTCCGATGCGGCGACGCTTCTTGCGGTCACCGTTCTGGGCTCCTGCGGCGCCACCGCCGTTTGCGGCGCGGTCCTTGGCTATGCGTTCGTTGCGACGTTCCTCCTTGCTTTTCTTCTTGGGGCGGGTCGACTGGTTGAGCGCTGCCAGGTCGATATGGCCTACAACCATGGGGGCAGCCACCTGGGCGGTCTGATAACGGAACACACCGTCCTGCTCCTGTGCGGGCTTCTCCTCGGCTTTAGGCTCTGGTTTCACCTCGGGCTCAGCCTTGGGTTCGGGCTTGGGTTCAGGTTTAGGCTCCGGTTTAGGTTCGGGCTTCACCTCGGCCTCAACCTTAGGTTCAGGCTTGGGTTCAGGTTTGGGCTCCGGTTTGGGTTCGGGCTTCACCTCGGGCTCAGCCTTAGGTTCGGGCTTGGGCTCCGGTTTGGGCTCCGGTTTGGGTTCGGGCTTCACCTCGGGCTCAGCCTTAGGTTCGGGCTTGGGTTCAGGTTTGGGCTCCGGTTTGGGTTCAGGCTTCACCTCGGCCTTAGGTTCAGGCGTGGGTTCGGGCCTCACCTCAGCCTTGGGCTCGGGAGCCGGCTCCTGCTTATGGGTGATGGGGTTATTGTTCTTGTCGAGCTCTATCTTGCCAAGCACACGCGGTCCGTGGGTTGCGGGACGTGCGGTTTCTACGTTTTCAGATTCGACGGGTTGCGGGGCTGCTTTTTCTTTTTTCTCTTTATCCTGACGGATTTTGTCTATGCGTTCCTTCTCCTTGCGGTCGGGCTGGAACACTTGCACGAGGATGTCATACGCGCTTTCGTCCAACCGTGTGTTTGGGCTGGTAGCGTCTATGGCGATACCCTTCTTCTGCAACGCTTCGACTACGGTAGGAATCGATACGTTGAATTCTTTGGCGGCTTGACTGATTTTAATTCTCGGCATATTGTATTATTTGGTGATGGTGAGGAGAGTCTAAAAAGGGTTCTGAAGTGAATGGGGGAGAGAGGGTTATATGGTTGAGGGGCTTATTCCTGCTCGCCGGCGGGCTGCTCCTCTTCATCTTCGAACTCGGCCTTGAGGATGCGGATCACATTGTCCACGGTATCCTCTTCGAGGTCGGCGCCGTCGATGAGTTCCTGGCGCGGGGTGTTGAGCACATTCTTCGCGGTCACGCAGCCCATATCCTTGAGTGCGTCGATGACCCATGCGTCGATTTCATCCTTGAATTCGTCCAGGTAGATATCCTCGTCCACCTGCTCGGGGGTGTCGCGGTACACGTCGATGGTATATCCGGTCAGCATCGAGGCGAGCTTGATGTTGAGACCACCCTTACCGATGGCGAGTGAAACCTCTTCGGGGTGGAGGAACACCTCTGCCTTCTTCTCCTCCTCATCCAGGTGGATGCTGGAGATTTTAGCGGGGCTGAGGGCTCGCTGTATGAAGAGCGAGGGGTTTGAGGTATAGTTTATCACGTCGATGTTCTCGTTGCGGAGCTCGCGGACGATGCCGTGGATACGTGAGCCCTTCACGCCTACGCAGGCACCCACCGGGTCGATGCGGTCGTCGAAGCTCTCCACTGCTATCTTGGCACGTTCACCCGGGATGCGGGCCACGGCGCGGATGTTGATGAGGCCGTCGTGGATTTCGGGCACTTCGCGTTCGAAGAGGCGGCGCAGGAACACGTCGTTGGTTCTCGAAACAGTGATTTTCGGATTGTTGTTCTTATTGTCAACATTGGCTATGACAGCGAGCACAGTCTCCCCCTTGCGGAAGAAGTCGCCGGGGATTGACTCGTTCTTCGGCAGGAGAAGCTCGTTCTTCTCGTCGTCCAGAAGAAGGGTCTCGCGTGACCATGTCTGGTACACTTCGCCCGACACAAGCTGTCCTTCAAGCTCTTTGAACTTGGTGAAGATGGCCTCCTTCTGCAGGTCGAGGATTTTCGACTGGAGGGTCTGGCGCAGGTTGAGGATGGCGCGGCGCCCGAAGTCGGCAAAGAAGATTTCCTTGGTGTGCTCCTCGCCGATTTCCACGTCGGGGTCATCGTCGGCTTTGGCATCCGAAAGCGCTATCTGGAGGTTGGGATTGGTCACCTGACCATCCTCCACCACTTCCAGGTTCTGGAATATCTGTACGTCACCCTTGTCGGGGTTCATGATCACGTCCAGGTTCTCGTCGGTGCCAAACATCTTGGCAAGCACGTTGCGGAACGATTCCTCAAGCACACTTATCATCGTGGTCTTGTCGATGTTCTTAAGTTCCTTGAATTCGGCAAACCGCTCCACCATGTTGGGAGCTTCTTCTCTTTTAGCCATATTGTTTTGAGTGTATTATTGTATCGAATTGAGAGTGTTGTTTCTTTTCTTTGGGCTTATTTGAAGTCGATGTGGTAGCACACCTGCTTCGCGTCGGCCATCTTGAGGGTGAGGGGTTCGGTGACCATCACGGGGCGCTTGGCTCCCGGCTCCTTCACCTTGCGGGTCACGTCGATGGTAAAATCGTCGTCACCGACGGCTGTCAGCGTCCCTTTGAGCTTCTTGCCGTCGCGGGTAAGCACCTCCACCTCGTTGCCGAGGTTCTTCTCATACTGGCCTTTGACCTTGAACGGCGCGGTCAGTGATGCCGACCCCACCTCGAGGCTGTAGTCCTCCTTGTCGCGGTCAAGGGCTTCGTTGAGCTTGCGGTTGACCTCAGCGCAGAAGTCCAGGTCAACTCCGGTGGGGCTGTCAAGCTCCACCACTATGTCATTGTCCTTTGACACTGTGATGTCGACGACGAATGCGTCCGTATGGGCTATCGCCGCGTTCACGGTCTCGGCTATGATGTTCTTGTCTATCATCTTGGGATTTGATATGCAAAAGGGAGGCGCGCTGCCTCCGTACACAAAATAAATGGAGGAAGCTCATTGGCCTCCTCCGTGACTTTCTGACTGCAAATTTAGCATATTTTATCCCAATATCCAAATTCATAGCTTCAAACCCCTGCGGAGGAAGTTATATTTCACAAAATTTAACCTAAATTAACTCACCAGCCCCTTCCGCATTCCTCAAGCTCCTCTAAATTCACGCGATAACGTCGTGCGCCGGTGCGTTCCTGATACAGGTAGAGGGCTATGGCGCGGGTCATCAGCACATCGTCGTGGCAGCCGCGCCGTGCGCCGTAAGTGCCGTCGGGTAGCTGCTCGTAGGCAAGCATCTCGTCACACGCCTGGTGGTCATGCTCTATGTAGCCTGCGTCGCGCACCGTGGCCAGCAGATTGGCTATCAGGGCCGGTTTGGTCGACACGTTGGTGTGGAACCCCGGCAGTCCCGATCCACGGCGGTAGATGTTGGGATAGTGGCGGTGGAGGCTTTGGAGTATGAACGTGCGGTGACCCTCCGAATTGCTCTCCCACATGTTGCTCTCCACCACCAGGAGCGCCATGTTATAGTAGCGGGCTATTCCGGCGGCTTTCCAGCCCAGCACGTCATGGTCGGTATGGCCGCGCCACTGGGCCACCACCTCCGGGCGGCTGTCGGCCCCGGCGGCGCGGCTGTCGGTGTGGAGGTCGATCACGGCTATCACCGAGAAGTCCGACCAGGTTGTCCTCCCTCCTATGTCCACGGTCACCATGTACTCACCTCCGCGCCTTGGTTTGTGCCACACCTGCATATCTCCCGAATTCGACTGAGTGAAGCATGCCGGCTCCTCGGCATGGGGATTGCGGTGCGAAGGGCCTCCGGTCATGTCGCCGCGCAGGGGTGCCGGATAGCAGTCACGGCGCAGACGCTCCACCTCGTCATGGCCGAACACGTTGTGGCTCGTCGTGGCAAAAGCCTCGTCGGGGGTGGAGGGAAACTCCGCCATCATCGAGCAATGGTCAGGAAACTCCTTGCGCCGTTCGTGGTACCATCTCACCGCCTCAAGGGTACATCCTTGTTCGGTCCATAGGCTGCGTTCGTAATTGTCGAGCTCCTCCCACAGCTTCGCCGGGTCGGCCACCTTCTCGGAATAGATATCGATTTCATGCCACGGCACAAAGAAGCGTGTCTTGTCGCTCTCGCCGGGGCGCCCGGCCCTCATCCACTCTCGGTGGAAGAAGTTGCCTACACCGTTGGCCGTGCTCTCCATCACTATGGCCGACAGCGGTTTGCGCGCTATACCCGACACCACCGACCGCAACAGGTCGGCGGGATTGTGCTGTGTGGAATCCTTCCAGAAAGCCACCTCGCTCAGGTGCGCCATCGCGCAGTCCATCCCTCGTGTGGCCTCCTGGTTCTCGCTCGAGCAGATGGTCACCTTGCACTCGCGCCCGGGGATGACCCTGGTGTTGGTCATGCGTTCAAACGGCTTGAACTCCGCCTTGCACTCCTCCTCCCAGTACTCTTCGGGGTAGCGCGACAGCAGTTTGCTGTACATCCCCCTTATCGTCGCCGCCGTGTCCTTCACATGGGCGCAGATGAGTGAGTTCCAGTTGGTGCGGTGCACTATCTGTATCCATGCGAAGTATACTTGCACCAGGGTCGAGCCGCCCCACTGGCGGGCTTTGAGCATGATGACGCGCAGCGGCTCCTCGGCCTCGCGCATCCTCTCGAGCACCCTGGCGAGGCGCCGCTGGGGGCGGTTGAGGATAAAGGGCACGTCGGCACCGGTGATTTTGTCGGTGATGCGGACGCAGGCTGCAGCCCAGTACTCGAAATCATACTTGAAACGCAGCATGTTGAAATCCCTCTGCCCCGCCACCTTGGCCAGCTGGCGGCTTTCGGTCATGCTCCTCGGCAGATGATAGCGGGTGCCGTTGAACTCGTAGGGCACCCGGGCAGGATCGTTGCTGTCGCCTGTGAGCGGATGGTAGGGAGCATTGATTTTTGCAAGCCTTCTGGCATTCTCCTCCGCTATGTCGGGAGGCATGGCTATGGGTGTGTCTTTGTTCATGATGTCTGGTGGTTTTTTGGTTGGTGATAAAGGTTTCTGAAAATTATACAGTGCGTGTGAGCAGGTCGATGTCCAGGGTGGCGTAATGGCTGTGGGGCATCGCCACGCGTCCGCACAGCGGATGGTTGAGCTCGCCGTCTATCACATATCGCGCCACACTCACTCCGTGGGCCGAGCCTGCGCCGTTGTCGCAAAGCAGCTCCACTGTCCCTTGTGCTCCAGGGCTTGACAGCTCCACGTTGAGCCTGCGCAGCGAGGGGTAGCCCGGGGCAAGGGGGATGCGCGAGCGGTGGTGTATCCTCGTCTCCCCGGGAGTCTCCTCCGAGAGATGGTAGATGCGTCCGGCCGCATCAGTGCCGTAAAGCCCTGAAGGGGTGGTAAGCATGCTTGTGGGCACTATGTCGTCGCGCGTGAACCATATACTCTTCCCGGTGAGTGATATGGTTGATTTCCCGGCACCGGTTATCCATAGCTCTCCGCGCTGCTGGCTCCATCCTAAGGCCGCCACCGACTCGTTGTTGTGAAGGAGGGTGGTGATCTTGTTGCCGCTCACATTCACCACGTCCCCTCCGGTGCATGCCGCCATGACCCCTTCGGGAGTCACGGTGATATGCTCCGCGCCGGTCACTCCGCGCGAGTCAAGACGGCTTACGGTGACGGCGGTGCGCCCCGAGTTGACGGCTATGGCATCTATGCCCCGGCCGGCCATGCCGGTGAAACCTGTCCGTGAGAAATCCCATGAGGCACCCCGCCGGGCCGACACCGTCAGACCCTCCATCCTCCCGGAGCAACTCCGGGCCACGGCCGTCAGCTGTAGTGGAGAGTCGGCCCTTGATATCCCCACTGCGTCGGGATAAACTCTCACCGGAGGTTGTGCCGCCGGAACCACGAAATAGGGTAGTGTCTCGTCAAGCTCCATAGGCAACCCCGATGGATTGAGGTGGTAGCTCCACCTGCCGTCGGCGCTTGGACGCAGCTCCATCCGCTTCATCATCGTGCCTATTATCACCGTCAGTTCCCTGGCGTCGCCCGACGGATAGGCTGCGAGCGCCGAGAGTCGGGTCGGACACCGACCCTCCATCACCCCTGTGGTCACCACGCTGCTGCCGTCGGCGAATGTCACCTTGCATGCCGTGGGTGTGGTCCCGGCGGCTATCGGGCAATCCGAAGCCATCTCCGAAGCGTCATACCCATCGAACATCATCGCAGTCAGGCATCCCCAGGCATGTACGTCGCCACCTGAGGCATGACATCCGGCCATGAAGCCGTGGGGTGCCGAAAGGGTGTGGAGCATCATGGATGTGTCGTCCACCGGTTGCAGAGGGGTGGCGAGTAGCTTGTGCAGACGGCTTATCTCGGCCGAAGTGTCGGTGAAGGGAGCTCGGAAAGGACGTGACAGCCCAACGCAGTCGCCCGAAGTGCTCACATATCCTGAGGCCACGGTCTCGAATGCGCTCTCATGGCGCGAGAGTATGGCGCCGACCATTGAATCCATGCGGCTCCCGGGAGCTGCCGGTTCGGCTGAGCCGTCGGTGCCGGGAAGATTGACGGTCACACTGCCGGCCGACGGGCCGAATGCCCCGAAGCTCCCCGAAGGCACGTGGCTGCTCTCGAGAAGATGGAGCTGAGGGCTCACCTGGATCTCCACACTCTTCACCAGCGAGAACCACTCAGGAGGCAGCGCCGACATGACTGTGGCTGTCACCGCGAAAGCCTCGGCAGAGAGGATAACCTCGGCGGTATCCGAAAAACCGCTGCCGCTGAGGCCGAAGGTCACCTTGTCAAGTGCCGGATTGCCGTCGGAGGGACCGACGAGCACAGGCATCGACGTGTAGAGTATGTCGCCCGACATGCCCCGCAGGCGGTAGCGGGCCATCACAGGGCGGATATAGAGATGCGAGGCCGCAGCGCGGTCGGCCAGGTTGAGGTAGGCGCGGCTGTAAGCGCTCCCGAGTGTGGCCGCATCTGTCTCTTCGAGCCTCACGGAGCGCGAATTGTAGCTCCCCTTGAGGTGCATGGGGGCTATCACGGCGCTCAAGGTGCTCCTGTGGGAGGCTGTGAGCGACAGAGAGGGGAGCGACACACGGAAGTCGGTCGGCACCCACTGGCCGTCGCGCCGTTCGAGCCGCAAAGGCTCTCCGTCGCCACGCAGTATGAGCACACCACCGTTGAATTGCGCCACACCGGTAGGTTTCCCCTTGAGGTCGCATACCCGGGTGCACTCCCCTCCGGGGGTGAACGCGTAGAGGGAGTCGGAAGTATAAAGCAGGAGGGTTTCCGAACGGTCGGAGTTGACCAGTGCGCCTCCGGGCACGAATTTTGCGCCCTCCACAGGCTTATGGCTCGGAGGGGTGATGTCGGTGACCTTGCCGACGGCATCAAGGGTGTTGCCCGAACTGTCGGAAAGCAGAGGGGCCATCCCGGGCCGGGCAGCGGAGTCGTGTGGACGGAGATTGTTGCACTTTTCGGTGTGGCTGCTGTCATTGAGGGGTGTTGCGGGGAAATTCATGGTGTGGAGTGTGTTTTTTGGGGAGGGGTGTGACTTTTTTCTGCAAAGTTAGTATGGCGTGTCACCCATTTGGGTGCGATAATGTCATTTTGTATGACAAATTGATGGTTTTTTATCTAAAAATGAGTCAATTATTAGCAAAATGTTTCAAAAATGGAAAAATTTCTATATATTTGCCACGGAATTAACTAAATTTTAAAATTGACCCTACTCTCTTTAATCTGTTTATCAGATGGAAAAAATTGACAATTTAGACCGAAAGATTCTCGAAATAGTAATGAAAAACGCGAGAATAGCCTCAAAAGACGTAGCCCAGGAGTGTGGCGTGTCGCGAGCGGCCATCCATCAGCGCATACAGCGCATGATTGACTTGAATGTAATCACCGGCTCAGGCTACAATGTCGACCCTAAGATTCTGGGTTACAGGACATGTACCTATATCGGAGTCAACCTTGAACGTGGCGCGATGTACCGTGAGGTGGTCCCCGAACTTGAAAAAATTCCCGAGGTGGTCGAATGTCACTACACCACCGGTCCTTACTCGATGCAGATAAAGCTCTTTGCCCGTGATAATGAGCACCTTATGGAGCTGCTCAACGACAAGATCCAGATGATTCCGGGTGTCACCGGCACCGAGACCCTTATCTCGCTTGACCACAGTATAAGCCGTGTGCTTCCGGTAACCTACGAGGAATAATCCTGATACGGAACCATTGCTTCACCCCTCAGCCATCTTCTCCTCAATCTTTCTTCTCTTACCAGATTCCCTTCCATGAAACGCATTTTACTACCCCTCTTTCTCATCGCTCTCACTGTCTCGGCGGCTGATAGACGCTTGATTGACAACGATTGGCGATTCGCTTTCGGTCACACTGACCCGGCGCTCGACTTCGGTGCCGGAACTGAGTATTTCAACTACCTCACCAAAGCTAATTCTATCCATAACGCGGGCCCCTACGCCCCTGCATTCAATGACTCGGCTTGGGTCACGGTCGATCTTCCGTTTGATTTCGTGGTCGACCTTCCATTTGCGCGCGAGGCAAGCCATAGCCACGGCTATAAGACCGTGGGTTATAAATACCCCACCACATCGGTGGGCTGGTATCGGAAAAATATCACAATCCCCTCTGACTCAACCCCTCAGCGCGTCTATCTCACTTTCGACGGCATATTCCGCGACAGCCGTGTGTGGTTCAACGGTTTCTACCTCGGCGGAGAGCCGAGCGGCTACACGCAGCAGCGCTATGACGTGACCCCTTACGTCAACTGGGACGGCGATAACACCATAGCGGTCCGCGCCGACGCCACCCTCGAAGAGGGTTGGTTCTACGAAGGGGGCGGCATCTACCGCCATGTGTGGCTCGAGACAGCTCCGCTGCGCCACATCCTCCCCAATTCGGTGGCCGTGACATATACCCTTCCCGAATCCGATGGCCGTTCACCCCTCATCAATGTGGCCGGACAGGCTTTGAGCCATATCCCTGTCTCCGAGGCCGTTGACCCTGCCAAAGTGACCGTGTCGCTCATCGATTCCAAGGGGCAGACCGTCACCTCGTCATCCACCTCTATCCCCGCTTCCGCACTCCGTCCGGGTGCTCCTGCAGCATGGGAAGTGGCTCTTGAGCCCTCTCAGGTGACTCTTTGGGATGTCGACAACCCGGTGCTCTACACTGTCCGCGTAGAGCTGGAGGGAGCTCCCTCCGATGTGGTCGATGTCACCACCGGATTCCGCACAGCCGCCTTTGACTCGGAACACGGTTTTATGCTCAATGGTAAACCTCTGAAACTCAAAGGTGTCAACATGCACCAGGATCATGCCGGAGTCGGCGCAGGAATCCCTGACGCGGTAAATATCTATCGCCTCCGCGAACTGAAGAAATATGGCGTGAACGCCTATCGCGCATCTCATAACCCTATGACCCCAGAGGTGCTCGCCGCTTGTGACTCGCTCGGTATACTTGTCATAGAGGAAAACCGCCTGCTCGGTATCAATGACTATCACCTCGGCCAACTGCGCAAAATGATTGACCGCGACCGTAATCACCCCTCTATAATCCTTTGGAGCGTCGGCAACGAGGAGTGGGGAGTTGAGTGGGACAAAAAGGGTGAGTTGATAGTGTCAGAACTTTGCGATATTGCTCATGCCATGGATCCTTCCAGGCAGATGACTGTGGCCACCAGCGGTGGCCCGACAGTGGTCATCCCGGCCGATGTGGCAGGATATAACTACATACTTCAGAACCCTGTGGAGAAGCACCGTGCCGACTATCCCGACCGCTCTGCCTACGGCTCGGAGGAAACCTCTGGCTGTGGCACACGTGGAGTCTATTTCGACGACCGGGAGAATGGCCGGATGGCCTCGCTCAACCGTAAGCCCGACCAAAAGGACAGTGTGCTCAACCGTATAGAACGCGGATGGAAATTCTATGCCGAACGCCCCTGGCTCGGTGGCCTCTTCTACTGGACAGGCTTTGACTACCGTGGTGAGCCCAATCCGCTCGAATTCCCTGCCACAGGCTCTGAATTCGGTATTCTCGACTACTGTGGATTCCCAAAGGATGAGGCCTACTATCTCCGCTCCTGGTGGACCGACGAGCCTACCCTCCACATCCTCCCCCATTGGAACCTTGAGGGACACGAAGGTGAGACAATCCCTGTGTGGGTCTACTCCAACATGGACGAGGTGGAGCTTATTGTCAATGGTAAGAGCCTGGGCCGCAAGCCGATGCCACGCAACGGACACCTCGAATGGGATGCCGTCTACAAGCCCGGAAAGGTGGAGGCCAGAGGCTACAGGAACGGTCGCCGCGTCCTCACATCAGTGGTGGAAACTGCCGGCCAGGCTGTCAAGGCTGTGCCAGAGGTGGCCTACACTCATCCCGACGGAGTAAGTGTCATCAACATCTCGCTCGTTGACCGCAAGGGCCGTTTCGCGCCCACTGCCTGCGATGAGGTTACTGTCACTCTCCCTGAGGGAGTTACACTCCTCGGAGCCGGCAACGGCGATCCTGCTTTCCGGATAGCCGAGCGCCCTGTCCCCGGATCAGCACCCGGCTCGTTCACCCTCCCGGCTTTCAACGGCCATGCCCAGTTCATAGTCAGCAATCCACTTGACCTGCCATTGGAATTCAGCATCGCCCGCTGATATAGCCTTGGCAGATTTTCCCGAAAAACTAAAGCCGGGTGGCCATCCAAATGTGGAGGCCACCCGGCTTATTGTCAGTAATCTGATTTATAGTCGCTTAGAAACAATCGTTTAGAATTCCGAGAATGCGAGAGGCAGTGTGGAGCGCACGGATGGGAGAATATATATTTTCTCACGTCCGACCAGGATGACCGTCACGTCATGCCCTGCAAGTGTCTCATATTCAAGGAGAGCCTGGCGGCAGGCTCCACAGGGAGCCACGGGATCGGCCACCGGTTCGCCGTCGGTGCCGCGGGCGGCTACGGCTATCTGCAGGAACTTGGCCTCGGGATAGCGGGCGTGGGCGTAGTAACAGGCCGAACGCTCCGCGCAAGTCCCTGAGGGATAGGCTGCGTTCTCCTGGTTGGCTCCGGTGACTATCTCACCGTTGTCGAGCTCTATGGCAGCCCCTACGCAGAAATGGCTGTAGGGAGCATAGCTGCGGTAAGTGGCCTCGCGGGCAAGCTCCACAAGACGTTGCTGTATAGGGGTCAGTTCCTCGAAGCTGACCTCTGTGATGGGGACAGTAATCTCTAATTTCTTCATGGTCTGTATCAGTGAGGGGATGGGGGTTAGAGGGATTATTGTTTGTTGAGGCTGTCAAAGAGGTTGGCACACCCCTCCTGCAGGAGGTCCAGCACCAGTTCAAACCCCTCGGAGCCTTCATAATATGGGTCGGGGACATAGTCATAGCGGTTGCCCGGATTGAAGAACGAGGCCATGGCCACGATTTTCTTCTCAGCCTCGGGCGACGGTGCCATGCGGTGGAGGTCGCGCAGATTCGATTCGTCCATGCCTATTATGAGGTCAAAATCCTCGAAATCAGAGCTGCACACCTGGCGGCAATGGTGAGTAAGGTCAATGCCTCGCTCGCGGGCATGCACACGCATACGGCGGTCGGGCAACTCACCTATGTGGTAGCGTCCAGTCCCTGCCGAGTCGATTTCCCACTCGGAGTCGGCTCCGGCGCGTGATGTGATGTCGCGCATGATGCCTTCGGCCGCCGGGGAGCGGCAGATGTTGCCCAGGCACACAAAGAGCACCTTATGTTTTCCTTTCTTCATCATATCATTGCTAATATAACGCAAAAATAGCGATTTTGAGGATAAAATCAGGCTATTTTATGAGAAATTATGATTTTTACCTTCCGCGGCCTCCGTTATAGCACCTGTTAACGTCATTTGTACCGCCGGTTAATCCCTATTGTTTCGCATAGGTTGTCGCGGCTCGGTAAGTGTCGCCGTCAACCTCCGGAATGAAAGAAAACCGGTCCACTGCGTAGGCGCGGTGGGCCGGTTCACTATCTATATTGCCTTCTGTAGCCGGAAATTAGTTCTCGAGGTCGCGGGGGATAGCCACGATGCGGAGATTACAGCTGTTGATGAAGTCAAGTATGTTCTGGCGTTCGGGAGTGTCCTCGACGTCAGCCTCGATGCGTCGCATGGCGTTGAACACCGATGTGCCTGTCTGGTAGACATGGCGGTAGCACTTGGCGATATCGTCGATGCGCTCCTCGCTCATGCCCTGCTTGCGCAGGATGGTGGCATTGACACCGAAGTAGGCGGTAGGGTTGTGGGCCATGATGCAGAAAGGAGGCACGTTGCCGGTGATGCGGCAGCCACCCTTGATGAGCACCCAGTCGCCCACGCGGCTGTTCTCGTGAATCACCACGCTCGATGAGAGGATGGTGCATTCGCCTATCTCGACGTCGCCGGCGATCGACACGTTATTGCCTATCACGTCCTTCCCCTTGAGGTGGGAGTCGTGGCCCACATGCGAGTTGGCCATCAGGAACGATTCGGAACCGATGCGTGTTCCGCCTTCGGTGTTGATACCGCGGTTGATGATGACGTTTTCGCGGATGGTCACGTTGTCGCCGATATAGCAGTAGGTGAAACCGCCTTTCCAGCGGAAATCCTGCGGGTCGGCGCCCACTATTGCACCCTGGAACACTTTGCAGTTTTTGCCCATGCGGGTGCCACGTATGATGCTTGCGAAAGGCATTATCACGCAGTTGTCACCTATCTCCACATCCTTGTCGATGAAGGCGAATGGATGGATTGTGACGTTTTCGCCGATTTTGGCCGAGGGGTCGATGTGAGCTTTGTCGCTAATCATAGTTCGATGGTGTTAGAGTTTGTCGATGTGAGTTTGTTCACCTTCTCTCAACGGCCTCCGCCGAGGTTCTGGTAGAGGTTGATCACTGAGCGTGCGGCGGTGAGGTTGGTGGTGATCTGCGCTGTCTGTGCAGCCAGGAGGTTCTTCTGGGCGGTGAGCACTTCGAGATAAGTGGTAGAGCCGTCGAAGAGGAGGAGCTCGTTGGTGATTTCAACCGATTTCACCAGGTTGTCCACCTGGAGTGTGAGCCACTGCTGCTTCTCGATGCTCTTCTCATAGACTGTCATGGCGTCGCTGACGTCGGCAGCAGCGCTCATGAGGGTATATTCGAAGTTGTTGAGAGCCTGCTGCTGCTGGGCCTTGGAGGCTTCGAGGCGGGCTATGTTCTGGCCGCGTGAGAAGAGGGGAGCGGTCAGGCTGCCGGCAAGCTGTATGAACCAGTCACCGGGGTTCTTTACGAACGAGCCGAGGAGGTTGGTGAAGCCGCCGTTGGCGGTGATGTTGAGGCTGGGATAGAATGCGGCGCGGGCCGATGCGGTGGTGTAGTAGGCCACTGCGAGAGCCATTTCAGATGCGCGCACGTCGGGACGGGCTGCGAGCTCTGCCATGGGGATGGCTGTGCGCTTCATCACGGGCACATTGAGTGTGGCTTCGGGTGAGATTTCCCAGCGCTGGGGCATCACGTTGAGCAGGAGCGAGAGGGTGTTGTTGGCCTCGTGGAGTGAAAGCTCGATGTCGGTGATGGAGGCCTCGATGCTGTAGTACTGTGCGAGGCTCTGTACCACAGCGTCCTCGCGCAGACGGCCGGCTTCCTTAAGGTTTTTCATCACGGTGACGCTCTCGTTCCAGAGCTGAGCTGTCTCGCGCGACAGTTTGAGCTGGCTTTCGAGGGCGGCTATCGAGTAGTAGCACTGGGCCACACCTGCTATGATCTGTGAGCGCACGGCCTGTTCGTAGGCCTTGGTCTGCTGCTCGGCCACCTGTGCTCCGCGCTTGGAGTTGAGGATTTTGCCGAACACGTCAATCTCCCAGTTGACCGAGAGGGGGAGCTGGTAAGTCCAGGAGAAGTCGTTGCCGGCATAGGAGGCACCTGCGCCGTTGGGGGCGAAGGCCACCGAGGGGAGATAGCTGAGCTTCGCGCCTTTGAGCTGTGCGTGGGCTATGTCGACGTTGAGTTTGGCATTGCGGAGGTCCTTATTGTTGACCAGGGCACGGTTGATGAGGTCGACGAGCACCGGGTCGGTGAACACCTGCTGCCATGCGAGGTTGCCGAATGCCCCTGAGTCCTCCTGCTGCTGCAGGGCCTGGGCGTACTCCTTCACAAGGTCATTCTGGATGTCCTCGGGATTATATTTCTTGTAAATCCCGCAGCCACTGAGCACGGCGATGCTCAGTGAGGCTGCAAGAGTAAGGGATATATGCTTGATTTTCATTGCAAATGTGACTGTATTAATGTTTGATGGGGGTGTACTGCTCGATTTCGTTCTCGATGCCTTCGTTGTCAGTGTCTTCCCACTTGAGAGGAGTGATCTTCTCCTGGATCTTCTGGAAGATCACGAAGAGTGCGGGCACGATAAGAACCTGGAGGATCATACCGATGAGCATACCGCCGATTGAACCTGTACCGAGGGCGCGGTTACCGTTGGCACCTGCACCTGTGGCGAACATCATAGGCAACAGACCGATGATCATGGCGAGCGAGGTCATGAGGATGGGTCGCAGACGTGCGCTTGCACCCTGGATGGCCGCGTTGACCACTGACATGCCTGTACGGCGACGTTCTACCGCGAACTCAACGATAAGGATGGCGTTCTTGGCGAGAAGACCGATAAGCATGATGAGCGCGATCTGGAGATAGATGTTGTTGGAGATTCCGAATATCTGGGCGAAGATGAATGTGCCCATGAGGCCGAAGGGTATGGAGAAGATAACCGCCCAGGGGAGGATGTAGCTCTCATACTGTGCCGAGAGGAGGAGGTAGACGAAGAGGAGACAGAGACCGAAGATGACGGCTGTGGTCGAACCTGCGCCTGTTGAGGCCTCCTCACGTGTCATACCTGAATATTCGTAGCCGTAGCCCGGAGGAAGGGTCTCGGCTGCAACGCGCTCTACTGCTGCAAGACAGTCACCTGAGGTGTAACCCGGGGCGGGCTGGCCGGTGACAGAGATTGACTGGAACATGTTGAAGCGGTTGAGCAAGTCAGGACCGTATACCTTGGTGAGGGTCACATAGTTGGAGAGTGAAGCCATTTCGGCGCCGTTGCGGATTTTGATGGCCGAGAGGGTCTCGGGGCTTACGCGAGCCTCGGGAGAGGCCTGCATCATCACACGGTAAATCTTACCGAAACGGTTGAAGTTTGACACGTACATACCGCCGTAGTAGCCCTGGAGTGTGGTGAGGATGTCCTTGGGCGAGATGCCGGCCTGCTTGGCCTTGGCGGCGTCGATGTCGATCATATACTGCGGGAAGGTGGGGTTGAATGTTGTCATGGCCACCTGTACTTCCGGCTGTGCGTTGAGCTGGCCGAGGAAGCCCTGGACAATGGTGAAGAAGTCATTGATATCACCGCCAGTCTTGTCCTGCATCTTGAGCTCGAAGCCGTTGGTGAGCGAGTAACCGGTAATCATAGGTGGTGCGAACATTACCACACGTCCGTCCTTGACGGCGGCACCGGTCATGGCATACAATTTGCCGAGCACGGCGTCAGAGGTCTGGTCGGCCTGCTTACGGTCCTCCCAGTTCTTGAGCTTGATGATGAATGTACCGTAGGTGGCACCCTGGCCGGCCATGAACGAGTAGCCGGCAATCTTCATTCGATACTCAATCTCGGGCACGGTGGCCAGAATCTGGTCAACCTGGTCGAGCACCTCCATGGTGCGTTCCTGGGATGTTCCCGGGGGCATGTCGACCATACAGAAAAGTGTACCGGTATCCTCATTGGGCACGAGGGTGGAGGTGGTGATGCTCATAAGCCATACGAGCACGGCCACTGCGGCAGCCACGATGCCAAACGATGATATCTTGTGATTGATGAAGAAGGTGGTGCAGCGGTCATATATCTTGAGTATACGTCCGAATCCGATCTCGAAGCCCTTGTGGAAGCGCTTGCCGAAGATGCCGAGGATTGTGATGATGGCACATACGGCTGCGATGGCCAGCTGGAGAGGCTTGTGGATGTTATACCATCCGAGCACCATGAATGTGATGGTAGCGGCAAGGAAGGCGAAGGTGATAAGCGGGGGAAGGTCAAGGGTGAAACGACGCTTTGCGTTTCCGACCACGGCTTCACCTGCAGCCTTGTAGGCGGTGCCCATGCGCTCCTTGAGGGTAGAGTCGTCATGGCCTTTGAGGAACACGGCACAAAGCGCGGGTGAGAGGGTAAGGGCGTTAAGCGCGGAGATACCGATGGCTATGGCCATTGTGAGACCGAACTGACGGTAGAACACACCGGTGGTACCGCTCATGAACGACACCGGGATGAACACGAGCATCATGACGAGGGTGATCGAGATGATGGCACCGCCGATTTCGCCCATAGCGTCGATCGAGGCTTTGCGGGCGCTCTTGTAGCCCACGTCGAGTTTGGCGTGGACGGCCTCGACCACCACGATGGCGTCGTCGACCACAATAGCGATGGCGAGCACGAGGGCTGAGAGGGTGATGAGGTTGATGGAGAACCCGATGAGGTTCATGAAGAAGAATGTACCCACGAGGGCCACAGGGATGGCGATGGCGGGGATAATAGTGGAGCGGATGTCCTGGAGGAACACGTAAACCACGAAGAACACGAGGATGAATGCCTCGATGAGGGTCTTGATTACCTCGTGGATCGAGGCGTCAAGGAAGTCGTTGTTGTTCATCGGGACAGCGAAAGCCAGACCAGCGGGAAGGTCTTTCTTCATGTTGTCGACCACCTTGAGACAGTCGTTGATGATCTGGGTAGCGTTGGAGCCTGCTGTCTGGAAAATCATACAGCTGGTGGCGGGATAGCCGTTGAGTGCGTTGTGGAAACCGTAGGTCACACGGCCGAGTTCCACGGTGGCCACGTCGCCGAGACGGAGCACTTCGCCTGTGGGCTTGGCGGCCACGACGATGTCCTCGAACTGCTCGGGGGTGGTGAGACGACCACGATACTTCATGGTGTACTGGAAGCTCTGGTCGCCCTGTTCGCCGAATGCACCGGGGGCTGCCTCGATGTTCTGTTCGGCGAGAGCAAAGGAGATGTCGGTAGGCATCAGTCCGTACTGTGCGAGCACTTCGGGCTTGAGCCAGATACGCATCGAGTAGTCGGCACCGAACGACATAACGTCACCCACACCCGACACACGCTGGAGCTGCGGGATAACGTTGATTTTCATGTAGTTGTCAAGAAACTCTTCGGTGTAGTGCCCGCTGGGGTCGTAGAGGGCCACAGAGAGGAGCATTGACGTCTGACGTTTCTGTGTGAGCACGCCCACCTGAGTTACCTCGGAGGGGAGGAGGTTCTGAGCTTTGGCCACACGGTTCTGCACGTCGACGGCAGCCATGTCAGGGTTGAATCCCTGCTCGAAATATACGTTGATGGTGGCCGAACCGGTGTTGGTGGCGGTTGACTCCATGTAGGTCATGCCCTCGGCGCCGTTGATTGATTCCTCGAGGGGCGCGATAACCGAATTAAGCACGGCCTGGGCGTTGGCACCGGTGTAAGTGGTGCTTACTGAGATGGTAGGAGGCGCGATGTCGGGGAACTGGGTGACCGGGAGGGAGAAAAGCCCAATCAGACCTAAGAGGACGATGAAGATTGAAATCACCGTCGAGAGCACCGGCCTGTTAATAAATGTATCTAATTTCATTGATTTAGCACTTAAAATATTAAGAATAAGTGATTCTTAAGAAGCTGTGAGGAGCGATTGGTCTGGCGTCGGGCCTGATTACTTCTGGGCTTCTGCCTGGGCGGGAGCCTGGTCAGCCGCGGGAGCTGCCTGGGGAGCCACTGGGTTGATGGTCATGCCGTCGGAAAGCTTGGTGCCTACGCCTTCAACTGCGATGCGGTCGCCGGCTTTGAGGCCTGAGAGCACCACGAAGTTCTTGCCGTCGTTGACGGGGTCGATGACGATAGGTGTTGAAGCCACCTTGTTAGAGTCGTTGACCACGTATACGAAACGGCGGTCCTGAAGCTCGAATGTGGCTTTCTGGGGAATCACGATGACGTTTTCCTTGAGGTTGGGCATGATGATCTGGCCTGTGCCGCCGCTGCGGAGCACTCCCTGGGGGTTGGCGAAGAGGGCGCGGACGCTTGAAGAGCCGGTGTTGTTGTCGATGACACCTGACACGGTGGCCACCTTGCCTGTGAGGGGATACATGGTGCCGTCGGAGAGGCGGAGGCTTACTTCGGGCATGGACTTGATTGCTGCCTCGACAGTGCGTTCGCCTTCACCCACGAGGTTGAGAAGATCCTTCTCGGTGAGTGAGAAGTAGGCGTAGACCTGTGAGTTCTCGCTGACAGTGGTGAGGGGCTGTGCCGAAGAGGGTGAGGCAAGCGAGCCTTCGCGGTTGGGGATGGTGCCTACCACGCCGTCGCTGGGTGAGGTCACTGTGGTGTAGGCGAGGTTTTTCTGTGCGGTCACCAGTGCTGCTTTTGCGTTGGCGAGCTGTGCCTTGGCCTGTGAGAGGCTGTTGAGGGCCATCTGGTATTCGTAGTCGGAGATGATGTTCTTGTCGAGCAGTGCTTTTTTGTTGTCGACGGTGAGCTGCTGTGTGTTTACAGCGGTCTGGGCTGAGTTGACAGCGGCGCGGGCCTGGTCGACGGCTGCGTTGAACTGCACCTGGTCAAGGGTGAAGAGAACCTGTCCTTTGCGTACGCGCTGACCTTCGTCGACGTGAACCTTGGTGATGAATCCTGTCACCTGCGGACGGATGTCGATATCAGTTTTACCTTTGATGGTTGCCGGGAAGGTGGTCTGCAGGTCGGCGTTCTCGGGCGAGAGGGTGATTGTGGCGATGGCCGGGGCCTGTCCCTGGGGCATTTGCTGTCCGGATTTTGAGCAGGAGGGGAGCAGGGCGGCTGATGCGAGCATCATGAGCGCGACGCTGCCGGTCGATAACGCATTGAATTTCATTGTCATTTAATTTTGTATATTGTTACCTATTTTGTTGATTTAGCGATTGGTGGGGTGATGGGAGGAGGGGAGATGAGGTGTTGACGCGCGAGTACATAGCACTTTTGTGGAAAAATGCATGCAAAGTTACCAATGATTTTTGCAATAATGGCTATTTATACCAATAAAAATTGTGAAATATGGCCAAAAGACTATGTTTGTTCCTTTTTTGACCAATCGATGTGGACGTAAGGTGGTAGGCGCCCTGACACTGGTGGTGAAGGGCCGGGGCGGAGGTCAGGCCATGGATTGCATCTCGACGAGGCGTGTGTAGAATCCGTTGAGGGCGAGGAGCTCGTCGTGGGTGCCGCGTTCGATTATGCGGCCTTCGTGGAGGACGCATATCTGAGAGGCGTTCTTGATGGTGGACAGACGGTGGGCTATGACGATGGTGGTGCGGTCCTCCATGAGGCGTTCAAGGGCCTGCTGGACAAGCTGTTCGCTCTCGCTGTCGAGGGCTGAGGTGGCTTCGTCGAGGATGAGCACCGGGGGGTTCTTGAGGATGGCGCGGGCTATGGACAGACGTTGGCGCTGTCCGCCTGAGAGGCGGCATCCGCGGTCGCCGATGTTGGTCTGGTAGCCCTCTTCGGTGGCCATGATGAAGTCATGCGCGTTGGCTATCTTGGCGGCTTTGATGACATCCTCGAGGGTGGCGTCCTTGACTCCGAAGGCTATGTTGTTGAAGATGGTGTCGTTGAACAGGATGGCTTCCTGGTTGACGTTGCCCATGAGGCCGCGGAGGTCATGGACGCGAAGCGAGCGGATGTCGTGGCCGTCGATGGTGATTGAGCCGCCCTGGATGTCGTAGAATCGGGGCAGGAGGTCGGCGAGTGTCGATTTGCCGCTTCCGCTCTGGCCCACGAGGGCTACCGTCTCGCCGGCTTTGATGTCGAGGTGGATGTCGCGCACCACCGGGAGCGAGGGGTCGTAGCCGAATGTGACTCCGGAGTATTTGATGTGGCCCTTGAGGTCGGTGATCTCGGCGGGTGACTCGGGATCGGTGATCGGGTTCACGGCATTGAGTATGGCGTCGACTCGCTCCATTGATGCGAGGCCTTTCTGGATGCTGTAGACGGCTTTGGAGAGATCTTTGGCGGGGTTGATGATGCTGTAGAAGATGACCATGTAGTAGATGAAGGAGGCGGCGGTCATGGATGAGGAGCCCGAGAGGATGAGCATGCCTCCGAAGCACAGGACTATCGATATGGAGATGGTGCCGAGGAATTCGCTCATGGGGTGGGCGAGGGCCTGGCGGCGCTGCACGGAGGTGGTGATGTTGTAGAAGCGCTGGTTGCCTCCGTGGAAGCGGTCGATGACTTTCGACTCGGCGTTGAAGGCTTTGATGATGCGGAGGCCGCCGAGGGTCTCTTCTATGTAGCTCATGATGGTGCCCCACTGCTGCTGGCCCTGTAGCGATTTGCGCTTGAGGCGTTTGCCCACTTTGCCCATGATGGTGCCGGCTATGGGTAGGAGCACGAGGACGAAGAGGGTGAGCTGCCAGGATATCATTATCATCATGCTGAGGAATACGATGATGAGGACGGGGTTCTTGAAGAGCATGTCGAGGGAGGACATGATGGAGTTCTCGATTTCAGCCACGTCGCCGGTCATTCGGGCCATCACGTCGCCTTTGCGCTCGGTGGTGAAGTAGGAGATGGGGAGGGAGACGATTTTGTCGTAGACGAAGTTGCGGATGTCGCGGACGATGCCGGCGCGCATGGGGATGACGAAGTAGGAGCTGAGGTAGGAGGCGCCGGTCTTCAGTCCTGTCATGATGATGAGTGCCGCAGCGAGGATGGCGAGGGTGACCACCGGACCCCAGATGCGGATGCACTCCTGGGTGAGCCAGTAGAAGTTGTTCATTATCACGTCCTTGAGCGAGCCGCTGCCCATGGGCATGTAGGAGTAGACACCTTCACGGACTTTGAACAGCATCTCCAGGATCGGCACTATCAGGGCAAACGAGAAGAGGGTGAGGAATGCCGACAGGAAGTTGAAGATGATGTTTAGGATGAGGTATTTCTTGTAGGGAGGGACGAACCGCAGGAGCAGGCGCCAGAAATCTTTCATAGCAAGGGTGTTAGAGGTGGTTTTTTTAACCGACCTGTCAGTTACGTGATGATGACCGGTGGAGAGGTGTAACAAGCGAAGCCTGCGCCGACGCGGACTCGATGAGGAGGGTGCGTGTCAGGGCAGGCCGATAGGGTATGTGTGTGGGGTTAGCCGCCACTGCGCGTCTGATGACGTGAGTGCGCTACTCCGCTCGAAGTGACTGATTTATTCGGCTGCGGCAGGCTGCTGTTCGGCTGCAGCGGGGGCAGGAGCGGCGGGAGCTTCAGCGGCAGGAGCTGCAGGGGCTGCTGTGTTGAAGTCGGCGGGAACTGTCTGCTCGGTGGCTGCGGGTGCGCTGACGCGTGATGCGTTGGCGTTGATGGCCTTGGGCATGCAGAATGTGGAGAGGATGGCGAGGATGCAGATGATTCCGGCGAGGCTCCAGGTGAGCTTTTCGATGAAACTGTTGGTGCGGCGCACGCCCATGATCTGGTTAGAGCCGGCGAATGATGATGAGAGGCCTCCGCCTTTGGATTTCTGAACAAGCACTACGCAGATAAGAAGGATGGCGCAGATGAGGGTCAGGATGATCAATACGATGTACATAATTATGATATCAGTTGAATTTTTTTATGATGTGTAGGGATTGGTTTCGGTCAGATTGATGCGTCGGATGCTGCTTCGGGGTCGGAAAACCGGCGGTTGAGCATCAATTTCCGCAAAAAACGCAATTGGTCTGCAAAGTAAACACTTTTTTTTGGATTATTCAAACTCAAATTGTGAATAATTTCAAATGCTTTGTCGTAGCGCTTCTGTTTGATGTAGATTTTGGCGAGGCTTTCGCTGAGTGATGTGTCGGCGGCGATGGTGTCGGGCTTCAGCTCGCGCGGGTGGTCGGCAGGGTTGAGCTCGGTGGGGGGCTCGGGTGTGTGACGCGCTGTCTGTGGCTGCGGTTCTGCTGTCCGGGGCTGACCGGATTGGGGCCCGGATGGGATTGAGGTTTCCGGTTCCGGCTCCGGCTCGACCGGGGCCGGGTGCCACTGGGTGCCGCTGGCTTTTGACTGGAGGATGAATGCGTTGATGAGGGCGTCCTGCGAGTCGTCGGCGGGGTCTACCTCCTGCGGCAGGCTGTCCTCTTCCTCGCGTGAGAGGATGGAGGAGTAGTCGGGGGTGGGGTTGAATATGAGGCGCTCGAGGAGTGCGTCCTCGGCGGGTGAGGAGTGTCCGTAGGTGTTGAGGAATGTGGTGATGGCGTCGTCGGTGGTGACGGTGGCTGGGCGCGTAGGGTAGAAGTCGGCCCAGGAGTCGCGCTGGGGGTCGGTGAGGAGCCGGAGCGTGGCGGGATCGGGGGCGTTGAGGGCTATCTGCTGCATGAGTTCCCGGCGTGTGTCGGGGTCGAGCTCCTGCCGGTGATGGCGTAGGGCTGTGACGGCCGGGAGTGTGAAGAATGGGTATGCCCGGCTCAGACGGAGGGCGGCTTGGGCCGGGAGTGGGCTCTGGGGCCGTCGGAGGGTGTCGATGAGTTGTCGGAGGTCTTCGTTCATGGCGTGGTGGCTGAGGTGAGGGGAGGTTACCAGTCGCCGAGTGTGGCGTTGAAGATGAGGTCGACGAGCTCCTTGGAGATTTCCTGGCACAGCTGGTCCTGGACGTCGGTGAGCATCTCGCTGCTGTCGAAGTCGCGGTAGGCGCTGAATGTCTGGTCGATGTCCTTGTTCTCCTGGCGGTTGTCGGTGTATTTGACGCGCACCTGGATGGTGAGTCTTGTCTTTGATGCGTAGGCGTTCTCGGTGACGGCCTGCGGGGAGAGTGAGTAGCCGGTGATTTCGCCTTCGAGCTGGACGTCGGCGTTTGACTCTACGTTGGTGAGGCGAGTGTTGCGTGCTATGTAGTCGAGAAGCTCGTTCTCAAATGTCTGCTGCAGAGGGGGGTAGACGAGGGCCGCGCGTATGGGGAACTGGGACACGTAGATGGTTTTGTAGACGGAGTAGTCGATGGCAGCTCCGTTGAGGGTGTAGCTCGGGATGCATGCCCCGAGTGGGAGCATGGCGGTGACCACGAGCATGATGCGCATGATGAGTGTATGTATGGCCGATTTCATTACCACAAAGTTACAACTTTCTTGATTAACTGCCAAAAAATGTATAACTTTGCATTTCGTAAGTGGCTCTCCCGGGGGCTGCGGAGAAATTAATCGGATAGCCCATGATGTTATCGCCTTACCGCCGCGGTGCCGACGACGGCTTTATATTCGGCCTGTATCTGTCGGTGATGTTTTTCACCTCGATATATTCGGCCGGGCTTCCGGTGCTCTCACTGTTGTCGTTAGGGATGATGGTGTGTGTGCCGGTGGTCATCTTTGTGTTCATGCGCAGGTTTGAGGCGGCGCTGAAGGAGTATGCCACTTTCCCGATGCTCTGGATGCAGGGTGTGGTGATATTTTTCTGCGGGACCATCATAGCCGGTGCGCTGCTCGTGGTCTACATGAAGTGGGTGGAGCCTGACTATGTGCTGAAGCAGCTCGAAGGGCTTGCGGAGCTTGGCTCGAAGGCCGACGGTGGTTTCGTGGCCGAGGCCGGCGAGATGGCCGGGAAGATGATCGAGGCAAATTTCATCCCCTCGCCCATAGCCATAGTGACCGAGATAATAATGACTTCGATAGTGACTGGGTCGCTGCTCTCGATGGCCATCAGCGGTGTGATGACGCTGAGACGCCGCGTGGCCCTGAGGCGGTTTCTTGACAAGTGAGGAGCTTGCCGGGGCCTGTTGTCATCACAGTTGGAAAAACGAAATATAATTAAGCACAATGGATATATCAGTAGTCGTTCCTCTCTATAACGAGGCCGAGTCGCTGCCTGAACTCACGGCATGGATAGCGCGTGTGATGAAGGAGCATGATTTTTCGTATGAGGTCATCTTTGTGGACGACGGAAGCACCGACGACTCGTGGAAGGTGATATCTGGCCTGGCCAAGGAGTATCCTTCGGTCAAAGGGGTGTCGTTCAGACGCAATTACGGCAAGTCGCCGGCTCTCAACACCGGTTTCAAGGAGGCGCAGGGGGATGTTGTGATCACCATGGACGCTGACCTGCAGGACTCGCCCGACGAAATCCCGGAGCTCTACCGCATGGTGGTGCGCGACGGTTATGACCTGGTGTCGGGGTGGAAGCAGAAGCGTTATGACCCTCTGTCGAAGACTATCCCTACGAAGCTGTTCAATGCCACCGCCCGGCGCGTGAGCGGCATAAAGAATCTGCATGACTTCAACTGCGGCCTCAAGGCTTACCGCCATGAGGTGGTGAAACATATAGAGGTGTATGGCGACATGCACCGTTACATCCCTTACCTGGCGAAGAACGCGGGGTTCACCCGCATCGGCGAGAAGGTGGTGAAGCATCAGGCCCGCAAGTACGGGTCGACGAAGTTCGGGCTGGACCGTTTTGTGAACGGTTATCTTGACCTGGCGACGCTGTGGTTCACCGGCAAGTTCGGCGCGAAGCCCATGCACTTCTTCGGGTTGCTCGGATCGCTGATGTTTATCATCGGTTTCATATCGGTGATGGTGGTTGGTTTCGGTAAGCTCTATCAGATGTACAGCGGGCAGCCTTATATCCTTGTCACTGACTCGCCTTATTTCTATCTCGCTCTGACTATGATGCTGCTGGGCACGATGTTGTTCCTGACAGGTTTCATCGGTGAGCTCATAGTGCGCAACTCTCCGTCGCGCAACCATTATGAGATCAAGGAGACGATATGAGCTGAATGCGCCGCTGCGTCCCGAGGGATGTGGCCGACCGTTAAGAATGACTAAACAATGGTTAAAATAAACTGTTTAACTAACTGACTATAAAACGAAGACAGAGCGATGCAGAATAATGCTTATCCTCAACTTTATAATCTGGCCCGCGAGAGATTCTCGTGCCGGTCATACTCGGACCGCGCCGTGGAGCGTGACACGCTGCTTGCCGTGCTCGACATAGCCCGGCTTGCGCCCTCGGCCTGCAACCGGCAGCCGTGGCTTTTCCTGGTGGCTGACTCGGATGAGCTCCGCGAGGCCGTGGTGAAGAGCTATCCCCGCGAGTGGATCAAGAGCGCGCCGGAGTTCATAGTGGCATGCGGCCTCCACTCGGAGGCTTGGCACCGGGGATGTGACGGAAAGGACCACACGGATGTGGATGTGTCGATAGCCGTGGAGCATCTGTGCCTGGGTGCCACGTCGATGGACCTGGCCACCTGCTGGGTGTGTAATTTCGATCCCGAGGTGATAAGGGTGGCTTTCAACTTGCCGGCCGATGTGGAGCCTGTGGCGATAATCCCTGTGGGCTATCCGGCCGAGGGGACTGAGATTCCTGCCAAGAAGCGCAAGGAGCTGTCGGAGATTGTGAAGTGGGGAAAGCTGTGAGCATCTCCCGGCATGCTGCGTCATGACTGACGCCGCGAGGATATATAAAAAATAATTATTTACGCTGTTTTGAAACTTTTATTGCATATAGCCCTGGTTGCGGCGACCGCTTATGTGGCATGGAGCTGCAGCGCCACAGGGTGTACTGAGAATCAGAATTCGGTGCCTCTGGCGGGATTCTATTCCATGCAGACCGGCCAGGCCATCTCGGTGGACTCGCTGGCGATAGGTGGCGTGGGCGCGCCCAATGATTCGCTGCTGGTGTCGCCGTCCACGAGCGCGTCGCAGACCTATCTGCCGTTCAGGGCCTCGAAGAGCTCGACGAGCTTCTATGTGGAGTATCGCCAGGCCAGTCTGAATTTTCCAGAGCTTAACGACACGCTGACATTTGACTACGAGGCGCGTCCCTATTTCGCGTCGGAGGAATGCGGAGCGATGTATCATTATCTCATCACACGGTTCAGCTACACGACGCATCTCATCGACTCGGTGGCGGTGACTGACTCGCTCATCACCAACATAGACCGGGAGTCGATTAAGATTTATTTCCGCACCTCAACTACGCCAAACGGGGAGGAGCGACAAAACCAGAAGGCTTATGTGGTGGAGAAGTGAGGCCGGACGATGCCCGCGGGGCGGGTGGCTGGCGACTTTGGTGGCCGCCATAGTGATGCTTACCTGTCTGTCGGCTTCCGGGCAGCGAAGGGTGACTCCGGTGACTCCGCTTGAACCGGGTGTGTCGGCCCCGAAACCCAAGGCAGAGGAGTTTGACAAGAGCCGCCTGGCCGAGCGCCTTGACGCCGACGGCAATGTGCTGCTGGTGGACACGGTGACCGGTAAGGAGTATGTCGACTCGACACTTCTGAAGGCTCCTCCAAAGATGGAGTTTCCGCTGCTTCACGAGGTGGTGGCCGGACTTAATATCTGGGATCCTGCCATGAGGGCTTTCGGTCAGAAATACGGACTGGCTGATGTGTGGGCGGAACTGAGTATGCACAACAGGTATTTTCCGTTCATAGCTGCCGGCTTAGGCAACTGTGATGATGCCCCGAGCGATCAGAATTTCAGGTTCAAGACCCCGCTGTCGCCCTATTTCAAGATTGGCGCGTCGTATAATTTCCTTTATAATTCCAATCCCGACTACAGGTTGCAGATGGGTCTGCGCTATGGTTTCACAAGCTATAAGTGGAGCCTTGAGGATGTGACTGTAGACGAGGGGTACTGGAATGAGCCGTCGCATTTCGCTCTGACCGACCAGAAGTCGACCGCGGGCTACCTGGAGGTGACTCTCGGTATCAAGGTGAAGATAGTGAAAGGGTTCTCGATGGGGTGGACGATAGTGTATCATTCCATACTGCATGAGACGAAGAATCCTTACGGACAGCCGATGTATATACCCGGCTACGGCAAGCGAAACGGTTCGATTACCGGAAATTTCTCACTTATGTACACCATCCCGCTAAACAAAAAGCGAGGACAGGAGGTTGAATAAGTAAGGAGAATTCACTATTTTAAACATCTTGTAAATTAAATTCATGATTGAACGCATCGTTATAATCGACAACGTGGATCCGGTGAGTTTCTACGGTGTCAACAATTCAAATATGCACCTCATACGCAATCTTTTCCCGAAGTTGCGCATGGCGGCGCGAGGTTCGGTCATAAAGGTTATAGGTGACGATGCCGAGACGGCTGAGTTCGAAAAGCGTATCAAGGAGCTTGAGGAGTACTGCATCAAGTTCAATAAGCTCACGGAGGATGTGATACTCGACATCGTAAAGGGTAAATCGCCCACCGAGCCTAAACGCGATGATGTAATAATATATGGTGTGAACGGTAAGCCTATCAGCGCCCGAAATAAGAATCAGGAGTTGCTGGTGAAGGCTTTTCACGATAATGACCTGACGTTTGCGCTTGGACCTGCTGGCACCGGAAAGACCTACGTGGCGATAGCTTTGGCTGTCAGGGCTCTCAAAAACCGCGAGGTGCGCAAGATAATCCTGTCGCGCCCGGCTGTGGAGGCCGGCGAGAAGCTGGGGTTCCTGCCCGGTGACATGAAGGATAAAATCGACCCTTATCTGCAGCCACTCTATGACGCGCTTGAGGATATGGTGCCGGCTGTGAAGCTGAAGGAGTATATGGAGACTAATGTGATACAGATAGCTCCTCTGGCTTTTATGCGTGGCCGCACGCTTAACGATGCCGTTATAGTGCTGGACGAGGCGCAGAACACCACCGTGCATCAGATCAAGATGTTCCTGACACGTCTGGGCATGAATGCCAAGATGATAATCACCGGCGACGCCACGCAGATTGACCTGCCGCGCACCGTGTCATCGGGCCTCATACAGGCCCTGAGGGTGCTTAAGGATGTCCCGGGAATCGGGCGCGTGGAGTTCGGCAAGAAGGATATAGTGCGCCACTCGCTTGTGCAACGCATCGTGGAGGCTTACGAGCACTTTGACGAGGAGCAGAAGATGCGCAAGGAGGAGGAGCCGTCACCGGAGGCTCAGGAGTGAATCGGAGGCCTGACCGTTCCGGGCGGCCTCGAGCGAAGGTAACAACGCGATATAAGATAAAGGAAGCGTGTCAATCCCCCGATGGGTGGTTGACACGCTTTGTTTGGTGTATGGTTGCACCATATATATTATATATATAGGTGTGGAGAGGTGACTCGTTTGTTTTGCGGAATGCGGTGTGATATGTGTGTGAAAACAGTGCGGAAAAAGCGCGATACGGCTATATGATGTGGAAGAATGGGGGTAAGGTGTGTCCGGGCGGTCAGTCGGCTTTCTCTGTTTCCTGCTCAGGAGCGGCCTCCACACGGATAAGGTCGAGGCGTGTGGCGGAACGGCTCTTGATGGTGAATGAAAGGTCGTCGATAACCACTGTCTCGTCCTGGGATGGAAGATTGCCGGTCTCGTGGATGATGTAGCCTGCGAGGGTCTGATATTCGTCGTCCTCGGGGATGTCGAGACGGAAGTCGTCGCGAAGAGTGCGGACTTCGATTCGGCCTGAAAATTCATATACACCGGGTGAGACTTCGGTGGCTGTGATGCCGTTTTTGTCATGTTCGTCCTGGATGTCGCCGAAGATTTCCTCCACGAGATCCTCAAGGGTTACGAGTCCTGCTGTGCCGCCGAATTCGTCGACCACCACGGCCATGGAGCGTTTCTCGCTGAGGAGTCGGCGCATCATGGTGTTGGCGAGAAGGGTTTCGGGAGCGTAGAGCACCTCTTTGATGTGTTCCTTCCAGTCGCTTTTCGGGTCAAAGAGCTCGGAGACGTGTACGTAGCCCACGACGTTGTCGATATCGTCGTGGTAGACGAGGATTTTGCTGCGTCCCGATGATGTGAAGAGCTCTGACAGCTGCTCGCGTGTGGTGTCGTCGATGTCGACTGCCACGAGTTCGTTGCGCGGAGCCATGCAGTCGCGGAGCTGGGTCTTCGAGAAGTCGAGGGCGTTATGGAAGATTTTAACCTCGTTTTCCACTTCGACCTCCTGGGGATTCTCGAGGTCATCGATTTTGGTCTCGAGATAGTCGTTGAGTTCGTTGATTGAGAGGACTCCAAGGCGTGTGTCCTCGGCTTTGATGCCCACCATCTTCATGAGCACTTTGGAGAGCCATGAGGTGAACCAGGATATGGGGTAGAGGATGAGATAGAAGAAGAATACCGGGATGGCGAATACCTTGAGCGATGTGTTGGGGTTGATGCGGAATATGGATTTAGGGAGGAATTCGCCGGTGAAGAGGATGACGAGGGTGGATATGAGTGTCTGCAGGAGGAGGATGACAGCCTGGTTGGATGAAATGTGTTGAGCGATCCAGGGTTCGAGGAGGGCGGCTGCCCCCATGCCGTAGATTACGAGCATGATGTTGTTGCCCACGAGGATTGTAGAGATGAAGAATTCCTGATGAGCGTAGTATCGGCTGATGATGTTGTTGAGGAATCCGCCTCGGCTTGAGTCAAGCCCGATGCGGACGCGGTCGGCTGTGATGTAGGCAATCTCGACTCCCGAGAAGAGGGCCGAGAATATCAGGGAAACTATGGCCAGGATGAGCCAGGCGGTGATGTCCATAGGTGTGGATTAGGAATTGATGGCGATGTGTTGGGTGGATGGTGGGTTAAGATTCGCGCATTGCCTCACGCTGAGGAGCCGAGGATGGGCGCGACGGTGCGCGGCGGATGGTGTTGACCCCGGCTGCGGAGTCGGGGGCCTCTGACTGGTCAGCATCCATCTCCGCGTCAGGGGCTGAGGAGGCCTGCGGTGAGTCCTTGCGGAAGCTGTTGGCTGGGAATATGCCCGAGACGTTGCGTATGTTGTAGCGCGTGAGTTGCTCGTTGGAGTCGAAGCCGTAGCCTTCGAGCACCTCGTCGGGGCGCTCGATGTGGATGAAGGAGTCGGAATAGAGTTTGCGTTGGCGTTGGTCCCAGAAGAGCTGGTTGGTGAGGAATTTCTCGCCCACCACATTGGTGATGTTGACGTTTCCGTCGAGCCGCCAGAGCTGCTTGTTTTTAAAATAGGTGGCGGTGTCGGTGACTATCGAGGCATCGCGGCGGAAGAAGTTGTCGAACTTGTCGAGGTGAAGCCCTTGGGGGAAATACCAGTATGGTTCGTCAACTTCGTCGTAGACATACCATATCGGTGTCACGATGCGGAATCGTGTGACGCCGGAGTCGGAGATCAGGGTCTCCACGTCGCGGGTGAGCATTGTGGGCGCGTCGTTGGAGTCGACGGCAGCCACAGCCACGGGGTTGTCCTCTTTACATGCCGACAGAGTCGCGCCCATGACCATGAGCGTGATCAGCGCGGCAGGGAGCAGGCGCATATTGACTGATGGTGACAATCGGCGGTGTGACATGTTGGTGGTGACGTGTTTGGTGTACCGACAATTGGAACGCTGCATCAGCGGAGTTTGTTCTGGAAGAACCAGAGCTGGTTGAAGTTGATGCCGAGGGTCACGTTGAAGTACTTCTCACGAAGGAGTGGATCGGGTGTGGCTTGACGGTTGTGGTATTCAAAACCGAGGTTGATCATCGTCTTGGATGATATGGCCGGGAGTCCTAAGCCGACCGACACGCCGTAGTCACGCACGTGGTTGTTCTCGACCATCACGTAGTCACGGTTGTAGAAACCGCCGGCACGGTAGGTGACGCGCTTGAGGTAGCTGCCACGAGGGTCGGGCATGTAGCTGAAACCGGCAGCGATGCGCCAGCGGTCGTCAAATTTCGCGCCGCTGAAGTTTTCCATCTGGCGGTACTTTACCTTCGACCAAGGCTGGTAGGTGACATCGACCTCGGCCTGGAACTGTGAGTTCCAGTCGTAGGAGAGGCCCACGCCCCAGGTGTCGGGGAGCGAGAAGTTGCCCTTGAGGTCAGTGTAGCCTATGGTGTCGACGTTCACAGCCGATGAGCTGCTGAGCTGGAGGTATTTGAGGAGATAGGTCTTGCCGAGGAGGGTCTTGGCGGGTGAGTATGTGACACCGAGTGTCACGGTGTTGCGGCGGCCGATGTTGACCGAGTACTGTGCGCCGAACTGCAGGTGATAGTCCTTGACCTCGAGTATCTGCTCGAAGATGGCGGTGTTGACATCTGACGAGGCGTAGACGTCGTTGTAGATTTCACCGAAGAGGTATGAGACATTGAAGCCCACCGAGAAGTTCTTGAATGGGGTGATACCTGCTCCGAGGTAGAGCTGGTTGAGACCGCCGGTGCCCTGATGGGTTGTCTCGCCGTTGGTGATGTCGGTGCCGAAAGCGTAGCCTACGGATGAGTACGGGAGGAGGCCGGCGCTCACGCCGATGTATTTGGTCACCGGAAACTGCATTGTGATGTAGTCGAGGCCGCCGCCGTTGTCGTGGTCGCTGCCTCCGGCATCCTTGCGCCAGAACATGGAGTAGTCCACACCCATGTCGAAGAGGAACGTGAGCGAGTCGGTAGCGGCATAGGCAGCGGGGTTCATGACGTTGACCTGACGGCCAGAGCGCATGGCGTAGCCCACTCCACCCATCTGCCTCTGTGCCGAGGTGGCGTTGTCGCCGAGTATGCCATAGCCGAATTTAGAGTACGGGCTTGTCTGGTTCTGCGCCGATAGGCCGGCGAAAGATGAGGCCAGCAGAGCCAGCGCAAAGAATAGTTTAATTTTCATTGTAAAGCAAAATTCTGTTAAGGCCTTTGCTGGCGAGGTGTTCGTCCACATGTACCTCGAAGTCGCAAAGGGATGCAAGATGATGGCCGCAACCTCCTCCGAGCACCACGACGGTGTCCTCGGGGAGCCGGCTCCTGTAATATCCGATTGATGCCACGACGCTGTAGACTGCTCCGAGAGCGATGGCTTCGGCTGTGTAGCGCCCCATGAGGGAGTCGCGCAGGGAGGCCATGTTTTCCGGGAATGGCACGAGCGGGAGTCGGGCCGTGTAGTGGTTGAGGGCCTTGAGCTCCATAGTGATTCCCGGGGCGATGTTTCCGCCGCGGAACGTCCCCTGCGGGTCGACATAGTCATAGGTGACAGCTGTGCCGGCGTCGACCACCAGGATAGGTTTTCCTTTGAAGTCGCTCCAGGCTCCCACGGCTGCGGCGACGCGGTCGCTTCCGAGGGTGCGCGGTGTGGCATAGTCGATGGTGATTGGGAGAGGGGTGGAAGGGGAAAGGCGGTAGACACACCTTGAAAGGTGACTGAGGCGGTTGATGACCGGGCCGTTGTTCTGGACCACAGAGCAGTAGATGGCACCGTCAAGCCGACGTCCGGCCACGAAATCGCTTACTTTGGATGGTGTGAGGTTGGGCTCGAGGACTGTGTCGACGAGCTCCGTGTCCTCCCAAAGCGAGATTTTTGCTTCGGTGTTGCCTTGGTCGATTGTGAGGTATTGCGCCATAGCGTGATTTATCGGGGCAAAATTACTAATTATGTGCCAATTAATCGCTCCGTTTAACAATCTTTCACTCCTTCAGTTTCTGTCGAGGAATCATCACCGAAGTGTAGATGGTAAGGAGGCCTCCGGCGAGTGTGAACGCGATCCAGTCGCTCCATCCGGCCGACGGGACGAACATGAATACGGCTCCTGCCACGAAAATCAGGGCGCTCCATATCTCTACTCTCAGGAGTCGGCGCAGGCGCAGGGATGCATCCTTGGCCACCGGAGGGGCCACGAAGCGTCCGGCCAGCAGGATGAGAGCTCCGGCGGCGTAGATGTAGCGGAAGAGGTCGCCTCTGACTTTGAGCAGCGGCAGGCATGCGGCCACCATGATGGCCAGCAGGCCTACGGTGACCATTAGTTCCGACCATGTGCGGCGGCGTGGGTTGCTGTCGGTGATGGGTGTGTCGTTATGCTTCATTGTGATGATATAGTGATGTTTATTCAAACACATACACATCCTCGTCGGGATGCTGCATGTGGTATTGCTCGCGCACTATCCGTTCCATGGTCTCCTTGTCGGTGTCGAGCGAGCGGTTGAGCGAGCGGTAATATTCAAGGGTGTCGGTGGCGTCCTTGATGCGGGCCTGGAGCTCGTCGATGGTGCGTTCCTGCTCCACGGTGCGCAGCAGGGAGTTTTCGTTGAAGAATAGCACCAGGGCGCCGATGACTATGGCGGCCAGGAGCGTGAGCGACAGGTAACGCCGACACCAGGCATAGAAATTGTTCATAAGCGGTAGCGGTTTACATTACAAAGGTACATATAATATTAGAAACTGTCTGAAAAAGGGGTGTTAATTTTTTTTCAGACAGTTTCAATGTGGGGGGTGACAGGACCCGGGGAAGGGGCGGTTTTTACATGCTCACTTCCTGGAGCTGGCCGCCGGGAATGCAGATGGCCCCTTTGGCCACGGTCTCGTCGGCGAGATATTTTTGCCAACTCACTTTGCTCCAGTCCATGCTGTCGGTCGACTGGGCCACAGGGATGTGCGGGAGTGCTGTGCCGTCCTTGACCATTATAACTATCGGGAGCTCGGCGGTGGCCACGGTGTGCCAGCCGGGGGTGTATACTTTGCCTGTCTGATAGTCAATCCATTTTCCGGTGCCGGGGAGGTAGACATCGCGGGAATCTCCGTCCTCAAGCATCGGGGCTACGAGCATCGACTCGCCGAACATGTACTGATCGTCGACACGCCATGCCCCCGGGTCGTCGGGGAACTCGATGAGCAGTGCGCGCATCATGGGCCAACCGTTTTCGGTGCATTTCTTTGACTGGGCGTAGACGTAGGGCATGAGCTTGTACTTTAGCTCGGCGCATTTGCGGAAGTAGTCAGTGAACTCCTTGCCGTAGAGCCACGGTTCGGTCGGGGGTGCTCCGTGGACTCGGCTATGGGAGGTGAGGAAGCCATAGGGTAGCCAGCGGCGGTAGAGGTTCTCGGGGCTGTCGGTGACGAAACCACCTATGTCGTTGCTCCAGAAGCAGAAGCCGCTGAGGCCGAGCGAGAGGCCGGCGCGGATGGTGCCGAGGAGGCCGGTGTTGGTGGTGGCTGCGTCGCCACCCCAGTGGAGGGGATATCGCTGCGACCCGGCCCAAGCCGAGCGGGCCCAGATGATGTTGTCGCCTTTGACGCGTTTTGTCACCTCGGCTACGGCGCGGTTGTAGCGCACGGGGTAGAGATTGTGCTCATAGAGGCCGCTACGGCCGTTGTGGTAGACGGCGTTGAGGGGGGCACCTTCGCCGAAGTCGACCTTGATGGCTCCCACACCCTGCTCGAGGAGGTTGGCGAGTTTGCCCTGGTACCATTCGACGGTGGCCGGGTTGGTGAAGTCGAGCACGGCATCCTCGTAGGGGAGTTCACCGCGGCCGTTGCGCACGTAGAGTCCCTTCTCGACCAGTTCGGGGAAGAATTTGTTCTTGGGGGTGAAATAGGGTAACTGCCAGAGGCAGGTGCGGAATCCGTCCTTCTTTAGGTCGGCGAGCATTTTGACAGGGTCGTCGAAGCGGTCGGGGGCGAATGCGTAGTCACACTGCCAGTCGACACCGAACCATCCGGTGTCGAAGTGGATTACATCGGATGGAATGCGGTTTTTTCGCAGTTGGCTCGCCACCTCGCGTCCCTCCTTCTCGCTGAAGTAGGTGATGCGGCTCATCCATGTGCCGAAGCTCCACAGCGGAGGCATCCCGGGGCGTCCCACCAGGGCGGTGTACTCGCTGAGGATTTCCTTGGGGTCGCCGAGCATGATGAAGATGTCCATGACCTCGTCGGCCATGAAGAGTTTGTTGGCACCCACGTAGCTTGCGCCGAAGTCGCAGGTGACAGGGGCCGATGTGTGCATGAACATGCCGTAGCCACGGTTGGAGAGGAAGAAGGGGATGGGCTTGTACATGTCGGGGGTCTCCGGTCCCTGTGGGTCGGTGACGAAAAGGTTGACCTTCTGTCCGGCCTTGTTGAGAGGGGTGGCGCTCTCTCCGCATCCGTAGATGCGTTCGCCGGGCATAAGTGAGAATACAGGGTTGATGGAGCGCGAGTTGTCGGCTCCGCGCTTTATGAAGCTGAATGGTGGGACTTTGACCTGAGTGGAGTCGTTGTCGGACCAGGCGCGGGTGTTGGTCAGGATGCGTCCCGAAGGATCCTTGATGACAAGGCGCCAGGGGTGACGCTTGATTTCGAGCGATCCGGCGTCGGAGGTATAGACCACGTCGCCCTCCTTGGTGGTGGTTGCACGCCATGCCGAGCGGTCGACTGTGGGGGTTGCCGCGAGCATCGGGTCATCGGGATTGTCGTGTGGGATGACCGGAGAGGTGTACATGCGGATGCGCAGTGTGCGTTCGTTGACCGGCTCGACGCTCATGCGAAGCTCGGGGTCGTTGTCATAGGCCGTATCAGGGAAGTCGAGGGTCTGTAGCGGCTGATGGAGATAGGTGTTGGCGTTGAAGGCTTGTCTCGGCATCAGCCTGTGGCGCTCCCACTTCACGGTGCCCAGACCGGTGGCGGTGTCGAAGTCAACGAGGCTGTCGGCGAAGAAATAGTGGTTGCTCAGGTCGGAGAAGTCCTGGCTCATGTCGAGCGGCTGCGAGAGCAGATACTGCACGCCGGCGTTGGTGCGGAGTTGTGCCGAGGCAGGAGCAGAGGCCGCCACGACGGAGAGACCCATCGCCGCGGCGATGGTCAAGAAGTTAGATCTCATAGGTGACAGATGATGGTAGAGATAGGTAAATATAAATAGGTGTAGAGTTTCTAAATGCAAAAATACAGTTTTATTGTTGGAGATGCAAGTAAAAGCGTGGATTTTTAGCAATCGTCGAGCTGCATGCCGGCAGGGCTGCGGAGATGAGGTGGTGAGAATTTTTATTTGGATTTTAACATTTTATGTGCTAATTTTGCACGATATTGCATGAATCGTGAAGATGTTGCATGCCGGTGGGTTCACACCACCGCTAATCCCGCCCTCCACCGAGGGCTCTCTGCCTGTCATCTAATATCTCAGACGTAAATTTTCACTTTAAATACCTTAATACCAAAAATTTCAATCTTTTTTACTCTATGACAAGGAAAATTTGGAACGTTGTCCTTCTCCTCGCATGTCTGTTGGGGGTATCCTCGGCTCATGCCCAGTTCAAGGACATCAGGATTGACCTCACAGACGGCAATCTCCTTGAGAGCGATGAGATAGCCAACAAGACTCCGGTGGAGTTTGGCGTTGCCATCGCTTCGGACGGAACACTGAGCCGCGTTGCGGCCGACGATGCTTCCGCCGCTATCGTTATCTCCGGCAAGTATCATTCAAATGAGCACGGCTGGGGCAATTTCGCATCTACCGTCAAGGTCGACGGCCCTGTGAAGGTGTCGATGGGCACCTGTGCCTGGGGTCAGAATGTGGTTGTGAAGAACGGTGCAGAGACTGTGGTGACTTTCACCAACAATGACGGCACCTGCTATCACAGTAACAAGGCTACCAACATCGCTTCGGGCCTCTATAAGGGTGAGGCTGCCACACTGTCAATCAGCGGTGGCGGTTATACTCCCTATATAGCCGTTGAGGCTGTGGATCCCTCGGAACTCGTTGAGGATGCCACCGTATCGTTCTCGCTCGGCGAGAGCGGCGCCCAAGCTTCGCTCGTGCCTGCTGCCGAGAAGGTAGAGATAGGCAAGACCTTCACTATTCCCGGCAACTTCACCATCTATCTCGAAGGCAGCACCCTCGTGGGCTGGACTGACGGCTCCAAGACTTATGAGGTTGGCGAGATAATGACAGTGGAGGGTGACACCGAGCTTACTCCTGTGTTCGTTAAGAACACTGTGACTCTGGATGACCGCACTGCTCCTGTGACTATCTGCTGGGATTTCCGTCGTCAGAACGGCGCCCCCACTGTAGGTTTCCAGAACAAGACCGGCTTCTGGGTGGCCCAGGCCAAGATCGGCACCGAGACCATCGACGTGATTCTTCCGTTTGACACCAACAACGGCGGCAAAATCGCCAATGCCAACTGGACAGACCTCGCCCAGATGAACAACGGAACAACTTTCCAGATTCCTTCGTGCAAGGATGCTGTAATCTCTACCGAGGCTTACAATGTAATCACCACAACCACTATCGACGGCCAGGTAATCAACCAGGGCACCAAGACCCCCACGTTCACCTGCGCTTCAAAAACCAATCCTGTGGAGATGGTGATCGGCGACGGTTCTTACTATCGCTATATCCAGGTTGTGCTTCCCGTTGCGGCTCAGGCCGGCGGCTCGACATTCAACGACGAGCCCGCTTCAGTGATCTGGGCTTTCAACTCGGCCACTGACTATGAGACTGCTGTAGCGGCTGTGCCCGAGAACGGCTTCTCAACCAAAGCATTCAATCTCAACGGCCACAAAGTGACAGGTACCAGCGGCCGTACCGACAAGACCACCGGCCCTCTCAAGGACGAGAACGGCAATGAGGTCGTATTTGTGAAGATTCAGCCTACAACAGGTGCATCTGACGTTGTGGCATGGACTGTCAAGCCTGCCAAGGGTCTTACATTCACCCCCACCAAGGTGCAGGGTTATGTGCAGCGTTTCGGTACCGACTCAGAGAAGGGTATCACCATCTCGGTACGCGCCGGCGAAGGTGACCTCGTGAATCTCGGCACCTGGACCGCCCACCGTGAAAACAACGAACTCAACAAGCCTTATGACGCTGAGGCTATCCATCAGTTCGTAATCGAGCTTACCCCCGAACAGCAGCAGCAGCTCGCCTCAACCGAGGGCTTCACTCTCCAGTCGACCATCGGTGTCGGCAATGCAAAGCAGGGCGGCTTCAGCGACATCCGCATCTACGGTACACTCAACGGCACTGTGGAAGACGTGGAAATCTACACACTCAACATCGCCGCATCACCTGCCGATGGTGGCAAGGTGTCATCCTATCCCAATGCTTCTGAGTTCGAGGCCGGCACTGATGTGAAACTCACCGCAGTCAACAATTTCGGCTACTCGTTCGTGAACTGGACCGACGCTTCCGGCAAGGAGGTTTCGGACGCTCCCGAATTCACCTATACAATGGCGTCAAATGCCGAACTTACCGCCAACTTCAAGAAGCTTAACACCTATGAGCTCGTGCTCGGAGTGACCGGCGGCGCCAACGATTACCAGGTGCAGCCCGCTCCCGCCGGTGAGATGATCGACGGCAAGCGCATGTATGAGGAGGGCACAACAGTGACTCTCACAGCCATCTCCAACCCCATCGTCAAGTTTGCAAGCTGGGATGACGGCCAGACTTCAAGCGAAATCAAGGTGACCATGGATGGTGACCAGTCATTGACCGCCAACTTCGACGCTATTGACTACATTGCCGGTTGGGACTTCTATCAGGCAGGCAACGGCCGCGCAGCTGACTTCTATGCAGCTGACAATGACGGTGCTTCGCTTGTGCTCCGCAACGCCGCAGGCGACATAGCCGGATGGCTTGACAAGAGCGAGGTGGCAGCAGGTGGCTATGAAGGCCGTCCCGCAGCTGTCAACTGGCGCACCACCGGCCTCGGTGAATACTACTGGCAGACCAAGGTGAACGCCGAAGCTTTCACCGACCTCCAGGTGATTACCGCTATGGCTTACAACTACAATGCTTACACCAAGCAGAATGTAGAATACTCACTTGACGGTGAAAACTGGACCAAGATCGGTACCATCACCATCCAGGGCAACAAGAACTGGACTGACGCCACATTTGACCTCCCGGCAGCAGCCAATAACCAGAAGGAGGTATATGTACGCTGGATCTCCGACACAAATTCACCTGTCGACGGAACAACTTCGAATAATGACGGTATCGCCCTCGGTGCATCATACATCATCGGCACTGCCAAGCTCGTTGACGACGGTGTGGCTCCGGTGCTCGTATCGCAGGTTCCCGAAGAGGGCTCCAACAACGCATCGATCAACGGTAAGATCGTCCTCACATTCGATGAGAAGATTAAGGTGAAAGAGGGTGTCAAGGCTACTCTGGGCGACCTCGAACTCACTCCCTCGGTTACAGGCAAGACTGTGATGTTTGAATATAAGAACCTCACCTACGCCACCGACTACAAGTTCACCCTTCCCGCCGGCAGCGTGATGGACCTCACTGACAATGCCATGAGCCAGGCCATCACCATCAACTTCACCACCAAGACCCGCCCGGCAGTAGCCAAGGCTCTTTATGATGTGGCTGTAACCACCGTGGATGAGCTCGTAGAGGCTATCAACACAGCCAACAGCCGCTCGGACATGACCAAGCGTTTCCGCATCTTCATCCACAACGGCGAGTACAAGCTCCCTGCCAGCAAAACCTCACAGAAGACCGGTACTGACGGCAAGAGCTATGCCGATCCCACCACATACATCACCGGTGCCAACATCTCGTTCATCGGCGAGAGCCGTGACGGTGTGGTAATCACCAACACTGTTCCTGCTTCAGGCACAGGTGCCAATGTACTCGAAGGTATCGGCAAGGGCGATGTGCTCCGTCTGGAGAAGACCGCCACTAACACCTACTTCCAGCACCTCACCATCAAGAGTGCCATGGGTGATGGCAAGGGTCGTGACATCGAGGTCAATGACAACTCTGACAAGACCATCATGAAGGATGTGTGTCTCTGGGGTTACCAGGACACTTATGTGTCAAACAATGACAAGGGCCGCTTCTACTTCGAAGGTGGCGTGCTCCGTGGCCGCACCGACTTCCTCTGCGGTAAGGGTGACGTTTACTACAACGCCGTTACTCTCCAGATGTGTGAGAAGGGTGGTTACCTCGCTGTTCCCTCTGTGCCCAAGAAGTATGGCTATATCTTCAAGGATTGCGAAATCGTAGGTGAGTCAGCCGACGTAGACGGCAACTATACCCTCGGCCGTCCCTGGGGCAGCGGTACACCTATCGCTCTCTATATCGACACCAAGATGACTGCCCGTCCCTCAGCTATCGGCTGGAACGAGATGTCGGGTGGCTGGCCCGCACGCTTCGCCGAATATAATTCGACCACCGCAAGCGGAACTGTCATCGACCTCGTTGACCGCAAGAAAGTGTTTGCTGACACTCATGCCAACAATCCCGTGCTTACCAAGGCTGAGGCCGACGCCCACTCACTCGCAGTGGTTATGGGCGGCGACGACGACTGGGATCCCGCAACTCTCGCCGAACAGGCTCCCGCTCCTACCAATGTCACTATCGAGGACGGTGTGATCAGCTGGGATGACAGCGACTACGCTTCGCACTGGGCTGTATGTGCCGACGGCAAGGTGATCGGTTTCACCGTTGATCCTACATTCACAGTAGAGTCAACCGTGGCCCGCGCTGCCGCTCCTGTCTACACCGTACGTGCCGCCAACGAAATGGGTGGCCTCGGCGAGGCTGTAGAGGCTTCAGCTTTAACCGGCATCACTGACGTGGTGGCTGACGGTGAAGTAGTGGAGACCATCTACTATAACCTCCAGGGTATCCGCGTGAACGCCAACACCCCCGGCGTCCTCATCAAGGTCGACACTCTGGCTTCGGGCGAGACTGTAACCACCAAAATCGTGGTGAAATAATATCGCTTGACGCACTCACATTAAAAGCCTTGCCCCCTCAGGCGCAAGGTTGATAAAATGACCCGGAAGGGGCAGGAGACACAGCGCTCCTGCCCCTTCTGCTGTCGTTTGCATATTACATCAAAAATGCGTATTTTTGCAGGACTAAACCACCGAATATTCACTAATACCATATCAAATCAGTAAAACGTAATGAAAAAGGTACTTCTGTCATGTTTTCTGCTTGCGGCATCGGCCACTGCTATGGCTGCCCCTCAGGCGGAGAAACTCGACCGCGGCGTTATAGCCGTCAAGATGACCAACGGAGTCTTCGTGTCGTGGCGCAGCCTTGAAAGCGATGCCAAGACAATGACGTTTGACGTGTATCGTGACGATGTGAAGGTCAACAGTGAGCCCATCACCAAGGGCACCAACTTCACTGACCCCAACGGCACTGTTTCGTCAAAGTATGTAATCAAAGCCCTCAACGGCTCATCAGTGGTGGAGACATCCAAGACCACTCCGGTGGAGCCCAGCGTGTTCAAGCGCGTACATCTCGACCGTCCGGAGGGTGGGACATTCGCCGGCAACTCTGCTATGGGAACAGCCGACTATCCCCTTACCGACGACTATGACTACTCGCCCAACGACTGTAGCCTTGGCGACGTGGACGGCGACGGTGAGTATGAGATTTTCGTGAAATGGGATCCCTCCAACTCACGCGACAACTCGCTCAACGGCTACACAGGCAATGTGTATATCGACTGCTACAAGCTCGACGGCACCAAGCTCTGGCGTATAGACCTTGGCCGTAACATCCGTGCCGGCGCACACTATACCCAGTATCTCGTCTATGACTTTGACGGCGACGGCAAGGCAGAGCTCTGCTGCAAGACCGCTCCCGGCACAATCGACGGCCAGGGCAAGAAGGTGATCATGGGTTCGGATGACCCCGATAAATCGTATGTCAACAGTCGTGGCCACGTCATTTCCGGTCCGGAATATCTCACCGTGTTCAACGGTCAGACCGGTGCGGAGATGTCGACAGTGGCTTTCAATCCTCCGCGTAGCATCCGCACTGCCACTCAGTGGGGCGCGGTGCAGGTGGGCACACAGAAGAGCGACCAGACCAACCGTCCCGAACGCTATCTTGCCGCCGTGGCTTATCTCGACGGCCAGAAACCCAGCATAGTGATGTGTCGCGGTTACTATACCGCTTCCTATCTTTGCGCGTGGGATTTTGACGGCACAAAACTTACCCAGCGTTGGCTGCACAAGAGCGAGACAAAGAATGAAGGTCTCTACGGCGAAGGCGCACACTCACTCACCGTAGGTGATGTGGATGGCGACGGCTGTGACGAAATCGTCTACGGCGCTGCCTGTGTTGACCATGACGGCTCGGTGCTCTACACCACACGCGGTGGTCACGGCGATGCCCTCCATCTCGGTGACTTCCTTCCCGACCGCCCCGGTCTGGAGGTATTCATGGTCCACGAGGAGAAGGATAAGTCATATCCGTTCGATGCTGAACTCCGCGATGCCGCCACCGGCGAGATTATCTGGAAGAAGGCCAACACCAAGCATGACATAGGCCGCGGCCTGGCAGGGGATATCACCGACAATTTCCGCGGATATGAGTTCTGGTGCGAGGACTGGACCACAGGCGCGTCACGCAAGGTGGTTTATGACATCAACGGTAATGAGATTTCGACCAAGCAGTATGACATGAATTTCCGTATCTATTGGGACGGTGACCTGCTTGACGAGCTCTTCGACGGCCGTTATGACAAGACTTCGAAGGCTTATAACCCCCGTATCACCAAGCCCAATGCCACTCTCACCGGCACCACCAAGACCTGGACCATCGGCTCACTCTCTAATCCGGTGCAGAAGGCTTATGCCTGCAACACCACCAAGGGTACAGCTTGCCTCCAGGCCGACTTGTTTGGCGACTGGCGCGAGGAAGTGGTGCTCTGGGACGGCGAAAACAGCTCGGACCTCCTCATCTACACCACCACCATCGCGACCGACTACCGTGTGCCGTGCCTCATGCAGGACCACAACTACCGCATGGCTATAGCATGGCAGAATGTGGGCTATAACCAGCCTCCTCATCTTGGCTATTATCTGCCTGACCGCTTCTCGACAGCCGGTGTGATCACAGTGTCGGAAGGCGCACCTTCACAGTCGCTTGAAATCGGTTATGCCATAGCTCCCATCAGCGGCAGCTATGACAAGGCTACCACAGTGGTGGCTACCGGTCTTCCCGAAGGCGTGAAACTCGACGTGGATCAGTCGGCCCAGACATTCGTTATCTCAGGCACACCCACTACCCCCGGAACATATAAGGTGGTACTGAGCACCAAGGGTGGCGATCCCGAAACTTCCATGGAGTTCACCATCACCGTGAGCGAGGCAGTTCAGCTCGACAAGGTAGCTTACTTCTCGTTTGAGGAGGTAGGTCCCTCGGTGACCAATCATATTTTCGGCACCGCTGCGGCTTCGGGCACATCAGCCCTGGCTTCGGTTGCCGGTATAGCCGGTAACGGTGTGAGCTTCGACGGTACGAACCATCTCATCCAGGCTGCTTATCCCGAAATGCAGATGGGCACCAAGGATTTCACCCTCGAGATGTGGTTCAACTCCACCGATGATGCCGCTTATATATTCCATAAGGGTAGCATGGCCAAGGATGACACCAAGAAGACCAGCGGCAACTGGATCGGTCTTGAACTGAAAGGCGGAAATCTGAAGTTTGCCATCGATGATGACGTTACAAAGAGCGAGGCTTCTTTTGCCGCGACTTCATATTTCAACGGCCAGTGGCATCATCTGGTGTGCGTACGAGAAAGCGCTACCAAGACTCTTAAGGCATACGTCGACGGCAAGCTCGTGGCTGAGGCTCCCGACAATACCGGTGCGATCAACGACAATGACGAGCGCATCGTGGTGGCCAACAGCACCAATGAGGACAATTTCTACAAGGGCTTGATGGATGAACTTTCGGTCTACACCGGTGCGATGAGCGCCAATAAGGTGGCCGAACGTTTTGCCAACCGTGGTGTGGAATCCGGTATCTGCGACGTGACCGTTTCGGACGCTCCGAAGTATCTCACACTTGTTGACGCATCGACCGGCATAATCGTGGCCCGCGGCGTAGGTGAGCCCGAGAATGTCACTTCGTCAGCAGCTCCCGGTGTTTATATCCTCGTGATAGAGCAGAACGGTGTGCGCGAAGTGCGCAAGGTGATTCTCTAAGCAGACGTTGCTTTTATGACATTGAAGTCGGTGCCGGTGTCGGTACCGACTTCTTTTTTTTGCGTCAGTGGGAGGTGGGAATGATGGGTGTTTTTATGGCTATGGCCGGTAGATGAGAGTTCTGTGGGATGGAGATAATGTCGTGTTGGAAAGATGATAAAGTGTACAGGCGGGAGTGATAGGCCGGCGATGGAGGTGCGATAGGGATAACGATGGGATGGGGTAAAAAAGAGTGTCCTGACCGTCACTTCACCTTCTGATAGAGGTGGGTGGGTCAGGACACTTGTGGATGTAAAGCAGGGTCGCCCGGGGTGATGGCGCGACCCTGCGGGGACTGTGTCTTAGAGGAGGACCTTGATGGTCTTGGTGTTTCCGGCGTCGTCGCGTGCAGTGACTAATACTACACCCTGGAGGCCGTCAGCGAGACGGAATGATGCGCGGGTACCGTCGTAGTCGGCGATGCCGCTTACAGGCATGCCTGCGATGTTGACGGCTGATACTTCAGTCACGTTGCCTTCGGCAATGATGCTTACTGTTGAGGTGGCCTTGTCGAATGTCAGGTTTACACCTGCGAGCTCAGCCTCGATGTCGTTGATGCCTGACTGGTCGAGGATGCGGAAGTAGGTGGGCGACATGCTGATGGGCACGAGTCCGGAGGGACCTTCGTAGGCCATGATGAGGTAGTAGATCTGTCCGGGGACAGCTGCCTGGAAGTTCATGACGGTCGAGAAGTCCTCGCTCTGGCCGGGACGTGTGAGGAACATGTTGTTGCCGGCATAGGCGTTGATGGCAAGTCCGCCTTCGGATGAGGGAGTGCATGCGCAGGCCATCACGGGATAGGCGAAGTAGCCTTCGGTGAGTTTGACGGTACTGTTGACGGTAAACTCGTTGGAGGTTACGTTGTATACACGGTAGAGGCCTGATTCACCCTGGAGATATGAGATGCGGGCACCCTGGATGGAGGGATTCTTGGTGAGTGACACAGTGGTGCGCGGAGTGGCATGCATGGTCACGTATTCGGCAAATTCCTCGCCATAGATGTTGTAGGTGGACTCATCGAAGAATGAGAAGATGAGGCGTGTGTCGCTGCTTATAGAAGTGTTCTGGAGCAGGTAGATGGGGGTCTCCCATTCGCGTGTCACTGTGGAGTGAGGGGGCAGGGTGAGGAATACACTCTCGCCAAGGAAGAGGAGTTCGCCGGTTGAGGCGTTGGCGAAGATGGGAGCGAAACCGCTTGTCATCTCAATGTCGGAGGGGTTCTCGACGGTGACTTTGACGCGGTTGGCGCAACCGTAGTAGAGGTCATACATTAGCTCGCCGCTGATGTTGAACTTGACGAGGGGGGTATTGTCGACAGTGTAGGTGGAACCGCTCTTGCGGAGCACGAAACTGTTGCTGTAGCCGTAGCATTCCTTCATGGCTATCCATCCGGTGCCGTCGGAGGTGACTCCGGTGTCGGAGTTGGTGACCGGGCAGAGGCCTATCTCCACTTTGTAGGTGCCATCGGAAAGGCCTACTTCGGAGAGGAGTACACCGCAGTCGAAGTAGTCGGGGCTTGTGCCGTAGCCGGCCTCGATTGAGAAGCGTTTGGATGACACGTCACGGAATTTCTCTCCGCCCGAAGTGCCGTCCTGCGGGACGAATTTGGCTGTGAACTTGACACGCAGAGTGGCGGGGTTGTAGTTGACCCACATGGCGCCAGACTGGCCTGTGAGCTCAAATTTCAGGGAGTCGGCCACGATTTCACCGTTGAGAGTACCCATCTGGGTAAGTGTGAGGGGACGCTCTTCAACAGGCTTGCCGGTGGGAGGCTGTATGCCGAGCACGGCATCCTGGGTGAAGTTGTATCCGCCACCTGAGCCGCCACCTGAACCGAGGGCATCGGGGTTGAGGGCATCGAGCGAGAAGTAGCCGTCCGACATGCCGCTCCAGCCCCAGTTGAAGTGGAAGTAGCCGTTGCCGTCATAGCCGTCGCAGACGAACGAGTGGCCGCCTCCGAGCATCGAGCCTCCGCCATAGAGGATAGGGCCCACGTTCTTGAGGTTGTCATAGATTAGAGTCTCCCACTCGGTGGTCGAGTAGTAGTCACGGAGTGTGTAGAGCATGTTGCCGTCATAGTTGAAGTACTTGACGAGAGCGTTGGCTATGTTCATGGCGAGGGCGCCGGAAGAGTCGGTGGAATAGTCCATCTTGACACCGTAGCCGCAAGCCTTCATGAGGTAGGCCACGGCGGCAGCCTGCTCGTCGGTGTAGTTGCCTGCGATATATGAGTCAAGCATCTTGTCCCACTCGAAGGCCTTGAGGGCAAAGTTGAGTGACACCTTTTTGCTGAGTGAGGGGATGGTGTAGGAGATGTTGCCCTGTCCGCGTTCGGGGTATTTCCAGTAGTTCATCACCTGTGCCATGGCTGTGGCCACACAGCCGGTGTAGGTGCGGGCGGTCCCGCTGAGGGGGCATGCGTCGTTGTAGGGTTCCACCTGGTCCCATGATGTCTTGATCTGCGGGGCGATAGGCTCCCGACCTGCGCGGGAGTTGGTCTTTAGTTTGTCGGCAATGGCTGAGGCTGTGGAGGGATGAGCCGTCACATATTCGATCTGGCGTGCATACTCAGAGAGCCACCACTGCACGTGGGGCGGGATGTCATTGACCGGGAACTCGCCTGAGTCGGCATAGCCGAGCATCGGGATGGCTTCGTCGTCGGCACTGAGCACGAGGTAGCCTTCGCTGTCGGGGTTGTTGAATACATAGACAGCCGGAGCACCGTTTTCGGTGAGTGACGTGTGTACGAGCTGCGGGCGCACTGTGGCACCGCTGCGTGCACGCACGTTCTCATGGCGGTCGCTTGCACGGCGAAGTGCCTCCTCAGGAGTGACCGGCTTGGCGAATGCCGCCGCTGTCAGAGCCAGGAGCGACATTGCAGTGAAGATACGTTTAGTCATGGATTGTTTAACTTAAATCAGTCCTAAATTTTATTAAAATTCGCTATATGATATTTTCACGGAAAACGCCGGGCGTCACGCAGACACCCGGCTTTTTCCGGAAAATGGGTCTATTTTGGGTAAAATTGACCTATGTTCTGTCAATATGGGACAGTAGGTGCATGAGATTTATTTCACAAGCACTTTCTGGCCGTTGATGATGTAGAGACCCTTGGCGAGACCGTTGAGCTCGGCGCGGGGAGCATCCTTGAGGATGAGGCGGCCGTCGATGCCGTAAACAGTGACGTTTTCGTCAGAGTCAGAGAGGATAGAGTCGATGGCTGAAGAGTCAGAAACTGTATAGGTGGCTGTGATGCCGGGAATAGTTTCCTCAGCACCCCACTTGCTGATCGCACCTGCGGGGATGTTGAGTGTCCACTTGCCGTTCTCGGTGATTGTCACATCCTCATAGTTGCTGTCCATGATGAAGATGTTGATGGCGCCGCTGTTACCGCCTGCCGCGCAGGGATAAGTGGTGGTGCCGTTGGAGATGGTGATGCCATCTTCGCCGTAGAACATGTAGTGGTCATCGGCTTCGAGCTGGTTGAAGGTGAGCTTGATGACAGAGAGAGATTTTACGGTAGCACCGTCGGCGGGGTCAAGAGTGTAGTCGTCATAGATGCCCTTGGCGTCGGGATTGATGGTGTACTCGGCGGTGTACTCAGCAGTGGTTGCACCGTTGGCTACAGGAGCGAAGTCATCAGCGGTGTCATCCCAAGCGGCTTCGTAGAATGTGCCTGCGGGGATGGTGAGAATCCAATTGCCGGCCTCGGTAACTTCGGGGAAGGTCACGGGGCAAACGAGGGCGGTGCCCATTTCATTGGAAGCAAGTTCGCCGAATTCGGTAGCGTAGACAGTAGTGGTGCCGTTAGAGAGTGAAATCTTAGTGGCATCACCGGGATAGAGCATCAGGTCGTCGCTGAAGGGAACGTTGATCTTGATTTCAGAGATTGACTTGACTTCCGAACCGCTTGCGGGTGCGACAGAGAGGATTTCAACGATGACAGGTTCCTTGGATATGACAACGTCAGTGCCAGCAGCGGTAGTGCTTACGGCATATTCGCCATTTTCGTCGAGCTTGTTGATGCCCTTACCTTCGGCATAGACGAGTTCGTCACCGACCTTCATTTCAGAGCCCTTGGCAGGCTTGATGTAGACAGGGGTACCTTCGAGGAGCGAGATGGTCTCGTCGGTGGTGGCGATACGTGCGGTACTGTAAGTCACATCGGCAGTCATGCCGTCTTTGTAGGTGATGTTGACTTTACCCATGGTACCGGTGGTGCCGTCGGTAAAGATGGTCACAGTAGAGTAGACTGAGGCGTTGCCGTCAGCGGGGATGTAGGATGATACAGCGTAAGAGCCGTTCTCTTCGTTGGCAACGAGTTTCTTGCCGTCGAGGTATACAGCGTTGGGCTGAACAGAAGTGAATGCAGTGAATGAAGAGACATAGCTTGACACGAAGTCGATCATGTTCTCGCCGGTCTTTACAGAGTAGGTGGTGGAGGGGTTATCCCAGCTTGATGAGAGAGAGCTGTCGCCTTTGAAGCTTGCCGAACCGGTACCGATAACGTTGACGGCCACCTTGGCGTTGTTTACGTAGGGCATTGCCACGATATATACCTTATTGTTGTCGGCAGAGATGATTGATGCAGAGAAGTTGACACCGAGTAATTTGCCGGAGTCGCCTGCCGACATGTCCTGTACGGTCATGATGTACCAACCTTCCTTGGGCGAAATGAAGAGTTTGGGGTTCTTTTCGCTGATGGTGAGCGAGTAGCTCTTTGAGTCGGCGGCAGTCATGGTGACGCCTTCGGTGAGAGTGATGTTGGAAGCCACGGCAGAGCCTTCGGGGAGAGTCATGGCTTCACCACCATAGGTGTTGGCGATGTTGACACCTTCGGGATTCTGGATGAAGAGAGTGTAGGGGAGCTGAGCATATTCCTTAGCCTTACCGGTGATGGTGAGGGTGGCATCGGCATCAACAGTGAACCGGACGTAAGTAGCACCGGCAGTGTAGTTGAGATCCTGTTCGCCGAGGGTTACCTTGGAGATGGTGTACTCGGAGTTGAAGTTAACCTGAATCTGAGTTCCTTCGGGGAGATCGGCGAGCTTATTATCGGTGAGTTCGATGAATTTGCTTGCGGATATGTTGCGGATGGTGTTGATACAAGCAGCGTCAAGACCGTCGAAAGCAAAGGTAACTGTGCGGTTTTCAATGGCAGGTTCGTCAGATTCGAATACCTGTACGCTTACCTTGTCACCTTCCTTAACAGTGATGGTGGCAGTAGATTTATAGAAATTATAAGAGATGCCGTCAGTGCCGCCGTTGAGGGTCACGCTGTAAAGTGCGGTCTTGTTGTCATCAGTGCGTGAGATGACGAGGGTCTTGTCAACAGCGGGGTTGTAAGGAACCTTGTTTGTCCCATTCTGAAGATTGCTGATGGTGTAACCTACGTCAGAGAAAGAGGCTTCGAGAGCGCTCGCACCGTTGACGATTTCGAGTTCGAATTCATCCTCGCGGGCTGATGAAACAGTGGTGAAAGTAATAGTAGCACCGTTCCATGTTGATGAGGAATTAAGGAAGCCTGACCATGACTGAACACCAGTCCATGAGCTATAGGTGATCTTGGCAGTTGTGCCTTCTACAGTAGAAAGATAGTAACCTTCGGCGGGGCACACGTAAATACGTGTGTTGGAGGTATACTCAACTGTGTATTCGGTGGCACCGGCCGGAATTTCAATGAGGTTGGCGTCGGAGATGCTGGTCTTGTATATTTTTACAGCTCCGGCGGTGTCCCATTTGAAAGTCGTCTCGTAAGCGGACGCCTGGAAACTAACGCCTAAAATCATGAGGAGCACAAGTCCTAAAGCGTAGATTTGTTTCATTTGCGTTGAAATTTTTAGATGAATTGATATTGATTGATTTGATATATGTGACTCTTGGAGATGAGTAAGTACTCATGTGAGGCAGACTTCCGGTGCCCGGCTTCCGGCAAAGGGAAGCCGGGGCGGAGTGTCATTATGGATAGGTTTGTGATGGTTATTTCACGAGAATTTTCTTGGCTTCGGCGCCTGCCTTGGCAATGTAGACACCGGGAGCCATGGAGGCCATGGAGGCTGACTCGTAACCGCGGGCTACAGCAACACCGCTGAGGTCGTAGACGGTGATGTCGGCACCGGCAGCACGGACGGTTACACCGTCGAACGAAATGGCAGATGCTGCAGAGGAGTCGATCACGTCAGTGATGCCTACTTGTGCGCCGTCGAGCGGAAGAGCGTAGATGTCGGCGGCATAGAGTGATGAGGGCTGGTCATAGTAACCAACGAGGAGGCGGGGATTGTCACCGCCGAGATAGGGCATGATCTGGTTGAGCACACCACGGCTGTCAGGGAGGATTTCGAGGAGAATCTTGCCTTCGGGGGCATCCTCGTTCTTGGCCTGGCTTACGATGAGTTCCTCGCTCATGGCACCGCCGTCATGGCCACGCTTCACAAGCACGAGATATTCGTGGTGGGCGTCGGAAGTGAATGCTGTGGGCTGGAGTGCATCGGAAGCGATGTAGCACTGTGCGTAGTGCACGTTGGTGCCCATGTCGATTTCGTCGATGCGGCTGAACTGGCCGTTGGCATCGAGCCACATCACGCGGGCATTGTCATGCTCGTTCTCGTCGACAGTTGGGACGCGGAGCTCGATGGCGTACATGTAGGAGTCGCCCACCTTGGTACGGTCGATGTTGGAAGTGAGAGCTTCGGGTTCCATGTCGGGATCGTCGAAAGTAAATGATGCCGACTGGCTGAAGAGGGTCTTGCCGGTGATCACATCGACGAAGTGGAATGCGTAGGAGCCATTGTTGGTCACGAAAATCTCCTGGGCGTTTTGACCGGGGATGTCGCTGAGGTTGATGGCAGTCTCGGCGCCCTCGAAGAGAGTGTGGATGAGTTTGCCGTCGGGGCCGTAAACGTAGTAAGAGCTAAGGTAGCTGTCATCGGAGCCAACCATGTAGTTGTCCTTGGTGATGATGAAGGCAGGAGCGTCACCCGAAGTGCCGAAATTGTCGAAATCGACATCGCCACGGTAGCGCATATTGCCGACAGAGTAATAAGAGGCGAGTGCCTCGTCGATGGCATCCTTGACCACCGGGATTTCGGTGGTGTGAGCAAGTGACAGCGAAGAACCGTTTACTTTGTAGAGCTCGATGATGAGAGTGTTGTTGTCTCGCATGGTGAGCTCGTCGGAGTAGGAGTAGTAGGGGTTATAGAATGTGTCCTTGTAATAAGAGAACACGAAATAGGCATCATCACCGTGGGTAAGGTTGATGATGTAGGGGGTGTACTGCTGGTCGCCGGGGAGCTGGAGCAGGGGTACCTCCTTGGTGAACACTTTACGTGGACCGTTGTCATCGGCGGCCTTTGCATAGACGTTCATGATGATTTTCGATGACTTAACGGCATCCCAGTAGCCTTGGTTGGGAGCGCCGAAGATAGAGTCGTCTACGTCAGGGTAGGACTCTTCAGCGAAAGTCATGAAATAGTTTTCGTCGCCAGGAGCGGCCGGAGCCTCAAGCACATCGCCGATAAGCGACTCCATGGTGAAGACCGGGGTGTCGAACCCTTTTTCGTCCTTGAGACCATCGAGCGAGTAAACTACTGAACGGTAATGGTTTTCGCCGGGTCCGGCATTGATGGCAAGACCGATTACCACTTCATACTTGTCGTCGGTGTTGAAGTATTTACGTGTCACCACAGGGGCGAGTTCGCATTGGGGTACACGCACCTCGTCTTCGCGGTAGTCCATCTCGTCGGTGATGGTTCCTATCACCTTCATGTCCTCATCATAGATGGTGAAGGTGTAGGCGCGGAGGATGGCATCGGTGAAGTATTCACTTACTTTGACATAGTCATAGTCAAGAGATCCGGTGTAGAACCAAGTCTTTCCGCCCGGAGCGTCCATGTCGCCCATGACGTTGCAGGGGTTGATGGAGAAGGTGGGTTTGGTGTTGATTTCCGGCGCGTCGGCGGCAGTTTCGAGGCGCATTGCCTGAGCATGCGCTGGTTGGTCTTTTCGATTAATTTAGAACGTGTGTCATTGAATGCAGATGTACCGTGTGAACGATACATGTGGTTTGACAAGTCAAACTTTGGCACCAGAGGTGTGGTGGCAGCTGAGGCCGAGAGGCCGGCGCATGCCATCGCCATAACCAGTGTTGACTTAATATTATTTCTCATTTGTGTAAAAAAGTGATATGTGATAGGATTTATTATATGCTTGATAGAAGGTGCGGACGCTGCCGTCACCTAAGAATCGGCTCGATGTAGAATTAACTAAAGACCGCCCGGTGAAAAATGCAATTTTTACCGACGGACCTTAACAGGAGTGCTTCTATTGTGGGGTGAAGCGTATGAGGAGATGAATGGATTTGTTAATTAGTGTTAAAACGAGTTGTTAAATTAACAAAGTGTCAAGAAATTGTGCCTCTTTCTAACATAAACGCACCAAATCGGTGGTCAAAGTTGGAATTTGAAATAACACTGCAAATGTAGGATAAAATTAGCCCCCCATCCAAACGAATTAACTTTATTTAACCATAATAGGCTTGACAAAATGATTTACCACAGGACGTCAGGGGATTGCATGGTTAAGAAAATGAAAAACGGACGAAATTTTGGATGTTTTGTCGAAGGGAATAGAGAAGGTTACCCACATTATATTATACCATAAGGTATGGCCCGGGTGAAAAATGGTCAGGTCGTTTCCGGAGCTGTCGGCCCTATTTGATGTATATGCTGTGGGATTGTGGTGGAACGCAAAATGCTCACCGTAAATTCATGGTGAATAACAAGGATTTTAGTCGAATTTATATGATAAGAGATGTTATTGCAAAGAAAATGATATAATTAAAGTTGTAGAAGGGTATGTGGAGTGTGTACTTTTGTGATACATACCAAATGTGTGGACAAACCGACATAGAAATTCACATTATCTTCATATAAAAGTAATTTTTCCTGACCTAACATATTGTTAATCATGAAAATTGCCAAATTAATAAACACATTGAAACATTATGCTGCCTAAGGTAATAAGCCGGAGGAGAATTCTTCTGGCGCTATCATTAGCTTTGGGTTTTTCCGGGCTTATATCGTGTGTCGAGAATGCGCCTGAAATTTCCCAAGAGGAGCTTTATCTGCGAGGATTCATCAAGCAATTTGGTGTACCGGCCGATAAGCATTCGTGGAGTATGTCCAGCCAGGTGGAGGCCGAAATCAACCTGTCGGGCCGGCCTGGGGGTGTCGCCACTTTCTACACCGACGCGCCTATGGCTCCAGGTAGCCAGATCCTGGCCCGGACAAATATGAGCGGAGGAGTCGGCAATGTGTGCTTCGATGTTGAGCCGGGCACCGAGCGTGTGTATGTCAAGATAACCGATGATGATGGCACGACGGTGTGGAGTGGCCTGGCCTATAACGAAAACGGTAAGATAAGGATTTCTGACACGCGCTCGCGAGCAGGCGAGTGTCAGGTGACAGCGGAAGCGCTTGACTATTCGGTGATGCGCGTAACTGACAATAATCTTGCCAAGATGAAACCATATGTTGGTCAGAACAAGACTTGGGAAGCCCTGTTGACCGAATTGGGAAACCAAGAGGTTGATCCGGTGGACAGCAAGGTGGAAATGCCTATCCCTAATCTGTATGCGCTTAATAATTTTGATTTTTCGCAAAAGACACCTGAGTTCACCAATCTCGACATCATCCCAATCGTGTACTCATATATTAATGTGGACGGCGAGGAGGAACGAGGTATATTCGGCAACCAGTCGGACATGAATATATATGGTGGGGAGGATAATATCACCCGCTACTATTTCAAGGACAGGATACTTGACCCCGATGTGACGATGACTGTGCGCTCGGACGGACCGGTGACGCTCGACATGATGTGGCGCACCACCGAGGGAGAGATGTACTGGGGGTATTACTACTACGATCCGGAGGATGAGGCGGAGCTTTACGCCGATCCGAAGAAATTTTTCGACGAGGTGCCGAAGTATGTGGTGTTCCGCCGAAACAGTATAGATCCAGAACACAGCATATCGGGCAACAATGGTCTGATGGAATACAGGTATTGCGCCAACTGGTCGCAGCACCCGGATGTGTATAATCCCAATCAGCAGCATGAAGGGGACCACGTCATCAAGGATGAGTGGGAAAATCTCGTGAGCAGTCATGCCAAGACTATTTCGACAAATATCAAGTATTTCAGGCCCTCGATAATACGCAGCACGAGCATCAAACTCGTCTATTTCGGAGAGGACGGCAAGGGTGACAGCTCGTATGATTTCCCGGCCGGAACGAGAATCGGATTTTTCTATGGCAGTATGGATAACAAGGAGAAGTTTTATCTCGGTAATGCCAAGCTGAACTATTACCTGTTTCACTACCATATCCACACCATGAGTGAGTATACTCCCGATGAGGATCCGTCAAACCACAGCATTTTCGCCGCGAAATACCGGTATAACGGCAGCAATTACGTCGGCTTCGAGGAGGGTGGAGGTGACAATGACCTCAATGACCTGGTGTTCAGAATCCATAACACGTGGCCGCCGGAGGTTGACCTTACTCCCAAGGATATACCACTTGCCCAACCTAAGGAATGGATTGTGGCCTGCGAGGATTACGGAAGTTTTGACGATTATGATTTCAATGACATAATCCTGAAACTCTCGCATGTGGGTGGCACTAACGAACTCGCCATAAAGCCGCTGGCTTGCGGAGGCACACTGACCAGTTTTGTGTATTTCGGCGGTACGGCCGACTCGCAGCTTATAGGTGAGATTCACGATATGCTCAACATGCCGAGAGGTGTGGTGGCCGGTGTGGGCGGAGGCAGTCCCGACATTGACTTCTCGAATGTGGCTACCTACACGTATGAGGTGGACCCCGAGAGCAGCATCACGGATATAAAAGATAGGCTCTATTTCCATACCGAACATCCCGATGGCCGGGACGAGGGGACATGGATAGGGACTGAGACGTCGGGCGACAAGACTCTGCGGGCGCCCCAGATGTTGCTGCTGCCGACAGGTTGGTGCTGGCCTGTGGAAAGACGGCATATCATCGATGCCTATTCGCGGTTTAAGAACTGGAGCGGTAATCCCGGTGAGAATGCCGACTGGGTAAACCATATTGAGAATCCTGATTATGTGTATAAACGAATCGACTGAAAAATAGCGCCGGCTTAAAGGCAATCCGGCCTGTCGCCCGATTTGAATGGAGGGTGTCAGGCCGGATTTTTTGTGATGCGTGAAGTGAGGGATTGATTGGGGGGATTGGTGAGGTACTATGACGGATTTGTCATTAATTTGGGTAAAATGAATGTTTTTTTCATCGGAAAATTTGTTGAAGACAAAGTTTATTCACTAATTTTGCAAAAATTAAGTTCATGGAAATGCAGTCAGATGCAAAAAGCGTTGATAGCATAGTCATTATCCCTACTTACAACGAGAAGGAGAATGTGGCGGCAATCATCGAGGCGGTTTTTACACTGCCCCGGAAATTCGACATCCTCATCATCGATGATAATTCGCCCGACGGTACCGCCTCGATAGTCAAGGCTCTACAGGCTGACCGTCAGGGGCATCTGCATCTGCTTGAACGCAAAGGAAAGCTCGGGCTCGGGACGGCTTACATAGCCGGTTTCAAGTGGGCACTCGAGCATGGCTATGAGTACATCTTCGAGATGGACGCCGACTTCTCGCACAATCCCGCCGACCTTCTGAAACTCTACGACGCATGCGCCAAGGATGGTGCTGATGTAGCCGTGGGGTCGCGCTATGTCACAGGGGTGAATGTGGTGAACTGGCCCATGGGCCGTGTGCTGATGTCGTTCTACGCCTCTCGTTATGTGAGGATAGTGACAGGCATGCGCATCAACGATGCCACCGCCGGATTTGTGTGCTACCGTCGCCGCGTGCTCGAAGCGCTCCCGCTTGACTCCATCCGTTTCAAGGGTTATGCTTTCCAGATTGAAATGAAATTCCTGGCCCATAAATACGGTTTCCGCATAGTGGAGGTTCCCATCATCTTTGTCAATCGCGTGCTCGGCACCTCTAAGATGAGCTCGGGTATCTTCAGCGAGGGATTTTTCGGTGTGCTCCGCCTCAAATGGTCGAGTTTCTTCACCCGCTATCCCGATTACAGCCGTAAGTGACACACTTAAAGCTTAACGTATCTCCCCCCGACAGCTTCCTCCCATTCACCACATCAACATGCGCCTATGACCAAGACCCTGTTCTATAACGCGACAGTCATCAACGAGGGTGCCGTGATTTTCGGCTACATCCTCACCGAAGGGCAGCTCATCAAATCAGTGGGCGAGATGGACGAATTGTCGTCGCCTGAGGCCCTCGGCAAGCTTGTCGAAGAGGCCGACGAGGCTATTGACTGCAGGGGCAAATGGGTGATTCCCGGCGTCATAGACACGCATGTGCATTTTCGCGATCCGGGTCTCACTGAGAAGGCCGACATGGCCACGGAGTCGCGCGCGGCAGTGGCCGGGGGTGTGACTTCGTTTATTGATATGCCCAACACACGTCCTGCCACAACATCTATGGAGGCTGTGGCAGCCAAGATGGACCGCGCCGCGCAAGTGTCGGTGGCCAATTACGGCTTCTTTCTGGGTGCCACCAATGATAATATAAAGGAACTGCTGGATGCCGACTACTCTAAGGTGGCCGGCGTGAAGCTCTTCCTCGGCTCGTCCACCGGCAATATGCTTGTGGACAGTGAGTCGACACTCTCGCAGATATTCGGCAAAGTGCCGGCACTGATTGCCGTGCATGCCGAGGACGAGGAGGTGATACGCGCTGCCCGCGAGCGGCTTAAGGCCGAAAGTCCGGATGGCTCCATCGCTGTGGAGCGTCATCCCGATGTCCGTCCCCGCGAAGCATGTGTGAGGGCCACTGCACATGCCATCTCGCTTGCCGAGAATTCGGGAGCGAGGCTCCACGTGTGTCACATCTCGACAGCCGACGAGCTCCGTCTCATTGCCGATGCCAAAGGGCGCGGCGTCAAGGTGACGGCTGAGACCTGTCCGCAGTATCTGATGTTTGACCGCAATGATTTCCTCACTTTGGGTGCCAGGGTGAAGTGCAATCCTGCCATCAAGGAGCCCTCTGACCGCATCGCCTTGTTGCGTGAACTCCACCGGGGTGTCATCGACACCATCGCGACAGATCATGCACCGCATCTGCTGTCGCAGAAAGAGGGTGATGCCCTGACTGCGGCTTCGGGGATGCCGATGATACAATTCTCACTCGCTGCCATGCTTGACCTGATGCGCAATGACCCCTCCTGCGACGACCTCACACCGGCCGACGTGGTGGAGCTGATGTGTCATGCGCCGGCGCGCATCTTCGGTATAGAGCGCCGTGGATTCATTCGCCCCGGTTACTACGCCGACCTTGTGGTGCTGGGTGCTCCGGGTGCCAGGCTGGATGACCCGGAGACCCCCTGGATTCCTCCGCGACGCATCACCGATGACGATGCCATAGGGCGCTGCGGATGGACCCCTCTGGCCGGACGCGCTCTGGCCGATGCTCCGCTTCTCACCATGGTGAGTGGCTCGGTAGCCTACCGCGACGGCAAGTTCATGGAATCATCATCGATGCCGCTGCGGTTTACCAATCACGTTCAACCATAAAATAACACATCTTATATCACCTTTTCGGACTGGATTTAACCTTAAATCAAGTTCATAGTACTAAAAAATAACGCTTATGTTAGACAAGACGAATGTCAAGACTCTCGACAAGGTTGTAGTGCGTTTCTCCGGTGACTCCGGTGACGGCATGCAGCTTGCCGGTAACATCTTCACCAATGTGTCGGCCGGACTGGGCAACAAGGTATCAACCTTCCCCGATTATCCCGCCGAAGTACGCGCACCCCAGGGTTCGCTTAGCGGTGTGTCAGGATTTCAGGTAAGCGTGGGTGTCGACGTGCATACCCCCGGCGACCTCTGCGATGTGCTCATCGCGATGAATCCCGCAGCCCTCAAGCAGAACGTCAAGTTCCTCAAACCTGGCGGCGTGGCCATCGTCGATATCGACTCATTCAAGGAGTCGGATCTCAAGAAGGCCCTCTTCGTCACCGACGACCCCTTCAAGGAGCTTAACATCAACGCCCAGGTGGTGGAAGTCCCGGTGACCTCCATGACCAAGGCTGCTCTCGCCGATTCGGGTCTCGACAACAAGAGCGTGCTCAAGTGCCGCAACATCTTCGCTCTCGGCCTTGTGTGCTGGCTCTTTGACCGTCCCCTCGAAGGTGCTCTCCGCATGCTTAAGGGAAAATTTGCCAAGAAACCCGCCATCTTCGAGGCCAACGCTAAGGTTATCGAGGCCGGCTACAACTATGGCAACAACATACATGCTTCGGTAAACACTTACCGCATAGAGACCGAGGCTGCCGTCCCCGGTGTCTACACCGACATCAACGGCAACACCGCCACCGCATGGGGCTTTATCGCAGCATCTGAGAAGAGCGGCCGCCCGCTCTTCCTCGGCAGCTACCCCATCACTCCTGCCACCGATATCCTCCAGGAACTTGCCAAGCGCAAGGATCTCGGCGTGAAGGCCGTGCAGATGGAGGATGAGATCGCGGGCGTATGTTCGGCCATCGGCGCATCGTTTGCCGGCCATCTCGCCGTGACATCTACTTCCGGTCCCGGCCTCGCTCTCAAGAGCGAAGGTATCGGTCTGGCGGTGATAGCTGAGCTTCCTCTGGTGATTGTCGACGTGCAGCGCGGTGGTCCGTCAACCGGTCTGCCTACCAAGACTGAACAGACTGACCTTATGCAGGCTCTCTATGGCCGTAACGGTGAGTCGCCGATAGCTGTGGTGGCTGCATCTACTCCGACCGACTGCTTCACCATGGCCTTTGAGGCATCACGTATAGCCATGGAGCACATGACTCCCGTCATCCTCCTCACCGACGCTTTCATCGGCAACGGTTCGAGCGCATGGCGTGTGCCCGAGGCTTCCGACCTCCCCGAAATCCATCCTCCGTTGCTCGCCCCCACAGAGGTTGGCGAAGCTTGGCAGCCCTACACCCGCAAGGATGACAATCTCGTGCGTTACTGGGCAATCCCCGGCACCGAAGGTGCTGCTCACCGCGTAGGTGGTCTGGAGAAGGACTACAACACAGGCGCAATCTCCACCGATCCCATCAACCATGAGAAGATGGTGATGGCTCGTCGCGAGAAGATAGCCCGCATTGCCAACGATATCCCGGCCCTTGAGGTGCTTGACCCCAACGGTGCTGACACCCTCCTCGTAGGTTGGGGCGGTACTTACGGACATCTCCGCACTGCTGCCACTGAGCTTAACGCTCAGGGCAAGAAGGTGGCGTTCGCCCATTTCAACTACATCAACCCGCTGCCCGCCAACACAGCCGAAGTGCTCCGTGGCTATAAGCAGGTGATAGTGGCCGAACTCAACACCGGCATGTTCGCCGACTATCTCCAGGCCAAATTCCCTGAAGTGAAGATAGCCCGCATCAACAAGATCCAGGGTCAGCCCTTCCTTGTGAGCGAGGTTGTCAATGGTGTAACTAAAATCATGGAGGACAAATAAAAATGGAACAGACTCAATATACCCCCGCTAACTATAAGAGCAACCAATCAGTGCGCTGGTGTCCCGGCTGTGGCGACCATGCCATCCTCAACACCCTCCACAAGGCTATGGCCACCGTTGGGGTGCCCCCTCACATGACAGCCGTTATCTCGGGCATCGGATGTAGCTCGCGTCTCCCTTACTATATGAACACCTACGGTTTCCACACCATTCACGGACGTGCCGCCGCTATCGCAACAGGCTTCAAGGTAGCTCGTCCCGACATGACCGTATGGCAGATTTCGGGTGACGGTGACGGTCTCGCCATCGGTGGTAACCACTTCATCCATGCCGTGCGCCGCAATGTGGACATCAACATGCTCCTCTTCAACAATAAAATCTACGGTCTGACCAAGGGTCAGTATTCACCCACCAGCGACCGTGGCTTCGTGTCGAAATCATCGCCCTACGGCACTACCGAGGATCCGTTCATTCCTGCTGAACTCGTGTTTGGCGCACGTGGCAACTTCTTTGCCCGCAGCATCGACGTAGAGCTTCAGATTTCACAGGAAGTGCTTGTTGCTGCCGCACGCCATAAAGGGACATCGGTGGTTGAAGTGCTCCAGAACTGCGTCATCTTCAACAACGGTATCCACAACTACATCACTGACCGTGAGCACCGCGCCGAGCGCACCATTCACCTTGTGGACGGAGAGAAGATGCTCTTCGGCAAAGACAAGGAAATGGGTCTCGTGCGTGACGGATTCCTGCTCAAGGCCGTGAAGGTGGGCGAGGACGGATATACCATGGATGATGTCCTTGTGCATGACTCCCACACTCCCAGCAACTTCCTCCACCAGCAGCTTGCCATGATGGACGGTCACGACCTGCCACTGGCTCTTGGTGTGATACGCGATGTCGACGCTCCGGTCTATAACGAAGAGATCGAGGCTCAGATTGTCGATGTCCGCGGCCGCAAAAACTTCGGCTCTCTCCGCGACATGGTGCTTGCCGGCGAGACCTGGACTGTGGAATAACAAAAACGCTTCCCACATCATAGTCGTGAATATCACGGCTTGATTTACCGCTTTTAACATTCGGCGGATTCGTGTACGGCTCATAAAGCTTACCGCGAATCCGCCGAATTATTAGGAATTTAGACTGAAATTATAGTCTAAATCATAGATGAACAGGAAATATTCTGCCATATTAACATTTGCTAACTATTAAGGCGTGAAATAGGGCTGAAATTTACTAAAATTAGCATATATAGCGAAAAATCAACACTTATTAGCAAAAATAAGCAAATTTTTAAATAATAATAATTTCACAATTAAAAAAATAGCTGTACTTTTGGGGGCTCTTTCGGCTATAGTGTGCTTTGAGAGAGCCTCTCACGTTTAGAAAATAACCTTAATAACTACTTAGTTTAGTAACGAAATCATGAGTAATTCTACTGTAAAACCCGCCACAGGTAAACTTGGCGTACTCGTAGTAGGTCTCGGCGCAGTCACCTCTACATTCATGACTGGCGTCTTAATGGCACGTAAAGGCCTTGCAAAACCCGTCGGCTCAATGACTCAATACGACAAAATCCGTGTTGGTAAAGGCGCTGACAAAAAATATCTTCCCTATAAGGACATCGTTCCCCTGGCTGACCTGAACGACATCGTATTCGGCGCTTGGGACGTTTATCCCGCTAACGCTTACGAGAGCGCTATCAATGCTGAAGTTCTCAAGGAAAGAGACATCAACCCTGTTAAGGACGAACTCGAAAAGATCGTCCCCATGAAGGCCGCTTTCGACCACAACTACGCTTCTCGTCTCGACGGCGATAACGTGATGGTCGGCAAGACCCGCTGGGAAATGGTTGAGCAGCTCCGCGAAGATATCCGTAACTTCAAGAAGGAAACTGGTGTTGACCGCGTAGTGGTTCTCTGGGCAGCTTCTACTGAAGTTTACGTTCCGGTTGACGAAAAATATCACGGCACTCTCGCCGATCTCGAAGCAGCAATGAAGGCTGACGACAAGGAACATGTCGCTCCCTCTATGTGCTACGCTTACGCAGCCCTCACTGAAGGTGCTCCCTTCATCATGGGTGCCCCCAACACCACCGTTGACATCCCCGCTATGTGGGAACTCAGCGAAAAGACCGGTATGCCTATCGCCGGTAAGGACTTCAAGACCGGTCAGACCCTCGTGAAGTCAGGTTTCGCTCCCATCATCGGTACTCGTTGCCTCGGCCTCAACGGTTGGTTCTCAACCAACATCCTCGGTAACCGCGACGGTCTCGTGCTCGACGAACCCGCCAACTTCCGCACCAAGGAGGTCAGCAAGCTCTCTACTCTCGAGTCAATCCTCGTGCCCGAAGAGCAGCCCGATCTTTACACTGACTACTACCACAAGGTACGTATCAACTATTATCCCCCGCGCAACGACAACAAGGAAGGCTGGGACAACATCGACATCTTCGGTTGGATGGGCTATCCCATGCAGATCAAGATCGACTTCCTCTGCCGCGACTCTATCCTCGCAGCTCCCCTTTGCCTTGACCTCGTGATCCTCAGCGACCTCGCTGCCCGCGCAGGCCGTCATGGCATCCAGCGCTTCCTGAGCTTTTTCCTCAAGAGCCCGATGCATGACTACACCAAGGGTGAAATTCCTGTTAACCACCTCTTCAAGCAGTACGTTATGCTTAAGAACGCTATCCGCGAAATGGGTGGTTACGAGGCTGACGAAGAAATCGACTAATCCTCTTCGTTCAAATCGTATAACGAGGGTGGCTTGACCACCCTCTGATATAAACAAAGGCGCTTGCATCTGAGGATGTAAGCGCCTTTGCCATATAATAATTATGGTTATGGGCGGAGTTGACCGTCGCCGTTGATTAGCCAGCGGTAGGTGGTGATTTCACGGAGTCCCATAGGCCCGCGCGGTCCGAGTTTCTGAGTGCTTATACCGATTTCTGCGCCGAGGCCGAACTGTGCGCCGTCAGTGAAACTGGTGGGGGCGTTGACATACACGCATGCGGCGTCCACTTCATTCTGAAACCGTTGGGCTGTGGCCGGATTGTCGGTGATGATACACTCGCTGTGGCCCGAACCGTAGGTGGCGATATGCTCTATTGCTTCCTCCACTGACCCTACAGTCCTGATTCCCATCTTATAGTCCATCCATTCCGTGGAATAGGTGTTTTCGTCTGCATCATGCAGCAGTTGAGCCGGATAATGACCGTTAAGGGCTTCGATGGCGTCCCTGTCGGCGTAAATATCCACATTTTTATCGGCAAGGAGCGAGCAGAGTTCGGGTAGGTCGGTGAGCCTCCCTGAATGGATCAGCAGCGTGTCGAGCGCATTGCAGACGCTCACACGGCGAGTTTTGGCATTGGCGATTATGTCGCGACCCATGACTGTCTCACCTTCACGGTCGAAATAGGCGCTCACAACTCCGGCTCCTGTTTCTATGACAGGCACGCGGGCATTATCGCGCACGAACTCTATCAGGCGTTTGCCGCCGCGTGGGATGCACACATCCACATATCCAACCGCATTAAGCATCGCGGCCGTTGCCTCATGGGTCGAAGGTAGCAGTTCCGCCACGGCAGGGTCAAGGTCATGAGCCGCGAGCACCCGGTGGATGAGGGCGATGATTGCCGCATTGGAATGCTCTGCGTCGCTTCCCCCTTTGAGCACACACGCATTGCCGCTTTTGAAGCAGAGGGCGAACACGTCAAATGTCACATTGGGGCGCGCTTCATAGATGACACCGATTACTCCGAAAGGCACGCGGACACGTCGCAGAAGCAGTCCGTTGGGGAGTGTGCGGCGTTCGATCTCCTCGCCTAATGGAGAGGGCAGACCGGCCACGTGGCGCATGTCGGATGCTATCCCTTCAAGTCTGGCAGGGGTCAGTAGCATACGGTCATACAGAGGATTGGTGCGTTCCATCTTAGCCAGGTCAAGAGCGTTGGCTTCGATTAGTTGAGGGGTCGATGCAACGAGCTCGTCGGCGAGCGCGAGCAGCAGTTCATTGCGCCGGCTTTCGGTCAATGAGGTCAGTCGACGAGATGCCGTCTTGACCCGGCGCAGGGTTTCAGTTATGTCGGTGGTGTTCATTCTAGAAAAAGATAATCGTAATGTATTACCGGTTTGCCGCCACGTTTACCGATGGCGGCTTTTGTCTCATCGCTGTCAAGCGATGCGCGGCCAACGCCGATATGTTCCCCTGTGGTCGACAGGATATTGACTATGTCACCCTCTTCCCATTCACCCTCGGCCGATGTCACTCCTACCGGGAGCAGGCTCACGGCTTTGTCGCTGCGCAGAGCCTTGGCTGCGTTGGCGTTGACGCGTATGACACCTTTGGCGAAACTGCTGCTGTGTGCTATCCAGCGTTTGATGTTGCTTATAGGCTCAGGGCGCGGTTCGAATTCGGTGTGCGGAGTGGTCTCAGGGGTGATTATGAGGTCAACGAGCACATTGGGGCGGTCGCCTCTGGCTATCAGCACAGTCACACCCTCTTCCGAGAGTTTGCGGGCAATACCGCACTTTGTTCCCATGCCTCCGCGGCCGAAACCGCTCTTGGCTGCGACGACATACTCGCTGAGGTCGCGGCCGGTCGCCACTTTCGGTATCAGACGCGAATCCGGATCGGCCGGCGAGCCGGTGTAAATGCCGTCGACATTCGAGAGGATGATGAGCATGTCGGCGTCCATCATGGCGGCTATGAGGCCCGAGAGTTCGTCGTTGTCAGTGAACATCAGTTCCGTGAGGCTTGCCGTGTCGTTCTCGTTGACTATGGGTATCACTCCATTCTCAAGCATGGTCTGCATACAGGCCCTCTGGTTGAGGTAGGCCGACCGTGATGAGAAATTCTCCTTTTGGGTCAGCACCTGGCCTACGACGTAGCCGTAGCTTGCGAAGAGGTCATTGTAGAGGTTTATTAGCCTGATCTGTCCTACTGATGAGAAAAGTTGCCGTTGGGCCACACTGTCAAGTTGGCGGAGTGGCTGCACTGCTCCACGTCCGCATGCCACGGCGCCGCTTGAGATGAGGATTACCTCATGCCCGAATGAACGTAGGGTGGCTATCTGGTCGACAAGCGACGACATATTGGTGACATTCGGTTTGCCGTCGGGGCGGGTAAGCACATTGCTCCCCACCTTGACCACTATTCTGATAGGAGTATCGCTCATTTTACGCCGGCTTTGAGGCCGCGTATCACGGCCGAAGTGAATCCTGCATGTTCCATCTCATTCAGGCCTCGTATGGTGAGTCCGCCAGGGGTGGTCACCTTGTCAATCTCGCTTTCGGGGTGAGAGCCGGGCAGGCTCAAGAGTGCGGCTGCGCCCTTAACGGTTTGTACCACTATTTCCTGCGCGGAAGCGGCTTTGAAACCGAGTTCCACGCCCCCTTCCATCGCGGCACGGATGTAGCGCATGGCATAGGCTATGCCGCATGAGGCAAGGGTGGTGGCCGCAGGGAGATGTTGCTCATCAATCACCATAGATGTGCCGAGCTTCCCGAAGAGGTCGTTGACAAGCTCCACGTCGGAATTTTCAGCATGTATCGGCACCACGAAAGTCATTGATTCGCCAATGGCTACGGCTGTGTTAGGCATGCCGAGAAGTATGGACGGAAGAGCACCGTCGCGATCAAGCCATTCAGTGAGCTGGGCCGAGGTTATCCCGGCAGCTATGACCACAATGGTCTGACGTGAATAATCGAGCTCCGGAGCTATCTGTCGGAGCACATTCTCTACTATCCACGGCTTCACCACCACCATTATGATGTCGGCGTCGCGGGCGGCCTCGCAATTATCATGTGTGGTTATGCACCCCGCTTCGGCAAACGGTTTAAGAGGTGCCGCTGAGGGATTTGAGAGTGTGATATCGGTCGGATTGTCGACCACTTTGAGGAGTCCGGCGGCTATCGCGCCCCCCATGGCTCCCGCTCCTATGATGGAGATTTTCATGACGGTACTATAGTTGTGTGTGATTGGAATATTCAAGTGAGTCCGTATTAAGGGCTGCCACAGCCCTTAATACGGTGAGGTGGTTAGTGTCAAATGTTTGGCCTGTCCCAGACGTATGTCTCGGTGCAGGTGAGTGGGAGCGAGAGATTTCCTACTGTGATGGTGAACTCTCCCTCCTCGAGGGTCCATTCGCCTTGGGCGTTGACAAAAGCGAGGTCGCTTGCCGGTACGGTGAACTTCATGGAGCGTGTCTCGCCTGGCATAAGCGCCAGTTTGCCGAAAGCGCGTAGACGCTTGTTGTCGGGCACTACAGAGGCCACGTGGTCGGAACTATAGAGAAGCACGGCCTCCTTGCCGTCACGAGAACCTGTGTTTGTCACGTCGACGGTGAAAGTGAGGATGTCACTTGCTTTGAACTCCTTCTTGTCAACCCTGAGGTTGGAGTAGGCAAACGTGGTGTAGCTCTTGCCGTAGCCGAAAGGCCACTGCACGTTGACTCTGGCGTCGTAGTCATACACACCCTCCATCTTGCCTACTTCTTCGCTCACCTTATAGTCGTAGGTTACAAGGGAGTTGATTTCGCGTGGGTAAGTGAAGGGGAGCTTGCCCGAAAAGTTGGTGTCGCCTGCCAGGAGATGTGCCAGTGCGTCACCGCCGAAATTGCCGGGTATCATGACATGGACGATACCTTTGGCCAAAGGCTCTATATCGGCCATGATGCGCGGACGTCCCTCGTTGAGGATGAGGATGATCGGTTTGCCTGTCTTCGCAAGCTCTTTGACGAGATTGCGCTGGTTAGTTGAGAGGTAGAGGTCAGAGAGATTGCCGGGGGTCTCGCAGTAGGAATTCTCTCCGATACATGCCACGATTACATCGGCATCCGCGGCGGCTGCCACAGCCTTGTCGATGTCGGTCACAATTTCATCGCCGTAGCTGCCCTTCTGGTCGAAGGTCACGGTGGGGACGTAATTTATAGTGTTGCCTCCGAAACAGTCGGCGAGAGCCTCGTAGATCGTGTTGTAATCCTTGGCATACTCGTCGGTGAGGTGTCCCTGCCATGTGTAGCTCCACCCGCCGTTGAGCGAGCGCATAGAGTTGGCTGTCGGTCCGGTGAGGAGTATGCGCGTGCCGGGTTTGAGAGGCAGGATGTCGTCATCATTTTTCAGAAGCACCATTGTCTCCTCGGCTGCTTCGAGTGCGGCTTTGGCAAACTCCTTGGAAGCGAATTTAGGATACTCGTCAAGGGTAGTGTTAGGGTGCTCGAACAGTCCGAGACGGTATTTGAGGCGGATTGCGCGGGCTGCTGCGTCATCGATGCGGCTCATCGGCACCGCGCCTTCATTGACGAGCTCCTTGAGGATGTCGCAATAGTCCACTTTGTAAGGTTCCATGGCCATATCTATGCCGGCGTTTATGGCTATGCGGATAGCATCTTTCTTATTCTTGGCCACCTTCTCGCGGGTATATAGATTGTTGATGTCGGCCCAGTCGGTGACTATGAGTCCGTCCCACTGAAGATCCTCCTTCAGCCACTTGGTGAGGAGTATGGGGTCGGCATGTACGGGAGTACCGTTGATTGACGATGAGTTGACCATAATGGTGAGCGCTCCCCACTTTATAGCCTCAAGATAGGGGGCAAAATGCTTGTCGCGGAGGTCGCTCGCCGAGATGTAGGCCGGGGTGCGGTCCTTACCTGAAAAGGGTACGCCATAGCCCATGAAATGCTTCAATGACACTGCTATATGATTGCGGTCGACATGGTTGGGGTCGTCACCTTGGAAACCTCTGACGGCTGCTGCCCCCATGAGAGCGTTGACAAGCGGATCCTCGCCGTAGTTCTCCCAGAATCGAGGCCATCGTGGGTCGCGGGCAAGGTCAAGGGTGGGAGAGAAAGTCCAGGGACAGTCGCTTGCGCGGGTCTCGTAGGCTGTTATTTCCGCTGCTTTGCGGGCGACCTCGGTGTTGAACGAGGCTGCCACGTTAAGATTCTGAGGGAAGAGCGTGCCGCCGTTGGTGTAGGTCGTGCCGTGGTTCTGGTCAAGACCGTAGATACATGGAATCCCGATGGTCTCCATGGAGTAGGCTTGTATCTGTGGTATGATTTCATTCCATTGCTTGGCGTCAAGGCAATAGGAGTAAGGCGCGTTGAGGATAGAGCCAACTTTGTATATGCCGAAGACAGTGTCCATCTTCTCCTTTACCAGCACGAAATTGCCATTGCTGTCCTGACGGCCCAGGATGTCGAGCTGAATCTGAGTCATCTGTCCGATTTTCTCCTCGAGGGTCATTTTGGCGAGAGTCTCGCTTACCTTCTTTTCCAATTCAGGATCAGGGGGGATGACCGGGAGCGTGATGGGAGTGTAGGCCATGGCCGAGAGGCCTGTGGCGACCGATAGGAGTGCTGATAGGATATGTTTCATGATGGTCTTATTATGGGTTGGTAGAGTTGGTGTCAGTGGTGGTTTCATCGGCCGACTTCTCGGTGATGAGGGGTGTTGTTTCCGCTGGCTGTATTTCCCTGGCTGCCGGGGCTTGTTCGATTACAGCCGGGGCCGGGGTGCTGTCCTTTTTGAGTTCGGGATAGGAGATGCGCGAGTGGTACATGGTGCGCAGACGCTGTGCGAACACCTCCTTGATGGCCTGGACGTCGCGGAACGAGATCGGTGAGTCGTTGTGCAGACCTTCGGCTATCTGGCCGTCGATGATTTTATTGACGAGTGCTGATATAGCCTCGGGAGAGTGGTCGGGCATGGAGCGTGAGGCCGCTTCCACCGAGTCGGCCATCATGAGGATGGATGTCTCCTTGGACTGTGGATTCGGGCCCGGATAGCTGAACGCGCTCTCGTCGATCACTTCGCCGGGATGGGCGTTACGGTAGATGGTATAGAAGTATCTGGCTTTTCCTGCGCCGTGATGCTCGCTGATGAAGTTGCGTATCACTTGGGGCAGTTTGGCTTTCTCGGCCATTGCCAGACCTTCGCGCACATGTCCGGTTACTATCCTTGCGCTCTGTATGGGGTCAAGGGCATCGTGTGGGTTCACACCGTGCTGATTTTCTGTGTAGAAAGCGGGATTTTTGATCTTGCCTATGTCATGGTAGAGCGAACCTGTACGGACGAGCTGCACGTTGGCACCGATGCGGTTGGCTGCAGCGGATGCAAGATTGCTGACAGCCATCGAGTGGTTGAACGTGCCTGGACACTCCTCGGAGAGCTCACGGAGCAGGGGATTGTTGATATCGGAAAGCTCCACGAGGGTCACGCGTGAGGTGAACCCGAAGATTCTCTCGACAAGGAACATGAGCACATAACTGAATGAGATGAGGATGGCGTTGATGGCGAAGCAGCCGAAGATGCGCCCCTCGGTCTTAGCCAGTGAACCGGCCTGCATGATTTCGATGGCTACGTAGCAGAGGCTGTAGGCCACGAGGATGAAGGCGGCTGTGCGTATGAGCTGGCTGCGGCGGGTGAGATCTTTGAGTGAGTCGATGGCCACCACTCCTGCTATGAACTGGAGGAAGATGAACTCCAGGGCAAACGAGGCCACGATGGCGCATATCAGCACCTGTATGAGGTGACAGAAGTAGGCAGTGCGCGAGTCAAGGAATATGAGCACCAGGATCGGCACCATGGTGAATGGTGTGATGTAGAGCCCTGTCTTGAATGTGGCCTGCATGGCGAAGGCGAAGAGTGTGAAGAGCCCTATGAGCGACATGAGGAAGAGCACCGTGCGGTTGTCGTCGTAATAATCGCGGCGGAATATGTAGAGATATCCGTAAAGGGCACCGAAAATGATGATGAGATATAGAATCTGTCCTGCTATGGGATAGTAATGCTGGCTGATGGTGGAGTTGCCACGTTCGTTGGCAAGCTCCTCGTAGGTGCGGAGCACGGTAGCGAGCCGGGTTGTCACGATGTCACCTTTGTCGATGATGCGTTCGCCCTGCTGGATTACACCTACAGGGGCCATAGCTTTCTGGTAGGCCTCGTCGAGAAGGCGGCGTGAATTTATGGTGTCAATCAGGATGTTGGGTTGGAGCACTTCCGAGAGGTGTGTTGCCGAGAGGGCTTCGTGGACTTCGCGTGTGCGCAACACGCTGTCAAGGTGCTCGTAGGCCCTGAAGGCCGACAGGTAGTTGGTGGTGGGCATTGACATGGCCACGTTGTCGTGGATGAAACGTACCGACGGCAGTTGTCCGGAGGATATTTTGGCGTAGGTGTCGCGGTCCACGATACCGTTGTCATACACCTGTCGTATCTCTTTGATTATAAGGTTGCGTTGTGCCGGAGAGATGTCGAGGTTTGTCGCGGCGTTGAGGCGGGTGGTATAGTCGGATATGATGGTCTTCTCAAGCGCGAGGTCACGCGTGAACACCGGCTCGAAGTTGGCATCGATGCTGTCCTTTACCTTTGCGGCGCTCACCGAGTCGAGGTGGATGGGGATATCGAACGGCGCAGTCAGGAGGGCGTAGCTCCAGGGCCGGTTTTCCTCATAGATATAATGATTCTCTCCCGAGCGTGGGAGGAGGTAGACTATGGCTGAGACTACTGCGATGAAAAGGAGTATGCGCAGTGATGTGTCGCGCGATGGCAGAGTGTTCATACGTTCAAAATATTACGGACTACTGTCCACAAGATAATGATGGCGAGGAGCGATAGGATAAGTGAACGGGAGTTGAGGATACGATGGAGCGAGGGGTGACTTCGGCGTAACATCCATGCAACGGCCAGCAGCAGGAGGAGCGGAATCTCGAGGATGAAGAGTGCATTATAGCCCCAGGCGGTGGGCAGGTCACCGTGCAGGAGCGCGTGGAGCGCCCGCTGAGATCCGCATCCCGGGCATGAAAGTCCGGTGACCTCATGGAACATGCAGCGCGGGAAGAAGTTGGTGGCAGGGTCGAGGGTAAAGTAGATGACCCCTGCTGCCATCACCCCTATCACGCAAGCCGTGATAAGCAGTGGGCCCGCATGGCGGTGGATGAACTCCATCACATGCTCATCATTTGCACGAGGGTGAGGAACGGCTGTATGATGAGGCCGAGCACGAATGAGATGATAACCCACATTGATGCACGGTCAGATGCCTGTTGTGCTGCGAGATAGTCGCCTCGGTAATAGGCCGGTGATACTTTTGACGCATATACTATTGCGACAACACCTGTGGCTATACAGCAGCAGATGGTGGCGAGAATAGCCCAGATGAGGTAATTGTTGGGCATCGGGGGCACTCCGTCGGGCTGTTCGCCTCCGGGAGCGTATTGCTGACGGTAGGGCTGTTGGTAGGCCTGTTGGTAGGGCTGTTGCTGATATGGAGCCTGCTGGAAAGGTTGCTGATATGGTTGCTGCTGATGCTGCTCGGGATATACCCCTGTAGGCTGTTGGGGTGCGATGAGGGCGGCGATTTCAGGTATCATTGCCGCTGTGGTCCAGTCGGGCAGACCGTCGTGCCACACAGGTGTGGAGAGGGTAAGGCCGGGCTGGCGGCCGACCTCTTCAAGTGACATGGGGCCGAGCTGCACGTTGTTGATTATAATCCAGTAGTTCATAATGCTATTGGTCGGTGGGGATTGGTTTGGATGAATTTGACGGAGGAGGATAGAGATGGGAAAGAGTGGTTGTTCAGTGTAGCGCGAAGGGGATGCGCTTGACGGCGCCTCCCCTTGTGCGACACTTGTGGGGTGTTGGAAATCTGATGATTCCCAGGAATGATTTATCAGAAGAATTTAGTCTCTGTGCCGAGGATGTCGGAAAGAAGGTTGTTGGCCAGGCGAGATGCGCCGATGCGGAAGTACTCGTTGGTGTCTACCCATTTTTCGCCGAGGACAGCCTTGACCACTGTGTAGTACTGCAGAGCCTCTTCGGTGGTTGAAACGCCGCCGGCAGCCTTGAAGCCGACCATACGGCCTGTCTTTTCGAAGTATTCCTTGATGCACTCACACATGATGTAAGTGGCTTCGAGTGATGCGCCGGGATATTCTTTGCCTGTCGAGGTCTTGAGGAAGTCGGCTCCGGAGTAGAGCGAGAGCACTGAGGCGTTGCGGATGTTTTCGGCTGTTTTCAGTGCGCCTGTCTCAAGAATGACCTTCATGATGGCATTGCGGCAAGAATGTTTCATCTCTGAAATCTGGTCGCATACTTCTTCGTAGTCCTTGTCGAAATAGTCGCCGAGACCGAACACGATGTCGATTTCATCTGCTCCTGCTTCTACGGCAAGGCCGATTTCGGCCACTTTGACTTCGATGAAGCTTTGGGCTGAGGGGAAGCAGCCGGCAACGGCGGCGATATCCACGTCACTGCACTCAAGCACGGTGCGCACGATGGGCACGAAGTTGGGATAAACGCAGATGGCTGCAACGTTGGGGAGGTCGCCGTGTTCCTGTTCGAATGCGTTGACGCGTTCAACGAAGTTGGCCACTGACTGCTGAGAGTCGGTTGACTTGAGTGTGGTGAGGTCGATAGAGTTGAATATCTGTTTTAGCACTTCGGGCTTGCGGTTCTCGTCGAGGTGCTTTTCAAGTATTTCCTGTACTTTTGCGGCCACCGCTGCATCGTCGGTGATCACGCGGCTGTCGGCTATAGCCTGCTGGTATTTATCCATGATGATTAGTTTTTGTGATTTTATAATTAGAATTGAATAAAAGGGTTATTACGGTTTTGGAAAGGTGGAGGAGGCTCCGGGTCATTCGGTGTCGGCCAGATGCCGGTGGCGAGTGGCGTCACGCGCAGTCTTTTTCTCGATGTTCCTTCTGAACGCCTCTGTGAGGTCTATGCCGGTCTGGTTGGCAATGGCAGTGAGCACCCACATCACGTCGGCGAGTTCGTCAGCAAGGTCGTCGGTCTCGCCGGGTTTGAATGACTGGTCACCAAATTTTCGCGCCATTATCCGTGCCACTTCTCCTGTCTCCTCGGTGAGGACAGCCATGTTGGTGAGCGGCGAGAAGTATCGCACGCCCACGGTCGTAATCCAGTGGTCGACCGCCGCCTGCATCTGGCGGAGCGACAAAGAGTCGTCAGGGGTGTGGGGAAGCTGCATGGATGTTAAAAAATATGGGGTTGGGTTTTAATAATCATTAAATCTTGTTGGGTAAGATTAACTCGCTGCTATTCACGGAGTTTTGAATCTATAACAATCGTGACAGGCCCATCGTTCACCAGGCTGACCTGCATGTCGGCGCCGAAGACGCCTTTCAACACACGGCGGCCTAAGATGCGGCTGCATTCCTCACAATAAAGCTCGTAAAGGGGGATGGCGAGGTCATGACCTGCGGCGTGAATGTAGCTGGGGCGGTTTCCTTTGCGCGTGGAGGCGTTGAGTGTGAACTGGCTGACGGCAAGAATCTCTCCGGCCGTATCGGCCACGGAGCGGTTCATCACGCCGGCGTCGTCGGAAAATATCCTCATGGCCACAGTCTTCGCTGCGAGCCATCGGGCATCGTCGGGGGTGTCACCTTCAGCCACGCCCACGAGCACCATGAGCCCGGGGCCAATCTTGCTGTGAAGGGTCCCTGCTATGGTGACTGAAGCGTTGGTGACTCGTTGGATTACTAATCGCATAGACTGCAAATATAGTAAATAATTTGCAGAAGAAGCTTAATGGAGGCGAATAATTTGCGGTCAGTGTGCATGGCGGTGCGGTTTCGGTGCGATAAGATGGCGAAGTCGGGGATTTTTTTGTACTTTTGGGGCGCTAATAAACCATGAAGATGAAAAAGTTGCTTTTGACATTAGGCTGCCTTGCCGCCATGACATGCGTCGCCGAGGCTGCCGACACCCAGACAGTTCCGGATGCCCGCCAGTGGACTCTCTCCCGCTCGTGGAGCAATGGGTTCGATGCGCTCCCTGACGTGTCGACCGATCTCGAGGAATTCCGCTCTCAGTATGAACGCAACCGTGAGCAGTGGGATGCCATGTTCGAGTGGCTCGCGGCAAATAATCTGACCGCGCTTCCTGCCGGTAAGCATCCCATAGAGGGCACAGGTCTTACCGTGTCAATCCAGGATTCTAAAAATGAGCCGCTTGAGAAGCGCAAGACTGAGTCGCACCGCGACCATATCGACTTCCAGTATGTAGTGAAAGGCACGGAGGGTTTCGTGCTGCTTGACCATGAGTCATCGACACCCAGCGGTGACTATAAGCCTGATGTGCAGCGTTATACTTACGATGTGTCCAAGGCTATGAAATTCAACTCCACCCCGGGGCGTTTCATCCTTTTCTTCCCTTCTGACTGGCACATAGCCAAGGTGGCCACCGGCGGGGAGTCGGAGGAGATAAGGGTAGTGGTGGTCAAACTTGATTACGTCCACTGACTCTTACCCTTGTCCGTGACCCGGCCGCGACAGCGGACGCATACCGGATTTTTTAGTAGTCGCTGAAAAGTTTCGGCTTGATGACGATGCCGAGGCGCAGCATGCTGTGGAACTCCTTGTAGGCGAGGAGCCCTTCGCCGTAACCGTTGTAGTACTGGAGGAAGAGATACTGGTTGTCGCGTTTGAAGATGCGGTAATTGAGCTCGAGGATGGTGTTGTAGTTGAGCTTCCAACCTTTACGTTTCACCAGAGTGACGGCGCATCCCCATCGGCCGTTCTGCGACATGAAGCTTGTGCCCATCTGGTAGATGCCGGAGTAGTCGAGGATGTCGCGGTTCTCGGCGCCGTCGACAATCGGCAGCCAGAACTTTCCATGGACCACTATCTGTGGGTCGATCATGATGCTTCCTCCGAGGCTGATTTTGTTCCAGGAGCGAGAGGCTGTTCCGTCGCGTCCGTTTGACTCATGCTCCACGATGAGGTTGATTTTGCCCACGTAGCGGTTCTTGACAAAGAGTGGCTTGGTGAGTCCGATGCCCGGATTGAAGTTGAGGTCGGTCATCGGCATGGAGTTTTCGAGCACGTTCCAGAAGCACTTCTGGGAATAGAACAGGAAGAGGTATGTGCCGAACGGCAGGGTGCTGCGCGTGAGACGCTGCGCAATCGATATCTGAAATTTTATATTTGTGTTGTCCCTGCGGATTCCCTGGCCAACCGGGCATCCGAAAATGAAGTAATTGTCCTTGTAGAGGCCGAAATACGGACCTCGGTCGAATGCCTCCCGGATGCTGTCGCTATTGACATCGTCGTTGCTTATGCTGACAATCTGTGAGTGGCCCGTGGCGGGGAGCAACAGCATTGTCAATGCCAGCATGGTTAATGTGATGAGGTGTCGCATGGTGATTTTCTGGGTGTATAGAGAGTGCAAATTTAGCAACAAAATCTTCATTCTCCGCATAAATGCCACATAAACTGCCTAAAAATGACAGAAAAATCCGGTTTGTGAACAGTGAGGTTGTCTCCTTAAATTTCTTTAAAATAAGTGTCGTGGATTTTGCATTTTTTAAAAATTAAGTGTAACTTTGCCGTCGAAACGTTCTTATGAAAGGTACGTGTTTGCTGGCTTCGCTTACCTTTTGCTCTCTGTTTGCGTATTTTCTGTGTTACTTCGTTGTCAGGGCTCTCCACCCGGCGGTGAAATCTACATGATGGAGTTTGTGTAACCGTTTTGCTTCGTCGGCCGGAGTTCTTATAGCTATTCTTTTCCGCAACACACGCTTTATTTTCCTTTTCCGTAAAAAGGACTATTCTGCAACGTATAGGTCATTTCGGGTAAAATTCTTTCTTGACTTTGATTGGATATACAGCAAATGAAATGCCATCCGAAAGAATGGTCTGCAATTAAAAAACTTATTTCGAAGAGTTATTCTTATGATGTCTTATTGGATATTGAACTCATTGATTATCTTCTCATTGTGCGTCCTGATGGCCGGGGTGCTCATCCCTCAGATTCTATTAATCGCCTATCGCCGTAATCTGTTCGACGAGGTGGACGAGCGAAAAATCCACAAAGGGGCTATCCCTCGTCTGGGTGGTATGGCTTTCGAGCCAGTGATACTACTTTCGATAGCTCTGACTCTGGGAGGTAACATCATGTTCGGCTATGTCGATTTCCCCATTGCCTTTTTCGACAGGGGACTTCTGATGATAGCATCATTCTGCGCTCTTCAGCTTCTTTACCTTGTGGGTATTGCCGATGACCTTATCGGTATCCGCTATATAGCCAAATTCGTGGTGCAGATCATCTGTGCCGCAATGCTGATATGCGGCGGTGCGTGGTTTGACACCATCGGTGGAATCTTCGGCATTTATGACATATCGCCTTGGCTCGGAGTGCCTTTCACTGCTCTCGTGATAGTGTTCCTCATCAACGCCATCAATCTTATCGACGGTATCGACGGTCTGGCCTCGGGCCTGAGCTCGATAGCCACGATAATCTACGGCGTGTCGTTCCTGATAATAGGTGAATATGCTCTTGCCTGCATCGCGTTTGCCACTCTCGGCGTCCTCGTGCCGTTTTTCTATTACAATGTGTTCGGCAACGTGCAGAAGCACAGTAAGATTTTCATGGGTGACACCGGTTCGCTCACCATCGGTCTCATACTCTCGATAATGGGTATCAAGCTCTTCACCGCACATCCGGTGGGACACCATATCGACATCGACCCCGTGGTGCTCGCGTTCTCGCCTCTCATCATCCCTTGTTTCGACGTGGTGCGCGTGTATATGCTGCGTCTGCGCCAGCACCGCAATCCGTTCCTTCCCGACAAGAGCCATATCCACCACAAGCTCCTTGCCGCCGGCATGAAGCCGCGTGGCGCCATGGTGAGCATCGTGTCGGCTTCGGTACTGTTCACGCTGCTCAATGTGTGGCTCTCCACATTCCTCAACATCAATGTGATAGTGGTGCTCGACGTGGCCCTATGGGTGGTTGCCAATATCCGTCTCTCGTCAGTGATCCGCAAGAACAAGGCAGTGGCCTGATCCAGTGGCTGTCACCGGAGGAGATTGACTCTAACCGCCTTTTGAAGATATTTTTATCCTCATAGAGGAAACTCTATGGGGATTTTTGTTATCTTTGTGAGTGATTTAACCACTCACCAACCGAATCAATTATATTTATGATAGACCATATACTCAACGAAGAAGTTACCGAACGCGCCGTCCTGGTAGGACTCATAACCGTGCAGCAGAACGAGGCTAAAGCCAAGGAGTATCTTGACGAGCTTGCCTTCCTCGCCGACACGGCCGGGGCTGAGACAGTGAAGGTGTTCATGCAGAGGCTCGACTATCCTAATCCGCGCACATTCGTGGGTAAGGGTAAGCTTGATGAAATCCGCGAATATATAGAGGACAACGATATAGGGATGGCCATTTTTGACGATGACCTCACATCCAAACAGGTGTTGAATATAGAGCGAGAGCTCAAAGTCAAGATTCTTGACCGCACCAGTCTGATCCTTGATATTTTTGCCAAGCGCGCCCGCACAGCCAATGCAAAGACGCAGGTGGAGCTGGCACAGTACCAGTATCTGCTTCCGCGTCTTACGCGTATGTGGACTCACCTGGAGCGTCAGCGAGGCGGTATCGGCATGCGTGGTCCCGGTGAGACTCAGATAGAGACTGACCGTCGTATAATCCTCGACAAGATCTCGCATCTCAAGGAGGAACTGCGTGCTATCGACAAGCAGAAGTCAGTGCAGCGTAAAAACCGTGGCAAACTGACGCGTGTGGCCCTCGTGGGTTATACCAATGCCGGCAAGTCGACACTCATGAATGTGTTGAGCAAAAGCGATGTCTTCGCGGAGAACAAACTGTTTGCCACTCTCGACACCACGGTGCGCAAGGTCATAATCGACAACCTCCCCTTCCTCCTGACCGATACTGTGGGATTTATCCGCAAGCTTCCCACCCACCTTGTCGACTCGTTCAAATCAACCCTCGACGAGGTGCGCGAAGCCGACCTGCTGGTGCATGTGGTGGATATCTCACATCCCAACTTCGAGGAGCAAATCGAGGTGGTGGACAAGACTCTGCGTGAGGTGTGCGGTGGTGCCGACAAGCCCATGATCATGGTGTTCAACAAGATTGACGCTTTCACCTACACACCCAAGGATGAGAATGACCTCACTCCGCGCACACGCGAGAACATATCGCTTGATGAGCTGAAACGTATGTGGATGACACGTCTGCCTCACGACTGTGTGTTCATCTCGGCCAAAAAGGGGACCAACATCGACGAGCTCAAGCAGATGCTCTATGAGCGCGCAAAGGAGATACATCTCACCCGCTTCCCCTACAATGACTTCCTGTTCCAGAAATATGACGAGGAGCTTGACCAAACAGAAGTCTGAGCCCACTCCGTAGAGCCGGGAGCATGATATGGCTGTTGACGTGCCATTTTGATGCGTCGGTAAGAGCTTGCTAATATAGGCAAATATAAGAGCCTGTCCCATAAAGAAAAATGTTAACTTTCTTAATGAGACAGGCTTTAAATCTGCGAGGCCGGTGCAATCCCTGGAGGGAAGCACCGGCCTCGTTGAGTGTACAGTGGTTGTAAATATCTTTATTTCGCAGCAGAGATAGAGTCTTTGCGGAACTGCTTGAGAAGTTTTTCGATTTCAAGAGATACTTTACGTGCGCGTGCACCGGCTGCCTTGTTGCCATTTTCTACTTGAGCGGCGGCATCCTTTGCGAATGCTTCAAACTGAGAAGCGATTTGTTCAACGAGATTTTTCATCGTGTTTGGGGTTAATGGTGATTAGAATATTTTTTTAGTAAATAAGAAACGTGTAATGCGTTGGTTGGAAAAGGCATATATACTCCTTGTGTGCAAATATACACAGAATAATTTGATATTTCCAAGTGTTTTGTTAAAAAATTGTTCAGAATAGTGGCGGATTACCACTGTTTTGATGAAAACCAAGGATGTTTGGCTGAAAATTCATAACTTTGGAGTCATGATTGAATACTCAAAGTTTACCCTGGCCAATGGGTTGAGGGTTATACATAACTATGATCCGTCGACGGCGATGGTGGCTCTTAACGTGCTCTACAATGTGGGGGCGCGCGATGAGAAGGAGCATCTCACAGGGCTTGCCCATCTGTTTGAGCACCTGATGTTCGGCGGGTCGGTCAACATCCCGGATTTCGATGCCGAGATGGAGCGGGCCGGAGGCATAAACAATGCCTGGACCTCCAATGACTTCACCAATTTCTATGATGTGGCGCCGGCGCGTAACTTCGAGACCCTCCTATGGCTTGAGAGTGACCGTATGCTGGGCCTTTCGTTCTCGCCCAAGGCTCTCGAGGTGCAACGCAATGTTGTCATCGAGGAATTCAAACAGACTCATCTCAACCGTCCATACGGTGATCTCACCCACCGTCTGCGCGGACTCATCTACACCACGCATCCTTACCGCTATCCCACTATAGGGAAGGAGATAAGCCATATAGAGCGTGTGACCGACGATGATGTGAGGGAGTTCTTCTATCACCACTATGCGCCCAACAATGCTGTCCTGGCCGTCAGCGGCAATGTCACCCTTGAGGAGGTGAAGGAGGGGGTTGAGAAGTGGTTCGGCGACATCCCGAGCCGTGCCATAAGTCCTCGGCTCTATCCGGCGGAACCTCTCGTCACATCTCCGCGACACCTCGAGGTGCATGCCAAAGTGCCGCAGGGGGTGATAGTTATGGCTTTCCCTATGCCGGGCTACGGCAAGGAGGGGTACATAGAATGTGACTTGCTGACCGATATACTCGCGGCCGGCCGGTCGTCGCGTTTCTACCGCAATCTGCTTCTCGACAATGATATTTTCACCTCGGCCGACTCGTCGATAATAGGCAGCGAGGATCCGGGATTCCTGATGCTGAGGGCGCAGATAGCCGACTCGTCCCCGGCGACGGTCAGACGTGCCGAGGAGCTCCTGTTGCAGCAGGCCGAGGCTTTGGCCACGCGTCCTGACGGGTCTTGCCCGCTTGGACAGCATGAGGTGCAGAGGGTCATCAACCGTTTTGCAAGCGATTTCTCCTTCTCGGCGATGAATTATCTGAGCCGGGCGCAGTCACTGGCTATGGCTGAGATGCACGGCGAGGATATAAACTCGATAGTGGAGCGTTACCGCGCCGTGACGCCTGAGCGTCTTTCCGACACCGCGAAGGCTATCCTCGATCCATCGCATCTCTGTGAACTGCGGTATCTTCCGGAGTGAACTCCGGCCTAAGCGCAAAATCTTGTATCATAGATAATGAAAAATCCCCGGGACGCAATCTCTGTGTCCCGGGGATTTACCTAATTACTGTTTTTTAGTGCATGTTACAGATTAAGATATAATCAAGGTTGAAGTGTGTGACATAGTGAGGAGAGGATTATCTCATCGGGCTGTCACGAATCTTGATTCGTGCTTGCCCTCGCCATACCAAGAGCCGTCGGTGACTGTGTGGTCAACCCAGCCTTCAAAGCCGTGGCGTCCGGCGTCCTTGGGATATGCTTTGCGGATATCGGTGAATTCGCGTGGCCAGAGCCAATGGCTTTCCACGCATATCATCTGCGGAGCGGTGGCACCCTTGGAGGGATCGGGGGCGGTCACCGTTGTGATGCCCTGACCTTCAGGGATGGTAGTCATGGGGTGGAGCGGACCTTCGCCCGAGAGGCTGACATTAGAGCCGTCCTTGTCGACGAGCACCCAGAAGCCACCCATGTTGGAGCCGTTGTAGTGTTGATTGTGTGTGTTGGCAAGTGTGAATTCGCCGGGCACGAGGAATGTCACTGCGCCGGTGTGGCTTGTTCCGGCTGTTGCGCCTACGTTAACCGCCTTGGTGGTGGGATGGTTGAACCAAGAGTGTAATTCCTGGCCCACAACGTAGGTCTGTTCGGTGGCAGTCTCTGCATCCTCCTTTGAGGTGCAGGTTAGGCCGGTGTACATGAGGTAGATAGGCATCGTACCGCCCGATGCGAGAGGATGGATGGTGACTTCGGTGTATTCTGCCGCATTTTCGTCGTCGACATCATCCCATTTGCAGGAGAGGGTTGAGACACCTACCACGAGGTCGTTGAAGTCCCAGTCATAGGACCCTCCAAGGTCCTCGGCGGCGATAATCCAGATGTATGGTTCCGGATCGGGATCGGGGGTCACGACTTCCTCGATGGGGTTGTCATAGTCGGGTGCGGGGCCGTCGATGAGGAAGACGAAGTCCTGCATGTCAAAGTCGCAGCTCTCCGAGTTGTACTTGGTGTCATCGGTCTGTCCGTCCTCAAACGACATGTAGCGCCAGCTATATTTGGTGCCTACCCATGTGGCGGCGCGGAAAGCTTTCTTGCCTTCGTCGATCATGAAATCGGAGTCATCATACACGTATGTGTTCTTAGAAGTGTCCCAGGTGGGTACGGCATCGGGTTTGGGTACCCAGCGTGTTTTATCGTTGAGGGAGCTTACCGAGTAGAGGTAACGGCCGTCGTCGGTCTTGATGTAGCCGCCATAGGTCTTTTCGATGTCATCGAAGTGGACCTTTATGCCTTTGGACACGAGCGAGAAGTAGTCATAGAGTTGCAGGCCGCTTGTCATCTCGGTCTGGGAGCCGAAAGCTTTCCAGTCGCCGTAATTATAATATGTATAGTCTATTTGGAGATCCTGTCCTACTTTCACCTCCTTGTCGGTGTCCCAAGGGCCTTCACCGGTAAATATCCAACGATAGACGTGGTTGAAACCGGTTCCGTCCTTCACGCCGGGCTTTATGCCTATTTTTTCCAGGTATTCACGGCAGGCGTGGGTCATGTTGCGGTCGTCGATGGATGATGTGCGCTTTTCGAAGTTGTCCATGGTACCGAGTTCGGGGACATTCCATATTCTGCCGTTGATTTCCTTCTTGACAACGGTGATGCCATTGTTGGCGAAGCATTCCATGAGTGTCTCATTGTTGGCGAAGTCTTCTACCACGACGGTTTTGTACTGCGACTGCACATAGCTGAGCACGAGATCTTCCGAATATTCGTCGGTTTTTTCCATGTCGTAGATGGGGAAGCGCACAGGTTCACCATTGTCGTCGATATAGAAGAATCCGAACTCGTGGCGGTGGAGTGTCTGCCAGTAGAGTGGGCGGACTATGATGTCGTGTTTGTTGAACTTGAAGGAGAAGTCAACATTGACGCCCTCGCGGTTAGCGTTGTAGACCTTTTCGGGCATCTTGCGAGTAAATACGGTGGCGTTGAGCAGGGGGACCACCATCCAGTCGTTGCGGTCGGTGCAGAGCTCGGCTGTGATGCCGGTGTTGCCCTCGCTTTCAGGATCGGCCACGAGACGGCTGCCCGAGCGGAGATCGACGTTGGCGCCGAGGGTGGTGGGTATGTCGCGCGAGGGGGTGCGGACAATCACGTTGCTGACACCTTTAGGGACGGTGAAGGGTATCTCCTTCGTTCCTTCGACTCCGTGGTAATCGGCGAAAAGATAACGCTTGCCGTTGACTTCGGCGATGATTTTCACATGTGTAGGAGTTGAAGTTTGCACAGTTACAGAGCTGTGCTGGGCCAGATTCCAGTCATGATCGGCTGCTATGACTCCAAATTCCTTGATGAATTCGCGCATGTAAAGCTCCTCGGAGGGCACAGGGATTTCGTCGACTGTGCATGATGTCACCGCGGCAGCTCCAAGCAGCATGAAGGCAATAATAGATTTGAATTGCATAGGAGTGTTGAGATGATGATAAGAATAGACTATGTGACACAATCACATGAAAGAGTGAGACAGGTGTGGGTAATTGGTCTTACCTGTTCAAATGAGTAGATATAAATTAGGTAGTTAAGCGCAAATTTTAAGTATTTTTAAAAAATGCGTGCAAAGGTAGTAATAAATATTAAATTTTGCCAATAAGTTAACGGAGATTAACAGAAGAAATTGAGGATGTCAACAGAATGTCAGAGCCGGAAAAAGTAGGGTGGCAGGTTTGTCGGTAAGAAGGCTTTACGGCATAAAAAAGCCACCCGGGCTGAATGGAGATTCTGTCCGAGCGACTTTTACGATTGAGGTTATGATATTAGAGAGGAGTATGAGTTGAATTTCTATAGCCGTGGTCGAGATGTCAGTCAAGCTTGTCGGCGAGATTGGACGCGGCGTCGGCAATGGAGTTGAGCGCGCTTGCGGCACCTGACTTGATTTTGTCGACGAGGGGGTTGGCTTTCTCCTTGAGGTCGTCGACCTTGTCGGAAATAGCATCCTTGGCGTCGGACATCTTGTCGGAGATGGTCTCTTTGGCGTTGGCGAGGGTTTCGCTCATCGAGGCTTTAGCCTCGGCTGCGGTCTCCTCGATTTCTTGCTTATCGGCTTTCATCTGGGCCTTTGCCGCTACTTCGGCAGCCTGTGCGCTGACCTTTGCTGCTTCGGCCGACACGGCGCCTGCCGCGTTGGCGATATTCTGTTGGTTTGAATTCATAATGTTGTGGTGTTAAGGGTTACACATACCCTATAAACACCCTTGGGCCCCCTGTGGTTGGCTTCAGGAGGCCGGAGTTAACATTATTTATTGAGGGGTGACCTTTGAGGTGACGGTGCCGTCGGGGAGGGTGGTCTCGATGACGTCGCCGGGTGAGAGTTGCCCCACAGAGCTTACGGCATGTCCGTTGAGGCGGGTGATGGAGTATCCTCTGGCGAGTGTGGCCTGCGGGGAGAGTACGGATATCAACTCGGCTATGGAGTCAAGGCGCGTGTGGCGCTGCTTGATGATGCTTTCGGTGAGCGTGGCGAGTCTGTCGGCGTCGCGGTGGAGGCGCGTGCGTTCAGGTTCGAGGCGTCGCGAGGTGATGCCTGTGAGGCTTAGAAGGGCGCGGTCGAGGCGTGAGCCGGCGTTGTCGAGAGCGCGGACCGGGATGTGGGGCAGGCGGGCTGCCATATAGGCGAGTTGCTCTCGCGAACCGGCCAGGAGGGCCGATGCGGTGTGGTGGATCTCAGCGGCGAGGTTGTCGAGCCGGGTCATAGCCTCCGAAGCACGTCCTATCAGCCATTCGGCGGCTGCAGTGGGTGTCTTGACCCTCATGTTGGCCACGGAGTCGAGCACGGTGATGTCGCGCTCATGGCCGATGCCTATGATGACCGGGAGCGGGAAGAGTGCTATATTGGCGGCCAGGTCGTAGTTCTCGAAGGCGGCGAGGTCGGACGTGGCTCCACCCCCGCGTATTATCACCACGCAGTCCCAGTCCTCTTCCTGCGCTGCCACCTCCTCGAGTGCCCTGATGATCGACACCGGGGCCTGCACCCCCTGCATCACTGCCGGAAAGAGTGAGGCCTTGAAGCGGAAGTGCTCGGGGGAGTTGAAAAGCTGATGTATGAAGTCGCCGTAGCCGGCTGCTCCCGGGGCTGAAATCACGGCCACGCGCATCGGCAGATCGGGCCACGGCAGTGAACGGTTCTGCTCCAGGATTCCTTCGCGGCGCAGGCGTTCGATTATCTCCCTTCGCAGGCGCATGAGGTCGCCAAGGGTGTAGGTGGGGTCGATGTCGGTGATGTTGACCGACAGGCCGTAGGAAGGATGATAGTTGGCCGACACCTGCACCATCACTTTCATGCCGCTGTCGAGGCGCTGTCCGGTGGCCATGTAGAAGTCGGCATCGATGCGCGCGAGAGCCGACCGCCAGAGGGTGGCCCTCATGCGTGCCACAGGTTCGCCGGTGTGAGGATTTTTCTGTACGAGCTCCATGTAGCAGTGTCCGCTCCGGCGCAGGTCGGAGGTTTCGGCTGTGACCCATACATTGCGGAGTGACGGAGCGGTGGAGATGAGCATCGAGAGGCGCGAGGTGAATTCCTCGAGTGATATTGGCTGGACGGTCATGATGGTGATCTTTTTGGCAAATTTACACATTCCTCCACACAAAAGCGCCATGTGGAGCCGTTTTTTATTTAGCTGTTCCGGGTGATGGATGTGTGGATGGTGCGGAAAGGAGAGCAAGGTGTAAAAAAGAGAGTAATATGAGCGCCCGGACACAATATATAAATAAGGTGGCCGTTAATATCAGTGACGTCATGGGATTGCATCTGTTATTTGTAGACATTCGGGGTTCACTCGGGAAAAATATGTACCTTTGCACCCGGAAAAACATTATTATGACAATAAGGAAAAATTTAATTGCTCTGGCTTTTGCCTCGGGCACCATGCTCGTTGCCTATCCGCAAACTCAGGTCGACACCGTCGCTACCGACACTATTCCGGACGAAACCGAAACTCTCGGCGAGGTTGTGGTGAGGGCACGCGCAGGGGTGAGCAAACTCCGTGGTGTGGCCACTCATACTGAACTTATATCTGCCTCTGAACTCACACGTGCCGCCTGCTGTAACCTTGGTGAGAGCTTCACCACCAATCCATCGGTGGATGTCAGCTACAGCGATGCGGCCACCGGTGCGCGTCAGATAAAGCTGCTCGGGCTCTCCGGGACATACGTCCAGATGCTCACCGAGAATATCCCGAATTTCCGTGGCGCCGCCTCGCCATTCGGTCTGGGCTACGTGGCCGGCCCCTGGATGCAGTCAATCCAGGTGTCGAAGGGTGCAAGCTCGGTCAAGAACGGCTATGAGTCGATCAGCGGTCAGATAAACGTGGAGATGAAGAAACCCCAGCTCGACCCATCGCTGTCGGTGAACGCTTACGTGGACCATCTCGGCAAGGTCGAGGTCAATGCCGACGGCAATCTCCATCTGGGCGACAAGTGGTCGGGGGCTCTGCTGCTACACGGAGAGCACTCCTTTGCCGGCCATGATGAGAACGGCGACGGATTCATGGATATGCCGCGCGTGAGCCAATTGTCGGCCATGAACCGCTGGGCCTATCTTTCGAGCAACTATGTGTTCCAGCTTGCCGTGAAACTTCTGGCCGAGCGACGCAGGAGCGGTCAGGATACACATCACCACACCTCAGCATCGTCGTCTATGCCCCTCTATAAGATAGATATCGATACACGCCGTGTCGAGGTATTCACGAAAAACTCATATATCTTTGACCGGGATAATGACGGAAACATCGCCCTTATCCTCTCAGGCTCTTTCCACGACCAGGATGCCGATTACGGCCTGAAACTTTACGACGTGGACCAGCGCGAGGCCTATGCTTCGCTCATGTTCGAACGCAAGTGGAACTCCCTGCATGCCCTCTCGGCCGGACTCAGCTTCAATTATGACTACTATGCGCAGCGCTACCGTCTCACCCAATCGGCCACTGATCCGCGTATCCGCGACAACGAGCATGAAGGGGTGGCCGGCGCATATATGCAGTATACTCTCAACCTCGACTCGCGCTTCATAGCCATGGCCGGTGTGCGCTATGACCACAGCTCGCTCTACGGGTCGATGTTCACACCTCGTCTGCACTTGAGATGGACCCCGAGCGACCTTTGGTCGATGAATCTGTCGGCCGGCAAAGGTTACCGTACGCCCCATCCGCTTGCCGAACTCAACTACCTCCTTGCTTCATCGCGCACCATCAATATCGCTTCGAAACTTCCGCAGGAATCGGCCTGGAACTACGGAGCCGGTGTGACATACTCGCCATATATCGCCTCGCGTAAGTTCACTTTCGGCCTGGAATACTTCTTCACCGATTTCCGCCGCCAGCTCTGTGTCAACTTCGATCTTGATCCGCATGCCGTCTATATCTACGGAATGCACGGACGTTCGCGCAGCCACACTCTACAGGCGGAGGTCACAGCCGAGGTGATACGTGACCTGACTCTCACGGCTGCCTACCGTCTGACGGACGTGAAGTCGGACTACGGCAGAGGGATGGAGCAGAAACCGCTTACGTCGCGCTCCAAGGGGCTCCTCTCGGTGGGCTATGCGCCGATGATGGGTATATGGCAGTTTGATGCCACCCTCTCGATCAACGGAGGTGGCCGCATGCCTGCTCCTTATGTGACCTCGTCAGGTGTCTCGTCATGGAACCCGCGCTTCAACACCTACTGCCTGCTCAACCTACAGGTGACACGCAACTTCCGTCACTGGGCCGTATACATCGGCGGTGAAAACCTCACCGGTTACAAGCAGAAGAATCCTATAATCGATGCTTCCAACCCCTGGGGCAACGACTTTGACGCCACTATGATTTACGGACCTCTCCACGGAGCCGTCGTCTATGCCGGATTCCGTTTCAATATCACTAAACTAACTGACTAAAACAAAAAAACAACAGAGATGAAAAAATTGCTCATTCTTATGGCCGTTGCCGCTTGCTCGCTCGGCCTTTCAGCCAAGTCGGACAGCGACACCACCGTGTGCTTCCGTGTGAATCCTCCCATGCATTGCGCCAACTGCGAGGGCAAAATCAAGTCGAACCTCCGTTTTGAGAAGGGTATCCGTGCCATCGAGGCTGCTGCTCCCGACTCGCTCGTGACCATCGAATTCGACACTCGCAAGACCAATGTGGAGAAAATCGAGGCTGCTTTCAAGAAGATTGGCTACACTGCAGCCCCCGCACCGGCCAAGGGCTCGGCATGCAAGCATGGCAAGGAGTGCAACCGCTCCACCGAGTGCACCAAGGAGAGCCGCAACTGCACCAAAGCTTCCGGTGACTGCTGCAAAGCCAAGAAAGAGGCTGAGGCCCCTTCGTGCTGCAAGAAATAATCACCGCGCTACGCACCAAAAATCATCCCGGCCGGGAGGTTGGTCTAAAAAACCAATCTTCCGGCCGGGATTGCCTTGCGGCGGGGGGTACTATTTTACAAATTAAGAGTCTGTCAAGGTCTGAACTGCCAGTCTCTTATTCCTTGGCGATGGCGATGACCACGCGGTTTTCATTGTTGATAGTGAAAGGCTGCACGGTGTCACCTTCGGCCTCTTCAAGGATGCGGTTGGAGTCGATGCCCGACACCAGAAGGGCGGCCTTGACGGCATCGGCACGGCGCTGAGAGAGTTCCATGTTGTAGCTGGGGGTACCGGTATCCTTGTCGGCATATCCGGTCACGGTCACGTTGGTCTCGGGGTTAGCCTTCATATACTCGACCAGGGCGTTCACCTTGGCCATTTCCTCCTCGCGGATGCGGGCAGAGTTGATGAGGAAGAAGATATTCTGAGTCATGGGCTCTACCTTCTTGACCACAGGGGCAGGAGCGGGTGCAGGTGCCGGTTCGGGCTCCGGGGCAGGAGCTGGAGCCGGTTCGGGGATGATTTCCTCATAAACGGCGGGAATCACCTTGTGGTTTTTGCCGAACTTCACGGTCAGGCCTGCCAGCAGGTTGAACTGCCAGTCGATGTTATCGCCATACTTCGAGTTCCAGTGGTCAGAAAGGCCGTTGGCATTAGCCTCGATGTTGATGGCTACATAGTTGGAGAGGCGGATGTCGACACCCAGACCGCCGCGTCCGGCAAATCCGAGCTTGTGGCCGTCCCAGAGATATTCCAGGTCATAGCCTTTTGCAGCGAAGTCGACAGCTTCGTCGTTGTTGAACGCGTTGTTGAGTCCTACACCAAGGAAGGCGTAGAAGTCGAGTGTGCGCGTGGGGTTGAATCCGCAGAACAGGTTTGTGAGCGAGAGCATAGCGTCCAGGTTGCCCTGGATGTAATTGTACTTGTAGTCATAACGAGGGTTGACCCAGCTCCCTTTTGCCTGCCATCCCGATGCACCGATGCGCAGTCCGAACGAGGGTGAGAATCGGTAGCCCACGTTGACGGCGGCCGCCGGCGAGATGAGTTTGCCGAAATCGTTTTCACCCACGGTCATTCCGGCTCCTGCCTGGATCTGGCCGAACCAGTAGGGGGAGAATACAACTTGCTCGGGGGTGACGAGTTTAAGCTGGGGCTCGGCGGAGTCCTGGGCCGCCAGAGGTGCTGACGATAGCGCGATGGCTGCCGCAGCTAAGGTTAATAATCGTTTCATAAATAGTTGGTAATGTAGTGATATTAAAATTGATGTCAGTTGCGATATTGAAAAACTGCGGGCTACTTCACAGTAGCCCGCAGTCGGGATTGATTGTTGGCTATGTTAGTATTGCCTTTCCTTACGTACTTCCTTGTCTATAGAATTCACATTCTTTTGACTTGATAGTTTCTTTTTATATCTGAAGTCAGTTTTTCGAAGCCTCCAGGAGAGTCAGATACCATTTGTCGTCGATTTTTACCGGCCGGAATCCCCAGCCCATCGTGGCCGGGGGTGTCGACTGACGGAAGACGACTTTATAGGTTACCGTGTTCTCCAGAGGGAGGAAAAACGACATCTCCTCAAAACTATAGCTCACCACTGGAAACAGGCGTGTCCGGCGTCGCAACGACTGGATGGTTTTCTCGGTGACCGGGCGGGCCTGTCCCAGAGAATCCACCTGGTATAGAGAGCGTGCGGCCTCGTCAACGTGTCCGTCCTGAAGTTCAGTCAGGAACGATGAGCAGAGAGTAAGCACCTCAGTGGTGTCGGCGGCTGTGAGCGACTTTATATATTTGTCCACCCTTTCCTGATAGGGCAGCTCCTGGTCGGAGGCTTCGGATTTGCTCCCGTCCTTACCTCCGCATGCGCTGAAGAAGAGGGCTGACGAAAGGAGCGCCGTCGCTAAAATATATTTTGTAGTCTTCATCATTAACTTAGCTATAAGTATAAAGGGTTTATGAGTGAGAAGGAGGGGAGATCCAACCCCTCCTTCCCTGAGTGGGTTTATGTTACTGTCCTGTTTCCCGGATTAGTTTTTGGGAGTCAGAGTGTTGTTGACAGTAGCGGTCAGCTCGGCGGTGATAGTACCCCAGTAGTATTCAATCTCAACAGGAATCTTCACGTTGAAAGTCTGACGAGTGATCTTCTGGTTGTTGTACACGATAGTACCGAGAGCATTGTTGAACTTGGTCTTGTCGGCTGACGACTTGGTTGAGTTGATGTCAGCTTCGGTCCAGTCGATTGTGCGTACTGTCTTGCCGTCCTTCATTGTGAATGAGCTGGTGACATCTTCGAGCTTGGTGAAGTTCACACCGTCAACAGCGTTAGAGGTGAGTTCTGAGAGCTTGATGGTGATTGACTTCACGTCATAGTAAGCGAGGAGCCATTCGTTACCGGTGAAGCTCTGACCACGCCAGTCGTCGAAGGTGAAGAGACCTGAAACAGCTACTTCCGAACCGTTGGCGGTTGCGTCGGTGAATGTTGCGTTCTTGGTGTAAACGTTGATCGGACGGAGGAAGTAAGCGGGATAAGTACCGTTGTCGAGGCTCAGGGCTACACCGCAGGGTGAGTAAGCGCAGATACCGATTTCGGCGAAGAGCTTAGCGTTGGTGCGGTCGAGACCGTTGCCGTTAGAAGCATACTTGTTGAGGAGTTCCTTGGCGAGGTCGTTCTCCTGGTAAGTGATCTTACCGGTAGCCTGGTCGATTTCGGCGATGAGTTCCCAGTCGGCAGTTGTGGCTGAACCTTCCTTGCGGGCATAGAGGGCAGTGTTGTCATATTCGCTGCCTTCATTGTCGTTGCCGTTGACGAGGAGAGCGTGGTCACCCATGTCAGCTACAGAGATGCCGCCGTTTTCTATGAGGCAAGGAGCTGTGGTGTTCTCAACCATGAACTGGTAGCCGTCCATCTGGCGACGGTTGCCGGCAGTGAAGTAGTACTTGTAACCACCGTTTGTGCCGTTCTGGTTAGCGAGGATGGCAGGGGTGTATGAAGCATACTTGTCAGTGGGGTTGAAGTTAGGCATGTTCTTGCCGTTGCCGTAAGCCCATGACTCGTTGAGGTCAGTGGTGTAGGGAGTCGGGTTCTTGCCGTTGGTGGGCTGGGGAACGTTGAGGATAGCTACTGACTCGTTGCGCATCCAGTTAGCCTTAACCTTGGTGGTCACGTGGCCTACAGGCTTGGTGATGGTAACCTGGAGGGGCACATAGATGGGAGCGTAAAGCTCTGACTGGCCGTAGTGGATATAAGCTACATAGATAGTGGCAGTGTGGTTAGCCATTTCGTAGATAGCCTGCTGAGCGTCGATAGAGAGTTCCCAACGGAGCACGTTGGTTGTGGTGCTTGTCCATGAGTCATCCTTTGAAACTACCACGCCGATGGTCTGGGTAGCGCTTGCGGGAGTGAAGCTTACCTTACCGTCAACCTCTGAGCGGATGTACTGGATGGCTTCGCCGCGCTGGAGATCCTCGTTCCAGAGGTTATTGAGATAGTAGTCGTTCTCGAATTCCTGCTTGGAAGCTGAAGCGGTGGTCTGGAGCAGATAGTCAGAAACCTGAGCCCAGGTTACAGTCTTGGTGTCACCGTCGCAGCCGAACTTAGATTCACCGAGGTTCATGATGGGTGAAACCTTGAAGTCAACTTCCTTGACAATCTGTACCTTGATGAAGCCGACGAGAGCCACATTGCCCTTTTCGTCAAGAACACGTACACGTACGATAGGCTGACGACCTACTGATGCGATACCGTTCTTGTATTCGGGTTCACCCTGTGCGTTAACAGCGTAGGGAGTGAGTACCGAACCGTCGAGCTTGCAATATTTGCTTTCAGAAGTCTGGTTGCTGCCGCTGGTGTAGTCAACGAGGGCGTAGTCATAGTGCAGACCGTAAGCCTTTTCGTCGCCGTAGTTCCAAACACCGTGAGTCACTGCATTCTTGGTGTTGGTGTACCAGTTGTAGTGGATTTCGAGCTGTGAAAGATCGATAGAACCGGTGTATTCCACTTCCACATTGGGTGCGCGTCTGATAGCGTTGAGCATTGTGGTGTAGAGGTGGTCACCCTTGGCGTTCTTGTCGTTGTCATACCGGCAGTCCTCACCGTTTGCGTCCGAATTGTTGAAGGCGATGTTCTGGGGCACGATCTTCGAAGCGTAGAGCATAGCGTAGTCCGAAGTGATGGTGGTGTCGGGAGCTGCGCTGTTGGCGTTGTTAACGCGTACCTGGGCGGCGAAGATTGAAGCCATGCCGTCAGCCTTGGTCATGATTTCAGGACCGTTGGCCGAGAAGCCCACTGTCATGATACCGTCCTTGACTGAGAAGGCTGAGTCTTCCTTCTTGATTTCAGATGCGGATGCGCGTGAGATGGTCTCTACGTCGTCAGAGATGAGAGTCACCTGGTTGGCCTTTACAGAAGCCGATGAGGGGTTGAGGTGATATTCGACAGTCTTGATGGGGTTGAATACAACTGCATCAGGTTCCTGTGCTGAGTAGTTCCACACTTCAGGCTTAGAGAGCACGGTGCAGTTTGCGCCATTGTAGCTGTAGATGTTCTTGAGTTCGCCGGGTGTGGTTTCCCAGGGATTGAATGAGTTATACTCGTATTCCACAGTCTCGATACCGTCGGCATAGAGCTCGGGGATGAGGACTATGCTCTTGAGAGCGCTGCTCTTGGAGATGCGGATGAACTGGTCGGGATTCTTGGGATCAACGTTGAAGAGGAGAACTTCGTCACCGTTGTCGACAGCAGTGATGCCTTCGACAGTGCCGAGGAATGAGATGCCGGTATCCTTGATGGGCTGGTTGGTAGCGCCGTCATAGAGCCAGAAAGTCTTGGTCTCGGGGTTGGGTACATAGTAGTTGCCGGCAGGACCCTGTTCGCCTGCTGTGCCGCTACCGGATGTGCCGGGAGTTCCGGGTTCGCCCTGGTCGCCCTTGTCACCCTTATCGCCCTGGTCACCTTTGTCACCCTGGTCGCCTTTGTCACCTTTATCGCCCTGGTCACCCTTGTCACCCTTGGGTCCCTGAGCAAGGTGGTCGGTCTTTTCACCGTCGCAGTACCAGTAGCCGTCGGCGCCGATAGTCCATACGGTGCCGTTGGCGCCGTTCTTACCATTGGTGATGGTGTAGGATTCGCCATTGCTGAGTGTGATAACGATGCCATCGTTTGAGGAGGTCACGTTGGTGATGACGCTACCTTTCTCGATGAGCCCCTGGATCTTGGCTATTTCTTGATTGATACCGTCAATCTGGGTCTGCAGATTGTCGATGTCATCATCATAGTCCTTGCAGGAGGTAAGGCTACCTGCTGTGCCAACGAGAAGCGAGGCAATCAGGAGGCCGTTGATGAATTTTTTGTTCATAAAAATAGAATTAAGTTATAACTTTGAATAATTGGTTATTTGTTATATTTTCTTTCAGACTAAGGAATGTGGTGTAAAATGTGTCTAAGGAAAGTGGTAGGGATAGCAAAAATTGCATCCGTGGAGGGTGTAATTTTTTAGCTTTTTTTACATAGGCATGTGTAGTGGTTATGTGAGAGAATTTGTAACTTTGTGGTGTGAAATGCGACGCTTCTGTTGCGGATTTTACACGAAGATGTTGCAAATGTACATCAAAAATTACCCCCCAAAATCTTTAACCTACGTTAACTTTTAGGGGTGTTTACGAAATACTTTTTAACTTAATTGTCCATTTGTCGACTTATGCGCGATATGTTTGTGGCGATTTGGTGTCGTTAGTGTTGACTTTATCGCATTTCATTGCCTTTCTCCGTTTTTCGGTTTCCAGCGCTTCCATTATCCCGCTTGCCGACCTGGTTGTGATGAAAAATTCGGCTTCCGGTTGGGTGTGGTGACACCTTGCAGGGGTATTAGATGTAGATATTCTCCGATTTTGCGGAAAAATTGTGTAACTTTATCCCCGAAAACTAATCTTATCATCCTCCCGACGTTTTACCATGAATCTTGTTTCGCGTGTCATTTCGTTATGTGCCGTGGCCCTCGCTGGCGCCGGCGTGACAGTTTCGGCTGCCGAGTTGGTTATCCGTGCCGATAAGCCCGGTGCCCCGGTGCAGCCCACCATGTATGGTCTCTTTTTTGAAGATATAAATTATGCCGCCGACGGTGGCCTCTATGCCGAGATGGTCAAGAACCGCTCCTTTGAGTTCCCGCAGTCACTCATGGGCTGGAACAGTTTCGGCAATGTCGAGGTGTTAACCGAGGGTGCCCCCTTCGAGCGCAATCCCCATTACGTACGCCTTTCTGACCCCGGACATCGTGAGAAGCGCACCGGCCTCGACAACGAAGGCTACTTCGGTGTGGCGTTCCGCGTGGGTGAGGAATATAGGTTCAGCGTGTGGGCGCGCACACCCGCGGGAGGCACGTCGAAGATAAGGGTCGAGCTTATTGATCCTGCCTCCATGGGTGAGACACAGGTGATGGCAAAGGCTGACCTTGCCGTCGACGGAAAGGAGTGGCGCAAATACACTCTCACCCTCCGCCCTTCCGAGACGGTGGCCAAAGGGCGCCTGCGTATATTTCTCGACTCCCCCGAGGCGGTCGACCTCGAGCATGTGTCGCTCTTCCCGGCCGACACCTGGAAGGGGCATGAGAACGGACTGCGCAAAGATCTCGCGCAGAAACTTGCCGACATCCATCCCGGACTTCTCCGGTTTCCGGGCGGATGTATAGTGGAAGGCACCGAGCTTCCTGACCGTTACCAGTGGAAAAACACTGTCGGCCCGGTGGAGAACCGCCCTCTCAACCGCAACCGCTGGGAGTACACCTTCCCCCACCGCTATTTCCCCGACTATTTCCAGAGCTACGGTCTCGGATTCTACGAATACTTCCTCCTGGCCGAGGAGATTGGCGCGGCACCGCTTCCGGTGCTCAACGTGGGGCTCGTCTGCCAGTATCAGAACAAGGATCCGAAAGCACATGTGCCTGTCGATGAGTTGCAGCCCTATATTCAGGATGCCCTCGACCTGGTGGAGTTTGCCAACGGCGACACCACCACCGTGTGGGGAGCACTGCGTGCCTCGATGGGTCATCCGGCTCCCTTCGGACTCCGCTATCTCGCTATCGGCAACGAGCAGTGGGGGCCCGAGTACCCCGAGCGTCTCGCGCCATTTATCGAGGCCATGCGCAAGGCCTATCCCGACATCAAGATTGTGGGTTCGTCGGGCCCTGGCTCCGAGGGCGACAAGTTCGACTATCTCTGGCCGGAGATGCGTAGGCTCAAAGCCGATCTGGTCGACGAGCATTTCTATCGTCCCGAAGAGTGGTTTCTGAGCCAGGGGGCACGTTATGACAACTATGACCGCAAGGGGCCCAAGGTGTTTGCCGGGGAGTATGCCTGCCACGGCAAAGGTCGCAAGTGGAATCATTTCAATGCAGCTCTCCTCGAGGCCGCTTTCATGACCGGACTTGAACGCAACGCCGACGTGGTGCACATGGCCACTTATGCACCTCTCTTCGCCCATGTCGAAGGGTGGCAGTGGCGTCCGGATATGATATGGTTTGATAACTTAAACTCTGTGGCCACAGCCAGTTACTATGTGCAGCAGCTCTATGCCACCCATAAGGGAACCAATGTGCTTCCGCTCACCATGGATAAGAAGCCGGTCACCGGTGCCGAAGGGCAGCACGGACTCTTTGCGAGTGCCGTGGTCGACAGCCAAGCGGGTTGCTACATCGTGAAAGTAGCCAATACCTCCGACACTCCGGTCCCCCTCACTCTCCGTTTCGACGGTCTGAAAAAGAAATCACCCCTCACCTCCGCACGTGTCATCACCCTTTCCGCTCCCGACGGCGACCTATTGGCTGAGAACACTCTGGCTGAGCCTTCACGTATAGTCCCCGAGGAAGCAGGCTTGCAGGTAAGCGGTTCGACTCTGTCCACGACCCTCCCGGCCAAGACGTTTGCCGTCTACATCCTGCGTTGATTCAACCCTTTGGGATGGTCGATATAAGCAATCCGATGCTTATATTACCTTTAAGAGACTCCTGAGAGTCTCCACTACTTGACATAACGAAAGCCCTTGCCACCGGCTAAACTACCCGGCAGCAAGGGCTTTCGTTATGATAATGATATGGTGAACAATTGTGGAGTCGGGGAGTAAATATAAGTGTGTAAATCCCTGAAAATCTCTCCATGGCGGATAGGGTGGAGCCGGGATGGCGGGAGCATTATGGCTGACGGACTGTGAGGTTGGACCACCTGCTGTGTTTCCGTTGTGATGACAGGTAAAACATTTTGCGTTGCTTTTTTTCGGGATTGAGAGTTTTTAGTTACCTTTGTGATTGGAAAATAATATACTTACGATAAGCAATGAAACTTAAACGATTGATATTCGGTCTGTTACTTTGCCTTGGCATCAGTTTCGGGGCAAAGGCCGATACATATTTCCCCTATCCGTTGGTCCCTGATTCTATAAAGACTCTTCAGGGCCGCTGCGACTTCCTGGCCAATCATTTTTGGGATTTCTGCGAGTTGAGCAAGGCTTTCTCTGTTAAAAGCAAGATGGCAAACGAGTTTGGTGTCTATCTCTCGATTCTGCGTAACGCCACGGCTGACTCAGCTCTCGTGTCGATTAATAAGCTCACCAAAAAGCTTGAGAAACAGCCCAAGGATCTGGTGTTTCTGGCCGAGTGTGCCGAAGGCCTCCTCTACAGTGACACCGCCGAGGTGTGGGTAGATGAACTCTACATACCCTTTGCAAAGGCTGTGGTCAACAATAAGAAAGTGGAGAAAGCCCAAAAGGCGCGTTTCGCCCACCATCTCACCGTGCTTGAGAACTCCCTGATGGGACATCCGGCCGCTGCGCTCCCTTACACCACACGCGAGGGTGTTGCCGGCAATCTCGCCAACGACTCCGCCCAGGTGCTGGTGGTGTTCTTCAATGACCCTGACTGCTCTGACTGCAATCTGGCCAAGATCCGCCTCGACGCCGATGTCTCCACCACCGAGCTTATCAAAGAGGGTAGGGCTAAGGTGGTGTCAATCTCCCTTACCGAGCCTGATGAGGCCTGGCGTAAGTCAGTGGAAGATTACCCCTCCACATGGACCGTGGCCGCCAACCCCGATGCCGACCTGGTGGTTGACCTGCGCAACGGTACTCCCGATTTCTACATCATCGACGCCCGGCATAATCTCCGGTTCAAGCATCTTACCATCAATCAGGTGCTCGATGTGATGCGTCAGGTGAAGAAACGCTGACCCCTCACATCCTTCTTATGCCGCCCGGCAAGGATGCCATCTCCCTAAAAAAACTTTTTTTCTGAACGATAATTATAGATATGTGCTGGTATAACTCCCCGCTTGTCAACTGCTTCATAAAGCTCTCGGGCTACACTTACAGTAATCTCGCCCGCTTGTTCATGCGCCTCTTCGTGGGGGTGATGCTGCTTCAGTTCGGCATCAGGCATCTGGTGAATTTCAGTGTCCTCAGCGCCACATTCCCCACTGTGCTCCATCTCTCGCCCACGGCATCGCTCATAATCATGATCGTGATAGAACTGGTGTGCTCACTGCTCATCATGATAGGTTTCATGACACGCCTGAGTGCCATTCCACCCATCTGCGCCATGGTGGCGGCGGAGTACTACATACTCCACGATATGGTGCCGTTCCTTCCGGCCTACGGCCTTGACAGCACCGACCCCGGGTATCTCCCTATCATGTTTATCGGCATATATCTGTACCTGCTGATAGCGGGGCCCGGCAAAATTTCGCTTGACTATTTCATATCCCTCTACATCATAGGCCAGAAAGGCAAGGATGAGGAGGAGGAACTTGACGAAGTGTGAGACCATGAGGATAGCTGTGTTGATATCGGGTGGCGTCGACAGCGCCGTTGCAGTCCACCGGCTGCTTGAACAGGGGCATGACCTGCATCTGTTCTACATTCGTATTGGTCTTGACACTGACGAAGGCGACTGCTCAGCCGAGGAGGACATTGAGATGTGTACCTACATAGCAAGGCGCTACGGACTGCCGTTTGATGTGGTGTCGCTCCACCAGGAGTATTGGGACAATGTGATGGAGTATGCCCTCCGCACCGTCAAGCTCGGTCTGACCCCCAATCCCGACATCATGTGTAACAAGATGATAAAGTTCGGCTTCTTCGAGGAGCGCTGGGGCCATGAGTTTGATAAGACAGCCACAGGTCACTATGCCACTACCCATGAGATAGATGGTCTGGTGTATCTCGGCACCGGAGTCGACAAGGTAAAGGATCAGACTGACTTCCTGTGTCAGATAAGCTATCCGCAGCTGAGCCATATAATATTCCCTATCGGCGACCTTCCCAAGGCCCGGGTGAGGGAGATAGCAATAGAGACGCAGATGCCGAACGCCTACCGGCGCGACAGCCAGGGCATCTGTTTCCTTGGCAAGATTAACTACAATGATTTCATACGCCGTCATTTGGGCGAGAAACCGGGTCCGATAGTGGAACTCGAGACCGGCCGTAAGCTGGGCGAGCACCGAGGATTCTGGTTCCACACCATAGGTCAGCGCAAGGGGCTCGGCCTGAGCGGAGGACCTTGGTATGTGGTGAAGAAGAACGTTCATGACAACGTGATATATGTGTCGCAGGGCTACGGCACTGCAAAGCAGTATGGCACCACCGTGCATATAGCTGAGACCCACTGGATCACCCGCGACCCATGGCCGGATGCCTGCGAGGGAGTGGAAATCCGTTTCAAGAACCGTCACACACCCGACTTCCTGCCCGGTCGACTCACGCGCATGGACGAGGGTGAGTATCTCATCGAGTCAGCCACACCTGTGCAGGGGATCGCCCCCGGACAGTTTGCCGTGGTCTATGACAAAGACGCTAAATTATGTTATGGCAGCGGAATTATAACCGGCCGAAATGTTATGCTATAAAGAATCAAGATGGAAGATCGCGTGAAACTAAAGGTGATGGGCATATCCTACAGCCAGATTCAGGCGGGAGCCTACGCTCTGATACTGGCTCAGGTAGGGGGGCCTTTCCGCATCCCTGTGGTCATCGGCGCTGCCGAGGCGCAGTCGATTGCTCTGAAAATGGAGGGTATAAACCCGCCGCGCCCCATGACCCACGACCTCTTTGTGAGTTTCGCCCACGCTTTCGGTGTGAAGCTGCGCGAGGTGTTCATCTATAAATTCGAGGATGGAATTTTCTCCTCGGAGCTAACCTTCTCCGACGGAGAGCGCACCGTGACCATCGACTCGCGCACCAGCGACGGCATAGCCATAGCCATGCGCACCAACGCCCCCATCTATACCACTCACGAGATTCTCAACGAGACCGGGTTTGAGATGGAGATTCAGGATGCCGAGCAGGAGGATGGTGCGGAGGTCGGCGATGAGTCGGAAGTGGCTGATGAGGTGTCCGACGAGCCGAAACTTGAAAATTATGCCGTGGAGGAGCTTGAACGCACCCTCGCCAAGCTGATTGAGAGAGAAGAATATGAAGAGGCCGCAAGAGTAGCGGCCATATTGAAACGCAAGCGTGACGGCGGTGATTTTTCCGACCGTTGACAGAATCAAACTGAATTACCTAAAACTAACCATTATAAAAACTGACTGATATGTTGAACATAAAGCCAATCCAGGTACGTCTGGCGGCACTGAACTTCCTTGAGTTCGCCGTGTGGGGCGCATATCTGATTTCGCTCGGTAACTTTTTGGCCTCGATAGGTCTCGCCACTAAAATCGGATGGTTCTATGCTATCCAGGGTATCGTATCGCTTTTCATGCCTGCGGTGGTCGGCATTGTGGCCGACCGTTGGATACAGGCTCAGAAGATGCTCAGCCTGTGTCATGTGATAGCCGGACTTTTCATGGCTGCCGCCGGAGTCTACTGTCTCTCCACCGAGCATATTGAGTTTGGCCCTCTGTTCTCGCTATATACCGTATCAGTAGCTTTCTTCATGCCTACTATCGGTCTGTCGAATTCTGTGGCTTTCAACGCCCTCAACCGTGCAGGTCTCGACACCATAACCTATTTCCCCCCTATACGAGTATTCGGCACCGTGGGCTTCATCTGCTCGATGCTGTTTGTCAACTTTACCCAGTTCCAGGGCAACAGTTATCAGCTCATAACATCTGCAGTGCTCAGTTTCTGCCTTGCCGTCTATGCGCTCACAATGCCGAAATGTCCCACTAATGCCGCTGCCTCTGCCTCGGTGAGTGATGCACTCGGGCTGAAGGCTTTCAGGCTATTCAAGCAGAAGCGCATGGCCATCTTCTTTATTTTCAGCATGCTGCTTGGCGTGTCGCTTCAGATTACCAACAGTTACGGCAATGCGTTCATCACCTCGTTCTCGGGAATTGCCGAATATGCCGACACATGGGGCGCCCATAACGCCAATGCACTCATTTCGCTCTCTCAGATGAGCGAGACCCTCTGCATACTCCTCATTCCTTTCTGTCTAAAGCGTTTCGGTATAAAGGGTGTAATGCTCATGTCGATGTTCGCATGGGTGTTCCGTTTCGGCTTCTTCGGCCTTGGCGACACTGGCAGCGGACTTTGGCTCCTGGTGGTGTCATGTATCGTCTATGGTATTGCCTTTGACTTTTTTAACGTGTCAGGTGGCCTTTATGTGGATCAGGAGACCACATCCGATATCCGAAGCAGCGCCCAGGGACTTTTCATGATAATGACCAACGGTATCGGTGCGACAGTGGGCACTCTCTGCGCCCAGGAAGTGGTGAACCACTTCGTGTTCTCGCAGACAAGCCCTGAGGCACAGCTTGAAGGGTGGACCACTGCCTGGTATATATTTGCCGCCTATGCGCTTGTGGTGGCGGTGCTCTTCATGTTGATATTCAAGGACTCGAAGACCCCGACCCGCGCTGAGGAGACCGCTGTGATCGACGATGCCAATTCCGGAGCTGACGGCATGGTAAACATTTGAAAAAAACGATAACGTGATACAATTTTATTCGCCTGACATAGCCAGTGTGAGGGAGTTGCCCGAAAGCGACTCCCGCCACGCTGTGCGCGTGCTGCGGATGCGCGAGGGGGATGAACTCCAGGTCATCGACGGCAAGGGGACGGTGTACACCTGCCGCCTTGTCGACGCACACCCCAAGCATGCCGGGGTGGAGATTCTTTCCGCCGAGCCTGAGCGTCCGGTATGGAGCCAGCAATTGGCTGTGGCAGTGGCACCCACCAAGCATCTTGACCGCATGGAATGGCTTGTGGAAAAGATGACAGAAGTGGGGGTGAACCGCATCATACCTTTGCTTGGTGACCGCAGCGAGCGCCGCGAAATCAAAGTGGAGCGTCTCGAGAAGATCGCAGTGTCGGCGATGAAGCAGTCGCTCAAGGCGACATTGCCGGTAATTGAGCCCATGACACCTCTTAAGGAGGTGATAGGAATGATGCCTGAGGCGCAACGCTTTGTGGCCTATTGCGACCCTTCCATTCCGCGTGTGAGCCTGGCAAAGAGCTATGAGCCGCGACGCGACACTCTGATACTGATTGGTCCCGAAGGTGACTTCTCGCCTGCCGAGATCAGAAACACGCTCGATGCCGGCTTCCGGCCCGTGACGCTGGGTGACAACCGCCTCCGCACCGAGACGGCTGCATTGTTTGCACTCTCGACATGCCATGTGATTGACCAGTTGACATGTGAGTGCGATGACAGGTGTGATTAATAGTTGATAAAATAACCGAAAAACAGATAAATAATAGAGATAAGAAAGAGTTAAAAACTCCTTACAGAAACCAAAATTCACATTTCTGCTATATGAAGAAAATTTGTCTTGTCGTCCTGCTTTTCTCGGCCATGCTCAGTGCCGGAGCGCAGAGCAGGAGAGACGACCCCATGACCGAGGCCTTGATGAGGACTTATCAGAAACTTCTTGACGAGGACCCTCGTGATCCCGAAGTGCTTTTCCGCCGTGCCGATGAATATTACAAGCTCAATGACTATGTGCGGGCTCTGGATGATATCAACAATGCCATAAAATTTGGTGCAGAGACCAAGGATTTCGATATGCGTCTGGCTCGTCAGCTCCGCGCCAACATCCTCATGATGCTCCATAAGGATGAACAGGCCCTTGCCGATCTGAATTATGAACTTGAGGCTGACCCGATGAGCTATGTGGCCACCTATCAGCGTGCCACCGCTCTGTATAATCTGGAGCGCTACGCCGAGTCAAAGGCCGACTTCCGCCGCATGCAGCAGCTCAACCCGCGCAGCCAGGAGGCTTTGTTCGGGCTCGCACGTGTGGCTGTCAAGGAGAACAATCTGGGCACCGCCAACGAGTTCTGTGACCAGGCAGTGGCCATCACCCCCTCCAACAGTCAGGTGTATCTCCGTCGCGCCGACGTGCGCACCATGATGGGCAGCTATCAGGGTGCTGTGGAGGACTATCTCATGGCCATCTCGACCGACCAGGAGAACACACCAAAGGCTCTGCAGGAACTTGTGGTGCTGTCGCGCAATAATTATCCCACCGTGATAAGCGGTCTGACCTCGGCCATCCGCCAGGCGCCCAAGAGCGGTGTGCTCTACTTCATGCGCGCCATGATAGCGCAGGGTCACTGCAATTATCTTGCTGCCATAGCCGACTATGATAAAATCATAGATGACCGTCTGGACTCATATCCCGGCATAAACGCTTCGCTTGCTGAATGCTACTATGCCTTGGGCAAGTATGACACCGCCCAGCTCAACATCGATTATGCCATCGGTGCCACACACGACAATGCTTTCTATTATGTCCTCAAATCACGCATAGAACGTGCCCTCGGCAATGCTGATGCCGCTCTTTCTGCCGCCGAGAAGGCTCTTGAGAAGAATGAGAACTACAATGATGCCTTGGTGGCTAAAGCTTTGGCCGAGCTCGCCCTTGATGAGAGTGCCGATGCCTCGGTGGCACTCAGCGAAGCTGCCATGAATGCCCCTGAGGACGCTTATCTCGCACTTCTGCGCGGTTGGGTGCTGAACGATTACCGCAATCAGCCGGCCAACGCAGAGCGCTGTTACGAGCGTGTGCTCGATATGGACTACGACTTTGACAATGTGCATTCGCTGCGCGGTTTCGCCCTCATGCACCTCGACCGTGCCGACGAGGGTGACAGATGGATGGAACGTGTGCTTGAGACTGCCAATGACTATGATGGAGAGGTCAATTACTATGGTGCATGTTACTATGCACAGAGCGGTAACAAGGACCGTGCTTTCCGCTGCATGGAGGCTGCGCTTGAAAAGGGTTACGCAAATTACCACAACTGGACCCGTAACTCGGATGCGGGCATAAACGTGGCTCCCATCCGTGAGGATGCCCGCTTCAACGCTCTCCTTGAGAAGTACTCTCGCCTGTTCAAATAAACGGTAGAGAAGCCATAAAAACAGCCGGCCGCAACCTGTACGAAATCAGGTTGCGGCCGGTTGTTTTTATGGCTTATGTAGCTTACTCGGCAGTCGCTGCTGATGTCTGAGCCAAAGCTTTGCGCCGGGCCTTTACGGTGAAATGGCGCAGGAGCACGGCTGTGATGAAGTAGAGGCCTGTGAGAGCCCAGAGGCCCCAGTAGTAATGCCCTACGTCCGAGAGGTCGGCTCCGTTGGAGTTGATGCGCACGAATGCTTCCACACCCCATGTGGCCGGGATGAGATCCGACACCATGAGCCAGAACTTGTTGAACGCGTAGCGCGGCCATGTGAGTCCTGAGAGGAATAGAAATATCACAGATGTGAATACAATTACGAGCAGTGATGACTCGCGTTCGCGCACGAATATCTGGAATGTTTGCCCCATGAATGCTGTGGATAGCAGCACCACAAATATAAGTGGCATGTAGTCCCGGAAGTGCCCTATGTGTGGCAGGGAGAACATGTGAGGGATGACGGTGAGGATATAGTAGCTGAGGGGGAGATATATCATCATGTAGCAGAGGGCTTTGCCGAGGACAACCGCCACTGAGCCCCCCTGGTACTCATACGGATCGCGGCCGCGGTTGCGCCGGCGACGGTCAGACGCGGTGCCGGCTATCATGGTGATGCCGAGCATCATACTCTGCTGCAGTATGAGCACCACCAGCCCGGGCATGATGAATGACGCGAAACCCTGGGTCGGGTCACCGAGGAAATTCGACTGTGTGTCCACCGGCAGCCCGGAGATGCCTGAGGTTACCAGACCTCCTGTGGAGAGTTTCTGGGCGGTTAACTCGGTGATTTTCTCCATCTGCACATTGGTGAGCGCGAAGAGGTACTGACGGTAGCGCAGCAGCAGCGACATGTCGCTGTAGAAGTCGAGCACCACCTGCTCTCCACGACCTATCTTGCGGGCGTAGTCAGCAGGAATCTCCACCACGCCGTAGCATTTCTTCTCGTTGAATGCCGTGCGGGCCTCGGTCATGTTGGCGGCGTAGCCCACAATCTTTATCGACTGTGTGGCGTCGAGCTGCCTCACGAGTTCTCGGCTCTCGGCTGTGCGTGAATTGTCGACCACCACCGTGGTGATGTCCGTTATAATCTCAGGATTATAGATGAGAGTATAGACGATGGGGTAAATAAGCGGGAGGGTGAAGAAGAAAATCAGCACCCCTATGTCGGTGAACACGAGATAGGTCTCCCGGCGCCATGCCTTAAATATGTCTTTTAACCATTTCATGATGCTCGTAGGATTACCTTTGATATACTGGGTTGAGACACTGTTTCTTTAAAGCCTTGAGCCCGAGGACCGGGAGCAGGAGGAAACAGAAGAGGGCCAGGTAGTACATGCGGGAGTAATAGATGGGTATGCCGTTGAGTGCCTGGTCAATGTAGATGAGGAAATAGTAACGGATGGGGACTATGTAGGAGAAAATTGCCACGCCACCATACATTTTGTCGACCGGAAATGAGAATCCGGCGATGGAGAAACACAGGATGCCTGTGAGCGATACGATGGATAGCGCGAGGCGGAAATTCGGCACAGTTTCTGCGATAAGTGCGGCCCAGGCCTGCGATGCCGTCACGAGCAGCACCATGGCTGTTATCATGTGGAGCGGATTGCAGTTGAGAGGGAAGTGCAGATAACCGAACATGAGCGACTGGATGAAGATGCCCACTGCCGAGAAGATTATGGTCTGCGGCAGGAGTTTTCCCGCGAGGGCCACCGCCATGTTGCCCTTGGCGGTTGCGAGCCATTCGGGCGAAGTGCCCTGCTTGATTTCCTGCCAGATGCTGAACACTGTAAGCAGCATCACAAGCAGTCCCATCACGCCGGCCAGGAATGACTGGCTGAGGTAGTAGGAATAGTTGAGCCAAGGGTTGCCGAGAGGATGGTCGGAGATGACAATCGGCTGCAGCATTTCACCGGCAAGGGTTTCGTCGGCACCTGCGCTCACGAGCGTGGTCTTGACTATGGCTCCCGAGGTGGAGACGGCTATGGTCTTGAATCCCTTGAACGAAAGAGTGCCGGGGACGAAAATCGACATGTTGGAGTAAAATGCAAGAGTCGGTGTGCGTCCGCTGAGTGCTTTTTCCTGAAAGTCGGCCGGGATATAGAAAAATCCGTATATCTCTCCGCTTCTCACCTGACCCATGGCCTCGTTGAAACTCTCGGGGGCACTGCTAAGGTCGATCAGCTCCGTGGCGTTGAGCGAGCGTGTGATGCGGCGGGAGAGCGACGAGTGGTCGAGGTCCACGATCCCGACGGGGACTTTTAGCGGAAGTCCCTCGTGCATAAGGTTGAGGAAGAAGAATGCGCAGCCTATCGGCACAATCACCATCATGAAGATGTAGATTTTGCGCGACGCCAACTGGGCCATTCCGCGTTTGAATGAGGCTATCATTGTTACGATGTTATTTTAGCTGTTTGGATTAAATTGACCTTTCTGGGGTCATTTCTTGAAATACACGACGGTCATGCCCGGACGTAACTGCGGGATGGTATCGAGGGTATGTGCCTTGACCTCGAAAGTCTTGCTGTCCCATTGGCCGGTGGCCTTTGTGGCCTGCCATGTGGCATAGGTGCCGAGGTCGCGCACGTAGTATATGCGGGCTTTTGTTTTCTTGTGGTCGAGGGCAGGAATCATCACCTCGATTTCACCTCCGAGTGGCATGTCGTTGAGAATCTCCTCACGGACATTGAAAGTCACCCATTTATCGTCGAGTTTCAGAAGGCTCATGATAGGAGCGCCGAGCGATACGAGTTCGCTCTCCTGAGGATAGATCTGGTCAATCTGTCCGTCGCAGGGAGCCACGAGATATTGATCCTCGAGGAGGCTCTCCACTTCGGCCACGCCACCTTTGGCTACGTTGACCATAGCGGCTGCGCTCTCTTTATCCTCGCTCTGCGCGCCTGACACTGCTAGATCGAGCTGGCTCTTGGCTGCATTGTGGGCGGCCACTGCTGCGTCGTAGGCGGCTTTGGCCTCGTCGCGTTTCTGCTCTGACACCACACCTTCGCTGTAGAGATTCTGTATGCGGGTGTAGGTCTTGCGTGTGATGTCCACACCGGCTTCGGCCTGGGTTACCATGTCGCGGGCTGCCTGGATGATTTGTGAACGTGTGCCGGCGTCAACCTTGCGGTTCTGGGTGCGGGCCACTGTCTCCATGCCCTCGGCCTGCATGAGTTTGGCCTCGGCGAGAGATGAATGGATATGCACGAGGGTGTCACCTGCTTTCACGAGGTCGCCTTCGTGGACATAGATGTGGGTCACGCGTCCCGGCAGCTTGCCTGAGATGCGGATGGATGTGGCATCAGCCTGACCTTCGATGATTTCATCGGGCTTGTTGAGGAAACAGAAGCCAACGATGGCGAGTGCGATACACACGAGTGCGACCACGCCTAATGCAACGGCGAGAACTTTGCTTTCGCCCTTCTCGGCGGCCTGTGAGGGGTTATTCTTTATGTCTGACATGATGATAGGTGTTATAGGGGGAAGTTGATATGTGAGATGTTGATTGAGTCGGTTGATGAGGTTATTGTCACTGGGCGTCAGCTTGCAGGCGTCCGAGTACTTTGGCGAGATAGACGTCGCAAAGATATATGTCAATGCGTGCGTCGATGTTCTCCGAGTGGGCCTTAAGCCAGGCTGTCTGCGCTTCCATGACGTTGTCGATGGTCATCACGCCGTCGCGGAATCCAAGGTCGGCACAGCGCAGGTTCTCATCGGCTTTTTCGAGGTTTGATTCTGTCATGTTGAATGTCTTCATCGCCTCCTGGGCCTTGAATGAGGCCTGGTTAACCTGAAGATCGACGAGTTCACGCGCGTTCTCGAGTTCGAGCTCTGCTACTACAGCCTGTGACTTTGCTGCACGATACTTGTTGTAGTTGCCGCCCCAATGCCAGATAGGCACTGTGAGCATGGCACCTACCGAGAACATACCGCTGAAGCGCTTGCTGAAGCCGTCAAACATGTTTGGGTTGGAGAAAGAATATGAACCCACCAGTGCGAGGTTGGGCATCATCGAGGCTTTAGCCACGTTGGCTTTCTCATGGTAGACTTTCACTCCCATCTCGAGGGCACGGAGGTCGTCGCGGTTGTCATATACCTCCTGCATGTTGTAGGATGTGGCTGCCGGGGCCGAGACTTCGATGCTCTCGGCGTCCTCGTCGGCGAGTGAGAAGACGGTGTTGACAGGGAGACCGCACACCTGGGCAAGTGCCATGCGTGAGAGCACAAGGCCATTGTTGACCTTTGTCAGGTCTACTTCGGCCGAGTTGAGCTTCACATCCACGGTGAGCTGATCACGTTTTGTGGCCACGCCTTCCTTTACCATGAGGCTGACATTGTGGCTCAGGGTGTCGAGTAGGTTGACATAGCTTTCGGCGAGGCGCTGTTTGGCTTTGAGCGATACCACCTGCCAATATGCTGCGTCTACGGCATAGATTATGTTCTGGGCCTCGTTGTCGTGCATGTTGCGGGCTATGTTTTCGGCATAGCGGGTTATCTTGTTCATGGCCACGATCTTGCCACCCATGAATATGGGCTGCGTGAGTGTGACTGCCCCGAAGAAAACATTGTGCAGGTCATATTCGAGGGCCTTCTTCGGGAGGTAGGCCACCTGTTCGGGCACATACTGGCCGTTGACCTTTATGGGTTCGCCGGTCACGGGGTTTTTCACCACGTTAAACTCATAGGCCTGCTTCTCGAGGTTGAAAGTCTTGACCGGGAGGAGCTGGTCGGAGCTTAGTACGGATACGCCTTTCTGATTGTACATGTATCCGCCGGCAAAGTCGATGGCCGGGAGATATGCAGCAAAAGCTTCATCCTTCTGATACTGCGCCACTTTGATCTGCTCGGCTGATTTGCGGAGGTCCTTGTTGTTGTCAAGGGCGAGCCGACGGCACTGTTCGAGAGTCATTACACTCCCATCGGGCACCGCGGCAGGTTCCTGTGCGGATGCCATGAGTGCCACTATGGCTGAGGCTGAGAATAAAAATCTGCGTAAATCCATTACCTTATAAATAAATAATTGTACTGCTTAACTTTATTAGAAAACGTGAGTGTGATTTTCCCCTTATGGGGACTTATAGAAACGTGTCTGCAAATATAACCTATTTTAGCGATTAAAAGTTTATTTTCACAGTATTATAATTGGTGTGAAAAAGGAGATAATTTGGTCTATTTTACTTGGGGACTCCAAGCGTCCGGATATGATTCCCCTCCGCGGGGTGGTGAAGTTGGTGTTGGAGGCTGGGATGGCGGTTAACTTTCAGGAGTTATTTATCACTATAAAAAAGCGATTTAGCTTTTAGCTTTGAGGGATGTTTAGTAACTTTGCGCCCATAATCTACCCCTACTGTATAAAAATGAGAAAGATATTTACCATAATAATGACGGCCATCGTGCTCTCAGGAATGGCCGTGTCATGTGGCGGAAACAAGAGTGACTCGACTGTGGTGAACGAGAATGTCGAGGAGCAGAACACCCTGCTTGCCGAGGCGCTTTCGGTCGGTAACCTGAAGGATGCCTCTGCCATGGCCGACAGCATGTCGCTTTTCGTCGATGATTTCACCCCCGAGCAGACTGTTCAGGTGCTCATGGCTTTCCTCTCGGTCCACAATGACGCTGTGGAGAAGAAGGAGTCGCGCCGCGACCTCGAGACCCTGCGTAAGTTTGTCGATGTCTACGACATAGCCACCGGTCTCAACCCTAATGACACCCGCGCGGCTTTCGAGAAGGCACGACGCATCAATCCGGCTGTCAATTTCGACTCTTTGGCTCGTGTGTTCCGTGAGCAGCTCACCCAGTACGATGCCGTGCAGGACGGTTCGCTTGTCAATGATGAGCCGGCTCCGGCCGACACTGCGGTGGCAACTCCCGACACGGTAGTCCGCAAGGCTGAGTCTGACCTTCCGCTTGAACTTCGCCCGGCTGACTAAGGTGGTGTCACACCGCAGCCTCAAATCCAACCCCAACCAATCCGCATCATGACAACCAACAAGAAATACACAGGCCTACTGACCTTCATAGGCGGCTTGATAGTCATAGCCGTCATCGCATTCGCATTTTTCTATCCCGACGCGCAGCAGGGCAATGAGTTGCGCCAGCACGACATGCAGCAGGGTGCTGCCATAGGGCAGGAGGCCAAGGCATACGCCGAAGCTACCGGTGAAGTGTCGAGATGGACCAACTCCCTCTTCTCCGGAATGCCTACTTTCCAGATCTCCCCCTCCTATCCCTCAAGCAGCCTCTACACATGGATAGGATCAGTGATGAGCCTCGGGCTACCCTCGCCTTCCTCGCTTATAGCCATGATGATGGTGGGATTTTTCATCCTTCTCCTGTCCATGAAGATGCGGTGGTACATAGCTCTGATAGGGGCCATTGCCTATGGATTTTCCTCCTATTTCGTCATCATAATCGGTGCCGGCCATATATGGAAGTTCGTGACACTGGCTTACGTCCCTCCCACCATAGCCGGTATTATCCTTTGTTACCGTGGCCGTTATCTGGCAGGTGGTGCCCTTGCTGCCCTGTTTGCCATGATGCAGATAGCCTCCAACCATGTCCAGATGTCCTATTACTTCCTGTTCGTGATAATAGGGGTGGTGATAGCTTATCTGGTGAGCGCGGTTAAGGAAAAACAGATGAAACGTTGGCTCATAGCCACAGGCACACTCGCGGTGGCGGCTGTGCTTGCCGTGCTTGCCAACTCCCCCAGTCTCTATAACACCTATGAATACTCCAAGGAGACGATGCGCGGTCGTCATAGCGAACTGACTCAGGCTGCCTCATCCGGCCAGTCTACATCGGGAGGTCTTGACAAGGACTATATCACACAGTACAGCTATCAGCCTTCCGAGACATTCTCGCTCCTTATCCCCAACATCAAGGGTGGCGCATCGGCCAAGCCTGAGCAGGGACGGTTTGTGATGATGAATCTTTCCGATCTTTCTGACGCGCAGGAGATGGTGGCCAAAGGTGAGCTTGACCAGATGCAGCAGCAGTATCTGAGCTATATGAGCCAATATTTCGGTGATCCTGAGGGTACTAACGGCCCTGTCTATGTCGGTGCTCTCATCTTCGCTCTCTTCCTGCTGGGGTGTTGCATAGTGAAAGGCCCGCTGAAATGGGCGTTGCTGGTGCTTACCATACTCTCGGTAGTGCTTGCCTGGGGACGCCATGCCATGATGTTCACTGACATTATGCTTGGTGTGGTCCCGATGTATGCCAAGTTCCGTACGGTGGAGAGTATTCTTGTCATAGCTGAATTCACCATGCCTTTACTGGCGGCTATGGCGTTGCAGAAGATAGTGGCTACTCCTGATGCGTACGAACGTTTCAAGCGCCCTGTCTTCTGGTGTTTCGGCATATCGCTGGCCATCTGTGTCATAGGATTCTGCTGTCCGTCGCTCTTCGGCAGCGTCATCACCGACAATGACCGTATGATTGACGGATATATCTATTCGTCGCTTACTCAGCAGGGCTATGATGCCGCAACGGCGCGCCAGTTCAGCCTGCAGAATCCGGCTATCTACTCGGCTGTCGAGTCGCTGCGCGAGGGGCTTGTGTCGGCCGATGCTCTCCGCAGCTTCCTCATGCTCGGGGTGGGCTTCGTGTTCCTGGTGCTTTACCTGCGCCGCAAGGTGTCGATGGCCATTGCCTTGACAGTCCTTGGCGTAGTGGTGCTCGCTGACCTCTACAGCGTCAACAAGCGCTATCTCAATCATGACAGCTTTGTGCCCAAGCAGCTTACGGTGGGCGCGCCGATAGCAAAGACTCCTGTCGACGAGGCTATCCTCCGTGACACCACAATGAATTACCGTGTGATGGATATACCGCGTTTCTACAGCGCCGATCCGTCATATTATCATAAGATGATAGGTGGCTATCATGCTGCCAAGCTGACCCGCTACCAGGATTTGATAGACCGTCACCTCAGCCATTTCCAGCAAGGGACGGAGACTGATGCCGACTGGAATGTGCTGAATATGCTCAACGCTAAGTATATTGTATCGCTCGACGGTCAGCCTCTGGTCAATCCCGAGGCGCTCGGAAATGCCTGGTTTGTCGACGAGGTCAAATATGTGGACGGGGCGGATGCCGAGATGGCTATGCTTGAGACCATACGTCCCGACTCAGTTGCCGTGGCCGACGTGCGTTTCAAAGATGTGCTCGGAGAGGCCGGCCGCAAAGTGGTGGGCGACACGATCTATGAGACTACCTATGCCCCCAACCGACTCACCTACCGTGCCCGCAGCGCTGCCGGCGGTGTGGCTGTATTCTCTGAGGTATACTTCCCATGGGGTTGGCATGCCACTATCGACGGCAAAGAAGTTGAGCTGGGCCGTGTCAACTATGTGCTCAGGGCTCTTGCGGTGCCTGCCGGCGAACATGTCATAGAGATGCGTTTCGACCCCGAGTCGCTGCGCACCACCGACACTCTTGCCACCATCTCCATCATCCTCATTTACCTGGCTCTCGCCATAGCTGCCGGCTGGACCGTCAGGGGCTTCTTTGTCTCTACCGATGATGCAGCTAAGAAGGCTTAAAGGCACGGTAAAGCGCTGGTGGCGCGGCCGGGGATTCGGGGTGCATTCCCCATTTGCGTTCTATTTCATCACGCGGGTGCTGCGTGAGCGGCTTCCCTATTATGCATACGCCGACAAGCTGCTTGGCAGCGGTGGCCGGAATGAACGGAAGGAGTTGAGGACGCTCTTCAGGGTGATATGTTATTTCGCTCCACGCAAGGTATGGCTTGCGGGTTGCGCGCCGAGAGTGGCAGAGGTGGTACGTCTGGCCGACAGCCGTATATGTGTCGACTGCGGGGAGGCGCCATTCACCGTGGTTGGCCCCGGATTTGCCGGAGAACTTCCCGCCGGTTATGATGTGGCGGTGTTCATGAGCGGTGCGGGTGAGCAGGCTATGCGTGAATGGAGGAAGGTGGAGCATGGAATGCGTTTCACCAATGGCCGCATGACAGTGATAGTAAGGCGCCGCGATTTCACTCCGCAGAGCTATGAAGTGAATTTCTAAATCGCGGTTATAACGTAAGGAGACAACTGTATTGCGATAATGCGTCAGATTAACGATATAGAGCGGGTGTGCCAGGAATATGACCTCTATCTCATGATGGAGAAAGGTATGGCCGACAACACCAGGGAGAGCTACAGGCGCGATGTCGACAAGCTGCTCGGCTATCTGGCTACCGAGGGTGTGGGACTCAGGGATGTTACCATCGACACGCTGCGGATGTTTCTCGGCGACCTGCATGATGTGGGGATTGCCGAGAGGTCACAGGCGCGGATTGTGGCCGGAGTGAGGTCGTTTTTCCATTTTATGGTGATGGAGGGGTATCTCGACGCTAATCCCTCCGAATTGCTCGAGACACCGAGGATTGGTGTGCATCTCCCCGAGGTGCTTACAGTCCAGGAGATTGACGACATGATCGCCGCCGTGGATATGACAAAGTCCGAGGGGCAGCGTGACAGGGCTATCATAGAGACTCTTTATGGATGCGGATTGCGTGTGAGCGAGCTTGTGAACCTTGAGATTTCCAAGGTGTTCCCCGACGAGGGCTACCTCGTCGTTACAGGAAAGGGTAACAAGGAGAGGATGGTGCCTATGTCGGACACCTCGATTGCCGAGATTGCTTCATGGATGGAGGACCGCGAGCTGCTTTCGGTAAAGCCGGGGGAAGAGAACCGGTTGTTTCTCAACCGTCGAGGTGGCAGGCTCACCCGCGAGAGGATATTCCAGATAGTCAAAGGGCTTGCCGAAGCTGCCGGGATAAGGAAAAGCATCTCACCCCACACGTTGCGCCACTCGTTTGCTACCCATCTTCTGGAGGGAGGAGCCAATCTCAGGGCCATACAGCAGATGCTGGGGCATGAGTCAATAGCCACCACGCAGATATATCTGCATCTCGACCGCGGTGCGCTGCGCGAGGATATACTTATGTTCCATCCGCGGAGCCACCGACGTTGAGCCGTCTCATCAAAGGCCTTATTTTTTGAACAGGTCTATAAAAAGCCCCTGCCGGATGTTTCAACAACAGCCGGCAGAGTGTCAAATTGAATTGAATTGAATTGATTGTTGGCATATCTTCTATTGAAGTGCGCCAAGGTAGCAAAGCCAACTGTATCTTGGCATTTTGCAGAGTGCGGGGGCACTTACCATCAGGAAATAATCTGCTAAAATGTTAGTGCTTGATTGCTACATCAATAGGTTTAGTTAGCGGTGGTTTTGCTGCAAAGGTAATACAAATTTCCGAATCCCCACTACCCCCCCCGTTTTTAACTTTTGTTAACTTATGGTAAGGTTTGTTTTGAAATCCATGATGACGTCAAAAAACGGTGGTCGGACAAGGATAAAAAAAGCCTCCTTCAAGGCGTTTCGACAACGACTTAAAGGAGGAATCGATAGTTGGCTTTTGTCTTTTTTTGTTGACTAAATCCCGGATTCTTAGTCCCGGGAAAATGATTGCTTTCCTTTCCTTACGTATTTTGTTGATTTACTTACAAAAGTATATTTTCATTTTAGGCTATCCAAATGAAATATATCTACAAATGTATAATTATTATTCTACTATTTCAAATTACCCCCCGATTTTTAACTGAATTTAACAGAAAATTGGTGATTTTAAACTTTCATCTCCGGATTATCGCCATAATGGGAGCAAAAGGTGTGCGGGGTGAATAATTGTTAAATGGAACGGAGGCGATTTGTGAAAACCGAAAATTTGGTGTATCTTTGCATACACCAAAATAAGACAGACGCCAAAAGTAGATATTCGGTAGGGTCTCGTAGCCACAAGCCTCGGGATTCTTTCTTTTTTACGTTTGGCGGATTTGCTACAAGTATCAAAATATTAAAATTCAACACTTTACTACCATGGCTATAACTTACATGACCAAGGAAGGTTACAAGAAAAAAATGGAAGAAATCGCTTTTCTGGAATCAGTGGAGCGTCCACGCATATCTGCCGCCATCGCAGAGGCCCGCGACAAGGGTGACCTCTCGGAAAACTCTGAATATGATGCGGCAAAAGAGGCTCAGGGAATGCTTGAGATGAAGATTGCTCAGCTTAAGGATCTCGTGGCCAACTCACGCATCATCGATGAGAGCAAACTCAACAACGAGGAGGTGCAGATACTCAACCGTGTGAAAATCAAAAATACCGCCAACGGCATGACTATGGAGTATACCATCGTGGCCGACTCGGAAGCTGACCTCAAGGAGAAAAAAATAGGCTCTTCCACTCCCATCGCCCAGGGTCTCCTCGGCCATAAGCTCGGCGAAGTGGTGGAAATCAAGGTTCCCGCCGGCCTCATGAAGTTTGAGATTGTCGAGATCAATTTCTAAAAAAATCCATAGATAACCATTCCATAAACCCAGCTATCGTCATGTCAACAATATTCAGCAAGATTGCCGCCGGGGAAATCCCTTCATATAAGGTGGCTGCCGATGACAAGCACTATGCTTTTCTCGATATCAATCCGGTGGTGCCCGGACATGTTCTGGTGATACCGCGCAAGGAGGTTGACTATATCTTCAAGCTCACCGACGAGGAGTATCAGGCCTACATGCTGTTTGCCAAACGCGTGGCGGCCGCTCTCGAGGCCACTATGCCGTGCAAACGCATCGGTGTGGCTGTGATAGGGATGGAAGTTCCCCACTCACATATCCACCTCCTCCCCATCTCCACCGAAGGTGATATGAACTTCAGGAACAAAGTGCAGCTTCCCGCCGAGGAGATGCAGGCTATTGCCGACGCTATCGCGGCAAAATATAGCGAGATGTTTGAATGAGGATGCTCCGATGCTGGATCGAGGCCATGAGGCTGCGCACGCTGCCGGTGTCGCTGGCAGGTGTGATTTATGCTGCCGGACTTGGAGTGGCCACATGGCGCTTCCGGATAGAGCCGGTGGTGATGTGTCTGGTTTTCGCGCTTCTGGCGCAGATAGCATCCAATTTCGCTAACGAATATTATGATTTTAAGGCCGGACTGGATAAGGCCGGCCGTGTGGGGCCGCGTCGTGGCGTGACCGAGGGTGACATCACCCCGGGAGCCATGAAAGCGGCCACCTACTTTACGCTCGGTGCGGCATGCGTGGTAGGATGTCTCCTTGTGGCTCTCTACGGCGCCTGGTGGATGTATCCGGTGGGTGTGCTCACGGCCCTCGGGGTAGTGGCCTACAGCGCCGGTCCATATCCTCTGTCGCGCAACGGATTCGGCGAAGTGGCTGTGGTCTGCTTTTTCGGCATTGTCCCTGTGTGTCTGACCTATTGGCTTGAGTCGGGCGGAGTGATGGCCTGGTGGATTTTCGCGGCTTCGGTAGGAATAGGGTTGATGGGTGCCAATGTGCTCATCGTGAACAACTACCGCGACGCTGATGATGACCGCGTGGTTGGCAAACGCACCTTGGCCGTGAGGCTTGGCCGCGGCCCGGTGGGTTGGATATATCTCATGAACGGATTTTTGGCCGTGATTCTCACACTTCCTGAATGGCTGGCCATAAGCCCGGCGTGGTGGATTGTGCCCGGCATTTATCTTGTCGGACACTGCGCGCTTTATGTCATGCTTGTGAAGCGGAAAGGGAGCGCATTGAATCCTCTGTTGGGCATGACGGCCATGCTGATGCTTGTCTATGCCGCCGGGTTCTGCATCATGGCGGTGGCCTGTGCGTGAATCACCCCGGCTGATTCCCCGGCTTGTCAGAAGCGCATGCCTACTATCACCGAGAGGGTGGCGTAGGCATTGAAATGGGTGAAATTGGAGTTGTAATAGAGGTAGCCGTTGAACCGTGCCACCATCGCGGCGAAGAGTGCACGATGGTTGTATACTCCCGAAAGCGAAAATTTGTAGTTATTGGCAATCATGCTGCGGCGTCCGTCCGTGGCATCTTCGTATGTGCGCTTATAGCCAACGGCACCCATCCCCACCGCGTTGAGGAGCCAACGGCGTGGTTTGAGCACCCAGTTGTAGCCATATCCGCCGAGGATGGTGTAGTCCTTGTGGTGGAATCGGTAATCTGGTGTGCTTAGCGGCAGGTATTGGAGCATGGTTGGGGGCAGAGAGCTGAAATCCATCCTGATGTCCTGCTCTGTGAAGTTGAAGCCCACGATAGGTGTGCCGGCGCTTTTGAGCTGATATTTCGAATAGCTGTAGGCGGCAGCCTGCGAATAGCGGTAATGGTTGAAGAAGTAATAAGCGTCGATGTTGAATGTGCTGATCTTCACATCGTTGAATTTGTATCGGAAGTTGTGGCCGTCATTGTAGTCACCGAGTCGGGTGAGTATCATGCCCCCCTCCGACGACATGGTCTGGAGATTTACCGAGAAACGTGAGCAGGTGAAATCGAAATTGAACGTGTGACGCGAAGTGGGATTGTGGAGGAGGTCATTGACGTTCCACATGTAGCCTACGCTCACGGCCATGAAGCTGAGGTGTGCGCCTACGTCGCTGTAAAGGTCGGAGTGCATGTCGACGCGTGAGTTGCGGGGAAACAGCATGGTGGCTGTCTCGAGCCAGCTGTAACTTTTGCCTTGAAGCTTCCAGTTTTTGCCGGTGCCCACTACATAGGTGGTGTCGTAGGAGTTGAAGGTGCGGTCGCCCCAGTTGTAGACCTTGAGCAGGAAGCGCGGGAACCGTGGATAGTCGATGGCCGGGTCGTTGATGCGGAAATTGTTGTCCATCAGCTGTCTTATCCAGCGCGTGGAGCTTGAACGAAGGGTGTCGGCGGGAATGGGGGTGGTGAGGCTGTCGCATGCGGTGACCTCCTCGGCGTTAAGTGGCAACGTCGCGAGTGTCATTAGCAATAGAAGGGGGTAAATTATACGATTTACAGGAAACAGCTTCATTGGTGGCCGGCAATAATCAGGGTTGTAAAGTTACGCATTTTCCGTCATTCCATAAATCCACATTTACCAAAAATGCCAATATATCCCTCTTTTTGGTGAAATGGCTATTGCGGATTATCAATTCAAAAGGCCTTCGAGGTAGTCATCGGTGATTTCCTGGGGTGCGGCTGCTTCCCCGGCCTCGTTGGCGGCTTTGATCTGAGCGTTGACCTCCTCCATGTTGGCACGAAGGGCATCGAACACCCTCTGTGACACATTGAGCTCTTCGGCCGTCTTGGCCGAGAGGACGTAGCGGTCACCCTCGAGCTCCACATGGGAATAGAACCTGTAAAGGGCGGCGCGCATCATGGCCATCTCCTCGGCTGCCTCGCTGTCGGCCTGGGCTGTGCCTCCGCCTGATATGATGCGTTCTGAAAGCGCATCGACATCGATGTCGATATACGTGTTATTGTCCACGTAGGTGCGAGCCGAAGGGATGTCCCTGACCTCACTGTCGGCTTCGTGGGTGACAGTGAATTTTTTCATGTTGTCGCCACATCCGCTCAGTAGCGGAAGAGATATGGCGAAGAGGAGTGATAGCAGCTTGTTCATAGCTTTTGTGGTGTGTTGGTTTTGTTGCCTGAGGATTGAGAGTGCAAAATTACAAAGAAATTTCATTTATCGCCGATTGATGAAGATATAGATGTTAAATTTATTAAAAACGTGGAAAGATGGGCCACAGTTCCTAAAAGCATTGGCGTAACCGCTTGTGGATTTGAAATTTATTAGTAACTTTGCAGCGCATTTTCCGAGGCGTTGAGCCCGGGAGTGCAGATCGATTTAATTAACCTATTTTATTAACCTCTTAATTTTTCAAGCCGCCCTGTGCCGGGCGCCTGTCATTATCTCGGATTCTTGCAGATGGACGCGGGCCTTGCGAGCGTTGGCTTGGATAAAATTATTTTAACAGTTACTTAATGACTGAAGAACTGAAAAACTCCCCTATCGAGGATTTCGATTGGGAAGCCTATGCAAAAGGTGAAACCAAGGGTGACAAGACCCGCGAAGAACTCACCAAAACCTACGATGAATCGCTCAACACCGTGCGTGACAAGGACGTAATCGAAGGTACCATCATCTCACTCAACAAGCGTGAGGCTGTGGTTAACATCGGCTACAAGAGCGACGGCATCATCCCTGTCAGCGAATTCCGCTACAACCCCGACATCAAAGTTGGCGACACCGTTGAAGTCTTCATCGAAAACCAGGAAGACAAGAAGGGCCAGCTTATCCTTTCTCACCGCAAAGCCCGCGCAGCCCGCTCTTGGGACCGCATCAACGAGGCTCTCGAGAAGGACGAAGTTATCAAGGGCTACATCAAGTGCCGTACCAAGGGTGGCATGATCGTGGACGTATTCGGTATCGAGGCATTCCTCCCCGGTTCACAGATCGATGTTAAGCCTATCCGCGACTACGACATCTTCGTTGGCAAGACAATGGAGTTCAAGGTCGTGAAGATCAATCAAGAATTCAAGAACGTCGTTGTCAGCCACAAGGCTCTCATCGAGGCCGAACTCGAACAGCAGAAGCGCGAAATCATCGCCAAGCTCGAAAAGGGTCAGGTGCTCGAAGGCTCTGTCAAGAACATCACCAGCTACGGTGTGTTCATCGACCTCGGCGGCGTAGACGGTCTCATCCACATCACTGACCTCTCTTGGGGCCGCGTAAGCCATCCCGAAGAAGTGGTTCAGCTCGACCAGAAGCTCAACGTCGTTATCCTCGACTTCGACGACGAAAAGAAGCGTATCGCTCTCGGTCTCAAGCAGCTCCAGCCCCATCCCTGGGATGCCCTCGACGCTAACCTCAAGGTTGGTGACAAGGTTAAGGGTAAAGTTGTCGTTATGGCTGACTATGGCGCATTCGTTGAAATCGCTCCCGGCGTAGAAGGTCTTATCCACGTTAGCGAAATGTCATGGAGCCAGCACCTCCGCTCTGCTCAGGACTTCATGAAGGTTGGCGACGAAATCGAAGCCGTTATCCTCACTCTCGACCGCGAAGACCGCAAGATGTCACTCGGCATCAAGCAGCTCAAGAACGATCCTTGGGAAAACATCGAAACCAAATACCCCGTCGGCAGCAAGCACACTGCCAAAGTGCGCAACTTCACTAACTTCGGCGTATTCGTTGAAATCGAAGAGGGCGTAGACGGTCTCATCCACATCAGCGACCTCTCTTGGACCAAGAAGGTTAAGCATCCTTCTGAATTCACTCAGATCGGTGCCGACATCGATGTTCAGGTTCTCGAAATCGACAAGGACAACCGTCGTCTCTCTCTCGGCCACAAGCAGCTCGAAGAGAATCCCTGGGACGTATTTGAAACAGTATTCACCGTCGGTTCAATCCACGAAGGTACCATCGTTGAGATGGTAGAGAAGGGTGCTGTGATCGCACTTCCCTACGGTGTTGAAGGCTTCGCTACTCCCAAGCATCTCGTGAAGGAAGACGGCAGCCGTGCCCAGGTTGACGAAAAGCTCAACTTCAAGGTTATCGAATTCAACAAGGATTCTAAGCGCATCATCCTTTCTCACAGCCGCATCTTCGAAGATGAGCAGAAGGGTGAACGTGCCGAAGCTCCCAAGAAGGCTGGCAACCGTCGTGGCGGCAACCGTCGTGAAGAAGCTCCCGCTCTCACTACTCCGCTCGAAAAGACCACTCTTGGCGACCTCGAAGCTCTTGCTGAACTCAAGCAGAAGCTCGCTGGTAAGTAATCATACAAGAGCATGACGCGTCATTGAAAAGTGACCGTCTGTCATCGAAACTCAGAGAGGCCATGTCACAATGACATGGCCTCTCTCGTTTTATTTAGCCGGAAGTCGGGTTAGGATACGGCTACTTAGCAGGAAGTGTTTGGTTTTATCATCCCGCCGAGGGGAGATGTGGTCACTTGCGTCCGAAGTCTGCGGGGATTTCGCCCCACACCGGAGTGTCCCAGGTGAGGATCGGATTGGTGATTTCGTTCTCGCGCAGCCAGTTAAGCGCGCGCTTTACCATGGCGAATAGTTGCGCGTTGCTGTCGGTTGGTGTCAGGGTTGTCTTTAGTTGGCGATTACGTACCCATGCGCGTGCGGTGCGTGAGTCGGTGTAGATTGGAGTGTGAGGCCTCCCTTGCTGCTTCAGCAGGGCAAGCCCATGGACGAGCGCCAGGAATTCACCGATGTTATTTGTCCCGTCGGCAAAAGGTCCTGCATGGAAAATGCGTTCACCGGTGCGCACCCAGACACCCTGGTATTCCACCGGACCCGGATTCTTCGAGCATGCCGCGTCCACGGCGAGTGAATCCTGGTTTATCTCAGGAAAAGCGTCGTAATTCACATGGACATCTTTGTGCGAAGCTATGGATTTGAGGATGTCGAGGTCCTCCGGGTCGCCGCGATAGGCTTCGATAGCTTCCTCCTGCGAATTGAAACTCTTATATTTGGCGTTGGGATAACCTTTGGTCTGAAGTTGGCATTCCTCCCATGAGTCGAAGACTCCGGTGGCAAATCCGTTCCATACCACGTAAAATTTTTTTCTCGGGGCCATCTGTTGGTTCGGGTTGTGAGGGTGGATGAATCAGGAGAGTGTGAGATAAATGGATATGTCGACATTGCGCATACCGAGACGTGCGGCGATGTGGGGGTTGACGATCTTGCCGAAGAATGTGAATGTCGCTTTCTGCATTCCCGGCAGGAGTTTGAGGGCATTGCTTACCCCTTCGCATGTCACTATGCCCGACATGAGGGTGAGGAACGTGTTGCTAAGAGCCATCGCCGCCGTGCGGGCCACGGCACATCCTGCATGGATGAAGCAGATGCGGTTGTCTATTTTGGCCGAGCTCTCTATGGCCGAGGCCTGGGCGAGGTCAACCGGAGTCATCGATGGAAAAGCGGAGCCGTCGTCCGAAGCGAGGTCAAAGGCGAGCACGCCGCGTTTCATGGCGCTCACCCCTTCGCGGTCAATGCTGAATGGCTCGCGTGTCCTGCTCACCACCACCACGTCGGCTGACCGGAGGGCGTTGTCGAGAGTGCGTTGGTGGAGCGAAGATGTGATTACCCATGGGCCGAGTTCCATCGAGGCGCGTCGCAACGAGTAAATGTCGTTGTCATACATCCTTACCATAGAGCCAAGTCCTACAGCTGAACGTGCAGCGGCGCAGGCCGCTATGCCGGATCCTATTATGAGTGTCTCGCAGGGGACTATGCCTGCCACGCCGCCGAGAAGTATCCCTTTGCCGCGCTGCGAGTCAGCCAGAAGTGACGAGGCCATGGCCACAGCCGCACGGCCGTCGATTTCGGCCAGAATGTCGGCAAACGGAGTGCAACCGCGCTCATCTTCGATAAGGTCCACGGCTATGGATATGATGTGTCGTCGCAGCAGTTCCTTCACAGCCATAAGGTCCTGGTTGGCAGGATGAAGAAGGGTAAGGAGCATGGCTCCACGTCGCATTTTGCGCACATCGGCTGCTTCGGGTGGGGCGAGATGTATTACTATATCACATGCCAGGGATTCCTCTCGTGTGCCTACGCTCACTCCGGCCCGGAGATATTGGTTGTCGGTGTAGTGGATGCAGTCGGCCGCCCCCTCCTGCATCTTTATGCGGAATCCGCGGTCGATAAGCTGACCTGCAGCCTCGGGGGTTATCGGAAACCGGCGTTCGGCCGGATTGTCACATTTAGGCAGCCCGATGGTGAAAGCCCTGTGGCATGTCATGGTGTCCTGGGGTTGCTCCTGTGGAGTGGGTGTGGTGGCTGGCATGGTGGGAGAGGGGTGTTAAGATTTGATTGGAAGATGAAATTTAGCGATGAAAGTGGCACACTTGCTCTCTATCTGGTTCTCGTCCTCGAGCAGTGTGCTGTCAAACGTGTGCATCGCACGTGAATAGTGGGGACGGCGTTCGGCGAGCTGGCGCGAGATGTGCTGATCGAGCTCGTCGTCGGTAAGCGAGGCTATCAGCGGACGCTTGTGTCGCCCGCGTTTAAGGCGTTCGAGCAATCTGGCATGCGATGTGTCGAGAAACACGGTTATGCCGTTGGCGTTCATTACGTCCATGTTGTCGCCGAAACATGGGGTGCCGCCACCGCATGCCACAAGGGTGTCGGGCATGGAGCCCACCTCAAGGAGCGATGCACGTTCTATATCGCGGAACGCAGCCTCACCCTTCGAGGCGAATATTTCGCGGATGGTCATCCCCTGCTGCTCCTCTATATAGTCGTCGAGGTCGATGAAGCGGACATCGCAACGTGCAGCGAGTGCTTTGCCGAGAGTGGACTTGCCGCTCCCCATGTATCCTATCAAAAAAATCGGTTTCATCAGCTCGTGATGTGGGTTTATGTGTGATGTTGGCAATATGTTAAATATGATATGACCGTGAGCAGTGTCACCGGCGCCGTGGCAGGAGGTCGCGCAACCCCACATGCTCCATACGGAGGGCCATGAATATATAGGCTATAAGGAGAGGGGTGCGGATTATCATGTTAAGCCAGGGTCGGTGTCCGAAGGCTATGAGCTCGGCGAAGAACCACAGCAGCAGCGCGCTGAAGAAGTAGAAAGCGAGCCGGGGCACATTGTAGCCGATGGGATATTTGATGCGGCCGGCTATATAACTGGCCACCATCATGGCACCATAGCATCCCAAAGCCGCCCAGGCACACCCCATATATCCGTAACGAGGCACGAGCAGCACGTTGAGCAGAAGCGTCACGCCAAGTCCGAACAGAGAGAACCACATACCCCAAACCGTGCGGTCGGTGAGCTTATACCACAGCGAGAGATTGAAGAATATGCCGAAGAAAAATTCGGCTATCATCACTATGGGCACCACTTTCAGACCACTGAAATAGCTTGCGGCGATGAAGTGGCGCAGGATGTCGAGATAGAACATCACACCAAGGAATATCACCATAGCGAAGATGACAAACCATTTCATGGCGTCGCGGTAGCTCTGGAGCTTGTCCTCCCCACGGTCCTTGGAGCGGGCGAAGATGAATGGCTCGTAGGCAAACCTGAACGCCTGGATGAACATCACCATCACGATGGCTATCTTGTAGTTCGCGCCATAGATACCCAGTTGGGACATGGCGGTGGCTTTGTCGGGGAAAAGGATGGGGAAGAGGATTTTGTCGATGGTCTGGTTCATGATTCCTGCCACACCGAGCACAAGCAGCGGAGCCGAGTAGACAAGCATCTCACGCCACAGGCGTGGATTGAAACGCCATGGAAATCCGCGCAGTTCAGGGATGAGGAGCAGCAGGTTGACCGCCGAGCTTACCAGATTGGCAAGGAATATGTAGCCTATGCCGAAATCAGGGTCGTAGAACCATGCTATCCATCCTGGGGCCTGTCGCCATAGCCAGGGGCAGATGAGGATGAAGAATAGGTTGAGGCCGATGTTGATGGCTATGTTGATCAGGCGCAGTGCGGCGAAACGCATCGGCCGCTTGGCAAATCTCAGATAGGAGAAGGGGATCGCCGTGAATGCATCCAAGGCCACTGCTATGGCCATCATTATTATGAATGACTCATGGTGGGCACTGTCCATCCAGGCCGAGATGGGACGGATGAACACCATCACAAGCGCTATGAACACCGTTGAGCTTACCCCGAGCGATATGAGCGAGGTGGAGTACACCTCCATCGGATCCTTGTAACGGTCATGGTTGGCAAAGCGGAAAAAGCCTGTCTCCATGCCGTAAGTGAGGATGATCAGTGCCAGTGCCACTATGGAATAGATGTAGGTGACGATACCGTACTCCGCCGCCGGGAACATGATGGTGTAGAGCGGCACCAGACACCAGTTGAGAAAACGTCCTATGATGCTGCTTAGTCCATAGATAGCTGTGTCCTTGGCTAAACTTTTTATACCTGCCATGATGTGAAATTCTGTAAGGAGGCTCAGAAGAGCGATTGCATTGATGAGGGTGGATTGAGGTGGAGATGAGTGTAGGCCAGCGAGGTGACTTCCCGGCCGCGGGGTGTGCGCCGCAGAAACCCTTCCATGATGAGAAACGGCTCATATACCTCCTCGATGGTGTCCTGCTCCTCCCCGATGGCTGTGGCTATGGTCGACAGCCCCACAGGGCCGCCGCCGAACTTATGTATCATCGTCAGCAGCAGCTTATGGTCCATCTCGTCGAGTCCATAGCGGTCAATGTTAAGGGCCTCAAGTGCATATCGGGCTATCTCGGGGTCGATGTCGCCGCTCCCTTTCACCTGTGCGAAGTCGCGAACCCGGCGCAGGAGGGCATTGGCTATACGTGGGGTCCCGCGGCTGCGCATGGCAATCTCGTGGGCTGCCTCGCCGGTACATTTTACTCCGAGGAGAGCCGCCGAGCGCAGGATAATGCGTTCAAGCACCTCGTGGCTGTAATATTCCAGATGGCAGTTTATGCCGAAGCGGGCACGCATAGGGGCAGTGAGCATGCCTGACCTGGTGGTCGCGCCTACCAATGTGAATGGCGACAGTGAGAGCTGTACAGAGCGGGCACCGGGTCCTTTGTCAATCATTATGTCGATACGGAAATCCTCCATCGCGGAGTATAGATACTCCTCCACCACACGGCTCAACCGGTGGATTTCGTCGATGAAAAGCACGTCGTTTTCCTCCAGCGATGTGAGTATGCCGGCCAGATCGCCGGGCTTGTCGAGCACCGGGCCCGAGGTGACCTTGAAGTTCACCCCCAGCTCGTTGGCGATTATGCCTGCGAGGGTAGTCTTGCCGAGTCCCGGAGGACCGAAAAGGAGCAGGTGGTCCAGGGCTTCTCCGCGCATGCGGGCTGCCTGGACAAAAACCTTCAGGTTCTCCACGATTTTTTCCTGACCGTTGAAGGAGTCGAAGTATGAGGGCCTCAAAGCCTTCTCGAAGTCGCGGTCGGGTTTTTCGGTGGCACGTATGTCGAATTGATTTTCCATTTACAACACAAAATTAGTGATTTTTTGTGAAGTTTTGGATTTATGATGGCTAAATGAGTGTGTAATTAAGGAAATTGTGTGTATATTTGTGGTGGTCAAAGAAAAAAGTTTTCATACAGTTTCTAAGATTCGCCATTAAGAACAATCATACACATCAAATTATAACCCATCTCAAAAATCTAAATCCAAATGAGTAAACCTTATGTAGTGGGTATCGACATAGGCGGTACAAACACAGTCTTCGGCATCGTTGACGCTCGCGGCGCCGTCATAGCAAGTTCTTCAATCAAGACCCTCAAGCACTCCGATGTAAATGCTTATATTGATGAGCTCTACAGTGAGGTGACTCGTCTGCTCGAGGCTAACGACGCTGTTGACAAGGTGCACGGTATAGGTATCGGCGCGCCCAACGCCAACTATTATACCGGCATGATTGAAAAGCTCGTCAACATACCTTGGCCCACTCCTCTGCCTCTGGCTCAGATGGTCAGCGAGAAATTCGGCATCCCTGTGGCCATTACCAACGACGCCAACGCGGCGGCTATCGGTGAGATGACCTATGGCGCTGCCCGCGGTCTGAAGAATTTCATCATGATCACCCTTGGCACCGGCGTAGGCAGCGGTATCGTCATCAACGGCCAGCTCGTGTATGGCCATGACGGTTTCGCCGGAGAGCTCGGTCACACAATCATGAAGCGTAACAACGGTCGCCTCTGCGGATGTGGACGCACCGGCTGTCTCGAAGCCTATTGCTCCGCTTCAGGTGTGGCTCGCACAGCCCGCGAGTTCCTCGAAGTACGTCAGGATCCCTCGCTCCTGCGCGACATCCCTGTTGAGTCAATCACTTCAAAGGATGTATATGACGCAGCCGTGGCCGGTGATAAACTTGCCAATGAGATATTTGAATATACCGGCAATATCCTCGGTGAAGCTTTTGCCGATTTCACCGTGTTCTCTTCTCCCGAGGCTATCATCCTCTTCGGTGGCCTTGCCAAGTCGGGTGAGCTCCTCATGCGTCCTCTCCGCGAATCAATGGAGAAGAACATGATGAATATGTTCAAGGGCAAGGTTCGTCTGCTCCTCTCCGAGCTTAAGGAAGCCGATGCAGCCGTGCTCGGTGCCAGCGCTCTTGGTTGGGAGGCAAAGATGCCCACACCCATGACCATGCCTGCTGCTCCCGCAGTTGAATAATCGATAAATTTCGATACGCATAATAAAAGCTGCCGGCACTCACTTACATAAGTGAGTGCCGGCACTGTTTTTTTGATTTGGGGGTATGGCTGTGAAGCCGTGCCCCTAAGAGTTCTAAATCTCAACGCTCTGTCCCGGTTTGTCCAGGCAGTAGCACTTGGTGTGGGCCACGGGTGGAACGTAGGAGGCGAAGTCACATGCTTTCTGGGGCTCTCCCCAGAAATGCATCGGGAAGAAGTTGTCGACTTTCACCTTTGTAAGGAAGATTTCGGCACCGCGTGCGAAGTCGGCTCCCATACGTGCGTCAACCGGGAACATTGCAATCTTTATTTCAGGGATTTCCTCTGCTATGCGGTTGACTATGGTGGTGAATTTGGCCTCCGCCTTGGCGATTTCCTCCTTCGTGGACTCTTCGCTCCAATGCCAGTCGTTGAGATCGCCGGCATGGAAGATGACGCTTCCGTCCTCAAGGGTGATGGCATAACTTACTCCGGCGTCAGTTGAGCCGTAGGCCTTTACCTGACGGATGCCTGGGATACTGTCGATGATGTCGCCGGGTGTCATCCATGCCACCGATAGACCGGTTTTGGGGACCAGTTTCGAGAAGATGTCATAAGCGAGGATATAAGTTCGTTTGCGGTCCTGCGCAAGTTCGAAAATGGATGTGTTGAAGTGATCTGGATGATGGTGCGACACGAAAAAGAGCACAGGCAGTTCCTTGTCGGCTTCGAGTACCTTGTGGAGCTTCTTGTCGGGGTCTTTATAATAGTCGAACACCATTATGGCAGTGGGGGTGGTGATTGCGAATCCACTGTGATCAAGATAGGTAACTTTAATCATGACTCTTAGGGTATAAAATTTACTTTATTAGTAACACCCGGAGCCGATGATGGGTTCATTTTCGGAAGTGCCGCAGGAGGCCGTCCTCAAACACCAGATATATTCCGTTTTCATAGAGCCACACCTCGCGGAGATAGGACGGTCCGGCTGCACGGTCGACATCCTTTGGGGCTCCGAGTGACAGCCTGCATTCGTCGCGGGTCATGTCGAGAGCCACATGGCCGTCAATGATGCGCTGCCAGTTTTCATCAGTGATACCGGGGTACTTTTTACGTGGGTCGGAGAACGAGAATAGCGATGAGAATGTGCGCGGAGTTGAGCCTTTGGCACCAGGATATAGGAAGATGCGGGCCGATGTGCCCTGGCTGTCGGTGAAAGCTATCTTGATGGGATAGACGGTGTTGCCGGGGGTGACCGAGTCGATGGTGACAGGGACGAACTGGCGTCCATGCACTGAGTTGTCCTCATCATTGCGCCATGAGCGGGTGAGGATATAGAGGTTTTTCCCTTCGAGCAGATGCCTGGCCTCTTCTACCATTGATTCCTGCACTGTGAAAGGAACTGAAAGCGAGCTCTTCTGAGCCAGCTCTGACAACGGTTGGTTTACACGGTAGGCCATACGCGTCCCGGCAGGGGAACGGAATATGAGATCGGTGACTTTCCCTCCGGTTATCGAGGTGGCTTCAGCTGCGCCGTCGTAGGTGATGATTTTCCCGGCGAGAGTTTCTGAGGCGGGAGCTGTGTGTCCGAACAGAAGCTTGATTTTATCGTCGGTGACCACGAATCGTTTTCCCTCTTCCCAACAAGGCAGAGGCGCGTCGGCCACGGAGATGAGAAACGTGTCCTCGGGAGTGACGACTATGTTTTCCTTCCTCACATCGCCGCTCGTGATTTTTGGGGTTGACTCCACGCCTGTGAAGCAGCTTGAAAGTAAGGTGAGAAGTGAGAGGAGGGGTAAACAGATTGGTTTCATTGACGTTAAAATAACTGGCTGGATAGGTGGGTTGGGGAATTACACATCAAGAGCGCGGCGGATTATGGAGTATCCTCCCGCGCTCTTGCGTGTGTCGGAATCCGATCCTATGTCGGTAGGGGCGGAGTTATTATTTCGGCTCTATGCCGAGGTTCTCGAACATGAATGAGTATACGTCGGTGTACTCGTCGATGACTTTGGCTATAGGCTTGCCGCTGCCGTGGCCTGCCTTTGAATCGATGCGGATGAGTTTGGGGGCATCGCCGGTGTCGGCTGCCTGAAGTGCGGCGGCATATTTGAACGAGTGGGCAGGTACCACGCGGTCGTCATGGTCGGCGGTGGTGACAAGTATGGCCGGATAGGGGGTGCCATCGTTGCGGATGGTGTGGAGGGGTGAATAGTCAAGCAGATATTTGGCCATTTCGGGCGAGTCGGCGCTTGTGCCGTAGTCTGAAGCCCAGTTCCATCCTATGGTGAAGAGATGGTAGCGCATCATATCCATTACGCCCACCTGAGGTATGGCCACCTTGAAGAGCTCGGGGCGCAGGTTGACAGTGGCACCTACAAGAAGACCGCCGTTGCTGCCACCGTTGATGGCGATATGTTCGGGTGAGGTCCATCCCTCGTCGATGAGATATTCGGCAGCTGCGATGAAGTCGTTGAACACGTTCATTTTCTTCTGCTTTGTGCCTGCTTCGTGCCATTCTTCGCCATATTCCGAGCCACCGCGCAGGTTGGCCTGGGCATAGATGACACCGTTCTCAAGCAGGAACATACGGTTGGCTGAGAATCCCGGGGTGAGTGACACATTGAAACCGCCGTATCCGTAGAGGAACACCGGGTTCTTTCCGTTGCGTTCGATGCCTTTCTTATAAGTGAGGAACATCGGGATCTTAGTACCGTCAGCCGAGGGGTAGAACACCTGTTCGGTCACATAGTCGTCGAGGTTGACGCCATTGATGTCGGCCTGGAAGAGACGACGGCTTTCACCGGTCTTAAGGTCATAGGAGTAGTGGGTAGAGGGTGACGTGAATGAGGTGAAAGCATAGAAGATGTCCTCGGGATGCTTGCGGTCGGTCGAGAAGCCGACTGAGCCGAAGCCGGGAAGTTTGACTTCCGATTCCTTTTTGCCATCCATCGAGTAGATTTCCACATGGTTGGAGGCGTCTTTTTCGTAGGTGAGGAAGAGCTTTTCGCCGGCAAACTGAGCTCCTACGAGTACACCATCAGCTTCGGGCACGAGTTCGTGCCAGTTGTCGCGCTCGGGTTTGGCGAGGTCGGCCACCATAAGGCGGTTTTTAGGTGCTCCGTAGGATGTCAGAATGTATATTTTGTTGTCAATCACATCGATTACGCCGTGGGTGTATTCTTGTGTCGACTCCATGGTGCGCCATGCACCGTTGTCGCGTACTTTGAGCTCATTGCCCACGCCTGCTCCGCCAATGCTGACGAAGAGCACGGGCTGTGACTCAGCCACGTCAGCCGAATGGAAGTGGAATGGATGAGCCGGGTCGCTGAAGGCGATAGTGTCGTCGGTCTGCGGGGTTCCCATCTTGTGATAGTACACCTGATGGTTCTGGTTGGCATTTGAGAATTCCTTACCCTCCTCGGGGCGTGGGTATGCGCTGTAATAGAATCCGTCACCGTCCCATGTCGCACCGGTGAACTTGGCCCACTCTATGTGGTCGGGGAGAAGTTCTTTGGTCTTGGTGTCCATGACGTAGATTTCGGTCCAGTCGGAACCGCTGCGCGAGATGGTGTAAGCTGTGTACTTGCCATCTTTTGACTGGAACACGCCTGTGAGGGCTACTGTGCCGTCGTCGCTCAGGGTGTTGGGATCGAGGAAGACTTCGCGGTCGGCAGCCTCAGGTGCGGATGCACGGTAGAGCACCGATTGGTTCTTGAGGCCGTCATTCTCGTAGAAATAATATAGACCGTCGTTGCCGCGCCAGGGGAGGCCGCGTTTCACGAAGTTGTTGAGCTCGGTGAGGCGTGTGTTGATCTTGTTGCGGAACGGAATTTTGGAGAGATATGCTTCAGTCACGGCATTTTCGGCCTCGACCCATTTCACAGTCTCGGCTGCGGTGTCGTTTTCGAGAGGACGGTAGGGGTCAGGGACAGCGATGCCGAAAATGGTGTCGACAGTGTTGTCGGACGGAGCCGCCGGATAGGTGAGGTGCTTTGAATTTCCGCACCCGATGAATGTGCTACAAGCCATGGAGGTCATGAGAGCGTAGATTAATCGGTGATTTTTTGCCATGTGAAGGATATGTTGATTAATGGGTTTATCTACGCAAAATTAAGTATAAAATCCCACTATCTTGCAATCAGGCAATAAAAAAATCGTGAAAACGATTCACGATTCTCTAAAATTATATACTTTGACTTTGTTGTCTAAATAAGGGGACGAGTATGAACGGTCGGTTTTTGAGTAGCTTTTTGATTAATCGTATGAGCCGTTCGATGTCCCTGGAAAATTTGAGCAAGATGCGTTGTCGGGTTATTCGTGAGGATGTTCCCCATACATCATTGCTGCTGATTCGCAGTACCAAACAAGTACTTTCTTGAACATTTTCGTTACTTTCATAATGTGGACATTTTAAAAGTTAAACATCAGTTCGTTAATAAAATCCCTCTGCGTCCTCGTTGATAATAATTCATAAACGTGTGTTGGTGTTTTGTTCCGGAGAACGCTTGCAGGGGTTCAGAGGTGGGCGGTAAGTTATTTCACTTCCTCGAAGTGTTCACGGATAGAACAGTCACCGGTGGTGCGGAAGCTATCGTGCTCTCCGATTGTGTGGAAGAAATTGTTTACCTCTGCTCTGAAAACCTTAAACATTCTGGTCATAGTTGCAGAAATTTTTAATTAAACCTAAAATAATCTTTCTTAAATTCTCAACGCCGACTCTTCAGCGTTGTTACATACATAAAACATCTAAATCCGATGCAAAGTTAGAGGAAATAATCGGAAATGTGTTTAAAAAATATGTTGTTTAACATATTTCTGCCGTCCTGACGTTGTAGCTCAGTGGATTAACAATGTTAATTAAAAGTGTTAAAATCGGGTATTCGTGCCGGAAATCATTCCTGTTACCTGCTTATCTTGGGAAATCCTGGTGTGGTGGTGATGACAAATGGGAGCGAATCTGGACTTTGGATGGTGTCGACGGTGACAAGCAGGGCCTCCACGTCGGGCACTCCTACCAGCATTATGACAGCGGAGTCACATGTCATGGCCATGCAGGCGGTGGCATAGGCGTCGGCAAGCATGGCATTAGGGGCAATGACCGTGGCCGAAAGCAGGTCGGTGTGGGCCGGCCGGCCGGTGGCCGGGCTGATAGTGTGCCAAACGCGCCCCTCGGCTGTGCGTCGGAAGTTGCGGTAGTTGCCCGAGGTGGCCACTCCGCCGGTGCCCGGCTCGATCACAGCCATGCGGCTGTGTACCACAGAGGTGTCGTTGTCGATGGGGGCATCGACCATTATGCGCCATTCTTTCCCGCGTGGGTTGACACCTGAAAGTGCTATCTCACCTCCTATTTCCACCATGTAGTCTTCGCATCCGTTGCGACGCAGCATTTCGCCTACGAGGTCGCAGCCGTAGCCTTTGGTTATGGCAGAGAAGTTGAACTCTGTCTCCGGCGATTTCTTTATGATGTCGCCCGATGGGGAGAGTGTGCAGTCTGTTATCCCCACGAGCATTAATGCGCTGTCGATGGCCTCCTGTGTAGGCTCGATGCCAGAGTTGCGGTAGCCGAAACCCCATAGGTTGATGAGTGGTGCGACGGTGGGGTCGAATGCTCCACCGCTATGACGGTTGACATCCTGCGAAGCGAGGAGGATGCGGCTCACGAGGCTGTCGGGCTTCATGGAACGGTTGGTGTTGATGAGAGATATGAGTGATGAATCGTTGAACGGAGAGAGCGACATCTCCACCTGGCGCATCACAGCCCGCACCGAATCATCGAGCGGAGTGGCGGAGCGGTAAGTGATGTGGAAAGTGGTGTTCCACACTCCCCCTTCCATGGTGCGGTAGGCGGGAGTTTGGGTGCACGAAGCGGCGGTGCTGAGAACTATTATATATATAAGGTGTTTAAAAAGTGATTTCATGAATGACTGTGCATATTAATTTCCGGCAAAATTAGTAAAAGATTCCGAAAATATGTGCTACATTTGCGAGATACAAATTATCACCGGGCGTATACTTTGCTCCGGAAGTGCGGTCATGATGCCATCGGTAGTGTCATTATTTGCCATTTCGGTGTCATGGCCATGCCATAATGCTGTCGAAGACTAACCCTAATCAGAATATGACTATGAACAAGACTTATCTTTTTTTGGCCGATGGCTTTGAGGAAATAGAGGCTATTGCCACTCTTGATCTTCTGCGCCGCGCCGGCGTCAATGCCGTGACAGTGTCAATCAATGAAACTTTGGCCGTGAAGGGCGCACACGGAGTGGAGGTGGCAGCTGATGAGCTGATCGCCGATGTGAATCTCGAAGAGGCCAACATGCTGATAACTCCCGGCGGAATGCCAGGGTCGTCCAATCTCGCAGCCAACGCCAAGCTTTGTGAAATGCTCTCGGCGCAGAATGCACGTGAAGGGAAGATCGCCGCTATCTGCGCTGCCCCTGCTGTGGTGCTCGCCCCGCTCGGCATCCTGGAGGGTCACGACGCGACATGCTACCCCGGATTTGAAGGTGCGCTGAAAGCCGGAGGCGCCTACCACAAGAACCAGCGTGTGGTGGTGGACCGCAATATCATCACCGCCAACGGCCCATCTTCGGCCATACCTTTCGCGCTCTCGATCATCGAGGCACTTAAGGGCCAGGACGCGGCTGACAAAGTGGCCGCAGGGATTTTGCTCTAAGGCATCTCGGAATCAGGAAAGTTAACATTTATTGTCACCCTCTCATGCAAACTTTTGCAGGAGAGGGTGCGTTATACTTGCACTCGGCCACCTGCCGGGCAAGAACCGAATAAACACGTTTAACATATTAAAAAACATAGGAATTATGAATGATTTCAATGAAATAATCAAGAGCGATAAACCAACGTTGGTCGACTTTTTCGCTACATGGTGCGGCCCTTGCAAGATGCAGTCGCCTATCCTGGATCAGCTGAAGGAAAAGGTTGGTGATGCCGCAACCATCGTAAAGGTGGATGTGGACCGCAATCCTGAGCTTTCGGCAAAATATCAGGTGCGTTCAGTGCCTACTCTTATCATTTTCAAGAACGGAGAGCCGCAATGGCGTGCTTCGGGGCTTCAGCAGCTTGAAGTGCTCGAGGATAAAATAAAGATTCAGATGGAGCCCGGAAAATAATATTCATTCCCCCCTCTCTAATCTCTAAAACCGATATCTTATGAAAAATCTTGAAGAAACACTACAGGGATCAGTTCCCACCATGGTGGAGTTTTATGCCACATGGTGTCCTCATTGCCAACGCATGATGCCTGTCATGGCTGAGCTCAAGGAGCGCACTGCCGGAAAGGCTAATGTGGTTCAGATTGACGGCGATGAGAATTCCGACCTGCTCGACAAATATCACGTGAAACATTTCCCGACATTCATTCTTTTCAAGGATGGACAGGAGGTGTGGCGTGACGGTGGCGAGAAGCCATACAGTGAATTGAAGGACATGATCGACCGATTTGTCTGATGCTTTTCAGTCTCTGAGACATCATAAACAGACATCCGGTCCGGACGACGGCTAAGCCACGTCCGGACCGGCTTGCGTTTGTCTTGTGATAGCATGATGTGTGTGGGTGTCGAATGTCCAGGGCGCTCTTGGAAGGGTGGTGCAAAACTTTTGGTGGTTTTGGGGAGATTTGCTAATTTTGCGGTATGCTACCATGAGTTTATGGTGGCGCATAAAGTTAACCATGTAAACCGCTTATCGCTATGTCAGAGACATTGGAAATTTCAGAGGTTTATCGCGCCGCACAGGTGCTCCGCGATGTTGCCCGCCATCCGCGCCTCATTGGGGTGCCCAAAATCAATCCGGAAGCTGAAGTTTATCTTAAGCCGGAGAATCTGCAGCACACAGGCGCCTTCAAGCTGCGCGGTGCATATTACAAGATTTCCCAGCTGACTCCCGAGGAGAAGGAGCGTGGCGTGATAGCGTGTTCGGCAGGTAACCATGCCCAGGGTGTGGCGCTCGCAGCCACCCGGAACGGCATAAAGTCGCTCATCTGTCTCCCGGCCGGAGCACCGATTTCAAAAATAGAGGCCACAAAGCGTCTTGGCGCCGAAGTGTGTCTGGTGCCTGGTGTGTATGACGACGCATATCAGAAAGCCGTTGAACTCCAGAAGGAGCACAACTATACATTCATCCATCCGTTTGACGACCTTAAGGTGATAGCCGGCCAGGGCACGATAGCACTTGAGATTCTCGAGGAGATGCCCGACGTGGAGGCTGTGATAGTGCCTATAGGTGGAGGCGGCCTGATAGCCGGCATAGCGTTCACGCTCAAACAGCTTAAGCCTGATGTGAAAGTCTACGGAGTGCAGGCCGAGGGTGCGCCCTCTATGGCCGACTCGGTGAGGAAGGGGGAGAGAGTTCATCTCAACCAGGTGTCGACAATTGCCGACGGCATAGCAGTGAAGGAGCCGGGTGTGAACACCTTTGACTTCTGCAACAAATATGTGGATGAGATTGTTACGGTGAGTGAGGACGAGATTGCAGCTGCGATCTTGGCTCTCATCGAGCAGCAGAAACTTGTGGCCGAGGGTGCCGGCGCGGTGTCGGTGGCAGCGGCGATGTTTAACAAGGTTCCGATCAAGGGGAAGAAGACGGTATGTGTGGTGTCGGGCGGCAATATCGACGTCACGAGTCTCAACCGTGTCATCACCCGCGGATTGGTGAAGAGCGGACGTAACTGTACGCTCACTCTTGACCTCAGCGATAAGCCCGGACAGCTTTCGGGTGTGTGCCGCATCCTTGGTGAGAATGGCGCAAACATCATCTCTGTCACCCATGAGCGAAATTCCAACATGACTTCGATAAACGGTTGCCTGCTGCGCATAGAGATTGAAACCCGCAACAACGAGCACATCTCGGAGTTAAAGAAGGCCCTTTCGGATGCCGGCCACCATGTGGTGGAGTGATGGTTTCCGGAGTGTCATAATATCATTTTGATCCGAAAAAATATGAAACGTCTACCTGTTATCATCCTTGTGCTGGCCGCAGTGCTGACCGGCTGTAAGACAAACGAGAACAACTACCGCCAGGCCTACGAGGCGGCAGTGGCCCAGCGCGAGGAATCGGCAGGGCTTGATTCCACCATATATTCACGCATACGCAACAGTGCCCGGACATCCAAACTTGTGGTGGGTGCCGATTCGCTTCCTGTGAGGACCGAGTATATCGGCTATACCGAGGACGGCGGAGCGTCGCGCGCGACGGTGAAGCGATATAATATAGTGGTGGGGCAGTTTAAGCAGGTGTTCAATGCGAAAGCGATGCGGAAACGCCTGTTGGAACAGGGATATGACAGTGCGTTCATTGTGCATACCCGCGAACCACTCTACTATGTCGTGACGGCTACTTGCGCCACACCTGAGGATGCTGCGCGAGAATTCGAGCGTGTGAAATCCGACAAGAATATAGTGCTGCGGGCACCGGTGCCTTTTGTGCTTCAGCCTATGCATCTGGCGCGCTGAAACAGAGGGCGTGGAGAGGTGGCGCCACGCGTGAGGCGAAGTTTTTTGCTCTCACTTATTTGTCGGACTTGTGAAAAATCATTAACTTTGCCACCGCAATAGCCATGAAGAAAGAAAACGTAACGCATAGAGGCGTAATAGAAAGTGTCGGTAACAAAATCCTTATAATCCGGACAGAAGACGAATGCCGTTGCGACGGATGTGCCGTCGTGGCCTTGTGTAACACCAAGGACAAGAGCAGCGAACTTCTGACCATCGACACTCCCCATGCAGCCGATTTCGTACCCGGCGACAGGGTTGAGGTCACGGCCACTTCAAGTTCGACGCTACGGGCCACATGGTGGGCCCTGGTGCTCCCTACACTCATATTTGTCGGTGTGATTCTGGGGGCGAGGCTCGGTTTCCCATCCCTCGGAGGATGGTCGATCGCTGTGGGATTTGTTGCGTTAGGACTTTATGACCTTGTCCTTTACAAGATGCGTCGCAAGCTGGCGCAGAAGATGATTTGGAAAATTACCAAGATTTGAAGCATAATTTAAGACCATGAGCATTATAGTAACATCAATCATTGTCCTCGGGACTATCGGAATAGTCGGGGCAGCGGTGCTTTTCATCGTGGCCCGGCGTTTTCATGTTCAGGAAGATCCACGTATCGATCAGGTAGAAGCACTCCTTCCGGGTGCGAATTGCGGCGGTTGTGGCCGTAGCGGATGCCGCGACTTTGCGTCGGCATGTGTCAATGCCACTTCGCTTGACTCGCTTACCTGCCCTGCCTCGGGCAGTGCGGTTATGAAGCAGATCGGCGATATCGTCGGGCTTACGGCTGCCGAGTCGAAACCTAAAATCGCAGTGCTTAAATGTAACGGCACATGTGACCTGCGCCCGCAGGTGGCCCGATTCGAGGGCGCTCCTTCGTGTGCGGTGCTTGCTTCGCTTGGTGCCGGACAGACCGGATGTCCCAACGGATGTCTGGGATGTGGCGACTGTGTGGCCGCATGTCCTTACGACGCTATCAAGATGAACTTCGAGACCGGCCTTCCTGAGGTGATAGAAGATAAATGTGTGGGCTGCGGAGCCTGTGCCAAGGCTTGTCCGCGCGCCATCATCGAATTGCGTTTCAAGGGCCCGCGCGGCATGCGCGTGTGGGTGGCCTGCTCCAATAAGGAGAAGGGTGCCGTGGCCATGAAGGAATGTAAGGTGGCTTGTATCGGTTGCTCGAAGTGCCTTAAGGAATGTACCCACGAAGCTATCACGATTGCCAACAATCTGTCGTACATCGACTATGAGAAGTGTAAGCTCTGCCGCAAGTGTGTCGACGTGTGTCCGACTCATGCCATCCATACCGCCAACTTCCCTGTGAAGAAGGTGCAGCCGGCCACTCCGGCTCCGAAGGCGGCAGAACCCAAACCAGAAGTAACTCCCGCATAAAAAGCCTTATCTGACATGAAACTCCATACTTTCAAGATCGGCGGTGTGCATCCCGCTGAAAATAAGATTGCTGCCGGCAAGCCTATCGAGACTCTGCCGCTCCCCACGGAGGTGGTGCTTCCTGTGGCGCAGCATATCGGCGCTCCCGCCAAACCAATAGTAAAGAAAGGTGACAAAGTGAAGCGTGGCGACCGCGTGGCTGAAGCCGGCGGTTTTGTCTCCGCTCCTATCCATACTCCAATCTCAGGCACTGTGATGAAGGTGGATGTCTGCAAGACTCCTCAGGGACTTCCTGTGGAGGCCATCTACATCAAGAGTGACGAGGCTGACCGCGAAGCGGATGCCGCTGCAATCAAAGCTGCCGCTCCTGTACGTGGCGAGGCCGAACTTGCAGCTCTTGACGGCAAGGCCATCATCGACCTTATCAAAGAGGCCGGCATAGTTGGTCTCGGCGGCGCGACTTTCCCAACGCATGTGAAGTTGTCGCCCCCTCCGGGCTCTAAGGCTGAGGTGGTCATAATCAATGCCGCGGAGTGCGAACCATGTCTGTCATGTGATGACATGCTTATGCGCGAACATGCACCTGAAATTGTCAAAGGTGTGCAGTTGCTTATGCGCGCGGCCGGCGTTGACCGTGGCGTTATTGCGATAGAAAACAATAAGCCTGAGGCTATAGCCGCCATCACCGATGCTGCCGCATCAGTGCCGGGACTCGAGGTGATGCCCATGCAGGTCAAGTATCCTCAGGGTGGTGAGAAACAGCTCATCGAGGCAGTGATAGGTAAAGAGGTGCCTTCGGGTGGTCTGCCTATCGCCACCGGCGCGATTGTTCAGAATGTGGCCACAGCCTATGCCGTTTACCGGGCAGTGGTTTATGGCGAGCCTCTGATGGACCGTGTGCTCACAGTGCATGACGGAAACACCGGACGTAATCTCCGGGTGTCGCTCGGCACAATCCTCGCTACTCTTGTCGAAGGCGTGGAATATGAGAAAATCATTCTCGGCGGCCCGATGATGGGACGCACCGCCTCCACTCTGCAGACCCCTATGATAAAAGGCACTTCGGGCATACTGCTTGACAAGCGTTATGCTCACCGTCGCCCCACTGAGAACTGTATACGTTGCGGTGCCTGTGTGGAGGCTTGCCCAATGGGACTCGAACCGTTCCTGCTCAGCACATTGTCACGTCTCAAAGAGTGGGAAGAAGCCGAGGAGCAGAAGATTGCCAACTGCATAGAGTGTGGTTCATGCAGCTATATTTGTCCCGCTTCGCGTCCGTTGGTCGACTATGTTCGCCTCGGCAAGTCGACAGTGATGGGAATCATGCGAGCCCGTGCTGCCGCTGCTAAGAAATAAGTCGTTGGTGAGCTGCTGTCCCACGCTTTAAGCCGAGGAAGCAGATGCCTCAAAGTTATATAACGCGTCGTCCCTGCCTTCCGAGGCAAGGGGCGACGTTGAGTTATGTGTGGCAGACCCCGCAGGCTTTATTTGTGGCTGATGTCGGCTCAAATCAAAAAAATCTTATTTGCAGCAAGGTGAAAATCGAAGAATTATTGTTAAATTTGTAGCCAGAAAAAATAATTGTTTTACCACCAAAACTTACGGATATGACCCATATTTCTGACCGTGTACAGGCGTTGGCTCCATCAGCTACGCTTGCAATGTCGCAGAAGAGCAACGAACTCAAGGCTCAAGGTGTTGATGTGATTAATCTCTCGGTAGGCGAACCTGATTTCGAGACCCCTCACCACATCAAAGAGGCAGCCAAGAAGGCCATTGATGAGAACTTCACTTTTTATACTCCGGTGCCCGGTTACATGTCGCTGCGAAAGGCCATCTCCGAAAAACTCTCACGAGAGAACGGTGTGACATACGCTCCTGAGCAGATTGTGGTGTCAAACGGTGCGAAGCAGGCTCTCTGCAATGTCATCCTGGCCACCATCAATCCCGGCGACGAGGTTATTATCCCAATGCCGGCATGGGTGAGCTATGTTGAGATGGTGAAACTTGCCGGTGGTACTACCGTAGCCGTGGAGGCTGCCATAGAGCAGGATTTCAAGATCACTCCCGCGCAGCTTGAGGCCGCCATCACTCCGGCCACCCGCATGATACTCATCTGCTCTCCGTCCAATCCCACAGGCAGCATTTACTCACGTGAAGAGCTTCAGGGGCTTGTGGACGTGCTTGCAAAGCATCCCGATATCATGGTGCTGGCCGATGAGATATATGAGCACATCAACTTCACAGGCTCGTTCACATCGCTTGCCTCTTTCCCCGAAATCGCTGACCGCACCATCATAATCAACGGTGTGTCAAAAGCGTATGCTATGACCGGCTGGCGTATAGGCTATTGCGCAGCTCCGCAGTGGCTCGCCAAGGCTGTCACCAAACTCCAGGGCCAGTACACCTCCAACGCATCATCGATTGCTCAGAAAGCTGCCGAGGCTGCATATACGGGCAGCCAGGAGTGTATCAGCGAGATGAACAGTGCGTTTGAGCGTCGTCGTAATCTCGTGGTGGAACTTGCATCGCAGATCCCCGGTCTGAAAGTCAACCGACCGCAGGGCGCGTTCTATCTCTTCCCTGAGGTGAGCGCCTATGTGGGCAAAACCACTCCCGAAGGTAAGAAGATAGAATCATCGGCCGATCTGGCTATGTATCTGCTCGAGAGCGGCCATGTTGCCACTGTCGACGGAGGCGCATTCGGCATGGAAGGATATATCCGCTTGAGTTATGCCACCTCTGACGACAATCTCCGCGAGGCGCTGCGTCGTATAGCCGAAGCTCTGGCCGCACTGAAATAAATCAACGTTTTGCAATATATCGATTAACCAAAATATGGATTTTATAGAAGAATTGACCTGGCGCGGCATGATCCACCAGATGATGCCGGGCACAGACGAACAACTCAAAAAAGAAATGACCACGGCATATCTGGGTATTGACCCGACTGCTGACTCTCTGCATATAGGACACCTCGTGGGGGTGATGATGCTCAAGCATTTCCAGCGCGCGGGCCACAAGCCTATAGCCCTGGTGGGTGGCGCGACCGGTATGATCGGCGACCCCTCGATGAAGAGCCAGGAGCGTAAGCTTCTGGACGAGGAGACTCTCCGCCACAACCAGGAGTCAATCAAGAAGCAGCTTGCCAAGTTCCTTGACTTCGACTCCGATGCACCCAACGCTGCCGAGATGGTCAACAATTATGACTGGATGAAGAACTTCTCGTTCCTCGACTTTATCCGCGACGTGGGTAAGCACATAACCGTCAACTATATGATGGCCAAGGACTCGGTGAAGAAGCGCCTGAGCGGTGAGTCGCAGCAGGGTATGTCGTTCACTGAATTCTCCTATCAGCTCTGCCAGGGATATGACTTCCTGCATCTTTACAAGGAGAAGAACTGCCGTCTGCAGCTCGGAGGTTCCGACCAGTGGGGCAATATCACCACAGGTACAGAGCTTATACGCCGCACAGTCGGTGGTGAGGCTTATGCCTTGACATGTCCGCTCATCACCAAAGCCGATGGCGGTAAGTTCGGTAAGACCGAGAGTGGTAACGTATGGCTTGATGCCCGCTACACATCTCCTTATAAGTTCTATCAGTTCTGGCTCAACGTGTCGGACGCCGACGCGGAGAAATATATCAAGATCTTCACTTCGCTCACACGCGAGGAGATAGCTGGACTTGTCGAGGAGCAGGCCAAGGATCCCGGTCTCCGTCCCCTCCAGAAGCGTCTGGCCAAGGAAATCACCACTATGGTGCATTCGGCCGAGGATTATGAGATGGCCGTGGAGGCTTCGCAGATACTCTTCAGCAATAAGGCCGGTGAGACTCTGCGCAAGATTGACGAGGCCACACTTCTCGCAGTGATGGAAGGTGTACCTCAGTTTGATGTGCCCCGCCAAGCCATAGAGGAAGGTGTGAAACTCGCCGACCTCCTCACCGATGTCGCCCCTGTGTTCCCATCGAAGGGCGAGATGCGCAAGATGGTGCAGGGTGGTGGTGTCTCCATCAACAAGGAGAAGGTGACCGACCCCTATGCCCCGGCATCGGCCGACATGCTGCTTAACGATAAATATATCCTCGTGCAGCGTGGCAAAAAGAACTATTTCCTGCTGAAAGTGAGCTAATCACTTTTTGTCAGTGATACAATATTCGAGAGTGATGATTCGTTATCTAAAGTGATGAATCATCACTTTTTTATATCTGTTCGCGTTGCGTTTGTGATGCTTCTGGCTTTTGTCTGGGCCGGGGGCGGAAATGTCGCGGCCCAGAATCTTAACGACAAGTTGATGAACCGTCCATACGCTGATCTGCGCAAATGGCATCTCGGGTTCTCAGTAGGGCTGCATACTCAGGACATGTCGTTCACACACAACGGCTTCGTTACCGAGAATGGAGAGCAATGGTTTATGGAGCAGCCCTCGTTCTCACCGGGGTTCTGTGTCAACGGTCTCATTGACCTGCGTCTGAGCTCGCTCTTTAATCTGCGCTTCACTCCCGGTATGTATTTCGGCAACAGGGATGTGTCGATGAGGGAATATAACACCGGTGCCACGTTGAGGCAGAATATAAAGTCGGCTTATGTGGTGCTCCCGGTCGATCTGAAATTCTCAGGTCTCCGTTACCGCAACTCGCGACCCTATATCACCGCGGGAGTTATGCCGACATTTAATGTGTCGAGGCAGAACAGCGACTATATCCGCACCAAAGCCGCCGACATGTATTTGACATGTGGTTTCGGATGTGATTTCTATCTCCCTTACTTCAAGTTGATACCTGAGATCAAATTCTGCTTCGGCCTTACCGATATGGTGGATCATAATCGTCCTGACTTGTCGGAGGAACCTGACAAGCTTAAGATAACCCAGTCGATTAAGAAAGCCGTCTCCCGAATGGTGGTGTTCACATTTTATTTCGAGTAGCCGGATGGTCGCTCAACCTATTATTCAGTAAGGATTTATCCATGAAAGCCGCCAATCATATCCAGCATTTTTCGTCACGACTCATCGTGTGGCTCGTCGCCACATTGGGTGGTGTCCTCGGTGCTTACGCCCAGGGTGATGCGTTGCTTACGCACTACTGGGCCGTCCCTACATATTATAATCCCGCAGCTGTGGGTGAAAGTGACAATATACGTCTGCGTGGCGGATCGCGATTGCAGTGGATCGGGATTGACAATGCACCGCGCACTTTCCTTGCCACCGCCGACATGCCGTTTAAGTTTCTCAACAAGAAATTCGGTGTCGGAGCCGTGGTCCAACAGGAGTCGATGGGTCTATTCCGCAATCTTACCGTCGATGCGCAGATAGGTTATAAATTCAATGCGCTGAAAGGTGTGTTCACAGTGGCTGTGCAAGCCGGCTTGCTCAACGAACAGTTCAAGGGGTCGGAGGTGTATATACCGGATGATGACGACTACCATCAGTCCACCGACGATGCCATACCCAACCGTGACCTCGGCGGAAATGCCCTTGACCTTGGCATAGGTGTCAATTACGTGCACAAGAAGTTCTGGGCCGGAGTGTCGCTTCTGCATGCCAATAATCCCACCGTGACATTCACCACGGAGAACGGAGGAGATGCCGTAGGTGGCAGTGTGACAGGCGCTGACGGCGAAACTGCTAAAAAATATGAATTTACCGCCTCACGTGTCCTATATTTTACCGCCGGGAGCAATATTCCGGTGAAAAACACGTTATTTGAAGTGATACCTTCGGTTCTGGTCAGGAGCGATTTTACCTTCACAAACTTCGAGATAACAGGTAGGGTAAGATACAATAAGCTCTTCAGCGCCGGTATAGGTTATCGTCATAACGATGCCCTGTCACTGATGCTCGGAGCAGAGATCAAGGGTGTCTTTATCGGCTACAGTTATGATTACGCCTTGAGCGACATTGCCAAAGCCTCGTCGGGAAGCCATGAAATATTCGCCGGCTACAGCCTTAAACTTGATTTCTCCGAAAAAAACCGAAATAAACACAAGAGTATTCGCATAATGTAACTTATGAAAAAGATAATTCACATTCTTCTCGGTCTTCTGGCCCTTTCGGTGGTGGTTTCATGCGCTACCGGGAGCCGTAATTCCATGGGTGGTGAAGTCACCGGCGTAGGTGGCACCTCATGGGCCGAACCCACACCTTACGGCATGGTGCTCGTGTCGAGAGGTTCTGTCAAGATGGGGCCTTCAAAGGAGGATTCGCTGTGGAATCTGCGTGCCGATGCACGCGGGGTTTCAGTTGATGCCTTCTGGATGGACGAGACTGAGATAACCAACTCGAAATATAAGCAGTTTGTCTTCTGGGTGCGCGATTCCATCATCCGCGAGCGTCTTGCCGACCCTTCTTACGGTGGCAACGAGGAGTTTAAAATCGAGGAGGACCGCGACGGGAATCCTGTGACTCCGCATCTCAACTGGGCTAAGGCTATTCCCTGGCGTAACGCCAATGAGGATGAGCAGCGTGCCATCGAGAGCGTGTATCGCACCAATCCCATCACAGGTGTGCGCGAGCTTGACTATGAACAGCTCAACTACCGCTATGAGACTTACAACCACACCGAGGCTGCCCGCCGCAAGCACCGTCTCAATCCGGCGCGTCGCGAATACAACACTGACCGCCCGGTGCCTACCGATGTTCCTCTGATATCAAAGGATACAGCCTATATCAATGACGACGGTGAGATAATCCGCGAGGCCATCACACGTGGTCTTACCGGCGACTTTGACTTCGTGAACACATATATAGTCAACGTTTATCCCGACACCACTGCCTGGATTAACGATTTTGACAATGCATATAATGAACCATACGTGCGTCTCTACTTCTCACATGGCGGCTATAACGATTACCCTGTGGTGGGTGTGAGCTGGGAGCAGGCTAACGCCTTTGCCAACTGGCGCACCGACTTCCTGCGCCGTTCGCTTGGACGCGAAGGGGTGTATATCGAACCCTATCGTCTCCCCACCGAGGCTGAATGGGAATATGCCGCCCGCGCCGGCAAGAGCGAAAATATGTACCCATGGGACGGCGACCTGCCTCTCACAGAGGATCAAGGGTGTTTCTATGCCAATTTCAAGCCCCAGGAAGGTAATTTTGTGCAGGACGGCCAGCTGATAACATCGCGCGTCGGCACCTATGCCCCAAATGACTTCGGTCTCTATGACATGGCCGGTAATGTGAGTGAGTGGACCTCCACTGCATTCACCGAAAGTGTTGGTAAGCTCACCAGCGACCTCAATCCGGAGTATCGCTACGATGCCGCCCGCGAGGACCCCTATAAGATGAAGCGCAAAATTGTGCGTGGCGGTTCATGGAAAGATGTGGCCCATAACGTCCGTTCCGACATCCGCATGTGGGAATATCAGAACGAGCAGCGCTCCTACATAGGTTTCCGTTGTGTACGCTCGCAGATAGGATTCGCCAAGGGTACCAAGGCTAAAAAGTAACATCCAGTTAATTTGATACTCTACTCCAATCTCTACTAACATACTCAAGATTTCCGATGGAAAAAGATAAAATAAAATCAAAAATTGACACCATCCTTACCTGGGAAGGTGGCCAGCGACTGTTCAACTTCGCTTACAGCGTCGGTGCGGCAATCGTGATCTGGGGTGCGCTGTTCAAGATCCTGCATCTCCCTGGCGGCAACACCCTCCTCTGTATAGGTATGGGCACTGAGGTGCTGATGTTTATCCTCACCGCTTTCGACCGTCCCCCCAAGGAATATCATTGGGAAGATGTGTTCCCGGCCCTCGATAAGAAGAATGGAGCCGAAGGAGCAGCTATGCCTGTGGACGGAGCTATGTTAAGCCAGCGTCATCACACTTCGTCTGCCGAGGCCCGCGAGTCCGTGGGGCTGCCTGTAGGCGTGGAGCTTTCGGAAGAGGATTCGCTTTCGCTCAGCGAGAGCATCCGACGTATGTCGTCGGCTGCCGAGCAGCTTTCAAAGATGGCTGAACTCACCACTGCCACTCAGGATTATCTTGCCCAGATGGCTGCCATCGCACAACAGATGCAGCAGCTGCGCGAGACCACCGAGTCGCTCAACAGTGTCTCCAATGTGCTTCTCGAAAGCTACCGTGCCATCACCGAGAACTCGGCGTCGATCACTCAGAACTCAAAAGGTTATATCGATCAGATGAACGACCTTAACCGCAACATCGGCGGTCTGAACACCATATATGAGATTCAGCTCAAGAGTGTGTCGTCGCAGCTTGACTCGATTGACCGCGTTAACCGTGGCATCAAGGATATACGTGACATGTATGAGAAGAGCGCATCGCAGAGTGCCCGCTATTGCGAGGAGACCGAGAAGATGGCGCGTTACATGCAGCAGCTCAATCAGGTGTATGAGAAGATGCTCCATGCCATGACCGTCAACATGTATCGTCCGATGATGAATGATATCCCCGGTGCACAGTCGTCAGGGGCGGTGAATTGACACAATTATTTTATCACGACAACCTATAGTCACTCCACATTATAAGATATGGCCGAATCAGTAGTAAGGCTCTCCCCGAGGCAGAAGATGATAAACCTTATGTATATCGTCCTCACTGCCATGTTGGCTTTGAATGTGTCAAGCGATGTGCTCGACGGCTTTGTGCAGGTCGAGGACGGACTTGCGCGCACCAATGCCAGTGTAGGGCGCCGCAATGATGCCATCTATGCCCAGCTCGAGAGCTTCACAGAGCAGAACCCCGAGAAGGGTGGTCAGTGGTTGCAGCGTGCCTCTGATGTGAGGAGGCAGGCCGCATCGCTCTATGCGATGGTCGATTCACTTAAGACAGCCATAGTGCAGGAGGCCGATGGCCCGGAAGGGTCAGTGACCGATATCAACCGTCGTGACGACCTTGAGGCCGCCGCGGTGGTGATGCTCTCTCCCTCGAAGGGCAACGGCAGCCGTCTGCGTGAGGCTATCGATTCCTACCGCGAACATGTGGTGTCGCTCGTGGCCGACTCAACCAAGCGCATCTCGATCATGGAGGCTCTATCCACCGAACCTTTCCGCCGGCCGGGCACGGTCAACGCCCAGAAATGGGAGGAGGCAAAGTTTGAGAATCAGCCTGTGGTTGCGGCCGTGACCCTCTTGACAAAACTCCAGAACGATATCCGATATGCCGAAGGTGAGGCCCTTGGAAATCTCTTGGCCGCAGTGGATGCCGGTGATGTGCGTGTAAACGAAATCAATGCTTTTGTGATTCCCTCCTCGCGTATGGTGATGAGGGGTGGAAAATATTCTGCCAACATCGTGCTGGCGGCTGTCGACACCACCGCGCGCCCCGAAGTATATGTCGGAGGCAAGAAACTCACCAATGACAAAGGACTCTATGAATTTGTCACATCATCGACCGGAACATTCGACTATTCAGGATATCTTGAGGTGACCCATGGCGACGGCACCTCGACCCGCCATCCGTTCCAGTCGAGCTATACCGTGATGGAGCCGACTGCCACCGTCTCAGCCACGATGATGAATGTGCTTTATGCCGGCATAAACAACCCAATAAGCATTTCGGTGCCCGGTGTGCCGATGTCGGGCGTGAGCGCCACGATGACCAACGGCACTTTGACGCGTCAGGGTGACCAGTGGATAGCTCGTCCCGGTAAGGTGGGCGAGAACGCTACGGTTTCGGTTACCGCTACTATCGACGGTAGGCAGCAGCCAGTGGCTTCTACCACATTCCGTGTGCGTAAACTTCCCGATCCGGTGGCGTTTATCACATTCGCGGGTCAGAATGGCGCTAAGGAGCGCTACAAAGGTGGGCGTCCGATAGCCAAGAATGTGCTTCTTACGGCTCCGGGTATTGACGCCGCCATTGACGACGACATGCTCAACATTGACTTCCAGGTGCTCGGTTTCGAGACGGCTTTCTTTGACCAGATGGGTAATGCGATTCTCGAGGTGTCAAACGGTGCGTCATTCTCGCAGCGCCAGAAGGACCAGTTCAAACGCCTCTCGCGAGGGAAGCGATTCTACATCTCGCGTATCCGTGCCAAGGGTCCCGACGGTATCGAGCGTGTGCTGAGCCCTGTGGAAGTTATAGTCAACTAACACCAACTCCCGATAAACAACTCATAACTACTATAATATGATGAAGAAAATTCTTCTCACCGCCATAATAGCCATCTTTGCCGCCTCGGCCTTTGCACAGGAGTCGAGCAGCTCTGTGGTGCGTCGCCGTACGGCCGATGACCGCAAAGGCTCTCAGAATGCCGGCGGGGTCACCCAGCGTATGCAGTCATTCTATGAGAATGAGCCTATGAGTGACTCCGAACTGCAATGGATGCGTGTCATCTACCGGCAACTCGACCTTACCAAGGATGCCAATGGGGCGCTCTATTTCCCGGACGAGCCTATCGACGGCCAGGACAACCTTTTCCGCATCATCATGAAGCGCCTTGCGGCCAATGAGCTTGGCGCTTACGAGTATCTTGACGGACGCGAAGTGTTCTCGGACAACTACAGGGTGAAGGTCCGCGATGTCCTTGACCGTTTCTCCATCCCTTACACCGATGCGAAGGGCTCAAGCGAGAAGAACCCTAAATTTATTATCGAAGAGGTTGATGTTCCTTCATCTGAGGTGCTCACCTATTACATAATCGAGCGTTGGGAGTTTGACAAGCGTTCCAACCGCATGCGCACACGCATCGATGCAGTGTGTCCGGTGCTTCACCGCTCTGGCGACTTCGGCGGCGAGCCTATCAAATATCCTATGTTCTGGGTCAAATATGATGAGCTTCGCCCCTTCCTCTCCACTCAGAACATTTTTACTGACGATGACAACAACCTTGCCACATGCACCTATGACGACTACTTCCAGCTCGGGCTGTATGATGGGGAGATTTACAAGACACGCAATCTCAAGAACAAGTCGCTGATGCAGATTCATCAGGATCCCGATGAACTGGCCCATGCGCAGGACAGCATCCAGCGCCGTCTTGACTCTTTCGAAAACAAGCTCTGGGTGCCTTCGCTCGAAGAGCTCGCTGCAAGGCGTGATGCCGCCGAGAAAGCTGAACTCGCTGCTGCTGAGGCTGAGGCCGGTGCTGAAAGCTCGGAGGCTGTTACCTCGGATGAATCAAGCGAAAAGAGTGTGAGGTCCACCCGCTCTACCCGCTCCAAGCGAGGCCAGGCCACTAAGAGTTCTACTACCAAGAAGGCCAAGCCTGCCAAGGTTAAGAAGCCAAAATCAGTGAAGTCATCCTCTACAGCCACACGTTCGGTGCGCAACCGCAGGCGCTGATGATAGGCCAAAAGGCCGGTACGAAACATATATTTTACAAGATCGCCATCACGAGGTAAACAGTGACTCGTGATGGCGATTTTGTATTCATCCCCATTGCCAAAAAAACGCTGTGGTTTTAGCGAATATTAACTGTAAATATCGCAGTATCACATAAATAGGTGTAAAATTCAATTGTTTTTTAGCCTTACATTTGCAGTGTAATACTAATCATTAATCATCACGTTTTTATTTATGAGAATCTTACCTATTGCACTTATTATGGCTGCGGCATTGGCTATTCCGTCAACGGCGGACGCGCAAAGCCTTTTTGATAGAGCAAAGAAAAAAGCGAAGGAGAAACTTGAGCAGACTCTTAACAACGCGGGAGCCAAGCCTCAGAACAAAACTAAGAAAACAGCTGAACAGACTTCCCGCTCAAACTCGTCGAATAGCGGAAGCGGCACCTCCTCGTCGGGTTTCACCGAAGAGGAACAGGACCTTTACACTCCGGTGGATATGCGCGACATGCATGTGGGCACCATCCATCCCGGTATAGCTTTGAAAAATGGTTGGCATTATGGCCCGAGGGAGACTCCACAGACCGCTTATGTGACAATCAACGGCGATGTCTATGATTTCGGGAATTTTTACGATGGTCTGGCCCATATCAGCTCTTATGAGGATGGCGATTTCTACATCGACATGAAAGGCAACAAAGTGCTTGAGTCGGGAATGGACGGTGATCTGCGTTATGGTCCGCGATTCAATAACGGTGTGGTGATGGAAATACGCAAGGTGAATACGAATGAATTCCCACAAAGATCACATGCCATGATTCTTGATAAGAAGGGCAATGTTATCAAGGAGTTCAACACTGATATGGCCTCTAATTTTGAGGATGGTGTGGCTGTTGTGGTATTTGAGACCAAAGCAAAGACTCTGAGGGAGGATGACACATGGACGCTTAAATATGTGGATACGAAAGGTAATTTCATCTTCCCTAATCTTTGGTTCACATCCAAGAGTGTTTCGCCCAGTGTGGCTGTCAGGCAGATGATGCGAAGCTCCAGGGAAGGGTTGACACCTTATGTGATCTATGATGATAACCAGAGGGCTTATCTTTGGGGCTTCCATGATGGTAAAGGTAATGTGGTGATCAAACCCAAATATCTCGCTGTGCGAGATTTCCACGATGGCCTGGCAGCAGTATGCCATTTCCCCACCGACAAAGGATCGGGTGCTGAACCCCGCTGGGGATATGTCGATAAATCAGGTAAGGAGGTGATTCCTGCCAAGTATACCGTCATGCCATCCGATTTTGATTCGGGCATGGCCAGAGTGCTCACACGCGACCTTGACGCTTATATCATAGACAAGACCGGGAGGCAGATATTCGGTCCGGCCAAACGGTGGCCGAAGGAAGGGATGGAGGATCCCGGCTATTATATAAGCCCGTTCTTCAATGGTATGGCCGTCCTTGGCTACAGGGCTGAAAGCTGCAACAACGGCGAGATGATCTACTATAGCCCTATTGACACTAACTTCAACAAACTCGCATGGACTCGTTTTGAGAATAGTAATGCGACAATGAGCAATAGCGGGGATCCGGTGCACTGGCAGGATGTCAGTGACCCTGTGTATTACTCGGAGGAAGAGGGGCTGCTTTATGTAAAGCCCGGTCGTGCGGATGCCGGCGGTTGGCTTATTGTCGATCCTAAGACCCTTGATGAGAAACAGTCAAATGTGCTCTTCAGTTATCCGCATGTAAGTGGACTTTCACGCTACTTTGACAACGTGGGCAACCGAGGATATGTAAACACCGATGGTGAATATGTGATTAAATTTGTCAAGAACGAATTTTAATCATCTCATAGATAATTGATAAGTAGACGAGCCATGTCCAGCCCATAGATAGGGAGGTCATGGCTCGTTTTGTCATTTTTTTGAAATGTGGGATGGTTGGGGAGAGCGGTCAGCGTCGATTGGCCTGCACTTTCTTAAGATTTGGAAGGAAGGCTGCGACAATGCCGAGGAGTGGGGTATAGGCGCAGAAGTTGTAGACAGCTTCGATGCCGTAGATGTCGGCATAGTCGCCAAGAACAGCCGATGCTATACCGCCCACCCCGAAGGCGAAGCCGAAGAAGAGGCCGGAAATCATGCCGAGTTTGGTGGGCAGAAGCTCCTGGGCATAGAGAAGTATGGCAGGGAAAGCTGACGACAGGATGAAGCCCACGCAGAAGCTCATTATGACTGTGAGCGGAAGCGATACGTGGGGCATGAGGAGGCTGAATGGTGCCGCTCCGAGAATCGAGACCCAGATGACGAGCTTACGTCCGTAGCGGTCTCCGACGGGTCCTCCGACAAGGGTGCCCGCGGCCGTCGAGACTACAAATACAAACAGGTAGATCTGCGAGTGTGACACCGACACACCGAAACGGTCAATCAGGTAAAAGGTGTAGTAGCTCGACAGAGAGGCCATGTAGATATACTTGGAGAAGATGAGCACTATGATGATGCCGATGGTGAAAAGAGTGCGTTTTTTGGAGAGGGGGAGTTTGGCGTGGTGCTCCGTCCTCTCGGTGCGAGTGCGCAGTGTGCGGAGATATTCGCCATACCATCGGCAGATAGGACGCATGGCGGCGAAGCATAATGCCGCAAAGAGTAGGAACCACATCACGTAGTGGCGATTGTGGGGCGCAACAATCAGAGCCACCAGCAGAGGGCCGATGGAGCCTCCGAAATTGCCTCCTACCTGAAACACAGATTGCGCGAATCCGCGTCTCTCATGTCCGGCCAGCGAGGTGATGCGTGAGGCCTCAGGATGGAGTGTGGCCGAGCCGATGCCTACCATGAACACTGCCGCCAGAATGCCGGGGAGGGTCTCGCAGTAGGAGAAGAGGATGATGCCTATCGAGGTGCTGCACATACCCATCGGGAGGCTCCACACGAAAGGCCGGCGGTCGAAGGCATAGCCTACAACCGGTTGGAAAATCGATGCTGCCAACTGGTATACAAGGGTTATTAATCCGATCTGGGCGAAATTAATCCCAAGGTCGGCTTTCAACATTGGGTAAACTGCTGTGATGACCGACTGCAGAAGGTCATTGAGGCAGTGGGCGGCACTCAATGCCAGAAGCACATTGAAAGTCGGCATTGAGGTGAGGCGCCGTAGTCGCGATGTAAGATTCATAACAAAAAACTCTTATGTATATGTCTCAGAAATTACAGTGTGTGCCGTGGAGGAGTGTCATTGTCATATCCATGTGGCCTTCTTCCATATATATTCCAGAGGACCGTGATTATGGCGTCCCACCCAAAGACGGCAGAATATGTATTGGACAATGAAGATGGCTATCCCCACAAGCTCGCTTGCCGTGATGCCTAAACGCAAGTAGAGTCCCCAGTGATAGAACAGGGCCGACCCGATGATGCCTTGGGTCACATAGTTTGTCATGCTGAGTTTGCCGTAAGGGATAAGCAGGCGGAGTGCACGATTCACATTGCTTGTGCAATAGAATCCGAATAGGATGCCACATAGCAACATGGCCATGAAGCACAGGTTGGCAAGCGAAGAAATGAGTGTGAGCAGCGGTTGGCGCAGGTTTGGGTTGTCGATATATCCCCCTGTCATTCCGTCAAGGCCGTGGAGCGGGAAGAAACACAGGGCTGAGATGGCGAGCAGTTTGCCCCAGGCAGGGAGCTTGTCGCGGTGAAACCATCCTTGCCGGCCTATGAGCATCCCGAGCATGAACAGGCCTGCAGTCTGGAACAGGCGTCCGTGTTCCCAAGCCCAGGCCAGAGAGGCGAGCTGTCCCTCCCAAAGGTTCACCTTCACGGTGTCGATGAACGAACCTCCCGACTGCATAGCGAATGTGGCAGCCCAGAATGGTCCGGAATTGATATGGGGAATCTCGTAGTCAGGCGAGATTATCGCTCGTGTTATCTGGTATAGGCAGGTGGGTTGCAGGAGGCAGATGGCGCTCAGGACTATCACTGTCCGGTTGGATAGCCGGCATGTAAGCACAAGAATGAACCCTATAAGTGAGTACATCACAAGGATTTCACCGGTGAAAAAACATGCGTTGAAATTGCCGATGACAAATAGCAGCAACAGGCGCCAGCAGAAACGGAGCCTGAAGTCGCGTCCCAGCATCCGTTGGTTGTCGTGCTGTATGAAGAAGCTGAATCCGAAGAGCAGCGCGAAAATCGCGTAAGCTTTGCCACCGAAGGCAAAAAAGAGTCCGTCCCAGATGGCTTTGTCTGTGAAATTGAGCCATTGGCTCTGTGATGAGGTGTCGGGGAATGAATAGAAGTTAAAGTGCTCGATGGAATGGAGCAGGATGATGGCAAGCACCGCAAATCCACGGAGTGCGTCGGCCACATCCACTCGCGCGTGTCTCTTTGGTGTATCCGTCTGCATTGAGTGATGATGGTTGGTGTGGCGGGTAGATATAACAAAAAACGCTGAATTCAGAAATTCCTGATATTCAACGTTTGTTTTGGTGGGCGCTGAGGGATTCGAACCCCCGACCCTCTGCTTGTAAGGCAGATGCTCTGAACCAGCTGAGCTAAGCGCCCGGGATTGTTTGTCTCTCCCGGTGGAGATTTCGCTGTCGGCGAGAAAAGGTTGTTGAGTGGTGGGCGCTGAGGGATTCGAACCCCCGACCCTCTGCTTGTAAGGCAGATGCTCTGAACCAGCTGAGCTAAGCGCCCTTTCTCGTCGAAAGCGATGCAAAGGTACGACGGTTTTTTGAATTGACCAAATATTTTTATCACTTTTTTTGAAAAATATTTTTGCAAAAGTGACGTATGGAAGGGTAATATGTTGATTTGTAGAAAGAAACGTGTCTAAAATATTTTCGAGATATTTTCTCTTTGGTTTTCAACGATTGATGCCATTTAGTGGAATTTATGTTAAATAATGTTTCGTGCAGGGAGATTGTCATGAATGTGTGTGTCATTTGTCAGAGGAAATGTTTAATTTTGTGTGAAAATTTGGAAAGGAATGGCTGGCAATCTTCAGCAACGCATAGATAAAATTGAGTCAAAAGCCGCGCTCCTTGCAGAGCGGTATGCGGTTTTGCACAATGCCAAGCTGAGGGCTGATGCCCGGATCGACGAGTTGAACGCCACTATTGATAGCCTGCAGCGAAATGTAGCTGACCTCAACAGGCAGATTGAATATCTCAAAGTGGCCTCAGTGTTATCGCCCGATCACCGCGACGTTGAAGAAACCCGCGCCCTCCTGACTGAATTAGTGCGCGAAATCGACAAGTGCATTAACCAGTTAAGCATTTGATGACTGATAAACTCCTCAACATATCAATCCGTATCGCCGACCAGCCACGCATGTATCTTCACATTCCCCCGGGAGAGGAAGAGATTGTGCGACGAGCCGAGGCAAACGTCAACGAGCTTTGGCGAAAATGGTCAGCGAAATTCGAGGATAAATCCTCGTCTGAGATACTTGCCATGGTGACATTCCGTTTCGCCCAGCTATATTTCAGCGCCGAGGAAGCCTCACAGAGGGTCGATAAGACCCTGGCCGCTCTTGAAAGTTCACTCGACAGAGTGCTCCTTCAGATCGACTCTCACGATACGCCTCTCTGAGCAAGAGTGCTCAGGCTCCACATGTCCGGCAAGCCCGGAGATGGCAGGTGGTAAGGGCGAAAGCCGTCATAGCGAGTTCACGCACGCTTCAAACGTATGTATGCCTCCCCGCGGGATGCCGTGGGCCAGGAGGTGGCTACGTCTGACACGTGCTTTTTTATTATATATTTACTTCATTACCCAATTCCCTATCCCAAGTTATGGATATAATATTCTACATTTGTGCCGCGCTCATCGGAGCCGCAATCGGTATAGCCATTTTGATATATGTGCAGCGATCCACCGCACGTTCGCGGGCTAAAAGCATTGTCGACGATGCCGAGCGCGAGGCCGAAGTCATCATGAAAAACAAGCTTCTCGAAGCACGCGAGCAGGAATTACGCATAAAGACCGAGGCTGAAAAGCAAGCCAACCAGCGCATGCAGCGTGTGCAGGCCGAAGAGTCGAAAATCAAGCAGCGTCAGTCGCAGCTCAACCAGCAGCAGAGCGAAAATGCACGTGCCCGCAACGAGAACGAACAGACACGCCAGAATCTCGAAGCCCAGGCTGCCGTAGTGGAGCAGCGCAAGGAGGAGCTCGACCGTCTGCGCCGTACTGCGCAGGACACCCTGGAGCACATCTCTGGCCTTTCGAGCGAGGAGGCAAAGGAAAAACTCATCGAGTCACTCAAGGACGAGGCCAAGACTGCTGCCTCGGCTTATATCAATGACATAATGGACGAGGCCAAGATGACTGCCAACAAGGAGGCCAAGCGCATCGTGGTCCAGTCGATCCAGCGTCTTGCCACCGAGACAGCCATCGAAAACTCAGTCACAGTCTTCCATATCGACAGCGACGAGGTCAAGGGCCGCATCATCGGTCGTGAAGGCCGCAACATCCGAGCCCTCGAAGCCGCGACTGGCATTGAGATTATCGTCGATGACACCCCCGAGGCCATCGTTCTTTCAGGCTTCGATCCCGTGCGTCGCGAGATAGCCCGCCTGGCTCTCCATCAGCTTGTGGCCGACGGTCGTATCCATCCTGCCCGCATTGAGGAGGTGGTGGCCAAAGTGCGCAAGCAGATCGAGGAGGAAATCGTTGAGACAGGTAAGCGCACTGCCATCGACCTCGGCATCCACGGTCTCCATCCCGACCTCATCCGCATGGTGGGTAAGATGAAATACCGTTCAAGCTACGGCCAGAATCTACTTCAGCACTCACGTGAGACAGCAAACCTCTGTGCCATCATGGCCTCGGAGCTCGGTCTCAATCCCAAGAAGGCGCGTCGTGCCGGATTGCTCCATGACATAGGCAAGGTGCCCGATGAGGAACCCGAACTTCCCCACGCACTCCTCGGCATGAAGCTGGCTGAAAAATATAAGGAAAAACCGGATATCTGCAACGCCATAGGTGCTCACCACGACGAGATAGAGCAGACCTCGCTGCTTGCTCCCATCGTTCAGGTGTGTGACGCCATCTCAGGTGCCCGCCCGGGAGCCCGCCGTGAAATCGTCGAGGCTTACATCAAGCGCCTCAACGACCTCGAGCAGCTCGCCCTTTCATATCCCGGAGTCATCAAGACCTATGCCATCCAGGCCGGTCGTGAACTGCGTGTGATAGTAGGTGCCGACAAGATTGACGATGTGGAGACTGAAAAGCTCTCAAGCGAAATAGCACGCCGCATCCAGGATGAGATGACATATCCCGGACAGGTCAAGATTACAGTGATACGCGAGACCCGCTCTGTCAGCTTCGCTAAGTAAGATAAGCCATGGGATGCAATGATAAAAGATGTCCGCGCGGGAAGCTCCACTGCTTCAACTGGCTCGAGGATATCCCCGGCGGACTCTCTGATTTTGACATCGTGGAGGTGCAGTTCAAGAACACCCGCAAGGGGTTCTACCGCAATTCCACCAACCTGCCCCTTGCCATCGGCGACATGGTGGCCGTGGAGGCTTCTCCGGGTCATGACATAGGGCGTGTGACTCTCGTGGGCAAACTCGTGGCCCTGCAGATGCGCAGAGCCAACGTGAAGCCTGATGCCGAGATTCGCCGTGTGTTCCGCATAGCCAAGCCTGCCGACATCGAGAAGTATGAGGAGGCTAAAGCCCGCGAGAACGACACGATGATTCGTTCGCGCAAGATAGCCGAGTCGCTTCATCTTAATATGAAAATCGGCGATGTGGAGTATCAGGGCGACGGTAACAAGGCTATTTTCTACTATATAGCCGACGAGCGAGTGGACTTCCGTCAGCTCATCAAGGTGCTTGCCGAGACCTTCAAGGTGCGCATAGAGATGAAGCAGATCGGTGCCCGCCAGGAGGCCGGCCGAATCGGAGGTATAGGTTCGTGCGGACGCCCCCTTTGCTGCGCCAGCTGGATGACCAACTTCGTGTCGGTAGGCACAAGCGCGGCCCGCTATCAGGACATTTCGCTCAATCCGCAGAAACTGGCCGGACAGTGTGCTAAACTGAAATGTTGCCTCAATTTCGAGGTCGACACATACGTGGAAAGCGCACGCCAGATGCCGGGTAAGGAGGTACGTCTTGAAACTGCCGACAACACATATTTCCACTTCAAGACCGATATCTTCAAGAAAGAAATCACCTACTCGACCGATAAGCAGATGGCTGCCAATCTTGTCACCATTGACGCAGCCCGTGCCTTTGAGGTGATAGAGATGAACCGTCGTGGCGAAAAACCCCTCCAGCTTATGCGTGAGGGTGACGAGAAGGCCTCTGAGAAGCCGCGTCCCATCGACCTGGCCTCGCAGGATGACCTCACACGATTTGATAAGACTAAAAAGAAGAAACGCAAGAAGCCTCAGAAAGGCAATGGCGGTGAAGCTCAGCCAAAAGCTCAGAACGGCGACACTCCTCGTCAGGAAGCCAAGGCTGAGTCAGCCCAGAAGCCTTCAGGCGGTGACGGCGCTCCGCGTCATGACAAGAAACCTCGTCCCTCCGGAGCCAATAACCGTGACCGTAAAGAGCGTCAGCCCAACCGTTCTCCCCGCCAGGGACAGCCTAAGGGCAACAACGGCGAGCAGCGGCCGCAACAGCAGAAGCCCTCTGCCGACGCAAAGCCGGCCCAGGGTGACGCGCCTCGTCCCAACCGAGCCCCAAAGGCGTTCAGAAACGAACAGGAAGGGTGATTCTAATCTAAGGCCTATGCGTAGATTACTGTTAATAATTTCTATACTTATGCTTCTCGGGGCTTGCAGTCCCGGGAAGCGTGATTATAGCCGGTGGGAAAACCTGCCGATCGAGGGCTGGGCATACGGCGACACCGTGAGCCTGGTGCCTGTCGACACCTCGCTGCGCGACAATGACTCGATAGTTACCGCCGCCTTGAGGGTGGCTCTGCGACACAGCAATGACTATCCTTATTCAAATATTTGGCTTGAAGTGACTTACCGAGGGGATGGATTTCTGACACGTGACACTCTCAACGTGGTGCTGGCCGACATATACGGCCGATGGCTTGGCAGTGGGTTCGGTGCGAGCTACCAGAAAGAGATGCTGCTCAACCCAGCTGCTGTGATTGACATCACACGACCGGTGGAAGTGCGTCATATCATGCGTCTTGACACTCTTCATGGTGTGGACCAAATAGGGGTTTTGGTCGACACTTCGTCAGGGATTGACAGATAAAAATTTATTTCTTCGCGACATTATCGCACCTTTTGCCCCATCTCACGGCATTAACTTTGCATTGGTTATTAACTCTAAAATCAATGTAAAGATATGCGTGACATCAATCAGATTATTGTTCATTGTACAGCCACACCTCGTGGCCGGGATTTCACTGTAGCAGACATTGACCGTTGGCATAGAGCGCGGGGATTTGCTTGCATAGGCTACCACTATGTAGTGTATCTTGACGGCTCCATACATCCGGGACGCGATGTAGGCAGGGCAGGTGCGCATTGTCGTGGGCACAATGCCTACAGCATAGGTGTGGTGTATGTGGGTGGAGTGGAGGCCGACGGCTCTCCGGCCGATACGCGGACCCCTGAACAGCGTGCGGCGTTGTCGGTGCTGATAAAGAGGCTGAAAGGGCTATATCCCGGCGTTACGGTACACTCTCACTATGAGTTCGCAGCCAAGGCATGTCCATGCTTCGATGCTGCTGCCGAGTACTCGTGATAAGTGCGTGGCTACGGCCACGTACTCACTCCCCGGCGGATGTGAGAGAACGAACTGTTATAACAATTCATTTTTAAGACCCTGGCGTGTGGTGTCGGTGCATGGCACCAACGGCAGGCGCAGCACTTCGAGATAGCGCGGGAAAAGAATGTGTAGCAGGCATTTTATGCCGGCGGGATTTCCGTCCTTGAAGAGGAGCGAATAGAGGGCTGAGAATTTCTGATGGAGTCGGGCTGCATCCTCGTGTGTCTCTTCGTCGAGGCTTGTGTGGATCATTTCGGTAAACTCTGCCGGGTAGGCGTTTCCGAGCACTGAGATGACACCGTCACCTCCGATGCCTATCATCGAGTGGGCGAGCGAATCGTCGCCTGAGAGCACAATGAATCCTTCGGGACGGCGGGTGATGACATTCTGCGCTTGTTCCATGTTGCCCGATGCCTCCTTTATGCCTACTATCTTGCCGGGAAACTCTTTGGCCAGCCGGATGATGGTGTCGACATTCATATTGACGCCGGTGCGTCCGGGGATGTTATAGAGGATGATGGGAATGGGGCATGTTTTGGCGATTTCGGCGAAATGGCGGTACATACCCTCCTGGGTGGGTTTGTTGTAGTAGGGTACCACCGACAGGATGGCATCGAAATCCTCCAGCCGCTCTGTGTTGGCGATATCGTCGATGACGGCCCTGGTGGAGTTGCCGCCTACTCCGAGTACTATGGGGCAGCGTCCAGCCACATGGTCGAGGATGTGCAGGGCCAGTTTCTGCTTCTCGTCGTGGGTGAGGGTCGGTGTCTCGGCGGTAGTGCCGAGGGCAACTATGTAGTCGGCGTTGCCATCGATCAGGTAATCGATGTGAAAGTCGAGGGTGTCGAAGTCGATGCTGCCGTTTTCAAGAAACGGAGTTGTGAGGGCCACACCCATGCCACGAAGTTTTTGTGCTGCTGACATATCGAATGCTCGTTAATATATGTTTCCTACCGTTTAAACAAATTAAACTGCATATCGGTGGAAAAATCATTCATTTTTCTGATTTTATCGATATCGGGGTAACGATTTGTAATAAAATCGGGCTGATTTATTTATATTTGATAGCTTGTACCCTTGAATTGAGTGCAAAATTAAGAATAATTATTATACAATGCAAAACCTTAGGATAAGCAGTTAACATTTTTTGGACTGACAGCGGTTCCGGCTCCCGGAATTGTTAAAAACAGACTTGAAAATTTTAAGCATTTTCTGACATCCCATGTCCGAAAAAAGTATTAACTTTGAACTAAATTTCACCCTATAATCGACATGCCACAGTTCATACATCTCCACGTCCATAGCCAATATTCTCTTCTTGACGGCCAGGCCTCCGTGACAGGGCTCGTAGACAAAGCCTTGGAATACGGTATGCCGGGTTTCGCGCTTACCGATCATGGCAATATGTTTGGCGTGAAGGAGTATTTCAACTATGTCAACAAACTCAAAGGCAAGTTCAAAGGTAAAATAGAGGATGCAAAGAAGTGTCTTGAAGAGGCTGCCCCAGAGGAGGTGGAGAAAATCCGTCCCGAGGTCGAGGCCGAAATAGCCAAGTATGAGAAGAAACTTGCATTCAAGCCGATTTTCGGTTGCGAGATGTATGTGGCCAGAGGTTCGTTGACCGACCGAACCGACAAGACTGACAAAGGCCGTCATCTTGTGGTGCTCGCCAAGAACCTAAAGGGATATAAGAACCTCATCAAGATTGTTTCACAGGCCCACACCGAGGGTTTCTATCATCATCCGCGAACCGATAAGGCTGCCCTTGCCGCCCACCGCGAAGGATTGATAGTTTGTTCGGCTTGCCTGGGTGGCGAGATCCCTCAGCTCATCATGTCAGGTCAGCTTGAAGAGGCTGAACGACAGGTGTGTTGGTTCAAAGAGACATTCGGTGACGACTATTACATAGAGTTGCAGCGCCATAAGACTGACCGCCCAGGTGCCAACCGCGAGACGTTCATTGAGCAGGAGCGTGTCAACCCGGTGCTCATCGAGCTTGCCCGCAAGCATGACATAAAGATTGTGGCGACCAATGACTCGCATTTCATCAATGCCGAGGATGCCGAAGCTCATGACCGTCTCATCTGTATCTCCACCAACAACTATCTTGCCGACGACACCCGAATGCGTTACACCAAGCAGGAGTGGTTCAAGTCGCCTGACGAGATGGCTGCCGTGTTTCCCGACCTCCCCGAGGCGCTTGAAAACACTATCGAGATACTTAACAAGGTGGAGGTCTATTCCATTGACCATCCCCCGATTATGCCGTTCTTCGAGATTCCGTCTGATTTCGGAACCGAGGAGGAGTACCGTAGCCGTATCACCGAGCAGGAACTCTTTGACGAGTTTACCCGCGACGAGAATGGCAATGTGGTTCTCTCCCCTGAGGCTGCTAAGAAGAAGATTGACAAGCTTGGAGGCTACGATAAGCTATACCGCATAAAGTTTGAGGCCGACTATCTCGCCAAGCTTGCCTACGAGGGCGCAGCGCGTCGTTATGGCTCACCTCTCACTCCTGAACTGGAGGAGCGCATACGCTTCGAGCTTTATATAATGAAGACCATGGGTTTCCCGGGTTACTTCCTTATCGTGCAGGACTTCATCAATGTGGCCCGACACAAACTCGGTGTGAGCGTTGGTCCCGGACGTGGATCGGCGGCCGGTAGTGTGGTGGCCTACTGCCTCGGCATCACTCAGGTCGACCCTATAAAGTATGATCTCCTTTTCGAACGATTCCTTAACCCCGACCGTATCTCGCTGCCTGATATCGACGTCGACTTCGACGATGATGGCCGCGCTGATGTGCTCCATTATGTGACAGAGCGTTACGGCGAGGAGAAGGTGGCCCATATTATCACGTTCGGCACCATGGCCGCCAAGTCGGCTATCAAGGATGTGGCGCGTATCGAGCAGCTTCCTCTGTCGGAAAGTAACCGCCTGGCCAACCTTGTGCCCAAGCGCATGCCCGACGGTCCCGACGGAAAGACTCTTAAGACCAATCTCGGTAACTGTTATAAATATGTCCCGGAGTTTGCCCCGGAACTCTCTTCGCAGAACTATCTCATACGCGAGACCCTTGAATATGCCAAGCGTCTCGAAGGCAATGTGCGTAACACCGGTGTGCATGCCTGCGGTGTGATCATCTGTCGTGACCCCATCACTGACTGGGTGCCGGTGGCTACTGCTGTCGACAAGAGTGCAGAGTCGAAGGAGAACGATAAGATGATCGTGACCCAGTACGAAGGTTCTATCATCGAGGATACTGGTCTCATCAAGATGGACTTCCTGGGGTTAAAGACCCTCTCTATCATCAAGGAGGCCCTCTCCAACATCAAGCAGACCAAGGGTATCGACATCGACATTGACAATATCGACATAGCTGACCCCAAGACCTATCAGCTTTACTGCGAGGGACGCACTGTCGGCACATTCCAGTTTGAGTCCGCCGGCATGCAGAAATATCTGCGCGAACTCCAGCCTTCGACATTCGAGGATCTCATAGCCATGAATGCCCTCTACCGTCCGGGCCCTATGGACTATATCCCTGACTTCATTGCCCGAAAGCATGGCCGCAGCCCCATCACTTACGATATCCCCATCATGGAGAAATACCTGAAGGATACCTATGGGGTGACTGTGTATCAGGAACAGGTCATGCTTCTGTCGCGTCTGCTGGCCAACTTCACGCGAGGCCAGAGCGACACGTTGCGTAAGGCGATGGGTAAAAAGCTTATTGCCAAGATGAATGAGCTCAAGGGTTTGTTCCTGAAAGGTGGACAGGCCAACGGCCATGATCCTAAGGTGCTTGAAAAAATCTGGGCTGACTGGGAAAAGTTCGCATCCTATGCCTTCAATAAGTCACATGCCACATGCTATTCGTGGGTGGCGTTCCAGACGGCGTGGCTCAAGGCGAACTATCCGCCTGAGTACATGGCTGCTATCCTGACGCGCAACCGCTCGGATATCACTAAGCTCACCGGCTTTATGGATGAGTGTAAGCAGATGAAAATCCAGGTGCTCGGTCCGGATGTCAATGAAAGTTTCATGGAGTTCGGTGTGAACTCACATGGCGATATCCGCTTCGGGCTTGCGGCTATCAAGGGTGTGGGCGAAGGAGTGGTTAAGGCCATCATCAATGAGCGCAAGGAGAACGGACCATTTGAGTCGGTGTATGATTTCGTGGAGCGCACAGCCATGCTTGGTGTCAATCGCCGCGTGTTTGACAACCTTGTGCTTGCAGGGGCTTTTGACTCTTTCCCTGACATAAAGCGTGAGGATTTCTTCACTGAAAATCAGCGTGGAGAGTCGTTCTCAGAAGTGCTCGTGCGCTACGGTCAGGCTTTCCAGCAGGACAAGCAGCGTTCAGCCATGTCGCTCTTCGGTGATGATGCTGAGCTGTCATTCTCAGGTCGTCCGCCGGTGGTCCCCGCTCCGGAATGGCCTACGGCCGTCAAGCTTGAGAAGGAGCGTGAGCTCGTGGGCATGTATCTTTCTGCCCATCCTCTCGATCCCTACTATATGGAGCTTAACTACGGAACTTCATGTACCATAAAGGGCTACACGGAGTTTAATCCGGTGGAGGGTGTCGACCTCACATTCGGTGGCATGGTGGTTGAATTCACAAAGCGACCGGCCAAAAACGGTGGATTTTTCGGCATATTGAAAATCGAGGATTATACCGGCAGCGCGGAGTTCATGCTGTTCGGCCAGACATATATTGATTTCCATAATTACGGTGTGCAAGGGACGCCGATACTTATCTCCGGGCAGTATCAGCGCCGTTTTGCCAACTCCGATCTCCGCTTCAACATCACTAACATACGTCTGCTTGACGATGTGAAGGGGAAGCTGGTGCGCAACATCACCATCGATCTCTCCACCGATAAGGTGACGCGTCATATCAAGGAGCTTATCGAGGATCATGTGCGTGAAGCCACACCGGATCAGGGAGAACTTGCGTTCAGGATTTTCGACCCCTCGATCAACCGCTCGCTCCACCTCTCGTCATCGCGTCGCATACGCATCTCCCGACAGCTTGTCGATGCGCTCAAACAGGAGGATATAGCCTTCACCATCAATGACTGACGTGAATGGCGGTCAACTGATAATATATACGGATAAAATTAATTTTCAAAACCCAATAAATAAATAGAAAAATGACTTTCACAGATCAGAACGTACACGACATTATTGCCTCAGGACAGCCTGTAGTAATTGATTTTTGGGCCACCTGGTGTGGTCCCTGTATGCGCATGGCCCCTGTGGTTGAGGAACTCGCCGCTGAGTATGAAGGAAAGGCCGTGATCGGCAAGTATAACATCGAGGAGGAGAACGACCTTGCAGCGCAGTATCGCATCATGTCAATCCCGACTATCCTCTTCTTCAAGAATGGTGAACAGGTCCGCGACCTCCGCATGGCAGGTGCGCAGCCTAAGGAAGCCCTCGAAGCTCAGATCAAGAAACTCCTCGAGCTCTAATAAGGGATATCACCTATCATAAAAATGCCGTCCGGACAGCCTGAAATGCTTGTCCGGACGGCATTTGTTTTTTCTCTGTGCATGCACATTTAAACAAATAAACGCCACTGGCTACCAAAGCCCATGGCGTTTGCATTATGCTTAATTTACAAAAAAGATTAAAAAGAATTGTATGGGGCACAGAACGAAGCGTTGCTTGATGTGGTCGGCGTGATTTTGTAAAATGCTTTTGATTTCAGAGGGTTAGATGAGGGCAGGGGAGTGGAGTGCATGAAAACGAAATGTTCCGAAAGTTAACATGGATTGGATTTCGGTTTAATTTTTGAGCCGAAAAGTTTACACGAGGGCTGCGCATGGTTTAATCGGGATTGTCGCCGGGCTTGCAATAGTTTTGACCGGGGTTTCGACGGGTTGAGCCGCTGATCAAGATGGATGATGGGGTAGTGGAGCCGGTTGTGTGCCGGTTATTTTTATGCCCGTTTCGTTACTTTGTAAAGTCAAAAAGGTTGATATAACGGTTATTTGTGTAATTTTGCAGGAAATATTAGGACTATGGGACCAGTGAAAGTGATACATGTGCATCTTATCGGCAAGCGCCGGGATCTATATTTTGGCTCAATAGCCGCCATATTTACCGTTTTAACGCCTGATGAGGTGGGTTGTGGGTATGATTACCTACGTCGTGCCGGATTGAGCGGAGGAGGCATGGTAATGACTAAAAAGGCGTGTATCAAGCAGTCAACGCTTATAACGTGTCCTCGTGGGGATAGTTGTCGAGAATAATCCGGATAGGATTCTAAAGGTATTATAACGGCATATTAACGCCATAAGAGAAGGGAGCCAGCCGGTTCCCTATTTTTGTGCCCGAACAGTTCGATTTAGGGCGATTTTCATGCGAGGACGGACACAAGGGCGGACAACTTGGACGGACATTTTGCAAAACTTGGACGGACAGGTTTCAGTCCGTTGAGGTGCAAAAAGCTGATAGGGGCAAAATACCGTTACTTCAAAATGAAATGTTAAAATCGGGGTTTTGTTGCGAACGTAGAAACCCCTACTTTTTCAAATCCACATTATTAATATAGCGTAAAATCAGCATTTTAGCTTATTTATAGCGGTTAAGCGAGGGGGGAACTGCTAAAGCCGAGTGGAGGGAGGGTATACCGGTGGTCACCGAGGGTACCACAGTGAACATCCCAAAGGTCAATTCAGGTGGCACTGGGTGTGGATCAAGCGAAGGAGGTCATGCTTAGACATAGGTCTCAGAGATCTACAGTCTCCTTCGATGTAGAACGGGCATAGGCAGGGACCGGCCTCTCTCTCTCTAATTCCTCGATGCGAGCCTTTAACCGCCCGATTTCTTCCGCTTGCTGCTTAATGGTTTCTAAGAATGTGTTTACCATGGAGGGGACCGGGTTTTGCGATAATTTTTGAGGGTTGTCAACGAAAATTTTCTCGTCAATGTGGTCCTCCGGCACAGAGGAATGAATTATTGGAGTGTCCGAGGATTCCAATAACATTGCCCCTTGCCCTGTTAGTAGCCATACAGGAGAATACTTGGGAAATTTTTCACAGATGAGTTCCAGCCATTTAGATTGAATGTCGGTTCCTTTCGCAATTGCCTTAGATATAACGCCTCGGCTTGCTCCAATGGTACGCTCGATAGTGCCGATGGAGATCCCTTCGGCATCTGCTAAAGTCTTTATACGAGATAAAATTTTACACATAATGCGAAAATTATCGTTGAAAAATTTTGTTGTGCGAGAATTATCGCTTATCTTTGCAGCGTGTTCCTGATGGAACGAGCGGCCAAAGATACAAAAAAGCCGCGATTTTAACAAATTTAAGATTATGACCAACAACGAAATCAAAGAACAAAAGACCCGCCAGATGGCACGAGTCATTTCGATGGCGACAAGTCTTCACTATGCCATCGAGGAGCTGATGAGTATGATGATAGCTGAGGATGAGGACGAGGATTTCTCGCTCGTGGATCCTGAAGATGAAGAGCTTTACCTCGCCCTCGGTATCAAGGCTGACGAGATCGACAAGATGGCCGATATGATTTCGGCACGTTACAAATCAATCAAAAACAAAGACTAAATACCTATGAGTGAGACAAAGAAAATGACCAAGCAGGAGATCCTTGAAATATTCAAGGGCGAGTATAAAAGCGTGCGTCGTAAGTACGAGCGCAAGGTGGAGAAGTATGCTACCGAGATGAATGAGGATTATGAATACTTCTTCCGTTGGCACAGCGACGAGATGTATAAGGCTCAGGTAAACCTCATGGCAGTGCGAGAGTTGCGCCCGATGACCTCATTGGATGACCTTGACTAGATCAAGACTTGCCTCGGTAACCATATCGGGAATATAGAGCACACCCTTATCGAAGGGAGTCAGACCCCCTCAAGCACAAACATGATGATGAACGCGGCGGAGGTACTCAAGCGTGTCGCCATGCAAGAGCTTAGAGGCGACCTTCAGAGACTTCTTTGGGCAATCACCTGTAACGAGTAAGACTATGAGCGCAATAATTAACATGACCCCCAACAACCGCGAAGAGATTTTCACGGCAGCCTATAACGTAAGTTTCTACACGATTACAGGATGTGGCGGGAATCTCGATGAGTGGACCAACGGATACTGCCGGTTGCTTAAAGAGGAAGGTGTAGGTGAGCCGGAGTGGTTTATTACTTTCCGAGGCAAGGATATGAACATGGAATACGGGCTTACAGGTGATAACGCCTACCCCGATGGCCTTACCTTCCTGATGTTCCCATTGACAGGTCTTAATATGGGTCGGCTTGCGATATTTAAGATTCTGATGAGCGACAGGTGGTTCGACGACATAGTTGACAACAACCGTCGCCGTCAAGAGACTATAAACGAACAGGGTTAGACCCAAGAGAGGGCGATCCTCCGGCAAGAGAGCCGGTTAAAGCCGAAAGGCAAAACAAATTTTTCCACTCCCCGGTGTTGCCAAATTTCACCGGGGAATCAGGGAGGCCCGGAAGGTGAGCGACCATGGCGCAAGTATCGGGGTTCGATTCCCCGACCTCCTACTAAAAGCTTTCAAAGATGAAGCAACGAGCAGAACGAATGATCGATAACGCAGTCAAGGTGATGTTAACGACCTTGCAGCGTCAGTTTGAGGACACTTCGACCGTCCTTGACGAATATGAGGCGACCCACAGCGAATATGAAGCCGACCAATCCAAACAGTACGGCGCATTAGTGGAGGGTCACTTTGCCATCAAGGAAGCGATAGACAAGATGAATAACCAACTAAATAAAAAGTGAGACTATGAAGCAAATGATTATTCCGGTAGATGATAAAACGCTTTGTATCTATCCGGCAAAAGATTCAACCATACTGGACTGCCAAATTGAACATTTGAAAAGAGTCCGGAAATGGCTTTCTCAAACTCCTTTTGCGACATTAGCGACTGCTCTGAAGAGCGGCACAGAAAAAGATCAGCTTCGTTGTATGCACCAAGCTGAGCGTTGGCTTCTGAAATGTCATCCGGCAGAGATATTCGGTCGGTACACACGAGTTCAATTCCTTGAAGATGCGCAAAGGCTGATACACATTCTTGGAGGAGTGGTCTCGCCCACTGTGCTAAGGAAGTATCAAAATACATGGCCACGAAAGCGGATGACCATGGATGAAAGGGAGATTTTCTAACCATAACTATTCCATTTGGAAAATAAGCGCAAAAATAACAAAAAATCAAATAAGTGAGAATATGAAAAAGTATATTTCAGTAAGCAAAGAAGGCATACTCAAGCTCCAGAAGGCGTTTCGCATCGATGGCAAGCCCATCGGGGAACGTTGTGTGAGAAACGCACTTGCCTATCGCCAAAACAACGACCTTGCCAAAAAGATACGTTTTGTGGCTCTCAAGCAACATGGAGGCTGCACGTACTACAACCTCAAGGAGGGAGAATTCTTCTTTGACTCCGATGGCTGCTGGCACGCAGTCTATCCCAACCGGGCCGAAATCTACCTTGACAAGCAGACCGGCGAGGGGACGGTATATGGTCCCAAAGGGGAAGTGGCAGCGAGATATGAGCATGTCATGATGAGCCAGATCGATGATATAAAGAGAATGGCGGAGGCACTCTAAATTCGGAGAGTCATGCAGTACCACAACGGCATATATTGTGTATCGGCGCGTGAGCTTATCGACACCGGCATCATGACTGTTGGCAGTTATGAGAAGGCGGTTCAGCGTAAACGCCTCGATGTCGTGCGCCCAGGAGGTGGAGCCGGCAACTATGCCCTTGTCGCATACGACTCCCTCAAGCCGGAACACCGAATTCAAGTTGATGAAAAGCTTGGTGGCAAAGACGCCCATATAGCAGCATGGGTACGCAGCAACTATGTGGAGGATCAAAAAGCGGTCGAATTTTTCAACGACCCGAAAAAGACCGGTACCGAGCTGAAGATCGGCAAGAAGCGTGAGTATATGGTAAACGCTTCAGTGCTGAACACCTGCATCAAGCTATATGACAACGCATCTGCATCACAACGACTTTTCGGCAGGGACTATGACTGGTCACGCATGACCGCCGTGATAGAGAGCCTCCGGGTGCAATTCGGCCACACTCTTCCGGCTTCGGTGCTTCGCTTCCGTCGCAAGGTCAACGATTACCGTAAATATGGTTATATCGCCCTTGTGAGCGGCAAATTCGGCAATAAGAATGCCCAGATGCTGACCGAGAATGAGGAGAGAGCCATCAAGGGTCTGGCGGTATTGCCCACCCGTCCGTGGAACACCACCGTCAGGAAGATGTATGAGATGTTCGTGTGCGGTGAGCTTGATGTATGGGATCCGGAAACAGGCGAACTGCTTGACCCGGACGAATGCGCAAGGATAAAGAACGGGGAACCTTGGATACCGAGCGAGGCGACCATCACCAATTACCTTAATCGCCCGGACGTTAAGCTTTTTATCGACCAGCGTCTAAAACCCAATGTGGATTTCTACCACGAGAATATGCCCCATGTTCACCGTCACCGTGGTCAATACTCACTCTCGCAGATTACAATGGATGACGTTGATCTTCCTCGACGGATGCCGGGCAACAAACGGGTACACGCCTATTATGCCTACGACTCAGTGAGCGAGTGTGTGCTTGCCGCCACCTATTCGATGAAAAAGGACGAGGCTCTTGTTGATGACTGCTTCAGGCAGATGTTCCGGCTGATCAAGCGTCGCCGATGGGGAATGCCCGCCGGTATCGAGGTCGAGAACCACCTTATGACCCGTCATAAAGAGGGATTGCTTGCCGAAGGCGTCGTGTTCTCCCGGGTAAGGTTCTGCGCCCCTCAGAATTCACAGGAGAAACAGGCTGAGCCGCTCAACGGAGCCAAGAAGCGGAGCATAATCCATAAGAACCGTGAGGAAGTGGGACGCTTCTATGGCAAAGGTAAGTGGCGCACATACCAGAAAAAGATCAGCGACGAGACCAACGAGACATGGGAGGACAAAAAATACTATACCTTCGAGGAGCTTGTGGCCGACGACCGAGCCGACAACGCTGAATGGAACAACAGCCTCCATCCGGATCAAAAGAATTATCCCGGAATGACACGATGGGAAGTCCTGGTCTCCAATATCAACCCCAATCTCAGACCTTACGATGACCGGATGGTAGCCCGGTACGTAGGTATGAAGGTTTCCACGAGTATCCGGCGCAATTCTACAGTAAGGGTCAGCCATAGTGACTGGTGGCTCAGCGAGCCGGAGGTGCTCGGTCGCCTGAAGTCGAACAGCTATAAAGTGACGGCATACTATCTGCCGGATGATGAAGGCGACGCTCAGGACGTGTACCTTTATCAGGATGACCGCTACATCGACAAGGTTGAGAAAGTCGAGACATTCAGCCGTGTCATGGCAGAGCAGACGGAGGAGGATAAAGCCCGGTTTGCAAGGCAGATGCAGAAGATAAACCAGTTCAAGGAATACTTGAGTAAAAACGCAATCGCCCGTCTGGGCATACAGGCGCGCACGGCGGCTCCGGAGCCGGAGGACGAGGACATTACCGTGCCGGAGGTCGAAACGGCGACAGACGCGCCCGAAACGCTCACAGCGGCATGGGTTGAATATGACACCGCAAAGGTGGCAATCGAAGATTTATAATGAAATTAAAACACTGTTAGAATATGATTACAACAGAAATCAGAAACAAAATCGCAGAAGCGATAAGGGCAGCCCGGACAAATTACCCGAGCGATGCCAAACACGCCGCTTCACTCGGGGTGACAACCTCGGCATACAGCTCCATCAAGAACGGGCAGACCGAGCGTGTCCTTAGCGACGGCAACTGGATGAGCATAGCCCGCAAGCTCGGGGTCAATCTCCGTGGCGGGATAGAATGGAAGGCAGCCAAGACCGAGACCTTCAAGTATATCACTACGCAGCTCGAATTCATACAGGAGCGTGGGTTGAGCGGTCTGTTGTGTGACCTTCCCAATATCGGCAAGACCTTTACCGCCCGGCATTATGTCAAGACCCATCCGAATGCGGTCTACATCGACTGTTCGCAGGTCAAGACCAAGCTGAAGCTCGTTCGCAAGATAGCGACCGAGTTCGGTTCCAACACCAGAGGGTCATACTCGGATGTGTATGCCGACCTTGTGTTCTACCTTCGCTCAATAGACACCCCGCTGATCATACTTGACGAAGCCGGCGACCTCCAGTATGAAGCCTTCCTCGAATTGAAGGCACTTTGGAACGCCACCGAGCGGTGCTGCGCATGGTATATGATGGGCGCCGACGGACTCAAGGCGAAAATCAACCGCTCCATCGAGTGCAACAAGGTTGGTTATGCCGAGATGTTCAGCCGTTACGGAGACCGTTACAGCAGGATAACCCCGGATGACGGACGTGAACGTGAGGCATTCCTGAAAGAGCAAGCTCGCGTTGTGGCTAAGGTCAACGCTCCGGAAGGCACCGATATCGGTGTGATCGTGAGAAAGAGTGCCGGCGGTCTGCGCCGTGTGTATACCGAAATTGAAAAACTTAAAATGGCGTGACTATGATGGATTACAAGATTAAAGTCACGTTTGCGGACGGGAGCCGTAGAGTGCTGAAGGATCCGTCAGAGTTAACGAAAGCAAACAAGCGTCGTGAAATTCGAGTGGTCTTTAAGGACGGCAAGTATATTGACCTTCATTTAGGCCGTGTATGTCCTAAGTTGGGTATTGTAAAGGTAAATACATTTGGCCTTTTGCCCGAAGGCATCAAGTTGGAAAAAATCATGGGATGGTGTTACAAGTTTCCCCATAAAACCTCAAAACGTAAATAATTATGACTGTGATTGAAAAACAATATATGGATTCGGTGATCAATATCAACCGAATGATGCGTAAGGCACAGGATGCTGAGCCCGATTGGGAGCAGCGTCGATATGAGATAGCGTTTGCTGTCTATATGGAACGCAGAAAACTCTTGACATCAAGAGAGGATGATGTTAAGGACGCTGTGGCAGAGGCAGATTTGCTTATAGCAGAATTGAAAAAGACTCAAGAGAAGAAGTAACGATGGCAAAGCGAGCATACAGTCCGAAAGAGGTTCTCGCCAAAAAATACAAGACCTTACCATGGGGCGAGAAATGGAGCGGTCCATTTGGTGAGGTGCCAGTCAACGAGACATGGTTTATCAGTGGCGCCTCGGCATCCGGCAAGAGCAGCTTCGTGATGCAGCTTGCCAAGGAATTATGCAACTACGGGACCACCCTGTATTTGAGCTATGAGGAAGGAATAAGTCAGTCGTTCCAGATGCGAATAAAGCGTGAAAGGATGAGTGAGGTGCAGGGGCGATTCCGCGTGATCACTGATGACACCTACGAGGAACTTGCTGAGAGACTCGGTCGCCCTAAGAGCGCAAAGTTCGTCATAATCGACAGCTTTCAGGAGAGCGGAATCACTTACGATCAATTCATGGAGCTGATAAGCCGTTTCCATCGCAAGAGTTTCATATTCATATCGCAGGAGTATAAAGGGGAACCAGCCGGCAAACCGGCAGGGCGACTCAAATACAAAGCCGGAATTAAAATCCGAGTGGTAGGCTACAAGGCTTATTGTCAAGGGCGCTTCACCGGAGATCCGGGCAGCTGCTACACAATATGGGAAGAAGGAGAGTTAAGAACGTCAAACAACATAGAAAAAGATGAGCATAAAGAAACAGATAGTGGAGCTTGAACCTTCCGGGCGCATCCATAATGAGGCGTTTGTTTCCGCTCCGATGACATGCCGCTATTGCAACGGCAGGGGAGGATTCCCGATTGATACGGTCGAAGGCCCATCGATGGAGGAGTGCCCCGACTGCAAGGGAACCGGCGAGGTCATTGCCGTGGTAACAGTAGAGTGGAAACCTAATAAAAGATAAGATTATGGCACAAAACATCAATCAAGCCTTTCGGCAGTTAGGCCGAACCGAAAAAGCTCAATTCATCGAGAAGAACCTTGAATATGCTTCTGAATGGGCAATCGCCGAGTATGTGGACACATATTTCTTAGGGGTGGCAAAACATCTGTCAGAAGAAACCCTGATGGCAATGCTTCACTACAAACAAGAACAGAGCAAGAGCAATGAAACAGCAGGTAACTAACTTCGGGCGGTTCTACTCCGCTTTCCATAAGCTCACCATACATGGAGAGCCGGACGAGGCAAAGCGTCAGTTCGTGCTGCAGTACACCGCCGGGCGCACCGACTCCCTCAAGGAGATGACCCGGAAAGAATACTCCGACCTCTGCACCGCCATCGAGGGAATGAGCGGCACCAAGGACGAGCTGAAGCGTCGCCGCAGCATAGTCCTTAAGCTGATGCAGGAGCTTGAGGTTGATACTACCGACTGGGCGCAGATCAACGATTTCTGCCGTCACCCGAGAATAGCCGGCAAAGCCTTCGGTCAGCTGTCAATCGAAGAACTGATGGAACTTGCGACCAAACTCCGCTCAATCAAGCGCAAGGGATGGCAGCGCAAGAAGGAACAGCCTGAACAGGCTCCGGCCCCAACCGAGCGAATAACTTATCTTATCAACCTTGCCGGTCCCGGCATGACAAGCTATAACTGAAATGAAAAGGGTAATACAACAAATCAAGAACTTCATTCAGCTCCATACCTCCGACATGGAGAACGAGGATTATATAAACCTCATGCGTGAACTTGCTGAATGGACCACGAGTCAGGCTGACATAGCCGAATACAGCGATGACACCGACACGGTGTTCCCGATAGATGAATAATCACCATCAACAACAAAACTATATGGCAAAAAGAGCAAAAAAGACAATCATCACCGGCGTGTCAAAAGACGCGGCCGAGGAAGCCTTCGCAGTTTACGCCAAGGCAGACGCAGAACGTGCGAAAATCACTGCAGACATCGAGCTCCAGTGCGCACGTATTCGAGAGAAGCATCAGGAAAGACTCTCACAGCTGCAGACCACACAGGACGAAGCGTTTGAGACACTTCAGTCTTTCGCCACCGAAAACCAGTCGGAGCTGTTCTCAAAGAAAAAGAGCCTCGACATGGTGCATGGCACCATCGGGTTCCGCACCGGTACCCCAAAGCTCAAAACTCTCAAGGGGTTCACATGGGCAAGCGCACTGCAGCTCATCAAAGAGTTCCTGCCCGGTCATATCCGTGCCACCGAGGAGATAGCCAAGGACAAACTTCTCGCCGACCGAGAAGATGAGACAGTGGCAGCCAACCTCGCACGTTGCGGCATCTCGGTGGTGCAGGAGGAGACCTTCTTCGTCGAACCCAAAAAGGAGGAGAGCGTAGTATGAAACGAGAAATATCACGTCCTCCGAAAGTGGCACTCTGCCGGGTCTGCAAAGGCTCGGGCAGAGTCCCCGGTGACGAGGAAGGGGAGACCCACACGTGCCTCCAGTGCGAGGGGAGCGGCAGAGTGACAGTGAGCTGCGAAATGATCCTCGACATCAGACCGTATAAACCGGAACCAAAGAAACATCGATGAGCTGAATGTCAAAAAAGAAACCCGGAATAAGTTACAAAAAGCGAGTCGCTGACACCAACAGGATATATGACCAATATGCCAAGCAAGGCATCCCCAACAGGGAGATATGGCTGAGGTACATATATCCTTTGTATGGTTTCAGCGAACGGACGTTTTATAACCTGCTGAAAGCACCGACCAAGCCGGGATTCGTTGACAGCAATATACAGCCATCACTATTCGATGACGATGATGAGCAATGATTTCGAGCGTGTGATCCGGAACATACTCCGGGATATCGAGGTTGAGCTGACCGACGAGTTCGACCGGAACTTCGAGCGTCAGGCTTTTTTCACTCAGGCATGGCAACGGCGAAAAAGTCCGACCCGTCCCGGCGGTCTGATACTCGTGGACACCGGCGGTCTTCGCCGGAGCATTTACAGTGTCAGGAAGGACAGCAGCATAGTTTTCCGCTCGGATCACCCGGCGGCCGCCATCCACAACGAAGGCGGGGAGATAAAGGTAACAGAACGCATGAAGCGGTTTTTCTGGCACAAGTATTACGAAGCCACCGGTTCCTTCGGCAGGAAGAAGGACGGGACCCGGCGCAATGACAAAAGAACCATACAGCTGTCCACCGAAGCCGAGTTCTGGAAATTCATGGCATTGATGAAGGTCGGCAGGACAATCAAGATACCACAGCGCAAATTCATCGGCACATCTCCCGAGGTCGAGGCAACCGTCAGGGAGATAATCGAGGAAAATATAACAGAATACTTCAAAATTGATTTTGACATAAACGAGAAATGAGAAAGGAATTATACAACGCGATCAAGACCCGGCTTGAGGCTCTTTGCGTAAACGCTGCCGGGGAATATTACACAAGACCGGATGAAGCGGATGTCGATGACGAACTTTATCCTCGGGCTATAAAGCATATCGACCTGTGGAACCGCAATGTCGAATTCATCGATCAGGACACTCCATGGGAGCGTCCGGCGGTGTTCATCGAATTCGAGCCTATCCGTTGGAATGACATTGTTCCGGCGGTGGAATACCGTGCCGAGGCTAATGTCAGACTGCATATAGTTACTGACTGGGCTCCGGCATATAAGGATTTTGCCGGTGTCGGGATAGACCTTGATCTGCCCGATAAAATCCATGATGTGATCGCCGGCATCGATGGCGAGACCTTCAAAGACTTCCAACTCGCCGAGTCCCACACCAACCACGACCATGAGGATATTGTGGAGAGCATCGAGGTTTACAGCTACGTAGCCATCAAGAGTGCTGCGCCCAAAGCCCCATAAACGCCACGTGTCGCATTAAAACAACGGGAGCCGTTACCTTTATCGGGTGACGGCTCTATTGCGTTATATGGGCGAATAAACGGCTAAATTTGGCGTGATGGTTGCGCGCCCGGGTCTGTGAAAAGCATAATATCGGTGTATCCTGCATTATAATTCATGGTGGCGTTGAATTCCTTGCGCCGGCATCGGGCAAACGGGTTGCCGAGAGCCGGGTTCCGACCCATCCACTCGCACAGCTCCACAATGCATGATTTTTCGGACGTGAAATAGATGAAATTATGCCTCGGGAGTACCGACAGCACATCGAGGTAATCGGCGAGTCGCCAATACATACGGTAGGTGCCGACATCAGTTGAGAGGTACGGTGGGTCCACAAGGAATACAACTCCCGGGATGTTTCGATATCTTTCGAAAAGCTCTTTGTAGTCACACGAGGTTATCTCAAGCCCTTCGAGATAATCCGGGCATTCGGCATACCCGGATTTGCGGACATTATTGTAAAGAACTTCCTTGCGCATCTCAGGGATTGACATCTTGTATTTCATTGAGAACATCAACGATGACGAAATGGTGATGAAATCAAGGAATCCTGATTCTCGCTCCTCCGATTCCAGTATGCGGAATATCTCCTCCCGGGCATCGCCGGTCACCGGCTTATGGCGCGGGAACCGGGATGCGATGGGACGGATCAATGACAGCAGATGGTTGGTGCGCGATATGTTGTCGATGCGCCGGCGGTATCCGTCAAAGTCATTATATATCACTGTTGAATCGGGATGGAAGTGTTTTGTGATATGCGACAATAATCCGGAGCCTCCGAACAGGTCAACGAATACGGTGCCGGCGGGATATTGCTTTATAACCTCTATGAAGTGCTTGGCGAACATGCGCTTTTGCCCTACGAAAGGCAATGGCGCGGACATATACAGTTTGCTCATACGTTGAGTTTGAATCTTACCGTATCGTTGCCGGAGAGCAGCTTGCGGGTGTTGTCAATATTATTTTCGTAGATATGCACATTGCCGAGGAACAGCGTGATGGACTTGAGCGGCACATCAATGTGCTTTGCCATAAGGTAGAGATGGTATATGTCGGCGGGAAGACCGAGACTTGCGTCAGAGCTGCGCTGGTATGCGGTTAGTACAAGCTCGCCCTCGTCGATCTGGAACTGCACAAGCGACAGGCACGGCGTTTGATTTGATTGGGCGTTGGTCTCACTGAGGAACAGCACATAATTCTTTGAATTGCGCTTTTCCCGGTTGATACGGTCGATGAGCGGGGGCAGCTTCTCGAAGTAAGTGGGATAGGAATTGATGAGTATGGAGCCGCAGTAATCCCACCAGTTGATGCCGACCTCGCGGTATCGCTCCACTGAACTTTCACCCTGCATGAAAAGCTGAAGCTCGGTGCGCAGTTTCTTCCGGGCAATGCCGTGTTCCTCAAAAATATCGAGGAGGTCGCCCGGTGTAAGAGACAGTGACTGGTTGATCAGATAGAGTATATCTCCCTTGCGGTTGGTCTGTGTCTTGCCCTCCGAAAGGATACGGGCAAGAATTTGATGGTATTTGTTTTTTGCCATGATGATTTGTCGTTGGTGATGATGCAAAGGTAGAGCAGGGGAGACACCCCTTCACCACGGCAAAGACCAATCACACTGCACCCGGATTGCAGTCATTGCGGAAATGCCTGACAAGGCTATATACCTTCCTTTCGCTGATACCGTATTTCTCGGCAAGGACGGCTACCGCATAGGACACCTTTTCCCCGGCAAGAACCATATCGTTGAATTCACCGAAAAGGTCAATATAACGTGTGTCCTCGAGACGCACACCGATATTGCGTAGCCTTTCAAGCAGTTCCCGGTTGAATTTCAGTATCTCAAATATCGTCATATCGAAATTAATTGTTAATTTTGCAGTGTCTCACTTATTCAAATAGCACGGATTCACCGGCCGGTAAGGCATAATGCTCCCGGCGGCCGGTGAATCCGTGTTTGTGTTAAAGAGTAAGTGAGACGACTGTTTAACAAGCCGGGGGCATTTTTATGTCCTCCCCGGAGGGACAATGATATTTTTAGCTCATAACATCAACTATATTTGAAATTAATGTGTTATCTTTGCACTCAAAGAGTAGGTTTTAGCCTTTAAAGTCGTATGTGATCGACGTGTGGGTTATTGCTTACTCTTTTTTCATTATATGGTATATGGCTTCAGTGCGCTCTTTATAGACTTCGGTCTTTACAATCCAAGTGTCGGAACCGAGTTGAAGCTCATAAACGTTATATCCGGTTACGCCACGCTCCTTTTTCTTTTTGATGTTCGCGATAGCCTTCGGGTTCGTCATATCTTTGACTTCACCCAATGGGCTCTCGCGCACATAAACAAGATCTGATATGTGCAGATTGATTTTGGAGAACATTTCAGCCTCCTCGATATTCATGGCATGGGCTATTCCACGTTTGAATGATTTTTTAGTCTGGTAAAAATTCCCTGTCGCCAGATTCGGATGCCCGGCTTCAAGTCTGGTCGCATCTTCAACGATACTTTTACGATAATTCACGAACCCGGGATCTCGGCGGAATTCCAGACAGGAGCGTATGTACTTGCAAGCCGCGCAGACCTCATTGTCCGGCACGAATGCCCGGGCGAGCTTGAGCTTCCCTTTGGCTATGTCGCAGTCCCGGCAGCGACGGATGGTGTATGGGTTGTAATCCGGGACAGACTTTTGCTCCAGTCCGGGATTGAAACGGAATATCCCCTTGGTGTCGCGCTGGAGAGCGTCATCGCCGAGACGCATAGCCTCGTCATGCGGAGTCTCGGTGTATTTAGATTTGCGCACCTGAACCACGGTGCAACGGCAGTTCCAACCGTTGGGCGGATAGAATTCTTCCCAGAAAGAATCCGAAGGCGGCAGCGTCACACCGTCGAGAGCGGCATGTTCCGGACGCACCTTGTCATCCTTCTGGGTTCGGTACTGGAGATTGTAACGGTCACCGTCAGCCATGAACCTTTCCCATTTGGAAGCCATCTGTGCCGATGAAGCCACGAAATTATACTCAGACCGGAGCCAGTTGCGGTTGTAGATCTCATCGATATTCCGGGCATCGTTCAAAAACTGTTCGAACGGCTTTATAACACCGTTATCATCATAAAGCAACGAGAGAGCCTCATTGACCTCATGGTACGACTTCATGCCGGAGAAAACGAAGTTTGAGCGTTGAAGCCTCCGGCGCATGGCGTCCGACATATCGACCTTTTCAAACGACGAGTCGAGAGCCACCGCATGGGCATCCATGAATTCCCGGACTTGAGGGGTTGACAATATGTCGATGGCAAGTTCTGCGCCGTCTGTTTTGTACACAGCTTTCATCATACCATTGAATAATCCGGAGAGTCGCTTGCGTAAAGCATCCTCCTCTTTCCCGAGAGTCAGTGTCGGGGGATTGTCGCCGAGCCACCGGGCATAACGCTCATGCAGCCCCGCATAGTCAGCGGGGCTCAGTCGAAAAAACGGCGGGAATTCTTTTGCTTTCCGTCATCGTCAGGATTATCGTCAGAACTATCTGTCGGAGGTTCTGGCATCCTGTCGCGACGCTCTCCGACCGGCATGCCGTATTTGTCGGCAAAATATGACGGATCAACTTCGTAACGGTCGGCAATCATAGTCTCGTATTGAATCTGCTGTTCCGGAGTGTAATCAACCGCATCATTCCATTCAAAACGCAGTCCCTTCAGAGGGAAACCGTGTTTTATCATTCGTGGTATGAGCTGATTGTTCACTATGTCGCGCAGCATATCCCGGTCTGACTCAACAAGGTTCTCGAACACCTGAAGGTGAGTTTCCGATTGTGAAAGGGAGGAGCCGTCCTCGATGGTCATGGTCTGCCCGATGGTAAGTTTTGACAACTCCGAGTTTGCCCTGTCGATGCGCTTGTCATAGACGTTGAAAGCGTCGCCCTTTCCGGACTCGACAAACTGTATCTCGGTCTCCATGCCGGCGACCATGGAGAGAGCGGTTCCGGCATCCCGCATCATCTTTTCGAGGCGGTTCCACTCCTTAGGGTCGCGTGTCGTGGTTCGGGCAATGCGCATCGGCATCCCGAAAATCTCAGCGAAAGCGTCCCAGAACGCATTGGCATGTTTTTTCGGTATGGTCTGCTGGGCAGCCTTGAGATAAATCCCGAGGTCATCCGGCAAACCGGCCTCTATAAGCCAGTCGGCGTAGGGTGCCTCGTGATAGTTAACCCCGGATTTCCAGTCGTCGCCGATATTCACAACACAACGATGGTATTCCGGGATCACATGTTTTCGGGGGATGAGCTTCACGCCGTCATAGCAGAGGCAACCGTCGCCGTCACGGGTAAGTTCCCCGAGCTCGATCAGTGAATGCCCCCACCAGATGGAATCATGTGCGAGTCTCAGGAGCTGTTTGAACCATGACTGGTCGAAATAATGCCGAGCTTTCTCATCCTCGTCGCCGGAGGCGTTTACGAGTTTGAATGATCGGGACATCACGAATCCCCGGCGCTGGGTGGTACAGCCGGAGAGGTGCGGGTCGGCATCCACATCCCGATATATATCGTATAACTTGCGGCGGTTTGGTGAGTCAACGTTCAATGCCATCTGCCAAGCCATGCGCCAGTCGGCTATGTCCTGTTGGGTTAAGGCATCGGTCACCCGTTGAATCTCAAACACCGTGCGTTGGAACTTCTTGCGGTCTCCGGGCTTGGCGAGATTAAGATCACCATGCGGTGTATGCAGTATTGGAGCTTCAGTTTTCCTTGAGCGGAAATTCTGAAGAAAATTGTCGAGAATATTCATACCGTTACCAGTTATGCCGGAGCTTTCGTTCCGAGTGATAAATTATTGTATTTGTAGGGGAATTGTCGGAGTCATCTACAACAGGCAGATCAGGCACTATTTTCCCGGACTGGACCCCTTCGAGCCATTTGATGGCGCGCTCGTAGCGCTCCTTGCGTATCTCAATACCCATCTTTTGCGGTAAAGAAGCCACCATGTGGTATAGGGCTATATCAACCGTGTACATCACAATTAGCCGGTTGCGGCCGTCCCCCTCGGAGCCGAATATTGCGGCGCAGTCATATACCGGTCGCAGATATCCGGAAATCTCCTCCATCGCCTCAAGTTCGGCATTGGCACGGTTCTCGACTGAAGCACGGGATATCACCTTCAGTGCGTCATCACCGACAACCACGCTGTAATCATCATCTGTCACAAACATATTATAAAAGGTTATCGGGTTACAAACAGCGCTTTTTTCTCTATGTCATCGACAGTCACTCCCTTGCGGAACCTCTTGCGGCGCACAAGCTCCTTTATGGTCTGCTTGGGCACAACCTTGAGCTTACCGTTCAGGGATATGACATAATATCTCATGCCGAACAGTCCGGCGAGCTCCTTTGCTTTGCGCACAGCGCGACGATAGCGCCATGCGAATACATACTGTCTGATTCTCTCTATCATAGTTACCACATATTTTTGGGTGACCGTCTTTCGATGACCACCGGTTTGAAAACTTCTTGTCTTGAGCATCGCTGGAGAATCCATATAGCACCCTCGTCAGCATCCGGAGCGTCGTCATGGGCGCGGGAGCCACGCTCAAGCGAAAGGGTCTGGTCGATTCCGACCTGCATGTCCGGCGACTCCTTCAGCTCCTCGTTGTAGAAAACCTTGCCACGCTCCCACAGCGGCGACACAGCCTCGATGCGCTGTATCTTTTCCGGCTTTTTTCGGGTGTCCGGCATCAAGGGGAGCTGATATCCCCTGAGTCGCCCTTCCGCATCGAATTCGTCAAGGATTATGTCCTGCATGAAATTCGCTTCCATGAAGAATGACACCACCACATCGTCCGGCAAAGACTCGTAAAGATTATATAGCCAGCGGACCATGCCCGATACCGTGTCCTGCCGCACATAACAGTCGATCAGATGCAGTTCAGTGCCGACCTTGCCCCACAGACGCGAGGCTTTATAGTCGTTAGAGGTCGTTGATTTGAACGAGGGGTCGGTATAGCACACGAGCATGTCGTATTTATGCAGCGGAAGTATCTTCTTGAAGCGTATCCACTCGTGCCGGAAGATAGTACCGTCCTTTATCGGATTATGCATCATTTCCTTTTCCCATGCACGATAGCCCACGAATTCACGGTAAGCCTCCGCCTCCTCGCGTGTCCATTTATCCGCCCACACCGGATTTCCTTCGGCATCGACAGCCTTTATTTCCGACACATGGACTCCCTTCGAGGCGCATATATTTGCGAGGACAGAGGTTTTGGATATAAGGTTGCCGACCATGATGAAGCGGCCACGTCCCACGTCGAGCGCGCCGAACAAAGCTTCCTTGACCCAATCGGTCAAATCCTTCACGCGCTTTTCGTTGCGGCACGTTTCGTCATCGTCCAAGTCGTCTATGACTATGAAGTCAGGACGGGCCTCCCGGTCACGCAGACCTCGGGGTGACTGGCCGCGCCCCACGGCGAGGAACTTGGCCCCGCCCTTGGTTTTGAATTCCCCTTCGAGCCATGAGCCGAGGTTCTTCTGTTCGCCGAAATCAGCAATCAGCTTCTGGTTATACTCAAGCTCCGCCTGAAGGTCTCCGAGCAGACGCACGGCGCTGTCCTCCGACTTGCCTACCGTCACCATGAAATCAATCAGGCGCTTCGGTTGGAAAATCAGCCAAAGGGGAATGAATACTCCGATATGGGTGGATTTGGCATGACCACGCGGCCATTTGAACACCGCCTTCAGGTTCGGTGTGTTCCTGATCTTCATGGCTGCTTTGGTGTGGAAAGGCGCGTTGTGTATAACCTTTACCACCTCCCCGGTGGATTTGTCCCGGAGCGTCATGAAGTGTGCGAAATAATACTCGCAGAATTCATTGTAATTGGAAAGCAGCCTTTTGATGCGCCGGTCACGCTCCGCCGGAGATTCGCGTGCCACCGCGAGGGACACGCCCGTCATCGACTGCACATCCCGGCAATGCTCCCGCCATTTCTCCAGAGCGACTTTCTGGTCAGCCGTCAGCTTTTTTGCCATAGTATCATGCCAGTGAGCCTTTGCCCACCGATTCGATTATGAACTTGTCCTGAAAACGATTGATCTGCTTGATGAGCTCCACGGTGACTTCCGGGTCTGTCTTAGCCCTGAATTCGAGCCATTTCGAGAAAGCGGTGAACACCTCAATCGCATCCACCACATTGGCCTTCTTGTCGAGCTTCTCTATTACCGATGATAGCTTTGCGAGTCTGTCACCGAGAGAGGACATCATAGCCGGGTCTTTAGAGCTGTTGACCTGCTCAATGAGGTTGTCGATTGTCAGGAGCAGCTTGTTGACGAGTTCCGGACGGGTTATGTTTTTGGCGGCTCGGGCCTCCTTCCATCCCTCGGCTGTGCACCACTTCGATATGGTCGTGCGTGACACGCCGGTCTTGTCGGCTATCTCTGTCTGCTCCATGCCGGACATGAACAGTGCCCGGGCTGTGGATTTCTTTTTTTCCAGTTCTGCTTTAGTCATGATGATAATGATTTTTGCGCTTTTGCAATGCAAAAGTGGCGAGTTCGACCGTGCCGGCAAAAAAAGTGAGCAATGGTTTCATAGAAGTGTGCAACCGTTTCACACTTTTTTGTCAGGCAGGGAATTACCCTGTAATATTGCATCGAAATTCAAACGCATCACATCGCAATGGGAAAACGAGTAAGACTAACGGACGACAGCCTGAACAGCCATGGCAGCCGGGTGCTGACAGCCGGGTGCGATACCGCGCAGTATGAGCGGAACCCTGTGCTGCTATATATGCACGAGCGAGGCAAGGTCATCGGCTTCATGAAGGACATAGAGGTCAAGGACGGTGAGATTACCGGGGAGCCGGTCTTCGACTGTGCGACCGAGTTGTCGAAACAGTGTAAGAAACAGTGGGAGGTCGGTTCCCTCCGCATGGTGAGCATAGGCATCGACGTGCTTGAACTTAGCGAGGAGCCGGAACATCTCGTCGCCGGGCAGACCGCTCCCACAATCACGAAGAGCAAAATCTTCGAGACCTCCATAGTAGATATCGGTGCCAATGACAACGCCATAGTCATGCGCCATAATGGAAAGCAGATAACGCTGGGCAGAGACAGCGAGAACCCCCTGCCCGCACTCAGTAATAAACCTCAAACAACAAAACAGCAAATGGAACTCAAGACCATTGCCCTTAAACTGGGCTTGCCGGAAACGGCAGATGAAACGGCAGTTCTCGCCAAAGTGACGGAATTACAAGCCGCCGCGACCGAGAACGAGCAGTTAAAGAAAGACAAGGCCGGGCTCGAGCTTACTCAGGTGACATCCGCAGTGGAGCTTGCCATCAGAGAAAATCGCCTTACCGAGGACAAGAAGGAACACTTCATCAACCTCGGCAAAACAATCGGCATCGACTCGCTTAAAGCAACTCTTGATGCCATGTCCCCGCGTGCCCGCCTTAGCAAGACGGTAAACTCCTCAAGTGATACGACCCCGGTTTCAGGAGAAGCCAAGACCTACACCAAACTCAGCGAGGTTCCGGAGGAGGAGCTTCTGAAGCTTCGAAAGGACAACCCCGGCGAATACCGCCGTCTCTACAAATCCGAGTACGGCATGGACTGCAACATCTAACCAACAAAAATAACCGCAAATGAAAACAACATTAAAAATCCTTTGCGCCCTGCTTTTCAACATTGTGATGGGCGCGGTCATGGCGACTGCCGTTGATGTGCATCCCCTTGCGGGTTCTGCCGCAATGGTCGCCGTGGGTTCCGTGATGAGTTTCGTCCCTTCGGTCGGATCCGCGCTCCGGGCCGGTGTCTATGCCGAGATATGGACCGGCGAACTTGTCAAAGCTTTGCGCGAGTTCCTCAGCGGCTCATGGCTCGACGGGGTGCCGGACCAGTCCTCGATAGTCAACAACGATGTCATACACCTCGTGGATGTGGGGGTTGACCCGGATGTGCTGATCAACAACACCACCTATCCCATCGAGACGCAGAAGCTTGATGACGGAGATATCGCGATAAACCTTGACAAATTCCAGACCAAGGCGACCCCGATTACAGATGACGAGCTTCATGCCATTACCTATGACAAGATGTCGCGTGTCAAAGAGAGTCATGGCAACGCCATCAGCGATGCCAAGTTCCGCAAGGCTGCACATGCGCTTTGCCCCAACGAGAACAGCGCCACTACCCCGCTGTTGAAAACCACCGGTGAGGTCGATCCCGAAACAGGTCGTCGCCGTCTGACTCCCAATGACCTTGTTGCGCTAAAAGCTGCCCTTGACAAGCTTAAGGTTCCCACGGATAACCGTCGATTAGTGCTTTGTACAGATCATGTAAATGACCTGCTCCTCGTCAGCCAGACTTTCCGTGAACAGTTCAATATCGACCGCAACACCGGAAAGGTGGGCAATCTGTACGGCTTCACCATTTACACCTATGCTGCATGTCCGCTCTATACCACCGCCGGTAAAAAGAAGGCTGTAGGTGCCACTGCCGAAGCCGGCGAGTTCCAAGCCTCCTTCGCCTTCTACACACCCCGTGTATTCAAGGCCACCGGCTCTACCAAGATGTATTACAGCGAGGCATCCACCGACCCGTTGAACCAGCGTAGCCTCATCAACTTCCGTCATTACTTCATCTGCCTGTTCAAGAAGCAGGATGCGGGAGCTGCCATAATGAGCGGATACGAAGCCCCGGCAGCAAATAAGGGTTAAAGATGGCAAAGCTGCAGTATTTAGTCCTCCACTGCACGGCGACACCCGAAGGGCGTGAGGTGACGGCTGCCGATATACGGCGCATGCACCTCTCCCCGGTGTCTGCCGGAGGCCGTGGATGGAAACAAGTAGGTTACACCGACATTATTCATCTTGACGGCAGCGTTGAGCGTCTGGTCGATAACAACGAGGATGCCAACGTCGATCCGTGGGAAATCACTAATGGCGCCAAAGGTTACAATTCTGTCAGTCGTCATGTGGTATATGCCGGGGGCTGTGACAGGGCGATGAAGCCCAAGGATACCCGCACCCCTGCGCAGCTCAAGGCAATGGAAGCGTATGTAAAGGACTTTCATTGCCGCTTCCCCGGAGTCAGAATAATCGGCCACAACGAAGTGGCGGCCAAAGCCTGTCCGAGTTTCGATGTCCAGAAATGGCTTAAGTCGATAGACATAAACCAGTAAACAACAATTAAAACCAAACACAGCGATGTCCTTCAGCGAAATCCTCAACATATTGCTTGGTGGCGGTCTTGTCGCCCTCGTGGTGGCGGTAGCTACTATGAAAGCGACCGTGCGCAAGGCTAACGCCGATGCAGAGAAAGCCCGGGCAGATGCCGAGACCGTGCGTATCACCAACACCGAGAATGCCACACGGATTTTGGTGGAGAATATCGTAAAACCCTTGAAAGATGAACTCAACGCTACGAGAACAGACCTTCAGTCAACAAAGAAGGAGATGGCTTCAACCAAACGCGAGATGGCCCGGTTGCGCAAGGCTGTCGAGGCTGCTTCCGGCTGCCGTCATGCTGATTATTGTCCTGTGCTTTTCAAGTTGCGCGACAACCAAAAAGACTCAGATGCAGCAGGAGCAGACATCTTCGACATCCGAGAGGAGCGACACGACGGGTATTGTAGTAAAACACATTCAGACCGAGATGATCCCGGGGAGCAAGGTGAATCTTACGGTATCCGTGGACAGCCTCCTTAAGCTACCAGAGGGAGCCGTCTTTCGCGAAAGTAAAGACCGGGCGCATATAGAGGCGAAGCAAAAAGGTGGTGTGATATACATTACCGGCACATGTGATTCGCTGCAACGTCAAGTAGAATACTACGAGGCACTCTATCATACTGCGCGTGATGCTCTCGAACAGAAACAGAACGAACTTATACAGGAGCGGCAGAAACGCTCAGACCCATTGGCAGACCCTATACTGATTTATGTTTTGGGTATAGTTTCCGGGGTACTTGTAACAATTACATTCAATCTGAAAAAGAAAGAGAAATGAACAAAGACTTCATGTACGGCATAGGTGCCGTAAAATATAAAAACAAGAAAGTCGGCTATATAGCCAAAAACAGTTTCGACATGGGCGGTACGAAGCCCGAGTCTGCCGAGATAGATGCGGAGCAGGTCCCGGGTGCGCCGGTTCTTGTGATACCTCAGTCAAACGGTAAGATCGGACCCAAGTTCGACATGATCCAGTTGAATTTCGAGAGTCTTCAACAGCTCCTTGGCGGTTCTCTCCATAAAAAGGGAGAGAAAGTGACAGGCTGGACCGCCCCGAGAAAAATCATAGTGATGGAAGGGCCGTGGGAGCTTGAACTTGTTTCCGGCCAGTCCGTACTTATCCCCAACGCCACGCTGCTGTCGGATCTCGGCGGCAAGCTCACCCTCACCGAGACCGCAAAGATTGAAGTAGAACTGAAGGTGGCGGCGCCTGTGGCCGACAAGGTCCCCCCTTACGGAGTGTTCGAAAGCACGGAATTACCGACAGAATGGAGCGCCGACAACGGATGGCTCCTTCCCGAAGAGACCGAAGCCGCAGCCGGCTCCTAATCCTGACAGAGCATGGATGAAGCTACGGCAAGGGCGATACAGTGCGAAGCTGCCGACGCGCTGTTGAACCGTGGAATATCAATTCCGCTAAAGGGATTCAAGGTGCCGTTCCGTAAACGCCCAGTCGTGCTTCGTGTCACCCTCAAACGACCTTACATGTCCGGGCAGATAGATTTTGCCCGGACATATCTGTCAATGGGTGTGACGGCGGCGCAGATGGCGGCTTTCAACAGCGAGGAGCAGATGCGGTTCATCGCCGACCACGGAGCCAAAATATGTCACATGATAGCATGTGCCATCTGTGTCGGTCCCATTCGGCGCCGGTTCCTGCGCCCGGTCTCATGGTTTATCCGCAACTGTGTGGAGCATCGTTACCAGATTGGTGCCATACATCGTTTTGTGAGTCTCATGGGTACCGACCCTTTTACGAATATTATCAGATTGGCCGAGCGGACGAATCCGATGAAGCCGAGACTGAGCCGAAAGGCGAAGATGAGTTAACGAGCGGTTATGAAAGCTCCCATAGCATCTTCGGATTTATATGGCAGATCGCCGACGTCACAGGATGGAGTGTTGACTACATCCTTAACAAGGTGAACTATCAGACCTTGATAATGATGTTGAGTGATGCTCCTCATTACAAAAAGACAAACAAAAGCCCCAAATCATCTTCCGGCAATAACATTGTAAACGCCACTCCGGAAGAGCAGGCTGCAGAAGTAGCCGGATTTTTCAAAAGCAACCTGAAACATTGAAAAAGCATGAAGCCAGTAGAGCTTGAGATATTTTTACAGGACGGACTGTCCCCCGGTCTTAAGAAGGCCGGTCAGACAGTGGCGCGTTTTTCCGATGAATCCAAAAAGGAGCTCAAGGAAATCACCGAATCCCTGAAGCTGCAGAAAAGCTATGTCAGCGGCATGGAGAAGGAATATGCCCGTCTTGAAAAGAGCCTAAAAAATGCGGCACCCGGTAAAAGCTGGATGGAGGCTCAGGCTAAACTCAAAGCCTACAAGAGCGAACTGGAAGGGGAACGTGCGGCCATCAGGCAATTGGAGGAAGAGCAACGCCGACTCAAGGCAGAATCCGAGAATGCCGGGCAGTCACTGCGTATGCAGCTACGTAATGTCCGCGAAGAGATAGCCACATTGCTGTTGGCTTACCGTTCCCTGACAGATGCAGAGAAACAGACTGCGCAAGGTCGGGAACTTGCCCGCCATATCGATGAACTTACCGAGAAAGCCGGAGAGCTCAACGATGCAATAGTGGACACTTCCCAAGCCGTCACCAACGCAGCATCCGACACTCGCGGCTTCGATCAATTGGCGGGAGGTATGCAGCTTGTCGTTGACGGGTTCGGGCTGGCGACCGCCGGAGCACAGGCTCTCGGACTCAGCGAAGCCGACCTCATTGAAGTACAGACACGTCTGCAGACGGCACTTGTGGCGAGTAATGCCCTTACCTCCATGCAAGTCAATCTTCAGGGGCAGTCCGCCCTCATGCAGGGAGTCAACACAATACAGACCAACGCCGCCGCCACTGCCGAGACCATACGCACATGGGCGGTAGGGCGCGGTGTCATCGCCACCAAAGCGGCCACGGTCGCACAGGCGGCATTCAACGCTGTAGCCAAGGCGAATCCCTATGTGCTGCTCGCGATGGCCATAGTCACCGTTGTAGGTGCCCTATACGCGTTTGCGAAAGGCAACGATGCCGCAAAGAAAGCCGAGGAGGAGCGTCAGGCACAACTGGAGCGCACAAAGGAAATCAACGGGGAAATCGCCCGGTCGATAGGGGAAAGTGCGGGTTCCCAGATTGCCGCATATAATAAACTGCAGCGCGCGTGGAAAGCCCTCGGGGATGACATGTCAAAGCGGCGTAAATTTGTCGATGAGAACAAGAAGGCTTTTCAGGAACTTGGATTGTCTGTAAACAATGTCAAGGATGCGGAAGCTGTGCTTGTCAACAACACCTCTAACGTGGTGCAATCATTCGTTCTGCGCGCCAAGGCGGCTGCTCTTGACAAGGCTGTCACCGGCGCTTACTCGACGATGATCGAGAAGCAGGAACTTGCCCGGCGCAATGCCCGGTACGGTGTCAAATCCAAAGGTGATGAGGTTAGTTACGCTGATGCAAAGGCACGTGGCATGAAGGGGGTACGGGAGGTCGCTCACGATCACTATGCCGTGACCTCTGCCGGTGTCGGAAGGACGTGGAAAACTTACACCTATGAAGTCAGTGATGCGCAGACATATAACTCAGAAAGCAACAGGCTTGCCCTTCAGGAGCGTGACCGTCAGATAAAGGCGGCCGCTGATGAAGCTGAAAAACGCGTGGGTGATCTGCAGAAAGAAATCGGGGCGACTGAGGACGCCCTTGCAGCACTCAGAATTCCACAGATGGCAGCCACAACTGTAGAGAGCCAATCTAAGACCGTTCCCGGCAAAGATGAGCGGTTGGAGGCAGTCCGCAAGGCTGCGGAGGAGTTGCGTAAGCTCCGTTGGCAGAACGAGCAGGATGAAATCGACCAAATGGCCGACAGTGCCGAGCGCCGCCGCCGTCAGATAGCTCTTGACTATGAGAAGCAATGTGCCGAGATAGACAAGATGCGGGATGATTTTGCCGCACGGAATAAGGAAGCCGGAACTGTCGGGCTGAATGAATACGGGTTGACTACCGAGCAGCAGGAGCAGATCACGAGGGCGCAGGAAAGCGCGGACGCCGCCATGAAAGCCGGCACGGACAATCTTTATAAGGAGCTTCTGGATAAATATCAATCCTATGCCGACCAACGCAAAGAAATAGAGGAGCGGTATAACTCCGAGATAGCGGAGCTTCGTAAAGCCCGGTTACAGGCTGAATCTGCCGGAGATGCTGAAGCTGTGGCGCGGATTGACCGTTCCATGGCCGAGGCTATAAAATCCAAAGGGAAGGAACTGATGGCGCATGACTTCGATGTGCTGCGCCAGTCGCCCGATTATATCCGCGCCTTTGAGGATCTTCGCGGCACCTCGACCGAGACCCTGAACGAACTTCTTTCACAGCTTGAGAAAGCCAAGACCGCAGCGTCCTCGGTTCTTGACCCTCAGGACCTGCGCGAATATACTACGACAATCCGCGAGATAATGGATGAGTTGGACAGCCGTGATCCGTTTGGTGCTTTGTCTAAAAGGGCGCAGGAATTGTCGGTGGCCCAGCGTGAGCTTGCTGCAGCCAAACGGCAGCTCGATACCGTGACCAACGGAGGCAAAATCTTTACAGGTCTCAAGTCCGAAGGCGTTGACGCCAACGGCAAGCCGGTTATTGTAGCCACCTATCTCAGCATGGGCGAGGCGCTGAAAAAATACACCGAGGCAAAGGACCGGCATGTCAGGGCGAGCAACAACTTTGTCAAGGCAGAGAAGGAAGCCCGGGATAGCGTCTCGCAGCTGACGGAAGCCATTAAAGGTGTCGGCAATGCCATCGGAGGTACTGCCGGCGAGATTGTGGGTCTGATAATGGATATCGGGAGCTTTGTCACTGACACCATCGACGGAATAGCCACCGTGCAGAAAGTCGGCGTGGAGGCTGTCTCCGCAGTCGAGAAAGCCTCGATAATTCTGGCCCTTGTTTCCACTGCGGTTCAGTTACTGCAGAAGATAAGCGAGCTTGGCAACAACAAGGCATTCAAGGAATACGAAGCCTATGCTGAGAAGGTAAAGGAGATCAACGCCCTAACTGACGCAGTGAGCCAGTATCGAATAGCCGTTATGGATGCCCGCCATGAGGAGGACACATGGTTTGCCGAGGACGGCCTGCGGAACCTGCGAAACTGGCGTGAATATCATGACGAGGTTTATGCCGCCTATGTGAAGAAGGCAGCCGAGGCGCAGGCAATATACCGCAATCAAAGCGGCGGGGGCTGGCTCACCGGAGCATTCAATTGGGTGATGGGCAACCTGTCCGCATTGTCATGGTGGGACGAGTGGCGGGACATCTGGGGACAGGGGGGCTATAAAGAAGGCACTACGGCAGCAATCAATAATCTCCGTATCGAGACACGCAAAAAGAGCAGCGGATTCCTCGGTTCGGGTATTGGAGGCCATTCCCAGAAAACCGAAGACCTTGTGTCTTGGGCGCGCAAAAACGGTCTCGGCGAACTGTTTGATGATAGAGGGCTTATAGACAAGGAGCTTGCCCGTTCGATACTTGACAACTACGGCAATAAACTTGTCGGCCAGACCAAGGAGACTCTTGAGGCCCTCATCGAGCTTCGGGAGAAATATGACGAGTATCTTCAGAACCTGCACGAATATGTAAGTTCCCTGTATGAACCGCTTGTCGGCAACTTCGTGGACGGTTTATGGGACTGGCTCGACAACGGCAAGGATGCGCTTGATTCCTTCAAGGAGTATGCATCCGACACATTCCGGAACATAGTAACCGACATGCTCAGGACGATAGTCCTTGACAAGGTGGTGGGGAGCTTCAGTGACGACATATCCGCTCTTTATGAGAAATACGCTGAAGGAAAGATGACCGAACAGGAGCTTATGGGCGAGGTTGCCAAGCTCACCGCGGGACTCATCGACCGCTACGGAAGCAATCTCCCCACGCTTGAAGGATTGCTTGAGACCGTCGCGGGTATGTTTGACAAAGCCGGCATCGACATACGCCACCCTGACGATCCGGACTCAGAGTCCCAGTCGCAGTCCCAAAGCGGGAGGGCCGGTGTCTATACCGCCATGTCGCAGGATCAGGGCACCAAACTCGAAGGGATAGGCACGAGCGTACAGATGCACACTGTCTCCATCGACGAGAATGTGGAGGATGTCTCCCAAAAAATGGGTGTGGCGCTCGACCGCTTGGCGAAAATAGAGGAAAATACCGGGGACACGGCCCGGAATACCCGTGAAATCAACGAGAAACTTGATCAGATAATACGTGACGGAATAAAGATATAAGACTATGTGTGGACTTGACGGACTTGTTACAATCAACGGCATCGACATCTGGAGTGAGTTCGGAGCCTTCCTGACCGAGGAGAAAGCCGGCGGCAGGGAGAACCTCACCGCCATCATGGCACCTTCCAAGGTCAAGAGTCATGTCGGAGTGAATATACGGGAGCATGACGGCACCAAATATTCAGACAAACTCGATGTTAAAAACGAGGAGCGTGAAGTTACCCTGCATTTCGCCATATTCGCACCGACGGTTACCGGATGGCTTACCCGGTATCGTGCATTCATAACGTTCTTGAAGCAGGGTGCCGACGGGTGGCTTTCATTTAACTTCCCCTCCATCGGTCTTACCATGCGCATGTATTATATGTCGAGCACATCTTACAAGCCCCTTACATATCTATGGAAGGAGGGGGTTCAGGCAAGCCGTTTCAAAGTGACATTCAAGGAGCCGGAACCATCTTTTTAACCGTATTATAACGATGTTACAATATGCTTATAAAGATATACGACAAAACAGGTATCCTGAAGGCGGAGCTGTCCCCTGAAAACTCATCGACACAGGTCAAGGAGATACAGGGGGATAATGTGCTGTCCCTGTCCTTCACATTGCCCCGGCATATAGCTCTTGATGTCGATGATTACGCGGACTTCATGTGGGAGCGATATTGGCTGACAAAGCAGTACCGTCCCAAGCAGAAAAGCACCGGCGAATGGATCTACAACCTGAAAATGTACGGTGTCGAGAGCCTTATAAAGAATTTCCTTGTGATAAAGAGCGTGGACGGTGATAACGAGCCGGTGTTTACGCTTACCGCATCCCCGAGGGAGCATCTTGCGTTGATTGTAAAATGCATCAATGACGGTTTCGGCACGAACGACTGGAAAGTGGGCATAGTCGAAGGCGTTGACAACATCGTTATAGACTACCGGGGCAAATATTGTGACGAGGCGCTGCGTGAGCTCGCCGAGAAGGTCGGTGTGGAATACTGGGGAGAGGGAACCACCGTTAATTTGTGTCGTTGCGAACATGGGGAACCTTTGACACTCGGATATGACAAAGGTCTGACTTCCCTTGATTGCGGCGATGCTGATAATGTAAAATTCTACACAAGGCTGTTTCCGGTCGGAAGCAGCAAAAACATAGACCAGACAAAATACGGTTCGTCCCGGCTTCGCCTTCCCGGCGGTCAACGCTATGTGGAAGTCAATGCCGATAAATACAGCAGGGTGGACCATTATGAGGAAGCGGCATTCTCCGGAATATATCCTCATTATACGGGTACTGTCAGCAGCGTCAGGAGTGAGGAACTTACCGGCGAGGACGGCAATAAATTCACGGTTTATTATTTCAAGGACAATAACCTGCCGTTTGATCCGAACCAATATGAGATAGGCGGTCTTGTAAAGCGTGTGTCGTTTCAAGAGGGCAGCGAGCTTGCCGGTCTTGGAAACGAGGATAACGGCACATATTATTTCGAGGTCAATTTTGACAGCGCTACCCGTGAGTTTGAAATCATCACCATCTGGCCATACGATGACGGTACACAGTTGCCGGGCACGACGCTGGTGCCTAAGCCCGGTGACAGGTACATTCCTTGGAACATCAGGATGCCCGATGAATATTACAGGCGTGCTGAAGCCGAACTGCTGGACGCCGTAAACAAATATAATGCCGACCACGCCCTTGACGTAGCGGTGTATAAGGCCCCGACAGATCACGTATGGATTGAGCAGAACAATATCGTTCTGACGGTAGGTCGGCGTGTGCGCCTTGAGAGCGAGAAATATTTTCCCGGTCCCGGTTATCGAGACAGCCGCATTACAAAAATAACCCGTAAGGTCAATCTGCCTTCGCAGATGGATCTTGAGATCAGTGACGCATTGAGCCGTCGCACCCTCGATAAGGTGCGGGATAATATAACCGGCATCAAGAACTATGTCGAGAGCGGAAAAGCGGGGTTGCCGGATATCATAGGCACCGGTGACAATACACCGTTCACTGATACAAACATATTGAGCGCGCTGCGCACGATCAAGGAGATTGCCAAGCGTGCGCTCTCCCGGCTTCATGACGACGAGGCGGCGGGGCTGATCAAGTTCCTTGCCGGGCTGGAGGTCGGCACTTACAAAGAGGGGCTGAGCGGAGCTAAGATCGATGCTGACGGCAACGCCATATTCGGTGAACTGCTCACCCGGCTCAAGGCTACGCTTGCGCAGCTGCAGGTCAACGGCGCATCCGAGTTCCGGGGTCAACTATCGAGCGAGGATTTCATCTCCGGCTTCATCGGCGGCAAAGGGTGGTCCATATTCAAACGTGAGGTTCTGAACGCCCTCGGCATACCGGAAACGAAATATACCGCCGAGTTCGACGACATAGTGATACGCGGCACCCTCCGTGTTTTCACCATGGTGATATCCCAGTTGCTGGGCGAGAATGACAACCGCATCTTCACAGGTATGATGGAGGTTGACCATTACGACCCGGCGACAGGCAGGGTCTATCTCCAGACTCATGACGGCAAATTCTACAATCCATTCCGCAAGGATGACTACATAATGGTGCAGCAGTATAACGGTATGCCCTCTGGCGAGAACGACCATTATATCACCAAGCACTATGAGCTTATCATCACCGATGCAGGCTGCGGCGACCAGAGCGACGGCGAGGACCGTCTCGACTGGGTGGAGTTAAAAAACTTCGTGTCGGCAGACGGCAGGGCTGCCGCCGATGTCATATCCAAGGGCGACACGTTCACGAGGGTTGACAACGCCACCGATGCCGACCGCAAGGGTCTGATCCAAATAATCACGGTCGGCACCGCCACGCCTTACATGGATATTGTCTATGGAATGAAAACCGATCCGGACAATTACCTGAAGGGAAGGCTCGGCAATCTTCAAGGCATACACCATCACCTTTTCGGGTGGCTCGACGGCTTCGGCGAGCTGCTGACCAACCTATATGCCGTCGGGGATTTTAGGCTGCGGCGCACGGGCGAGAGCATTGATGCCAAGATAGAGATGCTCAAGGCGATGTTCGCCACCCGGTACAGCAACCTCCGTTATGAGCTTACCGAGGATGACAACTACCTGCGCAACGCCACCTTCGACGAGACCATGGACGGATGGACCGTTCAGGACGACGGCAAGGTGATAACCTCCAACGGCAAAGCGTTGCTGATGAACGGCAACACCTATGTCGCCGACGGCAGGATAGCCGGTATCGAGCAACTTGACGGTCGCAACGTGCTGCATATAAAAAAGAGCATGATCCGTCAGGCAAACGCATTGATCCGGAAGCCCGGCACCCATAAGGAATATGTGCCTCCCGCGCACAATGACATGACCGACCAATGGGTCGATGTCAAAGATACGCTTTATATGAGCATCTGCTTCTTTGCCAAAAGCGACGGTACCCTGACTATCGGAATGAGCGGAGCTACATCGGAGCCCGGTTCCCTCCCGGTTCCGGCAACTGTGGCTGTCACCTCCTCGATGGAGTGGCAGGATCTTCAATGGCAGGGCACATGGGACGGCAAAGGGGATTTCGTGCTTCAGTACACCGGCGACATGTATGTGTCGATATTATCCGTCACAGACAAGCCCCTCGATGACTTCAAAAAAGAGGTCTCGACGCAGATTATTCAGACAGCCGGTAATATCAGGCTGCTTGGCACCAATATCAACAATCTGAAGGGCACGGTCACCAATCTCGGCATTGAGCTTGACGCGGCCGAGGAGCAGATAAGAATATACGCCGACAAATACGACAAGCTCAACGGCACCGTCACACAGATCGGCATAGACCTTGACGCGGCCGAGGCGACCCTGTCGCTCCATGCAAATTACATTGACAACATTAACGACAACATCACACGGCTCGGTGTCAGGCTAAATGCGGCCGAAGGAAGCATAACAAACTATGCTACGCGGATAAGCGCCAACGAGACCGCCATCTCGGCGCTCCGTGTCAAGACCGACTCCATAAGCTCGACAGTGGCGGGTGTTCAGGGTGACCTCGACACAGCCAAGGCGAGGATCGAGGCGGTCGCGGCCATTGCCAACAGCGCCGGTGACGCAAAAGTATATAATCAGGCAAGCAATCCATGGAATTCATGGCCCAGCGGTCAGGAACATAAATATGTGGGTGCCACGTGGCACAACACCTCTGACGGACACACCTACCGTTATATCGGTTACGACAACTCCAACACGTGGGAGGATATAACCAACCAGCAGGACAGCGTGAGCTATATCCTGCAAAACAAGGACAAAATCAGCACGGTGGTCGGCAGCTTCGACAGCGCCGGCAATCTGACCAACACGAGCGGTCTTGTGACCACCGCCTACGCCAGTCAGATCTACGCCACCAAAACGACTGTGGATGCCCTGAGCGGACGCGTCAGCACCGCCGAGGCGAGCATCAACGTGCATTCCACCCAGATAGCCATGCGGGTAGAGAAGGACGGCATAATCTCGGCAATAAACCAGAGTGCGGAGTCCGTTACCATCCAAGCGTCTAAAATCAACTTCAACGGCATGGTGACGATGAACAACTCTTTCCGTGTTGAGACAAACGGCACCACCCACATCGGAGGATTTGTCGTGTCCGGCAGCGGTCTGACCAACGGCCCCGATTTCAGCAACGACGCCTACATAATCTTCCGTAACGACGCCCACGGATGTTTCGCCGGGATAGGCGGCAACGTGCTTCCTTCGACCTCCGGAGCGAGAGGTGTTGCACGGTTTGAGAACTACGATGATTCTGACTGGTGGGGATTGGGTCACAACTACGCCCTTCTTGTCGGTGCCCGTGGAGCTGCGGACAACAGCGCCATAGCCATAAGCGGTGGCTACGTTTCCGGCCTCGCACTGAAAACTCAGGTCATAGGCCACGACAGTATCACACAGACGACCGTTCCGACGACAAAGAGCGTCACCATAGCCCGAGATGTCAACAGCGTGTATGTCTCAACCCATTTCAACTGGCGCGCCAACAGCAGCAAATCCTACGAGTCCAAGACCCGCGAAATAAGACTGACCCTTCCGGACATGCAGCCCTACGATAACGGGCACGTCCTGTTTATCAAACGTGGTTCCAACAACGGCAACTATGTGCGGGTGATACCGGGCTGGAGTTACCGCCGTGAGTATAATTCCTCCACGATGAAATGGGAGACCAAAAGCGGACGCAGCTATATAATCTATGATAACGAAAGTTACGCGACCTATTCCAGCCCGTTGACTATCGAGAGTTGCGGCGATGCCATGTGCTTTATTTACCATCGGGAATTGCAGGTGACTATAAGCAATGTGACCTATTACGGCGCATGGGTTCAGCACAAGTTCCCGAGGGAATGGTAATGATATGAGTAAAAATTCCAAAATACAAAAACAATGAAAGTGAACTTCAACAAACCGTTTGTGGACTGCTTCGGCAAAGAGGTGGTCAACGAAAAGACCGGCAAAGGAACCAACATCGCCGAGTCACTGTGTATGGTAATCTTCAACCTTAACAACGTGGGGGGCGCCCCTATGCCTCCGGAGAAGAAATACGAGCTCCATAAGATCAGCCGCAAGATAGCGGCCGATCCGGAATCGGTTGAGATGACCACCGAGGAGGCCAGCCTTCTCAAGGAGGTGGCAGCCGAAGCCTATTCGTGCGGAGCCTACGGGCAGATAGTCGATATAATAGAAAACAATGTCTAACCATCAAAAATAATCAAACATGGAAAAGAAAGCAGAAAACTCCACCACCAACTACGCCCCGGAAAAAGTCACCGAGGCCGTCGAGATCCACTTCACGAAAATCGTGAGCGGCGGCAACACCACAATCAGCGGTACCATAAAGAAGGGTAGCGCCGATGCCGGTACCGTGAGCTTCGAGACCACCGGCAATTACCTGATCACGCAGCTCAAGCCCTATAATGCCCTCACGGCAGATGAAGTGACGGCTGTCTATGCTGCCGTCCCCGGCTGCATAACCGAAATGCTCAACGACTAAGCTGCGGGGCCATGGGACAGATACAGACCCCGCAGATGGAGCTTGAGGCATTCTGCGCCCAGCTCGCCCCGGTGTTCCTTGAATACCTGCGCACGCACGGTACGGCGGTTGACCGCATCGAGGTAGCTACGTCGCTTGACGGTATAACCTCCCTTCCGGCACGCTACTCATTGGGCGGAGTCGAAAAGAATGTCCTCGCCCCCTTGAAGCTGCTGACAAAAGATGTGGATGTGCAGATAGCTGTCTGTCAGCAGGCCACCACCAAGGCGAACACCGCAGCCGACAACGCCAATGCCGCCGCCAATCGCGTTACGACCGCCATAACGGATATAAGCGCCGAGAAAGCGGCGGCACAGGCGGCGACGGCCAAAGCCAACGCGGCAGCCACCAACGCCGACAACTCCCGTAAGCAGATCGAGGCTAACGAGGCGACCCGTCAGGCGAACGAGACCACCCGACAGAATCAGGAGTCGGCTCGTCAGACCGCCGAGGCGACCCGCAAGAGTCAGGAAACGGCACGCCAGTCCAACGAGACGCAGCGTCAGACCAACGTGGCGGCTAAGATTGCCGAGCTGAACACCGCCAAGGGCAATGCCGAGGCGGCCACCCTCGCGGCGAACCGAGCCGCCACGGCAGCCAACACCGAAGCCCAGAACCTCTCGACCCTGAAGTCAGAAACGCAAAATGCGGGAGCCTCCGCAAGCGCGGCGGCACAGACGGCAGGGGAGAAAATAGTCGAGCTTGAGGCGTTGATGAAAGCCGTCTCCGGGGAGTCGGCCGCCGCGCCGGCAATCCTCGAAGTGTCAGCCCCGGCGACCATCTCGACCAAAAACAAGAAGGCACAGCGTATCGATGCAAAACTGCTTCCGAGCTATGTAATGCAGAACCTCCTATATCAGAGGGAGGAGGGGAGCAGCCTGAAAGTAAACCCTTCCGGGGAACTGACAGTCACCGGCACCGGTACGACCTCCTTCTATGTGATACCGCCCGGCAACACGGAACTGTGGAAAGAGGTCAGCATCACGGTACGACCTCCGAGGATGCGCCTGACAAGCTCCGGCAAAATCCGGCGCAGCACGAGAATGAGAGTAGTATAACAAATTCAAACACCATTAAAACGAAATTCAAATGGCATTAACAGCACAACAGGAAGCGGACCTGTTATCGATGCTCGACGCATACAAAACCGGCGAGCAGATAGACGATCTCCCGGCAGCCTCGACGGATGCCACCGACAAGAAGATAGAGGTTTTCGACACCAAAAGCGGCGCCAGCCAGTGCATGGACCTTACAGCGGCCGTCAATATGGCAAACGCCCCGTGGTGCGGCAGGGTATGGCGCACAGACCTCGCCACCCCTGCGGCAGCCACCTATTGTGGCAGCCTTGAGATGCTAAAAAACCTCAAGGATATACTCGGTCTTGGCGGCTACCTTGTCAAGAACGACCACAGCCGGCGCAAGCTCGACCCCACCAACCACTACCGCTTTGCAAATGGCGAGACCGCCAAGCTCGACGGAAGCATGGGGCATTATCAGTGGGGGTGGGGCAAACCCTTCTACTTCGCCAAGTGGACGCAGGGCAATCTTGAGTTTGAAGCCGTGAGCCTGTATCCTATCAAAGGACAGTACAACTACCGTATCCCGGTGGGCTCTCTCAGCGCCACCGGCCTTGCGGCCCTTGACCGCGACACCGACACCCTTGTCAGCTATATCAACGATGATGTCAAGTACCGTGGCGGCAACAACACCTCGGGGTGGGATGACACCTACCGCTCCTTGCTCGGCCATTGCGCCACGAACCGAAGCACCGCCCAGTTCGCGGCGGCGGCCCATAAGAACGGGGCAGGATGGCTTGCGGGCACAATGAGAGCCGCAGCCGTGGTAAAGATCCTTGTCGAGATAGTCATGGGCACCCGCAACGTTCAGGCAGCCTTCAACGCCAACAAGGACGCCAACGGGCTCTATCAAGGCGGCTTCGGCACCGGTGTGACCAACTGGGACTGGACGAGCTGGAGTAATTATAACGGTAATAATCCGATACTGCACATGAGCGCCGGCGTCGATATGGCAGACGGTCTCGGAGTGAAAGAGATCCCGATAGTTAATGCCGACGGCACGACAGTATTCACCGCCAAAGTACCAGTATTCTTCGGTCTTAAAAACTTCTTCGGCTATATCTGGCGTGTAAGCGAGGATGAACTTGGCGAGGCGAATGCCGACAAGTCAATGAGACATTGGGTTACCCCGAGCATCTATGGAACCTACACCTACGGTTCCACCGCCGGGATGGTATTGAAATCAACGTCTCCGATCGCTTCCGGCTATATCATAAAGATGAGCTACGATAATCTTGAGATGTGGCCTACCCAGTCGGGCGGCAGTGAATCTACCTACCAATGTGACTATTTCTGGAACAACGGTAACGTCACTTCGGGCTTCCGTGCTGTCTTCCGTGGTGCCAGTGCGAACGATGGTGGCCCTGCGGGCTGTGGTGCGGTCGATGTGTACAACGCTGTCTCGGATGCCTATGCGCACATCGGCTCTCCCCTCTGCGATTTCGCAGAGGAGTTCTCGTTGGAGCCGGAGTATTACGCGGTGGCCTAAAGTGGTCAGGAGGTCAAAGGGTGCCCGGTGTCCGGTGTGTGCATGGTGTTCCTGGCACGCGCCGAAGGCAAAGCACCCGGCGACCGTAGGGAGCCCCCGTGTCGGACTTGTTCCGACACCCGTCAGCAATGGGGGCAAAGAGAACATTGACATATTTCCATGTTTATATCGGTCTCGATAGACGAAAAAGTGTTAAATTTGCGTTGATTTAACAATCGGGCTGCTGTCGTCCAAGAGTCGGTCTTCGGGCTTCCGTGCTGTGTTTCGCGGCGCCAACGCCAACAACGGTGGCAATGCGGGCGTAGGAGCGGTCAATGTGAACAACGCTCCCACGAATGCCAATGCGAACATCGGCTCGCCCCTCAACAATCCAGAAGCGGGGTGACAGGGCCTCGCCCCAAGGCGAAAAACAAACGAAATGCGGGCAGTGCCGGTAGATGGAATCAACGATTCCAGCCGACGGTAACGAAGCAAGAGAAAATTGCAGATCACACTGCGGTTTGACCCAAAATGACACATTAAGACACCCATGACACCGAGACACAATGAAACGACGAGGATACATATCTCCTCGTATTGAGACCATCGAGAACTATGAGGCGGCTTTCCGGGGCTTTGCCGAATATAAAGAGCGGCGCGACAATGTGCAGCGCTTCGCGGCAAACCTCAAAGCCAACCTCATGGAACTTCTGGCTGAATACCGGGACGGCACCGGGCATACCTCCGAGTATCAGGACGAGGAGATTTTCGAGCCCAAGCGCAGGATCGTGAGCAAACTTCCCGTGCGTGACCATGTGCGCCAGTGGGCGCCGCTGCTTCAGACCGAGCGTCTGTTTACCGACACGTTCATCCGGCGGTCGTGCTCCTGCGTCAAGGGACGCGGCACCCATGATTTCATCAACCTGCTGCGCAAGGAGCTTTATACTGATCCGGAAAGCACGTGGTATTTCGTTCAGCTTGACGCCCACCACTATTTCCAGAATATCGCACATTTCCTGATGAAAGAACGGGTCAGGACTAAAATCAAAGACCCAAAACTGTTGCGGTTCCTCGATGAATTTATCGACAGCTTCCGTCAGGGGCTGCCTTTAGGGGTCAAGATCTCGCAGATATTAGCAAATTTCTTTTTAGCCAAGTTTGACCATGACGCGGTAGGGATTTTCGGTATAGCCGGAGACCCCGAAAGGCTCGCATATTGGCGTAACCGTTATGTCAGCGACAGCCTCGTGACCTGCCGCACGAAGGAACAGGCGGATGAATTAGGCAGGGGAGTGGCTTATATGGTCGGCAAGTTTGACCGCTATATAAGTGAACCGATACAGTATTTCAGATTTGCCGACAATATAGTCATGCTCCATCGTGACAAGACATTCTTACACCTTGTCACGGAGATGTGCATAATGGTACTTGCCCGGGATTATCTGATAGAGGTCAACCGGAACTGGAACGTGCGCCCGGTCTGGAGCAGAGGCATAGACGTGTGCGGCTATGTTTCATTTCATACCCACCGCGCCCTTCGCAAGCGCAATAAGAAAGCCCTATGTCGGCAGGTGGCAAAATGTAAAAAGAAGGGCATGACACCGGAGGAAACCCGGTTGGAATGTGCCAGCCGTATAGGTTTCGCCACCCACGCAAATTCGCATACATTATTAAGAAAACTCGATATAAACATGGAAAAGCGACTTGGAAAGGTCATAAAGAACCGTCGTGCCAACATCCCGTTCAAGGGTATGCGCTACGACCAGAAGCGCCCGTTTACTGATATTGTCTGTAAAGATCCGGCGCAGGAGGATAACTTCAAGATAATGCTGCTCGACTATGCCATAGAGGACAGCAAGGTTGAAACCGAAGACTACTTCGCCGAGGTCACCGGCCCGGATGGTGTCGTGAGGCAGGAGCGAAAAACCCGCCCCAAGAAGTGCCTCGTGATCCGGTACAAGCGCATACTGCAAACCGTCGTTCAAACGGCGGTGGACGGCGAGGAACATGAGAGCTATGTCTATGAGAGGGAAAAGGACAGCAACGGCACCCCTACGGTAAAGGATGCCGAATACTATTCCTACACAGGTTCAGCTATCATGATCGACCAAGCCGAAAAAGACTTTACCAAGGCTGACCTCCCATGTCCGACCGTGGTCATGGAGCAGGTCAACAAGTTAAACAAGAAGTTTTACAAATTCACGTGACAATGAATAAAGCAATCTACACCGAGCGCAAGACGCTCGTCAAATATGATGACAACCGTTATATGGCTTACCTCAACGAGGAAGTCATAGAGGATTATGTGCCTGAGGTCAGGGACGGAGAGGAAGCCCCTGAGCCTGTTACAGGCTATGCCTATACCGGCACCGAGCCTGACGGTGGCACACTGATAGCCTCTGGCGATATGAGCCGTGACAGCCTGATAAACGGCATAATCCGCAGCCGTTACAGCCAGACGGAGGAGGATGCCATCAAGACCCACCAGATAGAGCTGTTTAAGAACCCAGACATAGCTAAAGCCGGGGATTACGAAGCCGAGTGGGAAGCCTTCAACGCCTTCCGCACCGAAGCCATCGCCACCGTTGACCGCTGGCTGGAGTAGGGGAGAACGGCGTTATAATGCCATTACAATCGCATAAAAACAGAACCGCCACAGCCTTGAAATGGGTTGTGGCGGTCACTTATGAGGGGGGAGAAAAAGGTACGTTTCGTTTTAGGTAGCGGAACATTTCGTTTCGGGAAGCCGGAACATTTCGTTTTGCGGATTATAATTGTGTGAGGCGTTGCAATCCTGCATGACCTTTTGTAATAGATGATACCGTTTGGTGTCGTCTATCCACAATCTTGAGTATAATATCCTTAAGTGAGATAGAGATTACTTTTTCTGCAAGAGATGTGGAGGGAGATGGCGTTGACCGGAGTGGCCGGTCAGACTATCTGAGCGAGAGTTGGTTTGCCGTTGTCGGTCTGAAGAGATAGTTTTATTTCTTCTTCGCGGTGCGGCGTTTGGTTGTTTTGCGCTTCTTTGAAGCGTAAGTCTTTGATTTGCGCTTTGCAGGAGCGTATTTCTGGGGCTTCGCGTAGGTGCGCTTGTCGAATGCGAACACATCCTTGTGAGGCACGAAGTTCTCGAAGTCAATGATTGCTGTGGGGTTGATGGGAATGCCGAGGTAGCGTGTCTCGAAGTGGAGATGTGCTCCTGTGCTGCGTCCTGTGTTGCCGCCGAGGGCGATAGGTTCGCCGGCCTTGACATACTGGTTAGGTTTCACGAGGAAGCGGCTGAGGTGTCCGTAGACGGTCTCCATTCCGTTGTCGTGGCGTACCACTACATAGTAGCCATATCCGCGGCCTTCGTATTTTGTGAGACGGACTTTACCGGAGAATGCAGCGCGCACAGTGTCGCCCACCTGAAGCTTGAGGTCGATGCCATAGTGCATGCGGCCGAAGCGTGAACGGTAGCCGTAGTTGGATGTCACATGTCCTTTCACGGGGGCTACATATTCGGATACGTCAATGTTCTTGTGTTCGGGGATTGCCACTGCAGAGCCGTAGGGGTTGACACGTTCACTGTTCCAGAAGTTGGCGTAAACTTCGCTGTCATACTGGGCTTCGCGCTCTTTCACCTGGTTGAGGAGAATATTGTTGTTTTCGAGCTTGAAGGGGTTGAGCGACGGACGCTGGTTGGCTATGAGTGAGTTATGTTGGTTGGAGTGAGATTCCGGCAGGCGGTGCTGTGCTTGGGCGGATATGCCTGCGAGCGAGAGAAGAGCGGCTGCGAGGAGGGTATTTAATTTTTTGAGAGTCATCTTTATTTGTTGGTTTTCAGGGCAAGAGGAGTGATGATGGTTATCCGTTATCTAAGTGAGAGATGGTTTAAGGTTCAGAGTTCGTCCTCGCTGTAAAGATATGGCATCTTGGCGGGGAGATAGTCGAAGAGTTCGTCGTCGCGGAAGAAGCGCTTGATTTCTACCTCGGCATCCTCAGGAGAGGATGAGGCGTGGATGATGTTGGCTTGGTTTGACATCGAGAAATCACCGCGGATGGTTCCGGGGGCAGCCTGGCGGCCGTTGGTTGAGCCGGTGAGGGTCCGCACGACGTTTATGGCGTCAATCCCTTTGAGGCACATCACTATGACCGGACATGCGGTCATGGATGCTACGATCAGCGGGAAGAATGGACGGTCAACGAGGTGAGCGTAATGCTCTTTCAGAAGCTCAGGGGAGAGTTGCATCATCTTCATGCCGGTAATGATGAGGCCTTTCTGCTCGAAGCGGGAGAGAACCTTGCCGACAAGTGCGCGCTCAATAGCTGAAGGCTTGAAAATGATTAGAGTCTGTTCCATCGTTTGAATTTAACGAATTTTTACATAAATAATTCCGATACTTCAAAGATAGTCATTTTGAGCCGTTTGAAAAAATCAGGCCAAGCCAAAAAATGTGAAACGTTTAAAATGTTGTTAAAACGGAGTTGGTAAAGTGCTGATAATCGAAGGTTTACGTTTTAGTGTGAAAATAACCTAAAATTCATCAATCAGATTTCACACTTTGATTGCATTGTGAAAATAGGTTAATTATTGTATTTTAATGTCTATTCCGATTAACAAATCGAGGCTTTTTCGACACTAAAATCAAGCGCCGCGTCCCTATCTTGGGACGCGGCGCTATGCTGAGGCTTATGCCTTCTTATTGACGTTTATGGTTTCGTTGAGTTATTTCTTGTTTTTCACTTTTTCGAGCTGCTTGTCGAGTGCTTCGAGGCAGAGGTCGATGGCTTCCTCAAAAGAGTCGGCTGTCTTGTCGGCCACGAGGTCGGGCTGCTCGGGAACGTTAATTTTCACGATGGCCTGTTTGTTCATGGCTGTCTCGGGCTTTACCACTTTGAGGGAAATGTCAGCGTCCATCACTGACGGATGTCGGCGCACCAGTTTTTCGATTTTTTTGTTGATGAAGGCGGTGAGCTTTTCAGTAATGTCGAAGTGAACGGCTTTGATGTTAATTTCCATGTTTTCCTCCTTTTTTTAATGCACGAGGGTGTGCGAGTTGGTAATTGTGTTTAAGTTCCCTGTAGGTTATGTGGGTGTACACTTGTGTTGATGCAAGTGACGCATGACCAAGCAGTTGCTGGACGGAGCTTATTGAAGCGCCGTTGTTAAGCATGTCGGTGGCGAACGAGTGGCGGAGCACGTGGGGGCTCAGGCGCGAAGCATGTGCTCCTCCGAGCGCGAGGGCTTCGTGCACCACTTTGTAGGCCAGTTTGCGGTAGATCGGCTCGCCGTTTTTCCTGACGAAAAACCGTGCCTCTCTGTCGCGAGAGGAGATTGCTGTGGCCGGGTTGCTGTCGCGCACTGTGCGGTAGTGGTCAATGGCTTCGGCCAGCTCGCCGGCAAATGGAATTATTCTTTCTTTATTACGTTTTCCATGCACCTTTAGTTCACGTCGGGTGGTGTCGACATTGATGTCAAGGAGGTCTATGAGCTCCTGGCATCGCATGCCGGTGGCATAGAACATCTCAAGGATCAGGCGGTCGCGTGTGTCGGAGAAATCGGCGGAGGGTGTTGAATCCATTTCGTCGAGAATCGCCGCAGTCTCGTTGGGGCGGATGTAGACCGGAAGGGTCTTCGCGGTCTTGGTGAGTGTCAGTTCGGAGGCGGGATTGGATGTTAGACCGTGATTGCGCATCAGATATCTGAAAAATGCCCTTAAAGCGGAGCTTTTGCGTCGGATGGTGCGGGGTGTGCACCCTTTGCGGGCCAGGGAGCCTATCCACTGCCTGAGGTCGGAGGTGGTGATGTCCATCGGGGAGAGTTCCTCTGGATGGCGGTCGGTGGCAAACTCTGCCCACTGGGTGAGGTCGAGGCGATATGCGTCGACCGTCAGGGCGGAGTAGTTGAGCTCAAGCCGCAGATATCCGAGAAATTCCTCTATGAGATTCATTGTCCGACGATTCTTAAAGGTTGAGAAAGCGAAAATACAGATAAAAAACCACAAAAGCAAATCCCGAATGTTAAAATTTAACATTTAACTCGTTTGATCGGGGATGTGGTCGGACTGTCAGCCAAGCAATCTGTGGAGATGTGTAATCCCGGGGCGGTTTGTGGCGTCCCCGGGATTTCAGCAGGTGTGTCAGAATGTGAATTGTGTGATTTTCTGTTTGTTTATGGATTTGTGTGTCGAATGTGATTTATGCCTTATGGATATTTCGTTATCTATTTATAAATTAATGTGTGACGGTCAGCTGAGCATGGGAGGGATTATGGTGGCAGGACCGGCGGCGACGATGTAGGAGATGGTTTCGGATGCGTCGTTGAGGTTGAGGAGAACTGCAGCTGCGATTATGAATATGATTTCAAAGATGATGGCAGTGAGGACCATAGGAGCTGATGCCCCGCGCACTTTGAAGAGGACTGCGCACCCTGCCCATGAGAGGGCGAATGCCGGGATAAAGACGGCGAGCAGCACACATACTATTCCCCATGATTCGAGATAGGGCGAAGCGGTGTCGAAGAGGTCCATTGCGTCGAGCAGTCCATAGTTGCCGGCGAAGTAGTAGGTGCAAATGCCTGCGATGATCACAAGGGAGAATATGGCCATGACTACGGCGCAGATGCCTGAGAAGAATCCAATGAACCCGAGAATCCCTTTGGCTGCTACAGAAAAGAAGGTGTTGAGAAAGTTGCTGAAACTTGAATTGCTTTCGTTGGGGATGGGGGCCGTCGGGGGATTGGCGTTGTTGATGACAGTCTGCCCGACGTTGTCGAGTGTGACCGGCTGGCCTTGCATTTCAAGAATCTGGCGTGGTGTGCGCGCCACCGGGATAATCATCCATGCTATGAGGTAGATGATGACACATGGCCAGAAGTAGGTGCAGAGGGTGATGACGACGGCGAAGATGCGCATCACGGTCACGTCCCAGCCGAGATATTGTCCCAGACCTGCTATCACGCCGCCGAACACTTTGTGGCGTACGTCGCGGTAGAGGCGCTTATGGATTGGGGGTGGGGGAGGGAATGAACCAGGGGTGGCCGGGGGAACAGTGCCGTCGTTGGTGGCCTGCTGAGTGGTCGGGTCGTCATAGCTGCTCTCTTCCGAGAGTTCTTCGGGACGGCCCATAGTCTCTATCACGAGACGGACATCGTCGATGACTATCACGTTGGCCCCTAAGGCTATGCGCTCGTCAAAGAGTTCGGATATGCGGCTTTCGATATCGGTGACGATTTCTGAACCCTCTTCGCCGGGGAATGTGGCGCGAAGCTGTGATAGATAGCTCTGGAGGAGTGAATAAGCGTCTTCGTCGATGTAGAATATTTTGCCGTTGATGTTGACAGGAAAAGTCTTTTTCATAATGCGATGTTTTGGTCTGAGTCGTTGTCGGCGTCAGCGGGGTTGGTGATTGTTTCTTCGTTGATGATTTGTGTTATGGATATTGAGGTGTTTTCGTCCTGCAGGAGAGTGACCGATCGGGCTATCTCGTTCCAAGACTCCTGGAGCTGCTGCAAAAACTGCAGTCCGAGCTCGGTGATGGAGTAGTATTTTCGCGGTGGCCCTTGGGTCGACTCTTCCCAGCGGTAGGAGAGGAGTCCGTCGTTTTTCAGGCGGGTGAGGAGTGGATAAAGTGTGCCCTCCATTACGATAAGATGCGCTTCTTTCAGTCGGGCTATCATCTCCGAGGCATAGGCGTCCCCACGCTTCAGAAGTAGCAGCACGCAGAATTCAAGCATCCCTTTGCGCATCTGTGATTTTAGATTGTCTATGTTCATTTTGTGTATGGGTGACGGTGGATAGTTGTCCGTTCACGTTGCAAAGGTATGTGGTTTTATAGTACTATGCAATACCAAGTACTATAATTTAACTTATTTTAAGGATTGGTAGCTATATGCTCAGCACCCCGGCCATGACGCTTTTGGGGCGACGGGACCGGGGTGCGGTAAGAGTCCAGTTTAGGATTTAATGTGTTGCTTAATTGCTAATTAGCTATTTCCTGCTGCATGAGCGCTATGGCAAAGTCGAGTATAGTGTCATGGCCTGCGATGGCGTCGAGAGGGTCGAGGTCGATGGCGCACCCCTCACTGGGTTGTACCCCCGACTCTGTGCTTTCGCCATTGGCGTCCAGCATCGAGCATGCCGAGAATCTCACTGACCATCCGCATGGAATCTCGGATGAGAATGGCATGCCGCTACCTCCTCCGGTAGTCGCGCCGACTATGCGTACTCCGGGGAGATTTTTCATTGTGGCGACAAAGTTGTTGGCGGCTGAGAATGTTGAGCGGTTGGCGAGTACGATGATAGGTTTGCCCCAGCGTATGCGGCCTTCCTGGGCCGGTTTGTAGGTGATGGGTTGGGGCTCTGAGAAGTCGGAGTGCCCAGGGCCTGTCTTGTGGGAGATATAGCCCACGAGGGTAGGCTCCTTGATGAACCGGGCAACGAATGTCTCCACGTTGGTGAGGTTGCCGCCTCCGTTGTCGCGGACATCGATTATGAGGCCTTGGGCCCCGCGCAGGAAATATAAGGCTTGGTCAAGGTTGCCTTCGCCCACTATGCTGCTGAATGAGCCGTAGTAGATGTAGCCGATGTTCTCGCTTAGATAATCATAGATCATGCCGCTGCTCTGTCGGTAGTTGAAGTTGAAATACGATTCCTCGATGAGGCGGAGGGAGAAATTCTGTGGGTAGTCGCTCCACCAACTGCGGTAGTAGGAGGTGTTGAACGACGATGATAGGTTTACGTGGCCGTCACGTAGCTCGTCGAGCATGTCGGCGCAGACCACGAAGAGTTCCTCGCGGGTCATCTCCGGGCCGATGCGCCGGGCATATTTATCGTGGATGGCGTCCCAGTCGATATCCTTTTCCTCGAAGAAACAGTAATGCTGGTCAATTATGGTCCAAAGGGCTTCGAAATTGCCCATTGAGTCGTTGCCATATTCCGGCACGTCGCGGCATGATGTGGCCATCAAGGCCATTACTGCGACGAGTATGATGGTGATTTTCCTGTTCATGATGTTCGGTGGTGGTTTGGCACAGCCGGGAGTTGTTAGTAAATGGCCTGTATGAGCTTGGCTTCGGATGAAGGGAGTCTGCGGGGGTTGACAGAGAGCCATTCGCCGCTCACGCCGATTACCAGTGAGTTGGTGAGGATGTTGGTGGTGATGTGGTTGATTTCGGAGGAGAACACCTTGCAGCGGTAGCCGAGACGCAGGTTTGTGGCTCCGAAGTGCAGGTCGGCTGTGAGCAGGTTGTCGAGGCTGAAATAATTGCCCCACCATGCTCCATGGACGAGTCCCGAATGGTCGCCGAGGTATATCTCATAGTATAATTCGCCGTAATCGGGGGCGAAGAATATACCAGTGACCGGAAGTGTGGGCTGGTACATGAATGTCACCGGCAGGCGCCCGATGTTTAGGCGGTAAGCCGCGTAGCCGGTCAGGTTGACGGTCCATGCTCCTTTGGCTGAGGCGGGATTGTTGCCGTTGCGCGAGTTGTAGAGGCATCCTGCTTGGATGGATGTCGAGCCTCCTACGGCAAGGGTGAGTCCCCGGGCCGGATTGAAACGTCGCATCATGCCCCAGTCGAAGTCAAACATGAGGGCCCACATGGTGGCGTTGCCCGATGGGTTTTGTGTGCGGTCAAGCCCCAGGTTGGCGTGCAGGCGCATGGTCCACTTTTCGGGGGAAAATTTCATGGCCTGGTAGCGCATGTAGTCCAGTCCGGCATGCCACCCGGTGTATTTGAGTGGAGTAAGGTATGTGTCGGTAAGGTGTGAACTTCCCGCCTCGAAGGTGTAGGCGGCAAATACCGGCCTGAGAGGGGGAGGGGTGGTATCGGCCGGCTCGCTTGCATGGGCGGCTTGGGTCAGGAGGGCCCATGCCGCCAGTGCAATTGTGAGTATGAGGGTGTGTTTCATCCTTGTGGGGTGGAGGAGAGGTTGATGTGTGTGATGTCAGGTGAACAGGCGTTGCTGCCCGGTGATTTCGTCGCGGATTTCGTCGTCGCTCTTGTCGTCGTCGGGTTGCGGTGAGGCATTTTGTGGCTCTCCGGAGGTGCCTGAATTGTCATCCGGAGTGTCGGTCGAGTCGTCGCTCTGTGAGGCTTCCGGCTCATCGCCGGTGGCTACAGGTTCGAGTTCGGTTATGTCGGCGATCTTGAATGTTGTGAGGCGTTTGCCTTTGGCTTTGAATGATTTGACTCCGATGAACTCGCGAGCTATTACCTCGAGCGGTGGTCGCACCGCATCTGCGCCCCCAAATGTCACTTCCACTCTCAGGCCGGGCTGATCGCTGAGCAGGAGTAGGTGTGACTTGTCATTGTCGCCGATGAATCGCTGTGGTTTCGAGGATGCCTCGAAGGAGAAGCGCTTGATATAGGGATATTTCTGGTCGGCATCGTCGAGAATGGCGGTCCACACTTTATGTGGATCGAACTTCTCGATGCGCATGAGATTTTCGGGGTAGTGGTTGGAGGCGTCGAACGATGAAGTGTAGTACTCGCCGTTCTTTGTGATGACGAGCACGAGGTCGCCGCTGTTGAACTCTCCGAGATAGTCACCGCGTCCGTCATAGTTGAGGCGCATCACGTCGGGGTCGAACCACACGTCGCGTCCGCCGAGGGTCGAGCCACCTTCGCGTTTCAGCGAGAAGCGGTGTACTTCGTTGCGGGTGACGATGTTGCCCATCGCTCCGCGTCCCTTGATGGCGAGTTCCGAGAAGTCCACGTCGATCTGGAGGGTTTTGAGACGCAGTTTGGGTTTGAGGGTCACTTTCACCACCTCGGCCTCGCCGTTGGAGTTGGCGGTGAACCAGCAGATGCGTGTGCCCGGTTCGCCGGGTGTGAGGTTGTACTCCTTGTCGCGCGTGATACCGGTGACTGAGAAGCGCTTCATATAGTAGGTGCCACCTTTGCCGTTCTGGTAGATTACATTGTAGACGGTGCGGGTGTCGTTGCGCTTGAACACGGCAACGTGGCGCACGTTCTTGCCGATGAATAATTTTTCCTGTACACGGACCACTTTGTAGCGGCCATCGTTGTAGAACACGATAACGTCGTCGATTGACGAGCAGTTGCCTATGCACTCGGTGTTGTCATCCTTCTTAAGGCCTGTGCCTATGAAGCCCTCGGCGCTGTTGTGGTAAAGGCGTTCGTTGGCTTCGGCCACTGTGGCAGCCTGGATATTGTCGAAATTGCGTATGGTGGTCATTCGCGGGAATGCTGCCCCGTATTTTTCCTTGAGGCGTTCATACCAGCGGATGGTGTAGTCGGTGAGATGTGCCAGATGGTGGTTCAGCTCCTCGATGCGCGCGTTGAATGCGGCGATCTGTTCATCGCACTTGTCGGCGTTGAACTTAAGGATGCGTCCCATCTTGATTTCGAAAAGCCGTATGATGTCCTCGTCGGTGACTTCACGGATGAAGAGTTTTTTCCATTTGTCAAGACGGCCTCGGATATGGTCGATGGCGGCCTGGCGGTTTTCACTTTCTTCATAACCCTTGTCCTTGTAGATTCGCTTCTCGATGAAAATGCGCTCGAGGGTGGCGAAGTGGAGTTGCTCGCGCACCTCGTCAAGCTGTATCTGGAGCTCGCGGCCAAGAATGGTGCGTGTGCCCTCCACATTGTGTCGGAGCACGTCGCTAACCCCGATGAAATGAGGCTTGTTGTCGGAGATGACGCAGCAGTTGGGCGAGACGGAAATCTCGCAGTCGGTGAAGGCATAAAGTGCGTCGATGGTGCGGTCGCTCGAAGTGCCGGGGAGCAGGTGGACGAGGATGTTGGCATGCTCGGCGGTGTTGTCGTCGACTTTGCGGATCTTGATTTTTCCGCTCTCGAATGCCTTGAGTATCGAGTCGATGAGGGTGGCGGTGGTTTTGCCGTAGGGGATTTCGGTGATTGCGAGGGTCTTGTTGTCGACCTTTTCTATCTTGGCTCTAATCTTCACGGCTCCGCCGCGTTCTCCGTCGTTGTAGCGCGACACATCGATGGCGCCGCCGGTGAAAAAGTCGGGATAGAGTGTGAATTCCTCCCCTTTCAGGTGGGCGATGGCCGCGTCGATGATTTCATTGAAATTATGAGGGAGAATCTTGGAGGATAGACCTACGGCTATGCCTTCGACACCCTGCGACAGGAGCAGCGGGAATTTGATGGGTAGGGTTACCGGCTCCTTTTTTCGTCCGTCGTAGCTGAGTGTCCATTCGGTCACTTTCGGGTTGTAGACCACGTCGAGGGCGAATTGTGAGAGACGAGCCTCGATGTAACGGCCGGCAGCGGCGCCGGCACCTGTCAGGATGTTGCCCCAGTTGCCTTGCGTCTCAACGAGCAGTTCCTTTTGTCCGAGCTGCACGAGCGCCTCATAGATTGAGGCGTCGCCGTGGGGGTGAAACTGCATAGTGTTACCCACGATGTTGGCTACTTTGTTGAATCGACCGTCGTCGAGGAGCTTCATGGAGTGGAGTATGCGTCGTTGCACCGGTTTGAGTCCGTCATCGATATGCGGTACGGCTCGCTCCAGGATCACATAGCTTGCATAGTCGAGAAACCAGCTCTGGTACATGCCGCGCAGTTGATGGCGCACCACGTCGTTGCTGGTGTCGACGATGATCTTCGGATCGAATTTTTCAGGCTTGACGATTGACTGTTCGTCGTTGGCCATCTCCTCCTCTTCCAGGGGGTCGTTGATATCGTTAATCTCCTCGCTCATTTGTGGGTCAGTTTTCTCCGTTCTTCAGGTTACAGGCTCTCAAGGATGTGATGCCTTCTTCACGCAAAGATACGAAAAAATGATGGTTTTCGCAAGTTTTATGTAATGGGTTGAAATTCATGTAATTACTATGTGTTAATAAATATTAATGAGGCATAATGCAATAAAACGTGATAATGATATGCTGAAGTAGCAAAATGCTACAAAAAGCCTTGAAAACCGCCAAAAATTTATTGAAATGTCCAATTTTTGACCACGATGCTAAAAATAATGTTAAAACAAAGTGAATTTTGTAGCAAAATGTTTTGTGGAGCGAAAAAAAGCCTTTACCTTTGTAGCGTGTTTTTCATGGTATTAGATTTAAGGTTAACTAAGGTTGGTTGTCGTGAGACAATCAATTTTTTTTGTACCTACTCCATCCGTTGACTTACCGCTACTATATAATAAGCCACACCCCCGCACTGAGCGAAGTAGTAAGGTGCTCGATGCAGGGGTGAGGTAAGAGGTGTGTCGACTTTATTCGTAGCGGATGGCTTCGATGGGGTCAAGATTAGCGGCTTTGCGAGCCGGATACCATCCGAAGAATATTCCGGTGACAGTGCAGACCACAAACGAGAGCACCACCGAATAAATCTGGATGTAAATGGGCCACTGTGCTATGACATTGACAAGCCAGGAAGCGATGATTCCCATTATGATGCCGATGATGCCGCCTGTCACGCTTATGATTACAGCCTCGATGAGAAATTGCGACAGGATGTCGATGCCGCGTGCCCCGATTGACATGCGGAGCCCTATTTCGCGTGTGCGTTCGGTGACTGACACATACATGATGTTCATGATGCCGATGCCTCCTACCAAAAGTGATATGCCGGCTATGCATGCAAGCAGCACGGTCATCATGTCGGAGGTGGAGCTCATCATCTCGCTGAGTTCCTGCTGCGAGCGTATGTTGAAGTCGTTGTCGGCGTCGTCTTTAAGCTTGTGGTTGGAGCGCAGGATGGCAGTGATTTCGTCGGATGCTTCCTCGCTGAGGTTCTCGTCGATGGCACTGGCAAATAATCCTTGTATATAGTCTATGGCAAGAACGCGTTTCATGACTGTGGTGTAGGGGGCAAGCACCACGTCGTCCTGGTCCTGGCCCATGGAGTTGGTGCCTTTCTCCTCAAGGACTCCGATGACAGTCAGCGGGATTTTGTTGAATCGCACAACCTTCCCAATGGGGTTTTCACCATTTGGGAAAAGATTATCGACCACGGTCTGTCCGAGGACACAGACTTTGGCTGCTGTGGCAATGTCATGGTCGGTGAACATCTCTCCCGACTTCACTTTGAGTTTGCGGATGTCGAGGTAATCAGGGGTAATGCCTGAGAGCGACGACGGATAGTTGTTGTTGCCGTTTATAAACTGACCTGAGCTGCTGACTTGTGGTGAGATAGCCGTTATGTATTTGGCATTGTCGCGGAGGGTTTCGTAGTCCTCCACCTTAAGTGTCTGCATGTCATCGGCGCTCTGTCTCACTCCGCCTCGCTGCCCGGTGCCGGGGTGGATCATGAGCATGTTGGAGCCCATCTCTGAGATCTGGGCTTTGATGCTGTTTTTCGACCCCTGTCCTATGGCGAGCATGGTGATGACCGATGCCACGCCAATAATGATGCCGAGCATGGTCAGGAAGCAGCGGAGCTTATTGTTGTTGAGCGCGCGCAGTGCTATTTTTAGAAGGTTGATGAATCGCATGAAGCTTGGTGAATGAGGTAGGTTGTTGGTTAGAGGTCGGTCTCTTTGGGAAGGGCTTCGTAGACTTCGCGGGCCGATGCCGGGTGATCGTTGTAGGTGTCGGATATGACACGGCCGTCGCGGAGCACGATGTTGCGAGAGGAGAAGTCGGAGAGCTCGGGGTTGTGGGTCACGAAGATGATGGTGCGGCCGCGCGCGTGGAGTTCCTGAAAGAGGGTGAGAATGCTGAATGAGGTGCGCGTGTCAAGGTTGCCGGTGGCTTCATCGGCGAGGATTATCACCGGATCGTTGACAAGAGCTCTTGCAATGGCCACTCGCTGCTGCTGTCCGCCCGACATCTGATTGCTGCGGTGATAGAGGCGGTCATGCAGCCCCACGGCATCAAGTGCGCGTATGGCTCGTTCGCGGCGCTCCTTGGCATTGTAGGCGGAGTTGTAGAGGAGCGGTAGTTCGACGTTGTCGAGCGACGTTGTCTTAGGGAGCAGGTTGTAGTTCTGGAATACGAATCCGATTTTTCGGTTTCGTATTACCGCGCGCTCGTTCTTGCTCATCTTCTGTACGGATATACCGTCGAGCAGATACTCGCCCGATGTGGGGGTGTCGAGGCATCCAAGGATGTTGAGGAGAGTGGATTTGCCGGAACCGGATGTACCCATGATGGTGACAAACTCTCCTTCACGGATGCGGAACGATACCCCGCGGAGGGCGTGGACGGTCTCGTCGCCTACTATGAAGTTGCGCCGGATGTTCTCAAGAACGATTATTTCACGATCAGACATGGCTGGAGGTGGATTTTTTATATATAGGTGGTGGAGAAGAGTTTACTTTTTCTGGTTGGGACGCTTTGGCGCGAAGGGGCTGCTCTGGGTCTGTGACTTATCGGCATCAGCGGCTGCCTGTGCCGATTCATATCCCAATGCCACCACGTCGCCGTCCTTAAGTCCGGATGTCACTGCCACGTTTATGCCGTTGGCTGCCCCGAGTTGCACAGGGGTGTAATACAAGCTGTCGCCACGCACTACATATACATGGTCGGCGTTGCTGTCAGAGCCTTTGGCTGATGATGCAGGCTGCGGAAGTCCTTTGACATCCGGATAGTCGCGCGGAGTGAATTTTGTGGCTGAGACAGGTACGGTGATGACACCGTTCTCCTCCAGGACATATATGGTGAGGTTGGCGGTGAGTCCGGGGATGAGTTTGTGGTCATCATTGTTGGCCGAGACAATCACCTCGTAGGTCACGACGTTGCTCTCGGTGGTGGCAGAGAGGCGGACCTGTGTGACATGTCCCTCGAAAGAATCATCGGGGTAAGCGTCAACAGTGAATACCACACGCTGGCCCACCTTCACCTGGCCTATGTCGGCTTCGTCCACGTTGCCGACAACCTGCATGTGGTCAAGGTCGGCTATGGTGTAGAGGTTGGCCACGCTCATGTTGGACACCACGGTCTGGCCTACCTCGACCTCGCGTGAGATGACGATGCCGTCGATAGGCGAATAAATTTCGGCGTAGTTGAGGTTCTTGGCGGCTCTCACGCGGTCAGCCTGAGCCTTGTCATAGGCCTGTTCGGCCACCTTATAGTCCTTCAGTGAGGTCTGGTAGTCATACTGGCTTATGAGGTCTTTGTCATAGAGAGCCTTGTCGCGCTTATAGTTTGTGAGGGTGTATTCGTAGGTCAGTCGGGCTGATTCGAGGGTGGCGTCGGCGCTGTTGAGGTCGGCCTGCAGGATGGTCTTCTCTATTTCGGCTATGAGCTGTCCCTTGGTAACAACGGAGTTGAAGTCGACATACAGCTTGTCGATGATGCCGGTGACCTGTGTGCCCACGTCGACCTGCGTAACCGATTCAAGTGTGCCGGTGGCCGTGACGGTCTCGCTGATGTCTCCGGCTGATACTTTCTGGGTGTTGAGTGCTATCTTTGCCTCTTTCTTGCAGCCGGCGGTCATGAGGGCTGCTATGGCGATGCATGCTATGTATTTTGCTTTTCTCATAGTTGAATTGGTGTTATCGGTGATGCTGGTGGATTAGGGCAACGCTATGGAGGCCGTACGGTAGAAATCAATCATTTTGCGCCCAAGCAAAGTCATGTACTTGGCCTGAAGCAGCGCATGGCGTGCCTCGAGAAGATTGTTGTGGGCTGTGAGGAGTTCCACCGGATTGACGAGACCGAGGGTGAAACGTTCGGTGACGAGGGTGTTGCTCAGTGAGGCGGACTTTTCCTGCTCGATGGCGGCTGTGTAACGGCTTTGGGCTTCACGGACATCTACATACCATGTCTCGATGGTCTGTGAGAGGTCAAGTAGGCGCTGGTCGGTATCGAGCTCAATTCCCATCTTGTCGATATTGGCTTGTGCAACTGCCACCTTTGTCTTCTTCTGATCGAAGATAGGGAGTGAGAAGGATATGCCTATCTGTTCGCTGAGCGAATTGCGCAGTTGCTTGCCGAAGTTGTCGGCGGGGACTGCGTAGGCGGTGCTCACACCGGCGTTCAGGTCGATGCGCGGTGCTCTGCCGGCTTTAGCTATAGCTATGTTGAGGTCAGCGGCTTCCTTGCGTAGTGATAGCGACTTGAGCTGCAGGTCAGTATCGATGGCCATGGCATAACTCTCCTCGATGGGAGGGAGCGGCGCGAGGACTTCTGCCTCCGGCCAGTGAACGGTGGCGGGCGTGATGGAGTCGGTAAGACCGAGTTGCAGGAGTTTTTTCAGCTCCATGCGGCGGGTGGCATACTGGCTCTTTGCATTGACGAGGCTATAGTTGTCCTGCTCGAGTTGCGCCAGCAGTTGGGTGTAGTCGACACGTGAGAGGGTACCTGCCTCCATGAGTTGGCGCGCACGGTCGGTCTGGGCTTTGGAAAGCTGTACGGTCTCCTCGTAGATAGCTATCGACTCCTGGGCGTAGAGAATATTTAGGTATACCGTCAGGATGTCGGTCTCTATGGTGCGGAAGAGGTCAGATGTGGCCAGCGCGTCGATTTCGCTCTGTTTTCTGTTGAGCTTGATGGTGTTCGAACGGATTCCGCCGTTATATACGTTCCACCCGGCGTTGAGGCTGAAATTACCTCCGAGGGTGTTGTGTTTTCCTTCACCCCAGATGGAGTTGGAGAAAGCATGCGAGGTGCCGAAATCGAGGGTGGGCTCCCATTGGGCTTTCGCGGCTTCAACCGAATAGTCGGTACGCTGCTCGGCCAGTTGTGACTGCTGGAGCGAGATGTTGTGCTCGCGGGCATAGTCAACGCAGTCCTGATAAGTCCAGACCTCCCTTGTCTGGGCTGCCACGGTGGCTACTGCGAGCAATCCGATAAGGGACAGATGATGTTTCAACATAACGAAGATGATTTGTGAGGGGGGGTAATCGGGATGGGTAAGGATTGTGGCAATGTGTCAATTCGAGTGTGGGACTCCCACGGTGCTCCCCTCCGGTTGCCCCGGGTGAATGTGGGGCAAAGGTATCGACTTTGACGTGCGGCCACAAGCAAGATAGACAATCACTTATGTTTTGACGACAGAAATTATAATCACTGAATAGGTGTTAACGAGCTGTGATGTATGGGCTTACACCTTAGTTATATTTACGCGTAAGTATATAAAAAGTTTGCGGAACGCCGATGGATGCCATGAAGACATCGACGCGTTCCGCAATCTGTTCGATAAATCTCGCCTTCGGAAAGGCGTTGTGATGTGTTAGGTGGCGGCTTTCAGCTCCGGAATGTCAGAATGCCACCGACTTCATGGTGAGACCGGTGGTCTCCTGAAGTCCGAATAGGAGGTTCATGTTATGCACAGCGTTGCCGGCGCCACCCTTAAGGAGATTGTCGATGACGGCTGTGACCATGAGGCGTCCTTCTATTTTGTCAAGATGTATTATACACTTATTAGTGTTGACCACATCCTTCAAATCGGGGATTTTTGATGTTATGAAGGTGAAATTATGGTCGTCGAAATAGTCCTTGTATAGCTTTATTACATCCGTCAGCTCAAGGGGACAGTCCATGTAGCTAACGGCCATGATGCCGCGCGAGAACGGTCCGCGGATAGGCACCATGTGGAGCTTGGCGTTGAAGCTTTGCTGGGCAGCACGCAGGGCCTGTAGGATTTCGGGCTGCTGCTGATGAGCGAAAGGCCGGTAGACCACGAGGTTGTCGTTGCGTCGCGAGTAGTGGGATGAGGGACGTAGTTCGCCGCCGTCGCTGGTGCTCCCCGTGATGATTGTGGTGTGGATGTCGCTGTTCAGGAGGAGGTTTTTGGCCAGAGGCATGAGAGAAAGTTCCACCACCATGGCCAGGCATCCAGGGTTGGCAACATGCATGGCTCCTCGCACTATGCGCTTGCGGTTGAGTTCCGAGAGGCCATAGACGAAGTCGTGGGTGCCGTCCTCTATGCGGTAGTCACGTGCAAGGTCGATGATTTTGAGATTTTCCGGTATGGCGTTATCGGCGAGGAACTCGCGGGTTTTTCCGGCCGGACGGCAACAGAAGAGTACATCGATGTTCCCGAGGTCGTAAGTGCTCGAGAAGTTCATGTCGGTCTCTCCGTGGAGGCCCTGGTGGACATCCACTATGCGCTGACCTGCCACTGTGCGCGAGTGTACCCATTTGATTTCCACGTCGGGGTGGTTGATGAGGATTCTCACCAGCTCTCCGGCTGCGTATCCCGACCCTCCTATGATTCCTACCTTTATCATATAGCGTTACGCATTGATGGTTTCAATCCCTTTGGCTATACGTCTGATGGTCTCATCGCGTCCGAGCAGTTCGGTGATGTCGAAGATGTGGGGACCTTTGCATTCGCCGACGAGCGTGAGGCGGAAAGCGTTCATCACATTGCCGAGATGATAGCCTTTCTGCGCCACCCAGTCGAGCACCACAGGTTCGGCTCCCTTCGAGCTGAAGTCGGGGAGTGAACGGAGCACCTCGATAAGCTCGGTGAGTATGGCGGGGGTGTCCTCTTTCCAGCGTTTCTTGATATCCTTTTCGGCATATTCTGTCGGGGCGGTGAAGAAGAATTTGGCCTGGTCCCAGAGGTCGGCCACGAAGTTGATACGGCCCTTCACGAGTCCTACCACGCGTGTGATGTAGTCATCGGAGAAGTCGTCGGGGTTTACGCCGTGGGCGGCAAGCACCGGGCGGAAAAGCTGGGCAAGTTCCGCGTCGGGTGTGGTCTGGAGATATTCGTGGTTGAACCAACGGCCTTTGTCGTAGGCGAATTTGGCTCCTGAGCGTGAGCAGTGGTCAAATGAGAATTTCTCGATGAGCTCGTCCATCGACATGATTTCGGTGTCATCGCCGGGATTCCAGCCGAGGAGCGCCAGGAAATTGATGACAGCCTCGGGGAGATAGCCTGATTCGCGGTAACCGCTTGAGATGGCGCCTGTCTTGGGGTCGTGCCACTCGAGGGGGAACACCGGGAAGCCGAGGCGGTCGCCGTCGCGCTTCGAGAGCTTACCCTTGCCGTCGGGTTTGAGGAGGAGCGGGAGGTGGACGAATTCAGGACGAGTGTCGCCCCAGCCGAATGCCTCGTAGAGGAGGAAATGGAGTGGTGCCGATGGGAGCCATTCTTCACCGCGTATCACGTGGGAGACTTCCATGAGGTGGTCGTCGACGATGTTGGCCAGATGATAGGTGGGGAGGTCGTCTGCGCTCTTGTAGAGCACCTTGTCGTCGAGAATCGACGAGTTGATGGTCACTTTGCCCCTGAGCAGGTCTATAACTTCCACGTCGCGTCCCGGTTCTATGAGGAAGCGTACCACGTAGGGTGTCCCTTCATCGAGCAGGCGTTTCACCTCTTCGGCGGGGAGAGCCAAGGAGTTGCGCATGTTCAGGCGGGTCGATGCATCATACTGGAAGTTGGGTGTGGCTGCGCGGGCTGCTTCGAGTTCTTCGGGGGTGTCGAAAGCCATGTATGCTTTGCCGTTGTCAAGTAGCTGCTTCACATACTCGCGGTAGATGTCACGACGTTCGCTCTGCTTGTAGGGGCCGTAGTTGCCACCTTCACGGACACCTTCGTCGATTTTTATACCGAGCCATTTGAGCGACTCGTTGATGTAGTCCTCAGCTCCGGGGACAAATCTGTTGGAGTCAGTGTCCTCTATACGGAGTATCATCTCTCCGCCGTGGCGACGGGCGAAAAGATAGTTGTAGAGAGCGGTGCGCACACCGCCGATATGTAGCGGCCCGGTGGGTGAGGGGGCGAATCTCACGCGTACTTTACGGTTCATAGTAGGATTCGGTTGTTAATCAGATTGCAAAGTTACAAATTTTTCAAACATTATCGCCTCCTCAGTCATTATATTTACAGGTAACGTTTCATTGTTTCGATTTATGAAGACCGGGAGCATATCACATTCTCGTCCGTTTACATTTGACCGTGTAATACGCATACTTATCACCATAGCGTTCATAGTTGGGGCGGTATGGCTCATCAACACGCTTAAAAATGTGTTGCTTCCCTTCTGTCTCGCATGTCTGATTTCCTATCTGCTTGAGCCTCTTGTGCAGTTCAACCGCCGGCTCCTGCATCTCCGCGGGCGTATCGTGGCCATCTTCGTGACACTCTTTGAGGTCACGTTTTTCATCGTGGCCATCTGCTATCTGTGTCTGCCGTCGGTGCTCAGCGAGATGCATCAGATGTCGCTTTTGATAAAAGCCTACTCGGAGCATGGTACCACTTTCCCTCTCATACCCGATGAGGTCCACGACTATATACACCGCAATTTCAACCTCGAGCGTGTGGCCGAGTCGCTCAGCGGACAGCATGCACAGACCATCCTTGAGAAAGGCACCGCCCTTGTGTCGGGCTCGATCGAGATGGTGATGCACACCCTGGAGTGGCTGCTGACATTCATATATGTGATTTTCATCCTCATTGACTACCAGCAGCTCATGAAGGGTTTCAGGCTTCTTGTGCCTCCAAAGTACCGTCCGATAGCCTACAAGGTAGGAGATGACATCAAGAACAGTATGAACCGCTATTTCCGCGGACAGGCTCTCCTTGCCCTCTGCGCGGCGGTGTTCTATTGCATCGGGTTCTCGATCGTGGGTATCCCATTGGCCATATTGCTCGGCTTACTGGTTGGGGTCCTCTACATGATACCCTATTTCCAGTACGTCACGCTCATACCGGTAACACTCGTATGCATAATATATTCGATGGGAGGAGAAGTCGGTTTCTGGAGCGTGTGGGGCAAATGTATACTCGTCTACGTGGTGAGCCAGAGCATCTGCGACTATATCCTCACTCCGAAAATCATGGGTAAGGCCATGGGGCTCAATCCGGCCATTATCCTGCTGTCACTGTCGGTATGGGGTACGCTCCTGGGGCTTATAGGGATGATAATAGCCCTTCCTCTCACCACCCTCTGCCTGGCCTACTATGAGGAATACATACTTAACCGTGGTGGTGTGTCGGCCGACGAGAAGGAGGAGGACCGCTCGACATTCGAGGATATCACCGGTGGTAAAGTCAGATAGATGTCTGTGGCGCAATCAGTGAGCAATAGCAATTTATAGGTCATGGTTTTGGCTTTTATATGAAAAAATTGTAATTTTGCCTCACGTAACTGATTTAAAGCATGGAGAACACTGAAATCTACGTCCCGGAACCTGCCATCGGACGCTTGCCTTGGTATCTGGCTTGCGTCTCGCGGCTTCGTGCCCAAGGGGTGGAATACGTGTCGTCCACCGCTATATCGCAGGAACTGAACGTCGACGCATCGCAGATAGCCAAGGACCTCTCTTATCTCAACATCAAGGGTAAGACACGCATAGGCTATGAAGTGGCCCAGCTTGAGCGTGGCTTGCTTGATTTCCTCGGATTTCACCGTGATCATAAAGCGGTGATGATGGGGGTGGGTAGCCTCGGCGCAGCTTTGATTGCCGATTCAGGTCTCTCGCGTTATGGTCTGAATATTGTGGCCGGATTTGATGTCGACCCGGCGCTTGTGGGTACGGAAATTGATGGTACGCCGATCTACGACCTTGCCGAGCTCCCTGCGCGTCGCGAAGCTCTCGGAGCTGAGATTGCGGTCATTGCCGTCCCGGTGGAGAGCGCGGCCGAGGTGGCCGAGCTTTGTGTGAATTCAGGCATAAAGGCTTTGTGGAATTTTACACCGTTCCATATCCGCACCTCGCCCGACATCACGATTCAGAATACTTCTATCTATGCTCATTTGGCGGTGATGTATAACCGCATGAAATCGAAGTAGCAATCAGCCTTACCCTCCAACCTTTTCAACCCATTATCAAATGAAAATAATCCGCATCATCAATCCGGACTCTCCTCTCATGCTCGACATTCATCCCGACTCAGCGATGCTTTTGCCCGGTCGTCCGTTGTTTTTACCTGATTGGGGCGACGGTTGGAGCGTGTGCGGACACCTCGCGGTCAGGATAGGTCGGTTGGGGAAAAATGTGGCCGTGAAATTTGCCTCGCGCTATTATGATGCCGTCACTGTGGCACTGCGTGTCACCCTTCCCGGCTGTGATGAAGCTATGCAGGGCGTATTGTCAGGAATGGATGGGACTATAGCTCACGGAGAATGGTTGGAGCCATCGGTTGCCGCCGCTCCTGTTGAGATTCTTGTCGGTGATGCGTCACTTATCCTTCCGCCTCAGGCCGAAGCCATAGCGGAGGCGGTGCATCAGGTGAGCCGGTATATGACGCTTAAGATGGGCGACGTGATATTCCTGCCGCTTTCCACCGAGCCTGTGGTTCTTACGGCCGGTAAGCACCTCGCTGTCGACCTTGATGGACGGCAGGTGATGGATCTGAAGATTGTATGATCATCGTCTGATCCCGATTTCCCGAAATCATAAACTTTATATTCTGTACTGATGTTGGCAGTGGATTATTTCACCGCCACCTTTTCGGCATGACCTCCGATGGCCACCACATAGAGCCCCGGACGTACAGCTATTTCACGTTCCTGGCCTCGGTATATCCGTATACCCTGGAGCGTGAAGATTTCGACCTCCTCCTCAGAGCCGGAGATTATTATATGCCTGTCGCGGACTGAGATTTCCCCCTTGCGGTCAATGGTCACGGAGTCTATGTCCGAGAGGTCGGATGTGGTCACCGTCATTTTTGCCGACGGAGAGCTCACCACAGTGTTGCCCACCGAGCGCACCGTGTAGGAGTAGGTGTTGTCCGGGGTAAGTCCCGTGATGGTGTGGCAGCCCGAAGTGCCGGCATCCACGTTAGTCAGCAGTGTCTTTCCTGAAGTCTCGTCAGTGAGGGTTATGAGGTAGCGCTCAGCATCTGCCACACTTTCCCAGTTGGCTGTGAATGAGCCCGATTCAATCTCCGATGCTTTGAGTGGCGTTGGGGCAGCTATGTAGAGAGCGGCTCCCTCGGCGGCTTTAAAAGTCACATTGCCGTTGGCGGCAAGGGCGATGCCGGTGATTGGGAATCCCGGGTTTTTGCCGCTCCATGACGCGAATCGCGGAGTGGTTGAGTATGTGAACGAGGTTACTTTGCCGGGACCGGGGAACGCGTCTGACGCGGCAGCTTGATAGTCGGTGCGGGCTGTTGCCTCTACCACATCCACGTTTTGATGATTGGCCGTGTTGTTGACCTCATTGTCATGCCATAGTGAGGAATTGTAGTCGATATGCCACACAAGCATACCGCTCCCCTCAAGATATTTGTCCCATCCTGATGTCTGGCGGTTTTCAAAGAGGAAAAACTCATTCTCCTTGTCTGTTTCCACCATGTAGGCGATATTGTCGGCTATGGGGGTGAGGGTCATATTGGCTGCGCGGCTTATCTTGACAGGTGTGAGCCAGCCCATCGACATGCGTTCAAACGATGAATACAGTGGCGGTGTGCGGCTATTGTTGTTGTAAGGGCCGTAGTCGAGTATCGACCATGTGTCGGGGGTGCAATATTCCTCATAATCACCGTCGCCGGTATAGTAAAGGTCGGGAAGTCCGAGCACATGTGAGAACTCATGGCAGAAAGTACCTATGCCGTCCACGGTTCCTCGGGAGTCGAGAAGTTCGTTGGAGCAGGCGTAATGGTCGAGGCGTTTCCCATCATATATATGTGTCTCATTCGCTCCGGCCCAGATTTCCCACGCATGTGGCCAGACAGTATTCTTGCCACCGCCGGTAGCTTCGCCTCGTCCGGCATAAAAGAGATACACATTGTCGATGATGCCGTCGTCGTCGCGGTCGTATTGCGTGAAGTCCACACCCTCCTTTTTGAGTATGTCACAGGCGTGGATAATCATTTCGTGGGCCTTGTCGTCATCGCCATATATATTGTTCCTTCCGTAATAAGTGCGGTTGTTCGGGAGAGTGACAGGACCGTAAACATCAAAAATAGGGGAGAACTGGCCTGCCGATGAGGCAAGGAAATAATCGCGGGCCGATCCCGTGGCTCCTTCGCCGGTGAAACCCTCCTCGTTGAGCATGGAATTGAAATAGCCGAACGGATCGGATATGGAGAACTTCACATCGGAGTATTCGGCGAGTATCACCAGCACCTTTTGCTCGCCGTGTCCCGGAAAAGTGGTGGTCAGCATATTCGCCGGAGCGCGGTTTATTGCGGCATTGGCTCGTGAAGCGTTGCGCTGGCGGCGCGATGCCACAGTCTCCGCCATCACCTTGCTCTTGTCGATGGTGCTGAGGAAAAGCTGCGACTCGAGCGAACGCGCTGAAGGATTCTGTGCTTTGAGGGTTGAGGCCACGAGGCGTCCTTCGCTGTCGGTAGTGGCATAGTAATAGATGCCATCCTCCTCCACGAGCGGATAGCCGTCGGAGGTTGTGGTGACATGGAAGTGCTCGTCGCCGAGGATGCGTATGTCGATTGTCGAACCGTCGGCCTGTGTTTCAGTCATTATGCCGCGGCGCGCACGTATGGCTTGTGCAGGGATAGCGCTCAGGATCGCTGCGCAGATTATAAATATGGTGGTGAGATTATGTCGGGTCATTGCTTTAAGGTAACACATCATAGCCGGAGTGATAAGTTGGTAAAATCTATCAGCCAACCGATAAGTGATAATCGGTTGGCTGATTAAAGGAATTGTGCGCATGAAGGGACTCGAACCCCCACGTCCTGAGACATTAGATCCTAAGTCTAACGCGGCTACCAATTACGCCACATGCGCAGTCAAAAAGGATTTGTGGGTGCAAATTTAAGCATTATTCTTCAATTCTCCAAATCTTTCTCGCGTAGGTGCTTAACATGTTGATTTCGTGGGACGAATTGTTTGGTTATAAAAAAATATTATTAACTTTGCGGTCATAGACCCCATCGCAGAAGCCATCTCGAGGGTTATGCGGGCGGGCCATTTTATTGCCATGGTACATTCCATGGCATAGACATGATGAAAAAGCGTTTACTCGACGCTCTTTCTTGACGGTTAGAAATCTGGCAGTTTCAAAATCGTAGTCAAGAATGCAGCAAACAGTAGATGTCTTAGTTGGATATGTATATTCCTTTCGGTCCGGCGCGAAAGCGTCGGGCTCGGACGTATATCATATTCTGCGTGAGGCTTCTGCAAGTTTGCTCGTTCTACTACGATGGGCACATGCCAGAGCCTCTAACCGTGGGACGAGCAACAAGTACGGCTCTCACGCTTTTTTTGTATAAACCAATCACAATGGCCCTATTGGAGAGTTGCATGGGCGAATAATTACTCATGAAACATCATTACCTAAAGAGGATGATGTCGGTGTTGGCTATACTTGTTGGTCTTTCCAATTCTTCGGCTCAGATAGCCCTTCATGAAGCTACTGACATCACACAAACAAAAGCAACTCTGTCGGCGGATTTCCCCGATGCCAGTGCAGACCATGGATTTCAGTATAAGTACGGTGTTCTGCCGGAAATAGATGAATTCTCTAAATCGGCTTTATTGCCTACATCCGATCCTGTGCAGATAAACAATAAGAGTTCCTATGCTTGGGCGGCGCGAAGCATCAAAGGTTGGATTGAAAGTAACCAGAATGTTCCCTCTGATCAGGAGTCAAAAATTACAGTTGATGTGACGCTCTATGATTCTTCAAATCTTACTTATGAATGGAGTGTGGATTCCGAGGATGGAATAGGAATGCTTAGCTTGTATGTTGATGATGTCAAAATACAAACCATCAGTGGCTTCCGTGATTTTGAAAGTGTCACTGTGCCGCTGACTGCCGGGAAGCACACTATCGCTTGGTCATATAGCAAGACAAGGCCTTCAAATATGGGCCTGGATATAGGAATGTTGCGGAATATCTCAATCTCAAACACTACTCCTGACGATTGGATTGAATCAAAGACAGGAGAGATATCTGCTTTATTCCCGGCACAGAAATATTTATATAGAGCCTATAGTGTGGTCGCAGGTCAGGATGAAAGAGTGTTTTCGCCAATAGGCGGTTTCGAAACATTAGGTATAGGCTTCTCGGATCTGGAAGTAGCACCAATAACTCAAACCACTGCCACGCTGAATTATACACCCGACTTTGGCGACGCCAATGCTGATTTTTATTATGTATATGGATCTAAGCAACCAAGGCATGAATGCAGTAAACTGGAACAATATTTACTGGACGACACCTCAACATTACTAAAACCCGACTTTTCTTCTGGTTGGAAAACTAATACTTACTCGGGTGTCTATAATACTGATTCGTATTACAAGGAAACCATAGAAATTGATGTGATTCTGACTGATGAATCCACTATTTCCTTTCAATGGCTCTGTTATGGCTGGCAAGGGAATAATATTGGGTCGAAAACGTCATCTATGAGTTTTTATGTGGATGATGTTTCCAAGGCATATATATCAAATGCAAGCTGGAAGTCTGACAGCGAAAAAGAAACGATCACCGTAGTTGTCCCTCAAGGGGTTCATAAGCTCAAATTTGAAACAGATTTAGCAGGCGGCTCTCCAAGTTGGCCATGTTTTGGCGGAATTTGGAATCTCAAGATCCCCAATGTCAGTGAATTTTCCGAGATATCGACAAAAATTCCTGCTGATGGTGCTCCATTGACATTAAATAACCTACATCCTAAATCCGTTTATGGTTATTATGTCGAATCTGTGCCTAATTTTGAAAGCCCGCTGTCGATACGTTGGACTAACGGCTCAAGCCAGCTGATTGAATTCGAAACATTGGGTGTTACATTTGAGGAAATGACGATAGATAATGTAACACAGGCATCGGCGAAAGTCTCATGTAGTGTAAACAACGGTGATGCTGTTATCTTGTCTTCCGGGCTGGAATTCAAAGAACAAAGTGGCAGCACATGGTCAAATATCGCATTCAACGATGTATCCTCAACCCTATCCTACGGTTTGTCAAGATTGAAACCTGATGTTTCTTATGAAGTCCGCTTTTATACAGATATTGAAAATCTTGGTCAAGTATATAGTGAGGCATCGGTGTTTACTACATTACCTATCATAGCAAACAAGCCTGAGCTATTAAAAGTGTCTCAGCATCAGGCAATTTTGTCAGGTAATGTTATCTTTGGGGATGCTAACATATATCAGCGGGGAATGCAGTTTAGAAAAAAAGAGAGTCCTGATTGGGAAGAGGTGGAAGATGCAGGAAATGACTCGGATTATACTTGTGTTAAGAAGAATCTTGAAATGGGCGCCACATACCAGGCAAGAACTTATATTCAGCCTGCAGGTGGTGATATCATATATTCTGACATACTCGAATTTACTACGTTGGACACATATTTCCTCAACTGTAATTCCGATTCGTTCACACAAACAACTGTGACATTTGCCGCAACATTGTCAGAGACAGATGATGACGCGTCAATTGATTATGGCTTTGAATATTACATTGATTCAGACGGCTTCTTCGAATCAGCCGATAGCTATGTGAAATCAGATATTATTGATATGCCTGCCATTCCTACAGACGATAAAGTGTTAAAGGCTGTGGCCACGCAATTATGTCCCGGTCTGGGAATCAGATGGAGGGTATATGCTGTAATTGATGGCGACAAAGTATATTATACAAGTTCCAAAAATTCAACTTGGAATTTTGCAGGAACTGACAGAGCTACAATAACTGCAACAGTCAAAAAAATCACACAAACATCTATATCCTTAGAGCTTGATGCTTCGCAGGACGGCGATGCGGTTATTTCTCAAATTGAGTATGCTCTTGCAAATTCTGTAAATGATACACAACCTTATTCGATTTGTGGAAATACATTGACGCTAAATAATCTCGCGCCCAACGAACAATATAATATTAGGTTCAGAGGCCTTGTGAACGAACGATATTGTCCTCTGTCAAAAGTTGATTGGGATTATTCATGGTTTGAGTATAGGACTTTGCCGGTTAATGTAATTGTGTCGTTTTCTGGAATCACACAGACAAAAGCAAAAATGAAAGTGACGTTTGATTCCGGAGATGCAGAAATTTCGGATGTACAGTATCGGTTGAACAATGGGGAAATTTTACCTTATACCGGCGAACAGGAACTTGTGAATCTTATCCCCGGTAGCCAGTATAATGTCGCGATTTTTGCTAAGGTTAATGGAGAGGAGATGTCATGGCACGCTGATTCATCAGGCTCTGCTTTTTCCTTCAGGACGTCAGCTGTGACTTCGACCATTACTTTGGGTGAGGTTTCCCAGACTGCTGCTTTGATTGGCTGGTCTTCCAACTATGGAGATGCCACATTTGTTTCGGCAGGAATTGAAATCGGAAGTGACGTGGTTGTTTCTGATGATAAATCCGGCAGGGAATTAATAAACGAGCTAACTCCGGGTATAACATATTATTGCAGAAGTTTTATCGAGACAAAAGAGAGTGGACGTTTATATTCTAACATGCGTAGTTTTACCACGTTGGCTATTTCAACTCTTACGTCCGATGTCTCTAACATATCTAACCGCTCTGCGACGATGAATGGGGAAATCGACTGTGATTCATACAGCTCGGCTGAATTTGGTTTCCAATGGAAGCAGATGAAAGGTTGGGATTCTGCCCCCGCATTTACTAAAGGTGTGAAGCAGGATGATGGATCGATTTCAGTTTCTCTTGTGAATGGTATGCTTGAACCTAATACTGACTATCAATATCGCACCGCCGTGCGTTATCATGATGAGATTTACGCCTCCGATAATTGGGAAACTTTCCGGACGGAGTCTGAATTCATCTATTATCCTGCAACAGTCTATACCGTATTCAGAACCGACAGGGAAAACAATGCACTGGTAATGTGCGGTTACTGTGTGGCTGGTTCGGAGGCTATCGTGAGTCAAGGATATGAGTATTGGGCACTCGGAGCCCAGTCGGCACGTATGTATGCTCCGCAGCAAGTAATTACAGTCACTACTGACGAGTCAATGCAGTATACATTTAAGAGTGGAGAGTTGTCAAAGGGTAATTATGCCGTGAGGGCGTTTGTCAAAACGGAATCCGGGACTACTCTGTATGGAGCCACATTGAGTTTTTCTGTTTCGGAAGATGGTTTTTCCGGGATTGAAGGCGCAGACTTTGATGAGGTTAAAATATTTGTCGAAGGCACTACTCTCAAAGTGGTAAATGGCTCGGGACTGTCATGCTATATCTATGATTTGAATGGCATAAAGATTACCGATCGTCATGATATGTCTGATTCTGAAGAGTTCCGATTGGCCACCAATACATTCTACATTGTGCGCTTGAGCAATGGAAAGGTGTTAAAAGTCTGGATCTGATTATTCAGGATATATTAAATCAAGGAAGCCCCGACTCTGATTTTGTGGAGTCGGGGCCTTTTGTTTTGTCCTGTATTTCCGGTGGTGGCAGGAGGTTGGTGTGTGGTTTTACTTGTGGGCTTCCAATTCTTTCTCAACGGTGGCCTTCATGTCGCGGGCCACTGAGGATTGGGTGTTGGGGCCTATGGTGCGTGATGCGGCTGTCAGGACTTCGGGCGCGGCGTTTGCCACGGCCACTGAATCGTCGGCTACGGCGAGCATCGAGAGGTCGTTCAGATTGTCGCCGTAAACGGTGATCCGGTCGGCGCCAACATGTTCAGCCAGGCGTTTCACGGCTGCGGCTTTCGATACCCCTGCCCTGAACACTTCTATTGTCCCGAGCTTATGGTTGAAGATGTCGCGGTAGGCCGAGATGGATAGGCGCGAATCCTTGGCGAGCTCGTCGGCTATCGCTTCGATTACATCGAAATCACCCATGCCGAACACAAGGATGGTGTCGCCTATAGGGCATTCCAGTCCGCGCGGGTCGTCAAGGACAAAATGCTTCAGAGTGAGGTGCCGGCGTTCCTCGTAAAATTTCTGCTCATGTCCGGTCATATTGCCATTGTGATACACCGTGAGCTCTCCGTCGGGACTGAAAATATAGACGAATGGATTCACACCGTGGCTGTGGAAACAGCTCATCACACCGGGAAGGGCGGCCGGATCGTGGAGCACAGGATGAATGTACCGGTGGGCGACGCGGTCCCACATTGCCGCACCGGTCATCACTATGGCCGGGATGGTGGTGTAGGTTTGTGATAGCAGCGGCTCGACGGTGGCAGGAGTGCGCGCCGTGGCCACGGTTATCATGGCTCCCTTTTTTGAAAGTTCGGTGATGATTTCGGCGCTTTCCTGACTCACGAGACTGTCACTGCCAAGAAGTGTGCCGTCCATATCTGATATAAAGAGGTGTTTCATAATGTAATATTGAATTTTCGTGGCAAATGTCACGTGTGTGGTTGCTGCTATTGTGGACGGTTTAAATTGCTATGTGACAAACTGACCGGCAGCACAAATATACAACATTTTTCATATATTTTAGTTATCAACCCACACGCGGAATATTAGATGAAGTGTTGAATTGGATAAAATAGTATCACTTTTTGAAAAGGTGATGCAAAAATATGTTAAATTGGGATTGGCCGTTAGGAATATTCAAAAAAATATACCTACATTTGTACGTGTGTTTTTCATAGTATTAGATTAAGATAAAGGTTTAAAAAGGAAGAGAGATGTCGGGAGACATCTCTTTTTTTGCTCTTTTATAAAACTTAAACTAAAAATAGTTGCAGAAAGCTTGAATAAGAACTAATTTTGCACTCTGAAAATTATCAATTCCGATTATATGAAACACCTTGACCTCATTCTTGCTGAGAAATTGTTGAAAATCAGTGCTATAAAACTTCAGCCTGACAATCCTTTCACCTGGGCATCCGGCTGGAATTCTCCAATATATACTGATAACCGCAAGACTTTGTCATATCCTGATGTGCGTAACTTCATCAAGGTGGAGCTCAGCCGCATTATCCTTGAGAACTTTGGCGACGTTGATGCCGTGGCCGGTGTGGCTACAGGTGCCATCGCACAGGGCGCGCTTGTGTCCGACAGCCTCGGCCTTCCGTATGTCTACGTGCGTTCTACCCCTAAGGATCACGGCCTGGAAAACCTTATCGAAGGTGATCTCCGCCCCGGACAGAAAGTAGTGGTGGTTGAGGATCTTGTGTCGACCGGCGGCAGCAGCCTCAAGGCTGTCGAAGCTATCCGTAACGCAGGTTGCGAAGTGATAGGCATGGTGGCTATATTCAGCTACGAATTCCCTGTGGCTACCAAGCGTTTCAAAGAAGCAGGTGTGAATCTCATCACACTCTCCAACTATTCGGCTCTCATCAACGCTGCGCTTGAGACCGGTTTCATCCGTGAAAGCGATGTCGCTACCCTTAAGGAGTGGCGCAAGGATCCGTCAATGTGGTCGCCCGCTGACACCGACAAAGAATAATCGAGCATACATAACTTACCCACACTTCATAAATGTCAACTTACTCAGGAAAATCAGTCACTCTTCCTCGTCCCGTCGAGGAGATTTATGCCAAAGTCTCCGACCTCGGCCAGTACAAGGACCTCGTAGAGGCTCTGCCCGCTGAGCAGCGCGAAAAGCTCCAGGGCGTGGAATTCGAGGGCGACTGCGTGAAGATGAACGCTCCGTCAATAGGCCAGCTCGTGTTCCGCATCAGCGAGCGCACCGCCCCGACCCATGTAGGCTTCTCGGCCGAAGGTTCACCGGTGCCCCTGAAACTGAGCCTTGACCTGGCTTCGGCCGGTGAAGGCAGCACCTCGCTGACACCTAAAATCGATCTGGAGATTCCTGCCATGCTTCGTCCGTTCATCGGAGGCAAGATTCAGGAAGCCGCCGATAAGTTCGGCGACGTCTTCACTTCGCTTTTCCAGTAAGGTGCCGGTCCGGTCAGCCTCACCGCTCCCCCGGCTCAGAAATTTAGAACACAACACACACATGCGAATCTCTCTTCCCGCCGGAGTCTCCGGCCTTAAAAATTACATTACCGTCGCGGCCGCCGCGGCGGTAATGCTGGTTTGTGGCGGCGGCTGTGACTCGGTCGACGACAACCGTCTTCCCTATGCCGAAGTGCATCTCACCTTCCACACCGTCGGTGACTGGAATATCTACGGAGTAAAAGGTGATGCAGCCGATTACCGCACTTATATTTTCAATCCTCCGGCTGAAAAAGTACCCTCCGACTTCCCTTACACCGTGCTTGACCGCACAGGCTATGGAGGGTTGTTGCTTGTCACCGATGTGCTCGGCAATCTCGTGGCTTATGATCTTGCGTGCCCTTACGAGGCCAGACCTACCATAAGGGTGAGGGTCCCTGACGGTGAACTCTTTGCCGAATGTCCCGACTGCGGAAGCACCTATGATATATTCACAAATCACGGCATGCCGCGTTCAGGGCCTGCTGCCGACCGGGGTTACAGCCTCACACGCTATTCGGTGGTGTCGGGTGGTGCAACTGAGTACAAGGTAGTGACCCGCTGACATTTTTCTGGGGCCCGGTTTATCCCTGCCATAAAATATATTTTCTTGACACTGCATGAACTACATTACTTCTGAAAACATACTCCTCATAGGCTCTACCTTGCTCATTGCCGGAGTGCTACTCGGCAAGACCAGTTACCGTATAGGTCTGCCGCTGCTTCTCATATTCCTTTTGGTGGGGATGGCATTCGGCACCGACGGCCTTGGGATCCAGTTCAGTGACATGCACACCGCACAGTTTATCGGCATGATAGCTCTCTGTATCATCCTCTTCTCGGGTGGTATGGATACCAAACTGTCGGCCATACGGCCTGTCATAGCTCCAGGATTGGTGCTTTCAACAGTTGGAGTGCTTCTTACGGCGCTTCTCACAGGTCTGTTCGTATGGTGGCTGTCAGGGATGGCATGGACTAACATACATTTCGCTTTTCTGCCCTCCTTACTCCTGGCTGCCACCATGTCATCCACTGACTCGGCTTCGGTGTTCGGCATACTCGGTACCCAGAAGGTGAACCTTAAGCAGAATCTGCGTCCGATGCTAGAACTCGAGAGCGGATCCAATGACCCGATGGCCTATATGCTCACCATCATCCTGATAGAGACAATTCAGCTTGGGGGACATCTGGCAGTGGGGACACTCCTTTGGCAGCTGTTCCTGCAGTTCGGCATAGGTGCCGGTGTCGGGTTGGTGATGGGGAAAGCCACCCGCTGGCTCATAGGTTGTTACCGCCGTATAGGCACAGGAGGTGCCGCCGGCATCAAGGAGGACATGGATCAGGCTTCCTATATGATATCTATTCTCACCATGGCGGCTGTGTTCTTCACGTTCGCGGTGGCCAACGGTCTGCAGGGCAACGGCTATCTCGCCGTTTACATTTGCGGCATATATCTTGGCAACATGACCGTGCCTTGCCGCAGAGGCATAGCTAAATTCATGAGCGGCATGTCATGGCTGGCGCAGATAGTGGTGTTCCTCATGCTAGGTTTGCTTGTCAATCCCCATGAGATGGTCGATGTGGTGGCCGTCTCGCTCCTCATTGGTGTGTTCATGATACTTGTGGGGCGTCCTTTGTCGGTGTTCCTGTGCCTGACTCCCTTCCGGAATATAACCTTTAAGGCCCGCAGTTTTGTGTCGTGGGTCGGACTGCGTGGCGCCGTGCCTATTATTTTCGCCACTTATCCGGTAGTGGCCGGTATAGACGGAGCATCACAGATTTTCAACATAGTGTTTTTCGTCACGCTCCTCTCGCTCGTTATTCAAGGCACCACAGTCATCACTTCGGCTCGTAAGCTGAAACTCACAGCCTCGGGAGGGGTGGATGAGTCGGAATTTGGTGTTGAGCTCCCTGAGGAACTCTCCACATCGCTCGAAACCATGGTTCTGACCCCTCAGCATTTGGCCGACGGCAATACTTTACGTCATCTCAGCCTTCCGGCCGGAGCTTTGGTGATGATGATAAAACGAGGCGACCGTTACATGGTGCCAAACGGCACACTGCCTCTTCTCCCCGATGATATCCTTCTGATAATCAAGGAAGATTAAGGATAGTCACCAATTCGTCCGATTCATGGCGTCCGACGGCCTCGTTGCCGGGGCTATTTACTTCTTAAGCGCGAAATATTTCCAGAGTGGAGCAGCCATCAGAGCCTGCTTGAGGTTGTCGGCCATCAGCATCTCGTAGACCTCATCCTCGGTCAGTATCTCCACGCGCACATCCTCGGTGGTGTCGAGGTGCTGACCTGAAATCTTCTTCACACCTCGGGCTATGAATGAGTATGACAGGTTGTTCTGGCTTCCCGGATTGGCCGATACAACCATGTTGAGTTCCCATTCGCCACCTCCGAAGCCTGTTTCCTCCAGTAGTTCGCGCTTGGCGGCTTCGAGCGGGGTCTCACCCTCCTCGGCCACGCCGGCACACAGCTCGGTTGCCACTATCCCCAGTCCGTGGCGGTACTGCTTCACCATCACGAACTTGCCATCCTCAGTGAGGGCTATGACATTGACCCAGGTGGGATATTCGAGCACATAATATTCGGGATGGACCGTGCCGTTAGGCAATTGAACCGTGTCGCGTCTCACTGTCAGCCACGGACGGTTAAACAGGTACTCCGTTCCGAGGGTTTTCCATTTCATATCATCATTGTTGGCATCCATTATCATGCTGTTTTTAGGTGATTGCGTTGATGTAATTGTGATATTATTACAATTTTAGTTTACTTTTCGTTGGCTTTGCGTCGCAGAAGATAGTCGCTGACGGCGAGGCCCACGCTTGGGAGCCCTATGGGCATCTCTTTGGCGAGGATGACATACATCTCTTCCGGATTGCTCTTGGCCACTTCCATGACCCTCATATACTGCTCGCGTGTGATTACCGGGGAGAAGTCGGTGAGTTTGTCCTCGCGTATCAGGGTCACGATATGGTTATAGACAGTGCGTGTGCTTATCTCTTTGGCCTTTGCTATCCCCTCAACGTCATATCCGGCGTTTAATAGCAGCAACGTCTCCTCATGTGACAATCCCGCTCCGAGCGGCTCTTTTATCCCCTTGAATTTTCTTATGGCGGTGACGAACGGCTTCCAGTACTTCACGGTCTTTTTTTCGCCTACACCTTCCACGCGCGCGAAAGCCTCCATGTCGGTCGGCTCCGTGCGCACCATCTCGAGAAGAGTTTTGTCGGAGAAAATGATATAGGGGGGCATTTGCTCTTTGCGTGCCAACTTGAGGCGTACTTCCTTGAGGAGTTCGAGAAGTTGCTCAGCAGGTTTGAGCTTCTGTTCCTCCTGCTCTTTCTGCCGGGCTTTGCGGCCTTTGCGTGTCTCGAACGGAACATATTTGGCGAGTGTCACAGGCAGACGCTCACGGAGCACCCGGGCTCCGTAGGGTGTCACCTTGAGGTGGTTGCTCTCATTATAGGCTATGTCGATGAGGCCAAGTTGGATCATCTGTGATATATAGGCGTTCCATTCCGCGAACGACAGGTCACGGCCCACTCCGTAGGTCTTTATCAGATGATAGCCACGCTGTATGAGATCCTGGCGTCCTGCTCCGCGCAGTATATCGATGAGCATTGTCAGGCCTGCGCCTCCGTTCACACGCACTATGGCGCTGAGGGCCATGAGACTCAGCGTGGTGCCATCCATCCTCTCTGGCGGATTGAGGCATACGTCGCAGTTGCCGCAGTCATGGTCCATGGTCTCGTTGAAATAACTCAGGAGGATGCGCCGCCTGCAGAGAGAGGCTTCGGCATACTCCTTCATGCGGTTGAGTTTCTCAGCATTGATGCTCTGCTGTCCGCTCTCGTCGACGAAGCTCTGGAGAGTGGCTATATCGGCGTAGGAGTAGAACATCACCGCGTCCGCTGCCACTCCGTCACGTCCGGCGCGACCTATTTCCTGGTAATAACACTCAATGTTGCGAGGCATATTGTTGTGCACCACCCAGCGTATGTTGCTCTTGTCTATCCCCATGCCGAATGCTACGGTGGCACACACCACCTGGACATCGCCGTTGATGAATTTCTCCTGTGCGAGATTTCGGTCGGTGACCGACAGCCCGGCATGATACACCACCGAGCGGTAGCCTCTGGCACGTAGCTCCATGTCCATGGTCTCGGCGGCCTTGCGGCTTATGCAGTAGACTATACCTGCATCATTTCGGTAGCGGTCTATGAGGGTGGATATATAGTTGAGCTTATGTGTCTTTCCGGGGTTGGTCATGACACGCAGTGATATGTTGGGACGGTCAAATGAGCCGAGAAACAGTTTCGGGTCGTTAAGCCGTAGCTGCCGTGCTATATCTTCGCGGGTCAGGCGGTCAGCGGTGGCGGTGAGAGCCATCACCGGCACGTGGGGATATAGCTCCTTTATGCGGGCGAGACGCGTATAGTCGGGGCGGAAGTCATGGCCCCATTGCGATATGCAGTGGGCCTCGTCGATAGCTATGAGGCGTATGTTCATGTCGCGCGACCAACGGTCAATCTCTATGAGCAGACGTTCGGGGGAGATGTACAGTATCTTTATACGTCCGCTGAACAATTGCTCCATGATGTGCCTGTTCTCGGCATCGGTCTGCATGGAGTTCACGGCCGCAGCCGGAATTCCGTTGGCTGTCAAGGCGGTCACCTGGTCCTTCATGAGTGCTATCAGGGGTGATACCACTATAACCACTCCATCGCCGAGCAGGGCAGGAATTTGGTAACACACTGATTTTCCTCCGCCTGTAGGCATCAGCACCACGCAATCCTGGCCGATGGTGGCGGTGGTTATGATGTCGAGCTGTAGAGGGCGGAATTCCGCATAGCCATAGAATCGGCGCAGCATAGCCTTGGCGCGTTCCTGTATGTCTGATATCTTATCCAAAATCTTTATCTGTCTTATCATTGTTGAGGCCGTTCACCGGTCTCTTCACCACTCTAAAAAGCATTTTCTTCTTTCCCGAGTGCGTTTATTATCGTTCTGGCTATGATTTTTATGTCGAGGAGAAACGACCAGTGTTCTATATACCAGATGTCGTGCTCCACGCGACGCTCCATCTGCCACAATTCCTCTGTCTGGCCGCGATATCCTTTGACTTGGGCCCAACCGGTTATTCCCGGTTTGATGAGATGTCGCACCATATATTTGTCGATCAGGCGTCGGTAATCTTCGGTGTGTTTGAGCATGTGGGGACGGGGACCTACCACTGACATGTCGCCCATCAGCACATTGATGAACTGAGGCAGTTCGTCGATGCTTGAGCGGCGCAGGAAGTCACCGACTTTCGTCTTGCGTGGGTCGTTTTTGCTTGCCTGTACGGAGTCGGCCGTAGTGTTGACGCGCATGGTGCGGAATTTCCAGCACATGAATTCATTCCCCTTGTAGCCAGTGCGCTTCTGTTTGAAAAACACCGGTCCTGGCGACGACATTTTGATGGCTATCGCCACAGGAATGAATATAAGTGGGGAAAAAACAAGGAAAATTCCGGAGAAAACTATGTCAAAACCTCGCTTTAATGCGGAGTTCATCGGGCGTTCAAGCGGATTGTTTCTGATCTCCAACAGTGGCATCGCGCCCATTGCTCCAAGTCGGAAATTGCGAGTGAGATATGGCGAAATCTGCGGCACGTAATGGAATTTGAGCATGTGGGCTTCGCATAACCCGAGAGTCAGTTGCACCGCCTCGCCGTTCTCGCCTGAGAGTGTATAAAAAATCTCGTCGGCGTCAGTGTCGACCACAAACTGTTCTATCTCCGAGAGATTGCCCTTGTAGAGATGCTTCCATGGGAAATCCGGCGGACAATAGATGTCGAAAAAACCGATGCACCGATAGCCGAATCCTGCGTCCGACTGCATTTCGTTATACAGCCTTATACCTGATGGCCCGCATCCTATTATTATAACTTTTGTGTAATTGCCACCACGGCGTCGATAGCGCTTGATGAAAAAGTGAGCGCCTGACCACCAGAACATGAACACCACAGCCGAGATGCCGTAGAATTCCAAAAGCACCGTCCAGGGTATATCCTCTACCCCCATGATATACAGGAGTGTTATGAATGTCAGCGCGTGTCCGGCCACAGCCTGGAGCGCACATCTCAGCACCTTGTCCATCTGTATGGAGCGCTCCTTGTGCACCTTGCCGAGCCATCGTGCCACCGGGAGGTAGGCCACATTGAGCAGCAGCCACACCAGGCGCAGATGCAGTGCCGGAATCCCCGGATTGATGCACATCACTATCAGAAAGACAATGTTGAGGATGACAAAGTCAAAGAGTGTGAGCACCTTATGTATGTATTTCCCGTAGCGTCCCTTCTTCATGGTTCAGAGTGTGTGTTGAATACGTGAGGTGAAAGGATTAGAGATAAACACTCGGAGAACTCGGCTGTGGCCGAACCCTCCGAGTGGTCGTTTGTCAGTAATTGTTGATTACAGTTTGCTGTCGATGACCTTGATTTTCTTTTCCAGGTCAGCGATATCGTCCTTCAGACGCTGCACTCTGCGCTGCATGTCACGCATCATCGAGTCGGCGTTCTTTGATTTGGCGCTGAGGAAGCTCATGTTGTTCTCATAGGTTATGAGCTCGTTGCAGCGCTGCTCGTGTATGCGTGCCAGTCGTTCGCGTTCGCGGTACAGGCGGTTCTGGTCATTGCCTATCTCGGCGATAGTGGTCTCGAACGACGCCATGCGTGAGCCACGCTGCGACATGTCGAGTTTGCCATAAAGGTCATTGACCACTGCGCGGTAAGCCTCATAGATATTATCCTTTTCGGCAAAAGGCACATGCCCTACACTCTGCCATTCGGCCTGCAGGTCCTTCACAGCCTTGATGGCCTCTTCGCGGTCGGCTGTGGCGGGGTCGATAGCCTTGAGTCGGTCGATTATCTCGCGTTTCTGTTCGAGATTGGCGCGTTCGGTGCGACGTGTGCCTGATGTGTTCTTCTTCTTTTGTTCAAAGAAGTAGTCACATGCAGCCAGGAAGCGGTGCCACACCTGGTCGGAATGTTTCTTGGCCACGGCTCCTATCGTTTTCCATTCCTTCTGCAGGGCAGCGAGTTCGTCGGCTGTTTTGCGCCATTCGGTGCTGTCCTTGAGGGCCTCCGCACGTTCGCAGAGAGCTATTTTCTTTTCGAGGTTCTTGGCAAGGAGATCCTTCATCTGGCGGAAGAACTCGGCCTTGGCTGTGAAAAATTTATCGCAGGTCTCGCGGAAGCGGCTGAACAGTGCATTGTTTGATTTGCGTGATGCATAGCCTATTTTCTTCCAGTCCTCCTGGGCGGCGATGATAAGTTTTGTCATCTCATCCCAGGCCGCGTATGTGTTGAGCGAAGCGAAGTCATATGCTTCCACACGCTCGCATATAGCGGTTTTGGCCTCCTCGTTCTCGCGTTCTTTGGCTTTGCGTTCCTCGAAGAATGCCTGATAGCGTTTGTTGATATTGGCGGAGAGGTCCTTGAATTTTGACCAAATCTCTTCTCTCACTTCCTTGGGTACCGGGCCTATTCCACGCCATTGTTCATGCAGATCCTGCAGACGGCGGAATGCTGCTATGACATCCTCCTCGGTCTGTAGCTTCTCTGCCTCGGCCACGATGGCTTCCTTCTCGGAGAGGTTCTTCTTGAAGTCATAGTCGCGGAGTTCCTTGTTGATTTTCAGTTGGTCATAGAAACGTTCCACAGCATCCTGGTAGCTTTTCCAGAGGTCGGCCGACAACTGTGCCGGAACCTCGCCTATCTCCTTGAATTCAGTCTGCAGCTCGCGCACCTGCGGGAACACTCGGTTCACATTGTCGGCATCGCCGCTCATCTCAATGAGTTTCTCCACGATGGCTTTTTTGCGGTCATAGTTGGCCTGAAGTTGTGCTTCGAGGGCTGCGCGCTGCTCCGCTTTTTTCTCCTTGATGGTGGCGATGAGGGTCTTGAAAGTCTCTTCGGCTTCATCGGTGCCCGGAGAGAAGGCCTCCGGCTGGTTCCCGGCGGCTATGAAAGCCTCGCGTTCGATGCGCTGCTCCTCGTTGCGGAGGGCATAGAATTGCTGTTTGAGGCGCGACACTTCGTCGGGAGTGATGTCGGGCGCATCCTTTTGGGCAAGCGTTTTTAATTCCTCGAGAATCGACTCCTTGGTGGCAGACTCATGTTGAGGCTGTGTAGATTCTGATTCCATTTGCATTGGTTCGGAGGGAGTTTGGATCACCTCTTCGTTCAGGGTCTGGTCATTAGCTTCCTCGGCGGGGAGCATTGACGTGTCACGCGGTTCCATAACAGTTGTTTAATGTGATAAGTAAAGTTTAAGCTATCCGTCCGGGCGGCTCAATGGCCGTGTCGTGCGGCATCACTTTGTTTAGGGTGCATCTCCACCACTGTTTCCCGGTTGGAGAGGAAAGGCGGAAGAGAACGGTCGGTATTACAGATTTAGTTTGCTAATTTAAGTATAAATTTCAAGAAATCACGAAAATTCATTAAAAATTTGCATTATTAACATACTGAAACAAAAATTAACTTAGTATAATGGCTATATTTGTGCCATGGAAAAAAGCACACGTATTATTAAGGTAAAGCGTTATGTCTCCCCGGTGGCCGACATGCTCATAGGGATATATGATGGGAAAGTCTGTTTCTGCGACTGGGCACGTCCCGACGGTGGAGGAAATCCCGCAGTGGCTTCGCGCCTCAGGCGTCATCTCGGAGTGGATATGGAATGGGGACATGATCCGTTGCATGACATGGTTGAGGCCCAGTTTGACGAATATTTTGCCGGTAGGCGTAAGGAGTTCGACTTTCCGTACATGCTCGTGGGGACTGAATTCCAACTCATGGTGTGGCGAAGCCTCGCCGAGTTGGCTTGGGGGGAGCGGATATCATATAGTGAACTGGCCACACGATTGGGTAAGCCCAAGGCCGTCAGAGCGGTAGCTAATGCCGTGGGTGCCAATCCTATATCCATCGCTGTTCCATGCCACCGCATAGTTGGCGTGGACGGAAGTCTTACAGGCTATGCCGGTGGACTTGCCGTCAAGAGCCGGCTTCTCGCCATTGAGTCAGAGGAGCGTTAGTGCGCCGTGTCACCGAAATTTAGAGGACTGGTTTCACCTCTGTAAATTTTTTTTGACGGTTTGGGTGAAAAGTATTAATTTTGCGGTCGCATTTGGTTCGCTACGGCTTTCGGGCCGCGCGATTAAAAAGGGAACCGGGTGAGAATCCCGGACAGACCCGCTGCTGTAAATCCTGTTTTCAACTCGTCGAGTTTCTGAAAGGCCACTGCCGGAAATCTCCTGTGGGAAGGCTGCTTGACGAGAGGATAAGTCAGAAGACCTGCCGATGCCACATAATGTTTTGAAGTTTTCGGGACATAGAGCGACAAAACGACCTGTTTGCGTATCCATCAATAGCGCTGTCAGAAATCCGGCCTTTACGTGATATCTGACTGGCCGGTGGGCGGGATAGTTGTCAGTGAAGCCGTGACGGTCCCTAAAGTCTGACAATAATCACCCGGAAGCCCTGATGAACTACCGACGCATCCCACTGCTCACATGCCTGCTTTTCATGCTGGCTCTCCCCGCCGGGAGCCGGGCGGCCACTCCTACACCCGACGCTGAGCCCGACTCTATGAGCCGGTCGATGGAGCGTATCGACCAGGTCACGGTGACGGCGCGTCGTACACCAAACCGTGTCACTTCCGGTGTGGCCGTGCAGACCATCTCGGGAGAGACCCTTTCGAAACTCGGTGTCCAGAACATGGCTGATGCCGTGAGGCGCTTTGCAGGAGCCAATGTGAAGGACTACGGAGGCGTTGGTGGACTTAAGACGGTGTCGGTGCGCAATATGGGTGCCTCACACACCGGAGTGAGCTATGACGGCGCACCTGTGAGCAATTGTCAGGGTGGCCAGATCGATATAGGGCGTTTCTCGCTTGACAACGTATCGATGCTGTCACTTGCCATCGGCCAGGATGAGAATCTTCTGCAGCCGGCCAAACTCTATGCATCTGCGGCCGTGCTGAATATAATGACAAACACACCGCATTTTCGCGACGGACACAACTCCGCTTTCAGGTTTCAGGTCAAAGGTGGCTCGTTCGGTTATGTCAGCCCTACACTGAGATGGTGGCAGCGGATAGGTGACAATGTGCGCACCTCGCTCGACGGAACATTCCTGAGAGCCGACGGCAACTATCCATTCACGCTCGTCAACGGAAAATATGTCACCAAGGAGCGGCGCAACAATTCAGCCATTGATTCATGGCATGGCGAGGCCAATCTCTATTACACCCTTCCTGACCGTTCAGAGCTTCAGCTTAAGGGTTATTACTTCTATTCCAAGCGCGGTCTTCCGGGGAGTGTGACGCTCTACAACCCGGTGTCCACTGAAACCCTTTGGGATAAAAACGGATTCGTGCAGCTCAAATACAAGAAGAGCTTCTCTCCACGTTGGGAGCTCCAGGCCATCGGGAAATATAATTATAGCTGGAACAAGGATCAGGAACTCGGTCCGGAATTTGCCGGGGGAATCTACCGCGACTATCACACACAGCAGGAATATTATCTCTCGGCCACAGGCCTTTACCGTCCCTCTTCCTACCTCACATTCGCATTGGCTCAGGACGGTGTCATCAACACACTCAACAGCACCATCTACGAGTGTCCCTATCCACGCCGCTACACATCACTGACAGCCTTCACGGCGCGTTGGCAGAAAGGGGTAGTCCGTGCCACCGGCTCACTCGTCAATACTTACATCACCGAAAGGGTTAAATTCGGTGACCGGCCCAAGGATGTCAGCCGTCTTTCTCCATCGCTGTCGGTCAACGTGCAGCCATGGAGTAGGGAAATGCTCTTCATCCGCGCGATGTATAAGAACACATTCCGCACCCCGACATTCAACGACCTCTATTATGACCGTCTTGGAAGCCGGGTCCTCCGTCCGGAGAAAGCCAACGAATATGACCTCGGTGTGACATGGAGCAAGGCCCTTTTCCCCTGGATGGATTATTTTTCAGTCACTGTCGACGGCTATTACAACACTGTGACCGATAAGCTCGTGGCTTTCCCTACCACTTATGCCTGGAAGATGGCAAACTACGGCAAGGTTCGTATCACCGGCCTCGACGTGACACTCGCGACCTCGGTCAGCTTTCCCCACGACATAAATCTAACCCTCTCGGCAGCCTACACCCTCCAGAGGGCCATTGATGTCACCGATCCAACATCGAAAAGCTATAAGCATCAGCTGCCCTACACTCCGCGTCATAGCGGAAACGTGGGGGCCACCGTCGAAACCCCCTGGGTCACTGTGGGCTATTCCATCGTCGGGGTAGGAGAGCGTTACTGTCTCTCGCAGAATATCCCTGTCAACCGGATTGACGGCTATGCAGAGCATACACTCACTCTCAGCCGTGAACTCTCTTTCAGGAATTTCGGTCTCACACTCAGAGGCGAACTTATAAATATCACCGACAAGCATTACGAGGTGATAAAATATTATCCCATGCCGGGGCGCTCATGGCGGCTCACGGCGGCTGTCAGTTTCTGAACTTAATATCCGAACATATCTAAACAAACAAATTTATCATTTATTCGTATGAAATTCAACAAATTTATCGGCTTCCTCTGCGTGGCAGCTTTTGGTGTTGCGGCAGTTTCATGTAGCGACGATGATCCCAAGTGGAACGACGAAGGTTCGAAAGTGGATCTTCCCGATTCACGCGTCTATATCCTCAACGAGGGTACAATGGCCCAGAACAACGCCGGAATCGAATTCTATAACCCTTCAGGTGTCAACGATATCATTTCCGATATCTTCTACCGTCAGAACTCCATGAGCCTCGGTGATGTGGGCCAGAGCATGATTGAATATAACGGTTACATTTATGTGAGTGTCTATGGCTCAAACTATCTTTCAAAGCTCAACTCTGCTTGTGTGGAGGAAGTGCGCGCTCTTTTCTCCGACGATGCCGATCTCCGTGGCGGTATCCGTTACATCGATGCTGAGGACGGTTATATCTACGCGTCATTCTACGGTGGTGTCGTGGCTAAAATCGATGCCCGCACACTTGAAGTGAAAGCCAAACTCAACACCGGCGGCTCAAATCTCGAAGGTGTCGCTATCGAAGGTGATAATCTCTACGTGGCCAACTCATATACCAAGGCTCTTGACCCTGAAACCGGCAAGAACAAGTACATCTACCACACCGACGTGTTTGTCATCGACCTCAAATCGTTCTCACTCAAGGAAACCCTCGTGGTGGCCCAGAACCCCAATCAGCTTGTGGAGGAGGATGGCAAGGTATTCCTTATTTCCTGGAACTACTCAGCCGAGAGCTACGAGCTTCAGCTTATCAATCCGGCTGCCAACAATGCTGTGACAAAGCTCGGTTATGCCACCAACATGGCTGTCGGTGACGACATCCTCTATATTGTGGATTCACGCACTGATTACAGTGTGAGACCCTATGTCACCACCAACACTTTTTCCTCTTATGACATCCGCAGAGGTCAGATGATCTCAATCTCGTTCCTCAAGGATGCACCTGCTGAGCTCTCCACAGCCAGCGTATATATGATGGCAGTTGATGATAAGACCGGTGAGATCTACATCGGTACCACCAATTACAGCGCAAGCAACGGTGATATCTATCGCTTCAAGCGTGACGGCTCATTCGTTGAGAAGTTTGACTGCGGTGGTCAGAACCCCAAGGCAGCTGTGTTCCTCCACTAATCAGCGTCGTTAATGAAATTTCTGCCTACTATCAGGTTATTTCTGTCAGTGGCGTTGCCGCTTCTTGTGTCATGCAAGAGCGGCAACGCTCCTGTTTCAGGGCATGACGGCGAAGCTGCCGACTCGATTGGCCTGCGATATGCCGAGAACCTTAAACTCACACGCCATGATGGGTATGTCAAGGCCGTGGTGCGGAATCCATGGGATACCACCAAGGTGCTCCACACCTATCTCTTGGTGCCCGATAGCGTTGACCTTCCGTCTGGGCTCCCTGAAGGGAGTGTGGTCAGGACCCCGATGAAAAGGGCTTTGATTTATTCATCGGTGCATAACAGTCTCGTGACCGAATTGGGGGCCATGGAGGCCATAAAAGGTGTGTGTGATGCCGAGTATATCCATCAACCGGCTCTCGTGGCCAGAATAGCCGACGGAACCGTGGTGGATTGCGGTGTGGGCACTTCGCCAAACATCGAGAAGATCATACGCCTCAACCCTGATGGCATAATGCTATCACCGTTTGAAAATTCAGGTACTTACGGCAAACTCGGTCAACTCGGAATCCCGATTATCGAATGTGCCGATTACATGGAGTCTTCGCCTCTCGGACGTGCCGAATGGATGAAATTCTACGGTCTCCTTTTCGGCAAGGAGGATGCAGCCACCGAGATGTTTGAGGCCACAGAGAATGAGTATAATTCACTGAAAGAGCAGGTGGCCGGAGTGGAGTCAAAACCGAAAGTTATAATAGACCGTCTCTACGGCCAGTTGTGGTATGTGCCTGGAGGCAACTCCACCATGGGGTGCTTCATCCGCGATGCGGGTGGCGCGAATCCGTTTGATACCTATAGCCGCAGCGGCAGTGTAGGGCTATCGGGCGAACAGGTGCTTTATCAGGCTTCCGATGCCGACGTGTGGCTGGTGAGATATTCGCAGAGTGTCGACAAGACTCTCAAGGAGCTTGCCGCCGACAATGCAATATATCCGCAGTTTAAAGCGTTGAAACAAAAGCGTGTGTATGGTTGCAACACCACTCATACCACATTCTATGAGGAGGTCCCCTTCCATCCGCAGTGGCTTCTGCGCGACATGATTTCGATATTCCATCCCGAATTATCGGTACAGCAGGACTCCACACGCTACTTTACATTGATGAAATAGACATATAGCAGTAAGCTGATGAAATTTATAGTGGTTACAGTGCTTGTGGCACTCCTGTTCCTGCTCAACCTGTTCGTTGGGTCTGTGGACATACCTGCGGCCGATGTCCTTGATATATTGGCCGGTGGTGACGGACATGGGGCCGAGGGCTTCATTGTGCTTGGAAGTCGACTTCCCATGGCTGTGACCGCTCTGTTGGCCGGGGCGGGGCTTGCCGTTTCCGGCTTGATGCTCCAGACAGCTTTCCGCAATCCGCTTGCCGGACCGTCGATTCTCGGTATCAACTCCGGTGCCAGCCTGGGTGTGGCCTTGGTGATGCTCTTTTTCGGTGGGGCGCTTTCGGTGGGTAGTTTCTCTGTCGGAGGATATGCCGCGGTGATGGCAGGTGCGTTTGTGGGTAGCCTGCTCATAATGGCCATACTTCTTGCCCTGTCATCAGTGCTTCACAATGACTTGATGCTGCTGATAACAGGCATTATGATCGGTTATCTGACCTCGTCGGTGATAATGCTTCTTAACTTCGTATCCACCGCTGAAGGTGTACAGCACTATGTGATGTGGGGCATGAGCAGTTTTAACGGTGTGTCGCTCGCGCAGCTGCCGCTTTTTTCTGTTATGACCCTTGTTGGGATAGGGATGGCACTTCTGCTCGTCAAATCTCTCGACATAATGCTCCTCGGGGCCGGCTATGCGCGCAATCTGGGGGTCAATCTTCACCGTGTGCGCAACATGCTTCTTCTTGCCACCGGTCTGCTGAGTGCTGTCATCACAGCCTATTGCGGTCCGGTCGCGTTTATCGGACTGGCTGTCCCCCACATTTCCCGACTTATATTCCGCACCGACACACACCGGGTGCTCATGCCGGGCACGCTTCTTGTGGGAGGTGCTGTGGCTCTGTCATGCAATCTGCTTTGTGTCCTCCCTGCCAATTCTGTAATTCCTCTCAACGCCGTCACACCCCTTATCGGGGCTCCGGTGGTGATATGGGTATTGTTCAATCATCGTAAACGAGCCTGATTATGGAGAAGAGAATCACGGTGGAAGTAAACGGTCTGGTGACAGGCTACCGGACGCGCAAAGGTGAGGTGAGGATTTCCGACCCTATCGATGCCGGGCTGCTGAGCGGTGAGGTGACATGCCTTCTGGGTCCCAACGGAGCCGGCAAATCAACACTTCTGCGCACGCTGTCGGCATTGCAGCCACCATTGTCGGGACAGATTATGGTGGAGGGCCGTACGCTTGACTCCTATCGCCATGGCCGGTTGGCCAGAGTGATAGGTGTGGTGCTCACCGAGCGCCTGACGCTTGAAAATATGACCGTGGAGGAGCTTGTCGGGATGGGGCGCAGTCCCTACACCGGATTTTGGGGCACACTTTCTGAGCATGACCGCGAGATAGTGGCCGAGGCTATTGCTCTTGTAGGGATCGAAGAGCTGCGGACACGTAATGTGTACACCCTCAGTGACGGCGAACGCCAGAAGGTGATGATAGCCAAAGCTTTGGCGCAGGAGACACCTGTGATATTCCTTGACGAGCCGACGGCATTTCTTGACTATCCCAGCAAAGTGGAGATTATGCAGTTGCTGCATCGGCTGTCACGCCTCAGGCACGCTACTATTTTTCTGTCAACACATGACCTTGATCTGGCTCTTCAGCTTGCCGACAAACTTTGGCTCATGGATAAACGCCTCGGGGTGGTGACAGGTACTCCTGAGGATTTGTCGCTCAACGGCGACATGTCACGGTTCTTTGAACGCGAGGGGGTGAAATTTGATCGTTCAACCGGGATGTTCGGCATATCCACGCCGGTCCGGTCGGAGATATTGCTGTCGGGTGAAGGGCCTGTCTGCAACATGATCAGGAAGGCTCTGCGTCGTAATTCCATAGAGGCTGTGGCCTCTTCCGACAGTCAGCTGAGAAGCATAAAAGTGGAGGCTGGTGTCATCACACTCGATGGTGTCCGCATGGCCGATATAGAGGCGCTTCTTTCGGCTCTCGTCACTGATTGAGTTCAGGGGGAGGGCGTGCGTGGCCACGGTAAGGGGTGATTGCTTTGGCTCTGTCGGGTATTTTGCGTAATTTTGTGCAAAAATAAAGGGAAAATACAGTTATGAAACCACTTTCGCCGGTCATGTTGGCAGGCACAGGTAGCGATGTCGGCAAGAGCCTTATCGCCACCGGCCTGTGCCGTATTTTCAAGCAGGACGGCTACAAGCCTGCGCCATTCAAGGCCCAGAATATGGCCCTGAACTCCTATGCCACACCCGATGGTCTGGAGATAGGCCGCGCACAGGCTGTGCAGGCCGAAGCGGCGGGGGCTGTATGCAGCACGGATATGAACCCTCTGCTTCTCAAACCCTCGGGTGAACGGACTTCGCAGGTGGTGCTCAACGGGCGTCCGATCGGCAACCGTGACGCATACGACTATTTCCGCCGTGAGGGGCGCGAGCATCTTCGCCGTGAGGTGGAGAAGGCTTTTGACCGCTTGTCGGCCCGCTACAACCCAATAGTGATGGAGGGGGCCGGGAGCATCGCTGAAATTAATCTTCGTGAAAGTGATCTGGTCAACATGTCGATGGCCAGATATGCAGATGCCGATGTTATCTTGGTGGCCGATATTGACCGGGGCGGTGTTTTCGCCAGCGCCTATGGGTCGATAATGTTGCAGTCAGAGGAGGATCGCGGACGCATCAAGGGGATAATAGTCAACAAATTCCGTGGCGACATGCGGCTTTTCGACAGCGGTCGCAAGATGATGGAGGAGATATGCGGGGTCCCTGTGCTTGGGGTGGTGCCCTACGATAAGGAGCTATACATCGAGGAGGAGGACTCAGTGTCGCTATCCATGAAACACCGCAATCCGGCTGCCGGAAAGGTCAATGTGGCTGTGGTGTTGTTGAGGCATATTTCCAATTTCACCGACTTTGACGTGCTTGAAAAGGATGAGCGTGTACACCTTTTCTATACTTCCGCGGTGGAGGACCTGGAGAAGGCTGATATCATAATCCTGCCTGGCAGCAAAGCCACTCTGTCCGACCTCTATGAGATGCGGCGCAGCGGTATGGCCGCGGCTGTGGTCAAGGCTGCTCACGACGGCAAGACGGTGCTCGGTATATGCGGCGGATATCAGCTCATGGGGCTCACTGTCAGCGACCCTGACGGAGTGGAGGGTTCTATAACTTCGTTGCCGGGTTTAGGGCTGCTTCCGGTTGACACTCTCCTCACCGGCGACAAGGTGACGCGTCAGGTCAAGTTCCGTTTCCGTGGTGCCCCGGAGGTGTGTGACGGATATGAAATTCACATGGGACGCACCATCTTGCGTCCTGATGAGGATGGGGTGGCTCTATGCGAGCTTGCCGACGGCTCTCCCGACGGCTGCATGGCAGGGGAGAGGTGCATGGGCACATATCTGCATGGCCTGCTCGACAATTCCTCCGTCATCGACGCTCTGCTCGCTCCTTGGATTGATGCCGCCGGATGTCGGCAGGAATCCGGTAAATTTGATTATGCAGCGTTCAAGGAAAGTCAGTATGACCGCCTTGCCGATATGCTGCGCGAGTGTGTGGATATCGACAGGCTCTATAAAATAATGGGAAGAGATGATTGAGGGGCACGGTGATGATGCATATCGCTATGGAGGGCGTGTGTGTCACAATCTTAGTTCGAACATCTGTGGCGATGTGGACCACTCGGCTCTGATGGCCTACCTGGCAGGAAGAGGCGCAAGCATCGCTTCTTATCCACAGCCCGAGGCTGATGGGCTGCGTGACCGCATAGCATCTCTGCTCGGTGTGCAGAGCGGTGAGGTGTTAGTGACCAACGGAGCCACCGAAGCCATCTATCTTGCCGCGCATGCCTTCGCCGGATGCGCCTCGGCAATAGTGTCACCCACGTTCCGGGAATATGAGGATGCATGTGCCCTTTACGGTCACACCGTCACCCATATCCAATCACTTGAGGAAGTGAAGCCCTCGGACGGTATGGTGTGGATGTGCAACCCGAACAATCCCACCGGATGCGTGACCGACAAAACCGCACTGCTACGTGTCATATCATCGCACCCCGGTGTGACATTCATGGTCGACCAGGCGTATGCCGATTACACCACTTGTGAACTTCTTACCGCATCCGAGGCTGTAGAGGCCGGTAATGTCATCCTGCTGAGTTCGCTCACCAAGCGATTCTCAATCCCCGGCATGCGCATTGGTTATGCCGTAGGGCCGGGCAACCTGTTGGAGCGTATGCGCCGCATGAGGATGCCGTGGTCGGTCAATGCGCTTGCCATAGATGCTGCCCACTATCTGCTCGACCGGTCCGGAGAGTCGGTGATCGACGCCGATGGGCTGCATGCCGAAGCCCTGCGCGTGAGGAGTGCGCTCATTTCCCTTGGGCTGGAGGTCTCGTCGACCGACTGTAACTTCATGCTGTGCCGCCTTCCGGCCGGAAGCTCTGCGCAACTCAAGGACTGGCTTGTGGAGGAGGCCGGAGTGTTGATTCGTGATGCCTCCAATTTTCATGGCCTCACGTCATCCCACTTCCGTATCGCGGTCCGGCCTGAGCCCGAAGTCAATGATCTTTTTATAAATTCTCTGAAAAAATGGATGTCATCATAGCGGTTTTCCCCCTTCTTGCGGGGTGGATTCTCGACAGGTTTTTTGGCGACCCGGAGCGTTTGCCACACCCCATAGTGTGGTTTGGAAAATCTATTCACTATTTCGAGCACCGGTTCAACCGTGGCTCCTCCCGAAAGGCCAAGGGTGCGCTTGTGGCTATAGGACTTATCGGCGCGGTTTATCTTCTGGCGTGGGGTGTGTTGCGTGTGCTGGCCGGCCTGCCGTTGGTGGAGATGCTTGTGGAGACTGTGGCTATATTCTTCTGTCTTGCCGGCACCACTTTGGTGCGCGAGGTCATGGCTGTCTTTGCCGAGGCCGACAAGTCGCTTGAGGCCGGGCGCAAGCAGGTGGCGAGGATTGTAGGGCGTGACACCGGTTCGCTGACGGACCGTGAAGTGCGTACAGCCGCCTTGGAGACCCTTGCCGAAAATCTCAGTGATGGAGTGATAGCACCCCTTTTCTGGTATATGCTGCTCGGTGTTCCCGGGATGCTTGCCTATAAGATGGTCAACACGCTCGACTCAATGGTGGGTTATCGCAATGCGCGTTACCGCGAATTCGGATGCTGGGCCGCACACATCGACGATGTGGCCAACTATATCCCGGCACGCCTCACGGCGTTACTGATGGTTATGGTGGCAGGTCGGCCCGGACTGCTTGGATTTGTGGCGCGTTACGGCTCAAAGCATGCAAGCCCCAATTCCGGTTATCCGGAAGCTGCGCTTGCCGGTGTACTCGACTGTCGGTTCGGCGGTCCGCATGACTATTTCGGAGAACGTGTGGAGAAACCTTATATTGGCCATACAGAGCGCGGGTTCTCATCGGTCGATGTGGTGACTTCCGTGAAAATCAACCGGCGTTCTGAGACCGTGATGGTGCTTCTGGTGCTTGTCGTGAGGATTTTTGTCAGATAGAGCCGAGTTCAAGCTCCACTATACCGCCGTAGGGAGGCAGTGAGTCAAATGCCTGTTCGGGCGTGATTATACCTGATATTAACATGGCTTGAAGGAGAATCCCTCCGTGGGCGAAGATCGCCACATTGTCGTAAGGTTTTTTGAGCAGGTCGTTCAGGAAGCTCTTAAGGCGCAGATTCTGGTCGGCGAACGATTCACCGCCGGTGGCACGCACGTTGAAATAGTCAGCATACCATTCCTGAAGTCTTGGGTCGGTTATCTCGTCGTAACATCTCATCTCCCACTCGCCGAAATCAAGCTCTTTCAGCCTGTCGTCGCGCACGGCATCAGGATAGCCGCAAGCCTCGGCCAGGCGAGTGCAACGTGAGAGGGGACTTGTGAACACTTTGTCGAACAGCCGTCCGTCCAAGGCTGCTTTCACTTTGGCCGCCTCCTCCGGGAATGAGGAGCGCAGACCTACGTCTGACTGGCCGTAACATACTCCCCGCGGGACGTCGACCGATGTGTGGCGAACTAAGGTTAGTTTCATCAGATACCTTGTATAGCTACGATTCCTAAATAAAACGAGAGTTCCGAAAGGAGAAATGTGGCTCCGCAACAGTCGCCGGTGTATCCCTGCAGCTTACGTCGCATCAGCACTATGAGAGTCATCGAGACGACCATCGGGCAGATGGCGGCGAAGAGGTAGTTGCGAGGCAGCAGATAGAGCGGGAGTGCCCCGAACAGGAAACTCACAAGCCATGTCACAGTCGACATGCCGGAATAGACCGTGTGGTTCTTTGCTTCGCTCTCCTTGCGCGCGTATGGTAGGAAGTTGATAATCTGCGATGCACAGAATTTGCTCCATGTGTCCCCCGCGAAGATTACGAGACATGCCACCATGACCGGGAGCGAGGAGATGAGCGACACTACCAACAGATAGTAGACAATAAGCCCTATCACCCCATAGGTCCCGATGTGTGAATCCTTCATTATTGCAAGGATGCGTTCGCGCGAGGTGCCACCCCCCATTCCGTCGAAGAAGTCGGCCATGCCATCCTCGTGCAGGGCACCGGTCAGGAGCAGCCGCGAGGCGAATGCGATTATAACCGCGACGGTGGGTGGGAATATCCATGCCGCCAGGGCGAGCACCAGTGCCGTCACTCCCCCGGTGAGCCACCCTATGGCTGACCAATAGTCGACCACGCGCTTGTAGCACTCGGCCGGCGGTTGGGCTATGCGCCAGAAAGGGAGCCTGGTGAAAAAAATCAGAGCTGCGAGAAAACGTTTCATCTGCGATGTCTTGGGATAGAGGGCTCAGAAATATTTTGTCACGGCCACGTCGGCAAAGGAGTCCATGCGGTTTATCATGTTGATTGCCGAAAGGAGGATGGGATAGGCGCATACCGCACCCGAGCCTTCGCCGAGACGCAGGTTGAGGTGGAGCAGAGGGTCGGCTCCGAGAGCCTGGAGCATGAGTTTGTGACCTGATTCGTCGCCCTGGTGACCGAAGACGGCATAGTCAAGCACCGCCGGGTAGAAATGCGCTGCGGCGGCGATGCAGCTTGTCATGATGAAGCCGTCCACCAGTATCACCATCCCCAATTCCGCGGCCCTGAGCATGGCTCCTGTGGCCATGGCCAGCTCATAGCCGCCAAACCATGCCATCATATCCTCGGCACTTCCGTCGCCGCGATAGGCTTCGAGCGAGCGGGTGAGCACATCGAGCTTATGGTTGACTCCTGAGTGGTCGAGGCCGGCGCCGGCTCCTATGCAGCGGTCGAGGGGGATGCCTGTGAAGATGTGCATCCACATTGATGATGGCGACGTGTTTCCGCTTCCCATCTCGCCGAAGCTCACCACGTTGCATCCGGTGCGGTACACCTCGTCGACCACTTCGGCGCCTCGTGCTATGCAGAGGTCAAGTTCCTCATGGGTCATGGCAGCCTCGCGGAGAAAATTGCGTGTGCCCCGGCGCACTTTTTTGTCGATGATGCCGCGGCCCTGCGGGATGTCATAGTCCACACCTGCATCCACGAGCACGAGCTTGAATCCGTGCTGCTCGCAGAGGAAATTTATGCCTGCGCCTCCATGAGAGAAGTGGCTGAGCTGCTGCCATGTCACCTCACGTGGCGACACACTCACGCCCTCCTCGGTTATGCCGTGATCGGCAGCGAAGAGGATGTTGTGGGGTTTTGTGAGTTTCGGTTCGAGGGTCTGCTGTATGAGTCCGACGCGTAACGCCAGGTCCTCAAGCTTGCCGAGCGAGCCTTTAGGTTTGGTGAGATTGTCGATTTTTTCAATGAGTGCGGGGCGTATCGAGTCGTCCGGGCGGGTTATGTTAAAGGTTCTCATTGTTGAACTGGCTTTTGATTTTCACTGGTATTCCTGATACTACAAGATAGACTTCGTCGGCCCTGGAGGCTATGAGACGGTTGATATTGCCCTGAAGGTCGGTGAAGCGGCGGGTGAGAGGATTTTCACTCACACCTCCAAGTCCTATCTCGTTGGTGACGAAAATGTATGTTGCAGTCCGGGAGGTGAATTCCTCGAATTCGGCTGCAAGGCGGTTCATGGCGGCGTCGGCATCCTCTCCGGCATCGAAAAAGGTGTTGGTGGCCCAGAGAGTCACGCAGTCGATGAGCACCACTCGTCCCGTGAGGTCGTGCCGGCTTAGCAGGAGTGGTTCCTCTATGGTGGTCCACTGCGGACCGCGTCGTGAGCGGTGACGCTCCACACGTGCTTCAAACTCCTTGTCCATGACGCGCGCCGTGGCCATATATACAGGCTTTTCGCCAAGACGCATGGCGAGTTCCTCGGCAAATTCGCTTTTCCCTGACCGTTGGCCGCCGGTCACCATTATGATTTTTTTCTTCATCTCCGGAAGTGTGAAATAGGTGTGCAAAATTAATGAAATTTCATCAAAAAGCGCATGTTTGCAGGTTGCAATGGTGTTAAAACAAACAAGTCATCCCTCCATGCAGCATGGAAGGATGACAGTGAGTGCCGGAGCCGACAGATATCGGCCGGATTGAAGCTTATTCGGGCTGGTCGAAGCGGTCGTCGATGCAGAGATACCACTTGCCGTCGATGCGGCGCGGCATAAGCAGGAAGTGCATCGAGTTAGGCACATTGTCGCCCGGATCGCGCTGGAACATCTCGATGGTGTAACGCACCTCGGTGTCGGTCTCCGAGAAGAGTGTGATGTCGTCAATGGAGAACGCAACAACAGGGAATGTGCGGAAGATGCCATTGAGCTTACCGCGCTGCGCCTCATTCAGCTCCGTGATGGTGGCTGTGGAGTCGACATAGCTTGAAAGCATGGCCATGGCGCCCTCAAAATCCTTGTCGCGGAGTTTGGTGAGGTAATCCATGGTGAGGTTGCGGATCTCAGCTGTGTCGGCTGCGGTGCGCTGCATGGATGTGTCGATACGTTCGTCCACCTGTGCCTCGTCGCCTTCCTTCTGCTCCTGCTTGCCTCCGCTGCAGCTGTAGCAGCCGAAGAGCAGTGCAGTGAGAGCAAAAGCTATAAACAGTCTGGTCTTTTTCATGATTTGTCTAACTGATTGAATGCGGATTGTATACAAAAAAGAGGAGGACACCTCTTAGTAGTGATGTCCTCCCCGTTAAGAGATTCGGGATTAGTCAACCTGCATGGGGTTAACGCCAATCTTAACCCAGGCGCTATCTTCACCCCAGCCATATTTAACTGTTACCTTAACCCAGATGTTGAAGGCACCACCTACCTGTGAACCCATGTTAGAGGTGAACACGAGGTCCTTACCGTTAACGGTAAGAGAGGGGATTGAACCACCAGTGGTGAGGGCCTTGAGCTGAGCGGCAGTCATGGCAGTTTCGGGAGTAGCGTTAGGATCAACTACTACAGTACCGTTCTGGTTCTTCATGCCGAAGAGGATGTTTTCGGTATCCCATTCCGGAGTCTGAACTTCGTAGTATTCATAGAGATCTTCAGCATACATTTCCTTTTCTTCAGTGCCGGTAGTCTCAGCGGCTACGAGGTAACCGAAGCAGTCAGTGAGGACGAATGCCTTGGTCCAGTCGATCTTAGAACCGTTAACCACACCGTCGATGAAGTTTTCAGTCATCTGAGCATCCTTAAGAGTAAGAGGCTTGATGAACTTGATGTTGTAATCGAATACGGGGATGTAGTTGTAGTCGTTGATAGTAGCCCAGATGCCCATGTGAGCAGTCTTGTCGAGGAGGCCGATACCTGCAGCATTCTTCTGGAGGTTTACGAAAGTCTCGTTGTGCTCGCCGTTGCCACACCATGCAGTGTGACCTTCTGACCATTCGAGATTAGCAGCCTCTGTAGTACCGTTCTTAAGCTGGTAACCACCGATGTTAGCTTTCTTAGACTTATCGGGTTCAGCACCGGTGAAGTTGGGCTTGTAGCCGGTCTGTTCGTTATCCTGGCAGAACTGCATGTCCCAAGTACCGCATGAGGTGAGGTTCTTCACGATGAAGCGACCACGAGTAGTGCCATAATCGAAGAAGGTGAAACCGTTCATGAGGTTGTTGTGGAAGATACAAGTAGTGTTAGCGAGCTCGGTCTGAGCGGCAGAACCGTACTGTACGGGATATACATCATACTGAGAGTGTGCAGCGTTAGCCCAGTAGTTGTTGTAGAAACCGTTGATAGCAGGAGCGTTGGTAACGCCGATAGTCTGCTTGAGAGTGTAGGTGAGTACGGGGTAGTCGGGGTTGTTAGGAGTAAATGTAACCTTGATAGAGAATACATTGTTCTTAACTTCCCAAGTGTGAGGAGTAACTGCGGTGTTGTAAGAAACGATAGTGCCGATTTCGTCGGGAGAAAGAGTCCACTTGATCACAGCTGCGTCACCGTCAACATTGCCGTCGAATACCACGTTAGCATTTTCAGCTTCAGTGTATGAAGGAGTGATGGTGGGAGCAGTGCCGAGGTAAACAGAAGTGAACTGATCCTTTGACATGTCGAGCTTACCGTCCTTGATGACAGCGTAGATGTTGTCAACGAATTCCTTCCAAGTGATGGCAGCAGAGATGTCGCCACAACCGAGGTTAGCGGTGAAGTCCTTAGTGCCGAGGTCAACCGGGGGAACGTCAACAGCAGTCCACATGATCTTGATGTAGCGCTGATCAACGAGCTTGTGGTTAACAACGTCAACGAGCATTACGCGAACGATGGGTTCTTTGTCGATGGCTGCCTTGTTGTTGGTAAGACCTGCGGGAGTCTTAGACATAACAACAGAGTTGCTGCCGTCCTGGAACTTGATGAATTCCTGCTGGTTGGTACCGTTGGTTGCACCGTTAGTGTAGCTTGCGGGGATACCGAATACGAACTCCATGCCGTACTTAGCGAGCTCTTCCTTGGTGATCTGCTTGGTGATGTCAGAGAGACAGCCGGTCACGAGAGTGTTGAGGTCAAGAGTCTGGTTGTAAGCAACCTTCTTGGTGATGAGCTGGTCCTGAGATACCTTAGATGCCCACATTGTAGCTGAGTCAGAGTAGTGGCTGTGAGCAGCCTTGCAAGTGTAGGGGAGAGCTGCGATTTTGGGAGTATGAGTAGCTTCGATGAGGCGAGAATATTCAGAATATACATATTCGGGAACATCCTTGTCCTGAAGGTGGCTTGCTGCGATGGGCACCTTAAGTGCTACAGCGTAGATCTGGTTGTTGTCGAGGTTGAGTGAACCGGTGATGGTCTTAGAAGCGTTAACAGTAAGGATACCCTTTTCGAGACCGCTCTGAGCGATTTCGGCAGAACCCTTAACATAAGCGATAGGAGCTTCAACCACGCCACGTGATTCAGCCTGGAGAGCAACGAATTCGATGTTGTCAGCGTCGATGTCCTTGAGCTGAGTGCTGGTGGGGTTCAGACGATACTGTGCGGGGTTCTCCTTGGTAGAAACGAGGATTTCCTTAGCACCGGGAACGTTCTGAAGACCGGTAGCACCACCCTGCTGCTGGGGCATGTACTGGAGTGAAAGGAATTCGATAGTCTCGATACCGTCAACGAAGAGGTTGGGGACGAGAGTAACGCTTGTGAGGCGGCCGGTGATGAAAGTCACGAGGTTGCCGTTGATTTCAGCTACCTGCTCAGCGAGCTTGTCGAGAGTAGTCTGGATAGCGTCAACAGAAGCCTGGGTAGCGAGCTTGCCCATTTCGGTGTTGATGCTTGCGATGGCAGCGTCGATCTGAGCGAGTTTGCCATTGTCGCCACCGAGTGACTTGAGGAGCTCTGAGTACTGGTTGAGGGCGTTAACCTGAGTCTGCATCTGTGCGATGGCAGTCTGCTGAGCGTCTACAGTACCGTTGAGGGTAGAGAGACCGGTTTCGATAGCTTCGATTTTGCTTACGAGACCGTCAACAGTTTCCTGGCTTGCGATTGAACCCTTGAGTTCGTTAACTGCGTCAAGAGCAGCCTGGATAGCTTCAGCCTTAGCGTTAGCGGCAGCTTCAGAAGCAGCCTTAGCTTCTGCGTTAGCCTGCTGTGCAAGAGCGAGAGCCTGGTCACCTTTAGCAGCAGCGTCCTTTGCAGCCTGAGCAGCAGTGGCAGCAGCTTCCTTAGCGGCGGTAGCATCAGCCTGAGCCTGCTTGAGGGCAGTCTCGAGAGCGCTGATTTGAGACTTAATGGCGTCGTCTTCTTTTTCGAGGCGGTTGATGTCGTCATGATCATCGTCACAAGAAGTGAACGAGACAGGCATCGAAACACACGCTAACGCAAGAAGTGCGACTTTCAAATAACGTTTGTTCATAAGTGATTAATTATAAAGAAATTGATTACTGTTTGGTTGTGTCAAATTGGGTTTTAAGCCGGTTTTGGTATTGTTAGTGAAAATTAATGATACAAAGGTATGATGTTTTTAGATGTTTTAAGTTATTGATTTGCAGCGAGTATGCAACAGAAGTGTTGCGTTTTTCGCGACTCGCCTCCCGACCTGTGAATTCGATGTAATATATAATAGGTGGTCAGTACGGTGGCAGGCGGACTGAAATGGCCGGTAAGAAAACTGCACGGCGCTTCAACAGCGACGTGCAGGGGGATTGATTGTTGGCTATGTTAGTATTGCCTTTCCTTACGTACTTCCTTGTCTAAATATAAAACATGAATATCATGGTGACGGAATGAGGAGATTTGAAAGTCGCGCTTATGCCCTCATTCCAGAGGAAGACATTCACATAAAAATTTCTTTGATGCAAAGTTAAGTACTAATTGTAGGGCGCGAAAGAAATTGGCGTTGCGGAAATGACACGCAAGTGAGGCGGATTGTGCGGACGGGTTAGGGTCATTCTTCGGACTTCGGCTTGTTCTGAGGCAGATTCTGGCTCAGCTCCGAAAAGAAATCCCTGTTGAGAATCACTGATATGCGCGACAGGAGCGAAGTGTCGATGGAATGTTTCTGGAACAGACGGTAGACATTTGAGCGGTCGCAGCTAAGTTTGCGGGCAAACCATGACATGCTTCTTTCCTGGCGTTCGAGTTCCTCTTTGATTATTGAGCCGATGGGTTCCATGCTGCAGTTGTGGTGTTAAAATAGGTGTGCGGCCTGCAACCCTTGGGCCTGTGTGGGACGGAGAAGTGGGGGATGACTGGGTGTAAAAACGTGGGATGCAACATTCGTCGCAGTCCCCTTTCAAGGTCTTCGCACTTACCCAGTCATAAGGACATAACGACCATCCGCAGCCCACGTGGAGACATAACATAAGTGTACATCACCAGTGAACGTTTCCGGTTGTCATTCCTTCCTATGACTATTCAAAAGGTGCGAAGTTTTGAAAGAGAAGAAACAAAACGAAAAAACGTCTTACAATGATTCTAAACCCGCCCGCCTCTGCGGATGGGGTATGTTCGTCTGCAAAATTAAGGATTAGTTAGGAATTACACAATACTGTTGCGATTCTCGCGACGGTTTTGTGGCAGATGACCGGTCGGGCAGCTCTGAGATGCGTTTGGCAGTTGCTTCCATGAGGAGGTTAAATGTAAAATCCTCTATATATAATTAAGGTGGGCCAAGTGTTAATTTTAACACCTTTGTGTTAAAAATGAGGCTGCTGAAATATTTTATGGGCTTTTTTGAACAAACAAAAGTGTAATAATGTTATAAAATCAAAATGTGAATCATGGGGGCAAGAGAGTTCCCGCAAAAAAATTAAACAAACTGTTTTACTAAAAAAACTATTTAAGAGAGTTTTCAAACTAAGTTTCATTTTAAATTTATGAGAGAATGAAAAAGAACTTATTACTCCTTGCAGCCTGCGGCGGAATGCTGTGGTGTGCAAATGAAGCAAAAGCCCAAGAGACAGCAGTCGTTGTTGAAGAAATCACAGTCGACGAGGTAGATTGTAAGGATCATTATGCTCCCGGTTCATGGCGTGACAACTGGTTCATCCAGCTCGGCGCTGGCATCCAGTCACCCTTCGTGGAGAACGCCCGCACCACCGGTGATGATTCCCGCCACCTCACAGCAGTATATAACCTCGGCGTTGGCCGTTGGATTTCACCTTATCTCGGTTTCCGTTTCTCAGGCTACTATGGCGCTATGCACTGGAACCAGGGTGTGACCGCCTCAGCCAAGATGGCTAACCTCAACGTCGATTTCATGTGGGATATGTTTAACTCAATCGGCGGCTACCGTCCCAAACGTGTATTCTCTATTGTTCCTTTCATCGGACTCGGCGGCACCTTCGTGTGGGACTATCATCCCCAGCTCGGCAACATCAAGGATCACGGCGGCAAGGTTAAGTCAAACCAGTGGCTTCTCCCCGTGTCAGCAGGTCTGCAGCTCCGCTTCCGTCTGAGCAACTATGTTGACTTCTTCGCTGAAGGCCGCGCATCATTCTATGGCGACAACTTCAATAACGAAGCTTACGGCAAGCCTGTCGACATCAACATCTCGGCCATCGGTGGTTTCACCATCCACTTCACCGGCTCGAAGTTCAAGAAATACAACCCCTGTGAATACATCGCAGCCCTCAACCAGGCCAATGCTCAGGTCAATGACCTCCGTGGTGCCCTCGCAGCAACCTCCGCAGCCCTCGCAGCCGCTGAAGCTCAGCTTCCCTGCCCCGAAGTCACTGCCGTTGAAGCAAGCGAAAGCGTGACACTCTTCCCGACCGTACGCTTCAAGCTCAACTCAGCTTACGTATCATCTGAGGAAATGGTCAACGTATACAATATCGCCGAATACATGAAGGCCAACCCCGACACCCAGATCGTGGTTAGAGGTTATGCCGACGAAGACACCGGTACTTCTGAATACAACATGAAGTTATCTGAACGCCGTGCACAGGCTGTGGCTGACATCCTCGTAGGTGACTACGGCATCAATGCCGACCGTCTCATCATCGAAGCCGCCGGCAGCAACACCCAGATTTACGAGACCAACGACTGGAACCGTATCGTAATCTTCGCAGTGCCCGAATAATTAAGCAAGACGCACTCCTCCATGACCTGCCGGGCCTCGTGCCCGGGGTCACTGAAGAATCCCGGACCCGAGAGCGGGCCGACAGAGAGCCGGAGGGCTCCAAGGATATAAACCCCTAAACCCGGAAGTGGAATCCGCCCGCAAGCGGATTTCACTTCCGGTCTTTTTATGGGGTGGCGTTTTTAAAGATTTTGCCAATCGTGAAAAAAGATGTATTTTTGTCAGTCCGAAACGGTTACAAATATGAGTGACGAAAAGAATATTATAATATTAGGTATAGAGTCGTCGTGTGACGACACCTCGGCTGCCGTCATCCGCGACGGAGTGCTTCTCAGCAACGTCATCGCCTCGCAGGAGGTGCATGCCGAGTTTGGCGGCGTGGTGCCCGAACTGGCCTCCCGCGCCCATCAGCAGAACATCCTGCCGGTGGTCGACACGGCCTTGCGCCGTGCGGGGGTGGACAAGCACTCGCTCAGCGCCATAGCCTTCACCCGCGGTCCCGGCCTGCTGGGGTCGCTGCTCGTGGGGACATCGTTCGCCAAGGGGCTATCGCTCGGGCTGAGGGTGCCGATAGTGGATGTCAACCATCTGCACGGTCATGTGCTGTCGCATTTCATCCGCCGCGAGGAAGCCGACGAGGTGCCTGACTATCCATTCCTGTGCCTCCTCGTGTCGGGGGGCAACAGCCAGATAATACTGGTGAGGAATTACAACGACATGGAGATTCTAGGGCAGACCATCGACGATGCCGCCGGCGAGGCTTTCGACAAGTGTGCCAAGGTGATGGGACTCCCTTATCCCGGAGGTCCGCATATCGACCGTCTGGCGGCCGAGGGCAACCCTAAGCGCTTTAAGTTTGCGAAACCTCATATCCCCGGGCTCGACTACAGTTTCAGCGGTCTGAAGACGTCGTTTCTCTACACGCTGCGCGATGAGCTTAAGAATGACCCCGGTTTCATCGAGGCCAACAAGGCCGATCTGGCTGCTTCGCTCCAGCGCACCATCATAGACATCCTCATGGATAAGCTCGACAAGGCCGTGAAGCAGACCGGGGTCACCACCGTGGCCATAGGCGGAGGTGTCTCGGCCAACTCAGGCGTGCGCGACGCCGTGGCCGAATATTGCCGACGTAATAGGCTGAAGGCTTTCATCCCTCCGCGCCTGTTCACCACCGACAATGCCGCCATGGTGGCCATTGCCGGTTACTACAAATATCTCGACCGCCAGTTCTGCCGTTACGACGAGGTGCCTTATGCCCGCGTGATGGTGTGATATGGCATAAATAAGCTACGTGACATGAAAGTTTCAGTCATTGTGATCGGCGACGAGCTCCTCCTGGGGCAGGTCATCGATACTAATTCGGGCGAAATAGCCCGGCATATAGCCCCTTACGGCTGGGAAGTGGAGGATGTGCAGGTGGTTGGCGACAGCGCCGTGGAGATAACCCGGTCAATCGACCGAGCTTTTGAACTCAGTGACGTGGTGCTCACCACCGGTGGGCTCGGGCCTACCAAGGACGATATCACCAAGCGTGTGCTCTGCGACTATTTCGGCGGCCAACTCGTGGAGGATGCCGCTGTGCTCGAGAACGTGAAGGAGGTGGTGGGGCGCCGTGGATTCAAGCTCAACAAGCTGACGGCAGCCCAGGCTATAGTCCCTACATCGTGCAGGGTGATACAGAACCGCGTGGGGACAGCCCCGATAATGTGGTTCGAGCGTGATGGGCGTGTGCTCGTCTCCATGCCCGGAGTGCCTTTCGAGACGCGCGAGATGTTTCAGTCGGAAGTGTTCCCCCAGCTGTTGCGGAAATACCATACCGATATAGCCATCGAGCATGCCGTGCTGATGGTGACCGACTACACCGAAAGCGGGCTTGCCGAGAAGATAGCCCCATGGGAGGAAGCATTACCTCCTCACCTTCATTTGGCCTATCTGCCTAAACCGGGACTGATACGCCTGCGCATTGACGGCGCGCATCCCGACCGCGGGTTCATAAAGGCCGAGGTCGAACGTGGAGCCGCCGAACTCCGTGCCATGCTCGGCCCTGCGGTGCTGGCCACAGCCGACCTTACCCCTGCGCAGATACTGCTCAAGGAGTGCGGTGGCCACGGAGTGATGCTTGCCACGGCTGAGAGTTGCACCGGTGGAAATATAGCGCATGAGCTCACGCTCGTGCCGGGTTCCTCCGAGGTGTTTGCAGGAGGGATCGTGTCCTACAGCAATGAGGTCAAGATGCGTGTGCTGGGAGTCGGAGCTGATACCCTGGAGCTCAATGGGGCCGTCAGCGAACCGGTGGTGGAAGAGATGGCCAAGGGCGCCATCGAAGCCACAGGGGCTCATCTGGCGGTGGCCACGAGCGGAATCGCCGGGCCCGGCGGAGGCTCCGAGGCCAAACCTGTGGGCACTGTGTGTTTCGGCGTGGCTCTGAAAGGGGCTGACGGAACAGTGGCGTGCAAGACAGCTGTGGCCCATTTCCCCGGCAACAGGTCGAGGGTCATCGACGCATCCACTACCAGAGCGCTCATCATGGCTGTGAAGATGCTTCGCGGACAACTCTGAGAGCCGGAAAAACATATCAGGCATAACCTTATATAATGGGAGGGCGCATCGATGCGCCCTCAGCAGACATATCATCACCATGAAAAAGAATTTTGTATTGCTGCTGTTGCTGGCATTGCCGGTTATGGCTTCGGCGGCCGTCCACCGTCTGGTGCCCGCGCCGGGTGAGAAGGGGATAAGCCCCGACACGCGTCTCACCATTGAATTTCCTGTCGCCCCCATGCTTGGGACGAGCGGAATGATACGTATACATGATGCCGCCACCGGCGAGGTGGTCGACAGTCTCGACATGTCCATCCCGGCCGGGCCTACAGTAGGGACGAAGCTCCCTAAGCCTCCATACGCATGGGAGCCGTATAATTATGACGGCCCGCGTCACACCAACGCCACCATCGAGCCGGGTACACCCTCGGGGATAGCCGCCCGCGACACCTCGCGCTATCAGCTTAATATAATAGGTGGATTCACCGACGGATTTCACTTCTATCCGGTGATTATCCATGGCAATACCGCCGAGATATATCCCCACAACAATCTGCTCACCTACGGTCGCGAATACTATGTGACGGTTGATCCCGAAGTGTTCATCCTCGCCAAAGGCAAATTCCGCGGGATAGGGGAGCGCGACGGCTGGCAGTTCTCGACACGCGAAGCCGCTCCCGCTGCCTCGCGCCGTACGCTCATCGTGGCTGCCGACGGATCGGGTGATTTCCGCACCCTACAGGGGGCACTTGACTTCATCCCCGACCGCAGCAAAGAGCCGTGGACGGTATTCGTCCGCAACGGCGACTATGAGGAGCTGGTGTATTTCCGCAACAAGAGCCATCTTACCATCGAGGGTGAGAGCCGCGAGGGTGTGTATATCCACTATCCCAACAATGAGGTGTTCAATCCGCATCCCGCCGACGTCATGACCAACGAGTGGCTCGGCACGTTCCCCTCGCGCCGCGCGCCGTTCATGGCCGACAATTGCACCGACATGGTGCTGCGCAACTTCACCGTGGCCACCACCTGCCGCGGGCAGGCTGAGGGGCTGCTGATAATGGGTGAGCGCAACATCGTGGAGGATGTCACCGTGATCGGTGACGGAGATGCCCTTCAGGTCAATGGCTCAGTCTATCTCTCCAACTGCCGGATAGAGGGCGGCGGCGACACTGTGCTCGGGCGCGGCCCTGCATTCTTCAAGGACTGCACCCTCGTCTCGCGAGGGGCGTTCGCGTGGATACGCAATGGCAGCGCCAACCACGGCGACGTGTTCGTCGACTGCACGTTCATCGGTTCCGAGGGGTCGGAGGGAGCTGTCTTCGCCCGCACCAACGGCCAGTATCCGCATTGCGAATTTGTGCTCATCGACTGCAAGCTTCGCAACATCCCTGCCGAGGGTTGGCATGGCCTCGACCGCGGTCCGGCCACCTATGTGCGCTACTGGGAGTGTGGCAGCACCGACCTTGACACCGGGCGTCCGGTCGATGTCAGCCGCCGCGCGCAAGGTTCGCGTCAGCTCAGCCACGAAGCCGACAGCGCCCTCATCTCGCTTTACCGCAATCCCGCCTGGGTGCTCGGTTGGAATCCGCTGGCGAAGTGAATGTCAGGAACGGATTGTTAAAAAGTATGGATGAAAGCTAAATAGGCTTAAAAGAATTTGTAAATGAGGCAAAAAGTGCTTAACTTTGCAGCCGAGTTTTGTGGCACATCCTCGAAAGGAGCTATTAGAGATGCACTTAGCCCCGATATGAGACGTGAGATGGCGGCCACAAAGCGCTGTCACTAATAAAAATAGTAAAAACAAAGAGATAAAAACCAACAGCCATGTCAAAAATTTGTCAAATCACAGGCAAGAAAGCGATGGTGGGCAACAATGTGTCGCACTCTAAGCGTCGCACCAAACGTAAGTTTGATGTCAATCTCTTCACCAAGAAATTCTTCTGGGTAGAGGAGCAAGCGTGGATCACACTCACTATCTCAGCCGCAGGCCTTCGCACCATCAACAAGAAAGGTCTCGATGCAGCTATCAAAGAAGCTGCCACTAAGGGTTATTTAACTGAAATCAAATACTTAGACATTTTATAAGAAGATGGCAAAGAAAGCTAAAGGCAATCGCGTTCAGGTCATCCTCGAGTGCACTGAACACAAGGCTAGTGGTATGCCCGGTACTTCTCGCTACATCACCACCAAGAACCGCAAGAACACTACCGAGCGTCTGGAGTTGAAGAAATACAACCCCATTCTCAAGAAAGTAACCGTTCACAAAGAAATTAAATAATTCACTGACTCATGGCAAAGAAAACCGTTGCATCTCTGCAAAAAGGCGAAGGCCGCACCTACAGCAAGGTCATCAAGGTCGTTAAGTCGGCGAAGACCGGTGCTTACACCTTCCAGGAACAGATGGTTCCCAACGACGCTGTTAAGGATGCCCTTAAGTAATTAAGGATTCCATATATACCCGCCCCATTACCGGGGTGAGGGTGTCACAGACACAAAAGCTCATGGACCGCGCTCTAAGCCGTGGCCCATGAGCTTTTGTTTTGTCTGTGCGCGTCAATGGCCTGGAAACACATGTTATTATGCTTAAAAACATCGTTCTGGGGCTATCTTTACAAACATTCATTAATTTTTAACGGTTTAATTTGCTTTTATCGCTGAAAAACTCTAAATTCGTGTCTTAAACACAAGTCACGGTGCGTGCGGCACCATGTGAATCATCAAATCTATTACCCGGAATCTAACAATAAACTAAATATATAAATGAGTTATCTGAAATTTGATAAAAACCTCATGATTAACCTGGAGCAGTCGTTGCCTAAAGAGATGCTCCGAACCAATCAGTCGGGGGCTTATCATTGTACGACGATAGTGGACTGCAACACACGTAAGCAGCATGGTCTGCTCGTGGTGCCTGTTCCAGAGCTTGGCAACTCATGGCATGTCATGCTTTCGTCGCTCGATGAGACCGTCTATCAGCACGGCGCTCCTTTCAACCTTGCCCTCCATCGCTATAGCGGAGGCGCCATGAGCCCTAACGGACACAAGTATATTCGCGAATTCGACTGTGAGAGCGTTCCCCGCACCACCTACCGCGTGGGAGGAGTGATTCTCACCAAGGAAAAAATCTTCATTTCCAACGAGAACCGCATCTTAATCCGCTACACACTCGTCGAGGCACATTCGCCGACAATGCTACGGTTCCGCCCGGTGCTCGCTTTCCGCGATGCCAACGAGCTCTGCATTGCCAACGATGCTCTTGATACCAACATCCCCGAAATCAACAATGGCGTGTCGGCTTGCCTCTATAAGGGCTATCCGACTCTTTATATGCAGTTCAGCCATAAGCCGACATGGACTTATGATCCCCATTGGTACAACGGATTCGAATATATCAAGGACCTTGAGCGCGGTGTGCCTTACACCGAGGATCTCTGGGTGCCCGGATATTTCGATGTACCCATCAAGAAGGGCGAGTCAATCATCTTCTCGGCAGGTCTGAGCGAGGTGTCACCACGCTCACTCGCCAAGATGTATGAGAAAGAAATCGCCCAGCGCACTTGCCGCACATCGTTCTTCAACTGCCTTAAGAACGCGGTGAAACAGTGTTACCTCAACGAGAAGGACGGCATGTATCTTCTCTCGGGTTATCCTTGGGGTAAAATCCTTGCCCGCAACACTTTCATGGCACTCCCCGGAGCCACCATCGCAATCAACCACCGCGAGGACTTCGAGAAGATAGCCGACACGGCTCTGGCCGCTCTCAAGAATTTCATGAAGACCGGCGCCACCGACTCGCGCATCCTCGGCATAGATCTCCCCGACATCCCTCTCTGGGCTGTATGGGCACTTCAGCAGTATGCCAAGGCTTATTCACGCGACGAGGCCCGCGAACGTTATCTGCCGGTGATCCGTGAAATCCTTAACTTCATCCTCGCTCAGAAACACCCCTACCTTAAGGTTGATGACAACGGAATGGTCACCACCGACGGTTCGCAGAAACCCATGTCGTGGATGAATGCATCGCTTGGCGGACATCCGGTAGTGCCGCGTTCAGGCCATCTGGTAGAGTTCAACGCGCTGTGGTACAACGCGCTCATCTTCGCCACTCGTCTCACCGAAGGTACCCCCGACCAGGAGAAATTCCAGGCCATTGCCGACAAGATGGCACAGCCTTTCATCTCCACATTCCTCAATGACTATGGATATCTTTATGACTATGTCAACGGCACTTATGCCGATCCGTCGGTTCGCCCCAACATGGCCATAGCCATCGGTCTCGACTATTCACCCCTTGACCGTCGCCAGCGCAAGCGTGTGCTCGACATCGTGACACGCGAGCTCCTGACACCGAAAGGCCTCCGCACCCTCTCACCCAAGAGCTACGGTTATCGTCCCACCTACCTCGGTTCGCCCGAGGAGCGTGAGATGGCCCTCCACAATGGCCCGGCTCGTCCATGGCTCATGGGATTCTACAGCGATGCCTACCTTAAAGTGTTCGGCATGAGCGGTGTCAGCTACATTGACCGTATGCTCATCGGTTTCGAGGACGAGATGACCCAGGGCTGCATCGGTTCACTCTCGCAGCTCTACGATGCCAATCCTCCCTTCAACGGCCGAGGTGCCATCAGCCATGTCACCAACGTCGCCGAAGTGCTCCGCACACTGACTACACTGAAAAAATTCATAATGGACTAATCTTCACACACCCATGAAAGCATTAATGTTCGGGTGGGAGTTCCCCCCTCACATCCTCGGCGGTCTCGGCACTGCCAGCTACGGTCTCACTAAGGGTATGTGGGAGTGTGGCGATATGGACATCACTTTTGTTATCCCTAAGCCCTTCGGTGACGAAGAGCGTCACTTCGCCAACATCATCGGCATGTCACAGGTGCCCATCGCATGGCGCGACGTCAGCCGCGACTACGTTGAGCAGCGCATAGGCAAGGTGATGGATCCCGATCTCTATTTCAAACTGCGCGACCATATCTACGCCGACTTTAACTATATGCGCACCAACGATCTCGGATGCCTCGAGTTCTCCGGCCGTTACCCTGACAACCTCGTCGAGGAGATAAACAATTACTCCATCTGCGCAGGTGTCATAGCGCGCACAGTCGATTTTGACATAATCCATTCACATGACTGGCTCACATATCCTGCCGGCATACATGCCAAACAGGTGTCGGGCAAGCCGCTTGTGATTCATGTACATGCCACCGAGTTCGACCGTTCACGAGGGAAGCCTAATCCCACAGTGTTCGGCATCGAGAAGGATGGCATGAACAACGCCGACCATATCATCACTGTGTCAAACCTCACACGTGACACCGTCATCAATAACTACGGCATAGACCCTGCCAAGGTGACCACCGTGCATAACGCCGTCACTCCTCTTACCCCCGAGCAGCTCAATGTGCCCGAGCATAAGTCAAAGGACAAGGTCGTTACCTTCCTGGGCCGTATCACCATGCAGAAAGGCCCCGAATACTTCGTCGAGGCAGCTGCCAAGGTGCTCAAGAACAATCCCAACGTCCGCTTCGTTATGGCAGGCAGCGGTGACATGATGGACAAGATGATTCTCCTTGCCGCTGAGCGCGGCATCGCTGACCGCTTCCACTTCCCCGGATTCCAGAAAGGAAGCCAGGTCTACGAGATGCTCAAGGCATCCGATGTCTACATCATGCCATCCGTCTCCGAACCATTCGGTATCTCGCCCCTCGAAGCCATGCAGATGGGTGTGCCGTCCATAATCTCCAAGCAGAGCGGATGCGCCGAGATCCTTACCAATGTCATCAAGACCGACTACTGGGACATCGACGCTATGGCTGACGCCATCAACTCCATCGTGACCTATCCGGCCATGTACCAGCAGCTGCGTGAGGACGGACTCGCCGAAGTTAACCAGATTACCTGGGACAAGGCAGGACGCAAAGTGATTGATATATATAATAAAGTATTAAACAGATAAAGATAACCCATGAAAGCAATTTGTTTCTATTTTCAGATCCATCAACCATTCCGTCTGAAAAGATATCGCTTTTTCGATATAGGTAACGACCACTACTATTACGACGATTTCGCAAATGACGATATTGTCACCCGCATAGCCCAGCGCAGCTACATCCCTGCGGCTGAAAGTCTTCTGAAGATGATTGAGGAGTCAAACGGCAAGTTCAAGTGCGCTCTTTCCATCACCGGAACAGCTCTTGAGCAGTTCGAGCAATATGTCCCCGAGTTCATCGACCTCTTGAAGAAACTTGCCGACACCGGTTGTGTTGAATTCCTTGCCGAGACCTACGCTCACTCACTCTCATCGCTCGCCGATCCCGAGGAGTTTGTCAACCAGGTCAAGGTGCACGATGAGAAAATCAAGGAGCTCTTCGGTGTGCAGCCCAAAGTTCTCCGCAACACCGAACTTATCTACAGCGACGAACTCGCTCCCCAGATTCTCGCCATGGGTTACAAGGGTGTGATCACCGAAGGTGCCAAGCATATCCTCGGTTGGAAATCTCCCAACTACGTCTACAATGCCGCTTCGGCTCCCAAACTGAAGATCCTTCTCAAGAACGATAAATTCAGTGATGATATCTCCGATCGTTTCAGCAACACCTCTTGGGACGAATATCCTCTCACTGCCGACAAGTATATCAATTGGATTGCATCAACTCCCGCCGAGGAGCAGATTGTCAACCTCTTCATGAACCTTGAAGTGTTTGGCGACTTCCAGCCGCGCGAGACCGGTATCTTCCAGTTCCTTGAAGCACTTCCTCGCTTCGCCGAGGAGAGAGGTATTGAGTTCTGGACACCCACCACAGCAGTCACCAAGCTCAAACCGGTGGCAGAGCTTTCAGTGCTCCATCCCATCTCATGGGCCGACGAAGCCCGCGACACCTCAGCTTGGCTTGGCAACAAGTTGCAGAACGAGGCATTCTCAAAACTCTACTCAGTGAGCGAACGCGTGCGTCTGTGTGAGGACCGTCGTCTCAAGCAGGACTGGTACTACCTCCAGGCAGCCGACCACTTCTTCTACATGTCAACCAAGAACATGCACGACGGCTCTGTCCACTCGCAGTTCTCACCCTACGATACCCCTTTTGATGCGTTCACAAACTATATGAATGTTCTGGCTGACTTCATAGTTCGTGTCGAGGAACAGTACCCCATGTCCATCGACAACGAGGAACTCAGCTCACTCCTCACCACTATCCGTAACCAGGAACGTGAAATCGAAGTTCTCAACAAGGAGGCTGAATCGATGCGCAAGAATATCGAGCACTTCAATGAAGAGCATCTTCTCCGTGAGAAAGCTGCCGAGGCAGAGGCTCCCAAAAAGACCCGCAAGCCTTGTGCACGAAAAGCCGCAGCCCCCAAGGCTGAAAAGGAGACCAAGGCCCCCAAAGCCAAGGCTACCCGCGCTAAGAAAGCGGCTCCCGAGGCTCCCGAGACACCTGCTGAATAATCCGCTTTCAGCAGTAACGGTCTCGTCTGATTCCGGACCATCTATCTAATCTTTCTTATCATTTTGTGAGAGGAGTGTCGTGATTGACACTCCTCTTTTCATTATGCGTTCAGTGGCAGAGCTGTTTCCGTTAGTTAATTTCGTCAGTGGGAAGTGCAACTATTTGCCTCCGGGAGTTGTATATATTATAAGGTATAATATAAGTATAAAATTAAAAATATATGTTATTATGAACGGAAAGACTGATTTGGTGACTTCGATTATTGTCGCGGTCGCCGGCATAGCTATGATAGTGATGCATCAGCGGTTTGCGGTGATGTCATGGATAGTGGTGCTGTTAGGCATCGTGTTTATCATCCCCGGCGTGTTCAGCATTCTTATGGGTACATTCAGCAAGACCCGTAAGAGCACGACCGCCATTTTTACCGGTATCGGAGCCACAGCTCTCGGTGTCATCATGTGTGCCATGCCAGGGCTTTTTGCCGAGATTCTTGTGTTTATCTTCGGCTTCCTGCTGATAGTGTCGGGTGTTTATCATCTCTGTTTTGTGGCTTGGTTGAGCCGGCCGTTCATCCTGCCGTTCTACTATTACATCCTTCCGGTGCTCCTTATTGTGGCCGGCATAGTGATAATGTGTACTGATGTCCGCACAGTCGACAGTATTGTGCTCCTCATCACCGGCATTGCCTTCCTCTGCTCGTCATTCAGTTCGCTTGTCGAGTGGATTGCCACTCATCCCAGCCGCAAGTCGCAGGCCATGTCATCGACCGGTGATAAACCTGCTGCCACTGAGTGATGGAAGTGTCATTAATTGACCATAAAGTGAAAAAATAAACTGCGGTGCAGATACTATTTTAGGTATTTGCACCGCAGTTTTTACATGCGTTATTCTTGTTCTATTGTCGAGAAGGAAGGTGATTCCCTCCACTCATGCCTTATGCTTTGAGGGCAGCGATCGAGGCTTCGAGATTTGCTATCTTGGCCTGTGCGTCGGCAAGTTTTTTGCGTTCACCATCCACCACGGCAGCAGGAGCGTTGTTTACAAAACGTTCGTTTGACAGTTTCTTTTCCACGGAGGTGCGGAAGCCCTGCAGGTAGGTGAGTTCCTTGTTGAGCTTTTCAAGCTCGGCTTCCACGTCTATGTTGTTGAGAAGCGGGATGTTGAACTCAGTGGTGTCAACCATGAATGTTGCGGCTGCGGCATCCTTGGTGTCAACTGTGGCTATGCCTGAGAGGTTGCCAAGCTTCTTGACTATTGCCTTCATCGGAATGTCGGCATTAATCACGTTGAGCTGCAATTCCTCGCGGTTGGGGATGTTGCGCTGGGCACGTATGCCACGTATGCCGTTGATGATTTCCTTAGCGGTCTCCATGTCGGAGAGGACCTTGGAGTCCACACCCTTCACTTCGGGCATGGAGGCATACATGATAGATTCTCCTTCGCGGCGGTCGCCGATGTGCTGCCAAAGCTCCTCGGTGATGAAGGGCATGAAGGGATGGAGCAGACGGAGCAGAGCATCGAAGAAGCCGATGGTAGCCTTGTAGGTCTCGGCGTCGATAGGCTTCTGGTATTCAGGCTTCACCATCTCAAGATACCATGATGAGAATTCGTCCCAGAAGAGGCGATAGGTGGTCATCAGTGCCTCTGAGATGCGGAACTTGTCGAACGAGTCATTGATTTCGGCGAGAGCTTCCGAGAGTTTGCCGCTGAACCATTCGATGGCGATGCGGGCGCTCTCAGGCTGTTCGATGGTTGAATCCACCTCCCAGCCCTTCACGAGGCGGAAAGCATTCCAGATCTTGTTGCAGAAGTTTCGTCCGTTCTCGCAGAGCTTCTTGTCAAAGAAAATATCGTTGCCTGCAGGTGCCGAGAGCATGATACCCATGCGGACACCGTCGGCGCCGTAGTCCTCGATGAGTTTGAGGGGGTCGGGTGAGTTGCCGAACTGCTTTGACATCTTGCGGCCGATTTCGTCACGTACGATACCGGTGAAGTATACATTGTTGAACGGCTGTTTACCCTCAAATTCGTAGCCGGCCATAATCATTCGGGCCACCCAGAAGAAGATGATGTCCGGGCCGGTGACAAGGTCGTTGGTTGGGTAGTAGTATTTTATTTCCTCGTTATCGGGATCAAGGATACCGTTGAAGAGCGAGATGGGCCAGAGCCATGATGAGAACCATGTGTCAAGGCAGTCCTCGTCCTGGCGCAGGTCGGCGGCTGTGATGGCGGGATTCTTCTCTTGAGCCAATGCAAGGGCCTCTTCGGCGGTTTCAGCTACAACGTATGAACCGTCGGGGAGATAATAGGCAGGGACTCGATGGCCCCACCAGAGCTGACGTGAGATACACCAATCGCGAATATCGGTGAGCCAACGGTTGTAAGTGGTCTTGAATTTCTCGGGAACGAATTTGATGACTCCGTCTTCCACGGCTGCGAGGGCAGGGTCGGCGAGCGACTGCATCTTGAGGAACCACTGGTCGCTGAGGCGCGGCTCGGTGACTGTGTCCTGGTTGCGTTCGGAGTAACCTACCTTGTTTTCATATTCCTCGATTTTCTCGATGAGTCCGGCGGCTTCGAGGTCCTTGGCTATCTGCTCGCGCACAGCAAAGCGGTCCATACCTACATACATGCCTGCGGCTTCGCTGATGGTGGCGTCGTCGTTGAATATGTCGATGGTCTCCAGTCCGTGCTTTTCGCCGAGCATATTGTCGTTCATGTCGTGGGCCGGAGTCACTTTGAGGCAACCTGTGCCGAAGTTGATGTCAACGTAGTCATCCTCGATGACAGGTATTTCACGGTTGACCAGAGGCACTATCACTTTTTTGCCTCTGAGGTGCTGATTCTTGGGATCATCTGGGTTGATGCACATAGCGGTGTCACCCATGATGGTCTCAGGGCGTGTGGTCGCTACTATGGCGTAGCCTTCCTCGCCCACAATCTTATAGCGGAGATAGTAGAGCTTGCTGTGCTCCTCCTTGTAGATTACCTCGATGTCCGAAAGTGCGGTCTTGGCTTTGGGGTCCCAGTTGACCATGCGCTTGCCACGATATATCAGGCCTTTGCGGTAGAGGTCGACAAACACACGGATTACGCTGCGTGAACGGATGTCGTCCATGGTGAAAGCCGTGCGTTCCCAGTCGCATGAAGCACCGAGCTTCTTGAGCTGCTCAAGGATGATGCCGCCGTGCTTCTCTTTCCATTCCCATGCGTGGGTGAGGAATTCCTCGCGTGTGAGATCGCTTTTCTTGATTCCTTCCTGCGCGAGCTTGGTCACCACCTTAGCCTCGGTGGCGATGGCTGCATGGTCGGTGCCCGGCACCCATAGGGCGTTTTTGCCGAGGAGGCGTGCGCGGCGTATCAGGATGTCCTGGATAGTGTTGTTGAGCATGTGGCCCATGTGGAGGATACCTGTCACATTGGGCGGGGGGATGACGATGGTGTAAGGCTCGCGTGCGTCGGGTTCGGAGTGGAACAGACGGTGTTTCAGCCAGTAGCCATACCATTTGTCTTCCACCGCTTTCGGGTCGTATTTTGTGGCTAATTCTTCCATAAAATCGGTTAAATGATTGGTGGTTCGTAATTTTGGTGCAAAATTACAAAAAAGTTGGCGAAATCCAATGTGTTTCAGACCCATTTCCGTGTCGCATCATGCACTCACCGTGGGGTGTGGGGCCAGCCGTGGTCTATGTAGCGGTAACCTTGCGGATAGTTCCACCATTTCGAGCTCCATGCCGTGAATCCGTCATAAACTGAAGTGATTTTTGTCCCTTCAGTGGGCCAGCACCACGACGACTGCACCAGGAACATTTGCGGTGCGCGGTAGTCGGCACCGACCGACGGTGCTGTGATGGTCGAGTTGGTCTGGCCATCCTTCTCCACCGTGATCCAGAAGCCCCCCATGTTCCCTTCCGACGGCCGGCCCGGATCACCTTCGGTGGTCACCGAGAAGTCGGCGGGAACCTTGATTTGCACTGTGGCTCCCGGTTTGTCCCAGTAATGGGCGTTTATGATGTCGCCCTCGCCGTGGTGTGAGCCGAACCAGCTGTGAAACTCGCCGTCGGTGGTGCCAGGCGGAATGAGACGGCTGTCAGCATGGGTCACCGGGACACCGTCGGAGAGTTGAGGATAAAGTGAGTGGAGGTAGACAGGGAGAGCACCACCCGAGGCCAGGGCCGTTACGTAAGCCGTCTCCTCGCCGGCCACATGGCTTACACCGAACACCACATCGTTGAAATCAAAGTCGAAAGTCCCCCCAAGGTCCTCGGCAGCTATGATCCATGACTGTGCTATGGGGAGGTTGGGGTTGACGTTGGGGATAGTGGGCGTATGCTTGAGGTTGCCGTTGACAAAAAAGAGCAGGTCATTGAGATCGTCGTCACCCCCGAGGTCCTCGACCGCGAGCACAAGCAGGTTGCCCCAACGGTAGGTGATGAAATTCTTCATGACTTCCGACGAGGGGTTGCCGGGGGCGTGGTAGCAGGAATGTGACAGACCGTATTTCTGATTAATGGCCGGGAGGGAGTAATGAGGGATATAGGTGCCTTTCTGCATGGTGATGAAGAAGACTATGTGGGTATCCTTGGGGAATGTGTATGACGGTTCATCGCCACCGAAATAAACCAGACGGTGGCGGGTGCCGGTGACAAGTTGGGTTGCCGGCTCCCCATAGCTTTCCGAGGCATTGACGAGGGTGGCGAGTTTCATGCCGTCGGTATAGTGTGAGCCGTCGAGCATGAGGTTTTTCCCTGGCGAAGCGTCGTCGATAAGGAAATATCGGTCGGCACGGATAATGTTGTTCCAAGTCTCGTCGGCTGTGCGTCCGGCCTTGAAATACATGTATCCGAAACTGTTGGCGGTCTTTGCTGTCGCTCCATAAAAGAGGTCGAGCGACACTTCGCTGTCCTCTGCCACCACATATTCGACCCCGAGCTCTGGGTGGAGTAGCGAAGCGAAGCGCGATAGATTGCACACCTGCTCACCAAACACCCCTTTCTCGTGCCCTACCATCGGGAGCATGGCCGAGAGTGGATATGAGCCCACATAGTCGGGTGTATGGTTTCCCTCCAATCTGTAGAAACGGCTCATGGAGCTTACGGGAGTTAGCCAGTCATCTTCGATCCCGATGGTGTCGCGCCAGAATTCACTGGAGGTGCCGAGGTGTGACAGGTAGGCGAAATTGCCTACTTTGTCGGCCGACTTTTCTGTGATTTCTTCACCGATTGTGACCGGGCATTTCTCTCCTGCAGTGCTGCGAGAGATGGAGCTGATTGAAAGTGCCGAATTGTTCACCTTGTGGAAGCCGTGATGTACTACTCGGCCATCGTTGTCAAGTGCCTCCACATATAGGTTTCCGGCGTCGTGGTCCGAGTCGAAATCGAATGTAAGGGTGCCTGCCGGATATGAGGCCACCCGGAAGCATTCAGGAGTACCGGGCATAGCGGTGTAGATGTTGATTTCCGAAGCTCCGTTGACAGTGGCAGGATCGACATGGGCAGTGATGCGCGATGCGCTGTTCCATGTGCGGTCAAGTTCGAATACGCCAAACTGCTTGATGAATTCCCGCACGTAGGCCTCTTCGGGGGTTATTGTTATAGGATCGACGCCACAAGCTGCCATCACCGAAGCGACGACGGTGAGCATCAATTTGGATATGTGTGTTCTCATGTCAGGTTGTAATGCTGTTGGATTGTAGATAATATCATACAAAGGTAGCTCATATTAACGTGGTTACCAATAGCTTGAGTGATGCTTAACCCGCATTAACCACCAGGCATGACATGTTAACTGATTTTTAGTTAATGTTCTGCTTTAGGCGACAAAAACGTTGCCATTGATTAACATACGTTAATTGTATTAGTTAAAATATGTGTATAAATCATGCCTTTTGGGAGGTTTGAAGTACTTTTGTCGCCATGAATGAGAATGAAATATCCTATGCCGTTCTGGGAAATGGCCTGAGAGTAGTTACGAGGCGCAACGGAAGCCCTGTGGCTCACTTCGGAGTAGCCATAAATGCAGGAAGCCGTGATGAGCGTCCGGGTGAATACGGGCTTGCCCATTTTGTGGAGCATACCATATTTAAGGGGACACGTCGTCGTCGGGCATGGCATATTCTCAACCGTATGGAACTGGTAGGGGGCGAGCTTAACGCCTATACCACCAAGGAGGAGACTATGCTTTATTCTACTTTTCCGGCTGGAAATCTCGAAAGGGCAGCCGACCTGATAGCGGATCTGGTTGAGGATTCGCAATTCCCGGCTGTGGAAATTGACCGTGAGCGACTGGTGGTGGCCGATGAGATTGACTCGTATCTCGATGTGCCGGCCGAGGGGATATTTGATGATTTCGAGGATTTGATTTTCGCGGGCAGTCCGCTTGGCCACAATATTCTTGGTAATGAGAAGGAGCTTGAAGGGTTCTCAACAGATGTGTGCCGGGGATATCTGATGCGGTTCTATACCCCGGGTGAGATGGTGGTGTTTTATTCCGGACCTGAGACCTCGGCCAAGGTGCTCCGTACGGTAGAAAAATGTTTCCGTTCGCTCACGCGGCCCGATACCCCTCGTGGACGCGAGGTGCCTGTGGTTGTTCCTGAATTTAACCAAGAGAGACAGATTGATTCCCACCAGGCCCACACTGTGATGGGTGCCAGGGTGCCGGGTATGCTTGACTCCGGCCGATATGCCATGGCGCTCCTGACCAATATGCTCGGTGGACCGGGAATGAATTCGTTGCTGAATGTGGCATTGCGCGAACGCAGGGGATTGGTCTACACCATTGATGCCGGCACAACCATGATGAGTGATACCGGGCTTTTCACCATTTATTTCGGATGCGATAGGGAAGATGTGGGACGTTGTCGCCGTCTGGTGAACAATGTGATAGGCGATATTGCCGACAAGGGTGTCACACCGCGCAAACTGGCGGAAGCGAAGAAGCAATATCTCGGGCAGTTGGCGGTGGCTTCGGTCAATACCGAGCAGAATGCCTTGTCGATGGCCCGCAGTACACTTTACAGGGGGGCGGTAGTGACCTCAGCGCAGGTTAGGGCTGAGATTGAGGCTGTCGATGTCGCCCGATTGCGTGATTGTGCCCTCCGGCTGACATCACTCTCCCGCCTCACGATGGTGTAAGCTATCCCTTGGATGTTAGTTAATTAGCTGATTGGTTAACGTTGCCCGGTGCCGATTTCTGAATCGTCGAGCAATGATAAAACTTCCTGTTTTAACAGTGGGATGTGGTTTATTACAATTGCCCAAATCATATCGTCGCTTATGCTGTCATATCCATGTATGACAAAATTGCGGGTGTCAACAATCTTTCTTGCATTTGAGATGTGAATTTCTGGCCGTACCCTTAATATTTGATTAGTAGCCTCGCCGATGATTGCAATGTTCATCTGTATGGCTCTCCTCATCATTTGATTACTACGATAGTCATCAAATCTTCGAGGTCTCCCCATGAAATAGGACTCAATTTCGTTGATAGAATTGAGGATGTCATTTAAATATTTTAGGACTTTTCTATCCATATATCAACTTGCGGGTCTCGTTAAGTTCCTCTCTAAAGTATGGATTTCTTACTGCGCTATCTTCGGTTATGTCGATTTTACGGCCTAATAATTCCTCAAGGGCATACATGAAACCAAAAAAATTATTGGCATAATCAGATAGTTCGATTTTATTGCGATCAAAATCAACGCATAAATCAATATCGCTTTGGTCTGAAAATCTTGGCGTCAGGATTGAACCAAAAACCCAGAGCCTTCGCACATGGAAGCGTCGGCAGATATCTATAATTTTTTGGATGTTTAGTTCTATAAGTTTCATGATTGTCTCCCTTGTCGTATGGTATTGAATGCAAATATATAAATAAAACGCTGAAAAACAAAATTTTGTGCGTGATAGGGCTGTCGCTTTAAAAATGCTTCGAGATTGACCTTGGTTCAGTAGATAAATCAGAAAAGGGTCTAACTCATTGAGTTAAACCCTTTTGCTCAAAATCAAGTCGGGGTGAGAAGACTCGAACTTCCGACCTCCACGTCCCGAACGTGGCGCGCTGCCAACTGTGCTACACCCCGATTGACAAGCTTTTTGTCGATTTTGCGACCACAAAGGTAATGCTTTTTCCTAATTCTACCAAATTAAATTAAAAAACATTTTACGGAGAAGGCGAAATATGACTTGGAGATGGGAGTCGGGATTGAGGAGATTATTGTCGAGTGGCTATGTCGACGGCTTTTATTTTCCTCACCGGCAGAGGTTTTATGCGCATGGCGCGACCCCAACGCGAATTGATTGTGTCGATTTCGAGTCTTTCCGTCCCGGGATAGCTGCCCGGTGTCAGGAGGAATTTAAGTTTCACAATCACCTGCACGTCGTGATCCCAATCCACAGGGTAGAGCATGCCTGTTAATTTCTCATCGGCCGACAGCGCGTCAGGCTTTATCCAGATGAATTTTCCATCTTCTCCGATATAGCAAGGGGCATTTCCGGGGAGTTTGTTTTTGGCTGTGAAGAAATTTTGTGGCGCAGTCACAGCCTCATAGTCGCTTCCCTCCAACAGTAGAGGTGGTTTGTTGCCATTGAATAGCACCTCGTTGTAAACATTGAAGAAGAAAAATTTAAAGGCTCCCGATGATTTCCAAATTCTGATATATGGTTTAGTTATCGAATAGAGATTAATGGGAGTGAAATGGACTATCCCATCCGGGCTATCGATATACTCATTAACCACCTCTGTCTGGAATTCGTAATTTCGCCATGTGTCGCGGGCTATCAGTAGCTGATGTCCTGTGAAAAGCACTCCCAGCAGGTAAATGCCTATCTTTACTGTGCGTGTGAGGTGTGGCAGTTTGCGTGATGTGACATAGCGTAATATTATATAGAGGGATGTCAGTTCCACAAATGTATGTGAATGAGGCGCGGTGTTCGCAATCATTGAAAATATAAACGAGATTGCGAATACCCATAGCAGTCGGCTGTTGTCCCTTATGAACACTTTTATCGCATCTTTTTTGCCTGCAGCCAACAGGATTATGACACCTATTGCCAATATCCATATCATCCACAGGTGAAGAAGATTGTCGAAGCCGTTGAGGAGTTTCATGAGCATTGATGCCTCGTCGGTGGCGTCGTCGTGATGGAAGAAACGGTTGATGTTACCGGGGGCAAACACCATCACGCATGCCGATATCCACATCGGGACGGCAAGCACCGGCGCCTGGCCTCTGAACTGCCTGATATGGAAACAATAATACAGGAACATTCCTCCGCTGACGCCTACCACAAATCCCTCATGGCTCCAGCCGAATATCAGCCCTAACAGAGCCATGGGGATGTTCCATCTTGCCGAAAGTTCCCCTTTGGCCAATCTATCCCATAGCACCATGACTCCTGTGGCCATGGTGGCCGGCCATAAGTAGTTGAGACCGTAATTTACTGACACCCAAAGCGAATCGCGGAGTGGAAACAGATTAAGGAGGGCTATAAATATTATCAGCCACAGCAGGAAACAACTTCTGTATCTATCCCCCCCTAAAGTGACGTAATAGGCTATTAGCCATGTGAATAGCAAAAATATTGCCGTGTTTAGGATGCTGAAGAGCAGGGTGTGGCCGGTGAACGCCTGCTCGATAGAGTGGACTATCGACCGTCCGTTGGCGTATTTGTAGTGCTGCACTTGGCTCTCGATGATGTCGGAGAGCGACGACACCTTGCGGTTGAACTCATGCCCCGGGGTCCAGAGGTCAGTTGAATCATCTTTCTCCCATACGTACTCGTAGAGCAACTCGTCGCCTGAGGGCACACGGTAGTAGCAGCGGAGGAAAAAAGCTATTGCCGTCAACGTAAGCAGGGCTATCAGGGCTATGCGTCCTGAGGGGTATGGTTTATTTATGTTCATCTGTAGTGGTTATGTGGTGAAAGGGGGTGTGGAGTCGTCCATACCTATTCAGCTGTAAAATTATGTATAATTATCAAAATATGATTGTGTTTGAGTGAAAAAAGATTACCTGCCCGGCTTTTTCCCTGCCGGTTGGCAACCACCTTTGGGAATAATTTGTTAATTTTGCAGTCGATATGACAGCACTTGACATCATCATACTCATCATCTTCATCGTGGCAGCCGTGATGGGCTATCGGCGGGGTTTCATCTCACAGATAGGTTCCGTGGCCGCGATAATCGTAGGCATAGTGGCATGCCGCATGTTCGGCACAGCTGTAAGCCAATGGTTCATGCCTGATGTGGGTGACAGCTCCATGGCCGTCTACGGAGCCAGGATTCTCGGCAACTGCCTGGTGTATGTCGTGGCCTACTATGCCGTCATCATTGTGGCGCGTATGCTCAGGACAGTAACCCACGCCGTGTTTCTCGGTCCGCTCGACCGCATCGGTGGCGCGGTTGTCAGTGTGGTGAAATGGTTTCTCCTTGTGAGTCTCCTGCTCAACCTCTACATAGTGTTGTTTGACGACTCCTTCCTCTCCACTTCCCATCTCTGCGGGGGACGCCCGGTGAGATGGATAGTAGAACTTGCCCCTAAAGTGCTCGGCGCGCTGACAGGCTCTTGTAACACGAATGAATAAGACAGAGATGAAAGAAGATAAAGACCGGCTTACGTCCGTCGACGCTGACGCAAAGCCTGAAAAGCAGCATGACGACCTCCTGTCAAAGGCCACTTCCGATGAATACAAATACGGTTTCACCACCGATATCGACACCCACATCATCCCTCGCGGCCTCAGCGAGGAGGTGGTGAGGCTGATCTCGGCCAAAAAGGGTGAGCCTGAATGGCTGCTTGAGTTCCGACTCAAGGCATTCCGCTATTGGGAGACACTCAAGATGCCCGACTGGGCACATCTCAACATCCCGCCTATCGACTATCAGGACATCAGTTACTATGCCGAACCTGTGGCCAAGAAAGGTCCCGAGAGCCTCAACGAGGTAGATCCTCAGCTCCTCGACACCTTCAACCGGCTCGGCATTCCGCTTCAGGAGCAGAAAGCCCTGGCCGGAATGGCTGTCGATGCCGTGATGGACTCTGTGAGCGTGAAGACCACACACCGCGAGAAGCTTGCTGAAAAAGGCATAATCTTCTGCTCGATCTCCGAGGCCGTGAAGGATTACCCTGACCTTGTGAAGAAATATCTCGGCTCCGTGGTGTCATATCGCGACAACTTCTTTGCCGCTCTCAATTCGGCTGTATTCTCCGACGGCTCATTCGTCTACATCCCCAAAGGGGTGCGGTGTCCCATGGAGCTGTCAACCTACTTCCGCATCAACGCCGCGGGCACCGGACAGTTCGAGCGTACTCTCATCGTGGCCGACGACGACGCTTATGTGAGCTATCTCGAAGGGTGTACAGCACCTATCCGTGACGAGAACCAGCTCCACGCAGCCATAGTGGAAATCGTGGTGGAGGACAGGGCGGAGGTCAAATACTCTACGGTCCAGAACTGGTATGCCGGCGATGCCGAAGGGCGAGGTGGTGTCTATAACTTTGTCACCAAGCGTGGTCTTTGCCGAGGCGACCATTCCAAGCTCTCATGGACCCAGGTGGAGACCGGTTCGGCCATAACATGGAAATATCCCTCCTGTGTGCTCCAGGGTGAGTGCTCAAGAGGTGAATTCTACTCGGTGGCAGTGACCAAAAACTATCAGCAGGCCGACACCGGCACGAAAATGATACATCTCGGCAAGAATTCAACCTCGACCATCGTGTCGAAGGGTATCTCGGCCGGACATTCCCAGAATTCCTATCGTGGACTGGTGAAAGTGGCTCCCAATGCCACCGGATGCCGCAATTACACCCAGTGTGACTCGCTGCTCATGGGCAGCGACTGCGGTGCCCACACCTTCCCCTATATAGATGTCCTCAATGATACCGCCATAGTGGAGCATGAGGCCACGACATCGAAAATCTCCGAGGACCAGCTCTTCTACTGCAATCAGCGAGGTATTCCCACCGAGGAGGCCATCGCCCTGATTGTCAACGGATATGCCAAGGAGGTGATGAACAAGCTCCCCATGGAGTTTGCCGTCGAGGCCCAGAACCTGCTGCAGATTACTCTTGAGGGTTCGGTGGGTTGACATCCATCCATCTACACTTTGGAAGACTTTTTTTAACTGAATGAAACTGAACTGAATAGGCAATGGATGAAGATGCTATCCTGACACAGGCTCCGGCTCTCTACCTCATACCGTCGACCATGAGTGACGCTCCGGTCGACACGGTGCTTCCGGCGGGTAATCTTGAGATTATCCGCGGCATCAGGCACTTTGTGGTGGAGAATGTGAGGACTGTGCGTCGCTTCCTGAAACGGTGTGACCGCACCATCGACATCGATTCGCTCTCATTTGTGACGCTCGATGAGCACACTGACCCACGCGACATCCCGGCCATGCTCGACCCTATGGCCAATGGCGAATCCGTGGGCGTGATTTCCGAGGCCGGATGTCCGGCAATCGCCGATCCCGGTGCCGACCTTGTGGCTGTGGCCCAGTCGCGGGGATTCCGAGTGGTGCCGTTGGTCGGTCCGTCGAGCATCCTCCTGTCGCTAATGGGTTCGGGGTTCAACGGCCAGTCGTTTGCCTTCAACGGTTATCTACCCTACGAGGCCAAGGCGCGGACCGCCAAGCTGCGTGAGATGGAGCGGCGGATACGCCAGGAGGGGCAGACGCAGATATTCATAGAGACCCCCTACCGCAACAACCGTCTCATAGCCGAGCTGACCAAGACACTTCCACCGGCCATGCGCCTGTGTGTGGCCACCGACATCACCGGCCCACGCCAGTCCATTGTCACCCTTCCGCTTTCACGGTGGGCGCGGCGGCAGTATGACTACGACAAAGTCCCCACCATATTTCTGTTAGGGTAGGGGCACCGCCGATTCTTCCCCGGCAGACACATTATTATATATTACAATTAACTGTTCTAATCCCCGCTGTTACGCACTCCGATGTCACGCTATCGTAAAAACTCCAATCCGCGCTCGCTGCCCGGGCTCTTTGATGGTCTCGATGACTTTCAGGAGCGCATGGACGGAGGCTTTGATGTCATTCCTGAGAAAAAAATGCAGCGGATAGTGCGGCAGATGCAGGCCGATGACCGTCCCGCACTCGACGAGCTCGCACCGATGGCGCCGAGTGATAAGGTCTTCTTCATGAGCTTCGGCAGCGGCAGCAGCGGCAACTGCTCATATATCGGTGACCGCGAGAGCGGGTTCCTTATCGATGCCGGAGTCGAGACATCTAAAGTGGTGTCGACTCTGCGCTCCAACGGCATCTCGATGAACGCCGTGAAGGGGATTGTGCTCACCCACGACCATGGCGACCACATACGCTACGTGTATAACCTCGTGCGCTCACACCGCCACATGCGCATCTACTGTACTCCAAAGGCTTTCAACGGCATCCTGCGCCGCCACAATGTGTCGCGCCGCGTCAAGGATTACCACGTGGCTATCTATAAAGAGTTTCCGTTCCGCCTCGGTAATTTTGAGATATCTGCATTTGAAGTGATGCATGACGGCTCGGACAATGCCGGCTTCTTCATCACCCACGGCGACAGCAAGTTTGCGGTGGCCACTGACCTCGGGTGTATTACCGACAGGGTGGAGCATTACATGCGCCAGGCCGACTACATAATGCTCGAAGCCAACTATGACAGAGAGATGCTGCGCGACGGCGCCTATCCCGAATACCTCAAGGCAAGGATAGCCGCTCCTAACGGACATCTCGACAATGTCGAGGCGGCAGCCTTCGTGGCGCGTATCTATCATCCGGGGATGCGCAATCTCTTTCTGTGTCATCTCAGCCAGGACAACAACCGCCCGGCCCTCGCTCTCTCAGCCATGGCCGATGCCTTGGCCTCAGTGGGTGTGACCAGACTCGGCAACGGTATGGTGGACCTCTCGGCTAATCCCGACGACCTCCCCCCGCAGCTCCATCTTGTGGCCCTCCCTCGGCATGAGGCCAGTCCGCTCTACACCCTCGGTGTATGATCCACTCAGTGCCGGAGGGCAAGTGAGAGTCCGAGGCAACGGCAAGGTGTAAATACCCCGGCGCGGCACAAGGTTGTCTCAACCTGATGCCGCGCCGTTAAAACAATAGCATTACTATAAATAGATTACTTGCTTGAGTGTCGGAGGTGCGATGTATTTTTTGTATCGCGGAGTCCCTTTCGGGACAAATTGTTTTCGTATAATTATCTGTATGCAAAATTACTATATGAAATCCTCCTCCACCATACCTAAAAACAAGTAAAAAACAGTCGCAAAACACCTTTCTCTAATTAAAATCAATTAGTCAGAGCCGTGTGGCCATATATTTTGGTGCCTTCAGGGGCGGAAAATCCATGTTGTCCGAGGGTGTTTTCAGGGCCGGATCTCGGTTGGCTTTTGCTGATTTGCGGAGGGAAGATGAAAACCGGCTGAAAAAAACGTCTCACGATTTTGCAGATTTGGAAAAAAGTCGTACCTTTGCAGCCGGGTAAGTCCTACACGACCAGCTCCCCGAGAACTCCGCCAGGTCTTGATCGAAGCAACGGTATCGGGTTGTAGCGGTGCGATGTAGTCAGCTTGCCCATTTTTTGTGCCCTTACGGTTCGTTTTTTTGTGCCCTATATGGCAAAGTCGGGAAAAATTCCTTAAATTTGTGGGAAGATGAAATGGACGTTTCCCATATTGACAGCCATGCTGGTGCTTACTGCCTGCCGCGACACCTCCTCCGGAGGGCATGCCAGGCATTATCCCGACCGTGCGAAATATGAAGTGGTCGGTGTCGACATCAGCGCCCACAACGGAGAGATTGATTTCGGTCGTGTGGCTGCCGACGGAATGGATTTCGTCATCATCAAAGCCACCGAAGGGGGCACCTTCAAGGATAAGAAATTTGTCGACAACGTTCGCCGGGCCAAGGCTGCCGGCCTGAAGGTCGGTGCGTACCACTTTTTCCGCTTCGACACTCCGGGCTACATGCAGGGGCTCAATTTCCTCAACTCACTTCAGGGGCGCGAGCTTGATCTGCCACTCGTGATTGACATCGAGGAGTGGGCCAATCCCAACAGCCAGCCCACCCCAAAGGTGCTCAACCGACTCTCCGAGATGATTGACCATCTGGAGGGACATGGCTACAGGGTGATGCTCTATACCAACAAGAACGGATATGCCCGCTTCGTCAAAGGGCGTCTCGAGGGGTATCCGCTGTGGATATGCTCGCTGATGGACGAGCCCGACGGCTTCGGCTGGACACTCTGGCAGGCAACCCACAACGGACGGGTGGACGGCGTAAACCATCCGGTCGACATCAACGCCTTCTCCGGCACCCTCGCCGAATGGGAAGAGTTTATTTCAAAGGACCACGCCGTGCGCGAAAATCATCCGCAAAAATCCTCGAAATAGAGTAATAATCAGCTATTTTTGAAGTTTTTCGGGCAATATTTTGAAATCTTAAAGTTTTTGCCTACCTTTGCACAGTTTTTTCAACCAATATTGTCGTGGGAAAATTTTCTGAATTCCGCCTCCCATTGAAAAACATTCCCGAGGGGACTCAAGAATTTGAGTATCATCTGGGGAAGCAGTTTTTCGTGAATATGGAGAGTGCTGACATACATGATGCAGACCTCACCGTCAATCTGACCGTGACACACAAGCATGATTTGTATAATCTCGTGTTTCGTGTCACCGGTACGGTTACGTTGATTTGCGACCGTTGTCTTGATGACCTCATCCAGCCCATCGAAGCTGACTACGAGATAGCGGTGAAGTATGGTGACGACTATGACGAGACCGACGAGCTGCTGGTGATACCTGAAAGCGACACATATCTCAATGTGTCCTACATGATATATGACACCGCTTCGCTCGCCATCCCTGTCAAGCATGTCCATCCGCTCGGCAAATGCAACCGGGCAATGAGCGCCCTGCTCCGCAAACACCGCGCCACCAAGGGCGACGAGGAGGATGCAGAGCTCACCGACCAGCTCATGCAGGAAATGGACACGATGGAATCGGCTCCCGACGATACTCCTGTGGCTGACCAGCCTACTGATCCACGGTGGGACGAGCTGAAGAAACTCTCACGCGACGAGAACTGACCACTCTCCGCGCCCATATCTCTGAAATAAAAACCAATCACGATAACAAAATAATACAATAAAGTCATGGCACATCCCAAACGAAAACAATCTAAGACACGTACAGCCAAGCGTCGTACTCACGACAAGGCAGTAGTCCCCACCTTGGCACTTTGCCCCAACTGCGGTTCATGGCATCTCTATCACACAGTGTGTGGTGAATGCGGTTACTACCGCGGACGCATCGCTATCGAAAAGACTGCAGCAGTCTAAGGTCAGAGCGTACTGAAAATCTCACGCAGATCTGGCGGACTTAGCAGATTGACCCGGGAGATTGGAAGTCCCCAAAACCTTATTCTCTCTCCCTCAATTAAAATTCCAGGGTTGAATCGGCAAAGGTCTCCGCTGAGGTCTGCGTGCGGTTTTTACCCTCATCTCTTATTTAAATTGTAGTATTTGATATGCTCAATGCGCGTATTTCGGGTCTGGCATCTTTTGCCCCCGATGATATCCTCGATAACGAGATGTTGTCGAAAATGGTCGACACCAACGACGAGTGGATCACCACACGTGTCGGCATCAAGCAGCGTCGCATCCTCAAAGAGGAAGGCAAAGGCTCATCATATCTCGGCATAAAGTGTGTGGAACGCCTTCTGGAATCCACCGGCACAAAGCCCGAGGATGTTGACCTCCTTATCTGTGCGACTTCCAATCCTGACTACCGCTTCCCCTCCACAGGCTCGATAATTGCCCATGGTCTCGGCATGAAGAATGCCTATTCCTATGACATCCAGGCTGCTTGTGCCGGTTTCCTCGTGGCCCTTCAGGATGGAGCCGCCTACATCAAGTCAGGCCTCCGCAAGAAAGTAGTGGTAGTGGCTGCCGAGAAAATGTCATCCATGACCAATTACACCGACCGTGCCACATGTCCCCTCTTCGGCGACGGCGCGGGCGCTATGCTCCTCGAGCCCACTGAGGAAAACGTCGGTATCATCGACGGTGTGTTCCACATCGACGGCGAAGGTCTCGAACATCTCTGGATGCCTGCCGGTGGCTCTGTGCTCCCCGCATCTCACGAGACTGTCGATGCACAGCAGCACTTCGTGATTCAGGATGGACGCAACGTCTACAAGAACGCCGTTACCGACATGCTTGAGTCATCGCTCGAAGTGATGAAGCGCAACGACCTCAACATCGACCAGGTGGACTGGTTCATCCCCCATCAGGCCAACCTCCGCATCATCGAAGCCGTAGGCTCACGTCTCGGCATCGACGACAAGAAGGTGCTTGTAAACATCGAAAAATACGGCAACACATCGGCTGCCTCAATCCCCTTGTGTCTCGACGAATACAAGTCGCAGCTCAAAAAGGGTGACCGCGTGATCCTCACCGCCTTCGGTGCAGGCTTTACCTGGGGTGCCATGTACATCGTCTGGGACCTCTAAACCGGCCTTGACAGGAAATATTTACAAGAATAGCATCTTTTTAGGTGCTATTTTTGTTTTATAAGTGCGTGATAAAGCTTTTTATCGCCGACACTTTAATTATCAATTCTAAAAATCATACAATATATGGAACATAAAGCCGGTTTTGTCAACATAGTAGGCAATCCCAACGTGGGGAAATCAACCCTTATGAACGACCTCGTTGGAGAGCGCATCAGTATCATCACCTCAAAAGCCCAGACTACTCGCCACCGCATCATGGGCATCGTCAACACCCCGGAGTATCAGATAGTCTTCTCGGATACCCCCGGAGTGCTCCAGCCAAAATATAAGCTCCAGGAGAGTATGCTCAATTTCAGCGAGGGTGCCCTTGTTGACGCCGACGTCCTCGTTTATGTCACCGATGTGGTGGAGGATCCGTCGAAAAATGCTGATTTCCTTGCCAAGGTGGCTAAGGAGTCAATCCCGGTTCTCCTGGTCATCAATAAGATTGACCTCGTGAAAGTACAGGTGCAGCTTGAGGAACTTACCGAAAAGTGGCAGGCCATCCTCCCCAAGGCAGAGATATTCCCCATCTCGGCCAAGGAGCATTTCAATATCGACAACCTCGTACGCCGCATAGTGGAGCTGCTCCCTGTCTCCGCTCCCTACTTCGGCAAGGATGCCTTGACCGACAAGCCGGCCCGATTCTTCGTCACCGAAATCATACGCGAGAAGATTCTTCTGCAGTACGACAAGGAGATTCCCTACTCGGTGGAGGTCATTGTGGAGAAATTTGAAGAGAAGGAAAATTCAATCCACATCATGGCAGTCATCTATGTAGAGCGCGACAGTCAGAAAGGAATCATCATCGGCCACCAGGGTAGTAAAATCAAAAAGGTGGGTATGGAAGCGCGAAAGGACATCGAGAAATTCTTTGACAAGAGCGTATTCCTCGAACTATTCGTGAAAGTCGAGCCCAACTGGCGAAACCGCGAAAACAAACTTCGTTCATTCGGCTACCTCGAATAATCCCTCCCGGTAATCTACGATATCGGCCGGCTTCTTCATGGAAATTTCCATGAAGAAGCCGGCTTGTTTATAGTCTTTGATGAGGTCGCTTGTCAGTAGTGTTTGAAATTTCCTCTGTCTTTGACTTGTGGGGTCAGCATAAATGCACTACCTTTGTTGTGTCAATCGATGTTGACGTCCCATTCTGCCCTGTGTTCCCTAACTTGGAGCCTCGGCGGATAACTGTCTACCGACCTTAAAATTATATACCGCTGAATATGGTTTGTGAAGAAAAAAGAAAGGAGATCATCGACCTCATAAAGCGCGAGGTGGTTCCAGCCATAGGCTGCACCGAACCGGTGGCCGTGGCTCTCTGTGTGGCAAAGGCCACAGAGCTTCTTGGCCGACTGCCATCGCGCATAGAAGCACGTCTCAGCAGCAACATTCTTAAGAATGCCATGGGCGTTGGCATCCCCGGCACCGGCATGATAGGTTTACCCATCGCCATGGCCCTTGGCGCGCTCATCGGAAAGGCTGACTATGGTCTTGAAGTGCTCCGCGACGTGTCCGCCGAAGCCGTGGAGCGCGGTAAAACCTATATTTCAGGAGGACGTATCGACATAAAGCTCGATCCTGATGCCCCTTCCAACCTCCACATCGACATCACTGTGACCGATGGCGCCGATTCGGCCCGAGTGGTCATCTCACGCGAACACACACACTATGTCCACATGAGCCGGTGTGGCGAAATCCTCATGGAGGAATCCCCTGCAACCGAGGAGTCACATACTGCCGATGACGTAAAGCTCGACCTCGCCACGGTATATGAATTTGCCACCGAAACCCCGCTGGAAGAGATTGACTTCATCCTCCGTGCCCGCGATCTCAATATGGAAGCCGCCCGCACCGCACTTGAAGGGGATTATGGCCACGCACTTGGCTCCACCATCCGTCGTTTTGGCTTGAAATACTATGGCGACACCCCTGTGGAACATATGATTTCCTACACTTCAGCCGCCTGCGACGCGCGCATGGGTGGCGCGGCAGTCCCGGTCATGTCCAATTCAGGCAGCGGCAATCAGGGCATTACTGCCACCATGCCTGTGGTGAGCTTTGCCAATGATTGCAATGCCACCGAGGAGCAGACCATCCGCGCCCTTACCCTCAGCCATCTCACCAGCATATACATCAAGCAGAGTCTGGGCCGTCTATCTGCCCTCTGTGGCTGTGTGGTGGCCTCCACCGGAGCCTCTGGGGCTCTCGTCTACCTCATGGGCGGAGGTTATTCCGAAGTATGCGCAGCTGTCAAAAACATGATAGCCAACCTCACCGGCATGATATGCGATGGCGCCAAACCGTCGTGCGCGTTAAAGATTTCATCGGGAGTCTCCACCGCCATGATGTCGGCAATGCTTGCCATGAACGGCAAATGCGTCACCTCGGCCGAGGGGATTGTGAGCGATGATGTCGACACCACAATCCACAATCTCACATCAATAGGCCGTGAGGCCATGACAGAGACCGACCGGTTGGTGCTTGAAATCATGACCTCCAAATAAGAAAATCTGGACTCATGTCTGCGCGCCTCCATCGCGGCGTGATGACACATCCCGCAACCTGTTTATATACTCGTTATATATAATTAAGGTATTACCGTATGAAAAAAAGACACCCGCAGGAATCGATTCCTGCGGGTGTCACTTTTATCTGAGTTCCGCTCTGCGTGGATTAGATCCAGCGAACGAAAGCGAAGTCCTGACGGTGGGGGAGGAGCGGGTTGGTGGGATAGAGACGATAGCCGTAGCGGAACACGCCCGGGTCACGCAGCTTATCCTTAACCTCGTAGGTCACGATGTTGCCATCTTCGGCTGTAACCTTGAAGGGGATCGCAGTAAGACGCTTCTCCTGGTTGTCCTCAATCTTGTCGATGACGAGTTCGAGGGCAAGGTCCTTGCCCAGACCGTTGGTGTCGATTTTGATGACAGTGTTGAAAGGCTGACCGGTGAGGTTGTTCTGGTGGATATCCTCATGGGTGTTGAATTCCACGACGTGTACGCCGTCCCATGCGGCAGCCACTTTTTCCTTCCAGGCAGCGATTTCCTTGGCCACCTTGCAGTCGTCGGCTGAGAGTTTGTCGAAGCGCTTTGACTCGGGGAGATAGAAGCGGTCGATATAGTCCTCGATCATGCGCTGCATGGTGTACTGGGGAGCGATATGGCCGATAGAACGCTTGATGTACTGGATCCACTCGGGTGAATATCCCTTCGAGTTCTTGGCGAAGTAGAGGGGGATAATCTCGTTTTCGAGCATAGAGTAGATGGTTGCGGCATCGAGTTTGTCCTGCTGAGCCTGATCGGTGAATGTGCGCTTGTCGGTGAGGGCCCAACCTGCTTTCTCGTCGAGACGGTAGCCTTCATACCACCAACCGTCGAGCACTGAGAAGTTGAGCACACCGTTCATCTCGGCCTTTTCGCCGGATGTACCTGATGCCTCGAGCGGGCGGGTAGGAGTGTTGAGCCAGATATCCACACCGGTCACAAGACGCTTGGCCACGATCATGTTGTAGTCCTCGAGGAAGATGATCTTGCCCTGGAACTGAGGCATGTGTGAAATCTCCATGATGCGCTTGATGAGGCCCTGGCCTGCGCCGTCGGCGGGGTGAGCCTTACCGGAGAAGATGAACTGTACGGGGAACTGCTCGTTGTTCACGATGCGGGCCAGACGGTCGAGGTCGGTGAAGAGCAGGTGAGCACGCTTGTAAGTGGCGAAGCGGCGGGCAAAGCCGATGATGAGCGCGTTGGGGTTGATCTTTTCAAGAATCTTGATCACAGCTGAGGGATCACCCTGGTTGGCGAGCCACTTGGCCTTGAAATCACGCTTCACGAAGTTGATGAACTTGTTCTTGAGAGCCACACGCATGCCCCAGATATCCTCATCCTTAACCTTGAAGATACCTTCCCAGGCCTTGGGGTCGCTCTGGTGGTAGAACACCTGTTCGCCAAGATGCTCGGCGTAGAATGATTTCCATTCGCTTGCGGCCCATGTGGGCATGTGTACGCCGTTGGTCACGTAGCCTACGTGGCTTTCCTCCCAGGTGTAACCCTTCCAGAGGCCGGCAAACATCTTCTTTGACACTTCGCCGTGGAGCCAGCTTACGCCGTTGGCTTCCTGGCAGGTGTTGAGGGCGAACACGCTCATTGAGAAACGTTCCTGGCTGTCGGGGTTCTCGCGGCCCATGTTCATGAGGTCCTGCCAAGAGATGCCCAGACGAGCGGGGAATTCATTGAGATACTTGTGGGCGAGGCCTTCATCGAAGTAGTCGTGGCCTGCGGGCACGGGGGTGTGTACGGTGTAGAGGGCTGACGAGCGCACCAGTTCGAGAGCGGTGTTGAAGTCGAGACCCTTTTCCTGTACGTAGTCAACGAGGCGCTGCAGGTTGAGCAGAGCGGCGTGGCCTTCGTTGGCATGATAGATAGTGTGGTTGATGCCGAGTTTCTTGAGGGCGAGCACACCGCCGATACCGAGGAGATATTCCTGCTTGATGCGGTTTTCCCAGTCGCCGCCATAGAGCTTGTGGGTGATGGGGCGGTCAAACTCGCTGTTCATGTCGAAGTCAGTGTCGAGGAGATAGAGCTTCATGCGGCCCACGTTCACGCGCCAGATGTGGCTGTAGATGATGCGGCCGGGGAAGGGCACCTCGAGGATCATGGGGTGGCCGTTCTCGTCGAGCACCTGCTCGATGGGGAGCTGGTTGAAGTTCTGGGGCTCATAGTTGGCTATCTGCTGGCCGTCCACGCTGAGTGTCTGGGTGAAATAGCCGTAGCGGTAGAGGAAGCCGATGGCTGTCATGTCGACGCAGCTGTCGGAAGCCTCTTTGATATAGTCGCCGGCGAGCACACCGAGGCCGCCTGAATAAATCTTGAGGCAGTTGCAGAGGCCATACTCCATTGAGAAGTATGACACTGAGGGTATGTCCTTGCGCATGGGCTTGGACATATATTCCTGGAACATGTCATAGACGTGCTTGATGCGGTCCATCATCTCGCCGTCGGCCATGATTTCCTCAAGGCGTTCGGAGGGGAGCTGCTGCAGGAGCATCACCGGGTTTTCGCCGGTAGCGCGCCAGATGTCGGGGTTAAGATCGCGGAAAAGGTTTTTACCTTCGCTGTTCCACACCCACCAGAGGTTGCGTGACAGCGTTTCAAGTGGTTTCAATGCCTCGGGAAGGAGCGATTTCACTGTGATGTCGCGCCACACTGGAGCATTAGAGTTACTTACAGGTAGTTTCATATTTTTTAGATTAGAAATTGTTTGTTCGATTTATTACAATCGGCGAGTTAGTATCCTTATATATGGCTCACTTGCGCTTCCTCACGTTGGCAAGGGCGGCCTCGTAAGCCTCGTCGTAGTATTTGATGAAATTGCTCCACGCGGCGGCGGCGGCTGTGGCTTTGGCTGCCTTGTGGATTTTTTTCAGGGTCTTGTCGTCGGCGCAGGTCAGATACTCGATGGAGTGGGCTATGTTATGCACCACATCCCAGTAGTTAGAGTCGCCGCGGCCTATCACATTCACGCCACACTCCTCGAAGTAGTTCTCGAATGCCTCGAGCACCCACTGGCCGAAGCCTGAGAGCGATGTGGTGACGGTGGGCACACCGAATGCCACGCTTTCGAGCGGAGTGTAACCCCAGGGTTCATAATAGGAGGGGAACACTGTGGCGTCGGCGCCGATGAGCAGTTCGTAATAGCTCTTGTTGAAAATGCCGTCGGTGCCGTTGAGGTAACAGGGCACATAGATTACCGACACGCGCTTGTCTGCATTGCAGAAGCCGGCCTGGCGTATGCGGTTGATGATGGGGTCGCTGTCGGGATTGTTGAGCAGATGGGTTATCACAGGCTCGTTGAGGGCCGAAGTGGCGTTGTCCTGTCCTTCCAGACGTGCCTTCAGGTCCTCGCGTGGCTCTTTGGGCCATGCCGGCACCATCACGAATGCCACAACGTTGCGGCAGGGGTTGGTGCTCTTGAGCTCGTTACACATATCCAGGAAGAGATCTATACCCTTGTTGCGGTATTCGCATCGGCCGCTTGTGATGACGATGAATGAGCTGTCGTCGAAGTCGCACCCGGTCAGGGCGGTGGCCACCTTTAATAATGTGGTGCGGGCCTCCTTGCGTTCGGCCTCGAACTTGGCTGCCGAGGGTACGAAGTTCTTTTCAAAACCGTTGGGGGTCACCACGGTGGGGCGGCGCTCAAGGAGCTGCTCACACTCTGTGGCGGTGATTTCGCTCACGGTGGTGAATGCGTCGGCATTGTGGGCGGCCGCCTTCTCAAGCGAGTGTTTCGACTCCATGTTGAGTTCGCGGGCCATCTGGTCGCCGTTATATCCCTTCAGATAATCATAGAGGGGTTTGTTGTTGCCGCAGATGCTTCGGCCTATGCTGGTGGCGTGGGTGGTGAACACTGTGGCCACTTTGGGGAGCTTCCATTTCACATAGAGCAGGCCCATGCCGGTGGTCCATTCGTCGAAGTGGGCCACGGTGCGTTTGCCGGCGAGATCGGTTTTCTTTACTATCGACTCTATAACCACTCCGGCGGCGTGGGCGAAGGCGCAACCCTCGTCATAGTCGCCATAAGCGTGGAGCGAATCCACTCCGAAGCGGTTCCACATCTCTCCGTAGAATTCATCCTTGACATCATACATGCCGTCAAACTTCACAAGCACGGCGATAGGACGTCCGGGCACTTCCCAACGTCCCACTCTCACGGCCACCCCTTTGGGCAGCTTGGCCTGTTTGGCCCATGTGGAAAGTCCGGGGACACTGCATTCTGTGAACCATGGAGACGGATTTTCTGCCGACCACACGTCGGGACCGATGAAAATCGTCTTGTCTTTATTCTGTTTTTGAAGAGTTTTAGCTTTGGTGGACAGTACTGTGTAAATTCCGCCAATCTTGTTACACACTTCCCAGCTGACCTCAAAGAGCATGTCAAGCTGCGGTGTAGCAGGTTTTTTCTCCATTCTATATCGAAATTTTCGTTTTCAGAGTGCAAAGGTAAGCATTTTTCCCGAATTATCAGAGAGATAACATATAAAATCATGAATTTAATGCTTTCACAAACCTCTAAAATCCTATCATTTTCGCCATTTCAACACCTCGTGTTTGATTTTTTTTGACCATTTTTTGTTCGAAATCACGTCTGTTTTTTTGATATGAGCCAAAATTGAGCTATCTTCGCGCTATAAGAGGCAGTTTTTACCTATCCCATTGGATTTTACCTCCCGCTGCCTATGTAATCTAACTCTCACCCCTGTCTTTCAAGCCTCATGAAACACCCTCTGATCATCACCCTCGCTCTCCCATTGCTGGGCGCACTCGCCACATCAGCCGCCAACCCCTATCTCCCGCTCTGGGAACATATACCTGACGGAGAGCCGTATCTGTTCGACGACCCCGATAATCCAGGCAAGAAAAGGGTCTATATCTACGGCTCTCATGACATGCTTAAGAGCCAGTACTGCGGCACCGACCTTGTGGTGTGGTCAGCTCCTGTCGATTCCCTCTACCGTTGGCGCTACGATGGTGTGATATTTGAGGTCACCGCCGACGCCAGCGGAGCTGCTTTGCACCCCGATGGCCGTGGCGACGTGCTCTATGCCCCCGACGTGACCGAACTCACGCTTCCCGACGGCTCCAAGGAGTACTATCTCTATCCCAACAACCAGGGTGGGGGCCGTAACGGCATGGTGGCCAAGGCATCACGTCCCGACGGCCCCTTTGAGGTCATCAACTGGGATCCTGCCGATCCGCGCCGGACGGTAGGAGTCCTCGGGTTTGACCCTGCCGTGCTCATCGACGATGATGGGCGCGTCTATGGCTACTGGGGTTTCGGCACATCCCATGGCGCTGAGCTCGACCCGGCCACAATGGCCACTGTCAAGCCCGGATGCGGGATTGTGACCGACCTTGTCAGCGGTCTCGACCAGCCCGGCCAGGGACATTTCTATGAAGCCTCCTCCATCCGCAAGATCAAGGATAAATATGTCCTCGTTTACAGCCGTCGTGCTCCTGCCGGAGAGTGGGGCATGCCGGAGTCAAATTATACTCTCGCCTACGCCTATGCCGACAATCCGCTTGGCCCTTACACCTACGGAGGCACTATCATCGATGCCCGCGGACGCGACACCGATGCCGATGGCAACCCTATACCCACCGCTACCCCTAACGGCAACACCCATGGAAGCATTCTTGAGATAGATGGCCGTTGGTGGGTCTTCTATCACCGTCAGACAGGCCTTGACGAGTATGCGCGCCAGGCCATGGTGGCCCCATTGGAAGTAAATGTCACCCCCGGCCCCGGCGGAAAGGTGGAGATTTCCGAGGCCGAATATACCTCCGAAGGCTTCGAGACCTCAGGACTTGACCCGCTGCGCACCTATCCGGCAGCCGTGGCCTCACACTTCACCGGCCCGACGCTCGCCTACCAGACCTATCCCACCATGAACTATTCAGGCCCGTATTTCGAGCCATCCTACATTGCCGACCATGCCGTGGCCGACCCTTATGCCGAGGATATCAACGTCAATCCTGTCATCAACTGCGCCGATGGCTCCATCCTGGGTTATAAATATTACAACTTCGACCGCCTCAACGGACGGCATGATATAAAGCTCCTTCTCGAACTCATCCCGGGAGGCATGGACGGCACACTCACCATCTATACCTCGGCACCATGGAAGGGTTCGCCCGAACCTGCCGGAAGCTACAGGCTCACGTCCGGCCAGCCCTCTGAACCTACCACCATCGCCATTCCACTCACCGGAATCGACACCCTTTCAGGCAAGCATCCGCTCTATATCCGTTTCTCCTCGCCTGAGCAAGGAAAATCGCTTTGCTCGCTTCTGCGTCTGCGTTTTACCGCCGACTGATGTCCACTGTCTGGAATCATTATTAACATTTTTTGCGCTTTAAAAAAATAATCTCTACCTTTGCGACACCTTAAATTTTAGGAATCTATTATCACGTTTAAAAACTTAGTTACATGAAGAAAAGATTTACTCTTTTGGCCGCGGCCTCTCTTCTCGGGGCTGTGGCGATCCATGCTGAGACCTTTCCTTACCAGGATCAAACTCTGAGCCCTTACGAGCGTGCCGCCGATCTCGTTTCGCGCATGACGCTTGAAGAAAAAATCAATCAGGTAGGCCACAAGACCGACGCTATCTCGCGTCTCGGATTGCAGGGCTACAACTACTGGAGCGAAGCCATCCATGGTGTTGCCCGCTCAGGTCTGGCCACTTCATTCCCGGTGTCAAAGGCCATGTCATCCACCTGGGACCTTCCTCTGATTTTCGATGTGGCTACAGCCATCTCCGACGAGTGCCGTATCTACAACAACAATAACAACAAAGGCCTCATCTACTGGTGTCCCACCATCAACATGAGCCGTGACCCGCGTTGGGGACGCGACGAGGAAAACTATGGTGAGGACCCCTTCCTCACAGGTAAAATCGCGGTGGAATACATCAAAGGTATGCAGGGCGACGACCCCAAGCACTACAAGACCATCGCCACAGCAAAGCACTTCGCTGCAAACAACTATGAACGCGGACGCCACAACACTTCATCCGAACTCGACGACCGCAACCTCCGTGAATATTATCTCCCCGCATTCGAGATGGCCGTCAAGGACGCCAACGTGCGCTCCATCATGAGTGCCTACAATGCCGTCAACGGTATCCCCTGCGGTGCCAACCATGAGCTACTCATCGACATCCTCCGCAACGAATGGGGTTTTGACGGTTTCGTGACCTCTGACTGCGGTGCCGTCGACGACGTGTTCCAGAAACATAAATATGTGGCCACCGGTGCCGAAGCGTCTGCCGTGTCTATGAAGAACGGCGAAGACCTCAACTGCGGCGACACCTTCCAGCTCTACTGCAAGGAAGCCATCGAAAAGGGCCTCATGACCGAAGCCGACCTCGACCTGGCGCTCACACGCGTCCTCGCTGCCCGCTTCTCGGTTGGCGAATTCGACACCAAGTCAAATGTAAGCTGGACATCGGTACCCGCCTCTAAGCTCAACTGTGAAGAGCACCAGCAGCTTGCCCTCAAGGCTGCCCGCGAAGCCATCGTGCTCCTCAAGAACGAGAACAACTTCCTCCCCCTCGACCGCAACAAGACCGTGGCTGTGATTGGTCCTCTCGGCAACACCGTGACCCTCGGTGGTTATTCCGGTTCACCCACAGCGCTCTCAACCCCCTTCGAAGGTATCGCCGCTAAACTCGACTATGTGGTCAACGACGGTACAGTACAGTTTGAGGACTGCGATCTCCAGAGTGTACCCACCGGCAGCAAGCGCCTCACCCACGAGGCCAATGGCTCGGCAGGTAACCTCGGTTACATCTATAATAACGACTGGGTTGGCTTCAGCGAAGTTCATCTCGGTTCAAATTGCACCAAACTCACCGTTTATCATGGTGCCAAGAACTCCAAGGGCACAGTCGCTTACTTCTACATCGACGAAATAGACGATACTCCCGAAGCAGTGGTCAACTGCCCCGTCACCGGCGACTGGAGCAAATACGTTGAGACCACTGTCGACATCGACCCCGCCGTATGGACCGGCACTCACAAGGTGTATGTGAAGTTTGAAGGCGGTTCAATCAACGGCGACAAGTACTGCGCCAACATGGACTGGTTCCGCGTCTACAATCCCAATGTCACCAATCCTCTTGAGGAGCAGGGTCCTGTCTACTTCTACAAGGGTTGCGACGTGACCGGCACAGCAGCCTCTAACTTCACCCGCGCCATCGAGATAGCACAGAAGGCCGATATCGTTGTCTTCGCCGCCGGCACCACTCTTGAGGTTTCCGACGAAAGCAAGGACCGCTCATCACTCGACCTCCCCGGCGACCAGCAGAAGCTCCTCGAAAGCATCTATGCTGTCAACCCCAACGTGGTGCTTCTCCTCCAGACATGCTCGTCAGTGACCATCCCCTGGGCACAGGAAAATGTTCCTGCCATCGTCGAGGCTTGGTATGACGGCCAGGCACAGGGCGAGGCTATAGCCGACGTCCTCTATGGCGACTTCAACCCCTCCGGCAAGCTCACTTCTACCTGGTACCGTTCGCTCTCCGACCTCCCCGCATCAATGCTCGACTACAACATCCGTACCGCAGGTTATACATATATGTATCACACCAAGACTCCTCTCTATCCCTTCGGTTACGGTCTCAGCTACACCACATTTGACTATTCGGACTTCACCGTAAGCTCGGCTCGTCTCGGCAAGGACGAGACCCTCGAGGCATCAGTCACCATCACCAACACAGGTGACCGTGCCGGTGCAGAAGTGGTTCAGCTCTATGCTCGCTGCAACTCCAAGATTGACCGTCCGCAGCTCCAGCTCGTAGGCTTCACCCGCGTCGAGCTCGCTCCCGGCGAGTCAGCCACTGTGACCATGCCTCTCAAACATGAGCAGCTCGCTTACTTCAACACCGACAAGCAGACATTTGACGTCGAGGACGGCACTGTGGATCTCTACGCCGCAGCTTCATCAGCCGACCTCCGTCTCCACCAGACCATCACCACCGAGGGTGCCACCGTCAAGCTCACCTATCGCTCCGACGAGTCAGGCATAAACGACATCTTCACCGATCGTCCCCTCGACTCCGGCAAGATTTATAATCTCGCCGGTCAGTGCATGGGCGATGCCGCTGATTTCGACAAACTTCCTGCCGGCTTCTACATCGTAGGCGGCCAGAAGATCGTCAAGAAATAAAAAATTAATTTCCAGTTTTGGCCGGGCGCACCTTAAGAGAAGGTGCGCCCGGCTTGCTTTTTTTCGGACATATCCGTGCGATAATGTCCGTTTTTGATGTCCATTTTCGGACAAGTGTCCGAAAATGGACATTGTTGTATTGAGGTAATGTATTGATATGCAATTATTTATGATTTTGGCACGGTTATTGCAATATTTTTGGCACGAAATAATTCATCATCGAAAAATCAAAACACGAAAAAATAAAAATGGACAGAGAAATCCCCAAATCAGAGATTCAGAAACGTAAACGCCGGCAGTTCCTTCGCATCGGCATCATAGCTGTGGTCATTGTGGCAGCATTCGCCTTCCTGTTCGTGTCGTTGCGCAAGGGCGTGAAGCGTTCCGACATCGTATTGTCAAAGGTGGAGCGGGGCTCCATCGAGACCTCGGTCAGTGCCTCCGGCAAAGTGGTTCCCGCTTTCGAGGAAATCATCAACTCTCCCATTGCCACCCGCATTGTTGAAGTCTACTGCATGAGCGGTGACAGCGTGATGGAGGGCACTCCTCTCCTCCGCCTCGACCTCCAGTCGGCCGAGACCGAACTCAACAAGCTCTCCGATGAGATGCAGATGAAACGCCTCGACATGGAGCAGACCCGACTTAACATCTCGACCTACCTCCACAACCTTGAGATGCAGATAAAGGTCAAGGAGTTGAGCGTCAACCGTCTGGCCGCCGAGGTGCAGAACGAACGCCGCCTCGACAGCCTCGGTTCAGGCACTGGCGACAAAGTCCGTGAAGCTGAACTTGCCTACAACACCGGTCGCCTCGAACTCCAGCAGCTCCGTCAGCAGCTCGTCAACGAGCGTCAGGTCAAGGATGCCGAGTACAAGAGCAAGCAGCTCGAGGTGAGCATCTTCGAGAAAAACATGGGTGAGATGAACCGCACCCTCGAGGATGCCCGCATCAAGTCGCCACGCGCCGCAACCCTCACATATATCAACAAGGAGATAGGCAGCCAGATAGCTCAGGGACAGAAACTGGCTGTGGTCAGTGACCTAAGCCATTTCAGTGTCGATGCCGAGATAGCCGACAGTTACGGCGAGCGCGTATCGGTTGGTGCCCCGGCTAACATACGCATCGGCAAGGAGATGCTCACAGGCACAGTCTCCAACGTCACCCCCCTCAGCACCAACGGCGTAATCTCGTTTACCGTCAAGCTCGAACGTGACGACTATCCGCGTCTCCGCTCAGGCCTCAAAACCGACGTGTATGTGATGTGTGATATCAAGGACGACATCCTCCGCATCCGCAACGGTTCCTACTACATGGGCCCCGGCATGTATGAGCTCTTCGTGGTCGACGGCGACGACGAGCTTGTGAAACGCAAAGTGCGCCTCGGCGACAGCAATTATGAATATGTCGAGGTGGTCGAGGGCCTCAAAGAGGGGGACAGCGTGGTGACAAGCGACATGAACGACTATAAGACCTCGCAGCATCTCTCCATCCGTTAACTCCTTCTCCTCATCCTCCTCACAGTAAATATCAGAAAAATAAAAAACATCCAAAAAATACACTACATTATGTCAATCATCAAACTCTCTGAAGTCAATAAGATCTATCGTACCAACGAAATTGAGACTCAAGCACTTGAAAACGTCAACCTCGAAGTGGAAAAAGGTGAATTCATCTCAGTTATGGGGCCGTCGGGATGCGGCAAATCCACTCTCCTCAACATAATCGGCCTCCTCGATACCCCCACATCAGGCTCCATCGAGATTGCAGGAACCACCATCGGCAAGATGGGCGACCGCGAACTCGCTGCTTTCCGCAACAAGAACCTCGGATTCGTCTTCCAGAGTTTCCACCTCATTCCGTCACTTAACGTCATCGACAATATTGAGCTTCCATTGGTCTACCGTTCAGGCGTCTCCGAGCGCGAGCGCAAGCAGCTGGTGCGCGATGTGCTTGAACGCGTGGGCCTTACCCACCGCAGCCGCCACATGCCGGCGCAGCTTTCGGGTGGTCAGTGCCAGCGTGTGGCCATAGCGAGAGCCATAGTGGGCAATCCGGAGATTATCCTCGCCGACGAACCCACCGGTAACCTCGACTCGAAGATGGGTGCCGAGGTGATGGACCTGCTCCACGACCTCAACAAGCAGGATGGCCGCACCATAGTAATGGTGACCCACAATGAGGAACAGGCAAAGCTGACTGACCGCATTGTCCACTTCTTCGACGGCCGTCAGATTGGATAATCCCCATTCAAGCCAATATCATTCAATCGACTCACAACACAACGCAATGAAACTTCTAAAACAGATAAAATATGACCTGGGGACACAGCCGGTGCTCGGCTCTGTATCCATCATAGGCACAGCCCTCGCCATTCTGCTGGTGATGGTGGTGATGATGATGTATGTGATCCAGACTGAGCCGATAGCTCCCGAGTCAAACCGCGACCGTCTGCTCTATGAGTACGGTATCAGCCTCAGCACCGACCAGATGTCGGGGAGCAGCCATTTGTCGCACGACGCCATTGACCGTCTCTATGGCGACCTCACCACCCCTGAGGTGATCTGTATCCTCTCCAGCTCCACATCGCCGCGCGACATCGCGGTCACCGGCAGCAATTCCATTATGGCCGATACCCGCGCCGCCGACCAGAATGTCTGGAAGATTTTCGACTACACATTCATCCACGGTGCCCCCTACACAAGCACCGATGTGGAGACCGGCAACAAGGTGGCGGTCATCACCGAGAACGTGGCCCGGAAACTGTTCAGCAACGCCGATGCCGTCGGGCAGACCATGCGCATCATGCAGGAACCCTACACCGTGGTAGGTGTGGTGAAGGATGTCTCGCCCCTCATGGGCTGGAGCTATGCCCAGATATGGTATCCGGTGGAGACACGATCCGCCTCTAAATTGGACCTCGACGGTAGCGACGTCAGCCGCTATTTCGGCGAATATTCGGTCATATCAATGGCCCGCTCGGCCGACGATGTGGATGAGATGCGTCGCGAGATCCGTTCGCGCAACGCCTCGTTCGCCAACGAGCTCAAGGCCATAGGATGGGAACGCGACGACACCGACTTCCCCTACACCCAGGAGGCCGTCCACCTGCTTGGTGGCACCAACAGGGCTCCTGATATCAAACAGGACCGCATGATACGTTGGATATTGCTCGGCATCATCCTCATCATCCCGGCCATCAATCTCTCGAGCATGACCCAGAGCCGTCTGCGCCGTCGCCGCCACGAGATAGGGGTGCGCCGCGCCTTCGGGGCAACTCGTGGATCAATCATGCGCGACATTCTGGCCGAGAATCTCGTGGTGACACTCATCGGCGGTTTCATCGGTCTGGTGCTCTCGATGCTTTTCGCATGGCTTTTCACGGCTTTCCTCTTCGAGCCTATCGACAACTGGGAGGGATATTCAGCTGAGATGACAGTCGACTTCACCATGATTTTCCGCTGGTCGATATTCGGATGGACTCTCCTCTTCTGCTTTATTCTCAACATTTTAAGTGCCGGCATTCCTGCCTGGCGTGCATCACGTGTCGATCCTGTCGACGCCCTTAACGGTGACTCCAAATAAATTCAAGTTATGAAACGCAAATTACTCAAACAGATGGCCAACCAGTGGCGCAGCAATGTGTGGCTCGTGGTCGAACTGTTGATTGTATCGGTGGTGATGTGGTATATCATCGATTTCCTCACCATCATGATAAAACCGATGACCGAACCCAACGGATTCGACATCGAACACTGCTACAAAATTTCATTCAACCGCGCCGGCGAGTTCCCCGAAGGTGCCGAGGAGACCACATCGGTGCAGGAACGCCGCCAGCTCCTCGACCGTCTGCGCCACTATCCCGGTGTCGAGGCCGTGGCCCTCTCCATCCAGGGTGTGGAGCCCTATCATGGCAATTTCGCTTCATGCTATGTGGTCGACGTGACGGCCGATTCGCTCTACTATGGCACTCGTCGGCCCTCCACTCGCTACGGCTATGCCAACGCTGACTTCCTGAAAGTGTTCCGCATCGGTGGAATGCGCGGTGAGTCCCCCGAAGAGGTGGCCGAGCAGTTCGGTTCGGACGGAGCCAACATCCTTGTGGCTCGGAATTTCGTCAACAGTGTTGACACCGTGGCCCAGTCAGGACCGGTGGATCCCATTTCGCTCATTGGCCACAAGATGCTGGTCAACGGCCAGAATTACAAGCTCGTCAATGTGGTGAATGACGTGAAGCGCGAGGACACCACCCCGCTTGACTATTATTCGTTCGTGCTTATGCCCCTCATCGAGAGCGTGGACCAACACATTGAGTACTTCGACGATCTCTCTATCCGCGTCCGCCCTGAGGCCGACAATGGGTTCATCGAACGTTTCCGGGCCGATATCTCCAAGCTGTTTCACATCGGTCTGACTTATGTGGTCGACATCCGGTCGTTCGACGACGTCCGCGCCGAGCGTATCAGCGAGGACTCCAAGGTGAAACTCAAGCTCTACGTGGTGCTTGCCTTCCTGCTTGTCAACGTGTTCCTCGGGCTGCTCGGCACCTTCTGGTACCGCACACGCCAGCGTGTCTCCGAGATGGCTGTCCGCATGGCTGCCGGAGCCACCCGAGCCTCTATCTTCCGTCGTCTGATGGGTGAGGGAATCATTCTCCTTGTCATCGCCACGGTGCTGGCCTTTGGCATTGACTCGCTTATAGCCTATCTGGAGTTCAATCTCCGTATGGACGGCCCGCATTTCACTGTAGGCATGATGGCCTGGACCGTTGGCATGACATTCCTTGCATGTCTGGCCATGATAACTCTCGGCATCTACTTCCCGGCGCGCGCAGCCATGAAGATTCAGCCTGCCGAAGCCCTGCATGACGAATAAATAACCTTTATTATTTATAATAATGAAACTGATCCAACAGGCTTTCTATAACCTGCGCCGGCAGCCGGTGATAGCTGCTGTCACCATCATCGGCACGGCTCTCTCCATCTTCCTGGTGATGGTGGTGGTGATGATGCAGCAGGTCAAAGTGGCTCCGTTTGCTCCCGAGAGCAACCGTGACCGCTTCCTCCACTACTCTTTCGTGTCATTCGGCTTTAAGGAGTGGGGCAATGTGGAGGAAAACAACTCCAATTGTCCGATGAGTTTCCGGATGGTCAAGGAATTGTTCTATCCGCTTGAGACCCCTGAGGCTGTGACTGCCTATACCATCGACGCCGGAGTGATGTCGGTAGGCCTGGCCAAGCAGAAACCCTTCGCGGCCGACGTGCGCGAGACTGACCACAACTACTTCAACGTGTTCGACTTCAGTTTTGTGGCCGGCACACCGTTCGGTAAGACCGATTTCGAGGCCGGACTTTCCAAGGCTGTGATTGACTCCAATGTGGCCAACCGCCTTTTCGGCACCACCGATGTGGTAGGTCGTGAATTTCTGCTCAACAATGCCGTCTACACCGTGGCCGGGGTGGTGAAACCTGTCAGTCCCATAGCCACAAAGGCTTATGCGCAGGTATGGATCAACACCACCTCCACCAATACCCCCGACAACACCTGGGCACTCCCTGCCGGCTATTACAGCGTCACCATCCTTGCCCCCGAAGGGAGGATGGACGAGGTGAGGGAGGAATTTAACGTGAGGTTTGCACAGTATCAGAAGGAGATAGGTCGTGAAGGCTACGAGATTCTCAACCGCCACCGCCCTTATGACCAGGAGACGCAGGCAACCAGCTTCTCGGCTAACAATGAGCCTGATGTCAAGGGAGCACGCCGTCAGCGCTGGATCATATTCGCCATCCTCCTCATAGTCCCGGCCATCAATCTCTCGAGCATGACCCACAGCCGTCTGCGCCAACGCATATCGGAACTCGCCGTGCGACGCGCTTTCGGAGCCACCCGCCTCAACACTCTCCTCTCGATCATCAACGAGAACTTTGTCATAACCCTCATAGGGGGTATTCTCGGGCTTATACTCAGTGTGGTGATGGCTTTCTGCTTCAACCGCCTCATCTTCGCGCAGGATTTCACCCTCTTCCTGACCCCTCCGTCGGTCAATCCGTCGATGTTGCTCCAATGGTCCACTTTCGGTTGGGCGCTTCTCTTCTGCTTTGTGCTCAATCTGCTAAGTTCGGCCATCCCCGCCATCCAGATGTCACGTGTGTCACTCGTCACCGCCCTGCGCGGAGGCAAATAAATTCACCACCCTCACAACTTTTTTACTGAAAAATGCGACGTAAACTTTTAAAACAGATAAAAAATGAATGGCGCACCAACGTGTGGCTTGCCCTCGAGCTGCTGATTGTGTCGGTGGTGCTGTGGTATGTGGTCGATTTCCTCTACGTCTACCAGTCCTACAGTTCTCTCCCTAGGGGATTCGACATTTCACATACTTATCGCCTGTCATTCAACGAGATTACCCCCAAAAGTCCCGACTATATCCCAGGTCGTGATGAGAATTGTATCAGTGCCGATATGGTCGAGTTGCTCTCGCGTCTGCAGCATCATCCTATGGTGGAGGCGGCCTCGATTTCAAAAGCGTCGTTCCCCTACAACGGCTCCAACTCAGGCACCGGATTTGTCTGCGACACTATGTCTAACCAGTCGCATGTGTTCAAGCGTTTCGTCTCCCCCGATTTTGTCAAGGTGTTCCGCTACGAAGGCACCCGCGGTGAGTCGTTCGACCGGCTTTCACAGCTCTTGTCCGAGGAAAAGTTGATAATCTCCGACAATATCCTTAAGGGATATGGCATTTCGGGCACATCGCTCATAGGCAAGGAGGTGCTGACATCCACTGCTGTAAGCGACACCTCGATACACCCGGTGGTAGGGGCGGCTATCCTGACTCCGCGTTATCACGACTATACTGCTATGGGCGAGACGGTAGTGTCACGGCTTCCTGAATCATGGTTCTCCTGGGAAGATGAGGTGTGCGTACGTATCAAGCCTGAGGAGGACCACGATGTGGTGGAACGCTTTATGGATCAGGCCGAGTCGCTCCTGCATGTAGGCAACGTGATTCTCGTCAATGTGATCCCCTTCAAGGAGCAACGACGCATGTTCATGCAATTATGGGAAAATGAGCGCCGTAACATGTTTGTGGGCCTGGGCTTCCTTGTGCTCAACATTTTCCTTGGCATTTTCGGCACCTTCTGGTTCCGCACCCAGCAGCGCACCGGCGAGATAGCCATACGCAAGGCCATGGGCGGCACCCGCACCGCCATCTTCCGGCGTCTGATTTCCGAGGGCTTGCTTCTCCTCGTTGTGGTCACCCCGATAGCTTTCGGTATAGACTGCCTGCTGGCTTACGAGGAATTCAGCCAGTACTACCATGGGTATTTCGTGGTGGAACGAGTGGCGGTCTGCGCCCTCATCTCGTTCGGGCTGATAGCGTTGATGGTCATCGGGGGTATCTGTTTCCCGGCCTACCTCGCCCAGCGTATCAATCCCGCCGTGGCTCTCAAGGACGAATAGGTCAGCCCTGCTTTTCCCATGATAGTGTGTGTACTGAATCTCTTTATTAGAAAAAACTGCAAAGCAACTTGATGAATAATATGAAACGTTTCCTGCTCGTAATAGTCTATCTGCTCCTCTTTCTTGTGATGTGTGCCGCCGAGACGGTCACCATCTCGCTTGACGAGGCCATATCCCGCGCCCGACGTCAGAGTGTCAGTGCCGCCGTGGCTCTCAATGAGTTGCGCCAGGCCTACTGGGAGTATCGCACTTTCCGTGCCGAGCTCCTCCCCGAGGTGTCCTTCTCCGCGAAAATCCCCGGCTACTATAAGCAATACTCCTCCTATCAGAACGAGAACGGCGAGTTTGGCTTCGTGCGAAACAATTACATGAATCTTTCGGGCACCCTCTCGCTCTCGCAGAACATTTGGGCCACAGGCGGTACCCTCTCGCTCAACACCTCGCTCGACTATCTGCGCCAGTTCAGCGGCAATTCCTACAACCGCTTCATGTCGCTTCCGGTGGCCATCTCGCTCAATCAGCCAATATTCGGTGTCAACACCGTGAAGTGGGACCGCAAGATCGAGCCTGTGCGCTACACCGAGGCCAAGGCGCAGTTCCTGAGTGCCACCGAGGAGGTGGCGATGACCACCATCAACTACTTCTTCAACCTCCTCTCGGCCAGGGAGAATGTGTCGATAGCGCGTCAGAACCTCGAGAACGCCACACGCCTCCACGAGGTGGCCAAGGTGAAGCGTGAAATGGGGCAGATAAGCCAGAACGACCTGCTGCAGATGGAGCTGAACGAGCTCAATGCCCGCTCGACGCTCACCTCAGCCGAGTCAGACATGAAGAGCCACATGTTCAGGCTGCGCGCCTTCCTTGACTACGGAGAGGATGTGGAGCTCGAACCTTCGATACCCGAAAGCATACCTTTGGTAGACATAACTTTTGCCGATGCGCTCGACAAAGCCTTGGCCAACAATAAGTTTGCCAAAAATCTGCGCCGCCGTCAGCTCGAGGCCGACTATGAGGTGGCGAAAGCCAAGGGTGACATGAGGCAGATAAACCTCTATGCCCAGGTGGGATATACCGGTGTGGGTAATGAGGTGGGGAGCTCCTACCGCAACCTTAAGGACAACCAGGTGGTGGAGATCGGCATCACCATCCCGATCCTCGACTGGGGCAAACGCCGGGGTAAGGTGAAGGTGGCTCAGAGCAACCGCGAAGTGGTGGAGAGCAACCTCCGGCTTGAAGCCATGAATTTCAACCAGGACATCTTCATCCTTGTGGAACGCTTCAACAACCAGCAGGAACAGTTGAAAATTGCCGTCCGTGCCGACGAGATAGCCCAGAAGCGCTATGAAACCAATGTGGAGACCTATCTCATAGGTAAAATCTCCACCCTTGACCTCAACGACTCGCAGGTGAAGAAGGATGAGTCGCGCCAGGAGTATTTCGAGGAACTGTACTATTACTGGTACTACTTCTATCAGCTCCGTTCGCTCACCCTTTGGGATTATCAGGCCGACACCCCTCTGACGGCTGATTTCGAGCAGATATTGCGTAACTGACGCTTTGCAGATATACACACACTTTACGTCGTCGCTCCGACCGGAAATTATCGGTCGGGGCGACGGCTCGTTTTCGTAGAATGATGACCATCGGCTCTCACAGGGTGCGCTCCACTATGAGGATGATGGCCAAAGCCGTGAGGCAGAGGATAAATGCTATGATGCGGCAGATGATGAGGAAGTGCCGGGCGTAGGCATAGTCGGCCCATTTGCCGGGAGAACGCCGGCGGCTCATGAAATGGACGGTCAGGCGGCTAAGTGGCAGCAGGAGTATACCGATAGCTGAAAGGCTGATTGACAGATATATCATAATGAGGAGTGCTTTTTGTTTTTGAGATGCGTCGCTATAGGTAAACGTGTGGGGCTGCGCCTTGGTTTCAGGCAGGTGGAGGGGGGCAGATATAAAAAATCACTCCCCGAGGCGTGAGCCTCAGGGAGTGTGGATTTGGTTTTAGTGGCGGGGACAGGACTCGAACCTGTGACCTTTGGGTTATGAGCCCAACGAGCTACCACTGCTCCACCCCGCGATGTTTTCGTGGTGCAAAGGTAGGAACTTTGTGCGGACTGACCAAATATTTTGACGAGAATTTTCGGTTAATTAGTGTTAAAAGGTGGTTTGGTGCTCGCATTTTGCCACAAAAACGGTGTTTTCACATTAATTATAAGGAAGTGGGCCATGATAAGCGTGGGATTTTTGTAACTTTGCAGTTCTATATTCCCTAAATTTGGATTAAACTCACTTTTTCACCAACTATGCAGACACAAGGCTCGTTTTTAAGCCACATCCCTCCGGTGACGAAAAATCTGATTATCATCAACCTGATAGTCTGGCTCGCTATGTTCGTGTTGCCGGGCAAGATAGGGGTGGAGCTGGAGACCTATGGCGGCCTCCACTATTTCAAGGCTTCCGACTTTAATTTCGCCCAGCTGTTCACCTACATGTTCATGCACTCCACCGGTGGGGCCGCCCACATATTCTTCAATATGTTCTCCCTGTGGATGTTCGGCATGACCCTCGAGCGCGCCCTCGGGAGTGCCCGCTTCCTGTTCTACTACATCTCGTGCGGCATCGGCGCTGCCCTTGTGCAGGAACTTGTGTGGGCCCTGACCTGGGAGGACACTTTCGTGCGCCTGTTGGCCACCGGCAACAATCTTGATTTCCCACAGGCCCGCGAGGTGCTCAACGGCCTCAAGGATACACCTTGGCTTAGCCAGAACCTCAATTTCTTCATCACCATAGGCGCCTCGGGTGCAATCTACGGTGTGCTTCTGGCTTTCGGCATGCTCTTCCCCAACGCCCCTCTCTATCTATTCTTCATCCCCATCCCCATCAAGGCCAAGTGGATGGTGCTCGGCATGGGTGCCATCGAGCTGCTTATCGGTATGAGCGAATCGATGGGGCGCAGCGATGGTGTGGCCCATTTCGCCCACCTCGGAGGCATGATATTCGGATTCTTCATCATCCTTTACTGGAAGAAAAAAGGGACATTCCATGGCGGATTCGGGGGTTATTGATCAGATGCGGCGGGGCTTCACATCGGCCACGATGCTGATGAAGATCATCTGGGTCAACATCGGTGTCTTCGTGGTGCTGAGGCTAATAGCCATAGTGTGCATGTTTGGCGGTGATGTCGACTTCATCAACACTGTGATGAAGTGGGTGCAGCTCCCCAGCTCGCTCCCCACGCTCGCCACCAGGCCGTGGACGGTTCTGAGCTACATGTTCGCGCAGTACGACGTGCTCCACATCCTTTTCAACATGCTGTGGTTCTACTGGTTCGGCACTCTGTTCCGCATGGTGTCGACACCGCGTCAGATGCTCGCCCTTTACATCTACGGAGGTCTCGGCGGAGCTGTGCTGTTCCTGCTTTTCTACAACTCTTTCCCCATGTTCCATCATGCCTCGGGCTGGCTTATCGGCTCGTCGGCAAGTGTGATGGCCATAGTGACCGCCACCGCCATCCTTATGCCTGATTTCAGGATGCACCTGGTGCTGATAGGCCCTGTGGCTCTCAAATGGATAGCTCTCGCCACCGTGGGTCTTGTGCTTCTCGGTGTGTCGGGCAGCAATGCCGGCGGCGAGATGGCCCATATAGGCGGAGTGCTCACAGGAGTGCTCTATGCCCTGCGCATGAAGCGCGGACATGACATAACCGTCCCCTTCAACCGGCTTATCGACACCATTGTAAACACCTGGCACCGAGGCTCTGCGCCATCGCGCCGTCCGGCCGGGAAATCAACCATGCCACCCCCTCCGCGCCCAGGAGGACAGGGGGCTTCGGGCGGACCGTCAATCGATCCCGCCGACCGCGAGGAGCTTGATGCCATCCTCGATAAAATCAAGAAGTCGGGCTATGCCTCGCTCACTCCCGAGGAGCGGAAACGCCTCTTTGACGTGAGCCGGCGCATGAAGTAGTGCCCCTCTTCACCTGCACGTTTGTACTTACCGGATTTCCATATCCTATGTGTGACAAGTTCATATCATTGACCTATGACAGATAAAGTAAAACCCCGCCGTGCACCCATCAGGGCTGTGTTCAGAGCCCCGGCTGTAGCCATCAACGTCCTCGTGGCGATGATGACGGTGTTCTCGGCCTATGGGGGGATGTTTGACCCGGAGGTCTGTGTCGTTGCCGCTCTCGTGGCCATGACTCTTCCGCTCCTGCTCATGGCAGGCGCGTTGTGTCTCCTTATCGACATCTTTTTCTGGCAGCGCCTCATCCCGGTCATCATTCTCGGTTGGCTGGTGTCGCTGCCGCCCCTCCTCTCATACTCGCCGCTCAATTTCCCACGCCACGAACTCACGCCCGAGGAGAAGGAGCGGAGTTTCACCTTGCTCACTTATAACGTGCTTCACCTCTGGGACTTCCGCGGAAAGGTGGAGGGCCTTGAGCGCAACGCCACCCTCGATTATATCCTGTCGACCGACGCCGATATTCTCAATCTTCAGGAGATGGACGTGGTGATTCCGGAGGACCCCTGGAAAGTGACCCCCGAGCAGATGTATGAGATACACTCTCGCTACCCATACGGCTACCTCAACGCCGGTAAGCAGCTCGGTGTCCTCTCCAAGTATCCCATCGAGCATATCAAACTCGACATCACTCCCGAAATGGCTTGGCGCATGGCCTGTTTCCGCATTGACATCATGGGTGACACGGTGTATCTTTTCAACGTCCACCTCCAGTCGATAGGGCTCACAGCCGAGGATAAGGAGATTTATATGCGCCTCTACGACAATCCGCCTACCCACAAGGAATTTGCCAAAGAGTTTGAGGAGGTGAAGACGCGCCTCATAGGCAAGCTCACCGATGCTTTCCGGGAGCGGGCCAAGCAGGCCAGGGTGCTGCGCCAGTGCATCGACTCCATCGGTGGCAACTGCATAGTGGCCGGTGACTTCAACGACATCCAGGACTGCTATGCCGTGCGCACGGTGATGGGCGACGACATGACCGACGCATATGCCGAGAGCGCATTCGGCCCCACCATCACATATCACGGCAACCGCTTCTATTTCCACATCGACCAGGTGCTCTACAGAGGCAATTTCCATTCGGTCGACATAATCAGGGGCGATTGTCCTGCGAGCGACCATTATCCGCTCCTCACCACCTTCGTGATGGACACCCCGAAGCCACGCGAGGATGCCCCTCCCCAGAATGAATAGAATGATAAACCAATTTTTTAGAGTTTCATCCTTATGAATAAACTATTATCCGCCGCTCTTGGAGCAATGCTCCTTCCGGCCACATTAACCCTTTCTTCGCCCATGAATGCACAGGAAAGACAGAATCCGTTTATGGTGCCTTATGACACCCCTTACGAGATTCCTCCGTTTGACAAAATCCGCTACGAGGACTATCTCCCTGCCCTCGAGAAGGGGATAGAGATCCAGCGCCAGGAGATCCAGGCCATAGCCGACTCAAAGGAGGCTCCGACGTTTGAGAACACTATCCTCGCCATGGAGAAATCGGGCGAGCTGCTGCAGCGTGTGATGCTGGTGTTCTCTTCGCTCGACGAGACCGACAACAATGCCCAGATGCAGGCCATCTCCGAGAAGGCTTACCCGATGGTTTCGGCTGCCTCTGACGAAATCTCGATGAATGACAAGCTCTTCGCCCGCGTGAAGCAGCTCTATGACAACCGCGATAACCTCGGTCTCACCGGTCCTCAGAAACGTGCCGTGGAGCTGTCCTACAAGAGTTTCACCCGCAACGGTGCCCTCCTCGACGCCGCAGGCAAGGAGCAGCTCAAGGCTCTCAACAAGGAGCTTACCGACCTTCATCTCACATTCAACAAGAACCTGCTCGCCGCCACCAACGCGTTTGAAATCGTGGTTGACAACGAGGCTGAACTTGCCGGCCTTCCTGCCGGAATCGTGGCCACAGCTGCCACGGAAGCAGCTTCGCGTGGTAAGGAGGGCAAGTGGGCGTTCACTCTCCACGCACCGAGCCGTCTGCCGGTGCTCAAGTATGCCGACAACCGCGACCTGCGCCGCCGCATGTATGAGGGATATATGAACCTCGCGTCGGTAGCCCCCTATGACAACCGCCCCGTCATCGGCAACATCGTTAAGGCCCGCGCCAAGAAGGCCCATCTGCTCGGTTTCCCCGATTTCGCATCATATATGACCGACAATGTAATGGCCAAGACCCCTCAGGCTGCCACCGACCTGCTCATGAAGATATGGGAACCTGCCACTGCCCGCGTCAAGGACGAGGTGGCTGAGATGCAGGCTTATGTCAATGCTGCCGGCGACAATTTCGAGATTGCACCCTGGGATTATTACTACTACTCGGAGAAGGTGCGTCAGCAGAAATTTGACCTCGACGAGAATGAGGTGAGCGCATATTTCTCGCTCGACAATGTGCGCAAGGGTATCTTCACCCTGGCCGAGCGTCTCTATGGCGTGACATTCACTGAAATGCCCGACGCTCCCAAGTATAACCCCGAGGTGACAGTATATGACGTGAAGGACCTCGAAGGCAACCATGTGGCTGTGTTCATGACCGACTATTTCCCCCGCGCTTCAAAGCGTCAGGGCGCATGGATGAGCGAGTTCAAGGGTGCTTTCACCGATCCTGACGGTAAATCAGGTCGCCCCATTGTCTACAATGTGGGTAACTTCACCCGTCCTACTGCCGACACTCCGGCGCTCCTCACCATCGATGAGGTTGAGACAATGTTCCACGAATTCGGTCATGGCCTCCACGGCATGCTCACCCGCGCCGAGCTCCGCAGCCAGGCAGGTACAAATGTCGACCGCGATTTCGTTGAGCTCCCTTCGCAGATCACCGAGCATTGGGCCATGGAACCTGAGCTCCTCAAGGATTTCGCATTCCATTACAAGACAGGTGAGGTGATTCCCGAATCACTCATCAATAAGCTCCAGGCAGCCTCGACCCACAACCAGGGCTTCATGACCACCGAGCTTGCCGGTGCATCGCTCCTCGACCTCGAATGGGGCCGTCTGAATCCCGCCGACGATGAAGAAATCGATGTGGACCTCTTCGAGAAGCAGGTGGCTCAGAAGCTCAACATGCCCGAGCTCATCGCTTACCGCTACCGTTCGCCCTACTTCAAGCATATCTTCGGAAGCGACGGTTATGCTTCGGGTTACTATACTTATCTTTGGGCCGAGGTGCTTGACACTGACGGTTTCGAGCTCTTCTCTGAGAAGGGTGTGTTTGACCCTGCCACAGCGCGTTCATTCAAGGAGAATGTGCTTGAGAAGGGTGGCAGCGAGGATCCCATGGAGCTCTATGTGCGTTTCCGCGGCCACGAACCTTCGGTTGACGCTCTCCTGCGCAACCGCGGTCTTGCCCCTGCTGCCGAATCGGCCAAAGGTGGTGAGCTGAAAACTCAGGGTGGAAAGTAATAGAAAATGTTAAAATATGCTATAATTGATAAAAATGTTGACCAAAGGTAGACATTATTAAGCGAAAAATCTCTACCTTTGTCACGAACATTAAAAAAGGATAAATTAACAAAGACATCCATCCTTTCATTCACGAAAAAATAATAATAAGTGAATCATAGGTTACGGTCAGACTACTCGTGAGAGTGGTCTGATTTTTTTTTTGAGCCTTCGCGACATTATCGCACCTTTCAGGGGGTGTCATCGCTGTAACTTTGCAGAAAAAAGTATCAGCGAACTATGAAAAACATCAAGTCAACCACAAAAACATCGCGCCCCGCAGGGGTTTCAAAGTATAAACGTGCGGTCTCCGACAAGGCTTATGCCGATTTTACATCGCGTCTGCGTGAGGCTCTGACCCAATGCGGTGAGGAGGATGCCGTCGAGGAGGCCTTGGAATGTCTCGACCTCTATCTGCGTTGCCGTATGGTGGGGTGGGATGAGCTGCGTCCAATGGTGAAGATGGCGTTGACTCTGCTCCTGCCGGAGGTGGACCGCGCGATGATGCGTTCGGAACGTGCGCGCCGCCGTAACCGTAAGGAACTTTATGATGTGGTGATGCCGCGTGAGGCTCAGCCGGATCCGGTCATTGGACCTGCCCATGAGGCTGAGGCAGAAGGCGCATTGGATCCGGCAGAAAAGTTTGTGGCGGAGGCGCATGTGCAGCCGGAAGGGGAGGTGGCGGAGCCATCGCAACCAACAGTGGCGGCCACAGACTCTCAGGACGAGACCGCGGCCGATATGGCAGGGATGGCGGACTGGTCTATCCGCAGGGAGAACTTCTTCGATTACCCGGTGTTGAACCGTCGGCAGCGCCGTCAGGCGGAGCAGCAACGCCGACGTGAGGCACGCAAGCCCAACCGTCGCCGGTGATGGGTAGAGTGGTGGTCGATAGGTTTATTGTGTGGGTAAGTGTGAAAGATGGGTTAAATAATGTCAATGTTATTGCAGATGCAATGAAAATGTGGTAATTTTGCATCAGATAAACAGTGGTTTATTGTATGACCAATCTTAATTTAATAAAATTTAACCAATTTAAGAACCTTAACACAATCTGCCTATTGAAACATTGCTACTCTAACCAAAACATTCGAGAAACCAATGGAAAATCTGACTAAGCTGTCTGACCGTGAACTGGTCGCCGCTTACGCCAATGAAAACAACGATGCTTTTGATGTATTGTTGGCACGTCATCAAAACAAGGTCTATTCCTATATACTCCACATAGTGAAAAATAAGGATGTGGCCGACGACATCTTCCAGGAGACGTTCGTCAAGGCGATTATGACCATCAAGCAGGGTCGCTACACGGAGCACGGCAAGTTCTCCGGCTGGCTCTCGCGCATAGCCCACAATCTAATCATAGATTATTTCCGCCAGGAGAAGATAGAGAATGCTATCTCTGCCGACGAGGAGGGCTCCGGTCTGCTTAACCGCCGCGACTTGTGTGACGGCAACATCGAGGACTTGCTAGTGTCGTCGCAGATCGACGAGGATGTTCGCCGCATAGTGATGGCTCTCCCCGATCCGCAGCGGGAGGTGCTGGTGATGAGGTTTTACCGCAACATGTCATTCAAGGAGATTGCCGAGGCAACCTCTGTGAGCATCAACACGGCTCTTGGCCGCATGCGCTACGCCATAATGAATATGCGCCGTATCGCAGCCGAGAATAACATAGCACTTGCCGTATAGTAGAAGTGAAGTGATTAACCCAACGGCTTCATCGGCCTCCGCTACGGCCGATTGAGGCCATTTTTATTTCAATACTATTAACCTCCTCTCTCCTTCGTTTCAACCGTGAACAGTAGAATTAAAAATCTCGTGGTCCTCTCTCTCGTGGCCCTCGCAGGGGCTGCTGATGCTTTGGGCGCTGATGACAAAGAGTCGGCGCAGGTCAATTACATCCCTCAGATACATGGGGTGGTGCGTACCCGCTGGGAGTTGTCGACCGATGACGGTAAGAGCCGTTTTGAAGTGCGTAATGCGCGTGTGACGCTTGCCGGTGCGGTGGCTCCTACCATCGACTATTTCATACAGACTGACCTGTGTGACCAGGGAAAAATCAAGATACTCGATGCCTGGGGACGCCTCGGCATCACAAAGGGGCTGCAGCTGCAGGCCGGACAGTTCAGGTTGCCGTTCGGTACTGACTGTTTCCGCGGACCGGCAAATTACATTTTCGCCAACCGTTCGTTTATCGGAAGCACCGTGTGCAATGTGCGCGGAGTAGGCGCGAAACTGAGCTGGGTGCCTGTGCGTGTGGGTGACAAGGTGCTGACCCTCGAGGCCGGTGCGTTCAACCCCACGGCCATGGCAGAGCATAATGTGTGGGTGAGGACTCTGGCTTATGCCGGGAAGGCCCAGCTTACGGTTGGTAATGTGAAGTTGGCAGCCGGTGTGCAGACCATCGTGCCCGACTCGGTGAGGATGAATCTCCTGGGAGGCTCTGTGACCTGGCAGTCGGGACGCTGGCTCGTGGAGGGTGAGTATATGAACAAGCATTACACCAATTCGGCCCATAAGCCGTCACATGCCTATAATGTGTATGCCGATTATCATTTCCCGGTGCGCCTCGGTGTGTTCAACCGGGCTTCGTTTCAGGCACGAGTGGACGGCATGACAGCCCACAGTTCAGGCACACGCAATGCGGAAGGGAAGCTGGAGACTAATCATCCCACCCGCAACCGCATCACTCTCGGCGGAACCATGACTTACACCTATAAGGCTGTGCGCTGCGATATACGTCTTGATTATGAGAAGTATTTCTATCACCATGAGGTGGATCCGACACCTACCATGGGTGATAAGATATGCGCCGAACTGGTGGTGAGATTCTGATAAGAGCGGAGATTCCCGACTCGACATAACGATAGGAAAAAACAACAAGTCCCTGCCATCGCGAGATGTGATGGCAGGGACTTGTGTTGTTGGGTATGGGTTAAATGCGGTGACGTGTCAGCGTCAGCCGATCTTGATTCCTGAGAATCCCATGAACGCCATGGCGAGAAGGCCGGCGCAGATGAGGGCGATGGGCACACCACGCATAGCCTTGGGGACGTTGGTCCAGGCGAGCTGCTCGCGGATGCCTGCGAAAATCGAGATGGCCATGGTGAAACCTACGGCTGTGGCGAAGGCATAGACGAGTGACTGGCCGAGGTCGAGGTTGTCACGCACAACGAGAATGGCGACACCGAGGACGGCGCAGTTGGTGGTGATCAGGGGGAGGAACACGCCGAGAGCGCTGTAGAGCACCGGGGCAATCTTCTTAAGGATGATTTCGAGCATCTGCACAAGGGCTGCAATGACGAGGATGAAGACGATGGTCTGCATGAACTGGAGCCCGAGCGGATCAAGGACGAATGTCTGAAGCAGCCATGTGACGCAAGTGGCTATTACCATTACGAATGTTACGGCTGCTCCCATGCCTGTGGCCGATGAGAGTTTGCGCGATACGCCTATGAATGGGCAGATGCCGAGAAACTGGGCGAAGACGATGTTGTTGACGAAAATCGCCGTGATGATGATGGAAATATATTCGAGCATCGCTTAGATGTGATTTTTTTGGTGATTGGATGTGAGGGTGGTTAGCACTTTGAGGCGCGCAGTTTGGTGAAGAGCGCGATGAGGAGGCCGAGTGCGATGAAGGCTCCGGGTGCGAGGACGAAGATGAGCGAGCCGTAGACTTCGGGGTAGATTTCGGCGCCGAAGATGCGGCCTGTGCCGAGGAGCTCGCGGACAGCTCCGAGGAGGGTGAGCGCGAATGTGAAGCCGAGGCCTATGCCGATACCGTCGAGGCAGCTGTCAAGCACACCGTGGCGCGAGGCGAATGACTCGGCGCGTCCGAGGAGGATACAGTTGACCACGATGAGCGGGATGAAGATGCCGAGCATGGCGTTGAGGGCCGGGAGGTAGGCCTGCATGAGGAGCTGGAGCACTGACACGAATGTCGCGATGACCACGATGTAGGCCGGGATGCGTACTTTGGAGGGGATGAGGTTTTTGATGAGCGAGATCACCACGTTGGAGCAGATGAGCACACCCATTGTGGCGAGGCCCATGCTCATACCGGTCATTGCGCTGCCGGTGGTGCCGAGTGTGGGGCACATACCCAGCATCAGCACGAATGTGGGGTTCTCGGCTACGATGCCGTTATATAGGATTTTGAGTTTGGAGTTCATGGTGGTTGTGATAGTTTTTAATGGCTGGGAGAGTGAGGATGGGATGAAGGGTTAGTTTGCTTCCTTAAGCTGGCCGTAGGCTTTTGATGCTCGGGTCAGCGCGTCGAGGAATGCACGCGATGTGATGGTGGCAGCAGTGATGGCGTCGATGTCGCCGCCGTCCTTTTTCACTGTCATGTTTGTGGTGGCCGGGTTGAGGCCTATCACGTTGCGGTTGCCTTCGGGGGAGCGGAACCATTCGCCCATCTTGGCACCGAGGCCCGGGGTCTCTGCGTGGCTCATTACTTCGTAGCCGGTGATGTTGCCGTCGGCGTCGAAGCCGTACATGAGGCGGATTTCGCCTGAGAAGCCTGCGAGGGAGTAGCTTTCAACGGCTGCTCCGACGAGCTGGCCGTCCATCTTGGCGGGGAATACTTTGACCGGTGTTGTCTCGCCCTCGGGAGTGATTTCGACCATTTCGGCCACAGGGTTGTTGTTGAACTGCGGGGTTACGGCGCTCACGGCTTCGGTCTGCTTGTTGAGCTGAGCTTCCTCGATGGGTTTCTGTGTTATGGTGTAGACACCGGCGAGGAGTGCGGCTGCGATGATTGTGATGATGCCGAGTGATAGCACCATGTTCAGAAGTGATGATTTCATGCTGCAACTCTCCTTTCTCCGAATTTACGGGGTTTGATGTAGCGGTTGATGAGGGGTGTCACGCCGTTCATGATGAGGATGGCGAATGACATGCCTTCGGGATATGCTCCCCATTGGCGGATGATGATGGTGATGATGCCTATCATGACCCCGTAGAGTATCATGCCTTTGTGGCTCATTGGTGATGTCACGTAGTCAGTGGCCATGAAGATGGCTCCGAGGAGAAGGCCTCCTGAGAGAATCTCTATGCCTACAGGCGCTCCGATGCAGAGCGAGAAGAGGGCTACAGTGGCGATGATGGATACAGGGATGTGCCATGTGATTACGCGGAAGCATAGGAGGTAAATGAAGCCGATGATTAGTGCTATGGCTCCGATTTCACCCATTGAACCACCTGCCATACCGAGGGCTTTGTCCATGAGGTCGACGTCGGAGGGGTCGATCTGGTGAAGTTTGAGCTGTCCGAGGATTGTGGCACCAGTGGTGGCGTCGGCGTAAACCCAACGGTTTTCGAGGGGTATAGGCCATGATGTCATCTGCATGGGGAATGACAGGAGCAGGAAGACACGGCCGACGAGTGCGGGATTGAAGATGTTGCATCCGAGGCCTCCGAATGTCATCTTGCCGATGCCTATGGCGATGACGCATCCGATGAGCACTATCCATACAGGAAGGTTGGATGGGAGGTTGAGGGCGAGGAGCAGACCGGTTAGGACTGCGGAGAGGTTGCCTATGGTGGGGCGCTCGCCAAGCATGAAACGTGAAATGAGATACTCGGTTGCTACACATCCGGCTATTGCGGTGGCCATTACGATAGCTGCACCTATGCCGAAATAGTAAAGGGCCAGCAATGCTGCGGGTATCAGCGCTATGATGACATGGAGCATCAGACGTGACACCGTCGTTGATGTCTGAGCATGCGGCGATGGCGAAATAGTGATAATTTGGCTCATTTAAAGTTTTGGTATTAGTCGGTGCAAAATTATAAAAAAATCCTAAAATCTCCAAATGGAGATGAATTTGTGCCCGGATTTTTGGCTTTGGGCGTGTGTGAAAAAGGAGCGGGACGATGTGTCCCGCTCCATGTGTATGTCGGATAAAGATTGCAGGTGGGAGGGATCAGATGCGTTCGAGGACTGTGGCCACGAGATCCTGCACGGCTGTCTTGTAGTTGGGGTTTGCGTCGTTGTTCATGCGGTTGGCTATGATTGAGCAAACTGTCATGGCGCGGTGACCCATGAGTCGGCCGAGTCCCTGGAGGGGTGCTGATTCCATCTCGTAGTTGGTGACTTTGCGGCCGTTGTGGCGGAATTCCTCTATGCGGCGGTTGAGGTCGGGGTTGGCGAGCGGGAGGCGGAGTTCGCGACCCTGCGGACCGTAGAATCCTACGGCTGAGATGGTGTTGCCGCGCACCATGTCGTCACGGCCTATCTGCTGCACAAGTTCTTCGTCGGCGTCTACCACATAGGGTTTGGCCCAGAGTGGGTTCCAGCCCACGCTTTCGCAGAAGTCATGCTCGAAGTCGAGGTCGGCTACTTCGTTGCGTCCGGCGTAGTAGTTGAGGACGCCGTCGAATCCGATAGCTTTCTCTGCTATGACCGGGGTGCCGAGCTTGAGTTCGGGCTGCAGGGCTCCTGATGTGCCGATGCGGACGAGGGTGAGGCGGCGCTTTTTGTCGCGGACTTCGCGAGTGGCAAAGTCGATGTTGGCGAGAGCGTCGAGCTCGTTGATGACTATGTCGATGTTGTCGGGGCCTATGCCGTGGGAGAGACACATGATGGGTTTGCCGTTGAAGGTGCCTCCGATGGTGTGGAATTCGCGTGAGCTTACCTCAAAGTCGGTGGTGTCGAAGAATGATGCCACCATATTGACTCTGGCCGGGTCGCCTACGAGTATCACACGGTCAGTGAGCTGTTCGGGACGGAGGTGGAGGTGGAAGATTGAGCCGTCGGGGTTGATGATTAATTCGGACGGGGCGATGATTTTCTTTTCCATAATATTATTTTGTTTAAGAGTTAACGTCGTGGTGGATTTTGGGGATTGGAGGAGGCGGCGGGGCTGTAAAGGGTCGCCGTCAGGTGAGGATGGCGCGGTAACGGCCGCCGGGGATGTGGGCTATGAGGTAGCGGAATTCCATGTCGATGAGCATTCCCATTAGCCTGGGGGTAGGTATGTCGAGCCTTGTGGTGAGGTCGGTCATAGATGCTTCGCCGATGTCGGTGAGGATGCTTATGATGGTCTCCTCGTCGGGTGTGAGGGTCTCGAACAGTGTCTTTTGGGTGCCTTCGGGCTCGCGGACGGCCCAGCCCATGTGGGAGAAGAGATCGTCGGCGGAGGTGATCAGCGCGGCTATATTGCCGGCGATGAGTGAGTTGCATCCGGCTGAGTAGCGGTCGGTGACACGCCCGGGGAGTGCCATCACGTCGCGGTCGTAACCGGCAGCGAGACGCGCGGTGACGAGGGCTCCGCCTTTGTCGGCTGATTCGGCCACTATGAGGCAGTCGCTCAGTCCGGCCACTATGCGGTTGCGCGCCAGGAAGTTGCCACGGTGAATCGGCTCGGCTGATGTGTAGTCGGTGAGGAGCATGCCTCCGCGTCTGACTATCTCGACGGCGTCGGAGCGGTGGGTGGCAGGATAGATGGTGCTGAGTCCGTGGGCGAGGACGGCTATGGTGGGGAGGCCTGCGCGCAGTGCAGCCCTGTGGGCTGCGATGTCAATGCCGTAGGCAAGTCCGCTGACTATCACTACATTGCCTGTAGCCTTGGCGGCGATGTCCTCCACGAGCCGTGTCACGAAGTCGGTGCCGTAGACGGTGGCATGGCGTGTGCCGACGATGGATATGAAGTGGGCGTCGTTGAGGTCGCAGGTGCCGAGGCCGTAGAGCATCAGGGGGGCGTCGTCGCACTGGAGGAGGCGATTGGGATAGTCAGGGTCGAGGAAGTAGAGGGGGGTGATGGAGTTGGCGCGTATGAATTCGGCCTCTGCGGCGGCGCGGTCGAGGGCTCTGCCGCGGAGTGAGTCGGAGAAGAGGCGGTTCTTGAATCCCATCATGGCCGAGAGCTGTCCTTCGGTTAGGTTGAAGAAGGCTTGTTCGCTTCCGGCGCGGGCGAGGAGCATCTGCGCGAGCTCGGGGCGGAGTCCGCGGAGTGAAGAGAAGGCTATGCGCCATGTGAGGTTGTCATGCTCCATGATGTAGGGGGAATCTGGGTGGGGAGTATCAGAGGTATTCGGCGAAGGCTGCAGCGAGGATGTCGCCGCGTGAGAGGTGGCCGTTCTCGAGGCATACGACTGTCACTTCGGCTTTTACGACGGGGGCTCCGGTGATGGCGTGGAATATGTGCTGGTGGAATATGAAGCGTGCTCCACGACGCTCCATCCGGAGTTTTGACACCATGCTTTCGCCCAGGGTGAGTGACGAGATGTATTCAATCTCGATTTTCCTGACCACAGGGTCGAGTCCCTGTTCCTGCATGGCGCGGAATGATGTGCCGGCGGCTTCGCAGAAGTCGTGGCGTGTTATCTCGAGGTAATGGAGGTAATTTGCGTTGTTGACGATGCCCTGAGAGTCGACTTCGTAGTCCCTGACTTTGATAGGCATTTCGAAGGTGTACTGGTCCAAGGTGGGAAGTGGTTGATATGGTTATAGAATTGATGACTACCGGCCCGGGCAGAGAGGCTCAGGCGTTGTAGAGGTATCGCTTGATGGATCGTTTCGGGGTTTTTTCGAACTCGTTGGCTATGAGCTGGATGCGGTCAACGCGCTCATAGGGGGCCACGAGGGTGTTGAGGTCGGTGCGGACCTGCTCCATGAGTTCGGGGAGGCGCTCGTTGGATATATGGTCGCGGTCCATGGCTTCGTAGTCGGGGTAGACGAGGGCCACGAGGTGTTTGCCTCGCTCGACTATCAGGCTTTCGGAGACGTAGGGCATGTTGTTGAGTTTGGCTTCGATTTCCTCGGGGTAGATGTTCTGTCCGTTGGCGCTGAGAATCATGGTTTTGTAGCGTCCGCGGATGAAGATTGTGCCGTCGTCGGAACGTGTTCCCATGTCGCCGGTGTGGAGCCAACCCTCTGAGTCGAGGACGGCTTCGGTGGCGTCGGGATTTTTGAAGTAGCCTTTCATGACGTTTTCGCCACGGACGCATATCTCGCCCGGGGTGTTGACCGGGTCGGGGCTGCCGGCAATCTTGCTGTGCATGATGTGGGGGAGGGTGCGTCCCGATGAGCCGACGATGAATTTACGCCATGGGGTGTAGCTGATAAGGGGGCCGCATTCGGTCATGCCGTAGCCTACGGTGAAGGGGAATTTGATGCGGTGGAGGAATTCCTCGACTTCGTGGTTGAGGGGTGCTCCTCCCACGATTACTTCCTCAAATTCTCCGCCGAAGGCTTCGATGAGTTGGTTGCGAATCTTGCGGTAGATGACTTGGTTGACCCCCGGGAGGCGTAGGAGACGGCGCACGGATGGTTTCTCAAGCACCGGGCGGAGCTTGTTGCGGTAGATTTTCTCGAGGATGAGCGGTACGCAGATGATGAGGTTGGGCTTCACTTCGGCAAAGGCCTTGAGGAGGAGTTTGGGTGTGGGCAGCTTGCCGAGTAGTGTGACATGGGTGCCGACAGCCAGGGGGACGAGCATGTCGAAGGCGCATCCATAGGCGTGGGCGAGGGGGAGGAATGAGAGTGCCCTTGAGCCACGGTAGTGGAGCCTCGACTGCATGCCGAAGCGGACGTTGCCTCCGAGGTTGCGGAGGGTGAGCATGACTCCTTTGGAGAAGCCTGTGGTGCCTGAGGTGTAGTTGATCTCGGCTATCGTGTCCTCGTCGATGTAGGGGTAGTCGACATCGGCTGTCGTGAATCCGTGGGGATAGGCCCGGCGCACTTTCTCGGGGAGCCGGTCGAGGAATTTACGGACGGTGTGGTTGGAGGCGGGGTGCTCGGCGAGTATTGCCCGACGGTCAAGCGACATGACGGCCTTGACGTTGGGTATCTTCTCGAACTCCATGTTGTCGAAAATGGCCTCGTTGATGAAGAGGAGGACACTCTCGGAGTGGTTGATGATGTGCTGTGCATCCTGGACGTTGAAGTCGTGGAGCACCGGCACGATGACGGCCCCATAGGTTATGGTGGCCATGTAGGTCACCACCCATCCGATGGAGTTTTTGCCCATAAGGGCTATTTTGTCGCCACGCTTCACTCCGCATTCCTTGAATAGGAGGTGCATGGCGCCGATGCGCCGTGCGAGGTCGGCGTAGGTCATGGTCTGCCCGCTGCCGAATTCGCTCAGCACCGGGAGTTCCCAGTTTTTACGGAAACTGGAGGCATATATCTGAAGTAGATTTTCGGAAAACATATCTCTCATAAATCAGACTCTCTGTATTAAGAGTTACTTAACATATAACGCTGGCTTACAATCCTTTGTTTGGGGTGGTGGAGGATAATCCGGCGCGTGGCTGAAGCGTGTTGACCGCATGGAGACTCCTCGGTCAGCACAAAGTAACTAAAAATCATGGTAATATCCTAAGAGTATGTTGATTTTTTAACTTTATGAAATCTTTAAAACGGTCTTTATTCTTCGGGAATGGCGCACTAATATGTCGAATCGGGTTGTGGAGGGGTATTGCTGATGGGCGGACGTGAGGGGACAGAGGGAAACGGAAGCACCCCGCTGCCGATGGGGGCAGTGGGGTGCGGTATGGGTTATGTTTGTCAACAGCGGGTCAGCGCGTGATTACATCTTCTTGAGGTAGTCGCGGAGAGCCTGGTTCTCGGGGTCTATTTCAAGGAATTTCTCGAAGTATTCGCGAGCTTTGTCCTTGTCGCCGGCCTTGAGATAGTAGTTGGCGAGGTTGTTGTAAGCGCTCTTGTAAGCGTCGGCATACTTGGTCTTGTTTTCGGGATCTTCGTCGTAGGCAGCAAGCATGTCCTGGTAGGTTGCCACGAGGTCCTCGGTGATTTCGCTACCGTCGCGAATCATCATGAGGGTAGCCTTGTTGCGGTAGAGGGGACCCTTGTTGGCTGCTGACTCGATGGCGAGATCAACGTATTTGATACCGTTGTTGGCTGCTTCGGCGCGTTCGGGAGAGCCTTCGGGGAGTGAGATGCCGAGGTTCTTGTAGCGGTTAGAGAGGGTGAAGTAGTCGTTGAGTGAAGCGTCGCCGGCGTCAACGTACTGCTGCATGTATTCGGCTGCCTTCTGGTAGTCCTCAAGCTCGGTGTACATTGAAGAGATGTTGGAAAGAATCTGTTTGTTCTTTTCGGGGTTGAGGTTGTAGGCCTGCATGTAGGCATCGATTGCTTCCTGGGGACGGCCGAGTTCGCCGAGGATGTCGCCATAGGTGGTGTAGTCGGTTGCGGTGAACTTGGCACCAGAGTGAGCGAAGAGCTTTTTGGCTGCTTCCTCAGCTCCGGCGAAGTCGCCGAGGGCTGCCTTGTTGAGCATCACCATGCGCTGCATGTACTCGTTCTGGGGGTCCTTGGTGAGGACGTTGTTGGCTACGTCGAGTGATTCCTGGTACTTCTTGCCGAAGTAGAGGAGGCCTGAGTAGCGCTGTTCGTCACCCTGGAAGTGGTTGGGGTTCTGGATGTATTTGCCATACTGCTCGGCAGCTTTGGTGAACTGGTTGCCGTCGTAGTATTTTTCGGCGAGCTCGCTCTGTGCAAGTGCGGAGGTGGGGAGCTTCTCGTTGAGTTCGACGAGCTTGTCGATAGCGAACTGGGGGTTAACCTTGTTGTAGAGGTTGGCGTACTTCACATAGGCCTGTGGGTTGATGCTACCGCTTTCTTCGTCGAAGATGATGGCCTGTTCGTAGAAGCCGGCTGCCTGGCCGATGTCAGATTTCTTGATCATGTCGCCCTTGAGGAGGTAGACCTGGGGCTCTTTGTTTTTCGATACCTTCATGGCCTGTGCGATCTGTTTGTCGATTTCCTTTGCGTAGGTTACAGGGTCGACATTGAAGTATGCGCGAGCCACGGCAGCCATGAGGGAGGGATCCTTCTTGTTGGCGTCGAGGGCGGTCTTGAACTGCTTTTCGGCTTCGGACTTGTTGCCGTTCTTGAGCGCGATTTCGCCAAGGCCTACGTAGTTGTAGCCGTAGGCGGGGTTGGCCTGGATGCCTTTGTTGAAGTTCTCGGCAGCAGCAGCGGTGTTGCCGTCGCGCATGTCGAGTGAACCGAGATAGAAGTAGGACACGGCCTTGTCGGTGGCAGAATCGTTGATGGTCTTCTCGAGAATGGTTTTAGCTTTGTCAAAACGGTCGGCATTGTAGTAGTCTACACCATCCTGATAGCCGCCCTGAGCAGAAACCGCGAGGGCGCAACCTCCCAAGAAGAGGGAGAACAATGTACGAAATTTCATGTTGTTGGTTTACTATTTTTTGGTTTGATTTTTTTGATTCGGTTGCTTTTTCTGGGTTGTGGAGAGCCTATTATTATAGACTAACGGAAAAACGCAGGGTTTATTTCCATCAGCAAGAATATTTTTTTGCCTCCGTGGGTTTATTCCACCTGGACCATGCGCGGGCGCACGGTGGCGGGGAGTATGCCTGTCATCTGTATGATTTTCTGTCCCTGGAAGCCTGTCACGAAGCTGAAGAAGCGATGAGAGATGGTGCCACCCGGGGCTGTGCTGATCATGTAGACGGACCTGTAGAGGGGATAACTTCCGTCGAAGATGTAGGCCTGGTAGGGCTTGTAGGCGGCCACTACGTCGTTGCCGCGGATTTTGAGGACTTTTACGTCGTCGTTGAACCGGAGGGTGGTGGTGTCGCTCTTCTCGACGGCCTGGGCGAGCTCTTCGGTGGTCTTCTCACGGCCATTCATGTCGCTCGATACCCAGCTGACGCCAATGATGCCCATGGCGTTTTTGTTTTCAGCCACGGCTTTGAACACGTCGGGGTTGGTCTTGACGGCAGAGATGTTGGGGCCGAAGTCTTTTCCACCAAGGATGGAGTCGCGCATGTACTTGACGGTGGATGAGCCCTGGTGGTCGAAGATGACTGATATCTCACCGAGTTTGCAGGGTTCCACCTGGTCCCATCGGGTGACTTCACCGGAGAGAATCTCGGCGATTTCCTTTTTGGAGAGGATTTCGACAGGGTTCTGGGGGTTGACTATCAAGGCGAGGGCGTCGATGGCTATCTTTTTCTGATGGACCACTTTCTTGTGGCTTCTCAGGTAGCTGAGTTCCTGGTCGGTGAGCGGGCGGGTGACGACGGCTGCCTTGACGCTACCCATGGCCATGATGGAGTCGATGGCGGCATTCTCGGGGAGGTAGTAGGCGAGGACATCTTCCTTCGGGTAGATGTATTCGTAGACGTCGATTTCCTGCTCCATGATGTTTTCGAATGATTCGTCGCAGGCTACCTTTGCGAGGGTGGCCGGTTTCTGTGATTCGGCGGTCTTTGAGCAGGATCCGAGCATGGCCGTGGCCGAGAGGGCCACGGCGGCTGCGGCATATCTTAAGAATCGTGTCATTGCCAGATGTGGTTGCTTAGGGGTGGTTGGGTAAGTATGATGTCGAGGAGGGGAGACCGTTAGCATGCCGGCCCGGATGGGCGCGGCTGATGGTCAGTCGCGGTCGTTGCCGTAGCCGGGGTCAATCCCCTTGAACTGGCGATAGGCACGCCAAAGACCGTAGACGGTGAAGAGTGCGCCGCCGACCCAACGGACCCATCCCCATGTCGGGAAGAGGATGTCGAAGTATCCGCAGAAGAAGAGGATGCCTACTCCGACATATACTATAATCATGATGATGCCGAAGATGTTGCGCATCGTGGCGGGGGTGCCGGTGGAGTTTTTCTGTTCACTCATAGCTGTATAGTTTAAAACGTTAATTTTGTTGACGATAGCGGGAGGTGTTAACTTCCGCTTATAAAATTAACAATTTTGTGTTTTGAAAGTTCGGTGTCGGAAGCCGGTAATGACGTCAGAGCCGAAAATTTGTTCTTTCGCCGTAAAATTAATGAAAAAATCTTAATTAATGCGCAATAGCTGCGGGATATTAAAAACCTTTAACACTACCTACACATATTATATATAAGGGATAGGGGAGGGCGGTCGAAACATTTTTTGTAAATTTGCAGTCATGATGAATCCACCACTTGCGGAGCGTCTGCGTCCGCGTTCGCTTGATGATTATATAGGCCAGACTCATCTTGTAGGTCCATGCGGGATTATTCGCAGGATGATAGAGTCGGGGCGCGTGTCGTCGTTCATACTCTGGGGTCCTCCCGGGGTTGGGAAGACCACGTTGGCCAAGATCATAGCCAATACGGTGAAGGTGCCGTTCTATACGCTCTCGGCTGTGACGTCGGGGGTGAAGGAGGTGCGCGATGTGCTGGACAGGTGCAGGCGCGACGCGGAGAGCATGTTCACGCAGGGGAGACCTGTGCTGTTTATTGATGAAATACACCGCTTCAACAAGGCGCAGCAGGATAGTCTGCTCGGTGCTGTGGAGAGCGGGATAGTGACGCTGGTGGGCGCGACTACGGAGAATCCGTCGTTTGAGGTGATAAGGCCGCTGCTGTCGCGCGCGCAGGTGTATACGCTTCGTCCCATGGAGCAGGATGAGCTGCAGCAGTTGCTCGACAGGGCCCTGGAGAAGGATGAGGTGCTCAGGAGCCATGGGGTGAGGGTGGAGTCGTCGACGGCGCTTTTCAGGTTTGCCGGCGGGGATGCCCGTAAGCTGCTGAATATCCTTGACCTGCTTGAGCAGTCGACTCCGCAGGGTGAGGAGATGGTGATCGATGACAAGGTGGTGACAGAGAGGCTTCAGGAGAATCCTGCCGCGTATGACAAGAACGGTGAGATGCATTATGACATAATCTCGGCTTTCATAAAGAGCGTTAGAGGGAGCGACCCTGACGCGGCTGTCTACTGGCTTGCGAGGATGATAGCCGGCGGGGAGGATCCGGAGTTCATAGCACGGCGTCTTCTCATATTGGCTGCGGAGGATATCGGCCTCGCTAATCCGAATGCGTTGCTGCTGGCCAACGCGACGTTTGACGCGGTAAGGAAAATCGGTTTCCCTGAAGGGCGGATTCCTTTGGCGGAGTGTACCATCTATCTTGCGCTTTCGCCCAAGAGCAATTCGGCGTATATGGCCATAAATTCGGCTCTCGCTATGGTCGAGAAGACCGGGGACCTGCCGGTGCCCCTGCATTTGAGGAATGCACCGACGTCGCTGATGAAGGAGATGGGCTATGGACGCGACTACAAGTATGCCCATGATTATCCCGGGAATTTCGTGGTGCAGCAGTTCATGCCTGACGAGCTCGGTCATAAGGGGTTCTGGCATCCGTGTGACAATCAGGCTGAGATGAGGTCGGCCGCGCTCCAGAATTCACGTTGGAATCCGGCGCCGAAGGGGGGCGAGGGAACAGAGGGGAGCGAAAAGTGAATTTTTTTCGCGTGATGGGGGTTGAATTGGAAAAAATGTGTATATTTGCGGAAAATAAGTAGCGTCAGTTGTCAGGCGGTCCGTGGTCCGGACTGCCCGGAGTGACTCTACTATCATTAATGCGATAATGATAACATCCGTTTCAAACATAATCCCCCAATTAACATTATGAAGAAGCATAATTTTTATGCCGGCCCCTCGATTCTTAGTGAATATACCATTAAGAATACGGCCGATGCAGTGCACAATTTTGCCAATACCGGTCTTTCGCTCCTGGAGGTTTCACACCGCAGCAAGGAGTTTGTGGCTGTGATGGATGAGGCTCAGCAGCTCGTGAAGGAGCTTCTGGATGTGCCCGAAGGGTATCAGGTCCTGTATCTGGGCGGCGGCGCAAGTCTGCAGTTCTGTATGGCGCCTATGAACCTTCTCCGCACCAAGGCCGGATATCTCGACACCGGCACATGGGCTTCGAATGCTATCAAGGAGGCTCGTCTCTTCGGTGAAGTAGAGGTGCTCGCATCATCGAAGGAGGCTAACTATACATATTATCCCAAGGGCTACACCGTGCCTGAGGACCTTGACTATTTCCACATCACCACCAACAACACTATCTATGGCACTGAGCTGCGCACCGATCCTGACGTGAAAGTGCCCCTGGTGGCCGATATGTCGTCGGATATTTTCTCACGTCCGGTTGATGTGTCGAAATATGACCTCATCTATGCCGGCGCACAGAAGAATCTCGGCCCGGCAGGTGCTACGCTCGTAATCGTCAAGGAGGATGCGCTCGGCCATGTGGACCGCGCAATCCCCACTATGCTTGACTACCGTACACATATCAAGAAGGGCTCGATGTTCAACACTCCTCCGGTGCTTCCGGTGTTCTCTTCGCTCATGACTCTGCGTTATTATAAGGAGCAGGGCGGTGTGAAGGAGATGGAGCGCCGCGACCTCGCGAAGGCTGCTCTCCTCTATGACGCCATCGACGCAAGCAAGATGTTTGTCGGCACAGCTGAAGCTGACTCTCGCTCAATCATGAACGTGTGCTTCGTGATGACTCCCGAGTATAAGGAGCTTGAGAAGGATTTCATCGATTTCTGCTCGTCTCGCGGAATCGTAGGCATCAAGGGACACCGCTCGGTGGGTGGTTTCCGCGCTTCGCTCTACAACGCTCTGCCCATCGAAAGCGTGCAGGTGCTTGTGGACGCAATGAAGGATTTCGAGGCACAACATTAATAATCCCTGACGAGATTGTCGCATGAAAGTTTTAATTGCTACTGAAAAGCCTTTCGCTGCTGTCGCTGTCGACGGTATGCGCAAGGTGATAGAGGATGCCGGAGCTGAGCTCTGCCTCCTTGAGAAATATACATCGCGTCAGGAGCTGCTTGACGCTGTGGCTGACGTGGATGCCATCATCATCCGCAGTGACAAGGTGGACGCCGAGGTGCTCGACGCCGCCAAGAAGCTGAAGGTGGTGGTGAGGGCCGGAGCCGGTTATGACAATGTTGACCTTGCGGCTGCCACCGCTCATGACGTGTGTGTGCAGAACACTCCCGGCCAGAATTCCAATGCCGTGGCGGAACTTGTGTTCGGGCTGGCTGTGATGATGTGCAGAAACATGTATAACGGTACCTCGGGAACTGAGCTTAAGGACAAGACGCTGGGTATCCAGGCTTTCGGACAGGTGGGTCGCAACGTGGCCCGCATAGCCCGCGGCTTTGAGATGAATGTGTCGGCTCTTGACCCTTATTGCCCGGACAATGTTATGGAGGATGCCGGAGTTTCGCCTGTGCATTCTGTGGAAGGTCTCTACCGTAATAATAAGGTGGTGTCGATTCATATTCCCGCAACGCCTGAGACCCGCGGTTCGATAGGTTATGATCTTATAGCATCGATGCCTAAGGGTGGTCTGCTCATCAATACCGCCCGCAAGGAGGTGATTGACGAGGAAGGTCTCATCAAAGCGCTCGAGGAGAGAGGCGACATCAAGTATGCCGCTGACGTGGCGCCTGAGCGTGCTGCCGAGATTAAGGAGCGTTTTGGCGACAGGGTGTTCTTTACGCCTAAGAAGATGGGTGCTCAGACCTCTGAGGCTAACATCAATGCCGGCATAGCTGCCGCTCGTCAGGTCATAGCTTTCCTTACTACCGGTGAGCAACGTTTCCGTGTGAATAAGTAAGCACAGTCGAGGCTGCCTCGTAGATTGGGCGCCTGATGATTGATATACGGAGGCTCGGACTGTTTTGCAGTCGCGAGCCTCCGTTTTTTTGTGGGGATATGGGTGGTGCGGTTTGTGGTGCGATGATTTTTCCGTTGTTGTGCGGGGATTGTGCGGAGAGGGTGTTTCGGGAGGGTTTTGTGGAGTGATATAGGCGATGTTTTGGCTTGTATGGCGGATAAGTG
>CAJTMH010000003.1 GCA_910577255.1 uncultured Duncaniella sp. | reverse complement strand
GCAGATTGCCTTGAAGGCTCATAAGCTTTTCCTGAAATTCCTGAGTTCCCATAATCGTAAGTTTTAGAGAAGAGATGAATGTTTATTGTTGTCTGGTGTCATTGTTTTTGTTTGACGATTCAAAATTACGGCCTTTTTCACCAAATCGCAGAAATTATTTGTAAAAATATGTTAATACAATAACAATCTTGTTACAGAATAGTGTATATTATTGATTTTCAAGATATTATATACGATATTATTTTATTACAAAATTATTACATTACGACATCAATTGTAACATTTTAACATCTTACGAATCTCCAGCCCAGCCGTACGGCAACGAGCAGTCAACGCAAAAAAGCAGCGCAACTGCATCGTAGAGCGATGCGGTTGCGCTGCCATTATTCTATCCAGAGGTTTATCCTCTTAATGGGATCAGTCAGCGAGTTTAGCTTTGATGAATTCGCGGTTGAGGCGAGCGATGTTGCTGAGAGAGATGTTCTTGGGACATTCAGCAGCACATGCGCCGGTGTTGGTACAGTTACCGAAACCAAGTTCGTCCATCTTGCTGACCATGGCGCGTGCACGACGAGCACGTTCAACCTGGCCCTGGGGAAGGAGTGCAAACTGGCTCACCTTAGCGCTGACGAAGAGCATGGCAGAGCCATTCTTACAAGCAGCCACACAAGCACCGCAACCGATACATGTAGCGGAGTCCATGGCCATATCGGCTACCTCCTTTGAGATGGGAAGATTATTGGCATCCTGTGCGCCGCCGCAGTTGAATGACACGTAACCGCCTGCCTGCTGGATCTGGTCGAAAGCATTACGGTTGACCATGAGGTCGCGGATTACAGGGAACGCAGCCGAACGCCAAGGCTCGATGGTGATGGTGTCCTCATTGTTGAATTTACGCATGTGAAGCTGGCAAGTGGTGATGCCCTGCACAGGACCGTGTGGGTGACCATTAATGTAGAGCGAGCACATGCCGCAGATACCTTCACGGCAGTCGCTGTCAAACACTACAGGCTCCTCACCCTTGTCGACGAGCTGCTGGTTGAGCATATCGAGCATTTCGAGGAAGCTGCTACCGGTCGACACGTTTTCAACACGATAGTCTTTGAACGCCCCGGGTTCTTTGGGACCGCGCTGACGCCAAATCTTGAGGTTTACATTTATAGTATGTTCCATTGTTTCGAGTTTTTTGACTTATGACTTGTAGTTACGTGTTTGAACCTTGATTTCGGTGTAGTTGAGAGGCTCCTTAAGGAGGATAGGCTTCTCATTGTCACCTGTATACTTCCAACAGGAAACATACATATAGTCCTTATCGTTACGTGCAGCTTCGCCGTCGGCCAGCTGATATTCTTCGCGGAAGTGAGCGCCGCATGACTCGTTGCGGTTGAGGGCGTCGATAGCCATCATCTTGGCGATCATGATGAAGTCCTCGAGGCGGAGTGCCTTTTCGAGCTCGGTGTTGAGGTCGTCGGCACGGCCCACAATGCGGAGGTCGGTGTAGAATTCCTTACGTACCTTTTCAACCTCGTCGATAGCTTTGACAAGATTCTTGAGGTTACGACCCATACCTACGAGATCCCACATCACGTGGCCCAGACGCTTGTGAATCTGGTCGGGTGACTTGGTACCCTTGATAGCCATAAGCTTGTCGATACGTGCGCGTACAGCCTTTTCAGCTTCGTCAAATTCTTTAGTGTCAGTGGTAAAGTGAGGCACCTTGATCTGATCGCTGAGGTAGTTCTGCATAGTGTAGGGAATCACGAAGTAACCGTCGGCAAGACCCTGCATGAGGGCTGATGCACCGAGGCGGTTTGCACCGTGGTCAGAGAAGTTACATTCGCCGAGCGCGAAGAGACCCTTCACTGAAGTCTGGAGCTCATAGTCAACCCAGATACCGCCCATGGTATAGTGGCTTGCGGGGAAGATCATCATGGGGGTGTGGTAGGGATTGTCATCAGAAATCATCTGGTACATGTCGAAGAGGTTGCCGTAGCGGTCACGGACAACATCCTCACCGAGACGGTCGATGGCATACTTGAAGTCGAGATATACGGCATTGCCTGTACCCACACCGTAGCCTGCGTCGCAGCGTTCCTTGGCGGCACGGCTGGCGATGTCACGAGGACAGAGGTTACCGAAGGCAGGATAGCGGCGTTCGAGATAGAAGTCGCGGTCTTCGTCGGGGATATCGGTAGGTTTCTTCTTGCCGGCGCGGATTGCCTCGGCGTCCTCTTTCTTTTTGGGCACCCAGATACGGCCGTCGTTACGGAGCGATTCGCTCATGAGGGTGAGCTTGGACTGATCCTCTCCGTGAACCGGGATACAAGTGGGGTGAATCTGAGTGAACGCGAGGTTGGCGAGGTAGGCACCCTTCTTGAAGGCCTGGATTGCAGCAGAACCGTTGCAGCCCATAGCGTTGGTTGAAAGGAAGAATGCGCGGCCGTAACCACCGGTGGCGAGCACCACTGCATGGGCAGCGTAGCGTTCGATGGCACCTGTGATGAGGTTGCGGACGATGATACCACGTGCGCGGCCGTCGATGATAACGATGTCGAGCATCTCACGACGGTTGAACGACTTCACTGTGCCCTTCTTGATCTGACGGTTGAGTGAAGCGTAGGCACCGAGCAGAAGCTGCTGACCTGTCTGACCCTTGGCGTAGAATGTACGTGACACCTGCGCACCACCGAATGAACGGTTGGCGAGGAGACCGCCGTATTCGCGAGCGAAGGGAACACCCTGCTGCACGCACTGGTCGATGATGTTGTTTGACACTTCAGCGAGGCGGTAAACGTTGGCTTCACGTGAACGGAAGTCACCACCTTTGATTGTGTCATAGAACAGACGATACACTGAGTCACCGTCGTTCTGATAATCCTTGGCTGCGTTGATACCACCCTGGGCTGCAATAGAGTGAGCGCGGCGGGGTGAATCCTGGATGCAGAAATTGAGTACGTTGAAACCGAGTTCGCCGAGGGTTGAAGCGGCTGATGCGCCGGCCAGACCTGTACCTACGACGATGATGTCAAGGTTACGCTTGTTGGCGGGGTTAACGAGTTTCTGATGAGCCTTATAGTTGGTCCACTTCTGGGCGAGAGGCCCTTCGGGGATCTTAGAATCAATCTGATATTCAGGGAGCTTGGAGGATTCGATGTCGGCATAATCCTTCATGATGGGGGTAGAATCAATCATACCCTCGAGATTCTTTATGTCTGCCATATCTGTGATTGGTGTTTTTTATACTTTGAATAATTAATACTCCCGACGATTAATTCTCGGGCTGAGCCTGACAAGGAGTGGCCGCGCATTCGCAAGGCTCACATTCGCAGGGGTTGCAGACGCAAGCTTCCTGGCAAGCTTTCTCACAAGCAGCTTCCTGACATGCATTCTCGCAGGCAGCCTCCTGGGCGCAATCGCCGCAGCCGGGCACGAGGGCATCAGTCTGAAGAGCGTGGGTAGAAGCCTTCTCAACCACATATTCAGAAAGTTCCTTCTGGAAGTCGTTGGAATTTGCGCGCACGGTGAACACGATGGCCTGTGCGATGAAGAGAGCCACTACGATCGAAGTCCACCAGCAACCGATTTTCTTCAAGCGGGGGAGCCAGGTGTCATTGTCCCAACCTGCGCTCTGGAACATAGACCACATACCGTGGTTCATGTGGAACCAGAGGGCAATGAAGCCGACGATGTAGACGATAGGAGTGTAGATCTGGCTGAAAGCAATCTGGATGAAGAGAGTGCCGGCAGCAGGGGGAACAGCCACACCTTCATGCACATAGTCGCAGTGAAGGATTTCGGCGAGCTGCATTCTTGCCCAGAACTGGATCAGGTGGACCACAAGGAAGGCAAGGATGACGATACCGAGCACGAGCATGTTCTGCGAAGCCCATTCTACCTGAGCAGGCTTGGTGACAACCTTGTAACGGTCGTTACCGCGGGCCTTGCGGTTCTGGACAGTAAGCCAGAGAGCATAGATGATGTGAATGACGAAGAGGACTCCGAGGCCAATTGACGCCACGAGGGCATACCAGTTGGCACCGAGGAATTCGCAGACTGCGTTATAGCCCGAAGGCCAAAAGAGTGCGATACCGTTCATCAAGCAGTGAAACGTGACAAATAGGACAAGGCACAAGCCCGTGAGAGCCATCACGAACTTCCTTCCTATAGATGAGCAAGTTAACCACATAGTAGTTCTGATAATGAAATTAATATTACTTAAATAGATTGAATTATATGCTATTGTAGTTGCGCTGTGGTGTACCTATCTATTATGAAATAGACCGTCTAATTTACTGCAAAGGTAATGCAAATCATCGGGGTTTACAAGAATTAAAGAAAAATTTCTTTAACTAATTTAAGAATTTGTTAAACGGCGCCTACCGCCGTTTTTCCGCCGTCGCTCCCGGAGGCAAAACTTTATTCCCCGGCAGATTGATAAACTCCCCGGCAAATTTGGTAGTTGTTAGTTTTTATCACTAAATTTGTGAGTCGAAAAAAAATCATCCTCACGAATCATGATAGTCCTCTACCGCATCTACCAGATATTAATAATGTGTCCCCTCATCATCGTGGCAACCATAGTCACAGCCGTGATGACAGTAATCGGCTCAGCCCTCGGTGGCGGCAGATGGTGGGGCTACTATCCCGAAGTGATATGGGCAAGGATATTCTGCTGGCTGGCCTTCGTCAAGGTGACAGTGAGAGGACGTGAGAACATCGATCCATCCACATCCTACGTATTCGTGGCCAATCACCAAGGCGCCTACGACATATTTACCGTCTACGGCTATCTGGGCCACAACTTCAGGTGGATGATGAAACAGAGTCTGCGCAAGATCCCATTCGTGGGATGGGCATGCCGTTGGGCCCACCAGATATTTGTCGACAACTCGTCGGCAAGCGCCACGCGCCGCACCATGCAGGAGGCCGAGAAGCTTCTCAGTGGCGGGATGTCGCTGGTGGTATTCCCCGAGGGTGCCAGGTCATGGGACGGCAATATGCGCCAGTTCAAACGCGGAGCCTACAGACTTGCCGTGGAGTTCAGCCTGCCGGTAGTGCCGCTGACCATCGACGGCGCTTTCGACGTACTTCCACGCTTCAAGCGGCTCCCGGTGCCGGGCCACATACGCCTCACCATCCACAAGCCTATCCATCCCGAAGCCGACGGCCATGACCTCGCGAAACTGATGGACCAGTCACGGCAGGCTATAGCCGACGGCCTCATGCACTGACATCTGCCAACATGTCGGGCATCACGAACCATTGACCTCCCCTCAGCGTTTAAATATTGTCATTTTGTCAGTCGCGACTGACAAGGTTAGCCTATGGCATAATATATGCAGTATCTTAAATCGACGAAAACTTGATTACAGTTATAATCGCACCTTAAGAATTATAAATCATCAATATAACATATAACATTTTAATATTTACAACTATGAATATTAAACCATTAGCTGACAGAGTGTTAATCAGCCCCACCCCGGCTGAGGAGGTTACCGCCGCAGGTATCATCATTCCTGATTCAGCAAAGGAAAAACCGTTGAAAGGCACAGTCGTGGCCACCGGCAACGGCACCAAGGACGAAGAAATGGTAGTTAAGGTTGGCGACCAGGTACTTTTCGGCAAATACGCCGGCAGCGAGTTTGATCTCGACGGCGAAAAGTATCTCATCATGCGCCAGAGCGACGTGCTCGCCATCCTTGAGAAATAATAGAAATCAGGACAATCCAATTTCCGCAACCAGCAACTAAACAGCAATTTAACCATGGCAAAAGAAATAAAATTTGACATAAAGGCTCGCGAAGAGCTCAAAAAAGGTGTCGACGCTCTCGCCGACGCAGTAAAAGTGACACTCGGCCCCAAAGGCCGCAATGTGATCATCGAGAAGAAATTCGGCGCACCCCACATCACTAAAGACGGTGTGAGCGTAGCCCGCGAAATCGAACTCGAGGATCCCTTCCAGAACATGGGCGCCCAGCTCGTTAAGGAGGTTGCCTCCAAGACCGGCGATGACGCAGGCGACGGCACAACCACAGCCACCGTGCTCGCACAGGCCATCATCAACGTCGGCCTCAAAAATGTCGCAGCAGGAGCCAACCCCATGGACCTCAAGCGTGGTATCGACCGTGCAGTGTCAATCGTGGTTGACGGCATCAAGGCACAGAGCCAGGAGGTAGGCGACGACTTCAAGAAAATCGAGGACGTGGCCCGCATATCAGCCAACAACGACGAGGCTATCGGCCGTCTCATCGCCGAAGCCATGAAGAAAGTTAAAAAGGAAGGCGTCATCACAGTCGACGAAGCTAAAGGCACAGAAACCACCGTTGACATCGTGGAAGGCATGCAGTTCGACCGTGGCTACATCTCTCCCTACTTCGTCACCAACACTGAGAAGATGGAATGCGTGATGGAGAACCCCTACATCCTCATCTACGACAAGAAGATTTCAAACATCAAGGATATTCTCCCCGTGCTCGAAGCCACCGCTCAGAGCGGACGTGGCCTCCTCATCATCTCCGAAGATGTCGACCAGGAAGCCCTGGCCACCCTCGTAGTCAACCGCCTACGTGGCTCTCTCAAGGTTTGCGCAGTGAAAGCACCCGGCTTCGGTGACCGCCGCAAAGAGATGCTCGAGGACATCGCAGTGCTCACCGGAGGCACCGTAATCTCCGAAGAGAAGGGAATGCAGCTCGCCACAGCTACAGTTGACATGCTCGGACGTGCCGAGAAGATCACCGTCAACAAGGAGAGCACCACTATCGTCAACGGCGCAGGCAACAAGGACGCCATCGCCGCACGCGTGGCCCAGATAAAGACTCAGATCGAGCAGACCACCAGCGACTATGACCGCGAGAAACTTCAGGAACGTCTCGCCAAACTCGCCGGCGGCGTGGCTGTGCTCCACATCGGCGCACCCAGCGAGGTGGAAATGAAGGAGAAGAAGGACCGCGTGGACGACGCTCTCAGCGCAACCCGCGCAGCCATCGCAGAAGGTATCGTCCCCGGCGGCGGCGTGGCCTACATCCGCTGCGTGAAGCTGCTTGAGGACCTCAAGGGTGCAAACGACGACGAGACCACCGGTATCAACATCGTGCTCCGCGCCATCGAAGAACCCCTCCGTCAGATCGTAGCAAACGCAGGCGAAGAAGGTGCCGTTGTGGTACAGAAGGTCAAAGAAGGCAATGCCGACTATGGCTACAACGCCCGCACCGACACTTACGAGAACCTCCTCGCCGCAGGTGTCATCGACCCTGCCAAGGTGACACGCGTGGCTCTTGAAAACGCCGCTTCAATCGCAGGCATGTTCCTCACCACTTCATGCGTAATCGCCGACAAGAAGGAAGAGAACCCCGCACCTGCCATGCCCGCACCCGGCATGGGTGGCATGGGCGGCATGATGTAATAATGCACCCTCCGGCCAAAACGGCCGATAGAACATAAGAAACAGAATGGGCTGACCACTCCAAGTGATCAGCCCATTCTGTTTTTTCATAAATTTATAGAAACGTCGCGACATTATCGCACCTTTTCAGCCTGTGTATGGCAGTAACTTTGCAGAAACAGATCACTCACTTCATAACATTTCAGCAATATGACCGCCACTTCATCAGTATCAAAGAAAAACACACGCATCCGCCGTGACGTATCCGACAAAGTCTACAACGACCTCCACAACCGCATCGGAACCGCTCTCACCGCAACCGGAAACGAGCATCTTTATTCCAAAGCCATGGTCATGATAGACTCCTATCTTACCGACCGCACTCTCCCATCAGCCAACACCGACAACTTTCTTCAAACCATATTCCTGCTTCTGAAGCCCGAAATCGACCGCGCCATCGACCGCTCGGCCCGCGCTCGCCAAAGAGCGGTAAAACGAACCATTGAATCCCGCAAACACCAGGCCACTCCATCCGCGCTTTCACCTGAGCACTGCACCATTCCCATCCTTGACAATATTGAATTATACGACCGCGATACGGCGCCGGAACCGGCTCCGCTACTCAACCGACGCATGCGTCGCATGATGGAACAGGAACGTCAACGCGAACTCCGACGCAAGGCAAAAGCCACGGTCAGGAACGCACACGGTCATGATTGCGGTAGAGGATAAAAAGCATCACGGCTCCGACAGCCGCAAAAGGCACACCGATAAGCGCAGGAGAGGCCAATCCAAACCCCTCATGTATGGCAAGGCCGCCAAGCGCTGCCGACATAGCGTTTGACACGTTGAACGCAATCTGTATGCCGGCCCCACCAAGCATCTCACCACCCTTGGCAAACCTCACTATCAGATACTGCAACGGTCCTCCGACACCGAAAAGTCCTGCTGTGGCCACAAACATTAGCACAAGCGACGGCACCTTAAACGGAGCGCAGAAATAAAGGGCCGGCATTATGACCACAAGAGCCGCGGCTATGAGTCCGGTGACCATCGATGCGCTGTAACGGTCGGCCAGTTTACCGGCCAACGCATTGCCACACACCATCCCGGCACCGGCAATCACCATCACCCACGTCATGCTTGCCGCCGAGAAATGCGTCACCTGTGTCATTATGGGATCCACATAGCTGAACCAACAGTACACACTCGCCTGGCCGAAAAACACCCCTCCATATATAAGCCATGGAGCCGGATTGCGAAGAAATCGGAACTGGCCTTTAAGACCGCTGTCGGGGAGCGGAGCAAGATAAGGGAGCCACATACGTAGACAGACGTAGGCTGTCAGGCCCACTGCCGCCACCCCCATGAACGCCACACGCCAGTTGAACAGGTTGCTGAAGAATGTGGCCATCGGCACCCCCACAAGATTTGCCACCGTCATACCGCCTACCATCACGGCTACAGCCTGGGCCCCTTGACCCTTGGCAGCCAAACGCGAGCATACAATGGCACCGGCTCCGAAAAACGCACCGTGAGGCAAACCGGAGATAAAACGTGCGCACAGTAACATATAGTAACCCGGCGACAACGACGCCGCCAGATTGCCCACGAAAATCACCGCGCTGAGCAAAAGCATCAAGGTCTTGAGGGACATACGTCGCAAAGCAATCAGCAGCGGAGCGCCGATGGCCACTCCAAGTGAATAGGCCGATATGAGATGCCCGGCCTCTGTGATGCTAACCCCTACTCCATCAGCTACATCTCCCAATATCCCCATCATGCCGAACTCGGCTATACCAAGAGCAAATGTACCTATGGCCAAAGCCACCAAACCACGTTTCATAAATCCAATTATTAAAAATGCCTGCAAAATTAATACTTCTCCACCAAACCACCCTCACCACAAAAGTCAAAAAATGATAATCAGCCACAACAAACCCTCCAAAACTTGTAAACGACAAGGTGGAAGCACGATATTAACCTAAAAAGGGATCTACTCAAACGCCCGTTTGCATCCCGCTATTGTTCACAAAGATAGCGGTCTATTTGATTTTTCAGTATCGGAATATCAGTTTCTACAACTTCTTTAATAAAATCATATCCCACAGTGTAGTATCCATGCACTAAAACATGACGCATCCTTTCAATCTGCCGCCAAGGAGTTTCAGCATGGGTGTTTTTAAATTCAGGAGTAAGCTTATACACAGCCTCTCCGATAATTTCAATAAGTTTAACTATTCCGAAATACTCAAGAGAGCCCTCCTTGATATCATCAAGATTCTCAGCAGTTCCATGAATAAGTTTGCTGATTGCATCATCTATATGCAAGAGTCTTTCTTTATCTCTGATTGGCTCTCTCATAAATCAAAATCTTATCACTATTCACCGATGAAACCGCGAAATCTTTTAATCTGCCATTTTCGACCAAATCAACTTTTTTCCCTAATATATCCTCCAAATCTGTCATCATGCCACAAATTTTGAGTAAGGATAATCTTGAAGTTTTGTCGTAGTCTACCAGGATATCAATATCGCTATCAATCGTTTCCTCGCCACGAGAATACGACCCGAATAACCAGGCCCTCATTATAGGTTGACCTTTAAAATATTCAGCTATTTTTCGTATGTAAACTTTCGTGGCAGTTTTCATAAAACAATATTATTCATTTAAAACAAATGAAGGCGTTGAATTTCTTCATCGCCTTCACAGGTTTTTCTTGGTGATCCGGATGCGACTCGAACGCATGACCGTCTGCTTAGAAGGCAGATGCTCTATCCAGCTGAGCTACCGGACCATCCTCGGTGCTATCGTGCACAGGAAAACGTCATGAAAAAGCGCAAGCCGGAGCTTCAATCGCTTTTACAGCTGCAAAGGTAGGAATTATTTCCGTGATGTGCAAATGGGATTTTTGCATTTTTTTATTTTGCCCCATCAAAGTGTTTTTGTAACTTTGCAGATTGTGATACATCTGCCCGTCATAATGTTCAGGGGAATCCTTATCGGAATCCTTGTGTCGGCCCCAATGGGTCCGATAGGGATGTTATGTATCCAGCGTACACTCAACCGCGGACGCTGGCCAGCCTTCTTCACCGGAGTCGGTGCGGGAGTGAGCGACCTGATTTACTGCCTGCTCACCGGCCTGGGACTCTCGTTTGTGACCGACTTCATAGAGTCGAACCAAAGCGTACTGCAGGTTATCGGCTCCGTGGTGCTAATAGTCTACGCCGCCTATCTTTTCGGAGCAAATCCATCGAGGGCACTGCAGCCAACCACCATGCAGCCCACAAGCTACTGGAAAGATTTCGCAACAGGATTTCTCTTCACGTTCTCCAATCCTCTGATTCTATTCTTCATAATAGGCCTTTTTGCCCGGTTCAGCTTCCTTGCCCCCGAATTCCAAGCCTATCATTACGTAGCGGGCTATATCGCGATATTCGGAGGAGCCGTGTTGTGGTGGTTCCTCGTCACATATTTTGTCAACAAGGTGCGCAACCATTTCAATATACGCTCGATGTGGCTGCTCAACCGCGTGCTTGCCACGATAATCCTCGTGATGGGTGCCATTGGCTTCATCACAGGGCTAAAAGAACTGTTTTTCAATCACTAACCCCCTTTCCCTACTTCACTCCGCGAAATGGAAAAGACTCTTCACGTACCCTATATCTCCGACCTCGATTTCCTTAACACCGACTCGATTTTCAACCGACTTGAGACATCGGGCGAACGCCACACTATAGAGCAGCTGAACTGGAAGGATGAATATCCCTATCATCCGCTGACCACCTTCACAATAGCACATTCAGACAATTATCTATATGTGAATTTTTTTGTAAGGTGCAACTATCTCCGGGCTGCCAACTACCACAATAATTCGCCTGTGCATGAGGACTCATGTGTGCTGCTTTACCTCGAAGCTCCCGGCAAAGAATCCTACTGGAATTTTGATTTCAATTGCATCGGCACCATCTCAGCATCACGCCATGCCGAGGGGGAAGCTCCGCAACCACTGAACGACGCGGAGATAGCACGCATATCAGTACTCCCCTCATGCGGACGCAGACCATTTGAGGAGATTGAGGGTCTGTTCACATGGGACCTGCTTGCAGCCATACCGCTCGATCTTATCGGCATAAAATATGCCGGTGAGCCCATCACCCTCAAAGGCAACTTCTGCAAGTGCGCCTCTGGCACATCCCAACCCCACTTCCTGAGCTGGGCGCCCATATCATCGGCAAAGCCCGACTTTAACTGCCCGGAATGCTTCGGGAAAATCGTCCTTGACTGACAATCGTAACCCCCACAAGATATGACAACTGCCGTGAGATAGGATTGATCCTGTCATCACGGCAGTTGTTTTTCTATCGATAAGCGGCTTGGACGCCGGATTTTATACAAGGTGGGCGATCAGATCCTCACGCTCGCCAGGCAGAAGGTCAATCACAGGAATCTCAACCATAGTGTAAGCACCTGGAGTGAGACGCATGGATGCGCGTGCCACACCTACGAGAAGCTGTGCGGTGAGAGCTGGATTGTTAATTGACATGTTGAATTCGAAACGCTGGTTCTGGGTTTTGCCTGAGACACCTTTGCGCACCATGTGCACGCCATGCCCCATATCCTTCACTGCGTCCACGCTCTCAACAGCCATCACATGGGTCTCGTCAGAGGCGAAATACGGGTCTTCCTTCACGGCTTTGGCCACATCGGCGAGATTTGCACCGTCCTCGAGCTCCACATATACCATGCGACGGTGCATTCCGTCTCCCTTAGGCATAGTCATTGAAAGAGCATTCTTAACACCCGCCTTTGACTTGACACACACTGTATGGCCCATGCTCATACCGGGGCCGAAATTAGTGTAGGTCAGACCCTTGGGAGCAGCAGCCTCCATGAGTGTGCGGACTACAGAGTCGCTTCCGGGATCCCATCCGGCCGAAATCACAGCCACACGTCCGGCAGCCTTGGCTGCCTTGTCAAGCGAACGGCGCAGGTCAACGATGGAGGTATGGATGTCAAAACTGTCCACTGTGTTGATGCCCATGGCAAGATATTCCACGGCATATTTCTCTACTTCACGCGTCGGGGTGCAGAGAATAGCCACATCCACCTGGCCAAGTTCTTTAATATCAGTCACCACAGGATAAGCGGCAAGCTCAGCCGGGATGTCAGTGACTTTGCGACGCACCACACCCGCGATTTCAAAATCGGGAGCGGCCTCAAGAGCCTCGATGGTGAAGCGTCCGATGTTTCCGTAACCAACTACGGCAGCACGAATTTTCTTCATATTTGCATTATTTTTTAATGATTAAGTAACTTCTAAAACCTTAAAAGCCGAAGGACTCAAAGGCGGGGCCGGAAAGCCTCTCTCTGCGTCCTTCGGTTTATGTATAACGTCGTAGATTATTTCTTTGACACGATAGACTCGGTGTCACGGGCAATCATAAGCTCCTCGTCGGTGGGGATTACAACCACCTTGACCTTTGAAGCGGGAGTTGAGATGACAGCCTCCTTGCCGCGGATACCGGTGTTGACTTCCTTGTCGACTTCCACGCCCATGAACGCGAGAGGTGCGCACACTGTCTCACGAAGGCTTGTCTGGTTCTCACCAACACCGCCAGTGAAGACGATGATGTCAACACCGCCCATCTCGGCTGCATAAGCACCGATATATTTGATGATGCGCTGTTCATACATGTCGAGAGCCATGATGGCACGTTCGTTGCCTGCATTTACGGCTGCTTCAATCTCGCGCATATCGCTTGAAATCTCGCTCACGCCGCCGATACCGCTCTCCTTGTTGATAATCTTCTGGAGATCAGTTGCTGAAAGATTGTGCTTGAGCATGATGTAAACCAAAGCGCCGGGATCGACATCGCCGACACGAGTACCCATCATGAGGCCTTCGGTGGGAGTGAGGCCCATGGAGGTGTCGATGCTCTTGCCACCGACCACGGCAGTGATTGAGCCGCCGTTACCGATATGGCAGGTAATGATTTTCTGATCCTTGATGTCAACACCGAGGAATTCGCATACACGCTGCGAAACGTAACGATGGCTGGTGCCATGGAAGCCGTAGCGACGCACACCATCCTCTTTGTAATACTTGTAAGGGAGTGCATACATGAACGACTTGGCAGGCATTGTCTGATGGAACGCTGTGTCAAACACCGCTACCTGAGGCACAGATGGCATCAGGGTGGTGATGGCGTCAATGCCGGTCATATTGGCTGGATTGTGGAGGGGAGCAATGTCGTAGCACTGCTTGATCATATCCTTAACCTCGTCAGTGATGAGCACACTCTCGCTGAACTTCTCAGCTCCGTGCACCACGCGGTGACCCACAGCGTCGATTTCATCATAGCTCTTGATGCAACCTTCCACTGGATCGGTGAGAATGTTAAGAATAGCCTGAACTGCTCCGTTGTGGTCCACGAGACCAAGCTCGAGAATGGCCTTTGAGCCGTCATGCTTTTTATATTTGAGGAAACCGTCGTTCAGACCAATTTTCTCCACGCCGCCTTCGGCGAGAACCGCGTCATTGGAAGTATCAATGAGCTTATATTTCACAGAACTGCTACCGCAGTTTAATACCAATATTTTCATTGTATCGATGTGATTTTTTGTTTTCTTATTTATTCTCCTTCAGACCGATAGCCTGGTTACAAGTGATAATGATGGTCTTGTAGATATCCTCGGGGAAGCAACCGCGTGAAAGGTCGTTGACAGGAGCAGCGAGGCCCTGAAGCACCGGACCCACGGCCTCTACGCCACCGAGGCGCTGCACGAGTTTATAAGCGATGTTACCCACTTCGAGCGAGGGGAACACGAGGACGTTGGCACGGCCTGAGAGAGGACTGTTGGGAGCCTTGCTGTTAGCCACGCCGGGAACGAGAGCGGCATCTGCCTGGAGCTCACCGTCAAGGACGAGGTTAGGAGCCATTTCATGAGCGATCTTAGTGGCTTCGATGACCTTATCAACGCGTTCATGCTTGGCGCTACCCTTGGTAGAGAAGCTGAGGATGGCAACACGAGGTTCAACACCGGCGATATCGCGGGCAGTCTGAGCTGCAGATACAGCAATCTGGGCAAGCTGGGCTGCATCGGGATCAGGAATAACGGCGCAGTCGGCAAAAATGAGCAGACCATTTGTGCCGTAGGGCATACCTTCGGGAAGCACCATGACAAAAGCGCCTGAAACCACGTCAATGCCGGGCATTGTCTTGATGACCTGGAAAGCGGCACGAAGCACGTTGCCGGTGGTGTTGAGCGCACCGGCCACCTGGCCGTCGGCGTCGCCGGCCTTCACCATGAGGCAGCCGAGATACAGAGGATTGGCAGAAGTCATGCGGGCTTCTTCCATTGTGATGCCTTTCTTCTTGCGAAGGTCAAAATAGAGGGGTGCGTACTTGTCGATAACGGACTCGTCGGCCGGGTTAACGATGGTGGCACGCGAGATATTTTCGAGCTTAAGGTCCTTGGCCATAGCCAGGATTTCCTTGGGATCGCCAATAAGGATGATGTCGGCAATCTCATCAGCGATGATGCGGTCAGCGGCAGTCAGTGTGCGAGGTTCGGTCCCTTCGGGGAGCACGATGCGTTGGCGAGAAGATTTCGCCTTTGCGGTAAGTTTTTCAAAAAGTCCCATAATGGTATCTTACTATATATTAATGATTTATCGGTTAATCGTAGATAGGAGCCGTCGTGGCGGCATCAGAACTGACAAAAACGTTGCACAAAGATACAAACATTTCCACCGTCTGCCAAAAAAATTTTTTCATCGCACCCGATGTAGTAATCTTTACGTCTGTCCATGTACGCATAATCGCATCTGCCGATTTTTACTCACCACCGCCAGCAGCTATCAGCTGCAACGCTCGATCAAGTGCCTCATCGGCCGGGACTGCAATGTCGGGCAGAGTGCCGTGAATAGGGTCGCCGTCCTTGGCTCCATACTCATAGAAAACTTTCCATGGAAGCATCACCCTGAATCCGGAATTAGGCAGGGTGGCACTTACTATATCACCCACGCAGATGTTAACACCTCCGGTCTCCTCCCCTATCACAAGACCATCGACAAAATTCTTATATGCCCAAGAGAACTTAGCCGCCGACGAGAATGTGGCCGGGCCTATGAGCAGATATGTACGCCCCTTGTAACGGTATTTTTCATCATAAGGCAGATAAAGCGATAGATCATCCATGCCTAAAGCGGAATAGATGGTATCCTTCTCAAACTTATCATTGTAATTCTCGCACACGATTCGCGAAATACGGCATTTGTAACCGCCAAAACCGTTGAAAGCATTGCCGGTGATGAAACGGCACACCTCATCGCCGGCCGAAGAGTTGCCTCCTCCATTGCTGCGGATGTCAATTATGAGATGAGGCACATTATTGTCGTTAGCCTCCTTGAACATTTTTCGCAGAAAGTTAGAAAAGTCTTTATTCCACCAACAACTATTGAACGAGAACAGCATCACAGAATCATTAAGCATCGAATAGTCATAGGGCTTGGATTGCTCCTTGGCAGGGCTTATCAAATCATTAGCTGCAACACCTTTGAATTTATGGTGTTCTTTACGGCCGTCACGCATCAACACGACATCATAGGATGTGATGCCAGGATTGGAGGCGGCAATGTAATAGCCCAGGCTCCGTGACAACCCTATACATCCGAACGCATTCGTCTCGCATGGTACCATAGGGAGATAATCATCCACCATTTCCACGGCATTGCGACCATTAATCGAGACCAATTCCATACCTTTTGCCACACGCACACCTTGCACCACCGTATCAGTGGTGATAGAGACTTTATGATCTGCGCTTGAAACAGACAAGAGTTTGGAAAAAGGAATGAAAACTTCCATATCGGCAAAGACATTGTCATCAGGTATAAAACCCATGTGCCCTTGACGGAACATACCGGTCAACCGGCTAAGGGTCAAGAAGAATGAACCTTTATCAACGCTGTCGGCAGGGAAGGCTGACTTCTCGCGCTCCACCGCAGCCATGAAAACATCACGAGAAAGATTGGCGTAGGGCTCGACCTCAACCCCTTCTATATAGCTCACAAGCGAGTCTATATCTGTTATAGCTTCAGCAGTAGAAATCTTATCCGGGACATTGTTTCCAGAAGCATTTACCGACACAAAAGCCACCATCATGGCAAGCACCGATTTATTAATAAAGTCAAGCTGCATAAACCTATTTATCATAATATTAAACAACTGTGTACCAAAACATATAAATACAAATCCACATAAAACCTCTAACCCCAATTCACTGCTTACGCGGAAATTGCATGGTGAAGCGTGTGAGGTGATCAGTAGATGATGTGACGAGTGAGAATGTGGCTCCATGACGCCTCAGAATCTCCGCCACAAACATGAGCCCGAGGCCCTGTCCGGAGGGCTTGGTGGAGAAGAAAGGAGTGAAGAGCGATGTTGCAGCTTCGCTTGAGATGCCGGGACCGTTGTCAGTGACTACCAACATTGTAGGTGCCAGGACTTCAAGTGTCACACGAGGATCAGCGACCGGCTCCTTGGCAGAAACTATACTCTCGATTGAATTTTTCACGATATTAATCAGCACCTGCTCCAACAGTTCGGCATCAAGCGGCAACTCATCAGGCTGCACACCTTGAGCCACAGAGATACTCAGGTTCACCCCCCGACTCTTCCCCATCCCGACCACAAAAGTCTCGATACGATTCAGCAACTCCACAAGCGACAGAGGCGCCGGACGCAAAGGTGGTATCTTGACCACTTTTGAATAGGATGTGATAAACGAGCTCAATGCCTCGGCTCTATGGACACAAGCGTCAACGGCAGCCGAAAGGTCGTCATCATCCCCCCATGGACGAATCTCACCGAGCAGATCGAGCAACGAACGGATAGAAGCCATGGAATTGTTGACCTCATGCCCCATCACGCGTATGACCTTTTCATAGGCCGACCTCTCGGCCATACGCACCTCGTCAGTGAGGGTCTCGATGAGCAGGAACGGACGCGGATAACCCTGGTCCATGAACGAAAGGCGTGACAGACGATATATCATCGTGTCACTGAGGCGCACTGTCACCGAATCATCGCGGCGAAGTGACATGAACATCTTGGCCAACGGAGACGACAGCTGGTCAAGACGTTTCCCTTCGGGATTCTCACCGAGCATCTTAACCGCAGTCGAATTGGCCATCACAATTTCATCGGCAAATCCATAGCTCAGAATCCCCATAGGCGAAGCCTCAATGAGAAGATCGAGGAAATGGTTCTGCTCGCGCACTTTCAGACGCTCAGCCTTCAGGCGTCCCATCAGGTCATTGAACAGTTTCACTATACGGTCGGCGTCACGCTGTCCCACCAATGAAAGCCTGCTGCTGTAATCCTGCTCCCGCAGCAGATCCATGCCAGCCCCCAAAGCGTTGACCGGACGCACGATGTTAGCGTAAAGCATATAGAGCAACAGGGCCGAAAGCAGAAGTGTCCCCTCGACATACCATATACCATGCTTCAGGTCAAGCAGCCATGGCAAACCAGCCATCAGCAGCAATATGACTATTGCAAGAAGCATGAATAACCATGACCCTTTCATATCTTTATACCGAATTTCTCCATCCTGCGGTAGAGCGACTGACGTGTGATGCCGAGCGAGGCAGCTACTTGCGAAAGATTGCCATTGTAACGTTCAACAGCAGCCTCGATGGCCTGCTTTTCAAGTTGTTCGAGAGGCACTATCGGAGCCTCGGCCGGCGAGACGGACTTCGGAGCTTCATCAGCCGCTACAGTTAGAGAAGCCTTCACGTCAGCAGCCGTTATGGTTTTCTTGCCGCTCACTATCAGGATGCGCTTCACGAGATTGCGTAGTTCGCGCACATTTCCAGGATATGGCTGGGCCGAAAGGATTTCCATGGCCTCAGATGTAAAACGCACATCCTTGCCGGCGAAATGCCCGACCAACAGCGGGATATCACCTCTGCGCTCACGCAAGGCCGGAAGGTGGATAGTGATCAGATTTATACGGTAAAACAGATCCTCTCGAAACCTGTTCTCGCTCACTGCCCGCGCCAGATCCACATTTGTGGCACACACCACACGGATATCCACCCTGCGGGGAATACTTTCGCCGAGACGCTCGAAAGTGTGCTCCTGAAGCACACGCAACATCTTCACTTGACAAGAGGAATCGAGATCCCCGATTTCATCGAGAAATATGGTGCCGGAATCGGCCATTTCAAAACGCCCTGCACGGTCGGAGTCAGCTCCTGTAAACGAGCCTTTGGCGTGGCCGAACATCTCGCTTTCGAAAAGTGTCTGGGCCAGACCGCCGAGATTGACCATCACGAACGGATTCCCGGCACGACGGCTGAGTCTATGTATAGCCCTTGCAATCAACTCTTTGCCGGTTCCGTTTTCACCTGTTATGAGAACGGCGGCATCGGTTGGAGCCACACGACGCACAGTGTCAAGCACCTTCAGCAGTTCGGGGCTCTCCCCGATTATTCCCTCGAACGGCTCATCGGCCACTGCCTCATCCTCGCGCGGAGCACATAGCGACATGGCAGTGTGGACTCTCGACAACAGATCGCGGTTGTCCCACGGTTTTGTCATGAAATCCATAGCACCGGCCTTCACTCCCTCCACAGCAAGCGGAATGCTGCCCCAGGCCGTCATGAGAATCACAGGCACTTTCGGCATAAGCACCTTCACTTTCATCAGCAGCTCAAGGCCATCCTGCCCAGTGGTGGATGACGAATAGTTCATATCCATAAGTATAAGGTCGACTGTCTCGTCGGGGGAGGAACTTCTAAGGCTACTCCTCACCACAGCCAGAGCCTCCTCGGCCCCTGACGCACCCTTGATTTTATATCCGGCCCGCTTAAGAATCAGGCCAAGCGACATGCGGATCGAAGCATCGTCATCAACTATAAGTATCATTGTGTATAAGGATTTTGGTGCAAATTTAATAAATAACTTTCTCTTATCAATGGCATTCACAGGAGGTTCCGTAAAAAATGTCAACGACAAGGCCGACACTGAATGGGACAACTACATAAAATACACATACCGGAAAAATAATCGGCCTCTACACTACGTTATCCTTATATCCTCCTTTGCGGCTAACCCTCCGCAAATCCACATTCATCAAGATGCATCATGAAGAAACATTTCAGCTACATCATATATATAGTTATCCTCGCCGCCCTGTCATATTCATGCAGCGGCGCGAAGATGAGCGTTGCCGACGAGCAGATGGCTCGCGGCGAATATTTTGACGCGTCAAAGACTTACCGTAAAATCTACAACAAGCTAAATGTGAAAGAGCAGCGCGCACAGCGTGGAGAGGTGGCGTATAAAATGGCCGAATGCTACCGTCAACTCGGACAGGATGCTAGAGCAGAAGCTGCCTATCAGAATGCGCTGCGATATGGCTACGGCGACTCAACCATGCTTCTCTATCTCGCCCAGTCACAGCATGCACAAGGTAAATATGCGCCTGCGGTAAAGACCTATGAGGACTACCTCAGAATATATCCCGATGACGAGCAAGGCCAACTCGGGCTGGCCGGTGCACGTAAAGCCGCGGAGATGAAAAAGCAACGGACACGCTATGTGGTGCGCAACGCCAAACTCTTCAACTCACGCCGTTCGGATTTCTCACCGATGTTTAACGGTGATGTGCTCTATTTCACCACAACCAATGAGAAAGTCACGGGTACAAACCGAAGTGAAATCACCGGTATGAAACGCAGCGACATTTGGATGGCCCGCAAGAACGAACGCGGTGAATGGCAGCGCCCAGAACCTGTGGAGGGTGAGCTCAACTCCGAGTGGGACGAGGGGATAATGTCGTTCTCGCCCGATGGCTCCACCATGTATCTCACACGCGCCATACGCAAACCGGGAGCAAACACCGGAGTGGAAATCTACACCTCCCGCCGCTCTGACGCGCAGTGGAGCGCACCGGTGAAATTCGACATCACAGCCGACACCCTATCATCCTACGGACACCCGGCAGTAAGCCCTTCGGGAGAATATCTATACTTCACGTCCGACATGCCAGGACGCGGAGGCAAGGATATATGGCGTATCAACCTGCGCGAACGCGCAGGTTCACTGGAGAATCTCGGTGATGCCATCAACACACCCGGCGACGAGGTGTTCCCCTACCTGCTCACTGACTCCATCCTCTACTTCTCATCCGACGGCCATCCAGGGCTCGGTGGGCTCGATATATTCCGCGCCACACTCACACCATCGGGAGGCTGGCTCGTGGAGAACATGGGAAGCCCTATAAATTCCGAGGGGGATGATTTCGGCATAACTTACGCCACTCCGGGACGAGAAGCGGGATATTTCAGCTCCAACCGCGGTGACGGCCGTGGATATGACCATCTGTACTCCTTCGAACTTCCCGACCTCAAAATCCTGATCTCCGGCTGGGTCCTCGACAAAGATGAGGAGCCGGTGCCCAACGCGATAATACGCATCGTGGGCAACGATGGCTCCAATCAGAAGGCATTCGCCCGCAATGACGGCTCATTCTCTTTTCCGCTGCAACGCGGCGTGAGCTATGTGATGCTTGCCGGCGCCAAAGGTTATCTCAACGCGAAGCAGGAATTTACCTCTGACACTGCCGAGGAGGATGCCGAGTATGGCATAGACTTCATCCTTGCCTCTATCAGCAAGCCGAACATTGTGGAAAATATTTTCTATGATTTCGACAAGGCAACCCTGCGCCCCGAGTCGAAAGAAGCTCTTGACGAACTGGCCCAGATGCTTCGCGACAATCCCAACATCACCGTCGAAATGGCCTCGCACACCGACCGCTGGGGCACTGACGAGTACAACATCAATCTATCGCAGCGCAGAGCCAAGAGCGTGGTCGACTATCTGATCCAAGCAGGAATACCCGAACAACGCCTACAATTCCAAGGCTACGGCGAATCAAGGCCTAAAGTGGTGAGCAAACGCATAGCCCGCGAGTATCCACAGTTCCCGGAAGGGCAGATTCTTGACGAGGAGTATATACTGACACTTCCGGAGGAGGATCAAGAGATAGCAGATCAAATCAACCGCCGCACTGAATTCCAAGTGCTGTCGGTGGACTATCAGATGTATTGATTACCACCTGCCGCCCCGCCATCGGCCATCTTAGGCCATGACGCGCTTACGTTCGGGGCGGATGCGGAATCCGATGGCAGCGAATGCTATAGATATCAATGGGCTCACGATGTTGAACACACAGTAAGGAAGATAAGTAAGGGTAGCCACACCGAGCACCGCCGACTGTGTGAGGCCGCATGAATTCCATGGTATAAGCACCGAAGTGACAGAAGTGGAATCCTCTATGGAACGGCTCAACAGACGGCTCTCCAGCCCATTGCGCTTATACAGGTTGCGGTAGAGGTTTCCATTGAGGATTATTGACAGATACTGGTCGCCGGTGCATGCATTAAGCATTAGTCCGGTAGCCACAGTGGATGACACCGAAGCCGACGGCTTGGTGACACGCTTCACCACCGCATGCGTGATGGTCGAAAGCATCCCGGACCCCATCAGCGCACCGCCGAAAACCATAGCGCTTAGAATCAGAAATATGGTGGGCAGCATCCCCTCCATGCCTCCGGTGGTCACAAGCGAATCAAGAAGTTCATTCCCGGTGGAGAGGGATGTTTCAGTAAGCAATATGTTACACATAGTGACAAGATGGGTCATCCACGAGCCGGCAGAATCCCCCTCGAGAATATGCAACACGGAAGGCTGGAATACAAAAATGCCTATTATCCCCATGATGGTGCTCAGGCCAAGCGTCAATGCCGTGTTGAGATGCAGCGTTATCAGAACCACCGTTGCGGCGGGAATCAGCAGTGTCCAAGGTGTGATATTGAATGTGTCGGAGAGCTGCGCCACCATATTGTGTGACTGCTCACCGCTTTCAATAGAAGTGAACACGCCGGCGACACCGAAGACAATCATAGCGATCACCATAGCCGGCACTGTGGTCCACATGAGGTAACGTATGTGCGGGAATAGGCTTACTCCACATGTGGATGACGCAAGCACGGTCGTGTCGGACAAAGGTGACACCTTATCACCGAAATAAGCGCCTGAGATTATGGCCCCTGCGGTCCATGCCGGGCTGTAACCCCACACAGTTCCTATCCCCATAAATGCGACACCGATGGTGGCGATGGTGGTCCATGAACTACCGCTAAGCACTGAGATGACCGCACACACCGCACACGCCGTGATGAGAAATACTTTAGGTTCGAGAAGATGCAACCCATAGCATATCAGAGTCGGAACCACACCCGACATCATCCATGTGGCTGACACGGTGGCAATCATCAACAGGATGGGAATGGTGGGAAGCACTTGCACGGCACTCTTTACCATACCAATGCGCAACGCCCTCCACGGACGGCGGATATAGCCCACAGCGATGGCCAGACAAATGAAGGCGGCTGCAAGGAGCACACCCTGACTATAAGTCTGCACGGCATCCGCACCGAGCAACACCACAATGGAAACAAGCCCCACGATGAGGCAAACTACAGGAATGAGGGAAACAGAGAGAGAAGGACACTTGCGTGCTGAAATATTCATTTACTGCCTATTGGATTGATTTTTTTGAACTGATGACGCGGCATACCGCCATTTTTATGTAAAACACGTTCTTATTTTAACTAACTTCCACCCCTGTTTATTGCACATTCACCCCGGTGCTTTCATATAATTTAACAAACTCCATAATCTTTTTGCCGTTAAGCAAAAAAATCGTACCTTTGCACCCGAAAAATCAGCGTCGACTCACATCGCAACGCCATAAGGTAAATAAATAAGATGCAGAAGATTAGAAATATCGCCATCATTGCCCATGTGGACCATGGGAAAACCACCCTCGTTGACAAAATGCTTTTGGCTGGGAAGCTGTTTCGCGACAATCAGACAACGGGTGAACTTATCCTCGACAATAATGACCTGGAACGTGAACGAGGCATAACAATCCTCTCAAAAAACGTCTCCATCAACTACAACGGATATAAAATAAACATCATAGACACTCCGGGGCACGCTGACTTCGGAGGCGAGGTGGAACGCGTGCTCAACATGGCCGACGGATGTCTGCTTCTGGTTGACGCATTTGAAGGTCCTATGCCACAGACACGCTTCGTGCTCCAGAAGGCCATTCAGATGGGCTTGAAACCGGTAGTGGTAATCAACAAGGTGGACAAACCCAACTGCCGCCCCGACGAGGTGCAGGAGATGGTGTTTGACCTGATGTGCAACCTCGACGCAACCGAGGACCAGCTCGACTTCCCCACCATCTACGGTTCGGCAAAACAGGGTTGGATGAGCACCGACTATAACACCCCTACCGACAACATCACAGCCGTCCTCGACGCCATCATCGAATATATACCCGAGCCGGAAGTGATAGAGGGCGACGCCCAGATGCTCATCACCTCGCTTGACTTCAGCACCTACGTGGGACGTATAGCCATCGGACGTGTGCATCGTGGCGAACTCCGCGAAGGTCAGGAAATAGCCCTCTGCAAAAAGGACGGATCGGTGGTGAAACAGAAAATCAAGGAGCTCCATACCTTCGAAGGCATGGGACGCAAGAAAGTGGCATCGGTGAAGAGCGGCGACATCTGCGCGCTCGTAGGCATCGAAGGTTTCGAAATCGGCGACACTGTGGCCGACATCAATAATCCCGAGCCTCTGCCACGCATAGCAATCGACGAGCCCACCATGTCGATGACATTTACCATCAACGACAGTCCCTTCTTCGGGCGTGACGGCAAATATGTGACTTCACGCCACATAGCCGACCGCCTCACCAAGGAGCTTGACCGCAACCTCGCTCTGCGCGTCACCAAAGCCGACCATGAGGACACATGGACGGTGTTTGGCCGCGGTGTGCTCCACCTCTCGGTGCTCATCGAGACAATGCGCCGCGAAGGTTTCGAACTTCAGGTAGGACAGCCACAGGTAATCATCAAGGAGATCGACGGTAAGAAGTGCGAACCGGTCGAAATGCTCACCATCAACGTTCCTGAGGAGTACTCATCGAAAATCATCGATATGGTAACACGCCGAAAAGGCGAAATGGTGTCGATGACCACTCAAAACGACCGCATCCACATGGAATTCCTCATTCCCTCACGCGGCATCATCGGTCTGCGCAACAATGTGCTCACAGGATCGGCAGGTGAAGCCATCATGGCACACCGCTTCCATGAATATCAGCCCTGGAAAGGTGACATAGAGCGCCGAACCAACGGTTCACTCATCGCCATGGAAGCCGGCACCGCCTATGCTTATGCCATAGACAAGCTTCAGGACCGCGGCCGCTTCTTCATCTTCCCACAGGAAGAGGTTTATGCCGGCCAGGTGGTAGGCGAAAACGCCAAGGACAATGACATCGTGGTCAATGTGACCAAGTCAAAGAAACTCACCAACATGCGTGCAAGCGGAGCCGACGACAAGGCCCGCATCATCCCGCCTGTGGTATTCTCGCTTGAAGAAGCCCTTGAATACATCAAGGAAGATGAGTATGTGGAAGTGACACCTCATCATCTGCGTCTTCGCAAAATCATACTTGACGAACTCGAACGCAAACGCGCCAACAAGAACTAAGCGCGACCTGCCGCACACACATCATATCAACCTGCCGGAAGGAGCACACTGTGCCGACTTCCGGCAGGTTGAACTTTTATAACGGCACAAAGGTTTTATAACCGGAACCTGATATCATCATCGGTTCCGGAGACAATTTATTGAACTATAAGTGAAATCATGAACACAACCACCGACAATCAGACAATCAACTCCATACTCTCTCGCACAAGTGTCCGCATATATGACACTGAAAGGAAAGTAGACCGTGCAACCGTGGACACATTGCTTCACGCGGCCATGGCGGCCCCCTCGGCCGTCAACAAACAGCCATGGGAATTTATCGTTGTGGACCGCAGGGATCTCCTGGACCGACTTGCCGATGCCCTCCCCTATGCCAAAATGCTCTCCAAGGCACCCCTTGCCATTGTGATCTGCGGTAACAAGTCCCGCTTTCTCCCCGGCACAGATGACTCGCTCTGGGTCCAGGACCTCTCAGCCGCCTCTGAAAACCTGCTGATAGCCGCAACAGCCCTCGGACTTGGTGCCGTATGGACCTGTGTCTATCCACACGCCGAACGAGAGAATCCGGTACATGACATCCTGGATATTCCCGACGAAATAGTGCCACTTAACATCATCCCTATAGGCTATCCGGCCCATACACCGAAGCCGCACGACAAATGGGAGCCGTCAAGAGTGCATTTCAACAAATGGGACGGTAAATGAACATAGCCATATAGAGACGCGGGACGTTAACATTTATTGGGTCTCTCGTCTCTAATTTTTTTGGATATAAAGCGCTGCGCATTAGAATAGTTCGATGATTTTTACTATTTTTGTGTCGCGTAAAATTTTATATCCATGAAATATTCCAATCTTCCACGAAAGGTAATCCTGACGGCCATTGTCGGCTTGTTGGGCTGTATGACTGTCACCACTGCCGCCGAAATCCGCCGGCAGGAGCAGCGTGACCATATCGACATCACCACGGCATCGGGCCGTGACGTGATAGTGACACCTCTCACCGACAATATCATCAAAGTGACCAATCTGCCGGAGGGTGATAAAATCCCGGCCACACCGACCTCGGTACTCAACCCCGAGAAAGTGAAATGCAGCATAAGTGAGATAAACGGCATCCGGACTCTCACCACAGGCTCAGGGGTGACCGTGAGAGTAAACACCTCTACAGGCGAGGTAGACATAACCGCCGGACATAACCGTGCCATAAGCGATAACGGACTGCGCGCACTCGCCGAGGGACGTCAGCAACTCTCACTTTCTACTATGGGCAGCGGGAGTTTCTATGGAGCTGGCGAACGCGGTTACTCTTTCAATCTCGCAGGTGACACACTGGTGATGTATAACAAGCAGAATTACGGTTACACTGCCGGTGATAAGCGCATCAAGCAGATGAACATCACCATGCCGCTTTTCCTGTCGTCAAATGGATATGCCGTTGTGTTCGACGATTTCGCTGCGGCTGAGATGGTGATGAGCAACCCGATTGTCTACACAAGTGAATCCACTACACCAATATCCTACTATTTCATAAACGGCTCCTCCACACTTGCCGACGTGACGAGGGAGTTGTCAAAGCTCACCGGCCGCCAAGACTTGCCTCCGTTCTGGGCCCTTGGATATATCACTTCAAAATACGGATACCGGACACAGGCAGAAACTCTTGGAGTGGTGGACACACTCAAACGTGCAGGGTATCCCCTTGACGGCATAGTGCTTGACCTCTATTGGTATGGCAAAGAGCAGGACATGGGGCGCCTGGCATGGGAGCCATCACAGTGGCCCGACCACCGCAAGATGCTTGCCGATTTGAACAAGAAGGGGGTGAACACTGTCATCATATCGCAGCCTTATATATTACGTAACGGCGAAGGGCTTGCCAACTATAATGAGCTTGCCCAAAAAGGAATGCTGGTCAAGGATTCCTTAGGGAAGCCGCAGGAAGTGACTATATGGGTAGGAGAAGGTGGCATGTTTGACATGGCGAATCCCGACACACGCCAATGGCTCAATGACCGCTATAAGCAACTCACACTTGAAGGTGTGGGAGGATGGTGGGGCGACCTCGGGGAGCCGGAAGTCCATCCTGAAGCCGGACACCATGCAAACGGTCTGACAGCCCGCCAATACCATAATCTGTATGGCAATGACTGGAGCGCCATTATTTACAATCTGTTCAAAGAGGAATTTCCCGATCGCCGTCTCATGACGATGATGCGTGGTGGCACTACAGGACTGCAACGCTACAGTGTGTTCCCATGGTCGACCGACGTGTCACGCTCATGGGGTGGCCTGCAACCTCAAATCACCATCATGCTCAACTCGGGTCTTAGCGGACTTGGCTACATGAGCCATGACGTGGGAGGATTCGCCATTGACCCGGCCGAACCCTATGATCCGGAACTTTATGTAAGATGGCTGCAGCTGGGAACTTTCTCCCCGGTCCTGCGCACACATGCACAGAGGACCGCCGAGCCATATAATTATCCTGACCAGCAGGATATCATATTGCCTCTTATCAAAGAACGTTACAGCTGGCTCCCATACAATTACACCCTTGCCTATGAAAATGCCGCCGACGGCCAACCGTTGGTGCGTCCACTCAATTATTACTCGGAAGGCTCATCAAAGTACGACGACATCACCGACGAGTATCTTTGGGGACGAGATGTACTTGTGGCACCGGTCGTGACACGTGGCGCCACATCGCGCGAGATAGTATTTCCCGACGGACTTTGGGTTGACTACAACAATCCCACCTCATTCTACCACGGAGGTGATACGATAACCTATGACGCACCTCTTTCAATGCTGCCACTCTTCGTCCGCGCCGGAGCGTTCATACCAAGGGCTGACTATGATATGACCAACACCGGAGACTACCGCACCGACCGTTACACAGTGAATTATTATCCATATCTCGGAGAATCGGAATATGTGATGTATGAGGATGACCGCACATCCACCACCTCTCTCTCCGACAACTCATATTCGCTCATAACGTTCAAGGGTGATGCCACACTCGACGAAATAACAATCACCGCCGACGCCAAAGGCACCTATAAGGATGCCCCGAAGTCCAAGCAGATGAAATTTGTGATCCATCTTGTGAACGGCAACCCGTCGGAGGTGCTTATAAATGGCAAGAAGGCTTCAGGCAAGACATGGAAATATGACCGCAAGACATCAACCGTGACAGTAAACACGCCATGGAATGTAGCTGACAGCCTTACAGTGACTATCAAATAGCCCCTACGGCCAGATACAGCCATAATCCTACAGCTGTCACCGCATACGCTATCCGGCACCTGCGATGGCAGCTATTTTTATGCGTCACCGGACCAAGGAGGCCGATTCCGCGCATACAAGACTGATTATTTTGACAAACTATCACGGAGTCAACATTTTTCGTGGGTCGGTCATTAAATCCAATTAATTTCTGTAATTTTGCAGTCCACATAGCCCAATTGAAGTAGTTTTTCAGTTTATATCACCTGTTGCCATAAGAAGAAATACGATATCCCGGTATATAAGCAACATAGTAACATTGTAAGATTTTATGAAATTTACACATAATACCCTTGTACTCATGCTACTATTATTAGCTTGTAGTACTATCTCTTGTTCCAGAACAAAGGAACAAGAAACGCTTTATCGAGCAGAAGCGTTGATGGAGTCTCATCCGGATTCAGCGTTAACACTATTATCCACCATTGACAAGAGGAAACTATATAGCAAAAAGCAAGAAGCACAGTATGCGCTTCTAATGTCAATGGCTCTCGATAAGAACTGTATCGACACAACAACATTCGAGGTACTTCAGCCTGCCATTGAATACTATTTATCAGATGGGACTCCGAATGAACAGTTAAGGACCTATTACTATCAAGGACGGATATTCCAAAATCAAGGAGACAGAGATAAAGCCCTAAATTCATTTGTAAAAGGAACAGATATTATATCTACATGTGACGATTCTCTTTGTATAGCCCGGCTACTTGTAGCTCAAGGAGGATTATATAATGAGTTCTACGACTTTAATAGTTATACAGATTGTCATTTAAAAGCGGCTAACATTTACAACACACTCGGACTTCCCAAACTGGAGTTTGACTGTTTGCTTAATGCCTTAAACGGCTCAATATTATTAAAAAACAAGGCCATAGGAGATAGTATTATAAATTTATGTAGTCGTATTTCTCCACTTAGCGACACAGAAAAGAGCATGTTTTATGGATATAACTTATCTCATACACTTAATTTTGGTTCAAAAGAGGATTTAGAAAATCTCGTTTCTTTGTCACAAGGTTATTCCGAATTAGATTTAAACAGCCTTCTTAATCTTGCCTCAGCTCATCATAAGTTAGGGAATAATGAGCTGGCCATGCAAACTCTTGAAAATATAAATAACTTCAATATTGGATATGATACACTCAAGTATCAAGCCATTCAATTTCCTATACTTAAAGATTTAGGATACTACCAGGAAGCACTTGCTGTATATCAAGATTTCAGTAGTCGACTCGAATCTATCAACTCTCATAAATTTAGCCAAAAAGCTCAGTCTGTTGAAGAGAAGCATCTTCTTGAACTTAAAGCGCAAGAAGATGCAAGACATAAATCTCGAATAATATGGGGATGTTTTGGTGGTATAGCGGTCCTTCTTATGGGGATTATGATATTATGGTTACTCGTTCGTAGTAATAAAGCAAAAAGGGAACTCGCCGTTGAAAAAGTAAGGGCGAAGGATGCTGAAAATGCTAAACTAAAATCGGAAAAGGATAACTTAGTTCTTGAAAACATAAATCTCCAGCTTGAACGAGACAATAAAGCTCTGGAAGCTGAAAACCTAGCCCATAGGGTGGAAGCTCTCGAAAATGAAAGTGATAGCCTCAAAGCTCTCATTAGTAACAGGGAAGAACTCCCTATGGAAGTTCAGAGGGAAATAAAAGTCCGCATTGAGATGCTGAATTCACTATTGGCAAGTTACATCACCAATAATGACCAATATGAGAAGCCTTATGATGTTTGGATCAAGGAACTCACAGAAAACAAGGATGAGTTTATGAACTCCAACAGATTGGCTTTTCAGGTTTCTCATCCTAACTTCATACAATATTTTGTAGACCACGGCTTGACCACCGATGAGATAAATTATGTATGCCTCTACGCTATTGGCTTACGAGGGAAGGAAGTCGGCAATTACATGAATAAACGTAGCCATGTTAATACCAGTAGTGCCATCCGCAAGAAATTAGGTATTGACAAGCACGAAACCAACATTGGCATATATGTACGAAAGCTCCTTAAGAATCTATAACCTTACCCATATTTATGAAAGTATCCTGACATAAGTTCTATATTACGGACTTTCATAAATTTAGATTTCTAAATACAAGCAATTTACAACACGACATTCTGAAAATTTTCATTTGGCAGGTGAAAGTTTTACGAGCTATTTTTGTAATAAAAAATGCCTCGTAAAGACATCTGTATATTATCAGAGAGAGAATTGGCACTTACCGTCCTCTCTAAGTTGCTGTATCATATAGCGACCAGATTCTCTGGTACGGAGGGAATCGTTTCTCACACATGAGATTCGATATATGTGTGCCATGCTATATGGATTATCTGGAAAAGAATATGGGCTTATCCGGATTCAAGAGTCATCACAATCTAAGTTGGTCGATCCGCAATAAATTGGGGCTGCCTTCAAAGTCTACAAACCTTCGCATCTTCCTTCAAAAACTTTCAGATAGCAATTCCCATGAAAGTCTGACGCCATATGTTCCAAATTAAATCACCACCCCGATAGCAAATCATTGATTTAATGAATGTTATATCTATACTTATTTTCTATATATGAAACTTTTTATTTGGCATATGAAAGTCTGTGGCAGTAATTTTGCAACGTCAAAATCAACCCAAAATATATAAGATATGAGTCTCTCTCAAAAAATCTCATTAGCCACATTGGTAGGATTAATCTTGCCATTTGGAAATATTTGGGGTCCGCTTATAATAAAGATACCCAAGAACTCCTCAGAAGTGAAATTTCGGCATCGATTAATAATTCTCGAAACAATCATCTCTTTCATATTTTTTGCCTCGTCCATAGTGCTTTTGGTTAAATCTATGTTAGCTGGATACAGTATCAGCCTAATCAGGATAGCAACATACATATTGCTAATTCATAATATCTTGATATTAATCATTGCCGCTATAGCCGCTTCATTATATAAATCCAATTCATAGTCTTATATACCTTAACTTCTTTTATGCCACGTATTTATCTAATACTCAATTTGTTGCAAATTTAAGTATGTACTAAGATTGTACTAATTAGTTGGATAGATAGAAAGGCATAACCTTGATTTTGGTATTTTTTAGGGCTGTTAGCTATTTTTAGTTGGATTTATTTTCGGTGCAATTCTCGGATTTCTTTGGGTAGTACCCCCTCTGATTCAAAGAATTTTAATATTTTTGCAGTTGGAGTGAGACAACTCAGTCCACGACATTTTGGAATATAAGAAGCGTTATGCTTATCTTGTAATTGAAAACGTAGGAATTTTTCAACAGTACAAGGATAGCATAGTGGTTCTCATGCGTATAGCGTGGGCTGCTATTGTTACATCTGTGCAAAAGGTTATCCTACGACCTCCAATTACGACGTGGCATTTACAGTCCACGTTTCTTTTAAAACTGTTTCCGGAGGACTGCCGGAACAAACTTTAAGGGTATGAAGAAACTCCTTTTAATTTCTTTGTTTATCGTCCAAAGTTGTTTTGTGTTCGCACAAAACTGCTGCAAGAACGACAGTGCCTTCAAAGAAATACAATTTCCACTGACCGAGCAGGACACCAAAACGGTGTTTTACTATTTCAATGATGAATGGATAACAGGAGCCAACCCTGAGATGGTCAATGTTGACTCAATCCTAAATATGGAAGTCAGAAACGACGAGTATGGAAACCGAGCTGTTTTCATTTCAATCTCGTCGGTAAACCTCGAAAAATTAAAATCCGATGTAAAAGAAGCCACGAAAAATCTTTGGGTAAACTATGATCCCATTTGTGAATTTCCCGGAGGCAATGGACTGCTCAAAGAATGGTTAGAGGCTAATATACAAATACCTGAAGGATATAAAGGCAACGAAAGAGTTGTTGTCAGCTTCTACGTTCAACCTGACGGTTCTGTTACCGACCCGAAGGTTGTTAGACCAAGCAAAAATGAAGCAGCCAATGCCGAGGCATTAAGGCTTGTAAATGCTCTGCCAAACTTCCGTGTCAAATTCTTTACACCGAAGAAACACCGCATAGGTTATATTCTGCCTATAACTTTCAGAGAGCCAGGTTCGATCTACTTAAGAGGAAATCTAATTGATCATGTAACTAATTGTCCTGAATTAAAATAATCCGAATTACATAAGTGGTATTATCAGCCCGACAAGAGAAAAATCTTTCGTCGGGCTGAATCTTGTTTAACAAGTAGGGTTAATGGTGTAAGTCTTTGCCTTGCCTGGATTGTGGTTGACGGAAGCCCATCTTTTCAAGTAGTTTACGAGCCATATCTTTGAACCACTGAAAAACACTTACTCCGTCAATCTTGAATTCAAATGTGTGCTTGTTATCGGCACTCCTCTCAAGTTTTGCCCAAGAGCCTTTCGTGCGGAAACTCTGCTGATGTTCGTGGGAGTATAGTTGACCTTTGAATCCTATTTTCTCGAAGCTGAGGATTCTGTGAACGTAACTGTCAGGGAAGCCAATAGAAAACCACATCGACGTATAATACTGATAATCAGCATCATCAATTCTATTTGGTTGTGTTTGATTTACCTATGATAAAACATACCTTAACTTCTTTTATGGCGTGTATTTATCTACTATACAATAGGTTGCAAATTTGGATATGTACTAAGATTGTACTAATTAGTTGGATAAATCGAAAGACGTAATTTCGATTTTGGTATTTTTAAGGGGTGTTAGCTATTTTTAGTTTGATTTGTTTTCAATGAAATTCTCTGATTTCTTAGGTTGGTACACCCTCTGATTCAAAGAATTTTAGTAATTTTGTAGTCAGATTGAGACTACTCAGTCCACGACATTTTGAAATATAAGAAGCGTTATGCTTATCTTGCAACTTGAAAACCTGAGAAACTTTCTATTGAGCAAGGATAGCATAGTGGTTCTCACGCGTATAGCGTGGGCTACTATTGTTATATCTGCTCACAGGCTTTCTCAGGGCCTTCAAGTTGGGACGTGGCATAGTTGGCTCACGTTTTCTTTGAATACCAACTGCCAATGAGCCTATGGCATAAAAATTAAATTGAATGAGAAAAAAGGTAAAACTCAGCGCTTGGAGCACAATTATGACCTTGATAGGTCTTATTGTTCTTTTAGCGGCATTTTGTTTCGCTAAAGATTCATTGGCAAAATACATAGTAGTTGGCGCGCTCTTCGTCCTTTGTTTTACTGCGCTATGTTATATGCCATTATCCATTTCTGTTCGGGATGGAGAATTAAACATCAATAGACCTCTTAAGATAAAGTCTATCCCATTAAGCGCTATCGATTCAGTAAAATTGGTTTCTCCAACAATGGCTGAAAAACGTATTTGCGGAAGTGGCGGTTAGTTTGGCTATTATGGATGGTTTAGTGAACCATCAATCGGAAAATATTTTGCATACTATGGCAAAGCCTCCGATTGCTTTCTTGTCACATTGAAAGATGGGAAAAAGTATATACTCGGATGCGAAAACCCCAAAGACATGGTGGACTATATTAACGAATCAATTAACAATTACTCCCAACAATGAAATCAAATAAGATTAACATCGTAACCATTGCAATAGGTTCAATATTAGTATATCTTATGATTTGGAATGCTTCGAGGATTGTTTCGCCTCTACATCTTCCAAGCCATTCATTAATGAAATCATTCGTTAAAAATTGTCTTGTCCTCATACCTGTAGTTGGCACTCTACTCGTATTGCACAAGCCTAAATCAATCATAACGTCCCTTGGACTTAACAGTTCGATATTAAAGGGATTGGCTTATTCATTTGTGCTTACATTGCCATTGTACATTGGATTCGCTATATTTGGTAAATTTAATTCTGAAATAAACCTTAGTGTAATTGTCCGTCAATGTGTTCTTGCGGCCCTATTTGAAGAAATTGTCTTCCGTGGTTTTATGTTTGGCCAGTTATTCAGATATTCCAAAGTTGGTTTCTTCTGGGCGGCTTTTTTCCCAGCCATATTATTTGGGTTGGGACATATCTATCAAGGACACGATATTATATCTTCTTTGGCTGCATTTGGCATCACCTTTATTGGTGCACTATATTTCAGTTGGATATATGTTGAATGGAATTTCAATTTATGGATGCCTATCTGTCTGCATTTTTTCATGAATCTTTCGTGGCAATTATTTATAATTGATGGTACAGAAGTTGCGTCCGGAGGATTAATTTCAAATATTCTCCGTATTTCATCAATAGCACTTGCAATAGCCATGACATTAGTTCATCGCAAAAGAGAAAAGAGCAAGATTTTCAACTATCCGATATGGACAATATGAGTGTCAAATAACTTGGAAATCAGCCCGACGAGAAAAAAGTTTTTCGTCGGGCTGAATTGCGTTTATGGACCCAGCCTAATGATGCAAGTCTTTTCCTTGCCTGGATTGTGGTTGACGGAAGCCCATCTTTTCAAGGAGTTTACGAGCCATATCTTTGAACCACTGAAAATATCCTGAATTTTGAGATAGCCCTATCAATTTCCACCAATCCCTCAATCGACTTATTTCCACAAGTGGTAAAAAAAGACCCACTTGTGGAAATAAGTCGATTATTTTATGTAACTTCGCCCTAAAGAATCTCACTGAACCAAATCTGCCTATCACAACGCCCAAATGAACATGCCACGACGCATCCAAGAGGCTACAGCTGTCATTTTCCGCAAGGACACCAATCTGTTTGTGGCAGCACTTGTCGTGTTGGGCGGTCTGCAACTCTGGGCCTTCGGGCAATGTGCCCTATATCGTGGTTATCCATGGAAGGTGGCTTTCTTCGAGCCGTTTCTTGATGCAGCGGTCTTATATCTGCCATCACTTCTATTGCCAAGAAAAATCAGAGGGACGGTCAGCGTGACGGTATTTTTCATATTCACCTGTTTTCTATTGGCCAACACTTGGTATGAACGGAATTTCGGAGATTTCATGCCCGGCAATATAATAGGCACCACTGATATCCTGAATTCTTTTGTCATCAACAGTACCAGGAACTCACTCAAATGGTGGGACTGCCTGATAGCAGCGCCATTTTTTATCATACTCGCCATATACCTCCGCTATCGTAAGGATATGGCGACCGACCACTATAGCGTTAAGAGCCGTATTCTCACAGTGATATGCGTCGTGGTGATATTCGGCGCAAGGTTCGGGCTTGCGGCCAGACGCAGTCATAACTGGTCGCCCTACGCATTGACTTACAAGGATATTATCGACGAAGATATCACAAGTCTTACACATCCCACTTGCCGCATACAAACCGTACAGTACTGGGGCATTCCGATGTTCTTCATGCGAACATTATACGAGTGCGTTCCCCGCACTTACACACCCTCGCCCGAAGAGTTGCGGGAGATAAATGAGCTGCTGTCCTCCTCCGGGCCATTGCCACAGGCTACAGTGATGGAAGAGTTGTCGAACAACAAGGGGAAGAATCTGATACTTATAATAGTGGAATCACTGCACAGCTCAGTGCTGACACTTCCGGTGGAAGAAAATATCTGCCCTACTCTCCATGCGCTCGCGAGTGATTCGGGGTCGGTCACAGCTCTCAATGTTATCCCTAATGCAGGGTTAGGTCGTTCGGCCGACGGACAGTTGATATATAACACCGGACTGCTACCGCTGGAGGGCGATGTGTTCATAACCGACTACGCCACTGCCGATTATCCATCCTTAGCCAAAGCCCTTCGAGGCTATACCGCCATCGAGGCCATAGGGGAACGGAAGGAGGTATGGAATCATCATCTTACCACCTTAAGCTATGGCTACACCAGGCTTTATGAAAACCTGGCCGGCAATTGTGACGGAATGAATGAGGATGCCGAAATTTTCAACGCGGCGACAGATATAATAAGCGGACTTCCTCAACCTTTCCTCATCGAAATCACGAGTCTGTCAATGCATGAACCGTTTGATAAGCCCAAGGTGAGCCCGACACTCGATAATGATTCAGAATTCATCAGTCGGCTCGACTCCCGTGACCGATACTACCTGGAAGCCGTAAAGCATTTCGACACGGCATTAGGTGAGTTTATACAATGGCTCAGGAATAACGGCTTGGCCGACAAGTCGGTGATTGTGCTTGCCGGCGACCATGAAGCAGCTAAAAACGCTCTTTCACCACTGCTATCACACCCCACAGTCCCTCTGATTATTTATAATGCCGGTTATAAGTTGAACCATCCACAACCTATCAACCAGATAGATGTGTTCCCGACTATCCTTGATGTGATGGGAATTAATTCAATGGAAATAAAGGTTGACGGAGAAACGGTGCCTTACCGCGGACTCGGAAGAAGCATTTTTGCACCCGAACTGACTTACTCGACATATATGTCAGATGAATGGTTACACCATAGGCAGGAAATATGCGACAAAATAATCCGTTCGCGCTATTTTTCAACGACCGACCATCCATGACTCCCATTATTTCACCTATTAACTATAAATCTACCTATAAACTGATAACAATCTAACTCAACCTCAACGTTAAAACCAACATGAAGAAATTACTTATGTCAATGGCTCTCGCGGGTATATCCCTCGGAGCAACAGCCCTCGTGCCGGCATCATTGATCGGTGACAACATGGTGCTTCAACAGAATGCCGACGCACGCCTATGGGGCACAGCCGACCCTGGTGCCACTATCACAGTCACACCTTCGTGGGACAATAAGCCTTACACCACGACCACTGACCGAACCGGCAATTGGAGTCTTGCCGTAAAAACTCCGTCGGGCAGCTATACACAACACACCATCACACTTAGCGACGGTTCGCCAATCACACTCAAGAACGTGCTGGTAGGTGAAGTGTGGCTCGCTTCCGGACAGTCCAACATGCAGATGCCGCTTAAGGGCTTCCCGGGCTGCTGCATCAAAGGTGGATATGACGAGATCGCCACTTCAAGGCGTTGGGCAGATAAGGTGCGCTTCTTCACCGTACCTCTGACCCAAAGTTACACACCACTCGACACAGTAAATGCCTCCTGGGCCATTCCATCGCCGGAGACTGCACCCGATTTCAGCGCTATGGCATGGTTCTTCACCACACAGATGACCGACGTGCTCGATGTACCGGTCGGGGTTGTCAGCGCAGCTTACGGCGGTGCCAAGGTAGAGAGCTGGTCGTCGCGCGAACTACTTGAAAAATATCCCGATGTATCGCTTGACCCGAAGGACATTGAGCCGATGGTGCATTATCTGCGTCCTATGCTGATGTATAACGCCATGTTCAACCCTATCAAGAATTACACCTACCAGGGCATAATCTGGTATCAAGGTTGCTCAAATGTGTCCACATATTCGACTTATGCGGACCGCCTTACAGCGATGGTGAAACTGTGGCGCGATGAAATCGGGCTTGGTGACATACCGTTCTATGCTGTCGAGATAGCTCCATACGAATACGGCGACCCATCCGAGACCGGAAATGCGCCCCTGCTCCGCGAAGCCCAATGGAAAGCCGTGTCAATGATCCCCAACAGTGACATGATCACCATCAACGACCTTGTTGAACCATACGAGCGATATAACATCCATCCTGCCGACAAGAAAAACGCGGGGCACCGCCTCTGTGACCTTGCACTCAACAAGACTTACGGTAAGAAGCAGTTCCTCGCCGGAAGCCCGCGCTATAAATCGCATCAGTTCAAGGATGGAGCCGCATGGGTGGCCATCGATTCACCCAATGACGGAATCTGCCGCAATTATGACATACAGGGGTTTGAAATTGCCGGTCCTGACCGAGTGTTCCACCCTGCCGACTCTGTATGGCTCCACTGGCAGACCAACGAGATGGTGGTGTCAAGCAAGGATGTCCCCAATCCGGTAGCTGTCCGCTACGCATGGCGCGACTTCCTCCCCGGAAACCTTCATGGCGGTAATTATCTCCCGCTGATACCATTCCGTACTGACGATTGGTAAGGATCCGCCATCTGTCCGCTCCAATCAGAGTGTGACAACAAAACACTGACGATAAAAATCCCCGGTGACAGCAACTGTCACCGGGGATTTTTATGAAATATGAAAAGAGGTATCAACCTCCGAAATTATCATAATGTACCGAAGTGGGATCGACACCGAGGTCATCGAGCATCTTGTTGACAGCGGCACTCATCGGGCCAGGACCACACATATAGTATTCGATATCCTCAGGATCGGGATGATTCTTAAGGTATGTCTCGTAGATTACCTGATGCACAAATCCGGCTGTGTACTTGACACCGGCCGCATCGGCTGCGGGATCGGGACGGTCAAGAGCAAGATGGAACTTGAAATTCGGGAAATCCTTTTCGAGCTGAAGGAAATCATCAAGATAGAAGACCTCGTTGAGCGCTCGCGCACCGTAGAAATAGTTCATCACTCGGTCGCGTACCTGGAGAGTCTTGGTGAGGTGCATAATCTGCGCACGCAGAGGAGCCATACCTGCACCACCACCAATCCACATCATCTCGGCTTTTGAGTCGATGATGGGATGGAAGTCTCCATAAGGGCCACTCATGCACACCTTGTCGCCGGGCTTGAGCGTGAAGATGTAACTTGAGGCAATACCAGGAGTCACATCCATGAATCCAACCTGAGGTTTCGGTTTGAACGGCGGGGTGGCTATACGCACTGTAAGCATGATGCGGTCACCTTCGGCCGGATAGTTAGCCATCGAGTAGGCACGTACAGTGGTCTCGGTGTTTTTACACTTCAGGCCGAAAAGGCCGAATTTTTCCCAAGCTGGAAGATACTCATCACCAATCGAAGCCTTGTCGATGTCCTTGTCATAGTCCATCTCAAAAGTCGGGATCTTAATCTGAGCATATGAACCGGGGATAAAATCCATGTGGGCGCCCGGAGGGAGAGCCACAATGAATTCCTTGATAAACGTTGCTACATTGTTGTTGGAGATAACCTCACATTCCCACTCTTTGACATCGAGAGCGGAGGCCGGTATGCCAACCGAACAATCCTCCTTGATTTTCACCTGACAGCCAAGGCGCCAATGGTCCTGCTGTTCCTTGCGTGAGAAGTGTACCTTCTCGGTAGGGAGGATATCCCCTCCACCCGAAAACACCTGACACTTGCACTGTCCGCAACTGCCCTTGCCACCGCAAGCCGAGGGGAGAAAAATGTTATCGTCGGCAAGCGTCGACAGGAGCGATTTGCCCGAATCCGCCTCGACAACTGTGTCGTTATTGATTGTGATTTTCACTTTGCCCGAATGGACAAGGTATCTCTTTGCCAATAGGAGAATGAACACCAACACAAGGGTGATGATCAGAAAGATACAGACTCCTGAAAGTATTGTCAACATTCTATTGAGTATTCTTTAGAGGTGATTCGAAACTTAAATCTTGATACCCAGGAAGCTCATGAAGGCAATGCCCATGAGAGCCGTGAGTATGAACGTGATGCCTACACCGCGCAGAGGGCGAGGGATGTTGGAATAAGTGGCCAGACGCTCGCGGATAGCTGCGATAGCCGTGATGGCCAGAAGCCAACCAAGGCCCCATCCACCACCGGCGCAGATAGCTGTCCACACACTGGGGAAGTCTCTCTGCTGCATGAATAGAGAGCCGCCGAGAATGGCACAGTTAACGGCGATGAGCGGAAGGAAAATTCCAAGCGAAGAATACAGTGCAGGGCTATACTTCTCGACTGTCATTTCCACAAGCTGTGTCATCGATGCGATGACGGCAATGAACATGATAAGCGAGAGGAAGCTCAGATCCACATCGGCATACTCAGGGCCAAGCCAAGTCAAGGCGCCGGCGCTTAGGACATAGGTCTGGAGCAGATAGTTGACCGGGAGGGTCACCACCAGCATGAAAGTCACAGCCACGCCAAGCCCGAAGGCTGTCTTGACATTCTTCGACACGGCAATGAATGAACACATGCCGAGGAAGTAGGCGAAAATCATATTGTCGACAAAAATCGACCTGATGAATATGTTAAGATTTTCCATTGTGTCTTGTTTTTTTAATAATGGTGAGACAGTGGACTAATCCTCCTGCAAATCCTTGTTCACACTTCTCTGGACCCAGATGATACAAGCCACCACTATGAGGGCCATAGGAGGCAGAATCATAAGGCCATTGTTAACGTAACCGGCTTCATAGAAGCTCTGAGGTATCACCTGATAACCAAGGAGGGTGCCGCTGCCGAGGAGTTCACGGAAAAAGCCGACAATCACCAGGATGAGGGCATAACCGATACCGTTGCCCACACCGTCGAGAAACGAGGGCCAAGGTTTGTTGCCCATGGCAAATGCCTCAAGACGCCCCATCAGGATACAGTTGGTAATGATCAGACCGATGAACACCGAGAGCTGCTTGGAGGCATCATAGGCATAGGCTTTAAGCACCTGGTCGACTATTACTACAAGACCGGCCACCACCACGAGCTGCACTATGATGCGGATGTTGGTTGGGATAGTGTTGCGCAGGAGCGAGATAATCACGTTGGCGAATGCAAGTACCGCAATCACCGATATACCCATGACTATCGCCGGCTCAAGTTTGGCGGTTACGGCAAGCACGGAGCATATACCGAGCACTTGCACCACCACAGGATTGTTCTTCGACAGTGGATTGAAGAGCACATCTGTATTTTTTACTTTATCAGCCATGACGGATGAAATGTTGATGTTGTTGAGTGTTTAGGATTGAGTGTTACTTATTCCTGAGCGCTTTCGGCAAGTGACTGGAGGAAACGCTTATAGGGAGTGAGACAGTTGTCGAGCATCGAGCCGACACCCTTCGAAGTGATGGTGCCCCCCGAGATACCGTTGACATAGTCCTCACCGTCAAGCGGAAGCTGACCGGCCTTGACCACGGCTATGGGACGGAAACGACCATCCTTGAACACTTGTTTCCCTTCAAACTGGTTACTGAACGCGGGCTTCTCTATTTCCGCTCCCAGACCTGGAGTCTCACCCTGATGCGCGAAGTAAGCGCCATAGATGGTTGAGCCGTCGGCATCAAATGCCACGTAACCCCAGATGGGGCCCCATAGACCGGCCCCATAGACCGGCACTATATACTTCACGGCACCATCGGCTGTAGTGCAGACAAACACCGGAAGCTCGCGACGGTCATCGGGCTTCTTGCTCTCCTCGGCCACATTAACGTCGAAGGCTTTCACACCATCGATCTTGTCGCCCTGAGCGTTTACTACGTATTGGTCGGTTATATATTTACCAAACTCTTCCACTATGGCACCCTTGTCGGGGGTGATAAGGGCAGCCGCGAGAATCTGGCTCATCTTGTCGGCGTTGATATTCTCCTGTTGACGGTCACGCAGCGCCAGCGATGTGGCTGCAAGAGCCGTTCCTACCACCACCACCAGTATGATGATGTAAATGATAGTATATGTATTGCTTTGCTTATTCATAACTTTTTCTTCACTTGGAGGTTAAGCTCTTGCCTTCAGGCGACGCATACGGCGTGCCACATTGGCCTGTACAACACAATAGTCAATCAGCGGAGCCAGGGCATTGGCAAGCAGCACGGCAAGCATCGCACCTTCGGGATAACCGTTGTTGTAGGTACGGATGAGCACGGCCACGACACCCACAAGCAGACCGTAGATATATTTTCCGGTCCCGGTGCGGGCGGCAGTCACCGGATCTGTGGCCATAAACACGGCTGCGAAGGCAAAACCGCCATAGAGCAGCTGGTCAAGCGGATTGAGGAACGAGGCGGGATAAGTGGGTGTCTCGAACACGTTGGCAATCCAACCCATGAGCAGACCACCAACCACAACACTCAGCATGATGCGCCATGAAGCTATGCCGGTGGCCAGCAGGATGACAGCGCCGATGAGGATACACAGCGTTGAGGTCTCACCGAATGACCCCGGGATCAGACCGAGAAAAGCATCCCAAGTGGAAATGGGGTTGCCGGTGATGTTAAGCAGCTGGAGATCACCACCGGTGAACGACGCTATCTGCCCGAGTGGAGTCGCGCCTGAAAAACCGTCGGTGAGATTATGGCCGAGACCGCAGATGGATGAAGTGGAGACAAAGACCTTGTCGCCGCTCATCTGTGCAGGATAGGCGAAGAAAAGGAATGCACGGGTGACGAGAGCCACATTAAACACATTGTAGCCGGTCCCGCCGAAAACCTCCTTGACAAAAATCACAGAGAAGGCAGTGGCAACGGCAAGCATCCATAGCGGAGTCTCGATGGGACAGATGAGGGGGATAAGGATACCTGTCACAAGGAAACCTTCCTGGATCTCCTCACGACGCCATTGCGCTACGACAAACTCAATGCCGAGCCCGACAACGTAGGCAACCACGATGCGGGGAAGGACGGCAAGGAAGCCGTAGAGCATTAGCTCCCAGAAGGGAAACTCCGTGGCACCGGCGGCGAGCCAGTTCTGATAGCCGGTGTTGTACATACCGAAAAGCAGACATGGCATCAACGCAAGCACCACGATAATCATGACTCGCTTTGAGTCAAGACTGTCATGGATATTCACGCCCGAAGTCGAAGTGGTGTTGGGCGTATAGAGAAACGTTTCAAACCCATCAAACACGCTGCGGAAGGCATGGAGCTTACCGTCGGGCTCGAAATGGGGTTTTACGCGGTTCAGATAATTTCTTAAAGCTTTCATTCGTAATTCTAAAAAATCTTAGGGATTCATTGCTAAAAAGCTACCTGTCACACCTCGCTGCGGAGATAGTCAAGGCCCTCGCGCACTATCTTCTGCAGTTCAAGTTTCGAAGGGTCGACATATTCGGCAAGAGCGAAATCCTCAGGAGCCACCTCATAGATGCCGAGTGCCTCCATCTGGTCGATATCCTTGGAGATAATCGCTTTTATGAGATATTCGGGGAGGATATCCATGGGGAACACCTTGTCATATTCGCCCGACATGATCATGGCGCGCTTACCACCGTTGAGGCGGGCATCGGGGTTGAAGGCACGGCTGAGGAAATGGCCGAGGAATGAACGGTTGACACTCATCTTCTTGGGACTCAGCGATGCCCATCCCATAAACTCGTCCGCGTCGTCACCCTCTGGGATGACCGTAACCTGACGATAAGGATAGCGCAGATATCCCTCTTCGCCAACAGGGACACCGGTCAGGACGTTGCCTGAGATGACGCGGTGATGACGGCCGTCGGTCCTGACATCACCCTTAAGCAGAGTAGCCATATCTGCTCCGATCACAGTCTTCACCATGCATGGTGAGGCGACTTCGCTACCAGTCACTGCCACGCATGTCGATGAATCCACCACGCCGTTGAGGAGCAGCGACCCGATACGCACAAGCGTCACAATGTCGAGAGTCCACACCACTTCTCCTTTGTTGACAGGCTTGATGTTGGCAATCTGCACACCGACATTTCCTGCCGGGTGAAGCGCGGGAAATTCAACTATCTCGGCATCAGAAAAGTCGGGGAAAGCCGCACCCTTCTCGACACCTATATATATATTACCTTTCGTAAGCGATTTAAGAGCCGCGAGGGCAGCCTTTATCTCATCCTGACGACCGCTCACCATGCGGTCGAGCGCCGGAGCCAAAGGCGCTGTGTCCATGGCGGTAACAAAAATGTCGCGGGGCTCATCGGCATCCTGCGGCACAATATCATAGGGACGGCGGCGCATCATGGCCCAAAGTCCCGACTTTTTCAACAATTCCCGCAGGCCCTGCGGAGTTTTGGCCGAAGCGGTGTCATGCACCACGCTAGTCCCGGCCGAGGCATCAGGCCTCACCACCACGCGCATTATTTTGCGCCGGGCACCCCTGACCACGCTTTCGACAACCCCTGACACAGGCGACACCAGTTTCATATCTGTGTCGTTCTTATCGTGCAGGAGAGGCTGGCCGGCATTTACGCTGTCGCCCTCCTTCACTTCAAGTTTGGGGAGGAAACCGGGAAAGTCATCGGGCACGAGAGCCACGCTCGCGGGGGAGAGCTCCTTCTTAATGCTCTCGTCGGAGAGCGCGCCTTGTAGATTTAGATTTAATCCTTTCCTTAGATTGATTGTCCTTCTCATCAAGTATAACAATAGTAATATGTGAGTTTTAAAGCCACAAAGATACTAAATATGTTTGAATAAATATTAATTTCTATTAAGTGAATTAATCTCAAAAAACCAAAAAATCAAAAAGCGTGCATTTAATAATGGTAAAATTCCCTCCGGCAACCGAAAAAAACCGCTAAAACGTTTGCAAACACCGAAATTTACTTATAATTTTGCATATCGTTTTAAAACCACTCATGCCGAGTGTGGCAAAATCGGTACCATGTTTTTTCGTTCACAACCTTCAATCGGCGACCAAAAAACAAAGCATTTCACCAATCATCCGCGGGCAGGCCGTGGCACACATCACCACTGCCCCACACTAACATCGAATCATCAAAACTAATAATCAAATAAACCAAAAAAACTTAAAAACTTTAGTAATTCAAAATTATGGAAGCTCAAAAGCCTAATCCCGCAAAGCCCGCAAAGGCTCAGTCTCAGAAATCTGGCAGCAATGTAGCCGGTATCAAGAATGCCTTCCTGGTAATTCTCGCCTGCTTCGTAGTAGCCCTCTGTCTTTTCATGTTCTGGTTCGGTCATGAATCACACTTCGAAGAAGGTCACCCCATCGACCTCTGGGGTACTATCTACAAAGGTGGTTTCATCGTGCCTATCCTCCAGACACTCTTCCTCACTGTAATCGTACTTTCAGTTGAACGTTGGATCGCCCTCTCTTCTGCAAAGGGCAAAGGCAGCATCGAAAAATTCGTTGCTTCTGTTAAGAAATGCCTCGCCGCTAACGACATCCAGGGCGCCAAGAACCTCTGCAAGAACCAGAAGGGTTCAGTTGCAGCCGTTGTTGCCGCAGCTCTCGTAAGCTACGAAGAAATGGACAAGAACACTGTCCTCTCTAAGGAACAGAAGATTGCCAACCTCCAGAAGTCTGTTGAAGAAGCTACCGCTCTCGAAATGCCCGCCCTCCAGCAGAACCTCCCCATCGTTGCAACTCTCACCACTCTCGGTACTCTCGTTGGTCTTCTCGGTACTGTGATCGGTATGATCAAGTCATTCCAGGCTCTTTCTGCTTCTGGTGCTCCTGACTCAACCGAACTTTCTACTGGTATCTCTGAGGCACTTATCAACACTGCCTTCGGTATCGCAACCGGTGCATTCGCTGTTATCTCTTACAACTTCTACACCAACAAGATCGACAACCTGACCTACGCTATCGACGAGATCGGTTATTCTATCGTGCAGACATTTGCAGCTTCTCACTAATCCCTTGTTACCTATCACAATCAGGTTTAACCAACTACATTTAACCTCTAACAAGATAACGTAATATGGGAAAAGTAAAAATTAAGAGAAAAAGCACCCTCATCGACATGACCGCGATGAGTGACGTGACTGTGCTCTTGCTTACTTTCTTCATGTTGACATCTACCTTCCTGCAGAAGGAGCCGGTCACCGTCCTGACCCCTTCATCTGTATCGGAGCAGAAAGTACCTACCGCTAACCTCGCGCAGGTGCTCGTAAGCCCCGAAGGGAAAGTCTTCATCTCCATTGCCGGTGACGCTGACGCTGAAACCAAAGACACTTGGGGTACTGAAGCTCTCCGCAAGACGATTCTCGATGAAGCAGTAACGCTCTACAATAAGCAGCACCCCTCAAATCAGGTGCAGCTCACTGTGGCACAGCGCGAAGCATTCTCAAAGATCAATATGTTTGGCGTTCCATTCCAGGTTCTCGGCCAGTTCCTCAGCATGTCACAGACCGAACAGGACAAGTTCATCACCGACATGACTCAGAAAGGCGTGGGTATACCCATCAACGACAACAAGGACATGGATCACCTCAACGAGTTCCAGATCTGGATGCGCGCCATCTACAACTCAGGCAACGACAACCTTCAGAAGTCTATGAAGAAAGGTGAAGGTATCGCCGTGAAGGCCGACAAGGACACCCCTTATGACATCGTTCATGACGTCCTCGACAACCTTCAGACCCTGAAGATGAACCGCTTCAGCATCATGACCGCTTTAAAAACTGAGCAAGACTAATCATTATGGCACAAATAGAACAATCAGACAAGGGCAAAAAGAAAAAAGGCGCCCAGAAAAAAATGTCTATCCACGTGGACTTTACCCCCATGGTGGACATGAACATGCTTCTGATTACATTCTTCATGCTTTGTACCACCATGATTAAGTCACAGACACTCACCATCTCACTCCCCTCGAATGAGAAGGTTGAGCAGACTCAGATGAACAAAGCAAAAGAATCTGAAGCTATCACTTTGATTCTGACCACTGAACGCAATGCCAACGGCGACGTTAAGAAAAACGAAGCCGGCCGCCCGATGAACACCGTATATTACTACGAAGGTATGCCCGAAATTGCCGACGCTAACGGCGACGGTCTTATCGACAACAACAAGCTCAAAGCTGAACACTTCGTAGGCAACGACGGCCACATCCAGCAAGGCATCCGCAAGATCCTCCATGATCGTAACAAACAGGTACTCGAGAAAATCGACAAGGAAAAGGCTCGCTGGCGTGCCAAAGAGTTCTCTCCCATCTCGGCTATCAACGACTCTATCTATCAGGCTCGCGCCCGTGAGATTCGTAACGACTCAACTCTCACACGTCCTGTTGTTATTATCAAGGCCACTCCTGAAGCTTCATGGGAAAGCTTGATCAGCGCTCTCGACGAAATGCAGATCAACCAGATCTCGCGTTACCAGATTGACAACATCAATCAAGTCGACTCAGCAATGATTCTTGACTATATCAAGAAGAACCCGAAGTAATACGTTGATGACAGATATATATTAACCCGAAAAATCTCTAAAGAAATATGGCAAAAGATGTAGATCTTTCATCATCAGAATGGATTGACCTTATATTTGAAGGCAAAAATAAAGATTTTGGTGCTTATGAGCTCCGCAAGACTTCAGTCAAGCGTCACAACCGTGCAATGCTCGTAATCCTCATCGTCCTCCTTCTCGTGGCCATCCTCGGTCTCCTCGCCAACACCGTGCTTCAGAAAACCGAAGCTCGTCCCGAGGACCAGATCGAACAGGCCATCATCGACTACTCAGCCGATGAGCAGGAAGAAGAACAGGAAGAGGAAGAAATGCAGCGCGTGGAAGAACAGCAGCCTGAAGCTCTTCCTGAAGAAATCCTCAACACCGTGAAAGCCACCGAGCTCCAGATTACTCGTGACGAAGAGGTTGTTGAAGAAATCAAATCGCAGGACGAACTCAAGGACACCGACACAGCCGTAGGTACCACTGACTTTGACAAGGGTACTGACGACCTCAACGTTGTCCGTGAGCACAAGGAAGAAATCATCGTTGAAGAGAAGAAACCCGAACCCGTTGACGACAACAAAGTCTACGAGGTTGTGGAACAAAAACCTCAGTTCCCCGGTGGTGACGTAGCTCTTCTCAAATGGATTTCTGACCACATCCGCTACCCGGCCATGGCTCAGGAAAACAACATCCAGGGTCGTGTGACAGTACAGTTCGTCGTAACCAAGACCGGTTCAATCGGCGAAGTCAAGGTTGTCCGCTCTAAGGACCCCGACCTCGACAAGGAAGCTGTACGTGTGGTTAAGTCTCTTCCCAAGTTTACCCCAGGTAAGATGAACGGCCATGCCGTGAACGTTTGGTACACACTCCCCATCCAGTTCAAGCTCCAGGGCGTATAATCCCCATCAGCTCATCATTACTGAAACCCTATTTTAGCGAGACCTTCGCTCCACTTACGGAGCGGAGGTCTCGTGTTTTTTACATGTCAGTAGTTCCAACCATACCACATTGGCCATTTTAGCTCCTAAGAGGGGCTTTTTTCATATTTCCCCTACCCTATCTCACTTTCTTGTCAACTTATTGGCACGATTTTTGTTTATTAAGATAAAGAAACAAAAACAACGTTAACTCACAACTTCAACATAACGCATGAACTTCAATAATTTTACCATCAAGTCCCAGGAAGCTATTCAAAAAGCCATCGAGATTACCCGCGGTGCCGGTAATCAGGCTATTGAACCTGTGCATTTGCTCAAAGGAGTCATGACCGAGGGCGAGTCGCTCATCAACTTCATATTCTCCAAAGTCGGCGCAAACGCAGCCACTTTGATGCGACAAGTTGACGCGAAAATCGCTGCCGAGCCAAAAGTTTCGGGTGGCGAGCCCTATCTCAGCCGCACATCCAACGATGTGTTGCAGAAAGCTCTCGATGTGGCAAAGAAGCAAGGTGACGAATATGTCACCCTCGAAGCCTTACTGATGGCCATCTTCACCGTCAACTCTCCGGCCTCGACAATCCTTAAGGATGCCGGATTGAGCGAACGTGATCTGCAAGCGGCCATCACCGAACTCCGTAAAGGCAAAAAAGCAACTGACCAAAGCGCCGAGGACACATATCAGGCATTGTCCAAGTATGCCATCAATCTTAACGAACGTGCCCGCGAAGGCAAACTCGATCCAGTCATCGGACGTGACGACGAAATCCGCCGAGTGCTCCAGATCCTTTCACGACGCACCAAGAACAACCCGATGCTCATCGGCGAACCTGGTACAGGTAAGACCGCTATCGCCGAAGGGCTCGCCCAGCGCATCGTGCGCGGCGATGTCCCCGAAAACCTGCGCACCAAGCAGATTTATTCGCTCGACATGGGTGCCCTCGTGGCCGGTGCCAAGTACAAAGGTGAATTCGAGGAACGACTTAAAGCAATCGTCAACGAAGTCACCGGTGCCGACGGCGAAATCATCCTTTTCATTGATGAAATCCACACCCTCGTGGGTGCTGGGAAGGGAGAAGGAGCCATGGACGCCGCCAACATCCTCAAGCCGGCATTGGCTCGTGGTGAGCTCCGCTCCATAGGCGCCACCACCCTTGATGAGTACCAGAAATACTTCGAAAAGGACAAAGCCCTCGAACGCCGATTCCAGAAAGTTATGGTCAACGAACCTGACGAGGCTGCTGCCATCGCCATCCTCCGTGGACTTAAGGAACGCTACGAGAACCATCACAAAGTCCGCATCCGCGACGAGGCGATTATTGCAGCCGTGACCCTTTCGGAACGTTACATCACCGACCGTTTCCTCCCCGACAAGGCCATTGACCTCGTGGACGAGGCAGCCTCAAAGCTACGACTCGAAATCGACTCCGTGCCCCAAGCCCTTGATGAAATCTCACGCCTCATAGCGCAGAAAGAAATCGAGCGTGAAGCCATCAAGCGCGAAGGCGACAAAGAGAAAGTCAAAGAAATAGAGAAGGACCTCGCCGACCTCCGCGATCAGGAAAAGGAATTCACCGCCAAATGGAAAGCCGAAAAGGAACTTATCAACAAGATACAGCAGAACAAAATAGACATCGAGCAGCTAAACTTTGACGCCGAACGCGCCGAGCGCGAAGGCGACTATGCCAAAGTGGCTGAAATCCGCTACTCTAAAGTTCAGCAGAAAGAGCAGGAGAACGCCCAGATACAGGAGCAACTTAAAATGATGCAGGGCGAGAAAGCCTTCATCAAGGAAGAAGTTGACGCCGAAGACATCGCCGATGTCGTTTCACGATGGACCGGTATTCCTGTCAACAAGATGGTACAGAGCGAAAAGGAAAAACTGCTCCATCTTGAAGCCGAGCTCCACAACAGGGTTGTGGGACAGAACGACGCCATCGCGGCCATTGCCGATGCCGTGCGCCGTAGCCGTGCCGGACTTAATGACCCCCGCCGCCCCATCGGTTCATTCATCTTCCTCGGCACCACCGGTGTCGGTAAGACAGAGCTGGCCAAGGCCCTGGCTGAATACCTATTCGACGACGAGAACATGATGACACGTATCGACATGAGCGAGTATCAGGAGAAACACTCCGTCTCTCGTCTTGTGGGAGCGCCTCCGGGATATGTCGGATATGACGAAGGTGGACAGCTCACCGAGGCAGTACGTCGTAAACCATACTCCGTAGTGCTCTTCGATGAGATCGAGAAAGCCCATCCCGATGTGTTCAACATCCTTCTCCAGGTGCTTGACGACGGCCGACTGACCGATAACAAAGGCCGTATGGTCAACTTCAAGAACACCATAATCATCATGACCTCCAACATGGGTTCTCACCTCATCCGCGACAATTTCGCCAAGATGACACCCGAGAACCGAGGTGAAGTCATCGAAAACACCAAGGGAGAGGTAATCGAGCTTCTCAAACAGACCATCCGACCCGAATTCCTCAACCGAATCGACGAGATCATAATGTTTACCCCGCTCAACGAGCAGGAAATCGAGGAAATCGTAGGTCTGCAGATACGCTCCATCCAAAAGATGCTTGCCAAGAACGGCATCACGCTCGAAGTAACCCCGAAGGCCCTAAAATTCCTCGCCGAGGAAGGATACGATCCGGAATTCGGTGCCCGTCCGGTCAAACGAGTCATCCATCGTATGGTGCTCAACCAACTTTCTAAAGATATCCTCGCACAGAAAGTTGACCGCGAACGCCCCATCATAATCGACTACGACGACAACGACATAGTCTTTAAGAACTGATCCGCCCCCCGATGAACCAGCAGGGATGATGCCCGGCTGCCATAGCGACAGTGGCGACACTGCCAATCTGACAGACTTGAGCCCTCCCTGCGGTCATCCCTCTTATAAAGAAAACCGGCTTTACAAAAGCTAACAGACGAGCCGCCCTGAAAGCCAACCGTTCAAATAATCAAAATGGCTGATACACGACACACATACGGTGGCTCGACAACCGTAATTACTCATTCTTTTTTTACTTAACTATTTATTTTGCAACACTATGAAAAAGATTCTTTATCTACTCTTCGCCCTGCCGTTGCTCGGACTCATCTCCTCTTGCGATGACGACAAGGACCTTCCGGATGTCACATTCTCGATGGATTATTCCGGCGCATCATGTGTCGACGACGTACTTTATGTAGTCCAAGGTGACACACTCTATATCAATGCCCTCAACGTGACACCGGCCGAAGGCACCAAAAAAGCCACTCTCGGCCTCACCACTTATTACTGGGACTTCTCGCCATTCTATAGCACCATCACCGTTCCTTTCAGCACTGCAATCGCTACTGAAGGTATCGAACCCGGTGATCACATGCTCCAGGTACGCACCACCATCTATCAGGTGGACAAAGAACAGGCGTTCGGCCTCTTCTCTTACAAAGTTGTGATTGTCCCCACTGACGAAGACCAACCTGGCGACGGCAACGGAGGCACAGTTGCCCCGGAAGCGAAAATCACAGATTCTGAAAACTAATTGACCCCGGACGAGATTGAAGAAACCGTCCTCAGCCCTACATAGGCATCCTGCAGAGTGAAGATTGAAGAATTCACTGCGCAGGATGCCTTTGCGTGGGAATGTTAAAAAACATTATCAGACCGATGGGGCGATTCATCCGACTTAATCGCGAGTTCATCACGGAGTTTAACGCCCAAACTGACATTTTTTCCGACAACCATCCGGCCGTCTGGTGATTTTTATCCGCGATATTGCATATTTTATTAAATTTTGCTAAATTTGCACCGCATAACTATATGTTCGCGCTTGTTTTCCCTAAAAAGGACACATTTTTACCCATTTTCATTAATTCTTAATCTCCATAACTGAGACTAAGTTGACCATGCTACAATTACGACTTCCCCACTTATTCACCACAATATTAGTGCTCGGCATTCTGGGCATAGTATCTTCGTGTTCCACACCTAAAGACGTGGTGTATTTCCAAGACCTCAACGCCTCGTCAGTAGTGCAGGTACCGCAGAAGACAATGACTATAAAGCCAAACGACAAGCTCTCCATCATAGTCAACAGCCGCGACCCGCAGCTCACCGACATGTTCAACCTTCCCTACGTGTCACGCCAGCTCGGCATGGGGACCACTTCCTACCGCAACAGTCAAGGCATACTCTCCTACTCGGTGTCGCCCGAAGGTGATATCGACTTCCCACACATCGGTGAAATCCACGTGGCAGGCATGACCCGCCAGGAAGTAGCCGGTATGATTAAGGGTATGCTCATCGCCAAGGACCTCGTTAAGGATCCCACTGTGACAGTGGAACTCCTCAACGGCGAAGTCTCGGTGCTCGGCGAAGTCAAAAATCCTGGCCGTTACGCTATAGAAAATGACAACATGACCATCCTCGACGCTATCGGCATGGCCGGCGACCTGACCATCTATGGCGAACGCAACAACGTCAAGGTGCTGCGCACAAACGGCAACTCACAGGAGACATACACCATCAACCTGCTCTCTGCCGAAGAGATGCGCAACAGCCCAGCCTATTTCCTGCAGCAGGACGACGTGGTGTATATCGAACCCAACCCCACACGCATACGCCAGTCAACCACAAACGGCAACACCTTCCAGTCAACCTCATTCTGGATTTCAATAGCATCCATGGCCATCACTCTGGCCGCAGTGATTGCCAAGTAACCTCACGCACCACTAAATCTCACTTCTCTCCAGCCGAGTATTTTCTTCATTAATACCATCCCTCACATTCCAAATCATCATTATGATTCAAGATAACAACGGACTCCAGCAGCAAAACGCCCCCATGACACAAGGAGTCAACCTCCAGCAAAACCAGGAGGATGAAGAAACTATCAACATAAACGACTTCCTGTTTCTCTGCCTCGCACGCTGGAAATGGTTCGTGTTTTCTGTGATATTCTGCCTTGGACTCGGTTGCCTCTACCTGCTGCGTACACCGAGCATCTACACACGTGACGCATCTGTGATGATAAAGGATGAAGTTGGCGACAATTCCCAAGGTGTGGCATCGGCTCTTAGCAACATGGGGCTCTTCCAGTCGAACACCAACGTCAACAACGAGCTGCTCGCCTTCCAGTCGCCGGCAATAATCGGCGATGTCATAGAGCGTCTTGGACTCCAGACAAGCTATACCTACCGTAAGCACCTCAAAAACCTCCCCCTCTATGGTGATTCTATGGTAATCAATGTTGATTTCCTTTCATTCTCACCTGCCATGGCCGGATTTCTCAAAGTCGACCTGCAGGGTAAAGGCAAAGTGAAAATCTACGACATGCGACTTGGTAGTGAAGAGTTTGACGGCGAATCACTCGTCGCAACCCTCGGTGACACAATCATGACACCGCTCGGAAAACTCCTCATCACCCCGGGTCCCAACTACTCCCCCGATTTTGACCATACCATCAAGGTTACTCGTTTCGACCTTCCCGCTGCAATCGAAATATATCAAGGCAAACTCTCCGAGAATCTTGCCGACGACGACGCATCGGTAATTGATTTCCAGATGAAGGACAACTGCATTCAGCGCGCCGATGACTTCCTCAACACACTCATCAATATCTACAATGAAAAATGGGTCGACGAGAAAGAAAAAATGGCCGTTGCCACCTCATCGTTCATCCAGGATCGCCTCAATGTCATCGAGCAGGAACTCGGCACCGTTGACAGCGACATCGCCGAATACAAAGGAGACCACCTCATCCCCGACGTGAGCGCTGCATCGACCATGTACATGGAGGACGCAAATGAAAACACCAAGCGCCAGCTCGACGTGTCCACACAGATAGCAATCACTAAGTATCTCGAGGACTATGTGCAGGATCCTGTCAACAAGGGCAAGCTCCTCCCTGCCAACTCCGGCATCGACAACCACGGTGTGGAAACTCAGATTCAGGAGTACAACCGTCTGCAGCTCGAACGCGACAAACTCGCCAACAGCACCGGCGAAACCAACCCCATCATGCTCGACTACGACCACAACCTTTCGAGCATACGTAGCGCACTCGCCGCATCACTCAAAAATCAGCAGGTCACTCTTGAGACACAGCTCAAATCACTCATCCGCAGCGACCGCGCCACCAACGCCAAGATAGCATCATCGCCCTCACAGGCCAAATATCTCCTTTCGGTTGAACGTCAGCAGAAAGTGAAGGAAGCCCTCTACCTCTACCTGCTGCAGAAACGTGAAGAGAACGAACTCTCCCTCGCGTTCACTCCGTTCAACACCCGCGTCATCACTCCTCCCATGGGCTCCAACAAGCCCACATCGCCCAAAGCGCGCAACATCCTCGTCATCGCCTTTGTTTTAGGCATGCTCCTGCCGGCAGCGTTCATCTTCCTCAACGAAAACCTCAACAACCGAATCCGAAACCGTGCCGATCTTGACGGCATCAAGGCTCCGTTTGTTGGCGAAATCCCCGAGGCCTCAACCAACACACGCAACAAAATCAAGCGTGTCAACCGCCGTTGGCGTGAAATCCTCGGCAAAGAGTCACGAATCGAGTCTGCCCCCTCGCTTCTGGTTCACAAACATGGCCGAAGCATCATCAACGAATCATTCCGAATGGTTCGTGCCAATTTTGAATTCATGACCCGAGGCGGACGCAACCGCATCATCATGGTCACATCGTTCAATCCTGGTTCGGGCAAATCATTCATCTCGCTCAACCTGGCGGCCACATTGGCATTGAAGAAAGCCGACCGCAAAGTCCTCATCATCGACCTCGACTTGCGCCGTGCATCGGTGTCACGTGTAGTGCCCAACCGCGCACGAGGTATCGCCGATTACCTCTCCGAAGTCACCGATGATCTCACTCCCCTCATCCAGCCCACACCTTGCGAAGGCCTCTACATCCTTCCCGTAGGCACTATTCCCCCTAACCCCTCAGAACTTCTGTACTCCGACAGGCTCAAAATGGCTATCGACAAATTAAAAGATGAATATGACTACATCTTCCTCGACTGTCCTCCTGCCGAAGTAGTAGCTGATGCGGCTATCATCACTCCCCTCTCCGACATGACCATCTTTGTGGTGCGCGCCGGCCTCCTCGACCGACGTCTCGTACCGGAACTCGACCGCATCTACACATCGCGTCGCTACAACAACTTTATGGTTCTGCTCAACGGCACAATCTCCTCATCCACCCCCTATCGCCGTTACGCATACTCCAACTATTACTCACGCCGCAAAGAGGATTAATCACCCTCCCCGACTATACATCACGACACCCCGGCCATCACGACCGGGGTGTCGCGGTGTTTATAGACCAATCCTCCCACATCAAAACTCTCAAAAATTAATGGGAGAATGCAACTTTTTCAATAAATCCGCGTCTAACAATAAAAAAACCACACCCCCACACCATAAATATGCATCTCTACTCATTCCTCCCGATAGCCGGCGGCATCATAGGCGCCATCACAGGGTCCTATGTCAGAAATAAGTCACCTAAACGCAAGCGACTGTTATTGCTTGCATGGTTTCTATTCTTTGTAACCTGTATCCTCCTTTTCATTTTTGGATAACCGGCTTGAGAATCCCCTGACCAGATGTCACCACGTGGGGGATAAAAGTGCGCCTATCAGTAAATAACCTCACTATTTTTTTGCCAATTGAAAAAAAACATCTAACTTTGTACCATCAAAATGATAGTGGACAAATTTGGCTGCTTGCAACCACTTCAAAAAATGCTAAAACTGCACTTACATTCGGATTTAGACTTTTGAGTTCATATTGTGTGTACGCGTCCAGCTACACCGGATGAAATGTTGAAGCAGGCCCTTTATAATCATCATCTTTGGCCACTTCGACATTTTTTTATTATCCAGTCTGAAAAAACATCAGTAACATTATGAAGACATATCTTTTCACCTCAGAGTCAGTTTCCGAAGGGCATCCCGACAAGGTTGCCGACCAGATTTCCGATGCCATCCTCGATGAATTTCTCGCCCGCGACCCATCGTCGAAAGTAGCTTGCGAGACACTTGTCACCACAGGTCAGGTAGTCATAGCAGGCGAAGTCAAGAGCCAAGCCTACATCGACCTCATGGATGTGACACGTGAAGTCATCAAACATATCGGTTATGACCGAAGCGAACTGAAATTTGACGGAGAGGCTTGCGGAGTGTTCTCTGCACTTCACGAGCAGAGCGCCGACATCAACCGCGGCGTGGAACGCCAGGAACTCACCCAGCAGGGAGCCGGCGACCAAGGCATGATGTTCGGATTCGCCTGCAACGAGACCCCCAATTTCATGCCTCTAACCATTGATCTCTCTCACCGTCTGCTGCTCGAGCTCGCAGCCATCAGACGCGAAGGCAAAGAGATGACTTATGAAGTCGACGGCAAGACACGCACCTACCTGCGACCCGACTCAAAGAGCCAGGTGACAGTAGAATATGACGAAAACGACCGTCCACTACGTGTTGACACGATCGTAATCTCCACCCAGCACGATGAATTTGTCAGCCCTGCCGACAACTCACCTGAATCACAGGCCGCAGCCGACCGCGAGATGCAAAAACGCATCACAGAGGACGTGCGCAATATCCTCATCCCTCGCGTCAAGGCTCAACTCCCCGCCGAAGTTGCGGCTCTAATCGGCGACGACTACAAACTCCTTGTCAACCCCACCGGCAAATTCGTCATCGGTGGTCCTCACGGCGACACCGGTCTGACCGGGCGTAAAATCATCGTCGACACCTATGGTGGTCGTGGAGCCCACGGAGGTGGCGCGTTCTCAGGCAAAGACCCCTCCAAGGTTGACCGTTCAGCAGCCTATGCCGCACGCCATATAGCCAAAAATCTCGTCGCTGCCGGGGTTGCCGACCAGGCACTCGTGCAGGTAGCCTATGCCATCGGAGAGGCACAACCGGTAAGTCTCTGTGTCGACACCAACGGCACAGCCAAGGTCAATCTGACCGACTCTGAAATAGCTGACATCGTAAAGGGCATGAAATGTTTCGACATGACTCCCTACGCCATCGAGCAGCGTTTCGGTCTCCGCAACCCGATATATCGTGAGACAGCAAGCTACGGTCACCTCGGACGCACCCCTCGCACCGTGACCAAGGTGTTCCACTCGAAGTATGAGGCTCCGTTTGAAAAGACCGTCGAGCTCTTCACTTGGGAGAAACTCGATGCCGTCCCCGAAGTAAAAGCAGCCTTCAACCTCTAAGGCATGAATTATCCGCGTCAGACGTGACACGGAGACAAGCCTGCAAACAAAAAAACGACCGTCCGCACATCGATTGATACTCGACCTGCGGACGGTTATTTTTATTCATCCCCTCCAGCCATTGATAAAGGCAGATGGGGCACTATCTAATCTCCGGCGGATTATTCCTTGATTCCGTAAGCCAGATCACCGGCATCGCCAAGACCGGGCACTATATAGGAATGTGAATTGATTTCGGCATCCACGGCTCCGACCCAAATAGTAGTCTTATCCTCCGGGAAAGTCGATTTGATGTAATCAATAGCCGCCTGCGAAGCTATTATAGAAGCCACATGTATATGCGCCGGCTCACCTTTGGTCAGAAGCGCACGGTAGCTGAGCTCCATCGACGAGCCTGTGGCAAGCATCGGGTCAGCAATCACGAGAGTCTTACCGGTGATTTTGGGTGAAGCTATGTATTCGATGAACACATCAAAATTCTCTTTCTCGCGATACTTGCGGTAGGCCGAAACAAACGCGTTCTGAGCATGGTCGAAATAATCCAGGAAACCTTTATGGAAAGGTATTCCGGCACGGAAAATAGTGGCAAGCACCACCTCTTCATCAAGCACCTGACACTGAGCTGTGGCAAGAGGTGTGCGCACATCCTCCGTGCGGTAACGCATGCGCTTTGACATCTCGTAAGCCATAATCTCACCTATACGCTCCAGATTACGTCTGAAACGAAGCATATCATTCTGGACAGCTACATCACGCAGTTCAGCCATATACTGGGACACCAACGAAGGTGTATCCGCAAAATTTATTACTTCCATGATATCTTAAATTTAATGATGTGAATATTTTTATCTTATCTGTTTCTATTTTCCGTCAATCAATCATCAGCCATCAGCCGCGCATGCAGCCGGTTCATGAACTGATAATTCTTAAGGTTCCATCGCGGATATATCAGCAATTCAGGAGGTGATTGCGACACAAACCTCTCCAGGGCTATACCGGGACGCAGCCGGTGCAGTATTTCCACGCACAAATCCAGATATTCCTCGGCACTGAAACGCGGGATGTCATACAGGCCGCGCTCCACATCAAGGGCCATCTTCGTCCCCTTGACCAATTGTAACTGGTGTATCTTCACCGTATCGACCGGAAGATCATTGACACGGTCAATCGTCTCAAGCATCATCTCCTTCGTTTCGCCCGGCAAACCCATTATGAGATGCAAACCGCAAGGCAATCCTGCATCATGCGTCCTCCTGACGGCATCCACCGTCTCCGACCATGTGTGGCAACGGTTCACACGCTCCAGCGTGACATCATGAGCTGACTCCGCTCCATACTCCACCATCGCCCAACTCAACGAAGCCAGACGTTCGAGAAGGACCGGAGGCATACAGTCGGGGCGCGTCCCTATGAAAACTCCGTCAACCCCGTCAACCGACAGCGCCTCCTCATACATGCCCATAAGCCGCTCCACATCATCAAGATGTGTGTTTGTATAGGCCTGGAAATAGGCCAGATAACGCATATTCGGGTATTTCCGCGCAAAAAACTCCTTGCCACGCATTATCTGTCCGGTCACGCCGAGGCCATCCGAACAGTACTGCGGATTAAATGTCTGGTTATTACAATACGTGCATCCGCCATATCCCTTAGAACCGTCCCGGTTCGGACAAGTGAAACCGGCATTGACCGCCAGCTTCTGCATTTTACATTGAAAATGCTCAGCCAGAAAGTCCGAAAAATCCTTGTAGGGCTTCTTATGTGCGTGGATAGGCATCATTACACTACGGTTGCATCAACAAATTAAACATCCATGCGCGCCGCGCGGTTTAACAGATAGGCATCAAGCAGCACTATTGCCGCCATCGCCTCCACAATAGGCACCGCTCTCGGCACCACGCATGGATCATGGCGCCCTTTGGCCTTTATGACAACAGGATTACCCGCGGCATCCACCGTCTCCACATCCTGCATCAGCGTAGCCACCGGCTTGAAAGCAACCCTGAAATAAATATCCTCTCCGTTTGATATACCCCCTTGGATTCCACCCGAATTATTTGCGGCGGTGTGTATTGATCCGTCAGCTCCCATCACGAAGCGGTCCATCACCTCGCTTCCCCGCAGTTCCACTCCGCGGAAACCCATGCCATACTCGAAACCTTTCGAGGCGTTTATGCTCATCATCGCTTCGGCCAGACGGGCATTGAGACGCCCGAACACAGGCTCGCCGAGACCGACAGGCACACCCTTCACCACACAAGTGACCACTCCGCCTATGGTGTCTCCATCATGTTTCACCTGTTTTATCAGCTCCTCCATCTCTGAAGCTTTCAGTGGGTCCGGACACCTCACGGCATTCGTTTCGGCAATCCCCAAATCGAGATCGGCATAATCTTTGTCGAGATTTATCGGACCTACGCTTGAGGTATAGGCTGTGATGCTTATCCCCAACTGTTCCAGAGCCTGCCGGGCAAAAGCTCCGGCCACAACCCTCGTGGCTGTCTCCCGGGCACTCGAACGGCCACCGCCACGGTGGTCACGCAGGCCATATTTTGAGGTATATGTATAGTCGGCATGTGATGGGCGGAATGCTCCGCGCAGCTGCTCATAGTCCGACGAATGCTGGTTCTCATTCCTGATTATAAACCCGATAGATGTGCCGGTAGTCACTCCTTCGAAAAGCCCCGACAACACTTCCACCGTATCGCTTTCACGACGCGATGTGGTGATGGCCGACTGCCCCGGACGCCGACGGTCAAGCTGCTGCTGCACCTTCTCCAAATCGATTCTCACTCCCGCCGGCATACCGTCGATGACACCGCCTATGGCCGCGCCATGCGACTCACCAAACCCTGTGAGAGTGAATATTTTGCCTATCGTATTCATAATTCTGAGTTGCTTAGTTTATTTATAATCCACTTTTATTAAACACTTTTGCGCTTATCATTTTTCCCCTACGCCGACGGCCTACTACTTATCGGAAGCCACATCCTCGACAGAGGCGTTGCAGAAATCTATCAGATCGCGAGGGGCAATCTTGATTTGCAAACCGCGTTGTCCGGCAGAGACATAAATGAACTCATGCCCCAGCGCAGATGAATGGAAAAAAGTAGGGAACGGCTTCTTCATCCCTATCGGAGAGCACCCGCCACGTATATAGCCGGTGAGAGGCAGAAGCTCTTTCATAGGAATCATCTCGGCCTTTTTCGCCCCTGCCACCTTTGCCGCCTTTTTAAGGTCGACCTCCATGTTGCCCGGTATCACACAGACAAAATGTCCGGCTTTCTCCCCATGCAGCACGAGGGTCTTGAACACGGTGTTGATATCCTCACCCAACTCGGCTGCCACATGGTCGGCTGCCAGATTGTCAGGATCGACAGTGTAGGGTATCAGCTCATACTTTATCTTGGCGCGGTCAAGCAGGCGCGCGGCATTCGTCTTTGACACCTTATCCATACTCTGAATTCTTAAGGGCGTGATTTTTTAAATTCCAACAAAGTTACAACTTTTCATCCACATCCCCAACATTACATTTGCCGTATGAAAATAATTTTGTAAATTTACACCTCTAAAACTGAAATAACGCACCATGACCAAACTGTTGATATTACTTTTTGCCATCACCGATTTTTCACGATTTCTCATCATACCTCTCGCTGCCGTGGCAGGAGCATCCATACCGTTGATTATCAATAGGCATCGCCACACTAAAGCCCTCAAGGAAAAATGGGAAGATTCGCCATTAAACAAATACTCCCTCCCACCCAACGGCAATGACCCCTGTATACGACAGCTACGCACCACATTCATGCAGGATGACACAGCCTCCCTTCTTGCGGTCCTAAGCGACTCCCTACCCTATCTTCTCGACCATCCGGCCACCAAAGGACTTCAGGAAGTGGACGAACTTTATAACTACTATGACGATCTGCTTGATGCCACAATCACCGACGACGATGATGCCGCGAGGTGGCGCTGTAAGGCCTGGGACACCCTGCGGTTATGGCTCAAACGCCAAGACCAACACGACCTGATGATACGTGAGCGTGTCTATGCCATCACTGACATCGAAGCCAACCTGCTCCGCGAACTCGGCCGACATCCCGAGGCCGACAAGCTCGAACTCGACCTTGACCTCAGCACAGGTGAAGTGTATCCATTATCCGACACCGAGCAGCAGGACTGGCTCGACATCTTCGCACGCTACAAACGCAACATAAGCATAAGCCCCACCCCCGACTACGAGCGTAGCCTGGCACGTCGCCAATATCTCCTTGACCATGACTGCGACGAGACAACAGTGGACGAGCAGCAATACGAGGAAACCATGGAGCACATTGCCGAAGTGGCCGAAGAGGCCATGTATCTCGTGAAGAAGAGCCGTTCGCTGCGCCTCATACGCCTCCTCAGGTCCAAACGAGTCATGCTCAGGTGGCATACCGCCCACACTATACAGACCGATTTCGACACCTACAACATGATGTGCTCACTCATGCACAAGACAGGTCATCCCATGGAGGCCGACTCCCCCGAATACAAGGACCAGATCAGCTTCGGGGTCTACTGGCTCCACAAGCTCTCCCATGTCACAGGCTCACTCCATCCGCAGTTGCGCCAACTGTGCATACTGCAGAAGGAATACCTCGAGCGGGAGCTTGACACAGACCTTCCACCCAAGGAAAAAGGCAAAATCATGGAACGCATCGACTCGATTGAAAAATTCCTCGCCAACACCGACGAGGAAGCCCGGTAGAAAACCCAAGGAAACGAGCCGATTACGCACCCCGCACGGCAATCAAGGGGACAAAATAGCCTTCCCGACGCTGGCTATAGCCATTTTTACGCATAAACATTCCTTTTATGCGAATTATTTAGCCTTTTCACACCTATTTATTACAAATTATTTGCTATCTTTGCAAACTGAAAAAGACTAAGCTACAAAAACAAAGAAAACACTTCGCTTTTCCCGAAGAAAAACTATAAAGCTGAATAAAATAAATTTATGAATCCAATCAAGAAAACCATCGCGCTGCCCGACGGTCGCACCATCACTCTGGAGACCGGCAAGTTAGCCAAGCAAGCCGATGGAGCGGTAGAACTGCGCATGGGCAACACTATGCTCCTCGCGACAGTAGTAACGGCGAAGGACGCCGGCGAGGGAGTTGACTTCATGCCCCTCCAAGTAGAGTATAAAGAAAAATTTTCATCCAACGGGCGTTTCCCCGGCGGCTTCCTCAAACGCGAAGGCCGCGCAAGCGACTACGAAATCCTGACATCACGTCTGGTTGACCGTGTGCTCCGCCCTCTTTTCCCCGACAATTACCATGCTGACACATTCGTGCAGGTGACCATGTATTCATCTGACGGTGTCGACATGCCTGACGCGCTCGCAGGCCTCGCCGCTTCGGCAGCCCTCGCAGTCAGTGATATTCCTTTCAATGGCCCCATCTCCGAAGTACGCGTAGCCCGCGTGAACGGCGAATTCGTCATTGACCCGACTTTCGAGCAGCTCGAAAAAGCCGACATGGAACTCATGGTAGGCGCCACCTACGACAACATCATGATGGTGGAAGGCGAGATGAACGAAGTGTCTGAAGCTGACCTCCTCGCTGCCCTCCGCGCAGCCCATGACGCCATCAAGATCCAGTGCAAGGCCCAGATGGAACTCGCTGAAGAGGTTGGCTCAACCGTAAAACGCGAATACTGCCACGAAACCAACGACGAAGACCTCCGCAAGGACGTGCATGACAAGTGCTACGACAAGGCCTATGCCATCGCCAAGGCCGGATGTGCCGACAAGCACTGGCGTCAGGAAAGCTTCGACAAGGTGTGTGAAGAATACATCGAATCCCTCCCCGAAGAGGAACGCGAAGCCAAGACTCCCCTCGTGAAGCGTTATTACCATGACGTGGAGAAAGAGGCTGTGCGCCGTTGCATCCTTGACGAAGGCATCCGTCTCGACGGACGTAAGACTACCGAAATCCGTCCTATCTGGTGTGAAGTGGACTATCTTCCCGGACCTCACGGATCTGCCGTGTTCACCCGCGGTGAGACTCAGTCACTCGCCACTGTGACCCTCGGCACCAAGCTCGACGAGAAGATTCTCGACGACGTGCTCAACCAGGGCCGCGAACGCTTCCTCCTCCACTACAACTTCCCCCCCTTCTCAACCGGCGAAGCCAAGCCAGTACGTGGCGTAGGCCGTCGTGAAGTGGGCCACGGCAACCTTGCCCACCGTGCACTCAAGCGCATGTTCCCGGATGACTTCCCCTACGTTTGCCGTATCGTCAGCGATATCCTTGAGTCAAACGGCTCATCATCAATGGCCACCGTGTGCGCAGGTACCCTGTCACTCCTCGACGCAGGCGTGCAGATGAAGCGTCCGGTCAGCGGTATCGCCATGGGCCTCATCTCTGACAGCGCCACCGGCAAGTATGCCATCCTCTCCGACATCCTCGGCGACGAAGACCACCTCGGCGACATGGACTTCAAGGTGACCGGTACACGTCAGGGCATCACAGCCACTCAGATGGACATCAAGTGTGACGGTCTCAGCTATGAGATCCTCGAAAAGGCTCTTCTCCAGGCCCGCGACGGTCGTCTCCACATCCTCAACAAGATTGAAGAGACCATCCCTGCTCCCCGCGAAGACTACAAGGCACACGTGCCCCGCATCGTCACCATGATTATCCCCAAGGAGCTCATCGGTGCAGTGATTGGCCCGGGCGGAAAGATTATCCAGGGCATCCAGGAAGCAAGTGGCGCCACTGTATCAATCGACGAAATCCCCGAAGGAGGTTACATCGAAGTTGCCGCAGCCAACAAGGCCTCAATCGACAAGGCAATGGAAATGATCAACGCCATCGTCGAACTCCCCGAAGAGGGCAAAGTATACCAGGGCACCGTACGCTCAATCCTCGACTTCGGCGCATTTGTTGAATTCATGCCCAACCGCGACGGTCTGCTCCATATCTCTGAAATCTCATGGGACCGTCTCGAAAACATGGAGGCATCAGGTCTGAAAGAGGGTGACGCCGTTGAGGTTAAGCTCATCGAGATTGACAAAAAGACCGGTAAATACCGCCTGTCGATGCGCGCACTCCAGCCTAAACCCGAAGGCTATGTGGAACGTGAACGTGCCCCCCGCGCCGATCGTCCCCGCCGCGACGACCGCGGACGCGGACCTCGCCGTGACGATCGTGGACCCCGTCGTGATGACCGTCCCCGCCGTGACGACCGCGGACCTCGTGAACCACGTGAGCCTCGTGACTAACTAATAGATCTTAGTTAACCTCACACACACGAACACAAACCTTACCATCGAAAAAGCCGCCCCGGAAATCCTAAATGGATTCCCGGGGTCGCTTTTTTTCACCAACCGCCATGAATATCATCACAAAGGCGGCCTGATCCTTTCAAATAAAACAAACGTATCAGGCTCTAATTACGCGAAAGACGCGGAAGCACGTAGGGCACAAAAACACGACGATAGAGCATTGTATAAACAGGGAACAGCGATGAATGGGCAAAAATATGATTGACGACACGGCTCATCCTGCCGGAGACTTTGACCGGAAGAAGCGATATCGCCTCAAGCCGGCTGCGCAGAGCCTTGAATTCAGCAGCCGAGTATCCTGCCGACAGCACTCTTGACATGAAGGGCACAATCTGGTTTGACACAAGCATATCAGCTCCGTCTTCAAACCAAGCGTGGGTGCCCCTGTGATTCATTACTGAAGAGAACAAAATCTCGTAACACTCCACGCTCTTCCTCATCTTCGCCTCGCTACGCTGATTGATGGCCGAGCCGTCACGCATCTCATAACGGTAGAGCACAGAGTTGGTAAGCCTGATGACAGGATTGGCCATGGCAAAATTGAGATTAAACAGCGTGTCCTCCGATATAATCATCCCTTCACGGAACTCCAACTGCTTATCCAGCAGGAAAGAGCGACGATACCACCCGATCGTTGAAAACGGAAGAAACTTACCCGAAGCGTAATAGTCATGGGCTCGGCCATCATATATCACCTCTCCGTCAAGTCTGGATTCCTCCTTCCACTTACGGCGCATCACCGAGTCGAGAGTAACCGACCAGAAGCCCAAATAATCAGGCTCGACACCATCCAGATAGTGTTCCCTGACATAATTGTAACTGCCTGGGATAATCCAGTCGTCGGAGTCCATGAAGTGTACATAGCGTCCCTGCGCGGCTTTCAGCCCTGCATTTCGCGCCGAAGCCACACCGCCGTTAGGTTTATGTATCACACGCACAAGTCCGGGATAACGGCGCGCATACTCATCGCAAATCCCGGCAGAGGAGTCGGTTGATCCATCATCGACAAGCAACACCTCATGCTCACCGTCAGGCAGATCCTGCGTGATGATTGAACCGATGCTCTTGGCGAGATAAGGAGCGGCATTATAGACCGGGATGACAGTGGATAGCAGCATGAACAGTGACTTTTATAAAAAACTTGAAATACCATTATACTTTTCAAGACAGAGGCTTGCAATGAAAGTCAAAATTACAAAATTATTCAGATTCCCACAAACTTACATCTGCTTAATTTTAATAATGCAGATTCAACAATTTGAAATTTTGATTTGGGGATTTTTGGATTATTGGCTATTTTTGTAGATAAATATGAGAGAGACCAATTACCATATCATAGTTGCCGCAGGAAGCGGCTCGCGCTACGGCGGCAACCTGCCAAAACAGTTCTGCGACCTCAATGGGCGTCCCTTGCTTATGACCACCATAGAACGGTTGCACGACGCCACGCCCGATGCGGAAATCATCGTGGTGCTCAGTGCCGACATGGTCGAGATGTGGGGAGAAATGTGCCGTGAGCACGCTTTCACCCTATCGCATCTGATTGCCACCGGGGGACCGACCCGTGCCCACAGCGTGAAGAACGCCGTAACGCTCATCGAACAACGCCTTGCCGCTGACAGCTGCGGCCGATGCCGGTGGATAAGTGTCCACGACGCAGCGCGGCCTGTAGTGACACGCCCTATGGTAGAGGCTCTCATATCGTCCCTCAAGGAGGCCGATGGTGCTATCCCGGCCTGCCGGGTGACAGATTCGATACGCCTTATAGGCCCTGACGGCTCAAGTCATGCCGTGGACCGCTCAATGTACCGGGCAGTTCAGACCCCGCAGATATTCCATGCCGCAAAGCTCATAGCAGCCTACAGGCAACCATTACAGCCTGAATTCACCGACGACGCGTCAGTGATGGAAGCCGCCGGCTACGACGCTCTGTGCCTCGTGGATGGTGATCCTCACAACATCAAAGTGACCAATCCCGGCGACATGGCAATCGCTTCGCTATATCTTGCCGAGACCATATAGGCCAAGGCCATATCTGAAACAAACACAAACACACACCGCCACACCGAAATGGACTCTCTGAGGAGAATGGACATAAAATTCCTGCGCGGAATGGGACCGAAACGTGCCGAATTGCTCGAAAAGAACCTCGGCATCAGGACCTATCATGACCTTCTGTTCCATTTCCCGACCCACTATGTGGACCGAAGATCAATCTACCGGATACGCGATTTCGCGGGCGACGACATGCCTTCGGTGCAGGTAAAGGGGAAATTCGTGTCGTTCAACGTGATCGGCGAAGGAGCCAAGATGCGCCTCGTGGGGCTATTCTCCGACGGTTCGGGAGTGATGGAGGTGGTGTGGTTTCAACGCATCAAATCACTGCGCTCCGCCTATGTGACAGGCACAGAATATATACTCTTCGGCAAACCCTCATGCTTCAACGGACGATGGAGCATGGTGCATCCCGAAATCGACACCCCGCAGTCACTGCCTCCGCAAGGAGGATTCAGGGGTGTCTATCCCCTCACCGAGCAGCTGCGCAACCGCGGTTTCTCGTCACGCACCTTCTCTGCGGCCGTGCATGACATCCTCAGCTGCCACCCCCACTTCGCCGAAACCCTTCCCCCCGAGGTCATAGCACGCCACAGCCTCATGGGCATAACGGAAGCCATCTGTGCCATCCACCATCCCAACGACAACGAGCAGCTGCGCAGGGCACGGCTGCGGCTGAAATTCGAGGAGCTATTCTACCTGCAACTCAACATCCAGCGCTACGCCCGACGCCGGAGCAGCACCACACAAGGATTCCGCTTCCCCAGGATCGGACACTTCTTCAATACGTTCTACTCGCAGTTTCTCCCCTTCCCGCTTACCGGGGCACAGAAACGCGTCATAAAGGAGATCCGCGCCGACATGGCCACCGGAAGGCAGATGAACCGTCTGCTGCAGGGTGACGTAGGCTCAGGCAAGACCCTCGTGGCCCTCCTCTGCATGCTCATTGCCCTCGACAATGACACGCAGGCATGCCTGATGGCTCCAACTGAAATCCTGGCCACCCAGCATTTCGAGACCATAACCAAGATGGTGGCACCGATGGGTATCAACGTCAAGCTCCTCACCGGCTCCACACGCAAAAAAGCACGCGAGGAGATCCACGCCCAACTCATGGACGGCTCACTGCACATACTCATAGGCACCCACGCCGTCATCGAGGACAATGTGCGTTTCCGCAATCTGGGATTCATTGTCATCGACGAGCAACACCGCTTCGGAGTGGCACAGCGCGCGCGACTATGGACCAAGAACATCATCCCGCCCCACGTGCTGGTGATGACCGCAACACCCATCCCCCGCACTCTCGCTATGACCGTCTACGGCGACCTTGACGTGTCGGTCATCGACGAGCTCCCTCCCGGCCGCAAACCGGTGCAAACCCTGCTGCGGTATGACGAAGACCGTTTCCGCACCTATCAGGGCATAGGGAAGCAGCTCAGGCTCGGACGCCAGGTCTATATCGTCTATCCCCTCATCAAAGAGAATGAAAAGCTCGATTTGAAATCACTCGAGGAGGGTTACGAGACCATCTGCGACACATTCCGCGACTATAATGTGGCGTTCGTGCACGGACAGATGAAACCGGCCGAGAAGGACTACCAGATGAGCCTTTTCGCCTCACATCAGGCCCATATCCTTGTGGCGACCACCGTAATAGAGGTAGGAGTGAACGTCCCCAACGCCACCACCATGCTTATTGAGAACGCCGAGCGTTTCGGACTGTCGCAACTCCATCAGCTCCGAGGCCGAGTGGGGCGCGGAGAGGGCCAGAGTTACTGCATACTGATGACCAAACGGAAAATAGCGGGCGACACACGCAAACGCCTCGAGCTGATGACATCGACCACCGACGGATTTGCCATCGCGGAAGCCGACATGCAGATGCGCGGCCCCGGAGACATCGAAGGCACCATGCAGAGCGGCATGCCGTTTGACCTCCACATAGCCAATCTGGCCACTGACGGACAGATAGTGCAGCTCGCACGCGACACAGCCTGCGACATACTCGACGCCGACCCCGACCTGGCCCATCCGGCCAACGCTGTCCTGTCGCGTCAGCTTGCCCTGCTCACTTCGCGGCTCCACGACTGGTCACGCATCTCCTGACCACATCCGCCGAAGAGGCTGATTATCCCCCCAAAAACCGCAATACACATCCCTGAAAGCCCATTTTTATGGATATTTTAACATTTCCATGAAAATGGGCCGATTACTTGACGTTTTTTAATCTCTTTTAGCTCAACGGCGAGATAAAAACGCCACGGTAAGTTGTTTTAATGATGTAAGTAAAGATAAAGAAACAGAAAGACAAAACAAAAACTTATACATCCCTCGTCCTCTTTACCGAGTTGTGAAACTGGATACTGAGGCTCTCATAAATAAATAGTTGAAACGTGAGGGGAGGAGTTAGGGCGCAAGTCTTAACTCCTCCTTTTTTTATTGTCACACCTTGTCGCTATGCAGTGATTTTACAGCAGGCTCTCACGTTCGGTTATCTCAGCGTCGGTCATAGTATAGCCGCCGAGCGAACCCTCCTTAGCCTGGATACACACATAGGTCATCGGCTCGGCAGATGTGCACTTCAGATTACGGTCGCAAGCCGTAGACACTCGCACCACCGAACCCTCGGCAACGTCAAACACACACTCGTCAACCTGAAATTTCCCGGCACCCGAAAGGATGATATAGTTCTCCTCGTTATCCTTGTGTGAATGGAAAAACGGCACCGCTGCCCCGGTAGGCAATGAGCCAAACGAGATTTCACACGATGTAGCACCCGTGGCATCCTTGACAAACTGCTTGCCTTCAAATCCGTTGAGACACCCCACTGAAGCATGGGAAAAATTCTTACCCTGATTGATTGTTTTTACTTCGCTCATATTTTTTCGATTTAACAGTGATTTTTCACTAACTTTGCAGCAGTAAGCCGCTATCATTTTGATAGTGCAAAATTATGATGCATTTTTCACATCTGCAAGACATTACAATAATGTAACCCACTTACCTCGGAGTAACTATTTTTGAAAATGAACCAATTACCACTGCAAGAAAATTTAAAAAAATTCACGCGCATCGACCAATGCCCGGTCCGCAACATCATTTCGCGGTTCTCAGGCAAGTGGGCCATGCTCGTGCTGTGTGTCCTCTCGGAGAATGACGCCACCCGCTTCAACGCCATCGGCAAAGCCATCCCCGACATATCACCCAAAGTGCTTACCGAGACATTGAAATCACTCGAAGCCGACGGCCTCATAGCTCGCAAAATCTATGCCGAAATACCTCCGCGTGTCGAATACTCCCTCACAAAATTAGGCCAAAGCCTCCTGCCCCTCATCGGCGACCTCGTGACATGGGCCATCTCAAACTTTGACGAAATCACCTCCAACCGCACCAAAACATCACAGGTATCAAAATAACCACCTGATCCGCACCCACAGCATGCCACAACGACTTCATCAAAAGCATCCCAATGGCATCCGGCACATCAAATGGCCAAAGCATATACCTTTGTAGGCCATGATTTTAAATGCGATATTGGAAATCTAAAAAATTGTTATTAATTTTGCAATCGCAGACCGTAACGCAGAGGCCCCGGTCAAGGGCAATGCGGGAGGGGATGCGATAGACATAAAATAAGAAAGCGTTTATCCGCGCTGATTCTTGACAGTTAGAAATTCTCGCAAAATTTCAAATCAATAGTCAGGGGTTGAGCAACGGTAGATGCCCGTGGATATGTAATATCATGCATTCGGCAGAGTATCTTGGGAAAGGTATAGCCGGACACTATTGTTGCATATACAAGCGTGGGCTTCTGCGTTGCCGTCCGACTATTGATGGGCAATGCGAGAAGCCTCTAACTGTAGGACGGTAACCGATACAGATTCCTACGCTTTTTTCTTACCCATCATTATCGCCAACGAGAGGATGACCGCGGCTCCTTAAATAAACATGGATTCTGTTCCGGGCACATCCTTCTATGACGGATTGAACAAATTATTGATTGGATTTCTAATCATACTGCCCTTTATCGACATCTCTTGCACGTCAGACCATATCGTTATAGTAACTCTGATTTTTATCACATCATGGATAACAGGCTTGCTTCTATGGTGTGTCACGGAATCAATTTCATCAATCATATCGAAAAAAGAATGGTCGAGATTCCTTGATAATAAAAAGAAATATATCAATAAAGCTTATCACGACATTGAAGCCGAAATAAATGAGACTCACGATGACACTCAATTTACCCTAATAGATTATTATAAATCATATTATCATGTTCAATCCAAAGGTTTACTTGGCTCCATACCTGTCCTGGAGAGTTTTTCAGCATTTTTCAAAAATCTGATGATCGTTATTGCGTGGTGGTTGATTTTGATAATATTTTTCAGCTCCTGCTCCAGCTGTAGCTGCAGATGGCTATGTGATATAATTGCCACGCTGACAACCTCCGATGTGTGCAGTTGCAGCCAACCTTGCTGCATTTGCATCATTCAGTGTATAACAGTGCTGATGCTCTGTCTTTTCATTATTATCATAGGACGCTATTACACCGAACGAAAAATTATCCGACTTGTACTTGAAACTTACCTATTGACCCCTGACAAAAACCAAAACCACTAATCATGAAAAAATTATTATCTGTAATTCTTCTCTTGTTGCTATGCAATGCCATAGCGAAAGCTGCGTATAATGCCGAGGATTCTCCTTATGCTTTTAAGTTTAACTTTTCCACTGGGGAAGCGACTCTATTAGGGCCCAAAGAAATACAACAACCTTATTTTCAAACAAATATAGAAATCCCGAAATTTATCTATTTTTCAGGGCAACAGTTTATTGTAACAGCAATTGGCGATAAAGCATTCTTTAACTTGCATGGCATCTCAGGTTCACTGACAATTCCCAACTCAGTGAAAAGCATTGGCAAAAGTGCATTCGAAGGTTGCCTTGGTTTGACCGGCTCACTGATCATCCCTAACTCCGTGACTAGCATGGGCGCATGGGCTTTCGCTGCTTGTAGCAGCTTTGATGGCTCACTCACAATTAGCAACTCAGTGACTACCATAGGGGAAGGCGCTTTCTTTGGTTGCTGGGGTTTGACTGGTTCACTGACCATCCCTAACTCTGTGACTACTATTGAACAAGAAGCCTTCGAAGGTTGTAGGGGTTTGACTGGCTCACTGATCATCCCTAACTCTGTGACTAGCATTGGCGTAGCCGCTTTCATGGATTGCAGTGGTTTTGACGGCTCACTGACTATACCAAACTCCGTGACAGAGATTGGGGCTGCCGCTTTCTCTGGCTGTAGCGGCTTTAACGGTTCACTAACAATACCCAACTCTGTGACTACTATTGAACGTCAAACATTCTATCGCTGTAGCGGCTTCAACGGTTCACTAACAATACCCAACTCAGTGAAAGACATTGGGGAATCCGCATTCCAGGGTTGCAACGGTTTTACCGGTTCACTAATAATCCCCAACTCTGTGACTACAATTGGCAACTCCGCATTCGATGGCTGCAGCGGTTTCACCGGATCTCTTACTATTCCAAATTCTGTAAATACTATTCGTATTAATGCATTCAGTGGCTGCAAGGGGCTGATGGGTTCTTTGACTCTACCCGGGACTTTGACCACTCTCGAGACAGCAGCTTTTGCAACAGGTTCAAGATTTAGTGATGTCACATACCTCACATCTGACCCAATAGCTACCGGAGAGACTTTCTCCGATTATTCTACTACGCTATATGTTTATAAAGATGGTATTGAAAAGGCAAAAACCACTAAGGCATGGATGAACTTTCAGAATATTGAGCCAATCACCATTGCGCCTACAAGTATTTCGCTGAACCAGTCAGAAGCATCATTGGCGGTTTCTAATACGATGCAACTTGAGGTTAGATATTATCCTGAAAACGCTTATGAAAAGGTGTTGACTTGGCAGTCTTCCGATGAATCGGTCGCAACAGTAGATGAATCAGGCCTTGTCACCGGAATATCCCCCGGGAAAGCCATCATCACAGCCACCACAAGCGGATCCGGGCTCTCGGCTTCATGCATAGTGACTGTCCAGACACTCGTAGAGTCAATTACCCTTAATATTCAGTCCGCGTCGCTCGAGGTCGGAGAGACCGTGCAGCTCATAGCGACAGTGCTTCCTGAAAATGCCACAGATAAATCATACATATGGGAATCTATGGATGAAACTATCGCCACAGTTGATGATAATGGCCTTGTCACTGCGGTTTCCGTCGGAGAGACCTCTATATTGGCTCGCACAAACAGCGCATCTGCAAGTGGCGCTGTTCTCGAAGCCTGGTTTAGTCTCACGGTCCATCCGAAAGTCGCCAAATCAATAACTATTGATCAGGAAAATGTCTCCCTGAATATTGGCGAGACGGTAAAACTTACCGCCACAGTATTGCCTGATGATTCTCCAGATAAATCTGTCTCCTGGACTTCTTCTGTCCCCGGGATAGCTTCTGTAGATGAAAACGGACTGGTAACTGCGATCTCTGAGGGTGAGGCCACAATCACTGCCACAACAAACGATGGCTCAGAACTGACTGCCTCCTGCACAATTTCCGTCAAGGAGATATTTGTAGAGTCCATTATTCTTAATCTCGAGTCAGCCTCGGTTGAAGTTGGCGAGACGGTTCAGCTAATAGCTACAGTGTTGCCTGAAAATGCTTCCTATAAATCATATATTTGGGGATCTATGGATGAAACCATCGCCACAGTTGACGACAATGGTCTTGTCACTGCGGTTTCTGCTGGCCATACACTGATATATGCCAGTACGACAAGAGCCTCTGCAAATGGCGCAGCTGTCGGAGCCTGGTTTGCCATCATCGTACACCCTAAAGGGACTGAGTCTATTACGCTTGATCATGAAGAGGTTGCTCTGAATACCGGAGAAACCATTAAACTCACTGCAATAGTGTTGCCCGACGACGCTCCCGATAAATCCGTCACCTGGATTTCTTCCGCACCCCAGATAGCTTCAGTAGACGCAAACGGTCTGGTAACTGCGATTTCCGATGGTGAGGCCATAATCACTGCCACAACAAAAAGTGGACTCTCGGCTTCTTGCACAGTGGTTGTCAATCCGATACTTGTAGAGTCAGTTACCCTTAACATTGAGTCCGCCTCGCTCGGTGTTGGAGAGACTGTTCAGCTCATAGCGACAGTGCACCCTGAAAATGCTACCAATAAATCATACTTTTGGAAATCTATGGATGAAACCATCGCCACAGTTGATGATAATGGTCTTGTCACTGCGGTTTCCGTCGGGGAGACTTTGTTATTAGCCTGCACATACAGTGCGTCCGCAAGTGGCGCTGTTGTCGGAGCTTGGTTTCATCTAACAGTCCATCCGAAATTTGCCGAATCAATAACCATCGATCATGAGAATATATCCCTGAATGTTGGCGAGACAGTAAAACTCAATGCTTCAGTATTGCCTGACGATGCGGAAGACAAATCATTTACATGGTCATCATCTAATCCCGACATTGCTTCCGTTGATGAAGATGGATGGGTAACCGCAGTTAAGGCCGGGGACGCCTCGGTAACAGCAACGACTGCCGATGGCTCGGACTTATCAGCAGAATGTAGAGTTAGCGTGCACGATCTTTCGGGAGTTCAATATGTCCACAACGATGGTTTCACAATAAAAGTCGTGGACAGCTCAATTGTGATTGATGGGCTCAATGAGGGTGTGACAACAGCACTCGTAAGCTTGGACGGACATTTCCTGGGAATTAAGAAATCGGAAAACGCTCCTGTAGTCTATCAGGTTGTCCCTGGTATCTACATCATTTGCATAGGCAATCAATCATATAAGGTTATTGTAAGGGGATAGATCATATCGCCAATCAGCAAATAGAAATACGACCAACGCCCCTGGACACCATCAGTCCAGGGGCGTTGTTATATCACGCACAGAATATCCATCAAAAATGCAGATTTAAAAACCTTGTCGGATGCATCGGCATGTCACTCGATGACTTCTGCAAGTTGGAGTTTGATGAGTTTGAGAGCATCTGCATACAGCCACATATAAAAAAGAAAATTACCCCGCGCCAGCTCATACCGCTACCATGGGATAATATATCACATAAGCCCGACACTCCAAGACTCACTCCCGAGGAGAAAAGGGAAAGGTTTGAATCGGTGGCAAGCAAATTCGGTAATTAGATATGATTAGTCCAATTTGCGAAATCTGTTTTTATCAGTGATTTTAAATATTAAAACGGTTAATCCTATAAGGATATAAAATCCAGCAGCGAAATAAGCTACAAGGAATATCAAGATGAGAAATTTAAGTAGCCACATAACTTAAGAAATTTATTTACCGCAAGATATAAAATAAAATAAAATTTTCCAAATTTTATGGCCTCAAATAACACTATCTCAATATCCTTTAAGGTAGGTGATGCTACAAGTGAATTTCATAAACTAACTCTTCGGGCGAATGAATCACGTGATGCGTTAGCTCAGACAGCAGGAATTTCTACAACCCTTGAAATGGGACATCGTAAGAAGCCCAGGTCTAATTCCTTGTTAAGAAAAAGAAGTGAATAATGTGTGCCCCTATGCCGACGGAAACCATTGCCCTACCACCTATTAAAACGCCTCAGATAATGAAATGGCATGGAATAAGAGGAATGATAGGATGACGCAGGGCAAGAATATCCGGCCTTTAAAGCCGTCATTAGTTGAGACGAAACAATATCAGGATTATTTCCATTCGCCACAGCCTGTGTCAGCATATTCATAATTTCATATTTATCGCCGAAATCAGCATTCGAACGACACAAAATATCCTGCACAGTACGTTCAATTTCATTCGGATAAATAAGGAAGTCATTGTCCGAACCTACAGTCACATTTTTCAATGTGCAGTTTCCCCAAAATACAATTATCGAATAGATCGGGATGCCCGGATTATGTGGCAGATTCTCGCGTATAGCCTCAATGTGGCCATTATTCTGCATGATTGGATTGTAAAACCGATGCTTTTCTTTTCCATAAGCAAGGACCTGGGCCCAATATTTCTGACGAAAATCTCCAAATATCCATCCGCTATAATCCTTGATTTCAAACGCCAACAGACCTGATTTCGTCGCAACCACCAAATCAACTTGCGTATATGTCCCGGATGACCTTTTTATATAGCAATTATGGAAAATCGCACGAGGATCAATCCCCATCCTCAGCAACTTAAACACCGTCCGCCTTTCCGACCATTCACCACAATAGCGAGGAGTGACAGTCTCAATCAACTGCACTTCCTTGTGCTGCTTCACAAAAAGAATCACTACGACAGCACAAACAATTATGCAAAATATTATAATTGACAACATAAAACGGAATGATGGCTCAATGTATCTTTCAGTGGCATACTTTTGGCGTACCGGCTAACAATAAGCACAATTTAAATACATCTTAAACTAAAAAAATCCCTTGATTATTAGTCGATAATCAAGGGATCATGGTGCCCAGAACAGGACTCGAACCTGCACGCCTCGCAGCACTCGCACCTGAAACGAGCGCGTCTACCATTCCGCCACCTGGGCTTTTGCGAGGACAAAGTTACAACTCTTTTTTGGTTTGACCAAATGTTTTGTGTGGTTTTTATATGCTTTTTGCGGTCCAAAGGTCACGATATGAGGTGCGACAGCGCGGTTTTCGAGGCATCTCCTTTTAGGCACCGACAGCTCTTAATCTTCGTTTACTCCCTAATTTCAAAGCTGTTATATGGCGTCAACCGCTCAAATCCCCGCAAACGGCCCTGCCGCTGAAATGTGTTTCCCACATGCTATTAATTTTTTTTTGCCGCTTCGCGACATTATCGCACCTTTCAGGCATTGCGATGACCTTATCTTTGCATAAAAAATGTCTCGACTATGAAAAATCTACCTGTATCCAAGAAGTTCTACAACGACATCATCTCGCGCATCACCTCCACGTTTGCCGACATGAATGACGGCGAGCGTTGCCTGCGTGGGGCTGTGGCCATGATCGACGGTTATCTCGCCGGCGACAATCCGGAGTGTGCCGACCCGATGATAAAGATGGTGTTTTCCCTTTTGCGTCCTGAAATCGACAGGGCGATGGCCCGCTCTCTCCGAGCACGCCAACGTGGCCGTAAACGCAAATCGTCATCCCCCTCCCCCTCCGCATCAGCCGCTGCCGCCTCAGCTCCGGCCAACTCTCCATCGACGATTTCCACCTTATCATCTATACCGCTAACCGATAACAGCCTCTCCTTCTTTCCTCTCAACCGCAGGGAACGCCGGCTTGAGCGACAGGCTGAAAAGCGTGAGGCCCGGCGAGCCATGCGCCTTAAAGCCAGAAAGAAAGCCTCTGCCGAAGCGCCGACAACGGCATGACCTCATGAGTTAACGGATGTTAAAACCAGGGGATACGTGTAATTATAGGCCGCGTTTATCGTCTAATTGACAAAACTCCGTTTACTATATCTATTTTTTATCCCAATGTCACGTTTTCTAATCTCCGTCCTCGCCGCCTTGATGTGCGCGTTGACCTCACCGGCATCGATGTATGGTGCCGACACTTACACAGTCAGCGGTATAGTAGTTGATTCCATCGGCGAAGGTGAGCCCTTTGCCACCCTACGCCTCTTCCTCCCCACTGACACGGTCACTCCCAAGGTGATGGGTGTCACTGCCGAAGACGGAGCCTTCAGCCTCACACTTCCAGCAAGCGGACGCTATGACCTGGTGGTAAGTTCGGTAGGCCGAGACAACCTGACACGGAGTTTTGAGGTCACCCCCGGTAAGCCCCATTGCCGGTTAGGGACTCTCGCGATGTCCACCGCATCCAACCTCCTCGGCGAAATCGAGGTCGTGGCCCAGCGTCCGTTGGTGTCACGCGAAATCGACCGCATAGGCTACGACGTGCAGGCCGACGGCGAAGCTCAGACCTCGCAACTCGACGAGATACTGCGCAAGGTGCCGATGGTGACCGTAGATGCCGACGGTTCAATCCAGGTGAAAGGCTCGTCAAACTTCAAAATCTACAAGAACGGCCGTCCCAACAACTCGTTCACCAAGAATGCCAAGGAGATTTTCAAGGCCATTCCTGCATCGATGATAAAGAAGATTGAGGTAATCACCGACCCCGGTGCACGCGAAGACGCCGAGGGAGTAGGCGCTATCCTCAACATCGTCACGATGGAAAACACCATTGTCAAAGGTGTGATGGGAAACGTCGGGCTCAACATGTCGACCCTCAACTGGACTCCCATGCCTAACCTCTGGCTCACGTCACAGATCGACAAGGTGGCTTTCTCGGTTTCTGGCGGACTGAGCACGATGACAAAACGGCAGACAAGCAGCAAGACAAAGTCACACATAGTGTATGACGACTCCGGCAATGTACTCACCACCGAAACATCGGGCAACAACCCCGGCCACATCTTCTGGCTCAACGGAGAGTTGTCCTACGAGCTCGACTCGCTCAACCTCTTCACTGCCGAGTTTGGCGGCTACCGCTATTCGCTCGACGTGGCCAACAACTCCACCAGCCGCATGGTATCGGCCGCAGGCCTCCCCATCTACAGCTACGATAGCCGCACACGCATGGATCCCTATGGCTATCTCGACTTCAACGGCAATTTCAACTATCAGCACCTGACACGGCGCAAAGGCGAGATATTCACCCTCAGCTATGCACTTTCCACCACCAACCAGAAGCGCAACGACGAGACCATCTATGAGAACTACGAGAACCTTCCGGTGCCTTACACCTCGCAGTATTCCGACTTCGACCTCAACTTCGTGGAACACACCGTGCAGGCCGACTGGACGCGTCCGTTTGCCGGCAAACATGTGATAGACCTTGGAGGAAAGTTCATCTACCGCGACAACCACAGCATCACAACCAACACCTATGATCCGGGCGACGAGCAGCACTTCGACTTCATCCACCGCACCACCATCGGTGCGCTCTATGCCGACTACCGCGTGAATTTAGGGCGCCTCTCGGCCCGCGCCGGCCTACGCTACGAATACTCGCACCTTGCGGCCAAATACCGCGACGGATCCCAGGCCCCCTTTGGCAGCGACCTCAACGACCTCGTGCCGAGTGCCTCGGTGGCCTATAATGCCACTGACGCATCATCGTTCAAGCTCTCCTACAACACCACCATCAACCGTCCCGGCATCTCATATCTCAACCCGGCACGGAGCGAGTCGCCCACCAACGTGTCATACGGCAATCCTGACCTCGGAAGTGCGCGCAACCAGAACATCTCGTTCGACTACGGATACATCCACCCCAAAATCAACATCAACTTCAGCCTGGGATATTCATTCACCAACGACGCCATCATCGCCACACAGTGGACCGAGGGGAATGTCACCTACTCCACCTATGCCAACCAGGGGCGCAACCGCACAGTGTCGCCACAGCTCTATTTCAACTGGTCGATAGGCAAGAACACATCATTAATGTATAACGGAGAGATGGACTACAACCATTACGCCAACAACTCGCTCCACGTCAAAGCCCACGGATGGCACCGTTTCCAGTACATGCGCCTAAACCAGCGTCTCCCCTGGAAACTCACAGCCTCACTCAGCGCCTACGAGTCGAGCGACTTCATCTCCCTCTATTCACGAATCGAGAACGACAGCTTCTGGGACGGCGTGGGCTACACCCTCTCGCTGCGCCGCACATTCCTCAAGGATGACCGCCTGTCGGTCTCTGTAATGGCGAGCAACCTCGGCATGCGCCAGCAACGCAGGCACACCTACAATTACAACGCCGGCGTCACCGGAGAGACCCTCACCATCCAGGGGGCACGTCAATATGCCTCACTGTCACTCAGCTACCGTTTCGGCTCACTCAACACATCAGTGAAGAAGACTGCCAAATCAATCTCCAACGACGACCTCGTAGGGCGTAAACAATGATCAGCCACGGCAAAAAACCTATTCTCCTCCTTAACCGTGACCTGACCAAAAGCATCCGCCGGCATCACCGTTTTCCGCCAAAAACTCAAGTGAAGCACTCAGAGAGATGGATTTTTACCTCAGGGAGAGAGTAATTTCAAAAATTCTGATTAACTTTGCATTTTGAAGACTATTTTTTACGTTTTCTGAATGTAGTTTTTATCAATTGAAATCCTATTCTCACACTTGCAAGATATGGAAAACAATCAATCCACACCTCAGGAGCCTAAAGGGCTGAACTTTGTAGAACAATTAGTGCTTGAGGACCTCCAGGCCGGCAAGAACGGCGGACGTCTCAACACACGTTTTCCGCCCGAGCCCAACGGGTATCTCCACATCGGACACGCCAAGGCCATCTGCATGGACTTCGGTGTAGCCGAGAAGTTTGGCGGAACGTGCAACCTGCGTTTCGACGACACAAACCCCGTAAAAGAGGATGTGGAATACGTCGACTCTATCCGCGAGGACATCCACTGGCTCGGATTCGACTGGGGTGACCGCGAATATTACGCATCCGACTATTTCCCCCAGCTCTATGATCTCGCCATCCGTCTCATCAAGGAAGGCAAGGCCTATGTCGACGACCAGACTTCGGAAGAGATAGCCGCGCAGAAGGGCACACCCACCCAGGCCGGCACCGAAAGCCCCTACCGCAACCGTTCTGTAGAAGAGAACCTCGACCTTTTCCAGCGCATGAACGCCGGGGAATTTGAGGAAGGAGCACGTGTGCTGCGCGCCAAGATTGACATGGCAAGCCCCAACATGCACTTCCGCGACCCTATCATGTACCGCATCATCAAGCACCCCCATCACCGCACAGGCACCACATGGAAAGTCTATCCCATGTATGACTTCGCCCATGGCCAGAGCGACTACTTCGAGGGTGTCACCCACTCGATATGCACACTTGAATTCGTGCCTCACCGTCCGCTCTACGAATACTTCGTCAAGGAGCTTGCCGACGAGAGCTATTGCCCACGCCAGATCGAGTTCAACCGCCTCAACCTCACCTACACAGTGATGTCGAAGCGCAAACTCCTCCAGCTCGTCAAGGAAGGGCTCGTGGCCGGTTGGGACGACCCGCGAATGCCGACCATCTCAGGTCTGCGCCGCCGTGGCTTCACTCCTCGCTCCGTGCGCAACTTCATCGATGCCATAGGCTACACAAAATATGAGGCGCTCAACAGCATCTCGCTGCTTGAACATGCCGTGCGCGACGACCTCAACCGCGTGGCCACCCGAGGCATGGCCGTAGTCAACCCGGTCAAGGTCATCATCACCAATTACCCCGAAGGGCAGGTGGAAACCGTGGAGATGGAGAACAACCCCGAGAATCCCACTGCCGGCACACACGAGATGCCTTTCACCCGCGAGATATACATCGAGCGCGAGGACTTCATGGAGAATCCCCCGAAGAAGTTCTTCCGCCTCGCCCCCGACGGAGAAGTCCGTCTCAAAGGTGCCTACATCATCAAGTGCACAGGTGTCAAGAAGGATGCCGAGGGCAACATTGAGGAAATCTACTGCACCTACGACCCCGACACACGCAGCGGTCTTCCCGGCAGTCAACGCAAGGTCAAGGGCACACTCCACTGGGTGTCGGCCGAAAAGGCTGTCAACGCCACTGCGCGTCTCTATGACCGCCTCTTCAACGTAGAGAACCCTGCTGCAGAGACCGAACGCGACTTCCGCGAAATGCTTAACCCCGACTCGCTCCGCGTGGTGGAGAATATAAAGGTGGAACCCTACCTCGCCTCCATCGCCAAGCCGGGTCTGCCCATCCAGTTCCAGCGAATCGGCTATTTCACACTCGACCCCGACTCCACCGAGGAAAATCTCATCTTCAACCGCACCATCGCGCTTAAGGACAGCTGGGAAAAAGCCAACAAATAAATTCCGATTAACCCACCCTACATCTCCCCCTCTACTCCGCAGGATAATAAATGGACGAAAACGACGACCGCCAGGACCTTTACGACGAATTCGAATCAGAAGTTGTCAAACACGGCAATCCCGAAGCATTCTTTGACGAGAACGACCTCGTCGAAATCTTTGACTATGCCTCTGACCTTGACAACAATATCGTGAAGATGGAGGTGTTGCTCTACGGAGCCGTCCATTATCCCAAGAGTGAGGCGCTGGCCACTCGCCGGGCCTGGTTCTACTCCTCGCTCGGCGATCTCGAGGCGGCGTCCGAGGTCAACCGCCGTGTCACCCACACCGGTGTCCTCAACCGTCTGCTCGACCTCCGCGCCGGCAACCGTGACCAGTCGCGTCCACTTACCGAGGAGCTTGCAGCCATCGTGGACAGCACCGACGATTTTGACGATGAGGGTATAATACAATTCGTGGATTTCTGCATGGAGAGCGGCGAGGAGGAATGGCTCACGGCCAATAAAGACCTCGTCCAGAGCAAATGCTCCTACCCGCAGACATTCATCTATGAATTTGCCGACCGACTCGAGGAAGGAGGGAATCTTGAAGCGGCAGCGCGCCTCTTCGAGGAGCTGACCATGCTCGAACCTTTCACCCTCGACTTCTGGCAACGACTTGCCACCGTGCAGATCAACATGGAGGACTACGAAGGGGCCCTCACCTCAGCCGACTACGCTCTGGCCATCGACCCCTCGTCGGTGCTCGGTGCCCGCATCAAAGGCGCGGCACTCTACCGTCTCGAACGGGATATGCCAACCGTGGCCGCCCTCTATGAAAGTGTGCTGAAGACACCTGAAGCCGAGGACAGCGATGCGTCCACACTCGCCGCGGCCCTCGTGGAGCTCGACCGCCAGGCTGAAGCCGTGGATCTGCTCAAAAGCTACATCGAGTCGCGCTATCATCCGAAACTCGCCATCGACGTGCTGCTTGTACTCGACATCGAGGCAGCAAAACCATTCGTGAAGCGCTCCATAAAGGAAGCGATGCTCACGGAGTCGGATGTGCTTGACTGGGCCAAGGACCATATCATCCACAACCAGTACACGGCAGCCTCGACCATCATCCTCATCTACCATGAGATGAAAGGGCTGCTGCTTGGAGTGGAATTCGCCGCCGAAGTCTGCTACTATGCGCTGCGTTTCACCGACATCGTGGACCTATATGAGAACCACGTATACGAGGAGATGAAAGCCGAGCCTGTGCCCGGATTGACATACCCTTATATAATGAGTCTCGTGAGACTCGGCATGCGTGAAAAAGCCCTGGCTGTGACACGCGACACGTTTGAGAAAGCCGAGGCTTACCGAGCCAAGTTCGGAAACCACGAAGGCAACCTCTCGGCAGCCATGCGTTACTCCCCGGCCACAACCCACACCCTGCTTACCGGCTACAGCGCCACCCTCCACAACATCCTGTTGGCGCTCCAATCGACCAACCCGATTCCGGCCGACGATTTTGACCCCATGCTGTAGATGTGATCTCTCATTTCAGCATTCCACCTCCCCTCTCCACCTACCTTTCCGACACCCTCTCACCTCACTGCCAAAGATACTTACCACACCTTAATTCTCTTTTTCACATTTTTTGATTCGATTTTTATGAGATTATCACTTCGTCAACCGCTATTGGCGCTTATGCTGACCATAGCGATGATCGTGACAGGACAGACAGTCACCACTTCACCTGCCATCCTGACCCCTAACTCGACCAACGTCGTCATAACCTTCCATGCCGACGGCGGCAACAAGGGGATGATGGGGGTCACAAAAGCAACCGAAGTCTATGCCCACACCGGTGTAATAACCAACAAAAGCGACGGCACATGGACACATGCCGCCGACTGGAACAAGAATGAGGCGAAATACAAGATGACATGGGTGAGCGATAACACCTGGAGCCTCACCATCCCCAACATGCGCACATTCTATGGCCTGACCGACGCATCGGAGACCATTGAGAAACTGTGTTTCGTGTTCCGCACCGGCGACCGCTCAAAAGAAGCGAAAACCGCAGCTGGTGGCGATGTATTCATCCCCATCTATCCTGCAAACTTCCCCTCATCCAAAGCAGCCACTTTTCCCGGCGGGACTCCGCGCATGGGCACAACAGTCAATGCCGACGGCTCAGTGACATTCTGCCTCGGCGCACCGTCGAAGACCAACGCCACAATAGTTGGCTCGTGGAACGACTATGCCCTCGATCCCTCGCAGGTGATGAATTACCAGGACTATAACGGATTCCGCTATTTCTGGCAGACAGTCAAAGGTCTTCAGGCGGCCACCAACTACATATATTATTATATAGTGGACGGCTGCACCATGGTCGGCGACCCATACGCCAACCTTGTGCTCGACCCATGGAATGACCAGTATATCACAGCGTCAGTATTCCCCAACCTGCCCAAATATCCGTCAACCAAAATCACAGGTGTGCCCCTGGCCGTATTCAACACCAACATGAACACATATTCATGGAAAGTGAAGAACTTCAAAGGTGTCGACCAGAGCGACCTCATCATCTACGAGCTTCTGCTCCGCGACTTCACCGGCACAGAGGGCCAGGCACTCGGTAACGGCACCGTGAAAAAAGCGATGGACAAGCTGGACTACCTCCAGTCGCTCGGCGTCAACGCCATAGAGCTGCTCCCGATCATGGAATTCAGCGGCAACAACTCATGGGGCTACAACACCAATTTCTACATGGCCCCCGACAAAGCCTATGGCACCCCCACCGACTACCGTGCATTCATCGACGCATGCCACGCCCGCGGAATGGCGGTGATTCTCGACATCGTGTTCAACCAAAGCGACGGCATGCACCCCTGGTATGGCATGTACACCCAGGTGAACACCCCCTTCTACAACGGCTCTGCTCCGCATGACTACAGTGTGCTCAACGACTGGAACCAGAACTGCGAAATGGTGCAGCAGCAGTGGTATGACGCGCTCGATTACTGGATGACGGCCTATAACGTGGACGGATTCAGATTTGACCTGGTGAAAGGGCTCGGTGACAACAACAGCTATGGCACCACTTACAACGCAGCCACCAACACATATTCTACCCCCTCGGCAGCCAATACCGACCGTTATAATCCCTCGCGTATAGCCAGGATGAAGAAACTCCATGCCCATGTGATGGCCACAAAGCCTGACGCTTACTTCATCAACGAGGATCTTGCCCTCGCCCCCGAAGAGAATGAGATGGCACGTGACGGCGAGATAAACTGGGCCAACATCAACACCCAGTCATGTGAATATGTGATGGGCTGGAAAACAAACGCATCGCTCGACCGCTTCTACGCACCCAAGGATGGAGGCCGACTCTGGGGCTCCACGGTGAGCTACGCCGAAAGCCATGACGAAGAGCGCATGGCCTACAAAGGAAAGACCTATGGAGACACCGGCATCAAGGGTAACACCACCGCCGCTACTGAAAACCTCTACCGCCGCCTCGGCTCACTGGCCGCGCAGATGCTTCTGACTCCGGGTGCCCACATGATATGGCAGTTCCAGGAAGTAGGTGCTGACCAGACCACCAAAAACACCGACGGGAGCAACAATACAGCCCCCAAGACCGTGATATGGAACGCTCTCAACAACGCTCTCCGTAAGGGACTCCGTGACACCTATGCCGATCTAAACGCCATCCGCGCTGCCCACCCCACCCTCTTCAAGGAAGAGACAGCCACAGCTGTGAATCTCAGCGCATGGACGAGCCGCACGCTCTGCCTCTCGGACGGCACCAAGGAACTTTACCTCCTTGTCAATCCGGCTGTCAGCGGAGCTGTACTTGTGCCCTTCCCCACCAATCCCAAAACAGGCGCAAAAGTGGACCTCTCGACTTCCCGATATGAGCTTGTGGCAAAGAGCTACAACTCCGAGCCTGTGATTTCGGCCAACGGTGTCAGCATACCGGCCGGAGCATTTGCCGTCTACGGCGCATCGCTCGAATCAGGCATCGATGACATCTTCCAGGACTCACAGTCAGGCATAAAGCCGGAAATCACAGTTGAGAACGGCTACATAAGCGTCCTCACCCCTCACACCAATGTGAGCATCCATAACCTCAACGGAATCTCACTTCCGGCCGACACCCAGCTTCCTGCCGGACTCTACATAGTGACCGTCGATGACGCCGCTCCTGTAAAAGTGATCGTGAGATAACACTGGCCAAAAGACCATACATACACCTTACATCTGCCCTCGGGAGGACTCTCATGCTGTTTCTCCCGAGGGCAGATTGTCATTTCAACTCTGCCTCCGTGTGCAGCCCAAAAACAGGTTAAAAAATGCAGATATTCAAAAGGGTTTTGATTTTATGGAAATTTTTTCTAATTTTGCACGTTGATTGGGCGAAGTGTGCCGTCACGGCATCCTCCAAAGCCCGGTTATCACGTTTGTAAATATTAATAACTCAGATAATTATCAATAAGTAAGATGAAAATTACAAAGGATGAGATTTCTCCCGTAGACGTGCGTCTGACGGTAGCGATTGACGAAAACGATTATAAAGACGAGGTGACTAAAAAGCTCAAAGAGCTTGGCCGCACCCACGTTATTCCCGGTTTCCGCAAAGGCCACGTTCCTTTCGGCGAGCTGAAGCGCCGCTTCGGCAAGCAGCTCACCAGCGATGTAATCAACGACGTTGTCTATCGTGCAGTTGTCGACTACATTTCTGAAAACAAGCTCCCTGTGATGGGTCACCCGGTACCTGTTGAAATCAAGGAAGCATTCGAGGAAGGCGATCAGGAATTCAAGTATGACCTCGCCCTCATCCCCCAGCTTGACATCAAACTTGACAAAGAGGCTCACTATCCCTACTACGAAATCGATGTGACCGAAGAGATGATTGACGAGCAGGACAAGAATATGCGCAAACGTTTCGGCACTCAGAAGCCCGGCGAAGAGATGACTGAGGACGGTGTTGTGAAAGGCACCCTCATGCAGCTCAACGAGGACGGCTCCGTAAACCAGAACGAAGGCGCCATCCAGGTTACCGACGGCATCGTATTCCCCCTCTACTTCAAGGATAAGGAAGAAACCGCTAAGTTCGCAGGCAAGAAGCCCGGCGACAAGGTGGTGTTCAACCCCTGGAAGGCAGCAGCAGGCGATGCAGGCGAACTCGCATCAATGCTCCATGTCGACAAGGCTATCGCCGGCGACATCAAGAGCGACTTCGAGATGAACATCTCTGAAATCATCGTCAACATTCCTGCCGAGCTCGGCGACGAATACTACAAGACAGTGTTCGGCGAAGACAAGGTACACAATGAAGAGGAATACCGCAACGCTGTGAAGGAACTCATCGCCAACGAGCTCAGCCAGAACAGCCACATTCTCTTCCGCAACCAGTTCGACAAGGCAATGTTTGAGAAGTATGGTGCTGACATGCAGCTCCCCGCCGAGACTATCAAGAAGCTCTTCTTCGCAGAAGCTGAAAACGCCGATGAGGCATACAAGGCTCAGGAGAACGGCATCAAGCACGAAATCATCGAGACCAACCTTCTCAAAGCCCTCAACGTTGAAATCACCCCCGAAGAGGTACTTGAAATGGCCAAATATCTCACTGCACGCCAGTTTGCACAGTATGGCATGACCGGTCTTGACGACGAAATCATCACCCGCTACGCTAAGGAACAGCTCGAAAAGCCTGAAATCCGTCAGCAGATGTCACAGCAGGTGCTCATGTCAAAACTCTATGACACTATCGAAAAGACTGTCACCCTCGACAAGCAGACCGTTTCTCTTGACGAGTTCAAGAAAATAGCTCAGGAAGCATAAGCAAAGCTTAAAGCAGCTTAGTATTCCCATACAATTAACTCCGGTCCCCATAGCTTCTCAGCAGGCTATGGGGACCGGAGCTTTTTTCAATGTATGACCAAAGCCATACATTGAAAAAAGCTTCATTGTTTTCCATAATAATACTGCAAGAATACTGCAAGGCAAAAGCAAACTTATGCTAACACAAGTTAACGTAAGTTAACGATTGGGGGGGGTAATTTTTATTAGTTATCTTTGGAAAAAATTTGCACCAACAGTCCATACAAGTCATTTAACTGGCTCTGTTACAAATCATCGACACCTTCCTCACCCCAACAATCTGGACACTTGAAAAACTAAGGTGTTATTCAATCGGGGAATTGCCAAGAAATCCAAAGCAGATTATAATTCATTACGCTTAATAACTATACCAAAAAACTACCTTTATTAACCATGAAGTTTAATTGTAAATTTCTCACAGGAGCATTGCTGCTGGCCTCTGTCACATCATGTCATGTCGACGAAATCGAGGTTCCTGCCGATGAGCTTTACACACGAGAGTTTATTAAGAATTTCGGGGTCATCGACCCTCAACAGGACTGGAGCCTTATAAAACAAGGCTCAATCACACTTACCACACCGACAAGAACCGGCGTGAAAATCTATGCTGTTGTCAATGGCAAAACAATCCTTGCCGGAGACTATGCCGACGTAGAGGGCACCAAAACCCTGACCTTCGACGTTCCCGACCCGGTGGAGAAGGTTCTTGTCAAGACCGACGGCTTCTTTGAAGAAGTCAGCCTTGGCGCTTCAATCAACGTCGCAGCCGCCCAGCCGTCAAGAGGTATTTCGGGTGACGACCGACTGTCGGCCACTCCGCAGATTAAGAACGGCTTCTTCCGCGAATTCAAGTTTGTGGAGGCATTCAACAAGGTGCTTCCCGAATATGGCGAAGGTGGCCGTGCATTGAAAAATTACAATATCTCTACCGACTTCAGCTTCGTTTCCAACGGACAGCCTTTTGTGTTCTATCCTATCTACTGGAACACAGGCGCCAAGAACACCCTTGGCGTATACTGGTACGAAAACGGTGAGTTAAAGACCCAGGACCTCTTTGACAACTATGACCTTGACGCAGAGGGCAAGCAACTCACCAACAACATGTACCGCAGGCCTACCCAGCTGATTGCCGACCTCGCCATCACCCGCCACACTCCTGCCGATAAAGATGTAGAGGTGGCTCTCAATGGCCAAATCATCGTTGAATTCAACACTGACATCAAAGCCACCCAATGGGGCCGCGCCACACTGCGCCTCAGCTCCAACCCCTCAGGTAGCCAGGCGTTCCTCAAGACCATCGAGACCGAGGGAAACAAGGCCATCTTCACCTATGCGGGTCTGAGCCCCAACACAGAGTATGTATTCACCATTCCCACACGCCGCTTCGTACCGGCCGCGGAAAATGACAACTCCTCTAACTACTCCAAGGAGCTTTCATTCACCTTCACCACCATCGACACAAGCCTGAAGCTCGTCAAGGTGTCGCCCGCCGACGACAAAGGCTCCACAATGAGAACCAACGGCAAGACCGGAACCGTAATCATGACCTACAACCAGAACATTGCCAACGGTTCAGGCGAGTTGCCCACCATGATATCAGCCGACGGTACCCACAGCGCCACCGTGACGCTCGAGAGTATTGTCGACAATGTTCTGACATTCAAATACTCTGACGCCCAATATGACACCCCCTATAACTTCCATGTCGCACAGGGGACTGTATGCGCCGAGGATGATGCAGAAATCAAGTGTAACGAGCGTATATTCCGCTTCGTGACCATGACAGACCCCAATGAGTATGTCTATAACGAGACCTACAATAACATCATCGTCTCAAATCATGCCTACTCGCAGGGAGAGAACATTGCGGCCGAAAGTGATCCGGTGAGCATCGAGGTGTCAAGAGATGTCACACCCAAGAGCCATAAATGGGAATTCCCCACTGGCAGCACATCTGTGACATGTGTGGCCGGCATCGGTCTCAAGAGCAAGAGCACAGCCTCGGAGGAGAATCCTCTCGCAGGTGGCGCGATGGAATCAAGCGAAAGAGCCCTTATGATAATCAAGCCAACAGTGGATATGCGGTTTACCGCCCACTGCCGAGTCAAGAGCACCTTCCCGGTAATGTATGACCAAAGTTCATTCCGTAATATGACGGTCGATGGAACAGGCGACGGCAAAGATGGAAGCAACCAGCTCAGATCGTTCGCTTTCGAGCTCAAAGCCGGACGTACCTATACCCTCTATTCAGTCTCCGACATCCGCGTAGGAGCATTCTCCTATCAGACAGTCGAGAGTGTGATTGAAAAGGATGAGCCGGTATATGACCCGACAGAAACCATCATTCCAACCGCCGCAAGAAGCCGCAGCCGCGCAGGTGGGAACGATGCCCCCATCTATGACATCCCCACATATAATTCGGAACAGGAGATCATCGATGCCGGATTCTCTAAAATCCCATACGTCGAAGGCCGCGTGTCATCCTTCATTGACTTCAAGGCCAACCGTGGCGGCAAGGATGACGTAGTGACCCACCAGATTTCAATCACAATCCCTGCCGGCCGAGTATTCGGATTCTACATCCGCAACAACAGTGGCGCACAGAACCTCACCTATCCGGGAGAAAGTGAAGCGAAACCCTACGCCAACTATTCAATGTCGTCGCTCAACAAGGATATGCCAAACTCATTCTTCAACTCACTCATGAGCACAGGCGACGCCACAAATTATACCAAAGGCTGGACCAAATTTGACAAGATAGACCATAACGTGGATGCCGAGCGCAAGTACAGCGTGGCAGCTACCTACTCGGTGGATATCGACGGCGAAGAGTACCGCTACTTCAGCTTCGAGGACTGGGTGGACTGTGACTTCAATGACATCGTGTTCCTCGTCGATCCGCAGAGCGACGATGTGCCTGTGGTAGACCTCGAAGTCGACACCAATCCCTACCTCTTCGCAGTAGAGGACCTCGGAGCCATCTCTACTTCCGACATCGACTTTAACGACATCGTGTTTGGCGTAGAGCATGTGACCGGTCATCCCCATGCCTTCGTGACCATGCTTGCCGCAGGTGGTACACTTGAGGCCCAGGTGCTCTACGACGGCAAGGTGATAGGTAAAGAAATCGGCGAGGTGGTAGCCGGCCCCGGTATGGGCTCTACCCTCGACCACGTGAACAACTGGTTTGGCGAGAGGGACCACAACTATACCATCAATGTCGGCACCGGCGGCAAGAACCCCGGATTCGGCAATCTTACCACTGTTAAAATCGAAGTTGACCCGAACATGTCGCTCTCAGTAGGACATGAAAGCGGTGTCGACGGAGTGGTGAACGACCTGAGCGGATTCTCCGTAAGAGTGGTACGTACAGACGGCACACACGCCACCATCACCAAACCAGATGCCACCGGCCAGGTGCCACAGATGATTGTAGTGCCCGCCACCTGGCATTGGCCCAAGGAAGGGGTTGCCATCCATGACGCATATCCCGGCGGTCTGACAGCCGATGGCGACCGTTTCGCATCATTCCAGAATTGGGTCACCGACAAATACGCAGGCGGCAACTGGTACACCGGCAATGTCTCCACCCATGTGATAAGCCATCCATGGGAAGGCAGTGACGCCGCCCGAGAATATGTCAGGGAACAAACAAACCAATAAATAGAATTAGCATAGGAAGACCAGGGTCCTGCGTGGTGCAGGATCCTGGTCTTTTCATATCCTGACCGCCCCAATGCGCCCCACCTTGATTATTAGGGCGATTTTTAGTAATTTTGTATCCTCAAAAATACTCCAAAGCAGGAGATTCAACCGTAAAAAATCCATACATTATGGGACTTGTGAGCAAAGCAGGCTTCTGGAAAGCCTATAAAGCTGAATATAAAAATCTTATGAGACTTGGGCTGCCTGTGCTTGTGACCCAGTTGGGTATTATCGTCGTGAGCTTCGCCGACACGATGATGGTGGGAGCCTACGGTACCGACGAGCTTGCAGCGGCCGCATTTGTCAACAGTCTGTTCATGATCACTGTGGTGATGCAAATTGGTTTCGCAGCCGGAGTCACGCCCCTGGTAGGCGCCCTCTACAGCCGTGGCGAACACCATGAGGTGGGACGCACGCTCAGAGGAGGACTACAGATGAATATCCTGGTCTCCGCCATGTTCACCATCGCCATGGGGACACTATATTTCTTCCTTGACAAATTCGGACAACCCGAGGAACTGTTACCACTGATTAAAGAATATTACCTCATAGTGCTTGCCACACTTATTCCGATGGCCGTGTTCAACTGCTGTCAACAGGCTGCGAACGGCACCACCGACACTGCATCGCCGATGTGGATAATCCTGGGAAGCAATGTGATTAATATAACCGGCAACTACCTGCTGATATCTGGCCACTTTGGATGTCCTGAACTGGGTCTGGCTGGAGCAGGATTCAGCACACTGATAGCACGCTATTCAGCAATGGCCGGAATACTGTGCGTGGTCCGTTTCACACGCCGTTACCGTCCGTATCTCGACGGCCTGAAAAGCGGAGGTGCCACCGGGGATATCCGCCGGAAAGTGTGGGTGACATCCTATCCGGTGATGATACAGAGCGGTGTGGAGTGCTTCCTGTGGTCATTCGGGGCAATTGTGTCGGGTTGGTTCGGCAAGATTCAGCTCGCATCCTACCAAGTGGTCAATACCATCGCACAACTCGGATTCATGACCTACATGAGCTTCGGGGTGGCTACTTCAATCCGTGTGGCCAATTACACCGGACTGCGCGACACCACCGGCATAAGACGCATAGCAACTGCGGGGCTGCATCTCAATCTCGTGCTCAGCACCATAGCCTCGGCAATCTTCCTGCTTCACGGCGAATGGCTCATACAGGTTTTCACACCCGACACAGAGGTGATATCGGCAGCTATGCTCCTCATAGCACCATTGATTCTCTATCAATATGGCGATGCCATACAACTGACCTATGCCAATGCCTTGCGTGGCACTTCGGAGGTGAAGCCACTGCTGTGGATATCTGTGATAAGCTATCTGTTTGTAGGTATTCCACTGTTGTTCCTTCTGGCCAAAGTGGCAGGATGGATGAATGTGGGTGTCTACTACAGTTTCTCCGGGGCACTAATCATGGCATCAGTGCTGCTCATCAATGCTTTCCGCCGGGCCGTAAGGCACAAGGAACTCGAATTCCAACATATCAGTTAACCGGGACATACAGAATCGGCACCGTCGCCATGACGAAATGCGGAATTATGATTGTTTAACACAGCGGCGCGCAGTTTTGGCACAACCATGTAATTATTTTTGCACCGGTGATGCGCGAGGAGCATAAATACTGACACATCCTCGTGTGAATGAGATAAATCAGAGCGCAGGATTCAGCCTGAAGACAGACTTGAATCCTGCGCTCTGATTTTGTGATATTGCGGCAATGTGCGGTCAGGGAGCGGACGAGTAGACCGACTGGAGTGTATAGTCGGGCGATTGGGTGAAATAGCCCTTGACCATGGCATCGATTATCTCTTTGCCGTTATTGATATAGGCTCCGGTGGAATGGTCGATGAGACCGCTGCACTCACGGCCAGCACCGGTGGCGCCATTGTCCCAGAAGAAGAGGGAAAGCCCATTGTCGCGCGCAGCCTTGCAGAAATACTCGAGGTAGTATTTACGGAAGGCTTCAGCCCGGTCGTCGGAACGGTGTACGTTGCCGAACTCACCGATATATACAGGTATGCCACGGTCAACATAACGCTGCTTAACCTTCGCGAACTCATTACGGACGGCTGCTTCATTGTCGCCGGTATATTTTCTGGACTCATCAGCAGTGTGTCCCCACTCGGTGTATTTGTTCTCGAGCGCATATTCATAAGGCTCGTAGCAGTGGACCGCCACCATAATGCGTCCGGCGGGATCGTCGGGCAGGACAAGGTACTCGGCCAGATCGATATTGGTACAGTAGGATGGTATGCCGAGCCAACGAGTGGCATTATTGCCACCTGTGGAACGCACAGCATCGACAAACACCTGCTGCCAGTCATTGAAGATGGCATACTGCTTGCCGCCGTCGGTGCGGTTGGCACCCCAACCCCATCCGCCGTCGTGAATCTCATTCATCGACTCGAAATATAGGAAGTCGCCCTTGTCGGCAAACCGTCGGGCTATCTGGGTCCACACAGCGGCAAGCATACGCGAGATGGTATCGGCCTGAACGCTGTCACGCGAGGCAGCACCGATGTCGAGCCAATGGCCTCCGTCATGATGGATATTGACTATGGCTTTCAGACCAGCCTTCTCGGCATAGTCCACCACCTCCGCCACACGGTCGAGCCATGCGGTGTCAAGCAAGTAGTCAGGAGCGTCACCGATATGGCCGAGCCATGTCACAGGTATCCGCACCGATGTGAACCCGGCCTCGCGGAGACCATCCATAGTGGCTTGTGAGACCGGTGAATTGCCCCACGCGGTCTCGGAGGCCACATTGTCCTTGAAGGCATCAAGCTGATTGCCGAGATTCCATCCAAGGCCAAGGTCGGTCATCGGAGAAGCGGATGGCACTGCATCTGAACTCCATGCCGAGGCACACGACAGGGAGATGAGCACCGCGAGCGCCAGACGACGTATGATTTTCATTTGAATCATCCTTATTTCACAGCTGTGAGACGAAGCACTCGTGAGGAGTAATCAGTGTTTTTGTGGTAATCAACCTTATGGGTCAATGGCATCTCAAGGCCATGGGACATGAGGTATTTGCCGGTAAACGTGTGACCTTCGAACGAAAGAGGCTCGTTGTCGATACGGTTAAGTTCAGTCACCTTATATTCGCGTGCCGGGTCAAGACCTGCCATCACCACACGAGGAAGCTGCTGATTCATAAATGTCTCTGTCTTCCACCAGTAGAACACGGCATCGTCCTTCTGGGGTGTGACATACATGAGCGACGCAATACCCTTTCCGTCATAAGGTGACACAAGGCGGTAGAGATCACCGAACTGCACGATGGGACGGATGGTCTTGTAGTCGGCGATAGCCTGACGGCATACGGCCTTATCCTCATCATTCATGTCGCGGGGCTGCATCTCGAGGCCGAGGCGTCCGCTCATGGCCACATCGGCACGGAACTTGGCCGGTATGCGGCGGAAAGTCTGATGGTTGGGCGAAGCTGAGATGTGCGAAGCCATCGCGATGGCGGGGAAGAAGTAGCTTGTGCCCCACTGCATGTAGATACGCTGAAGCGCGTCGTTGTTGTCGCTCACCCAGAACTCGTCAAACCAGGGAAGTATGCCCCAGTTGGCACGTCCGCCACCGCTTGCGCAAGCCTGGATGGTCACGTCGGGGTGTGCGGCGCGTATACGGTCAAGAGTTTTGGCAAGACCTTTATGGAAATCTATATAGAGGTGTGACTGATTGTCGGCCGTGAGATACTGCGAGCCATGATCCATAATAGGCGCGTTGGCATCCCACTTGATATAGTCGATTTCAGGATATTTGGTCATGAGGGTGTCAACAATCGTGAACACGATGTCCTGCACCTTCGGATTGGCCATGTCAAGCACAAGCTGTGTGCCACCTCGGCCTTCGGTAGGCTTGCGGTTGGCCGCCTTGATCACATATTCGGGATGCTTCTCATAGAGCTCGCTCACAGAATTGGTCATTTCAGGCTCAATCCAGATACCGAATTTCACACCATTCTTCTTGGCGGTAGCCAAAAGGCCATTGATACCGTGGGGGAGCTTGTTTTTGTCGACCACCCAGTCGCCGAGCGATGAATTATCGACATCACGAGGGTATTTATTGCCAAACCATCCGTCGTCCATCACGAAAAGTTCACCACCCATCGAAGCTATATCCTCCATCATGCCGGCCATCACATCCTCATTGATGTCAAAGTAGACACCCTCCCATGAGTTGAGGAGAATCTTGCGTTCCTTGTCTCCGTTGTGCAGACGGTGGTTGCGTCCCCAACGATGGAAGTTGCGGCTCACGCCCGAAAGACCATCGGGGCTATAAGTGAGAGCAAGCTCGGGAGTGGTGAAAGTCTCACCTTTCTTAAGATGATAAGCTGAGTTTTCCTCGTTTATCCCTGCGAAAAAGTGGTGATAATCAGTATCGTCAGTATCAATGAAAAGTTTATAGTTACCGGAATAGCAGAGAGCGGCACCGATGGTACGACCGGTGTTTTCCTGCGGTTTTCCATCGAGCGAGAGCATGATTTCGGCATGTGCTGTATGAGTGTTACGCACACCGTCCTTATTCTTTATCATGCGCACACCGTGATTAAGAGGAGTCTGCGACAAACGGCCCTCGTTAGCCCATGTGCCATAGAGCTGAGAAAGCCACACATCGCCATAGCGCACAGGCAGATAGCCTGACATGAAGCGGTTGAGGGTCACGGTGCCCTTCTCGTTATTCTTAACATCCACCCATGTCTCTATGACATCCTCGCCGGGATAGGTCTTGTAGTTGACATTCACATCAAAAGGATAGACCTTGTCGCGCATGGCAATGGTAGTCACCTCCGCACCGTCCACATTAGAGGTCGAGACACCGATCACCTCCACATCAGTGGTCATGTTGCCATCGGCATGAGTGACGCTCAAGGCTGCTTCGGCCTGCGGATAGATGCCATATACCGGATATGCGTCGCGGTTCATGGCGCCTGCGGCCTTGACATTTTCAAGGTCGGTGCCTTGGAGATGGTCGCCGTAATGAAGAATCTTAAGTGGAGCCCCCTTCTCGGCATCGAGGACGAGCGAAGTGTTGGGGGTGGAGATATTGACAATCTCAGCGCTGAGCTGCCACGGCGAGAGAATGGCCGCCGCTACCAACGGGATAAATAGACTGTTGGGTTTCATGATGGTTATGAAAGGTTTATTTACTGTGTAATATTGTTTTAAGGTAAGGGTACGGGCAGGTATCATAAGGCTACCCAATGTCACAAAGTTACTATTTTACCGCCATAAAAACAACGGTTCAGGACACCTATGCATAAAAATGGTAAAATAGTATCACTTAGTTGCAACCTACAATCGCAAACCTCCTTACAAAATATATGTTAACATCAGGAAAGAAGCTCTAATTATGGTTACAGAGCAATTACAGATATTAGTGAGAATTGGAAAAGAGTCTAATTTGTAGTAATTTTGTGCCCGGAAAAATCGAGGGCTCGATTTTTCCATAAAATCATGAATACCAACCTTACTGAAAATATGCGTAAATCACTTTCTATCTTCTTAACCTTAATTCTGTTCTGCGCAGGGCTTGCTTCTGCCCAGATAATGACTCCGGTTAGATGGAATGCCAAGGTCGAGATGACCGATGACAACCACGGAGCTGTGGTGCTTACCGCTACCATAGGCAATGGATGGCACATGTACTCCAATGAGGTGGACCCTGATCTGGGCCCCCAGCCGTTGGAAATCAACTTCCCTAAGCTCGACGGTGTGACACTCGACGGCAAACCGGTACCTTCAAAAGCCGCCCATAAGGAGCATGACGACATGTTTGACGCCGAGTTGTCATGGTGGACTAAGAGCGTGACTCTCACACAGAAATTCACCGCAACCAAACCAGAGTTTGGCATTGATGTGGCACTGGTATATTCAGCATGCAACGACCAGAACTGCATCCCGCCGGCACGTTCCAACTTCTCACTCTCCGGCACAGCGAAAATCACCGCACCAAAAGCCGAGGAGAAAAAAGATGAGCCTAAAGCCGCTGAGTCACAGACAGAGACAACCGAAGCCACCGACCAACCGACGGCTGAGGGGGCTGACACCCTCACATCCGATTCAGTGGCTGCCACGCCCGACTCTATAGCCGCCACCACCCCGGCTGCCGCCAAGGGGACCGATCTTTGGGCCCCGGTGACATACGAGGATGGAGGCCAGGCCGATGACTTCTCCACCACTTCGCTGTGGTATATATTCTTCACCTGCTTCTTAGGTGGACTCGTGGCCCTCTTCACTCCTTGTGTATGGCCCATGATACCGATGACTGTGAGCTTCTTCCTTAAGAAAGGCAAAGACCGCAGCAAGTCGATAGCCGATGCCTGCATCTACGGAGTCTCCATCATCGTCATCTATGTTGCCCTCGGCCTCATCATCACAGGCATATTCGGCGCAAGCTCACTCAACGCCCTCTCCACCTCGGCCACATGCAACATCATATTCTTCCTGCTGCTCGTAGTGTTCGCAATCTCCTTCTTTGGAGCATTCGACATCAAGCTCCCTGCCTCGTGGTCAAACAAGATGGATGCCACTGCCGAGCGTACCACTGGGCTTCTCTCCATCTTCTTCATGGCGTTCACCTTAACGCTCGTGTCATTCTCATGTACAGGCCCTATCATAGGCACCCTGCTTGTTGAAGCAGCCTCTATGGGCAATCTGTGGGGCCCCGCCATCGGCATGTTAGGCTTCTCAAGCGCACTCGCGCTCCCATTCATGCTATTTGCCATGTTCCCCACCATGCTCCAGGCTGCACCTCGTTCAGGAGGCTGGATGAACACTCTCAAAGTGGTGCTCGGATTCGTTGAACTCGCACTCTCGCTGAAATTCCTCTCAGTGGCTGACCTTGCCTACGGATGGCACTTACTTGACCGCGAAGCCTTCCTGGCTCTCTGGATTGTCATCTTCCTGCTTCTGGGGCTCTATCTGCTCGGCAAATTCAACTTCTCCCACTACGGTCCTGCCGACAGCAGCGTTGGAGTATTCCGCTTCTTCCTCGCCCTTGCATCACTGTCATTCACAGTCTACCTTATCCCCGGTCTTTGGGGAGCGCCACTCAAAGGAGTGAGCGCCTTTGTCCCGCCGCTCTTCACTCAGGACTTCAACCTCTACGGCAACGGATTCAAGGAATATGACGACTACGAGGAGGGCATGAAGGCCGCTGCCGAGTCAGGTAAACCGGTGCTCATTGATTTCTCCGGATTTGGTTGCGTCAACTGCCGCAAAATGGAAGGCGCTGTGCTCGACGAAGCCAACGTAAAAGCAATGATCGAGGACAATTTCGTAGTCATCAAGCTCATGGTCGACGAGAAGAAAGCACTTCCCGAACCCATTAAAGTCACTGAATTCGGCAAGGAAATCACTCTCTACACCTACGGTGACCGTTGGAGCTATCTGCAGCGCTATAAGTTCAATGCCAACGCGCAGCCCTATTACGTGATTCTAAACAACGAGGGTGAGCTCCTTTCAGGTCCGTTCTCCTACGATGAAAATATCCCCCGCTTCTCAGCTTTCCTCGAAAAAGGCATCAAGGGATACGCAAAATAAGGACTGCAACCATTTGGCACCATAAACGCAGGTGCGAATAAAAAAACGTGGCGCGAGGCCGGAATGCCAATATTCCGATCCTGCGTCACGTTTGTTATACATAGACACGCCGTAGCATTTCCGACGGCAATAACATAAGCAACACACTTGTCACAATGTCAAAAACCACACTAAAGAAGGCGATTGCCGACTTCAACGCCGAGCAGCTCAAAGAGTTGCTTTTCGATATATACGCCAAAAGCAAGGAGGCAAAAGAGATTCTCGACTTCTTTGCCGACCCTGACATATCAGCCAAGGCAGAGGCTTATAAAAAGCCACTGCTCAAGGAAATCAATCGATATTCACGGCGGGCACACCGTCCGCGTATGCCCAAGATAAGAGCCTTGCTTAAGAAATTCACGATACTTGAACCAGGCGACGAAGCAGTAGCGGAAATGATGGTGTTCGTTGTCACCGAGCTATGTGCCGTAGGGGCCAAGGAGTGGTTCAAAGACACCACAAACGATGCCATAAATAAATTTTTCGTGGAGACACTCGGTTTTCTCAAGCCCAGGCTTCTCCTTGATGAGTATTTGCCACGAATCACTAAAGCCATCAGGGAAATGGAGGACTTCAGGTATTACCAGAATCCGCTCAAATCAAAGCTCTCCGGTTCGCTCTACCGTTTCCAGCTGGAACTGGAATAAGAATAGAGTCAATCGAGTTTTATTTCCGCTTCCGACATCTCGGCATACTCATCCCAGTCGGGATCATTCTCCGCATATATTGTGAGCGGAAGCTGAGGGAACGGCTCGAGAGCCTCGTTTAGTTTTTTTCCGAAGATATGGGTGCTTGTGGCATAGAACACCCAGTCGCGCTGATCGTCGCCGGTGTAAATACCGGTAAGAACCGCCACCGGATCCTTAGCAAACACATTCTGCAGTGCTTCCTGCACTTCCTCCATCATGGTCGATGTGGCAGTGTCGGGCATTCCGTCAGGGCCGCCTTCATACTTCCACGTCACCTCGATGCGTATTTTATAACGCTCGTTACTTCTGAATTTTTCCACATCGCGACGTCCGGTCACCATAATCAGACGTCCCGACTCGCTTTCGGTGGGTGATGTCCACCAGGAACCTATTTCTTTTTCCATAAGGGATTTCCGTATTATTTCAGAGGGTGCCAACTTACACCACTCCATGCATGATAATTAACGGACACATGACAACATGGTCATCTGTCCAAGGCCAAAGGTAGTGTTTTTATTCGGAATCGGAAAATTTTTCGACTTCTGAATTTTACCGGGCTACCGTAGAATAGTACTCGTTACGCAACCTTATCAGCAACTGGATTGTTGAAATTTATATCCCACACGTTTCAACTTACGGATTATGAGTTTATTCTACCGAATCGCACGTAAATTCCATCATGGCGTCACGCTCATGCTGCGCTGGAGGGAGCGATATGTGCCCAACATGCCCTTCATCTTCGTGCCGGCCGTCATCATAGGGCTGCTCACAGGCACAGCCGCATTTCTGCTCAAACGCATGATTGGCTGGGTGTCGCTCATGCTTACGTCCCATCTCAACGCCGAGAGCGCCAATTACATACTCCTCGTCATTCCAGTGGCCGGCATTTTGCTAACGGCAATCTATACCCGCTATATTCTACATGACAATCTCGCCCATGGGGTGCGTCAGCTCATGCATGACCTCTCGCAGAGGATGTATCGGCTCAAACCGCATCTCACCTACGCCCCGATGATCGCAAGCACAATGACCCTTGGGTTCGGAGGATCGGCAGGTTCGGAGGGCCCGATAGCATATACCGGAGCCGCCATAGGAAGCAACATAGGACGCTTGTTCAGGCTCTCGCCCCTGTTGATGAAGATAATGATAGGATGCGGCGCAGGAGCCGGCATCGCAGGTATCTTCAAAGCTCCGGTCGGAGGCATACTCTTCACGCTTGAAGTGCTCGGGATGGAGCTGACCACCATGTCGGTACTCGCTCTGGTGGCTGCAGCCGTCACATCGGCCATGACAGCCTACGCCTGGTCAGGTTGCACTATCGACATTCCATTCACGGCCCCGGTGGCCTTCGAAGCCTCAATCATCCCTTATGTGATAGCGTTAGGTGTGTTCTGCGGGCTCTATTCTCTATATTACAGCTTCATAATGAAAAAAGTGGAGAAGATGCTCGACTCATTTACCAACCACTGGGTCAAAAACCTGATAGGTGGAGGGATGCTTGCACTTCTCATATTTCTTTTCCCGACACTCTATGGCGAAGGCTACGACACCGTGGGACGAATCATCAACGGAAATGCATCAACCATAGTCAACGACAGCCTATTTCACGACGTGACCGACACGTCGTGGATGCTTCTCCTCGTGGTGGGTGGCACATTGCTGGCCAAATGTTTTGCCACTTCTGCCACCAACAGTGGAGGCGGTGTGAGTGGTGACTTCGCCCCGACTCTTTTTGCCGGATGCTTTGCCGGCTTCTTCTTCGCTTTCATGATGAACAAGTTGTTCGGGCTCGATCTTCCCACCTCGACGTTCGCTTATTTCGGAATGGCAGGAGTGATGTCAGGAGCAATCCGTGCACCGTTCATGGCCATGTTTCTCACCTCGGAGATGGCCGCCGGCTACACATTCTTTCTGCCGATTGTGATATGTGCGGCCATCTCGTATGGAGTGGTCAGACTCTTCACCTTCGACGGTTTTTATTCCCGGCACAACGACCGCAACAACGGTGTCATATCACGCATTAAGGACCAATCGTGAGCCACCTTTCCACTCGTTAATTAATGCAAAATAGGGGGCCATTTTTTGATTTGAGCACAAATTCTGCGTAATTTTGCCAAACTATACCGTCTCTCGCTTACTATGCGTCTGTCGGCTTACAGGCTTTTTAATTCAGAATCACAAAACTCAATTCATCCCTTTATGTTAGATTTTATTGTGTGGAACGCTGACCCGGTGCTGTTTCATATCGGAAATTTCAGTCTGCGTTGGTATAGCCTCGCGTTCATGGTGGGGTTTCTAATCGGTTATGAGATCGAGGCCCGCATCTACAAACATGAAGGTGCTCCTGAACGTTGGCTCGGAGTGCTCCTTCTGTGGACTATGGCAGGCACCATCATCGGCGCACGTCTCGGACATGTGTTTTTCTACGAGTGGGACAAATACAGCCAGGATCCGATCACAATCCTATACGTATGGGAGGGTGGCCTTGCAAGCCACGGTGGCACAATAGGCATAATACTCGGAGTGCTCGCCTACTCCATTTTCACCACCAAGCGCAATCCGCTGTGGACATTTGACCGTCTTGTGATACCGATTGCACTTGTAGGTGGTCTGATCCGCCTCGGCAATCTCATGAACTCCGAAATCTTCGGCCATGCCACGGATCTCCCTTGGGGGTTCATGTTTATCCGCTCACATGAATGGCACTCATTATATTACGGACAGGCATGCCACCCGACACAAATCTACGAAGCCTTGTGCTACTTTGCCCTTTTCGGCCTTCTGATGTGGATGTATTGGAAAAAGAACGCCGAAGAGCGTCCGGGACTTATATTCGGAGTGTTTTTCATCATCCTGTTCGGCACACGATTCCTAATTGAATTCATCAAGAATGACCAGGTGGAATTCGAGTCGGACATGACCCTCAACATGGGCCAGTGGCTCAGTGTGCCATTCATACTGATAGGTGTGCTGCTCGTCATATATGCCATGATGCGCCCCAAATTACATATCGACTTCCCTAACAGGTTTGCCGACGAGGAGACTCCGGCAAAAAAACGCGGGTGAATATACCCACGGCTTGAAAAATAATTCGTAAATTTGCACGAAATTATCACACTTCGAACATTATGATTGACAAGATAAATCAGCTCAAAGCTGAAATAGAAGCATTAAGCGCTGCCAATGCTCAGGAAGTGGAGGCTCTGCGCATTAAATATCTCAGCAAAAAAGGTGAAATCTCAGCCCTCATGGCTGACTTCCGTACTGTCCCCGCCGAACAAAAACGCGAACTCGGGCAGAAACTCAATGAGCTGAAAACCCTTGCTACCGACAAGCTCAACGCCATGCGTGAAGCGCTTGAGCAGACCGATAATCTCTCTGATGATTTCGACCTCAGTCGTTCGGCCGCACCAATGCCGCTTGGCAGCCGCCACCCGCTCTCACTGGTTAAAAATGAAATCATCTCCATCTTCTCGCGCCTCGGCTTCACCATTGCCGAAGGTCCTGAAATCGAGGATGACTGGCATGTGTTCTCATCGCTTAATTTCGCTGAGGATCACCCCGCACGCGACATGCAGGACACATTCTTCATACAGCGTAATCCCGACGTTCTCCTGCGCACCCACACCTCATCGGTCCAGAGCCGTGTCATGGAGAAGACCCAGCCCCCTATCCGCATCATCTGCCCGGGACGCGTTTACCGCAACGAGGCTATTTCGGCGCGTGCTCACTGCTTCTTCCATCAGGTTGAGGCCCTTTACGTAGACAAAAATGTTTCTTTCGCCGACCTGCGCCAGACACTCCTCTACTTTGCCCGCGAGATGTTCGGCCCCGAGACAAAAATCCGTCTGCGCCCGAGCTACTTCCCCTTCACCGAACCTTCGGCCGAAATGGATATCTCCTGCAACCTCTGCGGCGGTAAGGGATGCTCTTTCTGCAAGCACACCGGATGGGTGGAAATCCTCGGTTGCGGCATGGTTGACCCCAACGTGCTCGAAGCCTGCGGCATCGACTCGAAAGTTTACAACGGTTTTGCCCTCGGCATGGGCGTGGAACGTATCACGAATCTGAAATACCAGGTCAAGGACCTCCGCATGTTCTCCGAAAACGACGTGCGCTTCCTTGAACAGTTCCAGGCAGCCCACTAAACCGCCCTACCCACACATCCAACAGGCTATCCCACCATGCCAATAAGTCTTGGTGAATCCCTCATTGTCGCCGCTGGAGGCGCACTCGGCTGCATATCAAGATTTCTCCTGCAGCATGTGCCGTGGTTGCAGACCGACCGCTGGCATCACACTCTCGCAGTTAATCTCATAGGCTGTCTGCTGATAGGATTTGCGGCAACACTGTTTGATGCCATCGGCTCGTCGAAAACTATCAGACTGCTGTGTATCACAGGTTTTTTAGGTGGATTCACCACATATTCCACCTTCACGCTCGACATCGTGTCGCTTGTGCGTCAAGGCGAACCCACACAGGCATTGATATATGTCGGAGTGACCCTTGCGGGTGGCATCTGCGCCTTCATGGCAGGGATGTGGAGCGCGTCACTAATCAAATCTTAAAAAACTGTCATTCCCCACTTTTGCCGATATGACCGTAAAGGAACGTTATGCCCGCGTGCTCGAATGGTTTGAACACGCTATGCCGGTGGCTGAAACCGAGTTGCATTATGACAATCCTTTCCAACTGCTTGTGGCCGTGATTCTTTCGGCCCAATGCACGGATAAGCGTGTCAACATGATTACACCAGCTCTGTTTGAGGCATTCCCCACCCCTCAGGACATGGCGGCCGCCACAACTGACGAGATATTCCAGTATATCAAATCATGTTCCTATCCCAACAATAAGAGCAAATCGCTGAGCGGGATGGCCAAGCGCCTTGTGGAGGAATTTGACGGGGAAGTCCCCTCCGATCTTGACGCTCTTATGACTCTCCCTGGAGTGGGACGCAAAACCGCTAATGTCATCCTTGCAGTGGTCTACAACCGCTCGACCATGGCAGTCGATACCCATGTGTTCCGCGTCAGCGAACGCATAGGATTGACCACCAACAGTAAAACCCCTCTCAGCACCGAGAAAGCGTTGGTCAAGAATATCCCCGACGAGATTATCCCCAAAGCACACCATTGGCTCATCCTGCATGGGCGCTATGTGTGCAAAGCCCGGAAACCCGACTGTCTCAACTGCGGGCTGACATCTGTATGCCGATATTATTCCAAGGAACAGAAAGCATGATGGAATCTACATTTCTATTCATAATCGAAGTGCTCGGCACACTGGCATTCGGCGTCAGCGGTGTGCGCCTGGCCGCAAAAAAGCATTTTGACTGGTTCGGAGCCTATACGATAGGTGTCATCACAGCAATAGGTGGTGGTACAGTGCGCGACGTGCTGCTTGACGCCCCTGTGTTCTGGATGCAGACTTGGTGGTATCTGGCTGTGACCGGCTTGTCCTTCCTGATCGTCGTGCTCTTCACGCGGGTTCTCACATCCGATTCCAAGTCGCTATTCATGTTCGATGCTGTGGGGCTTACCCTGTTCGTCATCACAGGTATCCAGAAAAGCCTCGCGTTCGGCTACCCGATGTGGGTCGCCATCATCATGGGCATGGTGACAGGTTCGTTCGGAGGGGTGCTCCGCGACGTCCTGATCAACGAAGAACCGTTATTTTTCCGCAAAGACATATATGCCACAGCCTGCATAGCAGGCGGGATTGTCTACTGGTGTGTGGATATGCTTGGCGGATCGCCTATCCTTCAACAGTCGCTCTGCGCCGTCACAATCCTGTTTCTGCGTTGGGGCGCACTGCGTTACGGATGGCATCTCCCCGAGATGCGCGAGCGTGAAGCGACACCCTCGAAGGACCCTGACTGACCACTTCTGTCGACCTAAACGAATCATCCCTCCCTGCCCTGCGGTGCAAACCATAGAGCAGGGAGTATTGTTGTGTACTTATATTCAAATCCGTAAACAACAATAATGACCTACTATGATGAATGGAGTTTTAATGCAGTACTTCGAGTGGAATCTGCCAAATGACGGCCAATTATGGACCCAACTCAAGGAGGACGCTGCTCATCTGAGCGAAAGAGGCATAACAGCAGTATGGATTCCGCCGGCCTACAAAGCCGACGAGCAGGAGGATGAAGGATATGCCACCTACGACCTCTATGACTTCGGCGAATTTGACCAGAAAGGGACTGTACGCACCAAATACGGGACCCGCACCCAACTGGAGGAGGCCATCGGAGCTCTCCACGATGCCGGGGTGAATGTATATCTCGATGCAGTGCTCAACCACAAGGCCGGGGGCGACTACCCGGAGGTGTTCAAGGCCATAGCAAGCGACGAAGAGGACCGAACACGCACACATGGACACATCAGAAAGATCAAAGCCTACACCGGCTACGACTTCAAAGGGCGCGGCGATAAGTATTCTGACTACAAATGGCACTGGTATGACTTCTCCGGGACCGACTATGACGCATTGCGCGACGCTCACGGCGTGTTCCGCATTGTCGGTGAAGGCAAAGGCTGGAGCCAATGGGTGGACACCGAAAAAGGGAATTATGACTATCTGTTGGCCAATGACATCGATCTCGACCGGCCGGAAGTGATAGCTGAGCTCAACCGCTGGGGCAAATGGGCAGCCGAGGAATTCGCGTTCGACGGCTTCCGCATGGATGCCATCAAGCACATGGACCGCAACTTCACCTCGCAATTTGTCGACGAGATGCGCAAGGAACGAGGAGAGGACTTCTTTGTGGTGGGCGAATACTGGAACGGCGATATCGAGTCGCTTAAGGAATTTTCCGAAGCCACCGGCAATAAAATCGCGCTCTTTGATGTGCCACTCCACTACAATTTTTTCACCGCCTCGCAGCAAGGAAAAGATTTCGACCTCACCACCTTGCTCGACAACACTGTCATCCAATATGACAGCCGACTGGCAGTGACTTTCGTCGACAACCATGATTCACAGCGGGGAAGCTCCCTGGAATCGACCATCGATGATTGGTTCAAACCCCTCGCCTATGGGCTCATACTCCTCATGAAGGAGGGCTACCCCACACTTTTCTACGGCGACTATTATTCAATGGGAGGCGTCGAGTCACCTCATCGCGCCATCATTGACTGTCTCCTGGCTGCAAGGCAGAAATATGCCTATGGGGAGCAGACTCTCTACTTCGACCACCCATCCACAGTTGGGCTCGTGCGTCACGGCGACGATGAGCATCCCGATTCAGGGCTTGTGTTCCTCATGAGCAACGACGAGGGTGGCAGCAAACACATGTCGCTCGGCGAACTCAGGGCCGGTGAAGTGTGGCACGAAATCACAGGAAGCATCCCCGAAGAGATAACTCTTGACGAGGAGGGTTCTGCCGACTTTCCGGTTGCAGGACGCAACATCGCTGTATGGGTGAAAAAATAGCCTCCGACAAGTCATAAAAATGGCCGTGGAAAAAACAATTCCACGGCCATCTGCATATTTTATACCATATATGCTTCTTACTGTTCGGCTGTCTTTGCCTCCGGCTTCAACCAGCGGTCAAACCAACGGAAGAACAGACGCTGCCACATGATGGCATTCTGGGGCTTGAGAATCCAGTGGTTCTCGTCGGGGAATATCACCATCTCGGCAGGGATGCCACGGAGTTTGGCGGCATTGAATGCCATCTCGCCCTGCGAAGAGAGGATGCGGTAGTCAAATTCACCGTGTGAAATCATGATTGGTGTATCCCATTTGTCGACAAACTTATGAGGTGAGTTGGCAAATGTGCGCTGGGCAATGGCATTGTCCTTGCTCCAGAACGCGCCATAGTCAGGATCGTCGGCAGTATTGGCCGGAGCGTTGGTGGCACCGCCGCCCATATCCCAGTTTGCAAACCACATCTCCTCTGTTTCGAGATACTGCGCTTCCATGTTGAATATGCCTGCGTGAGCCAGAAGAGCGGCAAAACGCTTCTCGTGATTTCCTGCAAGCCAGTAGACGGAGAAGCCGCCATAGCTTGCACCGGTGGCACCGATGCGGGCATTGTCAACGTAGGGATACTGCTTCATGTAGTCCACGGCAGCAAGGTAATCCTTCATGTTCTGACCGGGATAGTCACCTGAAATCTGGGCATTCCATTCGGTGCCGAAGCCGGGAAGACCGCGGCGGTTGGGAGCGATGACTATATAGCCGTTGGCTGCCATGAGGGCGAGATTCCAACGATAGCTCCAGAACTGGCTCACAGCCTGCTGCGGACCACCCTGGCAATAGAGCAGAGCGGGATATGTCTTGGTGCTGTCGAAATCATGGGGATAAACTGCCCATACGAGCATCTCCTTGCCGTCGGTAGTGGGGACCATTTTCTTCTCCACCTTAGGCATCTTGAGCGATGCGAGCAACTCGGTATTGACGTTTGAAATCTGCTTTACCTCACCACCGGTCACTGCATACACCTCATTGGGGTAGAGCATCGAATGGCGGAGAGTGACGAGTGTCTGCGAGTCGACAGGCGCAAGGGCTGCATAGTCACACAGACCGTCGGCCACAACCTTTACCTCCTTGGTGGCTATGTCAAGCGAGAATATCGGTGTCACGCCATCCTTGGGAGCGATGAAATAGAGCGATTTGCCGTCAGGGTTCCAGGCGATGTCATTGACCGAATAGTCCCACTCGGCAGTGAGATCGGTCTTTTCGCCGGTGGCAGTATCGAGCATGAAGATACGGTTCTTGTCACTCTCATATCCGTCATGCTCCATCGAGAGCCAAGCCACATATTTGCCGTCGGGCGAATACGCAGGGTTGGTATCGTAGCCCATCATGCCTTCAGTAAGATTGCGGGTCGACTTGTCGGCGAGCGAGTATAGATAGAGGTCAGAATTGGTCGAGATGGCATATTCCATACCGTCCTTTTTGCGCGACACATAGATGAGCGACTGGCTGTCGGGGGCCCATGCGAACGACTCTATGCCGCCAAAAGGCTTCATGGGTGATTCGAAACGGAGTTCATCGCCCATGATATCATAGATGTCAGTCACTTTCGAGCCGTCAAATTCGCCGATGAAAGGATGTGGTATTTCAGTCACCCATTCGTCCCAGTGCTTGTACATGAGGTCGTCGATGACACGTCCGGTGGCATCGGGAAGGTCGGGATAGACATCCTTGGCGTCGCGTGAGTACTTCACGGTGCCGATGAGAAGCAGGTGCTTTTCATCGGGTGAGAACAGGAAGCCCTGCACGCCGTTCTCCACCTCGGTGATCTGCTTGCGGGCCGAACCGTCGGCATTCATCACCCACACTTGCATCACGCCGTTGGCGGGATATGTGAAAGCTATCTGCTTGCCCTGGTTGATCCATACGAAGTTACCCTCGGAAGATGCTGTCTTGGTGATACGCTCGAGGTTAGAACCATCGGCATCCATTGTGTAGAGATCGGTGTTGCTCTTGTTCTTCTCCACGCTTTCATAGGATATGCCGAAGAGCACCTTCTTGGTGTCGGGCGACACTTTCACACTCGACACGCGACCGAGCGCCTCAAGTGCATCGATGTTAAACACACCGTCGGGCGAGGTGTAGTCAGGCTTGTCGATAAGGTCGGCATCCTTCTCTCCGCCTGTCTGGCAAGCGGCGAGCGAACCGGCTATAACTGCGGTAGCCATAATGGACTTTAGCTTCATAATGGTATTTTACTTGATAAGGTATTGAGATGATATTGACTCATGGGTATGGACACGGCGGATGGTGTCAGCGAAGAGTCGGGCCACGGAAAGAATGGTGGCCTTCTTGCAGTTCTTGTTGAAGGGGATTGAGTTTGTGAACATCATCTCGGTGAGGGCGCAGTTGTCAACGCGCTCAGATGCGGGGTCCGACATGATGGCATGAGAGCAGAGGGCTCTTACCGAGCGGGCGCCTGCTGCCTTCATCAGGTCGGCAGCCTTGGTGATGGTGCCGGCTGTATCCACCATATCGTCGATGAGGATGACATCCTTATCCTTGACGTCGCCGATGACGGTCATCTGAGCCACGACGTTGGCTTTTGCGCGCTGCTTATGGCAGAGCACCAGAGGCACGTTGAGATACTTGGAGTAGCTGTTGGCACGTTTGGCGCCACCCACGTCGGGCGAAGCTATCACCAGGTTCTCGAGGTTGAGCGACTGGATGTAGGGGATGAACACTGACGAAGCGTAGAGGTGATCCACTGGAATGTCAAAGAAGCCCTGGATCTGGTCGGCATGAAGGTCCATGGTGATTACTCGGTCCACGCCGGCGGTTGTGAGAAGATCGGCCACGAGTTTGGCGGCGATCGACACACGCGGTTTGTCCTTGCGGTCCTGACGTGCCCAGCCGAAGTAAGGCATCACAGCGATGATAGAGGCTGCCGAAGCACGCTTAGCGGCATCAATCATGAGCAGAAGCTCCATGAGATTGTCCGAATTGGGGAATGTGGACTGCACGAGATACACCTCGCATCCACGGATGGATTCCTCAAACGACACTTCAAACTCGCCATCGGCAAAGTACTGGATGTTCATTTTGCCGAGTTCGCAGCCGAGATCTCGGCATATTTCCTCAGCCATGTAGTGAGACTTAGTCCCGGAGAAAACTTTGATTGGTGGAAGATTATCAATCATAATATGTGACAATGATGAAAGTTCTGTGCAAAATTACGAAAAATACCGTTTACTAAAAGTTAAATCGGACAATAAAATAAACAGAAAGTTGGAAAGTTGCCACCGTGGGCCTTAGCTTTCCAACTTTCAGTATACTTATTGTCTACACACCCGTACTGTCGTCATGATTAGAGGAGACAAAGCACAAGGGCCTGGGCGGCTACCACTCGCAGGAACATGGTGAGAGGATAGACCGTAGAATAAGCCACGGCGGGAGCGTCGCTGCCGGTGGAGTTATTGGCATAGGCAAGCGCAGGGGGATCGGTGCAACCGCCCGACACAAGACCCATGATGGTGAGATAGTTGATTTTGTAGACTCCGCGGGCTATGAACGACACGATGATGAGTGGCACCAGTGTGATGATGAAGCCCCAGATCACCCACCACATACCGGTGGTATTGAACACAGTCTCGGCGAAGCCCTGACCGGATGAGATACCCACCGAGGCGAGGAAGAGGCAGATGCCCAGTTCTCGCATCAGCAACGAAGCTGACGATGAAGTGTAGGTGACGAGCTTGAATTTGTAGCCGAAGCGGCTAAGAAGGATTGCCACGACGAGCGGACCACCTGCGAGACCGAGTTTCATGCCGAAGCCCACATTGATGGAGCCGAGGATGATACCGAACATGATGCCCACGAAGATGGTGATAAGGTTAGGCTGGTTGAGGCGCTTCATTGAGTTGCCGAGGCGCACACTCAGACGCTCTATGTCATTGAGGTCGCCCACCACAACGAGGCGGTCGCCCATCTGGAGACGGAGGTTGGGTGATGCGAGGAGGTCGACACCGGCACGGTTGACACGTGTGCAGTTAAGGCTATAGGCTGTGTGCAGACGGAGATCGCCGAGGGGCACACCGTTATATTTGCTCTGTGTCACGACGATGCGGCGAGAGTATACCTGGCTCTGCACTTCCTCCCAGTCCATTTCGATTTCGTGGCCGATGACGCCCTGGAATTTCATCTCGTCGGCAGGAGCTATCACCACAAATATCTTGTCGCCTACATGAAGAAGTGTCTTCGAGGTGGGGATTATCACCTTGCCGTCGTCGCCCATGAGGCGCGACACCACGAAGTCGCAGTCAAGAATCTGGTGAAGTTCATAGAGCGATTTTCCGTCGATGAGCTTGTTGGTCACCTCAAACGAGATGATAAGTGGTTTCTGCTGTCCACCTTCGATCTCCTCCTCTATGGCACGGATCTCGTCCTCGATCTTGATTCCGAAAACGGCTTTGAGGATAAGCATCGAAAGGATAATGCCGATGACACCCAGAGGATAAGCGGCGGCATAACCCATGGCCATGATGTTGATGGCCTCGGTGGTGCCGGCTGTCTGCTGTGCCGCGGCAAGACCCGGGGTATTGGTGACCGCACCCGACATCACACCCACAAGGGCAGAGATGGAGGTATTGCCGTCGATGTAGAAGATGGTGAGCACGATGGCCACGTTAAGCAGGATTATCAACACTGCCAGTCCGTTGAGCAGCACTCCGCCTTTCTTGAACGACGAGAAGAAACCGGGACCAACCTGGATACCGATGGCAAAGATAAACAGGATGAGGCCGAACTCACGCACAAATTTGAGGACTTCGGGATTTACCACATATCCGAAGTGGCCCATGATGATGCCCACAAAGAGCACGAAAGTCACCCCGAGCGATATGCCTCCTATCTTAAGTTTCCCGAGGAAGATACCCGATGCAATCACGAACGAGTAAAGCACCAGAGTGCTCGCCAATTCCATGTGCCCGGGACCGATTAAATTAAATAACCATTCCATAAATCTATATATACAATCTTTTTTCCTCTTTTTGTGCGCAATCAGTGTCATGGCTGCCGCAAAACGCGCTGTGCCCCAGCCTCTTGAGGCCATGTCGGCGAACTGACACCGATTTGAGGCTGCAAAGTTACGATTTATTTCCCGGATTTTAACAAACTTTCACGGCAAAATTTACTCAATGTTAAAAACTTGCCGTCAACATGCGTCGGTTTCCGAGGCCTCGCCACTCCCCATGCCTTGGCGAGGCCCGGAATCAGCCAACTGTTCATTTTCCCAACAAAAACGGAATCTGAGCCGGTTCCCACACTATCGTAAGGGGCTCTTCAAACTCCACTACAGGCGTCATGCTGTTGGCAAGCCCCCTTTTGGGCTTTGTTGACATACCACCCACATCACTGCCTGTGTCAGCAGAAGCCACATCCTTGCTGAAAGGCATCACCACCGAATAGTCAATCCACACACGCCCCACAGCGAACGACACCTTCCCATTGAATTCCGCCGGACGGATATGTGGCAGGAGCCTTACCGACCGCACAATCTCATCGGCCAACTGGTATATATGTGTACCCTTGACATCAACATCGATAATCGCCCCATTCTTACCCACGAGAAAACGCAGTATCACATGGCCCGACATTGATTCCATAAGGCCTTCGGAAGGTTGACGGAAGTTGTCAATCAGCAAGTGGGCAAAACGTATGTCCCCACCCGGAAACTCCGGACGCCTGAACGCCTTCTTAGCGGCTTTAAGATTTGGGAACACCTCAAACCCTACCGGATTAGGCGTGGCTTTCACTAACACGTCGGCAAGTGTGATGGTGTCAATCTCCGTGCGCAGCTTCTCCGTCGAAGAATAGCGAGGCGACTTGGCCTCAGCCATCATCACTCCTGACACCGCTACAGCCATGACGGCAACGCAGATTCGAAATATAGCGCCACCTTTCACCGCACCCATCATCCTGACCAAAACGCTCTGATTCATTTTCCGGAAGCCATGTATTTATCGTTTAATCTGACAATTGTCGGCACTTGTGCTGGCTCCCACTCTATAACCATCCTTTTACGCAATGATACATATGAGCGAAGTGAGCCTCTTCTAATCTCATAGTTTATCCGGCATTTACCGACCGCAAAAGAGGATTGTTTATTCATTTTTGCGGGTTTTATTTTAGGGAATCGACGGAAAGCCAACTTCAATTGCTCAGCGAACTCCTTAGTTGGAGCATGCTTAACATGGATGTCAAGTATCGAGCCATCCTTTCCTACCACAAAATTCACCTGGACTTGCGAGACTCCTCGTGCAACAAGGCCACAATCCGGTTGACGAAAATTAAACCTTAGAAGCTTTGAGAATCCAATATCCCCACCGGGAAATTCGGGCATCTTAAAAGCCTTCTTGGCAGTTTTCAAGTTGGGAAACACCTCAAAGCTCACAGGATTAACAGAAGCCTTGACCATCACATCAGCGAGTGTTATGGTATCAATCTCCGTGCGCAGCTTCTCCGTCGAAGAGTAGCGAGGCGACTTGGCCCATGCACCCATCACCATGAAAGCCACAGCAATCGTCAAAAGCGCTATTCGTTTCATAATTATATTATTTTTAAGTCCAGTTAGCTACGCGAAGGTGCAATTTCTCATCGTGGAGCCGCCAAAATCATGCTGACCGATACAACCTTTCACCGAGGAATCACCCTTACAGCAAAGATAAAAGATTTCGACCTTCGTCCCAAACGTTTTAATGTTTATTAACTCCGGATGTAGCTGTTTTGACAACACTTTTTCCATACTCGTGAAATCAACCTTAATTATCTAAATGCGACATGTCATTCCACAGATTGACAATAGCCAAAACGCCACCTGGCAAAAGCGGACTGATATATGATAGGGTATTATTCATTTTGAACAACATTCTTAATACTTACATATACACCAATTCTCCGACTAATCATCCTTGCGGAACAATGTAGGTATTTGAGCAGGCTCCCATTTTATTATCATCCTTTTATAAAATGACACATAAGGGCGAATTGAGCCTCTACGAATTTGATATTCTATCCGGCATCGGCCAACCGCAAACGAGGGTCGGTTATTGACTTTGGCAGGTTTTATTTTTGGTAATCGAAGGAAAGCCTTCATTAATTCTTCAGCAAATTCATCTGTGGGAGCATTTTCAATATGAATATCAAGTAACGAACCATCTTTTCCCACTAAAAAATTAGCGTTGACATGCGTGTCGCCATTTGCCACGAGACCACCACTTTGTGGCTGACGAAAATTCCGCCTAAGGAGTTTTGAAAATCGAATATCCCCACCGGGAAATTCCGGCATTTTAAAAGCCTTCTTGGCTGCTTTCAAATTAGGAAACACCTCAAATCCCACAGGATTTGCAGAAGCTTTAACTACCACATCAGCCAATGTTATAGTATCAATTTCAGTGCATAATTTCTCAGTATAAGAATACGCCTTTTGTGCGTCAGCCTTAATCCCACTGCAGAACACAATGATAGCAAAAGCACAAAAATGCTTCTTAATTACATCTTTATATGTATTCAATATAATGCACATTTAATCAATTATAACAATATTCCACTCTTAGGCACATATTTTATATGAGTTGTCAGCGATGTGCAATACTAAAGATTTATGCCACCGCTGACACATGCATTGCATGGTTTATTATATTAATTGATATATCCGGTATATACAGAGGTGGAGGTGGTGATGGTGATCTGATGAGCACCAATCACCTCTCCTATTGTTAAAGTTAGGGGTAAAGCCGTGTTAAAGCTATAAACTTGGGACGCACCGTCCCATAGAGACATTAGTGTAAGTGTAGCCCATCCTTCTGATTGCTCAAATGACAATGACAGGACATTGCCGTCGTATGTACATGTCACTTCGTTTTCGTAAAGACTCCATGGTGTGACACCACCTTTTTTCTCGTGTTTCAGATTTATCACATCGGGGTCGTCCTTTTTATTATCCTCTGCATACGAAACGAATGGAAGCAGAATCAACAATGAAGTCAAAAGCTCTTTTTTCATGGTCGTAATGATAGTTAATGCTATGCAAAGTTAGGAAGGAGACTCCGATTTTACAAAAATACGGCCTTTTATTTATTGTGCACGCCGAAATATACTCCTCTTATTTTCAGGTAATTACAATTTGAAAAATCAAAATTTATTGTGCACGGCCCACGACCGGCTAAAATAGGGGCAATTTCAGGCCATATATCATGACGAAAAGTGACATTGAAGCGCCACGCCATCACGCGGAGTCGATGGCGCACTTCAGGAGAGGATAACGACTCAAATGACCGAGGCAGGAGTATAAAAAAAGCTCGACACGGAGAGTGAGACCACTATCATTGTTTGCTATGTCCGCCAAGAGCGGAGATAAACAATTCCTTGTCGGGAGCGTCCGACTCGAGAATCTTCATACGCAAACGGCGACGTTTTGAATACACGCCGTTGATGGTCATATCGCGCAGCACCGCGATGACTTCAACCGACAAGTTGGAGAAGAACAAGGTCAGGAACGACACTTCACTCTCATCAATAGATGGAACCTGCGCACGCAATTTTTCCACAATACCCCCACGACACCTGTTTACAATGCTTTCCAATTCAGGGAAGCGCTCCATGGATGAAACGAGGCTAAGTTCATGCTCTATTTCCTGATAGAGCTGCTTCTTACTGCGTGGATTATTGTTTCCCTTTGCCTCAGAGTATTTCAATGCCAGATTATTAAGACCGGCAAACAGCTGCCTGAACATATCGGCCACCAGATCACCATCGGCCGCCTTATCGGCGCCGGCCCACAACTCGTCGAGATGTCTATGTTCGGATTGCATGCTTTCATCGTCCAGAATGCGGTTGGCGCGCACATACATGTGCCCCAATGTCTTCTCAATGGCTGATTCACGACGGCGCCAACGGGTGGCGTAGAGATAACCGACTGCACCTCCACCTATGACGATGAGAATAGCCAATGCTATACTATATATTTATATCGCTCGGCTTTAAATAAGTTTTGCTTTGCCTGTGAATGGAATATATCACGCTCCACCATGGCCGGCGACACTTCATGAAGATCCAATAAAGTGGAGTCGAGAAACCGGAATAACGTCCACAGACAGGTCCCGGCTTTCTCAACCTCCCCCTCTTCAATATTCAATAGATAAGAGGAGTAGAAATATGACACGGAATCGCTCGCATTGGCAAGCGAGGATGCAGCCATATCAAGAAATTGCTGTCCTTTTTCCTTGTCGTGGACACAAGTGTGGGCCATGGAGATCGTGGATAAGGTATACCCGCTCATCTCCTCCTGATCCACAAATGAAATCAATTCCCCATAGCGGGATATAGCCTTGCTGTATTCGCGGTTATTGACCAGGGGCGATAGCGTTGCGTCCAACGCCCTGACATAAACCAACGTGTCGGGCATAGCCACCCCAAGCACGCTGTCAAGCATAGAAATGGCCCTGCCAAACAAATGTCGGCGGTCATAAATATGCGCGATGTCAACATACATCAATAATTCGCGTCTACGATCACCTGTGCGCTTATAGATTTCCACGGCTTTGCGCCTATGCTTCAATTCTTCATCATAATTAAATGAGGAATAATTTATATCGGCCATGAGTGAATGTCCTCGGGCGATATTGCTGTCAACGCCCAGTTCGAGGGCAAGCCGGAGGGATGTAACCGCCGGTTCGAGGGCTTCCTGACGTTTCTCCAGCTCATGGAGCAGCACCCTGGAATAATAGAGGTTGGCAAGCATGGCATGATAGGTGTCGGAGGAGGCGTCGAAGTAGAGTTTCGACTCACGCAGGAGAGAATCATCGCCGACAGGGAGACGCAGATAGTTGCGCGCACAGGCCGTCAGGATGGTGTGGAGAGCCTGCTCGCGTGAGCCGGGAGTGAGCGCCGGAGCCAAAGAGTCGAGCAGATGGAGAGCTGAGTCAGGATGGCTCTCGACGAAAGTCTCTATCCGCTCAAGGCATTCCCCCGACGAGGATCGGCTGCGACACGACACACCAATCCACCCCACGACGAGGGCAAGAATGACCATAATGGGGAGATGACGGAGGCGGGACGCGAGCATGTGACTAAAAGGTGACTGGTGAAATGTGTGACTGGTGACTTTACGGCATGAAGCCAAAATGAAATTTGGCCGGAATTAACTGTAAGCGAATGCAAATTTACAAAATATTTTTCTTAATTTTGCGTCAGAATATTCAAAAAACTACACATAATGAATAACGAGTTAGACTGGAAGAACCTTTCATTTGGCTACATTCCAACGGATTACAACGTACGTTGCTATTTTCGCGACGGCAAGTGGGGAGAAATAGAAGTGTCACAGAGCGAAGAAGTGAACCTGCACATCGCAGCCACCTGTCTGCACTACGGACAGGAAATCTTCGAAGGCCTCAAGGCTTTCAGAGGCAAGGACGGCAAGGTGCGCATCTTCCGCCTCGAAGAGAACGCTCACCGCATCTGCGAGTCGGCCAAGGGAATCCTCATGGAGCCGATACCCGAGGAACTGTTCAAAGAAATGGTGATAAAGGTTGTCAAGCTCAACGAGCGTTTCGTGCCCCCCTACGGCTCCGGCGCGTCGCTCTATATCCGCCCCCTCGAGATCGGCACATCGGCCCAGGTGGGTGTAAAGCCCTCGAAGGAGTATCTGTTCATGATACTCGTGACTCCTGTGGGCCCGTACTTCAAGACCGGATTCAAGCCTACCAACATCTGCATCATGCGTCAGTATGACCGCGTGGCTCCCAACGGCACAGGACTCTGGAAAGTGGGCGGCAACTATGCCGCATCGCTCACTGCAGGCGAGCATGCTCATGAACTCGGCTACTCGGCAGTGCTCTATCTCGACCCCAAGGAGAAAAAGTATCTCGACGAGTGCGGTCCGGCCAATTTCATGGCCATCAAGGACGGCGTATATATCACCCCGGCATCCAACTCTATCCTACCCTCCATCACCAACAAGAGCCTCATGCAGCTTGCCGAGGATATGGGCATCAAGGTTGAACGCCGCCACATCACAGTGGACGAGCTCGCAGAGATAGATGAAGCAGCAGCCGTAGGCACAGCAGCAGTGGCATCGCCGGTTGGCGAGATCCACGACCTCGACACAGGCAAGAAGTATGTAGTGGCCAAGAACGGCGAGCCCGGCCCCATCACTACCAAGCTATATGAGACCCTCAACGCTATCCGCCTCGGCGAAATCGAGGACACACACGGATGGAACACTATAGTGGAATAATCGACCGGTATTACCCCGAGGGGACGCGCCGACGCGACATCTATCTGCGCCATTGCCGAGCGGTGGCCGACCTGGCACTTGAAATCGCAGCCCGGAAGCATCTGCCGCTTGACCCGGCTACAGTGGAGGAGGCCGCCATGCTCCATGACATAGGCATAGTCCTTACCGATGCCCCGGGGATTGACTGCCACGGTCATGAACCCTACATCATGCACGGAGTCCTTGGAGCGCAACTGCTGCGCCAGGCCGGCATGAGCGAAACGTCAGCCCGGGTAGCGGAAAGCCACACCGGAGCGGGAATCTCGCAGGCCGACATCGAGGCACAGGACTTGCCTCTGCCACCCGGCGACTACATGCCACGGACACAGCTGGAACGGCTCGTGTGTTACGCCGACAAATTCTACTCGAAAAGCGGCGACATGAAGCGCAAACCCTTCGATAAAGTGCTACGCTCGATGGAACGCATCTCACCCGATACCCTTGAGAGGTTCATGCAGCTCCACAGCGAGTTCGGCGCAGACTGAACGCATAGCGACCGCAAAAATATGACACGCATCCGCGCAAGGAAAGAGTAATTTCCAAGCGCGGATGCGTGTCGTTTATATCATCTTATAAGTGCGAAATAAGCTCCTCGGGAGTCGTGTCCTTGAGGATGATCACAGAGCCGGAATTGAGAAAATAGATAACAGGTATGGCCAGCATGGGATAGAGCGAGTCAAGATTAGAGGTCACCGGATGGCCCTCAATCCATCCTGCAGGGAGAGAGCGTGCCTGCCGGCTGTCACCGTCATGGCTTACAGCCAGTACCTGGATGTCGCCCGAGGCCACAGGCTCGCTTATTGCCGGATGATGGCCGAGATAATCGTGGATAGACGCGCAGTTTTCACTCGCCATATCGGTGAAAATCAGTACCGTGGGGCGGTCGACGGACTTGTGGAGAGTGGTGGTCTTGCCGGAGCGTGTCACAAAGGTGAAATCGGGCGCGACGGTGCCGGGTCGGGTCTTACGCGCCTCGTCGAGATAGTAACCGTACTCGGTACGTTCGGAGGGTGAGATTACCGAGTCAGAAAGGACCTCGGTGAGGAAGTCTATATAGTAGTCCTCGTTGCGCATAGGCGAATTCGGGTCGCTGAGATACTTGTCGCCGAGCTCAAGGATGAGGCCGTAGGCGCCGTGGTGGGCAGAGGCATTGCGCAGCAGTGCGTCGAAAGCCGGAGCGCGGTCCGAAGTCATCACGGCAGGGAGCACAGAGAGGAAATCGACAAAATTCTGCTCCATGAAATCGACATTGAGAGAGCGCGTGGTGTCGGCGAAATTCAGGCCGTCCCAGAAGTGCACGGCAAGGTAACCGGCCTGACCCTCCATGGTGGAGATGGTCTCGGGGATGTGTGGCAGCTCAAGTGAAAGCACAGGGGGCGTCTCAGTGTCGGCCGAAGCTGTTTCGGCTGAGTCGGACCTGCCGCATGACACTGCCAGCAAGGCTGATAGGAGTAACGTGAGATGTTTCATGAAATTAAAACGCCGGGGCCGGATTTTTGGTTTATGAGCCATGATGTTAAACCAAAAATAAGCCGATAAGGGAAAATCAAGCGGACGGAGAGCCGCGTTGAAGCGACAATCCGTCCGCTGAAGGTAGATTAGAGGTATATCTTATCACACAGCCCTATCAGAAAGGATAGTTGCCGGCTTGTGCACCCGCCATGATGGCATCGATGGCATAGGAATTGAAGGCAGTGCCGTTGGAGCGGTTGATATCGCCGCCGGTCTCCCAATAGAAAGGTACACAGCCATGAGTTTTGGCTGACTTGGTGATGTATTCGTTCCATGCCGCACGGCTTGCCTTCCAAGCTGCTTCGTCAAACGAAGAGAAAGCCGAAGCTGAACGGATGGCAGAGCTGTACTCACCCACTATCACAGGCACGCCCTTGCTCACGTAAGCATCCTGCATCTTCTTGAACTGGGCGTCGACGTATGACTCTTCGCCCCATGTGCAGTTGCGGTCAGAGCCGCTGACGTGGTTGGCAGCCCCCCAGTAGAGTTTCACGGTAGAACCTGCACCCCACTCGCCGTCCTTGCTCATGAGAGTGAAGTCGGAGGGATCATAGAAGTGAACTTCGACGAGTGAACGGTCAGCCACCTGGTCAGTGGGAAGAGAATAAAGACCTTCAACACCCTTGTCGATGTTGGTGAAAGGTGTCTGATGGATGAGGCAACGTTTGGCATTGTTACCACCGGTGGCGCGCACAGCGTCAACGAAAGTCTGCTGGTAAGCCATGATCGCCTTGACTGACTGCTCCTTGCCTGCATTGCCCTGATCCTGCTGGCCTGGCTCATTCATGCCTGCGAAAAGGAGATGCTCGTCATAATGGTTGAGCTTGGAAGCAATCTGTGTCCAGTAGTCACGCTGCTTTTTGTCGACAGCCTCATCATAGCCATTCACGCACGACTCTTCAAGCCAGCCACCATCCCAGTGGATGTTGACAATGGCATACATGCCCTCGTTGACAATATAGCTTACCACTTCGTCCACGCGGTCGAGCCACGCGGGGTCGATGGTGTTAGTAGCGGGATCAGAGACATGGCTATCCCATGCGCATGGAACGCGCACTGCGTTGAAGCCGAGAGCCTTGAGGCCTGCTATATACTGGGGATTGACCTTGGCTGCACCCCATGAGCCTTCGCCTGTGGGGGGCTCCATGGTATTGCCGATATTAACGCCTGCAAACATCTTGGCTGCAAGCTCTTTGGCGGTGCTTGACATGTCGCTGCTCTGCTCGGCCTTGTCCTGAGACACCGACACAGATGCTGTGATACTGTTGTCTTTTACAAGAGTGATGACAATCTCACCTGTGCGGGCCGCGGCAGTGAGATTGGCATTATAACTGAATTCAACACTGTTTTCGGTAAGTGCTTTTGACTGGACCTGTGTAAGCCAAGTGGGTGCTTCAACCACCACATCGCCGGTGGAGCTGTAATTGACCACAATCGAACCTCCGTTGGGGTTGAGCTGGGCAGAAGGTGTAACACCTGCTATAAGCACGGTTTCTGAGGCGAACTGAGTGACAGCCACAACTGACTTTTCAGCTCCGCAAGTCACGGTGATGTTGCCGGTGCGCGGTTCATAGCCGGGATTCACGTCGGCCTCCACTTCGATGTCGTAAAGATTTTTGGAGCCCTGACGAGGAATAGGCTGTCCGATATGGAGCCAATCCACGTCGGCAGTGACGGCCGGAGTCTGTGAGGCTTTAACCACCAGGGTCTGTGAGGCTGAGCCGGCAAGCGAAATCGCGGTCTTGCTCACCTCGAGTTTGGTGGCTTCGCTCCATGACTTATCGTCATCATCACTGCTGCAAGCGGTGAATGAGATCCCAGCACATAGGGCTAATGTAAGAAATAAGGTTTTGATTTTCATTTAAATTAGGATTAAAAAGAATGTGCCCTCCCCTAAGGAAGGGCACAGGTTTATTCATGATGATTATTTACCAACAAAAACTACGGCTCCGTTGTCGAGGACAATGCTGTCGATCTGCACGGAAACTGCGCTGGCATCCTGGAGGTCGGTTGCCATGCCGGCAATGTCGATGCACCATACAACCGCGCCTTCACAGGCAGCTGCAGGTTCCCAGGCCACGGTGTAAGTGCCATCGCCTGTCACGGCAACGGTATTGTCACCCCATGTAGAGGGATCCCATGATGCGTCGGCGAACGAGAGACCTGCGCTGTAGGTCTTGCCTACGGCTGCACCATTGATACCGGAGATAGTGAAGGTGATTTCAAGTTTTTCCGAGAAATTAACCTTGTTGATATCGATGGGGCTATCAGCCTTCGTATTACCGAATTCATTGTAAATCTCAATGCGGAAGTTGCCATTGTTCTCAAGGTCGCCGGTAGCGAGTTTTGAGTTGTAGACAGGCTGCTTGGACGAGCCCTGGCCACGGAATACAACAGCACCATTATCAAGGACTACCGACACGATGTTGGCAGTAACTTTGCTCACATTGGCAAGAGCTGAGCTCAAGCCCTGGATGTCGATGCACCATACAACCGCACCTTCACAAGCTGCAGCGGGAGTCCAGGAGAGTGTATAGGTACCGTCGCCGTTGACTGTTGTAGTGGCATCACCGCCCCATGTAGAAGGATCCCATGATGCGTCGGCAAACGAGAGACCGGCAACGAAATCCTTACCTACGGCATCACCGTTGATACCATCGAGAGTAAAGGTCACGTCAATCTTCTTGGCGAAATTAACCAGAGAGAGGTCAAGAGGCATGGATTCCTTAGTCTTGCCGTATTCGTTGTAAAGCTCGATACGGTAGTTGCCGTTGGCTTCAAGGTCGCCAGTTGCAATCTTGCTGTTGTCGATAGTAGAGAAGACAGCTGCAGTCTCCTGCTCGAGATTCTTGCCTACGAACTCTACTGAATTATCGTCAAGTGATATCGAGAGGATCTCGCACTTAAGGCCAGACTTATCATCGCCGATAGCAGCGCCGAGGCCGTCGATGTCGATGCACCATACAACTGCACCTTCGCAAGCTGCAGGAGCGTTCCAAGAGAGAGTATAGACACCGTCGCCGTGTACCTGAGCAGTAGCTTCACCACCCCATGTAGCGGGATCCCATGATGCATCAGCATATACCAGGTTGGCAGTGTAAGAGCCTGAAGCGGCAGCACCAGTCAGACCGCTTACGCGGAACACCACCTGCATGTTCTTAGAGAAGTTGACAAGTGCAGTGTTGAGGGGCACATCATTCTTGGTAGCACCATATTCATTGTAAATCTCGATGCGGATCTTTCCGTTCTCCTCAAGGTCGCCATACACAATCTTGGCGTTGTCAATCTTAGGAGCACGGTAGGGAGCCTTGCGCACGGGACGCACGGCAAGACCGATGTGACGAGAAGCCTGAGAAGCAGAGATGCCATTGTCCACAACCATAATCTTGCTGAAATCAGCGTGATCAGAAGCGGGATCGCCGGTCCAATATCCACCAACTTCACTGAGGGCCTCGCCTTCGCGTGAACCAACCACGGGAAGAAGGATGCTATTACCGGTAAGGTTAGAAGTCACTTTGGCCACAGCCACACCGTCAACGGTTGTCATCTCAACGGTAGAATTGGCAAGAAGTGCTTTCCAGTCAGCCTCGGAGGGGAGATAACCCGCACCTGCAGCTTTAGCGATATCGGCATCTGTATCAGAGATGCTGCCTTCAGCGTAGTCAGCCACATTTACAGAATGATTAACACCTGTAACATCACCGTAACCATAGAGACCACCTACAGCAGTGGGAGTCTCGGCACCGATGTTGCAAGTTGCCCAGTCGCTTGAGAGACCCATGTCAACGTAGAGTTCTGACTCCTCGTTTTCGGGATCATACATAGATGCCATGGTGACACTCTTGACATTTTCGTCGATGACGAGGTTGTCATTGAGAATCATGTAGGCAGCATAGTAATATGTGGCCTTGGGCACGAGATTTGAAGCAACCACTGTGTAAGAGTTGGCGGTGTCCTCTGAAAGGAGTTTAACGCCATCGGCAATCTTCTCGGGAGCAGCAGCAATGATAATACCATGCTCCATGCCACCTTCGAGGAGATCAGTCACTCCATTGAGTGTAGCGCCGAGGTTGGCAGAAGTAGCACCCACAGATGCAGCTTCGGCAGTGCCAAGCTGCGAATCAGTGGTGACAAACGCCTTAATCTCGCCATATTCAGTGTACTTGCTCTGGAGAGTGACGAAAGAGGCATAGTAATAAGTCACACCGTCATTAAGACCGGTGAGAGTGGTGGTGACGGTATAGCCGTCCTCACCCAGGGCGCCGATGCGACGAGTACCGCTTGTGAGAAGAGACTGTTCGTCAGTACCGTAAATCACGCCTACAGTGTATGCGGAAGCTGCCTGTGAGGACAAATCCTTGACAGTGCCTGTAATAGTGGCAGTTGTCGCGGTAGTCTCGGCATTTCCGGTGGTTATCTCTGAGATAATATCGGAGGTGTTGATATAATAGTTGTCATCATCGTTACAGGACACTATCGAAGCACCCATGACAAGCGACATAACACCAACCAAAAACTTATTTAGTTTCATTATTGTGTTCGGATTAAATCAGGTTAGCAAATCATTCTTTCACGAAAGGAGCGTTCGGAGATTCGAATACCACTGTGAAATTAACTTCGATAGAGCTTGAGCACTTGAAGCTGGAGGTGGGAATAGGATTGTTGTCGGTATCACCGTCCCAACCCCAACCGTTAAGGATGGTGCGGCGTGCACTGGTAAAGCCTGCGCTATTGTTGTCGACATCATATCCAAACACACTCTGGTCAGGGATAGAAAGCTTGTTTCCGTCCACGCTTACGTAGTTGATGATGATATCGCAGTTAGGATGCTTGTCAGTAAGCTTCTCGGCTTCCACATAGTAGCCCATGTGACCGGCGTTGCTGAAGTCGGCGTTAACAGTGATTGAGTAGGTCTTGCCATCCTCAACCTTAACATAACCATACTCGGTGGCAGTGTAGATGTCGGGGCTCCATGACTCGGCGTCAAAGATGTGAACCTGAGCCTTGTAAGTCTCGGCAGGAGCTGCGCCGCCGAATAAAGCGACATAGTGGTAAGCAAGATACTGATAAGCCTTGCCGGAGAAATCAGTCTGCTTATAGCCTATCCACATTTCGATGATTTTGCCATCCTCTATAGTCAGGTCAAGAATTTCATAAGAGGTGCCGAGACCATAGGGAATACCTTCAGCGAGTTGAGCACCGCCGAGAGCCTTGTCAAGGGTCAATGCACCGTTCTCGTTGATTGTGAATTTACCTTCAACGCTTTCACCGTCGCCGTAACCTGCAACGTAGGAGTTGCCATCGAAACGGAGTGTGTAGCTTTCAAGTTCGTCAAAGCTTCCGCCCTTGTTCTGACGCTGCTTCTTCTCGAGGTCGAAGTAGTCATAGGTGTCATCGGAAGAGAGGACATAAGAAGCAAAGAGATTCTGATAGCCGAAGATGGTGAACCAACCTTCAGGAAGACCGACTTCAACAGGTTCTTCCCAGTTGTCGCGATATTCCTTTGACATGAAGTTGAGACACACAGAGGTGTTTCCGTCACCGGTATTGCAAAGCAGCTGGAGGAAGTTGTCGCTCGCGTAGATGATATCAAAGCTATAGCAGTTGTCGACACGTGAGTCGATAGGATAGAGACTGATGCCTGAGAGAGTGAGTTTATGACTCTCGGCATCGATCATGAACTTACCGGTCTTTTCGCCTTCAAACTGGTTGTTGGTGGTGAGGTTGGCACCGCCGATGAGGTCGAAAGTGAAAGTACCGTAGTCAGCAGCGGTACACATCCATGTATTGCTGGGATAATCGGCAGTCCAGTACCACACAGCACCGTCAGAGTTGACAGGGAAGTTGGTGTCAATGGCTGTAGCGGGATCCCAGGGGACAGCATCAAAGTAGTTTTCACCCTTTGCGTTGTGGAGCATATCCCATGTGTAACCAGTGTTGAAGTAGAAAATCGGAGACTTGAACGGAGTGTAGGTCTTGCCATTCTCATCGATGTCGAGCAACCATGTCTTTGAATTGCCGGCGCCACCGGTAACAATTGTCCAAAGCTCATCCTGGATGAAGGCGTCACACATCTGGTTGACAGTAAAAGTGTAGGGTTCGCTCCATACGATACCACCGCGGGTCTCAACGCCGAATTTCACTTCGTAGTCACCGGCGAAGGGGAGCTTAAGGTCATGAGTCGTAGCTGTGGTGTTGCCCTGGGGATGTTCCCAAGCGACTGTGTACTGCGACGGCATAAGGCTCTTGAGATGAATAATGTTGGGATTTTCGGCATCCGGCTCAACGCTGAACGCGATTCCCTCCACGAGATCCTGACTCGAAATATCAGCGGCCGGAAGGTCATGGTCATCGGGTGTACAGGATGCGAACATGGTCACAATCGCACATACAACCAAAGAAATAAAAGGTTTTAATTGCTTTTTCATTGAATAAAATCTGATAAGAGAGATTTCTTGAAATTTGTTTATGTGTATTGAAGATTTGCTTTGGAGAAAGCCTTGTAGAGTCGAGGGCATCACGGCCCTTAGGGTGCGTTTTCATGACAGAGTGTAAGCCTGTGCCATTACTTAACGTGACATCCACAAGAAAATTATCTTATAGTCTGAGTTTTAACATTTTTAAGATATTTTTATCTCCAAGCAAACACTTCATCTTATCATCTGCTCCAGCCGGGATTCTGCTTGAGTACACCGTTAGAGAGTGTGATCTGATCCTCGGGGATCTGGCTCAGGCCCTTAGTGGCGATAATGAGGTTCTTATCGTAAGATACAGAGCTCTCCAATCCGCCATTGTAGACTGTGCCACCCGAAGCAGCGATGGCATCGGCAGCAACATCGATACCCTGGCGAAGAAGATCCCAATAACGGTGACCCTCAAATGCAAGTTCGCGGGCGCGCTCGTCCATAATGTTCTGCTGGTTGACAGCCACGTCAGCGAGGCCTGCACGTGAACGTATCTGATGCATGTAATCGGAAGCATTGGCAGAGCCTAGTTCGGCAGCCATGAGGAGAACATCGGCATAACGCACGATTACCCACTGGTTGGCATTACATTCCTGGAATCCGGCAGTACCGTCTGAATTAGTACCGGGCAGACCGTTGCCATAAACAAGGGGAGAGTATTTCTTGATGGTGTAACCTGTGTATTCACGCCAGTCAACGTATGAACCGTTGAAATCATCGCTTGCGGTGATACCTTCACCGGCCATGTCAATCACAGATGCGGCAAGACGAGAGTCGGTCGGAGAGAACTTCTTAAGATAAGAAGGACATACTGTACATGCGCCCCAGCCCTTTCCGTAAGGAGAAGCGTTGAGTGAACGCATACCGATCATCACGAGCCAACGGTTTGAGTCGTTGTTGCCGTCATAATCCTGAGTAGGCGTGAAACGCTGGGCAAGGATGATCTCCTGGTTCTCGTCACCTGCGTAAGTTGACTTTTCAGTATCCCAACCTACGTTGTCGGGGATGGGCACAAGTGAAGAAGCGGGCCAGAGGTTTTTGAAATCGCTCACGAGGCCGTATTTGCCGGAGCCGATGATATCCTCAACGGCAGCCAGAGCGTCAGCCTTTGTGACTACGCCAAGAGTCTCGCCGGCTTCGTTTGTGAAACCGGGTTCCTGGTTATAATAACCGGTATAGTAGAGATAGGCACGTGCGAGAAGAGCCTCTGCGGCATATTTGGTGATATAGCCACTGTCGCCGTCAGCAAATTTAGCCGATTCAGGGATATTGGCGATGGCATATTTCAAATCTTCAAAAATAGCTGCATAAACCTCAGCGGGATCAGCCTGTTCTCGGTTTTCGTTCACAGGTTCGAGGAATAAAGGAATATTTCCCCACAGACGCACCATGTCAAAGTAAAGGATGGCACGAAGTGCGCGGCACTGGCCGATGTAGAGACCGCGGGTGGCGTCACTTTCCCATACAATCTGCTCCTCATGTGCAAGAAGCTCGTTGCAGCGGTAGACACCTGCATAGTACACTTTCCAGTCAGTTGTATAGAGTGTCATGTCGCTCGGCGAACGCAGGGGGTTGAAATTGTCAATCACCTGGTAACCGAAACCGTCACCATTACCGGTGCCACCGTAGCACTCGTCGCTCATCACGGTTGATGCGACATAGAAACCGATGCCAGGGTTGGAGGACACCTGACGCCAGCCGTCATAGCAGCCGATGAGAGCGCGCATGGCGTCCCGCTCGTTTTTATAGAAGTTTTCGGTGCTGGATTCAGTCTTGGAAGAGACATCAAGGAAGCTCTCAGAGCAAGAGGACATGCCCAGAGCCCCGACAACGCCGAGAGTCAATATGTTAAATTTAAACTTGTTCATTTGTAGATCTAAACGTTAGAGTTTCACGATATTTAGAATGCAAGGTTAACACCAAAGAGGAAGGTGCGGGGACGAGGATAGTAACCGAGGTCAACACCAGATACCCATGACTGTGTACCATAACCGATTTCGGGGTCCATACCGTCATATTTGGTGAAGGTGAGGAGATTCTGAGCCTGGAAATACAGACGGCACTGGCTGCACCACTTCTGATTCATGAGGGGTGCGAAGTTGTAACCGAATGTGAGGTTGGAGAGACGCAGATAGTCACCGTCCTGAGTGTAAAGGTCAGAGAACTGCCAGTTGATATTCTCGTTGGTCACGCGGGGAATCTTGTTGGATGTGCCCTCACCTGTCCAGCGGTCAAGGATAGCAGTTGTGTAGTTAGCCTGCTTAACATTGTGGTTGCGGTAGCTCTGCACAATCTTGAAGCCGGCTGCACCGTTGGCAGTGATGCCAAGGTCGAAGTTCTTATAATAAAGGTTGATGTTGAAACCGTAAGTGAACTTAGGCATACCGTTGCCGAGGTCGACCTTATCGTCATCGTTAATCACGCCGTCGTGGTTGATGTCGACGAAGATAACGTCACCGGGGGCTACGTTAGCACCCTGTAGGACACCGTTACCGGCGGCAATCCAGTCGTTAATCTGCTGTTCGTTCTGGAAAATACCGTTGGTCTTATAGCCCCAGAAGTAACCGATAGGCATACCGTTCTGTGCGCGATAGAATTCAAGAGCGTTCTCATAGAGGGTGTTGTCATCACCGTGGATAATACCATCTTCATTGGGGATAGAGCCCACCTTATTTTTATTATACGCTCCGTTGAGGCTTACGCTGTAAGAGAAGTCGCGACCAATCACGTCGTTCCAAGAGAGGCCGAGTTCGACACCGGTGTTCTTGACGTCACCACCGTTGATGAATGGTGCGTCGGTACCGGCAGTGGCAAGGATAGGAGCTACAACGAGCCAGTCCTTGTTGGTCTTCTGATACCAGTCGAAGTTAACCGAGAGGCGGCTTCCGAAGAGACGTGCGTCAAAACCGAAGTCAATCTGCTCTGAAGTCTCCCAGGTAACACCAAGGTTGCCGAGACGTGAGGGATAAGCACCCCAGTTGTTGGCAAGGATGGTAGAATAGTCCATCAACTGACCGTTGGGTCCGAGGTACTGGCCGAAGTAATAGTGAGTGTTCTGGCTCTTGATAGGAGCAAGGTACTGATAGTTGTCGATATTCTGGTTACCTACACGACCCCAGCTACCACGGATCTTGAGGAAATCGAGCCATGAGCGAGATGACTCCATGAATTTTTCGTTAGAGATGTTCCAACCTGCAGAAACAGAGGGGAAAGTACCGAAACGATGACCTTTGGCGAAGTGAGAAGAGCCGTCACGACGCACGGTGGCGTTGATCATGTATTTCTCCTGCCAGTTCCAACCAATACGGCCGAAATAGCTGACTGTGCGGGAATCATCGTGAGGATAACCGGCTACGCTCACACCGTTCTCACCGAGTGTTGCACCTGTGCCGTTGCTGATCCAAGCATGTGCCCAGTCATCGAAACCTTCTTTGAGCTTGCCCTGGCCACCGCCGAGATATGTGCCGTTGTAGCGAGAGCTTTCCATACCGATGAGCACGTTGAAATCGTGATCCTTGATGCTGAAGTCATAGGTTGCGGTGTTGGTCCATGTCATGCAGAGAGAATGGTTCATGTTCTGGTTCACGCGGGTCTCAGTGCTGTAGACATAGGGAGAGAATTCATATATAGGTGTGAAGCTACGGTATTCGCTTGAGCCGTAAACAGCGCCGAATACAGTGCGGATGCGCAGGTTTTTGATGGGCTCGAGCTGAGCGTAAACGTTACCGTTGAAAGTAACATTCTTTGAACGGTTGTTGGTGTTCACCATCATGCTTCCGTAGGGGTTACCGTCGTTCTGGAACCAGTCGCTGCCGGTTGTGTTGTTGTATTCACCTTCTGCATTGTAGACCGGGGTGAGAGGAGTAGCGGCAAATGCGCCACGGAGGGTGTTGTTGTACTGGTCACCTACACCGATACCAGTGCTCTTGACATAAATGAAGCTGGCCTGCTCACCGACTGTAAGGATGTTGCCGAAGAGCTTGTGGTCAGAGTTGATACGGAAGTTGTAACGTGAATAGTTTGACACATCACTGCCGCCGACGATACCTTCCTGATTGAGGTAGCCGAGCGACATAGAATAGGTGGAAGTAGCCGAACCGCCAGTAACACCGATGGTGTAGCTCTGGGTTGTGGCGTTGTCCTTGAACATTGTGTCGATCCAGTCGGTGTCAATCAGACCGGTGCGTTCGCCTTCGGCATTTGTGCGCCAGATGGCATTCATGCTGTTCCAGTCATAAGGAGCGAGACCACTGTTGATCTGAGCCTCGTCCATGATTGTCATGTACTGCTTGGAGTTGAGCATTTTCATTTTGCGGGGAGCGCTCTGCCAGCCGAAGTAGCCGTCGAAAGTGATTTTGGCTTTGCCTTCCTTACCCTGTTTGGTGGTAATGAGCACAACACCATTGGCAGCCTGAGCACCGTAGATGGCGGCAGAGGCGGCATCCTTGAGCACGTCGATTGACTCGATGTCGGCGGGGTTGAGGGTTGAGATGTCGCCACCAATACCGTCAATAAGGTAGAGAGGAGATGCATTACCGATGGTACCGAGACCGCGGATGGTCACCTTCATGCTCGAACCGGGCTGACCGGATTCGCTTGCGATGCTCACACCGGGAAGCTGACCCTGCATAGCCTGGAGGGGAGATGTGGTGTTGAGCTTGGCGATGTCGTCACCCTTGATCTGGGCAGTGGCACCTGTGACAAGTTTCTTTTTCTGAGTGCCGTAACCCACAACGACAACTTCGTCGAGGACTTCGACATCGTCGAGAAGAGCCACGTCAATACGTGAGGAGGTCACTACGATTTCGCGGGTCTTGCAGCCTACATACGAGAACACCAGAGTGGCACCCTCATCGGCTTTGATGACATAGTTACCGTCGATGTCGGTAGCAGCCCCTTGATTGGTTCCTTTCACCAGGACGCTAACACCGATTAGCGGCTCGCCGTCAGAGGCCTGGGTGACCGTTCCTTGGACGGTCAACGGAGCAGCCTTGGCCACACTGATGCCCGTGAGGAAGCAGAGTGCAATCAGGGCAACGCGGAATAGATGCATCGAGCTGCATCGTCCCATTAGTTTTTTTCCCATTGAATTGATTTAGTTTAACTGGTTAATATTTAAGATTATTGATCTTATTTCATGCAAGTGTCTATTAGGCGAAAATATATCTGTCTTCGAGTAAGGTAAGAAGGGCAAGGCTTCTATGTGAGGTTGTTGTCAGATTTGCGGCTAAATGTGAAGATGAGTCAGTTATAATTCTCAGTTACTAATAAAACTTAGCAAATGTAAACAGACCTTTCGACTCCGCCAAACATTTTTCTCTTAATAAATGTATTGAATCGTTATCGGAGGGGGTAATTTTTGTTAACATTCAGAGCTTTAATTGTAATGTATTTAACCAAATAAACTATTATTATACAATAATTTACTTAAATGTGTAAATGTTACTTGATTTTTTACCGAAGTAAAACTTGCACGTTATGTTAACTTTTATTTACTTTGCACTGTCATCACTACCTTAAATGTTACACCATGCGACAACTCCTCCTGCTCATAGGCCTGCTTGCTTATTGTGTATGCACGGCCACTGACATGCACCTTAAACATCTCGACACCGGCAACGGTCTTTCCAACAACAAAGTCAACTCGATCTACCGTGATTCGGACGGTTTTCTATGGATAGGCACCACTTCCGGCCTATGCCGGTATGACGGATACCTGTTCAAGATTCTTTACATCGACTCTCCGGCCGAAGGCCCTGAATATGACAACTATGTAGAAGAGCTCCAAGAGGATGCCTACGGTAATCTATGGGTGAAAACAGGTGGCGGATACTGTATCTACAATTTACGCACCGAGAAATTCGAGCTCGACATTCCCGAACGCCTCGAACGCCTCGGCATAGGCAAGGTGGCACCCGAAAGAGTGATGATTGACGGCGACAAGAACCTATGGCTATTCATCGAAGGCAAAGGTGTATATAATGTTTCCAATGATGGGAAAAAAGTCAGTAAAATTGATTACGAGCCGTTCTCATCAGCATCGATAACAGAGATTGCCGATACGCCTTATGGTGTTGTCATCATATCTGACCACGGACAGCTCACGATAGTCGGCCGAACCACTCTTAAAGTGACACACACCGACAACCATATCGCATCAGGCCTGCGCCCCGACGAGCGCTATGTGTTCACACTCGTCAATGACCGGGATGGACTCGGATGGATTTTCAGCAACGAGCAAATGTGGCTCTACGACTTCGCCCACAACGAATGGATAAGCCACCGACTGCCGAACGGAGGCAAAAACCTCCAGGTCAAAGTACTGACCCAGGACCATACAGGCCAGATATGGCTTGGACGCGACCACCACGGACTTGAACAGGTGGTGAAACGAAACGGCGGGGTGGAATTCCGCGAAATCCCTGACACTGACGGCCTCAACGTCAACAACACCGTCACAACGATATATGAGGATGCCGGAGGCACTCTCTGGGTGGGGACATACAAAAAAGGAGTGTCATATTACAATCCGAGCGCACAGAAGTTTGCCCTCCTACCCTTCCCTGATGTCAACTGCATGCTCACTACACCTTCCGGAGACGTATGGGCAGGCACCGATGCTGCAGGTCTGATGAAATGGTCACCATCCACCGGCACCATAACCTCCTATCCCGACCCGGCAGACAGCGGAAACCCGAGAGCTATCACCACGCTCCACCAGACTACCGATGGAACAATATATGTGGGGTGCTTCTCCCGCGGACTCAAAGCCTTCCGCGACGGACATTTCACGAGGATTTCGGCCGGCACTCAACTCGACAACGTATACCCATGGGCCATCGAGGATGCCGATAACGGAGCCTTATGGATAGGTGCTCTGGGAGGAGGCCTCATCTACTTCGACCCGGCGACACGTCAACTGACCGTCTACAATAAAACCAATTCAGGACTCGCGTCCAACTATATCCTTACCCTCGCCAAGGCCGATGACGGAAGCCTGTACATTGGCACCTCAAACGGAGTGTGCGTCTACAATCCCACCACACAAAAAATATCCTCTCTCGGCGCCTTTGACACCGGCAACGTCAACGAACTCCTATTCGACTCCCGAGGGCTGCTTTGGATAGCATCGCAGAGAGGTCTAAGTGCCTATGACACACGCCGTGACAAACTACACTCTGTCCCCCTATATCCGGGCTCACTCCGGGCTCCATTCGTACTTGGTGTCGCCGAGGACCGCGGGGTGGACATCTGGGCTACCGAAGGGAGCAATCTTATAAACATCAAAGTGAAATTCGATGAGAAAACAGGGGATTTCTCCACCACTTCACGCTCCTACGACTCCCGCGACGGCTTGCAGAACAGCGATTTCAACCAACGATCATTCGCAATGCTACCTTCCGGCGAACTCCTCGTCGGCGGCCTCTATGGCATCAATCATTTCAAACCCGACGGCATCACCCTCAACCGCACACTTCCAAAAGTGATGTTCACCGGATTCCGGGTAGGCAACCACGAAGTGGCTCCCGGAGAGACTATTGACGGAAAAGTCATAATCAAAGGCTCGCTCAACCGCGACGGAAAAGTGAATCTGTGGCCTGGCAACACCACATTCACCGTCACCTTCGCCACCGACAACTACGTCCTGCCCGAAAAGACCACTTACTATTATAAGCTTGAAGGATTTAGCAACGAATGGCTACAGACACAGAATTCAGCCAACAGCGTCACTTACACCAATCTTTCACCCGGCCATTACCGTCTGCTTGTGCGCGCCGTCAACAGCGACGGATATGAAAGCGTCTCCGCCGCAGCGCTCGATATCACCATCCATCCCCCATTCTGGGCCACCCCGTGGGCAATTCTTCTATACATCCTCCTGTTCATCGGGGCCGTATATCTGGTCTACCGCATGATACGCAATGCCGAACGCCGCAAATTCAATGAACGGCGCCGTCAGGATGCGTTGCAGAAGCAAGAGGAACTCAACCAGCTGAAATTCAAATTCTTCACCAACGTCAGCCATGACCTCCGCACCCCGCTAACCCTGATTGTGTCGCCTCTTGAGAACATGATGCGCGACACCAAGGACGAAGCGCAACTCCGCCGGCTCACCCTCATGCACAACAATGCCCAGCGTCTGCTCAACCTTGTGAACCAGCTGCTCGACTTCCGCAAGAACGAAGTGGCAGGTCTCACACTCCAGGCCACCGAGGGTGATATCGTAAGCTTCATACGCTCTGTATGTCAGTCATTTACCATGTTCTCCGAGCGCAAAAACATAGGTCTTGAATTCCACTCCTCGTTGCCCTCGCTCGATGTGATGTTTGACGAGGACAAAATATCCAAAGTCATCATGAACCTCCTCGGGAACGCCTTCAAATTCACCCCGGAGGGTGGCAAAGTAGATGTGTCAGTCGAAAAGACCGATACCGATATCATCATAAAAGTGGCCGACACAGGAATCGGCATCAAGGACAGCGACAAACCCCACATCTTCGAACGCTTCTATCAAGCCGGAGAAAATGCCCACCAAACCACAGGAATGGGCAACGGAATAGGCCTGAGCCTTGTAAAAGAATACATCAATGTCCACAATGGCTCTATCCGCGTAGAGGACAACACCGGGCAGGGAAGTGTGTTCATCATTGAGATACCTATCGTCAAAAATCCTCACCCTCTGACGGTTACGAGACCGGAATCCGCATCCGATGATGAAAATTCGGCTCCCGCTCTTCCGGCACCGGACGAAACTCCAGAGGCAGAGATAGTCCCTACACCCTCTCAGCAGCCACAGAACAAAAAGACGGTTACTCAGAGCATTCCGTCCGAAAAAAACGACAAGCCTATAGCACTCGTAGCTGACGACAGCCAGGATATGCTCGATTTTCTCAAAGATGGTCTGAGCAACGAATTCCATGTCGTCACCGCATGCGATGGCAAAGCTGCCATGAAGCTACTCCAGTCAATAAAACCAGCCATAATCCTCACAGATCTCATGATGCCCGAGATGGACGGTATCGAGTTGTGCCGCACCATCAAATCGGACCCCGACCATTCATCCACACCCATCATCATCCTCACCGCCAAACATGATGTGCAGGCCAAAGTGGAGGGTCTCACCATAGGAGCTGACGACTATGTGACCAAGCCGTTCAACATCGACCTACTGCTTCTGCGGATGAAGAAACTGATCAGCCTTACCCGCAAGGGAGCCGGCCGTTCGCTCATCGATCCCGAACCCGAACGCATCAAGATCACCTCGCTCGACGAAAAGATGGTGGAAAAGGCCGTGAAATACGTGGTGGCCAACATCAAGCGGCCCGAACTTTCCGTGGAGGAACTCAGCAGCCACCTCGGCATGAGCCGTGTTCACCTCTACAAAAAGTTAAAAGCCATCACCGGCAAGACGCCTGTGGAGTTCATTCGCCTCATCCGTCTCAAACGAGGAGCACAAATGTTGCGTGAGAGCCAGCTCAACGTCTCTGAAATCGCCTATCAGTTAGGCTATAACAACCCGAAATACTTCAGCAAATATTTCAAAGAAGAATTTGGCATTCTCCCCTCGGTTTATCAGGAACAAGAGGAAAGGACAACAAATTATCCGGTATAAGTTAACATTTCAACCCCCTCTGAAATCATTTGAGCCCACGCACGTCAACATTATTTTATCAACATGCGTGGGTTTATTATGTAACTTTGCAAAACATAAAAGTTGATTTTGCAATGCGAATCCATTATTACTGATTTCTATCTGCAAACCATCATCGCTAATTACCGGGAAAACAAAAAACATTATTCATATACTATCTCTACTACCTATGAAATTTCGACATCTTTCAGCCTCGCTGCTTGCATCGCTAATGGTGATGTCATGTGCATCGGGAAAATATGAGAAGAGCGACAATGGGATTACGGTCAACGTCGCCCAGACAGATGAAAACTCTGTCCGCAAAGTTCGTCTCCAAGTGCTTGGCGATAAGATAATTCGCGTCTCAGCTACCCCCGACAAGACCTTTGCCGACGATCAGAGCCTTGTGACCGTGCCTCAGGAAGGCAAGACCGGTTTCTCTATTGAAGAGACCGACTCGACCGTATCTGTTGTTACGGCTGAAATCAAAGCCACAGTCGCCCTCTCGACAGGAGATGTTAAATTCTACGATAAAAACGGCAGCCTCATAGTTTCAGAAGCCGACGGGGGCCGCACATTCTCCCCGATTGAAGTTGAGGACACCAAGGGCTACACCGTCCGTCAGGTCTTCGAATCGCTCAACGATGAGGAGGGTATATATGGTCTCGGACAGCACCAGGCTGACGAGTTCAATTATAAGGGACTCAACGAAGAACTTTTCCAATACAACACCAAGGTATCTGTCCCCTTCGTGATGTCGACCGACAACTACGGCATTCTTTGGGATAGCTACTCGCTCTGCCGTTTCGGCAATCCCGAGCCATACAAACAACTTGGCCAGGTATTCAAAATCTACGACAAAGACGGAAAAGAAGGAGCCCTGACCGGCACCTACGTTCCGGCTTCTGCCGACCAGCCCACCCTCGTACAGCGTGAGGATTCAATCTATTTCGAGCATCTCATCCGCAAGGAACTGACCCACGTGGTAAACCTGCCTCAGGATTTCAATTACAACGGCAGCCATATCACCTATGAAGGCGAAATCGAACCGCTCGAGACCGGTGAATACAAATTCATCCTTTACTATTCAGGCTATCAAACTGTTTACATCGACGGTAAACCGGTTGTACCCCGCCGTTGGCGCACAGCCTGGAACCCCAATTCCTACAAATTTGCCGTGAACCTCGAAAAAGGCAAGCGTGTGCCCATCAAAATAGAATGGGAACCCAACGGAGCTGTGGCCTACTGCGGTCTCCGCGCCTATGCGCCCCGCGACAATAAAGACCAGATGCAAATGAGCTGGTGGGGCGAAATGCAAAGCCAGATTGACTACTACTTTATCTATGGCGACGACATGGACGACGTCATCCACGGCTACCGTCAACTTACAGGCAAAGCCCCCATCATGGCGAAATGGGTGATGGGCTACTGGCAGAGCCGCGAGAAATACAACACTTCTGACGAAGTCCTCTCCACACTCGCGGAATTCCGCAAACGTCAGATACCTATCGACAACATCGTAATCGACTGGCTCCACTGGAAACAAGATTCATGGGGCAGCCACGAATTCGACCGCGAACGTTTCCCCGACCCCAAAGGTATGGTTGATTCAATCCATGACATGAACGGACGCGTCATGATATCTGTATGGCCTAAATTCTACGTCACCACCGAGCATTACAAAGAATTTGACCGCAACGGATGGATGTACAAACTCCCTGTTCAGGACAGCATCCGTGACTGGGTAGGCCCCGGTTACCTCGGTTCATTCTATGATGCTTACAACGCTGACGCCCGCAAACTCTTCTGGCATCAGATGGAAGAGCATTACGTGCCCCTGGGCATCGACGCATGGTGGATGGACGCATCAGAGCCAAACATCCGCGACTGTACAGACCTCCAGTATCGTAAAGACCTCATCACACCTACCGCACTTGGTCCATCGACCAAATATTTCAACGCCTATGGTCTCATGAACGCCGAAGCCATCTATGACGGCCAGCGCGGATATGATCCCGACAAACGTGTATTCCTCCTCACTCGTTCAGGCTTCGCAGGTCAGCAGCGCTACTCTACAGCAACATGGAGCGGCGATATCGCCACCCGCTGGGAAGACATGAAGGCGCAGATTTCAGCCGGTCTTAACTTCGCGGCCTCAGGCATACCCTACTGGACAATGGACATCGGCGGATTCTGCGTCGAGGACCGCTACGTGAAGGCTGCCGCCGAATTCGCAAAGACAGGCAAAGAAAACGCCGACCTAAAGGAATGGCGCGAACTCAACACCCGTTGGTATCAGTTCGGAGCATTCTGCCCCCTCTTCCGCGCCCATGGCCAGTGGCCTTACCGCGAAATCTTCAACATCGCGCCTGAAAACCACCCGGCTTACAAGTCTGTGGTCTACTATACCAATCTGCGCTACGACATGATGCCCTACATCTACTCGCTCGCAGGCATGACCCACTTTGACGACTACACCATCATGCGTCCTCTCGTCATGGACTTCACTGCCGACAAAAAAACACGCAACATCGGCGACGAATACATGTTCGGACCCTCGTTGCTCGTGGCTCCGGTCTATGCCTACGGTGCAACTTCTCGTGAAGTTTACTTCCCTGAAGGCGCTGAATGGTATGACTTCTACACCGGCAAGGCAATTGACGGCGGTCAACTCCTAAACGTCTCTGCCCCCTACGAACGTATCCCGCTCTATGCACGCTCGGGTGCCATTATCCCCTTCGGTCCCGCCATGCAGTGGAGCGACGAAAAACCTGCCGACCTGATTGACCTCTATGTCTATGCCGGCCAGGACGGATCATTTACCCTCTATGAGGATGAAAACCTCAACTACAATTACGAGAAGGGTCAATACGCCATGATTCCCTTCACCTACGACAATGCCGCCGGCACCCTCACCATCGGTGACCGCAAGGGAGAATTCCCCGGCATGCTCAAGGAACGTAAATTCAACATCGTCAAGGTCTCAAAGGACTCTCCTCGTGGCTACAACCGTGACAACAAGGGAGTTGAAGTGACCTACGATGGCAAACGTCAAGTTGTGCGAATCTAACTTTATGTTACACAATAGTTTTATATGATTTCTAAGGCAAATCTGATTACATTGGCATGCCTCGCCTTGGTTGGCGGGGCTGTCAATTTTTCGTCAACGGCAGCCGACAGCCGCGCCCTACCCTTCAATGATGGTTGGCGCTTTATCCTTGCCGACAGCGTTGGGTTCGAATCACCGGCATATTCCGACTCTCATTGGCGCAGCCTCTCTCTCCCTCACGACTGGGCCATCGAAGGTGATTTCAGCGAATCCAATCCTTCAGGTACCGGAGGCGGAGCTCTCCCCGGCGGAGTAGGCTGGTACCGCAAGACTTTCACTCTCCCGGCCGACAAGACCAAAGATGAAATACACATTGACTTCGATGGAGCCTATATGAACTCCACAGTCTTCATCAATGGTCATGAACTCGGCACCCGCCCCTATGGCTATGCTTCTTTCAGCTACGATCTCACTCCTTATCTCAATCCTGACGGTGAAAACACTATAGCCGTTCGCGTTGACAATGCCGAGCAGCCCAACTCCCGTTGGTATAGCGGCTGCGGCATATACCGCAACGTCTGGCTGCGACCGCTCAATCAAGTGCATGTGGCCCAGTGGGGCAACGACATCACCACCTCCAATGTCACTGCCGAAAGCGCCGACGTGACCATGACCACCGAAATTGTCAATAACTCCGACCGTCGCAAACGTCTGGAAGTGATAGCACGCATTTTTGCCCCCGACGGCACATGTGTTGGCACACAATCCACACCTGTCACCGCGCCGAAGAAAAAGACCGTGGATGTTACCTCCAACTTCCGCATCGAGCGCCCTCGCCTATGGAGCACCGAAGAGCCCTGGCTCTACACAGCCACCGTCGAGATTCTTGACGGCGGAAAAGTGGTCGACACATATTCAGAGCCTATGGGATTGCGTTATTTTAACTTTGACGCAGAAAAAGGCTTCTCGCTCAACGGCAAACCGATGAAAATCAAAGGTGTGTGCATGCATCATGACCTCGGAGCTCTCGGAGCCGCGGTAAACACTCGAGCCATCCAGCGTCAGCTTGAAATCCTGAAGGAAATGGGCGTCAACGCCTATCGAGCCTCCCACAACCCTCCTGCGCCTGAAGTCCTTGATCTCTGCGACCGCATGGGCATCCTCGTCATGGACGAGACATTCGACATGTGGCGGAAACAAAAGACCTCTCATGACTATGCCCGCTACTTCCCCGAATGGCACGAACGCGACCTCACCGATCTCGTAAAACGTGACCGTAACCACCCTTCAATCATAATGTGGAGCATAGGCAACGAAGTGCTCGAGCAATGGAGCGACGCCAAGGCCGACACTCTGTCGCTCGAACAAGCCAACCTCATCCTCAACTTCGGCCATGGCAAGGAAATGCTCGCCGCCGAAGGTGACAGCATGAGCGTCAATTCACTCCTAACCCGCAAACTTGTGGATATGGTGAAGAATCTTGACAAAAGTCGTCCGGTGACTGCCGGATGCAACGAACCCGACCCTGGCAACCATCTCTTCCGTTCAGGAGCCCTTGACATCATTGGCTTCAACTACCACGACGACTGGTTTGACGGTGTCCCTCAAAATTTCCCCGGAAAACCATTTATCATCACCGAGAGCGTCTCCGCGCTCATGACCCGCGGTTATTACCGCATGCCCTCTGACTCCATGTATATCTGGCCCGTACGTTGGGACATCCCCTTCTATGACGAATCATTCTCCTGCTCCTCCTACGACAATTGTCACGTACCCTGGGGAAACACCCACGAAGGAACTCTCCGCCACATGGATGAGAAAGATTTCATCTCCGGACAGTTCATCTGGACCGGATTTGACTATCTGGGCGAACCAACACCCTTCGGATGGCCGGCTCGCAGCTCCTACTTCGGCATTGTGGACCTTGCCGGCATTCCGAAAGATGTCTATTACATGTATCAGTCGCAGTGGCGCCCCGACAAGAACGTACTGCACCTCTTCCCTCACTGGAACTGGGAAGAGGGACAGGATGTCGACCTCTGGGCCTACTATAACAACGCCGACGAGGTAGAGCTCTTCCTCAACGGCGAGTCGCAAGGCATACGTCGCAAAGAGCCCGGCACCTATCACGTGTCGTGGAAACTCAAATTCACCCCAGGTACCGTCAAAGCGGTAAGCCGCCGCAACGGTGAAATCGTGGCCACACGCCAGATTTCAACTGCCGGTGACCCATATTCTATCCGTCTCACCCCCGACCGCACTACTATCAGTGCCGACGGACGCGATCTCAGCTACGTACTGGTGGAGATTCTTGACCGCGACGGCAACCTCTGTCCTTGGGCTGAAAACCAGGTACATTTCACTGTTGACGGAGCCGGCTTCAATGCCGGAGTTGACAATGGCTCACCCACTTCGCTCGAACGCTTCAAGGACGACAAGCGCAAAGCTTTCTACGGCAAAGCCATGCTTATAGTCCAGAACGACGGCCAGGAGGGACCTGTGACCGTCACAGCCACAGCTGACGGACTGAAACCCTACACAGCCACAATCAACGCTCAGAAATAATTCTAACACATTATAATCTATCTTACCAATCTACCCATGCATATCAAATCATCACTACTCTCGCTCACAATGGCCATTGTGTCAGTCGCGCCTGTAAATGCCGACTCCACGCTTCCGGCCTATCTGGACGAAAGCCGGCCTTTGGATGAACGCGTCGAGGACGCTCTTTCACGCATGACCCTGCGTGAGAAAGTGGCAATGTGTCATGCCGAAGGTAAATTCGCGTCACCTGGCGTGGCGCGCCTTGGCATCCCTGACCTTTGGATGAGCGATGGGCCACACGGTGTACGTGCCGAAATCAATTGGAACGACTGGGGATACTCCGGACGCACCAACGATTCCATAACCGCATTCCCTGCACTCACTGCCCTTGCGGCCACATGGAACAAGGATTTGTCCTATGATTACGGCAATGCCCTTGCTGAAGAGGCACTCTATCGCGAAAAGGATATGATGCTCGGCCCCGGTGTCAACATCTACCGTACACCCCTCAATGGCCGAAACTTCGAGTACATGGGCGAAGACCCGTATCTCGCCGGAGAGTTGGTGGTGCCCTACATCAAGGGTATGCAGAAAAACGGAGTGGCAGCCTGCGTGAAGCATTATGCCCTCAACAATCAGGAGCTGTGGCGAGGCCACATAGATGTCAATCTCAGCGACCGTGCTCTGCACGAGATTTATCTGCCGGCCTTCAAACGCGCCGTCGTCGATGGTGGAAGCTGGTCAATAATGGGAGCTTACAACAAGTTCCGTGGCCAGCACTGCTGTCACAACGAAGTGCTCCTTAACAAAATCCTTAAGGACGACTGGGGGTTTGACGGAGTGGTTGTCACTGACTGGGGTGGCGCACACGACACCCGCGAAGCAGCCCTCTATGGACTCGACCTCGAGATGGGTTCCTACACTAATGGACTCACCTCCGAAAGCGCCTTCACTACCGACGATTATTACCTCGCCAATCCATACCTCAACATGCTCCAGGCAGGAGAAGTACCTATGTCGACGCTCGACGATAAGGTGCGCCGTCTCCTTCGCCTCAATTTCCGCACTGCCATGAACCGTAACAAGCCATTCGGTTCGGTAGCCACTCCTGAGCATTACGCCGTTGCCGAGCAGATAGGCAACGAAGCCATCGTGCTCCTTAAGAACTCACCTGTGTCAAAGAAGGAGGGCAAGCTTCTGCCGATTCAGCCCGACAAGTATGACCGCATCCTTGTGGTGGGCGACAATGCCACACGCAATCTTATGGCCGGCGGTGGATCAAGTGAGCTCAAACCAAAGGACATTGTCACACCGCTCGATGGCCTCAAGGCTATCTATGGCGATAAAATAGAGTACACTCAGGGTTATGCAGCCGGACGTCCAATGTATGGACACGCCGATGTCATCCCTGCCGCTGTCACCGATTCACTCCGTGCCAAAGCCGTGGAGATGGCCAAGAACGCAGGATTGGTAATCATGGTAGGAGGCTTGAACAAGAATCATTTCCAGGACTGCGAAGGCGGTGACCGTCTGGAGTACGCGCTCCCGTTCGGTCAGCCCGAACTTATCACCGAACTTCAGGCAGCCAACCCGAATCTGGTGGTTGTGCTTCTCACAGGCAATGCCGTTGAAATGCCATGGGCAGCCAAAGTCCCCGCTATCGTGCAGGGATGGTATCTCGGATCAATGGCCGGTAAATCACTTGCCGGAGTCCTCAGCGGCAACATCAATCCCTCAGGAAAGCTCCCCTTCTCCTTCCCGGCCCGTCTGGAAGACAACGGTGCCCACCACTTCGGCACCATCTCATATCCTGGCGATTCTATCCGCCAGGACTATAAAGAGGACATCCTCGTGGGCTACCGCTGGCACGACACAAAGAAAATTCCGGCCCTCTTCCCCTTCGGACATGGCCTCAGCTACACTGACTTCACCTACAGCAATCCTCGGGCCGATTCCAAAACCCTCACTGACGGTGGCACCCTCACTGCAAGCGTGACAGTGAAAAACACCGGTGACTGCGAAGGCAAGGAAATAGTCCAGCTCTATATTGGTGATGACAAAGCTTCTGTGCTTCGTCCGCTCAAGGAACTTAAGGCATTTGCCAAAGTCTCACTGCAGCCCGGTCAAGAAGAAACCGTAACATTCCCTGTCACTGTTGACGATTTAAAATTCTATGACGAGGCCACCTCATCATGGAAAGCCGAACCCGGGAAATTCACCATCTATATCGGAGCATCCTCAACCGACATCAAGGCCAAGATACCATTCGAACTGAAGTAACCTTCACCGGTGACATCAAACAACACAGAAGCCATGCGGCACCCATTAAGGTACGCATGGCTTCTGTGTTGTTATCCCTTGCATTATCTCAACCTTACAAACACCGGCTGAGCGGCTATTGCATAGGCTTCGTCACCCTGACACCGGGACGATTGTGAAGCGTGGTAGCCACAAACAGTCCGGCATCCTCAGCCGTATAGCTGATAAAATATCTCTCCGGACCCATAAAGTCAAGTACGAAAGTGGCCGTGTCAACCATATCATCGCCAGGTTTCCCCTCCACCACTCGTTCCTTTATCTTTACATCAAATCCGGTCACCGTCACAGCTATACTCACAGCTCCGGAGAGAGTCATCCCTTCCACACCGTATCGGCGCAACACCACAGAACCATCCTCATCACATATCAGCTCTATAGCCGGACTTCTCGGACTGTCCGAAATAGTGAGGACACCCGGAAACAGAAACTGTCGGGCTGGCCCTTTCTTATCGCCACGTGCCGAAAATGCCACTATGGCAGCTGCTACCACCGCAGCAATAACATAAAACTCCACCGATTGCAGTATCGATAGGATCACAAGACTCATGGTCAGAACAGGAATTGTCATAATCATATCACAAATATACCAACCTTTTTGCGTTTAAGCAAACAGGACAGCCTCTAAAAGCGTTTTAACAGTGACGTTAAAACCTATTTATTTATGTTACTTGAAATCATACCATCTCACAAAGTAGCCCAATGGTTGCTCGTTCACATACACCGGCTACTCGACTATGTGGGGCTGGAAAAAGATCAGACCACAGAGGAAATCATCTATATAGCCATCATAGTGGCCGTTGCGCTCTTCCTTGGCTGGGTAGCCAGAAAACTCATTCTCTATTGCACCAAGAAGATAATCCAGCTGCGCAACAATGACCTTGCACAGGCCATGATGCGTGACCGGCTTCTCATCCGCTGCAGTCACATCATCCCCCCCATTGTGCTTCTGGCCCTTCTGCCATTTGCTTTCACAGGCAGTTCATTACTCAAAGTCATCGTATTCAAAGGCCTCCTGATCTATACGTCCATTGTTGTCTGTATGTCAGTCTGCGCAATAATAAAATTCGTGTGGGGCCGGGTTGATGAGAAACGCAATACTAAAAATCTCCCACTCAAAGGCATCATGGACACAATGGTCGGCATCGTGTGGATAATCACCATAATTATCTGCATCAGCATCCTTGTCGATAAATCACCGGTTGCACTCCTCACCGGGCTCGGAGCATTTGCGGCAGTATTGATGTTGGTGTTCAAGGACAGTATTCTCGGCCTTGTCGGTGGACTGCAACTCTCCCAGAACGACATGCTGCGTGTAGGCGACTGGATTGTGGTCCCCTCCACTCTCGCCAATGGGATAGTGATTGACGTCTCCCTTTCAGCCGTCAAGGTGCAGAACTTTGACAACACCATCGTCACCCTACCACCCTATTCACTCATTTCCTCGTCGTTTCAGAACTGGCGAGGCATGTCCGATAGCGGTTGTCGCCGCATAGCACGCGATGTCATCATCGACTCTGACACAGTGATGCCGGCCACACCGGAATTCATAGCTGACATCTGCGAAAAATACCCCATCATCAAGCCATACGTCCAGCGCCTTCAGGCTACTGGACATCCTGACTACAATCCCGGACTGGCTGTGGTCAACGGCACCATAGAGACAAATCTCGGCCTCTTCCGCGGCTATATGTGCCAGTATCTTCTCAACCATCCCGAAATATCCAATGAGCAGCAGATACTTGTACGCATCATGGTGCCAACAGGCGAAGGCATCCCATTGCAGATCTACTGCTTCACGGCCACTACCGCATGGACTGCCTATGAAGCTATCCAGAGCGAAGTGCTCGAACATGTGATGGCTGTGGCTCCGAAATTCGGATTACGTCTATTCAACGATCCTTCAGGCACCGACGTCACGCAAGTGACACTGACCACCGCGCCCAAAACCTCCCCGGCAATTCCTGCGTCATCCGGAAAGTCATCCACACCTGACGCTTAAATTGCTAAACGTTATATCCAAGCATTGCGAGGATTAACGGTGCCAACATCGCTGTCAACAAGCCGTTGAGAGTAAGTCCTAATGATGAAAAAGCTCCATATCTCTCACCCTTCTCCATAGCTGCCGAAGTACCGACTGCATGAGCTGCAGTACCGATGGACAACCCGGTGGCTATGGGGCTTTTTATACGGCTCATCTTGACAATCCTGAATCCCGCCATTCCACCGAATATACCGGTACACACCACCACGGCAGCCGTAAGTGCCGGTATTCCGCCCACAGCACCTGAAATCTCCATTGCTATAGGAGTAGTGACCGCCTTAGGGGCCAATGACATTACCACCTCCCGGCTCGCTCCCAAAAGTTCTGCCACAGCCACAACCGACACCACTCCGACCACACAGCCGGCAAGCTCCGCGACCAACAGGGGCAGCATCTGTTTTTTTATCGCCTCCAACTGCCGGTAAAGCGGTACACCGAGAGCCACGACCGCAGGCTTAAGCCAGAAATCTATATACTCGCCCCCCTCTGCATAGATCTCGTAGTCCACACCTCCCACACTCAGGATCACTATCAGCACTATGATAGAAGTGAGTATCGGATTGAGCAGCGCCACTCCTGTGCGGCGTTGCAGCACACGTCCTCCCAGATAAACGGCGAATGTGAGTGCTATCAGAAAAAATTTATTGGTGAGAAAATCCATGGCGGGCCGAAACTGTGCGACGCATAAGCTGATGCACCCAGCCTGTCACCGCGATTATCAATACTGTGCTTATCACTGAAGCCCCTACTATAGGAACCCATTGTTCTGAAATCAAGCCAAGACACCTCATCAACCCTACACCGGCCGGCACAAAGAAAAAACCGAGGTTCTTAACCAGAAAATCCGAAATCTTATCCACCCACATCACCCTTACGAGTTTCAATTTAAGAGCCGCAGCCAGGAGCAACATCCCGATGATGCTCGACGGCACAGGGATATGCGTGAAATGGACCACAAACTCACCCATCGCCAGAAAAGCGAAGAGCACAGCACATTGTAGTATCATACCTGATAAAAACTTTTTTTTACATTTTCGAAACCTTGCGGAACACCGGATCTTATCCATCATGCAGCTACGCTCCGCCTGAAAAACAATCTTTTTTTAATGGCTGCAAAGTTACTACATATCTCCGAACCATCACCTCTGCCATAAGTTAAAAATCACACTCTTATCTCATTTTTAACACACTTATTTGACTCCACACATCACCCCCTGCATCGTCATCTCTCCTCCACACCACACAAAAATATGGAGGGCCGAGCGTTGTGTCGACCCTCCATGTCTATTTTCACATTTTGTTTCTACGTTCTGTCCGTCAACTTGCGCAGTTCCCGAAAGTGCCGTCCTTGAGCACCACAGGGAGAGCCTGGGTGTTTACTTTACCTATAGCATTGACAGGAAGCTGTTTGAGCAGCACAAAGAACTCAGGTATCATATAAGCCGGCAGATACTGCGCCATCTTGTTCTTAACCCACGACAGGCGGAACGAACGGCTCTGAGGCACCACGTAAGCCACCAGATAAGCGGCACCCTGCTCATCAACGTAGTGTACCACCACACACTCCTTGACTTCATCCGACATCATCATGGCACGTTCAACTTCTCCGGTAACCACACGCTTGCCAAGGATACTTACCTCCGTGTCCTTACGGCGTATGTAGCTGAAATTACCATCCTCGAGTTCGCGTCCCATGTCACCGGTACGGAAAATCCGGCGTCCGTCCTCAAGAATCTCAAATGGGTGCTGGTCAGCACGGTGATCGCCGATATAACCTTCTGCAAGACTATCGCCTGACAGACAGATTTCGCCCTCTTCTCCCTTGCTCACAGGGCGCAGGTCATCATCAAGTATAAGCACTTCGGTCGAGCTTATTGGCTTACCTATAGGATAAGCGCCGTCGGTGAGGCTGTAACCTTCATTACAGCAATATGATGTTGTGCATACAGTGGCTTCAGCTGGTCCGTAGGTATTGTAAACAGGCACCTGTTCAAGCAGATGGCCTATAGTGGCCGAGTGAAGCACATCGCCTGTGCTTATGAGCAGGCGCACAGTCACCGGAAGTGCAGCCTCGTTATTAAGCTCCATCAGAAGATATGGGAATCCGGTAACCACCGTCACATAATTGTCATCGATAAACTTCACCAGTGCATCCACATCATTTCGTGTGGTGGCCGAGGGAATGGCTATTGCAGCTCCATTCAGAAGCGACCCGAACACCTCCTCGATAAAGATATTCATGATACAGGCAGAATAACCCAACATGATATCGTCACCTGTTATGTTGAAAGTCTGTTTGAATGCGTCGGCGAATGTCAGCACCTGACGGTTGCCAACCGATACCCCCAAAGGATATCCGGCAGCATTCGACGTATACATTATATAAGCTGGACGGTCAGCCCGGCTACGGTCAGGCAGCGGATGAAGCGCCGGATCCACATGGATTTCCTCGCCTACTATCAGTCTGCTGAACACATTTAACTTTGAGGCATACTGCTCCTGTGTGATGACAAAATCAACACCGCATTCCACAAGGAATGTCACCATGCGTTCCTGAGGGAAATCAGGCTCTACAGCCACAAACGCAGCCCCGGCCTTTATAACTGACATTATCGAGGCAACCATCTCCACTCCGTGGTCCATTACAATTCCCACACGGGCAGGGATGAAGGAGGGAAAGCGTGAGATAAGTGCATCCACCATTCGGTCGAGTCCTGCATAATTGACACAGGTACGTTCGTCAATGACTGCGGAGTGTTCCGGGTCATTCTTTACAACCTCTTTGAAGCGTGAGTAAATCGTCGGTTCCATAATCTACATCCTTTATAATTGTAACCAAATTGTAACATCTTAAATGATACAATAATAACGAAATACCCACCTTAACAGTTTTCGGAAAACTGTTAAAAAAACGTCAGCCTACCTGCTTCCGCCGGGCTTCTTCCTGCATGCCTACACCCACTGTTTATTCCAGGCCGAAAGTCCCTCTGATAGCCTTTCGTATGCGCCCTGCATCCCCGCGGTCCTCCTTGAGAATTGACAGGATGGCACGTATATACGCATCCTTATCATCCTTGCGCAGCCCGCAGGCTCTGGCCACATGACTCTCCGAAAGCATCGTTTTCCTGTTATACACCTTAAGCACCGAAGCGTAATCTTCCTCACGGATATAGCGCCTGAAATCGCGGCAATATCCCTCATACAACCCTCTGGGATTTATAGCCTGGCACAGGTCATTGATATGCTCCTCGAGCTTGTTGATATTGGCGAACCTACCGTCGATTCTGTGCTCCACAGTCCGCTTCACCTTATGACGCGTGTGAAGCAGAGCCTGCTGCCGGAGGTCAACCTCAAACAAGCGCAATATCGACTTCTTGACATGCGCGAATGCCGCATCCTCATCGCGGTGGAAATGCCGTGCCACGGTGCGCACCACCTCCTCAATCATGAATATATTCTCTATCTCGGCCACTTCAGGCACCAATACTTTACGCCCTCTCAGATAGCTCACCTCACCCTCGTCGCGCCTGTCACGGTCAACTATTCCGAAGGCGTCAAGATTATGGAAGCTCCGCAGACTGTTGAACGTGCGCGTCGACTCTATCACACGATCACATCCCCCCAGCGACTTCACGGTATATTCCTTGAATATCAGAGGATACAACTTGGCATCTATCGAATTCACACCGTCACCCTCGATGAAAAGCACCGGCTTACGCGCACCGAGAATAGCAAAATAAACCTCCTCGCTTATGCCGTCGGCCGACGTTAGGAAATCATAGTCCCACTCACCACGTTGAGGGTCACAGTTCTTCACCCATATAGTCACACCGTCACCGCGAGTGGTGGCAAACGATAGATCATGGGTGACATACACAAATGTGCAGTCACTGCGCATCTGCTCTATGCGGTCCCAGAGTGAACGGATTGACGACGGATGCAGAAACATGTCGGGAGAGTCCACAAAAATCGCCGCACCTTCAGGCGCAAACATCGCTGCACCTATATAGTACATCACAGCCCGCTCCCCTGCCGACAGTTTGGCCGACGAGTATGTATCCGACGAACTTTCACGGCCGAAAATCACTTTGCCGCTCTCTATGAGCACCTTATTATCCGGGAACACCTGCTGCCATAGTTTTATCATGCGGTCGAGCCGGGTCTCGGGAAGCACCGCCTCGTCACTCTCACCCATTGGAGCGGAGTCACGCCTGTACTTGTAATCTATCAGATTAAGCATCTCCTCATTGAGCATCAGCGCAAGCATACGCTCGAACTCACCCTTGATGTCATTCCTGATTATCCCTGATTTCGCGGCCACATCCTTGTAGAGCGAATCTATCGAACCGAGGTTGTCATCCTCTTGTTCCTTGCCATAAAGGGCCTTCAAAGCCGACATTCGGAATGCCCGGTTACCGATATCGGAGGCCAGGCGGTTGGCAAACCTGGTTTTGCCGGAGCCATTGGCACCGATGATTATCACTTGCCGGTTATCGGCGGTGTCGAGTTCCGGTGTGTAGCCACCAGGTTGTGGAGGAAGAGTCAGTTTCATGGCTTAAAATCTTTTGGAGCAAATATACAGTTTTTTCACCAAATCATCGCATCATTATCACCCGAAATAATCCTCTTTTTTCGCCCTACTAAAGGTATCCTTGTTTTCCGCAGCGATGTCATGCCGCCATCACCCGGTGAGAAATCACCGGAACCATGGCTAAAACACACTCCTGAAAACTAAAACTCATAACGCGAGGAGATATTCACAAGCAGAGCCGATGTCACGCCCCGGGTAGTCACACTCTCAGTGGTGTGATAAGCCGACGACGGATGCAATGTGAACTTATAGCCCGACACCTCATATCCCACGGTGGCTTTAGCGCTAAAGTGCTCACTCATTCGCACCACCGCGCCAATACCTACACGCCCCGCAGGGGTTCCCGACCCGGCTTCTATTCCGTTCTCGAGCGCGTTCAATGCGAACTGATGGTAATAACCCACACCCACCTCACCAGTCAGGCTTATATGATTGCTTACCACATAGCTATAATAAGGTGACACGAACGCGCCTAATGAGCTCAGATTCTTCACATACGTCCTGTCGTGCTTCACATTCAGTATCAGAGGGGTCTTAAGGAGCCCTATCTCCACTCCGAGCCCCCAATTATCATCTATAGCCCAGCCACCTCTCAATCCGGCCGAAAGCGCCGGCATACGCTCCACGATAGCATCACCGGCACTTATACGCCCGAGAGGGAGCGAAAGGCCGGTTTCGAGAGCGAGATACGAGAAATTGTCATTGAGTCTGAGGCCCTGCTTCTCACGGCAGTCGATCTGACAATTTTTGAACATCAGGTCACCGATAAAATAACCCAACTCCGCAGCCATGATACCGATGCCGGCACCGGCCATCACATCCACAGGCTGATGATGTCCATCCACCACCCTCTCCACTGCGATACCGGTGGCAAGCGCGTAGGCCCCTATCCCATACCACGGCGAACGCCACCCAAGCTCCTTGGCTACCATAGTAGCCCCCATGAAAGCCCAGGCCGAATGGCCAGATGGGAACGAATTATAGTCAGAGCCGTCAGGACGCATCGACTTCACACCCGACTTCAAGCCCTTCACTACCCCAACCATGACAGCGGTGGCCACACCTTGCGACACCGCCATCCGTCCCCAGCCCGAGCGCGTAGGTTGCCCGGCCAGTTTCATGACCCATGGCAAAGCGAGTGGTGCATACTGCAAGTAATCAGTACCACGGTCTGGCCTCACCCTCCTGTCAGCCACATCATAATGCCGGGGATAGGCATACCGCCCTACAAGCGCCGAGGCAGTCATGACACCGCCGCCAACCATACCGGGCACCCACCCGGGGACTCCCGCCGACACACAGGCAGAGTCAGCGGCGGCCACACTATCGGCCACCTCCGCACCACGGCCCACCAGATGTGAGCCCAACGTGAGAATTATGATAAGCAATACCCTCATGCTGTTACAACATCACCCTCCTACGGCCGGTTTATCGACCGGCAAAAAATAAATGTTAAATCCAACAATCTCCAACCGCCCTGCATAATCACGAATGTTGGTATTCCGAAGGCGACATCCCCGTGAGATGCTTAAAATACTTTCCGAACGATGACTGGTTGGGGAAATTCAGCTCATAGGCCACCTGCTGGATGTTTTTACCCGAGAAGCGGAGCAGATTCTTGGCCTCGAGTATCACAAACTCGTCAATCACATCGGCCGCCGACCGTCCTATCGACTCCTTGATTATCAGCGACAGATACTTAGGCGAAATGAAAAGCTTATCGGCATAGAAAGCCACCGAGCGTTCCTTGCGGTGATTGAGCTGCACGAGCCTCATGAAGTCATTAACATAAGAAGTGCGCCGCGAGCGGGGTCTCTCGGCCATCTCCTGCGAGTCGACACGCCTGGTCACCATCTGCATCATCTGATAAGTCAACGCAGCTATGACACAGCGAGCTATCGACTTGCTGTAGACTCCGTCGGGGTTCTGCACCGCGTTCTGATGCAAGATGTCATAATACCTCCTCAGAAGATTCATCTCTTCCACCGACACCTGCATCACAGGTTCGCGCCGCGCCGAGTCCTTGGCCATCACCGGGATACTGCCGAGCACATTGAGGTCAAAATTTATATCCTTAAGAAAAGGGGTGGAGATAAACAGGAAATAGCAGTCAAGATTGCTCCAGTCCACATCCTTGATCTCGACTATCGACCCCGGATGTATCACCGACACCGAATTGGCGGTCAGATGACACGGCACCAGGTTGACATCCATGTCAATTCTGCCGTTGAAACACAGCATCCACGACATACCGTCGATTCTCACAGGCGCAGTCGAAAACGACACCACCTGATTCGACTCCGTGACGCGCGTGAAAATATAATCGTCACGCAGGCTTGAGAATTCGGACGAGAACTTGGCCAGTGAAGCCAACTGCGACATGTTGACAATTTTTCCCATTTATCGGATATTTAATTCGCGTTTATGCCACAAAATTACCCATTTTATCTTAATCTCCCAATTCTCGCCCAATAATTGGCCGTTTAGGGCATAAAATATACCATTATGCCCAATAGCGCGCCATCTGCCATTATCATGCCCACATCCGCCATCAACTTCATCCGCGCATTTGGAGAATTGACAGATTGTTAGTAATTTTGCACCCGATATCAAAGCCTCAGAGGCTCAGATTTTTTTCTTCACTGACATGGAACAAGAACTCAAAAAACAACTCTCACAGGACCCCGACGGCCTCCTGACCTATGAATATATCGCCAACCACATCGGCTCATGCGATGACATTATGGACGAGCTCGTCGACAATATGATTTTCGTCGACAGCACCGGCCAATTCGTGGTCTCTGCTGCCCGCTACCTTTTCGCCATCAATCCCGACCTCTATGCCGCCCACATCACACGTCTGATTGGAGCCGCCATAGAGAAGGACCGCGAGCGCCGCTACCTTGCCGACCTCGTACAGAGCATCTGGGGCCCCGACTACGCTGACCGCGCTGCCGAACTCAGCGCTGCCGACGACAATTTCCGACGCATCTACAAGCGTCTGCTCCCCTCACAGAGTCTTTGACCCTCACCCCCGTCCCCTCACCCTCTCATCCCTTGATATGAAAAAAGCATTACTGCTGGTCATACTGGCCATCGCAGCCATCATCGGGCCTCACGCCCAGTTAAAACCGACATCAACCATGCCACAACCCACCGAAAATAACGGCGACGTAAAAGTTCTGCTCACCACATCAATGGGCGACATCACCGTCCTGCTCTACGGCGACACCCCCCGCCACCGCGACAACTTCGTCAAGCTCGTCAACGAGGGCAACTACGACGGAGTCCTATTCCACCGCGTCATCAACGACTTCATGGTGCAGACCGGCGACCCCTCTTCGCGCACAGCTGCTGCCGGACGCCGGCTCGGCGACGGCGACGTCCCCTATCAGATCGAAGCCGAATTCGTGTTTCCGCGCCATTTCCATCACCGCGGAGCGCTCGCAGCTGCCCGCCAGGGCGATGAGGTAAACCCCGAAAAGAAATCATCAGGCTCACAGTTCTACATCGTCACCGGCAAAAAATTCACCGACGGACAGCTCGATGCGATGAACCGCAACGCCGTGATGAAACACAAGCAGGAAGTGTTCAACAACCTCGCAGCCCAGCACCGCGACTCAATCATGGCTCTCCGCCGCAACCGCGACACCGCAGGCCTCCAGGCCCTTCAGGAACAGCTCGCCGAAGAGACTGAGAAACTCACAGCCGCCGACACCACATTTATCACCCCCGAGATGCGCCAGGCCTACACTACCGAAGGTGGCACACCGCATCTCGACGGCTCCTACACCGTGTTCGGACGCGTGATTTCCGGTATGGACGTCGTCGACAAAATCCAGAAAGCCGAGACAGACGGCTATGACCGTCCTGTCGAAGACATCCGCATCATATCGGCCAAAGTCATTGACTGACACGCCGACACAACATGACACCCATAGCGGGACTCCCGGCCACTCACAGCCTGGAGTCCCGCTTTTTATCGAGCCGTCATTAACATTTTTTGTGGCACGTCCCCTTACCGATATGTGAAAAAACTCCCCCTACTGACCATCTATTATCCGATAAAATGTCTACCTTTGTGGGTAGCAAACCGGAACTCACGTTTTTCTCCGGCTCATTCGCACAAATCGGCTGCGAATCAGTTATAAATAATATATTCACAACATTCATTTCCAAACACCTAAGGAATCAAAGATTAGTTTAGATATGTCACAGATCAAATGCGTGGGCATCCTCACCTCAGGAGGTGACGCCCCAGGAATGAATGCGGCCATCCGCGCCGTCACCCGCTCTGCCATCTTCGGAGGCCTCCGTGTCAAAGGCATCTACCGAGGCTACAAAGGACTCATCACCGACGAAATCGTAGAGTTCAAAACACAGAACGTATCAAACATCATACAGGCAGGCGGCACCATCCTCAAGACAGCCCGCTGCAAAGAATTCACCACCCCTGAAGGCCGACAGCTCGCCTACGACAACCTCAAGCGCCACGAAATCGACGCTCTCGTAGTCATCGGCGGCGACGGCTCGCTCACCGGTGCCCGCATTTTCGCCAACGAATTCAACCTCCCCATCATAGGCCTCCCCGGCACAATAGACAATGACCTCTACGGCACCGACTCCACCATCGGATACGACACCGCCCTCAACACCATCATGGAGTGTGTCGACAAAATCCGTGACACCGCCACCAGCCACGAGCGCCTCTTCTTCATCGAGGTCATGGGCCGCGACGCCGGCTTCCTCGCTCTCAACGGAGCCATCGCCTCAGGAGCCGAGGCAGCAATCATCCCCGAAATCTCAACCGAAGTCGACCAGCTCGCCGAACTCATCGAGAACGGCTTCCGCAAGAGCAAAAACTCATCAATAGTCCTCGTGGCCGAAAGTCCCGTCACCGGAGGAGCCATGGGCCTCGCCGAACGTGTGAAGAACGAATATCCGGGCTATGACGTGCGCGTCTCAATCCTCGGACACCTCCAGCGAGGCGGTTCACCGACGGCTTTTGACCGCATCCTCGCCTCGCGCATGGGTGCTGCCGCCATCGACGCCCTCCTTGAGGACCAGCGCAACGTGATGATCGGCATACGGAACGACGAAATCACCTACGTTCCCTTCTCCAAAGCCATCAAAAACGACAAGCCCATCAAACGCGAACTCCTCGACACCCTGCGTCGCCTCTCCATCTGACCGCGATGATCGAAGTACGCAACATCACCAAGACATTCGACCGCCTGCGCGTGCTCGACGACGTGAGCCTCTCCATCTCCGACGGAGAGTTTCTCTCCATCGTCGGGCCGAGCGGAGCCGGTAAGACCACTCTCCTGCAGATCATAGGCACACTCGAACGTCCCGACAGCGGAGCCGTGGTCTACGATGACACCGACGTGGTCACACTCAAGGAACGGCCACTCGCCTCTTTCCGCAACCTCAACATCGGATTCGTCTTCCAGTTCCACCAGCTGCTCCCCGAGTTCACCGTGACCGAGAATGTCGCCCTCCCGGCCATGATAGCAGGCACCGACCGCGCCAAAGCCATCAGCAGGGCCTCCGAGCTGCTATCATCAATGGGACTTGCCGACCGGCTCACTCATTACCCCTCACAGCTTTCAGGAGGTGAACGCCAGAGAGCGGCAGTGGCCAGGGCCCTGGTCAACGACCCTAAAGTAATCCTCGCCGACGAACCGTCGGGAAGCCTCGACACACACAACCGGGAGGAACTCTACCGCCTCTTCTTCGACCTCCGCGCCTCCACAGGCAAGACATTCATCATCGTCACACACGACGAATCACTCGCTGCCACATCCGACCGCGTCATCCACATGCGCGACGGACGCATCGTAAGCTAACACCCCGCCTATGACTAAAGCCCCTATCCGTCTCCTGCTCGTCACCCTGATCATGTCAGTAACCCTCTCATGCGCCGATGAAGGGGTCGACGGCCCTGTCGGAATCCCCCTCTGGGACATCGTCACCTTCGAGGGCAACATTGACGGACACGCCAATTTCTCATTCCGCCAGGTCAACGACACACCCCTCATAACCCTCGTGGCCGACCGTGCCATCCCTGCCGACGACCTTGAAGGGGGCGAACGCATGTATATAAGCTATCTCCCTGAGTACAACACATCCTATACTTCCGGTCCGGTCACACTCTACAGCGCCGCCATCATCAACCAGGCACCTATGGAGACCGCCCCGATCATAGATCTCCCCGACTGGAACCGCGACCCGGTCTATGTCTACTCGGCCTGGCGCAGCGGCACCTACATCAACCTCCACGTGCGGCTCACCTACGACCGCGAACCACGCACATTCTGCCTCGTGGCCGACGAAGCGACCATCTCCTCACCCACCCCCGACATCTACCTCGTCCACACCATGGCTCAGCCCTCCGACTATCATGACCGCGTCTACTACGCATCATTTGACATCTCCGACATCTGGGAACGTCCCGACGTGACCGGAGTACGGCTCCTTATAGCAAACTCCAACCTCGATAAAGGTATATTCACATTTAATAAGAAAGATTAGCACTCTTACACACGTAAGCGATTCACTACTAACCTATTCTCCTAAATTGCGCATAGCAGTGGCAAATGTGCCAATGGTTAAAGTTTTATTAAAACACCTCTACTCCTAAGAAAATTTAATAAATTTGTGTTTAATATTTGAAAATACAAAGTAGAAAACTGAGTGTCCTCCTCCCACCTCTCGCCCAAGCACTCACCATATACTTCCAGCATTATGGCAAAAATTATTGGAGCTGTGGAGATCAACCGTGAACGCTGCAAAGGATGCGACCTATGCGTCGTGGCCTGCCCCTGCAACGTACTCGCTCTCCAGCCTAAAGAAGTCAACGACCGCGGCTACCACTTTGTGACCGACGAGAACCCCGACGCCTGCATCGGATGCGCCGCATGTGCCACCGTGTGCCCCGACGGATGTATCACCGTCTACCGCGTCGTTGAAAAGTAAAATTCAAATCCCACACAACTACTCACACACCTATTCTTATAATATGGAAGATGAAGTCAGACTGATGAAAGGCAATGAGGCAATAGCCCATGCAGCTGTCCGCTACGGCGTGGACGGCTATTTCGGCTATCCCATCACACCTCAGAGCGAAATCCTCGAGACACTCGAGGAGCTCATGCCGTGGCAGACCACCGGGATGGTAGTGCTCCAGGCCGAAAGCGAGGTTGCCGCCATCAACATGGTCTACGGTGGTGCCGCCACCGGTAAAGCATGCATGACATCCTCCTCAAGCCCGGGCGTAAGCCTAAAGCAAGAAGGCATATCATATATAGCTGCCGGCGAACTTCCGGCTCTTATCATAAACTGTATGCGCGGAGGCCCCGGTCTCGGGACCATCCAGCCCTCACAGGCCGACTATTTCCAGGCCACGAAGGGTGGCGGTCACGGCGACTATCACCTCATAGTCCTCGCGCCATCATCGGTGCAGGAGATGGCCGATTTCGTAGGACTCGGATTCGACCTCGCGTTCAAATACCGCAACCCTGTCATGATGCTTGCCGACGGCATCGTAGGCCAGATGATGGAGAAAGTCGTGCTCCCTCCCCAGCGCCCAAGGCGCACCGACGAGGAGATTGCCCTCCAGTGCCCATGGGCCGTCACCGGACGCCCCGACTCACGCAAGCCAAACGTGATGACCACACTTGAGCTCGACCCCGTGGCAATGGAGCGCAACAACATCCGTCTGCAGGAGACATACTCCCTCATCGCCGCCAACGAAGTCCGCTTCGAAGAGCACGAGACCGATGACTGCGAATATCTCATCATGGCCTTCGGCTCCGTGGCGCGAATCTGTCAGAAAGCCATGGAGGAAGCAAGAGCCCAAGGCATAAAAGTGGGCATACTACGCCCCATAACCCTCTGGCCATTCCCCTCCGACGAAGTCAACCGCCTGAGCAAAAAAGTGAAAGCCATTCTCGTGGTCGAACTCAATGCCGGACAGATGATAGAGGATGTCAGACTCAGCCTTGACCAGCGCATCCCTGTCCACCACTTCGGCCGCATGGGAGGCATTGTCATGGACCCCGACGAAGTCCTCGAAGCACTCAAAAAGATAATGTAGGAGACACCGCAAAATGAACAGACAAGACATAAAACAGCCCTGCAACATCGTAGAGACCAAACCTCGCCTACTCAACGACAACACCATGCACTACTGCCCGGGATGCTCCCACGGCGTAGTCCACAAGCTCGTGGCCGAAGTGATCGAGGAAATGGGGGCTGAACACATAGCCATAGGCATCGCACCGGTAGGATGCGCGGTCATGGCCTACAACTACGTCGACATCGACTGGATTGAAGCAGCCCACGGACGCGCCCCGGCAATAGCCACAGCCGTGAAACGCCTCAACCCCTCTCGCCTCGTATTCACCTACCAGGGTGACGGCGACCTCGCGGCCATAGGGACCGCCGAGACAATCCATGCCGCAAACCGAGGTGAAAACATCGCCATAATCTTCATCAACAACGGCATCTATGGTATGACCGGTGGCCAGATGGCACCTACCACCCTCGAAGGAATGGTGACATCAACCACCCCCTACGGACGCCGTGCCGACCTCAACGGATATCCCCTCAAGATCAGCGACCTCATGACGATGCTCGATGGCACATGCTACGTGACACGCCAGAGCGTCCACACAGCCCCGGCAGTGCGTAAAGCCAAAAAAGCCATACGCCAGGCGTTCGAGAACTCCATGAACGGGCGCGGCACATCCGTGGTGGAGATTGTCTCGACATGCAGCTCCGGATGGAAAATGTCGCCTGAAAAATCCAACCAATGGATGGCCGAGCACATGTTTGACAAATACCCCATGGGCGACCTCAAAAACACCGTAGCACAGGAATCTCACCACTAACCCCACACCACACCGATGAAAGAAGAAATTATCATAGCAGGATTTGGAGGCCAGGGTGTACTTTCCATGGGCAAAATCCTCGCCTATGCCGGCCTGATGAACGACCTTGAAGTGACATGGATGCCGGCCTATGGTCCGGAGCAGCGCGGAGGCACAGCCAACGTCACAGTCATCCTGTCTGACTCACCCATCAGCAGCCCGGTGCTCAACTCGTATGACACCGCCGTCATCCTCAACCAGCAGAGCCTCGACAAATTCGAGTCAAAGGTGAAACCCGGCGGGACGCTCATCTACGACCCTTACAGCATCCATCATGCCCCGACGCGCACCGACATCCATATCTACACCGTCGATGCCATGGAGGCTTCATTTGAGCTCAAATCAAGCAAGACATACAACATGGTGCTCCTCGGTGCCCTTCTCAAAGTCCGTGACCTCGTACCGGTCGACGCCGTCATGAAAGGCCTGAAAAAGACCCTCCCGGAGCGTCATCACCATCTGCTTCCGCTCAACAAGGAAGCCATCCTCAAAGGCATGGAACTCCCCCGCAGAAGCAACTGACCCGACCTGCATATCAATCAAATAGAAACCGCGCTCCGGAAGGTAAATCCGGAGCGCGGTTTTCATTATTGTCTATACTTGATTTTATATCGCAAGGCAGCAGAGAAGAGAGGTCATAGGTCATTGTGTGACACCGACAGCCCTCTTATTTCCTCCTGCGGCGTGATTTCTTCTTGGTAGAGGTTTTCTTCTTGGCGGATGTGCTCTTCTTGACAGCGGCACCCTTTGCAGGGATTTTGAGCGTCTGACCTATCTGTATTTTTGTGTCATTGCTCTTCATGCCGTTGGCACTCTGGATAGCAGCCACTGTGGTGCCATACTTCTTGGCAAGCTTATCGAGCGACTCACCGCTCTTTACCTTATGGGTAGTGGTGGCAGGTTTCGCGGCAGCCTTCTTGGCTGCTGCTGTCTGTGTCTGCTGAGCCTTTGCCGAAGTCGACCTTGATGCGGCAGCCGTGCTCTTGGGCTGCTGGGCAGCGGCACTGCTGCTTTCGTTCTTAAGAGTTTCAGGACTCACCTGAGCCACTTCGGGAGCGGCCACGATCTTGACATTGTCAGGCGCAACCTTCTCATACACCTCTATTATAAGCTTGTCACCCTCCTTCACTTTGCCACGGCGGAGCTGATTCCAGCGCTTGATATCGGTGGCCGACACACCGTACTGACGTGCTATGTCACGGATATTCTCACCACGTGTCACCACATGGGTCTTCTTGACCATACGTTCAGTCAGTGGAGCCTGCGCTATCTCGTTATTGCCATCGGCATTTGCAGTCTGCTGGCTCGCGTTAGCCATGTTGGCAGCACCATTGTCATTGGCAATCACAGGGGCCACAGTCTCGCCGGGCTCCACATTGGTGCGGCGGGCATAGAGGTCGGCATCATATTCCAGAATCCGTTTCTCGCTCATCACATAGCTCAGACACTGCTGAGTGGGGAGAGTGAGAGTATAGGGGCGATAGTCGCCGGGGATGATATCTTTGCGGAACTGCGGGTTGAGCATCCTGATTTCGTCAACAGGAATATTCAGGACAGCAGCTATCTGATTGAAGTGGACATACTTGTTCACCACTATGGTGTCGGTGGTGAGCTGGCGCTTCACCACAGTGGGTGTGATGCCGTGGTTGCCTGAATAGTTCATCACGTAATTGGCAGCGATGAATGCCGGCACATAACCGCGGGTCTCCTGGGGCAGATAATTGTATATCTCCCAGAAATCCTTCTTTCCTTCACCTCCGCATCGGCGGATTGCCTTGTTCACGTTACCCGGGCCGCAGTTATAGGCAGCGATGGCAAGTGACCAGTCACCGTATATGCCATAGAGTTGCTTGAGATAACGTGCGGCATTGCGCGAGGAAGAACGCGGATCACGGCGTTCGTCCACCAGCGAGTTCACCTCCATGCCGAGCCCCTGGGCGGTGGCGGGCATGAACTGCCAGAGCCCCACGGCACCGGCGCGCGACACGGCATTGGGATTGATGGCAGACTCGATCACCGGGAGATACTGCAACTCGGTGGGCATACCCTCCTTGAGCAATTCCTCCACAAACACACGTCCATAATAATTATGAAGGGCAAGCATATCGGCCACAAGTGTGCGGCGGCGAGTGAGATACATATCTATGAATTTACCGACTATCGAATTATATGGCAATTCAATCTCGGTCGGGAGCTTAGTCAGGCGCTCCTCGTAGACTTTCGGAGAAGCCGTCTGCGAGACACCGGTGTCAGTACCTGGCACCACGAAATTCTTCAGATAGAAATTCTCCTCCAGGAGCCTTGTCTGTGTCTCGAAGCTCTCGGGGGCAATCACATTGTCATCGGTGATTGAATGTTTGATTTCGAGTATGGATGCAGCCCCGAAAGCCGACATGGACAGTCCGAGGCCAAGGATTGTGGTAAGGAATATTCTTTTCATCGCTGTATTTTCAAACGGAGAGAGTCTCTATGATAGATTCAGGTAGTAAGATTATAGTTTTTTGCAACATGCACCGGCTCAGAATCCCTTTTCAGAAATTCAGAGCCCAGTAGAGCCCGATGGTGGGCGAATTGGAGCGCACATCACTCTTCATCAGAGCCGGAGCGACGTCCACTGACAGGTCGGGCGATATGTCGAAATGCGCCAGCGACGCATCCACGTATGCATCCACCATTGCGAGCAGATACACACCCACCATGCAGATGATACACAGGTCTCGGTCACGTCTGTACATGTTCTTTCGTCTCTGCAGCAGGTTGGTGAGCCACGTCTTGTCGAGGTCCTCCTCCTTCACAGTAGGGGCGAAAAAGTCCATATAGCTTTTTGTGGTCGGGTCATTATCCATGATGTCGGAATATGCCCTGGTGTAATCCTTGAGCATTGTGTTGTTCCATGTGGTGGCATATCCGAGCCCCATGAAGGCGCCCACTACTATGGGTAGTTTCCAGTAACGGCGGTTGTAGAGCTGACCGAGACCGGGGAACAGAGCCGACATCCACACAGCCTTCGTGGGGTCGGGCGTGAATGTGAACTTCGGTTCCTCATATTCGGGTTTCTTCACCACTGCCGCAAGCGTGTCGGCTGCCAGAGAGGCGCCGGACGCATCAACAATACCCAAAGTATCCACCGGCACGAGAGTCGGTTCGGCACCTTGGGTCGACAGACTGTCAATCACCACCTCGCCGGCACCTTTGATCTGGCTGTTGAGAGGGATTGTGTCAGGTAACACCGCCACAGGCGAGGTGCCGCGGCGGGCGGGACGCACAGGTTTGTTGGGCGTTTCCGAAAAAATGTTAACGGGGCTCACCAACGCATAGAGCAACACGCCGATGACCACCGTAAGGAGTCGGGATATATGTCCGGATTCTTTTTCCGCTAAAAGCTGCATTTTAAGTTAAAATACTGACAATCAATGCGCAGAGCATCTTCTTGTCAAAGCCGAAGAAATGTGGACGCTTGGTCTCACTGTTTTGCAGTGTCAAAGATAGCAATTAATCTTTCAAGTTCAGCCTCATCCTTGAAAGAAAATGATATTTTTCCTTTACCTGAAGCATCGCAAGTAAGTTTCACAGGGGTGCTGAAGCGCTGAGAAAGGTGATTCTTTAAAATATCATAATCATTGTTAGAAAACCTTTTCGCCTCCGGTTCGGCAGGGGTCAACCCATCGCGCGACGCTTGCTGATACTTCTTGGCAAGCTCCTCCACGCGGCGCACCGACAGACCGTTTTTCAATATCTCCTCATAGAGTTTCAACTGCAACATCGGGTCATCGATGCTCAGCAGGGCACGGGCATGCCCCATGTCTATACGCTTGTCGCGCAGCCCGAGCTGAACCTCGGCGGGCAGACGGAGCAGACGGAGGAAATTGGCTATCGTGGCCCTCTTCTTGCCTATACGCTCGCTCAGACGCTCCTGGGTGAGCCGATACTGGTCTATGAGTTTCTTGAAAGTGAGGGCTATTTCTATGGCATTGAGATCCTCTCGCTGGATATTCTCGATGAGAGCCATCTCGGTAAGCTCAGTGTCGTTGGCCGTGCGGATATAGGCAGGCACTCTGGTGAGTCCGGCCATCTTCGCTGCACGGTAGCGGCGCTCACCGGCTATGATCTGATACGAGTCATTCCCCACCTTGCGCAACGACAATGGCTGGATGATGCCCAGCTCCCTTATCGAGCGCGAAAGCTCCTCAAGAGCCTCCTCGTCAAAGATGCTGCGGGGTTGGTCAGGATTGGGTGTGATGCGGTCAATGTCTATATCGTTTATGGCCGAAGTCCCCTGTGCGGGGGCATCGTCCATCGCTATCAGCGAGTCCAGACCGCGGCCAAGCGCGGGACGTTTAGGTAATGACATGCTGTGGTGAGTGTTTGGTTTGGGTGAGTTATTGAGAGATGAGATGATGCGTCAGGCTCCCGGTCAGGATGCTTTCTTATTCTTGGAGATAAGCTCCTTGGCCAGTGCCACATGCGATGTCGCACCTCGCGAAAGCGGGTCATAGAGCAGCGCTGGGAGTCCGTGGCTCGGTGCCTCGCTCAAGCGGATGTTACGCGGTATGACCGTGTCGAAGACCATCGGGCCGAAGTGCCCCTTCAGCTCCTCGTAGATCTGGTTGGCCAGACGCAGACGGGCGTCATACATTGTCAGCAGGAACCCTTCTATCTCAAGATGCGGATTGAGCTTCGACTTGATGATGCGGATGGTGTTGAGGAGCTTGGTGATACCTTCGAGCGCGAAGTACTCGGCCTGGACCGGAATTATCACCGAATCCGCCGCCGTGAGGGCATTGACAGTAATAAGTCCGAGCGACGGCGAGCAATCAATCAGGATATAGTCATATTTGTCGGCCACCTGGGCTATCGACCTCTTGAGCACATTCTCTCGTGCAGGCTTGTTGATAAGCTCGATTTCAGCCCCTGCAAGGTCGATGCGCGACCCTACGAGCTCAAGCCCTTCGCAGCAAGTGGACACCTGTGAGCCATCCATAGGATACTCGTCCACCAGGCATTCGTAAATCGACGAAGTCATCGACTTCGGATCAATTCCGTAGCCCGAAGTGGCGTTTGCCTGGGGATCCGCGTCTATAATCAGTGTTTTCTTTCCTTCAGCGGCGAGTGAAGCGGCAAGGTTGATCGTTGTCGTAGTCTTGCCGACACCACCTTTCTGGTTAGCTATTGCTATGATTTTACCCATAAAAGCTGGTTAAGAGCGTGTGTTAGACGCCGTAGGTTTATTGTTCATGCAAAGTAACCAAAAAAACGCCAAACGCCCACGTTATCAAGTATCAAAACGTGTTAAAATGTTGAAAACTCGCCCAAAATGTTAAAAACCCTGCGCCTCCTTTTTTGCCGGCCGGTCAGCCCATCATGATTTCATTTTTCCGGAACCCCTACCGATATATTTCGGCCAAAATCCGGGCTGCTATATTTTTATCATGCCAAACATTGATTTTTCTGTCAAAAATTACATACCTTTGTTCATGATTCACTCTATTCTTCTACCCTAAACATAAATTCGTCATGAAAAAAGCCCTGCTCACCCTTATTTTGGCGCTCGGCACCCTCCTCTCCCTCTCGGCTGCCACATCATCAGCTGACTCAGTGGACATGGGCGCCCTCACCCCCATTCATCGCCCCATCACCACGCAGCTCCTGCTCGGCTCCAACTTCCGCATAGGTCCGCAGCCTGATCAAGCCATTTTCGGCCATCGCCAACCGGTTGCCTTTGAGTTCGGCCTCCGGATGTCCGGTTACTTCACACCCCATTGGGGAGCCTATGGCGACATCCATCTGAAATTTTACCGCACACGCTATCTCACCCCATCCTTTTCCGACAAGTTTACCGAGGCCATCGCCGAGATGTTCTTCCCCGGAATCTCGCACATCAAAGGCTCACTCGGCGCCGGCGTCACCTACCGCTATGAGCACGGCCGGTGGCAGCTCTACCCACGCCTCGGCTTAGGCTGGCACATGGGCACCCACTCCACAAAGAGCACGAGCGATAAGCAACACACGATAACCCTCGAACGCGACAATTCCGTCCTCTATCTCGCCACCGGAATAGCCTTTGGATTCCGCACCTCACGCGTGTGCAGCCTCATTCTCGACATTAACTTCCAGCAGCCCCTCACTGCCGCAAAAGCCACATTCACCACCTCGCAGAACTCATCGGCAGGTGAAGGACCGAAAGAGGTCACATCATTCAGCACCCACGCCCTCGGACGCGACCTGACACTCTCGCTTGGCATACAATTTCAGACTGATCTGTCGGGCAAAAAATAGCGTATGTCCACTATTTGTGCCACATCTTCGCCACAATCTAACTTTTGATGGAGTTTACGTGTTAATATGGAAAGAATTAACACGTAAACTTCTATTTATTATGAGACGATTGATAGGTTTGGTCATGGCGTTGACCATTACGGCCCTCGGAATGTGGGCCGACACTCAGGCCGACTTCAACAAGTCCATCAAGGCCTACAATTCCCAGATGAATTCCCGCCAATATCTACCGGCGGCCAAGTCGGCTGCAAGTGCCGCATCGGCATGCGTCGAAGCCAAGAACTATGAAGGGGCATTCCGTCTCCTCTCCGACATGGAAAACACCCTTTCGGTACGTAAAGTCACCCCTGACTCGCTCCCTGCGGTGTACTATACCACCGCAAAAGCCCGATATGCCATATATCAGAAGCTCAACAACCATGCCTCGGCAGGCAACTGGCTTCAGAAGATGGCCACCTATGCAAAAAAAGCCAACACCAAGGAGCTGACTAACGACATGCTCTTCACCGAAGCCCAGTATTACTATTCTGTCGACCAGACAGCTAAAGGCGACCATTGCATCGCGCGACTCATAAAGCAGTTTGACAATGCCAAGGACTATAAGGCAGCCGATGCCGCCTACCAGGACATCATCAACCGCGCTGTCTCCTCGAATGACGCCCGCCTCGTGGATCACACCTACGAGAACTACATCAAATGGTCCGACTCAATCGAGGCCATAACCGCCAACACCGAACTCAGCAAAATCAAGAAAGAATATGCTCAGAGCTGCGACACGATTGCCCAGAAGGATCACACCATCAAGGCGAAGACCGGTGTCATAGCCACATTCGTGACCCTCTTCGTCATCTCCCTGATAGCACTCGCTGTAGGAGCCATGTTCTACTTCCGGGTTGTGGCCAAAAACCGTCGCATGAAAAAGACCGTCCAGGCAGCCAACGAACAGAGCGCGGCCAAAAGCGCCATCCTTCATAACATGTCATCGCAGATGGCCCCCTCACTCGAGAAACTTGACCAGAACGACCCCGCCGTGCAGCATCTCAAAGGCTACGTGAAGCGCGTTGGCGAACTCTCGGAAGTGGAGGATGCCGAACCCAAGGAAGAGGACCAGCTCGAGGACGTAAACCTCGAACCCTTCTGCAAGGAGATAACCGACGAAGTGCGCCCGCTGCTTAAACGCGGAGTCACTGTGACCCTCAACGGCACCAAGGGGATGGCCCATATCGACGGACCTGAGGTGAGGAAAATACTCGAGCACCTACTCGAAAACGCCGCAAAATTCACCCCCGAAGGTGGTAAAATCACCCTCACCTACAAAAAACGTGGCGCAAAGAGTCATCAGTTCATAGTCACCGACTCCGGCCCCGGCATCCCCGAGGATGAACGCGAAACCCTATTCAAAGCCTTCAATTCCTCACGCGACATCTCGGAAGGTGACGGACTCGGACTCCCCATCTGCGCTCTGCGGGCCGAGAAACTCAACGGCTCACTCACCCTTGACCCGACCCATACCCAAGGTGCGGCATTCATCCTCACTATCCACTCATAGCACTCATTAAAACCGTTCCATATCCCCTGCCGGAACAGCATCCGGCAGGGGAATTTTTTTGTCCGGGTGATGCTTTTTTTGTAATTTTACGAGCCTGTTGCCTGCCCTTCGAGCCTTAAAAAGGTTTAAAGAATCCGCCGGAAAAGCGAAACTTCTTGAAAATGAAGTTTTTTTATCTTCATCCGAAGGCTTACCGCTTTCCACCGGATGTTATATTCTAAAGCAGGAGGCCCCGATTATGAAAAGATTCCTTACAATATTTATGATACTTTGCGCCATCACGGCAGGGGCTGCCCCGGCCTCTGCCGCCACACGCAAAGCCAAGAGAACCAAGACCACCAAAGTGGTCAAAAAGACATCCAAACCGCTACCCAATGTGCCGCGTCAGCCATTCGTCACACGGGTGGACGCACCTCAGGCGCCCGGCGGTCTTGATGGCAAAAATATTGCCCTCTGGCAGAGTCATGGCCGATATTTCGACCAGCAGGAACAGCGCTGGACATGGCAAAGAGCACGACTCATGGGCACTGTAGAGGATCTTTTCCCACAGGCATTCGTGCTTCCATATCTCATACCGATGCTTGAGAACGCCGGAGCCTACGTGCTTGTCCCGCGCGAACGCGACCTTAACACCGATGAAATCATAGTCGACATGGACGGAGGTTTCGCCGCCGGTGAATATTCGGAAAAGAACGGATCACACCGATGGGCCACAGCCGACGGAGTGCGAGGGTTCGCCTACAAAAAGGAATTCCTGACAGGCACAGACAATCCGTTCCGCATGGGCACGGTAAGGCAGGTACGCACTGTCACCGATGGAGCAAAAGCCTCGCGTGCCCTCTGGTATGGCGACTTCCCCAAGGCCGGGGAATATGCCGTATACGTAAGCTATGCCTCACTTCCTAACAGCGCCAAAGATGCACGCTACGTGGTCAACTCACTGGCCGGCAGCCAGGAGTTCGAGGTCAACCAGAGCATCGGAGGCGGCACATGGATCTACCTCGGCACCTTTCCGTTCGCGGCAGGCAAGAGCAGTGTCCCCACCGTCGAACTTCTCAATGTGTCGGCCACCGACAATGCCGTCGTGACAGCCGACGCCGTGAAAATAGGCGGAGGCATGGGCAACGTGATGCGTTCAACTCCCGGCGAGGAGGCCACTTCAAGCGGCTATCCACGGTTCACCGAAGGTGCCCGCTACTGGATGCAATGGGCAGGCATACCATCATCGGTCTACAGCATCACTTCCGGTGCCAACGACTATGAGGACGACTATAAGGGGCGCGGACTCTGGGTCAACTACCTTGCCGGAGGTTCGTCACAGATACCTGCCGAGAAGGGTCTCGGCATACCTATCGACCTCTCGTTTGCCTTCCATACAGATGCAGGCACCACTTCCGACCCATCGTCAACGATAGGAACCCTTCCAATCATCTCCACCGGGGGAGGCACTCTCGGCAACGGCCAGTCACGCGCCACATCCAAGCGTTATGCCGAAATGGTGACCGACCAGGTAGTCAACGATATCCAGACACTGTATGAGCCCACATGGAACCGCCGAAAACTCCGTGACAAAGCCTATCATGAGGCCCGCGAGCCCCAGGTGCCCGCGATGCTCATCGAGCTGATGAGCCACCAGAATTTCGCCGACATGCGCTATGGACTCGACCCCACATTCCGCTTCCATGTCAGCCGCGCCATATACAAGGGTATCCTGAAATACCTCCATGAGAAGGACGGTGTGCCCTATGTGGTGGAACCGCTCCCTGTCAAGGACTTCAAAATCACCGGAAGCGGCACCGACTACCTCCTGTCGTGGGAGCCTGTACAGGATCCACTGGAATCCACAGCCACTCCGACCTATTATATTGTGTATGAGCGCGTCGACTCAGGTGCATTCACCGAACTTGCCGTGGTCGATGACCCGCGCATCACAGTCAAGGTAAACGACGACCGCATCTACAGCTACAAAGTCGTTGCTGCCAACAACGGCGGTCTGAGTTTCCCATCCGAGATTCTCTCACTCTGCCATGTGCCGGGCGACAAGCCACAGGTGCTCATAGTCAACGGCTTCACCCGAATTTCAGGCCCGGCCGAGATATATGCCGACGGCCATGTGGGATTTGACTATCAGACCGACCATGGTGTACCCTACATCCGCGACATAATGTTCACCGGCTACCAGACCGAGTTCCGGCCCGAAGTAGAATGGACCACCAACGATTCCCCGGGTCACGGCGCCAGCCATGCCGACTACGAAACAGAAATCTTTGCAGGCAACACGTTTGACTTCGTGTATATCCACGGACAAGCCGTCCGCAATGCCGGCTATTCCTTCATTTCGAGCGGAGTGGACGCGTTCGTGGGCAGCGTGACCGATGCCCCTATCATCGACCTCATCCTCGGCAAGCAGAAAGAGATCACAGTAGGCACATCTGAAGAGCGCAAGTTCAAGCCCTTCACCGCGGCCCTCAAGCAGAGGCTGAGGGAATTCTGTGATGCCGGCGGCTCGCTGATGGTGTCAGGCAGTTACATCGGTTCCGACCTCTTCGATAATCCCTACAGCGACATGGGGACACGCCAGGACGACAGCAGTTTCGGCCGCAACGTCCTCGGACTGCAATGGCGACAGGCCCAGGCCACCATCACCGGCAAGGTCAAAGAGGTGAAGTCGAAATACACCGAGTTCCGACCCGGTTTCAGCTTCACTTTCAACCAGCAGCTGAACCCCGATTGCTATGCCGTGGAGTCGCCCGAGTCATTCGCACCATCCGATGCCTCGTGCGGCGCCCCGATACTCCGCTACAACGAGAATGACTACGTGGCAGGTACCGCCTACGACCCCGGCTCACACCGTGCCGTCGTGCTCGGATTTCCGTTCGAGACCATCGGCAGCACCGGCGCCCGCGACACCATAATGTCACAGATACTCTCCTTCTTCACGGCCAAGCCAGGCTCTCATCCCGGCAGCCGCGTGAAAGTTTCACCAGAGACCATCATAGGCAACGAGCCACGGCCTCTCACCACCAGTTCGCCCCGCAACCGCAACCTCAATCCCCGCGAGACGGCCGAACTACAGTCAGAAGAGGAACCACGCCGCCCACGAGAGCGTGAACGCAGGCGCGGCAACACTCCCCTCGCATAATCCATCCCCACCCTTAATCCCCACCAGACAACATCACACCCACTTACAATGGAAGCCATAAGACCTCACTCCCGGCTATCGACGGCGGCAATGAAAGAGATTGCCGCCTCAGCCGACGAAGCCTACACCCTCATCCATCTCAGTGACGACACTGTCACCTTCAACTACCGCGGCGCCGAACGCATGCAGCAAGTGATGCGCACCTGCGGCTGCGCCATCGCCTACTCCGATTACATCACCTCCGATGGGGATAATCTCACGCCACATCCCCTCATCCCCTATCAAAAAGGCTCTGTGCGCGACGATTTCGACTTCGGCAAGGTGGTCATGGTGCCAACTGCGCTCCTGCGCGAGGCCGTGGCCGAGATGACTGACGACTATCAGGCAGCCGGATGGTATGACCTGCGCCTGCGCCTTTCACGCAAGGGTGCCGTCCTTCATATCCCCGAACCCCTCTATACGGTCTCTCCGACAGTGAAACGCGACTCCGAGGAGGCCCACTTCTCCTACGTCGACCCACGCAACCGCGCCTCACAGATCGAGATGGAAATGGCCGCAACTTCCCATCTCAGGGCATTGGGAGCTTTGGTGCTCCCTGCCGACCGCAAACCGCTCGACCTGACGGCAGGCGAGTTCCCGGTCGAGGCCTCAGTCATCATCCCGGTACGTAACCGTCGCCGCACCATCGCCGATGCCGTAAACAGCGCATTGAGCCAAGAGGCTCCGTTCAGTTTCAACGTCATCGTAGTGGACAACCGCAGCACCGACGGCACATCGGAAATCCTTGCCGGAATAGCAGCCACCGACCCGAGACTTAAAATCATCGACACCACCGCACTTCCCTACGCCTCACTTGGCATAGGCGGATGCTGGAACCTCGCCATCCACTCGCCCTACTGCGGACGATTTGCCATACAGCTTGACAGCGACGACATCTACAGCTCCCCCGACGTCCTCAGCCGCATCGTCGACAAATTCCATGCCGAATCATGCGGCATGGTGATAGGCTCATACATGCTCACCGACTTCGACCGGAACATCATCCCCCCGGGACTCATCGACCACGCGGAATGGACCGATGAAAACGGCCCCAACAATGCCCTTCGCATCAACGGACTCGGTGCTCCACGCGCATTCTTCACACCTCTTGCCCGCGAGATATCATTTCCCGATGTCAGCTACGGAGAGGACTACGCCATGGGGCTTGCCATAAGCCGCGACCACAAGATAGGACGCATATACGACCCACTATATTTCTGCCGCCGATGGGAGGACAACACCGACCACGCGCTGTCGCAGGAACGCATAAACCGCAACAACCATTACAAAGACCTCATTCGCTCCCTGGAGCTATCAGCACGTATCAAATGAACAAAAAGCCCATTGACTACGCACCTATATTCGAGGAGTTCGTCGACGAAGAACTCTCAGCATGGCCGTTAGCTGCCCAGAACTATGATTATCTGAATAAAATCACCGACAATCGCCAGACAATCGAATCGTTTGACGAAAAAATCGGCGAGAGGCCATGGTATATAGAAAAGCTCCTATGTTCCCACCGCAAAGCGTCATTGTCGGCCAAAGTCGATCAAAAAAGTCTGAGCGAACGTCCATGCTTCCTGTGCAAGGCCAACCGACCCGAGGAGCAGGGAGCAATCGAATGGGAGAACTACGAGATACTCCTCAACCCCTATCCTATCGGCGACCCTCATTTCACCATAGCATCAAAACTCCATGAGCCACAGAGGATAGCAGGCCGCATCAAGGATATGGCCAGACTGGCCAGAATGATGCCTTGGTGCTGCGTGTTCTACAACGGCCCTCTCTGCGGAGCCTCCGCTCCCGACCACCTGCATTTCCAGGCCACCGAGCAGATGCTTTGTGCCAACACTTGGACCCCCAAAAAGAACCTTACCCAGGTGATACGCCTCGGCAAGAGCACTCTCTACGCTCCGACACCCTCCAATTCACTCTTCCCCTACTTCATCATCGACTCAGCATCCGACCGTGACTTGAGCGAGATTTTCGACATCGTTTACAACGCTCTTCCGCAAGCCGATCCGGAGCCAATGATGAATGTCGTGGCCATGAAGACCGAGGGACGCATGAGTGTGGCCATCATCCCCCGACGACGCCACAGGCCATCGTTTTACGGCACCGGCCCCGACGAGATGCTCATAAGCCCTGCCTCCGCAGAGATGCTCGGCTTATTCATCACCTCAAGGCAGGAGGATTTCGACCGCCTCGACCTCCAGACTGTGCGCCGCATATACGACGAAGTGACCCTCTCACCCGAGGAGTTCTCAGAAGTAATCGACCGCATACACCATGCCGTAACACCCAAAACCAAATAAACACCCCACCCACCACATGCAGCAGCCACAAGTAAGAGTAGGCATCCTATCAGCCAGTGCCATCAGCTTCACACTCACCGGCATCTATTCGACTCCGGGAGTGGAGGTAGTGACCGGCCATCACGAAGTGCGGCTTTCCGAATCAGGTATGACCCTCGAATGGGAAGGTCGCTCCTACACTACCCTCGAATTCACTCCCACGTCATATCCCGGCGACACATTCGAGCTTGAAGGTGTCACCATAGGGATAAACTTCCATTGGGAACGCCGCGAGAACCAACGTTTCAGAGGCTCACTGCGCCTCATGGTGGCTGACGGCAAAATACTCGCCATCAACCTTGTGGATATAGAGGACTACCTTGTCAGCGTCATCTCAAGCGAAATGAGTTCCACCTCTTCGCCTCAGCTGCTCAGAGCCCATGCCGTGATATCGCGCAGCTGGGTACTGGCCCAGATGGACAAAGATGGTTCACGCAAGGATGTGCGTCGTCCACAGGTCACCCAATGCTCTCCGGGCACTCTCATACGCTACTGGGACCACGACGACCATGAGCATTTCGACGTCTGTGCCGATGACCACTGCCAGCGTTACCAGGGCATAACCAGGGTGAATACCTACGAGGCAGCCGGAGCCATCACAGCCACTCGCGGGGAGGTGTTGACCTTCGACGGACAGCTCTGCGACACTCGCTTCTCCAAATGCTGCGGCGGAGTGTTCGAAAAATTCGAGAACTGCTGGGAGGATGTGGAGCACCCCTACCTCCAGCCCCGGCGCGACGGAACGGACCCAATGGATTATCCCGACCTCTCCGACGAGGCCACCGCCAGGGAATGGATACTCGACTCTCCGGCAGCCTTCTGCAACACCACCGACCGACGGGTGCTCTCGCAGGTGCTCAACTCATACGACTGCGAGACCCCCGACTTCTACCGCTGGCATGTGGAACTTAGCCGCGAACGCATACGCCACCTGATCACCGACCGCACCGGGTCAGACCTCGGCGACATAATCGACCTGAAAGCCGAAGCCCGCGGCACTTCGGGACGCATCTTCCGGCTGCGCATCATCGGTACCAAGGGCGAACTCGTCATCGGCAAGGAGCTTATGATACGCCGTGCCCTTTCCGACACCCATCTCTACAGCTCGGCCTTCGTCGTGGAGCGCGAGGATATCGGGGCCGACGGCGTCCCCGGGCGTTTTATTCTCCACGGTGCCGGCTGGGGCCACGGAGTAGGTCTATGCCAGATCGGTGCGGCCATCATGGGCGAACGTGGCTACGCCTATAACGAAATCCTGCGCCACTATTATCCCGGTGCCAAGCTCACCAAACTATATTGACCCTTTACAAAAGACTCAGAGATGAATATGAAAAAAAACGACAGCATCCCGGGACGTCCTACCGCCTGGCGATGGATTCCGACACTATATTTCGCACAGGGACTCCCCTATGTGGCCGTCATGACCCTTTCGGTCATCATGTATAAGCGCCTCGGAATATCCAACACCGACATAGCCCTCTACACCGGCTGGCTCTATCTGCCGTGGGTCATAAAACCGTTCTGGAGTCCGTTTGTCGACATCATCAGCACCAAACGCCGATGGACCCTAATGATGCAGTGGCTCATAGCTATCGGCTTCGCGGGTATAGCCTTCACGCTCCCCACGCTATTCTTCTTCCAGCTGACTCTGGCAGTGTTCTGGCTCATAGGGTTCACATCAGCCACACACGACATCGCAGCCGACGGTTTCTACATGCTCGCACTCACCGAGCATGAACAGTCGCTCTACGTCGGCATCCGCTCCACATTCTACCGCATCGCCACCGTGGCCGGGCAAGGGCTGCTCGTCATTGTGGCCGGTATGCTCGAGACATCCACTTCCGACATCCCACTTTCGTGGGCCATAGTCTTCGGCATCCTCTCGGCCCTCTTCCTCATCTTCGCCCTCTATCATTCGTGGGCGCTACCTAAGGTGGAAATCGACAGGGATACGGCCACACGGTCGGCCGCGGAGATCAGGCGTGAATTCATCGGCGTGTTCGCGGCGTTCTTCAGGAAGAAACAGGTGTGGACAGCCATCATATTCATGCTTCTTTACCGACTTCCGGAGGCACAGCTCGTGAAACTCATCAATCCGTTTCTGCTTGATCCGGTAGATGCCGGGGGGCTGGGCCTCTCCACAAGTGAAGTGGGATTCGTCTACGGCACCGTAGGAATCATAGGGCTTACCCTCGGCGGCATCATCGGCGGCATCGTGGCCGCCCGCCAGGGACTCCGCCACTGGATGCGCCCCATGGCATGGAGCATGTCGCTAACCTGCCTGACCTTCGTCTATCTGAGTTATGCCGTCGCTCCGTCGCTCACGGCCATCAACATCTGCATATTCATCGAACAGTTTGGCTACGGCTTCGGCTTCACCGCCTATATGCTCTATCTGATATACTTCTCCGAAGGTGAACACCGCACCGCGCATTACAGTATCTGCACCGGATTCATGGCCCTCGGGATGATGCTGCCAGGCATGGCGGCAGGATGGATTCAGGAGACTGTGGGCTACAGGGCATTTTTCATCTGGACCATGGTGTGCTGCGTGGCCACGATAGGCGTCACCTATCTGCTGAAGATCGACCCAACGTTCGGGAAAAAATCTCATTGACGGTCCGGCTGCCGCGTTCCTGCAGCTCCCGCTCGAACAAGGCTATCATCCTTTTTGCCTCGGCCACGGCCAGTATCACCTCTCCCCGGCCATAGCCTGCTTTCTCATAGGCCTCATACATCGGAGCCGTGACTTCATACGTCTTCATCAATTCACGTATGTAAGGATTTCGATAGATGATGCGGTAATCCGGCCCATAATAACCATCAGGATTTATCTTGGCGAGAATCTCCTTGCATGCCTCGTCACTCACATCAAAATCAGCTTCGGTTGATTTGAGGCATTTGGCCGACAGCTCGTTTTTGGCAGGATCGGGATAGATGATGTTGAGAGGTTGTTTCTTCTCCCTCCTACGCTTCAGCTCCTTGGCTCTTTTGCGGGCCATTACGGAGCGCTTCTCGGCAAGATCGATGCGTGCCTTCATGATGTCCCAGGCATTCATAAGGTCGATGTCGCCGGGGATAGATGGAGGTAGCCCTTGACCAATGTATTGAGCTATCCCTCTCAGCAGGTACATCGACGACAGGAAAGAGAGTTCGGAGAACGGCGGTTCGGTGAGAGCGGCCATAAAGATACGCCCCACGGCAGCTTCCGATATCCTATAACGGTGTTTTGACTTTTTCATTTTCATGAGATGGATGTTTTGTTGCGTTAAACTTATCAAGCGGTCGTGTGAAATAGATTCCAAACCACGCAACAAAAGTAATACCACGCCATATCGGAAAAGGTGCGATAATGTCATTTTGCATCATCAATCCCTTATCAGCTCATAAAAACTGGTCCTGACTATTGATTTTTCGGTCAGCGGATAGTATATTTGCCTTACCGTTCTGACAGGCATGGCTGTCCTGTTTAAGAACTGATTGGATTAATTAGACAATGTTAAACCTACACCGGCAAGCCCCCGGAGGGGTAAAGGTGTTATATAACCAATGAAGATTATGACTGGAATATTATCTGGCTTACTGCTTGCCATAGTTGCCGGATGCACATCAGGGGCATCCGAGAGCGCCCAGGTGCCCTCAGCTGAGGAAAAGACATCAGCGGCTGTCGAGGCTGCCGCCGTGCGTCCGGGCATAGAGACCTTGCGCGACGATGGATTCGAGCAGCTCAAGGGCAAGCGTGTGGGTCTGATAACCAATCCCACCGGTGTTGACAACAGTCTGCGTTCCACCATCGACATCCTCAACGAGGCACCCGACGTGCAGCTCACCGCCCTCTTCGCCCCCGAACATGGGGTCAGGGGCGACTATGTGGCCGGCGCATCAGTGGCCAACGAGGTGGATGCAAAGACCGGAGTGAAAGTGTATTCGCTCCACGGAAAGACCAAAAAGCCGACAGCCGATATGCTAAGAAATGTGGATGTGCTTGTCTATGACATCCAGGACATAGGATGCCGAAGCTACACATTCATCTCCACCATGGGAAAAGCCATGGAAGCCGCCGCTGAGAACGGCAAGGAATTCATGGTACTCGACCGCCCGAACCCGCTCGGAGGCAACAAGGTGGAAGGAAGCCTTGTGGAGAAAGGGATGGAGTCTTTTGTAGGTCAATATCCTATCCCCTATCTCTATGGACTCACCCCCGGAGAACTGGCCATCTACCTCAACGAGGAGGGGCTGCTCGGTGGCGGACAGAAAGTGAAGCTCACGGTCATACCCTTACAGGGATGGAAGCGCAATATGGACTTCGCGCAGACAGGAATGCCATGGGTGCTCCCTTCGCCTCATATCCCTTCGTCGGAAACGGCCATCCTATACCCTGCCACAGGGATAATGGGTGAGCTCGACTATGTGTCGATAGGTGTAGGCTACACTCTCCCGTTCAAACTCGCAGGAGCTCCATGGATCGACGCCCAGAAACTGGCCGACCGACTAACCTCGCTGGAGATTCCGGGAGTGATGTTCAGGCCTATACATTACAAGCCGTTCTACGCCCTATTCAAAGGCGAGAACCTTCACGGAGTGGAGGTTTACGTGACCGATATGGAGGCTGCCCCGCTGTCGCTGATTCAGTTCTACATAATGCAGGAACTGGCAGCGATGTACCCGAACCACAAGGGGTTTGCGAACGCTACACAGGCACGGCTCAACATGTTTGACAAAGTCACCGGAAGCCCTAAGGTCCGACAGCTTTTTGGCAAAGCATATAAGGTGGATGACCTGAAGCCGTTCTGGGATAAGGACGCCAAGGCGTTTGCCGAGAAAACGAAAAAATATCAGCTCTATGAATGATGGTTCCGCCACGCACCGACACACATAAGAGCCTGCTGACGGGACGGAATCTTCCGACAATGATTATTCCAAAGTTCCCAATATATATTTTTGCTTCAAAAACCGTAAATTTCATCACATTACCCACCACATAGAGTCAACAAAACGCACTATGATACTGATAGCTGACGGGGGGAGCACCAAGATAGAATGGGCTCTCCTCGATGAGGACAGGACTCTCCGACTCCGCAAAAACACACCCGGATATAACGCCGCAATGGCATCACCGGGTGATCTAAACAATATATTGGCTCTGCATTTCCCTGAACTGGCCACGATGGGTCGGAATGTAAGGGAGGTGCATTTCTATGGCGCCGGATGCGGTTCGGAAGCCTGTTGCACACGTGTGGAGAAGGAACTTGCCGACACATTCCCTGCAGCGGAAATATCGGCTAAAAGCGACATGCTCGCGGCGGCACGCGCCCTCTGCGGTGATAAACCGGGAATAGCCTGCATACTCGGAACAGGATCGAACTCTTGCCTCTATGACGGCAAAGAGATAACGGCCAACGTCTCGCCCCTCGGCTTTATCCTCGGCGATGAAGGGAGCGGGGCTGTGATGGGACGCGGACTTATCGGAGGAATGCTCAAACATCAGTTTTCGGAGGATATAACACGTATTTTCCACGAAAAATACCCTGTTGACACAGCAGAGATAATAGAGAATGTCTACCGCCGGCCACGTCCTAACGCCTACCTCGCGTCATTCGCACCGTTTCTGTCGGAAAACATCTCACACCCTGAGATAGAGGAGTTTGTTTGCGCCGAATTCGAACGTTTCTTCACACGCAACATCGCAGCTTACGGCCGTGATGATCTCCAGGTGCATTTCGTCGGGTCGATTGCCGTGCATTTCTCCGATCAGCTCAAAAAAACTGCTGCCCGGCTCGGATTACGGCCAGGCAACATAATTCAGGCTCCGATGGGAGCTCTTATAAGCTATCATTCGGGGAAATAATCCCACGGAAGGATTCAAACTGTCATTTTATGATGTAGTGACGGCTCTCGGTGATGACCACGTCGACACGCACATCATGGGGGTCGGCGTCAATCATGTCGACAAGCTGAAAATCGTAGCCCACACCGATCTTGCGGGCCCGGCTTCCGGCCAACAGGCGGTCGTAATACCCCTTGCCACGCCCCACACGGTTGCCGGTGCGGTCATAGGCCACGGCAGGCACCACTATCATCTCCATATCGTCTATTGACGATGTGTCGGTTCCGGTAGGCTCCTCGATATGGAATGAGCCAAGAGCAAGGCGGGACTCGTCGTAGGGGAGTATTTCAAGATTCACACCGTTGACACGCGGCAGGTAGAAATGCTTGCGGTCATGCCACTTCTTTATGAACGAGAGGGTTGAAAGCTCGTCGGGAAGGGAATGATACATCAGGATACGGTCAGCAAGCATAAAGTCGGCAGTCTGTTCGAGGATGCTGAACACACGTTCTGCGGCCGACATCTTCTCCTCATCGGAAAGGAGGGTCTTGCGCGCCTTTATCTTTCGGCGGATATCTTCTTTTTTCATCAGTCTTTAGGGGTTAGAGGAAACACAGCCTCACCCGCTTTTATAGCCTCGACGGCGGTGACTACAGTAGGGTCGACCTCATTGTAGACCTCGAAGTAGCCCTGAACCCCGAGCGCATTGCGGGCTATCATGGCTTTCAGATAGTTAACAAGCAGATCGCGCGAAATGTTTATGTAGTACCATCTTGGAGCCACACCGGCTTTCTGCGAATAGGCCACGAAATCCTGGAGGAGTGTGTCGTCGTCGGGAAGCATGCGCAGGAGCTCAGCCGACGATTTGGCCGATTCGAGACGCTGACGGTTGCGGTCGGTGTAGTCGAAAGTATATTTCTGAATCAGACCGGCATTCATCACGTTGATATAGTAGGAAGTGATGCCTGTGGTGTCGTTAGGGACGAATGTGTCAGGCATTATGCCTCCGCCGCCATACACGGTGCGACCATGGAGTGTGGTGAAAGCCAATGACTTGTTGAGTTTGATCGAGTCCACGTTGTAGAATTCGCCATGCTCGTAACGGTTGAGGAGGTCGCGGTCATAGTCGGTGCCGGGAGCATAAGTCTTCTGGATGCAACGGCCCGAGGGGGTATAGTAACGAGCTATGGTCAGACGGATGGCACTGCTGTCGGGGAGCTCCATCTGATGCTGCACAAGCCCCTTGCCGAACGAGCGGCGACCTATCACAAGGCCTCGGTCGTTATCCTGGATAGCACCGGCAAATATCTCGCTCGCACTCGCCGAAATCTCGTCGAGAAGCACCACGAGCTCGCTGTTCTGGAAGGTGCCCGAACCGTCAGCTACCGTAGGAGTGGCGTTGGGAACTGTCTTGCCCTTCATGGCCACAATAGGTGAGCCGCCGGGCAGGAACTCGTTGGCCATCAACACGGCAGGATCCATAAAGCCACCGCCGTTGCCACGGAGGTCTATCACGAATTTCTCGGCCCCTTCGGAAGCAAGACCTATCATGGAGGTGAGGAATTCACTGTAAGTAGTGGCTCCGAACTTATTGATTTTCAGATAACCGATTTTCGGAGCTATCATATAGGAAGCATCGATGGAAGTGACAGGTATGTCGCCGCGCACCACCTCATAGTCGAGCAGGCTCTTGGATGTGGAGCGCTTGATGCCGAGTTTCACCACCGAACCTTTAGGGCCTCGGAGAGAATTCTTGACCTTCACGTCGCTCCATCCCTGTCCGGCAACAATCGAGTCATTGATGGTGACGATGCGGTCGCCGGGAAGGAGGCCGACCTTTTCGGACGGACCGCCGGAAATCACCTCAAGCACATTTATGGTGTCGTTGAGGAGATTGAATGAGATGCCGATTCCTGAGAATGAACCTTCGAGCTCTTCGTTGACGCTCTGCAGGTCACGTGCCGGTATATAGACCGAATGGGGATCGAGATGCGAAAGGAGTTCCGGGAAAGTGGCTTCGAGAAGACTGTCGGTGTCCACATCATCCACATAGTTGCGGTCGATCATGCGCAACACAGTGTCGAGCTTGCTGCGTGAACTCCATTGTCCCGAATTGTTGAAAAAAGTTTTGCCAATCCACATTCCGCCCACCAATGCCACGGCAAGAGCAAGCGGCACCCAGACGGAGGTGTTCTTAAGACGGTTATTCATAGATTTTCTTACAGAATTTTAGCTTTTTGATTCAGTTCAGTTGCATTGATACCGCTACGGAGTGGTTGCCTCCGCAGCACTTTTAAGAAGATATTATACTACCCTACCTCAGGGATGTGGTGGCACTCCACTCCGGCACGTTTCAGCAGCTCGATGCCGTCGGTGATACGATACAGCTCGTTGAACACCACCCTTGTGATGCCGGCCTGGATTATCAGCTTGGCGCAGTCGAGACACGGAGAGGCAGTGACGTAGAGAGTGGAACCGTCACTTGAATTGTTGGACCGTGCCACTTTGGTTATCGCATTGGCCTCGGCGTGCAGCACGTAGGTCTTCGTGAGTCCGTTTTCATCCTCACAGATGTTTTCAAATCCGGCGGGAGTCCCATTGAAGCCGTCAGAAATTATGGTACGGTCCTTGACAAGGAGCGCGCCCACTTTTCGGCGTTCACAATAAGAGTTCTCGGCCCAGATACGAGCCATCCTCAGGTAACGTCTGTCGAGCAGATCTTGCTTGCCGGTATAATCCATTTCGGTCATTTTGAGAGTGCAAAGTTACACAATTTTTCGTGTTCCACCTTAAAAAATCGCCACTATCGCAGGGAATTTAAGGGTATTAATAAAAAATTTACTACTTTTGTAATAAAATAGGCTGTCAAACGGCCTTGAAATCATCAATTCAACGGATGGGACATCGCACAAACCGGGCTGCGGAATCGTTTATACAAAGAGATTGCCGCCTTACGGGTCCGGCAATCGCACCATCTATCTATTAAAAAATTTAAACGACATTGACTATGAAAATTGTTTCACTATTTCTTTCCGCAGTCACAATAACCGCTCTCATGACCGGATGCAATACATTTAAGAAAAGCGGCATAACCGCTACCAACAACAAAACCACCGTGACAACAACTCCGGTAACCCCGGCCCCCGCTCCCGAAGCGCCGTCGGCCACTGACTCATTCATGGGCCAATGGTCAATTGTTGAAATCAACGGCGAAGCCGTATCTGTCAACGGCGAGAATCACCCCAAAATCACATTCGAGGCTGTGCCCGACGTACCCGGCACCATGCTCCTGATCGGCTACAACGGCTGCAACTATCTCAACGGCAACGTAAAGGTTGAGGGTGATAAACTGATAGCCCAGGGAGAATTTATCTCTACCCTCCGCGCATGCCCTGACGCACCCTATGAGTCAGCTGTCAACGCGGCTCTCAACGAGATGACCGGCTACCGTTTCGAAGGAGCATCAATGCTCGTGCTCACATCAGCCACCGGACGTGACCTCATGAAACTACGCAAGCACAATCTCTCGTTCCTCAACGGCGCGTGGAAAGTGCTCACCATCAAGGGTCAGGCAGTCCCTGCAAGTGCTGACGTAAAGGTGGTAATCGACACCGACGAACGCAAAATCCACGGCAATGCCGGCTGCAATATGCTCAACGGCGAGATTGTTGTAAACCTTGACAAGGGTAGCGGCATCGAGTTCAAGAATCTCGCCACCACCCGAATGACATGTCCTGACATAGCCACAGAGCAGGCATTCCTGCTGGCACTCGAGGAGGTCGACACCGCTGTCCAGGGAGCCGATGCCAATGAGGCTGTAATGAAGGACTCGGATGGCAAGGTTATCATGACTCTCAAACGCATTTCATCCGAGGAGCTCGCCGACGACTGATCGGCACCTCTCCTCAGCGAAGGATTTCAATATCAACTCAACAACCATGTTAGAACCGAAAGACATGAATATGATAGTGCTCCTGCCACATGACGAATTTATGCGGCGTGTGGAAAAGGTGCGCGCGCAGATGGCCAAGACAGAAGTCAAGGCACTGTTAATCACCGATAACGCCAACACTTACTACATGGCCGGCAGAGTGTTTGCAGGGTACATATATGTCCCTGCCGAGGGGGAGGTGATCTTCTTCGTCCGCCGTCCGGTAGAACTCAAGGGTGACGGTGTGGTATATATCCGCAAGCCTGAGGAAATCCCGGCCACCATAGGGCTCAACGTGCCTGAAAGCATAGGGCTTGAGCTTGACATTCTCCCCTACTCACAGGCAGTAAGGCTCAAGGGACTTTTCCCGGAGAGCGAATTGAAGAATGCCTCGACAGTCATGCGCCAGGCCCGCGCATGCAAGACCGACTTCGAGCTGGACATGATACGCCGTTCGGGCGTGAAACATGTTCATGTCTACAGCCGCATACCTCACCTCTTTGCCGGGGGCATGACCGATATGGAACTGCAGGTGGAGATAGAACGTGTGAGCCGACTGGAAGGGTGTCTCGGACAGTTCCGCATAAGCGGTGACTCGATGGAGCTCTACATGGGCAATGTGCTTGTGGGTGAAAACGCCGACTCCCCTTCGCCTTATGACTTCGCCATGGGCGGGGCAGGGCTGGACCCTTCGCTTCCGGTAGGCGCCAACGACACTGAAATCAAACCGGGCAATACTGTCATGGTCGATATGAACGGTAACTATGACGGTTATATGACTGACATGACCCGCGTATTCGCGCTCGGCAATCTCGAAGAGCTTGCCATCAAGGCTCACCAATGTTCCATAGACATACATCACGAGCTATGCGACATGATGAAGCCGGGCGTGGAAGCCAAAGCGCTCTACCAACGAGCCGAAGAGATGGTCAAGGAACGCGACCTGCACCCCTACTACATGGGGCACCGTCAGCATGCCGGTTTCATAGGCCACGGCGTGGGTATCGAGATAAACGAGCTGCCGGTGATAGCACCACGCAGCCGCGACATCCTCGCTGAAGGGAATGTGATAGCCCTCGAGCCGAAATTCGTGATACCCCACGTGGGGGCAGTAGGCATCGAGAACACCTATGCTCTCCATGACGGCAAGGTGGAATGTCTCACTCCTGCACCCGAGGAAATCAGCTATTTTGACATTTGAACGAGGGGCTTGAACCGCCCTGACCATTTCCCCAAACCGACGCCCGGACTCCGGGCCGACCACACATTGATGCAACCATTAGAGAGTATTATAAAGAAACTTGACACTCCCCTCTTTCATGCCATAGGCGAGGCGGCCGATTCAATCGACCGCCCCTGCTATGCTGTGGGGGGATGTGTCCGCGACCTGTTCCTGGAACGCCACTCGAAGGATATCGACTTCGTGACTGTAGGGAGCGGTATAGAACTCGCCCAGATAGTCGCCGCAAAGCTCGGACGCGGCACCCATCTCAACGTGTTCCGAAACTTCGGCACCGCACAGGTGAAGCGCCACGACATAGAGCTTGAGTTTGTGGGTGCGCGACGAGAGTCGTATGACCGCAACTCACGTAAACCGGTGGTGGAGGACGGCACCCTTGAAGAGGATTTATCACGCCGTGACTTCACCATCAACGCCATGGCCCTGCAGGTTAATGCCAACAGTTTCGGCACACTCATCGACCTGTTTGACGGACAGGGAGATATGGAGCGTCGCATACTGCGCACGCCTCTCGACCCCGACATCACTTTCAGCGACGACCCGCTGCGCATGATGCGCGCCATCCGGTTTGCCACACAGCTGGAATTTAACATATATCCAGCCACCTTCGAGGCCATAAAGCGAAATGCCGAGCGTATTAAAATCATATCGAAGGAGCGCGTTATCGACGAACTGATGAAGATCATGGCCTCACCACGTCCGTCAATAGGATGGGACCTCTTGCTTAAATCAGGGCTGCTTGTGCTGATTTTCCCCGAACTCGCATCCATGAAGGGTGTGGAGGTGGTGAAAGGCCGCGGACACAAGGACAACTTCTACCACACGCTGGCGGTGCTTGACAATGTGGCCCAGAAGAGCGACAACGTATGGCTCAGATGGGGCGCGCTGATGCACGACATAGCCAAACCTGTCACCAAACGCTGGGACGACAAGGCCGGATGGACCTTCCATAACCATAATTTCATCGGTGCCAAGATGGTGCCGAGGATTTTCCGCAACATGCGTCTGCCTCAGGATGCCAAGATGAAGTATGTGGCCAAATTGGTAGAACTCCACATGCGCCCTATAGCGCTCGTGGAGGATGAGGTGACCGACTCGGCCGTGAGGAGATTGATTAATGACGCAGGAGAGGATCTCGAGGACCTCATGGCTCTCTGCGAGGCCGACATCACCTCGAAAAACCAGGAGAAGGTGCGCCGCATACTCGAAAATTTCGCACTGGTGCGCCGTAAGATAGTTGATCTGAACGAGCGTGACGAAATCAGAAATTTCAAACCGCCGGTGGACGGCAACGAGATCATGGAGACTTTCGGGATAACCGGAAGCCCGGTGATAGGAATAATCAAGAGCGCCATCAAAAACGCGATACTCGACGGCGTGATACGCAACGACTATGGAGAGGCCCACGAACTCATGCTGAAAATCGCGGCCGAACATGGGCTCCAACCGGTGGATGGAGCCGGGCAGCCAAGAGAAATAGTAAACCCGGCTGACGACACCGCAAGCCACGACCGAGAGTGAACACAGGACTAAGGAAAAGAGACAACGAATATATTATATGTACTATATAACCAAACGATTTGAACTGGCCGGTTGCCACCGTCTGACACTCTCGTACGAGAGCAAATGCTCGCGCATGCACGGTCACAACTGGATAGTCACCGTGCACTGCCGCTCAAAGGAGCTCAACGCCGACGGCATGGTAGTGGATTTCTCGCATATCAAGGAACGTATCACCGGCTATCTGGATCACGGCAATTTCAACGAGCTGCTTCCGTTCAATCCAACTGCTGAGAACATTGCCCGCTGGATATGTGAACAGATACCCCACTGCCACCGCGTGGATGTGCAGGAAAGTGAGGGCAACACGGCAAGTTACAGCATTGACAACTAATAACAAGCCATCATCATGGAGCATAATTACAGGGTGAACGAGATATTCTACTCACTCCAGGGTGAGGGATTCTTCACCGGGACACCGGCTGTGTTCCTCCGCTTCAGCGGTTGTAACCTGAAATGTGATTTCTGCGACACGCGCCATGAGGGACACCGCACCATGGGTATAGGTGACATACTCGAGAGTGTGCTCTCCTACCCTTCACGCCACATAGTTGTGACAGGTGGAGAACCGTCGCTTCAACTCGACGAAGCCCTGGTGGATGTGCTGCACGATGCCGGGTTCTTCATCCAAATCGAGACCAACGGGACCCATCCACTGCCCGAAGGTGTGGACTGGGTGACATGCTCGCCAAAGGGTGAACATGAAGTGAAACTGAAAAGGATCGACGAGCTCAAGGTGGTGTTCGAGGGACAGGATGTAGAGGGGACAGCACTGCGCTACAACGCCATGCACTACTTCCTTCAGCCCTGTTCGTCCGACCGTTATCCCGGAGGCTCAAACACGCCGGCCACCGTAGAGTACATACTCAGCCATCCTCACTGGCGACTGTCATTACAGACACATAAACTCATTGACATACAGTAAATCTAAAAAACTATAGAAAAAATGAAAATCAGCCGACTGCTACTTGGCGCGATTCTGACCGGATCGCTGCTCGCAGGGGGGTGCAAGTCCTCACATGAGAGCGAGCATTTAGTGATACTCCACACCAATGACACCCACTCGGCCATTGACCCCGACAGCAAGGGTCGCGGTGGCATAGCCCGCCGGAAGGTGCTTGTGGACAGTGTGAGAGGTGAACATGAGAACGTGATGCTCATCGATGCCGGTGACGCGGTGCAGGGTTCGCTCTATTACACCATATTCGGAGGTGAGGTGGAACGCACCATGATGAATGCCCTCGGCTATGACATCCAGATCCTCGGCAACCACGAGTTTGACAAGGGGATGGAGCAGTTAGCCAAGGAATGGAAGCAGCTTAAGGCCACCAGACTCAGCACCAATTATGACCTGACCGGCTCCACTCTCGATGGCCTGTTCGTGCCTTCGGTCATGAAGCAGTTCGGGGACAAGAAGGTAGGATTCATCGGCATAAATCTTGATCCCGCAGGTATAGTGACTGAGGAAAACTACACTGGAGTAAAATATATCGACGCCGTTGAAGCTGCCAATGCTGAGGCTGCAAAACTCAAAAAAGATGGCGCCGACATGGTGATAGCCGTGACTCATATCGGATATGACAACGAGCATGATTACAGCGACCTGAAACTTGCCGCCGCCTCAAAAGATATCGACATAATCATAGGCGGACATTCACACACTGTAATCGATCCTGAGGCCAAGGGTGACGATGTGCTGAAATGGCGCGTTCCTAATGCCGCCGGAGAGACTATCTCAGTGGTTCAGACCGGCTCAAGCGGTGTGAATCTCGGAGAACTCGACATCAACCTCGACACCAAGGAAGTGAAGGCCAAACTTATACCGGTGGATTCACGCCTCGACAGCCGCGTGGACGCCAACTATGCCGCCCTTATCACCCCCTACCGTGAGAAGGTAGATTCGATACGCGGTATTGAAATCGGGAATGCCCCCCGCGAGTTTGAGCGCAAGTCGCCCGAAATGCTCAACCTTCTCAGCGATTTCGTAAAGGTGCGCGGCGCTGAACTCTGCGGTAAGCCTGTTGACCTCTCGATAATGAACAAGGGTGGTATCCGCAACAGTCTGGCAGCAGGCCCGATAACACAAGGTGAGATTATCGACATCGCACCTTTCGACAACTCAATCGTGGTAATGGATATCAAGGGGAGCGACCTGCTTGAGAATTTCGGCATCATGGCAGCCCAGGATGGCAACGGCGTAAGCGGCAATGTGAAAGTGGTGTATGATCCTGACACCAAGCAGGTAAACAGCGCCACAATAGACGGCAAACCTATCGACCCATCGAAAACCTACCGCCTGGCCACAATCGACTATCTTGCCGCCGGCAATGACTACATGGAACCTCTGAGCCGAGGTGTAATAATTTCACGCAGCCAGGAAGTGCTTTACAAGATACTCATCGAATATATCGCCGCAGGGCGCCTGGATTCGCTAATGGCCAATCCTGACAGCTCGAACCGAATGACAAGTTTCTAAAACGATAACGGATAGAGAAGGACCGAGGCCCTTCTCTATCCGTTTTTTATATCCCAATTATAACACCAATTCGCTATGAACGGATGGCTTACGGTAGGCCTACTTGTGATTTCCAATATCTTCATGACCTTCGCATGGTACGGTCAGCTGAAACTCCAGGAAATGAAGGTGATAACCTCCAACACGCCCCTTTATCTGGTAATACTGCTCTCATGGGGAGTGGCACTGTTGGAGTATATATTCATGGTGCCGGCCAACAGGTATGGCTTCCACTCCAACGGAGGAGCATTTTCGCTGATGCAGCTTAAAGTGATTCAGGAAGTGATATCACTGTTGATTTTCACGGTCTTCACTATAGTTTTTTTCAAGGGAGAGGCACTCCACTGGAATCATTTCGTGGCTTTTTGCCTGCTCATAATAGCGGTCTACCTCGTGTTCATGGACGCGTGAAGTCAAGACGCAAAATTCATTCAAGATTCTTCAGGATAAACAAAAGTAATACATTTGGTATCCGTTGTCAATACTTTCACGTGGATAATTTTTTAATCGTCCACTGAGACCGTCAGGAATTGGTGTAGAGGTTCATACGACAGTTTTTGCAGTCGAATTCGACGCGGAGACGGAGGCGACCACTGACGAGATATAGCGGTTGAGACCACGTGTCGGCCGCCACATGGCGCTTTCCGGAGTAGCGCGGGCAGTGGCCAAGCTCGCGCCGAAGGCAATAACGAGTGGTCATGACAGGGATTTCACCTTCGGGTCGCGCCACCTCAACGGCCGGGGTAACGGATGTGGCTCCGTGGGACAGATAAAATTCACGCGCCAAACGGTTGGCCACATTATCATGTATTGTAAGTGCCGCCTCACCAGGCAGCTGCGCGTCGGCTTTCTCCGGGAGACGGTAACCAAATTTGTAGGTGGTCCTGATGTCGGACTCAAGGAGCGAAATGGCATCACGCCGCAGCGACGCGAGTGTTGAGGCCGGGATGAAATATTGCCCCACAAGATCAACGATACGTCCGGCATGGAATGTGGTGCCACCGAGTTTGTTCAGGATTTTACGTCGCGGTGCTTCCTGCGGAGTCACAGCAGAGTCAAGCTCCGGGACAACAACCGTGGATGTGACCGAATGTCCGTGATGGTCGGAGAGTTCAAGTGCGACACGGCTGTCGGGAAGGAGACTGAGTGCCATGTCGACTTCGATGGTGCGGGAGGAACGCGATGCCGATATGGAGTCGTCAAATTCTTTATCGCGATTGCGGTAGAGGACAGTCCCCGCGGGGATGGACTGAGGAGTGGCGGGGTACAGACGGTTGCCTTCCACCCTGTTAAGTCGAAAACCGGTAAATATGCCTGAGCGGTTGAAATAACCGAGGCCGTCCCCATTGGTCAGCGGCACGGATAGGGAGGCTGTGATGAAACGAGGCGTGGAGTTAACCACCTCCCCCACTTTGAGTCCAATGGCTTTAGGAGAGGATAATGAGGCTATACCCTTGTCGGGGGCTTTCCCGGTGAGGAAATAGGAGGTGAATCCACGGTTGAAAGTCTTGTCGAGGGATGGGTTGAATCCGACAGAGGATCTGCCATAGGACTGACGGACATATTCGCCGCCACTCTCTGAGACAAAACGGTTGAGGATGCGGTGGTAGGAGGCCACGGTGTTTTTGACATAAGCAGCATCCTTGAGGCGCCCTTCGATCTTGAACGACGTGACTCCTGCCCGCGCCATATCGGGAATCGAGGAACTACGGTTGAGATCACGTAACGACAGAAGATGTGAATTGGCCTTCAGGACATGGCCCTGCGCATCGACAAGGTCGTAAGGGAGACGGCATATCTGCGCACATTCGCCACGGTTGGCACTACGGCCATTGGCCATGAAACTGGCCCGGCAGTCACCGCTGTAACTGACACAGAGAGCACCATGGATGAATGCTTCGAGAGGTGTAGGGACAGCCTGATGGATTTCGGAAATCTCTGATAGGGAGAGTTCGCGTGCGAGCACGAGCCGAGAAAAACCAACTTCGGACAGAAAGCGGGCCTTGGCCACATCACGAATATCGCACTGTGTACTCGCATGAAGCTCGATGGGTGGAATATCCATACGCAGAATACCCATATCCTGGACAATCAGCGCATCTACCCCGACTTGATACAGACTGCGAATCAATTTCTCGACGGCTGAGATTTCAGAATCATAGATTATGGTGTTGACCGTCGCGTAGACCTTTGCATTAAAACGGTGGGCAAACGAGACGACCCTCTCAATATCGGCCACGGAGTTGGCAGCCGCCTGGCGTGCCCCATGGCTTGATGCCCCCATGTACACGGCATCGGCTCCTGCAAGGATTGCCTCAATGGCTATGTCGGCGTTTTTGGCGGGGGCGAGAAGTTCGAGTGGAGTGGGATGAGACATGGGGACTAATTGTTAAAGTAAGTTAACTTGTTTTTTATGATTAAACCTTCGACGCGAAGTCACGTCAAACAGACATAACACGTAATAGAATTAGCTTTTTGATTATACGCTCTGCGTCGGCTCGGGAAGAGTGGCGCAGAGCATTTTTCATATACCAACCACATGCCAAATGCGATATGTGGCGAAGCTATGGGGCTGCGAAACATTATATAAACGCTCTCCGCAGGTCAAAATGCATAATCAGCCCACAAAATTAGTGATAATTTTTCATTCAGAATAAAAGGAAACGGACTTCACCAAGATGTGAGGTCCGTTTCCGTTAAAAGATTAGCTATAATCAGAGCTGCCCGAGTATGCGCATGGCTTCGAGACACATGCGGGAATTATGATAGGGGCACTTCCAAAATCCGGCTTTGTCATCGTCACGGTTGATGGAGCCGTCGGCAGCTTTGCGCGACCAGTGCCATTCACCGTCAGGGTCGACAAGATTGTCGGCGATATAACGCCACGACCGGTATGCACCATCGAGTTCACGTTCACGGAAGGTGTGTCCCTCCGAGTCATCTACGGCGGCATCGGCATGGAATCTCGCGAGATAGAGCTGTCCTATGACATCCTCGGCCTGTACCCACCAATGTTTATCATTGTCATAATGTCCGTCAGGATGACGCTCGTAGACCATAGAGCCATCCGAGCAGCGGCCCTGCAGGGCAGCCCGGGCTATATGATAGGTATGATCGAGGGTCTCGGCAATGAGCTCCGGACGGCCTATGACCTGGGCGGTCTCAAGGAGAAGCCATGAGGCCTCGATGTCATGCCCATAGGATTCGGCATTATTGAGGGGCACCCAGTCATCGTCGAAAAAGAGGATGAGGTGATGGGTGCGCTGATTCTCAATACGGTCAAGGAAGATGCGAAGAAGTCCTTCCGTGGCGGCCTCGACCTCTGCGGCATGAGGCTGATCACCTGCTTTGCGGAGAGCCCTGAGAAGATTGGTGTAACCCTCGATGATGTGAAGATGAGTGTTCATCGTCTTGGATGAGTTGGCATCATGGTCACTGAGACGCATGTCGGCGATAGGTTGCCACTCGCGGGTTGTAGCTTCGATGTAGCCACCCTTCACGGTGTCGAGCGAGTGAGTCTCGATGGAGTGGAAGAGATCGACAGCGAGCTTAAGGGAAGCTTCGTCGGCAGTGGCGAGATAGTATTCCGCCAAGCCATAGATGATGAAAGCTATGGCATAGAACTGCTTCTTGGTGTCGAGAGGTGAACCATCGGGATTGACGCTCCAGTAAGCACCTCCTGATTCATGGTCGATGAAGTGGTCGACAATGTAGTCACGAGCACGAGTGGCCATCTCGAGATAGCGGGAATCATACAAGGCATTATAGGCAGCGGCGAATGTCCAGAGGATGCGTGCATTTAGAATAGCACCCTTGGGGGCATCGGGGTCAAGCCGGTCGGAACCGTCGCGACGGCCATAGAAACCGCCGCGAGGGTCGACCATATTGTCCATCCAGTAAGGAAGGATGTTTTGAGTGAGATTTTCAAGGAGTTGCCGAGAAAATTCAGAGGTATCGACTGACATAAAAACAGGTCAAATGATGGGTTGGATTGTTATACCGGATCAACAAATTCTTTGGGGTCGTCGGCCACTGGGTTGAGTCGCTGCACCTTGAGCTTCTCGACAATATCGGTCATCTCCTTGGTGCCAAGGGGATAGAGCCACACGATGAGAAGCGAAAGGAGTGCCACCCCGGCCGGGATGAATGTCATGAGCATCCAGAGGCAATCAATGGCGCTCTGAGGCTGCACGATGTCAAGTGTCTGCGAACCTTCGGGACGCTCGATGTAACCGTAGCCATGAAGAAGCCACATCACAGCAGCTCCGCCTATGGCACCGCCAAACTTCTGTGCCATGGAGGCTGACGAGAAGATGAGACCGGTGGATGCGGAACGGTACTTGAGCTCGGAATAGTCGCTGACATCAGCATACATGGACCATACGAGGGGCGACATAACACCTGTGAGCACTGAAATCACCACCTGGAGAAGGAGCATGAGCAACAGGCCTCCATTGGTAGAGGGTGAGCAGGTAAAGAAGATGACGCTGAAGATGATGAGAAGGGCGTCGACCATGATGAATGTGGGCTTCTTGCCTACCTTCTTGGTGATTGGTACAGCGAGTGCCACACCAACCATATTTGCCACCTCGCCCACGCCAAGGAACAGACCTGAGTAGAAAAGGATGGAGAGGGAGAAGACAAGGATGTGCTGCTCACCGCCGATGACATCGGCAAAGAAGAATGCCACAGTGGCACCACGAACAGTGTTGAAGAGGTTGAAACAGAGGGATGCGCCGTTGAGGAGCCACCAAGGCTTGTTGGTGACAAGGGCCTTGAGGTCGCTGCCGAGCGACGCGGAGCTCACAGTGGTGAGAGTCTCACGAGTAAGCTTGAAGCAAAGGAGGAAGAGAATGAAGCAACAAGCTGCTATGACTATCATGGCAAACTGCCAGCTGGACTGGAGAGACATGCCGAATGACTCCTTGAAAAGCGAGCAGAGGGGATCCCAGGCAAAGAGCGCTATGAACGAACCTCCGTAGGCAAAGAACATGCGGAAGGATGAAAAAACGGTCTTTTCCTGCGAGTCGTCAGTCATGACACCAAGCATTGCGCCATAGGGGACGTTTATGCCGGTGTAGACGGTCATCATCATTATGTATGTCACATAGGCCCACACGAGTTTGGCCGCATAGCCCCAATCGGGGGTGGTGAACAAGAGGATGCCGCAGATAGAGAACGGAGCTGCGACCCAAAGAAGGTAGGGACGGTATTTGCCCCAACGAGTGCGCGTGCGGTCAGCCACTATACCCATCATGGGGTCGCTGACGGCGTCCCAGATACGTGTGACGAGGAGAAGGACACCGGTGTCGATCAGGCTTATGCCGAAGACATTGGCGTAGAAGAACGGAAGATAGTAGCTGAATACCTTCCAGAACATTGACGACGCCATGTCGCCGAAGCCATAACCTATCTTTTCGCTTAGAGGAGCTGCCATGGGGTTACTTGTTTAAGATGGAGAGATTACGGTCAATGAGGGAGTTGAGAGTCTTGACTGACTCGGATGTGGTGAGGCCATCCTGAGGAGTGTTCATACAGTAGTCAACAAGACGGTCAATGGTCGACGTGGCCACGTGCATGCGGGTGTCGGAAGATGCGTAATAGATAAATACCTTGCCATCCTCATCGGCAATCCATCCGTTGGCGAAGAGTACGTTCATCACATCGCCGATATACTCCTCACCTACCGGAGCCATGAAGTAACCACCGGGTGAGGCAATCTTTTTCCAGGGTTCCTCAAGCGAGGTCATGTACATGTAGAGGACATAACGGAGACCGGAGGCGCAGCCACGCACACCATGGGCGAGGTGCAACCAGCCTTTAGGTGTCTTGATGGGGTGCGGGCCTTCACCGTTCTTCACTTCCTTGATGGTGTGATAGTAACGAGGGTCGATGATGACCTCTTCCTTCACTTCGGCATTGGTGATGTCGTCGATGAGAGCCCAGCCGATACCACCGCCGCTGCCGGTGTCGATGAAGCCGTCCTGGGGACGAGTGTAGAGGGCATATTTGCCGTTGACAAATTCAGGATGAAGCACCACGTTGCGCTGCTGTGACTTGCTGCGGAGATCGGGGAGGCGCTCCCAGTTGATAAGATCCTTGCTGCGCGCGATGCCACAGGCCGCAGTAGCAGCGGAGAGGTCGCCGGGCTGCGAATCGTCGTGACGTTCGACACAGAAGAGGCCATATACCCAGCCGTCCTCATGCTTGGTGAGGCGCATGTCATAGACGTTGGTGGCAGGATCCTCGGTGTCGGGGAGAGTGATGGGATGAGGGAGGAAACGGAAATTGTCGATGCCGTTGGGACTTTCGGCCAACGCGAAGAATGACTTGCGGTCATTGCCCTCGACACGTACCACTAGGACATATTTGCCGTTCCACTTGATGGCGCCGGAGTTGAGAGTGGCGTTGCACCCGATGCGCTCCATGAAGTAGGGGTTGGTTTCGGGGTTGAAATCGTATTTCCAATATGGGGGCACCATCTCGGCAGTTATGACAGGATTGACATAGCGGTTGTAGACACCGTTGCCTTCAATGGGGATGTTTGGACGTGTGACGAGCTCTTCATAACGAGCAAGGACAAGATTTTTTCGGTACTCGAAGGTATTCATTTGTTTTGATGAGATAAGTTACTAAACTAAGGGAAAACTGATTATAGACAAGGCAATCAATCCACGAAAACCGCCTTGGATGTGTCATGAAATTTCTTAAAGTCGGCTTCGGCCGGATGACCCGGATAGGGAGCATAGAAGTGGTTAGGCTTCTCGCTCTCGATGGCATTGCGCCATACGCACACATAAGCGATGGGGAGGTCATCGATGGCCGGGAGCAGTACACGTGTATACCAGTCGGAGATCTCGAGCCCCTCGAGGCCGGTCTCGGTGAATGCCGCTATCTTACCGCGCTTAGCGGCTTCGTCGATAACGAAGGGGAGCTGCGACTTGATACGTGCCACATATTGGTCAACGCCGTTCTCGCCATCGAAATGATAGATGTCGGTGCCAAGGATATCGACATATTCGTCGCCGGGATAAGTGGAGAAATACTGTTCGCGTGTGAGGTCCTTGTCAGGGGAATAAGCCCAGACCACGTTGTCAATGCCGGCGGCATCAAAACCGCTGCGAGTGCGCTTCCAGAGGGCGATGTATTCCTCAGGAGTGGCATTGCCCGCACCCCACCAGAACCATGTCCCGGAGTTCTCGTGCCAAGGGCGGAAGATGACCGGAATCGGGTTGCCGTCGGCATCCTTAAGCGAAGAGATGAACGTGGCGGCACGGCTTATCCAGGCGTCGAGTGTGTCAGAGAGTGCGGCATCAGAGGCCACGGCATGAAGCGGAGAAGTGGAAGTGTCCCAGGAGTTGCCACGCGAGACGGGATTGATGGGATGCCAGCTTATGGCATTTATGCCACCACGAGCATGCTGCTTGGCTATCTCGGCGGCGATGAATGAGAACGGCACGCCGTCGAGGTTGCGGGCGGAGTCGACTTCAATCAAGCCTAAATCCCAACTCATGAGACCGGGATATTGACCGGTGACTGCACGGACATCCGAGTTGCCTTCGACATATTTCCACGTGTGGCCGTAGGCGGTGTCGTCATGGTGGCCATAGTAGTAGTGTCCACTCTTGACAGTGGAGTCGAGACGGGCAATGAGTGTCTGCGCAGGCGTGGCAACTGAATCGGCTGATGCGTCGTCGGCCACTGCTTTGCCGCTATGTCCGCCGCATGCAGTGAGAGCCAGGGCCACCGCGGCCATAAGTGTATGATGTTTCATCGGTAATTATTTTTGTGTGATCAGTATGGTTTATCCGAGGGTGACCTCCACGGTGTTTACTGTCCCTTCGGGCTGCATGGGCACAAGGTTGCCTTCAAGGGGCTTCCCATTGAGAAGGAGCGACTTGACACCACGGTTGACATGCGATGGGTTCTTTACAGTAATCTTGTAGTCGGCACCACGGAAGATGCGGCTGACTTCAAAACCGTCCCACGCGGCAGGGATGCATGGGTCGATCTCGAGGCCGTCATATCCGGGCTTGACACCGAGGATGAACTGGGTGATGGCATACCAGTTCCAGGCGGCTGTGCCAGTGAGCCATGAGTTTTTGGCCTCGCCAGGCTTGGCGGCATCCTTGCCGGCAGTCATCTGGCAATAAACGTAGGGCTCAACCTTATGGAGATCGCTTTTGTCCTCGAGGTAGGCGGGGCATATCTTGGTGTAATATTCCCAGGCGCGGTCGCCTCGGCCAAGCACTGTCTCGCCGATGATGACCCAGGGATTATTGTGGGCGAAGATACCAGCGTTCTCCTTATAGCCTGCCGGATAGGTGGAGATTTCACCATATTCCATCACATATTCGGTAAATGCGGGGTTGTTGAGCACTATGCCGTGTTCACAGTCAAGATGCTTTTTAACCGAGTCAAGCGACTGCTCGACAAGGCCTTCCTCGAGTCCGATGCCGGCCATGGTACACCAGCCTTGCGACTCAATGAAGATTTTACCCTCCTTGTTCTCATGAGAACCCACTTTGTTGCCGTAGAAGTCATAGGCACGGAGGAACCATTCGCCGTCCCAACCATGCTGTTTTACAGCCTCAATCATGCGGTCGACGTATTTCTGTGCGCGGTCAGCTTCCTCATTGAGGCCGAGATGACGGCAGAGGTTAACATAGTCCTGACCATAAATCACAAACTGTCCGGCAATCATAAGCGACTCGGCTTTAGAGCCTTCGGTCTTGTTCTCTGTGGTCTGGAACGACTCATTGGGGTCGTTAGAGAAACAATTGAGGTTCAGACAGTCATTCCAGTCAGCTCGTCCGATCAGAGGGAGACCATGAGGACCGAGATTGTTGATCACGTGATCAAACGAGACTTTGAGGTGCTCCATGAGCGAGACTTCAGAGCCTGGCTGATTGTCGAAGGGCACAAGCTCGTCAAGGATAGAGAAGTCGCCTGATTCCTTTATGTAGGCGATGGTGCCGAAAATGAGCCACATGGGGTCATCGTTGAAACCACCACCGATATCATTGTTGCCACGCTTGGTAAGAGGCTGATACTGGTGATAGCAACCTCCGTCGGGGAACTGGGTTGACGCAATGTCAATGATGCGTTCGCGTGCACGTTCGGGGATCTGATGCACGAAGCCAACGAGGTCCTGGTTGGAGTCACGGAAGCCCATGCCTCGTCCGATGCCGCTCTCAAAGAATGAGGCTGAACGTGAGAAGCAGAAGGTGATCATGCACTGATACTGGTTCCAGATGTTGACCATGCGGTCAAGGCGCTCGTCGCCCGACTTGACGGTGAAGCGTTCGAGCAGACCATCCCAATAGGCACGCAGGTCGTCAAAAGCCTTGTCGACTTTCGCAGGAGTGTCGAAACGAGCCATCATCTCGCGTGCGCGAGTCTTGTTGATGACACCTTTTGACTCCCATTTCTCGTCCTGGGGGTTCTCAACATATCCGAGCATGAACACGAGGTCGCGCGACTCGCCTGGAGCGAGTGTCACCTCGATGTAATGTGACGCGATAGGTGACCAACCGTGGGCCACAGAATTGCGCGGACGCCCTTCAGTCACAGCATCAGGTTCATCGAAGCCGTTGTAGAGACCTATGAATGTCTCACGGTCTGTGTCGAATCCGTCGACCGGAACGTTGACGTTAAAAAATGCGTAATGGTTGCGACGCTCCTTGTACTCTGTCTTATGGTAGATTGTGGAGCCGTCCACTTCCACCTCTCCGGTGGAAAAATTGCGCTGGAAGTTCTCCATATCGGTGGCGGCATTCCACAGACACCACTCGATGAATGAGAATAACTTAAAGCTCTTCGGTTTGTCAGTCTTATTGGTAAGTGTAAGTTTTGCGATTTCGGCATGAGTGTCAAGGGGCACAAAAAACAGCACCTTAGCCTCCAATCCGTTCTTCTCGCCCTTGATGATGGTATAGTTCATACCATGACGGCACTCATAGGCATCCAGAGGGGTCTTGGTGGGTTTCCATCCGGGATTCCAGATGGTGTCACCCTCCTTGATATAGAAATAACGGCCACCGGCATCCATAGGGACCCCATTGTAGCGATAACGCGTCAGGCGGCGGAACTTCGCATCCTTATAGAAGCTGTAGCCACCGGCTGAATTGGATATGAGAGAGAAGAAGTCCTTATTGCCAAGATAATTGATCCAGGGCCAAGGGGTGCGAGGGTCGGTGATGACATACTCACGCGACACGTCGTCGAAATGTCCGTATTTCTTCATGTAAGCTATGGTGAGGAGGTGATAGTGTTGGTTATTTTATAAAGAAGTGAGGAGAGGGAGAAAAATTTAGTGAGAAGGGGCAGGTATCAGCCACCCCTTCCCTATTCGGAATTTCTGTCGGAGATTTAGAAATTCAGGTCACCCTGGTTAAGGATGAGAGGATTGGAAAGTGCGGTCTGCCACTCTCCGTTGAGATTCCAGCTCTTGAATGCCGGACCGTTGTCGTCCTGTTCATACCATCCCATGAAGTAGCTCCAGAGAGCATTGTCAGCCTTCGCGCCGTCGATGTCAAGCATGTTGCCAATCTCGCCGAGGGCCACAATCTTGGTGCGGTCGGCAGTGGCATTTACGAGGTCAAACTTGTCGGTATGGTTGGTGAATGGATCTTCATAAAGGTCGGCACAGAGAATATCCACATACTGGTCGCCGGGATAAGATGATTTAACGTCATCGACAGAGGCAAGCACGTAGTTGTGAGTGGTCTGCACAGTCCATACCCAGATGAGGTTATTGAGACCATAGACGTTGGTAAGGTCATTGTAGAGCTTTATCCAAAGCTGCTTGGTGACCTCTACGCCTTCACGGCCCCACCAGAACCAGGCTCCGCTTTCGCCACCGTCCTTGTAGTCACCGGCAGCCTCGTGGAAGGGACGCCAGAGCACCGGAATGCCGGCATCGCGGAGAATGGTGAGATAGCCTGCGAGTTTCTCAACGTCGGCCTTGTAAATGCCGTTTTCCCATGAGCCTTCCTCGAATATCTTTGAGGGGCTGAATGTGGTGTTGTCGCAGCTATATCCGCCGAGTGACGAGTCACCCTCGGCAATATATATACCTGTCACGTTGTAATCATGACCTGAGATGATGAGACCACCTGCCTGAAGTTTAGCGAGCATGTCGGCATCAATGACCCATGTATAGTCACCGGTGATGTCGAAGTACTCAGAACCGGGGGTGATTTCAGCCCAGTCATTGCCCTTGATGGAGCCCTGGGCACCGGCAGCGACATTGGAAGTGGTAATCTTAAGGCTTTGTCCTACCTGGACACCGGAGAAATCAAAATAGTTCTGACCTTCTTCCTTCTGTGATTCATCCTCTGGAGCGGGGACAACCATCACATTGCCTGACCAGTCGCCGGGCATGGCGACATCGCCTTCCCAGACAGTAGCCACGGTCTTAACCTCCGATTTAGGTACATTCCAGTGCCAAGTCATGGCAGGAATACCGCCGTTGTTCCACACGGTCTGAACAGGTGTGATATCAGCATAGTCAATCCAATTGCAAGGAGAACTTGCAAGGTGGATGTAGTCGAAACCTACGATAGCAGGAGTCTTACCGGCTTCCTGAGCCACGAGGTTGGTGAAGCCGAGACCCCACGCAACTTCGCCCATTGCGCCGGAAATCTGCTTTTCCCCATAGTTGGCAAGAAGGAGATTATAAACCTCCTTGGCCTGCACTGATGCGTTGGCATTCGAAAGCGATGTGGCCACGAGTGACTTGTCGATACCTACCTTGGTGGAGAAGGTTATGGTCTTTGACTCGGCGATCACCGACTTGTCATCGCTACGATAAACTGCACCCTGGGGTACCTCAAGAGTGTAATCGAGGCCGTAAGCGAGATTCAGAGGTATGATGAGCTCCATTCCGTTGTCAGGATTGACAACCGGAGTGACGGTCTGGCCGTTGAGTGTCACAGGGACTGAAGGGTCGATGCCCACCAGGTTGTTGTAAGTAAGGGAGACCTGTGAAGTGGATGAGGGACGAAGCAGAGCGCCATCCTGGATTGAGACGCTACGGTTGACCATCCCGATTCCATCAAGCACGCCGTAATCGTCGTCATCATCACATGCAGTGAGCGAGACGCCGACGATGGCTGCGGCAAGCATATACTTAAACTTATTCATTGAGTTCTTGATTTTAAGGATTTTTCAAGGGGTGCCCGGCCCGGAAGCCGGGCACTCCTCATTTTAGATAATCAGAGTTAGAACAGAGAGGTTTACTCGAGTGTCACCTTGTGGAGGATGATGTTATTGCCCTGGAAGATGATGCAATAGCCCCAGTCAGTGAGAGTGGTGAACTTCTCATAGAGTTCAGGAGTGATCTTGATCTCGATGAGTGACATGTCACCCCATGTTGCCTCGTTGAACTGGCCACCACCGTTGATTTCGGGGAAAGTGAGCCCACTCCAGAGTCCGTCGAAAATCTGAATGTGAACCTGAGGATCGTCAACGTTGTAAGCGGCAGTCGGAGTAGCATAGATACGCATCACCTGACCTACCTTGATACCGGCATCGATGAACGCAGAGCCGGGGCCGCTTTCGAGGTTGATGGAGTAGTTGCCCATATCCTGGTCTTTCCAAGTGAAGGGCACCACTGTCTCAAGAGCATTTTCCCATTCTACATGTACCTTGTTGACAACGCAGTTCTGACCCTGGATAACGAGGGCTGTTGTGCTCCAGCCGTCATCGGTGGTGAGGATTCTGTTGAGAGCATCGGCGGTAAGATCCATTGTAGCGGTGGCATCACCGACAGCAGCCTCAAGCATCACGATCTGACCCCAGTTAGCGTCGTTGACCTGAATCTGAGCATTTTCGCCAGGAGTGATGTGGAACACGAGTTTGGCACCTGCGGGAACACCTTCGAAGGATTCCTTGTAGATACGGAACTTATTGACACCTTCGTCACCGCTCCAGCTGAGGTCGATAACCTGGTTGAAGATCACGTTTTCAACATGGGTTGCGGGGATGACAGCGATTTCATAGGAAATTTCACCATTTGACGATACGAGGGTGAATGTGGCGGTCTTGCCGCAAGATTCGGGCACCTGTACGATGAGGCGGTCACCGTTAAGGATATACTGTACGGCCTGACCATTGACCTTGACACCGGTGAGTTTGTCAGCGTTAGCGATTGTGACAACGAATGTCTCGCCGGCAAGAATTTCTACATCTTCACCGGGAAGTTGAGTAGCGTAGGCACATTCAGGGGCTGAAAGCTCGATGGCGGGAGCTGAAACCACTTCACCGTTAGTGAGAGTGAGGTCAACAGTGTTCTGACCGGCAGCGAGGGTCGCGGGAACCTCTACTGTAAACTCTGTAGCGGAAGGAGAAGCCACATCGACAGTAGTGGTACCGGCAAATGTGATCGACTTAACATTCTGGAGGTTGCGGCCCGACACGGTGAGTGAGGCAGCAAGCGCTGCGGGTGACGGATTGTAGGCCACAGATTCGGGTTTGAGTGTCTCGATAGCGACCTCAACCTGAGCACCGGAACCGGTGTTGAGAACGATGTTGCCGCTCTGGGTACCTTCAGGAACAGTCACTGTAAGCTCGGTAGAGGACTTGGCATCGGGTTCAACCGCATCAGCGACATTGGGGAACACCACTGAAGTGACGAGCTCCATGTTGACGCCTTTGAGTTTGATGACATCACCACCCCAGATGTTGGTGGCAGGATCAGCAACCACCTCCTCAGGCACAGCCACGCCGATGGTGGCGATGGCAACCTTAACACCTGAAGCAGGAAGCATGCAGACAGCTCCCTCAGTCACATTTTCGGGAAGTATAAACGAGAGTTTGTCTCCGTCAACGGTGAATTCAACCTCGTCCTCATTAGGCATGATGACGTTAGTCACGAGGTCGATATCCTTAACTGTAACAGTAATCACGTCGCCGGGCTTGGCAGCTGTGATATCCTTCACCTCTTCCACAGAGGGAAGCACGATTGTGACTTCTTCCTCAGAGTAAATCATGTTGGGGATATCTTCAGCACCATCGCTGATGATGATCTGGCCGGTCTTCGCTTCGGCGGGAACCACGAGCTTGATTTCGGAACGGGTATGTGTCTCGAACGCATCCTCAAGCACTGAAACCTCTTCGGTGAAAATTACCTCCTTGATGAGGTTGAGGTAGTCACCGTGGATGGTGAGGACTTCGCCAGGCTTGACGGTCATCGGTGTAATCTCATCGAGAGAGATAGGCTCGGTGAACGTAAGTTCGGTGATTGACTTGATTTCACCCTTGGCATGATGCAACACCACATAACCGGGCATAGCGTCCTGGGGAACTGTGATACGGATCTCATTGGGAGAAATGACCTTGATATCGGTGATATCGCCTGAACCCGGGAGGGTGATAGAGTTAATCTGGTCAAGTCCGGAACCGAGGAAACGGAGTTCACCGCCACGGGCCACCGGGCGGGGGCCCCACACGTTGAGACTTACACCGCCGATATATTGCTGGGTGCCAAAATCGTCATCGTCATCACTACATGAAGTGACTGACAAGCCTCCTGCCAACAGCACTCCTGACAGGAAGAGTGACAAAAATTTATTATAAAATTTCATTGTGATAATGCTTGGATTAATTAAAGATTAGTGACAGCACGGATGTTGTCAATCTTGACGATCGGAGCATTCTGATCCTCCTCCACTGAACCGCCTACGATAGCGATAGTGATGCCAGCAAAGCTGTCAGGACCGGTAATCGGGTTGGCTGTGGCCGCTCCATCATTGTCAAAAGTGAGAGTGTTCAACGGAATAGTCACTGTGGTCCATTTTCCATCGGTGTGGTAAACACCACCTTCGGCGCTGCGCCAGGGACGATAGAATGCACGGGGAGACTGCTTGTCGGCCGAACCGTTGAAGAAGTCCCATCCGGCAGCCCAAAGGACAGCCTGAGTCGGGTTGGAAACGATAATCTGCATGGGGACACCGCTGTACCAGGGGTTCTCGGCAGGAATAAGCATCTCAAACTTGAGTGACATGTTCTCCCAGTTGGAGAAATCAACAAGGTCGCTGAGTTTCATACCCTGACCTGAAGCGGGGAATGTGCCTTCCCAGTTGCCGGGCCAGTATTCGAGGAAGTAACCGACTTCGGCATCGTCAATCCAAGTAGTGGATGATGAGAATACCTTTTCGCCATTACCCATCTGCACATAGTTGCCATTGAGAGAGTACTCGTCAGACTTGGCAGTGTGACCATGCCAGCAGTTGTCGACAAACGCAAGGCCGGTGGCTCCGTCAAAGTCGAAGAGCATGCCACGAGAGTCATGGAACTGGAAGGGAGACTTGCCTGAACCGTAGATAGAGGTCACAGAGATGCGGCCTTCAGTTGTGGCATCGTCAGGAAGGATGAACGAGAGACGGTTGATGGCCACCTCAGTAAATTCAGTGACTATGATCTTGCCGGGGAGCTCAACCTTGATAGGAACGTTGGGGTCATCGCAGAAGTAGTTACCGATAATGGTCACTTCATCGCCGGGTTTTGCCCATTCGTTCGACATAGAGTAGATGACAGGTTCGGGCACCACTACGCCGAAATCATACTCGACTGTAGCGCCTGAATGTGTCTTAAAGAAAATCTTGTCAGACACTTCAGCAGGGATAGTGCCGGGGACAGCCACGATGATGGTATGGTCGGTCATGTAGCTTGTGTTGAGAGCTGCTTTCTGGTCGTTGAACCAAATCTCATGAACGCTCTTGAGATTATCGCCCACAATGCAGATAACGGCTTCCATATATGCTTCGGTGATGAGGGAGTCGGCCGATTCAGGAACCGACATGCGGATATACTTTATGACAGGAGTGCCATCGGTCGGCTTGAATTCGTCCGGCTGGTCGTCACACGCCACAAAGGTGACAGACACCATTGCAACGACTGCACAAAGCAGCGCTTTAGCTATTTTATTCAGATTTATTTTCATTGTCGTATCTTTCTGATGGGATTAGAAACTATACTCACTGCGTACATCAACATGGATGGGGTCAGCGCTAAGATTGGGATTGTAGACAACGTCAACCTCAGGCATCGGGAACTGGAAGACCTTAGACGAAGGAGAAATCTTGGGAGGATTCTGGTCATAGGTCATGGAAGAGGTAACGTTCCAGCCATTGCCGTCGTAGTAACCCTTATAGAGTTCATCAAGATTGTTCCAGTAAGAGCGCTTCATGTTAACGAGTTCGTTGAGTGCGCGGTCGGGGTTGTAGTAGCTGAGACGAACGTAGTCAAACCAACGGTCACCCTCATAAGCGAGTTCAAGGCGACGTTCTTTCCATACATCTTCAAATGAGATGGAGGCTGGACGGTTATAATTTGTAACCGAACGTGAACGCACTGCGTAGAAAGCATCAATGGCAGATGCATCTGAAGTAGAGCCTGCATTACCGATCATAGCCTCGGCGTAGATGAGGTATACGTCGGCCAGACGGAGATAGTGCTCTGAAAGGCCTGTGGCCTGCTGGTTGGTGTCGGGATAACCGAGTTCTGCTTCATGGTCATAAGAGTTACCTACGAGGTGCTTCACAACGTTGCCACCTGTGCCGGCGCTGAGTGTACCGATGGTGTTCTTGTTGTACTCACCATCATAGATGAAGCGGAGGTAGTCGAAACCACCCTTGTCACGCCAGAAATAGCTGTAGGTGTCACCGGCCATCATGATAGTGGCTTTGCGGCGGGCATCGTTGTCGGTACGGCTCTCAGGGCTATCGATAGGAGACACGCCATAAGCTTCCATAAGGTCGACAGAGGGACAAGTCCAGTCACCCCATGAGAAGAAGGTTGAGAAACCGTTCATACCGAACACCGACTGGAGCTGATTGCCTGCACCGTAGGGGTTCCAAGAACCATAGAAGTGCCATGCAATGAGGCTTTCCTCGCTCATGTTGTTGCTTGCGCGGAACACGTCAGAGTAAACAGGGAGAAGGTTACGGCCTGAATTGTCGATGACATCCTTGGCATACTGGGCAGCCTTGGCGAGATCATCGGCATTACGTGAGCCCGACATTCCGAGACCGGCCTTGGTAAGATATACCTTGGCAAGAAGAGCTTCGGCTGAATAGTAGTCGATGCGGCCCTTGTCGGCAGATTTGGGAAGCTTACGCATAGCCTCTTCGAGGAGCATGATGGTGTATTCGTAGGCATCGGCGGTCTCTACACGATACTTTGATGTGTATGAGCCGTTACCGATATCCTCGGAGTTGTCATGTACGATGGGGATAGGACCGAGCATGCGCACGAGATTGAAGTAACCCACAGCTTTCCACACGAGACATTCACCCATTGTGGCGCTCTTGGCATCATCGGGAGCGCTGCCACCCTTGATGTTGTTGTAGACGATATTGGCGTTACCGATCGCAGCCCACTGTGTGCGCACCATCTTCTGAAGCGATGTATTGTCGCTCGGGATTGAGAGGAGGGCAAACTGGTTGTTCTGCGAGTACTGGTTGCCGGCAGCATTCTCGAGTTCGGAGAACCAGGAGTCAAGAAGGTCACTCCAGGGAAGGTTGTAGAGGTAGTTGACACCCGAATAACATTCACCGGAAGTGGTGTAATATTGTTCGGTGGTGTAGCTATCCTCGGTCGGACGGTCAAGGAAGTCGTCACATGAAGTGAGACTCAGGCCAAAGACTCCGGCAGCTAATATGTATTTATATGCGTTGTATTTCATGATTGTTCGAATAGGATATTAGAATGAAACATTCAAGCCAAACGAATATGTTGTGGGCGAAGGATAACGTCCGTTGTCAAGACCGTAGACATTATTTGCCGCTGTCGACATACCGATTTCAGGATCATAACCTTTATACTTGGTGAAAGTGTAGAGGTTCTGGATATTGAAATAGAGGCGGAGGCTCTGGAGACGAAGCTTGTGGATGAGCTTGTTGTCAAATGTGTAACCGAGAGCAACGTTCTTGATGCGGATGTATGAGCCATCTTCGATGTAACGGTCGCTGAAGCGGGTGTTACTGTTGGGGTTGGCCGGGGTGATACGAGGAATCTTGGTGTTCCAGTTGGTCACACGCACATTGTTGATGTCGTCATACCAGTTGGTACCATCGGCATACACGCGGTCGGGATCGATGGGGGCGATCACTGCGTGGTCGTTGACAGTAGAGAGCTGGTTGCCCCAGGATGAGGTCATCTGGGTGAGCTTGATAGCCATGTAGTTGGCCACCTTGTTGCCATACGAACCGTTAAGGAAAATGTTAAGGTCGAAGTTCTTGTAGCGGAAAGTATTGTTCCAACCGAAAGTGAACTTAGGCCAGGGGTTACCGATGAAGGTCTTGTCGTCCTCGTTGATGACACCGTCGCCATTGAGGTCCTTATACTTCACGTCACCTACCCATACGGTGTTGTTGCGGTTGAACGAAACGCCATCCTCGGGGAAGGCATCGGTGCGGGGTGAGTTGAGGATATCCTCGAGGTCACGGTAAACGCCGTCAGTCACATAGCCGTAGAACTGATAGAGAGGCTGACCGATGGTAGAGAGTGAAACCACGTCAGTCCACTGGCCAACACCGGTGATAGGTGCTGATTCTGTGTTCTGGAGGGCCACAAGTTTATTGCGGTTATAGGTGATCTGGAAGCTTGACTCCCATTCGAAGGGACCTACGAACGGACGGCCTGTCACTGTGATTTCAAAACCACGGTTGCGGATGTGGCCGAAGTTACCCATAGGAGCCTGCAGAGTGTTACCATCGTTACCGACAGTACCTTCGTAAGTAGGAAGGGTGAGCTTCATGAGCATGTTCTTTGACTCCTTGTTGTAGACTTCAAACACGATGCCGAGACGGTTGTTGAAGAAGTCGAGGTCAAGACCTGCATTCACCTGTTCCTGTGATTCCCATTTGATATCCTTATTGGGAATACGTGAGGGACGAGCGCCTGTGCTTACACCAAAACCGGTGTCGATGCCGGAAGCGAGCGGTGAACCCCAGAGGAAGCCGTCGATATTAGCATTACCGGTCTGGCCCCAGCCGAGACGAAGTTTACCGTTGTTGAACCATTCGGCGGTAGATTCAAGGAATTTCTCGTTGGTGAAACGCCAAGCACCTGCCACAGAGTGGAAGCCGGCCCAGCGGTTATTAGGTCCGAAGTTTGACGAACCGTCATAACGATAAGTATAAGTCAAAAGATAACGTCCATCCCAGTTGAGGGTCTCACGAGTGAAGAATGAGGCCATTGATGAGCTTCCGAATCCATAATTGAAATTCTTGACACCCTGACCGAGGGCCGGGTTCTGAACTATGTCGTTGGGAAGATTGGTATTGTTGACCGACATATAGTTGTAACGAGACTCCCAACATTCCTGACCGACCATGGCGGTGTAGTCGAGCTTTGACACCTTGCCTGTATAGGTGACATAGTTCTTCACCTGCCAGAAAGAGCTATAGTTGTTCTGGATGTAGCTTGAGTTGATGTCCTGGTTGAAGTTGGGGAGAGTGATGACCGGATTGTAACGGTCAGCCTTTGACCAGTTGAGGTCCCAGCCGAATTCAGTGTGCCATGACAGACCGGCAAGAGGATTCACATCAAAGAAGATGTTACCGTTGAGTTTCTGACGTGTGAGGGCAATCTTGTTGTTCATCGCTATCGCAATGGGGTTAGGGCTGAAAGAGCCTTCACGTACCACTGTGGCATAGTTGCCGTCGATGTCATAAATGGGGATGTCAGGGTTGGTGGTGAGAGAGTAGTTGATAAGACCCTCGTCAGAGTCAGCAAGCTTGAGGTTTTCGTTAGTGTTGCTGTAGCTGACGTTCACCCCGAGCTTAAGCCAGCTCTTGAGGTCTGCATCAAGGTTGGCACGGAGACCGAAACGGTCGAAGTCAGAACCGATGATGGTACCTTCCTGGTTCATGTAAGAACCTGAAACGTAATATCTCACCTTTTCTGTACCACCCTGTGCTGACACCTGATGCTGATGCTGGAGTGCGGTGCGGAAAATAGCGTCCTGCCAGTTGGTACCCTTGCCGAGAAGAGAAGGATCGGCGAGATAGGGATCCTGCTTGGCATAACCCTGCTGAACATAGTCATTAAAATAGGTGGCATATTCACGCAGATTCATGATGTCGAGACGCTTGGTCTGATGGCTTAATGCGATCATGCCGTCGTAAGTGAACTTAGCCTCACCTGCCTTACCACGTTTGGTGGTGATGAGAACTACACCGTTGGCACCCTGGGCACCATAGATAGCAGTGGCCGAAGCGTCCTTAAGGATTTCCATCGACACGATGTCGGCGGGGTTGATGGTGGAAAGAGGAGAAATGGTAGATGTCGAGCCGTTGCCGAGAGCGTCACCGATACCGATTGAGCTGCCGCTTGTGCTGGGGCTCTGCACAATCACACCGTCAATCACATAGAGAGGTTCGGCATTTGCGTTAATAGTGGCCTGACCACGCACGCGGATTGAGCTTGAAGAACCGGGAGCACCTGAAGTAGCCACGGCCTGTACACCTGCTGCACGGCCCTGGAGCGACTGGTCAATATTGGTGATTATAGAGCCTTTGATAGCATCTTCGTTCATTGAGACAGAGGCGCCTGCAAGGTCGCTCTTCTTCATGGTACCATAACCAACCACAACCACTTCGTCGAGAAGTTCTGATGAATCCTCGAGAGTGATAACGAGTTTGGTACGGCCATCCAGAGGCACTTCCTGCGACTGCATGCCTACGTAAGATACTAAGAGAACAGCTTTGGCCGACTTCACTGTGAGTGAGAAGTTACCGTCAATATCAGTGGCGATACCGTTGGCCGTGTTGCCTTTCTCTTGCACTGTCGCGCCGATAAGCGGTTCGCCCGTCTTATCCTGCACTGTACCCGTGATAGAGGTCTGGGCGGCAGCTGTAAGCACAAAGCACAGCATCAATGTCGCCAATAGACCCCTGAGGTCAAAAATTTTACTTTTCATTATTGCAATTTTAAGGTAATAGGTAATTGATTCGGTTAATGTTAGTTGTTTGTTTTTAAGGCATAGGTTATTGTATTTTAGAATAAATTAAGGATTAGTAAGATATCGCAAAATTAACGCAAAGCAATGACAAAGAATTATACTTTTTTAGCATTTTGTGATGATGTTCTCGCAAAGGATACCAAGAGAGGGGGAAACATAGTTTGCACACCATATTTCTCCATCCCGAGGTATTCCCTGTGGTAAAGAGGGTCAGCGTATAGCTTTGACAGATGCCGTGATAATGGCAATAGTGGTTGAATCAGAGGCAAATACAGAGTTAAGACCCTGGGCTTCCTGGGCCGGATCGCCGGTGTAGTCGTCGCCGCGCTGCCAGGTGGCATGAGCAGGATCGGCAAAGCCACCCCATCCCCAGAAGTTGACTCCGGCAAGACGTCCGTCGCGTGCCACCTCTGAAAAGACGTATCTGTAGTAGCGGTCACGTCCTGTGACAGGAGTCCCCTGCGCAATCGCCATATTGTCGCGCGGATAGCCGAACTCTTCCAACACTATCGGCTTCGCCGCCACCCCGGCGGCAGCCATCGTGCGGTTCAGAGCTTCATGATGAGCGCTGATATACTCCGAAGTGTTGCGGCAGGCCACATCCACACTGTCGGCTATTCCAGCCTCTTTCACCCAGCTCCAGTTGTAGGGCCAGATGTGTATTGTGGCATAATCAACCTCCGGATAGGAATGTATCTCGGTCCAGAGATCCATATCGTTTTCGCATCCCCACGAGCCTTCGCTGCCAACCGACACAAGATGGTTGGGATCAAGCGACTTGATGAGACGCGCGGTCTCCCCTATCCATTTGGCAAACGGACGCTTGCTCTCGTCGGCAAACGGACGAGGCTCATTGGCAATCTGCCAAGCCATGATGGCAGGCGACTGAGAATAAGGCTTTCCGGTGATGGCATTGTCACGTCCTACGATATTGCGCACATGCTTGGCTGCCAAAGCTTTGGCTGAATCGCTGCGCACGAATTTAGAAGCATAGGCCATGTAAGCAGGATAACCGGCATCGGCAGGATTGACAGCTTTCCCCTCCCCTGCCCATTCAAGGTAGGTTGAGAAGCCACCGCTCCATTCCCATGCGTTGTTGAGATAAAGGACCGCTTTCATGTCGCGCTTCTCGAGTTCGGCAAGCAGGTAGTCAAGACCGGCAAGCAGTGTGTCGGAGTATTCTCCCGGGGCTTTCTGCAAAGTAGGTTCGATATGCGAAGCAAGCCCTTCGGCACCATCACCCCCCACAAGGATGCGGAGGTTGTCGATACCGAGCGACTGGAGGGCGTCAAGCTCTCGGCCAAGACGCTCCCGGTCACCGCCGACCCCCTCAGATGCAAGGATAGCCCCATACCAGAAGTTGGTTCCCACATAACGGTAGACGGAGTCTCCGATATAGAACTTGCCATCCTTAACGGTCACAAACGGACATTCCGGCTCAGTATCAATTACCGGCTTTTTCCCGCCGGCACATCCTCCGAGCACTGCGGCTGCAACAAAAAGCGGTGTCAAGAATCTTTTGTACATAATACTTATTTTTCAGGGATAGAATAGGAATAAAAAAGGTGTTTATGTAGGTTTGTAGAGTAGTGATGTATGTCAGGGTTCGTTATGGGCCACAGTGATTGATGCAGCATCGTCCCAGTCATCGGTCCGGAAGGGGATCAGCGGCATGCCATACATATCCTTTATCTTGCCGATGGCAAAATTCTTGAAGCAGTAACGCACGGCCTTGATCTCGGGCACCTTGTCGCTTGACACGGTGACGGTGTGCAGATTCCAATCCTCAACAGCCTCGGCAGGATAAAACACCCTGTCCTCTCCTGCCACTTCAAATCCGGGCAGGTTCATGTTAGGGTTGAGGCCGGCATCGGCATTGTTGAAGGAGATGACAGCCTTGTCGCCATCAAACTCAACCGACTTATATGAAGGATAGGTGGTGGAGATGCCTTTGACTCCATAAGTACGGTTGGCAGCCATGAAAGCAAGACGTTCGCCGATCTCACGTTTTTTTGACGCATGTACATCCTCGAGTTCATAAGGATAGACAAGGTCAGTGGTGCACACGATACCACTGTTGGGTATCATCTGCGCCGCACGGTGCTGACATTCGCGGAAAAGGGCGGCATCGGCTTTCTCACCGTTGCCATATTTCCAGGCCGGAAGCTCCACGAAGTAGAACGGCAGCTCTCCCAGCCCCCAACGGTCACGCCATATCTGCACCATGTCGCTCTGGTGAGCCGGATACTCATGGTGGCGTCCGACATTTGATTCACCCTGATTCCAAAGGAAACCTTTGACAGTGTAGTCGGCCACAGGGTTGAGCATAGCGTTCCACATCACGCCGATACGCTCATACTCATTGAGCACAGTGTCGGTCTCCTCCTTTGCCATGTCCCAGCCGGGATATGTGTCAAGTTTTTCCTTTGGCATCCAGCCTTCCACTTTAGAGCCACCGTAAGCACAATTGATTATGCCGACGGGCACATCGAGGATGTCGGTCAGCGACTGGGCGAAGAAATAGGCCAGTGCTGAGAATTCGCCCGCGTTTTCGGGCTTTGACAGCATCCATTTGCCCTCAACACGCTCCTGAGGAGTATAAGCCCCTTTCTTGGGGACGGTGGCCATGCGTATGCCGGGATATTTACCGGAATAGGCTATTGCTTGGGCTGCACCCTCCACAGGCTGAGTCCAGAATCCGCGTAGCGGCATCTCCATATTGGATTGCCCGGAACAAAACCACACTTCGCCAATGAGAACATTGTCAATGGTCATAGGCTCGCCATCGTCGAAACTGATGGAATAAGGTGTGAAGGAAGCACCCGGAGTGGTCACGCTGACTTCCCAGCGGCCGGTAGTCTGATCGGCCTTTGCCGTGTACTTTTTTCCGTCCCACGAGGGTGTTACTGTCACAGTTTTTCCGGGCTTGCTCCACCCCCAGAGGCGAGCATCGGAATTTTGCTGCAACACGGCATTGTCGCTTATTATTTCAGGAAGTTCCACCGCATTCAGGTTGAAAGAACACACCGACAGACCGGCCAAGGCCCATAGGGTGCGAATATTGATATTCATGTCAGAATTGCTTTAATGTGATGAATGAAGAGTTGTGGCGGAATTATCTGGCGTTGCGCTCCTTGATGGTCTTGCGGGCAAGTTTGGCCCATTCCTTAAGGTCATCCTCACTCCAAAGCATACCGTTGTCAGAAGCGGTAGAGGCAATCATCGAGCAGGTTTCATCCTTGTCGGCGATGTCCCACATCAGCACTGACACATTGTGCTTGTCGGCAAACTCCATCCACTGCTGCCATGACTCGTAGTCGATTGGGCCGTCACCGGTATGATCCATGGAGCCGCATTCGGAAATGATGATGGGGAGTCCGGCTTCGATAGCCTTGGTGGCTTTGTCGCGGTTCCAATCCTTGTGTGTTCCGGCGTAATAGTGCAGTGAATATAACAGATTGGGAAATTCGAGAGGCGATTCGGCAGCCACATCGACATCCTGGTCCCATTTGGGGGTACCGACAATGATCACCGAGTTAGGGGCGTTCTTGCGGATCACCGGGATGAGCTCCTGAGCATAGTCCTTGATTTCCTGCCAGGGTATCTCAAGAGGTTCGTTCCATATCTCGTAAAGGATATTGGGCGAGTCGCCATACTTTTCGGTGATGACCGTGAAAAAGTTCTTGGCGTCAGCCAACGTGTTGTTATGTGAATGCCAGTCACAGATGATGTACATATCGTTGGCGATGGCAGCATCTATAGCCTTCATGGCAAGATTGACCGCATAGGCCGAGTCGGCATCGTAAGTGTTGACGCAATCGCCGCTCTTATGCGCACCGATAGCAGCGCGCGTGATGTTGGCTCCCCAGTTTTCCTTCAGAGCCTTCACGGTACTGTCGTTGTAGAATCGACCCCAGTTGGAATGCCAACCGAGCGACGGACCGTTGAGCACGACGGTATCTCCGTCGGCATTGAGCAACGCCACGCCCTCGACATGCAGAGGTTTGACAAAAGCTGTTATCGAATCGGTGCCTTCACCTTCTGTGGTTGATTTGGCGGAGGAGCCGCAAGCTGCAAGCCCCATGAGCATTGATGCAGTAGCGATGACTGCGAGGAATCTGGTTTTCATACAAGCATCTTATGGTGTTGATATATTTCACGGAAAACTTTAGGGGAATTCCCTTTCTTCTTTTTAAATATACGGTTGAAATTTGACACGTTGTTAAAACCACATTCATAGCATATCTCTGCTACAGAAGTCGTAGAGTCGACAAGTTGACGTGTGGCATGCCCGAGGCGGATGTCAATCACATAGTCGGAAATCGACCTGCCGGTGCGTAGTTTGAAAAAACGGCTGAACGCCGTCGGTGTCATCCCGACAAGGTCGGCGAGGTCGTTGAGGCGTATCTCCTCTTTGTAACGCTGGTTGATGTAGTCCTGCACTTTCTGCACACGGCGGCTGTCGCCCGAAGGCTTCAGCGACGCGAACGACGAACTTGAAAGACGGCGGTAACTCCCCTCCTCGGCCAATTCATAAAGTATGGCCATGAGGTCAAGCATGCGGTAGACCCCCGACTCCTCCTTGGTCAAATTGTCAAGTTTCGTGAACACGCGCAGAATGCTGCTGATATTAAATGCGATGCCGTTTGAGCTTATCTCAAGCATGCGGCGTATGGTGGACAGTTGAGTCTTGGCAAGGAATGATTCGCCGAACAGGTCATGAGAAAATTGTATCGTAATCTCACGTATTTTGTCATTTGTGCATTCATGCTGCTCCCATCCGTGTTCTATGCCATTGCCGATCAGAACAAGGTCATATTCCCCAAGGGTCTCCATAGAATCGCCGACCACTCTACGCGCTCCGTTACAATTTGCCAGAAAGTTCAGCTCATATTCTTCGTGGCGGTGCACCGGATATGTAAAACGGTCTTTATATCTATCAATTAGGTAAAAGCAGTCCTTCTCGGAGAGAGGAGTGATTTCTGTGATAATCTTGTTCATAAAGGACAGGTAATTGACAATAAGGTAAGAGTAGGTAATGTAGGGAGGTATAGATTTCACTATTTTCCACAAAGATATACATTTATTTTGATTACAAAGGTAAAATTTGTAAAACTTCCTGCGGAATTGACTTTTTTTATCATAATTTAGCTAAAAAAGTATCACATCAGGGTAAAATATTAACACTTTCATATCATCTCGCCAACCAACATCCAAATCACACCGGCCTTCCTGGCACTTCACTCCCTCGCACACATATATTATATTACAAAAAAGCGGTGATTTATTTGCTATTACCGTTGCAATGTCGTAATTTTGTGACGATTTATCCCAATCAGGAGCCCTATGGGCGCCACATTCCATTTCATTAATATATTCTCCGGATGAAAAAATTTTTCATTGCATTTCTTGGTTCTCTTGCGGGCATCTGGTTCTCGCTATTCATAGTGTTCATAGGCTTTTTCGTGGTGCTTGGCGTAGCCATGGCATCATCATTCAGCAAAACCACAGCTAAAATAGAGAAAAAATCAGTCCTTCTCATCGACCTCTCAGGCCAGATTGCCGACCGTCCTGGTTCGATCGACGTGATGGCGATGATGCAGGGCCAGGACAACGACATCCAGGGACTCAACGAAATCACAGGCGCGATAGTCAACGCGGCCGACGATGACCGCATCGAAGGCATCCTGATCGAATGCAAAGGTGCCGCAGCAGGGCTTGCGCAACGCAAGGCGATAGTGGAAGCTCTGGCCAAATTCAAGACCGACGCTCCCGACAAATGGGTCTACGCCTATGCTGACGCTTACACCCAAGGGGACTACTATATCGCCTCTATGGCCGACAGCATCTTCCTTAACCCCATAGGACAGGTGGATATACACGGCCTCGCCGCGACAACCATGTATTTTAAGAACTTCATGGACAAAATCGGGGTAGAAGCCCAGGTGGTGAAAGTAGGAACCTATAAGAGTGCCGTGGAACCATTCCTCCTCGACCACATGAGCGACGCTTCACGCGAACAGCAGCAACTTTACCTTGACAACATCTGGAGTGACATCACCGGCACAATAGCCAAGGCCAGAAAAGTTGCCCCGGAGAAAGTCAACAAATGGGCCGACGACTTCATTTTCGCCTCTGACCCGCAATTTTATATCAACGAGAAGATTGTCGACGCGCTGAATTATCGCCATGACTTCGAAGACAAACTCGCCGCTCTCACCGATTGCAAAAAACGCGAGGATATCAAATATGTGACCCCGTCAGCCTACTGCACCGACAAAGACATCAACAAGAAAGGCAATGGCAAAGGAGCCACAATAGCCGTGCTCTATGCCACCGGCGACATCACCGACGAGTCGGGCGACGGCATCGTAGCAGCCAAACTCGTCCCCGAAATCCTTGACCTCGCTGACGAGAAGGATATCGACGGACTCATCATGTATGTCAACTCGGGCGGAGGCAGCGCTTTCGCATCCGAGCAGATCTGGGAAGCCCTTGAGCAATTCAAATCAATCACCGGGAAGCCGTTCTATGTGTCAATGGGCGACTACGCTGCCTCAGGAGGCTACTATATCTCTTGCGGTGCTGACAAGATTTTCGCTCAGCCGGTCACGCTCACCGGCTCTATCGGCATATTCGGCATCATCCCGAACGCCCATAAGCTCATCAGCGAAAAACTCGGCATAAACAACGGCACGGTCAAAACCAACGCCAACGGTAACTTCCCCACACTCATGGAGCCGATGACTGAAGCACAGAAGGCCGCCATGCAGACCTATGTGGAACGCGGCTACGAACTCTTCACTTCTCGCTGCGCCGAAGGTCGCGGACTCCCCCAGGACTCAATCAAAATGATTGCCGAAGGTCGAGTATGGGATGGAGCCGAAGCATTGAAAATAGGACTCGTGGATGAGCTCGGTGGCCTCGATGCTGCGATTGCCGCAATGGCCTCTCAACTCAATGTGGATTCCTACACAATCGCCACATATCCCGAACTCAAACCAAAATGGTATGACGCCCTCATCGAGGCTGGCGCTGAAATCAAAGCAGCGATGGTGCGTGACGAGCTGGGAGAATTCAACGACCTCTATGAGACCCTCAACCGTGTGAAAGGCATGTCGACACTCCAGTGCCACATGGACTATGTGGAGGTGAGCCTTTAACGCGACGCCCTTGTGACCTTACGCCCAGAGACTGTTTATTCCGTACTTCTTTAGTTATATTATATCTTCAACACTGTGGCCAGAAACAAACTCCTATCCATGCTTCTGCTCTACCCTATATCGAAAATGTATGGGTTAGGCATGGCTGTGCGCAATAAGATGTTTGAATACGGCATGCTCAAGCAGCAGGAATTCAACGTGCCGCTTGTAGTAGTTGGGAATATAGCCATGGGGGGCACCGGGAAAACGCCACATGTGGAATATATCGTGGAATCGCTTCTCGGGAAGTATAACATCGGAGTCCTGTCGCGAGGCTACAAGAGAGCCACCAAAGGCTTTGTGCTCGCATCCCAACAATCGCGTCCGGAGGATATCGGCGACGAGTCATATCAGATATACCGCAAATTCGGGCCTGACATAACCGTGGCCGTCTGCGAGAAACGCGTGGAAGGTATTAACCGCATGATGGAAATCAACCCTTCCATCAACATGATAATCCTTGATGACGCCTTCCAGCACCGCTATGTCAAACCGGCCGTCTCGATAGTGCTGACTGAGTATAACCGTCCTGTCTTTAACGACAAGCTCCTCCCCTACGGTCGTCTGCGCGAACCCAAAAGCGCCCTTAACCGCGCCGACATTGTCGTGGTGACGAAATGTCCGCTCGACATGAAACCGATGCATTATCGCATCTTTAAGGAGAATTTAAATCTCTTCCCCTACCAGAAGTTGTACTTCTCTCGTTACAACTATGGTCACCTCGTCCCAGTGTTCCCGACAGAAGTCGCAGAGATCCCGACACTCGACACCCTCCCTACCGACTCATCAATCCTCGTCGTCACCGGCGTGGCCAATCCAAAGCCTTTCGCCCGCTACCTGCGTCGCCACAAAGCAAAGGTGAAGCTCAAACGATTCACCGACCACCACAACTTCACGGCCTCCGACATGGATGCCATCGAACAGCAATTTGACGCACTGCCAGGCAATAAGTTCATTGTCACCACCGAAAAGGATGCCGTGCGACTGCTCAACAACCCCTATTTCCCTCATAGGCTCAAAAGCTCGATATTCTACGTTCCGATCAAGGTTGAATTCATCCCCCAAGGCGAAATTGAATTTACACCGGCCCTTGAGAAAACCATACGCGACTCCCGGTTGTTTAAATCCTAAGGGACGGCCCTACCCGCCTCTTGCCCATATTGCAATCATACTTATTTTTTAATCATCAATACCATAAAATCATGTTAGAAAAAATCAACCAGACAGCTGACTTTCTGCGCTCAAAGGTAACCGACATGCCTAAAATCGCCATCATTCTCGGCACAGGCCTCGGACCTATCGTTGACCACATGGAAGACAAACAATATATCCCTTACGGCGAAATCCCTAACTTCCCTGTATCCACAGTGGAAGGCCACAGCGGGAACCTCATATTCGGCCGACTCGGCGACAAACGCGTAATTGCCATGCAAGGCCGTTTCCACTACTATGAAGGCTACGACATGAAGGCTGTGACATTTCCGGTCAGAGTGTTCAAGGCGCTCGGCGTAGAGACCCTTTTCGTGTCAAACGCTTCAGGCGGCATGAACAAGGAATTTGTCGTAGGTGACGTGATGACCATTACAGACCACATCAACCTCTTCCCCGAACACCCCTTGCGTGGCAAAAACTATAACGAACTCGGTACCCGCTTCCCAGCCATGACAAACGCCTATGACAAGGAGCTGATGGCACTCGCCGACAAAATTGCCGAGGAAAACGGCATCCGCCTCATGCACGGCGTTTATGTAGGTGTCACCGGTCCCACGTTCGAGACTCCGGCTGAATACGAATTCTACCGCGTCATCGGCGGAGACTGCGTAGGCATGTCGACAGTGCCCGAAGTGATCGTGGCCAACCACGCCGGAATGCGCGTCTATGGCATCTCGGTCATCACCGACCTCGGTGGCAAGGACGTGACACAAGTGCCCACCCATGAGGAAGTTCAGCAGGCAGCCTTGATAGCGCAGCCCAAATGCCTCACCATCATGAAGGAACTGGTCAACAGATGCTGATAAGCAAACTATAACACGGTCTCCGGCCACTCCTCACACAGCGAGCTCCGGAGACCGATTTTTTTCACACCCCCGATCCCCTTAACAGAATTCTCAAACTATGGAAATTTCCGAACTTGGCGAATTTGGCCTTATAGACCGCCTCACACGCGACCTGAAACCCATCAACGAATCGACAGTGAAAGGTGTGGGTGACGATTGCGCCATCCTACGCAACCACGACACCGACATCCTCGTGACCACCGATTTATTGCTCGAAGGAGTACATTTCGACCTTACCTACGTGCCTCTAAAGCACCTCGGATATAAATCGGCCATTGTCAACTTCTCGGATGTGTATGCCATGAACGGCAATCCCAAACAGATCACCGTATCACTCGGCATTTCAAAACGCTTCACAGTGGAACACATCGAGGAATTGTTTGCCGGCATACGACTCGCTTGTGAGATATATGGTGTGGACCTCGTAGGAGGAGACACAACCTCATCACGCCAAGGCCTTGTGATTTCCATAACATGTATCGGCGAAGCTCCTGCCGACAAGGTAGTGAAACGTAGCGGAGCCAAGGACACCGACCTGATATGCGTGTCAGGCGATCTCGGAGCCGCATATATGGGACTCCAGTTGCTCGAACGCGAAAAGATAGCGTCGGCCGGGCGCCCCGATTTCGAGCCGCAATTCCAAGGCAAGGAATACCTCGTGGAACGCCAGCTCAAACCTGAAGCCCGACGAGACATCATCCGCGAACTCGACAAGGCAGGCATAGTCCCCACGGCAATGATGGATATCAGCGACGGTCTCAGCTCCGAGCTCCTGCATATATGCAAGGACAGCGACACCGGCTGCAGGGTATATGAGGACAGAATCCCTATCGACTACCAGACAGCCATCATGGCCGAGGAACTTGGCATGAACCTCGTGACAGCTGCACTCAACGGAGGTGAAGACTATGAGCTTCTCTTTACCGTCCCACTCCACTATCACGACGCTATTGAGAAAATACCCGGTGTGAAACTCATCGGACATATCACCAAACCGTCACTCGGCTGCGCCATGATAACACGCGACGGCACTGAGATACCGCTTCGCGCCCAAGGTTGGAATCCGCTGGCAACTTCAGCCGACAAAGCATGATGTCGATCATAAAACGCATTAAGAGATTTGGCAACACCCTTTCGCTGCGGTTCAGACAGCCCATGAGAGTTGAATTCAACCTCTCGGATGCCTGCAACCTCAACTGCATGGGGTGTTCCCATTACTCGCCCCTTGCCCCAAAGGAATTTGAAGGATTGCCACGGTTAGCCGAGAGCATGTCGGCCATCGCGTCAATCGAGGGCGCCAGGAAAATCTCCGACATATATCTTATTGGGGGAGAGACACTCCTTTACCCGGAGTTGACAAAAGCCATGGAGCTGGCCCGGAAATACTTTCCGTGGGCCAAAATAAGCATCTTCACCAATGGGTTGTTGCTCCCCAAGATGTCAGATGACTTTTGGGAGAAATGTCGGGTCCATGACATGGTGATCACCATTACGCGTTATCCTGTCAACTTTGACTACGACGCCCTTGGACCGCTGTGCGAATCCAAGAGGGTCAAATATGAGATTTTTGACGACAGGTCGCTCGAACACTCATTCTTCAAGTTCAGACTCGACCCTCAGAAGCGGCAGAACAAATGGGTGCGCCACTTCAAATGTTACAGCTTCGGATGCCTCACAGTCATTGATGATAAGATTTTCCCATGTGCGCAGTCGGCATGTGTGACAAACTTCAATAAGGCCTTCGGCACGGATTACAAATGGGAGAAAGGCGATTATATACCTGTTCAGTCACTAAAAAACGTAAAACAGCTATTCCGCCTCAGAAATCTCCCTGTCCCTTTCTGCGGCTATTGCAAACCTATAATAACCACTCCATACGCGCTGTCAAAACGAGTTAAAGAGGAGTGGTTGGACTGATATACCGAACCTTTTAGACTTATTAACAGTTATTTTCATAAGTGCGGCCTAAACCTTAGGCCGCATTTTTACTCTAAGTAATATACATATAACTCCTCACCCTTCCAAAATGTCTAACTCATAACTGTCCGCATCATGAGAAAATTAGTACAGACCATCGCATCGCTTCTCCTCTGTGTATCACTCTGCACACCATCTATCGCAGCCCAAGGTCGCCACTCGGGTTCGAATGGCCGCAGCGAGCGTACGTCACAGGCCAGGAATCGCACGGAAGGTTCTTCACGCCCATCCTCTGGACGTCATCAGGGCTCATCAAGCCGCCCGACTAACGGTAGCCATGGTACGACTTCACGCCCTAATACCGGAACCAAGCCAAACACAAACAATAACAATCGTCCAGGAAACAACCACAACAACGGCAACCGGCCAGGCAACAACAATAACAACCGTCCAGGAAACAACCACAATAACGGCAATAGACCGGGCAACAACAATAACAACCGCCCAGGAAACAACCACAACAACGGCAACAGACCGGGTAACAACAATAACAACCGTCCAGGAGGAAATCTGCGCCCAGGAATAGGGAACAATCGTCCCGCACACCGTCCAACTCATCTTGCCCCTCCGTCGCGCCCCTACCGTCCGATTATGCATAGGCCTCACTATCGCCCTACCCCTCCTCCGCAGTGGCGTCCTCGCCGTGGTCTACCGGTGGTACGCGGTATTCTCGGATTGACCTTCGGAACGACACTTGGCTTGTCATTGGACTATCTATATAACTCAGGTTATACCGTCGACGGTTATGCCAATGATGTAGTGTATCTCCGCAATGTCAACGCCCTGAATTATATCTGGACCGATGCTGCACTCTATTATGGAACAAACGGCTTTGATGCTTCTTCGTTCTATTATGCATCACCTTATTATGACATGGGTCGCTACAACTCCGTCTACAACACCCTTGTAGCCACCTATGGCGCCCCGATATCAAGGAATAACGGTGTAGCCACCTGGTTTGGGGGCAACAATGGTTACATCACGCTCAGTTTCGGTGCAAGCAATGTGGCAGGTGGAGCTCTCCGCTATCTCACCACCCTCACATTCGGATTATAAAATTGATTACTGCCAACAAGCCGCCGGCATGAGAGAATCATCATCTCATGCCGGCGGCTTGTTGGTATGCAAAAGATTATTCAGATCAATGGTGTGATGCCTTATAATACAGCACCACTGCTATGATCGTATAGAGTATATTCGGTATCCACATCGCCACCATCGGAGATGTATAACCCGAAACGGCAAAGGTGGACGTAACCGTCATGAAAAGGATGTAGCTGAAACTCAATACAAGCCCGATACCAATATTCACACCCATGCCCCCCTTCACTTTACGTGACGAAAGCGACATACCTATCACCGTAAGGATGAATGCCGCAGCAGTCATGGCATAACGCTTGTAATTTTCAATCTCAAACGACTTAATATTGGCCACACCTCTCTCTTTCTGGCGGGCGATGTACTCGCGTAGGTCAGGAGAAGTCATGGTTTCATGGTCATTTTTTGAAATCAGGAAATCACGCGGCTCAATTGGTATCACGGTATCAAGACGTGTCCCTCGCCTGATGCGCTCACGCTGACCGTCAAAGTCGCGTATCATGTAGTCACGCACAGTCCAGTTGTGCAAAGTGTCCCAACGGATTGATTGTGCCGTGAGACGTGACACCAGTTTCTTATCCTCAAATGATTCCAGCGAGAACTTGTAACCTGTCTTCTGCGTATTGTCAAACCGCGCCATATAGGCAATCTCACCCTTTGCCACCTGCAGCTGAATATTCGTGCCATAATCCACACGCTTATTCTTCACATAAGTGTTGGTGTAGTCGATTCGCTTCACATTGGCCGGAGGGATAATATAGGCGCTGAGAATATAGGTCACGGCTGCTATCACGGTGGCGCTCACCAGATATGGACGCAGCAACCTCCTATAGCTCATGCCGGTCGATAGCATGGCTATGATCTCGGAATTGTCGGCGAGTTTGGATGTGAAAAATATCACCGCTATAAAGGTGAACAGCGGACTAAACTGGTTGGCAAAATAAGGGAGGAAGTTGACAAAATAATCAAACACCGTGGCCTTTAACGGCGCTTTCAGGAAAGCATCAAGTTTCTCGTTGATGTCAAACATTATCGTAATAGCCAAAATCAACGCGATGGCAAACAGATATGTCCCGAGAAACTTCCTTATTATGTACCAGTCAAGAATTTTCATAATCTTCTTGTAACACATTCCACCATCTCTGTCTTCCAAGCTTTGAAATCACCGGCGATTATATGACGCCGGGCCTCACCCACGAGCCAGAGATAAAATGCAAGGTTATGGATTGACGCAATCTGCATGGCCAGAATCTCATCGGCGATGAAAAGATGACGCAGATAGGCTTTCGAATAAACATGGTCAACATAACTCGGGCCATCCTCCTGGATAGGAGAAAAATCATCGGCCCATTTGCGGTTGCGCATGTTCATTATGCCGTGGCGAGTGAAGAGCATGCCATTGCGGCCATTGCGCGTCGGCATGACACAGTCCATCATATCGACACCTCGGTCAATAGCCTCAAGGATGTTAGCCGGAGTGCCTACACCCATAAGATAACGAGGTTTGTCGGTCGGAAGGATTTCGTTGACCACTTCAATCATGTCATACATCACTTCAGTGGGTTCACCCACTGCCAAACCTCCGATGGCATTACCGTCGGCACCGAAATCAGCCACGAATTTCGCAGCCTCACGACGCAGTTCGGGATAAACCACACCCTGAACAATGGGGAAATAAGCCTGATTGTAGCCATACTTTCCCTCAGTCTCCTTATAGCGCTTCCACCCGCGTTTAAGCCAGCGCTGAGTGAGGTCAAGCGACTTCCTGGCATACGAATAGTCAGCGGTACCAGGCGGGCACTCGTCAAGTGCCATCATGATATCGGCACCAATCGAACGCTCTATATCCACCACACTCTCAGGTGTGAACAGATGCTTCGAGCCGTCAATATGCGAACGGAAATGCGCTCCCTCCTCGGTGAGCTTACGGTTGGACGACAGGGAGAACACCTGAAAGCCACCGCTATCAGTGAGGATAGGGCGTTCCCATCCGTTGAATTTATGCAATCCCCCAGCCTTCTCAAGCACATCAATGCCCGGACGGAGATATAGATGATATGTATTGCCGAGTATTATCTGAGCCTTGATGTCATCACGCAATTCATGCTGATGCACGGCCTTGACGCTGCCAAGTGTACCCACCGGCATAAATATGGGGGTCTCTATGGTACCGTGATCCGTAGTGATGAGCCCGGCACGTGCATTTGTGCCTTCGGCGGTTGCCTGTAATTCAAAATCCATCTCTCTGACAGAATTCGGGAAAACAAGTAAGGATTAAGGACGCACCTCGTAGTAAGGTATATCCACAAGTTTCATGTTGAAAATCAAAGTCGAATAAGGCTTGATGAGGCCAGTGCTTGTACCTCCGTAGCCGAGACCATAGGGTATCACCACCTCCACACTGTCGCCCACTCGCATATTGAGAAGCGCGATGGTCCAGCCCTGCACCACTGACGAAGGCGTGGTACGGAAGATGCTGTCACCATTTGTGCGAAGATTGTAGGAGGAGTCAAACTTAACGCCGTCATACATCCTACCGATATACTTTACGTCAACGGTCGATGTAAGCAACGGTGATAAATTACCCTCTGTCAGTTTGCGGTCGTTAAGATAACGTATCAGCACCTGGGCCGACGGATTCCATACCGGCGAAAGAGTCTGGTAGTAGTTAGTGCCTTCGGCCGTCATAGTGTACTTCTGCTCGTTGAAGAATGCCACGTTGGCCTCACGCCAATCCTTATAGGAATCCCATGCATCCTCGTCGTCTTCGTTACATGATGTCACGGCAACAAAGCCGCAAAGGCAGACAAATATTGATTTTAATAATCTGTTCATAATCAGAATTTCACCTCCGGGGCACGTTGGGCCGATTCGTCAGCTTTGAACTGGGGTTCAGTTTCAAATCCGAACCAACCTGCGTAAATATTAGTGGGGAATTTTTTAATTGATGTGTTATATTCGGCCACACTTTGGGTGTAGCGTGTACGAGCGGTAGCGATACGGTTTTCCGTGCCCTCAAGCTGCACTTGCAAGTCTCGGAAATTCTCGTTTGCCTTCAGGTCGGGATAAGCTTCACTGACAGCGAGAAGCGACTTCAACGCTCCTGTAAGTTCGTTTTGGGCAGCCTGAAACTTTGCAAGTGTCTCCTCATTAAGGTCCTCAGCATTGATATTCACCGAGGTAGCTGCGGCACGAGCCTGCGTAACCTTTTCAAAGGTCTCGCTCTCGTGTTCGGCATATCCCTTGACGGTAGCCACAAGGTTCGGAATCAAATCGGCACGACGCTGATACTGGTTCTGGACCTCAGCCCATGACTGCTCCACAGTCTGCTTCTTCTCAACAAGCGAATTATAATTGCATGAGGTGAAGAAAGGCATCATAGCCACAACCAGGAGTAATAGTTTTCTGATTTTCATTTTCTGGAGAAAGAGTTTTCGATAGATTATAATAGTTGCCGTAGAACCATCAGTGGCCGGAACGACCTTGATGGTTCTACGGACAATATGGGCGGATTAACCTAATTTGCGGAGCAATGCATTAAGTGACACCTCCTTGTGGATGATTCGGTGCAGGTCATCCACGCTCACACGTGTCTGAGCCATAGAGTCACGCTCACGGAGAGTCACAGTGTTGTCCTCAAGAGTCTGGTGGTCAACCGTGATACAGAACGGTGTGCCTATGGCATCCTGACGGCGGTAGCGCTTGCCAATGGAGTCTTTCTCCTCATAGTGGGTCGAGAAGTCAAACTTGAGGTCATTGACAATCTCACGAGCCTTTTCAGGCAGCCCATCCTTGCGGACGAGAGGCATGACAGCACACTTCACGGGGGCAAGCGGAGCGGGAAGGTGAAGCACCACGCGCTTGTCGCCACCTTCGAGTTCCTGCTCCTCGTAAGACGAACAGAGCACGCTGAGCACCATACGGTCAACGCCGATAGATGTCTCGATGACATAGGGGGTGTAGCTCTCGTTGAGTTCAGGGTCGAAGTACTGAATCTTCTTACCTGAGAATTTCTCATGCTGCGAGAGGTCAAAGTTGGTACGGGAGTGGATACCTTCCACTTCCTTGAATCCAAATGGCATCTGGAATTCTATATCGGTAGCAGCGTTTGCATAGTGGGCGAGCTTTTCGTGGTCGTGGTAACGATATTTTTCATCACCGAGACCAAGAGCCTTGTGCCAACGGAGACGGAACTCCTTCCAGCGGCCGAACCATTCCATCTCTGTGCCAGGACGAACGAAGAACTGCATCTCCATCTGCTCGAACTCGCGCATACGGAATATGAACTGGCGGGCCACGATCTCATTGCGGAATGCCTTGCCAATCTGCGCAATGCCGAAGGGGATACGCATACGGCCGGTCTTCTGGACATTGAGGTAGTTCACAAATATACCCTGTGCAGTCTCGGGACGGAGATATACAGTCATGGCGCCATCGGCGGTAGAACCCATCTCGGTCTTGAACATGAGGTTGAATTGACGGACCTCAGTCCAGTTCTTTGTACCGGAGATAGGACATACAATCTCCTCGTCAATAATAATCTGGCGAAGCTCGTCAAGATCACCGTCGTTCATCGCTTTTGAGAAGCGTTCGTGCAGAGCGTCACGTTTAGCCTTGTGTTCGAGAACCCTGGGATTGGTTTCACGGAACATCGCCTCATCAAAGCTCTCGCCGAAACGTTTGGCAGCCTTAGCCACTTCCTTATCAATCTTCTCGTCGATTTTGGCAATCTGATCCTCGATGAGCACATCGGCACGATAACGTTTCTTTGAATCCTTGTTGTCAATCAAGGGGTCATTGAACGCATCCACATGACCGGAAGCCTTCCAGATGGTAGGGTGCATGAAGATAGCCGAATCAATACCGACAATGTTCTCATGCAGGAGGGTCATTGAATCCCACCAGTAGCGCTTGATATTATTCTTAAGCTCTACGCCGTTCTGACCGTAGTCATAGACAGCTGACAGGCCATCATATATTTCGCTTGATTGAAACACGAAGCCATACTCCTTGGCGTGGCTTACGATTTTCTTAAAAACGTCTTCTTGTGTTGCCATTGTTATTGATTAATATGTCTCGATAAAATTTTAGACTTCGACAGTATATTAGAAGTTGCAAAGTTAGTAAATTTTTCTCATTGGACAACCTTCGGGGTAGCCATAGCGTTGATTTTAGTTGGATTTAGGCTACATTTTGCCAAAATATCAAGCCTGCATAGCCATAATAGCTAAAAAATCCTTACTTTTGCAAAAATATCTGACTGACGTGAAATCGACATCCTATATAACTGCCTTCGCCTCCTTGCTCATCACTCTGCACTGCCTTCTTGCCTCGTGCAACGCATCACCTTCTGACCCGAAGATGGTGACCGTAAGCATCGAGCCGCAAAAATATCTACTCGAACAGATTACAGGAGACAGAGTTGAAGTAAGGTGCCTCCTGTCAAACGGAAGCAATCCTGAGACATACGATCCCACAGTGACCCACCTGCTTAATCTGCAAAAATCAATGGGTTATCTGCGCATGGGCCACATCGGTTTCGAGGCTGCCCTACTGGACAAGATAAAACAATCGAATCCGGATCTGCCGATTTACAACACCTCGGAAGGGATTACACCGATAACTGGCACCCACTCTCACGACGGAGTGACTCATACCGACATCGACCCCCACACATGGACATCTGTTAAAAATGCCAAAATCATATCCAAGAATATGCTTGACGCCATGGTGGAGATAGATCCGGCAAACAAAAATTATTACCAACGCAACTACGAACGATTCAGCCACCGGCTCGACTCACTCGATCAGGTCATCACTGCCAGGCTTGCACCTAAAAGAGGCTCAGCCTTCATGGTGTGGCACCCATCGCTAAGCTACTTTGCCCGTGACTACGGACTCGAACAGATAGTGGTAGGGAACGCTGAGCATAAGGATATGTCAATAAGCGACCTGAAAGAGATAATAGACCACGCTAAAGAGCATGGCGCCAATGTGTTTTTCTATCAGAAGGATTTTGACAGCCGCCAGGTAGAAGCGATAAACACCCACACCGACGCCCGGGAGATAAACATCAACCCTCTGGCCTACGACTGGGAAAAAGAGATAACAGAAATAGCCAATGCCCTATGACTGCCAAAAAAGTGAATGACAATGTGATAATATCGCTACAAGGTGTGACGCAGCGATGGGATAACAGGATGGTGCTCGAGGATATAAACTTCGACGTGCGCCGGGGTGATTTCATAGCTATCACAGGACCAAACGGCGGAGGGAAGACAACCTTGCTGCGAATATTGCTGCGACTGCTTAAACCAACCTGCGGCTCTGTGACATATTACCAAAACGGGACCGAGGTGAAGCATCTGCCTATAGGCTATCTGCCTCAGAAAAACATGATAGACTCGCGCTTCCCCATAAGTGTGCAGGAGGTCATATCCTCAGGATTGATAGGCATGAAACTACCGCAAGAGGAAAAGAAGCGGCGCATAGAGGAGACCATCGGCCTGATGGGACTGGAAGCGCACACAGGCCAAAGTATCGGCAACCTGTCCGGCGGGCAACTGCAACGCGCACTCTTGGGCCGAGCCATAATCTCCCAGCCTAAAGTCCTGGTGCTTGACGAACCTCTCAGCTACATAGACAAGCAATTCGAGCATCATCTATATGACCTCGTAGCAGAATTGGCTAAAGACACCACCTTGATACTCGTGTCGCATGAGATGTCGACAATAGCAGGGATGGCCTCACGGCACCTCATAATCGACCATTCACTTCACGAATGCCATTCCCGCCACCATCATGTCCACTATGACTGCGACGAATAACAATCAATCCCTTTTGGAGCCTCATAAAATCAGCCCTGCGGAATGCGTTTCCCGCAGGGCTGATCTATGATTATTCAGTGGGGTCTGAACAGATTTCAGCACGAATCAGACCTCTTCAAGGTTGTGGCCCATACGCTCTTTCTTAGTGAGCATATACCTTCGGTTATATTTGTTGGGGGCTATCTCGATGGGCACGTTCTCAACCACTTCCAGGCCGTAGCCTTCGAGACCTATACGCTTAACAGGATTGTTGGTGATGAGACGCATTTTCTCTATGCCGAGCAGACGGAGAATCTGCGCACCTACACCATAGTCGCGCTCATCGGCCTTATGTCCAAGATGCAGGTTAGCATCCACGGTATCAAGGCCCTCTTCCTGGAGCTTGTAGGCACGAATCTTTTCCATAAGCCCTATTCCACGACCTTCCTGATTGAGATATACTATCGCGCCTTTACCCTCCTTCTCGATAAGCTCCATGGCCTTATGCAACTGCTCGCCACAATCGCAACGCATTGACCCGAATATGTCGCCTGTCGCGCATGAAGAGTGTACACGCACGAGCACCGGTTCGTCAGAGGATATGTCACCTTTTATCAACGCGATGTGCTCAAGACCGTTGCTTTTCTGACGGAACGGAATCAAGCGGAAGTGGCCATAGGCAGTAGGCATATCAACTTCGACACCTTCTTCAACCAATGATTCACTACGTAAGCGGTAAGCGACCAGATCAGCAATCGAAATCAGTTTCAGGCCCCATTCATCAGCCTTCTTGCGGAGCTGCGGCAGACGAGCCATAGTGCCGTCCTCATTAAGTATCTCTATCAATGAAGCTGCGGGTTGCAGACCTGAGAGTCGCGCCAAATCAATGGCAGCCTCAGTGTGACCGGTACGGCGCAACACTCCTGCATCCTGGGCATATAACGGATGCACATGACCGGGTCGGCCGAAATGCTCAGGCTTAAAATCAGGGTTGGCCAAAGCGCGGATGGTAGCAGCACGGTCATGGGCGGAAACTCCAGTAGTGCACCCCGGGAGCAGGTCAACTGTTACAGTGAAAGGTGTACCCAGCATCGACGTGTTGTCCTCAACCTGATGCGGAAGATTCAATTCACGGCAACGTGAAATGGACAGGGGAGCGCAAAGTTCACCACGAGCATTTGTAATCATAAAATTGACATGCTCCGGAGTGACCTTTTCAGCCGCGATGATAAGATCACCTTCATTCTCACGGTCCTCATCATCGACAACTATCACAAACTTCCCGTCACGGAAATCTGCGAGAGCTTCCTCTATGGTATCTAATTTTATTTTTTCCATATTTAGAGTTTCATTTTTTGTATCAATACTATAAGTTCATCGGCCACTTTTACCACCGTGGCAAGTTCATCGCGTAACTGGGCCTGCGTATGACGGCCATACAGCCAGATGGGGATACCAATGGGGAACACGGATATCATGAGCCAACTGAGCCATCGGGTGTGGCTGGGTTCCTGGAACCAAAGGCTACGAAGCACCGGCATATCCATGAGTTTCAGGACCACCATCTTCTCACGTGAGTTGGAGAGATAGCTTACCACAGACTCCACCGACTCACGCAATGCGTGGAGAGACTCCCTGTCGTAACCATTAAGCCAGTAGGCTGTATAACTTTGTTTGGCCGGATTTTGTTCAAGAAACCTTCTCACCATGTCCTTGACAGCGTCAAGGCGGGAAACTGCTTCGGAGGGTACTACCTCCTCCATCACAACTTCCTTCATCTCTACGTGGCGCACTTCGCTGACTCCAAAGAATTTGCGGAAGAAATTCATATATGCGTCCTTGTTGAACACAGCCGAGTCATTGACTGCCTTATAGGTGAAGAATATACCCATAGGAAGGAGCACGGCAGCACTGAGCCACATGCCTTCCCATACTTCCACCTTTCCGTCGCGGGCCATTTTGTAACCCATGTTGTCAATGATATAGTAGAAAATGAACAGGAATACCGAGATAACCAACGGCGTGCCAAGACCACCCTTGCGGATGATGGCGCCGAGAGGGGCGCCGATAAAGAAGAAGATGATACAGGCAAATGAGAGGGTAAATTTTTTCTGCAGTTCTATGGCATGACGGCGGATAGTCTTCAGATCGTCCGCCATAGACAAGCTCTTATATTCATATTCCTGCTTCATGCGCTGGGCTTTCACAAGCCCCTGGCTGAGATAATTGAGTGCGTAGCCGGATGATGAGCCACGGAATACGGAGTCGACATCAAGAGGCTTTTCCAAGGCCACGTCGGGCATCTTGGTCTTCACCTGCTTACCATCATGAGGTCTGTATTTGTAGTTGTTGACATTGAAATACGGATATTCTTTCAAGGATGTGCCGTAACGACGCCCGAGTGAGTCCACTCGTTCACCCACGGAATCAATAGTGGCCTGAAGCTCGGCCATGTTCTTACCCACATACTGATTGCGCATCCCCTGTTCATCCATTCGGTTGAAGTTGGCATCGAATTTCAGCATGATTTCCTTCTCCTTGAACGATTCACGGCGGTATGGGACATTGCGCATGTTGGCAGCGGCATCCTTGAGGTTCTCAAACGACTCTCCACTCCAAAGACGCAGGAAAAGGTGGGTCTTATCGGGGGTGATGGTCATTTTACCGGAGTCGGCCAGTATGATAGAGGAGTTTTCAAACCCTCTCGACACATCGTAGATCATCATGTCGTAAAGCACACCGGTCTCACGGTTTTTCTCCTGCACAAAGAGGTTGTAGCCGGGAATCTGGTCATAGAACACACCCTCAGGGATTTCAAGCTCAGGGGATTTCTGCCTCATGGAATAGAGGAGAGTCCACATTTTTGTCTGAGCGACCGGAAGCACATTGTTCTGGAAGAAGAAAGCTCCGGTAGCTATGAACACCATCAGCACAATGAGGGGAGCCATGGTGCGAATCAATGATATACCCGAGGCTTTCATGGCCGTAAGTTCAAACTGCTCGCCAAGATTACCGAACGTCATCAACGATGCAAGCAATATGGCCAGCGGCAATGCCATAGGTATCATGGTAAGAGCCGCGTAAAAAAACAGTTCGGCAATCACATCGACACCAAGCCCTTTACCGACAAGGTCATCGATGTAGCGCCAAAGGAACTGCATGAGCACGATAAACAAGCAGATACAAAACGTCATCAAGAACAGGGGCACAAAGCTCTGTAAGATGAAGATATCCATTCGCTTGATTCGTAACATATATGGAGTGTGATGGAGGGTTAAAGAATAATTCGTGCAAAGTTACACATTTTCCCATAAGTGGGAAAGCGGAGGGATGTAAAAAAGTGTGTCGCGGTGGGATTGACCACTGCGACACACTTATAATATTTATTAAATATTCCTAACGAGAGCCAACGGCTTATTTAACGCCGAGACGAGTCTTCACGAGTGAAGTGATGTCGGTAACGTCAGTGCCGGTATAGAGGGGCATAACGTTTTCAAAGATGAAAGTATAGCCACCTTCTGCGCCAACGCTCTGGATAGCTTTCATAACGTTCTCCTGGATAGGAGCCATGAGCTGCTGCTGCTGACGGGAGAGATCCTGGCTGGCAGTGGTTCGGAACTGGTTGATCTTGTTCTCAAGTTCCTGCATTTCCTGCATACGACGGTCCTTGATGGTCTGAGGAGTGCTCTCCTCGAGCTTCTGGAATTCATCAAATTTTTTAGAGAATTCTTCCTGGAGTTTGGCAAATTCGTCTTCGTATTTCTTAGAAGCAGCCTGAATCTGTTCGTTCACAGTCTTGATTTCAGGCATTGATTCCATGAGCTCCTGGGTGTTGATCACGCCGAACTTCTGGCCAAACACGCTCATGGGAAGCGCAATCATAATTGCGAGCAATAATTTCTTAATCATCGTTGTATTTTGAAGTTATTTGAATTAAACTAAATTAAACATATTCCTGCACCGGCTGAAAAGAGCAATCAAGGCGCAGCCGAGGTGCAAAGATAGATAAATTATTTGGAATAACCTAACTTTTCAAGGACCTCATTGGAAACGTCGATACGAGGAGAGGCGAATATGATGTCGGCAGAAGAGGCACGGTCAAAGATACACTGGTAACCGCGCTCCTCCGAAACTTTCTTGACGGCATTATAAACATCGTCCTGGATAGGCTTCATGAGGGATTGACGCTTCTTGTAAAGTTCGCCCTCAGGACCGAAGTATTTCTGACGGAGTTCAGCGGCCGACTTTTCCTTGGCCACAATCTCCTCCTCTTTCTTCTTCTTCTGGTCATCGGTAAGGAACACCATCTCATTCTGATAGTTCTTATAGAGAGTCTCAGCCTCCTTGGCCACAGCCTCTACTTCCTTTTGCCAGCGAAGCGAAATCTGATTGAGCTGTTCATTGGCCATTTCGTAGGCAGGGACATTGGAGAGGATATAGTCCATGTCGACCAATGCGAATTTCTGAGCGGCAGCCCCGAAAGCAGTGGCCACGACAATGGCTAAAGTCAGTAATATTTTTTTCATCATTTCTGAAGAGGGTTAAATAGTTAGCGTAATATAAATCTTATAATATATAAGACGCGCCAAAGGATGAAAAGTTTAATCTCTTAGAATTCCTGGCCAAGAATGAAGTGGAAATGCGATCCACCCTTTTCGCCATATACTCTGTCGAAACCGTAAGCCCAGTCAATACCCATCATACCGACCATCGGGAGATAGATACGCACACCGGCACCGGCACTACGCTTCAAATCAAACGGTGAGAAGTTCTTGACCGACGTCCAGGCATTACCACCTTCGATGAATGCAAGACCATAGATGGTGGTGGTGGGCTGAAGCATGAAGGGGAAGTGGAGTTCCATACCGAAACGAGTATAGGCATAACCACCGCCGAGCTGATAGGGTGTGAGCTGACCGTTGTCATAACCACGAAGGGCAATAGTCTCCTGGGCGTATGTATAAGATCCTGACATACCGTCGCCACCGACATAGAATGTCTCGAATGGTGACTTGACATATTTGTTATAGCTTCCAAGAAGACCGATATCGGCACGTGTCATGAGCACGAGTGTGTATTTGCCTTCAGGGTTTGTGAGCGGAGTGTAGGTGCGAGATTTGAAACGCAGCTTCCAATATTCAATCCAACGGTAGAGCTGACGACGAGCGCCATCTGCCAAAGTAGCATTAGAGGTGTTGGCAGCCTGTTCGGAAAGCAGTTTCCAGTTCTTCTTGCCGAAGAGCGAAGCCGGGGGAGTGAGCTGGAGGTTAAGTGAGAAGCTCGAACCGGTACGAGTGTAAAGAGGATTATCGGTAGAGTTACGCGCCAAGGTCAAGCCAAGAGTGAGGGCGTTTGACGTACCGTTCTGCATATCGAACAGGTATTCCCAGTTCTTAAGCGAGTACCAGTTGTAACCAAGTTCGGCCTGGAATGTGAACCAGTCGTCAGGCCAGTTAAGACGCTTACCGAAGCCGACCGACACGCCCACCATCTGGAGGTACTTGTTGGGGTCATAAGCATTCTCATAGGAGTTCTGATAGTAATCGTTGTAATAACCGGTGTTATAAAGTCCGCTGTTTGTATAGTAGTACGGATTGGTGTAACGGCTATTGAAATAAGAAGAGTTAACACCAGTCTGACGGCTATACCATGCCGACACAGAGAGTGAGTTAGGACGTTTACCGCCGAACCACGGATCAAGGAATGACACACTGTAGGCCTGGTAATAGCGGGCATTGGTCTGAGCCGAGATGGTGAGCTGCTGCCCCTCGCCCTGCGGGATAATGCCTTTGTAGGAGCTAGGATAGAAGAGGTTCTTTATCGAGAAGTTGGTAAATTTGATAGCCACCTTACCGATGATGCCTGTCTGGCCCCAGCCTAACGAGAACTCAAACTGGTCATTTGATTTCGACTGGAGGTTGAAAAGGATGTCGACCGTACCGTTCTCTTCGTTAGGTTCAGGACGGATATCCATGTTCTCAGGGTCAAAGTGACCGGTCTGCGCGATTTCACGTGCAGAACGCATGAGGTCGCTTTTGGAGAACAATTCACCGGGCTTCACACGGAGCTCACGACGAATCACCTTCTCATAGAGGCGGTCGTTACCATTGATGATTACATTGTTGATACGCGCCTGTGGGCCTTCGAATATACGCATTTCAAGGTCGATGGAGTCACCACGCACGTTTTTCTCAATAGGCACAAGGTTGAAGAAGAGGTAACCTTTGTCCATATAATAGTTTGAGATGGCATCCTCATCCTCGGTTGTACGTTTGTTGAGCAGTTTCTGGTTATATACGTCACCCTTCTGAATGCCAAGCACTTCGTTGAGCGCATCAGTTGGATAAATAGTATTACCCACCCAAGTCACATCGTTGATGTAGTATTTCTTGCCTTCATCGACAGTGATATAGACATCAACTGTCTTATCGTCATATTTAACAACCGAGTCAGAGAGAATCACCGCATCACGGTAACCTTTTTCGTTATATTTCTGAATTATACGGTTAAGGTCGTCCTGATAGTCGCTTTCAACAAATTTCTTCTGGCGGAAAATGTTGAGAAGTTTGCCTTTCTCATTGGTTTTCTTCATTGTGCGCTGAATCTGATTGTCGCTCAGCACTTCATTACCGTCAATATAGATTTTGTGGACCTTTACCTTCTCATTCTTGTTGACATTGATGTTCACTATCACCTCATTGGGGTGCGAGAGGTCATCGACAAGATCAATTTTGACCACAGCATTACCGAAACCTTTGTTTGAATAATATTTCTCGATAATCTGGATAGCCCTGTTCACGATATTTTGCGTAATCTGGTTGCCCGAACGGAGCTGCAGTGCCTCCTCGAGATCCTGCTTTTCACCCTTTTTCACGCCGTGGAAGTTTATTTCTGAGATGCGTGGTTGCTGACGCAGATTTATTGTGAGCCAAGCCTTGTCACCGACCACCTTGTCGACCGCAATCTGAACTTTTGAGAATAACCCCTGGCGCCACAAGCGCTTTGAAGCATCCGTGATGTCGGCTCCCGGAATCTGTAACAAATCACCAACCTTAAGGCCCGAATAACCGATGACGATATAATCCTCGTAGTTATCAGCCCCCTTGACCTGGATATCAGCTATCTCATAGGTTTTCGGAAGGCCAGTGAATAGCAAAGTGGGATTATACACCGTGTCGGCAGGCACCTGGGCAGAAGCCGTGAACGCGGCGGTGAGTACTGTGATCAGAAGCAAGAAATTTGATATTCGGTAACGCATAATATAACGTCGTTGTGAATGGAGAATGGAGGGTGAGCTTATTTTAATTGGTCAGAGGTAAGTCCGAATCGGCGTTCGCGCCGCTGATAATCGGAGATGGCCTTCAGGAAATCTTCCTTTGAAAAATCAGGCCAGTATGTATCTGTGACATATATTTCGGAATATGCAATCTGCCACAGCAGATAGTTGCTGACACGGTGGTCGCCCCCTGTACGTATCATGAGATCGGGGTCGGGCATGTCATAAGTGGTAAGGTATTTTTCGAACGCTCCGTCAGACGCCATATCATCCGGAGACGCCTTTCCAGCCTGCACATCAAGGGCAAACCGCCGGCAAGCCTCCAGGATTTCCCATCGGGCCGAATAGCTAATGGCAAGCGTAAGCGTAAGTCCTGTGCAATGCGCTGTGTCAGCGATGCACTGCGACAGACGTGCGTAAGCTTCATCGGGCATACGCGATGCGTCGCCAATCATGCGCAGACGCACATTATTTTTAATAAGATCGGGGGTCTCACGCTCAATAGCGATGACGATAAGATGCATCAGGGCATCGACTTCGGCTTTCGGGCGATTCCAGTTTTCGGTTGAGAATGTATAGAGTGTAAGATAACCGATACCAACCTCGGAGGCAATCTCAGTGATACGACGCACTGTGTTCACCCCTTCGACATGACCTTGGCTGCGGTCAAGACCGCGTGCTTTGGCCCACCTGCCGTTACCGTCCATGATGACGGCCACGTGGCGTGGCAACCGGTTTTTGTCAATCTCTTCTATCATATTCATTTTTCTTAATCAATCCTATGGCATGTGACGCATCGCTTGCCAAATTCATAACTTACGGAGAACATCAAGGTGGCATACCAGTCAGTGTTCTTAAGGAAAGAACTCTTGATCAGGTAAAGGTCGGCCAACTCGCGTCCATCCAAATTGTCGCCAAAGACTTTTGTCATCGTGAACTCAAGGCCGAGGTTAACCCGCGGTTTCGCCTTGAATTTCACTCCGAAGCCCATGGGTATGCCCATGGCCACGAAAGTTTCACCGCCGACACTCGACATGACCACACCAAGACCTAACGACAGATACGGAGATACACGGCTGAGACGTTTATACCTCTCTCCTATCCCATAGTTGAAGAAGTTAAACTCAGCTCGTGCACCAAGGTCATATACCCATGACTTAAAGTCATACACCGCCTCTCCAGGCAGTACGTTTGTCATGCCGGCAGTCGATCCGCTGAGCGAAGCGGCGGTCAGAAGCCCCCTGAAAGCCCAGCGTGTGTTCAGCAGATATCGAAACGAGGCATTCAATCCTACCCCCGGATGCGCAAAGAGATTGCTCTCATTGGCCTCACCGAGATAGCCTGACATACCAAGTCCGACACCCATGTCAAATTTATATGTCTCAGGTTGCGCCTGCTGTGCCACGGCAAAGCCGGAACCCATCAGGACAAACAGCCCGGTTAGTATTGCTACGAGTGTTTTTCGCATGTCTAAAATCCTTGATTTCGTTAGGAGTAAAAGGGTTTTATTAAAGAAAACGCACTCGGGCTATTCTAAATTATATTTTTGCGACAAACTATCCACTTCTGGCATCAATAGAGCGGTTGGAAAGTAAGTCGGGTGATGACACCGCGCCAAAGAGTGTCATAGAGATGACCTGCGGCATCTTCACCGCCAAACAAGTAGATGTAGGGGCATTCCCATTCGGTGGGAGCCACCGTCACTCTTGATCCCTCGGGTGAAGCCACCTTAAACATCCAGGCCGGGAGGCGGCGTGAAGGGAAGGATTTCCACTCATCGGCCATCGAACGCGATGAAAGCGTCGTGTCAAACACAAGGGCTTGAGCATTGGCAAAACCGGGGATATACTCGGGGAGCTGCAGATAGCTGTCAGCGACATCCCAGTTGAGGCCCATGTCATACGACACATAGACCGACTTCGACACGACTTCGCCAACGGTCTCCTCATAGGCACCGCCCACGGCTATAAGTACGCTGCGCTCAGTGACACGCCAACTTGAGGTGTTCACTCTGGGTGTGAAATAAGGGAAGAGAGCGACATTCTCACGCTCGTCGATATCCGTATTGCTAATCTTGGCCCAGACGTTGCCGTCATAGCACCAAGCCGATCCCACGAGATTACCGGCTGCATCCTTGCCTCCGACAAACATTGCCATCGGGGCCACACTCCACTTGGTCTCATAGACCATAATCTGACCGGCCCCTTCCACAGGACATCCGGAAGGCACATCCACCACGGTCGAAGCCGGATAAGTCACGTGCTTCCAACCGTCGGCATCACGACGCGCACCAAGAATCTCATTACCATATCCTCCATAGATATAATCAATTTTTTCACCTGTAGCTGTCCAGGCGAGGGCGTCGGAGGAGGTATAAAGATTGTGGTAGGAGTCAAGGATATAGAACGCGTCGGATGATGCTGTGAATGAATTGACTATCGCCTCGGCCGGCAAATTAGCTGAAGCAATCCTCCATTCACCTGCATAAGGGTCATTGGTCATGGCCACCGATGCGCCTGAGGCCGAAGCTGTCAGACACACGGCCTCGCCATTGAACTCAACGGTCTTCTGAGCCGTAGGCGAAGAAATATTTCCGGGGAGAGTGCGTCGCGCCATTTGATCCCAATAAAGGGTGTCGGGCTCGACATCGTGGACATTCACTTTGACTGAATACTGACGTTTAGACTGTCCGTCGTAAGAGGTGATCACGAGTTTCACTGGACCATCAGCAAAGTTGATGCTGTCCTCCGGGCTCTTTATATATGAGATAGTGGTGTCACGGTCAGTACCGGGAAGACGGTACGTAAGGTCGCAACCGCTGGCCGAATTAGTTCCGATTTTAAGCACCAGCTTGCTCACATCAGTGCCTTTTGGCAGGGAATCGGCATTAAAAATCTCGCCGTTGAGCAGGTCAATCGAGAAAAACACCGAGTCAAGCCCGGTGAGCACACTGTCATCCTTGGTGAGGCTGAACGATGTAACTGAACAGTTTCCATAGTCACCTTCATAGACCACCGGTTCGGAGTCAGTGTTACAACCGGCAGCGATAGCGGAAACAAACAGTATGACAAGGAAATATAAGGGAAACTTATTGGTCATAATGTGAAAAAGATAGCACTGTAGAGCCTATTTCATTTAGGTCAGGCTTTTGGCCCTAACGTGGTTAAACAATTTTTTCAAGATGCAAAGTTAACAACATTTTCGTTAACTATCACTCTGCAACAGTGAAAAAAACCTAACAAATTCGACCTACGCCCTTAATTCCACTACGATTGCCCTTAAACCGGTCTCAGTAAGCACTATTTTAGAATTGCAGCCCTTATTTGCGCGGTGCTATGACTCGGTCGCCGATCAGCTTAGCCAGCTGTGACCGGGTAGTCTCTATCTCCTTTATTTCACGCATAAGGCGAATGGCCTCGTCATAATTTGACGCGCAGGCACTCAGCCGTGCCCTCACTTCCTTGAGACGGACATTGAGGATGGCGTCCTTGAGTTCGTTCAACGCCCTTGGCACAAGCTCGCCAAGCAAGTCCTGTTCGGTGTCGATATGAGCATATTTAGTGTGGACCTTACTTAATATATGCCTTTCTATCACAAGGTCTGTGGCCATGGAGCGCACCACATCATCAGCCGACGAGCACATCAGCTTCGACAAATACCCCACGCTGAAATCCTCAAGCGCCTTGGCATAGTTCTTATCCACCGTCTCTTGCAGCGACCGTTCCATGGCCGAGATGCTACCAATATCGGTAGCTTTCTCCCTGATGGCAGCCACACCGGCCGAGAACTCCTCGCCACGCTTTTGCTGCAGCAGCTCACATTGACGCCTGTAATCCTCATCCCATGTGGCCCGGCTCAACCTGACCGCAGCCTCAAAGAAATGGGCTATATCCTGGTTGGCAAACTGTATGCCGTCCGAGGCAAGGTCGTTCTCTATGTATTCTATCACCGTCACAGGCACGGTGTTACCGTCCTCATCCACACCTTCCGCAAACGCATAATTGCCATATTTAGCCACAAGTTTCGCCACAGCCATCTCACTTTGCCGCAACGACACGGCGCGCATATCCGACTCCTGGACTTTTGGCGCTTCCTCTTCCCGGGGGGACACGTCACCACCCCCCTGCTCCATCGGAGCATCGACCGTCAATGGCTGCTGGCGCATCTTGTCCTCACGCGACTTAAGGGCATATTCGTTAAAATATTTCCCCACCTCGCGCTGAAGCACAGGCTCATCTATGAACAGTATGCGCGAGCACTCCTGGACATATACATTTCGCGTTATCTCATTTGGTATCAGCGCTATGGTTTTCACCACCTGAGTTATGACACGCGCACGTTTCGCCGGATCGCTGGAGGCTTCCCCCATCAATATCTTGGCCATGAAGCTGATGAAATCCACCTCGTTGGAGCGAAGATACTCCTCGACCTCCGACGAACTGTGCCCCTGGGCGAAAGAGTCGGGATCCTCACCTTCGGGAAGAAGCAGGACCTTTATGTCCATCCCATCCTGCAACAACAGCTCAATACCTCTCAGCGAAGCTTTTATACCGGCTGCATCGCTGTCATATATGAGTGTCACATTCGATGTGAAACGCTTGATAAGCCTCACCTGCTCCACCGTGAGCGCGGTGCCAGAAGATGCCACCACATTGCACACGCCGGCCTGATGCATGGAGATGACATCCATGTAACCCTCGACGAGTATACATTTGTCGGCCTTCGAGATGGCCTGCTTGGCCTGATAAAGCCCATATAGCTCGCGACGCTTCTGGTAGATATCCGACTCGGGTGAATTGACATATTTGGCAGCTGACTTGTCCTTCTTTAGCGTGCGTCCACCAAAGGCCACAACCTTACCCGACAAAGACAACACCGGATAAATGACACGGCCACGGAAACGGTCATAGACACGGCCGTTTTCGGTGCGCGAGCAAAGTCCGGTGGCAAAAAGGTATTTCTCGCTATACCCCCTTTGTATGGCATCCTTATAAAGCACCTCCTGACCATCCAGAGCATATCCCAGGTGGAAACGCTCTATCATCTGATCGCTTATGCCTCGATAACGGAAATATGACAGACCTATATCGCGGCCATCGGGGGTCGACAACAGATTTTTCTCGAAATGACGCATAGCGAAATCATTGAGAGCCATCATGTTCTCCCTGTCGGTCTCGGCCCTCTGTTCCTCATCGGTCATCTCGCGCTCTTCAACTTCGATGTTATATTTCTTGGCCAGATAGCGCAAAGCCTCCGTGAACGAGAGCTGCTCAAGCTTCATGATGAAATTGACAGCGCTGCCACCCTCTCCGCAACTGAAGCACTTGCACACCCCTTTTGCCTTGGAGACGTAGAAGGATGGCGACCTGTCGTTGTGGAAGGGACACAGACCTACATAGTTGGCTCCGCGCCTTTTAAGGCTCACGAAGTCACTCACCACCTCCACTATGTCGGCGGCATCAAGGATTCGTTGGACTGTAGCGTTGTCAATCTTCTTCATCGCGAGTACAAAATTACAAATAAATATCGGTATTATAAGTATTTTTTCTTATCTTTGCGAGCTGAAACCAAAAGGGGCCGTTCGTATGGCTCCCCAACAACCACATTATTATATAATGGCAACAATCAACATTACATTTCCCGACCAGAGCGTGAAGCAATTTGAGAGCGGAGTCACCCCCCTCCAGATTGCTGAAAGCCTCTCGCCGCAACTCGCGCGCGACATACTCGCAGCCTCAGTCAATGACAAAGAATGGGACATCTCACGCCCCATCACCGAGGACGCGACCATCCGTCTTTTCAAATGGGACGATCCCGAGGGCAAACATGCCTTCTGGCACTCCTCAGCCCACCTTCTCGCCGAAGCTCTCCAGGAGCTTTTCCCCGGTGTCAAGTTCGGCATCGGCCCGGCCATCGAAAACGGATTCTATTATGACATCGATCCGGGTGAGCACACTATCACCGCAGCTGACTTCCCACGCATCGAAAAGAAGATGCTCGAACTCGCCCAGCAGAAAAATCCCATCGTACGTGCCGACATAACAAAAGCCGACGCGCTCAAACTGTTTGGCGACCGTGGTGAAGAATATAAATGCGAGCTCATCAGCGAACTCGAAGACGGCCACATCACCACTTATACACAAGGCTCATTCACTGACCTTTGCCGTGGCCCGCATATCGCCAACACCGCACCCATCAAAGCCGTGAAGGTGACCTCCCTTGCCGGAGCTTACTGGCGAGGCGACGAAAAGCGCAACCAGCTCGTACGCGTCTACGGCATCACATTCCCCAAGAAGAAGATGCTCGATGAATATCTGGTGTTACTCGAAGAAGCCAAGAAGCGCGACCACCGCAAACTCGGCAAGGAGATGGAACTTTTCGCCTTCTCACAGAATGTAGGTGCAGGTCTTCCTCTTTGGCTTCCCAAAGGCACAGCCCTCCGTGACCGCCTCGAGCAATTCCTTCGCAAGATTCAGAAGCAGTATGGTTACCAGCAGGTAATCACACCTCATATCGGCAACAAGAACCTGTATGTAACCTCAGGCCACTACGCCAAATACGGCAAGGACTCTTTCCAGCCCATCCACACTCCGGAGGAAGGCGAAGAGTACCTGCTCAAACCGATGAACTGCCCTCACCACTGCGAAATATTCCGCGCGCTTCCCCGAAGCTACCGCGACCTGCCACTGCGCCTTGCCGAATTCGGCACTGTATACCGCTACGAGCAGAGCGGTGAGCTCCATGGTCTGACACGTGTGCGTGGCTTCACCCAGGATGACGCCCACATCTACTGCGCTCCTGACCAGATAAAGGGCGAGTTCCTCAAGGTGATGGATATCATCTTCTACATCTTCAAAGCCCTGAAATTCGACAACTTCGAGGCTCAGATTTCACTGCGCGACCCCAATAACAAGGAGAAATATATCGGCACTGACGAAAACTGGCACCTTGCCGAACAGGCCATCATAGATGCCTGCGAGGAGAAAGGCCTCAAAGCCCGCAAAGAACTCGGCGAGGCTGCGTTCTATGGCCCGAAGCTCGACTTCATGGTCAAAGACGCCCTCGGACGCCGTTGGCAACTCGGCACCATCCAGGTCGACTACAACCTCCCCGAACGATTCCAGCTCGAGTACACCGGCAGCGACAACCAGAAGCACCGTCCGGTAATGATCCACCGCGCACCGTTCGGCTCTATGGAACGATTCGTGGCAGTGTTGCTCGAACACACCGCCGGCCGCTTCCCCCTCTGGCTTGCGCCCGAGCAGGCTGTGGTACTTCCCATTTCCGAGAAGTTCAACGACTATGCCCGCGAAGTTGCCAACCAGCTAAACGCCCTCGACATCCGCACCCAAGTGGACGACAGAAATGAAAAAATCGGCAAGAAAATTCGCGACAACGAGCTCAAAAGAATCCCTTATATGCTCATTGTCGGTGAAAAAGAAGCAGAAAATGGTGAAATTTCTGTAAGAAAACAGGGCGAAGGTGATAAAGGTTCGATGAAAATTGCTACCTTTGCAGCCGAATTGACTGAAGAAGTCAACCAAATGATTAATCAATAACCCCCTGAATGGAGAAAAAACCTTTCACCCCGAGGCCCCCGCGGCCCAACAACGGCCCTCGTCGTCCTAACAACAACAACAATAAGGACAAGGACCCCTATGTCATCAACGAGCACATTCGTGCCCGCGAAGTCCGCCTTGTAGGCGACAACGTGGAGACAGGAGTCTATTCCATCCAGGAAGCATTGAAAATCGCCGACAATCTCAGTCTTGACCTCATCGAGATATCCCCTACCGCCCAGCCGCCGGTCTGCAAGATTCTGGATTACCAAAAATTCCTATATCAGCAGAAAAAAAGGCAGAAAGAGCAGAAGGCCAAAGCCACTAAGGTCGTAGTAAAAGAAATCCGATTCGGACCTCAGACCGACGACCACGACTACAACTTCAAGCTCAAACATGCCATCGGCTTCCTTCAGGAAGGGGCTAAGGTAAAAGCCTATGTATTCTTCAAAGGTCGCTCCATCCTCTTCAAGGAACAGGGCGAAGTCCTGTTGCTCAGATTCGCCAACGACCTGGAGGAATATGGCAAAGTTGACCAGATGCCGGTACTCGAAGGCAAGCGCATGATCATCATGCTCAGCCCCAAGAAAAAGTAAGCAAAAAGTGAATTTATCACGACTATAGAATTAAAATCATTTAACTAACACAACCAATGCCAAAGATTAAGACTAATTCCGGTGCCAAAAAGAGGTTCGCCCTTACCGGATCAGGAAAGATCAAGAGAAAACATGCTTTCAAGAGCCACATCTTGACCAAGAAGACCAAGAAGCAGAAACGCAACTTGACTCACTTCTCTCTCGTGTCACACGCTGACTCTTCAAACGTTAAGGAGCTTCTCGCCATCAAGTAATTAACCAATTACCCAAAGCGACTTAAACCCCTGAACGCACGAAGGAACAAGGTGACCGGGAACGCAAGTTCTCAGTATCTTAAAATCGTGATTTCTAATTCAAAATTATCTAACCGAATGTTCAGCCACCCCAATTAATTAAGTGCATAACGTGCCGCTGACATTCACAAAACATTTTACAAAATGCCAAGATCAGTAAATCATGTAGCTTCAAGAGCTCGCCGCAAGAAAATCCTTAAACTCACCCGTGGCTACTTCGGTTGCCGTCGTAACGTTTGGACCGTTGCCAAGAACACTTGGGAAAAAGGTCTTACCTACGCTTACCGTGACCGCAAGGACAAAAAGCGCAACTTCCGCGCTCTCTGGATCCAGCGTATCAACGCAGCCGCTCGTCTTGAGGATCTTTCTTACTCAAAGCTCATGGGTCTCATCCACAAAGCAGGTATTGAAATCAACCGCAAAGTCCTCGCTGACCTCGCACTCAACAATCCCGCTGCTTTCAAGGCTATCGTTGACAAAGTGAAGAACGCCTAATCATTTGGGCAATATTCACCGACAATAACCCCACACAAGGACTTCCACAGCTATAAGTGGGAGTCCTTGTCATATCTACCCATACCTCTCAACCCCATTCACCATTACACATCTCATGAACAAAGCCACACTTTGCGTCCAGGCCGGATGGACACCCAAGAAGGGTGAACCCCGGGTGCTCCCGATCTATCAAAGCACCACTTTCAAATATGACACAAGCGAGCAGATGGCTCGTCTCTTCGACCTCGAAGACTCTGGTTATTTCTATACTCGCCTCCAGAATCCCACCAACGACGCGGTTGCCGCAAAAATCGCCGCCCTCGAAGGTGGCGTAGGCGCAATGCTCACATCATCAGGACAAGCCGCCAATTTCTACGCGATGTTCAATATTTGCCAGGCCGGCGACCATTTCGTGACATCTTCCAACATTTACGGCGGCACCTACAACCTATTTGGTGTGACAATGAAAAAACTCGGCATTGACTGCACCTTCATTGACCCCAACGCATCCGAGGAAGAAATCCAGAAGGCATTCCGTCCCAACACCAAAGCCTTATTCGGTGAGACAATCTCTAATCCCGGAGGTGAAGTACTTGACATTGAGAAATTCGCGCGCATAGCCCACCGCAACGGCGTACCTCTCATCGTCGACAACACCTTCCCTACCCCCATAAACTGCCGTCCCTTCGAGTGGGGTGCCGACATCGTGACCCATTCCACCACTAAATATATGGATGGGCACGCTGTTAGTGTAGGCGGAGCCATCGTCGACAGCGGTAACTTCGACTGGGATGCCCATGCCGACAAATTTCCAGGCCTTACCCAACCCGATGAATCATATCACGGCCTCACCTACACCAAGGCCTTTGGCAAAAATGCTTACATAACCAAAGCCACAGCCCAACTCATGCGCGACCTTGGGTCAATACAATCGCCACAAAACGCCTTCCTTCTTAATCTCGGACTCGAGACACTACACCTGCGCGTCCCACGCCACTGCGAAAACGCACAGACCGTAGCCGAATGGCTCGAAGCTAATCCCAAAGTGAAATGGGTCAACTACTGTGGACTTAAGAGCAACAAGTATCACGACCTTGCTAAAAAATATATGCCTGACGGCTCATGTGGCGTGATAGCCTTCGGTCTTGATGGGTCACGAGAAGATGCCATCAAATTCATGGACCGGCTGAAATTCATCGCCATAGTCACACATGTGGCCGATGCGCGTACATGTGTACTCAACCCTGCAAGTCATACACACCGCCAGCTCACTGACGAGCAATTGCGCGAAGCAGGGGTGGCCCCCGACCTCATCCGCCTTTCCGTAGGCATAGAGGATGTGGCTGATATCATAGCCGACATCGAGCAAGCACTGTCCTGACACTTCTGTTGACAGCCATACTGCACCCGACCAACTTCCAAGGCCTTTACACACCGTGGAAGTTGGTCTGTTTTATACCTTCCCGGCCTCTTATTGCGCCAAAAAGCATTTCAATTTTTATCATAAAAACTCATTTTTGTTATTTTTTTCAACAAATTATGGCATTTTACAAATAATTTGTAACTTTGCAGCTAATTCACCCGGATTTCTTTCCTCCCGGGATATTGTTTTAGGTCAATCTCTAATAGATCCACATTAAATTCGACATGAGTGATAGATTATTCATATTTGACACCACGCTTAGAGATGGTGAACAGGTTCCGGGATGTCAACTCAACACAGTAGAGAAAATCGAAGTCGCCAAAGCGCTCGAAAGCCTTGGCGTCGACGTGATTGAAGCCGGATTCCCCGTGTCAAGCCCAGGTGACTTCAACTCGGTGGTAGAAATCTCAAAAGCCGTGACATGGCCCACGATATGCGCTCTCACCCGAGCTGTGGAAAACGACATCCGTGTGGCAGCCGACGCGCTTAAATACGCAAAACATCCACGTATCCATACAGGTATCGGCACTTCCGACTCCCACATAAGATATAAATTCAATTCAAACCGTGAGGAGATTCTTGAACGAGCGGTAAAGGCTGTGGCCTATGCGAAGAAATTCGTGGAGGATGTGCAGTTCTATGCCGAGGATGCAGGCCGAACCGACAATGAATATCTCGCGCGTGTAGTTGAAGCAGTAATCAAGGCCGGAGCTACGGTCATTAACATCCCCGACACCACCGGGTACTGCCTACCATCTGAATTCGGGGCAAAAATCAAATATCTCATTGACCATGTCGACGGCATAGACAAAGTCACCATTGCCACCCATTGCCACAACGACCTCGGTATGGCCACGGCCAACACCGTGGCAGGAGTCATTAATGGTGCACGTCAGGCCGAAGTCACCATCAACGGCATCGGCGAACGAGCCGGCAACACCGCGCTTGAGGAGGTGGTTATGACATTCCGCTCGCACCGCGAACTTGGCATAGACACCAACATCAACTCCACAAAAATATCAAGCATCAGCCGCATGGTGTCAAGCCTCATGAATATGCCGGTGCAGCCCAACAAAGCTATCGTCGGGCGTAACGCCTTCGCTCATTCTTCAGGCATCCACCAGGACGGAGTGCTCAAAAACCGCGAGAGCTACGAAATCATCGACCCGAAAGATGTCGGTATCGACGAAAACTCTATCGTACTCACCGCCCGCAGCGGACGTGCAGCCCTCAAGCACCGCCTACATGTACTCGGCATCGAGCTTACCGGCGAAGAACTTGACAAGGCATACGAAGCATTCCTCAAACTGGCCGACCGCAAAAAAGAAATCAACGACGACGACGTGCTCATGCTTGCAGGTCAGCACCGAAAGTCTCTCAATCGCATCAAACTCGACTTCCTTCAGGTCACGAGCGGCGTAGGAGTCCATTCTGTGGCAAGCGTAGGGCTTGACATTGCCGGAGAGAAATTCGAAGCCTGCGCCTCAGGCAACGGCCCGGTCGATGCCGCCATCAGCGCCATAAAACTCATCATCCGCCGCAAGATGATGGTAAAAGAATTCCTCATCCAGGCCATCAACAAAGGTAGCAACGACGTCGGAAAAGTCCACATGACAGTCGAGCATGACGGAGCAGCCTACTATGGCTTCTCAGCCAATACCGACATCGTCGCCGCAAGTGCCGAGGCATTCATCGACGCTATTAATAAATTTGTGAGATAAGCCGCTTAGACGGTTATAAAAATTCATTGACTCAATGGGAAAAACTTTATTCGACAAAATCTGGGATGCCCATGTGGTAAATAACATTGAAGGCGGCCCCACTCAATTATATATCGACCGTCACTATTGTCATGAGGTAACAAGCCCTCAGGCTTTCGAAGGGCTCCGTCAGCGCGGACTCAAAGTGTTTCGTCCTGAAAAGACCTTCTGCTCCCCTGACCATAACATCCCCACACTCAACCAGGACAAACCTATCGCCGACCCTGTGTCACGCAACCAGGTTGAGACTTTGACCCGCAACGCCAACGAATTCGGGGTCACTCTATATGGGCTGGGACATAAGAAAAACGGCATCATCCATGTCATTGGTCCGGAGAACGGCCTTACACTCCCCGGCTACACCATCGTGTGCGGCGACAGCCATACTTCGACACACGGGGCATTCGGAGCGGTGGCCTTCGGTATAGGCACAAGCGAGGTTGAGATGGTCCTTGCATCTCAGTGCATACTTCAGCCCAAGCCCAAGACAATGCGTATCAATGTCAACGGTACACTCCGTCCGGGTGTCACCGCAAAAGACATCGCACTCTACATTATAGCAAAAATGACCACAGGCGGTGCTACAGGCTATTTCGTTGAATATGCCGGTGACACGATCCGCAACCTATCAATGGAAGAGCGAATGACCGTCTGCAACCTCTCAATCGAAATGGGAGCCCGAGGCGGCATGATTGCCCCCGATGAAACCACATTCGAATATGTAAAGGGGCGTGAATTCGCCCCAAAAGGTGAGGATTACGATAAAGCTGTCGCATATTGGCGCACATTACCGTCTGATGCCGACGCCGTGTTCGACCGTGAAATCAACTTCGATGCCGCTGATATCGAACCTCGCATCACATTCGGCACCAATCCTGGAATGGGAATATCAATCACCGAACCGATTCCCGCCCCCGACCCCAAGGACGAAGCCGGGAAAATTTCCTATGAAAAGTCACTGGACTACATGGGTTTTGAGATTGGCCAGAAACTCGAAGGACATCCGATTGACTACGTATTCTTAGGTAGCTGCACCAACGGGCGCATCGAGGACTTCCGTGCATTTGCCAATTTTGTAAAGGGCAAGACCAAGGCACCAAATGTCACCGCTTGGCTTGTACCCGGCTCATGGATGGTGGATGAACAGATCAGACGCGAAGGTCTTGACAAGATTCTCGCCGAAGCCGGTTTTGAGCTACGCCAACCCGGATGCTCAGCATGCCTTGCAATGAATGAAGACAAAGTTCCTGCCGGTAAACTTGCCGTGTCGACATCCAACCGCAATTTCGAAGGGCGTCAAGGCCCTGGAGCCCGCACTATTCTCGCCGGGCCACTGGTGGCTGCAGCCTCAGCCATCACAGGCGTTCTCACAGATCCTCGCACCTTCTAACCAACAGCAACCATTACGATGAAAGAAAAATTCACCACCATAACATCGACATGTGTTCCCCTGCCGATGGAAAATGTCGATACTGACCAGATTATTCCTGCCCGCTTCCTCAAAGCCACCTCGCGCGAAGGTTTTGGCGACAACCTCTTCCGCGACTGGCGATATGACAAAGATGGCAATCCAGTGAAGGATTTCGTGCTCAACGATCCCACCTACGGAGGTTGCATCCTCGTGGCAGGCAAAAACTTCGGTTCTGGTTCGAGCCGTGAACATGCAGCATGGGCAATAGCCGACTACGGCTTCCGTGTGGTAGTGTCGAGCTTCTTTGCCGACATACATAAAAACAATGAGCTTAACAACTTCGTACTTCCGGTAGTGGTCAGCGAGGAATTCCTTGCCGAGCTCTTCGAGACCATCGCTGCCAATCCTAAAAGCGAGGTAAGAGTTGACCTGCCGTCGCAGACCATCACCAACCTTTCCACCGGCCATAGCGAACAGTTCGACATCAACCCCTACAAGAAGCAGTGTCTCGCCGAGGGATTGGATGACATCGAATTCCTGCTGTCGAAAAAGTCTGACATTGAAGCCTGGGAGTCAAATAAATAATCCGTCTCACCATCCGTATTCAAAGCAGCTATGTATGTCGAAATAATGGATACAACGCTCCGTGACGGCGAGCAAACCTCGGGAGTATCATTCTCCACCTCCGAGAAATTGGCCATCACTCGGCTGCTTCTGCTCGACCTTCACGTTCCGCGCATAGAGATAGCCTCGGCGCGAGTGTCGGACGGTGAACGTGAAACAGTGAAAAAAGTATGTGCCTGGGCGCAACGCACCGGCAATCTTGACGCCATTGAAGTACTTGGATTCCTTGACAACGGACGCTCCATAGAGTGGATTAAAGATGTCGGAGGCCATGTCATCAATCTTCTTGCCAAAGGGTCGGAAAAGCACTGCCGCCTGCAGCTCAAGCAGACACCGCAGGAACATTTCGCCGCCATAAGCCGGGAAGTAGAGGCAGCAAAGAAAGCCGGCATGGAAGTCAACATCTATCTTGAAGACTGGTCAAACGGCATGCGACATTCCCCCGACTACGTCTTTCAGCTCATGGACCATATCAAGACACTTCCAATCAAACGGTTCATGCTGCCTGACACGTTAGGGATTCTTAACCCCTATGACACATTGGCCTACGTACACCGTATGGTTGCCCGGTATCCGGGACTCCATTTTGACTTTCACGCCCACAACGACTACGACCTCGCCACAGCCAATGTTTTTGCCGCTGTAAAAGGAGGAGCATCGGGAGTTCACTGCACAATTAACGGCCTTGGTGAACGAGCCGGCAACGCAACCCTGTCGAGCACTCTTACGGTGATTCATGACCAGCTCAAAGGCACCACTAATGTGGACGAAAGCAAAATCAATAAAGTAAGCCATATCGTGGCTTCGTTTTCAGGCATCACCGTCCCTCCTAACAAGCCCATCATCGGCGACAGTGTATTTACACAGTGCGCCGGCGTCCATGCCGACGGCGATAACAAAAGCCAGCTCTATTACAACGACCTCCTCCCTGAGCGTTTTGGCCGCGAACGCGAATATGCTCTTGGCAAGACATCAGGCAAAGCCAATATCCGCAAGAATCTTGAGGCTCTCGGAATAGAAATTTCCGAAGAGGATGTCAAACGAGTCACTGACCGCATCATCGAACTTGGCGACAAAAAAGAGATCGTGACACAAGGCGACTTGCCATTTATCGTTGCCGATGTGCTCAAACATGCCTCTCTCCCATCCAAAGTCAGGATTGTCAACTATGCTCTCAATCTTTCACAAGGACTTAGACCCACAGCGACAGTAAAACTCATCATCGATGGGGCTGAATTTCAGGAATCAGCCGTAGGCGACGGCCAGTTCGACGCATTCATGCGGGCTGTACGCAACATCTACCGAGGCAAGCTGCAACGACCGTTCCCCACCCTCACCAATTACAGCGTGAACATCCCGCCGGGAGGTAAGACTGACGCACTCGTCCACACTACCATCACCTGGAACTACGAAGGAAATATCCTTAAGACACGCGGACTCGACGCCGACCAGACAGAAGCAGCCATCCAGGCCACCCTGAAGATGCTGAATCTTATGGAGGGATACGACATCTAAGCTCCGGATCTCTGAAAATACGAATCAATAAAAATATAACATCATAAACAGACATGGATTTTAAAATAGCAGTTCTCCCAGGCGACGGCATCGGACCTGAAATCTCACGCCAAGGCGTGGATGTGATGAGTGCCGTATGTGAAAAATTCGGACACAAAGTTGACTACAAATATGCCATCTGCGGCGCGGATGCCATCGATAAAGTAGGCGATCCATTCCCGGAAGAGACCTATGAGACATGCCTTTGGGCCGACGCAGTACTGTTTTCAGCAGTGGGAGATCCAAAATTTGACAATAATCCAAATGCAAAAGTCCGTCCCGAACAAGGTCTGCTTGCCATGCGCAAGAAGCTCGGGCTTTTTGCGAATATACGTCCGGTAGAGACATTCAAATGCCTGATACACAAATCGCCCCTCAGGTCAGAGCTCGTGGAAGGTGCCGACTTCATCTGCATCAGAGAGCTCACAGGTGGAATGTACTTCGGTGAAAAATATCAGGACAACGACAAGGCATACGACACAAATGCATATACCCGCCCCGAAATCGAACGCATTCTGCGCGTAGCTTACGAGTATGCAGGTCGTCGCCGTAAACACCTCACAGTAGTCGACAAAGCCAACGTGCTGGCCTCTTCACGTCTGTGGAGACAGATAGCACAGGAGATGGCCCCACAGTATCCCGACATAACCACTGATTTCATGTATGTCGACAATGCTGCCATGCGTATGATCCAAGAACCGCGCTTCTTTGACGTAATGGTCACTGAAAACACCTTCGGCGACATCCTCACCGACGAGGGCTCGGTAATCACAGGCTCCATGGGACTCCTTCCCTCAGCCTCCACAGGTGAAAAGACCCCTGTATTTGAGCCTATCCACGGCTCTTGGCCTCAAGCCAAAGGGTTGGACATAGCCAATCCCCTCGCCCAGATTCTCTCTGTCGCCATGCTTTTTGAGTACTTCAACCTTACCGAGGAAGGAGCCCTCATCCGCCGGGCAGTCAACGCTTCGCTCGATGCTGATGTCCGCACTCCCGAAATCCAGGTGGAAGGAGGTGCCAAATATGGTACAAAGGCTGTCGGCGAATGGATAGTCAACTACATCAATAACGCATAATCACCATGCAATAGCCAACTTTACATCAGATTAACGGCCACCGAACTCTCGTCCGGTGGCCGTTAATCTGATTATAATATCTTTGTAATCTGTCTTGTCACAGACACTATTTCTTCTTTTTTGAGGGGTCGCATGTCAGCCCAACACCAAGTTTCTTGAATATCTTATGGTCCACTTCCCCGAGCATCACGGTCGAGTGCATCTGACATCCATATAGCTCCGGCAATTTCTCAAGGGCACGGCGGCAGTTCTCATCATGCGTGCTCAGCACCGAAAGAGCCACAAGCACCTCATCGGTGTGAAGCCTTGGATTACGCCCACGCAAATAATTCAATTTCATGTGCTGGATGGGCTCTATCATATCCTGCGGGATCAGCTTCACTGCATGGTCGATACCGGCAAGATGCTTCACCGCATTCAGGATCAGGGCCGCGCTCGGACCGAGCAGAGTGCTCGTCTCGGCTGTTATTATTGTTCCGTCGGCAAGTTCTATGGCAGAGCATGGCACTCCGCTGCGTTCAGCCCTCTCTTTAGCGGCTTTGATAGGCTTACGATAATCTGTGTCAATCTTGGCCTGCTTGAACAGTAACGCTATCTTATTGACCTCGTCGCCATTATCCTCTCCTTGCGCGAAGCGATTAAGCGCGGTGTAGTAACGGCGTATTATCTCTTGCTTCGAAGCATCGCAGCACACCTCATCATCATTGATACAGAAACCCACCATATTCACCCCCATATCCGTAGGCGACTTATAGGGATTCTCACCATAGATGCCTTCAAAGAGAGCATTAAGCACCGGGAAAATCTCGATGTCACGGTTATAATTGATGGCTGTTTTACCGTATGCCTCAAGATGGAATGGGTCAATCATGTTGACATCGTTAAGGTCGGCGGTAGCAGCCTCGTAAGCTATATTGACCGGATGTTTCAACGGCAGACTCCACACAGGGAATGTCTCAAACTTAGCATAACCCGCCTCAATGCCACGTTTATGCTCATTGTAAAGCTGGCTGAGACACACAGCCATCTTACCGCTGCCCGGGCCCGGCGCCGTCACAATGACCAACGGACGCGAAGTTTCGACATAGTCATTGCGTCCGAAACCTTCGTCCGAATCTATAAGCGCCACATTTGTGGGATAACCGTCGATAGTGTAGTGATAATATGTGGTGATGCCCATTCGTTCCAATCTCTGACGGAAAGCATCGGCGCTGCTCTGACCGTTATAATGTGTAATCACCACAGAACCGACCAGAAAGCCACGGTTCTGGAACTCCGTACGCAGACGCAACACATCCATATCGTATGTGATGCCAAGGTCATTTCTCACCTTATTTTTCTCAATGTCGAGTGCGCTGATCACTATCACAATCTCAGCATGGTCACTCAACTGATGCAACATGCGCAACTTGCTGTCGGGTTGAAAACCGGGTAGCACTCTGCTCGCATGATGATCATCAAACAACTTTCCTCCAAGCTCGAGGTAAAGTTTGTTACCGAACTGGGCAATACGCTCCTTAATGTGTTCGGACTGAATTTTCAGATATTTATCGTTGTCAAAACCGTATTTCATAACGGACTACAAAATTAGTGTTTTTTAGCAAACATGGCAACAATTCTAAAAATTTTTACAATCTTTACCCATCATGTCTACATTCTCTTCATCGGATAGCAAGCGCAAAAAGCGGCACCGTAAGCTGCATCCACAGCTTACGGTGCCTAATTATCATTTAACCAAATCCAAACAAAAATTCTTTAGCTATCAAGAATCTTCCTTTGACTTATTCCCTGCGGTAGACAGGCTTCATGTCATACGAGAGCATGGCGAGAGAGAAGCCCCAGTAGATAAATGCAAGTGAGGTAAGGAAGCTTGTCATGGCCATATCCTGAACCCAGCCGGCTTCAATAAAGAAGAATCCGATGAGCATAAGGAGAATACCATTGACGAGATAGAGCCACCAGTAGCGACGACCACTCTGCTGTACGGAACTGCAGATAGCACTGATGCCCCAGAATATGAAGATGAAGGCAATGAAGTAAGGGAATACCATTTCCGAAAGAACGATGCTACGCACCATGAGGAAACCGATGAACATGTCGATGATACCACCGGCGAGCCACCATCCCCAGCCCTTACCTCTGTCAGGTCCGGAAGAAACAAGGAGTTGAACGATGCCGACCAATACCAATAGCCAGCCAAATATCTGCGAAGCAACTGCGTAACCGGCCACCGGCCAGAACCAATATGCGAAACCACAGATTACCATAAGGATACCTGCTAACAGGACAACCCACCAATAGCGGGTCTGACCCCAGAATTTAGAAATTAGCGCTTTCATAACGACTTATTTTAATAAGTTAATAGTTGAACTTTTTAATTTTCTATTTTTCTCAAGTAGTTGAAGCGAGAATGAGACTGTCATGCTGTCAACATCCCTCGTTATCATCTGCTGTATTAGAATAACATCTGATTCATTAAATTTGTTGAAACATTCCTAAACTGTTTTCACTGAAAATATGGAAGTTAATATAATGGGGGGACAAATGGCCGGCAGAATAGCCATGAGTTATTCTACTGACACCGAATCGGGGACGGAAACCTCATCAGCATCACCAAGATATCGCTTCACGAGCTCAGAGTACTGCTCAGTGGTCTTGAATCGACGCATCTGGGCATCAAGGGTGTCAGCCAATGCCTTTCTGTTCTTATTGACGACCCACGACTGAAATTGAGTGAATGACACTGGAGTGGAGATATCCACATCAGGGTACTCCTTAGCCAACCTGCGCGCCAAACCTTCGTTCACCACGGCTCGTGGCACTTCACCAAGCGCTGTCAGCATGAAGAGCTGCTCGGCACTATGGAGCGAATCCTGACGCAACGGAATCTCGTCGCCAATCTCACGTGACAGGTTTTCGAGACGTTCAGCCGCAGGGGATCCTGCCACCACCCATACCGGCTTACCCGCGAGATCGAGCTGCGAACGCAGTGTCGTGTCGCGGCTTATAAGCACCTGCTTGTCAAGATAAACAGGCTCCGTGAAGCGGAAATTATCCCTCTGCGAGGCTGTGACAGGGATATCTGAGATCACCACGTCATACTTCCCCTTCTCAAGGTCAGTAAGAGCCTCCTGCACAGAAGCCACAGGATAGAACTTAACTTTGTAGCCATACATCGACGCCATCTCCTTCATCATCTCATAGTTGAATCCGCCCAACGTATCACCGTAGCGGTAAATAGACATAGGAGAATAGTCAATGGCCACATTTATTGTATCACCCCTGCCCCTTACGAATTCATAACCGTTATGCGCCAGAGGGGACGAACATTCCCTCACCGACACCAATATGCCTACGGCAATCAGCGTCAATGACAGGATCAGGCCGCCACGCGGGCCTTTGAACAATTGTTGAAAGAAGTTGGGTTTACTATTTTTTTCAGATGCCATAAAAGTCAGTCATTATATATTCAATTAAATATATAACAACTGACTTTCGACAAATCTTTATGCAAGTGACCTAATTATTGAAATCCACGGCCACACCCATCTGGAAACGACGTGGATTGAGCGGATAGTGAGGCATGGAGAAATAGTCATTGCCACCGAACATTCCCTGGTTGACATGCGAGAATAGCACATAGAATCGCGCCCGCGACAGCTTCATGTTGATATACGCATTCATGAAGGGATAATTACCGCAGTCAATCTCACGCTGATTATAGAACGCCATAGTCGACGGTTGATAGCCCGGGGCCTTATATTTACTGTAATAATTCAAATCGACACCAAACTGCACCTGAAGCACCTTAGCAATGCGGAACATCAGATAGAGATTGGAGTAGACCGCAAACTTCGGAATCGGGATAACGGTCTCATCGGAAGATGTCTGGTAGATGAGCGTATTGCGCCAGTTCAACGCCCTGAACCGGAAATCCTGCTGCAGCTGCGCCGTGAATACCTGTACATTTCCGCCATGCTGTGTAGGGAGCGCATCCGAATTAAAGTAGATATAGTTCTGCACATTCTCCACACCTACATTGATGTTAGTGCTAGTGTGCGGAATGTCGAGCACACCGCCGAATCTCACCCTGCGGATTTTACCGAAGTCATTCTCCCAAATGAAGTGATTGGAGAAATAATGATTCATGAGATATGGAGCACTCTTGTTGCTGAAATGACCATAGCCTGTAATCGACACAGTGTCACCCAGCAGACGGATATGGGTCGACACCTTACCATCGGCAATAACCTCGCCCGCTGCCGGCCCTATGAGCCCGATCTTAGCTGTGGCTTCATAGTTGAGCAGACTCCCTTGCTGTTTGGTGAGCTGTGCACCTACATAGAGAAGATTCTCTGTAGCTTTCGGAGCCACTTTGGTGTCATAAGGATAAGGTGTCAGCACATCCGGACGGTCCTCCCCGGCAATAGGAATTGAATCCTCTGTCTGATTATATTTACGCAATTCATGCGTGATGAATGCCGCAAGTCCGGCTTTGGCATATTTATTGAACCCTTCGAGCAACGACACTCCAAGAGTGTTCTGCATCGAGGAATAGGAGGTATAGTCACGCGTACCGGTAGCCGACACATAATGATTCTCCCAAAAATCAGCCTCTTCCTGAGCATTAGTGTTGGTGAAGCGATGAGATGATGTCTTATAGTCAAAAGTCCATATAAAGCTTGACACCGGCACATATTCCCTGCCTACCACAGAGTCAGTGTCATCCTTTATATCTCTCCAGAATCCCACCTTATAGCGATGATTCATGTAGAACTGCTTTGCCTTAACACGGTTATGTGATGCCGTGAGGTTTGTGGGAATCGATTTCGAGTTTATGCTCGACACACCACCCTGCAGTTCCGCCGGGTCAAGAATATACAGGTCATCCGTAATACCCCCATTCTCTTTATTAAGCATGTTCGAGATATTAAAGAATCCCTGAAACTCATAACGGTCACCAGTGTATGAGCCTGAGAGTCCCCAGGTGAACCCCTTTGCAGCCTGATAGTTATAGCTGCCTTTCGAATAGGGATAGTTGAACACGGCACCGATCTGGCCTCGCCGTGAGAAATTGCCCGAGAAAAGCATCCTCAGGTAATCCTGTGCCGTCTCGCGTCCGCCACCGGTATTATAACTGACATGAGTCATCGGGATGCGGGTATTGAAAAACCTCATGCTCTCGAGACTTGGTAGCCACGCCGACTTGGCATCTCTGAAAAAAAAGTCGCTCATGGGCTCTCGCTGCATGAATATCATGTTCTGCCCCACCGAACCTTGATTGCCGGTGGTTGCGAACGCCGGAGATATGGCAGATGGGATGGCACCCTGATAATAGTTGTAAAGCAGTGTATCCATCGGAGCCTCCTCACGGAGTCCGAGAGGCGAAAGCAGTCGCCAGGCATAGGAGGTTGACTCTTCGGGGTCGGCGGCATTAACCAATGTGGACCCACAGAGTAATATCGTGATGTAAAGGAATAAATACCGTTTCATAATCGGCTACAAAGTTAAGCAAAATCAACGCAATATCCACCAATACAACCCTATAAAACTTCTTAAAGGTATAGGGACAAAAAAAATTACCCGTCATCACGACGAATAATCTTCTTACCTTAAATCTAATACCATGAAAAACTGATGCAAAGGTAGGGAGAATTTCTGAATCTCCAAATTTTTATGCTTAAAAACATATTATGTTTAACATATTTTTATCATTCTATTATCCAATTAACATATATTTGTAATTATCTTTCAATTTGGCAGTTTTTGCCCGAATCACCTCCTACATGCAGATAGACAAAAAAACAGTCGCCAATCTTGGTTTCAAGACTGGCGACCTTAAGTCGATATGAGCTATAGGACGAAGGGATGATATTTATTCCCACTCGATTGTTGCCGGTGGCTTGGAAGAGATATCATAGCAAACGCGGTTTACGCCACGCACTTTATTGATGATATCGTTGCTGACCTTAGCCATGAAATCGTAAGGCAGATGCGCCCAGTCGGCAGTCATTGCATCGGTGGAGGTTACGGCACGGAGCGCGATGGCACGTTCATAGGTACGCTCGTCGCCCATCACTCCAACGCTCTGCACAGGGAGGAGAATCGCGCCGGCCTGCCATACTTTGTCATAAAGATCCCAGTCGCGGAGCCCCTGGATGAAGATATCATCGGCATCCTGAAGTATGCGCACTTTTTCGGGGGTGATATCACCAAGAATACGCACAGCAAGTCCCGGTCCGGGGAAAGGATGACGCTTGATAAGATGGTCGGGCATGCCAAGCTGACGGCCCACAGCACGTACCTCATCCTTGAAAAGAAGTCGCAGAGGTTCACATAGCTTGAGATTCATCTTTTCAGGAAGGCCACCTACATTGTGATGACTTTTGATAGTAGTGCCTGTGATTGAGAGCGACTCTATGCAGTCGGGATAGATGGTGCCCTGGGCAAGCCATTTCACATCCTTGATTTTGTGAGCCTCTTCGTCAAATACATCAATGAAACCCTTGCCGATAATCTTACGCTTACGCTCCGGCTCGGTGACACCTGCCAGCTCGCTGAAGAACTTCTCCGATGCATCAACGCCTATTACATTTAGGCCAAGGCATTCATAATCATGCAACACATTCTTGAACTCGTTCTTGCGCAGCATGCCGTGGTCGACGAAAATACAGGTGAGATTCTTACCTATGGCCCGGTTCAGCAACACTGCTGCCACAGACGAATCGACTCCACCACTCAAGCCGAGCACCACCTTGTCGTCGCCAAGCTGTTCACGCAGCTGTGCCACAGTTGATTCAATAAACGATTCAGCTGACCAATCCTGCTTACCGCCACAGATATCCACCACAAAATTGCGCAGCAGCTGTGTGCCATGCTCCGAATGGTATACCTCCGGATGAAACTGCACACCCCAAGTCTTCTCTCCGTCAACCTGATAAGCGGCAATAGCAACCTTGTCAGTGGAAGCGATGATACTGAAATCGTCAGGTATAGATGTGATAGTATCGCCATGGCTCATCCACACCTGTGACCCGACGGGGATATTATTGAACAAAGGATTCTGAGTGTCGATTTTAGTGAGATGCGCACGGCCATATTCCCTTGAAGGAGCCGGCTCCACGCTTCCTCCTGCCGTATAAGCTATGAACTGGGCTCCATAGCAGATGCCAAGCACCGGCAGATGACCGCGCAGACGGTCGAGCTCGGTCTTGAAAGCCTTGTCATCATAGACCGAGAATGGAGATCCCGAGAGGATTACCCCGATGACCGAAGGGTCATCATAGGGAAACTTATTGTAGGGTAGAATTTCGCAATACTCGCCCAGTTCACGCACACGTCGCCCGATAAGCTGCGTGGTCTGCGAGCCGAAGTCGAGAATGATAATTTTTTCCTGCATATAAAGAATGTGTGAAACGATTAAAGAACTTTGGGTGCAAAGGTAGTGATTATTCACCGATTTTCAGAACTCTTTAATAGTGATTTTTAGAATCTGTTTAAAAATTTTATGGCTAATTTTCAAACTGACTCTTAGCGTGTTTGGGAAATTTATCGTAATTTTGCATCCCCAAATCAGGACCCTATGCAGCAGATAAAACTATTCCTTACCGATGTGGACGGCACGCTAACCGACGGTGGCATGTACTACACCGCCCAGGGGGAGGCGATGAAGAGATTCAACGCCCATGACGGCATGGGGCTCCAGCTGATGCAGAGATCGGGGGTGAAAGTAGGCATTATCACAAGCGAGACCACCGGGATAGTGACCAGCAGAGCCCAAAAACTGAAACTCGACTACCTCGTACAGGGAAAGCGTGACGGAGGGAAACTGGCAGCTGCGTTGGAAATATGCGGTAGCCTCGGCATCGACATGTCAGAGGTCGCTTATATTGGCGACGATGTCAACTGCGCTGACCTCCTGAAACATGTCGGCATCGCAGCATGCCCTGCCGACGCCATGCCTCCGGTAAAAGCCATCCCTGGCATCCGCATCATGTCACTGAAAGGAGGCCAAGGGTGCGTGAGGGAATTCATAGACGAATTACTCTCCTGAGCATCCTCGGACGCAGCAGATCATTATCCATAACAATCCAACAAAAATCATAACAGCGAATGGCTAAAGAAGTAAAAATATCCGTGACGTTCATGCTCCTGGCAGTGACATTCTGCGTATGCCTCATCGTGAGCAATCTCATGGAAATAAAGACCGTTGACCTCGGCCCTCTCACCATCACGGCCGGAGTTATCGTCTTCCCCATCTCATATATCCTTAACGACTGTATTGTAGAAGTGTATGGTTTCAGCAAAGCCAGACTTGTGATATGGCTCGGCTTCGGCATGAACCTGCTCGTGTCGCTGCTGCTCCAGATAGGCGTATGGCTACCCGGCGCCGACTCGTGGACCGGACAAGAGGCTATGTCCCTGATATTCGGAGCGGTGCCGCGCATCTTCGCTGCAAGCTTCATAGCTTTTCTTTGCGGGTCGATGGTCAATGCCTATGTGATGTCGAAAATGAAAGTGGCTTCGGGAGGGCGTGGCTTCTCTATGCGCGCCATCGCTTCAACCGTATGGGGCGAAGGGGTCGACTCCATGATATTTTTTCCGATAGCCTTCGGAGGAGTCCTCGCCTGGAGCGAAATAGGCATGCTGATAATCACACAGACATTCCTGAAAACCATCTACGAGATCATCATACTCCCTGTCACCATACGCGCTGTGAAATTTCTCCGCGACCATGAGGGAGGCGATGTTACAGATACGCCTCAGACATCTTATAAATGGTGGAAAATCAATGAAATCTGAATCACCCGCCACTTGGGCCGACCAACTCATCGACGGCATATCATGGGTGTGGCTCGACCTTGACGACACGCTCATCGACTTCCATGCCAACTCGGCGATAGCCCTATCTCTACTCTACGAGAGATGTTGCCTGAAGTACTATTTCCGTTCCGAAGAGGAATGGAAAGAATCATACTATGCCCATAACAAACTACTTTGGGAGCGATATAACAGAGGAGAAATCACCCAAAGCCACCTGCGCCTTGACCGCTTCGTCGCCCCAGTGAAGCCGAAATGGACATCATCGCTCACCGAGCTCGAAGAGCTGTCACGCGAAATGGACCCGCTCTACCTCGACCTACTGGCCGAACAGACCAACATGATTCCCGGAGCCGTGGATTTACTGAAGCACCTACGCGCGCGTGATTATAATATAGGTGTGCTCAGCAACGGCTTCACTGACGTACAGCACAAGAAACTGCGCGTCAACGGCCTCGATTCCCTCATCGACATCATGGTGCTCAGCGACGACATAGGAGTGAACAAGCCTGACACCCGGCTTTACGAATATGCCATGAGCAAGGTCCATGAACCCGATCCGGGACGCCACATCATGATAGGCGACAACCCTGACACTGACATAAAAGGAGCCATCGATGCCGGATGGAAAGCCATCCTCCTTGACCCCTCGGCTCCCGAAGGACTGTCGGCCGCTGACCGACATGCCGTCACCTCATCGCTCACCAAAATCACACATCTCTTTTGAGATAAGTTCCAGAGCTTAACTCACTTTACATGCAATCAGCCTTATTTTCAAGGCTAAAGTGGTGACAAAGTGAAATTTAAGCAAAATTTTAGCAAAAACATAGTTGTTAATTCAAAAAAAGTTCCGATATTTGCACTTGCAAAAAATGAGCGGCCCTCCCGACCGCAACATCAAAGATATTAACCAATTATATAAAACTCATAACAGTAATGACTAAAGCCGACATTGTCAACGAGATTTCAAAATCTACCGGTATCGACAAAGCCAACGTACTTGAGACCATTGAGAAATTCATGGAGACCGTAAAGGAATCTCTTGCTCATGGTGAAAATGTATATCTCCGTGGTTTTGGTAGCTTCATCATCAAGGTGCGCTCTGAAAAAACTGCCCGCAACATCTCCAAGAACACCACTATCATCATCCCCGAACACCGCATTCCCGCTTTCAAGCCCGCCAAGGTGTTCATGGAAGAGGTAAAAGAGATTAAGGAAGAGGCTTAAAATTTACTCCCTCCACACATCTTTGACGGCTCCCCGGAGCCATTTAAAGCAAAACAAATCAACTTATTTCTAATCAATAATAATTCCAACTATGCCAAGCGGAAAGAAAAGAAAAGGCCACAAGATGGCAACCCACAAGCGTAAAAAACGTCTTCGCAAAAACCGTCATAAGAAAAAATAATACGTTTCTTGCGTAACAGCGTTAAGACACACGAAGAACAAACTCTGGAAGGTTAACAGCTTGGTCCTGAAAGGTTTGTTCTTTGCGTTGTTAACGCAATTCCATCGAAGACAGCCGAAAGGCTTCTCCCTCTCGGCACACAAAAGCAAATAAATTCAAGTTAAATGAAAAGTGAACTAATTGTAGACGTTCAGCCCAACGAGGTGTCAATCGCCTTGCTTGAGGACTCGCGGCTCGTCTCTCTGCAGAAGGAGTCGCGCAACATCGCCTACGCAGTTGGTGACATATACCTGGCCAAGGTAAAAAAACTGATGCCAGGACTCAATGCCGCCTTCGTAAACGTGGGCTACGAAAAGGACGCTTTTCTTCACTACTTGGATCTCGGTTCTCAATTCTCTTCCTACTCATCTTTCCTGAAGACGGCGCTGATCGACAAAAAGCCCGACCCTTCAGTGTCGAAAATCAAACGCCTGCCCGACATCGACAAACACGGCACAATAACCGACGTGCTCCAGCCGGGCCAGGAACTGATGGTGCAGATAGTCAAGGAGCCTATATCCTCAAAAGGCCCGCGTCTCACCACAGAAATCACATTCACAGGCCGATATATGGTTCTGATGCCTTTTGGCGACAAAATATCAATATCCCAGAAGATCAAGACCACAGAAGAGAAACTGCGCCTGCGCCAGCTCATAGAGAGTATCCGCCCAAAAAACTTCGGGATCATCATACGCACCTCGGCCGAGGGTAAAAGCGTACGCGAACTCCATCATGAGCTCAAAACCCTTCTCAGATGCTGGGAGGAAACCGTGGCTAAAGCTCAGAAAGCCACCGCCCCGGCACTGATTTTCGAAGAGGAAAGCCGCATCGTCGGTATGCTCCGCGATGTGTTCAGCCCCACCTACGAAAGCATCCATGTCAATGACAAGGAGATTTTCGGCCAAATTTCAAAGTATGTCAATCTCATTGCGCCTGAAAGCAAGGACATAGTAAAACTCTACGAGAGCGACAGCCCTATTTTTGACCACTTCAACGTCACACGCCAGATAAAATCATCATTCGGCAAAACCGTATCATTCAAATCTGGCGCATACGTAATCATCGAGCACACAGAGGCTCTCCATGTCATAGATGTAAACTCCGGCAACCGCTCAAAAGCAGCCCCCGACCAGGAGAGCAACGCTCTCGAAGTCAACCTCAGGGCAGCCGACGAGATCGCCCGACAGCTGCGCCTGCGCGATATGGGCGGCATCATCGTCATCGACTTCATCGACATGAACAAGGCGGAACACCGCCAGAAGCTCTATGAACACATGCGCGAGGTGATGGCCAATGACAGAGCCCGCCACAACATCCTGCCACTGAGCAAATTCGGGCTCATGCAGATCACCCGCCAGCGTGTCCGTCCGGCACTCGACATCATCACCTCAGAGGAATGTCCCTCATGCCACGGCAAAGGGGAAGTGCAACCTTCGCTTCTTTTTACAGACACTCTCCACGAAAAGCTCGATTACCTTGTCAATACCTTAAAGGTAAAGCACTTCATTCTCTACGTACATCCCTATGTGGCGGCCTACATCAAGAAAGGGTTACCATCTCTCTACCGTAAGTGGCAGCTCGAATTCGGTTTCGGCTTCCGCCTTGTCGCAGACCAATCACTTGCCTATCTCCAATACAAGGTCCTCGACAGAGACCACAACGAGATAGACCTAAAGGAAGAAAAAGACGTTGACTCCTCGGCCACAAAGTCAAAGTCAAGAGCAAAGAACCGCTCCAAAGAAGAATAGCAAACACACTATCACCAGATTATCGCCCTCCCCAAGTGCCATCACAGTGCCGGGGAGGGCGTTTTTATGTTGTAAAACATACCTGCCCCGGTCATTCGTTTCCCTTAATCTTACTAACTTTGTCTCAACTATATTCGCATAAAAGCATATCACGAATCAACATCATGAAACTACAAAACTTAGCCCCGGCACTCCTCGTTCTCCTTCCTTTCATATCCGGTTGCCAAAGCAACAACAGACACGCTGACACACAGCTGACCAAATCAGGGCTGAATCCAGAAAATTTCAATGCCGAAATCGACGGTAAATCCACCGCACTGTTCACCCTCACAAATGATAACGGCATGGAAGCAGCCATCACCAATTACGGCGGACGCATCGTCTCACTCATGGTCCCTGACCGTGACGGTAAATTCCGTGACGTAGTGCTCGGATTCGACAGCATAGCCGACTATTTCCCTGAAAACAACCAGACAGATTTCTGCGCCTCGATAGGCCGCTACGCCAATCGCATCGACCACGGACGCCTGGTAATAGATGGCGACACAATCCAGCTTCCTGTCAACAATTTCGGCCACTGCCTGCACGGCGGACCTACCGGATGGCAATATCAGGTATATGAAGCCAACCAGCCGAATGATTCCATCCTGATCCTCACTATGCACTCACCCGACGGCGACAACAATTTCCCGGGAAATGTCACAGCTACTGTAACTTACTCCTTATCGTACGACAACACCCTCTACATATCATATAGCGCCACCACTGACCGTCCTACAGTGATCAACATGACTAACCATGCGTATTTCACTCTTTCGGGCGACCCCACCGCCACGGTCAACGATGAGATCCTCTACATAAACGCATCCTCATTCACCCCTGTGGACTCCACTTTCATGACCACAGGTGAAATTCTGCCTGTGGCAGGCACCCCAATGGACTTCACTTCAGCCAAGCCCATCGGGACCGACATAGCCAACACCAGCTATGATCAAATAAAAAACAGCAACGGCTATGACCACAACTGGATACTCGACACGAAAGGTGACATCGACACCCCGGCTGCCATACTGACATCTCCGGCAAGCGGAATCACACTGACAGTGTATACTGACGAGCCAGGCATCCAGTTCTACTCAGGCAATTTCCTTGACGGGACTATCACAGGCAAGAAGGGTATCGTCTACCCCCAGCGTGCGGCCCTCTGCCTTGAGACCCAACATTATCCCGACAGCCCGAACAAACCTGAGTGGCCATCCACTACACTGCGCCCCGGCGAAACCTACAAGAGTCACACCGCATTCAAATTCGGCATATCGACCGACGCAAACGCAGTTCCGGAGAAGTGAGTCTCACCCATTACTCAAACGTATATCTACACATAGATGTAATTATCCTCAAAATAATCACAATTTAACATCCATATTGAATCAACATAACCTACAAATAATCGCAATTTAAAATGGCATTTCTTGACTGGCTCGTAATCGGCATTTTTGCCCTCGCGCTTATTGGCGTCATCGTATGGGTGATGCGCCAAAAACAGAACAACGCCGCAGACTATTTCCTTGGAGGCAAAGATGCCACCTGGATAGCCATAGGCGCATCAATTTTCGCTTCAAACATCGGTTCTGAACACCTCATAGGCCTCGCCGGTTCCGGCGCTTCGTCCGGCATGGCGATGGCTCACTGGGAAATACAAGGATGGATGATATTGCTCCTCGGATGGGTCTTTGTTCCGTTCTATTCCCGCTCCATGGTCTACACCATGCCTGAATTCCTTGAGAAACGTTATAACCCGCAGTCACGCACCCTCCTTTCGGCCATATCGCTCATCAGTTATGTGCTCACCAAAGTCGCCGTGACTGTTTACGCCGGAGGCCTCGTGTTCCAACAGGTATTCGGCATCGACACCCTGTGGGGCATCGACTTCTTCTGGATTGCAGCTATCGGCCTGGTACTTATTACCGCGCTATACACCATATTCGGAGGTATGAAATCAGTGCTCTACACCTCTGTGCTTCAAACCCCGATCCTGCTTCTCGGCTCGCTCATCATCCTTGTGCTCGGACTAAAGGAATTAGGTGGCTGGGACGAAATGATGAAGATATGCAGCAGCGTGGAGGTCAACGAGTATGGCGACCACATGACCAACCTCATCCGCAGCAACGGCGATCCAAACTTCCCATGGCTCGGCGCACTCATCGGCTCGGCTGTAATCGGCTTCTGGTACTGGTGTACCGACCAGTTCATAGTGCAGCGTGTGCTTTCGGGTAAAAATGAGCAGGAAGCTCGCCGAGGCACCATCTTCGGAGCATACCTCAAACTTCTGCCTGTGTTCCTCTTCCTGATTCCAGGCATGATCGCCTTCGCTATCCATCAGCAGTCCATAGCAGCCGGCGGAGAAGGATTTCTCCCGATGCTCGCCAACGGAAATGTCAACTCTGACGCAGCCTTCCCTACCTTGGTGGCCAAACTGCTTCCCGCCGGTGTCAAGGGTCTGATCGTCTGCGGTATCCTCGCTGCTCTCATGTCGTCATTGGCATCACTTTTCAACTCCTCGGCAGCGCTGTTCACCATCGACTTCTACCAACGATTCCGTCCCGACACCGATCCCAAGAAACTGGTGCGCATCGGTCAGGCTGCCACAGTGGTCATCGTCGTCCTCGGCATCCTTTGGATTCCCATCATGCGCTCCATGGGCGACGTGCTTTATAAATATCTTCAGGAAGTCCAGTCAGTGCTGGCCCCCGGCATCGCAGCTGCATTCCTTCTGGGTGTGTGCTGGAAACGCACATCTGCCCAGGGCGGCATGTGGGCGCTCATTGCAGGCCTCGTCATCGGCCTCACCCGACTTGGTGCAAAAATCTATTATGAGAACGCATCGGTAATACCAGGCGGAGATGAAAGCAATCTCTTCCAGTACCTGTTCTACGACGTCAACTGGCTCTTCTTCTGTGGTTGGATGCTCGTGTTCTGCCTGCTTGTCGCCTTCGTTGTCAGCCTCTTCACCAAAGCGCCAGAGCCTCAGAAGATACAGGGCCTCGTGTTCGGCACCTCTACCCCTGAGCAGGTTGCGGCCACTCGCGCAAGCTGGAATCACTGGGATGTCATCAACACAGTCATTATCCTCGGAATCACTGTGGCATTCTACATATATTTCTGGTAACCGACAGACAATATTGAACAACACATCTATCGAACTTAACACATCGAAATAATGCTCGAAGAATTAAAAGAAAAAGTATATAAAGCCAACATGGACCTGGTGCGCCATGGGCTTGTAATCTTCACATGGGGAAATGTCTCGGGTATCGACCGAGAGAAAGGCCTCGTGGTCATAAAGCCAAGCGGGGTCGACTATGAGTCAATGCGCCCTGAGGACATGGACGTTGTCAGCCTCACCACCGGCGAGGTTGTGGAAGGATCATTGAGACCGTCGTCCGACACACCGACCCATCTTGCCATCTACCGAGCCTTCCCTGAAGTTGGTGGCGTGGTACACACTCATTCCACTTATGCCACAGCGTGGGCCCAGGCCGGAATCGACCTCCCGAACATAGGCACTACCCACGCCGACTATTTCCACAAGGCCATCCCATGCACCGCCGACATGAGCGAAGTGGAAGTCAAGGGTGATTATGAACTCGAAACCGGCAATGTGATAGTGCGCCGCTTTGAAGGGATGAACCCCATGCACACCCCCGGTGTTTTAGTTAAGAACCACGGTCCCTTCACCTGGGGCAAAACCCCGGCAGAGGCCGTACACAACGCCGTGGTGCTTGAGCAAGTGGCTAAAATGGCATCAATAGCCTATACAATCAACCCTAAGCTCACCATGAACCCACTGCTTATTGAGAAGCACTTCTCACGCAAGCACGGCCCAAATGCCTATTACGGTCAAAAATGACCATCAACCTAATACTCTAAGAATCATAAACATCCTTAAATAACACTAAAAACGCGAAACCATGTATTCAAACTATGAAATATGGTGGGTGACCGGTGCTCAGCTCCTCTACGGAGGCGATGCAGTGGTCGCTGTCGACGCCCACTCAAAAGAAATGGTCGACGGCCTCAACAATTCAGGCAACCTCCCGGTCAAAGTTGTGTATAAAGGCACAGCCAACTCCTCTAAGGAGGTAGAAGATGTGATGAAGGCGGCCAACAATGATCCCCGCTGCGCAGGTATCATCACTTGGATGCACACTTTCTCACCTGCCAAGATGTGGATTCACGGTCTGAAGATATTAAGCAAGCCTCTCCTGCATTTCCATACCCAGTACAACGCAGAAATCCCCTGGGACACAATGGACATGGACTTCATGAATCTCAACCAAAGTGCCCACGGCGACCGAGAATTCGGGCATATCTGCGCCCGCATGCGTGTGCGCCGCAAAGTGGTGACCGGTTACTGGAAAGACACCGAGACACAGCAACGTATAGCCGTGTGGCAGCGCGTATGCGTAGGCTGGGCCGATGCACAGGACATGCGCATAATCCGCTTTGGCGACCAGATGAACAATGTAGCCGTGACCGACGGTGACAAGGTCGAAGCTGAGATCCGACTCGGATATCATGTAGACTACATGCCGTTCAGCGCTGTAATGCCCTACTTCGACGCTATCAAGGACGAGGATGTGGATGCGCTCGTAGGGGAATATTTCCGCCTCTATGCCCATACACCCGAACTCGAGGACAAGAGCAGTGAAGCCTACCGCAAAGTATGGAATTCGGCAAAAGCCGAACTGACACTGCGCGCTGTGCTCAAGGACAAGGGAGCCAAGGGCTTCACCACCAACTTTGATGACCTCGGCGATGTAAATGTCGACATCACAGGCCGCGGATTTGACCAGATTCCCGGCCTCGCGTCACAGCGACTCATGGCCGAAGGCTACGGCTTCGGAGCTGAAGGTGACTGGAAATCAGCCGCCCTTTACCGCACACTGTGGGTAATGACACGCGGCATGTCGGGCGGATGCTCATTCCTCGAAGACTACACCCTCAATTTCGACGGCAAACAGAGTTCCATCCTGCAGGCCCACATGCTTGAAGTGTGTCCCCTTATAGCCGAAGAACGCCCACGTCTTGAAGTCCACTTCCTCGGTATCGGTATACGCAAAACACCTACCGCGCGCCTCGTCTTCACATCTAAACCGGGCAATGGAGTCACTGCCACCGTGGTAGATATGGGCAACCGCTTCCGCCTCATAGTCAACGACGTGGAATGCATCAAGTCCAAACCGCTGTCCAAGCTTCCGGTGGCTTCCGCTCTCTGGATACCGATGCCTAACTTCGAGATCGGTGCCACAGCATGGATCCTGGCCGGCGGGACACACCACTCCTGCTTCTCCTACGACGTCACCCCTGAATTCTGGGAAGATTACGCGGAAATCGCCGGCATAGAAATGGTACACATCGATAAGTCAACCACCATCGAGACATTCAAGAACAATCTTCGTCTCGGCGAGGTGTACTACATGCTTAATAAATCGCTCTATCTGTAATGTCCATGGATTCAGCCGCTAAAACCATAATCGAGGAAGGCAAGGCAATCCTTGGCATCGAATTCGGGTCAACCCGCATAAAGGCAGTCCTCACCGACGACAATAACCGCCCGATAGCCCAAGGCTGCCACGAGTGGGAAAACCAGATGGTGGACGGATTGTGGACCTACAGCACCGAGGCCATCTGGTATGGCCTGCAGGATTGCTATGCCAATCTCCGCGCCAATGTGCGCAAGGACTACGACACAGAGATAGAATCGCTCGCCGCCATAGGCATAAGCGCCATGATGCATGGATATATGCCCTTCGGTGCGACAGGTGAAATCCTTGTGCCGTTCCGCACCTGGCGTAACACCAACACCGGCGCCGCAGCAGCGGAACTGTCAAAACTGTTCAACTACAACATCCCTCTGAGGTGGAGCATTTCCCATCTCTACCAAGCCATCCTCAACGGCGAAGAGCATGTAAAGGATATCGAATTCCTTACCACTCTCGCAGGTTATATCCACTGGCAACTTACAGGCGAGAAGGTGCTTGGGGTGGGTGATGCTTCGGGAATGCTCCCGATCGACCCCGCCACAAAGGACTACTCGGCACAAATGGTTGAGAAATTCGAGGCACTCGTGGCCGACACCGACCATAAATGGCACCTGCTTGACATTCTTCCCAAAGTACTTTTGGCCGGTCAGAATGCAGGGACCCTGACACCCGAGGGTGCACGTCGCCTTGACGTTTCGGGCCACCTAAAACCGGGCATACCGTTCTGCCCCCCCGAAGGGGATGCCGGAACCGGCATGGTGGCGACCAATGCCGTGCTTCAGCGCACAGGCAATGTGTCGGCCGGAACCTCCTCATTCTCAATGATAGTGCTTGAGAAAGAGCTCTCACGTCCTTACGAGGAAATCGACATCGTGACCACACCTGACGGTAGCCTTGTGGCAATGGTGCATTGCAACAATTGCACATCCGACCTCAATGCATGGGTAAATCTGTTCAAAGAGTATCAGCAGTTGCTCGGTCTGCCTGTTGACATGGGAGAGATATATGGAAAGCTCTACGGCAATGCACTTCACGGCGACCCTGACTGCGGCGGCCTGCTTGCCTACAACTATTTCTCAGGCGAGCCCATCACCGGCCTCAGCGAGGGGCGGCCACTATTTGTGCGCAACCCGGCCAATAAATTCAGCCTCGCCAACTTCATGAGAGCGAATTTATATGCCTCAGTGGCAGTGCTGAAAATCGGCAATGACATCCTCTTCAACAAAGAGAAAGTCGAGGTTGACCGCATAACCGGACATGGCGGACTCTTCAAGACACCTGGAGTAGGCCAGCGCATCCTCGCGGCAGCCCTTAACTCACCCATCTCTATCATGGAGACCGCGGGCGAAGGTGGAGCGTGGGGCATCGCGCTTCTCGCCTCATATCTCGTCAACAATCCTAAAGGCCAGTCACTTGCCGCATTCCTCAACGAGTCAGTGTTCCTTGGCGATACCGGTAGCGAGATCGCCCCCGATCCTGAAGATGTGAAAGGTTTCGAGGCCTATATAGAGAATTACCGCAAGGGGCTTGCCGTGGAACAAGCGGCAGTCCAAGCAGACATATAAATCTCACTATCACCCACTAAAGTCAAGCCATGCACCCACACGGAAGCATGGCTTGACTTTTTTCATGTTAGCGCCTCACTGATGGATATTTAATTGACTTTATTTTTGTCTGCCCCGATTTTTATCATTAAATTTGCAACGGTGAAAACTGCATTTTCGCCAAAGCAACAGGAAATCAATAACTCAACTAATCAACCATCACAGTATCATGGATATTTCACACATTGAACATGTAGGTATCGCAGTACCTAACCTCGAAGAGGCTATCGCCTTCTACGAAAACACTCTCGGCCTTAAATGCTTTGCCATTGAAGAAGTTGAAGACCAGAAAGTCCGCACCGCGTTCTTCAAGGTGGGCCAGACAAAGATAGAACTTCTCGAAGGCACATCACCTGAAAGCGCCATCTCAAAATTCATCGCCAACAACGGCGGCCGCGGAGGCATCCAGCACATCGCATTCGCCATCGAGGATGGTGTGGCCAACGCATTGGCAGAAGTGGAAGGCAAGGGTTGCCGACTCATCGACAAAGCTCCCCGCAAGGGTGCCGAAGGCCTCAACATCGCCTTCCTCCATCCGAAATCAACCTGCGGCACACTCATCGAGCTCTGCGAAGATCCCAACAAGTAAAATAACTAAACCAACTCATAACTCACTAACTCAACCCCAATGAGTAACCAGCTTGAAAAAGTAAAAGAGCTCATCGCCCTTCGCGAAGAAGCTCGTCTGGGAGGTGGCGAAAAGGCCATCCAAAAACAGCATGAAAGAGGGAAGTACACAGCCCGTGAACGTATCGCACAGCTGCTTGACGAAGGCTCTTTCGAAGAAATCGATATGTTTGTGCGCCATCGTTGCCACAACTTCGGTCAGGAAAAGAAAAGTTACCTTGGCGACGGTGTTGTAACCGGTTACGGTACAATCGACGGTCGCCTCGTCTATGTTTTCGCTCAGGATTTCACAGTGTTCGGCGGCTCACTCAGCGAGACCATGGCTCTCAAGATATGCAAAATCATGGATATGGCCATGAAGATGGGCGCACCCGTAATCGGCTTGAACGACTCAGGCGGTGCACGTATCCAGGAAGGTATCAATGCACTCGCTGGCTACGCTGAAATCTTCCAGCGCAACATCCTCGCATCAGGTGTCATACCCCAGATTTCAGGCATTCTCGGTCCTTGCGCAGGCGGTGCGGTTTACTCCCCTGCCCTTACCGACTTCACCATCATGACCAAAGGAATCTCCTACATGTTCCTCACCGGCCCGAAGGTTGTGAAGACCGTGACAGGCGAAGATGTTACCCAGGAGGCCCTCGGTGGAGCGACAGTTCACTCTCAGAAGAGCGGTGTGGCTCACTTTGCAGCCGAGGACGGCGAAGAGACACTCCGTATCATCCGCAAACTCTTCAGCTACATTCCCCAGAACAACCTTGAGGAACCGCCGTTGGTTGAATGCACTGACCCCATCGACCGTCTGGAGGACTCTCTCAACGAAATTATCCCCGACTCGGCCAACCGCCCCTATGACATGTATGAAGTCATCGGCGCTATTGTCGACAACGGCGAATTCCTTGAAATACAGCGCGACTATGCCAAGAACCTCATCATCGGTTTCGCCCGTTTCAACGGCCAGGCCGTAGGTGTCGTGGCTAACCAGCCGAAATTCCTTGCAGGTGTGCTCGACAGCAACGCCTCACGCAAGGGCGCACGCTTCGTACGTTTCTGCGACGCATTCAACATCCCCCTCGTGACCCTCGTCGACGTACCGGGCTTCCTCCCGGGCACAGGCCAGGAATACAACGGTGTGATTCTCCATGGCGCCAAGCTTCTCTATGCCTACGGCGAAGCTACAGTGCCCAAGGTCACTGTCACCCTGCGTAAGAGCTACGGCGGCAGCCATATCGTGATGTCATGCAAGCAGCTCCGTGGCGACATGAACTATGCATGGCCTACAGCTGAAATCGCCGTAATGGGTGGTGCAGGCGCCGTAGAAGTTCTCTATGCCAAGGAAGCAAAGGCCGCCGAGGATCCCGCCAAGGTGCTCCAGGAAAAAGAAGCCGAGTATAACAAACTCTTCTGCAATCCCTACAACGCAGCTCGCTACGGCTACATCGATGATGTCATCGAGCCCCGCAACACCCGCTTCCGCATCATCCGTGCGCTGCAGCAGCTCGCGACCAAGAAGGTCACCAATCCCGCCAAGAAACACGGCAACATACCTCTTTAAAACACCATCAGTAAAAGATTATGAAAAAGAGAATTTTAACGTTGCTCTTGGTGGCGCTCACATGTGCGGGAGCCGTCATGGCGCAGGGTCGACGCGGTCTTCGCATCAACGAGGTGATGATCCAGAACGACTCCACAAGCGTCGTGGACGACTTTGGCCGCTACAACGCCTGGGTGGAGCTCTTCAACTCCACTTTCGGGCCGCTTGAAATCTCAAGCGTGTTCCTCACCAACGACCGCAACAACAACACACTCTATCCCGTACCCTTAGGTGATGTCAACACAGAGATTCCGGCACGTCAGCACGTGCTCTTCTGGGCCGACGGAGAGCCTAATAAGGGAACGTTCCACATGAACTTCACCTTCACCCCTGGCCAGGATAATTACATCGCGATCTACGATGCCAACGGTCTCTCGCTCATCGACGAAATCGTGGTACCCGGCGACCTGAAACCCGGTCAGTCATACGCCCGAAAGGTTGACGGCGAAGGTGGCGTAGGTGAGGCTGATGCATGGGAAGTGCGTGACGGCTCTGACGCCAAATATATCACACCGTCAAGCAACAACATCATCAAGAGCACCAACTCGAAGGTTGACATGTTTGCCGAAGAGGATCCACGTGGCGGCGGCATGGCTGTGATGGCCATGTGCATCGTGTTCACAGCGCTCCTCGTGCTGGCTATCTGCTTCTACATCATCAACAAAATCGGGGCCAGCATCTCGCGTTCACGCAAAATCAAGGCTCTCGCCGAGAATGACGAAGTGGAAGAACACCACAAAGAGCAGGATTCAGGCGAAGTCATCGCAGCGATCGCAGCAGCGCTCGCCGAGCATCTCGATGCCCATGACCGCGAAAACACCGTGCTCACCATCAACAAGGTGCGTCGCGCCTACTCTCCATGGAGCTCTAAGATTTACGGTCTGCGCGAGCTCCCTAACCGTCGTTAAATCCCCCCAACTCAATCATCACAACAATGAAAGAATATAAATACAGAATAAACGGCAACCTCTACTCGGTGAAGATAGGCGACATTGACAACAATCTCGCCAAGGTGGAGGTCAACGGAGTTCCCTACAAAGTGGAACTTGAAAAGACCGACAAACCAGTCACCATCGTAAGCGCTCCGCGCCCCTCTGCTGCACCCCGCACAGAAACAGGCGCAAAAGTCATCGCCAAACCCCAGGCTGCGGCAGGCGGCTATCAGGTCAAGGCTCCCCTCCCAGGCGTAGTGCTCTCAGTAGCAGTCAAAGTAGGCGATGTAGTCAAAGCATCTGACACCGTGGTAGTACTGGAAGCCATGAAGATGGAAAACGCCATCCACGCCGGCAATGACGGCAAAGTGGCCTCCATCGCAGTCACCCCCGGCGACTCCGTGCTCGAAGGAGCAGTCCTCATCACTCTTGAATAAGAAAAAACTATACTATTATGGCGTTTAGCGATTTCTTAATGCAAAACCTCCAGGAGTTCTGGCACCTGACAGGTTTCTATAATGCCACCTTCAAGCATCTGGTGATGCTTGTGGTGGGACTGTTCTTCATCTGGCTGGCCATTAAGAAGAATTTCGAGCCCATGCTCCTTGTCCCCATCGGCTTCGGTATACTGATCGGCAACGTGCCTTTCAACACCACAGCCGGCCTTGAGATAGGCATCTATGAGGAAGGATCAGTGCTCAACATTCTTTACAACGGTGTGAGTGCCGGATGGTATCCCCCTCTGATATTCCTTGGCATCGGTGCCATGACCGACTTCTCGGCGCTGATAGCCAATCCTAAATTGATGCTCATCGGAGCAGCCGCCCAGTTCGGTATCTTCGGTGCCTATATGGTGGCCCTCCTTCTGGGATTCGCTCCCGACCAGGCCGGAGCCATTGCCATCATCGGTGGTGCCGACGGCCCTACAGCTATCTTCCTTTCATCGAAGCTTGCCCCCAACCTTATGGGTGCGATAGCCGTGTCGGCTTACTCATACATGGCTCTCGTGCCTGTGATCCAGCCGCCGTTGATGCGTCTCTTCACCACAAAGAAGGAGCGCCTCATCAAGATGAAGCCGGCCCGCGCCGTGTCACAGAACGAAAAGATCATCTTCCCTATTGTGGGTATGATCCTCACTTGTTTCGTGGTGCCTTCAGGTCTTCCTCTGCTCGGCATGCTCTTCTTCGGCAATCTGCTGCGTGAGTGCGGTGTCACCAACCGTCTGGCCAAGACTGCCAGCAATGCCCTCACCGACATTGTGACTATCCTCCTCGGCATGACAGTCGGAGCATCAACCCAGGCTTCCGAGTTCCTCACCTGGGAGACCATCCGCATCTTCCTCCTTGGCTTCATGGCATTCGTAATCGCCTCGGCCAGCGGCGTGATCTTCGTGAAACTCTTCAATCTTGTACTCCCGCAGTCCAAGAAAATCAACCCGCTTATCGGTAACGCCGGTGTATCCGCAGTGCCGATGTCGGCTCGTATCTCCAATAACCTCGGTCTGGAATACGACCCAAGCAACTACCTGCTTATGCACGCCATGGGTCCCAACGTGGCCGGTGTGATTGGTTCGGCTGTTGCTGCCGGTGTCCTCCTCGGATTCCTCGCTTAAGCGATTATACCTTTTAACACCTGAGGGTGGCGACTCAGGATAGCCGTCGCTCCTCAGGTGTTAAATTTAATAAAAGACGCTATTGCTCGCATTCGACCTTTTTACCAATAAAATTCACTAAAAGGCCAACTCAACCTTAAACTGACATCAGTATAGATTTGTTTATATATTAGAGAGCCAAGCTAACATGGCCACCCAATTAACATATTTTTTGCTAATACGACTACGCAGTGAAGTTGTCTCTCAATAACAAATTCACATTGATTAAGACCAACAACGAGATATGGTAACAAAAAAAGTCATCGAATCATTGTACCGCCAGTTCAACAGGCCTCCTCAGTCGGCCGACGAACTCAATATCGGGCTGCTGTTTGATTACGCATTAGAAAATCACGGAATCGTGATTGATGAAAACGACCTTTACATCGGCAGCGTGGACCCAAAATCTCCGTTTTCGGTGCTTCCTCTCAACCGCATACACGAAATAGTGGAATTCGACGACGTGCTGGCCATAGTGCTTCACTCGTCCATCGTTTTCCTCAACAAGAATAATTCGGATGTCAACATCCATATCCGCCTCGAACGTCCCTCGGCATGGGAAAGGCTGAAATCACGGCTGCTTCACCGCGACGAGGAAATGCTTTTCGCAGATGAACCGGTGTGACCGCTTCAACCGGGTAGCCTTGCTCACCGGAGCCAAAAAACTTGATGATTTCGCATCGCTCCGTGTCATAATTTTCGGCATAGGAGGCGTAGGCAGCTGGACAGCTGAGACACTTGTCCGCTCCGGATTCACAAACATAACCATAGTGGATGCCGACCGTGTGGCCGTGTCAAACATTAATCGGCAACTCCCGGCACTCACATCCACAGTAGGACAACCAAAAGTCGAGGTGATGCGCCACCATCTTCTTGACATCAATCCCGAGGCCAAAATAACGGCTATACATGGATTCTATGACGCTGAGACAGCCTCACAGTTCCATCTCGATGAGTATGACTATATTATCGATGCCATAGACTCGCTTTCGGACAAAGCCCTCCTCATACTCAACGCAACTTCGGCAATGGCCGAGACAGCAACCTCAAAACGCCCTGTGCGTCTTTATTCCTCTATGGGAGCTGCCCTCAAACTCGACCCCTCGCGCATAGCTGTAGCGGAATTCTGGAAGGTCAAAGGTTGCCCGCTGGCAGCAGCCCTCCGCAGGAAATTCAAAAAATCAGACACGTACCCCAAACGGAAATTCCAGTGTGTCTACTCCGACGAACTCGTAAAGAATCATCCTGACGCATCAGAGCTGACTGACATGTCGGGAGCAATGACTTACAATAAGGTCGCCACCAATGGCGCGTTGATGCATATCACATCCATATTCGGCATAACACTGGGTTCGCTAATAATCCGCGACGCGATGAAACGCGGACCGATAGACTAAGAATCAGCCCACGCACACTTAAAATAGTGCAGAAATGACACGCACTTGTGTGATTACCACTTCATTAAAGAAATTTTTCATTATTTAATATTTGGGCGTTTAGCGATTAATTCCGACCTTTGCGCCGAGTTTTTGCATTGTGTTACCGCAGTGCACTTTTTGTCCCTGAAATCATCACTTAATTTACAACCATGAAATAAACTTTGCAATGGTAACAGCAATAGTCACATTCTTTATTCTCGGTTATCTATGCATAGCTCTGGAGAGCGTGCTGAAGATCAACAAAGCCGTACCGGCCCTGTTGATGTGTGTAGTGTGTTGGACCCTTTATGCCATAGGCGGAAGCGACCCCGGAGTGGACACTTCGAGCCGCCTGCTGCACCATCTGGGCGAAACTTGCGAAATTCTTTTCTTCCTGATGGGAGCGATGACCATCGTGGAAATCGTCGACGCCAACGGAGGATTCTACTTCGTGCATGACGCTCTCGCCACCACAAGCAAACGCAAGCTGCTTTGGCGCATCACGATGATGACATTTATCCTGTCAGCCATCCTTGACAACCTCACCACAAGTATCGTGATGATCATGGTGCTCAGGAAACTTATTGACGACCACAAGGACCGCATGATTTACGGTGGCATCATAATCATCGCCGCTAACGCCGGCGGTGCATTCTCGCCCATCGGCGACGTCACCACCATCATGCTATGGATCAAAGGCATGATCACCACCGGCGGCGTCATTACTCAGCTTATCATACCCTCGATTGTCTCTGTAGTGGTTTCGGCGCTCCTCGTGCAACTCTATCTCAAGGGCGACATCAAAGCTCCCGAGAAAAAGGAGGACGCATCCTCTATGGCACAGAATCCGGGTGACCGCACCCTCATCCTGTGCATCGGTGTCGGAGGTCTGATATTCGTCCCCATTTTCCGTCTCCTCACTGGCCTGCCTCCTTTCATGGGTATATTGCTCGCGCTTGGTGTGCTGTGGCTTGTAAGTGAATACCGCTGCAACCGCCACGCCCTCTTCTGCGAAAACAGCCATCTCAAAGTGACTACCCTACTCTCACGCATCGACATGGCCACCATCCTCTTCTTACTCGGCATCCTGCTGGCCGTGGCCACTCTGCAGGAGACACATGTGTTAACCGCGTTCGGCGAATGGCTCAACGAAGCCTCGGACGGCAACCACTATCTTGTGACAGGCATCATTGGTATCGTGTCGAGTATCGTCGACAACGTTCCTCTCGTGGCCGGCTGCATGGACATGTATCCCATCGCAGCCTCAGGCGACTTCGGAGTGGACGGCCTGTTCTGGCAGCTGCTCGCCTACTGTGCAGGTGTGGGAGGTTCAATGCTCATCATCGGCTCGGCCGCCGGTGTTGTGGTGATGGGCCTCGAGAAAATCAGCTTCGGCTGGTATCTGCGCCGTTTCACCTGGATAGCATTCCTCGGCTACATAGCAGGCATCGGTGTCTACGCACTTGAATCGCTATTCTTCTAATCTGAAAATGAAACTATCCCACAAATTATTGTCGTTGTCGATACTGCTTGCATCCACTGCCGCCTGTAGCCATGTCGGAGAGGGTGACGACGTGTATGACAACCCAAACAAAGATGAGGCAGGGGTCTTCGAGACCTCTGACCTCTCTCTTTTTGAATTGCGCCACAAGGTCAAAAGGGTGACCAGGACCACTTATCTCAATGTCAGGCAGGAGAAAGACTCTCTTGTGGTTGACACAACGGCGGCAAACCGGCTCGAAACCACCATCTATTTCGACTCTCTCGGACAATATGTGCCACGGCGTGACGAGCGTCTGCGTCGCGACAAGGAAGGGCGTATAATAAGATGGGAGGACCGTAAGCCCAACCTGCGCCGTCTGCACGGAGGATTCCTTAAGGACACGCTGACCTACGAGCACCTGTCGGACAATGTGGTATGTTCAGGCGGTATGGGTGACTATGCCATCACTGTATATGACGACAAGCATAACATAGTGGGACAATATACTGACCCATTGGTTGACGGCGAGCACACCGCCTGCTTCAATGTCTACCGTGACTTTGACGACCACGGCAACTGGACGGAAAGAATGTCGGTGTGGACCACCCAGTCCACCGGCCAACGTCCGCACGTGTCGCACACCTTGGAACGGCGCGAAATCACCTACTACAAATAAGGCCTACTACGATAAGAAAAATACAATAAGTCTGCCAAGAAAGTGATTTCTGACAGGCTTATTTTTTGTCCCCTTACAGTAGACCATACTGTCCTAAAACTCCGATATAAAAATTTATTTATCGCCAATTTGTCGGAAAATGGGGGGGGTAATTTGGAATTTTTAAAATAAAATTCGTTAATTTGCACCGTAATTAAAAATACAAATTGAAAAATTACCTCTTTTCTAAGATTCGATAATTGATACAAGAACAAACTCTTTTATCTTGATAACGTAATTTAATATTGAATTTGTAATCAATACTTCAACACGCAGAGCAGAGGCTCAGTGACATTACTTAGAAATCATTATCATACATATTACTTGTTTCTCTTTTAACTCTCTATGAATTTAAAACATTTCTTGCCTGTGGCACTATGTGCCGGGGTAAGTGTGGCATGCCAGGTCGAGGAACTTAAAGTTCCCGCCGAAGAGCTCTATGCCCGCGAATTCATCAAGGAATTCGGCATTGTTGACTCACAGCAGGATTGGAATCTCGCCACACACGTCACAGCCACTACAGATAGCCGCTCACTCAACGGCGCGTCAACAATTTATATCTATGACCGCATGCCCGGGGCCGATGGATGCCAGCTTGCAGCAAAGTTCTCAGCTTCGACATCGACATTCTCGTTTGACTTCGCTAAAGCCAACACACGAGCCTACGTCATGGGGGTATCCTCAGAAGGTAAGACAGTATTCGCGTCATATCTCCCCATCAAGAACGGCAATCTCGAAATAACATCATCAGGCACAGCACGCGCAGCATCCGACCTTCCGGCCAGCTCCATCAAGCTGCAACAGATCGAAAAAGGCAGCAGCTGGGGCAACGGCATAGGATATTTCTGCTTCAATTCCTATAAGCAACAAGGTATGCCTTCCTGCAACTATGAGTATTGGCACCAGATAAAAGGCTATGAACTCTCAGCCGATAATCTGTCGCCCATCCTCGATGTGTTTGACCTCTACGGAATGCACACCGGCGACTTCGGATCGGCCTATCTGACCGGTACATTCTCTGACACGAACGACGGCCGCCCCTGCTCAGACCTCGCAGCCATAGTAGGTGATAAAGGTGTATTCCACGAAGGAATTGTGGACGGAAAATGTAACCTTAACCGCCACGGAGAAAAACTCCATCCGGAGAATGGTGTGGTCTACACCTCAGACGGCGGCGAAATCACCCTTGAATATGTGTACGGTGCAGGTATCTTCGACAACTCGTTCGGCTACTTCTACTATGAGGATGGAGCAACCTACGAGGAAATCATGGCAGCCCCGAAATTCCTTCTTATGCTTGACGCGTCACCCTGGTCCAACACCATGAGACTCTGACGAATACAGCATCTTCGAAAACATCGGCGGCAAAGGTATGGACGGCCAGACCGGAGCTACAATAGGTGAAATCCGCTATAAGGAGGGAATCGACAACTATTCGGGCATGCGTCCGGCCAACGACATCGAGGACTACGAGTCAGCAACAGGCAACGGCTCGATGACAGACGAAGAGGCCAAGGCAGCCAAGAATGTCAAGTATAAACCGTCGTTCCACAAGCTCGTCTACTATCCTCTCGACGAGAACAACAAGCCTATCGAATCACAGGCGTCCTACGACTTCCCCAAGGGCATGAAAATAGGCTTCTTCGTGGTATGCCAGGGTCACCAGAAGATAGCACAGCAAGGCAACGTAACCAATCTCACCAACGGAGCCACATCAAATGTGCCGGGTGCGGATTTCCGATTCTCGCTTCCCTGGATGAACCAACTCCTCGGCTGCTACTACCAGTCACAGGCATCACACGCCACTACTCCATTTGACAAGGTTCCATTCACTTATAAGAATGTAAACATCACCGACTACACTCCCCACATGACTTTCGTGACCTATCTGTGGAACGGACAAACCGTGATGGGTGTTGAGGACGGAACATATCACGACAACGACCATGACATGAATGACATCCTCTTCTTCGTGCGCGGCGTCGATAACAATCAGGAAGAATTCGAGACATATCCTTTGGCTCAGTCATGGATAATAGCTTGCGAGGACCTTGGTGTCACTGACGACTTCGACTTCAACGACGTGGTGTTCGGAGTATCACACGTGGCCACCGACGAGGCAACCCAGGAGGTGCATGTGAAGGCTCTGGCTGCCGGTGGTACACTTCCGGTCAACCTTTACTACAACGGAGAGAAAGTAGGCGATTTCAGCTGCTGGAACGAATGGTTTGGCGTAAGTGATACCGACCATATCATCAATGCAGGCTCACAGAGCGACCACACCGGCCTTGACGGCGCGGAAATCAAACTGAATGTCGACGGAAAATTCTCGCTCTCATCCGAAATGTTCCGTGAAGGGGCAGAAACCCCGATGGGAGGCTTCTCACTCAAGGTTGAGAACGACGTCGAGCACACTTCACACTGGGTACGTCCTCCGGGCACAACCGGCACTGACGCGATAGCGCCCCAGATGATCCTCGTGCCCGGCACATGGGCATGGCCTACCGAACGCACCCACATCTGCGAGGCTTATGACGGGGTAGGCGGAAGCCATCCGGGATTCAAGGACTGGTGTAACAACCATGATCATAACTCATGGGTGCTCTATCCTGCCAATTCCACTCTCGTGGTAAAACACAATTGGAAACCACGCGTCACAATCGAGTAATCAATAGGAATACTGACATATATATAAGTTACAAAGATAATTAGGTAGATTAGATAGGTAAAGAATAGTAGCTAAATTATCAGAGTGAAACAAGGGTAAACCAAATCTTAATTGAAATCTATGTAAATCCCCGGACAGCCAAGGCTATCCGGGGATATTTTTATCTGCTATCCTCCAAGGAATATGCAGAGTGATATACAGCTGGTGCTATGCGGGCTCAGACTCCATTGGAGATGATTATTTCTCGTCAGGAGCGGTGAGATGGTTCTTCTTCAGCCATGCAGGATAATACTTGACAAGCAACTTCTCAGGCCAGTCAGAGATATAGTTATAGCGGCAACGTCGCTCGGCGTTCAGCGAGCTGACAGGGAGCACGAGACCATGCTGCTCCTCGGCTGTGGCAGGCAGATCATCGAAGCTATAGAGGAAGCGATAAAGCAGATATGGCAGATTCTTGTCATAGATGCTATAAATGGGCTGATGAGCTTTGGAAGGGTCGTAGGAGGCACGTGCATTACGTTCCTCGCTATATTTAAGGACGGTGTCGCCATACTGACACTTGTGGTTATGATGCGCGAGATCATTGAAGAGGCGCTCGTAAGCCTTCTCAGCCACATCGCCGCCAAGCTGAATGAAGCGGCCCCAAAGTCCTTTGCCGGGAGCATCGACTATCTTCTCATCCACACGCTTGCCGTCGGCGTCCAGCACCTCGACCTTCTCCTTATCGGCGATTCGTGTGCGTTTGAGAAACGCCATGCCGGCATGGATAGCCTCCTGCACCTCGGGCGAAGGGTTCTCGATATCCATCAGCAGGAACATTATGGCTGTGCCCTCCATGGCAGAATAGGATGGCAGTTCGTGGGGACGGCCATAGACCGGGAGAAGTGTGTAGGGGTCATGCTGTGCACACCAGAAAGTCTTGACTCCATCCTCCACTATCTGACAGTCAAGTATGAGCTGTATGCCAGCCTCGTAAGCCTTACGGGCACGAGAGGCGATCTCGTCGGAGACTATGTCGGAGAAATCACCTGAGCGCTCAGAGATTTCCTTCATGAGCTGAAGGTTGTTGACGGTCAGATTGTCGTTGAAGGTGATGAAGTCGCTGTAACCGCCGCGCAGAGGGTAATACTGGGGCCAGCCGCCGGGCCGGGCGTCAGGCGCTTCGGCATTAGGATACTGGCAGTCGAGCAGAAGAGCCACACCACGGTCAAAAGCCTCACGGTAACGGCTATCGGGGACAGCCTTGTACATACGTGCGAGAAAACGCACCTCGGTAGTGGTGGCGTCGTTGTCAAAGCAACTCTTTTTTGCAGCTTCCTCCGAGTTTTTCTCACCTGCCACACGGATTTTCTCCTCAGGAGTCATCTTATAGTGCATAGGGATGTTCTTGGGCCAGCCGCCGGCATCCTTCTGGTAGAGCAGGACATTTTCGGCAATTTCCTTGGCCTCGTCGGTTACAAACCACTCGTCGGGCTGATTTCTGATCCAACGAGTCCATTTCGGATCCTTGTCAGGATCGACTATCCAGGCAAAAGCCGGAAGAGCACAGGAGAGAAGAAGCGCAGTGATAATGGAATGTTTCATGATAGCAATTAATGATGTCACAGATTTATGACCTTAGGATTTGCGTAATGTTTAAGGTAAGTACGGATTTATGGGTATTTAACCGATGTAAAGATATGGAATGTTTTCCGAATACGCAAATCACCGGTAAAGCCTTGGTGTGAAAGAATGATATATAAAAAGGACCGGCCCGACAAAATGCCGGGCCGGTCAGTGGATTTATTAACTTGGAGAGTGAATTCTCCTTGCTAAATTCAGAGATTGATTAGAGGTGCCAGCGGGGGTCGCCGAGGTTTGCACAATCGGCAGAAGCGGTCTTGATAGAGAAGTCGCTCTGGAAAGGTGCAACCCAGAGGTCGGCAGTCTTGGTGCCAGACTTCTCGCAACCGGGCATTTCACCCTGGATAGCGCCGGTGTCAGCCTTCACTGCATATTCAGCATCAGCTGTCATGAAGCAGTTGGTGAACGCGCAAACTGAGTTAGCGCCAGCGCAACGGAAGCCCTGGAATGCAATCAACGAACCTTCAGTAGAGCCATAGCCCGGGCCGAAAATACAGTTGGTAACAGAGAACTTGAGGTCACGGTTCTGCTCAGCATTGTTAGCGAAGTCGAACACCTGGTTAGAGGCAGTTCCGCAGAATACGAATGTACAGTCAGAGATTGTCATGTTGTCGAAGCCTTTCACTTCCTTGTTGTTACGCATCACACCTTCGCAGTTAGCGAATGTAGAGTTAGTAACAGTCACGTTGGTGAACTGACCACCTGCATTGTCGATGCAGAGCACGCGGTAACCACCGATACTGTCAAATACACAGTTGTTGATGACCACGTTGTCAAATTCAGAAGGCTGGCTCTGGATACGCACACCACCACGCATGTAGCGGATTTCAACATTGTCGAGAGTGAGTGAGTTGACCTTAGTCTTCTTGTTCTGGTTAAGGAGGTATCTGCCACCGAAGTTGCTTGAAGTCTTATCGGCGTTAGTCTCAACCTTCACGTCCTGGAACTTGATATCACCTACATTGCCTTCAGCAAAGAGGAAACCACCGGTCTTAAGGATAGCCTTACCGCTGAGCGACATACCGGTCTTGATGGTAACGCTCTTGCTGATTTCGGGGGTACCCTTAGAAGGATAGGTGTAACCACCCTTGAGAATCACGAGTGTACCGGGCTGGAGTTCGTTGAAGAAGTCAGTACAGAAGATAGTGTCAGCAACTTCATCAGGGATACTGCGAAGGTCACGTACGAGATCAGGATTGTCATAAACCTCAGCTGCCTGAGTCTTGAAATCCTTACGTCCGAGGTATTCACCCTTAGCATCGTAAGCGATAACGCGGAATGCGGTAGAGGGAGCAAGACCATAGATTTCGCAATAGTTATTTTCACGATCCTCGTCGGTAACTACATAGTAGTAATCGTCGGGGTTAACGCCGTCGACATTGTCGCCGGGGGTCTCGGGTTCGACTTCCTCCTCACCCTCGCGAGAAGCTGTCTGCTCGGCAGGTGATTGAGGCACGAATGTCTCGGGATCATAGGGAGTGACAGTGTTGTCATCGTTACGTACATAGACATTGATGTAAGCGATGTCATCACTCTCCGACCAGGGCACCTTAACGCCGGTGTCAATCACATCAGCGATATTCTGGAGCTTGGTAGGATAGTTGATTGAAGTAAGTTCGGTTTCATATACGCCCGACTGGATGTTGTTACCGAACGCCTGGATGGTCACGCGATACTTTTCGTCCCATGCGAGATCCTCGAAAGTGTAGGGAGAGCCCATAACTTCAGTAGTGGCAACCTCCTCCATCACAGCGTCGCCGTTTTCGTCGATACCGCCGGTGTCACGGAGGACAGTGAGTTTGTAAGAAGTAGCGCCCTCGATACCCTGCCATTTACAGATAAGGTTGTTTGCGCTGGCTTCAGCTGAAACGACCGGACGGAACAAACGCGGAGGATTGCCCAGGTCGTTATCATCATTACAAGCAGTGAGGACAGCCATTGAGCCGGCAAAGAGAAGTCCGCACGCAAGATATTTGATAAGTTTCATTGATTTAACTGTTTGAAAGAATTAGATTCAAGTTATTTTTTTTGAATCCGGAGCGGTGTCGGAAAGGCTCCGCTCCGGAAAAAATATCTAACGATTAGGGATTCTGAATGAGGTAACCGTTGTTGTTGAGCGCACCGTTAGAAGTGATGATGCGGTCAGTCGGGATAGGAATCACGTAGGGCACGGGCTTGCCACGGAGGAATGAGATATCCTCTGTACCGGTGTTCCAAGTGCCGTTGATCTTAGTAGTGAAACCATAGAAGCAAGCGAGAGTACCCTCGTTGAGAGTGTAGTACTTGTTGCCATCCTCATCCTTGAGGTCTTCCTTACCGGCAGCGTCCTTAACAGTAGCACCGAATGTCTCGGCGAAGGCGATACGGTAAGTCTTCTCGCTGGTATAGCTTTCAGAGACATTGTCATCACCGATTGTCTCGGCAGATGCGAAGGGCTCGTTTGTCTCGTCAACCATAGTCCAGATATCGTTAACGAAGACTACATTACCATTCTGGAAAGTGAAGAAGAGCTTGGGAGCGTGACCAAGATCCTGAACTTCGATTTCATCCTTCTTCTGGATGAAGTACTGGCCTGCAGGTTCGAGCTGGCAAGCATTGACAGCAAGCGCACGCATACCTTCGAGACAGTCAACGATAGCATCGCCATAGTAGTTCCAACGGATAAGGTCGAACTTACGGATACGTTCGCCACCGAATTCCCATGCACGTTCATCGATGATAGCCTTGCGGAAGAGCTCGTAAGAGTTCTTGGATGCGATATACTGGTCAACCATCTCAGACTGGCGGGCAGAGTTCACGAAAGCGCGGGCACGCACCTTGCGGAGCATTTCCTGAGCCTCGGCAGTAGGACCGTGGTTGATTTCATTGTCAGCCTCGGCAAGGAGGAGAAGCACATCAGCGTAGCGGAGTACGGGGTCATTGATACCGGTACCCTTTGTAGCAACTGTTGTGTTGGTCATATCCATACGGCACCACTTGGCAGGTTCGATACCCCAACCGTTCTTGGCATTCTGCTTGTTATCGTTGAGCCAACGATAGTGTGCGCAAGTCACAGGGTAACGCTGGTCATCACGGTCAAATGAAAGAGCGTAGGGAGCAGCCATGTTGGTGTAGGTAGTACCTGCACCCTTAGAAGAAGCCACTACAGAAAGACCATGGCACCAGCCTATGTCACCACCAGAGTTAACAACATAACCGATTTCATAGAGCACATCGCCACCGGGGGCAGAAGCACCGTTGATTTCAGCGTCGAAGATACCCTTATAGTTGTTAGAGAGCTCACGGCCCTTGAGGTTGATGAGCTTGCGGGCATAAGCCTGGGCTACATAGTAGAAATCGTCGTTAGACTGAGCAGTCTTTTCAACACCGTTTTCATCCTTGTAGGTCACGGGGTCGATCTGATCAGAGATGCGGCAACGGTCCATAGTTCCATCAGCCTGCATTGAATAACCGGCGCGGAACATGGCAAGCTTAACGAGGAAGCCGAGAGCGAACTCACGGTTCATAAGCTCAGTGGAAACCTTGTCGGACCACTGCATATTCTCTTCGCAGTCAACGAGGTCCTGGATGAGGTGAGAATAGATGATATTCTTGTCCACACGACCACCGTTGTTGAGGTTGGTGGAAGATGTAGGCTCAGTGGCGAAGGGAACGTCACCCCAGAAGTTACAGAGGAGGAAGTAACGATAGGCACGCAGACAGAGAGCCTCGCCGTAGATCTGGGCCATATCCTCATCACCGCTGAGGTAGAGAGAAGAATTCTTCATACCGGCGATGATCTGGTTGGCGAAGTCAATGGCAGCGTAGTTGTGGTCCCAAGTGTTCTTGATGTCACCGAAGTAAGAGGGATTGAGACACCAAATGGCACGACGGTCGTTACTGGTAGTCTGAGTCTTGTTGATGGATGCGATTTCCACGTCGGTGTTCTGCATCCAGTTGGTTGACATACGAGAGGTGTATGTATCCTCGCAGAAGTAAGCGTAGACATGGTTAACCATCTTACGGGCATCCGTAGTGTTGGTCAGAAGGTTGTCCACGTTGTCGGCCGAAAGGTTCTCGGTGTCGAGCATATCCTCACATGAAGTCACTGAGGCAGCCAGAACCAAGCCCAGAGCCGGCATATAGAGATGTTTCAGTTTCATTTTAGATTAATTGTATAGATTTGAGGTTAGAAAGAGATGTTAACACCTGCAGTCCAAGAGAAGGCCTTGGGATAAGCCGAGTAGTCAGCACCGGGGGTAAGACCGCTGTAAGAGCTGTTGGTGATTGAAGATGATACTTCGGGGTCGTAACCTGAGTAACCGGTGATGGTTGCCACGTTGTTGAGAGTGCAGTAGAGACGGAGCTGGTTGCAAGCAAACTTGCGGGTCCAGTTCTGGGGGAATGTGTAACCAAGTGTAATGGTCTGGAGACGGAGGAATGAACCATCCTCAACTGCCCATGAAGTAGGAACGGGGTTGTTGCCTGACATTGTGATGGCTGACCAGTACTTCTTGCCTTCGTTCATAGCCTTGAGGGTCTCGTAGTCAGTCACGATAGTACCTGTTGTACGATCGAGGTAAGTCCAGGCTGAACCTGCACCCATGTAATCGCGGAGGTTGGCCCAGTCGTTACGATACTGCTGAGTTGATACCATCTTGTCGAGGTTGTAGACATCGTTGCCGACAACAAAGTTGAACATTGCAGAGAAGTCGATACCTTTCCAGAAAGCGTTCACACCGAAACCGCCGGTGAACTTAGGCTGGGTTCTACCGATGATGGTACGGTCGTTGTCAGCGTCGATCTTGCCGTCGCCGTTGAGGTCCTTGAGCTTCATGGCACCGGGACGGAGGCCGCCATAAGAACCGGCAGTCATGTAGCTGTTGTCAACCACACCTTCTTTAAGCACATAGTTGCTACCGTTCATAACGAACTGAGTCTTGCCGTTCTCGTCGACAGTGGTCTCGAAGTCGTCTACACCGTAAACACCGTCGTGAACAAAGCCCCACACGAGGCCGAGAGGCTGACCCACGATAACGCGGTAGTCATCCACACCACGCATATCGGTAGAGAATGCACCTGAGTTGGTGGTCATGTAGTCAGAGTCGGCGAGCTTGTCAACCTTGTTCTTGTTGAACGCGATGTTGGCGTTGAAGCTGAGCTGGAAGTCACGAGTGTTGACAGCATAACCGTTAATAGAAACTTCGACACCCTTGTTAGAGGTCTGGCCGATGTTCTGCTGCATTGTGGTGTAACCGATAGCAGTGATGTTACGGTTAAGAAGGAGGTCCTTCACGGTGTTCCAGTAGAGGTCTACACTACCGCTGAAGCGCTCGTTGAGGAAGCCGAAGTCCAAACCGATGTTACGAGAAACGGTAGTCTCCCATTTGAGGTTGGGGTTGGCGAGCTGTGAGTTGTTGAGAGTGTAGTGAGGGTTCTGATATTCACCTGCACCGTAGTACTTAGAGCTTGAGTATGTCTTGTAGAGAGTCTCGAAGAGAGCGGAACCGATACGGTTGTTACCGGCGGTACCGTAGGTGAGACGGAGCTTAAGGTTAGAGAGCCATTCGCGGGTGTCGGCCATGAATTCTTCCTGGCTGATACGCCAAGCGAGAGCTGCAGAGGGGAAGTAACCCCAGCGGTTTCCGCGGGCAAACTTAGAAGAACCGTCGGCACGGAATGTAGCGGTCAAGAAGTAACGACCGTCGTAGATATAGTTGGCACGGCCGAAGAACGAGATTGTGCGGTCTTCCTTGCCGAGAGTAGAGCTGATGGTACGAGAACCGGTGGCACCTGAGTTAGCCTGCATAGAGGCGAACATCTTTTCAGGAGTGATACCGTCAACGAAGTATTTACCGTTCATGGTCATTGACTCGTAGTTGGTGGCCACGTATTCCTGACCGATCATAGCATTGAGGTAGTGCTTTTCAGCGAAAGTCTTGTCGAAAGTAAGAGTGTGAACGAGACGGAGCTTCCAGGTGTCCTTTTTGGTCCATTCGCCCATCGGGAGTTCACCACCTTCCTGAACGGCCTTGTTTGACTCGGCGCTCCACCAGTCTTTCTGCTGGAAGAAGTTGTAGTCATAACCAACTTCGGCACGATAGGTAAGGGGTTTGATGATGTTCCAGGTCACGGCAGCATCGTAGTGGAAACGACGATCCTGCTTGCGGCGCCAGTCGTCAGCAGCGCGGGCGCTGAGTCGACGAGTCTGGGAAAGATATTCATCATATTCGTCCTCGTCCATGGCTGAGATTGTAGCCTGGTCGATCTGGTCATAGAGACCGTTAACCGGGCCCTTGGTGATAAGGTCGTAAGAACGGAAGCTCTTCTTGCCACCGGTGGTACCGGCACCGCGGGTCTCAGTGTCGCTCATACGAGAGCCGAACTCAAACTTAAGAGTCTTTGAGATTTCGTGGTTAACCTTGAAGGTGAGGTTGAAACGGCTGTAACCGTTGTCCTTGATAAGAGCCTCGTCGTTAACGTAAGAAGCGTTGACTTTGAACTTGGTCTTGTCAGAACCGCCTGAGATGCCTACGTTGTGGCTCTGAGAGAGCTTGTGGTTGTTGAAAGCGTCGTCATACCAATCAGTACCTTCCTGATATGCATAGAGGTCAAGGTCATCGAAAGCACCGAAACGCTTTTCGAATGTATTGATGCTTGAGCCACCACGCAACGCAGCCTTTTCATAAAGGAACATAACGTAGTCATAGGGGTTCATGGCATCAATCTTCTTGCTGATGTGCTTGCCCTGCATATAACCATTATAAGTAATAGAGGTCTTGCCACCCTCAGCAGCCTTGGTTGTGATGAGGATTACACCGTTGGCACCCTGAGAACCGTAGATTGCGGTTGAAGATGCGTCCTTGAGGACAGTGATGTCGGCAATATCAGAAGGAGCGATGTCGGAGATGCTTGAAACGGGGAAACCGTCAACGACATAGAGAGGCGAGTTATCACCGGTGATAGAACCGCCACCACGCACACGGATCACCATTTCAGCGTCGGGAGAACCGTCGGTAGTGGTGATCTGCACACCAGCGAGACGGCCGGTCATGGCCTGTGCGACACTGGTGGTGGGGACCTTCACGAGGTCGTCACCCTTAACGGTAGAAACGGAACCGGTAAGGTCTTTCTTCTTCACGGTACCGTAACCTACAACGACAACTTCGTCGAGAGTCTCGGTGTCTTCCTTGAGCACCACATTGATGTGGGTGCGGCCGTCAACACGGACAGTCTCGGTCTTGTAACCGATGTAGGAAACCTTGAGGGTAGCTTTAGGTGAAACATTCTTGAGAGTGAAGTTACCGTCGATATCGGTAGCGACGGCTTCCTTAGTTCCGTCAACCATTACGGTAGCACCAATCATGGGTTCGCCGGTGCCGTCCTCAACCACACCGGAAACGGTGATGTTTTGAGCGCGCGCGGGAAGACCGACGCAGAGCACCAAAAGAAAAAGCATGGTTTTCCAATGCATGGCATAGGAAAACGGCCGTAGCCATTGCCTACGACTCGTGTTTAAGTCTTTCATGTTGTTAAATAATAAATAAGATTTTTTTCATGCAAAATTTTTAAAATATAGATAGTGATTGGGTAAAAATCGGAAGTAATTCACTGGTTTTCGTTGACGATGTGGGGGTTAACAGTGTTTTTGAAAAATGGTATTATATACAGGGGCAAAATTTTTGCAAAATTAGTTATTATATTTCACCCAACAATAGGCTTAACATAAAATAACTAAATTTTATCATCGAATATTTGGCTATTATACCCGATGATTCGTAACTTTGTCGTCACAAAATTACAAATAATATTTTTATATTCACCAATTCACCATGAAAAAAATCTCTTTTTTTGTTCTTGCTATGTTTTTTTCAATGGGGATGTGGGCTCTGACGCCCGAGGAAGCGTGGACAACGCTTTACCCCGAGATAGAGAAATCCATCAAGGCCCCTACTTTCCCCGACAAGGATTACAAACTGTTTGACTACGGCAAGAAGTCCAAAACCAAGGGGTTCCTTTACACCGAGCTTATAAATAAGGTGATTGACAAGTGCAGCCAGGAAGGCGGCGGCAGGGTGATAATCCCAAAAGGCACTTGGCTCACCGGCCCTATCACACTTAAGAACAACGTAAACCTCCACCTCGAAGAGGGCGCCACCCTCCTTTTCACCGACGACACCAGCCAATATCCGGTGGTGCGCACCCGATGGGAAGGCATGGACTGCTACAACTACCAGCCCATGATTTATGCCTACGAGCAGACCAACATCGCAATCACCGGCAAAGGCACCATCGACGGCGGCGCCATGAACGAGAACTGGTGGAAGATGTGCGGCAAGGACACCTACGGCTATGTTGACGGCATCGTGTCGCAGCGCATCGGCCGCCCCCTCCTCCAGGAATGGAACGAGAACGGCGTCCCCGTGGAACAGCGCCAGATGGGCGACGGCTACGGCATGCGTCCGCAGCTTGTGAACCCGGTGATGTGCAAGAATGTGCTCATCGAAGGTGTCACCCTTCTCCGCTCGGCCTTCTGGGTGATCCACCCCCTCCTCTGCGAGAATGTGACAGTGAAAGATGTGCATATCCAGAACGACGGCCCCAACGGCGACGGCTGTGACCCCGAGTCATGTAAAAACGTGCTCATCGAGGGCTGCTACTTCGACACCGGCGACGACTGCATCGCCATCAAGAGCGGCCGTAACCGCGACGGACGCGAGCAGAACATCCCCACCGAGAACGTCATAGTCCGCAACTGCCAGATGAAAAACGGCCACGGCGGTATCGTGGTGGGCAGTGAGATCTCAGGCGGCTTCAACAACCTCTTCGTGGAGAACTGCGTGATGGACAGCCCCGAACTCGAACGCGTGGTGCGCATCAAGACCAACGCTTGCCGCGGCGGTGTGATAGAGAACATCTTCGCCCGCAACATCGAGGTGGGACAATGTAAGGAAGCTGTGCTGAAAATCAACCTCGTGTATGAGAAGAAAGAAAAATGCGACCGCAGCTATCCTCCTGTCGTGCAGAATGTTTACCTCGATAATATCACCTGCAAGGAGAGCAAGTATGGCGTGATGATCGAAGGATTCCAGGACATCTGCAACATCCGCAACATCGAGGTCAAGAACTGCCACTTCGACGGCGTGAAGAAGGGCAACTCAATCAAGGGCCTCACCAAGAATGTGCGCTTCGCCAACCTCTATATCAACGGCGAGCTCTCAAAGGATTGCGAGCCCCTCTCCCAGACAATGGTGCTCTCAGAAATGAAGCGCAACCCGCAGAGCTGGATGCTCGACTTCAACAAGAAACAGAAATGGAACTATGCCATCGGCGTGGAGCTCGATGCCTTCATGGCACTCGCAAACCGCTACGGCAACAAGGATGTTGAGGAGTATGCCCTCTCGTACGTTGACAGCCTCGTGAATGCCGACGGCAGCATAAAGACCTACAAGATTGAGCATTACAACATCGACCAGGTGAAGAACGGCAAGCTCCTTCTCACAGCGTTCGACAAGACCGGAAACGACAAGTACCGCACAGCCTACGAGACCCTCTACGCACAGCTTCAGGGCCAGCCCCGCACCCAGGCCGGAGGCTTCTGGCACAAGAAAATCTACCCGCATCAGATGTGGCTCGACGGCCTCTTCATGGGCAGCCCTTTCTACTCGACTTACGCCACCCGATTCCTTGAGGACAAGAACAAGGCTTATGACGACGTGGCCCACCAGTTTCTTACCGTAGCAAAACACACCTACGACCCTGCCACCGGGCTCTACCGCCACGCATGGGACGAGAGCAAGGAACAGAAATGGGCCGACAAGACAACAGGCCAGTCAGCCCACTCATGGGGCCGCGCACAGGGATGGCTTTTCATGGCGCTCATCGACTGCCTCCAGGAAATCCCTGCCGACCACCCCAAACGTCCTGAGCTCGTGGCTCTTCTCAAGTCGATAGCCGACGGCGTGGTGAAATACCAGGACACCAAGACCGGTGTGTGGTATCAGGTGCTCGACCAGCCCGGCCGCGAAGGCAACTACCTCGAAGCCACCTGCTCGGCCATGTTCACCTACTCGCTCCTCCGCGGCGTCCGCCTCGGCCTCCTCGACGAATCTTACCGCCAGTCAGGCCTCATGGGCTACAACGGTATGCTCAAACAGTTTGTGAAGACTGAAAAGGACGGCACCGTATCACTTGCCAATTGCTGCGCAGTGGCCGGCCTCGGCGGCGACAAGAACTACCGCAGCGGTGACTTTGACTACTACGTGAGCGAACTCGTACGCGACAATGACGCCAAGGGCGTTGGGCCGTTCATCATGGCTTGCCTCGAAATGGAACAGCTCTAAAAGCGCACCCGTAACAACTTATTTACCGGCCACCGGGCACCTCTGCCAATCAGAGATGCCCGGTGGCCTCCTTTATCCCCCTCGCTCCGGCAAGCCGGCCATCCCTACAGGGCGTAGTGTTAATTATTTTAAAAAGATTAATATTAATCGGGCGAAAATTACTATCTTTGAACGAAATTTTATCCTCTTAAATCAATCCCTGATAAAAAACTTATAATCATCTGCCTTTATACCACGCTATGAGTGTCGCGTCAAAATGGATAACCGGTGCCATCTGCTCCTTTGCGGGCAGCCTTTTTGTCGTGGCCTCACCCATCAATCGCCAGGCGCTTGTGGAGCGTAACTGTCCGGTGGTCACCGATTTTGACCCGCTGAGTTCACTCTCTGTCGGCAATGGTGAGTTTGCCTTCACCGTCGACCCCACAGGACTCCAGACATTCCCCGAGGTTTATGCCGAAGGGGTGTGCCTCGGGACGCAGGCACAATGGGGCTGGCACTCCTTCCCCAACACGGCCGGTTATACACCTGAGGAGACCTTGGTGGAGTATGATTTCGAACGCGGGCATAAGGAACCCTACAGCGTGCAGAGCAAAAAAGGCAACGATCGGCATAAAGGAGCCGTGGAATACTTCAGGGCCAATCCCCACCGTCTGCATCTGGCCACTATAGGGCTGGAACTCCCGGCAGGTGTATCGCAGGAGGATTTCAGTGATCTATCGCAACGTCTCGACCTATGGTCGGGCGCCATCAAAAGCCATTACAAACTCAACGGCAAGGACTATGACGTCACCACAGTGTGCCATCCCGACCTTGACATGATGGCGGCCGAGATAAAATCCACGTCCCCTGTCGCCGTGAGTCTGCGCTACCCCTACCCTACCGGGCTATTCGGAAATGACGGTTGCAATTGGGAGGCCGATTCGCTCCACGCTGTGACGTTCGAGCTTGTGTCGCCCGACAAGGCCATCATCGAGCATCGGCTTGATTCTACAGTTTACTACACCACCCTAAGCTGGGAGGGCAAAGCCACGCTCACATCCAAAGGTGACAATTATCTGACACTCACATCCGGTCAACCCGGATTGACATTCACTTGCCGATTCTCGGCCACAGCACCAGCCGACGCTCAGCCGTCGTTTGCCGAAACAGCAACCGCATCGGCCTCGTATTGGGCCAATTACTGGACCACAGGGGGTGCCGTTGACTTCTCGGCTTGCACCGATCCGCGGGCCAAAGAGCTGGAACGTCGCGTGGTGTTGTCGCAGTATCTGCTTGGCATCCAATGCGCAGGCTCCACTCCACCACAGGAGACAGGACTGACATATAATTCCTGGTTCGGAAAATTCCATCTCGAGATGATATGGTGGCACCAGGCTCAATTCGCGCTTTGGAATCGGCCCGAGCTCCTCGACAAGACACTCGGATGGTACCGGTCAGCTCTTCCTGCCGCACGCGAGATAGCTCGCCGACAGGGATTTAAAGGTGCTCGGTGGATGAAGATGACCGATCCGTCAGCCGTGGAAGCCCCCTCGTCAGTGGGCTCGTTCCTCATCTGGCAGCAGCCCCATATCATCCACCTCGCCGAATTGCTCTACCGCAACTCACAGTCTGACTCTGTTCTCGCGAAATATGCCGGTCTCGTGGAGGAAACAGCCGATTTCATGGCCTCATTTGCCTCGTTCGACTCCGTAAATGGCCGTTATATCCTCAAAGGTATAATCCCTGCGCAGGAGACCCTGAAGCCCGATGTGACATTCAATTCTCCGATGGAGCTATCTTACTGGCATGCAGGGCTCCGCATAGCCTCCGAATGGCGCCGTCGTCAAGGACTGGCCCCCAAAGCCGAATGGGACGAGGTGGCATCAAAACTCTCATCACTCCCCATGGCCGACTCCTTGTATCTCGCAGCTGAATCGGCGCCTGACACTTACACCACACTTCGTCTGCATTCCGACCACATGGCAATGCTCGGTGCTTGTGGCATGCTTCCACCTCCACCCTCGTTTGACCTGCCGGTGATGAAAAACACCCTCGACTGGGTGATGAACAACTGGAACTGGGGCAAAACCTGGGGTTGGGACTTCCCGCTGACCGCAATGTGCGCTGCTCGCATCGGCGAACCGCAAAAGGCTGTGGACGCGCTCCTGCTCGACAAACCCACTAACAGATATCTCCCAAACGGCCATAATTACCAGGATGGACGTCTCCGAATCTATCTCCCCGGCAACGGTGGCCTGCTCACAGCCGTGGCGATGATGTGCGCCGGCTGGGACGGATCCTCCGGCAGCTCTCCCGGTTTCCCCTCCGACGGAACCTGGGATGTCAAATGGGAAAACCTTCATCCTCTCCCCTGACCAATTATCCTCTCGCCCACACACCTTCACATTAAAAGTATAAACCAATCAAATTTACCTTAAATATGAATCTTACCAAAAGACTTTCACTTTTGACGCTTGCAGCCTCCACCATGTTGATCACATGGGGCGAAGATGCCACCGTATCAAAAGTATGGGTAGCCGATTTAGGCAACGGCCAGTATCAGAATCCGGTCATCGACGCCGATTATTCTGACCCCGACGTGTGCCGTGTAGGCGATGATTATTACATGACAGCCTCCAGTTTTGCAAACATACCTGGACTACCTGTGCTCCACTCCAAAGATCTCGTCAACTGGACATTGATAGGCCACGCCATCCCCTCTATGCCCGAATACGCACAGTCGGCCCCCGACCCCAGCCACGGAAACGCAGTTTGGGCCCCCTCGATCCGCTATCATGACGGCGAATTCTATATCTATTATGGCGACCCAGATCTCGGAATCTTCATGACCAAGGCCAAAAACCCCGCCGGACCATGGGAACCACTCGTGCACGTGATGAAATTCAAAGGCATCATTGACACATGCCCCTTCTGGGACGAGGACGGCAAGGCCTACATAGCCCACGGATATGCCGGAAGCCGCGCCGGCGTCAAGAGCATCATCGGAATGATAGAGATGACTCCCGACGGCAAATCGGTTATCGGCGAGGACCGCATCATATATGACGGGCACCTCGAGAACGAGACTATCGAAGGCGCAAAAATGTATAAACGAGGCGATTGGTACTACATCATGTCACCCGCAGGTGGCGTATCCACCGGATGGCAGGTAGTGCTCCGCTCCAAAAATCCTTGGGGTCCCTACGAAGTCAAGACAGTGATGGATCAGGGAAAAACCGACATCAACGGTCCTCACCAGGGCGCTTGGATAGATACACCCGATGGAAAGGAAGACTGGTTTATCCACTTCCAGGACAAAGGCCCTTACGGACGTGTGACACATCTCCAGCCAATGAAATGGCTCGAAAACGGTTGGCCGGTAATCGGCGTTGACCCCGATGGTGATGGCTGCGGACAACCTGTCACTAAGTACAAAAAGCCCAACGTTGGCAAGAATTATCCAGCCGCTACTCCGGCCGACTCTGACGAATTCGACTCCACAACCCTCGGTCTGCAGTGGCAGTGGAACGGCAATCCAAGTCCTCTGTGGTACTTCTGCGATGCCGCATCCTCTCGCCTGCGTCTCTTCTCCCACCACACTCCCGAGGCTAAGTCGCTATATTATATGCCCAACATGCTGCTGCAGAAGTTCCCCACTGAGAACTTCACAGCCACTGCCAAAGTTCAGTTTGCACCCCGCAAGAAAAACGGCAAAGCCATGGAAGGCGAACGCGCAGGTCTCATCGTGATGGGTTACGATTATGCTACTCTTGCCCTCGAAAGCCGCAAAGATGGCATATATCTTGTTGAAGCCGACTGCGTTAAAGCAAATAAAGGCGCGACCGAAACCGAAGTTGCATCTGTAAAAATACCTGACGACGCCGAACTCTATCTCCGCGTGCAAGTACGCATGGTAGGGCCTAAGAAACCGACTAAAAAAGAAGATTATAAGGCTGAAGCCCGCTTCTCATATAGCCTTGACGGCAAGAAATTCACTCCGTTCGGTCGTGAATTCAACGTACGCGAAGGCCATTGGATTGGCGCCAAGGTCGGCATGTTCTGCACTCGCGACTGGGAAAGCAACGATAGCGGCTGGCTCGACATTGACTGGTTCCGCGTCACAAAATAATCTAAGTTTGAATAATGAAACTACGCATCTTATCAGCCCTTCTGCTGTGTACGTTAATTTTCTCAGCCTCATCTGCCGCGGCTGACAAATGGAAACACGACATCTATGTAGCCCAGGACGGTTCCGGCGACTATACCTCTGTCGCTGAAGCCCTTGAAGGCATCCGTGCATTCATGGACTACACCGTCACCGTACACATCAAGGATGGCACATATAAAGAGAAAATTGTAATACCCTCGTGGCTTAAAAACGTCGAGTTCATCGGTGAAAGCCCTGAAGGCACAGTCATAACGTTTGATCACCACGCCAACATTGACAACATGGGCACCTTCCGCACCTATACCGTCAAGGTGGAGGCATCCGACGTTACATTCAGGAATCTGACCATCGAGAACAACGCACCACAACTCGGCCAGGCGGTAGCCCTCCATACCGAAGGTGACCGCATCCGCTTCATCAACTGCCGTTTTCTCGGAAACCAGGACACAATTTACACCGGAGGCATCAATGCCCGGCTCTTTTTCGACAAATGCTACATAGAAGGCACCACCGACTTCATCTTCGGCCCTGCCACAGCCTATTTCAAAGACTGCGACATATATAGCAAACGTGATTCCTATATCACAGCCGCCTCTACGCCGGCTGATGTCGAAATCGGATACGTGTTTGACAACTGCACCCTCAAGGCTGCCCCCGAGGTGAAAAAGGTATATCTCGGACGTCCCTGGCGACCCTATGCCCACACTGTGTTCATCAATTGCGAGATGGACTCACACATCCTCCCCGCAGGTTGGCACAACTGGCGCAACCCTGACAACGAGAAGACTGCACGCTATGGCGAATATGGCACACGCGGTCCTGGCGAAAACGCCTCATCTCGTGTGGAATGGGCATCCCGCCTAACCCCCGAGCAGGTAGCTAAATGCCTCGACCTCTCCAAAGTTTTCTCTCAGGTATCCACATGGAATCCTGTTGACTGACATTCAGCCCCGGTCACAGCTCACACGCTAAATTTTGAATTTTAAAAACTAATTAATATCACATACCATTATGAAAGCCTTAAACAAACTCACTGCACCTAAAGCAGTTGCTCCTGAAAGGATTATCCAATTCGGCGAAGGAAACTTCCTCCGCGCATTCGTTGACTGGATTATTAAGAACATGAATGACAAGACCGACTTCAACTCAAGCGTCGTTGTCATCCAAGGCACACCCGATGCCTTCGTAATGCAGCTTCTTGAAGGTCAGGATTGCCTCTACCATGTTAACCTCCAGGGTCGTCTTGACGGCGAGGTAATCAACTCTTTCACACGAGTTGACGTCATCAGCCGTGGCATAAGCCCCTTCACTCAGACTGACGCATTCCTCGCATTGGCTGATCAGCCCGAAATGCGCTTCGTCATCTCCAACACCACCGAAGCCGGCATCGCTTTCGACCCCGAATGCAAACTCGCCGACCGTCCCGCCGCCTCCTATCCCGGCAAGCTCACCCAGCTCCTCTATCGTCGTTTCAAGACATTCAACGGTGCTGCCGACAAGGGCTTCATCATCATGCCCTGCGAGCTTATCTTTGAAAACGGCCACCACCTCAAAGAGTGTGTCAACAAATACATCGAACACTGGAAAGACGAACTCGGAGCCGACTACGAAGCATTCAAGGCTTGGTTCAACAACCACAACTACGTATGCTCAACTCTCGTTGACCGTATCGTTCCCGGATTCCCCCGCAAGGAAATCGCTCAGATTCAGGAAAAACTCGGCTACAAGGACAACATCGTTGTTCAGGGCGAAGCCTTCCACCTCTGGGTTATCGAACGTGCCGCCAACATGTCAATCGAAGAGCTCCGCGCTGAATTCCCCGCTGAAAAGGCCGGCCTCCAGGTGCTCATCACTGACTCTGAAGCTCCCTACCACGAACGCAAAGTCACCCTTCTCAACGGTCCTCACACCGTCCTCTCACCTGTTGCTTTCCTCAGCGGCGTAAACATCGTGCGCGACGCCTGCAACCACCCGGTTATCGGCAAGTACATCCACAAAGTACAGTTCGACGAACTCATGCAGACACTCAACCTCCCCATGGACGAACTCCAGAAGTTCGGCGCAGATGTCCTCGAACGCTTCAACAACCCCTACGTTGACCATCAGGTGACTTCTATCATGCTCAACTCATTCCCCAAGTTCCAGACTCGCGACCTCCCCGGTCTCAAGACTTATCTCGAACGCAAGGGCGAACTTCCCAAGGGCCTCGTGCTCGGTCTCGCTGCCCTCATCACCTACTACAAAGGCGGAGTGCGTGAAGACGGTGTTGAAATCGTACCCAAGGACGACCAGAAAATCATGGATCTCCTCACCGAACTCTGGGCTACCGGCGACACCCGCAAAGTGGCTGAAGGAGTACTTGCTGCCAAGGACCTCATCTGGGGCATCCACGGCGACCTCAACGAAATCCCCGGTCTCACCGACATGGTTACCGACTTCCTCAACTCCATCCAGTCAAAAGGCATGCTTGAGACTGTCAAGGAAGTGGTTGAATAATAAAATCGCTTAATCCTCACTCACCTTACAGCCCTAATGAAGGACTTTCTTAAAATCAATCCCGCCGACAACGTTGCTGTGGCTATAAATCCGCTCGCCAAGGGCACCACAGTCAACGTTGACGGGGAGGATATCACACTCATCTGCGATATCCCCGCTGGTCATAAATTTGCGCTCCGCGACATATCCGAAGGCGAAAACGTTGTCAAATACGGATTCCCCATCGGCCATACCCGCCATGCGGTGTCGCGCGGTGCATTCCTTGACCACAACGACATCAAGACCAACCTCGAAGGCCAGCTCGACTACTCCGACATCAAAATCAAGTGTGACCATGTGCCCGCTCCCGGCTCAGCGCTCGACGGCAAGGAGATGACATTCCAAGGTTATGAGCGTCCCGACGGACAGGTTGGCATCCGCAACGAACTCTGGGTCATCCCCACAGTGGGGTGTGTCAACGGCATCGTGAAGCAGATTGTCGACCGCCTCAACGCCGAGACCGGCGCTGAAGGTGTGGATGGCATATTCGGTTTCCCCCACAACTATGGTTGCTCGCAGCTTGGCGACGACCACGAGAATACTAAAAAGATTCTCCGCGACATGGTGCATCATCCCAATGCAGGTGGCATACTCGTAGTCGGACTCGGCTGCGAAAACAACCAGCCCAAAGTGTTCGAGGAATTCTGTGGCGACTATGACCGCACTCGCGTGAAATTCATGGTATGCCAGGAAGTCGAAGGCGACGAAGTGGAAACCGGAGTCAAAATCCTCCGCGAACTTTATGAAAACGCCCGCAACTTCCATCGCACCACCGTACCCGCCTCTAAACTGCGTATCGGCTTGAAATGCGGTGGCTCCGATGGCTTCTCAGGCATCACTGCCAACCCATTGCTTGGCGAATTCTCTGACTGGCTCTGCGATAAGGAAGGTGGCACAACAGTCCTCACTGAAGTTCCAGAAATGTTCGGTGCCGAGACTATTCTCATGGAACGCTGTGCCGACAATTCCCTCCTTTCCGACACCATCTCACTCATCAACAACTTCAAGCAATACTTCCTCAGCCACGGCGAACCTGTGGGTGAAAATCCCTCTCCAGGCAACAAGGCCGGAGGTATATCCACCCTTGAGGAAAAAGCTCTGGGTTGTACACAGAAGTCAGGCAAAAGCCCCGTGTTCGGCGTCCTCGAATACGGCGAACGCATCCACAACCACGGCCTCAACCTCCTCTCTGCCCCTGGCAATGACCTGGTGGCATCCACCGCACTCGCAGCCGCTGGTTGCCAGATGGTGCTTTTCACCACAGGCCGAGGCACTCCATTCGGCACATTCGTGCCCACCATGAAGATTTCCACCAACAGCGGTCTTGCCAATCGCAAACCCATGTGGATTGACTTCAACGCCGGCCAACTCGTGGAGGACAAATCTATGCCCGACGTGCTCAGCGACTTCATATCCTACGTGCTTGAAGTGGCCAACGGACGCCAGGTCAACTCCGAGAAGAGCGGTATCCACGAAATCGCGATCTTCAAAAACGGTGTGACCCTCTGATCCTAACTCTCTCTACAACATCCTTAAACCAAATTATTACCTAAATTGACAATGAAACCTTTCATGGACGAAAACTTCCTGTTGCAGACCGAAACTGCTCAGAAGTTATATCACGAACATGCGGCTAAAATGCCTATCATCGACTATCACTGCCATCTCATACCCAAAATGGTAGCCGATGACCACAAATTCAAATCCATCACTGAAATCTGGCTGGGCGGTGACCACTACAAATGGCGCGCAATGCGTTCAAATGGCGTGGAGGAACGCTTCTGCACCGGAACTGACACCTCTGACTGGGAAAAATTCCAGAAATGGGCTGAAACAGTTCCCTATACATTCCGCAACCCTCTTTACCACTGGACCCACCTTGAACTCAAGACAGCTTTCGGCATCGACAAGCTCCTCAACCCCGAGACTGCTCGCGAAATCTTTGACGAATGTAACGACAAGCTCCTCAACGACCCCAACATGACAGCACGCAACCTCATGCGTCGCTACAATGTTGAGACCGTATGTACCACCGATGACCCTGTTGACTCTCTTGAATACCACAAGCAGGTACGCGACAGCGGCTTCGAGATCAAGATGCTCCCCACATGGCGTCCCGACAAGGCCATGGCCGTTGAAAACCCTGCTGAATTCCGCGCCTATGTTGAAAAACTCGCTGAAGTGTCAGGTGTGACCATCAGCAAGTTCCAGGACATGGTCGATGCACTCCAGAAGCGCCACGACTTCTTTGAGGAAATGGGTTGCCGTCTCTCTGACCACGGCATCGAAGAATTCTATGCAGCCGACTACACCGACGCTGAAATCAATGCCATCTTCGACAAAGTTTATGGTGGCCAGCAGCTCACTCCCGAGGAAATCGAGAAGTTCAAGAGCGCTATGCTCGTGGTGTTCGGCGAAATGGACTACGAGTCAGGTTGGACACAGCAGTTCCACTACGGCGCGATCCGCAACAACAACTCCAAGATGTTCAAGCTCCTCGGTCCCGACACCGGTTTCGACTCCATCGGTGAATTCACCACAGCCAAAGCTTGTGCCAAATTCCTTGACACTCTCAACTCACGCGGCAAGCTCGCCAAGACCATCCTCTACAACCTTAATCCCTGCGCAAACGAAGTTCTCGCCACAATGCTCGGCAACTTCCAGGACGGCTCAATCCCCGGCAAAATCCAGTTCGGTTCAGGATGGTGGTTCCTTGATCAGAAGGACGGCATGCAGAAACAGATGAACGCACTCTCACTCCTCGGTCTTCTCAGCCGCTTCGTGGGCATGCTCACCGACTCCCGTTCATTCCTCTCTTATCCTCGTCACGAATACTTCCGTCGCACTCTTTGCAACCTCGTGGGCAACGACATCGAAAACGGCGAAATACCCTACGTTGGTTACGAAGAAGGCCGTGTGAACCAGATGATCGAAGACATCTGCTACAACAACGCTAAAAACTACTTCAAGTTCTAACGTATGGCAGCAGCAACATCACCCCTTGCGGCGGCAAACCAGAAAATGACCAATTTCCGTTGGACAATCTGTGCATTGCTATTCCTCGCAACAACTGTCAACTACATGGACCGCCAGGTGCTCTCACTCACCTGGAAAGAGTTCATCTCACCTGAATTCCACTGGACCGACGCCAACTATGGCGTAATCACCGCTGTATTCTCCATCGTCTATGCCGTGGCCAATCTTCTTGCCGGCCGCTTCATTGACTGGATGGGTACTAAGAAAGGTTACCTTTGGGCCATCGGCGTATGGTCGGCCGGTGCCTGCCTCCACGCAGTCTGCGGCGTAGCCACTGAAGCCACCCTTGGCCTCCACAACGTCAGCGGCCTCGTAAAGGCCACCGGCGACATGGCCATGACCATCGCTACAGTCTCTGTCTACTTCTTCCTTGCTGCGCGCACAATCCTCGCACTCGGTGAAGCAGGCAACTTCCCTGCAGCCATCAAGGTTACAGCCGAGTACTTCCCCAAGCGTGACCGTGCCTACGCCACCTCTATCTTCAACGCCGGATCTGCCGTAGGTGCCCTCATCGCACCCTTCACCATCGGCCCGCTCGCCAAGTTCTTCCAGAGCATCGGTTGGGGCAACGGCTGGGAAATGGCATTCATCATCATCGGTGCCCTCGGTTTCGTCTGGATGGGCTTCTGGGTGGTTCTCTACAAGAAACCTGCCGAAAATCCCCGCGTCAACACAGCCGAGCTCGCCTATATCGAGCAGGATGACGACGCTGACGAGCCCGCTAAAGAAAAAGCCGAGGTCGAAGACAGCGAGACTGCCACAATCCCCTTCTTCAAGTGTTTCAAATACCCCCAGACATGGGCAGTATTCTTTGGCAAGTTCCTCACCGACGGTGTGTGGTGGTTCTTCCTCTTCTGGACACCAGCCTATATCACCGACGTGTTCAAACTGTCAACCTCGTCAGGCGAAGGTATGCTGATGATTTTCGTGCTTTATCTCATCACCATGCTCTCTATCTACGGCGGCAAACTCCCGACCATCTTCATTGACCGCGCAGCGCGCAAAGGTATCGAGATCAACCCCTATGCAGCACGTATGAAAGCCATGCTTATCTTTGCTGTGTTCCCCCTCCTTGCCCTTCTCGCTCAGCCTCTCAGCTCTCTGTCACCCTGGCTCCCAATCATTATTATCGGTGTGGCCGGAGCCGCTCACCAGTCATGGTCAGCCAACATCTACTCTGTAGTAGGTGACATGTTCCCCAAATCAACCATCGCCACCATCATCGGTATCGGTGGTATGGCCGGTGGCATCGGTTCATTCCTCATCAACTTCTGCTCCGGTATCCTGTTTGACTATGCAGCTCAGACCAACATGTCGTTCATGAGCTTCGAAGGCAAACCTGCCGGTTACTTCATCGTCTTCTGCGTATGCGGCGTGGCCTACCTCTTAGGCTGGGTCATCATGAAGCTCCTCGTACCCCGCTACAAGAAGATCGAAGTGGCTTGATGACTCTCAGGCAAACGTTGACTTTTGAGTCGCACACATTGCCTGACCTGATAAACTAAGCCGACAGGCTGTCTATCCATTCTTGTGATGGGAGGCAGCCTGTCCTCTTTTTATCCCTTATCGCCCACATAAACATTCCGCGATGACTTTATGTTAGAATAAAAGGGCCTCTGCACACAAAGCCCTCATGAAAAATGACTATTAACCTTTAAATTAATTCTTATGCTAAAAACCGATTACAAGTTTGGAGAAGTCCATGTTCTCGCTTCGCAGATAGAGAACGGAGTCGACAAAGTTCACTTCAAGGACATCGTCAGCTGCGACAACAGCGGTGTGTCACTCCTCGCATTCAAAGCAGGACAGAACCTCACCCAACACCTTGCCCCCGCCGAAGTTATGGTATATGTGCTTGAGGGAGAGATTGAATTCACAATGCTTGATACTCCCCACCACATCCGAGCCGGCGAATTCCTGCTTATGGGACGCGATGTTCCCCACAGTGTCGTCGCCAAAGCCGACTCCAAAGTAATGCTCATAAAGATGCAATAAAACCACCATGGCCACACGACGAGCAGCCATCACCACTCTCAAGCATCTGATTTCAATGAAGAATTAACACATTTTTTTTGTTAAAATTGACCGATTATTGAGAGAAAAGCGTTACTTTTGCAGCGTAATAATGTTTTTTCGTATAATTATCTAATCAAAAATTGTAACCATGGCTTACGTAATTACCGATTCTTGTGTGGCTTGCGGCACCTGCCAGCCCGTTTGCCCCGTTGATGCCATCTCTGAAGGCGATATCTACCACATCGATCCCGACACTTGTATCGAGTGCGGTTCTTGTGCTGAAGTTTGCCCCAGCGAAGCTATCATCCCCGGCGAATAATCTGTCGCACAAAATCTCGACATCAAATAAAAACACCTCGGTTGCTCAATGCTTCCGAGGTGTTTTTATTATTGTGTCCTGGCCGAAGTCTTCCAGGCCAATATCCGTGTTCTCAACCACTATAGTCCTAGGCGCTTTCTGTGCACATCTATCACCTTCATAAGGCGTTCTCTGAATGGTGCACACTTGTACTTGAGGAATGCACAATGATTGCGGGTCCAGCCGTAATCCACAGTTCGGCGAGCCTCCGAAGGTTCACGTGAGAAAATGCCGATGAGAAACTCCTCGAATCCCTTGCGGTACTTCTCTATCACATCCTCTCCGCCGGGAAACATCGGCTCTGCCAGCATGGCACGGTATGCCTCGTCATTCTCATCAAGATATTTCACATAAGCCACCATATCGTCAAGCGACTTGAAATCAGCCACATTTACAAAAGCCTTGGGGTTGAACTCCTGAGCCACCAACGGATCCCCGAAATAGATAGGTACTGACCGCGCCACCAACGGTTCAGTCAGCTTCTCCGTCGAATAGCCAGGCTTGATGGAATTTTCACATGCTATGGTAAACTTATAGTCGTGTATGAAATCAAGCTTGTCAGCCACACGTTTACCACCCATATTATTAAGGTGTCCGCCACCCGAGTCAACATGCTTGTACTTGCTTAACGCATGGAATATGTCATCGCGTGCAGGTATGGCGCATAGATGCGACGAGTTGGAATACACAAAGTTACAGAACTTTCGTGCGGGTGCTGACTGCATATCCACATCATAGTGCCGTCCAGCCGTCTTGTCATCGAAACAATGGCGGGATATAGCCCAGTAAGGCATACGGAAATGACGGTCGCCAAAGACTATCGAGTCACTCGTCACTGCATAATCATAGAAGTTGAAATCGGCCGAAGTGTTCTCGCACGATATCAGTATCTTCACACTTCCGGGGTAAGCCATATAGCCCACACCGAACGAGCAGCATATCAGAAAATCCGGATGATTCTGGGTGACCTCGACATCAAACTGCGTACATAGCCATTTGTAAAGGTACATCTTTCTGTAATCAAATCCCGGATCAAAATCCGCGAATCCGAGCCTTATATGTTTTTTTGCCATAAAAGTAGGTGTTTTGCGCACAAAAGTACAATAAAATTACGTAACTTGAAAACTTATGTTCCCATACTCTCCAAAGTACCTTCCACACTGATTTTATCACATATCCATGACCTTGAAAACAATGATTTAAAACATAAAAAAATCTTCATTTTTTTCATACGTCCTCTCAAAATTAATTCTTACATTTGCAACGTTAACTTAAAAATCTAATATTAATACCAACTAATTTCTTTTATCATGGATATTAATAATATTCTGAGTGGCCTGGAAGCCAAGCATCCGGGTGAAAAGGAATACCTTCAGGCAGTGAAGGAAGTACTCATCTGCGTTGAGGATGTCTACAATCAACACCCTGAATTTGAAAAAGCAAAAATCATTGAACGTATGGTAGAGCCTGACCGCATCGTCACCTTCCGCGTTACATGGGTGGATGACCGCGGCGAAGTGCAGAACAATATCGGCTACCGCGTTCAATTCAACAATGCCATTGGCCCGTACAAAGGAGGCATACGTTTCCATGCTTCTGTCAACCTTTCTATCCTTAAGTTCCTCGGTTTTGAGCAGACCTTCAAAAATGCCCTCACCACACTCCCCATGGGCGGTGCAAAAGGTGGTAGCGACTTCTCACCCCGAGGCAAGAGCGACGCTGAAATCATGCGTTTCTGCCAGGCCTTCATCCTCTGTCTCTGGAAAAATCTCGGTCCTGACCGCGACGTTCCCGCAGGCGATATAGGCGTAGGCGGACGTGAAGTAGGTTACATGTACGGTATGTACAAAAAACTCGTCAACGAATGCACCGGTACATTCACCGGCAAGGGTCTCGACTTCGGCGGTTCACTCATCCGTCCTGAGGCTACCGGCTTCGGCGCACTCTACTTTGTTCAGAGCATGCTTGCCGAAAAGGGCGACAGCATCAAGGGCAAGACCGTGGCTGTATCCGGCTTCGGCAACGTGGCTTGGGGCGCAACCCTCAAGGCTACCGAACTTGGCGCAAAGGTTGTCACCATCTCCGGTCCTGACGGATACATCTATGATCCCGACGGTATCTCAGGCGAGAAGATCGACTATATGCTCTATCTCCGTGCCACCGGCGAGGACATCGTAGCTCCCTATGCTGAAAAATACCCCAACGCAACTTTCTTTGCCGGCCGCAAACCTTGGGAACAGAAGGTCGACATCGCCCTCCCCTGCGCTACCCAGAACGAGGTTGACGGTGAGGACGCTAAGAAACTCGTTGAAAACGGCGTTGAACTCGTGGCTGAAGTCTCCAACATGGGCTGCACACCCGAAGCAATCGACACATTCCTCGCCAGCAAGACAACCTACGCTCCCGGCAAGGCTGTCAACGCAGGTGGTGTGGCTACCTCAGGCCTCGAAATGAGCCAGAATGCCGAACACCTTCAGTGGAGTGCCGAAGAAGTGGATGACCGTCTCCATGCAATCATGAAGAATATCCACACCCAGTGCGTTAAGCACGGCACCGAACCCGACGGTTACATCAACTACATGAAGGGCGCCAACATCGCCGGCTTCATGAAGGTGGCTAACGCCATGATGGGCCAGGGTATCATCTAATCACCCAACGATCTCATTAGATTTAAGGTTTCAATACCAAGAGCCTCAGGCGATGCGAATCACCTGAGGCTCTTTATTTCACCATTCTATTGTCAAGCCCTATAGAATAGGATTCTTACTAATTAATTCCTGGACTCAATGACACCCCCGTCGCCATATTCAGCCAGATACGCTTCGATTGCCTCGCAAAGTTCCGCATACCACTCTTCTCCGAAATAGTCGGTCAACGGACCTTTCAGAAACTGATAGAGACGCACCCCGAGTTTCCGGCCATTCTGCTCGGCTGATTTACATATCTTCCATTTATGATAATTCACAGCGGTGAATGTGGGATAATGGGTGAGACGGACAGGATATAGCGCGCACGACGATGGTTTACGGAATTTCCCGGTCTTCCCCTCATTGTATGCACACTCTATGGCACACTGACACACCCCGCCTGCGGCATAGCAGGTGTAAATACAATTCCGGCCATCCACAATCTGAGTCACAAGGTCACCATCAGGATCAAGATAACTCGTTCCGGCCTCAGCTATGCGCTCCTTGGCCGAGGGGAGCAGACGGTCAGCAAACGCCGGGAGCAGACGGTCGATCTCGTCACGCTCCTCAGGTGTAAGAGGAGCTCCTGCATCACCCTCTATACAGCATTCACCCAGACACTTGCTGATGTCACAGCAGAAAAACTGCTCGGCAAGGTCGAGCGAGACTAATGTATCCTTTATCTGTAGCATATATTCAGTGGATTCTTCAATTGGCATAAATAAATTGACTGGTTTTAATTCATATCTCCCCTACTCCCCCGACGAAATCATCGCCACCCCTATCAGGCGGTCAAATCGCGATCCGCGAGGCCTATGATACACCATCACGGTATATTCGTTCACTGTCTCGTAGAAATTCCCCTCTATCTCCCGCTCGCTACCACGCGTGGAGCCTGCAGGCACTGCCAGATACTTGTAGTTATATGCCCCCTGCTTAAGCAGCATGGAGTTCTCGTAGCATCCTGTGGCATGATTGTAGACCATACGTGAGTTCGGATCAAACCTGCGCGAGACGAAGTCTCCGTCAAGAAAAAGATCCTTGCCCGGGAGCTGCGGCATCTCAAGAGCGAAATGCACCACCACATAGTCAGCCTGGAGGTCGGAATCGACCGAATTACCCTCCCTCACGAAGAATCGGCCATGCTGGGTGCTGTCATACAGATATGACGACATACTCCTCGGGGTGTCAGTGTAGAGAGTCATATTATAGAGAGGGTCGGCATACGTGATTTCCGCTACTCCCATACCCGGATATGTGGTTGAGACAGTCTCAAAACGCCTGTACTCATTTCCTGCCTCGAAAATGAGCGGACGGAGATGTTCGTATATAACCTTGTCACCGGCCACACGCTGCGGAGCCGTGAGCACCACCTTATTATCTTCCCGTCCATTCTGTGTCACCACCACCGTCAGGTCTCCGAATGGATCATCAAGAGAATTGACATGCCGGGTGTCAACCGTCACCGACACCTGCTGGTGCTCCCTGTTAGTGTCGATATCAGTCCGTGTGGTCACTCCTGCATCTATCTTTGCCGTGAAATCGGTTACTCCGAAACGAGCCTGCAGCAATGTTTCATCGGGATCGCTCTCGTCATACACCCTCACCAGATAATTGCCCGGCTGCGTTATACGGATATCCTGGTTTGGAATGGTTATCGTATAGTGTACATAATGCGCAAGCGTAGCCTGTGAGAAATCATAATCCTCCACAAGCCCCTCGTTGAATCCATCAAGAAACTCCGAAGCCACCAACCCTTCCGGACGCCACAGCGCATCACAATGCACCAGTTCGTAGCGCATGAAACGCCGTTCCTCGCTTAGTTCGTCAAACTCGATGTGTATGCGGTCATTCACATCACCCAACATTATCACCGGCGGGGCGAACTCGTTACCCTCACGAGTCACCTTGAGAGTTTTGAAACCATGATGGAAAATCCCCTGACGCATGTCGGCGGCATAACTGCCGACCACAGCCAGCATCCACATCATCACTATGAGAAATATAACCCTCTTATCCATCCTTAGCGCTTATCAATCTTCAGCAGAAGCCAGATGATCATGAAGAATCCCGACAGCATCGACTATCAGGTCGAGACATGGTTTGCGTCCGGGCTGCTTGAGCTCACGGCACACACATGAGCCGTTAAGTCCCCCGAAAGCACCGAAGAGCTGACGCACCTCCCCATATAGAGCAGGACGAGCCACATCACGCACCAGACCGTTGACCACCGTCATTCCTGTGACGGCGCCGCATATTTCACCCTGTCCGCCAAATCCGCTGCCAAAACCTCCGGTAACGCGGGCAAGCTGGCCGGCTGACAGACCGGCTACATCATCAAAGGCCATAGCCACGCATTGGCTGCAATTATATCCTTCTTTGCGCAAGGCTTTAGCACGTTCGAGACGCTCTGCCTTGTCATATTTCATCTGCATATTGTCAATCTTTTAATTAATTGATTTTAATTTCCACCGCACCAATCCACCGGCGCCTCACCACGCGCCACGAGATATTCATTGGCTCGCGAGAATGGTCGGCTTCCGAAAAATCCCCTTGAGGCACTTAACGGCGATGGGTGGGGAGAGGTGATGACACAATGCCGTGAACGGTCTATGAATTCCCCCTTGCGTTGTGCGTAAGCTCCCCACAGGATAAAGACCAGCCCCTCACGTTCCTCGGCCAACTTGCGGATGGCAGCATCAGTAAATGTCTCCCATCCATGGTTCTGATGCGAGGCCGGAGCTCCGGCATTAACTGTAAGAGTGGCGTTGAGGAGCAAAACCCCTTGACGTGCCCAGCGACTTAAATCGCCCGACGCAGGCGGTGTGCATCCCAAATCGCTCTGAAGCTCAGTGTAGATATTACGCAGCGAACGCGGTAGTTCCACTCCAGGATTAACCGAAAAACTCAGTCCGTTGGCCTGACCGGCACCCGGATAAGGATCCTGACCGAGAATAACCACTTTCACCTTGTCGAACGGACACGAATCAAACGCAGCGAAAATCTTCCCTGCCGGAGGATAAACTATACGTGTGGCATACTCGCCCCTTACAAAATCAGTGAGTGACTTGAAATAATCTTTCCCCCACTCGTCGGCAAGCGCCTCTTTCCACGATTGTTCAATCTTTACGTCCATGTGATTTATCGTTTTTCGTCCGGGCAAATCAATCGGCGACTTTCTGAACCGCCAAAAAACAGCCTAAGAGCTCATTTTTTTGCAAAAATACAAAAAAATGTCTAAATTTGCACCACGCAAATGCTTCAAGGCTATGTAATCCTACAAGCTACCACGCGTAATGTTCCCGTAGTTCAATGGATAGAATATCGGATTCCGGTTCCGACGATTAGGGTTCGACTCCCTACGGGAATACCAAACATCTCCACATATAAGGATTGTTGTGTTACTGAACTATCCCCTTACACGGACTAAAATCACAATCCTTCCTTACGTCTCACAGTAAGCATATAGCCGAAACTACGCTGATTTATTATAGCGATATCTGGGTCATGGCGCAATGCCCGACGCAGTTATCAACGTGGTGCTGAAAACACCGGCGGTTGTTATTTAGATGCGATTTTATCAATATTATCTCCGACCCACCGCTTGAAATCTGCAAATGTCTTGAGCCGTGAAAGTGGCTCTATTTCCACACCGTCAACCGTTACGTTGGTTTAGGGCATTTGGCACAACAAATCGGGTTATACTCAAAACTGAGTACCTTTTGTCTTGAACCCTAACCCAGTCCGTTGCAGCGGTTTGGGTTTTATTTTAAAGAACTCTTGCAATTTCATCGGGTTGCTATCCCCTTTGTTTTACATTACAAAGATACGACATTTACGCATCCCATACAATAGGATAAAATACATGATGACAGCGTTTTAAGACTCACCACTATGATAAAATTTCCGAATTTTGAGCAATTGAAAAAGTTGTCGGATAATTAGGGGATGATGCAACACGAGCCATGAGATTAAGCATGAACACTGGTTTATGGTTTATGGTGGTGGTGCGAGATTTTGACACTGGAAGGCGATGAAAAATATTAATTGGTCAAAAGTTTTACAAAATTGATCAAAATGGTGTAGTTTTATGGAGAAACAGGAGATTTAAACCAATTTTACTACTGATTATCAATAAGTTACATAACATTAGTCAGTTTATCGTATTTTAGAGTGTGTTGGAGTATTGTTACAGTCTTACATCTAAAGCAATAGCGGTGTAACATCTTGATAGTGTGGAGTAAGAAGAGGTTAAACATCCTGCAAAGGGTCCTCTCGATGGCCTGCAAGGACAACAACCAAGGGCATTACGGCTTCTATGGTATTTTTGTACGTTTTTCATTCCGTATCTTAACCTAATTTAGCGTCGAATTAACATTTTTGCAGCGTTTATTTTGTTATTTCCGTAAAAGGCCGTAAATTTGCCTATGGCAGGTTCTCTTGCCTGCAACTAACCATCAATTTTACTAACCATCAATTCTGTCCTTAAATTTATTTATCCCCCCATTATATTAATATGGAAAACGAACAATTGTTGAAAGAGGTCACCGCTAAAGCCCAGGAATGGCTTGGTGACGGTTATGACGAAGAAACCCGAGTAGAGGTCAAGCGTATGCTCGACAGCGACGACAAGACCGAACTTATCGAGAGTTTCTATAAGGATTTGGAATTTGGCACAGGTGGTCTGCGCGGCATCATGGGCGCAGGAACAAACCGCATGAATATCTATACAGTGGGTGCCGCCACCCAGGGTCTCGCCAACTACCTTAAGGAAGCCTTCAAGGATCTGCCTGAAATCAGCGTGGCCGTAGGACATGACGTGCGCAACAATTCACGCAAATTCGCAGAAATCGTAGCTGACATCTTCTCAGCCAACGGCATCAAAGTTTATCTCTTTGACAGCTTCCGTCCTACCCCTGAACTTTCATTTGCCATCCGCCATTTCGGTTGCCAGAGCGGTGTCAACATCACAGCTTCACACAACCCGAAAATCTATAACGGCTACAAGGCTTACTGGGAAGACGGCGCTCAGATCATCGCTCCCCACGATGTCAACATCATTGACCACGTGAACCGCATCAAGAGCGTGAAGGAGATTAAATTCAACGGTGACAAGTCAAAAATCCAGATAGTAGGCCCCGAGGTCGACAAGGCATTCCTCGATGCCATCAAGGGTCTTTCACTCAGCCCCGAAGCCATCGAGCGCAACAAGGATCTCAAGATTGTCTATACTCCTATCCACGGCACCGGCGTGAAGCTCATCCCCGACTCTCTTAAGAACTATGGCTTCACCAACATCATCCACGTTCCCGAACAGGATGTGCCCAGCGGAGACTTCCCCACTGTCGACTCACCCAACCCCGAGAATCCGCCGGCCATGGCAATGGCTATCGCCAAGGCTAAGGAAGTCGGCGCCGACATCGTCATGGCTTCTGACCCTGACGCTGACCGTATCGGCTGCGTAATCCGAGACAACAACGGTGAATACGTACTGCTTAACGGCAACCAGATCGTGATGATACTTCTCAACTACATCATCACTCGTAACCAGGAGCTCGGTCTCATCAAGGGCAACGAGTTCGTAGTGAAGACTATCGTAACCACCGAGACCATCAAGGCTATCTGCGACGCCATGAATGTGCGCATGTTCGACTGCTACACCGGCTTCAAGTGGATTGCAGCCGTGATGCGCGACAATGAAGACGTGCTCCGCTACATCGGTGGCGGTGAAGAAAGCTACGGCTTCCTCGCCGAGACTTTCGCACGCGACAAGGACGCCGTGTCAGCCATCTCACTCATGGCCGAGGCCTGCGCATGGGCCAAGGACAAAGGTATGGACTTCCAGGCTATGCTTGCTGACATCTACCTCAAGTATGGCTTCAGCCGCGAGGTAGGTATCTCTGTAGTACGTCCGGGCAAGAGCGGTGCAGAAGAAATCCAGGCCATCATGAAGAATTTCCGCGAGAACCCACCCAAGACACTCGCTGGCAGCCCCGTGGAAATCATCAAGGACTATGGCTCTCTCGACCTCATCAATGTGGCAGAAGGCAAGACTGAAAAGCTTAACTTCCCCACCACATCCAATGTGCTCCAGTACTTCACAGCCGACGGCTCAAAGGTATCAGTTCGCCCCTCAGGCACTGAGCCCAAGATCAAGTTCTACATCGAGGTCAAGGTTCCCATGGCCAAGGTTGAGGACTACAATGCCTGCGGTGAAGCCGCTGAAAAGAAAGTCGAAGCTATCAAGAAAGATCTCGGTATCGACTGATTAACCGTTAAGGTTATTATAAGAACCTAATCAAACAGCCCGCATGCACACAAGCATGCGGGCTGTTTTCGTTAACCTCTCCCCACCCCCATTCTTCTTGACTATGAAGAAAGGTATTTTCCATAGCCTTATAATAAAATAAAACCGACCGGTGAGCGGGGCTCATCGGTCGGTTTATTTAGAATACTTTATAAAGAGATAGCTTTCGCTATGCCTTGTAATCCGCCGTAGGGATTAGAGACGGCCAGCGTTGCTACCACCTTCATGGTCAGCGATGACAGTAGTTCTGGCAGCTACTGAAACCACGCCAAAGTGCTTTGCAGATACTGAACGGCCTGCGCCACGAGCTGTGATGCGGTCATAAGCCTGGTCACCCTTGAGGTTGAGGGCAGTGCCGATGGGGAGAGTGAGGTTGAGGGGATATGCACCACGAGCCACTACGCTGGTTGAGCCATACTGACGAGCGAGGAACTCGATCAGAAGACCTTCGAGGTTGTTGGCAGCGCGAGTCTCGAACTTGATGCCGACATTGTAGTCATAAGTGGCATCAGTTGCAACAGTCATGGGCGATGTGCCGTTGAAGTTGTTCCACTCTGAGCGAGCGAAAGTGATTGCGTCAAAACCAGACACAAGGCTAACTTCCACAGGGAAGAAGAGACCATAAGAAGTGAACTCACGAGCAGAGATTACCACATTGCCATCCTTAACCTCGTGGTTAACAACTTCCCAACGACCGTTAACATACTGCTTGGTAACAACAGTTTCTGACACGGTGGGATCGACAGCAAACTTAAGATCGATAGGCTGAGAGAGCACGAGACCTTCCTTGCTGCAAGAGAGAGTTGCACCGATAAGCATTTCCTCGGCGGCTGCACGAGAAGCAGCATCTTCTGCCTCATAGAGAGGAGTGATGTAGATGTTGGTGTTTTCAGGAACAGTCTGGGCAGGAACTTCAACGGCGATTTCGATTTCGCCCTTGTCGTTACCCTTGATGGCTTCTGACTCAACTTCACCATCACCACCGTTGGCTACGGTAACATTAACGTTGGCCACATTAGCAGCATTGGCAAGAGCAGCGCTCCAAGTGTAGTTCTGAGTGTTGTCGGATGAAGCCAAAACGACTTCTGACTCCTGGCTTACGAGGCCATTAGCTGAAACTGAAACAGCATAAGTACCGGCGGCAATATCGCTGATCACATACACACCTTGCGAGTTGGTAGTGGCGGTCTTGTTGCCGACCTTCACGGTAGCACCGGCAACAGGATTACCCTGCATATCGGTGATCACACCAGAGATGGTGTTGGGAGCCTTGGTCACAGAAGGAGCAACAGGCTGCTCAGCAACCGGATCGCAATCATCGCACGCAGCCATCCCCATGCAGAGGAATGCAAGCGCGCCGTACATCAAAATTTTCTTCATTTTTGTTAATTAAAATATTTATGAATTTAGAATAAATTTACTTTATATGCTATGCCACCTGAGAAATATCGGCAGTCAACCAATATGGCCTCCAGGCATAGATGATTCCAGAGGGTATAATCGACACCGAGATTCACGCGGCATCCGTCCCATTCGGCCATCAGACGGCCGTCGGGGGCAAATCCGGGCCGATAAGTCAAGCCGCCCACCACACCGTTCCACCGGTGGTTTTCATCGCCGGTGAATTTGCGGTAGGCCAATGTGGCGCCAAATTCCTGTCCGCGGGTACGCAGATGCTTCGTAACGGCAATGAAATAGTTGCGGAAATATTCGCTCTTACCCGAGCCATGATAGTTAGTGCTCTTCGAGCGTGTGAATGTGGAGAGGAAGTCATTAGATCCCACCGACACCGCCGGGACATATTTACCTTCACGTATCGGAGTAAACTTGATGGAGAGATAGCGGTCCTTGGCGTTGTAACGAGGTTTCTCATACCCAGGATGAAGATCCTTTAGCAGAGTGAACGCATATCCCACCTCCACCCACCAGAAGGGAGTGGCAGAGATATAGAAATCCATCGTGTTATAGCGTCCGTCGTCATTGGCAAAACCACCCTGAGGGGTGAAATGCTTGTTGAGAAAATAGGTACCGATGCGGAGATCGCCTTCCTGCTCCATCTCGGCCGACGGAACATGCATGAGCCCCGACATACCGGTATAGAACTGAGCGTTGGCACCAAGAGCCATCACACATGCCATAGCCAAGAGGATGAGTTTTTTCATTTCGTCACCTCCTCTCTTTTCCGGCTGTCCCTATCGTCACGATATGTGAAGTCAGGCTCCATTGTGTTGGGGCCCCAGGGGAGCATATCGGCATCAAACCAGCCTTCTCGTTCATTTTCCTCGGGGTCTGTGATATATGTGCGGTTAGCGTAATTATCGGTACGGCTGCTGTAGGTGAAGCGGAAGTTGGAAGCCGGACGGAAATTAACAGTGCGGTTCCCACGCTTGTAAGGAGGTATCATCACCACAATCTTGAACCCGACGTTTTCATGAGTCACTTCATTATATGAGGCATAGGCCCCGAGTGTCACATGACGGAAATGGCGCATGCATTCGGCCATCACTCCATAATCGCCATAGGTGTAACGTCCGCCACGAAGCGACAGCTGCGTATTCCAACGATTTAGATAAAATTCAGGACCCACAAGCCCCGATATGCGCTTCATGGAACTCATCTGCCAGTCAGACGACATGGAAAGATAGCCGGTGACGCCAAGCTCGGCGGTGAGGGCCAACCAATCGTTGATGATAACCATGTTCTTGATGTCAAGGCCGTAGCGCTCTGACCCGAACACACCGCCCGACACTTTCATGCGCCAACGGCCAAAAAGCGCGAGCTGTTTGGAGACAGCGGCATTGTAAACACGCACATGCTTGTAATGGTCGCCATATTGGTTGAACACCGGCACAAGAACACCGGCACTTATCTGCCAACGATGAGGCAACTGCCACTTTACACCGGGAGTGAGATTAATGAGAAAATCAAACACACGATTATTGAATGCTATGTCGCGGTAATTAAGATCTACACCCATGAAGATGTCGACAGTGCCGGCACGCATCTGAGCGTTCAGCATTGGGGCAGACCATGTAATGGACAGTAGCAAAATCAACAATAATTTCCTCATCGAAATCCAAGGTGTGTGTATAAATGATTTTAAAAGCTATCGAAAGTCATTTTTCCTAAACTAAGATAATCTTTACAGAGAAACACACGTGGTGGAAACTCAATCCGTGTGTTATTCCAATCGCTTAGACATAGGAGCAGTTAGAAATTCTTTTCGTACAATCTTAAGCCAAAAATCGCTATGTGAGTTATTGATAATTTGGATGCAAAATTAGATATTTTTTACCATTTTACCCTTTGCGGTTTGTTAAAATTACTTAACTCATCACGCATTCCGCCTCATTGACAACTGTTTTCACCTAAATTATATATAGAAAACATGAGCCCGACCGCAATGACACGACCGGGCTCACAAGTTTGTTTCATTTAGCTTCCAGGATAATCAGGAAGCGGATTATTTCATTTTAAGCTCACTGCCAGGGTTTTGAGATTGGCCGAAGAGGGTCCGTAGAGAATCTCATAGTCACCGGGCAGAGTGGCCATGCGTCCTGAAACATGGTCAAACGCTGCGAAACTTTCGGGGGTGAGTTGGAATGTAACATTCACAGTCTCGCCCTGCGGGATGTTGACACGACGATAACCACGGAGGGTCTTGATAGGGCCTGTGGGATCCGCAATTTTGCGGACATAGACCTGAACTACCTCATCGCCATCCATCTTTCCGGCATTGGTGACAGGAACAGTAAGGGTCATCGAATCAGCCACAGAGGGATTCTCGGCTGAAAGAACGGCATCACCATAGGCAAACTCAGTGTAGCTGAGACCGTGGCCGAAAGGATAGAGAGGCTCGTCACGGAAGAAACGGTAGGTACGGTTCATCATCGAGTAATCCTCGAAATCAGGAAGCTGCGCATCATTCTTATAGAATGTGACCGGGAGACGTCCGGCAGGGTTATAAAGGCCGAAAATCACTTCAGCCACAGCCTGACCGCCAGCCTGACCGGGATACCATGCCTGAAGGACCGCATCACAGATTGAATCCTCCTGAGCGAGTGCAACGGCCGATCCTGAACAGTTGACGTAGACCACTTGTTTGCCGGCATCCTTGATTTTCTTAATCAAATCGCGCTGCACGGTGGGAAGTTCGATGCTTTCGCGGTCACCGCCACGGAAACCGGGGACTGAAATCTTCATCTCTTCACCTTCAAGCTGGGGTGAGATGCCACCGACAAACACCACTACGTCCGCGTCGGAGAAATCGGCCTTCTCCTGCGAATGCGACTTCACGTCAAACGCGAGGTCAGCCACATCGGTAAAATGCTTGTAGGTGAGCATGATTTCATATTCTTTTCCTTTCTTACCCTCAAACATATAAGAGCATTTATGGTTTTCACGGCCACCGGGCAGACGTCGGGCCACCTCTTTGCCATCGACAAAGATTGCTTCCTCACCCTTGCTTGAATCAAGTTCGATGATATAGAAGCCATCTTTCTGAGGCACGAACACTCCCTTATACTCTCCATAGAAATTGGTCAAATCGACACCGGGGGCAAACACTGTAGCTCCGCCTGTAGTCAATTTTATGGGCGAAGTATATGTCACGGTAGCAGCCGGGGTGCCTTTAGCCTCGCCACCGTTCCAGTAGGAAGCAGTCATGCCACCACGGAACTTATCGAAATGCGACACCATGTTTTTGCTCACCACATGGTCACATCCACGCACATATTCGGCATCGGGGACGAGCGTCTTTATGCCTTCGAGCACAGTGACCGTATGAGAGGGGAAACCGTTGTAATTACCCCATTGCATCACCGAGTCAGCGGCATTAGGACCGGCCACGATTATCTTCTTTCCCTTCATGGGAAGAGGCAACACACCGTTATTCTTAAGCAGCGTCATTGATTTGCGAGCCATGTCGAGAGCTATGCGACGATGCTCAGGAGTGTCGACCGAAGTTGAGTCGAGGGTATTCCAGGGCACATCGGCAGCGGCATCTATCTCACCCAGGCGGAAACGGGCTTCGAGCAGACGCACAAGGCTGCGGTCAATAGTCTCCTCGGTGATAAGCCCTTTGTCATATGCCTCGCGGAGGTTCTTATATATCGGACCGCATTCGAGGTCAGTGCCTGAAATCACTGCATCGGCACTTGCATGCGCCCCTGAGGGATGGGTGTTATGGGCCCAATCGGAAATAAAGTCGCGGATGGCCCAGCAATCACTCACGATGATTTTGTCGAAGCCCCACTCATTGCGCAGAATCTGCTGGAGCAGGCGCTTGTTGGAGCAGCACGGTTCACCCTCAAAACGGTTATAGGCACACATCACCTGCCATACACCGGCGTCGACAAGCGACTTGAAGGCCGGAAGATATGTCTCCCAAAGGTCACGAGGGTCAATATCCTTGGCATCAAACGAATGGCGGTTCCATTCCGGGCCACTGTGCACGGCATAGTGCTTGGCTCCGGCCAAGGTCTTGATATATTTCCCGGATGTGTCACCCTGGAGACCGTCCACCACGGCTACACCCATGGTCTGGGCAAGATATGGATCCTCACCATAGGTCTCCTGACCGCGTCCCCAGCGGGGATCACGGAAAATGTTGACATTAGGGGTCCAGAACGACAGCCCCTGGTAACGCTTGATGTCACCATCCTTGCGGAATTTATTGAATTTGGCACGCGCCTCATCGCTCACCATGGTAAATGCCTCGTTCACAGCGGCATCATCAAAGGTAGCAGCCATGCCAATCGACTGGGGCAACACAGTGGCTACACCGGCACGGCCAATGCCGTGGAGAGCCTCGTTCCACCAGTTATAGGCAGGGATATCAAGACGCGGAATGGCAGGAGAGTTATCCATCATTAATGACACTTTCTCGTCGAGAGTAAGACGCGAAAGCAGGTCGGCGGCACGCTCGGCCGCAGGCAGTGATGAGTCGCGGAAAGGCTCATTCTGAGCGCAGAGGCCCATCGCCACACCACATACCAGCACGAAAGAAGCTAATTGTCGCATTTTCAGGTATTTGATTAATATGTAATTATCTGTACAGATAGACAGCGTCAGCACCATGGCTTTGTAAGTGCCTGACGGACAGTCTGGCAACCCGGCAGAGAGATTCAAGGGATTTCCACTTCCGCAGTGTTCCAAAGCCATGATTTGTGCAAATTTAGCAAATTTTTTTCAACCTCGCGGCATTATCGCACCTTTTACCCATATTTGCATGCTTAACTTTGCAATGTAAACGCTTATCAATCCCCTCCAAACCAGCACAACGAACCCTATTAACCAACCCTCTTACCACTACAATCATGACCACACTCATCTTCCACTTATCAGCCGCCCCTCTTTTCCACCTGAGTAATCAAAATCTGCATCTGCCACGCGATATTTGGTAATGCGGCGCTTTGTTTGTAACTTTGCCTCATTATGGAATTTAACGAAATCCTCCAACACTGCATCGATAAAGTGAGCGGTGTGCTAACCGATTATGTCATGGTGACCGTGCTGCTTGCTGCTGCACTTTATTTCACCATGAAAACCCGCGGAGTGCAGTTCCGCATGGTTGGCGAAATGCTGCGGCTACTGCTGAAATCAGGCAAACGCGACAACGACCGACGCGCCGAAGATGCCCCGGCCCATGGCAGCATCAGTTCATTCCAAGCCTTCGCCCTCTCGATAGCCTCACGTGTAGGCACAGGCAACCTCGCAGGAGTGGCCACAGCCATTGCCCTCGGTGGTCCGGGAGCCGTGTTCTGGATGTGGCTCATCGCATTACTCGGAGCTGCGAGCGCATTCATCGAATCAACACTTGCTCAGCTCTTCAAGGTGAAAGGCGACACCTCGTTCATGGGAGGCCCGGCCTATTATATCCTCAAGGGATTACACAAACGATGGTGGGCCGTCACTTTTGCCGTACTCATAACCCTCACTTTCGGTTTTGCCTTCAACTCGGTCCAGTCCAACACCATAGCCGACGCATTTGCCATGAGTTTTTCGTTTCCACGCCAGTGGATGGCTATGCTGCTCGCGATAATGACACTCGTGATAATCTGGGGCGGAGTGCAGCGAGTGTCACGCTTCAGCGAACTCGTAGTCCCGGTCATGGCAATAGCCTACATAGTTCTGGCTATCATAATCATAGTCATCAACATAGGGCGCATACCCGAGATATTCGGTCTGATAGTGGGCAACGCGTTCGGTGTTGACCAGGCTTTCGGTGGTACCGTAGGCACCGCGATGATTATGGGTGTGAAACGCGGATTGTTCAGCAACGAGGCAGGCGAAGGGTCCACCCCCAACGCCGCCGCCACCGCATCGGTAAGCCATCCGGTGAAGCAGGGACTGATACAGGCTCTCGGTGTATACACCGACACTCTTCTGGTGTGCAGCGCCACCGCCTTCATCATCCTCTGCAGCGGGACATTCCTTGATGGCCACGACGGCATAGCCCTCACCCAGCACGCCATAGATGTCAGCCTTGGCGGAAGTCACCGTTTCGGCTCCACGTTTGTGAGCATCGCGATATTCTTCTTCGCCTTCACAAGCATCGTGGCCAACTACTATTACGGAGAGACCAACATCCGCTTTATCTACAACAGGGATTGGATCATCAATCTCTATCGCCTTGCGGTGGGTGCGGTGGTCTACATCGGTGCAATCACCTCGCTCGACGTGGTGTGGGGATTTGCCGACATCACCATGGCCCTCATGACGCTATGTAACCTCGCTGCCATACTCGCTCTCGGCAAATATGCCATAAAGCTACTTGACGATTACCGCAGCCAACGACGTTCGGGCAAGGATCCGGTCTACACCTCATCGACAATCCCTGAAATAGCCGACGAGACAGAGTGTTGGGAATAAACCGCAACGAGAATACGACGTCAAAAAAATAGCCCTTGCCGGGCCATGGAGCACGGAAAGGGCTATATACGTTAGTCTTTGTCAGGACGGAGTCACTCGAAACGCGGAGCTGCCAGACGGCTTCCACGAAGGAAATCGCCGGTCGGCATTCTTCGCTTCCCGGGCACCTGAAGGCTGAGTATCTCAATGTCCGTGCCTGCGGTGCCTACATAAAGATGTCCTTCCTCAATCAGTACGCTGCCCGGGGCTGCCGCACGTTTCCTGTCAGTCACCTCAGTCTGGAAAATCTTGACAGCGCCGATTTCGTTCTCACCGTCAAATAGCGTGCTCCAAGCAGCAGGATAGGGTGACAGACCCCTCACCAGATTATGGATGGCCGACGTCTCTTTAGACCAGTCGATGCGGCATGTCTCCTTAAAGATTTTAGGAGCAGGAGTCGGTTCAGCATCACCTATGAGCTTATCCTGGGGGATGGGGGCAAGAGTCCCGGCAATAATATCATTGATGGTGCGCAGAGTGAGTTGTGCGCCGAGAAGCATCAATCTGTCATGCACATCTCCAACGTTGTCCTCCGGGGCTATTGCCACTCTCTCCTGCGCTATTATATCGCCGGTGTCGATCTCATGTTTGAGAAAAAATGTAGTGACCCCGGTTTCAGTGTCTCCGTTAATCACAGCCCAGTTTATCGGGGCGGCTCCACGATAACGAGGGAGCAGGGAAGCGTGGAGATTAAACGTGCCGAGACGAGGCATGGTCCACACCACTTCGGGAAGCATCCTGAACGCAATGACCACAAACAGATCAGCATCAAGCGAGCGCAGATGCTCGGTAAACTCAGGAGCCTTGAGGTTGACCGGCTGCATGAGATGGAGCCCTCGTTCCTTGGCAAACAGTTTTACAGGTGATTCATACATCTTGTGGCCACGTCCGGCCGGCTTGTCTGGCATAGTAACCACACCTACGACATTGAAACCGTTGTCGACGATGGCACGCAGACTCTCGACAGCAAAATCGGGTGTACCGAGAAATACTATTTTAAGGTCCTGTTTGGTCATAGTCAAAAAAATGGATTGTGATTTTCTTGTATTCTTAAATTCTGCCCGGTTATTTCACCACTGTGAACTCCACACGCGGAGTTGATGCATAGCGGGGATGAGATTCAAGTATGGCATAAGCCCGGTACATTCCGTCGGCCACAAACTCACCGTCAGAGCCACGGAAATCCCATGCGTAAGGGAAGGAAGCCCCTTCCTTGGAGTAAACAGTGTTGCCGAGCATATCCTCGATCATAAGACGCACGGTCGGGATTGAGGAAATAGAGTGCTGAAGGTCAAACTCAACCCCCTCGCGGACAATCTTGTCGTTGACCGAAAGGGTGGCGACAACCTCATCATTGACCACCACAAAGGATATGGTGGACGATGAAATATTTCCTGCCAAATCTCTTGCCGACACCGTGATATAATGCTGTCCGTCGCCGAGCCCTGATAGCTGATAAGCCATTGTGTAGCCACCATCATCATCGGGACGGAACAAAGCTGCGGCCTCCTTGAGTGTCACGTCGTCGTCAAGCACAACTTTGGGTGCGCAACCAATGGCTGCGCGGTTCATGTCCACGCCGCTTCCGCTGTCCGACACCTTCACGTAAAGCATGGGAGAGGATGACACATCGTCACCGTCGACCATCGAAGGACGGTCAAGATAGATTGTGATGGAGGGAGGTATGGAATCAGCCACATCTCCTGAGTTCGGAGCCACAAGCGACAAGGCGCTGCACTGTCCGGTGGCAAGCGTTTTGCCATCATCCGACCATGAGGTCATCACCATTCGGCTTACACCTGAGACATTTGACAATGGCGGTGTCATGGTCACTTTCCAGACTCCGTCAGCAACCTCTACCGGAGTCTCAAAAATTATGGTCTCCTCAAGTTTCACAGATTGTGGAGTGTCGGAACCCCCATAGACAAACGATGTCATGGTGCGGGGAGCTTCAAGCAACCTTAATGTCATGGTGCCCGAGAATGAAGCGTCACGGTTGCCCTTGTTGTCACGAATTTCGCCGGAAACCACCATTGGCGACAATGAAGGCTTCGACATCGGAGTAGCACCCGGAGCAACACCGTCAATAGCAGTCACCGCTATCGTGCGCGAAGGCGGATAGACCGGAAGGGCAGGATTGCCGGCAAGATTATAGCAGAGGTTGTTCAAGCGCTGTCCACGTGAGGTTTTTGTGGCGTTATAAGCCTTGCGCCAGACATCACCGATACAGTCTCCATCTATAGCCGAATAATACTGACGCAACACGGCATCGTTGAGAGTGTGGTTGTAATTCATATAGACGCTGCGCGAAGAACCTATCACCGCAATCGCGCCATTGTTGTCAAGCAGGAACTGGCACCCGATGCCTCTGAAAGGACGGTCGATAGGCAGAGCATAACAGGTGGCCAGGAACATGAAAGGCATAGAGCCGTAATGCAACTTTCGCTCATCGGCCATGGTCAGGAACATGTTGGAACCAAGCGCCATTATATTGGCATGACCGGTATAACTTACCACACGAGGTCCGGAAGCAATCTGATTGGCCACGGCATTTCCAAGGATTGTGGAACGGACACCGTCGCGGGCATACAACACTTCATAGAGTTTGGAGGAATAAACCTGTGGTGCGGCAAGGGACATCACACTAACCGAGCTCTCAGCCGCGTTGAAATGAGTGTTGGTATCACCGCAGTCAGCCATCACCATCGCATGGCAATAGTCACCGGCCATTGAAGGGTTGGCCAGGTATGTGATACATTTGTCGACATAAATTCTTGCCTCAGCGGCACTAAGTACCGGCACACGCCCCACTCCAATGGTGAGCGAAGAGCCAAGGCTCGGCAAATCGGCAGGCATCTTGTCATCGAAAAATCCGAAATACTGGTCTGCGCTGTAGTCACGCAAGTTATAACGCGCTGTCTCCTGCAACTCCACCTCATAGTTGACGAGATACTCCGTATTGTCCTCACCGAGTTTTCCTCTGGCATCAAATGTGCTGCCACCCATCAGAAGAAGATATTTGAGCGTGGTGCCCGGGCGGGAATAAATCATCTTGGCAAATTTACGGATGGCCGAAGGATGGGATGATCCGGAGGAGAACTCATTGAAAACATCCTGCTGATCCACCACACCGACGAGCATTCCTTGATATGAACGGTGAGCCTCGGCAAGGCGCATAGCCTCAGCCTTACACTCGGAGGTAGTGACAATCAGAAGCTCTACAGGCTGCATGAGATGCAGATTGGTATTTGTCACCGGCCCCACAAAGGTAGGTTCCGGCAACCTGCTATCGGGAACGAAAGCGCAAAGTTTTCTGGCTGAAGAGGAACAAGCCGGGAGCGTGACGGTAACGGCACCGTTAGCGGCAGCCGTCGTGCTAAGCGAGGCAGCCTCACGCGGCAAACTCACATCCCATACCAACATGCCGTCAGGAGCATCACTGATGGCAACAGGGGTGCCTGCCGGTACATTCAACATGTGAAGTTGCATCACCGGACCCAGAAATCTATTGTCGCGATTATAGATGTAATAAACGTAATCAATGTTAAGATCACTGAACGGTGAGCCGGCAGGATTGGAGAAACTGGCGGTAAAAGATCCCCTTGACTTATCAACCGGGGCTACGTTGACAGTCTGATTGCGCGACACCTGGTAAACCACGTTGCTATAATCAGTATGCTTCATCCCGGTAAGGGTGAATGGGGTGACATCAGCGGCCGACGAGAAATCGAGACTGATCGACGGTGTGGCAGAGGTGTTGGAGTGATTATACACATACTGAAAGCCCAAAGTCCCACCTGATGAATAATCAGGGGCGGCAAAGGTGAAATCCCTGGCGGGGTTGCCTACAAGATTTCGTGAATAGAAAAACACACCCGCATTGTCAAAATTAATCTCTTCGGTCAAGCGATAATCAACCGACAGATGTGTCGACAGGGCTGACACCGACGATGTCCCATAAGAACTTTCAGGTATAGAGGTGACCGACCGTCCCTCGGTCAGGAAATAGCACGATCCGTTTGAGTAGTAGTTACGGTTGACTGACACCATCGACTCAGAGGCCGGACGCACCCTTATGTCGCCCTCACCATAAAAGTAGAGGGCCCCGTCATGGTGATAGACCGGAACAGGGGGCAGATCGTCGGGGGCAGAGTCGAGCACATGATCAAGTTCGGCACTGCCATAACCATAGACCGACACCGAGGCGGGATTGGAGAAGCCCCATTCGCGCAGGCGGTCATAACTTATACGGTAGACTGACGTGGAATCAACATGTATTTTCACCCAACGGCCGGTAGCCAGACGTGAAGTGGAAGCAAATGTGGCAGCCTCGCCGGGCAAGGCACAAAGTGCCGAAAAAACCACTCCGAGGCATAGTGAGAGAGCTATGGTTAATGTATTGCGTGCCAAAATAATCCAAATAATAATGTAACGGAATTTTAGGGGAAGATATTTAAAATGCAAAGATAAGTAATATTTTTCAGAGCTTGTTTAATAAACAGCCTAAAAATTCATGGCCATACTCCGATAGTCCGTTTCAATTACAGGCTCTGCGACCGTCGACTATAACGCGCAATAACGCACCTCGGATAGTCACGCACAGCTCTGCCATCGCCAGGAAGTCAACAAAAAAGAATCGGCTCCGATTGACGCATTTAAGCGTTCCGGGGCCGATTCTGACCTGGTGCTCGAAGCGGGACTCGAACCCGCACGGTCGCAATGACCAAAGGATTTTAAGTCCTTCGTGTCTACCATTCCACCATTCGAGCAAACCATGGTGCAAAATGGATTTTGCGTTTTGCTGCGCAAAGGTACACGATTTTTTCCGTAACTCCAAATCGAACCTCAAATTTTTATCGGCTGCGGGATTAGCCAATAACACCACTTACCGCCACCACCGGCATAAATCCCCTCGATGTCCAGGCCGAGCTCCCAAAGAAGTGACAAAACGGTGACAATTGCGGTATTCGTGCAGTTTTGAAGCGGATTTATGCGGATAATTGGATTATTTAAGTTAACTTTGCACGTAAACTATACCTTAAAACTACCCAAATACAGAGCATTTATGTCATTTTGGAACGGATTACGACGAGCGTTCGGCTTTTCACCTGAAGGCGAAGATGAAGAAGAGGGTGAATATGACCCCACCGTGCCCACCTATGCCGCCAACAAGCCGACCACGACTTCACGCAACGACGAAGAGCGTCCAGCCGTGACCGCGCTGCCTGCACCCCGCCAGGAAGCCGACTCAGAACCGGCATCCCCCACCTCCGAGACCAAACCCAAGGAAGTGAGCATGCAGGATGACACGCTTGCCGGCGACATATTTGATGCGCTCATAAATCTCTTTAACGATCAGCAACCCGAATTCATCAAAAACTGCCTCTCAACCGACGAGCAGAGAAAATATATCCTCAATTCCATTGACGAAAGCCTCCGCAACCGTATGGCTACAGCATGCGATCCGACTCACGCCGCCAAAGTGTGGGAGAATCAACGCACAGCACTCGAACGCCGGATTGCCGCCCTGCAGAACAAGGAAAAGGACACAGAGACACTACGTCAGGAAAACCGCAGGCTTCAGCTAAGTGTCGACCGACAGAAACGCGCACTCCTCGACAGGATAAACGACCTGGAATCACAGGTGGCCAAACTGAACGCCGACAAGGAACGGATGTATACCGACAAGAAGCTCCCGGTAGACACCCAGCTTCTCGATAAGGCCCACATCCGCATAGCCGAACTCGAAGAGGAGGTGAAACGTCAGACAACCCTGAGGGAGCAGCTCGAAGTGAAGACCAAAATGAGCGACGCGATGATAAACGACCTGCGCAAACAGGCTGCCACAGCCCGCGAAGAGCTGGAGAAGAATGTCGAAGAGCAGGAATCAATCGTAGCACAGATACAAGAGCAGCTCGAAGGAGTGGAAGCCCTGAAAGCCCGCAAGGATGCACGCATCACCGAACTTCAGGAAGCCCTGAACGCGGCCAAAGCTGAGGACTGGGAAGGACAAGTGGCTAAACTCAACGAGGAAAACAATTCACTGCGCCGCACCATCGAGAACAACCTATACAACCAGGCCAACAGCGAGATGCGTCTCCGCTCCGAAATAAAGGAGCTCCGACAGAAACTTGAGAGCCGCGGCGACCAGGCTAACGACCAGTCGACACCGCAACCTACAGCCCCGCAGGAGGACCGTCCGGCATCGCGCCGAAGAGGCCGTCCAAAGAAAGTACGCATAGACAGCGATCTCGACAACACCGAATGGTTTGCCGGAGGGAAAAAAGATGACCCGGATTTCGGGTACCACGAGCCTCCTCGCCGTCCTGTAAATGACAACGAGGCCCAACTCTCACTGTTCTGAATTCTCTCCGCACGAACCAACCTGAATCCAATCTCATAGCCAAATAGAGGATAACTATCGTGTATCCGCATTAATCCGCGAACGTTAGACACAATGAAAAATTTCTTCACAGTCGCATTTGCCTTATCGGCCGTAGCCTTGTCATCAGCAGCCGGACGTAATGTCGCCGACTTTAAGGAGATGGCCCCCTTCGTATATCCCCAAAACGCCCCTGCATCCGTGGCTAAACCATATTACATGGCGGATGGCCTAAGCTACCTGGCATTGTCAGATGACGGAAAAAGGGTCGTGAAACATGACACAAAAACCGGAGCTGAAGTAGAGACGGTGATGGATGTGGCCAACACCCGTGAAAACAAAATAGACCGCATCGAGGGTTTCACCCTGAGCCCCGACGGTTCAAAACTCCTGCTACAGACAGGCCACACCCCTATATACCGCCGCTCGTTCAAAGCCTCGTTCTATGTCTATGAGCTGCGCAGCCGGTTACTGCGTCCTCTATCCGAGACTCACAAACAGCAGCGTGCACCGCTTTTCTCGCCCGACGGCCGCATGGTGGCATTCGTAGGTGAAGACAACAACATATATCTCAAAAAGATAGATTTCGACACCGAGGTGCCTGTCACAACCGACGGCAAAATCGACCACGTGATCAACGGTGTCCCCGACTGGGTGTATGAGGAGGAGTTCACCACCGACTGCTCTATGGCATGGGCTCCGGACAATATGACTCTCTGCTACCTGAAATATAACGAGACTGATGTCCCTGCCTACTCATTTCCTCTCTATGAAGGCACCTGTGACCCGATGAAGCAATATGCTCTTTATCCGGGGAGTTTCACTTATAAATACCCTGTGGCAGGAGAGCCGAATTCAAAGGTCAGCGTCCACAGCTATGATGTGGACAACCGCAAAACCAAGAATCTGACCCTGCCGGACACAAAGATAGAATATATACCCCGCATCACTTACGGAGGCAGCCCTGACAGACTCGTGGTGACAACACTCAACCGTGCCCAGACACGCATGGAGCTTTTCACACTCAATCCGCGTTCAAACGTGGCCAAGTCACTCATGGTAGAGGAGGATGACGCATGGCTCGAAACCGTGACATACGAAGACCTCACATTCAATTCCGACAATTTCGTGGTGCTCTCAGGCCGCTCCGGTTACACCCATGCCTACCAGTACTCCTACTCAGGGGCATTGACACGCCAAATCACCAAAGGGGAATTTGATGTAACCGCCTATTACGGTGCCGACGCAAAAGGCAACCACTACTACCAGTCGACATCAACCGGAGCCATCAACCGCGTCATCTCGCGCATCGACCCCAAAGGAGTTGTAAAGAATCTCACGCCTGATCAGGGATACGCATCTGCATGGTTCACTCCGGCCATGAACTACTATACAGTAAACTACAGCAACGCCACCACCCCAAACACATATACCCTCTACACTATCGCCGACAAGCAGGTAAGAGTGCTCGAGGACAACAAAAACACAGCGGCAAAGTACGCGTCCGCCCCCAAAAAGGAATTCCTCACCATCACGACGGCTGACGGCATTACCCTCAATGCCTATATGATAAAGCCGACCGACTTCAACGCCTCGAAAAAATATCCGGTCATAATGCACCAGTACAGCGGTCCCGGTTCACAAGAAGTGCTCAACCGATGGAAAATAGACTGGGCTGAATACGCAGCTCAGAAAGGCTATATAGTACTGTGCGTCGATCCCCGAGGCACCGGTGGTCGCGGCAGAGCATGGGAGACCATCGTCTACCGAAATCTCGGACACTATGAGACTATCGACCAACAAGGAGCTGCACGCTATGCCGCGTCGCTGCCTTACGTCGACTCTGAGCGCATAGGCATCACAGGATGGAGTTATGGCGGCTATGAGACTCTCATGTGTATTTCCACCCCCTCGTCACCGTTCGCGGCTGCTGTTGCCATTGCCCCGGTGACTGACTGGCGTTACTACGACACCGTGTATGCCGAACGATACATGCTCACCCCCCAGGAGAACGAGGACGGCTATGAGGAATCGGCCCCACTCAATGCCACTGCCAACGTGAACGTCCCGCTTCTCATAATGCATGGCACAGCTGACGACAATGTACATCTGATGAACACCATGCAGTACGTATCGGCCCTTCAGTCAAATGGTAAATTCTGTGACATGTTCCTCTTCCCCAACATGAATCACTCCATCTACCAGTGCAACGCCCGCCTGACCGTCTACTCCAAGATGCTCGACTACTTCGACAAGAACCTCTAAACACAATCGACGATTGTATAACATATTATGCCACAACGCAGACTGACCAACGAAAACGCCATCTTTTCACTTTGGCTCAACTGGACCATGTCCATCGGAGCACTGACACTCCCGGCGTTCCTCTCCCTCTTCATCGCCAAGCTCTGGATACCATTAGTCACATTCGGAGTCATGGGGCTACTTATACTTTTCAACAACACCGACAGAAAATACAAAGCCGCTTCTTGCGACCTCATACCGATGATATGCATCAGGTCGCTCGGCTTCTCGGCCATTATAATGATGGTGATATGCATCGCCTACACGCGCGGAATCATCAACAGGTTCTATGACGAGGCCCTGCTCAACGAACGCATCCCCTATATCACCATCCTGGTCATAGCCCCCGTGGTGCTCGTAGTTTGCTGCTGGGCTGTCATCATGGGCAAGAAGACCTCAATATGCCGCAGCTGTACAATCAAGTATGGCACTGCGTCCGAGAGAGGATTCCTCGGCAAATTATTCCATCAGGAGAGCAGCTATCAGATATGGTTCCTTCTGATAATGGCGATAGTGATCTCTATAGTATCATGGATTTACTATGGGGTTTTCTATGTAAATGTCAACATGAATACCCCCGACCACTTCTTTTTCAACTGGCTACCCACCATCCTCTTCGGCATCTCTGTAATCTATCTCGGAATGAGATACTTCACACTCTGGGGATATTATTACCAGAACGTGGAGGGGAGCGCCCAGCGCCACGGCGCATCATCATGTCTGCGGTTCATCATCATCTGCGACGAGCAGGTGCTGCTGCATCGCGCCGAGGAATTCTACGACATCCCCGACCAAAACAAATTCGACACACCCGCTACCCTCTTCCGCTCCTATTCGGAACGTATTACTCCCAAGGAGGCCACCGTAGCATTCTGCGACCTGAGCAATCTCCAGGAAACCGACTTCACCCTGCGGTTCATGTACACCTCCAATGATGCCAACGGCGAGTGTAACGCCTTCCACTACATCTGCTGTCTTGAAAACAAGGATTTGATAAAGCAATCGCAACTGCGCGGCAAATGGTATAGCCTCTCCCAGCTCCAGCGACTGCTTTACAACCATGACCTCTCACCGCTCATGGCCACGGAGATACATCGTCTCTACACCATCACTATGGCCTGGAAAACCTACGACAGCGAAGGTCGACGCCTCTATAAGGTGAAGAACTACCGTCCAGCCTTCCGCCTCAACGGCATCTGCGACTGGGATGTAGATTTCAATAGCCCGCAGTGGCTGCAAGTGGCCCGCTTCAACGAGGACAAGCCATTCTTTAAGATTCGCCGTTTCTGGAAGAAAAGGATATCCGGGGAAAAATAATGAAGCCGTCATTAATAGTCATCACAGGCCCTACCGCTTCGGGGAAGACACGACGCGCCGTCGATCTCGCCAAGGCCGTCAACGGCGAAATAATAAGTGCCGACTCTCGTCAGATATACCGAGGTATGGACCTCGGGACCGGGAAGGACATGGAGGAGTATGGCGACACGCCGGTGCACCTAATTGACATCTGTCCCGCAGGCTACAAGTATAATCTCTATGAATTTCTGCGGGATTACGCGTCAGCCTATGCCGACATCACATCCCGAGGCAAAACCCCGATTCTGTGTGGAGGCACCGGCCTATATGTCGAAAGCGTACTCAAAGGACTGCGACTGCCCGAAGTGCCTGAAAATCCACCGTTGCGCAAGAGTCTTGAGGATAAAACACTGGAGGAGCTCACTGAGATCCTTGCCGGGATGAAAGCACTCCATAACGTCACCGATGTCGACACGGCCAAACGCGCCATACGTGCCATTGAGATACAGACCTACTATCAGCAACATCCCGAAGCCGCACGCCAGGCCGAACCTCATCCGGTCAAGGACGCCCTCGTGATCGGGGTAGAAATCGACCGTGAGGCACGACGTGCCCGAATCACCCAAAGGCTGCACTCACGTCTCGCCGAGGGGATGATCGAAGAGGTGAAAAGCCTTCTCGACTCAGGGATTCCCGCTGATGACCTGATTTACTATGGACTGGAATATAAATTCCTCACACTTCATCTCACTGGGAAATTATCACGCCAGGAGATGGAACAGCAGCTTGAGATTGCTATTCATCAATTCGCCAAACGGCAGATGACATGGTTCAGGGGCATGGAGAACCGAGGTTTTCCCATCCATTGGCTCCCCTACGACCTTCCGGCTGAAGAATTCACCGCCAATGTCATATCCATGGCTGAAGCCATGTAAAAGGTTAGCAATAAAAAATCAGCATGGACATCTGGGAAACTCCAGATGTCCATGCTGTTTTTTCGGATATTACCAAAGATGTCCAATAAGACGGGCATTTAGTTTTCCGAGGCGGCAAATTCCATCAGATAGGCCTTGATGAAAGCATCGAGGTCGCCATCCATCACTCCGCCCACATCGCTCGTCTGATAGTTGGTACGATGGTCCTTCACACGACGGTCGTCAAAGACGTAGCTGCGAATCTGCGAACCCCATTCTATCTTCATCTTTCCGGCCTCAATCTTGGCTTGCTCCTGCAGGCGGTGCTGGAGCTCCTTGTCATAGAGGATAGACCGGAGTTGACGCATGGCATTCTCCTTGTTCTTGGGCTGGTCACGGGTCTCGGTGTTCTCAATGAGAATCTCTTCCTGCTCTCCGGTGTATGGGTCGGTGAACTGGTAACGCAGACGTACACCCGACTCGACCTTGTTCACGTTCTGACCGCCGGCTCCACCCGAACGGAAGGTATCCCAAGAGAGGAGTGCCGGATCGACCTTGACTTCGATAGTGTCATCGACCAGAGGGGTCACGAACACTGACGCGAACGATGTCATTCGCTTACCCTGGGCATTGTAAGGGGACACGCGCACAAGACGATGCACACCATTTTCGCTCTTCAGGTAACCGTAAGCGAAATCACCCTCCACATTGATGGTGCATGACTTTATTCCGGCCTCGTCACCTTCCAGAAGGTTAGCTATGGATGTCTTGTAACCGTGGCTCTCACACCAGCGCAGATACATACGCATGAGCATCGAGGCCCAATCCTGGCTTTCGGTGCCGCCGGCTCCGGAGTTGATTTTAAGCACCACTCCGAGTTTGTCCTCCTCACGGCGCAACATGTTGCGCAGCTCGAGGTTTTCAATCTTTGCAACGGCATCGGCATATAGCGCATCAATCTCCGATTCCTCCACAAGGCCCTCCTTAAGGAAGTCCCATGCAAGCTGGAGCTCATTGACCACTTTGTCAATCTCCTCGTAGCCGTCAATCCAGGCCTGGATATCCTTGATTTTCTTCATCTGCGCCTGTGCTTCTTTGGGATGTTCCCAAAAATCGGGCACGTGAGTGCGCAGTTCCTCTTCTTCGACTTCTATTTTCTTGCTGTCGATGTCAAAGATACCTCCTCAACGCGAGCTTGCGTTCAAAAGTCTCTTTTAATTGTTCCTGTGTAATCATATTATTAACTCTAAATTTATTTCACTGCAAATTTACGCATATTTTAGTAATTTTGCAGCATGGAATTGATTTATGACATTTTCATCAACCATTCGGCACTGCAAGCGGTAATAATAATCTCAATTATCATCGCTGTCGGGCTTGCGTTAGGAAAGATCAGGATATGGGGTATTTCGCTCGGTGTGACCTTTGTATTTTTCGCCGGTATTCTGGCTGGTCACCTCGGATTATCAATTGACCCCACAATCCTGCACTATACCGAGAATCTCGGGCTTGTACTGTTCGTCTACGAACTCGGCTTAAAGGTCGGACCTGGTTTCTTCAGCTCGTTCCGCAAGGGGGGATTGCAACTCAACCTTTTGGGAATCGGTGTAATAATTCTCGGAACCCTAATGGCTGTACTGTTCAACATATGGCTGGGAGTGCCTATCGGGGAGGTTACAGGACTCCTCTGTGGTGCCACTACCAACACACCGGCGCTTGGTGCCGCCCAGCAGGCTCTGGAACAGATGGGCAGGTCGGCCAATGGAGCTGCTCTAAGCTGCGCCGTGACCTACCCGCTCGGAGTGGTAGGTGTGATATTGGCCGTAATCCTAATACGCAAAATGTTCCTCAGCCCCGGCTCACCGCTCACATCGCCACAGGAAGAAACCGACCCAACATTCATTGCGGAGTTCAAAATCTGCAATCCCGCCATCTACAACATGACTGTGAAGCAGATTTCACAGATAACACGTACGAAATTTGTGATTTCCCGCCTTTGGCACAACGATGTGGTAAGCATCCCCGACTCTCACACCGTGCTTCAGAAGGATGACCACCTTCTTGTAATCACCACTCCTGACGACAGCCACAAACTTAAAGTACTTTTCGGCAAACAGGAACAGAGAGACTGGAACAAAAAAGACATCGACTGGAATTCCATTGACAATCAGCTCATCTCACGGCGCATCATAGTGAGCCGACCGTCCATCAACGGCAAGAAATTAGGCTCATTGCGTCTGCGCAACCAATATCACATAAACATAAGCCGTGTGACCCGCAGCGGACTTCATCTGCTCGCCACTCCTGAACTGATTCTACAACTTGGCGACTCCCTCACTGTGGTTGGTAGCGCCGCTGATATTGAAAAGGTGGAGCAGATACTCGGTAACACTGCCATAAAACTCAAGGACCCCAATCTTGCAGCTATCTTCATCGGAATAGTGGTAGGATTGGTAGTAGGTTCCATTCCAATAGCCATTCCTGGGATTTCAACTCCTATAAAACTTGGTCTGGCTGGCGGTCCGATTATAATAGGCATTCTTATAGGACGTTTCGGTCCGCAGTTCCGGCTCGTCACTTATACTACCCGAAGTGCCAACCTGATGTTGCGCGGCATCGGACTGTCGCTATATCTCGCTTGCCTCGGTCTTGATGCAGGCGCCCAGTTCCTCGACACCATCATGCGCTCCGAAGGGCTTCTGTGGATTGCACTCGGGTTCCTAATCACTCTTATTCCGGTATTGATAATGGGAGGAGTGGCAATGCGGCTGTTCCGTCTCGACTTCGCTCTTACTTGCGGAATGCTTTGCGGAAGTATGGCAAATCCTATGGCACTCAACTATGTCAACGATGTGGTGCCTGGCGATTATGCCACTGTAAGCTATGCCTCGGTATATCCACTCTCAATGTTCTGCAGGGTGATTATAGCACAGCTAATCATACTCTGCTTTATCTGAAATAGGCTCGTATGATTCTACCCAATCCCTCGCTGTAAAAATTTCGTAACCACGATTGATTCGCCAAATCTGCAATCAATATTTTGCAGTACATGGATTAACTTGTCTAATCGGGAAATCTCTAAAATATTGACTCATTGGTGTGAGTGGTAAGAAGCTCAAGGGCTTTCATTCCCATTACGGAATTACCCTTCTCGTTCAGTCGCGGAGACCATGTTGCCACAGCATATCGACCGGGATAAACAGCTCCGATTCCTCCACCGACACCACTTTTACCCGGAAGCCCCACTAAATAGGAATATTCTCCGGCATCGTTATAGAAACCACATGTCTGCATCACTGCATTTATACGTTTCACCTGCGAAGATGTCAAACTAATGCCATCAAATGAAAATGCAGTGCTTCTGTCGGCAAACGGGAGGAATGCCTTGGAAAGCTGACGGCAGCTCATCTCAACCGAACATTGCAGAAAATAGAAATGCAACACATCCTCAATATCATTGTCAAGATTTCCATAATATTTCAGCATATTTGCAATAGCTGCATTTATATAGCCCTTCGCACGTTCCGAAGTTGCAACTTCGTAATCATAACCGATGGTAGAGTCTGACGCAATGCTCCGAACAAACGACAGATAGTCTTTCTCGGGATTGTCGAGTGTGCTAATAAGCACATCTGCAAGCACTATCGCACCGGCATTGATAAAAGGATTGCGAGGTATGCCACGGTCAAGTTCAAGCTGTATCAACGAATTGAATGCCGCACCTGAGGGTTCCTTCCCTACCCTTTTCCAGAGTGATTCGCCCATAAGCGAAAGGCTCATCGATAGTGAAAAAACTTTGGTGACACTCTGTATGGAGAAGCGTTCAGTCACGTCACCCCATTCTATTACTTCACCATCAGTAGTGGTGATGCAAATACCGAAACGGTCAGGGTTTACCTTGGCAAGTGCCGGAATATAATCAGCCTGACGCCCGACTTGTCTCAACGGCTCTATCTCAGCCGCAATTTCTTCTAAAATAAGTTTGTAATCCATGATACAACATCAATTACCGGAGAGAGTGTTTTCTTTTGCTACAACCAATTATATATTCACTAAATGGGAACAATGACACTATATAACATCCGCAAAGACTTATTACAAAAGAACAACTGAAAATTGCAGCTATCTGAACCGGAAAGACTCCAATATCCAAGATCCAGTCCCAATGCCAGACCCATGACCGCATAATAAATATATGGGACAAATATACTCCAAATGACAGATCTGAAACAGTCTGAATCCATTTTGGCTGATAATTACAACAGCCCGACATCAAACGTTGAATCACTACGAACCAAGCCAATGCCATTGATACGACAAAAATAGACAGATACCAGAAAAGTCTGTAGAAATCAACCGTCAAATCGCCAATCACACAGATTAGCGGAGCCATGACGGCTAATATAAGTAAACATCCGACCATCCACAGATTTATCTGCAGGCCATATCTATACAGATAGTATCCGGCGATAAAATAGCCTGCGTAGCCAGATGTGTAATAAAACAGTCCAGTTATGCTTGAATCCACTAAAATATAATTCTCTATAAGTGGAAAGCACAATGTTAGCGCCCAAATCCCCAAATATAGCTCAATGGTGGACTTCTTCACCGACGACAGCCATGGACTTATGACCGGTGCGATAATATATAATCCTATAAGCATATACATGAACCACATAACGCCGTGTCCTTGAGACGAAAATGGCATCGACAACACAGATTTCACCACATCATCCAGTCCCAATTCTCCACTATGCCATTTCACCAATATATAGAAGCTAGACCATATCAATGTTGGAGCTAACAATTTACCAAGCCTCTTTTTTAGGAATGTAACTGCATCGCCTTGCACCGGTAACAACAACGCGCCGCTAACCATAAGGAACAAACCTATACATGGAGCACATAAATAGCCTAATGCGGACACTATCAGACTGTTTGATTGGTTTGTTGGCAATGGCGAATGCATAAGGACTACCATCAGGCAAGCTATAAGCCGAAGAATATCAAGATATGTTATCCTTGTTTTTACCATAAAGCCAACAACTCACAATCAATACGTTACTTCCCAAAGGTAAAGAGCATGTCCCGGCATCGATGTTCCGGCCGCGCAACGGTCGCGACGGTCAATCACGGCCTTAAATTCCTCCACCGACATTTTACCTCTGCCTACTTCAACAAGCGTCCCCACAACTGCACGTACCATATTGCGCAGGAAGCGGTCAGCTGTAATTACAAATACCCAACCGTCCGTGTCAGCCACCTTATGCCAACGAGCATGGGTGACCTTGCAGATATTAGTCTTGGCATCCGTGTGGAGCTTGGCAAACGATGTGAAATCATCAGTTTCGAGCAAAAGCTGTGCTGCCTCATTCATCTTACCATAGTCAAGCCCATCAGGAGCCTTCCAGCATAACGGATGGAAAAAGGGAGACTTTTCAGGGAGTGCATAGTAATGATAAGTCCGGGAAGTGGCATCGAAGCGGGCATGTTTATCAGCGTCGACTTCATATATCTCATAAACTGCGATATCCTTCCCTACAAGGGAGTTTAGACCACGCACCAATTTAGCAGCATCGGTTATCGGTGTATCCACATCAAAGTGGGCTATCATCATGCGGGCGTTGACGCCGGTGTCAGTGCGTCCCGCCCCGACAATTTTCATGTCGCGGCGGAGCACAACCGACAGTGCCTTCTCCAATGTCTCCTGCACAGTCACCTCCCCCGGCTGACTCTGCCAACCGTGGAACGGTGCACCTCTGTAGGCAAGTCGCATGAAGTATCTCATAGCGATTTTTATACTTCTCTATGTTTTAATCTTTCTCTATGTAGGTGTAACCGTAAAGGCCCGAACGGTAATTGCTGAGGAATTCACGCCCCTCCTCGGGGGTGATTTTCCCGGCTTTCATTGATGATGTCACCCATGCCTCGACATTACGCACCAATTTCTTAGGATTGAACTGCACATAGTCGAGCACATCGGCCACGGTCTCGCCGTCGATTATACGGTCGATTTCATAACTGTCCTTATAGACAGAGATATGCACGGCATTTGTATCGCCAAACAGGTTGTGCATATCACCAAGAATTTCCTGGTAAGCACCGACAAGGAACACGCCGAGATAATACGGCTCGCCGGGTTTCACCTGATGCACAGGAAGGGAATTGGCAGTTCCTCCATGCACCGATATGAAGTTGGAAATCTTTCCGTCGCTGTCGCAGGTAATGTCCTGGAGGGTACAGGTGCGCGTAGGCTTCTCATCAAGACGAGAAAGAGGTATGATGGGGAATACCTGGTCGATAGCCCAGGAATCGGTAAGCGACTGGAATAGGGAGAAGTTACAGAAGTACTTGTCAGGCACCATCTTGATGACTTTGCGGAGTTCTTCGGGGGCATGCTTCATGTTGCCGGTTATGTCACCGACCTCGCGGGCTATTGACCAGAAGAGTTCCTCAATCTGGGCTCTGGTGCGCAAATCAAGATGGCCAAGGCTGAAAAGATCAAGTGCCTCTTCACGAATCTGCAGGGCATCGTGCCAACTTTCAAGCAGACGCTGCTGATTGAGTTTGTCCCAGATTTCATAGAGCTCCTTAGCCAGCTCGTGGTCATTCTCGCCAACCTCCTTGGACTCTTTCCAGAAAGGCAGCTGAGTGGTTTCAAGCACCTCAAACACAAGTACCGAATGATGGGCAGTGAGCGAACGGCCGCTCTCATTGATGATGTTGGGCTGTTTGAGGCCGTTCTTCTCGCAAGCGTCCACGATAGCCGAAACGGCATCATTGGCATATTCCTGGATCGAATAGTTCATCGAGCTGCCCGACGCAGAATTACGTGTGCCGTCATAGTCGACACCGAGTCCGCCGCCGATATCCATGAATTCGATATCAAATCCCATCTGCGTGAGCTGCACATAGAATTGTGTCGCCTCTCGGATGGCATTCTTTATACGGCGTATTTTGGTAATCTGGCTGCCGATGTGGAAGTGTATCAGCTTGAGGCAATGCTTCATCTTATTGCGGTCCATGAAGTCAAGCGCCTCAAGAAGTTCGGAGGAGTTGAGACCGAACTTTGACTGGTCGCCACCACTGGTCTCCCATTTGCCCGAACCTGAGGACGCAAGCTTGATACGGATACCTACATTCGGATCAATGCCAATGCGCTTGGCCACCTCGTGGATTATGCGGAGCTCGTTGAGCTTCTCGACCACGAGATATATGCGACGTCCCATCTTCTGGGCCAGGAGCGCGAGTTCGATATATGTCTGATCCTTATAGCCGTTGCAGATAATCAGGGCATTCTCCTTGATGTTGGTGGCGAGCACGGCATGGAGTTCCGGCTTGGAGCCCGCCTCAAGACCTATGTTGAATTTCTCGCCATGGGTCACTATCTCTTCCACCACAGGGCGCATCTGATTGACCTTGATGGGATAGATGATGTAATTCTGAGCTTTATAGTTATATTGCTCGGATGCCACAGCAAAACAGTTGGAAATCTTCTCGATACGGTTGTCAAGAATATCCGGGAAACGCAACAGCACCGGCGACGTGATGTCGCGCACCTGCAGTTCGTCCATCACCTCGCGGAGGTCCACCGAAGCATAACCTTCACGCGGAGTCACGGCCACATTGCCTTTCTCATTGATGGAGAAATATTTTCTTCCCCAACCCTGGATGTTGTACAGCTCCTCGCTGTCCTCAATACGCCATCTTCTCATCGGCTATTTTCCTGAATAAATTATAATATTAATTATAAGAATAAAATAAATAGGTATAAGTTCACAAATAAGAGGCAAAAGTACAACTAATTCGTCAAAACTCCTCCACTTTGGGGCAAATATTTTCACCACATGGAGCCGCAGGCACTTAAAAAGCATTATTAACAGTTTTTTAAGAGCATGTTGACTTGGAATAGTCATAATAAGATTGTAACTTTGCTTCTGAATTTGGGGCACTACGTCCCAACGGCGAATAAATCAATCATTCACGTCAATACATTCTATATTTTTATCACCTATTATGGACAAGAAATTAGGTTTTTCACTCCTGCTCGGCTCAGCTGTCATGCTAACCGGATGCGGAAAGAAGATGAATCAGTTCTCAGCTGATTATTTCACTACTAACCCCAACCCGCTCGAAGTGGTAGGCCAGAAGGTCCCCGCCACTGTCACCGGCAACATCCCTGCCAAATTCTTCGTTAAGAACGCATCTGTTACCGTGACCCCCTACCTCACTTTCAACAACACCGAGGAGGCAGGTTCGCCCATGACTTTCCAGGGTGAAAAAGTACGTGGCAACAACACAGTCATCTCTTACAACAACGGCGGCACAGTCACCATACCTGTCAACTACGTTTACAAACCCGAGATGCAGCACTCAGAACTCTATCTTGGCTTCAGCGTGGATCAGAACGGCAAGAAATATGTGCTTCCCCGCGTGAAAGTAGCTGACGGCATAATCGCCACTGCAGCTCTCGCCGATGCCGCAACTGTGACTCCGGCCACCGCCAACGATAAGTTCCAGCGCATCATCAACGAAAAATACTCAGCCGACATCCACTTCCTCATCAACCAGGCCAACCTGCGCCAGAGCGAGCTTAACAGTGATGAGGTGCTCCGCCTCAACCGCGACATCAAAGCCGCAGCCGGCGACGAGTCACGTCAGATCGAGGAAATCAACATCGAGTCATACGCTTCACCCGAAGGTTCACTCGACTTCAACACCCGCCTTGCCGAAAACCGCGAGACAAACACTTCAGCTTATCTCAAGAATCAGCTCAAAAAGGACAAGGTGACCGAATTCGGCGAACTCACCGCCAACTTCACTCCCGAGGACTGGGAAGGCTTCCAGAAACTCGTTGCCGCAAGCAATATCCAGGACAAGGATCTCATCCTCAGTGTGCTTTCAATGTACAAGGACCCCGAAGTGCGCGAACGCGAAATCCGCAACCTCGCAAGCGTGTTTGACCAGCTCGCCGACGAAATCCTCCCGCAGCTCCGCTACTCACGCATCACCGCCAGCGTCAACGTCATCGGCAAGAGCGACGAGGAAATCAACCAGGCTTATGCCACTGACCCCTCAACACTCACTGTTGACGAACTCCTCTACTGCGCTACTCTCACCAACGACCTCAACCGCAAGAAAGAAATTTACACCGCAGCCACCCGTCTGCACCCCGGTGACTACCGCGGCTTCAACAACCTCGGCAAAGTGCAGTATCAGCAGGGCGACTTCGACGCCGCTATGGCAAGCTTCAAAAAAGCAGCCCGCATAGAACCCAACGCTCCCGAATCACAGATGAACCAGGGCCTCGTATCACTCGTTAATGACGACCTCCGCGCTGCCAACAGTGCATTCGGCAAAGCTGCCGGCCTTGAGGAACTCGGTTCGGCACTTGGTGTTTACTATCTCCAGCAGGGTGATGTCAAGGCCGCCGTCAAGGCTTTCGGCAACGACAAGAGCAACAATGCCGCCCTCGCCCAGATCCTCAACAAGGATTACAGCAAGGCTAAGTCAACTCTCGCCGCCATCAACACTCCTGATGCAACCACTTACTATCTGATGGCCATCCTCGGTGCCCGCACCAACAATGACCAGATGATCACTTCCAACCTCCGTCAGGCCATCAAACTTGACCCCTCAATGAGCAAGCGCGCCGCCAACGACCTGGAATTCTCAAAATTCAACATCTCACGCGTTCTCTAAACCGTCCCATCTGACCGCCACCGACACGTGGCAGTCACCGCGATAACCACTTAACCGCCGGGGAGCATTGATCCAAATCAATGCTCCCCGGCCAATTTTTCAATCCCTCCCGCCGATTCCAACGAGGTAACCCAAAACTTTCAGCCCCGCACCTTGTTTTAACATTGTATCAACTATTTTTAACAATGGACGAGGTTAAGGTAAAACGACTGATAGTCGACGTGCTCCACTGGATCATCATCATCCTATCGGGAATGCTGATAGTGTTCATATCAGTGGACACATTCAATGGAATTAATTTTCTTGACAATCAACGCTATATGCGATTTCAGCTGTGGACGTGCATAGTCTTTATAGCTGACTTTTTCATAGAACTTTTCCTGGTGGACGACCGACGCCATTACCTGCGCACACGATGGCTGTTTTTCCTCCTCTCCATCCCTTATCTCACCATAGTACACAGCCTCAACCTTGCGCTCACTCCGGAACAATTGTTCTATCTGAGGTTTATTCCGTTGGCTCGCGGAGTACTCGCGATGGTGATAGTGGTCGGAGCTATCTCACAGACCAAAATCACATCGTTCCTCACTTCCTATCTCATCATAATGGCAGCATCCATCTATCTCGGCAGCCTGATTTTCCTCTACAGGGAGCATCCTGTCAATCCTATGGTCAATGATTTCGGTTCGGCTCTATGGTGGGCCGGCATGACAGCCACCACCCTCGGCTGCGACATAAATCCGGTGACAGTGACCGGAAAGATACTCGGATGTGTGCTCTCGGTGGGAGGTATCATAATGTTTCCACTCTTCACAGTCTATATCACTTCACTGATTCAGCACTATAAGGACACACACATGCTTGATTTGTCAGTACTCAAAGAAAAACCCGACCAGAAGAGCGAAAAAACCAATTAAAAATCGTAACTTTGCACCCATAATCCGGCATGCCCGGCCTATAAATCAATCCGGATCCGGACTCCACGGCAGAACTGAAATTATGGAACAGAAACCGACCAACCAGCAGCGTGTCGACGAGGTGATAGGTCGCCTCTGCTGCCTTGACGATATGCGCCATGTGTGTCCCTCACGCAAAGGTGAAGGGGAGCCGTTGCTCTCAAACCATTCAGTGAGACGCATTGTCGACCTGGCACGCCAGCTTATGTTTCCGGGCTTTTACACCGAGTCAGTCGAGAATGACTCCGTGCTCCGCTCGATGATGACCCTGGCGAGCCGCGAACTCTACACCCTCCTCGTCAGCCAGATCACGGCCGGTTTATGTTTCGACACCTCAAACTGCGAGGCTTCAATGACAGCAATACATGAAGAAGCCCATGAAAGCGCCATTCAGTTCATCGAAGCCCTCCCCTCTATCCGCCACATCCTCGACACAGACATCGACGCCACATACCTCGGCGACCCGGCTGCTGTGTCGACCCATGAGGTCATAGCATGTTATCCCGGTGTGCGGGCCACAATGAGCTTCCGCATCGCCCACCAGTTGCTTAAGCTGAATGTGCCAATTGTCCCGAGGATGATAACCGAACAGGCCCATGCCGACACAGGTATCGACATCCACCCGGCCGCACAAATCGCCGAAGGCTTCGTTATAGACCACGGCACGGGCGTGGTGATAGGCGCCACTGCGATAATAGGTAAAAACGTGAAGATTTACCAAGGAGTGACACTCGGAGCGAAGAGTTTCGTCACCGATGACTCCAATAACCCAGTCAAAGGGATTCCACGCCATCCCATCATTGGCGACAACGTTGTCATCTACTCAAACTCCACCATCCTCGGCCGCGTCACCATTGGCGAGAACGCTGTGATAGGTGGCAACCTTTGGGTGACTCGCGATGTCGCAGCCGGCGAAAAGCTGATCCAGGCGAGAGCCGACAATTTCCGTTCGTCGATTGAGAACGACCCTTGGCCATGTGCCCTTTAGTCATCGCCGAGGATATAAATACACGAATAGTTTCAACAAAATATAATATTCCCCACCACCGCTATATGGAACATCAATTTGAAATGGTAGCGAAGACACTTAAGGGTCTTGAAGAAGTACTTGCCGAAGAGCTGCGACAGCTCGGTGCCACGAATGTGCAACCCGGCCGACGCATGGTGTCGTTCGAAGGTGACCTTGCCATGATGTATCGCGCCAACCTGTGTTGCCGCACAGCCCTGAGCATCCTACGCCCTATCTATAAATTCATAGCCAAAGATGCCGACAGCCTCTACGAATTGGTCAAAGAGTATAACTGGGCCAGTGTGATGACACTCGACAAGACATTCTCTATCGACACCACTTCACACTCAACGGAGTTTACCCACTCCCGGTTTGTGACTTATCGCGTCAAAGATGCCATAGTCGACTTCTTCAAGGACCGTTTCGGTCCCGACCAGCGCCCCGGAGTGCGCCTCAACGACGCCGACGTGATGATAAACGTCCATATAGACGGTGACCGTGTCACCATCTCGCTCAACTCGTCGGGCGAGTCGCTCCACAAGCGCGGATGGCGCGTAGCCCAGACCGAAGCTCCCATCAACGAGGTACTCGCAGCCGGCATTCTGCTCAAGAGCGGATGGCGTGGCGATTGTCCTCTGGTCGACCCAATGTGCGGTTCCGGCACCTTCCTGGTGGAGGCTGCGCTCATAGCCGCCAACATCAAGCCTGGTAGCTTCCGCAAGAGTTTCGCGTTCGAAAACTGGCATGACTATGACAGCGAACTGTTCGAGAAGGTCCTTGCAGAAAACAACGAGCGTCACGACGTGCCGTTCAAGATTTACGGTGCCGACATCTCGCCCAAGGCAGTGGCAATAGCCGAACGCAACATTCTTGCCGCAGGGGTGGATGAATATATCAATCTGCGCATCAAACCTCTGCAGCAATGGGATGCCGCCCCCGCCGACGGAATCCCCGGTGTGCTTGTGACCAATCCGCCCTATGGCGAACGCATCAATATGGAGGACATGGAGTCGCTATATAAGATGCTTGGCACCAAGCTCAAACGTGTGTTCACCGGTTACCACGGCTGGGTCATTTCATCCAACGAGGACTATCTCGCCCACATCGGCCTGACACCCTCGTTCAAGGAGGATATGCAGAACGGAGGTCTTGACTGCCAGCTCCGTGAATACATCAGCTTCGAAGGATCAAAAAGCGATTTCCGTCGCGAAGGTGGTGAAATCAAAGGTGACCGCCCATCACGTCCTGAAAAGAAAATCCGCGCCCGCAAAAGCGACTCGGAATGGAAGCGCGATGCCCGCGAACGCGGCATGGGAGGCAAAGAAGCCCACGGTCATGCTCCCAAAAAGAAATCAAATCCGCTTGAGGATATGTACCGTCCTAAAAAGGGTGGTTATGCCCGCAACGAGGAACGCCGACGCAAATTCAAAGAGGAAACCGCCCAGCAGAGCGAAGCTGAGGAACTCCTCTCGCGCCACCGCAATCCCCATGCGCTGAAGTCGCTTGGCGAAGCCCCAAAACGGCCCTCTATTCCGCGTCCCGAAGGTCCGTTCATGCGTACACGCCGTCGCTGGAAACGTCCGGATATCGATTCATCATCCGACAACAAGGAATCCGAAGATTAATCCCCCGGGGCTCCCACATCCGACATTCCACGGCTCTCTCCTCGACTATCAACACTAATTTTAACCATCAAATCCCCATAACGCAGTCATGTCAATCCAACAAAATCTCAACACCATGCGCCATCCGGTAAGCAACACTCCTGAAAAAAGCCCTTTCAACGCTCAGGAATCAATGCAGGAACAGACCACCCGACTCCGTGTACTTCTTCTTGGTTCAGGCGGTCGCGAATGTGCTTTAGCGTGGAAAATAGCCCAAAGCCCACGATTGGACAAACTGTTCATCGCCCCCGGCAATGGAGGCACCGGAGCCTACGGAGAGAATGTGGCCATTTCTCCGCTTGACTTCGAGTCGATAGAGAACTTCGCGCATGAGAATAAGATTGACATGATCGTGGTAGGCAACGAGGACCCTCTCGTGGCCGGGATTTTCGACTATTTCAATGGCCGCGAAGGTGCGCCGATAGTAGTCGGTCCGTCAAAAGCCGGAGCGGCGCTTGAGGGAAGCAAGGATTTCGCCAAGCAATTCATGGTGCGCCACTCCATCCCTACAGCACGTTACCGCAGCTTCACAGCCGACAATCTTGAAGAAGGTTACGCGTTCCTTGAAGAGCTCAAAGCCCCCTACGTACTCAAAGCCGACGGATTGGCTGCCGGCAAGGGTGTACTGATTCTCGACTCTCTCGACGAGGCGAAAGCATCGCTCAAGGAGATGCTCGGCGGCATGTTCGGACAATCATCCGCAACGGTGGTCATCGAGGAATTCCTTTCGGGAATCGAATGCTCGGTGTTCGTGCTGACCGACGGCAACGGCGGTTACCGCATCCTACCTGTGGCTAAGGACTATAAGCGCATCGGCGAAGGTGACACCGGCCCCAACACCGGAGGCATGGGAGCAGTCAGCCCTGTAGTGTTTGCCGACAAGGAATTCATGAAAAAGGTTGAGGAACGCATCATACTCCCCACTGTCAACGGTCTCATCGCCGAGGATATAACCTACCGTGGATTCATATTCCTCGGACTCATCAACGTGGATGGCGAACCGATGGTGATTGAGTACAATGTCCGCATGGGCGATCCCGAGACCGAAGTCGTGATGCTCCGCATCGCCTCCGACCTCCTGCCCCTGCTCGAAGCTGCCGCCCGCGGCAACCTCTCGACACTGCCCTTGGCTGAGGACCCGCGTTATGCCACCACTGTCATGGTGGTGTCGGGCGGCTATCCGGGAAGCTATGAGAAAGGCAAGAAGATCACAGGCACAGAAAAAGTCGACACCGCGACATTGTTCCACGCTGGCACCAAGCTCGCCGATAACGGCGACCTGCTCACATCAGGCGGCCGCGTCATAGCTTGTAGCGCCTATGGCGACACCCTTGACTCAGCTTTGGCCAATAGTTATGCTGCAGCCGAAAACGTTGAGTTCGAAGGCAAATATATGCGCCGCGACATCGGACGCGACCTGCGACGTATAGAGCAGGGCTGCTGATAGCCACAAACCAAACCGGACAAATGACCAAAGGCGAAGTAAACTTCACTCGAATCATACGCTCACGTGCAGTGGGCGTATTGATTGTGCTGGCAGGCGTATTCATGACCCTTCAGGCGAATGTGCTCGGAGCCATCACACCTCTTATCGACACCAAGACGATAGCTTTCCCCTCACCTTCCACATGGATTTCGGGGGGCGAGCTCTCGATGTGGGTCAACCTTGTACTGCTTACAGGTATCGGCGGGATGATGATAGCCATCAACCGCACATTCAACCTGTTAAGGACACTCTCGGTGTTCTTCGCCGCCTTCTTCGTCTTCATCACGGCCGCCACCCCGACGATAGCCGGACAGCTTACAGGCTCAACACTTCTTGCTGTGGTGCTATTGCTGTGCATGTGGATAATGTTCACTCTCTACAATGTCAGGCAGAGTGACCGACGCATATTTCTGGTATTTTTCCTTCTCGGACTTGGAGCATTGGTGCAATACGCCTTCTTCTTTTACATACCGATTTTCATCGCGGCACTCGGCCAGATGCGCATATTCCGGTTCAAGAAAATTCTTGCCGCGGTGCTTGGCAACATCACTCCGGCATGGATAGCGTGGGGACTTGACCTCGTGCCTGTACCAGAGATCCCGAAGATAATCTTCACCCCACCCTCGATGCTTCTGCAGGCTCCCGGAGGATGGCCATTTCTGGTAACGGTGGCATTCACCCTCATTGTAGGCTTCTTCCTCGGGTCGGTCAACCTGCTCAAAATCATCGGATTCAACGCGCAGGCACGCGCCTATAACGGATTGCTCTCGCTGGTGGCCATAGCCACAGGCATCTTCGCCATTGTCAATTTCACCAACATAGCATTCTACGTCACACTTCTCAACGTTTGCGTGGCATTCCAGGTGGGCCACTTTTTCCGTTTCACGGTTATGCGTCGCGGCTACATAGTCATAACCGCCATAATGGCCACATATCTCGGACTATACTTCTGGGCCATATTCTCATGAAAATCGTAATCGACAGAAATATACCTTTTATACGCGAACCGCTTGAAAGGATCGGAGAGGTCACAGCTCTTCCCGGTGACGCAATCACACCCGAAGTGATGGCCGAAACCGACATCTTGTTCACACGCACCCGCACACGATGCGATGAAAACCTTCTCCGAAACTCCCGATGCCGGTTTATCGGCACAGCCACTATCGGCACCGACCATATCGACCTCGGCTACTGCAAGAACCATGGCATAACCGCGGTCAATGCTCCCGGATGCAATGCCCCGGCAGTAGCACAGTATGTCCTATCTGCCATATCAGCCTCTCTTCGACCGGGAGAATCCCTACGCGACAAGACCTTAGGCATAATCGGAGTCGGGAACGTGGGATCAATCCTTGCTCGTTGGGCCAAAGGACTTGGAATGCATGTACTACTCAATGACCCACCCTTGGCCGAAAAATCCCATCCTGAAAAATCGCGACTCTTCTCACCCATCACACATCTTGCCGAAGAGTGCGATGCGATATCCATACATACACCACTTACAAAAGACGGACCGTATCCAACCCATCACCTTCTTGACGCGGAATTTTACCGGTCACTGAAACGGACTCCTCTGATCATCAACGCTGCCAGAGGCGGGGTGATTGACACCGAGGCCACCAAAACAGCCCTGACCAAAGGGTTGATTTCCGATGTCGCCATTGACTGCTGGGAAGGAGAACCGGATATAGACCTCTCTCTGCTCAGCCAGGCAACTGTAGCCACACCACATATAGCCGGCTATTCCAAAGAGGGTAAAATCAGGGCTACCGCCATGGTTCTTGATGCGCTGAGGTTATGGATGGAGAAAAATGGCGAAAACCCGGCACAACTCGTCGAAGGAATCAGGCAAGCAGGGCTCGAAATCCCAACTGTGGCAGAGACAATCACGCCCGACATGCTTGATTACGACATCATGGCCGACACATCCATGCTGAAAAATCTCATGGACAACCCGGCATCAATTCCTGGCAAATTCGAGGAACTACGCAACACCTACCATCTCCGTCCCGAGCCCGGACACAACGCCGATTAATACACCGCCCCACCACCATCCCGGCTTTTTTCGCATGGGAAATGGGGAAATCAGATATTTTTTACTAAATTTGCACCGATAATCGGAGGTGACCACACCTCCATCAGTGTATAACTTATCGTTACAGACTTGGACACCGACCCTTTACCAGCCACTGAGGCAGTGGCAAACTTATTATTAGACTTCATCAATCACCCCATGCTCTCTGTGTCAGCCATGGGCATTGACCAGATTGTAGCACTCCTTCTCGCCATTTTAGCCCTTTTTGTCTCCGGATTCGTTTCGGGGAGCGAGATTGCTTTCTTCTCACTCACCCCGACACAATGCGAAGAACTCAAGGACACGCCCAAGGGGGAACGAGTATTGGCTCTTCTTGACAAACCGGAACGCCTGTTGGCAACCATCCTTATAGCCAACAATCTGGTTAACGTGACAATCGTTGTGCTCTGTAACTTCGCGCTCGGCCCCATTTTCTCAGGCATGAGCGCCGTATGGAGTTTCATCCTGCAGACAGTGCTCCTCACATTCCTCATCCTCCTTTTCGGCGAGATTCTCCCAAAACTTTACGCCAACTCCAACAATCTTGGCTGGGCCAAGATGGCCGAAGGCACACTTTCGCTCTTCATAAAAATGTTCTATCCCCTCTCGTCAGTGCTTGTCAAGAGTAGCGGTATAGTCAACAAAGTGGTCACCAAAAAGAACGCCACCGTCACTACCGATGACCTCTCGCAAGCCCTTGAAATAGCCCATGTTGGCGACAATGACAACAAGGACATGCTTGAAGGCATCCTCAAGTTCGGAGACACCACAGCCTCTGAGGTCATGACCCCACGAGTGGATGTGACCGGTCTTGAGATGGACTCCACATTCGAGGAAGTGATGAAAGTGGTCATCGACAGCGGATTCGCACGTCTCCCGGTCTACGAAAGCTCGATGGACAACATCAAAGGTGTGCTTTATTCTCGTGACCTGCTCCCTTACGTCGGGGTAGGAGGAGAGAACTTCTCATGGCAGACCCTCATGCGTGAGCCATATTACGTGCCCGAATCCCGCATGATAGATGATCTTCTCGAGGATTTCCGCACCCGTCGCGTCCACCTTGCCATTGTGGTCGACGAGTTTGGTGGCACACAGGGTATAGTCACCCTCGAGGATGTGCTCGAAGAAATCGTTGGTGACATCGACGACGAATATGACGTGGAGGAAAAGACTTATCGACGTCTGCCCGACGACACATATATATTTGAAGGCAAGACACTCCTCAACGACTTCTTCCGCATCACCGACCTTGACGAGGAAGAATACTCCGATGTGACGGAGGACTGCGAGACCCTTGCCGGAATGCTGCTCGCCATAAAGGGTGACTTCCCGAAAGAGAAAGAGTCAATCGTCTACGGCCGGTGCCGCTTCCTTGTGCTCTCAATCCATCAGCACCGCATCGCCAACGTGCGTGTCAAGGTTATGCCCGAAGTCCAGGCCGACCAGATGAAAACTCCCGCCGAATGAAACTGACGGCTCTCCTCTCGCTCATCATCTTCTCAGCTGTCGCCACGACCGGATGTTCAGGTGGCAGCAACGAGAGCGCAATCCCCAAGCCGCAAGCCTATCCCCGCCTATCTCTTCCTGATTCGGTATTCACCACCCTGAGGATAGCCGATGTGGAACTTCCGTTGAACTCCGCGGCAACCGTCAGCGAGTCCGAACGCGACGACGCGACATGGATTGACATCACATATCCCGGAATCGAAGGGGGTAAATTATATCTCACACTATCCACCGCACCGGCCGAGCGGCTCCCCGACCTGATTGAGAACCGCATCCAACGCGCAAGCCTCAACGTCGGGAACGCCACCACAGAAGTTACAGAACTTACTTCGGCAGGCGGCTGGGATGGAATACTTCTGGTGACGAGATCGTCGCTCACCACTCCGGTACAGATAATAGCTCATGATGACAGACACCTTCTTTCGGGTGCGCTCTATCTCCAGATGTCACCGACAGCCACTCCCGATTCCATATCTCCGATTATCGAAACAGTCAAGCGCGACATGCTGACCACACTTCAACAAGTCACCACTACCAGATGAGCTTCAAACTTTACACCACTCCCATCGCCTACACCTCCGACCGCACCTCAAAAAGAGAACGCGAGGTAGCTGCCACGCAGAAGCTCGTGAGGGAAGTGTTCGGCGAAAAGGCACATCTGACTCATACCCCATCGGGAGCACCGGTAATCCCCTCCTCTCCACGGCAGGCAATCTCCATATCACACTGCTCCGACACATGTGTCCTTGCTGTGGCCACCGATCCGGATATCAATATCGGGGTCGACATAGAGACTCAGCGCGAGCAACTGCAACGGGTGGCTAACAAATTTCTCACCCCTGATGAAATTCAGATGACCGCTACCCGGGAGGCTTTTACCCTGCTAAAAGCCTGGACGGCAAAAGAAGCAGTGTTCAAATGCGCGTTGACATCCGGCCTCGCATTCCATGAAATACATCTGCATCCCACCCTTGAACATGCCGAGGCCCGCGGACAACTTTTCAGCCTCCACTATCCGCTTGTCACACCTACCCATGTAATGGCCGTGGCACTCAGCTCACCTCATAGTTGATTATAGCCTCCACCATATATAACCGTTTTATATCGCTACGGAGCACATCCATGTCATCGTAAGCCGGATTATCGCTGTGCAGAATCACCATTTCAGGATCGGGATGCCGACGTAGGTACTTCACGAGCCTGAATTCATCCAGTTCCACCACATATATCTGACCCCAGAATATGTTACGCCGGTCAGCAATAGGACGTATCGCCACATAACCTCCGTTGCATATCCGCGGACACATGCTGTCGCCACGGACCTTAACGAGATTTGAGTCAGGTGATATCCCGGGCAGATTTATCGTTCCCACCGGATTCACTTCACCGAACACCTTTGCCAAGTCACGACACCCGGCTGTCACATCTATATCATACACAGGTGTGCCCCCCACAGCCATCATAGTCTCGATAGGACGGTTCAACACTATCTCTCTTGCGCACGAAGGCTTATCAAAAGGGAGCCCCTCCCCGTCACGCAGCCAAACCTTTGACAAACCCAGATCCACAACCATGCGGTTGATCAGCCCTTCGGTGAAAGGCAATTTGTTGTTCATGACTTTTGACAGGTTGGAAGGGTCGAGTTTAAGAATTGAGGCCAACTGTCGTTGCGACAACCTGCGCAACTGCATGATATAGCGTACGCGGTCACGGATGTCGGCTGAAGGTTGGGACGGAAGTGTAAGATCTGTGCATGTTGTCATAGTGTGATTTTTTAGTTTGTAGGCATTTTGCCAACAAAGATACTATTGAATAGGCTAAAACACAAGTTAAAAACCATTAAATTCAAAACTCTCGGCCCGAAATCGAAAAAATATTGCCAAAAGTGTTGTCAAATCCAAAAATAGTTACTACCTTTGCCCTCGCAAAACAAGGTATGGCGAGATAGCTCAGTTGGTTAGAGCGTCGGATTCATAACCCGGAGGTCCCGAGTTCAATTCTCGGTCTCGCTACCAAGCAACAAAGAAAGTCCGTCATCACATCGATGCCGGACTTCTTTTTTTGCACAGCACATCAACCTCGCACACACCACGGCCAAAAAGTCATGACACACATACCTCAGGCACTCCGACAAAAATACCTGTTCCACGCCACCGACATCTCCAACCTTGAGTCGGTGCTTACCCACGGACTACTTTCACCGGCTGCTCAAAAATCCCATGGCCTCACTCCGACTCGCATACCCTACATCCTCCAGGACCCCAATTTAAACAATCCCACCCTCGATGGCCACACCAAGGAAGAATATGTGACATTTTACTTCTCACGGTTCAACCCCATGGTGTTCGGTGCAGTGAACTCCAAGACCTACGACCAATCGTCGACCATATATCTATGCCTCAGCATCAATAAAATGGCCGCTCCGGATACCCTATTCACTGCATCCGCAACAAATTCTCCTGAGTTCCCCGCGCTGCAGTCTGACCTCTCACGTCTTGACCTCCTCGACTGGGAAGCGATCGGCTCCACCAAATGGCACTTCCCGACCGATCCGGCCACACATCCCCAGATGGCCGAAGCTCTTTTTCTTAACCGCGTTTCCCCGACTGACCTCGACTTCATCATCGTATTCGACGAAAACGCCAAAGAGATTGTCGAGACAAAATTATCATTCCTCGGCCTCAATCCCCCATGCCCTATAGTAGCCGCCACCAATCCGACTCGGACCCCGGCAGATTGCTATTTTCGTAAAATCACAATGAAAGGGCGTGAAAAAGAGTCGATAATCACTGGTCCGATTGCTCTCCGACACGACTTCACACAAAGCATAAAGGATATCATCGCCACACGACATTCAGCCAAACGCACCAATTTCGCGTTTGCCGACATAGAGGACACAGTGAGCCACATCCGTGCATGCTTCGGTTGCTTACCCGAACTAAAAGGGATCGAGCACCTTGCGACCACAAACGCCCATCATTGGCAGAATGTAGGCGACCATTCAATCTCCGTGGCTGAAAATGTAAGGCATACCGAGTATTATCTTTCAGCCGACCACCATACGCGCAACCTGCTGGAACTCGCCTCCTATCTCCACGACATCGGCAAAGGACCAGCCGGGAAATGGGCTGACGGCAAATTCGGCATATACCCCGACCATCCTGCCGACTCCATCCCCATGATGCGCCGCATACTCTCAGAGGATATCGAGCGGTTATCCGACGAGGATGTGCGCACATTGATGCTGCTGGTCACATACCACGACATTGCAGGAGAAACTATATCCAAGGGGCGCAATGTCAGCGAAATAGCGTCAGTGGTCGAGACCGAGAATGAAATAGACATGCTTTTCGCCATCTCCGAAGCCGACATCAGTGCCATAAAGAGAGAATGGCGTGAAGGATTCATAGAACGCAAGCCTTCATTAAAGAAGGAAATCATGGCCTTTTGGCACCAACAGTCTCCCCTCATAGACTAATCAGCCACATTTTCAGCGGAAAATAGCGGAAAAAGCCACAGACTTTTGGTAGAAACAAAAAGAATTTGTAATTTTGCCCCGCTAAAATATTCACTTTAAATTAAACTAATCAAAAAACCAACATGATCATCGTACAAGTAAAAGAAGGTGAGAACATTGAAAAAGCTCTGAAGAAATTCAAACGTAAATTCGAAAAAACCGGCATCGTTCGCGAACTCCGTTCACGTCAGGCTTTCGAGAAGCCCTCTGTGGCCAATCGTAAGAAAATGATGAAGGCTGTTTACGTTCAGCAGCTCCGCGCCAACGAGGAATAATCTTAACACCTCAAGCTCTCTAAACAAACAGAAAGGAGGCAAGGAGTCCACCCGGAAACACCTACATTTTATTTGACAAAAATATCGCATAAGATGGCGATGAGGATTTTCACGCTGAAAATCCCCATCGCTATTGTTGTGAACAAAACTATCAATCATCCACCGTCGAAACAATGAAACACCTCATCACCCTTGTGCTGCTGATTGCAGCATGTGCGTGTAGCAGAGTCCTTCCCGAGAAGGATGCGATATACACGTGCGAGAATTTTGAGGTGTACACCGACAGTATCGTACGCAACGGGAAATCATTCCGCGCACTCTCCACTGACGAAATCACCCATTCATGGAAAAGCTCGGGGCTGAAACCGGAGGATATGTTCTACAACTCCCGGCAGATGCTCGTCAATGCTCTCTTCGCCAAAGCCATTGAAGAAGCCGACGACGCTTTCACCCCGACCGAAATATATCTTTCTCTCGCCGCCATCGACCCCGAAAAATCAATGGAGACTTTAAGGCTGGCGGTAACCGACGGAGCTATCCATCGACATGACTTCCCCCTCGTAACCGCCAACTGGGCCTGGGCTCAAGCAGCATGGGAGATATACTGCGTCACCGGCAACAACGATTGGCTCAAGGAAGCCTTTGACATAATAGCTGAAACACTCAGGAGAGAGGAACCGATAATCGCCGACCCCTCTACTGGCCTTATACACGGCGTGCCGGACTATTACACACCCATCTCTGACTTTTATCCTGCCTGGATGGGACCCATCGACACATTTCAGACACTGTCGCTGGGGATTAACGCCACATATTCACGCACCTACGCCATCGCAGCCGAGATGGCCCACCTACTCGGCGACAAACGCGAGACCACATATAAAAAGAAAAGCGCCACCATACGTGAAGCCATAAATGACAGGCTCTGGATTCCCAACCTCGGATATTATGGGCAATATCTCTACGGTAATCTATACCCCATCTTATCTCATTCATCGGACAATACAGGCAACTATCTGAGCCTGCTGTTTGACATCACTACCCCGGAGATGGGTGAATCTATAATATCGAAATGTCCTGTCCTGCCGGAAGGGGCACCGATGTGTTATCCACCGGTCAATATCGCCCATACTACTCTGTCACCCCTCCCACAGGCCTTAATGTGCCTCGCGGCCGCAAAAGTGAAAAACAACGCCGCCATACGCACATCGCTTGGCGCCCTGTTTAATCTCGCCATCGACAAGGAAGCCTCCCCTGAGACTCTTGCGGTAATCCTGAAGGTACTCCTCGGCATGGAATTCACCACCGAAGGTATCCACTTCTCGCCCATTGTACCTATCCAGTTCAACGGCACTAAAAGCCTGCACAAATTCCATTACCGTGACGCCATCCTCTCTGTGACCGTCAACGGCACAGGCGACAAGGTCGCGGCATTCGCCATAGACTCAGTCAGCACGTCGTCTCATCTGTTCCCTGCCGACATGAAGGGACAGCACCACGTAACCATAACGCTCTCAAACAACGACCTTAAACCCTCACGCACAGGTCTCTCGGCCGACAATCCGGTCAGCATGCCCCCTCTGCCAAAAATATACTGGGCAGACGACACGCATGCCAACATCCTGAACTTCGATCCGCTGTATAGCTACGGCGTATATGTCAACGGCACATTTCTCGAAGAGATAACGACCTCCGCCTACACCCTCATCCCTCAAGGCACAACCGTAGTCGACATCGTACCCATAGCATCCCAACAATACTTCGGGCTCTCTCCGCGCAGCCATGTCTTTGCCCCAGAAGGAACACGCATCGACATCCCGGCCACATCAATCACTCCACGCAGGCCACCCCTACATCTTATCAAGCATCGCGAGACGGCATCCAAATACATTGAGCTCGCACCTCGCCACAACACTCGTCTGACCTTCTATGCCAATGTCCCTGAAGAGGGGGAATATTTCATAAATATCGGCTACTCAAACGGTTCACAGACCACCGCGCTGCGCCAACTCAGCGTCAACGGTGATGACTGCGGCATATTCGTATGTCCTGCCGTGCGCCACAATGACTGGCTCCGCGTGTTCGACTCCAACACGCTGACCGTAAGGCTTAACGCCGGTCCCAACCAATTGGCACTCACATATCTCCAATCCTCAACCATCCTTCTGAACCACATCACATTATTAAAAAAATCAGACAGCAGATGAAACGTATTGGCATACTTTCCGACACACATTCATGTTGGGACGACCGCTACGCCGCCCACTTCAAAAATTGCGATGAGATATGGCACGCCGGCGACGTGGGCGACATCGGCATAATACGCCGTCTCGAAGAGGTGGTGCCGGTGGTACGTGCCGTGCGAGGCAATATCGACCACGGCGATGTGGTGCGCCGTTGCCGTGAAGTTGAATCGTTTCAGGTCGAAGGGGTTAACGTGTGGCTGACACACATAGCAGGCTATCCCGGCCGATATGCCCCGGGAATCAAGCGCATGCTCCACGACAACCATATCAACCTCATGGTGTGCGGACACTCACATATCCTCAAGGTGATGCCCGACCCCGAATTGGGATTGCTCCATGTCAATCCGGGAGCTGCCGGATATCATGGATGGCAGAAGGAGCGCACATTGGTAAGACTCACCCTCGATGCCGGAACCATAACCGACCTTGAGGTAATACAGCTTGGCAAAGTGAAAATATGAGCCGCTGAGCCGCAATCCATTATCCCAACATCTATCCCGCCAACTGCCAATGTTCCAGATTCGTCACGTCAAGCCTTGCGATTATCCTGCCATAACGGAAATATACAATCATTATGTCACTGAGACCGACATCTCATTCGAAGTATCCCCACTCACTGTCGAGCAGATGGCCCGACGCATCGATGAGATAGCATCGACCTATCCGTATTTTATCTGCGAGATAGACGGTAAAGTCACCGGGTATTGCTACGCGCACCCATGGAAAACGCGCGCCGCCTATGCTGCCACACTCGAATCGACCATCTACCTCCATCCGGCCTACCTGCGCCAAGGACTCGGGCGCATGCTCATGCAGGTGCTCATCTGCCACTGCCGCGAGGAGGGCTATGACAACCTCATAGCGTGCATCACCTACGGCAACGAGGCGAGCTGCGCCCTACACGAAGCTCTGGGATTCAAAAAAGCGTCCCATTTCCGCCACGTGGGACGAAAACTGGGACGTATGCTCGATGTGGTAGACTATCAGATTGAATTACAGCCCAATGTCTCCTGTTATGACTTATGAATATCAGAATGAGAACTGAGCCAGTGCGCCTACACGACGCGCCCAACCGTGGGAGCCGTCAAAATCCTGACGTTTGCCGATGTTGAACTCGGCTCCGAACTGAATACGCGGAGTGACATTCCAGAATATATTTGTGGCACTGTAAAGCCCATATTTATAATCAGTGCCCTCGGGATCGGGGGTGGGGAGATAACGCCCCTGACCGAATGTGGTTGACACAAACAGCTGCGGAGTAAAATTGTACTGCAGGCCGACGAAATATCCGAACCCGGGTGTGGTACGCAGACGCCCCGGAGTCTTCGGGTCAACCACAAGATCATATTTACCCAACAGGAAGTCACCGCCGAAATTTGAGTATGACTTACCGGTATTGAATGTAGCATAGACCTTCAATGGACTTATGGGACGGAACACAGTGCTGAACTGCACACCATAGCCCACAGGAGTATGGTTCTTACCTGTCAGCATATCGCGATAAGGGAGAAAACGCGTGATGGCTGAAAGACGCACATGTTCATCCTTGGCCCATTCATACTGTACCATGGCAGCAATGTTAGGTATATACTGCGAACGCGCAGCCACATCAGAACCCTCGTCCTGGATAGACATGGATGGAGTCTCAAGTGAGGCAGCCACCACTATACCGCTCTTTTTGAATGTGTGCATATACCGCACGAGAACATTCGTCCCGTCCATCTTCATTGTCGGGCCGTTGGAGTCGACAGTCGGAGGCACGGCGGCTCCGTCACCGAACGTTGATGCCGCATAACCGATGGTCCAGTCATTAATTGTCGCGTAGGCTTTCTTGAGATGGAAATCACGACCGCCATACCCATTAAAGTTAGCTTCGATATACACTTGATAATCACCAAGGCGCTTATTACGACCTATGACACGGAAAAAGAGCGCCGTGCCGGCAGGTGTAGTGCCAAGACGGTTCTTGGTAAGAGGATCCTTGGTCACAGGAATGAAATATGGTGAAAAAGCAGGCTGGTTAACCGAACCGCCCCAATCAAAATAGCCACGCATGCGCACCATGCCGCCTATACCCATAGCCAGATTGGCGTCACGGCTCATAAAAAGGAAATATGGAGCAGCCGGGTCCTGGAAATTCCTGAACTGGTCATAATAGAAGTGCTCCACAAGTGTGCGGATAGAATCCGCCTGAGGATCATCGCCCTGACCATAGAAAATAATCTTATGGTCATTCATAAGCGAATCCATAAGTACTTGTGTAGGGGCTTGCGAATATGCCACTAATCCTCCCAATCCGAGGATAGCCGAGAAAATAGCACCCAAAAATCGTTTCATAATGTAGCTTTTTAAATAGTTGAAAGGTTGATTTACTTTTTATAACACTTCAACTGTTCTTTTGTTGGACGAGCTATAGTTTTTCCTTCTCACCCGGCAACAACAATAATAATTAATATTATCACAAATTTTTTGCACAATTATGTGTAACATTTCAGCCATTTTTCCGTCTAATGGATAAAACGACATGGAACGCAACGAGTTTGAATCAATGGCACCTCCCCTGAGGGAACGTATTGTCGCCATGGTCATCAGGATGTCAGCCGACATCGACGAAGACCTGGCCGACGATGTGGCCCAGGATACCCTTCTGCGGTTGTGGACGATGCGTGAACGCCTTGAGACTTACCGGAGCGTCGAAGCACTTGCCATGGTCATTGCCCGCAATAGGGCCATAGACCTGCTGCGTGAAAGGTCGGCTCCGACAATAAGCCTTGATGACTTCGACCGTGCCGACCACTCTCCTACCCCCGAGGAAACCATGATAGGGCACGAGGAAGCAGATGCCCTTCACCGCATCCTCTCCACCCTCCCGTCAGGCCAACAGGCAGTGATAAGGATGAAACATATCGAGGGCCTTGAAATCAACGAGATAGCAAGCATAACCGGTTCAACTCCCGGCGCTATCAGAGTGACCCTTTCAAGAGCCCGCCACCATATAAAAGAATTATTCATGCAAAGTCAATATGAACACTGTTAACGATAATAATATTTCACTCTGGATCCAACGGTTCCTCGACGGAGAGACCACATGCGCGGAGGAGCGTGAGCTTTACGCTTACTTCTCACGTGAAGATATCCCCGAGGAAGTAAAGCCTTACCGTGCTATGTTCGGATGGTATGACAGTCTCGCCTCGTCCGCTAACACAACGGCAACCCCGGCGGCTGCAACATCTGTCAGCGAAAAAGAAACCCCTGTGCGCCTTCCGGCTTTCCGCCCCTGGCAATGGATATCGGTGGCTGCCATGCTGGCCCTGCTGCTGACTGTAGGATTCCTCTTCCGTCCAAAATCCTCTATGGCCGACATCCCGGAAGAATATCTCGCATACCAGGGAAGCTACATAGTGCGCGACGGCAAAAAGATCACCGACCTGCGCATTGTGGTGCCTGAAATCTTAAAAACCGAGCAATATATTGATGACAGAATCAACTCTGTGGACGAAGCCATCGACATAAACCAGGCCATGATTGAAAGCATGTCGTCACAACTTGACATGTCAAACCCTGCCATCCGCGAGGCCGTCGAAGCGGCATTCAAGGACTGATGCCACTATCCCTCTCAATTAACCACGTTGCATAAAGCATAACAACATATCCAGTATTATATTCATATATAACTATAACCTATTCACCATGACACGTTTCAGGCACATCATTCTCCTACTCCTCTTCGCCGTTTTCCCTATAGCAGGGTATGCCCAAGCGTCGCTCGAAAAAATTGTGACGTCGCTCGAGAAGGACAAGTCAGCCCAGACCGTGGTCTATTCCGAACGACGCGACCCATCGTCGCACAAGATTGTAAAGTCATCGCGCGTCATCACCTTCTCCGATTCCAAACTTGCAGCACGAATCATTGCCGCCTTCAAAAAAGAACGCAACAAGGCTGTGAAATACCAGGCATCCAACACGCAGAATCAGGCTGTCTACAGCATTTCGTTTGACGACGGAAAGGGATCCACATCCAGATACTCACTCATCCAGCAAAACCACTCATCATGGGTATTCTCCGTGAGCATCGGTCATAACCAGCACAACGAATCTGACAATGATTCCCGTTGGGTCACAGACGACTATAGCCTTATCCATTGGCAAAACATCGGAGAATCCGACATCGAAGCTCTTGCAGAAAGCCTTGTGGATGATATCGACGGTGAAGTGAACCAGGAAATCGTAGAAGGGCTCGCCGCCCTGAATCCCTATAATGAAGAGAGAATCAGTGACAATTACATATCCACTTCCACTTCAATCTCCACTTCTACCACCGGCAACACGTCCCGAACCATGAGACAATGCATATCATCCACCTCTGCTGACGGACGGACCACCACATATATCTACTATTGATTACACATACGAACTTATCATCATATATATCTTCTTACCCATAGTACTTATTCTCGTCAGTCAACTGCTAAAAACCAGTAAATCATTCACATAAACATGTGAATACATGCAAAAAACTCTTAAATTTCTTGCATATATACCAACTATTTTCTTTATCTTTGCCTCAACAACCACACGACACAAAAGTGGTTGCCACCACTTTTAGCTGCCTTTAGTATTCCTTCCCTACACTTATGCAGCGGGAATTCGCCCCGGACTGCATCCTTCCTTTTTTAATTCATCTCTTGGTCCATCCACATAATGACTTGCCGCAATGTGGAGACTCGGAAGAATATTTTAGATTGATTGTTAAAATGAGGCTATGAAATTACAGAGCCGACATAAAAAGTATCTTAAAGCGCTTGGCATAACCATCCTGGCGTTCATTTTGTCGTGTGTAATGCTCAGCCCGCTCACTTTTTCAGCCTCCTCAATGATGTCATCGCCCGAGCGCAATGATTTCACCATCAACGACTTTTACAACCACGTGGCCGATAAGCGCCTTGTAAGGACCCTGGACCGCGACATCGTCATAATCGACATCGGAGACAGCGACCGTGAGGAGATAGCCGAAATCATCGACGTTGTTTCGCTCTGCAGCCCCCGCGCCGTAGGTGTCGACGTGGTGTTCGAGCATCCGCGCGAGGATGACTCCCATCTTATCCAAGCACTTGCCGGATGTCCTAATCTCGTCATGGCAACCTCTGTGAAATCCGACCAGTCAGGTCAGCATTTTATCCCTGACCTGCAATCATTCTTCATGTCCGACCTTCCGGAGGCGACTCCCGGGGTAATCAACTTCCCCACCACGCGCAGGGATGTGACAATACGCGAGTTCCAGGTATCCTATCCCGGACAGAGAGACACGCTACCATCCTTTGCTCTTGCCATCTGCGAAATAGCAGCCCCTCACGCCGCCAGGATTCTTTTGGACCGCACCAATCATGACGAGGTCATCAACTTCTGTTCGCGCACTTATGTCACCATGTCGCCCGATGAGATTACCGACCGCGCAGAGGAACTGATAGGTAAAATAATCCTTCTCGGATCCCTAAGCCGCAAAGAGGACCTTCACATCACCCCGGTGAAATCGGCGATGACAGGCGTGGAAATCCACGCCCATTCCATAGCCACCGTGCTCAACGAGAGCTACTTCTATAAACTCAACAAGTACTGGAACTGGGCCATAGCATTCAGTTGCTGTTTTGCAGTGCTGGCATTCAGCATGTTCATCCCGGCAGGTGTCAAAGGGGTGACCATGCGCGCATTTCAGATACTGATACTTTATCTGACCATCCGCTACGGCTATGACCTATTTATAAATTATCACATCATAGTCAATTTTTCCTACTCACTGCTAATGATAACCTTCGGTCTCCTTGCAAATGATTTCTGGACCGGAATAGAGAATATAATAAAGCATTACGCACCACGCATCAAAAACTTATTGAAACCAAAATCTAAAGTCTATAATCTGCGATGAAACGTTTTTTTTCGACATTAATACCTATATTGTTGGCCTCGTTCATTTTACATGCCCAATACTCGCTGTATGACTTTTCGGGCGGAGTAAAACTTGAACGCAGCGGAAAGGCACTTACCCTCAGCAAGGGAATGAGCATTTCCGGCTCGGACATCTTCACTATTTCCGAAGGTGGATGGGTTGAAATATTCAATCCGTCAAATTCCGAGCTTTACAAATCCATTACCCCCGGCCGCTTCGCTACCACACGCATCATGATCGACGCCAGGCAGCAAGCCTCGAATACAAGCAAATCCATCCACGAAAACCTCCGCTTCGGTCGGTCCAACCCCAAAAGCAAGGAAAAAGTGTATGTGGAAAAAGGTATGGTGACCCGTTCACTGGAAGTCTACGACCCCGAAGCCCAGAATCTACAGGTGGACCCGATGAAACTCTGTGAACATGTGGTCGGAGCTATCAGGTCACGCAGATATATCAACGCTGAAAAATTCCCTGTGAAACTGACACATGCCGCCACTGACTCGGCAGGCCTGAAATTCGCCATCGAGAACACCCTCTCCTTCCCGGTATATTTCAATATCCTTAAGATAAAAGAGACCGACGGACACGTCGAGATTTCAGAACTCGGGCAACCGAGCGGCAACTATGTGCTCCTGCGGCGACAGGCCATCTCAAGAGAACAATTCTCAGGCCTTGATCCGAATTCTGACCACATACTCATCATGACCCACTGCTATTTTGACATCGACAAACTCGTGGAGAATCTCGAGACAATGATGAAACAGGCCACCATTTCCTCCCCTGACACCAACCTGCCTGTCTACGTACAGAAACTATGATTCATACCTTATCTCAACTCATACCCTTTCCTTCATCACATACTTCATCACTTATATTATAATCCAATCCCATTGTTGTTATGGAATTTAACCGCTACACAATTGCTAAAATCTGCCTGGGTGCCGTGTTGGCATCAGGCACCGTCGGCCACATCGCAGCAGATAATGCAACTGCTGACGAACCGCGTACTCCAAAACTCGAATACAAATTCAAGCAAAAGTCCACACCTAACCGCTTGTTGAAATATTCCGCCGCAGTGTTCGGCGTTTATGACAACCATATTTCCACAGCCGGCGGTGTAGAGTTTTTCAACACTGACAAGTCACCATTGATCTCATCTGACCTTAATCCCACCTGTGCTAACTATATCGTGGTGACCAAAGGCAAGAAATCGGCAAAAAACAACCAGGCCATCATCTATGATTTCAAAAACAAGAACGAAGCTGTGCATAAGTTTAACAATAAGAAGATTGGATATCCCACGGCTGCGATTTTCACTCCCGATGCCCGCAAAATCCTTATTGCATCCAACACCGGGCTATCCATCATCGAGCCGCGAAAATATGAAATAATCGACCGCATGGACCTGCCGTTTGAAGTAAACCGCATGGCCATGAGCAGCAATAATTATTTTCTCGTCGTCAGCGACAGCACGAAAGTCAATGTCTATAACTTCGAGGACAAGTCTCTTCGAAAGTCTTGGGATTTCGGTGTGGATGTCAATAGCTTCTGCTTCAACCCCGACAATACCGAGTTGGCAATTCTGACCGAAGACGGAGTACTGAGCATATACGACACCCGTTCATTCACCATCAAAAAGACACTCGACGACCTCGGCCAAGGCATATCATGTGACTACAATTTCGACGGAAAATACATCTCTGTCGCAGTGTCACCTGAAATCATCGCTGTCATAAACCTCATCAAAGAAGAGGACCGTGACTATGTTAACATCGATGACGGAAACGTGACCTATCTTACTTTTATCCCCGACAGCCACGGCAACACCATCATGGCATATTCATCACTTAACGCCATAAATGCCAAGCGAATGACAAAACTTGAGCCGTATTATGGCAAACTTATCGCTGACCAGGTGAACGAAAGGATGAACGAATGGCTCAAGATGATGCCCGGTGAAACCATGGAGGAATACCGCGCCCGTGTCACCGACGAGTCACGAGCACGCCAGCGCAAACTCTTCGAGGAGGAGATTTCAACCAATCTCGCCGGCGATCCGCTTGCCGCAGCCTCAATCGCGCTCGGCAAGTATGACAGAGGCAACGGCATACTTGCCATAAACTTCGACAACATGCCCACCATATTCCTCCCGGTCCCCGAAGGAGATCTCGCAGCCTTCAACAACACATCGAATCTCCAGTTCTCGGACGCAAAATATGGTGTGATGGCCAATGACAACTTCGAGCTCATTTATGCAAAAATCTTCAACACAGAGAACGGCCAGACTTATATTTATGACAACCTCGACCGCGTACCACTCAGCTTCATGGAAGGTGATGACAATGTGGTGTCGCTTGAAATTCTCCAGCAGCAGATGATGGAAGAGCTCAAACTGCAGGAAATCCGCCAAAAAGTCTATGAGGAGGCAAAAAAGCAGAACGTAATCTCCGACCACACCAACATCACGGTTGACTCTCGTGTAGAACCGGCCTACAATGCCCAGGGCGACAAAATACTCAACTATATCGTGAAATTCTCTTATCAGGTAGACCCTGACTTTTCTGTGACCGAGGATTTCGGCCCCGGAAAATATCATGTGGACGAATCCGGTGCAGCCCAGTCGATGCTTAAAATAGTAAAAGAGGCTTTCGAGAACGACTTTGCCCAATATGTGCAGACCGGCAAGACTCTCCGCGTGAAAATCTACGGCACCGCTGATGCCTCTCCTATCGTAAGAGGAATACCTTACGACGGCTCTTACGGAGAATTTGAGAACGAACCGGTGTTCAAAAACGACCAGCTCACCAACATCAGTGTCAACACCCGCGACGGCATAAAGGAGAACGAGCAGTTGGCCTTCATGCGCGCCATGGGCGTAAAGAACTACCTTGAAAAGAATGTGTCAAACCTCTCCAACATGAATTCCACACACGATTTCCATATCAACGTGGCTGAAGGCAAGGGTGGAGAGTTCCGCCGCATCACCACTGAATTCACATTCGTGGACGCATTCTAATCCACTATCCCACCCGGCGATGCCGCTCCGCAGATCTCCCCGGAGCGGCACCCCCCGGGACACATACTGCAACGAACCTTAAACCTTACCCTGCATCCCAGAGAATGATGCCATCCCCATCCCTGCCAAAAGGACAGATATGAAACGTAAAACTCTATTACTACTTACATCCCTTACCGCCGGTAGCGTTCTGACAGCCATAGCTGTGACCACCGGTGCCAACGAGGACCCGACTTCACTTCTGGATTCACCCGAAATGATGTCAGGGGGCCTCCTCCCACAGATTGACGATCAGATGGAAAGCGCCACCTTCGCCAACCCCGACAGTGTCAGAATGGCCAGAATGTATGAGGCGGTGGACGAGGCGGCAAAGATATACAAGCACCTCAAATGGCAAAAGTTTGAAGGCGAGGATGAAAACTCCATCTACGCCTCAGCCATGCAGTGCTATGAGGCGGCATTAAAGGCCCTGGAGCTTACCGAACCCTCCACCCAGGAGCATGACCAATGCAAAAACATGCTCCGCGACATCAACCGCGACCTTCAATCAGCAGCCTTTCACTACTCGGCATCAGGCGACAATCAACGCATGACCTCATTCGCTCAGGCCATGGTTGACACACGGCTGATGGATGAATTCAAGGACGAAAAATTCCCGGCCGACAATGGAGCCTATGCCCCGATTGTCTATTGTGCAGCCTCCGGCGCGTATAATGCCAAAGAGTTTGCCCGCGCCATAAAATATTTCAACGAATATCTCGCTACCGGAGAGACCAGATCACGTGAGCAGATTTACCTGTTCCTCGGTCAAGCATGCCTCAACACCGGCGATTACACACAGGCTATCACTGCCATGACTGACGCCATCGAGGCATATCCCACCAATTACAGCCTCGTGCTAATAAAATTGCAAGCTGCAATGGACGGTGGACATCCTGAACTCATACAGGATCTGCTTAACAAGGCCTTCGTATTCCGCCCCGGCGACGAGCAGCTGCTCATGATACAAGGCAAGCTATATGAGGACCAGCAGGAATACAACAAAGCCCTTGACACCTACAACACCCTTGAGACCCTGCGCCCCAACAATCTCGGGATAGCCAAACGCGTGGCCCTATGCTATTATAACCTCGGAGTGAATTATTACAACAAAGTGATTTTCGAACAGGACGAGAAAAACCAAAAGAAATACCGCCGCCAAAGCGACGCTTACTTCGACGCGGCAGCCCTCAAACTGGAGGAGGTACTGGCCAACGACCCTCTCTCGATGAAATATCTCAAAGCCCTTGCCGTCACCTACGGATGCATCGGCAACATGGATAAATTCGCAGAAATCAACACCCGCATCCAGGCTCTCGGCGACACCCCGATATCCGAGAAAGATCTTCCGTCAGAAGTCACAGCCAACGACGGCAACGCAAGTAACTTCGCGTCATCAGGGACATCCGGAAAGTCATTGGGCGGAAACGCGCCCCTTTACTCCGACTTCGCCAAGAGTTATGTGGAGAAAAATCTTGCCAAATGGGTAGGGAAAGGTGAGTTTGAAAAAGTGGAGGATTACCAGCAACGTGTCAATGACATGGCTGTAAAGAACGAATACTCGCGCCTCTGCAAAGAAGCCGAAAAAGAGTATCTCACGCTCTACACCAAGCAGCTGCGCCCAAAGGATTTCCAGCTGAAACCATACGATGCCGGCAACGAGATTTACCTTATCGAATCAAACTTCGGCCCAATCTATCTTCCGGTGCCTCTGGCCAACGGAGAAGCTGAGATTTTCAAAGCCAACTGGGACCGCATGAAAGTGCACAATCCACATTATTACATAGACAATGACAAGGTTCTCATGGCCGGCATAACCTTCATGACACCTTATGGTAAAAGCTATACCTACGACAACAGTAAAGCGCTCGCCTACGCGCAGACAGCCGTCGACGTGGACTTCAACAGAATCCTCGCGGATGCCAACAAGGGTATCAAACCCACATCAACATATTCGGCCCCGGTGAAAGTGGCCCGCGTCACCGTAAAGTCGGACGTGGATGAGAATATCCCCATCACCAACAAGAAGGCTCCATCAACCTTTGCCGTGATCATAGCCAATGAGGTCTATGCCAATGTCCCCAAAGTCGAATCTGCGCTCAACGACGGCGATGCATTCAGCAGATATCTCAATCTCACCCTCGGACTCCCTAAGGAAAATATCAGAGTCTACCGTAACGCCGGCCTTGCCCAGATGCACAGGGCGGTAGCCGACATCAAGAACATCGTGAAAGCCGTTGACGGCAAAGCCGACGTGATTTTCTACTATGCCGGTCACGGTATGCCCGACGAAGCGACAAAGAATGCCTACCTCCTGCCGGTGGATGGCGACGCACTCGTCTCGGAGACCTGTCTTTCGCTCAACAAGATCTACACCGACCTCGCGTCAATGGGAGCCAACTCTGTAATGGTGTTCCTCGACGCTTGTTTCAGCGGCAGTCAACGAAGCGAGTCCGGGATGCTGACAGCCGCCCGCTCGGTGGTGATAAAAGCAAAAGATGCAGCTCCACAGGGTAATATGTTCTCCTTCACTGCTACATCAGGTCAAGAAACCGCACTACCTTACAAAGAGAAAAACCATGGCCTTTTCACTTACTTCCTCCTGAAAAAGCTCCAGGAATCTAAGGGCAATGTGACACTGAAAGAACTCACCGATTATGTGACGGAAAACGTGAAGCGCCAGTCAACCATTACAAACGGTAAACCACAGACCCCCACGGTGACAACTTCCGGCTCACTTTCAAGCGACTGGACCAAACGAAAACTCTAACACGCAATGAAAATGAACAATGTGATACGGCTATTAATCCTCCTGATGATGCTCGGCTTGTCCACTCCTTGGAGTTCAGGAGCATCATTCAAGACTGTCAAAGGTGAATTCACATATTACGGTGACAAAAACGAGAGCCGTGAAGTGTGCAGACGCCAGGCGTTGGAAGGTGCCAGGCTGCAAGCTCTCGCCAAGGAGTTCGGCACGGTTGTGACACAGGACACATATCAGGCCGACAGGGTCACTGAGCGTGAGGAATCGACATACTTCTCATCATTAAGCTCCACTGCCGTGAAGGGGGAATGGATTGCCGACGATGGTGAACCCGAATTCACCTATAGCCTTGACAACGATGGGTGTTACATAGTAAAATGCAAAGTGACAGGAAAAGCCCGGGAGATTTCCAATGAGGCTACCGAATTCGCCGCCTCAGTGCTGCGCAATGGTACGGACTTGAAAAACGCCGACACAAATTTCCGTTCGGGCGACGACATGTTTCTCCATCTCCGCACTCCTGTGGATGGCCATGTGGCCGTATTCCTTCAGGATGAATCAAACCGAGTCTACAGTCTTTTGCCATATCAAGCCCACAATTCAACCGACGTGAAGATTAAGCGCAACCGCGATTATGTATTCTTTGATTCCTCACGTGGCGAACCGGACCATGGAACTGTCGATGAGCTCCAGCTCACCACCGATGCCTTGATGGAACGCAACAGAGTGTATGTAATCTTCTCGCCCAACCCATTCTCCCGCGCCGTCGACACGTTCGTGGCCGACAACATTCCGCGTATGCTCACCTACGACGAGTTTACCAAGTGGCTCTCCCGAGTACGCCGCAACGACCCAAAAATGGGAGTTAAAATAATGAATCTCAACATTACTAACAATTAATAAACCACATCTATGAAAAAGTTTTTAGCATTCCTTTTGGCAGCCTGTCTGTTGGCTCCCATGGCTGTAATGGCGGATAATAGCAAGGCACTGCGCAAAGCCCGCAACAAAGAACGCAAAGAGGTGCTCAAAAGATTCAAAAAAGAGGGCTGGACTCTCTTCGGAAGCACCCATTCACTCGAAGTAGCCCTTCTTACCCACTATGAGAAACTGGATCAGCTTGGCGACGACGGCCGCGAATTTGTAGGCGTAGCCACCAATGTGAAATCAAAGAATGTAGGCCGTCAGATGGCCATGAACAGCGCATGTCTATCCTATGCACAGGAAGCCGGAAGCACCCTGCGCGGACGCGTCCTCACCGACATTTCGGCTGACGGAGCCGGCGGCGAAGCCGAATTCGAACATTTCTACGGAGCATTCGAACGCGAAGTGGACAAGGAGATCAAAGGTGAAATGTCGGAGAGCTTCTCAGTGATCCGCGACAACGGCAACGGCACATTCGAACTGCAGACATTCTATGTGGTTAGCGAAAGTGCTGCCTCAAAAGCCCGCGTCCGTGCCCTTGAAAACGCCCTGAAAGAGAGCGAAGCCGCCCAGCGCCATGCTGAGAAAATCTCTGCATTCGTCAGAGGTGAATAAACCGTAACAACCCACCCTCCTATCGTGGTGGGTCAGGCATGAGTATAGCCATTCACCCAGGCCGCCCACCACATTCCTCCCACACCCTCCCCTCACTCATTCATAACGCCAACCTACACCGCAACATGAAATCCCGACTTCTGATATTAGCGACAGTTCTTGCTTGCTCAGGCACTCCCTGGGCACAGACCCAACGCCAGTCATTCGACGAGTTCCGCAAGGGCTTGTTTGATGACTACTCCACATTTCGAAAAGGCATCCTGGACCGCTATGACCAATTTCTGGAAGGAGCTTGGGTGGACTATCAGCAATTCAAAGGTGAGGAGGCTTATTCCGTACCCAAGCCAAAGTCAGCGCCCCGAGTGGACCCTAAGGCTCCAACAACCGTAGCCCGACCGGGCAACCCTACACTGCTCCCTGAAGCCACACGGCCAGCAATGCCCGATGATGGGCAGGAGGCAGCCAAGACTCCGTCGTCACACAAGCCATCGGGAAGCGTAGTCACAAATCCCGAACCTCCGGTCAAAGCCACAAAGCCACGCGAAAAGAAACCATCTGAGAACCCGGCCCCCCAAAAACGAGGTGAGTACCACTTCAGTTTCTATGAGACAGAGCTACAGATGCCTGAAACCGACATAAAACTGGCCCGCACACTCAGCTCCCCTCAGGATTATGCTTCGCAATGGCGATCGCTGTCCAACGATCCCGAAGTGCAGATACTGATGCGCGAAGTCGAGGTCAAAGCTTCCGAACTCAAGCTGAATGACTACCTGAAGTATGAACTTGCAGCGGCCTACATCGACAGCCGGTTCGACGGAAAGGCCGACTCATCGTCACGCATGTCACTCAAGCATTTCATCCTCGCCAACATGGGATATGGTGTACGGCTCGGCATCAACGGCAACAACCAACCGTTGCTGCTCATACCCTGCAAGCAAACTGTCTACGGACGGCTTTTCATAAAGGTCGACAACACGAAATACTATGTGTTCGGGATTGACAATTACGACGTGTCTGCTCCCGGCAACACCAGCATCTCCACCTGCCAACTCCCCAAAAACAATGATTTGGGTATGGCGATGGACCTCCGGCTCCACGGACTCAACCTACCCTACCGCCCACAGAACTTCGACCTCAGTTTCGGCGACCTCAACATCAAGGGAGAAATCAACGGAGCTATATTCCCGGTGCTATACCGATACCCGCAGATGCCAACCGGCGACTTCGCAAAATCATACATCTGCCAGGATGTCCGCGATGAGATTGTAAACCAACTGAAAGCACAGTTGGCCGGGCGAGATGAACTCAATGCCGTGGATGACCTGCTGCACTTCGTGCAGGGAGCCTTCGAATATGCCACCGATGACGAGAACCACGGCTTCGAGAAACCTTACTTCTTTGAGGAAACCCTCTTTTATGATAAATGCGACTGTGAAGACAGGGCTATCTTTTACACTTATTTGCTATGGAACGTGCTCGGAATTGAAAATCATCTCATAAACTATCCCGGCCACGAAAGTGCATCGGTGAGCCTTTCGTCCCCGATTGCCGGAGACGCTTACCAACACAACGGCAGAGTGTTTTATATCTCCGATCCAACCTATATAGGTGCCCGCACCGGAATGTGCATGCCTAATTATGCAGCCACAGCTCCCGGCATTGACCTCGAATATGGGAGCACAGAATAAGCATTTTCAAATCTTTATACCTATAGTTATATCTCTAAATCCATGACGCATGAAATAGCGCCTCACATAGAGATGATTCTTGTCCAACGTCAGAGTTTCGTGCGCCCTCGGGGGTATGCGAAACTCTTTTTTTAACCTGACCATACTCCATAAGCTGCTGCCACACATAAGGGACATAAAAAAGCAAAGACGGTTGTCATCCGACAACCGTCTTGAAATGTGATAAATTCTTGGTTTTTTGTCTACTAAAAAAACTATTTTGCAACCGTAAATTTTTCGTGTTTAGGTATTGATTTTATATCTTTTCGTCTCAGCTAAGAGACTTGATTGGTTTCATGATGCAAAATTAAAGCAGCGTTATTACAATTGTGTTACAACAAAAACACAATTTTGTTACACACTTTATAATTAACTCTATTTAACAATCATTACATCCTTTTTGGGGCTATTTGCGCAAATTTAGCAAATTTTGTTACTATATTTGTCTTGATTTGTGATTTTTAATCAAATTTATCTATCATACTCAACCATCTTTTTTCACCTCTATGAAAATAAAATTCATTTTTCTTACCTTTCTGGCCTCACTGTTCGGTCGCAATATCGCCTGCGGACAGAGCATCGACGACCCACGCCAACTGACCATCTATCAAATAATGGTGGCTTCATTTCAGCATGCACCCGACGGTGCTCCCGGCTACAAAGCCATGTGGGGACCCGACGACGCTATGAAAAACGGAAACCTCAGAGGCATAATCAACTCGCTTGACTATATCAAGGGACTGGGAGTCAACGCCATCTGGATGACTCCAATCTTCGACAGCTCGTCGGCCCACGGAGGCGAAAAGCTCCAAGCCACCGGATATTTCACAAACAACTATTTCGCCATAGACCCGCATTTCGGGACAGAAGCTGATTTCCGCGAACTCGTGGACGAAGCCCACAAACGTGGACTGCACGTGATACTCGACGGCGTTTTCGGACACCACGGCGGCGTGACCACGCCTTCGCCCAACGGTCATTACATCGACACCCGCGACGTTTACTCCGACCGTGGCCCTCAAGGAGGTACCGGCAATGTGGCCTATCCCGGGTCGCTTGACTATTTCAAAGATGTGGCCACTTACTGGATTGACCGCTACGGAATAGACGGATGGCGCCTTGACCAGGCATATCAGGCCACACAAGGAGGCCACAACTACTGGAATGAAATCAGAGCCGCGGTTGACTCGGTCACAACCGCCCGAAAAGCCCGTGGCGAAAAGTGGGGCACCCTCGGTTACCTCGTAGGCGAGGATTGGGGCACGGCCGACGTCATCAATGCAGGAGTCTATCGCGACGGTGGGCTTAAAAGCGCTTTTGACTTCGACGGCAAAGCGCTGATAAGCGGAGAAATGCAGGAAACAGGATCACAAGGGCTCGAAAACGGTTGGAACGACGTGATAACAGTGCTGTCGGCACCATCCTCGCGAGGATACCTCAATGACTCCGTTATGCCCAACCTTTTTCTCTCAAACCACGACGGCTACAGACTGGCCGACCATTTTGACTCATCTGACCCTTATTATTACCCTAAACTAATGACACGCCATGCTATACTGGCAGCCTATCCCGGCCCTGTGACCATCTACTATGGCGACGAGTATGGCGACCGCAGCGCCGAAAGCATCGGGGCCCAGAAAGACAATATAGCCCGCACCACCGGACATCTTGACGCCCGCAACGAAAATGAAAGCCGCCTGCACGACTATATAGCAGAAGCCATGAAATTCCGCAACGAAAATCCGGCCATGTGGCGTGGCACACAGGCTTTCCACTCGTTCAGCCCCGCTTCCGGTGGCCAGGTGCTCGTGGTAACCAAGCAAGACACCGTCACCCCCAACAAAGTAGTAGTGATATTCAGCGACACCGACACCTCAGTGCCAGTCAACGGACTGGAAGCCCCCATCGAAGTCAAAGCTTGGCAGCCGGCGTTCGTACAGATCGAACCATAATCCACAGTCGATCACTTCCGCGAAAGCTTGCCTTTCGACATATACTCCTTGCGCACCTGCGCAGGGAGTTTTTCTATGGCGTAACGCAGCATGGTGCGCGGCATCACTGCGGCATGCTTGTCAAGAAAATCACACAGATATCCGGTGGAAACCCTCTTGCCCATCTCCCTCAGCATCCATCCTGTAGCTTTCTGAATCAAATCGTGGCCGTGAGTGATATAACGTTGGGCAATCTCCATGGTAGGGCCGGCCACACCAACCCTCAGGAGCCCCCAGGTGGCCACAATAGCGATACGTTGTTCCCACAGGTCATCCGAGGCCGCCAAACGGTACAGCATATCATATTCATGCGTATCCGCAAGATGTGCCCCTATGATATATGGAGCTGACAGATCCACCAAATCCCAGTTGTTGGCATCGCGGGCATGACGCAGATAGAAATCCACAACTTCCATGCGCCCCTGCGCATCACATCGCGCCCTCTTAAAACGCTGCACCAAAGCTAAGAAACCGGAAAGACGATGTTCATGGACCCGCGACGAGAGCATCTCGGCTATAACCTCGAAAGGAGCATCATGAAACATCTTAGCCACCCCCCTGTTATCAGGGACAGTGACCCCAATAAACACGTCGCCGGCCGCGTATTCTCCCACCCCGGTCTTAAAAAAACGCGACAGCGCCTCCACCTTCTGCGGGTGTGCCACACGGTTCAGCTCGCTCTGCCACAGCGCCACTAATTCATTATTGCTCTTCATACTGCATTACATACATATTATCGAACCATACCGTCAGCTCTTCACGCGGATGGCATGCAGGGCAAAGGTAACAAAAAACGCACATATTTCATTGCACCACGTCCGCCTTTGGCAGTAAAACCAACACATGACAAATACTACCAGTCGGCAGGGACAAACTTTCTCACTTGTTTCAAGGTTTTATTTATAAAGTGGAAATCAATGGCAAACATGTTTATATACAGCGGATTCACAATTCTGCTCATAGGCGCGGCATTCGGTCTCATAATCGCCGTAAAAGGCTATAAGGAGACCGACTGGGGTAAGATAAAACGAATCTCTTATTTCGGCGACTTTCAAAGAGGCGAAAAATCGCTGAAAATTAAGCGATTGACCAGAATATGGTGTGGAATCATGATAGCTGGCTTCATTGTCCTTGGCATCGGCCTCTCCATCGGCCTCAACTAAAGCCGCATTCAGCAACCCACATTCCACGCCACCGGGGAGGATACCAAATACAATAATCCCAGGTAATACAGTGAATAAAAAAACCTCCTATGCAAAAAAGTCGACATATCTCTTGGCAGATTTGAAAATAATGCCTACCTTTGCACCACTGAAACTTCCGGAGTCACAGGCACAGTGCCTCTCCCAAAGTTCCACCGGTCCTATAGCTCAGTTGGTTAGAGCACCTGACTCATAATCAGGGAGTCCTTGGTTCAAGCCCAAGTGGGACCACTTTTAAACGCTGACTTTCAACAAGTTGGCGTTTTTCTTTTACATATTAGTCACCACATTGTCACCACTTAAAAACAAATGATGCCCCGTATCAAATTAGATACGGAGCAATCAAGGGGGGGAATTTTCTTTTATCTGACGGCAAGCCGTCTTGTTGATGCAAAAATAGGCATTTCGGCCGGATTTTCAAAACTCTCGGAGGAAAAAGCGTGGCCATCACCTCTGCAGTGACCGCCACGCCTATTCACAATCTGAGTTAAAACTGAATCACATGGATATTACGCAAGAGACATTCCGGCTGCAATTGACTTAGCGATTTCCGCATCAGTCGGCTCTGCACCGCCATTTTCAGCCTTGATTTTTTCCTTGAGTTCGTTTATTTTCATTTCCGAGAGCAACTTGTCTTTCTCTTTACGGATCTGCACTGCATTCATGCCTTCCGCTATGCAGCGACTTTCAAGAGCCATAAGCTCTCTTCCGAGGTCAATTGGATTCATTTCTTATAACGTTATAGGGTTAATGTTCCTCTAGATTTTGAGATTCTCAATGTTTTCAGTGGTTATTATCTTTCCGAGATAATACCACACTTGGCAAACATAATATTCCGTGCCATCTTGAGTGAATGTCAGTTGTTCGCCATTATCATCGACACATAACACAAACTCCGCATCCACGACCTCAACCAGAAGCCGGGGTGCATCTTTCCGTCTGCCATTTATGAGATACAAGGCATCATAATGTACAGGCGTTATAATCGTGATGGGGGTTCCGTTCTCATCAATCGTGTCATCTTGAATTACATAGCGATTGACATTAGACGGATAGACATAACGATGTTCCACCTTTTGCCTACCATTGAGAATCTCAACAAAGCAAGGGCGGTTTATCTGTAAGGTATGTTTCTTTATTGTCTTTCCGTCAACTTGGCAACAGGTTTTATTATGGTTGCTCTTCATACGCAAAGATAGCACTTATATTTGAATTAAACAATAAGCAATACCCGATATATCAAATAATTATCTGGTATTGCTTTACATTTGATTACATCGATGCCCCACCTCAAGCCATGTCCGTTCCAACCGCCACCAAGAGGTTTTTTAATGCTTCACCGAGTGCAGTTTCCACCTTATACATGATTTCAATAGCATCATCAAGCTCGTTGGTAGTGAGTTCAAACTCGCCATTATGGTCTTCCGCTTTAAGGTGGCAGTTGACAATCTGAGCGCGAGTGCGAGTCCCAGCACAGTCGATAAGCACTTTAGTAAGGGTGGCAACGGGGTTTTCAATTATAGCCATTTTTTCAATTTCACTCATTGTTTTCTGGTGTTATGTGGTGGTGATTAAACCATTTTGATAAGGTTGCACTTTTTAAAAGAGCGATATTCTGATTTTTCACAATCCCAGTACACCTGCAGATTGTCGTTAGGCTTACGGCCAGAGCCTTTTGTTTCGCCCATTACTGATGTTTGCAGTGTGCCAAACGCTTGTCGTGTCGAGCCATCAACTTTTAAGAAAAAGAACTGTACTATGCGCATCTTCATAGCTGCTTTCAGCTTGAAATTGCACCATGCACATTTGAGAGCCTCAGCCATTGTGAATCCATTACGTTTCACAAATGACCATGCCATTTGCATAATCTCGCGTAGTGTTGATTTTCTTTCTTTGCTCATAACCTGAAATTATATCTAAGTCGTTTAACTGATGCAAAAGTACATTTCAAAATTATACCAGCCAAACAAAAGTACATTTTTAACATTTATTTAACGCTTCAAAATCAAATAAAGTAAATTGTCATATTATATTTTGGATAAAATAAGTATCTTTGCGTGATTTTTAAGTGAAATACTTATGGCCGAATTAAGACTCAAGGAAATCCTCACATCAAGAGGAATTACGCAAAAAGATTTTGCAGAAATGATGACACAGGCAGGCTCGCCAATGTCAAAGCAGTTTGTTAATAACATTGTGACCGGAAGGCAGAATCCATCGTGGCCAACAATGGAAGCAATCACCCGCGTGCTTGGCATAGAACTATGGGAATTGTTTGTATCAAGCGATATGCTTAATGAAAAATCCGCCCCGGACTACTGCGAGGTTCCGCAGCAAGAGTTAACAGCGTTGATTGAGTTCCGTGGCAATCTTTACAAGGCATCTTCCATCGCCGAACTTGAAAAGATGATAGCGGACTGGAAAGAAGAAAATAAAAAATAAATCGTATGCTTTAATACCCTCATTGTCAATTAAAGGAATTTCGTTAACTTTGCACTTGCAATGCTTCCGGGCGTTGCATTTTCATATTTGACCCAAAACGCTATCGAATCACCACCTCGGAACTTTTATGGGTTGAACTATCTACATTGGGATTCGTGCCCTATACGGCGCGGACTACCCCATTGTAGATACGGCTTGTGGTGAGCCGGATAGCGTATGGCGGAAGTCTGCGCTTTTTTGTTTCTGTGTGCTGGTTCCGCTTTAGAGATAAACAGAGCAACCAAATAAACCAACACAATACAAGCAATGAAAAAATTTCTTTATTTACTGATGGTGGCGATGTTCGCAATCACGTTACCATCCTGCAACAGTTCGGGAAAGAAATACGAATATCTCTCCCAACAAATTCCAGCCACGATGGCAGCCGTCGATGTGCTTGGAAGCGCAAAGATGAACCCGGATAAGTTCTATCAATTTATTGAGGATAACTTTGACAAATCAGATGCTCAAAGAACCGACAATGGTATGGTGGCACTTTTTAGATGGAAAGATAACGCCAAATATACCTTATCCGATGGCGAGAAATTCTACTGCTGCGCAATGTTTGATTTCAATAGAAACCCATACGAACTTACACTTTCAAATTTCGGAATGGTCTATGAATCATCATCAACTGAAAATGCAAATGAGTATTATTCCGTGGCAATGTCGCAGCTTAAGCCATTGATGGAGAATTGGGGATTCAAGGAGGTCGAGAATCTTAAAACCTCAACCAATGAATACTATATTAAGGACAAAGAATCAATCACAATCAACAAAAAAGGGAATGAAATAATCATTTCAAGGACTTTCAAGTAATACCATTGTCGAACTGGCTACATAGTTGGCGCATCATTCATCTTGATTGGTGCGCCTTATTCTGTTGTTTATCTCTCTAATTCTTTATAAATTTGCATAATAGGACAATAATTGCGTGCGTCAAATGGAAACAGAGCAAACAATCAACATCGGAAAGATTAAAGCCGTAGCAAACCTATACTCAGGGTTATCGGAACTTCAATCGCAATGGAATGAACTTACTAAGCCGCCATTAACAGACTTGTCGCTCCTTACGTTGCTCTATAACCTTTATTTGAGCTTATTTGAACGGCGTGGGATATCTGAAAAGGCAACTAAGCCATATCACCGTCGGAAGTTCTTATTGGTGATATTATACCTATACTCTCCACGGACATTAGCAGGTGGGAAAATGGTTGGTGGTCTTAGGGATAAACTTGCGGAACTTTTCGGATTGAGTGGAAAATCAGCTATATCTGACAACATCCCTGCTTTGGTTTTTCACTATGAGAATTACAGGGACTTCCGCAAAGACGTGGATATGATTTATGATGAGATTCGTCAAGCCTTGAATGCGCTTCAATATTCACCACTCTCGTGAGGTTGTTTTAAGGCGTTTCTCACGCGATTGCATCAAGAGATAATAAAAACACTACTCAATGTGGTGCAAAGCTCAATTATGGGCTTCTATGCTGTTATTTTAAGTATTGGGAGTAAACGCCCGCACATGGCTCTCACGCGCACACGCATAGAACAAAACTTGCGTTAATGCCTCTGAGTTATGATTTTCGCCAGTCTTTCCACATCTCATCCCAATAATAATCTATATCCGGCTGAGGCTTATAGTCGATAGGCAATTTGATTTTCATTCCATATTGCTCAACATAATCTTCGCCATCTAAAGTTGTGACTGTTGCTACCTGTTCCTTTGGGTGTTGAGGTTGGTCTATTTTTTCTTGTGGCTGTTTTCGCGCGTCATCAATTTGCCATTCGTCAATTTTGGCCATCCAATCTCTCACACCTTTCCATCCTTTTTGAGAATAGTGAGAGAAGAACCTAACCGGGTTTACAATATACCCTTTCTTGGAAATGTAATTCTCAACATCTGATTGTGTCGGTGGCGTAAACACATCTCTCCTCTTATCTGTTCTTTTATCAGTAATAGGAGAGTCACTATCACTATCATAGTCACTATCATAGTCGGGTTTTGAAAAACCCATTGGGTTTATTTGGGTTTCTTTGGGTTTTGGAGGTCTGCCGCCTTTTTTTCCTATCTCTCTATTGATTTTTGCCCTCTCTTCGTATTTTTTTAAATCGGCATCCATCTCTTGTTTGACAGTTAGGAATATTCCATACTTAATACTTTCATCAGTTGGTTCGTCTCCTGTATGTGCGTAGCGCATAATTGCATCGTAGGTTTTGAGCCTTAATGAATCAGGCATAGCAGATAAAGCAACAATCCACTTAAACCGAAATACAAATGATTGTCTTTCTTTCGCCATATCTTAATCAAATAAAGTGGGTGGAACAATAGGTTTTATGAATAGGTTCTCATCAGTCGTGAGAAACTGCACCCCGGAAGCCCTTGTAACTGGGCAGATTCCGTAATGATGGATTTGAATTTGCAGTCGTCGGCGCATCGTAGCGACATAGCGCGTGATATTTGAACGCATTACGCCTGTTTGCACTTCTACCTCCATCATCGTTTTAGGGCGTTCCATAAAGGATGTTCGCACACGGCGAAACTGCGCCTCTTTGTTTTTTGGTGTAATATTTTCCGTCTTAACTCTGTTTTCAGTTTTTAAAGATGATGTAATCCTTTGAATAGTCGCTGAAAAGGAGTATCTTTGCACTTGAAGATTGAAACGTGCAACCCACTCCTTGAGCCGGAACTTATCCGGCTTTTTTCTTTTCAGCATCGCTTGGTTTTCAGTTTAAAGATTGTTTTCTCTTTTACTGCTTTGTCTATGGTCTGTGCGTCAAATAACACACGGCGTCCAACTCTTTTAGCTGTGAGTCTTCCGTCTTGCATCATTCTATCTATGGTCGGCAACGACACATGGAGAATTGTCGCTACTTCATTACGGTTATAATAACGAGGCTCGTTGTCCGGCTTGATTATCTTTGCAAGACGTTCCGCAACCATATCAGCGAGGTGACTAAGCATGTTTTCGTCCGCAAGTGGAATGTATGCGGTTGGTGCTTTCCCTATCGCCTCAATTTTGTAATTACTCATACGCAGATAGGTTTGATAAATTCGTTGAGGTCTTTTTCGGAAATGAGAATTCTGCGACCACCATTGGGGCGAAATGCTCTCAGCTTTCCATCTCTGACCCACTTCCACACGGTCTCGATTTTGACGTTTGCCATTGAGGCCACATCTTTGGGCATTAGCCATTTTAAAGTTTTATCCATGTTGATATTTTTCTTGGTTTCTATGCAAAGTTAACACAACTAAATCAAATCTACAATAGGATAAATCACAGTCATACAGCAACTTATTAAGTATTTAATACCGCTTAATTCAACTAAATAAGATAAAGCGCTTTATTACAATTACTTGAATCGCCACGAAACCAATTAAAAAAATTATTACTCACTTTCCAAAAAAATAACCCGGTGAAATTACCGGGTTAATCCATTGAACAACAGTATAGAATTATTCTATATTAAGGTCATTAAAACAAATCTTCATTGCCGCTTTTGTCTTTCGCCTTTGCCATTCGTTCCGCAATCGCATCCGCAATCTCATCAGATGACAATTTGATGTAATCACTGAATGTTGACAAATCTTTGTGTCCGCTAATACTCATCATTTGGCGGTCATCGAACAACCCGGTTAAATACAAATTGGTTATTCCACTTCGCCGGGCAGTATGGCTGCTTACAAGCTCATAGCGAGGTTTTATTACATAACCTTTGCTATCACGTTCAAAGATAACATCGCCACGCTCCTCTTTGCGCCGTTCCTTGTCGGTCAATAAGGTGCGCTCTTTTATAGCAAGGGTAGGCATGGTTTCCGATAGGTCTTTGAGAATGTCTTTGATATAACGATTAAATACCTGCTCATTGATAGTGGGCAGTTCAAAGCCGTATCTTTCCACAATCTCAAGCAGATTATCATTTAATATCGGCACAACGATTGAGTGATGTGTTTTTTTCTGAGTCAAGCGCACGACTTTTGTTCCGCGAGATGTTGTTGTGAAATTTTCTCTTTCCAATCGGTTGTAATCGCTGAAACGCTGGCAGGTATAGCAACCAACTAAAAAGACATCCCGCACTTGTGCCTTTAATCCAGATAGCTCCATTTCATACAATGCTTGCAACTCACTGACATTCAAATAAATCTGTCGAGCTTTTTGTTCCGCAGTTACATCTTTCTTGCAAAAAGCATTTTCCGCCAAATTAGAATGGAACTTCTCAGCTCTTGCGGCTCTGGTCATGGCGTGAAAACAAGCCACATACTTGTTAATAGACATAGCCATGTATCCTCGCTTTTCCAGAAACAAAACAAAAGCGTCACCAAGCGACTTGTCAATTTCTTCCCATGTAAATGGGTGCTCGGCGTAAAACTCCTTGAGTATACCATAAAAGCTTTTCCACTTCTTGACCGTTCCAAGGGCATAAGATTCACTTTTGAATTTTTTTGAGCCGTCAGCCATCCCTTTAATATGATTTTCAAGATAAAGCAATACATTGGCTTTCCGGGCGGCTTCTCGTTCCGCTTCAATCCGAGCCTCTGCTTCCGCTTGTCGCAAAGCAGCCTCACGCTCTTCAGCATAGGCCGCCCGTCTCACTACCTCATCTATTTTCTTCCGTGCTTCTTCGCAGGCCTCTTTATACGAATCTTTTGAAATCTTATCGTTTCCGGGTGTTTCGGGTATAGAATCCAAGATTCCATTGTTAAGCAGATTATCAACTGCACGGTCAATCGCTTTCAGTTTTTCAAAAAGCACAGTACCTTGAGCAGACTTTTCAAAAGCATCTAACTTGCGGTCGCTTGAGTGGGCGATTTCCCACGTCTTGACATCAACTTGCAAATAGGTACTAAATAGCAAATCTATGTAAGGTTTCTTTTTCCGCACTCTGAAAAACAAAGTAGCGTCATCTTTCTTGGATTGACGAACAAAGAACTTTCTCATATCAGATAAAATTAAACTCCAATGCAAAGATACTAAAAACCCTTCAAAGTCACCACCTAATCACCACCTTTTGTTATTTGGTGATTATTTTGCATAACATATACTAAAGTATTTCCTTTGTTGTTTTCTGATACACAGTGTTTTAAGTTATTACGCAAACAAACTACGCATTAGTGAAATATCATAGTTGTGGTTCAAGTGGGACCACCCCTTAAAAATCAAGCAGTTACGAATCAAATCGTAGCTGCTTTTTCTTTTGTCTTGAACACAGATTTGAACACAACTCCACTCCAACTTTATTTAACCATTTCCGTCTATGCCTTGTGTTCATAAAAGTGTGTTCAAATTATTACCAAGCAAGCACGATTGTAAAGTAGGCTTCTTTTCCGCAATTTTCACACCAATTTTAGGTGATAGTCTATAATTTCATCGTGACATTACCCGACAACCACTGATACCACTCAATTTTTTTGAGTGGTATTTTTATTATCATTGATAACCCGAGAATTAAAAAGACATTTTTTAAGCATCCACTTCCCTGCCACTTATTATCAGGAGTAATTTTGCAGTGTCCACAGCAATCAAAATCAATCCCCGGCGCCGGGATTAACACTTAAAATTATTCCTTCTATATGAAAATCGAAAATCTTTTGAACAAGCCCCTGTGGCAAATGACAGGCGAGGAATTTATGTTCCTATCAAAGTCCGCTTCCAACGAAATCAAGCCCAAGCAGGCTGATGTAGTGGTGGACGCTTCCGCTCCTAAATATGTATATGGTCTTTCCGGCATAGCACAGCTGTTCGGTTGCAGCATCCCGACAGCCAACCGCATCAAGAAAAGCGGAAAGATCGACAAGGCGATTAAGCAGATCGGGCGTAAGATAATAGTAGATGCCGAACTTGCCCTTGAACTCGCAGGACTCAAAACCGGAGGCAGAAGATGATGGACGAGCGCGGATACCAGATGCTTTCGGCAGAGGCAGCCATCGAGATGTGGCATGCCTCCCGACTGAGCGTCACAAAGACTTATGAGATGTCTCTGGAGATAATCAAGGCGCAGGATTCCGTTATAGGAATACTTGGCAATTTCAGCGCGTCAATAGGAAAAGCCAAAAGTAAAAAGACTTTCAATGTATCAGCTATTGTAGCGGCTGCCCTGATGAACGGCATTGTCCTGAGATACACAGCCTCTCTTCCTGAGAATAAACTCGATACAGAGCAGAGTCCGTATTACTGTCAGAAGGTGATTAAGCGTATCCTCAGGATATGTGGGCTTCCTGACGATAAAGACCATGACAACCTGGAATTCCTTGCCTTGCGTAAGTATTCCACCGAGGAAAGGATAGAGATCACCCGTCAGGCTATCTACAATCTTGATGATGTAGGGCTGGTGATTATCGACGGCATACGTGATTTCGTCTATGACATAAACAGTCCTAGTGAGTCCACAAAGATAATCACTCTGCTCATGCAATGGACTGATGAGAGACAAATCCATATCCATGCCATACTCCATCAGAACAAGGGCGATGAGAATGCACGAGGGCATATCGGCACTGAGCTCAACAACAAGGCTGAGGCCGTTCTTCTTGTCGAGAAGGATTCACAGAACCACGACATAAGCTGTGTGAAAAGCGTTCACATCCGCGCTATGGATTTCGAGCCGTTTGCATTCCGCATCAACATCGAGGCACTTCCCGAGTTGCTTGACGGGTATGTCATAGGCAACAGGGAGGGACGCAAATCCAAAAGGCAGAAATTTGACCCATACGTTGACATATCCGAACAATCTCACCGCATCGCTCTTGAAACGGCTTTTGCAAAGAAACCGACATACGGCTATAATGAACTGACCGACGCCCTTAAGGAAGCATATGCACTTGTCAGCATCCGTCTGAGCAACAACAAGGCTTCCGAGCTAATCTCAATGCTGAAGTGCAAAAGGATGATTGTACAGGACAGTTCTAAGAAGTATTCTTACAATCCGCACTTTGTATATTAGCCAAACGCTTTACTCTGTCTAGTGGGGCGTATATTATGGAGCAAACTAAAGTATTGAAAGATTCAAGGGTGACAGCGGTCTGCGGTTGCCGAGAAACGAACAGGGCTCGCCCTTGTTATAGCCTACTATAACTACTCCGTAGATGTGGGCTCTCCCGAGGGGCCCAGGCCGCTGCCCTAAGAACCCGCAATGGCTCTGCCCTTGACCCGGTCTGGACGTTTCTCCCCCGACACCCCCGAGCAGGAAGTGCCCCACTCCCTGCACCCTCCGCTTAGGGCGTTCACCCCTAAGAACCCATCGTCAGGAGTGACCCACTCCCGACACCCTCCGCTCAGACCCTTCGTCTGAGAACCCGCTGTTATGAACAACAAATTTCCATTAAGGACTTATGAAAACAGGTATAAAGTTCAAGGGCCTACTGCGAGGCGGTTGCCCGAAAGATCGGGCACACATATTTCTGGTTTCTGGGACGAACCGCCACATCAACATGAGCTGGCGCAACCCTTCCTACGACAAGCCACTGCCGGAGCTGCTTGAGGACATGAAGGTGCTTGTCAAGCAGAAAACCGGACGCTCCATGCAGTGCAAGCCTGTCATCACCACCGACCGGAAGACAGGAAAGAAACGTGAGCGCTCAGGTTGCTCAGCCATACGCGAGGGATGTCCTCCGATAAAGCCAGACACACGGATTGAGGATTTCGAACCTTTCGTCCGCTGGATTAATGGTTACGGCATCAATGTGATCAGCATCGACCTCCACCATGACGAGGGACACGCCGACCCCGACACTGACGATCTCAAGCAGAACCACCACGCCCACATAATAGTTGACTGGCTCGACCATTCGACCGGAAAGACCGTCAAGATCGACAAGGAGGTGTGCAAGGAGATGCAGACCGTACTTGCCGAAAGCCTCGGCATGGAGCGTGGCACACCGAAGGAGGACACCGGGATTGAGGGGCTGTCGGCTATCGAGTACAAGAAGAAGATGGCAACCGCACACGTCAGGCAGCTGAAACAGGAGCTGAAGGAACTTGAAAGCCGTAATGCTGAACTCACCAGGGAACAGGAAAACAAGGAAACCGAGATCGCCGACATTGAAGTCCGGCGTATCGAAAAACAGAAGGCACTCGATGCAGAGAGCGGAAACGCTTTGAAGAGCGGTCTCGCCAACATCTTCGGCAAGGGGAAATACGCGGATATAGAACGTGAGAACACACGGTTGCAGTCGGAGATCAAGACCGCCAACATCGAACGTGACAAGGCTTTGGTTCGTGTCGGGGAAATAGTGGCGCAGGTGGCGCAGATCCCCAAGCTCGCTGAGGAACGCGCCCTGATGGTGATAGCCAAGAAGGAAATCCTTCAAGAGAAGGAGGTGCAGAAACTCCGGAAGCAGCACACCGACGCCTTTTCTTCCCATCAGTCGGAGTGTGACGCACTCTCAAATAAATACCGCAGTCTTGAAAGTTCCTCCGCATTGAGGATAGAGAGGCTTGAGCAGGAGAAGAACGACCTTCTTGCAAGGATAAAGGCGATGCTCGATTTGCTTCAGGAGAAACTTCGGGAGGCTGTCAAGGTCTTGATAGTGTTCTCGAAGTCGGTGCTCAGGGTGTTTTCAATAAGGCATCGTGACACGATTGTGGAGTACCTTGCCGACAGTCCCGATATCCGGAACACAGCACAGTCCATCAAGGTATTTGCACGTCCCTTCCTCGACAACCGACAGTTCGACAAAGAAAGCAAGGAGTTAGACCGCCTGACCTCCAATTTCCATTCTTTCCTGTAGGAAGTGAACCGGACACAGAACCGAGGGTTCAGACTTTAATTCATATTAAACTAAACTTAAAAAATCAAAGGTAATGCAAGAGTACGTATGTTATACCAATATGGGTAAATGGAAGTTCTATGCAGAGAACGATATCGATGCAATGCGCGTTGCCCTGTATTATTGCCATATGGATAAAGAGGAATTTATCAAAATAGAGTTTGGGCTATATACATCAAGGCACAAGACTCTTCGAATCTGTCTTATTGACGACAAGAACAACATGTATACCCTATGATTGTCCAAAATAGCGTCTTGAGTACTGGTTATGAGGAGATTTTATCATAAATAATCTCAAAGTATCACATTTTTTGATTAACTTTGCATTCGGAATGGATCTGCCGTTCCAAGACATTTTGGAAAAATAAGAAGCGTTATGCTAATCTTGTAAACTGAAAACGTAGGAAATTTTCAAAAGATGCAAGAGATAGCATAGTGGTTCTCACGCGTATAGCGTGGGTCGCTATTGTTACATCTGCATCAAAGGTTTCCTACGACCATCAGTTTAGACGTGCATAGTTGGCTCACGTTTTCTTGTTACAGTTAATTGAAATAGTGAAAATTCTAAAATACAGCATATGAAACAAGTTCTATCTATTATTATCTGCCTTATTGCGGGGTTTACTACCGCAATGGCAGGCGACCATCCTGAAGCCCATTTCGGTGAATTCGGTTTGGAACATCTTCGCACTATGGAAGAGTATCAAAGTAAATATCAAGGACAAGTAGTAGAATATGTTCCTTGTAGCTTAGAGTCACCCTCGTATGATGATGAACGATTCATCAAAAATTGTAAGGGTGAATTTATGCATCCGTATATTATATCCAAAGTATCAGGAAATAATGAAACTATTAAGCTGGAACTCGTTGACACCACGAATCCCAAAAAGAAAGTTAAATTCCAATTTAAAAATCAGTACGAGTATTATAGTTACGGGAACTACACTTGGTGCAATACTTCTACCTATCAAGTGCCTCTATTTCTTGTGAATAAGTTCAATAAGGCCAGAGAAGAGACCATTGGTAAGGTATTCTCCGATCCTGAATTGAATTTCTCAGTTAAAGTAACAGATATGATGCTTACTCCTTCGGAAGGATGGAAAAAGTATCCCATAGTTTCAGTTAAGTTACTTAATGAAGCAACTAACACGGAGACGGTTGTTCCTTATGAAGATATGTCTTCGAAAGTAAGAAGTATTTTTACAGAAGCGAAGTCAGGCAGATATATTGCCAAACTTTCATCCGTCGAAAAACCCTCTAATCCTGAAATTAGATATGGGGGAAAAAGTTTATCTTCTCAGGACAACGGAATTTCTAAATTCCTTTATGAAGACAATGTAATTTCAATAATAATATTTGCGACTCCGTCTCAATTTAGTTTTGAATTAAAAAACGTTTCGGACAACACTCTTAAAATAATATGGGATGAAGCTGTAATAGTTGACGTAGAGGGAAGTTCTAATAAGGTTATGCATAAAGGTATAAAATATTCAGCTCGCAATGAATCACAACCCGCTTCAACCATTATAAAGGGGTCGTCTTTGGACGATTTAGCAGCACCCACTGATAAAGTATATTATAGTGAATACGCAAAAGAGTGGAGAAATGGCTCTATGTTCCCTTCGAAGCCCGAACTTACAGATAAAAAGCTTACACTTATGCTTCCAATCCAAATTAAAGATGTTATTAACGAATATATATTTGTCTTTGATTTAGAATATGTAAAGAACCATCCTGAATGGCTCGTTAATCCTTAAGCATATAGAATGAATATCTTTACAAAAGACTTCTTTCACTTAACCACTTGTCAAGCCTCGGTAGTCCCTTTATGTGGACTCCGGGGCTTGTCTTCTTTATCAGCATTTTACTCCGAATGGGACAATTATTATTTGATTACCAGCCTTATCCGTTTAAGATAACCAGATATGCATTTTAAAATCATACTCTCTTCCATCAGTTTTCACATGATCTGTCAACACGGCGATTTTCTTTTTTACAAGTTCTACATCAGGTAATGGCATCATGCAAAGTTTCGAAAGATTCTGCAAGATGGGTTTTTGTCGGACATTTGCCATGCTTAATGCCGTCTAAAACACCATTGCAAAGGGAAACCCCTCGACCCGATTTATGATGGCGACAAAGCACTTTATCTGAGGCAGCTTCGTTATAATTATATATAACTGTGACATTGATTATGACAGACATTTCAAAATTCATACCTAATCTAAGTGCAATTTGCACGATATATTCCAGAATATTATCAGGGGAAACCATAGGTTGTGATGAAACACTTTCTCTGGTTACTTTCTATAATTCTTTCCCTTCAGTTCAAAATATAGAAGCTGGAATTTTAGACCTCGTTTTGAAAGCATCGACAGAACGAATGGATATGATTCTCAAAAGTCTATATTCCGATTTGAACCGGATAGCGACGTTGTATAAAGAAAATAATAGATACTATGATGTGAAGGATTTAAGATGGCTTTGGCATCAGCCGCTGTCATTTGTGGAACATGATATAAGGAGTCAGCAGGAAAAGACTCAAGAGGCTTGGGAAGAACTTAAAGAAGCCTCCAATTCTTACGAAATGACCCCATTCAATGGTATGTCAAAAGAAGAGGTAGCCGTATTAGAACGTAGAGTTAACAAGCTAAAAGATGAATACGAAAAAGAGAAAACTCTGCTTAACAACTTATATTCTAAAAAGAAAAATCTTGAAGATGAAAGAAGAAGTATACCCGAGGATATATTCAAACTCATATATCTGAAATGTCATGCTCTTCTCCCTGTCGTAGAAAAATATTATAATAAGCCTTTAGAAAAAGAAGAAGAACAGTCCGAACGGACTGATTCGTTTTTATCCATGTCGCTTGTAGCATCCGTCCATGAGCTTTGCAATGGACGGCAGTTTGTTGAGATGTCACCAATAGACTTTTTTCCATGCCCTTAATCTACATCAAACCTCCAAGTCTTTGGAGGTTTGCAAGAATGAGAAGATAAGGGTTTGCTATCTTATCAATCAGCTAAGTGAAAAAGATTGAAAAGGAAAAACGAAGTGAATGGATCAGAGTTATGCTCCGGTTTTGTGGTATTGAACAGGATTACTACCGTTCAAAATATCGTGAACCCATAATCGACCTGCCAAGCAAAAAGAACAAGGAGTTTGCAGGAGCCCTGAAAGAAATCCTTGGCTAACACTTTACTTTATCATCGTACCCTATATATACGGCTCTAAACCAAAGTGAATTTAGAACCGATATCTTGATATAGGAGGCAACCAGAGGGAAGAAAAGAATTATTTCCTTTTGACAAGAGAGTAGGCAAAGGAGGATGCCGTGAGTTGTAAAAAATGTTAAAACATTGAGTCGAAGATACGGATGTCTTAGAAATTTATTGTATCTTTGCAAATTAATATCAGAACCCATTTTACAAAATGATTGATGTTAGGACAGCAGCTAAGTATCTGATTCAGCGATATGAGCAAGAATCAGGTAGTACAATGGATGAAATGAAGCTCCATAAATTGCTTTATTTCACCCAGAGGGAAAGTTTTGTCCTATTAGGGAAACCCATGTTTCTTGACAAATTTGAAGCATGGAAATACGGACCCGTTATGCGCTGTTTAAGAAAAGCAGACTGGGACCGTCAGGTTCAATCGTTATCAGTAGACTCAGAATATATTCCTGTTCTTGAAGACACATTAAGGAGATATGCAGGTATGGGGGCTTGGACATTGAGCAATATTTCTCATGGCGAGACTTGTTGGCAAAAGGCCAAAGATAAAGAGATTGGTTTATACCCTGTGGAAATTGAAACTTCTGACATAGAGTATGATGCCAGAGTCATCAAGTACAGAAGATTCATGTGTCCCAAATGAAAATCACAAAAGACCAATTAGCCATCCTGAATTCATTTAGCGTCACGCGATTGAAAGAAGACGATTCATTGCTCAGGGAAGTCAGTGCCTTTGAGAACTGCAAGAATGAAAACTTGGTTGACTATCTTGTAGGAGATGCATTTGATGACGATGCTGAGAGCAGGTGTGCATGCTATGTAGTTCGGAATGAAGAGGGCGAAATTCTCTGTTATTTTTCAATCAAGTGTGGGCTTCTTTACTCAGAGTTTGAGGAACTGAAGAAATTTGAAAAATTCAAGAACCATAAAATAAAACTTATGGAACTTGAACAAAGAAGCGATCAGGCTCAGGTCAGGGAGTATATAGAAGAAATCAAGACGAAACTTAAGGAAGCTAAGGAAGACATCGAACGATTATTGGGTAAATTTGACTCAATGCCTTCCAATAAGCAGGTCGCCAAATCTTTTCCTTCTATAGAATTGACCCACTTTTGTGTCAATGAAGCTTTCCGGAAGAAATGGCAGACGTATGGGTTCTCAGAAAGAAACAGAATAGGATCCACTATGTTCTGGCATGTTATTGTTGGTATTGTTGAAAAGATAAGAAGTCTCACTGGTTGTGAATTCTTATATCTTTTTGCGGCCGACTCCACTTCCGATCGCCATTTGGTGAATCATTATAAGAATATGATGGGGCTCCGTGAAGAGATGGCATTGTCTGCGCTTCAGCCAATCTATGACTTCAACTGCACATTCTTGTGCGCGGACATCGAGTCGCTCCTCAAAGCCAGAGAGGATTTCTACGAAGATTTCAATGATACTGAAGATCTTGTCTGAAGTTGCTATTTAATAAGTCTACTACAGAAGTAGAGAGGAAGAGAAATTTTCGTCACCGAGATAGGCTAATAAAAATCAAACCTCGGTAAAACCGCAAATTTTAGCATATCAAACTACGATATATAGGCATATTTAAGCCATACGTACTACGATAAACCGGTATTCATGACTTTTTTATGGTGCAACATTCATAAAATTGGAGGGACAATGAAGATTTTTTCATTAAAAGCCTGCATCATGGCTGTGGTAACATTGGAGATATAACCTGCGAGAAGGGCTGACACTTCAGATGTGGCGTGTCCTACCGCATAGTCAATATATGCTGTCATAACCCCATGATGTGCCAGAGCTGAAATAAAAGAGTTTCTAGCATACTGCGGAGTGACACACTGAATACCGAGTGATTCACATACCTCCTTTATGTTTCTTTGATATGCGGCGATTGAAGTCGTGAACACGGATTGCTTTCTGTCCATCGGTAACCGCATTCAGAAATATGGCGGGGAAAACAAGTTCTCCGGGATTATATGGGGAGGCATATTCGTCAAGGAGTTGACGCAATTGAGGAATGATATGAACCGACGTCTCATCAAGCTGCTTACCAATCGGCTTGTTAGCTCTGTCAATCTTTGAACGGATGAATACAAATTGCAGAAATTTCTGTGAACTTGCCGCCTTCTCCGTCCAGACAAGTTTAGCTATATCAATAGTGTTCATGCCATTGAGACAATAGAGGAGCAGCCACCGCCCAACTGCCCTGACATACTTCGACTGCTTGTCAGGCGAAGCGAGCCAATACTCCCATAGCTTTAACACTTCTTCCACTGTCAAAGCATTCAATCTGCGTCTATTGCCGGCATGGATTAGCCCCTTGAAATTTGGAGCAATGGTAGAGAGTCCATCTTTGTGTGCCTGATTGGACACGGCACGAGTGGCGCGTAGAATTACCATCCTTGTATCGAGAGAGGTTGATCCGTACCATTACGGGCTTTCTGCTCATCAAGCCATTTGGAAAAGCGAGTGATTATAGCAGTATCTACCGCACTAAGCGATATTGGCTTATCTTTGCGGAACAGCTTGAACCAATCAAGAGCAGAGGAATACATGGCACGTGTCTTTACCTTTTCTTTAGATGCTCCGAGAGCACCCCAATAAGCAAATGTCAGCCTTCATTCCCTTTTCCGTAACCTTACCTTCCGACCTATCTATATGGCTTTTAAGGTTGCCTACCGAAAATCGATTGAGCACAATAAGCTCATGAGCTTTGGCACATACTTGATCAAATATCTTTCGGAGGCCTTTACGAGCTTCAGTCGCTGCATTAGATTTGGAAAACAATGCTTCATACTCTTTAATGAACGATTCCTTAACACCTGTCGCAAAATATCGTCGAACCCTCTGATGGGTGACGCACACTGTCAATGGCACAGGTTTACCAGCATCAAACTTGTATCTATTATCTGGAGCGAGAATGATATAAACTGTCGCACCTGCGAATCGCCGAGATTCATCACTGAAAAGAGCCTTATTCATATTGGAAACTATACGGCTCACTTGCCGGAACATCCTGGACTATTTTATCTAATATTTATGATGAAACAGGAGAAGAAGATGATGATGAGGAGCTTGAACTGATTGGTTGCACCATCACCTTCTTGAAAGATGGGAATGTTAAGTTTAATCCTTCTGTGGTTTGGACTTATGCAAAGTGGACACAGGACGGTAACACCCTTAAACTCATTTTAGGAGAAGGCGAACCAGATGATTATATGGAAGGTACGTTCACCATTAATGACAAGAAAGCTACGTATAAATACTCGTGGTATGACTGCGACGGCAAGTGGGGAGGTAATAGTTTCTACACCATGACTCTTCAGAAGAAATAATTGATCTGCAACATTATGAACTGCACCCCAAAAGTTTCATGTCTAACTTTTGGAGTGCAGTTCATTCAATATTTTAAAATCACCACCGACAGCAACTTGCGAAAATAATAAAATCATCCCATCCTATTATGACAAAAGATGATTGATAATGATACGGCAACCACACAATAGCTCCAGACCGCACATCGCACATTCATTTCCAATTATCGGCATCGACAATGAGTTTGTCGACTTTGGGCAAACAATCCCAACTAAAAAGCGACACCAACTCTGATAAGCTGCATGGTGATGGTTCGGGAACCAAGTTAGCCATATATGCAAGACGGCCAAGTAGTTGGCCGGGAGTGTAACGAGCACGAAGCTGCTCCATGCTCAACGATTGGTCGCGCTTCGACAAGCGCCGCCCTGCGCCATTACAAACCAACGGCAGATGCGCAAAACCGGGAGGAGTAAGCCCAAGGAGCCTGTAGAGATAAATCTGCTGCGCTGCAGATAGAAGCAGGTCGTTTCCACGCACCACCTCTGTTATCCCCATCATTGCGTCATCAACCACTACCGCCAATTGATAGGCCCACGCACCGTCAGCTCTCCGCAATATAAAATCGCCACATTCCCGCACAAGATTAACTCTCTGAACACCATATATAGTGTCGTCAAACACAATTTCTTCGTCAGGGACATGCAACCTTACGGCATGGGGATAGGAAGATTGCACGCCATCCCATCTCACAGGAAAATGCGGCGGACAGCACTTCCCGCCATAGATTACCCTGCCGTCAGACTGATGGGGTGCCTGCGTAGCCAGAATGTCAGCGCGCGAACATGTGCAAGCATACGTATAGCCGGTGGCCTGCACACGCCTAATGGCATCGGCATAGATTTCGCCTCGATGGCTTTGGCTGTAAGGGCCATTAGGTCCTATTTCATCAGTTCCACCCTCATCCCATACCAGACCGAGCCACTGCAAATCATCCTCTATCATCTTGGCGAATTCCATCTTTGACCGTTGCGGGTCAAGATCCTCGATACGTAGCACCCATTTACCGCCGGCATGGCGGACCGAGAGCCATGAAATAAGCGCCGTAAAGATATTGCCGAGATGCATGCGTCCTGATGGCGACGGCGCGAACCGCCCCACCGGCACCGGGGAGTGGGAAGAAACCTTTGTAATCACGATTGTCAATCTCAAAATTATCTGCAAATTTACAGAAAATAGATCAGTCTACATCATAAAAAAAGCGGAGAGCCCCCGCTTTTCGCGAGTTGCTTTCCGCTACATACCGTTCTGAAAATATCTCAGAGGTCTAAATGAGATGCCCCAGCCGTTTAGAATGCCGGGTAACCGGGATTCTGAGTATAACGGCCCAAAGAGAAGTTATACTGAGCCACAGGAATCGGATAATACTCTTCACCTGCGTCAAATGTTGCATCCTGATAATAGATGCGGTTGTCCTTCTCCGCGTTAAAATATGCAGTCATCACATCCTTGGCGATACCCCAACGCACGAGGTCGAAGAAGCGTTCTCCCTCCAGGGCCTTTTCAAGTCGCATTTCAGTACGCAGAGCCTTGCGTGCATAGTCCTGATTCCAGCCGGCCGAGGGATAGAGGCCTATATTATAATTGGCAGCATCCTTTGACGGATCGTTGAAATCCTTGACATACACACTGTTCTTGGCACGCTCCCTCACTCGATTGATGAGATTCCTTGCCTGTTCAAGCCCATCTCCTCCCAGCTCAATAAGAGCCTCGGCTTTATAGAGGAGCAGGTCAGCATAACGGATAATCTGCCAGTTAAGCTGTGATGCGCCCCAAGGCCAGCCCTGATACATGTCGGGAGATTCTGGCGACACCCAGAAACGTTTGGCACAGTTATGTCCATACACCCCGCGGTCGCGCACCCATGATTGGCAAGGGGTCTCCTTATAAGTCTTATAAGTGATTGTCGGACGTCCCACAACGAAATCAAGACGCGGGTCGACTGAGGGAGTTGTGTTACTCAATGTCTGATGATCATCGTCAATAAATGTCACTGTGGCGTAGTCGGGACGCGACTGATAGTCAAACACCGGGAGGCCGTCAACATCTGTCTGATAGGCATTTATAAGATCCTGAGATGGGAGGAAAAATCCGTCGCCGTGATATGGGCTGTTGCCACCGGGAGAATTCAGCAGATTGCTCCAGTTGACACGGCCGGCATCGCCTGAGCCGTCGTTCATAGAATACTGGACAGCAAACACCGATTCCACTCCATTTTCATTCGCCACCAAATCCAAGCCCTGGAAATCAGGGAGCAAATCATAGCCCTGCACCAGGTCAATCAGACTAACCACTTCTTCGAGAAGCGAACGGTTGATATTTACCACAGCATGAGTCTGCGGATCCTGTTCATAAGCCTGATAGAGTTTAACTTTGGCAGCGTATGCATAAGCTATGTTGCGGTTCACACGGCCCACCTCGCTTTGACGTTCGGGGAGCGACTCGGCAGCCTCAAGAAGTTCTGAAGCGATACGTTCGAGATGCTGCTCACGAGTGTACTCATCGTTCGGGACATTCACATATTCCGATTCCGGCATATTCTCGTCCATATAAGGAACCTTGTTGAAGAGACGCACGAGTTCAAAATAGAAATGGGCACGAAGCACTTTCATCTCAGCAATGCGCGAGGCTTTTACTGGCACAGCTTTCTCATCAGCCTTTTCAAGGACTCTCAACGCGGCGTTGCATCGGGAAATCTGGCTGTAGAGGTTAAACCATTTACCATCGAGATTCCCATTGTTTGACTGGACCTGGAATGTCTCCATGGCATGAACGTCCCACAGGTCACCTTCACCGCCGCCACCCTTATAGGCATTATCGGCACGCACTTCACCGAAGCTCCAGTTAGTTGTCGGGCGCACCCAGGGATCACCTTGCTCGTTGGTAAAACCGGAGAGCGAGGCATAGGCAGAGTTGACGAGCAAATCAATGGCATCGGTAGAATTCATCACGCCGTCCGACAGGCTGCCTTGGGGTTTATTCTCCAGGAAATCATCGCTGCAAGATGCACACAGCGCCATAAATCCGAAAGTAAGAAATATATTATGTAGTTTCATTGGTCGTTAAATTTTTACAAGGTTACATTTTAGAAGCCGAATTGTATGCCAAGAGTGTACTGGCGCGGAAGAGCGTAAGGATATCCGAGACCTTCCGGATCCGCACCAGTGTAACCGGTAACGGTGAAGAGATTCTGAGCCTGGAAGTACACGCGGGCACTTGACATCTTGAGTTTGGCACGAAGAGAAGCCGGGAGAGAATAACCCACGGTAAGGGTCTTCATGCGGAGAAATGAACCGTTCTCGATGTGGAACTGTGACACTTCATGTTCGTTGTTGGAATTGTCGGTAGTCGGAGCGGGGGTTTCGCAGTCATATACCCCGGTGGTAAGAAAACGGTCGTAAGCATTGGCCGCTTCGAGGAGTCGTGCTCCGTGGTTACCGTTCCAACACTGGAAAAGGTCAGTATAGTACTTGGAATTATTGAATGCATCGCGGATAATCGCGCTGAAGAACATGCTTGCATCAAAACCTTTCCATGTCGCACTCAGATTTAATCCGAATTGAGCTTTTGGGAGATCACAGCCTAACCATGTGCGGTCATTGTAATTGATTTTACCGTCACCGTCGGCATCCACATAGCGGATACGTCCCACAGCCGGTTTGCCGAACTCGACCTGATACTTCTGGCAATACTCGTCCACCTCGGCCTGTGTGCGGAAAACACCGTCGGTCTTGAATCCCATCCATGAACCCAATGACTGGCCAACGAGAGAATGACCGGCATAACCGCCGCCATAAGAATAATAGATGTCATCCAAAAGATCTGTCACCTTATTTTTCGACACCGTGAAGTTGAAGCCCACTTCATAGCTGAAATCCTTGTTAACATTGGTTCGCCAATTGATGGTGCCTTCGACACCCTTGTTGGTCATCTCACCACCATTGTACCAGCAGTAGCCACCCTCACCGATAGTGGCGATATAGGGTTTCTCCACAAGCATATCCTTGGTTTCCTTATAGAAATAGTCAAGAGACACGGTGAGTCGGTTATTAAAGAATCCGGCATCGACGCCGACGTTTGTCTGATAGGTCTTTTCCCATTTCAAATCAGGATTTGTGGTGCGGATACGGTATGCGCCGGGGGAAAGAGTGGTGCCATCACCGCTCATGTTATATGAACCGCGGTCAAGGCTCATGAGATACTTGGCGTAGAATGCCTCATTGTCAATAAGGTCGTTACCGTTGATACCCCATGATCCACGGATCTTAAGGTCAGAAAGCCATGAGCGTGTGCTCTCCATGAAGTTTTCCTGCGATATACGCCAACCGGCCGACACCGAGGGGAACCAATCATAATTATGGTCCTTTGACAGACGTGATGAAGCATCTCGTCGGATGGTGAACGAGGCAAGATATTTATTGTCAAACGTATAGTTCAACTTACCGAACCCGGAGAACATCGAGTAGTTTGAAGCCCCTGCACCGACATTCTTATTGGCGGTCACATTGCCAAGATATATATAGTTGGGATCCTCGATTTCAAGGCCTGTGCCATATCCGAAGAAACTTTCGTTGTGATATCTCTTAGACTCCACACCGGCAAGTGCCATAATTGAATTCTTGCCGAAATCAATGTTATACTGTGCAGTGTTCGTCCATACCCAATCCACATTTTTACCTGTCGACTGGGTGAGTTTATTCACATCGTCACGCAGCCATTTAGGCTCGAAAGTCTTGTTGGTCTCATTGTAATAGTTGATACCGAAATTTGTCTTGATGATAAGATTCTTGACCGGTTCAATCTGGAGATAAGCGTTACCGAATACACGCCAGTACTCATGCTTGTTGGCCTTGTTGTTCTCGATAAGGCGCATCATGTTTGGAGCGTCGCCAAGCACATCGTTAATCTGGTCAACGTATACACCATCGACATCATATACCGCTTTTGCCGGATGCTGCTTCACTGCGTTCTCCTCCGCGCCGTCAGGCATATAGTGGGCTCTCCACCAGTTGACAGCCACATTGCCGCCGGCTTTGAGACGATTGCCGATAAAACCATAGTCGGAGCTGAAACGTGAGTTGACACGCTGGAAGTCCGAGCCTTTTACGATACCGTCATGGTCGAGCCAGCTTAGAGAGAGGGAGGAGGATCCGTTTTCAGAGCCTTTTGACAGACCTATACTGTAGGTCTGCATCAGAGCTGTGCGGTGTATCTCCTTCTCCCAATCGGTGGTTTGAGGGAGCACATCCACACCGTTCAGGTTCTTGTAGGACTGCATCTGAGCCTGTGCTCCGCTACCGTAAATCGACGAAGATGGTGTGGCACCGTTATGTGCATATTTATAAGCCGACCAATATACATCTCCCCACTGATAAGCATCAAGGAGATCAAGACCGCTATTGTAAGTCTGAAGAGTGAGAGTAGCGTCAAAAGTCACCCTCGCTTCACCCGACTTTGCGCGCTTAGTGGTGATGATGATGACACCATTGGCTGCTTGCGCACCGTAGATTGAGGCAGAAGCCGCATCCTTAAGCACCTGTATAGACTCCACGTCATTGCTGCTGAGGATAGTGCCCGGATTCTCTCTGGTCATCACGCCGTCTATCACATAGAGCGGGCCGTTGGCATCGCCACGGAATGAAGAAGCGCCACGGATGGAAGTCCCTGTACTCAGACCACCGGGAGTACCATCGGTGGTGACCGTCATGCCCGCAACGCGACCCTGCAAAGACTGTATGACATTTCCTGTGGGCGTATCAGCCACATCCTTCATTTTCACTACCGAAACAGAGCCTGTCAAATCAGACTTTTTTTCAGCAGAGTAGCCGACCACTACCACCTCATCAAGAAGCTCGGTGTCCTCAACAAGGGTAACCGTCATCTCAGACTCGGCAGTGAGCGTCTGCGACTTGAATCCGACATAGGAGAAGGTGAGAGTAGAGCCGGCAGGTACCGTCATCGTAAATCGGCCGTCAATATCTGTGGCCGCACCGTTGGCTCCTTTTACATCAGAAATAACACTGGCACCTATCAGGGGCTCGGAATCAGTTGCTGAATAAACCGTCCCTTGCACTGTGATGCTTTGTGCGTGTGCCGTGATTGCCATAATCCATAGCAGAATCGCACCGAGGATTTGTTTTTTCATGTTTTATTCGATTTATGTGGTGAATTTCTGACGCAAAGATAGGTTACTACGTGATAATGAGCGTACAACAGATGTTGCATCGGCTATTAAATTTGATGCAAGGCACCATTTTTAATAGCTTTAGCAACATTTTTCGCATCCGCAAGATGAGTTTGTTCAGGATTTCGACATCAAACGTTCGCGCAGATCAGAAGGAGTCTCCCCGAAGGCCTCTCGATAGCAACGTGTGAAGTAGGCAGGCGTGGAGAATCCGACTTCATAGGCAATCTCACTGATCGATTTCTCAGTGGAGGTAAGCAGCTCCCTGGCTTGATTAAGTCGCAGACGCCTGAGAAGTTCCACAGGCGAATAATTGGTGAGGGCTTTTATTTTACGATAGAATTGCGACCGGCCAAGCCCCATCTGCGCGGCCAACTGGTCGACATTAAGCTCCGGATTGCCCATCTCGGATTTCAAAATCTCAAGGAACCGGGCATAAAATTCACTCTCCACATCAGGGCCTGCCGGCGAGGGGGGCGCCGACGGTTTTGAGGTTGTTGACGGCAATACTGTACCACCTTGTGTACCTTGCCATAAATCACGGATACGACGACGATTGAGGATGAGGCTACGGCAGCGGGATTTCAGCACGGCACTGCTGAACGGTTTTGCCAAATAGCCATCCGCACCGCTATCATATCCCTCCACGCGCTGCTCATCCATCGAACAAGCCGTGAGCATAAGGATAGGGATATGAGATGTTGACATTTCCGCCTTTATCCCACGGCAGCATTCGAGGCCGTCCATCACAGGCATCATGACATCGCATATTATCAAATCAGGCACATACTTAGCGGCTTTGCGTATCCCCTCACGGCCATTGGAGGCACAAAGAATACGATATTCGCCACAGAGAAGCTCACTGATCATCTTACGGATATCATCATTGTCGTCAATGACAAGCACCAATGGCTTGTCGTCATCAGTCGATATACCCTCGGCTTCAATTTCACCAAGCTCGGCCTCCACGTCAGCCTCTTTGATATTCCGTGATGATGTCTCATCGGCGGCCACGGCGACATGCCTCACAGGAATGCGCACAGTGAATTTAGAGCCTTTACCCAATTCACTCTCCACCGATATTTCTCCATCATGAAGCTCCACAAAGGCTCGGGCAAGCGAAAGTCCGATACCTGAACCATTGGGATGGACCTTGTCAACCTGATAAAATCGCTCAAAAATATTCCCGATATCTCCCTGGCTTATCCCTTGTCCGGTATCTGACACCGCAAACTCAACCATGTCGGCATCTCTGCGGCATGTAAAGATTATAGTCCCATTATCGGGGGTATATTTGAACGCGTTTGACATGAGATTGAAAAACACTCGCTCAATCTTCTCCTGGTCAATCGCGATAGTGAAGTCATCCGTCCCGACATCCACTGACAACTTTATGTCGCGCTTGCGGGCCACCGCATAGAAGGCCTCAGCCCATTCCCTGACGAGCGCGCCAAAGTCACATTCTTCCAGATTCAGGTTGAGCTTGCCATTCTCATATTTACGAAAATCAAGAATCTGATTTATAAGGCGGCGCAGGATTTTGACATTCTTGTTGGCGATCTTCATCAACGTGTGCTGCTGAGGAGTAAGATTCTCGGCTCCGGCAAGCTGTTCGACCGGCTCGGCGATAAGGGTAAGCGGCGTGCGCAGGTCATGGGAAACATTTGTAAAAAACACGAGTTTCGACTGAGTGGCAGCATTGAGCTGCTCGTTGAGCGACTTCTGCAAATCGCGCTGTTCTTCAAGAAGCCGATTTTGCTCCACAAGTACTTTCTGATGGCGTTTACGCTGCCAAAACGCCCGCAAGAGAAGAAACAGAAAGCCAAAAAGCAGCACAAGGATGGCGATGGCAGCATAGAAGAGAGTGGTCTGGGCTGAATGCTTCGACCAGTAGTCATCTACTTGTGATTTAAGCAATTGCATCTTGGACGTTTCCTCCTTCAGTGACTCATTCTGCAACAAAAGGATGTCGGCATTCGAAATGTCCACCGCCGACGACACAGGCAGATTCACAATCGTGTCATACGGCTCCCCTTTCAGGATGGCCAAAGCGGTGCGCACCAACCGATGCCCCTCGGTAGGGTAAAGGAAAGTGGCGGTAATCACACTGTCGGCAACAGCGCGTATGCCGATTTCGGGAGCCGCATCCACACCTATTATATATGGCGACAATCCACGCTGCTTGGCGGCATCGGAGGCAGCGATGGCCATACGGTCATTATGCGCATAGACAAGGTCGGTTTCCGGATAGATGGCAAGCAATGAATCTGCCACAACCAGAGCATCATCGTAATTCCAATTGCCGTAAGCCGTTGATAGGATTGTCAAGGCACCCTCTTCTTTTGCTCCCTCTATGAAGCCTTCATGCCTTCCGGAAGCCGGGGTAGACCCCTTAAGACCATGAATCTCTATCACCTTTCCTCCTTGGCCGGTGAGGTGGCGGGCATAATGCGCGGCGGCCTTGCCAATCCCCACATTATCAACTCCAAGGTAGGCAGTGTAACTGTCACCATTTATGTTTCTGTCAAAAATTATCACAGGAATGCCCCTCTGGTAAGCTTCGGATATGACCGGCGTTATGGCATCAGCCTCATTGGGCGCGGCAATGATTATATCAAAATCATTATCCATGAAGTAGCGGATATCGGCAATCTGTTTTTCATTGTTATCATCCGCACTTCTGACCTCCACCTGAGCATCGGCGTGGAACATTGCCTCCCGCTTGATCTCATCGTTCATTTTTGTCCGCCAGTCATCCCGGCTACACTGTGAAACTCCGATACGGTATATCCGTTCCTCACGACAGCTTGAAAAGCCTGACACGAAGATGAAAAGAAGAAAATATAATAATATCTTATTCATGGGATTAGACCTACTATTTTTTCAAAGCATGACAAAGATAGCTATAATATTATGAAAAACAGAGCATTCGCTTATAAAAATAGCGCAATGCAACATTTGTGACAGTGAATGCGTGAATTTTAATAGCGTCTCCCAAACATTTATTGTAGCTTTGTGACAGAAAAATCAACGGGGAGGATATCTCCGAAAAACCATGAGCACTGGCAATAGGTATTCTTAGTAAAAAAGATTGTTTTACAGGTTCTTTTATTCATTTTTAATTCAGAAAATCCAGAAATTAATACAAATGAAAACATTGACAAATGCAGTAATCTCGGTCCTGATGTCAGCGATGGTCCTGCCGCTCGGAGCGGAGGCGAAGGAGGGCGTCAAAGTGGACCACCTCGGGATCAACAACACATTGGTGCGCGTGGAGGGAAACAGCCACTATCTGCTACTCCCGGTTCAAGAAGCAAACGATGACGCACGCATCAATGTGCTCGTTGACGGCGACCTCGCCAAGACAATACATGTGAGACTGGCAAAAACCAAAGTTGACTATTTCGTGCCATTTGACCTCACTCCTTACAAGGATAAAGAACTGATACTCGCGGTGGTCACTTCGCAGGACCGCGGGACTGTCAGAGAAGTGAAAGATGACGCATGCTGGAAGAACATGTGCCTGTCCGACACATTCGACACCACCAACAGAGAGAAATACCGACCGGCATTCCACCATACTCCCCTTTACGGCTGGATGAATGACCCAAACGGGATGGTCTACAAGGACGGCGTATGGCATCTATATTACCAATGCAATCCTTACGGTTCCAAATGGCAGAACATGACATGGGGCCACTCTTCGTCACGCGATCTCGTGAACTGGCAACATCATGCACCGGCTATCGAGCCTAACGGCCTCGGGACTGTGTTCAGCGGAAGTTGTACGCTCGACAAGGCCAATACAGCCGGATTCGGAGAGGATGCCATCGTAGCCCTCTACACATCAGCCGACCTAAGCCAGGTACAGAGTCTGGCATGGAGCAATGACGGAGGAGAATCATTTGACATTTATCCCGGTAATCCGGTGATTACCCTCGAGTCAGAAGCCAGGGACCCGAATATGTTCTGGGACGACAGGCAGAATGCCTGGGTATTGACCTTGGCCCACGCACTGGATCATGAGATGCTGATATTCACTTCTCCTGACATGAAAGAGTGGACTTTGCAAAGCAGCTTCGGCCAGGGATTGGGCAGCCAGGACGGAGTGTGGGAATGTCCCGACCTCATGGAGGTGGAAGTAGACGGCTCAGGACTGAAAAAATGGATTATGATATGCAATATCAACCCCGGCGGCCCATTCGGAGGGAGTGCCACTCAATATTTCATCGGCGACTTCGACGGTAAGACTTTCACACCCGACACTGATGAGAACGGCCAAGTGGTGACAAAATGGCTCGACTATGGCAAGGACCACTACGCGACAGTAAGCTGGAGCAACGCTCCTGACAACCGCCACACCATAATCGGATGGATGAGCAACTGGCAATATGCGGCGGAGGTTCCGACACAGCAGTTCAGAAGCGCTAATACGCTGCCTCGCGAGCTGTCACTGTTCAAGGCCCCTGACGGCATGATTTATGCGGCGTCAGCCCCCTCACCCGAGGTCACCGGCCTGCGTGACAAACTCGTGCGCTCATCACAGAAACTTTCAGTCGGGAAGAAAGGACAGACATTCGCACTCCCGACCGCAAATGACGGTGTATGTGAAACACTCATGGATATAGAGGCCAAGAAAGGCTCAAAGGTTGACATCGAATTAAAGAACAATGCAGGCGAACGTGTGGTCATGACTTACGATCCCTCAGCCAGAACCATGTCATTTGACAGGCGGGAAAGCGGGATTGTGGATTTCAGCCAGGATTTCCCGGCCGTGACAGTAGCACCGACATTCGAGACTGAAGGCAAAGTGAGTCTGCGCATATTTATCGACCGCTCAAGCATAGAACTGTTTGGCAACGACGGACGCTTCGTGATGACCAATCTGGTATTCCCCACCACCCCTTATACCCATATCGCAGTTAGCGCAAACGGCGGAAATGCCAAAATAACAAATCTGAAAATTTACTCCATCTCATCTAAATAATCTCACCATGAACGCAACACGCTCATTAACAAACGCCGGCAAAAGTTCACTGCTGCAGATAATCCCGGTGATGCTATGCTTCTTCGCCATGGGGTTTGTGGATCTCGTGGGCACGGCATCAAATTATGTCCAAAAAGACCTCGGCTTGACTGACTCACAAGCCAACCTCTTCCCTTCGTTAGTGTTTTTCTGGTTTTTGATATTCTCTGTGCCCACCGGTATGCTGATGAACAAAATCGGGCGCAAAAAAACGGTGCTCATCAGTCTGGCCGTGACAGCGGTGTCACTTATCATTCCCATCACCGGAGAGGGCTACATGACCATGTTGGTGGCATTCTCGCTACTCGGGATAGGTAACGCCATCATGCAGACTTCACTTAACCCGCTCGTCACTAATCTCATCAGTGGCGACAAACTTGCCTCGACTCTTACTTTCGGACAGTTTGTCAAGGCCATCGCCTCGTTCCTGGCGCCGATACTCGCCGCATGGGGCGCCACGACCTATCTCCCCACATTCGGGTTAGGCTGGAAAGTGCTCTTCATCATTTATGCCGCAGTGAGCTTCCTGTCGATCTCTGTGCTCGGGGCAACCCCGATTGAGGAGGAACGCGCCGACAAGGCTTCAGGCATACGCGAATGTCTGCGGTTGCTCAACCGTCCATTCATCCTGCTCTGTTTCCTCGGAATAATGTGTCATGTGGGGATTGATGTAGGCACAAACACCACGGCCCCCAAAATATTAATGGAACGCCTGTCACTTCCCCTTGAGGAAGCCGGATTCGCCACCGGACTTTATTTTATATTCCGTACGGCAGGATGTTTCCTCGGAGCATTCATCCTGCGTAAAGTTTCTGCCAAATGGTTCTTCGGAATCAGCGTGGCGATGATGTTGCTGGCAATGGGGCTGCTTCTTGTGTGCAACACTTTGACCCCGATATATATCGGTATCGCGATGATCGGATTCGGAAACTCAAACGTTTTCTCAGTGATATTCGCCCAGGCACTCACAAATGCCCCCGATGAAAAGAACGAGGTGTCGGGACTGATGATAATGGGACTCTTCGGAGGCACAGTGTTCCCGCTCGCCATGGGATATGCCGCCGACGCGACCGGCCAGGCGGGCGCAGTGGCTGTGATGACAATAGGCGTGCTGTATCTCATGTATTACACACTTAAAATCAAATCAATAAAATAATTCCATAAAAACTAAGCAAGATGAAAAATGATATAGTAGTCGGAATGGGCGAAGCCCTATGGGATGTGCTGCCCGAAGGTAAAAAGATAGGTGGCGCCCCGGCCAATTTCGCATATCACGTGTCGCAGTTCGGCCTTGACAGCTGTGCCATAAGCGCCGTAGGAGACGACGCCTTGGGAACGGAACTTCTCGAGAATTTCGCACAGAAAGGGGTAAAGAATCTCATTGAGACTGTCCCCTATCCCACCGGCACCGTTCAAGTGGAAATCGATCAGGCCGGAATACCACAGTATGAGATAAAGGAGAATGTGGCATGGGACAATATTCCCTACACAGCCCGGCTGGAGGCGATCGCGGCGCGCACCAAGGCCGTGTGTTTCGGGTCGCTTGCACAGCGTAACATAGTGTCGCGAAACACTATCAACCGCTTTCTTGATGCAATGCCACAGGATGATAGCCGCCTCGTGGTGTTTGATGTCAATCTCCGCCAAGGGTTTTACAACAAAGAGATACTCTGCAATTCGATGCGCCGTTGCAATATCCTTAAAATCAACGACGAAGAACTCGTGACAGTGAGCCGCATGTTCGGCTACCCCGGAATCGATCTTCAGGACAAATGCTGGATTCTGCTTGGGAAATACAATCTTAAGATGCTGATTCTCACCTGTGGCATCAACGGCAGCTATGTATTCACCCCGGGTAATGTGTCATTCCAACCCACCCCCAAAGTGGAAGTTGCCGACACTGTGGGCGCTGGCGACTCATTCACGGCAGCATTCATCGCCTCGATCCTCAAAGGTCTCCCCGTTACCGAAGCCCATCAGAAAGCCGTCCAAACCTCAGCATTCGTCTGCACCCAACAAGGCGCAATGCCAACCCTCCCATCAAACCTGACCGAATAGCGGGACTGAGGGACAAACTACGCAAAACACAAATGGGGCGCGCCATAATGAAAATGACACGCCCCATTTGTGTTTTTTATTTTTAAGCCTATATACTATTTCGTACTGATTTTATTATCCAGCAATTGCGAATATATCTCAAGCATACGCTTCCCTTTATAATCCCACGACAAATAGTAGCGACTCTCCCTTTGCCGCTCTTTTATAGATTGAAGCAATTCCGGATTAGATATGAATTCTTTTATCTTATCAGCAAATTGACCTACTGCCTCATGCGAATCAGTAGGCTCAACAGTAACACCGCCAAAATCTTTAACTATCGGGCCAAAGCCACACAGGTTAAAGCTTAAGACAGGAATAGTTGAATTAATGGCCTCAACGACAACTGTAGATGTCGCATCTGAAATACTAGTGAAAAGCATTATGTCACAATTGGACATCATTTGTAGAATATTCTCATGTGGGACGACCCCATGGAATACACACTGGTCATCAATATTTAACTCCTTTGACAACGCTTTATACATTGATATCTGAGCAGATGTGCCACTACCACAAATGTGAAGCCTGATATTCTTATTACCTGCACAAGCCACGGCTTTTAACGCCAGATCCAACCTTTTGCGAAAATCGAATTTCCCTACCCAGATAATATCAAAAGTTGTTCGCGCAGGACCATTAGCCACCAAATCCGGAATCCGACTCAGATCAATGCCAGTCTCATTAAGAATTTCAACCGTCTTATTCACTCGACTCTCTATGCTCCGTTTTGCATCCGGAGTCGCAGCAATAAGATATGAAGCGTCCATCATTTTTCCTACTCTCCGACCAAAACGGCCTTGAATATCCGTGATTAAATTCTTCAATTTACAAAAAGTCCTGAATTTAATCCCGGCACCAGACAACAGACCTGAAGGAATTGAGCCAAAACCGCCAATTGGCCCCCAGACAATAGGGATATCCTTAATTTTCCATAAATATCCAGGTTCTCTGAAGCCTATCATGTTCAGTTGATGTATCACATCGATCTGATTATTTGCAATAATCTCTCTTGCTATTTTCAACGCCCCCTTTTGCCATGTCCTATAATACTTATAGAATCGCCAATCTCCTTGGTTCCAACACATGGACCTGACAAAATCAGGCACCGGATTAAAATAGAAATGGAAGTTGTCTTTATATGGCAATGTTTTTATCGCATTCAAAATCTCTTCTTTCCATTCCCCTTCGGTAATAACATGCACATTACAATGCTTCGCAATGCATAGAATCCAATTCCATCCCATACCAGGCTCACTCCCCCAGCTTGGAGAAACCGCGTAGGCGTTTATCAGAACATTTATCATAATTCAGACCTGTATAGTAACCCAATCACTCGGTATAATATCAACCCATCCTCCATTGTTCATCCATCGAGAAGGAGCAATCACCACCTTATCCGGATTCTGATTGAGCCATGCTCCCCACCATGAAAAAGAAGAATTGGCAATGATGTTATGTTTACATAAACTCATCAATTGAATATCACAGAATGACTCCGAGCCTTTATTCCAATCTACATATATGCATGGGACGTCGCCAAAAGCAGCCGCTAAATTCTCCCTACACCATCCGATATCATCCGAAAATATTAAAAACTGTTCCGGAGAGACAGTCTCTTTCATTTTTTTTATACCCTGATGATAATACTCCAAAGTACAAATTGACTGCGTATTGCCGATATTAACATAGTCACCGCGTCTCACATGAACACTGACTACATTTTTAGTCTGCAATAGGCCTACGATTTCATTATTCTTTGATGTCAACGGGAAAGGAGGGAAAGTGAACACATCCAGAATTTGCGGACGAATATCCCGGAAATACTTCTCAGTCTGCCAATAACCCAAATAATATGCTGAGTCTGTGTTTAAAAGCAGTTCGGGGACATAGTGCATATCTTCCGGCTCATATACCGTAGAAGCTCTGTGAGGAAGCACCTTGTTACCAATCTGCCACATCCGATAATTACGAAGGGGATAGAACAATGACATCTGCTCTTTTATAGAGGCTTCAGGAAGTTCAATGTCAAAAATCCGTTTCAGTTCAAATCCATTATGAAGAGGGTATCCCTTGAATCCGCTGGAATCAATTTTTATTTTTTCAGATGGATGTTTAGCCTGTAATGCTACAGCAAAGGCATACTGAAACATTTGATTTCCCAATCCACCAAGTATATTTACAATTTTCATTGAGATATTTTGTATTTAATCAATGAGTGACAGGTATAAGGCCCTTATCTGGCGATTCACATTATCAACATCAAACATAGTCGACGACAGGTTTTCCGAAGCCTTTGACAACTGCTCCCTAACATCAGAAGATGTAATATCACAAAGACATTGCGACAGACCTTCAATATTTCCGGGGGTAAAAACCAATGCGTTAGTCCCATTGTCAAGGATTTCGGGCAAACCACCTACAGGAGTCGTGATCACAGGAAGATGGTATGCCCATGCATCAAGCACACCCATTGGAAATCCCTCAGCATAGCTTGGCAAACAATATACAGCGGCATTTCTAAATGCCTCATCTTTTTCAGAGCCATTAACCCATCCTAAGAAATCCACTTTGTCTTCGATACGCAGCTGTGCCGCAATCTTTTTCCCATTCTCAACCTCTCCGTTACCGGCAAACTTAATTCTCCATCCCGGCATTTTATCATGCACAAGAGCAAAGGCCGACAATAAATCCTTATACCCTTTCCTGCCTGATAAATTACCGGCATATAAAATATATGGGCAGTCGGTCTGTAAATTATATTTAGGCGACTCGACTTTAGGACATGGATTATAGATTACCTGCAGGTTATCCACACCCCATTCCTTACGCAACAACTCAGCCCACGACTCTGAAAGCACTATCACCTTATCAGCTTTTGACAAACACCACTTATATCGTGGAGCCTTCACGGGATTATACACCGTAGTTTGTGGATCAGGGAAGTGCAAATGTATGATTAGCTTTTTCTTTAATAATTTGCTTAGAAATACGAATGGCATCTTTCTTTCCACAGCTGCCATATGAATATGCACTATATCTGCTTTTTTCAATTTAAAAGCAAATTGAAAAAAGCCTTTTATAAAACACCGTATTTTCTGAAATGCAGAACCATCAATATGAGTTTCAATCCATTCGCAATTAAACTCATGCCACTGCCTTCCTGTCTCATGGGCTTTTATGACAGATGTAATCCCCCCTCTCGTTTCTCGTGATGTGGCAACAACCAGTACTTTCGGCATATGATTTAAAACAATCTAATTATTAATTATAGACATTAATCCAATACCTGTATCTTTTTATTTCTCCATGTAGAATTGGCTGATATTTTCCGGCAATGGAGGAAATCCGAACTCAGAGGGATGAAATTTCAAATACGCTTTATAGAACTTACTTTTAAATATATCCCACTTAAGTTTATATCGCTGTTTATAAAAAGACCCTCGCCGCCCCAACTGTTCCAACCTCTCAGTATCTTTTATCTCTTCATATTTCTCATAGGAATTAGGAATTATTAAAAATTGATCCGACACGCTTGTATTGACTATCATTTGCCTTTTCTGCAAGTGAACATACATCGTCTCATCTTTATGAACTTTCCCATCTTTCTCATATATGCGGTAGAGTGTTCCTTTCTCGTATGAGAAAATGAAATTTTTACAGCCGGCATACTCATTACGCCTCATTTGCGAGTGGAACGAGTATTCCATACAGTCTATGTCATCAAAATATATGGCATCAAAGAATGCATCAGAGCGGTTATCAAACCAATGCTTACTTGTGCCGCAATATTCATCAAACGCGCGTCCCTCATCGTAGGTGTATACTTGCTTATAGGTAGGGATCGCCACATTCCTATATTCCCGGTTAACTTCTTTGACATTTCTATATAAACTAAAATGCCCGCGACCAAATATATGGTCATATTTATCCAAGAGATCGTCTGTGACAAATTTTCTCAGATTACCATACACCATATCCGTATCAGTATAGCCCCAAAAATCATAACCGGAGATGTATTCGGCAAAGACTTCGCCATACGAAGGCTTGAAATCGCAAAACTTATACGGCTTATTCAAACAAATTTTGAAATCAAAATTCTGTTGGAACAGAGCATGTAATTCTTCAAATGAGAATTTAAATATATGTAAATTTTCAGGCGGATTCTCGACTTCAACATCCGTAAACAATAGAAAATCAATAGTTGGATTATTCTCAACGGATCGCATCCAGAAAACGATGTCCTTCTTAAAACGCCCTATATAAGGAATTATCAGTGCTATGCTTTTCATATATTTCATATTATCGCCTTATCATTTTACGCATTTTTGAAACGCTCCAAGCATACATTAACAGCAGAGAGGGTGTGTTCCATAAGCACAAGTTATAAAACATTCGCCCATATAAGCCATAGTATTCAGGCTTATATGATGATAAATCCCTCCAGATATCATCATTCAAGATTTCCTTGACAAATTTCAACTTATTCTGCTGCTTAGATTCCACCAAGCGTGTGATATGCATTCTGATATCAGAGATTATAAATCGGTTTATGCGCAGGAGTTCCTCTTCACCATCGCCCATTATTTCAATCAGTTTTGCACGTAAAGTCTTAAGGCTATCAAAAATTGCCGGTTTAAACGTATGTGATAACGATGCGCCATTAAGGAAATAATGATAAAATGGGAAGTCGAGGCATACCATTTTACGGCAATTCTTCAGAAATGAGATTTTAAATAAAGTATCCTCCGATGCCACCTCTCGTTCCGAATAGAACCGAATCCCGTTATCATCAATTATTGACTTCTTCATCAACAGCAGGCACACCGAAACCGGATAAAGGCGATCAGGCCCGATGTAGGGAGCACTCGCTATGACATCCAGAATGTATTCCCTGATACCATTTCCATCCAAAATCTTATCACCCGACTCATTTCTTGTGGTTTCCCATATATTTGGCTGCACTTCGGTGATAAAATTTCCTGTCACAACATCAGCCGCTTCTGTTATGGCAGCCTGATACATTTTCTCGCAGGCGTCAGGTTCATACGTATCATCGCTATCCAGAAACATCACATATTCTCCGGACGCGACCTCTAATCCGGAATTTCTTGCAAACCCAAGGCCTCCATTCTTCTTCTTATGGACCACTTTTATCCTATCATCCTTCTCGGCCCACTTGTCACATAATTGCGGAGTGCTGTCTGGCGACAGGTCATCCACCAACACAATCTCAATCTCCGATAGGGTCTGGGTTATCAAACTTTCCAAACATCTGTCCAAATATTTTTCCACATTATAACATGGAACGATTACTGAGACTAACGGTTTACTCATACTATTTTATCCTATAAAAACGTGACAAATCATAGAACCATGAAAAGTGATACGTTGACGATGAATTCGGCATCTGATTCTTATATAAATTCCAAACGCATTCCATCCAAATCACAACTATAAGGATATAGGCTATATTTCTCAATCTTACATTTTTGAGCAACTCCCATAACAACAATGAGACCATAATAAGCTGGAATGGCTGCAAATATTGCACCGGGCGTATAAATATATGGCTGACATTGCATATTAAAAAATACAAGCATCCATAAGCTACGGCTAAGGAATACCATAAATTAAAACATGGGATATCATCCTCATATTTTTCCTTTAACAACGGTCCATACCAGATCACGAATACTCCCAAAAGGAAATATGACATCATCATCAAACCGAAGTTATGGACCTCCTTATTATACTCTCCACTCAAAAATTCAGTTACACGGTCAGTATAATTAGTATAGCCAGTTATCTCACTGAATGCCTCAGCATAGGATATCACACTTTGAAAAGAAGGAGTAAAGCCTAAAACCACACACACGACATAAGTAATCATAAGGATTTTCCGCTTGTCGGCCACCTTATCCAACCATTGCCCCATATAGCCCAACAGATAGAGCGGAAGCAACATATAGGCGGAGTGATGTATTAATGATCCTATAAGAATAAACAACAGATATTTCCAAATTTTCTTATCTATAATATAATTACAGGCATAAACAAACATTGAGGCAACTATCATCTGCCGGATACCATTCATATATGTTAAAAAATAGCAGTTGCCAAACAATACAAACGGAAGTGTCACCAATATGTATCTGTATTTCTCCAAGGCTTTGACAAGGGGAAAAATCTGACCAAAAGCCAAAATCCCTAATCCGACCGAAAAGTGTATGCGATGTTCCGCGATAAAATTCGTTATATAATTATAGATATGTTCAGTATTTCCCTCCAATATCGGCATGCCACGAATGAATCGTAATGTGTATGCAACACTGTCCACACCCGTATTCCACCGGAATGCACACATAAGGGTGAAGAACGCTATGAACATCCATTCATAGCGGTCAAGCCCATCTGAGTCGTCAGACATCTCATACGACTTTTTTGCGAATGCCGACATTATCAAGGCAAAGATGAGATATACCAGCGTATTAAATATGAATATCATTATCTATTATATATTTGCTGCTTTAAGGAACTCTTCAAAACTTTTATATTTAGCTTTATGGTTCTCGACGTAATGCGCGTACATGGGGCCTAACTGTCGCTTTATCGGGATTTCAGGATAATGTTCAACATCCTTACCATTGACAAATAACGGAAATTCCTCCCAAAAATCACTTGGAGTTGGCCTCCGGTTGAAACGTTCCGTTATGCTTCTCGCGTAGTCAAATGCCTCCGACTCTGATACGCGCATCCGCTTATCGTAGTATTCATCAAGTGACATGACCACCCTCGCCGGAGCACCCACGGCAACACTGTTGGCAGGTATATCCTTCGAGACAATGCTACCTGCACCAATAAAACAGTTATCACCGATAGTCACTCCTTTAAGAACCATCACATGACGGCCAAAAGCGACATTGTCACCTATTGTAACACGGCCGCTGCTATTAATCATATCACGACCGGAATGCAGAAACACATGTGAAACCCAGTCATGTGTATGAATTTCAAAATATTTATTAATAAAACAATTCTTACCGATTGACACTAAGGATGGCCTGGTATCATCAATGTCCGTAGTTTTTGGAGATTGAATATAAGTCCCACTCCCTATCTCAATGCCTCGTTTACGCAAGTAATCTATATAACTCTCCGATGACCGGAGCCGATACATTTCCTTTATCTTACTTATGATTCTCTTTATCATTCGAATTTGTTTTCAAAATATCACCATGTCCCCAACCAGTCATGAAGATATCAATATCTTATTCTTTATTGTGCTGATTGTTTCTTCGCGATTATTCGCATCGGATTGCCTACCACTATGCAATTAGCGGGCACATCTTTCACAACAACTGCCCCGGCCCCAACAACAACATTATCTCCGATAGTGACTCCTCCCACCACCGTCGCAGCAGCACAAATTGTAACATTATTCCCGATCTTACATCTCTGATCCTGATTCCATACGACATTGACACATTGGTTGACATGGAAGTTTGCGCCTATTTTTTCGGCAACAACCACTGTGCTGTATCCATGCTGAATAATAAGGCCCGGGCCGACATCAGAACAAGCGATACAGCAATGATCCTGCGGAGGCCAGATACAGATGACAAAGACTTTCCGCCATCCTAATCTCTTGTAAACCACTGTCCTGAATTCCCTTAGTTTAGCGAACAGAATAGCAAATGATGCCATATTATATGACATTTGTTGCCATTCACACCACCGCTTAAAATCTAATTGTATAGATTCCTTGATTTTACCGGAAACACAAAGATAATATAACCAGATTACTGGATATAAAAATAACGCTTTTAATCTGATAATTGTATTCATAGCATTACTGGCCATATATCACCATAAAAACCGTCCTATTTATCCTTCTGAACAGGACGCAGATGCCATCTCATAATTGTCATGAAAGCAGCAAATTTGAACTTGAGCATAGACTTCAAGGCATCCTTCCCCCATGCCCCTTGGAAGTCATGAACTGCAAAAGTCGTATCATCGTCGTAGCGGCCTTTTACCCAGTCATTGGCACATAATAGTTGCTGGGGAAATATCCGGAAGCCATCTATAATCTGTGACTTGTTGTTCATAACAAATCCACGGTCCTCCATTATCTTAGTAAAATAAGCAACATTTGTGACAATATCATAATGGAAGCCCTTAAAGAACTTTCGAGACACATAGGAGTCCAAGAACTCTTTGATAATCGGATGGCCGGGAGCTGATGCGATGACTCCGGTCTGGACATATTTATCATGCTCAAAACTGCCGAATCCATCTAACCGGAACCACTCGTCAGGAAATCTCTTTTTTATCAGTATATCCGTATCCAGATATATTCCTCCGTCACTATACAATGCGGCAAGACGCGCCACATCACTGACAAAGGCAAATCTTTTAGCAAAATAGGCCTGACGTGTATAAGGCATAGCATTGACATCAAAGTTGCTTTCATCCCATCGCTTGATTTCAAAATCAGGGAAATGTCGCTTCCATGTTTCAATATAAGCTTTCACCTCATCAGTGAGAGGTTTCTTGCCAAACCAGCAATAATGTATGATTTTAGGGATCATTCCTTTATATAGGGGTTACCTTTATCTCCAACTTTCTTTGCCGGGATACCTGCAATAGAGATATCCTCGTCTGTAAAACTTCTATTAACCACAGCATTCGCACCTATGGCACAACGCGACGCTATTGTAATCCGGCCGAAAATTTTCGCACCGGGACCGATCCATACGTTATCTCCAATTGTCGGCACATCATGTTGGTCAGCACCATGCTGCCCGATATTCACTCCCTGGTGTATATCACAGAAAGCTCCAATCCTGGCATTTCCGTTCACCACAATCAACCCATAATGATTGATTTTCAATCCCGGCCCGAATGTGTTGATTGGAATATCCCATCCAAGTTTCACACCATAATGGGAATGAAGCATCGCCCAGAATTTTTTCAACAATCTATGACCGAACCCTGATTGAGAAGAATGATATTCCTCATGCCGCAAAGATATAAGGAATTTCCAATGCAAATCACCGTATAACGATGGGAACCTTTTGGTTATTCCATACACCTTCTTATCCAGACGTAAATAACGGTTAAGTTCCTCTCTGGTAGTGATCATGTTAAAATTTAATTAATTTATGAGCCAAACCCACGAAACCTAATTCGATGCAACCATAACCCAGTTTCCATCTAAGGCCACTATGCTTGCGTACCACATTTTTAACCTTCCTATACGAATCCAAAAGTTCTTTTTTATCCGCATAAAGGTAATTCATGAAGTAAACGCTGAACTCATTTTTCAAAAACAACTCCTTAAGCAACCCGAATCTTTCCTGATGGGGAAGAAGCTCTTTGGCTTTTTCATGAAACCGCCTCATCGATTCTAATCCTTGTAGAGACACTCGCCGGGTCAATGACTCATCACCAAGCACATAATGATAGTGTGCTTTCGGAAGATAGGCAATTTCCGGTGTCGTAGCGGTCAGAATCTGAGTCAATAAAAGCAAATCCTCACAATAATTTATCCCTCTATAGAATCTGGCTAACGCCTTGTCATAGACGGATCGTTTTATAAGCTTATGCCAAAGCGCGCCAAACAACTTTTTAGTGTAGAGGTCATATAACACTTCCATAGGAGTGAGCGACGATGGCTGCTGCCGGGATAACATACTGTCCTTCCCTGGAATATCCGTATAAAAGTCACAGATTACAATATCTGCATTTTCATTGACTGCGACATTCCACATATCCTTAAGCATATCAGACTCCATCCAGTCATCTGCATCCGCATGGATAACATATTTCCCAGTAGATACACTCACGCCATCCTGCCGAGCCATGGCCACACCTCCGTTTTGCTTATGCAAGACCCTTATTCTTGGCTCTTTGACGGCATAGTTGTCCAGAATGGCACCACTATTGTCAGTCGATCCATCATCCACCACAATCAGTTCCCAATCCGTAAACGTCTGGGCGATTATCGAGTCCAACATTGTTCTTACGGTCTTCTCAGCATTATAGACCGGCATTACTATGGAAATAGCAGGATTCATATCCTATATTCTCATCCAGGTTTCAGGAACTACATCATCATTTTCAATGGTACTCCACCATTTTTTAGGAGCTATCACCATCTTATCCTCATGATGGTTAAGCCACGCTCCCCACCATGAAAATGTTGAATTTGCAATTATGTTATGATTACACAAGCTCATAAGATACATATCTTGCCAGGAATCAACACCCTTGTTATGTGAGACGAAGAGGCAATCTTCACCGGCAAAATTCTCTTTCACCCATTCCATATCATCAGAGAAAAACACGAACAAAGGTTTATCGACCGTTTTTGAAATCATCGCTATGGCTCGCTGATAATAATCCAACGGACAACAATTTCCAAAGCCATTTGCAAACGAAGCTGAAAGATAGTCCCCCCTCCTTATATGCACAGACACTGTCGTTCGCCCTTTTATAATTTCCCCAATTCGTCTTGTCTCATCAGAAAGAAGCTCCGTGCTAAATTTAAATGCGTTCCTGATTATATCGTGTGAATATAAATATTTTTCACTTTGCCAGGTACCGTAAAAATACTTGCAATTCTGTGGGGGGGTAAAATCTAATGCATTGATTTTGAAGTTCGTACCACTATATTTTTCATGTAATGCATGAAAAAGTCGAGTAAAGGGAAATCCAATGTGATACAACTTTTCCCACAGAGATGGCTTATGGCTGATCTTGAATACTCGCCCCAATTCAAAACCGCCGGAATGCTCCCATTCATTTGTCGGGAAAAACATCTTGACATCCGGAAATTTTGTTCTCAAAAACAAATAATATGCATATTGAAACATTTGGTTTCCAAGCCCACCTGCAATTGCGATATATCTCATATAAAATTATTTTTCAAAATATCATCCTATAAGCCATTTACTCCAACTATAACGTTTAAGCACGGTACAAATAGCAACGGAAAGTCCTGTCACTAAGATAAATAGCATAGGGGGGGTAAAAATATAATGTGAGTTGGCAAACTCTGCAACTTCTGAAAAACAATATTTGTGCAGACTCTGCAATATCAACATATGGAATAGATATATTCCATAGCTGATACTGTTTAATTTTGTAAAGATAATTGATATCTCATCTTTGGTTTTCAGATATAGATCAACCAATATAAGTGCCAATATTATCGTGACCGGACGCAGTAAATATCGTGCAAATGCAACAATCCTGTCCCCATGTATCATGCCATCGGTTTCTTCAGCACAAATATACCGTGCCAACACCACAAGTAAAAGCCCTGCGTATGTCAGACTGATAAAATATATGAACCAACGTTTAAAGATGAACGACAGACTTTCTCGATATGCATAGAATAAATAACCACCATAGAAAAATGAAAAATACTTGTAATATTGTCCTAATCCGAGGATAGTGATTCCATGAAATCCCATCAATCCCAATGAAAGTACAAATGCCGCTATTCGGCCAAGTTTTGATTTCACGAACCGATTGAGAAGCCATGCTGTCATGAAACACCAGAACAACATTTTAAGGAACCATAGATGATATCCATATCCAACCACAGCTTCAAAATAATTCTCTTGAAGGCATAGGCACATCAGCCCTGTAAATACTAAGCAGGGGATAAGTAACCGTTGAAATTTATTATTTACAAAGCCTAAAAAAGACGTGTACTTGCCTCTATCTATAACCAAATGAGAGAATAGATAACCCGAGACAAACACGAACAAGGGCATACGGCCAACAAACATGACTTCAAGAATAAATGAGTATATCGGTCTACATTTACACTCAAACCAGTTCCATTCTGACATCCATGGACAATAACAATGATACAGCACCACTGCTATAATGGCGAAAGATCTTAATACCACAATATTATTAAGCCGTGGCAAATTTGGAGCAGCGGGTTTCATTACGGAATTAGCCATCAAAACAATAAGATTTGTGTTTCACAATTAATGGTTAGTCAAATCAATAGCCGACATCTTAATTAACTATTCTTAAGATTTAAGGCATGCTTAATTTTTGATCAAAGTCGTCAGTATTTTTTTGACTTTCTCACTCCATACATTCCAATTCAAATCTGTCTGATATTTACGCTTCGCATTAACACTGAGTGAATCCAGCAAATCGGAATCAACACATTCCATGATTTTATCAGCAAATGCAACACCGCCAGCGGTCAGCGGTAACATATATCCATTCTTACCGTTCGCCACGTAATTTCCTGTGCCCCCGGTATCATAGACAAAGCAAGGAAGTCCGAATGCATTTGCTTCACACAAAGCAATACTCGAGCACTCAGCTTTGCTTGGGAACAAGAAAATATCCTGCGTCTTCATTATTTCTATCAGTGTCCGATATTCCGCGGGATTGTTCTTATTCAAAAAGCCATAATTATGTACCCAAGGAAGAGATGTTATATCATCGGGCAATGACCTCATACCAGTGATATGAAACTCTACATTTACCCCCCGGTCAATAAGGCTCTTGCAACATTCCAACGCAACATCGCCACCCTTACGCACCCAATTCACGCCACTCCAATAAATGCGTAACGGCTTTGAAGAGTCAAAATGCTTATCAAGCACCGGGACATCATCAATATCAATATTAGCTCCAAATTCAACGACATTAACCTTATCCGGTGAGACTCCATACTGTGCTATCGCATTGGTCTTGCACCAATCACTTGAGGCTATCAGCATGTCGGAACGCAGGAAAGCCCGCTTACCGAGCAGATGAGCTTCCCAGCAATTATGAAACCATAGATTGGAAAATTCCGTATAGTAACCCATGAGGGAATCCACCGTCGCATCCACCAGATGAACTACTTTTGCTTTAATGTCAGCGGGTAGAGCATTCACAATAGCTAAGTGAGTCGGCACAAAGATTATATCGTAAGGAGAATAATCAAACTGGCGCAATGTTTGCTTAAAAACTTTTACGGTATACAGCGTCTCATCCATCCGTAACTGCTTCCCAAACTTCGCCGGAACATTTTTCCAATATGTGAATAACAATTTATCAATAAGGGTTGGCTTGGAATCACGTATAGCCGACAGGTAATCCACCTCAAACCCAGCACGTTCGAGTCCCTTAAAGGCCTGATAGACCGTTCCTGACCATGCAAGACGGTCATCAGAGCTTGCTGATGTGGAAATAAAGAGGACTTTCATCTATTTGCTATTGAAGTATTTAATCAAATAATGAATGTTTGAGATACTCTATGGAATTCTCACGCAAGTTAATTAAACTCTCGTTGACTTGTTGATAATCTATTTGTCCGGGAAGGTCAAACTCATCATCCGGATTGACAATCCGGCATGCGAGCCCCAACGGCTCAAGGATATTCATCATCCGGCTGTCTTTCTCCCGCGAAAGCATGACAAATTCCTTACCGAACAATATCGAAAATGCCAGGAGATGAAACGAATTACCGATACAATATGCAGCCTGATCAATCACGCTTAAAAATTCGCGAGGTCCACAATCCAAAATATGTATCACACCCTCTTCCTGATATTCAGGGTCCGATTGTGTTACAACTATTTTCATCCTCAGCATTTTTGCAAGATGCAACGCTGCTTTAAAAGTGCCTTTTTCCTCCCTTGGCGTATAATAAAAAATGTATGGCTCCGAGATTTTTGGCACCGGATTAAGCAACGGTAAATAATCCGTACGGTCAAGTAAAAGTGTTGGATCCAATACCACCGATACTTTCCTGCCGATGTGCGACTCTAAGAATCGGCTTCCCCTTGCCTCTCTTGTCGACAATGCGTCATAATCCAAAAGCGCGCTCTTAATTTTTTCAAGCTGCCCCTGCTCTATAGCTTCAGGATGAGACCCTAATGATGGAGCATAAGCCACACGCTTCCCTTCATATCCGAATGCCAAGAGATATACCATATCGAAATCCCAACATTCCGGATTCCAAATCTGGTCACTTCCAGTGAGAATCACATCATAATTAGCACGGTTGACATGCTGCTCTACCTCTTCACTGCGTCTCAACTCCTTCGACACCGATAAATCATGCGACAAAAATTTTTCAAACCTGGCAAACTTTCGCAATAATCCTGAGATTTTTCGGGGATGACGTAAAGACATGCATAACGCATGCTTGGGATGCCTCCAACTGATCGGTGGTTGGATAAGAGATTTTTGGATATCCGAGCGAAAATTAATCACCGTACTGTCAACGTCTAATTTCTTCAGCGTCTTTTGCAGAGCAAAAGCCTGAAGCATAGACCCATAGTTATGCGACGCATGAAAAGTCAATATCCCGGCTCTCATATCTTCAATCTACGTCTGATTGGTTTGACAAAACGAGTGTTAATAATATTATCACATTCACAAAGACGATATGCAGCATTAAGGCCTATCTTCGGGACAAGAGCCCTGAATACTTTAGCTTTTCGTGACATCCATTTGGGGTGTCTGAGCTGCTCATTCCCCTTTACAGCCTCATCCAAAGTCCTTTCATAAAGTTCAAGTTGAGCCTCGTCAACCAATTTGTGACCTTTAGTGGTGTTAACTAAAATACACGAACAGCCATTCACATTATCATGCGGGATATCGTCACCCAGTCCCCAAAAGTCGCCTACCGTGACATCCGAACCTCGTTCAGGACGAGCAAATTTACACTCATAGCAACTATCACGATAGGTGAAACCATCCATAAACGCATTGAAGTACACATCCTTGTATCTTTCGCGCCAGACATTGCTGTAATAAATCATATCACCCTTTACATCAAATATTCTTAAAGCCGTGTCATTACCATGCCTGAATACAACGCGTCGGGCCCTATCCCCTACTATATGTTTAATATGTTGCCTAAGCAGCGATTGCGAGGGAACCCCATGACAGATTAAATCCACGCAATAGAGTTTCTCATAATCCTTTTTGAGATATGATTTTAATCCAGCTATCTGGCAGGGCGTGCCGATGAACAACACCTCACGGCCATCCATAAGGTCTCTTTTTGCAGCCTGATATGTATTCCCTATGTTACTTTGAACATATTTACTTCCTTTCAGACGGCACAATTGATCTTCATCCTCGACTCTGACATGCTTAACAACCAGATTTTCGTCACTCTCACACCCATACACGACTCCCGACCGCCTGATTATGAGTTGAGCGAACGCAGCTGCTGCACCTCCTGATGTGCTTGAAAGATATTGTTCTCGATCCTTATGCCATCCGGCATATACCGTTGAAGGCTTTACAAGGCTCTGTTGTTCACCCGAGGGACAGACCTTTTTACAAAGTCCACAGTCTATACATATTGACTCATTCACGTCTGGCTGAATCTGCCCTAATTTGCCCTCTGCCATAGTGATGCACGACTTAGGACAGATATTATAGCAAGCCATGCAGCCTGTGCACTGCTCCCGCTTACAAATTTCCTCGCCTTTCATATCTATCTAATTCGGCTTAATCTACTCAGAACCTTATCCTTTACCATTTCTTTTGTCGCCGCATTCATTCCAAACATCCATATCACCATGAATGTGCAAAGCACAGATACACTGCATACGACAAGAAAACGCAACAATCCCGGCTCCATAGCCTGATGGATGAAATATGGAATAATCGCAGAGACCACAATTAATCCTATATTTTTCAAAAATACATCTGCAAAGTATTTCCAACCAGGGAAATCCGTAAATTTTGAAAGCAGATATAGATTAATCAGGAACGAAAGCAACGGTGGAATATTCCCAACCCAATAAGCAGCTGTAGGGCCCCAACCCATTTTAAGTACGCCATACACTAACGGCAACGACAGAATATAAACCGGAACCGAGTAAATTGTATTTTCCCGCACTCTTCCGATAGCCTGTAATCCGCTTTCAATCATTGAATTACTTCTATATATTATACCACATATAAGTGTAATCTTAACAAATGAGCACGTATACTCAGGCACATCTCCACCCAACCATAAATCTATTACATAATCTATTTCTAACAGACATGGGACCATTAGCAATGCCAATAGGAACAATGTGTATTGCGTAACATTAAATATAAGCCTGGAAAATCGGTCCATTTCCCCCGCCCCATAAAATTTCACCAACTGAGGCTGAGCAGCAGTAAGAAATCCCGTAACAAATTGAGCAATCATCGCATTAACCGTAGTGGCCAATCCTCTGGCTGCATTCATCACTGTGCTGAAAAATATATTAAGTATGATTGCTATACCCTGGCTGTTCACAACCGTTATCACATGGCCAAACGCCCCCCAACCTGAAAATTGCAGCATCTCTTTCAGTAGTGGCCGATGTATTTTTACTGACCACTTGCATTCCGGGAAATGCCTCGAACAATACACCCGATAAATTATAATCCCAATAATAGTTATGACAAGCTGCAGAACGGCATAAATTATCAGTTTATCCCCCGGAACAAATATTAATAGATAAATCACAGCCAATTTTCCTACAACGTCAAACACACTCATAGCAGCATAAATGGTAAACTTTTCATGAGCAGTTACCGCCGCGATATATGGTGTCTGCATCACATTAAAAAAAGTGCTCACCACTGCAAGTTGGAAAACCCAATTTGCAGCATACATTCGTTCCTGGGCTATATTTAATTTCGTATTAAGAAACCATAATCCACCGGTCTCAAGCGCAACAACTATCAATAATGCAATCATAATATGAATTGCCATCGCGGTTGAGAAAGTGTCTCTCAATCTCTTCTCATCATTCTTTCCGAGATATAACGCCAGAAAACGCCGTGTTCCGGAACTCAAAATACTATTCAGTACTGCAAAACTTACCACAAAACCACCGACCAAACTATTTATACCATAGTCAGATGCGCCGAGCTTATCCAGGACGACTCTCGTTGTAATAAAACTGAGAGCCATTATGGTAAGCTGACGGATATATAAATAGAAGGTGTTTTTTGCTATTCGCTTATTACTTTCTTCCATTAATTATATGTTGGCATTCAAAAATTCCCTTGACTTAGAGCGCGTATTTATAATCGTTTCTAAAATCTGTCGGCGTGAAGAGGGGGGCAACTCTATTTTTTCAACCTCCCTATAACATAGTCCCAGATCCGTCGGCAACAAGTGACATCCCAGGCCAAACATATCCAAGAGCTCAATTATACGCGAGCCACGCTGATTGTAAGGGGAAATGTAGGTCAGAAAATTCTTTGCGCCTAAAAGTATTGAAAACAAAGTGCAATGAAACGAATCTGTAATGACCAAATTTGCATTTCGGATGTAGCCCAACCATTCTTTTGGGCCGGCATCTTTAACACTGATATAATCATCGGCATCCGGCTGAACAGGATTAAGACAGACTAAAACTTTACCGCATTCCTTAGCCAAGCGCAATCCATAATCAACCAAATTTTTATCATAAGCCAAAGTAAACACCAGGACATAATCGCTCTCCTTAGGAGTAACTGCCATATTCTCCCATACATCCAGATCCAACAAAAAAGTTGGGTCACACACCTGGTCTATGTGTGCAGTGGTAAGTTCTGACAGAATATTTTTTGCCGCTTCCTCTCTTACAGAAATCGCATCATAGCCCTTAAGCCAATTTGCGTAATCTCGTTTTTCTTTACATGTCAATAACTCAATCCCGATACTTGACGCATAGGATATCTTCCGGCCATCCTTCACAAATGTCAAGAAATATGGCTCTACGCAATATGCTTGAGTCGGATTCCAGACCTGGTCGCTGCCGGTTATATACGTGTCATATTTTGGAGGATGTTTATAAAGCTGGTCAATCCCCTTATATGGGGCTGACAGACGTATTCGGCTGTTAAAATCATCAAACAAAAGTGACACTTTGTCTTTTACAACATCTTTTACCACGACTGATGTTGTACTATTCGTGTCTATCTGATTTCGCTTTGCGAACAAACCAATCAGATCTTTTATCCGACGCTTTAGTTTCTGCTTAATCGACTCAAATCTATGAGTATATGGCTTATATTTTTCACTTGGGATATAATCAGAATGATAAGGCCGATGCAAATCGATTATTTCCACATCATATCCAAGAAGTCTTATATATTCATATAGCGCAAATGATTGCAAACAAGCGCCATAGTTCGGAGAATTATGTATTGTTATTATACCAACTTTTTTCATTGCAATCAATGATCAACGACGCATTAAATTCAATATCTTTCGTGCCACTCTACGTGGTGCTTGCTTAATCAATTGTTTCAGATTATTAATTTTTATCTGCCGCCCAACCAATCTCATGGCTGCCTCGAAATCGCCATCCGTTTGTGATATATATTTTTCAAAATAAATTCGTTCAATAGATTTTGATGACGGATGTCTGAGCTGCCTATCTCCTTCGATAGGTTCATTCAAAGGTCTCTGCTGAGCAAAGACTACATTTGACTTAATCATATCGCTTATCAATTCATCTCCCTTGGGAGTATTAACCAATATCACCGATACCTCATTCTCATCATATTCACATTCAGCGACTTTACCTAATCCATGATAGTCACCTATTGTAATATCTGAACATCTTTCAGGACGAGCATAATGACAATTGTAACAGTTCTCCCGATATGAGATTGATCGATGAAATGCATAGTTATAAACTTCTCCTTGTGATGAACGCTTGCTATATATTATATTATTATTGTTATCGTATAAAGTGAAGTAATAATTTGCAGTCCCTTTCTCAGGAGCTCTAAATGACAGTTTATATGCTTTCTCTCCGATGACCTTTTCCAAAAAAGCTATATGTTGCTTTAGATATGAGTTTGGAGTAACACCGTGACATACAAGATCTATATAAATTATATTGTCTTTGTCACCCAGTTTCTTTCTAAAACCGGCAATCTGGCATGGTAACCCGATAAGTACCACTAACGCCCCTTCTTTTACTAATTCCCTCAACCGAGAGTATATTAGATAAGGAGAGCTAAAAGTATATTTTGAATTTTTAAATTCTGCATAATCTTCGCTTGGATTGCTGACGACAAGGTCTACTGACCAGTCCGCATTAAGGACTGCTCCAATTGTATATCCACCTTTCTTTTTTATAAAGTCATATATAGCTGACGCTATACCACCGGACGCACTGGTTGACCGTGCGCTCATATCGTTATTCCAAGCTGCATAAACTTTCATACTGCCATGGAATACCTCTGGAGATATGGCAGGACAGCTTCGCTCGCAGGCATGGCATTCAATGCACGTATTGGTATCGACAAAGGGAACGACAACACCAATACCATTATCACGCATCGTTATACAGTTTTTCGAGCAACTGACCATACATGCGCCACAACCTGTACAATTTTCAAAATCTGCTAATTTAGGCATAAATCATTACAACGTAACCATTATTCATTCAACGCGGAAAACATTTTCAATTATCATGTAATTTATTCTAAGGCTCTCTCCAATATATGAATCATGAGTACTTTTCAACCCAAATCTTTCGGGTGTATTACAATTACTGAAGTGCCTGTATGCCAGCAAAACTACACTACTGCTCTATTCCGTCGGGTGTTGAATATATTGGTAAATTCGGTATAGGTTACAAATTTGGCTCCTTGATGCTGCAACATGTCAATTAAGCCCTTTAGTCTGGCCTGCATCCCTTTGCCGGAGTTTCGCCTGATTATAAATGGGATTTTCCATGCCGGATCTCTATTAAGGTCGACAAACTCCCACGGATGAAAATAGATGACAAATTGTCCATCATGTTTCCATGTCCATTTACACAGCATTTTATATAGCCAAAATGGATAATTATGACATGCGAGCCAAAATACAGGAATCCTTATCCACGGAGAGACCGATGCCGGTATCTCCAGCACTTTACCAGTTGTGATCGGTGTCCTTGGCAAATCAAGATGCATATAACGTCCGGGGATAAATGTAGGGTGCAGGGAAGCATCATAGGAATACCCGCACTCTTCGATAGCCGTAACATCTATGGCTGACATTCGTGGCTGCCTATATCCCTTGACACAGATTCCATATTGCCGTTCTAATTCTATCTTGGACTTTGCTATATCCTGTGGCAATGGATTAGAATGATCACATCCATGAGCTGCCACCTCATGACCGTCATCTATGATGCGCCTCATTGTTTGGGGGGCATATTTGGCAAATGTCGTCGTACAAAAAAATGTGGCTCTCACCCCCATCGAATGCAGTATATCCAGGATCAGTTCTGTTCCTTCGGCTGACACTGCCATTGAATCCTCTATGGGAATATCCACCCCGTATTCTTTCGGTAAATCAAACTCCTCTGTGTCAAAGCTTAAAAGCACCATGACTATTAATATTCCATTCAGAGTTTAAAAGCCTGTCCTCGTTGCCTTATCGAATCTGAATAAGCCACCTTATCAGGTTACGAAATCCGTTTATTCCTTACGTTTCTTTCCGTTATAACTTGAGATGAAGTATCCGGGGCGACCTTTGGTTTCGGTGAACACTTTCCCAAGATATTCCCCGATTATCCCCAATGAAAGCAACTGTACTCCGCCAAGAAATAGAATTGTTACCATTATGGTAGGAAAACCTGCCACAGGGTCACCGAACAAAGTGGTGCGGACTACGATGTATACAAGATAGATAAACGCCAGCAGACTGACACAGAGGCCCAACACAGTAGATATACGCAACGGGGCCACAGTATAGCTAGTCAGACCATTGACCGCAAGCTCAACCAACTGCATGAAACGCCATTTAGTCTCACCCTCCTGTCTGGCCAACTGCTCGTATTCTATACCATGTTTTTTGAAACCAATCCAAGAATATAGTCCTTTGGTGTTTCGCTCCGACTCTCGTAATTGTTTCAACGCTTCCACGCAGCTCCGGTCAAGTAACCGGAAATCGCCCGTATCTTTCTGAATGGGCACGTGGGTCATCTTTTGAAGCAACCTGTAATAAAGCTGGCTGCTTTTTCTCTTCATCCATGACTCCTTACTCGATTTGCGGCGAGCGTAGACATCATCATATCCCTCTTCCCAGTATTTCAGCATCTCTGGGATAACATTGATGGGATGCTGCATGTCGGAGTCCATAATGATCAGGCCATCCCCTTCCGCATAATCAAATCCGGCCATCATAGCCACCTCTTTCCCATAGTTGCGCGAGAGGTCGATATAGCTCCAATGTTCAGGATCCTCATTATGCAACTTGATCATCTGCTGGAGGGTGTTGTCCCTTGATCCGTCATTGACCAACAGAAACTCCCAGTCATAATCCGGATTTTCCGCCATTACTTTAGTCATATTCTCCTTGATAAGAGGGAATGAAGCCTCCTCATTATAGGCAGGGAGCAGAATTGTCACCTTCTTTCTCTTGGCGTCCTTGATCATTTTCATGTAATTTTTCCGACCGATACGAATCTCAATGATGCGAGGCCAGACATTGGTCCCACTTCTCCATAGTCCGCTCAAGAGTGAATCGTTTAGCTGAATCAAGAGCATTGAGCTGAATGGCGCGGAGAAGGTCTTCATCGCGCATCAATGCCATTACATATTGCACGAAGCCATCCAACCCGCTCCCTTTTGACAGGAAACCGTTATAGCCGTGGGTAATGATATCGCTATATACGGAGCATGTGTTCATCACCACCGGAACCACACCACGTTGCAGGCTCTCGGTAAGAGTAAGCCCCCACCCTTCAATACCGGTGGAGGTCATCAGAAATATATCAGCTTCCCGATAATAGGCTTCAGGAGACTGCCGGCCCTCAAAAATTACGTTTTTAAGGCCATGGTCACGTGCGTAATCCATATATCGCTCCAGATCAGGTCCTGTGCCAAGAATTTTCAATGTCCAGTCATTCGCCACAGGTGCCTTCTGAATCTTCCGCCATGCTTTCAGCACGAGGGATATCCTCTTCTGGTACTCATCCATCCTCGAGCACACAAGCACTACCTTCTTTTTCTCATCAAGGATAGACTTGCCAGCAACATCATCAAAAGTCAACGGATTATTAATAGCCAGCAGCCTGTCATAGTCCTCACGGGCTGTGACACGCTTGATGTATGGGAAATGGGTGGGCGAGAGCGCCACAAACCAATCGGAATTATCGTAGATCCAGTTAAAAATGCGTCCGGTGTTTTTCCGCTGTCTGGCCTCATAAAAGCCATAAAGCATAAAGGCCTTTGCTATATTTACATAATCCCTCAGATTCTTCTTCCTCTTATGCGTTAAATAATACAATGACGAGGCCGGTTTGGGATCGAAATGAAGACAAGATATAATCTTTCCGCCCTCCTGCTTCCACTTGTCTCCTCCGTTTCTAAGAAACGCGTCCAGCAGCCAAGTGGCATACGCAATCTGATTTATGACAATATCGACACCGTTAGCCTTAAGAAAAGCATATAAATCTGTCACTGTCTGACCGTTATATGACATGCTTCCGTCATGCTCGTTAAACACGAGCATCCCCATGCAAGTATGCCCCCTGCCGTTCAGACCTTTGGCCACGAGTGAAGTAATACGTTCCGTGCCGCCGGCCTCAGGTATGAGAGGCATATTATATATCCAAAGTATAGTCATCAATCAGTGTCTATTGTATAGTTCTGACACCGGCGTACCGGTGTCAGATGATAATTATGCTTCAGCTGTCACTTTTCTTTGTGGCGTCATCAATGTTGAAATTCGCTGATTAATCAGATACAACAAAGTCCCCATCACAACAACTCCGAAAAGAGTCAGACTCCATTTTACAAAGAATTGTCCGGATATATTTCCCGCCAGAATCATGACGCAGTTCTGAATGAGATAAATCTCATAAAATGAGCGCATTGGCAAAATATTGGGGGGGGTAAATCGACTAAGTGCAATCATGGCGCACACTACCACTACAAAGGAGATATCAGCAAGCAGTACTGCCAATAACGCATATCTCCAAGCAGGCAAATATGGAGCCCCGATTAACATCCATTGCCACATCACAAACCATACGCAGAATGATATGACAGCAATGGTACAAACAGAACTATAAGTCAATTTTTTACCGATTCGTCTCTCATAAAATTCCCACCATATACCCATAATGAAACCGGGAAGTGATTCTATATACCATATGGGCTGCCCAGCCAGATAGAGAGACACCATCAATATGACTATAAGTGCCGATAACGCCAATAGCTTATGTTTCTGTTCAATTGGCAATTTCATTGTAATATAGAACAGAAAATACACTACAATAATTTCGGTGACATACCAGCTATACCTTAAATATGGGCCACCCCACAGCAATGTGCCGAACACATTATGCCAATCTATCGGCCTTACCAGCCACGCATACACAATCAGCGAGACACAGTAGGCCGTCAGCAGAGGTATAATAAGGCGAACCAGCCTTCTTGTACCGAAATTCTTCAGATATGCACTCCCCTTTGACCTGAAACTGGCCATTAGCCCATATCCGGAAAAGAAGAAAAACAATGACACACAACAGGCCCCGACATCCATAAAGGGCACCATAAATTCCATCTGCGATCTTCCAAACAGAAAGAGATGCCCATTTACCACCAGCAAGGCTGCGATAAACTTAACCAACGTACAGAGATTCCGTTTCTCTGACAAAGGCTTATAGACAAAGACCATTTCTGACCAATATTTACGATTGTGTGCTGTTACTTCTTTTTCTTTTTGGATTTTCCTTCGCCGTAATTATATCCGTAGCCGTAACCATAGCCATAACCGTAACGGTAAGAATGAGAATATCCATATCTACCCTGGTCATTGCGGGTACCGTTGAGGATAAATGCCATATTGCGGTACTTCTTCTCCTCATACAGCTTATCCAATTCGGGCAACATAGAACGGTCAAGCAAGCCGGCGCGAATTACGAAAATAGTTCTGTCGACCGACTTGTCAATAATCTGAGTGTCAGCAACCACCTCAATAGGAGGACAGTCGACCATTATATAATCACAATGTGACTTCAAATCATTGATCAGAGCGGCAAAACGAGGGCTTTCCATAAGCTCTGTTGGGTTCGGCGGAACCTTACCTATAGGAATCACATGGAAATTATCGTAGCCAGGAACCGGAACGAGGAGCTCATCCAAATTATTGACAGCTCCGCTCAGATAATCCGAAAGGCCAACATTAGGCGAACCGAGATAGGCTGATGTAGAGCCATGACGCATGTCACCGTCAATAACTACCACACGCTTTTTCTTGATGGCAAGGGCAGCCCCAAGGTTCATGGTCAGGAATGACTTACCAGAGCCTGAATTAAACGATGTCATTGCGATGACATTCGCTCTGTCATGGGTCGAATTCATGAATTCCATGTTGGTACGCACCACTCGGAATGCCTCGTTTATGATATTTCTGCTCTCCGGGCTTACCACAATCTTATCCTCATCACCGTCCTTGCTGTCCTTGGATCCATTTTGGGGAATTTCGCCAAGGAATGGAAGACTCAAACCTTCAACATCCTTACGGCCTCTGAGACGAGTATTGTTGGTTTCAATCAGATACACCACGCAGAATGGAATAGCCAGACCAAGGAGGAAGCATCCCATCAGCACCTTGTTCTTATTTGGCGCAGTGGGGCCATAGCTGCTCGGACGCTGCACGATGCGGGTATTGTAGGCGGTAAATGCCTGAGAAAGTTCATTTTCCTCACGTTTCTGAAGCAGGAAGAGGTAAAGTGACTCCTTGACCTTCTGCTGACGTTCCACAGAGAGAAGATACTTTGCCTGGGTAGGATTTGAGGCGATTTTTGAAGTTGTCGAGGCCTGTGAGCCCTGAAGATTCTTAATCTCCGTGTTAAGAGCTATGATGGAGTTGTCGACAGATCCTATGATAGCGCTTCTGAGAGCTGCAAGCTGATCGTCAAGAGCCATCACGAGGGGGTTCTTATCCGACGATTTGCTCAACAGCGAGTTGCGTTGAAGTATCAACTGGTTATACTCTGAAATCTGTGACTGGATATTCGAGTTCTCGACTCCGGTGTTGGTCGGAAGCACCTGGTCGCGGTTACCCTCGGCAGTGAGGTAAGAGCGGATGTAGCGGGTCATCTGCAATTGATTGTTCAACGCAAGGATGTCCTGCGATATACGCTGGTTCTGCTCCATGTACATCGACGAAGCCGCCTGGACGTCAGGAATAAGATGCTGGCTCTTGTAGGAAGAAATATCCGAGTCCACATGTCCGAGTTCACCTTCAATCACACCAAGGCGGTCGTTGATGAAGTTGGAGGTCGAAACGGCAATCTGGTTCTTATCACGAATCCACTGCTCATTATATACGCCTATCAACGTGCTCAGGATTTCCTGTGCTCGCTGAGTCGATTCGTCTAAAATCACAAGATTGATGATGGTACTGTTTTCATTGCTCATGGTAACGGTAAGCTGCCCTTCATAAAAGATAGCCATCATATTGACAGGCTGCTTCTCCACTTTGAGCTCCACAGGCTCACCTTTTTTATAGGCTGTGGTAGGGGTTACCACCATCTTGCCGACTGCAGTCTGGATAGTGTCGTTGAGGTGGCCTTTGTAAGTTTCATTCCCCTTGCTCTTATCCCACACCTTAAGCGATGAAATTTCCACATCGCCCTTGGCAGAGACATCGAGATTGAAAGTCGCATTCCCATTATTGGGATAATCTACAATTGTCACCTCCACCGGCAGATTGCTTCCGTAGGCTACCTCGCGGTGGAAACGGCCCGGTTTATAATAATTCATGTCAAGATTCAAACGCTTAACCACCTCTTCCATCAGGTCAGGAGATTTCAGCGTTGTTATCTCGTTCTGAATATTGGTGTTACTCTGGAAGAGTCCAAAGTCAGCAAAATCGCTATTATTCATTGAATTACCTGCCGATTCATCCTTTATAAGCATGGATGCGGTGGTGGTGTACACATTAGGGGTGCAGAGGAGATATATCACACCTCCGCCCACACAGACGAACAACGACAGGAGTACCCACGGCCAATAATGCAGTGTCCGGTACAGGATATCGCTGATGGGCACATTGGTGCCCACCGAGGAATTCTTTTTAGCTGTGGTCTTTTTTGTTTCGGCCATGACGGTTTATAAAATTATCGTGTAAGAGTTATTACGAGAGTGGCGATTGTGACGGCAAACGAGCCCATTGACACCCAGAACGAAGGAGTGTAAGGTGTGTTGCCGTTAGGAGTGGTTTCGCGCTTTTTCTTATCGTTGGGTTCAACGTAGATCACATCGTTCTGCTGCAGATAGAACACCGGCGATGAGGCAAGCTGTGTCGCATCGGTCAAGTCAATCCGATAAGCCTGCTGGTTACCATTATCGAGTTCACGAAGCACCATCACATTTTCGCGCTGGCCATTCTGTGTGAGGTCACCGGCCATAGCGAGAGCATCGATAATAGTCACGCGGTCCTTGTTGAACTCATAGCGACCGGGAGAAGCGACTTCACCGATAACAGAGATACCAGTATTGCCAAACTCAACAGTCACCACAGGATCCTTAACAAGGTCACGGCTCACCAATTCCTCTGTGATATACGTGGCTACCTGCTCACGTCTCATGCCACCGATATGCAGTTTGCCAAGCACCGGGAACATTATGTCACCATTGGAATCCACAGTGTAGAATGAAACCTGCGAACTTCCTGACCCTGCCGCCGAGCCGATGCTTGTGGCAGCGCTGGTAGAAGAGTTGAGTCTATTCTGAACCTGCACAAGATTGAACAGGGCAGAAAGCGCCGGGTCCTGAGTATTGACCATAATCGAAAGTTTATCCTCAGGTCTTACTCTGATATCAAGCTGCTGCTGAGGCTGCAACACGGTGCCTGAATTTACATCTTGAAAATACGCTATGTTCTGTGGGGTTGAACATGAACTGGCCATAACGGCTGCGATTGCAACTGGGAGAAAGAGTGATTTTATCTTCATTGTTGTGCGATGAATTGATTTCGATGTTGTTTAAACTAAAGCCGATGACAGTTTGTTCACACGGCTGCAAAATGATTTATTTAGGTTCGTACTCGGTGATATACCCGACAAAGATGCATCACCATTTTGATTCTTCTTTTATTTTATTGAGTGAGCTCATAATTAACCGGGGACATGACTATCAGGCGTCTTCGATCACCACATATCATACTCCACGGAGAACTTTATCAAATCTGATGAATTCGGGATTGACTTCTACAGCCACCTTCAGCAGTCCGGCAAGTTCCACTATCAGACGCTTCTTCCTGAGGCCCTTTACCGAGAGCAGACGTCCGGTATAACCATTCAGGGGACCACCGATGATGTGGATTTCCCTCCCATACATATTAGCCGTGATTTCTTCCGGCCGATAGAAGGTCGGAACCGGATCGGATGAGACGGCGGCGATAAATCTTGTCATATCCTTTTCGCGCACAGTCAACGCCTCACAATATTGTCCCCCTTTCTTAAATCTGTACTGTAATGATGACACAGAAGCCACTACCGGATCCAGTTCAGAGCGCGTTGAATGTACAAACAGGAGATCCTGCACAAAAGGGATATGCACCCTCTTCCTTTTGCCTTGCCTGATTACTATCTCCCATTTCATTGGTGTGAACACCTCAAAACCAAGCTCGGCAAGCTGCTTATAGGCAGGAAGATTCGCGTTGGCTCGCTTGAGGTCTCTCATCACAAACCAATGCCGCTCCTCAATGTCGCAAGGGGCAGCCGAACCGTTATGAGCATTGCCGGGCAACACTCTATCTTCTGGTTCATGGTCAATTTTAATCAAGACAAAAGTTTCTAATCCTGCCTGGCGTTATAATAACATAACAGTCAAGCAGTTAGGTAGACAATATGAAAAATAAATGAACGACTCAGCCAACTTACTCCGAATCATTTCTAATATATATGGGGGATGTGCCCTTCTGGACTAAAGACACATTTGGAGTGCAAAATTACAGTTTTTTTCACAAACCATAACATATTAACATGTTAAAAAATCTTTTAATCCGTCTCAAGCGTCAGAATCACAACCATTTGCGCTTAGCCATCCCAAACAATAGTAACTGTATTATACCGCCAACTCCACAACCATAAAGAGACCATCGGAAAACGAGAACCAATCTACCCGGCAAAGTGTTAAATTTTATAATACGATTGATGGCAACGAATCCAGCCACCTCACGGCCACTCAACTATTTTATATCAATGAAGTATCATCTATTCGCCATACTGCTTGCCTTGTGCACATCATTCCTCTCAGCCTCAGAGCTTTCTGACTCAGCGGGAGGGACACTGCAGGTGTACACGGAAAGTATGCCCGAGCTCCACAAGATATATCCCGCATTACGCCCCACTCGACAAGGCCGTCCACATCGCGAACGCCACGCCTACCAGCCATCCTTCACAACCCACACCCACTACACTTCAATTCTGACCGCTGTAGCATCATTCTCTTTCCCGTTCCCGGCATCAGTTCCGGCGTTGCCGGAAAACCATCGGAAAGAACGACCGTTGTACATGTCCCTTAAAACCAACCTTCTCTACGATGCCTTAGCCGTTCCTAACATCGGTGTGGAATTTTACATCGGCAAAAACTGGTCGATCAACGCCAATTGGATGTATGGATGGTGGGACACAAACCGGCGCCACCGCTATTGGCGAATTTATGGAGGTGACATAGCGGCGAGGTGGTGGTTCGGGACAAAAGCTCATGCCAAACCGCTGACCGGTCATCACATAGGCCTATACGCGGGAATTGTGACCTATGATTTTGAATGGGGTGGAAAAGGCTACATGGGTGGTCTTCCACACAAGACCTTATGGGACAGATGCAACGCTATGGTCGGCATCGAGTACGGCTATTCCATGCCTGTCAGCAAACGGCTGAACATTGACTTCACCATAGGTATAGGCTATCTTGGTGGTAAATATCTCGAATACGTCCCCTGTGGCAAAAGCTATCTATGGCAATCCACCCACACGCTGCATTGGTTTGGCCCGACTAAAGCAGAGATTTCACTCGTGTGGCTTATCGGGAAAGAGAACCATAATTCCACTGGACAATAAATCAGACACAGCAAAAGGTCACAACATAGAATAACACAAGAGGCTGCGACATAATGCACTCATTATGCCACAACCTCTCAGATGAACAGTAATTAGGAGGGAATTGCTATTAATGACGAGAACGGCCACCACCCTGTCGGGGTTGCATTGCCTTTCCGTCCTCAGTCAGAAGCAGTTCAGAGCCATTGGAAAGCTCTACTTTATAACCACCACGCTTGCGTGAAATTTCCACTATGGTAAGTTTGCTGTAGTTTGCAGCCACATGCTTGGCTATCCCTGCGGGGACAATAGCCGAAGGCACACTATTTCCTCGGGCAGCCTTCACCTCTTTCCAACCTCCATCGGCATTGAACTCCACCTCTGCACCGCTTGTGAGGTCTACTTCATATTCCATGCCACGGCGGCCCTGATCCTTCTCAGCTTTACGGACATTATCGCCGGGGAAATGTTTGGACAGGAACTTCTGGGCGACAGCAGGAAGTTCAGAGGATTTAATAGGTGTGCCGGCATATACCGTAGCTGACACTGACACTACCAAAGTCAGCAGCATCAAAGAAACCATTCTCTTCATTAGTCATTATTATTTTTAAGGATGAAACAATTATTTAAATCTTTATATAAGTCAATATATTTACGTCCCACAGGTATAGGCCGAGGGGCATTGCGCAGATAAATCTGACGGTTGGAAAATTTCTCGATATCGGCAATCGAAACAATATATGAGCGGTGGAGACGCACGAATCTGTCGGGGGAAAGACGGCTCTCCATCTCCTTCATGGTGATCTGTGACACCACCATCGGCAATCCTTTTCTGAAAATCTTCACATAGTTATCCATAGCCTCGATATAGAGAATCTCCGAAAACTTCACGACTACGTTTTTATGCTCCACCTTCAATGTCAGCACATCGTCGTTGTCATTTCGTGGCATATTATCTATGTAACGCTTCACTTTTTCCATAGCCCGCTCAAAACGCGGATAGAAAATTGGCTTGTGAAGGAAATCCACGGCATCGACATTAAAACCGTCAAGAGCATAATGGGCGTATGCCGTTGTGAATATCACAGAGCACTCCTCAGGCATCTGCCTGGCCAGTTCCACACCGTTGTGTGAATTCATCTCGATGTCAAGAAACACCACATCAGGACGCGTGGCATTGACACACTCCATCCCTGCCACAGGCGAAGTGAATGACTGCAGCTCTATCCCTCCGTAACGCTTACAATATTCCTGAATTATGCTGAGGGCGATGGGCTCATCGTCGATGGCAACACATTTCATATTTCTGTCAGATCAATTATTAGTTTCACATTAAAGAAATTACCGTCATCATCAATCATCAGATCATGATGACCGGCATATAAAAGGCCGAGCCTCTTTTTACAATTCTCAATACCCAAATGCTCCCCGATTCTTTTCACTGGGAACGTCTTGTTATAGGTGGTAAAAATCAGTTTGCCCGACTTTTCGGAGAGAGAAATCCTGATATCACTTGTTTCCACAGGCGATACACCGTGCTTAAAGCAATTTTCCACAAATGTCACCAGAAGCATCGGAGGCACCATGAGGCTTGGATCCTCCACATCTATATTCAAATCCACATGCGTCATCTCGTTGAGGCGCAGAGATTGCAGCTCAACAAACTGTCTGATATAATCCACCTCGTCGGCAAGAGGGACTGTGTCCTTCATTGACGAGGTGTGGATATAGCGCATCATCGAGATGAATTTCTCAAGCGACGCAAGCGCCATTTCATTACCTGTAAGAAAAAGCCCATAGAGCGAATTGAGCGTGTTGAACATGAAATGGGGCTTTATCTGCGCCTTATACAGTTCAAGTTCAGCCTTTTCCCGTTCCGCTTCCAGCTCCCTGCGCCGCGAACGCAGCTCACTGGTCTGCGTCAACAGCCCTACTGCAAAACTGTATGTCTCGACTATGACAAAAAGAGCCCATACCGCCTGCTGATGATGTGTCACTGAGGAGAAAAAACGCACTATACCATTGTCCAGACTATTCGGTTTAGGCACATACAGCTGTATCTGGGTTATGAGGTATGTCACAATTAATGAGATAAGGATAAAGGCGATTCCCCACCATCTGCTCTTGTGACCTTTGAACAGAGCCGGCACGGCCACAAATCTATTCATGAAGTAGACTGCATAAAGCCACACCCCCACTGAAATGACATACCATTGAAAGTAGTGAAACCAACGTTCCACCGGGAACAACAGAGCCATTACAGGCAGCAAAATCACGCAGAATGCGATGTCTATATAGAGGGTGAGATTTTTCATCTTCCGAGGCCCCAGAAATTTCTCCACAAAGGTAAGTATTTTATTTTGAGCAACATATATCACTTAAAAATCATTGACCACCACTTTGAAGCCGTTAGTCATTATATATAATGACCTTTGAATCCCTCTAAGGTTTAATCCTCTATCTTTGCATCAAATTTGAAAAAACATGAATGTAAAAACCTTTATTGACCGACCAATTCTTGCAGGAGTAATCTCCGTCCTGATTGTAATTCTCGGACTACTCGGGTTAGCTCAATTACCTATAGAACAATTTCCCGATATCGCGCCCCCTACAGTACGTGTCACAGCCACTTACACAGGAGCCAATGCCGAGACTGTGCTTAAGAGCGTGATAGTCCCTCTCGAAGAGTCGCTGAACGGCGTCGAAGATATGATGTACATGACCTCCACGGCCACAAACACCGGAACAGCCTCAATCACTATCTATTTCAAGCAGGGAACGGATGCTGACATGGCGGTGGTAAATGTGCAGAACAGAGTGGCGTCGGCACAAGGGCTGCTCCCGGCGGAGGTCACCAAGAGCGGTGTGACTGTGCGAAAACGCCAAAACAGCACACTCAAATCCATAACCCTCTACAGCCCCAACGACGCTTACGATGCCAAGTTTCTCACAAACTACATGAAAATCAACATCGAGCCCCAGATATCACGTATTCCGGGTGTCGGTGACGTCAACATCTTCAGCGCCGAGTATGCCATGCGTATATGGCTTGACCCCAACAAGATGTCGCAATATGGGTTGATGCCATCTGATGTCGACAAAGTACTGGCCGAACAGAACATCGAATCCCCCACAGGCACACTTGGAGCTGAATCAATCAACACATTCCAATATGTGCTGAAATATCGTGGGCGTTATGAGGATGCCACTGACTATGAGAACCTTGTTGTCAGGGCCCTTCCTTCGGGCGAGGTGTTGAGACTCAAGGATATAGCCACAGTCGAACTCGGAGCTGTGAACTACGCTATGCTCAGCGAGACGAGCGGCCATCCAGGCGCTAATGCCATGATTGCACAGACGGCAGGTTCGAATGCAAATGAGGTAATCACACAGATCGACAACACTCTGGACGAGATACGTGAAAATCTTCCAGCCGGGATGGTCCTCACCGACATATCCAGCACAAAGGACTTCCTCGATGCATCAATCTACAAAGTAATCGAGACGCTTGTGATAGCCCTCGTCCTGGTGATATTCATAGTGTATCTCTTCATCCATGACATCCGGGCCACGCTCATCCCCACCATATCCATCATAGTATCGCTTGTGGGTACATTCGCGTTCATCTATACCATAGGGTTCACCCTCAACATGCTCACTCTGTTTGCAATAGTGCTCGTAATCGGCACGGTAGTCGACGACTCGGTGGTCGTGGTCGAGGCAGTACAGGCAAAATTCGAGGAAGGACATCACGACCCTTACGACGCAACTGTAAAGGCCATGGGTGGATTGTCAGCAGCTCTGATCACGACGACCATCGTATTCATGGCTGTCTTCATCCCAGTGTGCTTCATGGGAGGGACATCAGGTACATTCTACAAGCAGTTCGGACTGACAATGGCCGTGGCTGTAGGCATATCCCTAATCAATGCCATGACCCTGTGTCCTGCACTTTCAGCTCTGCTAATGAGGGCACCTGAACGAAGTGGCAAAAAGGCCTCTTATGCCGAGCGCTTCCATTACGCCTTTGACAGTTCATTCACCACTGTGGTTGGACAGTACAGGACCGGCATTATGTTTCTGTTCAAGAACAGGTGGGTGGTGATGATGCTCTTCCTGCTGGCCGTGGGAGGATTGACATGGCTCATATCCTCCACAAAGACCGGCCTTGTGCCCCAGGAGGATATGGGCACCATAAGCCTCAACGTCCAAGTGGCCCCCGGCACCAACCTCGAGGAAACTAACGAAATAATGGATGAAATAGAGGATGCGATAAAGGATATTCCGGAAATTACCATTTATTCGAGAGTGACAGGCAAGGATGCGCGTCACAATCAATCGGCCTCAGCCGGATCGTTTAACATCCGCCTTACAAACTGGGACGAGAGAAAAGGGTCGGAGCATGACATAAACGCGGTGATAAAAGAAATCTATCGCCGCACCGCCAATATCTCGTCGGCTCAGATACGAGCTTCCCAACAACCCATGATATCCGGATACGGTACCGGCAGCGGGTTTGAACTCTATATCCAGGACCGCGCAGGAAAGACCACCGATGAGCTGCTGAGTGTCACGCAGACGTTCATCGATTCGCTGAATAAACGCCCGGAAATATCCAGGGCATATACCACTTTTGACACTAAATATCCACAATATATGGTCGAAGTTGATGCGGTGAAATGCCTTCAGACAGGAGTGTCACCTGCCGATGTCCTGTCCACCTTGGCAGGATATGTCGGTGGCAGTTATTCGTCAAACCTCAACAGATTCACCAAACTCTATCGAGTGATGGTGCAGGCCGCCCCGGAGGATCGCCTTAACACCGAATCGCTCAAAAACATGTATGTCAGGACATCGACCGGCGATATGGCACCATTGGATAAATTCATAACCCTCACACGAGTATACGGTTCGGAGAGCCTCTCGCGTTTCAACCTCTTCACCTCCATCTCCGTATATGGAGAACAAGGCGACGGCTACAGCTCAGGCGAGGCTATTAACGCAATCAAAGAGGTTGCGTCAAATTATCTGCCTGTGGGCTACGGATACGAATTCGGAGGCATGTCGAGAGAGGAATCGTCGTCAGGCAACACGACCGTACTGGTATTCAGCATCTGTCTGGCATTCATATATCTCATTCTCTGTGCGCTTTACGAGAGCCTGACAGTGCCATTCGCTGTCATCGCAGCCGTTCCGTTCGGCCTGGCAGGTTCATTCCTGTTTGCCCGCTGGTGGGGAATGGAGAACAATATCTACATGCAGATAGGACTTATAATGCTGATAGGACTTCTGGCAAAAACCGCCATCCTCCTCACGGAATATGCATCCGCACGCCGAAAGGAGGGGATGACACTCGTCGCGGCAGCCATATCAGCGGCAAAGGCACGATTCCGCCCAATCATAATGACCTCCGCCACTATGGTGTTCGGCATGCTCCCTCTCATGTTCGCATCAGGAGTAGGTGCAAACGGCAATAAATCGGTTGGTGTAAGCACCGTAGGCGGCCTCCTGTTCGGCACTTTAGCGTTGCTCTTCATAGTGCCTGTTCTGTTTGTGATATTCCAATATCTGCACGAAAAGATTTCCCCTAAAAAAGCAAAACGGACTAAGGCGCAAAATGACAAGGCTGTATCCTGATACTTAAAAAGTGTGATAAAGCGTTTTGATAGTGAAAACGCTTTATCCACCACCTTGCAATTCACCCATAAACAGCCGCCGTTCGCCAAAATAAGCGGATCAGCACCGCCCAACAAAACACTGATTAGCAACGCATTACCAAACCAATACCTACCTTTAGGTATTTTCTCGCCAAAAATTTCTCCCGACCTTTGCACAAAATTTATAATGCGAACATGGCAATTTGGGAAAAATATTTTTGGATAATAATGTCTTTTGTAATCATGCCGGCAATAGCTTTTGCCAAGGGGCAGGACGGTATGATTTCAGGCAAGGTACTATCAGCTGACGGAGAACCGATTGACTATGCCACAGTGTCACTCAAATCCACATCATATCACTGCTCAACCAATGAGAAAGGTCTCTACCACCTTACGGCTCCGGCCGGGTCATATACCTTGGTAATTTCATCGGTAGGCTTTGAGAAGACAGAGATAAAAATCGACATCGTAAGTGGTCAGCGCAAAAAACTCAATGTAAAACTGAAACCAGTGACTCAGCTCGCAGAAGTGATTGTAGTAGGCAACCCTCTGAGCAAAGTCAAAAATTCAGCCTACAATGCAACCGCTGTCAATACACAGGACCTTGTCAACACAACCAAAACCCTCAGCGAAGCCTTAAGCAAGGCACCTGGCATGAAAATCCGCGAAAGCGGAGGTGTAGGTTCTGACATGGCTGTGACCATGGACGGCTTCAGCGGTAAACATGTCAAGGTGTTTATCGACGGTGTCCCCCAGGAAGGTGTAGGAAGTTCATTCGGGATGAACAACATCCCGGTCAATTTTGCCGACCGCATCGAAGTCTACAGAGGTGTCGTGCCGGTAGGATTCGGAGCTGATGCAATCGGTGGTGTGATAAACATTGTCACTCCCCGCCGTCAACGACGCTGGTTTATCGACGCGTCATATTCATTTGGTTCGTTCAACACCCACAAGTCATACATCAACTTCGGCCAGACGTTCAGCAATGGTTTCAAATATGAAATCAATGCTTTCCAGAATTACTCTGACAATAATTACTGGATTGACTCACCGGTCGAGGATTTCAACACCGGTGCCATCAACCGAAAGAAATTGGAACATGTACGCCGTTTCAACGACACCTACCACAACGAGGCCGTTGTGGCAAAATTAGGCTTTGTGAATAAGAAATGGGCCGACCGACTCCTGTTTGGCTTCACATATTCACATATGTACAAAGAGGTGCAGACCGGTGTACGTCAGGAAATCGTCTACGGCCAAAAACACAGACACGGGTACTCGCTGATGCCATCACTCGAATATGGGAAACGTAATCTCTTCGTTAAAGGTCTGGATGTGTCATTCAACGCTAATTACAACCGCGATGTCAACACTAATGTCGACACAGCCTCAGTGAAATATAACTGGCGTGGCGAAACCGCCCCCCTCAATTCACCCGGTGAGCAGTCATACCAGAATTCCCGCGCCAATAACAACAACTGGTCCACGGCTTTCACCGCCAATTACAGACTTGGCGACAAGCATGTGTTCACGGTCAACGATGTGTTCAACACTTTCAACCGCTCCAACGAGGATCTCTCGACCAACCCTCCTGGCAAAGATGAGTTTTCAAAGGTAACCAGTAAGAATATAGCCGGTGTATCATACCGGTATATGCCGAACTCAAAATTCAACCTAACCGCTTTCGGCAAACAGTATCACCAGTACGTGTCAGGCCCCATGGCCACAAGCTCGGCTCAGGACACATACGAAGTGACATCCCGCTCAATCGACTATTTCGGGTATGGAGCGGCCGGAACATGGTTTATGCCTCTCGGATTCCAGCTCAAAGCCTCCTATGAAAAAGCCTACCGCCTCCCCACCATCGAGGAGATGTTTGGCGATGAGGACCTCGAAGTTGGCGACATGGCCCTTAAGCCCGAATCGAGCCACAATGTAAACCTCAACCTCAGTTACAACGCCACTTTCGGCAGCAATAACCTCTATGTGGAGGCAGGGTTCATCTACCGAGACACCCGTGATTATATCCAACGCAACATTCTCGCCCTCAGCGGAGGCAAATCAGCCGCCACATATATCAACTATGGAAAGGTCGACACCAAGGGTATCAGCATTTCCGCCCGATACAGCTTCTCGCGCTGGCTCAGCCTCGGAGGTAATTTCACACAGATGAACGTGCGCGACAATATGCCTACAGCAGCAGGTAGCACGGTGGCTAACCTTGCCTACAAGGAGCGTATGCCCAACCTGCCCTACATGTTTGCGGACTCGGACATTAACTTCTACTGGCATGGTCTTGGCAGGAAGAAGAATGTGCTGAGCGTGACCTACGACAACCAGTATACCCACAGTTTCTGCTATTATACAGCGAATATCGGCTCCAACAAGGATGATTACATCGTGCCTAATCAGTTTGCCCATAATCTTACAATATCCTATGGCATAAACAACGGCCGCTACAACCTCTCATTTGAATGCCGCAACTTCACCAACGGCCGCCTCTACGATAACTTCAGCCTCCAGAAGGCAGGACGTGCATTCTACGGAAAAATCAGAGTCTATTTCGGGAACTAAAACATAAACTAACCATACATCATGACAACAAAAAAATCAATTCTGCGCGTGCTCACCGCCACCATGCTTCCCGCCGTGGCCCTCTGCGCATGCTCTGACAAAGATGAGCCGGAAGTCGGCCCAGGCAACGGTAATTCAACTGATGGTAAATTCGTGTTTGCCACAACAGTCGAAGGCTCTAACGCCAACACTTACGTGCTGCTTACCGGCGAATCACTCGATGAAGGTAATCTCACCACCGTCAACAATGGCCTGGTCAATCCGGGTGCAACCCAATGGGTATTCCATAAGAACTATCTCTATGCCCTAACCTACAACCAGGGTAATGCCGGAACAACACGAAGCTATATCCTCGGCGAAAACGGAGAGATGGAAGCCCGCAGCATTGAATACCGCATCAGCCGCTTCTCTTCCTACGGAACATACAACGACTATATCTTGACAATGTCAACAGGTGAAGGTCCTGAGTCACAGGCTGACAGCCACGGCTACAAACCCATGACCCTGCTTGTGACTTACCTCGACGTCGTGAACGAGCAATCACGCAGCAATGACACCTCAACAGGCGCATACTCAATGGAGAACTTCCTCGGCAACGGTGAATACGTCACACTTGCAGGTGCCGAACAAAGCGGTTCAAAACTCTATTGCGGAGCAGTACCGATGGGCCTCAGCCAGTATGGTGCAGCTTATGACAACGGAAAGTGGATACGCGACGGCTTTGAACACCTCGTGCACACTGAAGCAGGTGGCACAGGCGGCGGCTCATACAAGGCAGGCGAACTTGCCGGCACTCAGTACCCCGACGAATGCTGGGTAGCCATCTACAGCAATGATGACATGCTCCACCCGGTACTCGCCAAGACCGACAAGATAAGCACACCCTGCGGCCGATTCCGCTCACAGTACTATCAGACAGTGTGGGCTGCTGAGAACGGTGACATCTATGTATTCTCATCAAGCTTTGCAAAGACCATGACCGATCCTCTGCAGCAGACCAAACTTCCCGCCGGTGTATGCCGCATACCCCGCGGAAGCGACAAGTTTGACGACTATTACTGCAACCTCGAAGAGCAGACACCCGGTGGCAACCGTTCATTCATGCGCTGCTGGCCCGCAGGTGGCAACCGCTTCCTCATGATCATGTATGACCGTCCATTGACCGAAAAGGGGTATGCAGCCACCGAACTCGCCATCTTCGACGCGGATTCAAAGAAACTCACATACGTGACCGGTCTGCCCGAGAACATCTCATCAATCGGCAAGACTGTCTACACCAAGGACGGCAAGGTATATATTCCCATCAATGTTGAAAACGAACGTCCTGCCATCTATGGTATCAACACTGCCACAGCTGTTGCCTCACGAGGTGTTAGCATCGAGGCTGTCGACATCACCGGCTTCGGCTACATGACCCCGGAAAAATAATAGATTATGATGGCGTTTTTCAGAAAAATACATCTTTGGTTATCAGTGCCGTTCGGCATTTTCATCACTCTTATATGCTTTTCGGGTGCGATGCTCATTTTTGAGCCTGAAATCACCCGAATGATAAAAAAAGATGTCTATTATGTGTCATCCGTAGCCGACGAACCGTTGGCTATGGGTGAACTCATGGAATCGGTCAAATCCACCCTCCCCGACTCGGTTTCAATCACAGGTGTGACCGTATTCAGCGACGCAGAACGCACCTACCAGGTCAATCTGTCAAAACCTCGCAGAGCCTCGTTGTTCATCGACCAGTACTCGGGTGAAATCACCGGCAAATATGAACGTCTTGGCTTCTTCTCAACCATGTTCAAACTTCACCGTTGGCTCCTTGACAGCGCCAACCCGCATGGTGACGGAATGAAGGTAGGCAAAACGCTTGTCGGAATTTCAACCCTAATCTTCCTCATAGCCCTGATAACCGGCGTGGTCATCTGGTGGCCACGTGCCCGCAAACACTTCAAGCGCAGCCTTTCCATCCCGGTAACACACGGTTGGAAAGATTTCTGGAAGGGATTGCACGTAGCCGGCGGCATGTATGCTTTGATTTTCGTGCTGGCTATGGCGCTCACAGGCTTGACATGGTCGTTCAACTGGTATCGTTCGGCATTCTACGCTGTGTGCGGTGTAGAGCATACCCCCCGCAACTTTGGACAGCAGCAGGCAAAAGCCTCAGGCGATGACAAAGAGCGTGGAGGACGCGAGGGGCGTGGCGAACGCGGAGAACGTGGTGGTCGCGGAGAACGTGGCGAACGCGGTGGTCGCGAAGGCCGTGAAGGCCGTGAATGGCATGGCAATAGAGAAAACGGTGGCTTCCATGGTGAAGGCCGCGACGGAGACGACGCTGCTAATCACGAAGGATTTCGCCGGGGCGGACGCCGCCACTCAGAATTCGGACGTTGGCAGCAGGTTTATGACGAGCTAAAAGCACAGAATCCTGATGCCCCGCAGATAACCGTGTCATCGGAAAACGCTACCGTGACCCTTGGCACTACCGGCAACAGCAGAGCGTCCAACCGCTACCAGTTCAACCGCAGAAGCGGTGAAATCACGCCTCAAACTTTGTATGCCGACACGAATGAGGCCGACAAACTGCGTGGGTGGATATATTCAATCCACACAGGTTCACTTGGCGGAATGCTGACCCGAATCCTTTGGCTTCTCAGTGCATTGCTGGGAGCTACACTCCCGCTGACAGGCTATTACATCTGGATCAAACACCTGCGCAAAAAGTCAAAAGGGCATCCTGCACATAAGTAAGTTGTTATATACATCCCCTGAAAGTTACACTGCCGACCATAAAGCCGGCGGTGTAACTTGTTATTTAACCCACATAAACACAACTAAGTAATGAGCTGCATTATCAACATCATGCGTAGCGCTTTTTTTGTCACTACCTTTACTGCCGCTACCATGACCGCCACAGCAATGGAAACAGACTCGCTCTCAATGCGCACCGGCATGACTGACTGGGTGGACCCGATAAAAGCCGTCCCCGACAATTGCGTATACGTCACCTATCCTTCGCCACACCGAGGAGAGGGGACCGAGGCAAGCTGCCTTGTGTACCTGCCGCCTGCCTACCAGACCGATTCCCTGAGCCGCTATCCGGTAATCTACTATCTCCACGGAGGCACCGGCAACCAGCGCGAAGTAAGATGGCTTATAAAGCGGGTGGACTCGGTCATAAAGTCGGGCAGCATGAACCCGGCTATAATCGTGTCACCCCAGGCACTCCCCATAGGGTGGTATATCAATGCCAACACCAATGACAAGAAAGTACTCTCGGGCCCCATAGAGGATGTTCTCATCAAGGATCTCATCCCATATATAGACAATCATTTCCGAACCCGGGCATCGCGCGAAAGCCGGGGCATCGAGGGATTCTCGATGGGTGGACGCGGAGCCTTGATGCTGGCATTCAAACATCCTGAACTGTTCGGAAGTGCCAGCAGCGTGGCAGGTGCAGTAGTCGACTGGGATGAAGAACCGCTGCAACGCGCTTTGGAATGTACATTCGGCGACATCAACAGTCCATTGAGCAAAGTATATTTCAATGCCTGGCACCCCATGACATTCGCATGTCAGAACCGTGACGCGATAGTGGATTCAGGGATGAAAATACGCATGTTCGTAGGAAATGCCGACCGGTTGTATGAAGAAAACGGCAATCATATCACTGACCGATTCCACTCAAGACTCGACACATTGGGTATACCACACACCTACACCATAGTACCCGGTGCCAATCATAATCCGGAGGAAATCTTCGGGACAGAGTCCATACCCTATGCTACAGATTTCTGGGACATGGCTTTCATGCAGTCGGACAGCATAGGCATACCGGCAGAAATACTATCATTCGCAAAAGAGTATTTTCCGAATGAACGAATTGTCAGCGTGACGAGCCTCCCTGACCCTCGTGGGACACACTATGTCATGAGGCTCGGCAACGGTGATTCCGTAAAATTCAATGAGCACTTCAAATGGATAAGGATTGAAGCAGGAGCCGGCCAACATGTGCCCGCATCCATTATACACAATGGAATTCAGACCTATCTTGCCTCACAGCACCTAAACGTCGACCGGGTGATAAGGATAGAGAAAATTCCCAAAGTCGGTTATGACGTCATGTTGGCCGACGGAAATTCCTTGCTTTTCAATACTGAGGGACATCTTATCCCACCAACCAATAGATAACACACTTAGCCCGCAACAATCTATACTATCAAATATGGCAGCCATATTCCCGCCGAAGCGAAATGGCTGCCATATATTCATATCTGTTTCACACGACTCAAACTGAAGAGGCCGGCAATGATGGCAAATGCGAGAGCGATGCACAGACAGATGCGCACTGAGTGAAGCTCGACAGCCGACAATGCGAATACGATGGTGACCAAGGTAGCGCCAATAGTCTGTCCCACCAGACGTGCTGTGCTCTGCATCCCGCCGGCACCTCCTGTACGATGTACCGGCGTCGCCATTACCATCACGATGTTGTTAGGGGTCTGGAACATTCCGAACCCGACTCCGCAGACAGCCATCCTCCATGCAATATCCCACTCCGATATACCGGCAGGAGAGGCCAAAAGAAGCATAAGAATGCCGACTGCATAAACGGCCATGCCGGCAGCTGCCGTGGCTCCGGGATTATGTCGTTCGACAAATCTGGACGCAAGTGGTGACACAATCATGGTCGCGAGTGGCCACGGTGTCATGAGCAGGCCGGTGGTAATCTCCGAGAATCTATAATTGCCAAGAAAGAGAAACGGCAGGGAAATCATGGCCACGTTCTGAGCTATGAATGAGCAGACCGACGTGGAGATGCTCAATGAATACAGTCTTATACGGAAAAGATCGATAGGCAGCATCGGGGATTCCTTATGTCGCTGTCGACGTATATAAAGGAACCCGACCAAAAGGCCTATGGCCAGAATACACGAGTTAAACACAATGTCACCCTTTCGGGCTATATTGCCTATGGCCCAAAATATGAGACCGAACGTCACAGCATTCTGCAGCCCACTCACCCAGTCATACTTCCCACTGCTATCCTTGACCGGATTTTGGGGAAGGAGCCGTTTGCCAAGTATAAAGGCCACAATGCCAAAAGGCACGTTCACAAGGAAGAGCCAATGCCACGATGCGACCGACAATAATGCTCCGGCAATGGTAGGACCCGCTGCGGTGGCAATGGCAATGACCATGGCATTCAGAGCCAAACCTCTACCCAACACCTGACGCGGATATATCAGACGAGTCAAAGCAATATTGACACCCATGACACATGCCGCACCAACACCCTGAAGGGCTCGGGCCGCGACAATCATGACAAATGACTGAGAGGCAGCACACAGACCGGATGCAACCGTGAACACCGCCACACCCGACAGGAAGCACTTGCGGTAACTATACTTGTCGCCGAATGAGGAAAACGGCAGAAGCAGCATGGTGATGACCAGCTGGTAGATGGTGATGATCCATACAGCATTAGAGTTCGATATGCCGAACTTTTCAGCTATCACAGGAAGAGCCACATTGACAACAGTGACATCAAGCACTGTCATCACAAGAACGATCAGTATAGCCAGCACGGCAATATATCTGCGTATAGAGAATTTTACTGTATTTGAGTTATCCATATATTATATAACGGAGGATAAATCCTGTCAGTTTTAATAAGAGAAGGACAAGATTATAGCCGGTTCACGGTAATCCTGTCCTTTTACACATATCTATGAGGCAACGGATGCCAATAATGGCCGCGGTCTATTTTTTCTGCTTGAAAAGCCATTCGCGCACCGGAGTCAGCTTATAGGCATAGTCAAACGAGTACATGTGCTCGCTACCTTTGCCGTCATCGGGCAGCACTGATTTTGGTGTGAAGTTTATTATGTTAATCGGCGCACCTTTGGCAAGAAGAGCGGTGGCCAATGAGTCCTGCTCGGCTTGAGGTAATTTTGCGCTCCATGTGGCATACTCGTATTTCACACCGTCCTTCTGCGCAGCTGCTTCAAGAGCCTGAATATTACCGAATGAGCTTCCATTCTTTCCTGCGGTGACATAAGTGAATTTATGCTGAGCCAGTTCGCCGAACTTATTGGTGTCCCAATGGCAGTCCACAAAAACCGACGCTGCGAAGATGTCGGGATAAGTGATGTTATAGTACATCGAAATCATACCACCCATCGACTGACCGGTGGTGTAGAGACGATCGGAGTCCACGTTATTATCAGCCACAATGTTTTTCAGCAGTCTTATCACCATGTCCACTTCATCAGTATGCTCGTAGGCATCATTCACAGCCACACCGGAGTACTGCGGAACGAGCACATAGCAGGGATTCTTAGCCTGCCATTCAGAAGTGGCCCAAACCAATGCACCGTAACCCTGGGTGAGAGGAGTGGTGAAACTTTCACCGGGAGTGCTGGCGTCAGCCATGAAGAGCACGAGGGGATACTGCTTGGAAGCATCCACGTCTTTCGGAACATAGAGATTATATTTCAGAGTCTTGCCTGTTACGGAGTCGGAATAGATAAGCTGCTTGAACTCTGGGACTTCGGCCTTAATCATGGCCTGCAGCACAGAGTCGCCTGTCTTGTCAATAACGGGACCGCCACCGGGAGTACCCAACTGCGGACCGCCAACCTTGCCTCCTTTACGTTCGATTGTGTCGCTGGCTGAATCCTGCTTCTCCGAGGAGGTCTTGTCACTTGCGCATGACATCATTGCAGGCACACATCCCGCTATAGCAACTGATAGAATAGCATTAAATGTAATTTTCTTAAGTTCCATCTTATTAGTGTTGTTTAAGTGCTTATCTATAAAATAAGACCACCAATATTAAAAAAGTTTAGCGCAAATGGCAAACTCCTCATTTCAGATGGCGAACAGCACAGCTGACGCAATCTGAAATAGCGGGAATGCGGAATATTTGTTACATTTGCGGGTATTATTCATCATAACCTGCCATTAATTTACCATTTAACACCGATTTTTTTGCGTTAGAGGTTAGGTTTTCCGGATGTCATGTGTCTTATTGGTGTATGACGACAAATTATCGGCCCTCCGGGTCACTTTGCACCATTTTAAAACCAGAATGCAGCATACCAACGACATAGAAACACTTTTCAGGGCACACTACCCGGCGATGTATCGTCTGGCGATGCTGATACTGCGTGATAATGAGGTGTCAAGAGATATAGTTCATGATGTCTTTGAATCGCTCCTCACAAGCAATCTCGCCACGGTGTCGGAGGCTTATCTGCTAAAAGCCGTCCGCAACAGATGCCTTAACCACATCCGCAATCTCTCTGCAAGAGACCGCTTGAATAAACTTTACGCAGTGGATGAGCAGGAAATTGATGACGAGGAATGGCCCGACGATGAGACTCTCGCCCGGATAAACATCACCGTAGCCAAAGATCTGACTGAAAATTGCCGCAGAGTGGTGAACCTGAGGTTCGCAGAAGGGAAGAGTTACAAGGAGATAGCCGATTTCCTGAGCATAAGCGAGGTGGCTGTCTATAAGCATTTGCGTCATGCAATAGATGTCTTACGCCAAAAACTTTCTTAGAATGGATAAAATCGACCAGTTGTTTGAAGCAATAGAGCACCCGGAGCGTTTCACTGAGGCTGAAATCAGCACCCTGCTTCAGGACCCCGAAATCAAGGATGTGCTTGACACTCTCGACAAAACAAAGGCTTCCCTGCAGCCCCTCACCTCGCCCGATGTTGATGCAGAGTGGAAAGCATTCAATAGCGCCCACAATCAACATCGCTTGAGGCTTGTCTCTCTCTTCTCACGCAACATCGCGGCAAGTATACTCATCGCCATTGCCTCACTCGCCGCCGTCGCAACTGTGGTTAGTGTAAGTATGAGCTATTTCACTGAACCGCAAGCTGTAGCACCTGCCGTTGTCAACGATGTCACTACGGACGTCGCTTTACATCCTGACACCACCATAGTCAACGGTGACGTGGAGCCACAGATATCCGGTCCAATAATATTCGACAACGCCCCTCTCGAGACAATCATAGCCCAAATCGCAAACCATTATGGTTATGAGGCAGAGTTCAAGGATGACTCCATGAAATCACTACGTCTTTACTTCAGATGGAACCAGACTCTCCCGATTGAAGACGTGGCAGGAAGTCTGAACAATTTCGAGCAAATCCAGCTCTCACTTGTGGGTAAAACCATAATAATCGACTGAAATCATGACACGTATCTTTACTTTTATAGCGGTCATGATAGTCACTGTCATGGCTGAAGCTGAGACGTTTTCCTACAGATTCAATTCCACTCCGTTGCCGGAGGCCATTCAACGCATTGTGGCTGAGCATCCTGAACTCGAAATCAACTTCATCTACAATGAACTTGAGAATTATAAGACGAGTGCAACGGTCAAGGCTGAAAATGTCTATGATGCCCTCCGTCAGACTGTGGGACTCAACCCTGTTATCGTCGCAAAGGCCAAGGACTCGTATTATATAGAGGCCCTTCAACATGGGAAATATATCTATTCAGGCCAGGCAATGGGTGTGGATAATGAGCCTGTGGCAGCTGCCACAGTTCTGATTCTTGCCCCTCGCGACTCCACAGTTATCACATACGGTATCACTGACGGCAATGGCCGGTTCACGATTCCGTGTGACCGCCAAAAAGTCATAGCCAAAGTCTCGTGTCTTGGCTATCAGACCACCTATGTCCAATGCCACACTCCAGACGTCGGCACAATCCACATGGCCCAACAGTCTGTTAAACTCGGCGAAGTAAAGATTGAAGCTCAGAATGCCCACCTCCACGCCGACCGCACTGTCTATATCCCTACCCAACGGCAGAAAAACGCGGCACAGACCGGTACAGACCTCCTTGAGCACATGTCAATACCGCAACTCGGCCTTATGACCGGAGGGAATATCGTTACAAACGCAGGAATACCTGTCGCCGTATTCATCGACTATCTCCCTGCCTCCGCCAACGACCTGCAGGCAATGCGAGTCAGCGATGTCAAAAAAGTGGAGTATTACGAATCCCCATCCGACCCACGTCTGCAGGGCACCCCCTATGTAATCAATTTCATAATGCAGAGATATGAGTACGGCGGCTATGTAAAGGGATTCGGGCATGCCAATCTCATCAGCTTTTCAGAGCAACTGTTAGGCAGTGTCAGATTACAATATAAGAATATGACCTACGACCTGATGGGATATGAGTTCAACATGGACAACAGCCACTACGGTTCTGATATGACAGAGAGATTCAAGCTCCCACAGGCCGACGGCTCTATCAAAGAGTTTGAGCGACACTCCGAGACCAAGTCATCAAAAACTGAGAACCAACAGTATCTGGCGGCCTTCAAGGCCACATATACCTCTGACGAAATCCAGGCCTCAACCCAAATAAACGCCAGCATCGACGATAAGCCTCATTCTGACCGAAGTGGCTCAGTCAGCTATACCCCTTCATTGTTCCCGGCCTCCGACTTCGCGTCCACACTCGACAATCGCGCTAAGTTCATTGCCTATAACGGTTATTATTACTTCTCTTTGCCACGCAGCAACTCACTGACACTCATAGCCTCGTATGTATATTCACACACTGACCAGAATTCCTCATATCGTGAGGCGAGCTTTCAGCCGATACTGAACGGAGCCACAGATAACACCAACCAATTAAACGGCGATCTGAAATTCAGCCACGGTTTCGGCAAATACGGAAATCTGCTCGGATTTATGAGAGGAACGTATGAATACAACCGCACACGCTACTCAGGTTCGGCAAATTCATTTGATAAGACTAAATCCACACGCATCGGCATAGGAGTGACATATAATGTCACCGTCGGCAACTTGTATACCATGGCCGGGATTGGCTCCGACTGGGACAGACTCCAATTTGGAGACATGGTGGACAATGAGTCATCACCTTGGTTCGATTTTTCGCTCCAGTATACTTTCAGAGAGAAGCATTCCCTGTCGGCCGTATTCCATTACAGCTCCTGGGCTCCGTCACCGAGCTATAAGAGCGAAAATATCATAGCGTCCTCGCCATTCATGAAATATACCGGAAATCCAAACCTCACGCCCAACAAAAACTATGATGCCTACTTAGGATATACCTGGTTGCCCGACAACAATTTCAATCTCGGGGCCTACGCTTTGGGGTGGATGGTCAGAAACAGGTACACCTATGACTATGAGGCTACCGAGGAAGGAATTATACGCACCATAAAGCAGCCCATGGGAGGTTTCGCCAAATATGAGTATGGATTAAACGCCACCGCACGGTTTCTCGACAGATCACTCATGCTTACCGGTCAAGTGTGTCATGTCCTCAACCATAACGGAAAGCCTTATTATGCCGACAACTCGCATATAGAATGGCATGCCAGAGTGGCTTACTACCTGGGCAACTGGAACTTCAATATCACCTATATATCGGATAAAGCGGCAGCTGACAGCAGGACCGGCATCTGGAACAGGACGAAAAACGACTGGTATATCGCTATCGGCTGGGCTTGCTCCGACTGGAACGTGAAAGCTAATTTCATAAACTTCACACGCTGGAACTGGAGGAATGCCCGACAAGAGATGCACAGCAACTATTATAGCACCTACGAACAGATTTACAATGGCAGCAGCCATGCGCTTGTTCAGCTGTCAGCCACCTACACATTTGGCTTCGGTAAAAAGGTGAAACGCGACGACGAGCCGTCGGTGTCAGGCACAGCATCATCCGGCATATTGAAATAACACGCTTTGGAGTTCCGGAGAAGCCGGGCATGCAACGTGAACAAAACGATAGCTACCGGACTTATCTTAATATGAAAGATAATACAATTTACTCCCGCTTTCACCGATGGGTGGAAATACAGCCCAATGCCGTAGCCATAGTCACAGACACCAAAAGTATGACTTACTCGGATCTGGATTGCCGTATTAATTCCATTGCCGAGAAAATAGGAGAGGCACGGCATCAGAAATTTATCGGTGTGGTCATGCCCCATGGCATGGATATGATCGCCACCATCTTTGCAGTCCTCAAATCAGGGGCTGCCTACATACCGGCCGAGCCATCTCTTCCTGAGGACAGAATCAGATATATGATGGGAAAAGCGAAGACAGAGCTTGTCATAACAAGCGAGTTCTGTAATAATCTGAGTGACGATTGCCCTGATTATACCGACCATTCGACTCCCGACGGCCTGGCCTATGTGCTTTACACGTCAGGTACTACCGGACACCCCAAGGGTGTGATGGTGGAGAACCGCAGTGTGGTAAACTACGCGGAAGCATTCGAGGCCGAGTTTCACACAGCACCCGGTGATGTTATGCTCCAATACTCTGTATGCTCGTTTGACATATTTGTCGAGGAGGTGTTTGCCACTCTCCTCAACGGTGCCACACTCGCCATCCCGCCCAAAGAGATCATGGAGGGTGACATAACGGTGTTGATGGACTTTGTCAAGCGCCACAAAGTGACTGAGATAAGCGGCTTCCCATATCTGGTGGCCGAGTTGAACAAACTCGACACTTTGCCAGAATCATTGCGGCTGCTGATAAGCGGAGGGGATGTACTGCGCGCATCCTACATTGACCACCTGACCGGCAAGGGAATGTTGGTCTACAACACATACGGACCCTCGGAAACCACCGTCTGCGCCACATATTTCCGCTGCGACAACGCCCTGCCACTCGACGACGGCACCTATCCCATAGGTAAAGCCGTGAAAGGTGTCGAGGTGAAAATCCTGGACAAAAACGGCAAGGAAGTCCCGGATGGTACGGTAGGCGAAATCTGCATTTTCGGGAATGGTGTCTCAGCCGGTTATCTCGGCACTCCGCCGGAACAAAGGAATTTCGTCAAACTCCCTGACGGCAAAAGAATGTATCGCAGCGGTGATATGGGCTATTTTCTGCCCGATGGAAACATCGCCTTCCTCCACCGTCGCGATGAGCAGGTGATGATACTCGGCAAACGAGTCGAACCGGAGGAGGTGGAGAATGTGCTGAACACCTCGCCCGATGTGGAACGCGGAATTGTCCGTGCCTTCAACGACGATGCCGGACTCGCATATCTCGTGGCATATTTCGTCCCTGCACACAAAGAGTATTCTCTCCACGACGTCAAAAATTGGCTGCGGAAGGAGCTTACCGACTTCATGATTCCTGAATTTTTTGTGGCGGTTAAGGAAATCCCGGTCAACAAACGCGGCAAAGTTGACATGTCGGCATTGCCTATTGTACTGAAGGAGGCTGAGGATGATTGAATTGCGCCGATTGACCGACATTGAACAGCTGATGGAGTGGAGACGAGAGGTGCTCGGCTGCGTGTTCCGGCATGAACCCGACGAAGCTTTGCTTGCATCCAACCGTGATTTTTTCATCCGGCACATCAGCGACGGATCCCATATAGCCATCATAGCATGCCGCGACGGCATAGAGGCCGGCTGCGGAGCCGTGTGTTTTTATGAAGAGATGCCGTCTCCTGATAATCCGTCAGGACGATGCGCCTACATCATGAACATGTATGTGAGACCGGCATTCAGGCACGAAGGTATTGCTACAGCGATTCTCGAACATCTGGTTGGAGAATCACGCGACAGAAACTGTAATAAAATATATCTCGAGACAACTGATATGGGGCGCAGCGTCTATGCCTCCATCGGCTTCAGGGATATGAACGATCTGATGAAATATGAAGGTTGAGAATATCAATTTTGAGAATCTGCATTGCACTTTTTGCAAGTATCCGGCCACCGGCAAGATTACCTATATATTATACCCTATGGCCATGGCGCCCGAACGCGTCGAAGCTATTTCCAAAAGATATGCCACATCTGTAGTTGTCATCTCCGGGATGGATTGGGATAATGACATGACTCCTTGGCCGGCCCCGGGAGTGCCTAAGGGGTCGCCCGATTTCCAAGGGCTTGGAGGTGAGTTTTTCAGAAAGCTGACGCAGACAGTTGCACCCAGCATAGAGAGACTGCTCTGCGCTCATGACGTACCAGAAAGAACCCTTATCGGGGTATCGTTATCCGGACTGTTCACCCTTTGGCAATGGGCGCAAAGCGACTTTTTCCACAACATTGCCACCCTTTCAGGGTCATTCTGGTACAAGGATTTCGTGGAGTGGATCTGGAATCAACCATTCTCATCCAGGACTGGGCGATGCTTCATGTTGCTGGGGGAAGCCGAGCCACATTCCCGCAACCGGATGTTCTCAACCGTAGGGAAATGCACTGAAGAAATAGTGGGATATCTTCGCAGGCAAGGCGTGGATATCACCTACCGGATTGTCGCCGGGAACCATTATCAATATCCAACCGAACGGCTGGATATGGCTATGGCGGATATCTATCTAAAGTAGTCCCATGCTGTCTGAGATTCAAGTTGTGGATATCTATTTTGCCCATAAGGTTCTTTTTAGCATCCGGAAATAGAGATAATCAAGGTCCAAATGTAACAGACTACAAAAAATTATACCACCTAAAAAGGTGGTATAATCTGATAACACGCATGTTTATTGAGGTTAATCACAGCTTTAGTCAACAGAGGATGTGGAGTGGGCCCAGTGTATCATCTGATATATAGTCATGCAATAGAGGATTTCACTCCATCACGAGCATCCCCGAAGCCACGGTCTCAGCAGCTTTGTCACCTTTTGCCGCACGGATAATCTCTATGGCGAAAGGCAATGTGGTGCCAGGGCCTTCGGATGTGATAAGATTCGGCTCTGTCACCACGGTCTGCTTCACATACTCTCCTCCGTTGGAATTGATGGCGTCACCCAGACCGGGATAACATGTGGCTTTTTTATCTTTGAGTACACCAAGAGGTGCAAGAACCACCGCAGGACCGGCACAAATGGAGGCAATACGTCCATTTTTCCGGTAATGAGCCATTATCTTATCCTTTACATCATTGTTGGCAAACAGATTTTGCGCTCCGGGGTCACCTCCGGGTATAATCAGCCAATCCGCATCGTCGGTATTAACCTCTGATATCAGCGAGTCGGCCAAAAGAATCTGACCAGTTGCTCCCTTTATCTGAACATTATCCGATACTGCCACTGTCACAACAGGGATGTTTGCTCTTCTAAGAGCATCGACTGTCGCTGTGGCCTCAACCTCCTCCACACCCGGTGCGAATATGATGTCTGAGCCTTCATAACCATTGTTCCTAAAATAATTAAAAGTACTGATAAAACACTTCTTAAATCTGATTTTGACATATCGTTAAGTTTTATTTCAATTTCTTATACACTCGTAGTAATTAAGCTCCATGATATATGCAAATTAAAATGCATTATAATGGATTTTGGCAGGAACCCACTTGTCCTTTGGTGCTGCTTGCTGTGAAGGATAGCCGAAAGCCATCACATTAAGAGGAGTAAGATTGGAGGGTAAACTCAGTATCTCACGCAGACGGTTTTCCCGGTCCTTAAGGGGATATATCCCGCACCACACACCTCCGACACCAAGAGCATGTGCTGCCAAAAGCATGTTTTCAGACGCTGCGGAACAATCCTCCACCCAGAAGCCTCCGTCGGGCATGTCACCCTTGAATAAATTGTCCATATCACCGCAGACCACCACGGCAAAACTGCAATGCTCCACCATCTTGGTATATTCAAATGCCGAAGTGATTGAATCCTTAAGATTTTGCTCTGTCACGACTACGAATTGCCAAGGCTGCTGATTGGCGGCGGTCGGTGCCGCCATGCCGGCACGAAGGATTTTATTGACAATGCTATCCTCGACCTGACGGTCAGTGTAGCTGCGCACACTGGTGCGGGTCATAATGCAATCAATAACAGCGTCAGCTGCATTGCCACCCCCATCATCCGGAGAGGTTGACGACACGGAGGCAAGACGCACCGAAACGACCACAAGTGCAATGGCCAGAAGCAGCATTATCCAATGATAACTTTTCATGACTGATTTCTTATTTAGGATTGAGGGTCAATCCTGTTTTTTTAGAATTATGAAATTAATTTTTAATCCGTATTGATCAAGCATGTTTCAGCAACGAGCCTGTGGGACAAACAAATCGGCAGAAGGGACGGCTGATAAACAGTGAAAGCACTACAAAAACCCCTCCGACCACAATGATAATCCATGAAGCCGATTCGACTACAAACGCGGTGAAAATCTCATTGTCAATCCAACTGGTGCCCCATCCAATATAGAGCAGTGACAAAAGGGCTACCCACAACAGTTGCCGGAAATTATCCAGACCCTTGATCAGTTTTGGCGACATCTTCCATTTCTTTTTGCAAACCTTGCCGGCAAGTTCCTGCAGAGAACCGAATGGACAAATCCAGGTGCAATAGAAGTTCGGCTTATTGAAAAGAGGATAAACCAGACCAACAAAGAGAAGAATCAGAGTCACCAAAAAACTCAGCGTCAATCGTGGCGCACCTGAAAAGAAATTTAGCATCATGGCATAGTCTATGAAAGTGCCGGCCCAGAAACCGAGAACAGCCACATTGAACAACTGCTGAACAATACGGTAAGCCGGCTTCTTGATAAAGAGTGGCAACACAGCACCGGCCAATATCACAAGCAGAGCAGCGATTGCGGCTACTGACACATCCCTGGCGCCAGATGCTTTCTCACCTTCAGCATAAGCCACACCGGCACGAACATTGGCAATGTAGGCATTCGATGAGTAAGTGGCACCCGTCACCGCGTCAACATCCATCGTCTCGGCTTCCTTAAGTGTTTTGCCATTCCATGAGTTTGTCAAACCTTCCGACTCCAGGCGCCCAAAAAACTTCGGACTTTCCGCATTTGGCAGTGCCACTATGGAATCAATGCGTCCGTCGGTGACATAGATCTCCAAAGGCACCGCACCGGCATAACCGGCGATATTCTTTCCTATCTCTGTGGTATTGATGATTTCCTGCGAACCAACATGTCTGATGGATGAAACAGAATCATTAGACACTACACTGCCTGATTCTCCTGACGAAAAGAAGCTTGAGGCCTCGGTGCCAAATAGAGAACCGTTACGGACCACGGCCAACGACGCGAGTATGCAGAAAACGGCCACAAACGCAATCACTCGAATTGCTACCTGATTGGATTTAAGTTTTGCCGGTGCCATATTTTTCATTCTTTTATATGTCTATATGTCAGATATGGCGAACGACACGCACGCATCCATTGAAACGGTCAAAAACTCCATAAAAACCGGACTGACGCACATCGTGACGTACTCCAACTTTCCATCGCCATCCAAAGAGAAATCTTCAGTGTTTATCCCACGGCCATCTAACATTACATATTTCATAAATAAATAGAAGAAATTTTAATCTTCTAAAATAAAACCCTGCATCAAACGTAAATGTTCTGTAAATTACGTGGTATATTGTTCCAATATCCGTGTTTTAGCGACGTAACGACAAAAAAAGCCGATGCTTACGATTGTTCAGAAAAAATCTTGTCCAAGCACAATCCGGGCACAAAGAAGTCGGCAAGGCTTTCGCCCATTATCGTGATATATACGAGGGAATAAACAAGACCTTGTCGGTACCTTAAACGGTGAAAATCAATAAGGGCGTGACATCGTTGCTCGTGATGCTGAGAACAAATATGGCTCCGGATTTTATAACAATCTCAGTCAGGATTTGAAAGATGCGTTGCCCGAATCCGATTTAATCTTTTCTATATGAGGAGATTTTATGATTTATATTCTGCTACAACCACAAATCTTCCACAAGTTGTGGAAGACTCCGCACATGCAAATCTTCCACAGCTTGCGGAAAATTCCGAGCACAAGATATGCCCACAAGTTGTGGGCGATTTCATTTTCTTGGTCCCGTGGGAGCATCACCGTATAATCATTGATAAATATTACAAGAACAGAGACCTTGATGCGGCGATATTCTATTTGAAGAAAACCATGGAGGATGGCTGGTCGCGGAATGTCTTGAAAACATTCATTGACAGTGGCCTTCATCTTCGTCAGGGCAAAGCTCAGTCAAGTTTCTCACGACCACTGCTGGCTCCAAACAGCGACCTCGCACAAGAGATTACACGAGCTTCATATATCTTCGACTTTACCGAAATGTCAGAGCCGTACAAGGAGCACGAACTGAAAAAGGCTTTGATGTATAATATTTCCCGTTTTCTTTTGGTATTAGGTTCAGGCTTTACATACGTTGGTCAGGAGTATAAGTTGAAAATTGGTCATACCGAGAAATTCATCGACCTGCTGTTTTACAATATCCGCCTACACGCCTATTGTGTGATTGAGGTAAAGACCGGGACATTCGACGGTCTGGCCGGGGAATCAAATAAAATCAGTCAAACGAGAACAAATAGCATTATTCCCATTGCACAGATCAATACCCAATACGCATTCAATCAAAAAAATTCAATAAGTCTATCAGCTCAGTACAGAATGTCAACGGTGTCTAAGATTCAGTTTGGTTGACAAACGGTTGAGAATTCTTGTATAAAGAAAAATCCAACCACTTGATTTATAAGTGATTGGACTTCTTAGTGGTGACCCCGGAGAGGCTCGAACTCTCGACCCACTGATTAAGAGTCAGTTGCTCTACCAACTGAGCTACGGAGTCATTGCATGAGGTGTTTCTCTCAATTGCGATGCAAAGGTACAACCTTTTTTTTATTCCACCAAATATTTTTTTAGTTTTTTCAATATTTTTTTCGAGCTATTCTTGGAACCCGCCAAAGAACCGAGCCATTTTAGGCACACAATCACCTGTCATACTGACGATTGACACCCAAACAACGATGTTACATGAAGATTGCCACCTATAAGGATTTCAGGAGTCACATTAAGCATAGAGCACTTTTAACTGGTGACGATGGGGGTGGCAAGGAGACAGCCGCGAGAGGATTACTCGAATAAGCGACGATGTAGATGAAGGGGATTGACGACATGGACTACTATGAAAGTGACAAGGTAGCCTGTAAGGGCGGCGGCAATGAGTGTGCCTTCCCTGACCCCCTGAACGGTGCCGCTGGCAAGCAGCGAGTAGCCCACAGCGAGAACGACCAGAAGGATGTCGAAGCGCACCTTCAAGGCCCCGAAGTCTTTATTGTAACGTCTGGCAGCATATTTTACCACACCCTCAGCGCTCATTATCACCACATTGGACCGAAGCTCGATGACCACGGCCACAGCCTGCACAAGGCAACCGGCAAGCAGGATGGCCAGACGCATCGGATAGCTGTCCGGATGGATTGGGGAGAGAAGCATCATGTTGATGTCGATGAAAGCCGAGAAGAGAAACGAGAAAGGTATCTGCATGAGAATCTCGATACGGTCCTTGCGGGTGCCAACTCCACCGCGTATGAGCCAAAGCTGCACGAAAATAATCGCGACGTTGAAGCTGAATGTGGCCATGCCGAGAGTAAGTGGCGTGGTGAGCGAAAGAACGTAGTTGAACGAGGATATAGGCGTGGTGCCCAACGAGGATGTGACAATCAGTGATATGGCCAGCGAGAGAAGATATAGGCCAAAAATAAAGGCGGCGTAACGTACGGTCAATTCTTTCATCTTTTTTACCTTAGAGTATCGAAATTACGTGTGCGCATCCCGGATTGGGGGGATGCAGATGACGCTGACGGCCTCGTGTCTATCTGAGGGCGACGTGGCCATTGAGCGCGTTCAAGGGGGTATCCTCTTTCGGCAAGAGGGGGAGCCCGGATGCTATAATAAGTGCAAAGTTACAAAATTTTACACATTTTTACGACATACAAGTATAGAATTTGCCCATTTCAGACCCATTATGATACTATTTTAGCAAAAACTTGACCTGCGACGATATTATCTCTTTAATATAGTCACATTATTTAATAAATCTGTGTAACTTCGCGGTGGACACTTTCTGCCCGACCCTAACACCTAAGCATCATCACATTTACAAATAATTTACTTTTTCATAACTACCCCTGTAACCATGAAAAAACGTTCAGCTTTGTTATTATCCGCAGTTTGCGCGATAGCTTACACCGCACCCGTCAACGCTGCGCTTCCATCGACCCTCCCAAAGGCTATGGACACCTACCGGACCACCTGGGAGAAGAATTATGTCCCTGACAACCTTGAGACCATGTGGTACTACTCCGACTGGAGCAACAACACCACCACTCTCGGCACAGAAGGTTCGGCCTCGTCGTCGTTCCTCATCGGCAACGGCCAGCTCGGAGGATGCGTATCGGGCAACGGATGGCGTTATCTCAAGCTGAACGAGAAAGGGCTCTTCGCCGGCAAGCCTGAAATCAACGACTGGAAAGGCTACCAGGACTTCGGCACAGTCATAGTAAAACCGGGAAAAGACCTATCGACCGGATTCCTCCATCAGCTCGACCTCACCACCGGCCTTTATTCATCCATAGGCCAGGCTAGCACCTGGGGTCAGTACAACCCAGAACCCACAGGGGTCCTGCAGTGGTTTGCCAGCTATCCTGACCAGGTCATAGCAGGTTACTTCGGTTTTGACACTCCGGGATTCACAAACCTTGAAATAGAACTCACATCCAAGCAGAACGCCTCGTCGACGGCACGCAGCATCGACAGCCAGACAGCCGAGGTGGAATTCAGCGGCACACTCTCTGGCGAACTCGTGAGCTACGCTGCCTGCATGCGCATAGTTGCCACCGGGGGTACAGTCACCGCCTCAGGCAGCTCTGTGAAGGTCGCCGACGCCGACAATGTACTCATCCTCATTGCCGCTGCCACCGACTATGACTCTTCGTCGCCCACTTTCCTCTCCGGCACCGAAGGACTCCCGACACTCGTGGAGAAGAGGGTGGCCGATGCCTCAGCCCTCGGCTGGGAGACACTCTATGACCGCCACGTGGCCGACCATCAGGCACTCTACAACTCAATGCGCCTCGAAATCGACGGCCGTGCCAACGCCACGCCCACCGGCGAACTGCTAAAGGCCTATACCACAGGAGCAGTGAGCCAGGCTCAAGCCAGACAACATGAAAACATGGTGTTCAACTATGGACGCTACCTCATGATAGCCGCCGCACGTCCTGTCAAGGACGGCAAGGGCATGGACGCCCCTACCAACCTTCAGGGCATCTGGGCTCATGACTCGAAGATGTGGAACTGCGACATCCATACCAACATCAATGTCGAGATGAACTATTGGCCTGCAGAAGTGACCAACCTCTCCGACAACCACCTCACCTTCTGCAACTGGATCATAAACCTCTCGCAGAGCGACTACTGGAAATGGCTGGCAAAAGAGTACCTGACCAAGGACCGCAACGCCACCGACCTCGACGGCAATGAATGGACCTCCCTGATGGCCATGAACCCGTTCGGAGGAGGCACCACCTATGACACCAACGGCACATACAACGACCGCTACAACGCAGCCCAGGCATGGATGTGCTCTCACCTTATACAGCACTACCTCTACACCCTCGACGAGGAGTATCTCTCACGCGCCCTCCCGGTGCTATGGCGTGCATGCCGCTTCTGGGTGCGCAACATGGACCGCAAGGAGGAGAACGGCGGCTACGTCTATGAGATCCCCCAGGAGAGCTCACCCGAGAACAACGGTGGCTCAGGCCCGGCGACAGCCCATACCCAGCAGCTGGTCACCTATCTTTTCAAGCACACACTCAACCTGCTCGAGAGCCATCCCATAGCCGAAGCCACACGTGAACAAATAGCCGATCTACAGGAAAAATACGACCATCTCGACCGCGGACTTAACATCTGGATGTCAGACGGCAAGCCCTACCTGCGCGAATGGAAGTACACCGACACTTTCGGCGAAGCCAACCACCGTCACCTTTCCCACCTGGTGTGCATGTACCCTCTCGACCTCGTTTCGACAGACGAACCCGATATCTACGAAGCCACAATCAACGCCATGGAGCAGCGCGGCCTCAAATGCGGAGCCGTTGACGCCGCCGTATGGACCACCGCATGGAAGACATGCCTCTGGGCTCGTGCCCACAGCCAGAATGCCTTCAAGGTATATAGCAGCACCATCGGCTACCAGACTGAGTCGGAAGCCGGAACCGGCCTCTTCTACAACCTCACCGCCCTCAACCAATGCATGCAGATGGAGGGCAACTGGGGCCTTACCGCAGGTGTGGCTGAAATGCTCGTGCAGAGCCACGCCGGATTCATTGACATCCTCCCCGCTCTGCCCGCCGAGTGGTCAACAGGCAAAGCCACAGGCCTCAAAGCCATCGGAAACTACACTGTCGACATCGAGTGGGCCTCAGGCTCGCCAAAACTCTTCAAGGTCACCTCGGTAAAAGGTGGAACATTCCGCCTCAAGCGATCTGTCGTGGAGGCCTACAGCTACATCTACCGTGACAACATGCTGCTCGACCCATCGGAATTCCTCTTCGGATATTACTCACGCAGCGATGCCGACGAGCTGATAGAATTTGACTGCGCCCCGGGCGAAACCTACACCTTATCCACAACAAAGATCAAGCAGGAAGGCACCACGATGATATCCGATCTCGAAGCCTCAGCACTGACCATCAGCAACCGCGGCCACCACGTCACCATCGATGGCGGGACACCCCTCTCTGTCGAGGCATTCAGCCTCCAAGGCATCGCCCTCCCCATCAGCGGATCGCTCACTGACTTCACCCTTCCCGGTGCAGCCACAGGAGTAGTGATTGTACGTGTGATTGACCAGAACCGCAACACTATCGTCAAAAAACTGCAACTGTAGCTCTAAAAATCAGTGGCTAAGGGCCAAAAAACGCCAAAAAGTGTGTTTAGATACGTGTAATTAAAAGAAATTTCGTATATTTGCAAGCTGAAAAAGGGCGCGACACCTCCGCCCTCCATGAAAACCAATCGAAAAAATATTAATTAACTAATTTAAATACATCACTTTAACACAATGCAAAGCAAAGGATCTTTGGGAAGTGTTGTTGCCGGTGTGATAGCCATATTCATGGTGCTCATCTGCCTCTTCTACCTCTCCTTCACAATGGTGACCAACCATTACGAGAAGAAGGCTACCGAGTATGCCGAAGTGGAAGCCGCCAAGGACAACAACAGTTCTGAAACTAAACGCAAAGCCTACAGCGAGTACATCAAGAACATCGCTAACGAGAAGGTTTATTTAGGTTATACTTTCAACGAAGTACAGAAGCTCGGCGTAGGGCTCGGTCTTGACCTCAAGGGTGGTATGAACGTCACCCTCCAGGTGTCTGTGCCCGACATCCTCCGTTCGATGGCCAACGCCGAAGGCAATCCATATTTTGAAAAAGCCGTAGCCAACGCCGACTCCGTGGCCCGCGTCAACAAGAGCAACGACTTCATCGACATCTTCTGCGCCGAATACCGTAAGCTCGACCCCCAAGGCGACCTTTCAGTTGTGTTCAAAGACCAGGTAAAGCGTGGCGACAACATCGACGCCATTAAGACTGCCCTCAAGCAGGAAGTAAAGGACCGCGTCAGCTCATCAACCAACGTGCTCCGTACTCGTATCGACCAGTTCGGCGTCGTAGCCCCCAACATCCAGGAGCTCGAGAAGGACGGCCAGATACTCCTTGAACTCCCCGGTGTAAAAGAGCACGACCGTGTGCGCGAACTCCTCAAATCGAGCGCAAATCTCGAATTCTACGAGACCACCTCGTTCAGCGAGATTTCAGGCATCCTCCAGGAACTCGACCGCACTCTGCGCACTGACTCCACCGGCAACGGCAAGGGTCTCTTCGACTACTTCCTCCAGGTAGGCAATCCTCGTAATATAATAGGTGTAGGTGCTGCCACCGAGACAGCCCGCGACACTATCGACATGCTCCTTGCTTCACCCGCAGCCAAGCGCATCCTCCCCGCCAACCTCAAACTGGCATGGGAATTCAAGCCCGAGGTAGTGCAGGTTGAGGATTCAGTCAAAGGCAAGCGCAACCTCTCGATATTCCAGCTCGTGGCCCTCAAGACCACAAACGGCAAGCCGGCCCTCAGCGGCGACGTCATCACCTCGGCTACAAGTGACTATGACGCAATGCAGGGCGGTAACTACGTGTCAATGAACATGAAGCCCGAAGCTGCCCGCCAGTGGGCCCGCATCACAGCAGCCAACATCGAAAAGCAGGTAGCCATCGTGCTCGACGACCATGTATACTCAGCACCCCGCGTAAACTCAGTCATCGAAGGTGGTCGCTCGCAGATTACCGGCGACTTCACCACTGACGAAGCAAAGGACTTGGCCAACGTGCTCAAGAGCGGTAAGATGGCAGCCAAGGTTGACATCATCTCTGACACCGTTATCGGTCCGTCGCTCGGCGAACAGGCTATCAAGGATGGTCTCTGGTCATTCGTCATCGCCCTCGTGCTCCTGATGGTGTTCATGTGCCTCTTCTATGGCTTCATCCCCGGCCTCATCGCCAACCTCGCCCTTATCTTCAACATCTTCTTCACTTTCGGTATCCTCGCCTCATTCCAGGCCGTGCTGACCCTCTCGGGTATCGCCGGTATCGTCCTCGCCCTGGGTATGGCCGTTGACGCCAACGTGCTCATCTACGAGCGCGCCAAGGAAGAACTCCGCTCGGGCAAGAACGTGCGCACAGCCATCGCTGACGGTTACAGCAACGCCTTCTCGGCCATCTTTGACTCGAACCTTACCTCTATCATCACCGGTGTGATCCTCCTCCTCTTCGGTACAGGTCCCATCAAGGGCTTCGCCACCACCCTCATCATCGGTATCATCTGCTCGTTCTTCACAGCTGTCTACCTCACCCGCCTCATCTACATCATGGGTGCCAAGACCAAGCCTTTCGAACGTCTCACATTCACCACTGCCCTCTCACGCAAAATGTTCACCAACACCAAGTTCAACTTCCTTGGTGCCCGCAAGGTGAGCTTCACAGTGGTAGGCATTGCCTGCGCCGTTGTCATCATCTCGCTCTTCGCTCGCGGCCTCAACCAGGGCATCGACTTCTCAGGTGGACGCAACTACGTGGTGCAGTTTGATCATCCTGTCAAGACCCACGAACTTCAGGCACAGCTCGCACCCCTCTTCGAAGGTGCCCAGCTCAGCGTCATCACCATTGACGACGACACCAAAGTCCGTATCTCGACCAACTACAAAATCGACTCCGACGAAGAGAACATCGACAACGAAATCACCCAGATTCTCTACAACGGTCTTCAGAACGAGCTCAACGGCATGAGCATCGAGGACTTCTCGACCACCAACGAGAACATCGGTATCATGTCATCGCAGAAAGTAGGTCCTACCGTGGCCAACGACATGCGCACTGACGCCTACATCGCCGTAATCCTCGCACTTCTGGCCATGTTCTTCTACATCCTGCTCCGCTTCCGCAACGTGGCCTTCTCTGTAGGTGCCCTCGCTGCCGTAGCCTTCACAGCATTCACCATCATCGGTTTCTACTCACTCTTCTGGGGCGTATTCCCATTCGCTATGGAAATCGACCAGTCGTTCATCGCTGCCATCCTTACAGTGATCGGTTACCAGATCAACGACACCGTGGTAGTCTTCGACCGTGTGCGCGAAAACGTAGGTCTCTATCCCAAGCAGGACTTCTTCACCACCATCAACTCCTCAATCAACTCCACCCTCGGACGTACAGTGATGACCTCGTCATCCACCCTCCTGGTGCTCCTCTGTATCTTCATCCTCGGTGGTGACGCTATCCGTTCATTCGTCTTCGCCATGATATTCGGTGTAATCATCGGTACTCTCGCAACCATCTACGTTGCAGCACCTGTGGCCTACATCACCGACAGCCGCCGCAACCGCAAAGCTGTCAAGGCGTAAGCATCCTCCCCGGCGTCAGGTCTCACTGTGATGTGGCCGACGCGATAAAACCAACCAAATCCCCGATTTCGCGACAACATGCGGAATCGGGGATTTTTCTTATAAACGCCTCCCACGGATAGTCAACGTCACAAGAGAAAATGCCGAACGGGACAAAACGAAACTCCATGTGTGACCGGAGACATCCAAATTTCAGAGAAAAAGCTTGGATTTTCCGAATTATTTTTAGACTTTTGCGTAGGCTTGGGTGTTGTATCATCATCCACCAACATTCTTCTTACCTTATGAGTCAAAACCCAGCATCTGACCACGCCAAATCGCCACTGCGCCGACTCGCCTCCATCCCAGAGAGGATAGTGCGCTTCTACGTCGATGGATTCCGCGCCATGACCGTGGGTCGCAAGCTGTGGCTGCTCATCATCATCAAACTCTTCATCCTCTTCTTCATCTTCAAGCTCTTCTTCTTCCCTGACATTCTGCAGCGCGACTATGACACCGACGGAGAACGAGCCGACGCCGTCCGCAGGTCGCTCCTCACACGCTGACACTATTTATTTATTCGACAATACACAATCATCAACCCTAAACATATCTATCTATGGACGATTTAATGACCGTAGTCGACTGGTCGAGATGGCAATTTGCCCTCACAGCGATGTACCACTGGCTATTCGTGCCCCTCACTCTGGGTCTGAGCGTGATAGTGGGTATCATGGAGACTATCTACTATCGCACCCGCAAGGAGAAATGGCTCGCCCTCACCAAATTCTGGATGACTCTCTTCGGCATCAACTTTGCCGTCGGTGTGGCCACAGGCATAATCCTCGAGTTTGAGTTTGGCACCAACTGGTCAAACTACAGCTGGTTTGTCGGCGACATCTTCGGCGCACCCCTCGCCATCGAAGGGCTCCTCGCCTTCTTCATGGAGGCCACATTCATTGCCATCATGTTCTTCGGATGGAAGAAAGTTAGCCCCGGATTCCATCTGGCCTCCACGTGGCTCACAGCCCTCGGCGCCTCGATTTCTGCCCTTTGGATACTCGTGGCCAATGCCTGGATGCAGTATCCGGTAGGAATGGAATTCGACCCCGCGCAGATGCGCAACGTCATGGACGACTTCTGGGCCGTGGCCTTCTCGCCGGTAGCCATCCACAAGTTCTTCCACGCCGTCTTCGACGGATGGGTGCTCGCCGCCGTCTTCGTCATCGGCGTAAGCGCATGGATGCTGATGAAGCAGCGACGTCGCCAATTCGCCATGGATTCCATCCGCATCGCCACATGGGTTGGATTCATCGGGATGCTCCTCACCCTTTGGACAGGCGACAGCTCTGCCGTCGATGTAGCACGTGTCCAGCCTATGAAGCTCGCAGCCATGGAAGGCCTCTATGACGGCAGCCGTGGACAGGAGATAGTTGCATTCGGTATCCTCGACCCATCCAAGGAACGAGCCGACGACTCCGACCCCTACCTCTTCAAGATAGCCCTCCCCTACGGTCTCTCAATCCTCGCCAACCATGACCACGAATCGTTCGTTCCAGGCATAAACGACATCATAGCCGGCGTCAGCATCAACGCCGACGGCGACACAATCAACACCGTCTCCTACGCTGAGCGCATAGCAGCAGGCAAACGTGCCCATGAAGCCCTCCGCGCCTTCGATGCAGCCTATGCCGCTGCCGACACAGCAGCCATGGCTGCTGCCAAAGCCAGCCTCCGCGACGACTACCGCTTCTTCGGTTACGGCTACCTCGACTCGCCCGACGAAGCTGTTCCCCCGGTCGGAGTAACCTTCTACTCCTTCCATATCATGGCCTTGGCCGGAGGCTACCTCATGCTCTTCTTTGTCATAGCCCTCGCAGCCCTCTACCGCTGGCCATCACTCTGGCAACGCCGTTGGTGGCAATGGGTCAGCATCCTCACCATCATGGTTGTTTGGATATGCTCTCAAGCTGGCTGGGTTACTGCCGAGGTAGGACGTCAACCCTGGATCATCGAAGGCCTCATGCCCACCAAGGCAGCCGTCTCAGCCATCTCCTCGACAGCTGTGCAACTGACATTCTGGATGTTCGCCATACTCTTCACCGCACTCCTCGCAGCCGAAGTCACCATCATGCTCAAGCAGATACGCAACGGCTCCAAGGAAAATCACGCCGATACCGAATCTGACGGCCAGGCATACTAACCACATTCCATAACAACCATCTTAACACCCCTAATCATGGAACTTCAAACCCTACAGACATACTGGTGGCTGCTCATCTCCGTGCTCGGTGCGCTCCTCGTCTTCCTACTCTTCGTCCAGGGGGGACAGACCTTCCTGCTCGGCGTTCCTGACCGCTCCGAAGCATCGCGACGCATGATAAGCACTCTCGGCCACAAATGGGAACTCACCTTCACCACCCTCGTGGTATTCGGCGGAGCATTCTTCGCTTCATTCCCCCTGTTCTACTCCACAAGCTTCGGCGGTGCCTACTGGCTCTGGATGCTCATCCTTGTCAGCTTCGTACTTCAGGCTGTGAGCTACGAATTCAGGACCAAACCCGGCAACCTCTTCGGCACACGCACCTATGACACATTCCTCTTCATCAACGGATGTGTCGGATGCATACTTCTGGGAGTCGCCGTGGCCATGATGTTCTTCGGAGCCGAATTCACCGTCCAGAAAGGCAACATACTCGACACCGGATCCCCTGTCATCTCACGCTGGGCCGATTCTCACGGCTTCGAGGCCATATTCTACTGGAAAAACCTCGTGCTCGGATTCACCGTCCTCTTTCTGGCAAGGACACAGGCTGCCCTCTACATGCTCAACAACAATCCTGCCGACGATGACTTCTTCCGCGCCAACCGACGCCGCGTCCTGGCCAATGGTGTCATCTTTGTGGTATTTTTCCTCCTATTCGCCGGGCTTCTCCTCTCAGCAGCAGGACTCGAGACCACCTCGACAGCATCAATCAACGGAGGGAAAAGCACATTCGCCCTGCGCGAGTACAAATACCTCTTCAACTACCTTGAGATGTGGTGGGCTCTCGCAGCGCTCCTCATCGGTGTGGTCATGGTGCTCTACGGCATCATCCGGTCAGCCTTTGCCACCCACTTCACAAAGGGCATCTGGTGGAGCGGCATAGGCACCATACTCGTGGTCCTCAGTCTCTTCTGGGTGGCAGGCTACAACAACACCCCCTACTACCCCTCGCTCATTGACCCCGCATCCTCACTCACCATCTTCAACAGTTCGTCGAGCCACTTCACGCTAACAGCCATGAGCTGGGTATCACTCATCATCCCATTCGTGGCAGCCTACATCATCTACGCATGGTATGCCATGGACCGTCGCCACAACGGCTGACCATCCACGGCACATCGACATACACACTACTAAAACCACCGGCGGTGTCCATCCCTGAAATGGGAGGTCACCGCCGGTCGACGTATCATCTAATCCGATTCAGACAGACTGACGCTACAAGTCAAAGAAGGTCTTGAAAGCCGCTATCGTATAGGCATGATCGGCCGCCGAAGCCGTCTCGCGCACCGAATGCATCGCCCAGATTGCCTCTCCCATATCCACACCGCGCAGATCGATCTGCGACGTCAGGATATTGCCAAGAGTTGAACCTCCGGCCACATCGCTGTGATTGACGAAGTACTGGAACGGCACACCCGCCTTCTCACATATACCTCTGAACACCGCCGCGGAGTCGGCATCAGTCATATACTTGCAGTTGGCGTTGATCTTGATCACCGGACCGCCACCCACCACCGGGTGATTCGTCGGGTCATACTTCTCAGGATAATTCGGATGGAATGCATGCGCGTTATCGGCCGACACCATGAACGAATTGTCAATGCTCCTCAGATAATCCTCCTCAGAGCCGCCCAGACATCCCGTCACACGTCTTAGCAACTGACACAGCACAGGCGAAGCCGCACCCTGTTTGGTCCCAGACCCTGTCTCCTCATTGTCAAACACCGCCATAACCCTTGTCTGGGTTGTCGACGTCGTAGAGGTCAGCGCCGTCAGCGCCGCATGCACCATGCTCAGGTCGTCGAGGCGCCCGGAGGTCACAAACTCCTCATGGAGCCCGACAAGACATGCAGGGGTAGTGTCATAAAGCGACAGGTCAAAGTCAAGCACATCCTCAGGCTTGCGGCCCACAGCCTCAGCCACGAGTCTTACCAAAAGGCCATCACTCTCAAGCGAATCCTTCACCAGACCTATCACCGGCAGCATATCCTTTTGGCGTGACAGAGGATTCCCCTCGTTCACAGCGCGGTTGAAATGTATGGCAAGATGGGGAATGGTAAGAAGCGGACGATCAAACTTGACCGTCACACACTCGGGGTGGAGCACATCCTCACCGCGGAGCACCACTCGTCCGGCTATCGAGAGCGGACGGTCAAACCACGTGTAAAGAATCGGGCCGCCATACACCTCCACATTGAGCCTTACTACACCACCTTCACCACACATCTCAGCATTCGGCTTGATGCGCAGGCACGGTGAGTCACTATGGGCCGAGATGATGCGGAAACCGGCTTCAGGCCCACCGGTGGTCACAACGAAAGCGAATATGGCGCTTCCGTTCTTCGTGATATAATACTTGCCTCCGCGCTCAAGCTCCCAGTGGTCAGCCGGGTCAAGTTGCTTGAAGCCGTTGGCGTCGAGCTCATTCTTCACCGTCTTTACGGCAAGGAAATTCACCGGACTCTTGTCCAGAAACTCCATTAATGACCGAGCGGTCATCTTAACATCTTCCATGATAATATCTTCAGATTAACGTTAGCGGGCAGGGTGATCTCGATACGAAAGTGGCGCAGTATGGAACGACGTCCGCGGTCACAGCCTTACCCGAAGCAAAGATAAGCATTTCCACCGCCAAAACCAAAAAAGGATGGCGGCAAACGGCATCGTCATCCCGACACCTCTGCCACCATCCCGGCATGGTACGTCTTTATATTTATATCAATGAGCAGTCAGCAATATCAGTAACCCTCGTCAAACAAAGCCTTTGCCTCAGGCGTCAGGAAACGGTCCACCTCATAGGGATAGACAGCCACATCCACCATGCCGCGCGAGTATGGTGCAATGTCATAGGGATTATAATGGAAATAAAGCGTATTGTTAGAGATATACGGATAACCCGGCGAAGTGAGCTGCGAAGTAAAGATACCTGCTTTCTCAAGCCCGTCCACAGGAACCTCGAGCTGACGTGCGAGGGCATTGATTATGATAGGCATTATCGAATCCTGCCCGGCTTTGGTGAGGATATTGTCCACATCAAGCACAGTACCAGACTTCAGCACATAAGTGAAAGGATGAGAAGCCGTCATCGGGTGCGCACCCCCAAGATAAGCCGATGTCGTCACCTGATAGGTCGCCATCTCCTCGTCAAGATCAAGCACCGTGGCTGTCACGCTGCTGAAATAAGCTCCTATGCCGTCAGGGCCCGCAGGAAGCGAATCCACCTGAGTGGCGCTCTTTACCCCCTCTATGAAACTGATATCACCCAGATAAGAGTCCAAAGCTCCCTCCAGCGTGGTTGAAGTAGTGTCATTGAAAGCATACTCAAGCAGAGTCCGGCGCAGAGGTGTCAGGTCAGCGTCACCAAGCTTTTCAGGCCAATGTATCGACGCATATACATCCACATAGGCAGTGTCATAGTCAGTTTCTACACGGTAATTGCGGTCAGCAGTTTTAATCACCTGGTTCACCACAAACTCCGTAACATCCGATCTGCCCGAGCCCTCACCGGATCCCCCGGCACATGAACTCACTCCGGCAAGCGCCGCTGCTGCGGCTCCCAATAAATAAAAACTCTTTTTCATAACCTAATTGAACATTTTATCTTTCTTACTGCGCCTCATCTCCCCTTCAGAGAGCCTGGGGTGGAAAGTCGGCAAAATTGAAAATTATATCTCATATAATAAAGAAACACGCCCAAACTGTAACTGGTTTGTAACACGACATATATTTACCAACCATTAACACCATGCCCCCAAACCGCGAAACAGACCAAATAAAACGAAAAAACACCCTCGTTAACAACTTTACACGTTTAAACACTCGGAAATTGGCAAAAAAATTCTTACCTTTGCACCGTAAATGTAAAATTTGCATTCTGAAATAGAAATTACTAATCAATAACACTTTTAAAACTATGTCTGAAATTGCATCACGAGTTAAAGCTATCATCGTTGATAAGCTCGGTGTTGACGAAAATGAAGTAACCGAAACCGCAGAATTCACCAAAGATCTTGGCGCAGACAGCCTCGACACCGTTGAACTCATCATGGAATTTGAGAAAGAATTTGGAATCACTATCCCCGATGATCAGGCTGAGAAAATCGGCACTGTAAACGACGCTATCGCTTACATCGAGGCTAACACCAACAAGTAATCACGGTCAAACCCGCGCAAGCCAGCCCTAAAAGCAGGCATGCCTGACCGAGCCAAAAGGCTCCCCACGCCACACAGCGCGGTGGAGCCTTCTTCTCAATTATAACCACCTCTCATCTCCTCGCTAAAGAAAACACTTCAAATGGAATTAAAAAGAGTTGTTATAACCGGTCTCGGAGCCATCACTCCCCTCGGCAACGACGTAGAAACCACCTGGAACAACGCCGTAGCCGGTAAAAGCGGAGCAGGACCCATCACCCATTTCGATGCCTCCAAATTCAAGACCCAATTCGCATGCGAGGTCAAAGGCTACAACCCTAATGACCATTTCGACCGCAAAAAACTCCGTCAGCTCGACCTCTACGCTCAGTATGCCATGGTGGCTGCCCGCCAGGCTGTGGCCGACTCCGGATTAGAACAAGCACCCAACCTTGACCGCAACCGCGTAGGCGTAATCGTCGCCGCTGGAATCGGTGGCCTCCACACATTCGAGGAAGAAGCAGGCTACTTCGCCCTCAACGGAGCCGAACAGGGTCCCAAATACAACCCATTCTTCATCCCCAAGATGATTGCCGACATCGCATCAGGACACATCTCAATGGACTACCACTTCCACGGTCCTAACTTTGGTGTTGTGTCAGCATGCGCCTCTTCCAACAACGCCATCATCGACGCTTTCAACCTCATACGTCTCGGCAAAGCCGACGCTATCGTAACCGGCGGTGCGGAAGCTGCTATCTATCCCGCAGGTGTGGGTGGCTTCAACTCTATGCACGCCCTCTCAACCCGCAATGACGATCCCGAACGCGCATCACGTCCATTCAGCGCATCACGCGACGGATTCGTGATGGGCGAAGGCTCCGTAGTCCTCATCCTCGAGGAACTCGAACACGCCAAGGCTCGCGGTGCTAAAATCTACGCCGAAGTTGCCGGCGGTGGCATGAGCGCCGACGCATATCACCTCACTGCCACACATCCCGAAGGCCTCGGAGCAATCCTCTCGATGAAAAACGCCCTCGATGATGCAGGCATGAAGCCCGAGGATATCGACTACATCAACGTTCACGGAACTTCAACCCCCGTAGGCGACATCTCAGAAGTCAAGGCTATCGTCGAAGTATTCGGCGACCAGGCTCACAAGCTCAACATCAGCTCAACAAAGTCAATGACAGGACACCTCCTCGGCGCTACCGGCGCACTCGAGGCAATGTTCTCAACCCTCGCCGTACAGAACGACATCGTTCCCCCCACCATCAACCACGAAGATGGCGACAACGACGAAAACATCGACTACACGCTTAACTTCACATTCAACAAAGCTGAAAACCGTCCCGTGAGAGCAGCCCTCTCCAACTCATTCGGCTTCGGAGGCCACAACGCCACCGTAATCGTGAAGAAATACGAAGCCTGATCCATAGAGCATATACTCAACTGACACCGACCCGGACTCCTCGGCACCACGCCTAAGTCCGGGTCATTTTATATCCACGTCAATCCATCCGCCGGAGCCCGCCCTACTCCATGGGACAAAAAGAAAGGACGATTCTATCCAACATGGGATAAAACCGTCCTAAAATATCATTGTTATGACTCTCTTCTTAGAAAGGAAGGTCGTCAGTGGGGCTCGGAGCCAAATCAGGAGCCGGAGGCGCAGGAGCTGCCGAGGGAGCTGCATAGCCCTGAGGCATCTGGGTGGCAGGGCCATAGGCAGGAGCAGGAGCTGCAGCGCTTGCATCCTCAGCCTTCCACGCACGGACCTCTACATACCAACGGCCATTATATTCGCGGCTGTCAATGTCAAAGCTCAGCTTCACTACCTGTCCCACCTGGAGAGGGAACTGGTCCACGCGGTCGCCGAAAAAGTTAAAAAACACCTTGCGGGGATAAGTCTCCATAGTCTCAAGCACATATTCGCGCTTCTTCCAGGCATTACCCTTCTGCGAAGTGCCCCCCACTTCCGGGAGAGCCACTATGATTTTTCCTGTTATTTCCATTATTATATCTTATTGAATTTTGCTTGGTATCAGTGAGGCAATCTTCGATAGCCTCTACAAAAGTACTCATTTTTCCCCGACTGACCAACATCCCCTCCATTAATTAACCAAAAACTTTTCTACATCCGCCCCTTGTCACCCACGGTGCTCCCCAACTTGCATATCTCCACGATTCTATGTAATTTTGCACATCCAAAACCTACACAACGCATCATGCAACGCTATCTCCGCCACCTCTTTCAGCTCATCCTCTCCCCCGGCAACGGATGGGAGGACATAGCACGCGCCAATGACACACCGCGTGCCATAGCCTCGTCAGGCTTCTATCCACTCATCGCCATAGCGTCAGTGAGCGTCTTCGTCCAGGGGATCTACCACACCCATCTCCCCTTCCTCCTCCTTTTCATGCGCATGATAGTCACTTTCCTGTGCTACTTCATCTCATATTTCTTCGGCACATTCATCCTGTCAGTCCTCCTCGAGCGTACTCTCACAGGACGTTATGACCAGCGCAGGGCCGACACATTCGTCCTCTACACACTCGGTCTGCTGTCACTCATATCCCTCATCCTCAACTGTCTGCCGGTCACATCAATGATGCTCTTCTTCCTCCCTCTCTATGTGGCACTCATCCAGTGGAAAGCAACAGCCTACCTCCAGGTATCCGCACCGCGTACAGGCATATTCATGCTCATCGCTATCCTCGGTGTCCTGCTCCCTCCCTACTTTTTCTATCTCCTCTTCTCCATAATACTCTAACACAAGCTATTCACTCCCCTCTTCCATACCCCACATGAATCCCAAGGAAATCAACATAAAAAACAAACGCGCCACCTACGATTACGCCATCTCCGACACCTTTACCGCAGGTCTCGTCCTAACAGGCACCGAGATCAAATCCCTGCGCCAAGGCAAAGCTTCACTCGCCGACACATTCTGCTACGTCGACAACGGAGAAGTCTGGGTGAAAAACATGTATATCGCTGAATACTTCTACGGCACCTATAACAATCATGCCGCAAGGCGCGACCGCAAGCTTCTGCTCAACCGCAAGGAAATAACTCGCATCGAAAAGTCCGGAAAAGAAGCCGGCTACACCATAGTACCACTGCGTCTTTTCATTAACGACAGAGGCCTTGCCAAACTCGTCATCGGCATAGCCCGGGGTAAAAAAGAATACGACAAACGCCAGTCCATAAAAGAGAGGGAGGACAAACGCACTATAGCTCGTGCCTTCGAAAAATAGCCCCTCTCATTCGGGAACCACAACCATATAATCGACCCCGGTCGACGCTGTGTTCAACAGATACCACACGGCATCCTCCGAGGTCTTTTTCATGCCCATACGGACCACCTCACATTCCACACCGTTGACCTTCATAACGGCCACCCTCGCCACAGAATCGGCACCGGGAGCCGCATACACCAGCTCCACTCTTTCCGTGCCGTCAAGGTCGCTCCACACCACACGTCGCAGACTCCGGTCGTCACCTTCCCGCCCCACTTTCACCAACACACCCCCACGGTCATAACGCAGATTGACCGAGCCTCCCGTACAGCGCCACACTCCATCAGCAAGTTCACCTGAAAGCCAACCGTCACCGCCGGCCCCACCCGGTCGTGTACCTCCACCTTCACCGTTACCGCCGGTTTCCGGCCCTTCGGTGCGCACCGGACCCTCCGCCCTATCACAACCGCACACAGCCACACCGACAAACACAACTATCATCTTAAGCCAAAATCTCAATCCATACATATCATCCGATTTTTATCATTACACTTTTTTACCAGGCATCCTCTCTACTCAACCACTCGGATTCGTAGATATCCCTTCTCATTCCCACCATCACACTCATACGCCAGCTCATGCCAACCTAAACCAAGCTCCGACGGCTTATAACAATCACTCTGCGACACCACACCGTCCACCGACCAGACAGCATCCTGCGGCACATCCGGCGACACAAGGTCAATCCACGCGTCCGACAATCTGTAGACACCATGCAATGGCACTCTTTCACCTTCCACCACAAAAGCATCACCGGCCTTTTCACCCCACAGATACGACGCAAGATCAGGATAGTCGACAAAAGGATTCCGATTGCCTTGCAGAGTGGCAACGACATCATTCTTGGTTCTCTCGACGTCACTAACCGGGAAAGCCTCATGCCATTCCATAAGTAATCCTCTGGCATACTCGTTGAGCCCTGGATAAGCCTCACCGGTCATCATCATAAACCCTCGCGCGCTCCATACTCTCGCCGGATACATCACAGCCATATAGAAAAACACACGCGCAAGGTGGCCTCTAAATTCCTCTGGAGGCATATAATACTCAACAGCTCCCACCGGGACCACTTCCGAATATCCTGCACTCCAACGGCCGTTGGCGAATACCACATCCTCCACCCATCCCGGCACAAGGTCACGGCGAAAAGTCACCACATCTCTGTTAAGCGGGAACAGATTGTACAAATCACACCCGACCGTGTCGCCATACATACCGCTGTCCTCCCACCAGGCGGCAGGGACAAGTTCTCCCCAGGCGTAACCATCAGGAAGCACACCCGAAACCACATTCACAGTCCTTCCGTCAAAAGGGTCATAAACAGAGCCTGACAGCTCACCCTTGCGGGCCACACGCGTCAACCGGCCAGACTCAGCTATAGCGCTGCGCAATCCGGCACCGGTCTTACCGTTAAAAGGCACCTCCGTGCCCGGCAGAGCCGTCACAAAGGTGCCTGATATCAGTAAGAGGATGGAGAGAAGCGTCCTCATAATCTCAAGTTTTTAACAAATAAGCAATACTAACGCAGGTCAATCTCCTGCTTTTCTGCACATGGGCCGAATCGCCCCGGCATTTACACGTAGCCGCGAATGATTCCACGCTTCGAATTGCGCACGAAAAGTATTATCTCGTCGCGCTCCTTCGTCGCAGGCAGCTCAGCCTCGATACGCTCAATAGCGTCAGAGTTATTCAGACCCGACAGGTACAGATAGCGGTAAGTCTCCTGGATGTCACGGATAGTCTCGTTGGTGAATCCACGGCGACGCAGACCTATCGAGTTAACCCCGGCATAAGCCAGAGGCTCACGGCCGGCCTTCACATACGGAGGCACATCCTTATTGACCAAAGCACCACCCTGGAGCATCACATGCGAACCGATGTGGCAGAACTGATGGATGAGAGCGCCGCCACCTATGACAGCATAGTCGTCAATCACCACCTCGCCTGCTATCTGCACGGCATTCGACATGATGACATTGTCGCCCACCACACAGTCATGGGCTACATGGCAATAAGCCATGATGAGACAGTTGCTGCCCACCACAGTCTTACCCTTAGAGGCAGTGCCACGGTGGATGGTCACACATTCACGTATCACGGTGTTGTCACCGATGATAGCGACAGTCTCCTCGCCCTTGAATTTCAAGTCCTGTGGAGGACCTGAGATCACGGCACCGGGATATATGGTACAATTTTTGCCTATGCGGGCACCCTCCATGATGGTCACATTCGACCCGATGCGGGTACCTTCGCCGATCTCCACGTTCTGATCAATAGTCACAAAGGGATCAATCACCACGCTGGGGTGAATCTTGGCGGCAGGATGTACGTAGGCTAAAGGTTGTTTCATTTCTTGAAATTGCTAAGTTTTACTTATTCTTGATAATCTGTGCCATAAACTCACATTCAGTCACGATCTTTTCGCCGACAAAAGCATAACCCTTCATCATGGCGCAACCGCGACGGAGCTCGGTCATGAACGATACATGGAAAATCAGAGTATCGCCCGGCACAACCTTCTGGCGGAACTTCACGTTGTCGATCTTCATGAAGTAAGTAGAATAACGTTCGGGTTCGTCAAGACCGCTAAGCACGAGTATGCCACCGGTCTGCGCCATAGCCTCAACCTGGAGCACACCCGGCAACACCGGTTCCTGAGGGAAATGGCCCTGGAAGAAAGGCTCATTGGCAGTGATATTCTTCACACCTACTATGTAGTTGGTACCCTTTTCGATAATCTTGTCGACCAAAAGGAACGGATAGCGGTGAGGAAGCATCTCGCGGATGCGGTTGTTATCCATCAGCGGCTCCTTGTTAGGATTGTAGATGGGAGCCTGTACCTCCTGGTGTTTGATTTCGCGACGAATCTTCTTGGCGAAGGTAGTGTTGATGGAGTGGCCCGGACGAGTGGCAATGATACGACCCTTCAGCGGACGGCCGATGAGAGCTATATCGCCCAGGATGTCAAGGAGCTTATGGCGTGCGGGCTCATTCTCCGAAGTCAGAGGTATATCATTGATGTAGCCGAACTCGCTCACTCCCTTGTGGGGCACATTCATCAGGTCGGCCAGACGGTCAAGTTCAGCCTGTTCCATCGGACTGTCATAGATTACTATGGCATTCTCAAGGTCACCACCCTTGATGAGATTATTCTTTACCAGAGGCTCTATTTCACGCACGAAAACAAATGTGCGGCTCGCAGCTACCTGATCCTTGAAATCATCTATATGTTCCAGTGAAGCAAACTGGTTGTTCAGCACCACTGAATCGAAATCAATCTTCACATCCACCGAGAAATCATCATCGGGGAGCACAAGGATAGAAGCGCCGGTTGTGTCGTCGCGCACCTCTACTTTTGACTTAATATAATAAAAATCCTTATCGGCATTCTGCTCCTTGATTCCGACTTTTTCGATTTCGTCGCAATAGAGCTTCGCGCTGCCGTCGAGGATAGGAAGCTCAGGAGCATTCACCTCAATAAGGCAGTTGTCGATACCGGCGGCATAGAGGGCAGCAAGAGCATGCTCTATAGTAGACACGCGGGCCTCTCCTTTGGCTATAACCGTACCTCTGTTAGTTGCTACCACATTCTCGGCAAGAGCATCTATCACAGGCTCGCCCTCAAGGTCGACGCGCTTGAATTTATAGCCGTGGTTCTCAGGAGCCGGAAGGAAGCGGGCCTCGATTTCAAGCCCGGTATGCAATCCTTTTCCTTTCAGGGAAAATTCCCCATTAAGTGTTCTTTGATTCATATATTGTGTTTTATTATTTTCAAATTACATATTCAAAGCATCAAGGAGCAGGATTCAGCACCTTCACGCTAAATTGTATTCATCAAGTCCTACTATTTCCCCACCTTTTTCTCCAGTTCCTTCACTCGGTCGTAGAGAGAGCCAAGTTTCTTCATGTGCACAAGGCTTCGGGCATACTCGCCCATCTCCACGGCGGGCGCACCCATCACTCTGTCACCGGGCTTCGTTGCCTTAGTCACGCCGCTCTGTGCACCGATGTGCGTGCCGTCAGCAATAGCGATATGCCCAACGAATCCTACCTGGCCGCCGACCATACATTGCTTACCTATTTTCGCAGAACCGGCTATGCCCACCTGTGCAGCCATAACAGTGTTGTCACCTATCGAGCAGTTATGAGCCACCTGAATGAGATTATCAAGCTTCACACCCTTGCCGATATGGGTTGCACCCATCATTGCACGGTCAACTGTTGTGTTGGCGCCGATCTCCACATCATCCTCAATCACCACATTACCGGTCTGAGGAATCTTCTCATAATGGCCATCCACAGGAGCAAAACCGAATCCGTCAGCTCCAATCACGGCACCTGAATGTAAAATACAGTATCGGCCAACCTTGCAGCCCTGATAAATCTTGACACCGGCATAGAGGATAGTACCTTCGCCCACCTCGGAATTATCTCCAATATAGACCTGCGGATAGATTTTCACTCCCTTGCCGAGCTTCACTCCCTTGCCGATATAAGCAAAAGCGCCCACATACGCATCCTCAGGCACTTCCACACCTTCCGATACAAACGAAGGCTGCTCCACTCTGCGCTTCTCCACCTGGCTCATCTTCGACACCATGTCAAGAAGATGTGCCACAGTGGCATAGGGATCATCCACACGTACAAGAGTGGCCTTTACCGGCTCCTCAGCCACGAAATCCTTGCGGACCAGCACGACTGAAGACTCGGTAGAATAAATAAAATGAGTATATTTAGGATTGGCAAGAAAAGAGAGTGCACCGGGATGCCCCTCTTCTATTTTGGCAAACGTACTAACTTTCACATTTTCATCGCCCTCCACCTGTCCATTGACAAGTGCAGCGAGTTGTGCGGCAGTCAATTCCATTTAATAGTTACTTTGCTGATGGTAATAAATTTATACATAGCCCGACAATCAGGCCCAAGTTTCATGCAAAAGTACAATATTTTTATGTATTCACAAATAAAAAGCCCTAAATTGTTGCACCTCGGGCACTTCGCTCCCATTCCACTCGGATTCAGTGCATTGGAATCCCTACATAACAGCATTGTCACGTGCAGAAATATGTAACAGTGCCTATGGGGTATAAAAAAAGAGAGCCGGAGGGCTTCTTTCGAAGTCTCCGGCTCTCGTAGAGGGGGCGGTTATCTACTTTCCCACTTTCGCAGTATCATCGACGTGGTGAGGTTTAACTTCTCTGTTCGGAATGGGAAGAGGTGGAGCCCTCACGCTATTGCCACCTTAGTGCGTTTATCCACCGGTCTGTATACCGGCGTTGTAAGGTAAGGAGCAGGGCCTGGAAGCCGCAAGTCCAAACTCGGTAAATCCTATTTCCAGAGGCTTTGTCGTCGTTTGCCGTGCTGTGATGTCCTACGCGACTCTTTTTATTGTTTGTTTCGGGATTGCTCCCAAGAAAGGGTTTGGGCGATTAGTATCGCTCGGCTGTGCACGTCACCGTGCCTGCACCTGCGACCTATCTACGTCTTAGTCTTAAACGGCCCTTGTGTGGAGATCTTATCTTGAGGGGGGCTTCGTGCTTAGATGCTTTCAGCACTTATCCTGACCCGACGCGGCTACCCGGCGGTGCTCCTGGCGGAACAACCGGTAAACCGGTGGTCGGTCCAACACGGTCCTCTCGTACTAGTGTCGGGTCCTCGCAAATCTCCTGCGCCCACAACAGATAGAGACCGAACTGTCTCACGACGTTCTGAACCCAGCTCGCGTGCCACTTTAATAGGCGAACAGCCTAACCCTTGGGACCTTCTCCAGCCCCGGGATGTGACGAGCCGACATCGAGGTGCCAAACCACTCCGTCGATATGAGCTCTTGGGAGGGATCAGCCTGTTATCCCCGGAGTACCTTTTATCCTTTGAGCGATGGCCCTTCCATGCGGAACCACCGGATCACTATGCTCTAGTTTCCTACCTGATCGACTTGTGGGTCTCCCAGTCAAGCGCGCTTGTGCCATTACACTCTGCGGCCGGTTACCAATCGGCCTGAGCGCACCTTTAGAAGCCTCCGTTACTCTTTTGGAGGCGACCACCCGACTGGATGGAGTAGGGGGAGTATAGCTCGATGAAGGCATAA
>CAJTMH010000002.1 GCA_910577255.1 uncultured Duncaniella sp. | reverse complement strand
CTACGGGCAGGTTTCATACGTGTTACTCACCCGTGCGCCGGTCGCCAGCAGGCGTATTGCTACGCCCCTGCTGCCCCTCGACTTGCATGTGTTAAGCCTGTCGCTAGCGTTCATCCTGAGCCAGGATCAAACTCTTCGTTGTTGTTTATCTTTTCTTTTTCTTTTCTTAATAAAAAAGAGCCGAAAGACAAACCTAAGTTCTATCTTTTTAGTTTTGCTTTCGCAGAAACCGTCTTGGCTCGCGGACCTGTTAAGTTAACGCTGGATTATGGAAATTGACAGAGAACTTTTTTCTCGCCGCCGCGTCAGCGCGACGGCTCGACTCGTCTCTTGTACTACTTCTTCATTGCAATTATTTCAATGTTCTCGGCTTTCTCGAAGTTTTATCGGAAAACTTTGCAAAGGTACAACCAATTTTTGACTCCTGCAAATTTTTCGGCAACTTTTTTGTTTATTTTAACAAACCCGGCCGAACCTTCCGATAATTTCAAGCGTTTCAACTTGTCCGCCCCGCCGCTGCGGGATGTGCTTCTCAAAAGCGAGTGCAAAGGTAGGCACTTTACCCGAAACCTCCAAATATTCCCGACTATTTTAACGCAAATTTAACATTTATCCACCCATCAGGCCATTTTTATGTCATTTTCACCTCTTTATTCTCCTTCCCAACTCACTTCCGACCTCAAAACCGAATAACAATATTCGCTGAATAAACACAAATTAAAAGAAAGGTTTTCAGCAAGGGAAAAAACTTCACATCATGACAAAACAGTGTGTGATGGACTGCGCACAAACGCCATCCATCACACCATAATGAGCAATCCTCCCCGAAAACAGGGTCACGCCTTATATAATAATGTGGCGTAGGACAAATACAGAAAATCAGTAATGGAAAGAGGACCCTCCCAAAAATTCGCGCAACAACGAGGTAGGAGGAATGAGACGGTCAGAAATAGGAAGGAAATAGCTCAGAAATTTACGCAGACGATAGGCTTCGGCATATTCCGGCATATCACGCGGGACACCCCTCAGCACATTATCAGCCTCATCGCGCATGACACCGAGTTCAAACAGGAGCGACGAATTGAACATCGAATCAGCATTTTCCTGATAGGGGAAAATCCATTTCTCCTCACCACGGCGAACACTCGGCCAACGTCTTATGGTCTCAAGAGCGTTTGTCCCACGATACTTATAGTCACGGATTATGCGACGCAGGAGTCGGTTATCAGTTGTGGACACCCAGTTGTGGTCGTCGACAGAGAGGGTGGTGAGAGCCGAGACGTAAATGCGATACTTCATCTCCGGATCGACATCACGTGTCAGTTCCGGATTAAGCCCATGGATACCCTCGATAAGCAAGATGGAATTCTCATCAAGACGTATGCGCTCGCCTCTGTACTGACGACAACCACCCTCGAAGTTATAATAAGGGAGCTCAATCTCCTCGCCGCGTATCAGGCGATTGAGATGATCGTTAAAAAGCTCGAGATCAAGGGCAAAGAGCGACTCATAGTCATAGTCGCCGGTCTCATCGACAGGCGTGTGGTGACGGTCGACAAAATAATTATCCAATGAGATCATCACCGGATTGAGCAGGTGGGTAAGCAGCTGGACAGCCAGGCGCTTAGTAAAAGTGGTCTTGCCCGACGACGACGGCCCAGCCACAAGCACCACCCTCGCGCCACCCTGATGGTACCGCTCTGAGATGCGCTGGGCAATCTCATCGATATACTTGGTGTGGAGAGCCTCTGCGACATTTATCATCATGGCGGTGGCACGATGGTCGAGCGACATGGCGTTGACCTCGCCGGCATTCTGAAGCCCTATGATGGAATTGAACTTCAGATAATCGGTAAATGCCTTGTAGAGCTTCGGCTGCGAGAGCGGTATGGCCGGGTGATCCACATTAGTTCCGTCGGGGCCGAGCAGCAGCAGCCCCTCCTCGTATGGAAGCAGCTCGAACACCCCGAGCACCCCTGTAGATGGGGCAAGATTACCGAGATAGGTGTCACACAATCCATCAAGGCGGTAATATACCGTGTATAGATCATGCAGTGACTCAAGCAGTTTCACTTTATTGTTAAGCCCCTGCGCCCGGAATATCTCCACCACATCCTTGGTGAGCCTCTCCTTTCGCTCGAACGGAATATCGCGCTCCACGAGCCGCCGCATTTCAGTCCTAAGCCTTCCGGCGATATCAGCGTCAGGGCGCATCCCGATGAGACGGCAGTAGTAGCCGCGCGACACGGCATGCGAGATCACCAACCGCGTGCCCGGATAGAGAGTCTCCACGGCACGATAAAGCATCATGCAGAGCGACCTGATGTAACAGCGCTGGCCTGACGCCGACTCGACCGGAAGAAACTCCACCTGCTTCGGTGTGAATACCTGAAACGAGAGGTCCTCGGTCTTGTTGTTGACACGCGCACAGATAGGCACGAAGGGAATGCGGCCGCTGACTGCGGCATATATCTCACTCAATGTCTCGCCCCCGCTGACAGGGATATATTCACCGACATTGACACAATAGACTTTAAGTTGGTTGCTCATAATTGCTTAAGATGATGAATTGCGCGAAGTTACTAAATTTCCTCAGCTACGCCAAGAGAAAAATGTAGCCTTCGAGGGTGATTTTCTGGCACCGACGGCCAATACACCTGTTTAAATACTCTATTTAATGTTAAAAACGCCTCGGCCCTTCATCTCACCGGCACATGGAGAATCAGGCAACGCTACAATTGCAACGGCCGGGAAGCCCCGATTGTTCATCCGGCATCACCATATCACCCTCAGGCACAACTCCTCACCGACCTGCCGCTCCAACGAGCCGTTTGGCCATTTAGATAAAAATGCGTAACTTTGTATTATAATTCCACTTAACCTATCCAAACACATGAACCGAATACTTATCACCACCATACTCATCCCGCTCATCGCCCTACTCACAGCGAGCTGCGGCAAGAACTCGTCCAATGAGCCCGAGACACCTAAGACCCACCGCACGGTGATGGTCTACATGGTGGCTGACAACTCACTCGGCAACAGCTGGAAAAGCGACCAGGCCGACCTTGCCGAAATGGAGACCGCCGCACGCAACGGCGACCTCAACGGTGGCCGCCTCTTAGTCTACCACAACCGTCCTGGCACCGCCAACGGCAATGCCCCGCAACTCCTCGAGATAACCGCTACCGGCACAACAGTGCTCAAAACCTACCCCGACGATCCGTCGCTCTACTCGGTGACTATAAGCCGCATGCGTGAAGCCATAACCGACATGAAGAAATTCGCCCCGGCCGCCGACTATGGGCTCGTGCTGTGGAGCCACGCTAACGGCTGGCTTGAGAACACCTCAACCGACATCGACGAGGACGCCGTCAGGAAACGCGCATTCGGTGAGGACCGCACACGCACCATGAAGCTCACTTCGCTTGGCCGGGCACTTGAGGATGAACACTTCAGCTTCATATACTTCGACTGCTGCCTCATGGGCACCGTGGAGGTCGCCTATCAGCTCCGCAACTCGGCCGACGTGATTGTGGCATCACCCACCGAGCTCCACATCGACGGCATGCCCTACGATAAGAACGTGGCCGCATTCTTCACAAAAGGCACACCCGACATGGTAAAAGCCGCAACCAATACATTCGAGCATTACGACAACCGCACCAACGGCGTGCAGCGCATGTGCCAGATGGTAGTGGTCAACACATCATCCCTCTCTCAGCTCGCTTCCGCCTCCAAAGCCATCTATGCCACCCTCACCGACTATCCCTCCAGCACCGGGGTGCAGAAATATGTCAGGGCCTCGTCGAAATGCTACATCTACGATATGGCACAGCACACCCGCCTCATGGCCGCGTCACGCCCCGACCTCTTAACCGCCTGGCAGCAGGCTTTTGACAAGACCGTAATCTACGCTGCCACCACTCCTACTGCCATCGGCTCGGTGACCATAGACACTGAAAACTACGGAGGACTCGGCGAATTCATCGTGCAGACACCCACCGACATCACCTACCGCGGATATGACAACTGCGCATGGTGGGCCGATGTTGTGTCAGCAGCCCCCATCTACCAATGACCCTCGAGACATTCTCCTCTGCCAGCCACACCTCCCCGCCACATATCCAGCAACACACTTTAGTCTATTTAGTCTATGTTACAGATTGATTTTTTCCCTACCGACAGTATTCCCACCGCCAAGGAGGAGACGAGCATGCTTAAAAACATGTCGTTCGACCAACTCCTTGACACCCTGGTACACGACGTGGTCCACTTCGCCATCTCGCTGGCGGTGGCCATCCTCGTCTTCTACCTCGGGAAATTCATCATAAAGAAACTCTACACCCTCACCGACAACATCCTCACGCGCAGGCATGCCGAACCATCCCTTTCCTCATTCCTGCTGAGCCTGGTGCGTATACTCCTTTACTTCCTCCTCATAGTCACCGTCATCGGCATCCTCGGCATAGAGACAAGCTCGTTCCTTGCGCTCTTCGCCTCGGCAGGCGTAGCGATAGGCATGGCCCTCAGCGGCACCCTTCAGAACTTCGCGGGAGGAGTCCTGATACTCCTGCTCAAACCCTACAAAATCGGCGACTATATCGAGGCGCAGGGATATGCGGGCACCGTCACCAAGATCGAGATATTCAACACCCTCATCTGCACCGCCGACAACAAATCGATAATCATCCCCAACGGCGGTCTCTCCACAGGCACCATCAACAACTACTCCACCCAGGCCTACCGCCGTGTGGAGTGGAGCATCGGCATATCCTACGGCGACAGCGTGGAAGCGGCCCGACGGGAGATACTGAAAATGTTCGCCTCGGACAGCCGCATAGTACAGGGGAGTACCCCCGACGCTCCTGATTCCGACCGTTCCCCCATAGTGCGCCTTGGCCAGCTCGCCGACTCCTCTGTGCAGCTCACTGTGCGCGCATGGGTCAAGAGCGGCGATTTCTGGAACGTGTATTTCGACTACAACGAGCGCATCTACGCCGAGCTTCCCACACTGGCCGGCATCAGCTTCCCCTTCCCGCAGCTCGATGTCCACGTCACCGCTTCACAGCAGCAGGCGTAAGCCCGGCAGCCATATTCCCGGCAGTCAACCTCCATCACGATATCCCGCCGCGCCCCAATGCAGATTATAAAAAAATAGCAGCTTATAAGGAGAAATAACATTTATTATGACAATTTTTCCGAAAAAACTATGTAATTTTGCAAATGAGCGTAACTATATCCAATTGACTCCGCCACAACCTCCTCTAATGCCATCTCCTCTCCTATAGCTTGTCAATTGGGAGCTCTCAACGATATTCTCCCCCCTCTCCGCAGAGCGCGGACGAGAGACTCCCCTCCCCTCTTCTTTTGAAATAAAAAAGAAACAACATAAATGACAAGTAAATGGAATTACTGTCCCCTTACATCCGACGAGCAAGAAGTGGAGTCCGGCCTGGCGAAACGCTATGCCGGCGTGCCACCCATTAGCGAGCTGTTAGTGCAGCGGGGCATTTCCTCGGTTGAGGAGGCGGAAAAATTTTTCCACCCCTCGCTAAAGGATATGCACGACCCGTTCCTGATGCCCGACATGGATAGAGCCGTCAACAGGCTTAACCTCGCCATGGGGTCAAAGGAGAAGATTATGGTCTATGGTGACTATGACGTGGACGGAACCACAGCCGTCGCTCTGGTCTACAAATACCTGCTTAATTACTACTCCAACATCGAATATGCCATCCCCACACGCTATGAGGATGGTTATGGCATATCGAAAGCGACCATCGACATGGCCGCCGCGCAAGGTGTCAAACTGATCATCATCCTTGACTGCGGCATAAAAGCCACTGAGGAGATAGCTTATGCCCGAGAACTGGGCATAGATTTTATCATCTGTGACCACCACGTACCCGACGAGACTTTACCGCCGGCGGTGGCAATCCTTAACCCCAAACTGGAAGGGAGCACATATCCGTGTCCCCACCTCTCAGGCTGTGGCGTGGGCTATAAGTTCATGCAGGCTTTCGCCATTTCCAACGGTCTGACCTCGACCGACCTCGAAGGGATGCTCGATCTCGTGGCCGTCTCCATAGCGGCCGACATCGTACCGATGGTGGGCGAGAACCGCATCATGACCTACCACGGCCTCAAGCGCCTCAACTCGAATCCCAACATGGGGCTCAGGGCCATAATACGCATCTGCGGCCTCGGCAACCGCGAAATCACCATAAGCGACGTGATATTCAAAATCGGGCCCCGCATCAATGCGTCAGGACGCATGCAGAGCGGCAAGGAAGCCGTGGATCTGCTCGTGTCACGCGACGTGGCCGACGCCTACACCCGCGCCAAGGAGATTGACCGCTACAACCAGGACCGCAAGGAGCTCGACAAGCAGATCACTGACGAGGCGAATGCCATCCTCGAGGAGCGAGGAGAGATGACTTCCGACAAGAAATCAATCGTCATATACAACAAAAACTGGCACAAAGGCATCATAGGCATCGTGGCATCGCGCCTCACCGAACTTTACTACAAGCCGTCGGTGGTGCTCACCTATTCCAACGGCCTCGCCACAGGTTCATCACGCTCCGTGCAGGGCTTCGACGTCTACAAAGCTGTGGATTCGGCCCGCGACCTCCTCGAAAACTTCGGGGGCCACACCTATGCCGTGGGGCTTTCGCTCAAGGAGGAGAACATTCCCGAGTTCACACGTCGGTTTGAGCAATATGTCACCGAGAATATACGTCCCGACCAACTCACACCCCTGCTTGACATCGACGCATATCTCACTTTCTCCGAGATAACGCCCGAATTCCTGAGCCTGCTCAAGCAGTTCAACCCCTTCGGGCCCGGCAACAACAAACCGGTGTTCTGCACTCGCGGCGTAATGGACTTCGGCACGAGCAAACTCGTAGGTCGCCACAACGAACACATCAAACTCGAACTCGTCGACAACACCTGCGGCAAGGTGATGAACGGAATCGTCTTCAACAGTGCTCACCTCTTCGAGCACATACACGCACGCAAACCGTTCAGCATCTGCTACACCATCGAGGAGAACAAGCACAAAGGCGCCTCTTCCATCCAGCTCTTCATCAAGGAAATCCACCTGGAATGACCCCCTTAGATGTCCTGAAGCACTATTGGGGCTATGAGGAGTTTCGAGAGCTGCAAGCCGACATCATAGACTCCGTGCTCAGGGGCAACGACACTCTGGGCCTCCTCCCCACGGGAGGAGGCAAATCCATCACGTTCCAGGTACCGGCCATGCTGCTCCCCGGCATCACCCTCGTGGTCACACCGCTCATCTCCCTGATGAAGGACCAGGTGGATAACCTGGCCGACCGGGGCATCAGGGCTGTGTACTTCCACTCGGGCCTTTCGCGACGCGAACGCGAGCTCGGGCTAACACGTTGCCGTCTCGGCAAGGCCAAACTGGCCTATATATCACCCGAGCGCCTCCAGAACGAGAACTTTCTGGCCGAGCTCAAGGCCATCGACGTGTCACTTCTTGTGGTGGACGAGGCGCATTGCATCTCACAGTGGGGCTATGACTTCAGACCATCCTACCTGAAAATCGCCACCCTGCGTGAAATAATCGGCTCCGACATCCCGGTTCTGGCACTCACGGCCTCTGCAACCCCCGAGGTGACGGCCGACATCATGGAGCGGTTGCATTTCCGCGCCCCTAACATCTTCTCAAAGAGTTTTTCACGCCAGAACCTCTCCTATGTGGTCCGATATGGCGACTTCAAGGACGCGATGTTGCTCAAGATACTCCGCGCCACGGCAGGATGCGCCATAGTATATGTCCGCTCGCGCAAACGCACACGAGACATTGCCACCTATCTCTGCAACGAAGGCATAAGCGCCGCATATTATCACGCCGGACTCGACCCCGAGGAGAAGGATGAGCGGCAAAACCGGTGGAAGAATGACGAAGTACGCGTCATGGTAGCCACCAACGCCTTCGGCATGGGCATCGACAAGCCCGATGTAAGACTTGTGGTGCACTATGACCTCCCATCCTCCCTGGAGGAATATTACCAGGAGGCTGGACGTGCCGGTCGCGATGGCCGTGAGGCCTATGCCGTAGTCCTGGCAGCTCCTCACGACAAGGCCACACTAACCCGACGCATCTCAGAAAGCTTCCCTGAAAAAGATTTCATACGCCATGTCTACGAACTGGCCGGCAACTTCCTCAATGTGGCTGTCGGCGAGGGTTATTCACACGTCTATGAGTTTAATTTCACCCTCTTCTGCTCAACCTATAAGCTGCCGCCTGTCCCCACTCAGAGCGCTCTGACCTTGCTCACGCGGGCAGGATATATCGAATATGTGGAGGAGACCACCACCCGATCTCGGCTCATGGTCATAATGCGCAAGGACGAGCTCTACAACCTCTCGCTCGACCCTGTCACCGAAGAGGTATTCCAGCACATACTGCGAAGCTACACCGGCCTCTTTGCCGACTATGTTTACATCAACGAAGTCAGCATAGCCCGGACTCTCACTCTATCTTCCGAGGCCGTCTACCAGTCGCTTCTCTATCTCATGCGGCTCCATGCCATCCACTACGTGCCGAGGCGCACCACCCCTTACATTATCTTCACCACCTCGCGAGAACTACCCAAGCATCTTATATTCCCGCTTGAAGTCTACGAGCGTCAACTCGAACGCCTCAAAAACCGCATCGAGGCCATGAAAAACTTCGTGTTCGCCACCGATACATGCCGCGTCGCCACTATGTTGCGTTATTTCGGCGAGTCAACGGTCGACGACTGTGGTAAATGCGACATCTGTCGTAGTCACCGCGTAAAGTCCAGGCCTCACACCACATCCCTCTCCGAAAGCATCCTATACATCGCGTCTCAGCCCGGTGGGCACGAGGCCGATTATATAACCCGGCAACTCTCCTCGTTTCAGCGTGAGGATGTGATTGATGAAATCAGGCGACTTGCCTCGGCAGGACGACTCGCCATCAACGGCACCCACATCTCGACAGCTGCCGACTAAATCCTCCTGTGCCATACACCACCGACTCATTCCTCACCCACGTGGGCGTAAAAAAACCGCCGGGCTCTCTTCGCGAGAGGCCGGCGGCAGAATCTTTTTTACCTATAGTGTTTTATCGTAATTTCTTGGATTACTTCACGAGGACTTTGGTCACCTTGTTGCCCTGGCGCTTGATGTAAAGGCCGTTTTCGGGATTTTCAACACGGATACCCTGAAGGTTGAAGTATTCAACCGGAGCATTTTCATCAACTTCGGTAAATACGTCGCGGATAGCGGAAGCCTGCGGATAAACAAGGACAACCTTTGTGATCACGAAACCATCACCACCACCTGAAATGCGGAAACTGCTGTCACCACTAGATTCCAAAGTTGTGATATCGTCAGCACTAAGTGTGAACTTGATAGGGCTTTCCTGTGATGTCCACACTGTATTGTATGTGGGGTTAAATCCGGCAACATCTTTGAATGAAGGTAGTACAACGTTTGTCCAGTCGGTGCAAAGTTTGTAGCTTACACCATCACCGGTCTTGGTGAAATAGATTTCCAGAGTCGATCCTGCACCACCGGCAACAATTTTTGACTTAGCGATTTCAAGGCCTGGATAATAGTTGTCGGCCATATTCTCTTCACCTTCAAACAGGACTACTTCAGAGGGCTTTTCAGCTCCACTCTGCAGATAAGCTGCATCAAGAACCAAGTCGCCGGCTGCTGCTGCCTGCAGATAAATCTGCATAACTTTATCTTTCTGTTCGGCATCAAGTGTGGCAACACCTTCGCTCTCACCTGCTGTGATAGTGGCAGTAGTCGACTTACCGGTAGAAATCCAATTACCGCTTGCGTTCTTCTCTCCTGTAGTATATTCAATGACGATATTGACATTAAATTCGGCAGGTTGAATTTTGATTACAACCTCATCCCAGTCAGAATAATCAGCGGGAGTTGTGCCGCAGAGCCACCAGCCGCAACCGGCCCATGCATCTTTATATGTGATAGTCTTGGTAGCAGCGTCCCATGACGAGCTCCAACCGGCATCAAGTGTGGCGGGAAGATTCTCTGTGATAGTAGCGTTAGCGTTGATAGCCATTGTGGCCACAGCGGCCAAAGAGAGTAATTGTTTAATCATAAGCTTAAAAGATTGGTTAGTTGTGATTGTATGTTGGTATTAAAATTTATCAATTTTTCAATGGTAATGGTACTTTATTTGATTTGCATAACTGTACAGATGCAAATTTAGAGATTTTACTCTCGTCAAAATAATACTATTTTACCAATTTCTTTACACCCGGCATTCTGCGCTCCCATCACGCATTTTTGATAAGGTATATTGGTCGACATCAGGATAAAAATCGCCGGCAGCGGACGCCCATGGCATCATCTACTGCCGGCAATCATTGTCATCTATACCGTGTGACCGGTAAATGCCTGACCGGTCAAGCGAATCAACGTTTTACAAATTTATATATCTCGCGGGCTGATCCCTGCATCTTGACCATGATATACACCCCGGGGGCGAGATTGGAGGTCAATGAAGAGGCATCCTCCCCGATTGCAGAGCGCACCATACGGCCCGACATGGCATCGACAACCATCCAACGCGCAACGGAGCCGTCAACCTCGATGTCGGCTATGCCGGTGCGGTCAATCGACTTATAGGCAGCATACACATCCTCGGCTGACATGGCTGAGGGATGGATGATGAACTCGTCGAGCAGACCGTCGTAGGGACGTGCCACCTCGTCGCTTATGCCGAGAAGCAAAGGCTCGTTGTTGTCAGCTATTGCGCCAGTCTTGACTCCTGTGGTCTGAGCCACCTGCTTTCCGTCAAGATAGAGAGTGGTAGTGGCGTCGGCAAAGCTGCGCACACATGCCACATGGTGCCACTCGCCGTCAAAGTAGGCATTGGCATTGGCAAGTTTGCAGTCGGCCTTGTTCACGTTGTCGTCAATCGAGAAGCAGAGATAGTCATTCTTGCGCTCGAGCCCGACCCAGTGGCCGGTGGTCTTGAGGCTCTCATTGGCGGCATGGCTCCCCTTGAAGAACATGTATCCGTCGATATCGGTGGAGTTGAACCACATCTCCACAGTGAAATCGCTTTCGCCGAACTGAATAGCGTCATAGGCCTCCTGCTTATAGTAGGAACCATCGGCAAACGATACCGCGCCATCCTTCACACCCTCGGCCTGGACCGGAGCCGACTCACCGGCCACTGCCTGGCCGTAGACGGCATTGGGAGTAGTCTCACCGATCACGTCAAAGGGGTAATAAGCCAGATATTTTCCTGCCGAGGCATAGCGTTCGGCCACTTTCTGTGCCGACATGGCACCCTCGTAGATATAAACTTCGTCAAGGGCACCGGTGAAAGGATTATCGAACAGCACGTTCATATTGCCGAGCACGAGCATCTCATTGTTGTCGTTGATAGCTCCGGTGGTGTCAGCACCTGTGGCCACCTCCTCACCGTCTACATACACATAGAGGGTCTTGGCATAGCGGTCACGCACCATCACCACATGGTGCCACTCGTTGTCAAACCATTTTGAAGCCTCTTTGGCGTAGGCCTGGCTCTTCTGCTTGTCATCGTCGATGGCGAAATAGAGGACGTCGTTCTTCAGCTCAACTCCAATCCAGTTGCCTGAGGCTCCGGTGGACGCATCGGCCGTATTGGAACCCTTATGGAGGATATAGGCAGCCTGATCGGCTGACTTCATCCAGAATTCGAGCGTGAAGTCACGGTCGCCGAGCTGGATTTGGGGATAAGCCTCCTGCTGATACCAGTTGCTGCCGTCAAACTGCACCGCATTTCCCTTTTTACCTTCCACTGACGCAGGTGTACCCGATCCGGCAGCAGATGCCTGACCGTTCACATGATTCACCAATGTGGCGCCTGCGTTATCGCATGAGAAATAGGCAAGAGGGGTGAGTGTGAGAGGTCGCACCACCTTGATAGTCACCGTCAACGAGGTATTGTTGTCATCAGCGGCACCGGTAGTGGTAAGGGTGATGGTATAGTCACCCTCCTCCATGGGAGTTCCGGAGAGAGTGCCCTCTTTTGTGGCAGGATCATAACTCCAGTTGAATCCATCAGGAAGTTCCGAAGTAACTATTCCCTCGGCTCTCAGGAATGTCACTACCACCGGAGTGATAGGCTCGCCGCTGTTAACGAGCTGAGAAGAAGAGCCTGAGCGCACCAGAAGCGCCGAGCGAGTCTCGTAGACATCCTCGGGCGAATAGCTGAGATGGGGAGGCTGGTTGTAGCCAGTGTTCTGCCATGCGATGGCCATGCGGTACTGATGGTCCTCCATAAGGCATGGAAGCTTGTAATCAGTCGGGATAGTGGTGGTGAAGATGAGCAGGTCGCTCTGGGTCACACCGTCATGCAGGATCACCTCTTCACGCCAGTCACCCATTATGTCGGCCTGGAGGTTAGGGGTGTTCTTGGTACCGTTGCATGCAGCGGCATTGCTGTGGTCCCCGAATGCTGTCACCACATTTATCTTTGAGAAATAAGCCTCGGGCTTGCTCACGTCAGTGCCGTCGAGAAGCTCGTCGAGCAGGTCGCCGTCCCAATAGATGCGGAAATTGATAGGGGGACGGTTGGTGGCAATGGCATTACCGTAGCTGTAGACGTTCGCGTCGCTTGCCGCCCAGTATTCATAACCGGGATAAGCCGCCGACACGTTGGCTGCAAGGCCACGGCCTATATCTTTACCGCTCTGAGGCTTGCAGAATATTATCTCACCGGTACGTGCATCGCGCATCTCTGTATCAAAGGGGTAGGTCATCACAGTCTCCTCATGGCTCATGAACACCTGCAGACCCTCGCGGTCGGGAAGCATCTTGGCCAGATGCAGAGCATCGCCATGGCCTTCATTTCCGCCGGGATTGGTGCGGTAAAGGAGCTTGCCGTCATGGTCGAGACAGCCGCCGCCATACACGATTTCGTCCTTCCCGTCGCCGTCCACGTCACCCACTGTGAGCGAGTGGGCACCTTCGCCCCACAGTTCTTTGTCCTTCACTTTCGATTCGTGGAACCACACCTCCTGGAGCTTGCCGTCCTTGAAATCGACAGCCCACACGAAGGCAGCACGATAGTAACCGCGACACATTATCACAGAGGGATGCAATCCGTCAAGATATGCCACACCGGCCAGGTAACGGTCTGAACGGTTGCAATAGTTGTCGCCCCAAGTGCTTTCCGACACATAATCATAAGCCGGTTTGTAGGGGATGGTGTGGATTGCCTCGCCGGTCTTTCCGCGGAACACGGTTAGATACTCCGATCCGCCGCGCACCTTGCCGAGAATCTTGGTGGGATTATCCTCGTGCATACGGTAGTCATCGGTCTCTTTGTCATCGCCGAGCAGCACCCAGTTACCTTTGCCGTCCAAGGTGCCCGGGGCGGTCTTGCATATCATCTCGGCACAACCGTCACCGTCGAAGTCATAGACCATGAACTGGGTGTAATGGTTGCCTGAGCGGATATTGTGGCCCAGGTCTATGCGCCACAACCTTGTGCCGTCGAGACGATAGCAGTCGATGATTGTCGGGCCGGTGAAACCCTTGCTTGCGCTGTCCTTGGCATTGGAAGGCATCCATTTCACAAACAGTTCATACACACCGTCGCCGTCCACGTCGCCCACCGACACGTCGTCGGGAGTATAAGTATACTTGGTTTGGCTTCCGCCGTTAGGGCCGACAGAACCACCATCCGGACGGTCAAGATGCACCTTCATGTAGGGTGTGGCCCAAGCCTCGCAAACCCCTGAATCTGTCACTGTGCCTCCGTCAACCACTTTCACCTCATACTTAGCGCCTGCCGTCCCGGCCGGATCGGTAAGGTTGGTGACCTTTGTGATTGGTGTGTCATTGAGTTTAACTCCGTCGCGGTACACATCAAACGACGCGTCTTTACCGTCGCGGGCAAGAGAGCGCCATGATACGAATACACCATCGTCAGTTTTGACTGCCACAACACCTCTGTCGAGGTATTCGGCCTGAGGTGTGGCCGCCTGTCCGGCAAAAATCGCGCCGGCCAAAGCCACACTTAGGAATAGTTTCTTCATTGAGTACGTGATATTTAATTTAAGGATATAAAAAGTTTTTTCAGGATAAAGGTATGGGGCGCCGGAAGGTAGAGGCCGTCACCCCTTGCGGCGCAAACGCCGCTGAGTGAGATAATCGGCAAGGAAAACGCCAAGCAATATAAGAGCACATCCTGTGTATCCGATAATCGAGATTTTCTCACCGAGGATGAGAAACGAGAAGAGAAGAGTCACCACAGGCTGGAAATACATATAGTTTGACGATTTCACAGCCCCGATTTTTCCCACTATCACCGTCCATGCCATATAGGCGAAAAGCGAACATACAAGTGAGAGGTAGAGGAGATTGAGAAGCACCGAGGTGTTGAGCAGTACTGCCGGAGATGTGATCTGTGGCTCAACGAGGAGAAACGGCAACGCCGTTAGCACTCCGTAGAAGAACACCTTTCGGGTAATGAAAAACGCACTGTAGAGCGCGTTGAGACGCTTGATGATGATACTGTAGACAGCCCAGCACAGCGCTGCCAACAGCGAGAGAAAATCGCCCAACGGCTTAATGCTCAACGAAAACGAACTGTTAAAAATCACCAGTCCTACTCCGATGAACGCCAGCACGGAGCCAAAATAGGTCTCTTTTCCGGGGCGGTCCGTCTTATAGATTAGTCCGATCAGCAACACCGTGAGCAGAGGGGAGAGCGATGTGATGAGTGACACATTGGAGACAAGCGTGTACTCCAAAGCCACATTCTCCGAGATAAAGTAAATCGAGCCACCGAAAAGACCACATAGTATGAACAGAAATTCATCACGCATGGAGTTGCTCAAAAGGCGCTTGTGGCAAAACAGAAGGAGCGGGATATAGGCGAGCGTGAAACGATAGATGTATATCTCGATGGGATGCAGTCCCATGTCGAGCAGCACTCGCGTTGAAATAAATGATATGCCCCATGCCACCACGGCCAAAGCCGCGCCGATATGGTAAATGAGCGTGTTAGATTTGGCGGATGAAGAACCTGTCGCCATGACTTGTCTTTTAAGGTTAACTTTTCGTGCTTTCGAATTGCAAAATTAAGTATTTTTTGTGAAAATTACTAAATGAAAACTCTTAAGAATCTGTTTTAAACCATTTTTCATTGTTTTCATGACCATATCATCCCCTCCTCGGCGCCATTTCATCACCGCATCATGGCATTGTTATCTCCACATTATCCTCCTCATCCCGCTGCGACACCTCAACCTCAACACCTTCCCATCACTCAGCTGTGGCATAAACAGATACCACTCACCACAGGTTGATGTTAACTTTTATTATGCCCGGAATTCTAAACTTTAAGTTTGGCTCCAATGTATTATCTATGTAAACTGCCGGTTTTGTAGATTATATTTGGATTTATATGGCAAAAATGACTATTTTTGCGCCGGAAATTAACATGTTAACTAAATATTTATAAAAACAATGAAACTCGTCAAACTATTAGGAGTGCCTGCATTGGCTCTGTGTGTGCTCTGCACCACCGGATGTTCCTCAATGACCAATACAGGTAAGGGAGCTGCCATCGGCGGTGGCGGCGGCGCAGCCCTCGGTGCGGGCCTCGGCGCTCTCATCGGCGGCGGCAAGGGTGCTGCCATCGGCACAGCCATCGGCGCTGCAGTAGGTGCAGGAGCTGGTGTGCTTATCGGCAAGAAGATGGACAAGCAGCAGGCCGAACTTCAGGCCGAGCTTGCAAAGCAGGCTGAAATCGAGAAAGTGACCGACTCAAACGGTCTCCAGGCCATCAAGGTGACTTTCAATGGTGGTATCCTTTTCCCCACCAACGGCACCACCCTGAGCGCAAGCGCAAAGAATGACCTCACCAAATTTGCAACTTCGCTCATCAACAATCCCCAGACCAACGTGCAGATCTACGGCTACACCGATGACACCGGCACACTCGCCGTGAACGAACGCGTGGCTACCGGCCGTGCTGACGCTGTGCGCAACTATCTCCTCAACAGCGGTGTGGCCAACACCCGCCTCTCAGCCGAAGGTCTCCCGATGCAGGACTACGTGGCTTCAAACGCGACCGCCGAAGGACGCGCCCAGAACCGCCGTGTGGAAATCTACATCACAGCCGACCAGGCCATGATTGATGCCGCCAACAACGGTACACTCCAGTAACCGAGATATTCAAGCGAAGAATCTCACATATAAAATCATCAATTCTAATTCCCCAAAGAGCGACAGCCGTCTCCGGCCGTCGCTCTTTATATTTTGCTATCCGTCCCCCGTACTCGCACACGGAAGATGATGTTTGGAGAAACGACATCTATTGAGTAATTTTGCAAATACATTAAATCCTTGTAATCCAAACATCATCATGAAAACTATTTTATCCCGACTCTTATTCGCAGTATGCATCACATTCGGCCTCTCGCTCTATGGCAATTGCGCTGAAAAGCCGTGGGATCACGGCCGGCTCAAAGCCAGTGACAACGGACGCTTTCTTGTTCATGCTGACGGTACCCCCTTCTTCTGGCTCGGTGATACCGGCTGGCTCCTGCCCGAACGCCTCGACCGTGACGAGGCAGCTTATTACCTGCGGCGCACAGCCGAGGATGGATTCAATGTAGTACAGGTACAGGTTATCAACGGTGTGCCGGCCATAAATGCCTACGGCCAACTCTCCCACCCAGACGGCTGGGACTTTACAAACATTGACCGCCCGGGACAATATGGCTACTGGGACCACATGGACTATATTGTCGACATAGCCGAACGCGAGGGTATATATATAGGTATGGTGTGTATCTGGGGCGGCCTGGTAAAAGCAGGCCTCATGGACGAGCAGCAGGCCAAGGCCTACGGCGAATTCCTCGCCCACCGTTACGGTTCACGCAAAAATATAGTCTGGATAATCGGCGGAGACATTCCCGGCGACGTGAAGACCGAAGTATGGGATGCACTCGCCCGAAGCATACGTGCGGTTGATAGCGAGCATCTGATGACGTTCCATCCACGCGGACGCATGACGTCGGCCAAGTGGTTCAACGACCGTGAGTGGCTTGACTTCAACATGTACCAGAGCGGCCACCGCAGATATGACCAGCGTCTGGGCGACAAGGTCTACACCATCCCCGACGGTACTGAGGAGGATGTGTGGATGTATGTCGACTCAGCCCAGGTACACCGTCCCATCAAGCCGGTGCTTGACGGCGAACCGAGCTACGAAGAGATTCCCTATGGCCTCCACTACAAGGATGAACCTGTGTGGAAAGCCAAGGACATGCGCCGTTATGCCTACTGGGATGTGTTTGGAGGTGCGTGCGGCCACACCTACGGCCACAATGCCGTGATGCAATTTGCTCGCCCGGGGGTGATAGGGGCCTACTTTGCCGACGGACAGCGAAAGCCCTGGTATGTGGCACTCGACGACGATGGCCGCAAACAGATGAAGCATCTTAAGAAACTTATACTCTCACTCCCTTATGAAAGCCGTGTGGCCGACTCCTTGATAGTCAAGGACAACGGTGTGCGTTATGACCGCATCATAGCCACTCGTGGTGACGATTATCTCCTTGCCTACAACCATTCGGGACGCGAAATGACCCTTGACCTTGACAGAATATCCGGTCAGATGAAGCAATTATGGTGGATGAACCCGTCGGACGGCACCATCCACTACCTCGGTGAGAAGAAAAGCGGGACAGTGAAAATAACACCTCCCCACACCGACGATTTCGTCCTTATAGCCATCGACAGCCGGAGCAGCTATCCGGATTTCACAAAAGACTGACCAACAACGAAGCGGCCACTCCTCAACAGGAGTGGCCGCTTTTGCTGTAGTGATTTTCTGACTTGCGGTGACACGAGGTCAGCGCTGTATCTGAACTGTCCTTGACTTTAGGAACTTATTGCAGAGCTGAGGTGCATCGGGAGTGCCTACCGGAATGTCGGTGGCAATCACCTCCGTGACGCGAGCGTCGGGAATCACAGCCTCAAGCAGTTGGGCCGGCGTGGGAGCCGATTTCAACGCACGGTACTCGGCATAGGTATATCGGGTGAAGGCGGTGTTAAGCCCCACTCCGCGGCGGTCCATAAGGAATCCGTCATCGAGTTTCACCGGGGTGGAGAACTCGGTAAGATCGGACGGAGCAGGATACGAAACGACTGCATTGCGCTCGGCGTTAAGAGTGATAGGCACCAGCTTGTCATAGTCGCCGTTGGTCCTGTAGATCTGGGTCATGGCTCTTGCAGCCACCGGCTTTGAATCGCGTACCGGACCCCGGAAAGCACCTGTCAGTTCCGTCGGCTCCTCAGCGGCTGCCACGGTTGCCCCGGTGGTCGCATCAGGAGCAGGGGCTGCCTGCCGCTTGGCCGCACATGACGTAGCCAGGCTTATGGCTGCAGTGCCGGCAATAAGCATTGGGATATATCTCAGTTTCATTTCTTAACTATTTTAGCAGTATGCACTCCTGAGATGGTCACGATGCGGGCCACATAGATACCGGCCGGGAGGTTGGCCACCTCAATGTAGGCCATATTGCCGTCAATATCCACCGCTGGGGTGACATTGAGTCCCGAGAGCGACACAAGATCAATGCTCTGAATCATGTCAGGGGCAGTGACGGTAGCCACATTTGTAGCCGGATTCGGACTAACACTCACACCCGAAGCCGGAGTCGACAGAATGTCCTCAATACCTGACTGCTTTAGAGTGAAGTTACAGGTAAGAGTTTTGCCCTGCGGGTCAGCGAACCATGAATTATTGTCAAGGGGATTTATTATAGCAGCAAAATATTTTCCACCCGGAGTTCCCTTGGAGAAGTCGCAATGCAAGGTGATACGATTGTTTTCACCCGAAGCGATGAAGAGGCGCTCGGTCTCGAATGAAGCCTCTGATGATACATTCCCCGAACGGTCGGGGAAAATATAAAGACGCAGAGGTTCGGCACAGTAACCAGAGGTGCATTTTACCCAGATGTTAAACACCACGTCGGCCGGATCAACCGCATCGGCATTACCTATTATACTGAATGCAAGCATCGAAAGGGTATTTTTGGTGGGAGCGTTCTGGACCTTTATCCCTTCAAGAGTCGAAACCACCTTAAATGATGTCAGGCTACCGTTGCTGTCTGTGACCACATCGGTAGCGAAAGCGAAGTAGTAAGTACCAGCCGTGATACGGCCATTTGTTGAAAGCACCTTTATCCACTCACCCATATAATCGATTGTAGCAGCAGCATCCGAGGGGATATCAAAATTGAGTTCGTTGCCATAGGCCACCACCGAGCTTATGGCTCCGGTGGTATTCTTCAACAACAGGGGACGCACGGCAACCTGCACCTCGCGTGGCTCGGAAAATGTGGCCGATGCCGAGAGCAGGAATGGTTTTCCGATATAGAACGGAGTCTTGAAGTCAAAATTCTTGATGCTGACAGTACCGGCATCTGCAACCTCCACCTTGATGGTCGAACCGGTCTTGGTGACAACCACATAATTGGCTGTAGATGTCATCGACAGAATATCGTAGGCAGTTCCATCCTCCACATAGACCGGATATACATTATAAGTTCCGGCGCTGATTTTAGAGGTGCTGAGCTGATAGCTGGAATAATAGTAGGCAGGTTTGAGAGGTGTTGAGAACGGATTGGCTGTCACTATGGTGCTGGCACCGGTTGACGTGTTGACAAACCGTGCTCCTAAAGCCCCCGAAAGCGAGCGCATCGACACATTCTCGAACACACCCTTAAGAATCAATTGGCTACCCTGGGCAGTAGGAGTGAGGACATCCGCGTTGAAGACCTGCGGAGCAGCATAGGCCGAAGAGCTACCGGCCTTCTTGACTCCGAGAATGGCCATCTGGCCGGAATTATAGCCCGAGGTGCTGCCTCCGATGCCCTGGGAGTCAGGGTTGAGAGCATTCAAAAGAAAGTATCCGTCAGATACACCACCCCAACCCCAGTTGAAATGAAAGTATCCGTCAGTACTGTATCCGTCACACACGAAGGCATGACCTACCTCGTCATTGGCTCCATCGTAATATATGGGGCCGTTGGCTTTGAGATCATTATAAATCATCTCCTCCCACTGGGTGAGGCCATAGCAGGCACGGAACTCATTGCGGGCACCCTTGTCATAACCGAAATAGTCGATCAGCGCTGGACCGACACGCATACTCGACGCTCCGCTGGCCGATGTGCCGTATGACATGTTGACCGAAATTCCGCATGCCGACATCAGCGTGGCCACGGCTGTGGTCTGTGCCGTGGTGGCTGTGGATGAATATGTGTCGAGCATATTAGCCCAGTCAAATGTGGTGGCGGCAAAGTTCATTGACAGTGTCTGGGTCCCCCACTTGTAGGAGTAGCTTCCAGTTCCTTTTACAGGCCAATTGTGATACTTCATGACCTGGGCCATGGCCGTAGCCACACACCCGGTCATGCAGTAGGCATTGCCCGAGGTGGGACATTTGAGATTATAGGGCGCATCCTGATTCCATTTTGTAGTAACCAAAGGGGCGATGGCCTGACGATTTGCACGCGAAACCGGGGCATAAGCAGCAGTCTCACCGGCAGCGACGGCGGCTGCTATCTCAGCGCGATATTGCCCGAGCCACCATGCGAGATTGTCGGGAAGATTGTCGACATCCAATTCACCCGAATCACTGTAGCCCAACACAGGGGCCGCGATATCGTCGGCGGAAAGGATCAGATAGCCGGAATCGGAATTTTCAAACACATAGACCATCGGTGTCTCGCCTTCGGAGAGGGTAAGCACCGGTGCTTTGGAGGCACCCCTCAACCCTTTAACCTTGGCAGGGACAGACGCATGCGATGCCGCACGGCTGAGAGCTTCGGCAGGCGACAGAGTCCTTGCCGAAGCATTTCCCATAGCCACGGCAACGGCAAGGAGACTTAAGATTACTTTTTTCATATTTAGATTATATTGTTTACAATGGAACCAGGATGACACACTGAGTTTATTTGCGTATCAGCTTAGCACTATAGACACCCGACAAGGTAACGACACGTGCCACATAGATACCTGAAGGAAGCGCCGAAACATGAATGGTGGCCGACTCTCCGTCGATATCTACAGCCGGAGTCACCGTGGCACCCGACAGCGACACAATGTCGATGCCTGTGATAGCCTCGGGAGCACTGACCACAGCTATCTCTGATGCCGGATTGGGAGATATGCTTACCGACGACGCCCCGGCAACAGTGATATCTTCTATGCCTGATTGCGTAAGGGTAAAGTAGACAGGGTTGAATGTCAACCAGTTGTCACCGGCATTGTCCCACAGATAGGCCTCATAACGGATGCCCGATACAAGATAGTCGCTAAGATTACTATGCACAGTATAGGTCTTCTCCTCACCCTTGCCGATAAATAATGGCTCGGTTGACTGCGCAGGAATCTCATCATTACCTGTCGTCGGATAGATATATATGGAAATCGGGTCAGAGTAATATCCGGCGGTACAACGTATGGTGATTTCCGAGACGATGTCGGCCGCATCGGAAGTGCTGACCACATTCCATTTCACACATGAAATCGAGGGGGTGCCAGGATTGCTCTGGAGAGTAACCTTGACAGGGGTAGATACCGGCTCCCAGGCGTAACTGCCGATCTGGCGGGCAAAACTGAAATAGTAATCGCCGGCTGAAAGAGAGTTTTTACTTACCGGCTCCCACTTGTCGATACAGTCGAAACTATAAGGCTCACCGGGCTGAAGTTCAACAGTGAACTGTGTCGCTGTAGCCACCGGTGACAGAGATCCGGCCTCGGCATAGAGACATGGGGTAAGCGTCAATGATGTCGGCTCGTTGCCCGAATAGAGAGCTTCGGCCGAAACCGAGAAGTTGTGTCCGATGTAGAATTCTGACTTGACATCCACCTTGTCAATCCTGTAAAGGCTTGCTTCCGGCGAAGTGACTGTCACAGTTGAGCCCTGCTTTGTGACAAGGAGATATGACGAACCGTCCACAGGAGTCAGGACATCATATTCACCCGAGGCAGTGGAAGTGATGAGAGTCAGGCGATAGGAACCGTCGGGGAGGTTGGCGATATCAGCCTTTGAGCCAGAGTAACCGCGGTAGATACCGAGATTTGTAAACGTTGCGAGGGTGAAATCTGTAGCAGAGCCAGAAGTTGAGTCAGAGAAACGCGCTACAATAGCACCGCTTAGATTGCGCGGCGAGAGGTTGAGCAGCCATCCGGGGAAAGTGACAACAGTGCCGCTGACGGTGGCCGCGAGAGGATAAAGCGAACAGATGGTAGGTGCAGATGCCACCGACTGGGCGTCGGGACGCTTCACGCCAAGAATGACCATCTGATTTGAGTTATAACCCGATGAGCTTCCGCCGATACCCTGTGCACCGGGATCAAGAGCGTTAAGGCGGAAATATCCGTCCGACAGGCCACCCCAACCCCAGTTGAAATGGAAATAACCGTCGGAGCTGTAGCCATCACACACGAACGCATGACCTCCTTCACTGCTGTGGCCGGCATAATAGACAGGACCGGTGGCCACGAGATCGTCATAAATAGCGTTCTCCCACTCGGCGAGAGTGTAGTATTGGCGATAGGCATATCGAAGTCCCTGGTCATAATTGAAATATGACAGCAACGCGGCACCCACATCGTAGCTCTGCGCACCGGATGCCGACGTGTCATAATCCATGTCGACTGATATACCGCAAGCCGACATAAGTGTTGCCACGGCATATATCTGCACATTGGACGCTGTTGGAGTATAAGAGTCAAGTATGTTGGGCCAATCGAACACGGTCTTCGAGAAATCCATCTCAAGGGTGCTGCCACCCCAGCTGTAGGAATTCGAACCTTGTCCTTTAGCAGGCCACTTATGATAATTCATCACCTGAGCCATTGCAGTGGCGACACATCCGGTCACACAGCGGGTGCCAGACATGAGGGGAGCCAGAAGATTGTAGGGAGCATCCTGATTCCATTTAGACGTGAGCATCGGCTCTATGGCACCGCGTTCGGTTGCCCGCGAAGAGGATGAATATACCGAGGCGCCGGCTGAACTGGCGGCCGCAATCTCCGAACTGTACTGGCCGAGCCACCAGGCAAGATTGTCAGGGAGATTTTCGGTGTCAAGGACACCGGAATCGCTATACCCCAGCACTGGAGCCGCCACATCATCGGCAGACACCACGAGGTAGCCCTCGCCCTCTCCTGAGAATACGTATACCATGGGGGTCTCGTCCTCGGAAAGTGTTAGAGCCGGAACAATTTTTGATGAAGCCCTGAATGAACGGACTTTTGCCGGCAGATTTGTATCACCGGCGGCACGACGAAGTGCCTCTGATGGAGAAAGTGTCTCCGCTGACGTGCTGCCCAGAACTAATGTAGCGAGAAGTACGCTGAGTAAGTTTTTATTCATAAGATTATTAACTTAATTGGCTGTGTCTGGATTCCCCCTTGGGGAGATTTAATGAGGAGAGAGGAGTGAATAAGGAGTTATTTCAACGGTTTGATTGATATTGCATATCCGCCACCTGCGATGGCATTAAGTGTAAGACGACTCTTTGATGTCACATTCTTGCGAGTGATGACATAGCGGGTCTGACCGTCCACGGTGTTTGCATCGGGTGCTTCGGAATAGATGGTTGCCTCATACTTGCGTCCGGGTTCAAGGAACGAGAGCGAGATGGTGCTCTTGCGGTCAGCGGTTCCGGCAGTAGACCCTACATACCACTCATCGGAATTCTTATCCTTGCGGGCTATGGTCACATATTCCATCGGCTCGGCCTCAAGATACACGGAGCGTTCCCATTCCACAGGTACATCCTTGATAAACTGGAAGGCATCCATGTGCTTCTCATAATGCTCAGGAAGGTCAGCGGCCATCTGGAGGGGAGAGTACATGGTTACATAAAGAGCAAGCTGACCGGGTATTGTGGAAGCGATCTTCGATTTGTTTCCCGGGGTGAAAGTGGAGAGATCAAATTCAAAAATACCGGGTGTATAGTCCATCGGTCCACCCTGCAGACGAGTGAACGGAAGGATTGATGTGTGATATTTTTCGTTACCACCCATGGCTTGATATTCCGTGCCACGGGCACTCTCGTTGCCGATCAGGTTGGGATAGGTGCGAGCCAGGCCGGTGGGACGCGATGCCTCATGGGCATTGACCATAATCTTATGCTTAGCTGCTTCCTTCACGGCATATAAGTAGTGGTTGTTGAGCCACTGGGAGTAATGGTATTCGCCACGTGGGATGATGTTGCCGACATAGCCGCTCTTTACGGCATTGTAGCCATTCTCATTCATGAACTTATAGGCGTTCTCCATGTGGCGCTCATAGTTGCGCACGGAGCTTGATGTCTCATGGTGCATCATCAGCCTGACACCCTTTGAGTGGGCATAGTCATTAAGATACTTGAGGTCGAAATCCGGGTAGGGAGTCACGAAGTCAAACACATAGTCCTTGGACTGGCCGAACCAGTCCTCCCAGCCTTGGTTCCATCCCTCGACGAGCACCTGGTCAAATCCGTGTTCGGCGGCAAAGTCGATGTAACGTTTCACTTTCGCGGTGTTGGCGCTGTGACGGCCGTTTGGCTTGGTGGCGGTGTAATCGGTCTCGCCGAGCTTGACTGAGTACACGTCGTCGGTATAGTTCCATGTGCCGGCTCCGGAAATCATTTCCCACCATACCCCGATATACTTCACTGGCTTGATCCAGGATGTGTCCTCGTAGTCAGTCGGGTCATTGAGATTGTAGACCAGACGCGATGCAAGGATGTCGCGGGCATCATCGGTGATTATCACCGAACGCCAGGGGGATTTGGCCGGAGTCTGCATATATCCTTTGCGCCCCTGATTGTCGGGTGTGAGCCATGAGGTGAAAGTCATGGTTGTGTCATTGAGGTTGAGATGCATGGTCGGATAATCGACCGTGGCGGCCTCGTGGATATTCAGATAGATGCCATCGTCGGTTTTGAGTTGAAGAGCCGTCTGCACACCTGTAGGTGAGAAGGGTGTGGTGGAGGCATTGTCGGGGTTGACTTTCGAGGGAAAAAGACCGCGGATTTCACTCAGACGCGATTTGGTGTAATTATATTCCTGCGTGTCATAATCGCCGGGAATCCAATAAGCCGTATGGTCGCCGGTCATGGCAAACTCAGTGGCCTCCTCGGCTATCACGAAATAGTTGAGGTTGGGCTGCCCCGGAAATTCATAACGAAATCCGATACCGTCGTCATAGGCACGGAAGCGCACCACCATGCTACGGTCGAATTCAGGCTGACGAAGCGTCACCGCCATCTCGTTATAGTTGTTACGAATCTCGGATTCCTCACCCCACACCGGTTGCCAGGTCTCATCGACCGATTCCCTGGTGGTACCTGTTATTTCAAATCCGTCCTTGAGGGACAAGGCGTTCGCGGCGGCCTTCTTACCCTGATGCTCGAAACTGTTACGGCCTGTCTCGCTGTATAAATCGAATCCGAGCCCAGAGGGGGCAATAATCTGCTTGCCGTTGAAATCGACAAAATATGTCGGACGGCCGTCACGCAACTCGAAGGTCAGGTTTATCTTTCCGTCGGGCGACGTCAGCGACTCTGCTCCGTGCATTAAGCCGGCAGCGCAGGCAAGAAGCGCAAAAGTGGTGATGAATCTTGTGGACATGGTATACGAAAGAGTGATGAATGTAAGTTGATATTAATGTTAAAGTGCTTAATAATCGCAAATTTACATATAAAAATCGAATCTGCCAAACTCTATTTACCTACATTATCATGACGTTCACCCTTCTCTTTGTGTATATCCTCGAGGGCTTTTAGATAACCGGCCGTGATAATACCGGAAGGGAGCGCGATCACCGCCACACCCACAACCGACGATATCATGCTGAGCACACGTCCCCAGTTGTTGTGGGGAAGCACGTCGCCATACCCCACGGTGGTAAGCGTGGTTGTGGCCCAGTAGACAGCATCAAAGAAGTTGGCAAAATGCTCGTCGATATTGAACATCAGCAAGGCTGTGAACAGTATATAGACACAGGCAAGGGCGAGCACCGTCAGTAGCATGACGCGTTTCTCGGCAAGCACCACAAAGAACAATTCGAATTCGGGGGCCACGCGTGCTATCTTCAGCAACCGTGCTGTCTTTATCAGACGTGTGGCACGGCAGAGATTGAAGGTGTTGTTGAGCGAAGTGAATATCGGCAGGATGGACAGAAGGTCGATTATGGCCATGGGACGCAGCGGATAAAACAGGATGCTCCGCAGTCCGCAACCATACTTGATGTCGGCCGTGGCCCATCTCACTGCAAAATCAAATATGAACACCAGCACGCATCCGTATTCCAGAAGAGAAAGCATCGGATTAGTGTCGCGGAAGGCCAACGGCACAAGACTTAGTATTATCACCATGGTCATTGCTATGGTGTAGGCCCGGTGAAGAGCGGAGTTGGTTCCGTCCTCCTCACCAACCACTATCGAATAGAGCACACGCCTGAATGTGCGTGGATCAGAAGGGGCATCGGATATGAGTTGTTCCATGGAAAGAGCAAGGGTTTAGGCATACATTTTTCACATGGCAAATATACATAATTTTTTACTACCGACCTATATAAAGTATAAAAAGGAGCAGCTTCACGCGGCTCCTTTTTATGAGTTTCCAATAGGTACAATTTCTAAGGTAAAAAAGATTGTTTTAGGTTCGTGATGCAAAGGTAGGGCAAGAATCGTGGGTGAACAAATAAATTTATATGTTATCCAACATAGTTTGATAGCTCAAACTTTGCATTTTTTGCAAACACGCCCATTAAACATCTAATTTACAATTAATTACGAAATTGTTTCAATTTGTACATTATACTTAAAATACGTTAAATATAAATTTAGTCTCAATTTTTTGCGTCAAAAACATGAGTTTTCAGACACTTTTTATCCCATACTGCATAGGTGAATTTTGAGATCCAATCACCCAAAATCACCACTTCTCCACCCTCCGGAAGGGGGCGCTGCAACAGCACATGTTGATGTCCGAAAACAAAGTAATCGACACGCGGCGAGTGGGTGGCATTATAACCGGAAGCAAACTCCACAAGTGAATCACCGGCATTTTCGAGGGGGACATAGCCACCGCTCTTGCGGCTGTGTGACGACCAACCGTGGGCGAAGCCGATGGTCCACCGAGGGTGTATCGAGGCGAAGAGCCGCTGGGCCAGTCTGCACCGGAACAAACCGCGCAACTTGCGGAAAGTCCATGGTAAGCGCCCTACCCCATCACCATGCTCCATAAAGAAGCGGGCACCGTCGAGTTCAGTTATCATGGCGCCGTCATGAACCTTGAGACCTATCTCATTGGGAAGATAGTCAAAGAGCCATATATCATGGTTGCCTTTGAACCATGTTATCTCCACTCCGGCATCGGCCAGCTCGGCAAGAGCGCCGAAAAAGCGGGTGAATCCCCGGGGGACAACAGTCCGGTACTCCCACCAGAAATCCAGGATGTCGCCAAGAAGGAACAGGCGCTCCGCATCGGGGGCTATCGAACGGAGGAATGCCACCACGCGCGCCTCATGCTCCCGGGGGTCGGCTATGTAGCTTGCCCCGAGATGCAGATCACTGATGAAGTAGGTCTTGTCCCTCATTGGGTCACCGAGTAGGGTTAGAGAAATCCGAGGTCAAGTTTAGCCTCCTCGGTCATCATGTCCTTGGTCCATTCAGGTTCAAAGACTATGCGGATATCCACACTTTTGATGCCTTCGATGCTCTCAAGTTTGATGCGGGCGTCATCCACCAGGAAATCGGCAGCCGGACAGTTAGGAGCTGTCAGCGTCATGTCGATTTTCAGATTGCCGTCATCATCCAGGTCAATGGCATAGATGAGGCCGAGATTATATATGTCGACAGGGATTTCAGGATCATATACCGTCTTAAGCATGGTCACAATCTTCTCCTCTATCTTAAGCTTCTCTTCAGGTGTCATTGTCATATAGCTTTTAAATAGTAATAATATGCTACAAAATTACGCATAAAAAACCTAATCTCCACCATCTGACAGGCGGATTAAGACACACTAATACCACACTGAGGGGTGATTAATGGGCCTCGAGCCAGTTGGGAGCCACTCCGGCAGCGACCTCGAGAGGCACAGCTCCCTTGTAGGCACCTTCCATCCCCTCGATGACGAGAGACCGCAACTCATCAAGCTCATCTGGCTTCACATTAAATATAAGTTCGTCGTGCACCTGCATTATCATGCGTGAGCGCAGACCGCGCTTTTCCATCTCATCAAAAATTCTGACCATAGCCACCTTTATGATATCTGCCGCCGAACCCTGTATCGGAGCGTTGACGGCGTTTCGTTCGGCATAGCTTCTCACCACCGCATTACGCGACGTGATGTCAGGAAGATAGCGACGACGACCCATGCGTGTTGTGACATAACCCTGCTCGCGGGCCACGTCGACCGCATGTGTCAGATAGTCGCGGATGTGTGGATAAGTGGCAAAATATCCGTCGATGAGCTTCTTGGCGTCGGCACGCGCTATGCCGAGCCGCTCTGCCAGTCCGAAAGCTGAGATGCCATAGATGATGCCGAAATTCGCGGTTTTGGCATGACGGCGTTGGTCATCGGTGACCTCCGAAAGGGGAATCTGATAGATTTTTGATGCAGTGATGCGGTGTATGTCATCGCCTGAAAGGAATCCTTCGATCATGTCGCGGTCCGCGCTCAAATCGGCAATGAGACGAAGCTCTATCTGCGAGTAGTCGGCGCTCATGATCAAGTCGCCGGGATCGGCTATGAACGCACGTCGTATCTCGCGGCCATCATCGGTGCGGATAGGGATATTCTGCAGATTCGGGTTGGTGGAGGATATGCGGCCAGTGGCTGTAACGGTCTGATTATAGGATGTGTGAATCTTGCCTGTGACCGGATTTACCAATGCCGGTAGGGCGTCAAGATAGGTGGTAATCAGCTTTTTCAAGCGTCGTATCTTCAGGATAAGGCTTACCAGAGGCACCTTAGAAGCATATTTCTCAAGCACCTGCTCGGTGGTGGAATAGGACCCACGCGCAGTGCGCTTGGCCTTGGGGTCAATCTGCAGACGGTCAAAAAGGACTATGCCGACCTGTGAGGGAGAGCTGATGTTGAAGGGGCCTCCGGCCATTTCGTAAGCCTCTTCCTCCATGGTTCTGAGCCTCTGTTTCAGCTTGTCAGAAAGGTCGATGAGCACCGTGGGGTCGATACGCACACCTGTGTACTCCATCTCGGCAAGCACCTTGATTAGGGGGAACTCGACATCGGTGAGCAGCGGAGTCATCTCGCGCTCGGCAATCTCTGCCGCCAGCGGTTCGCGCAAGCGCATGGCCACATCGGCCTCCTCGCAATAACGCGCCATAGCTTCGGCCTCAGTCAGCGATGACTTGGGATGACCAGTACGAGCACCGACAGGTATGCCGGTAAGCTCCAGATTCAGGTAGCGAGCCGCCACCTGAACAAGGTCGTGTTTCATCTCCGGATCTATGAGATAATGGGCCACTGAGGTGTCGAAATAGGGCGTTGTGAATGTAATACCCTCCTTTCGCAGCAGAAGATAAGCACGTTTCACGTCGTGGCTCACAAGCTGAGTCGAGGTTGTGTTGAAGAGCGGAGCCAGAAGCGATTTAACTTCCTCGCGAGCGGAGGTCTCGGACGGTATCGGGATATAGTAGCCCTTGCAGGCCTCCCAACCCAAAGCAACTCCGTCCCAACGCGCCGTCATAGCCTCCTCCCCCACCGCATATAGTGCAATCCCCACACTCTCATGGCCGGCAGCCTCGGCTATTACCGGAGCTATCTCAGCAATTGACGAAAGGGTGACATAGTGCCTTGTCTCACAGACCGGCTGCAATGATGGCTTTGCGGACTCCTCGGCAAAATCAAAGAGTGATCCCATCCCACTGTCAGACTTCTCAGATGGAGCAGAAACCGGTTCCTCGGCCTTGACCGAGGCGGCGGGAAGCTTTGATTTGAGCCTGGCAAGGAAGGTGCGGAACTCAAGTTCGCGATATATGTCAGCCAGCTTCTCCACATCGAGAGGCTTCCGGCTGAGTTGGTCAATCTCCACGTCAAGGGGGACATCAGTCTTAATGGTGGCCAGACTTTTTGACATCCGTATCTGGTCGGCATTGTCAATCACACGCTTCTGCAGGGCACCTTTGAGCTTGTCGGTGTTGTCAAGCAGATTTTCCACCGACCCCCATTCCTCTATAAGTTTCCTGGCAGTCTTCTCTCCTACCCCGGGGCATCCCGGAATATTGTCGGACGCATCTCCTTCGAGGGCGAGCAGATCAATAACCTGGCGAGGTGACGATATGCCGTATTTCTCACAGACTTTGGCTGGGTCACGCACCTCGAAACCTTCACCCCGCAAGGCGGGACGATACATGAAGATATGGTCAGTCACAAGCTGGCCATAGTCCTTGTCGGGGGTCATCATGTAGGTGTCGAAGCCCTGGGCCTGCGCCATGCCGGCCAAGGTGCCTATCACATCGTCGGCCTCATAGCCTTCGACCTCGACGGTGGGTATACGGTAGGCCTCCAAAATAGACTTTATATAGGGGATCGAGGCTGTAATATCCTCCGGTTGCTTGTCACGTTGTGCTTTGTAGTCAGGGAAAGCCTCATGACGGAATGTGTTACCTCCGGGAGGATCGAAACATACAGCGATGTGAGTCGGGTCCTCCTTGCGCAGAAGCTCGTCGAGCGTGTTGCAGAATCCGAAGATAGCCGATGTGTTGAGCCCCTTGCTGGTGACTCTTGGACTATGTATAAGCGCATAGTATGCGCGATAAATCAGAGCGTAAGCGTCAAGAAGAAATAGACGTTTCTCCATAGATGTATATTGTGATTTGTACGTTTGAAAAATCCCCATGAGGGGTGCTGAGTTCAAAGGTAGCGAATATAACCGAAAAAAGCCCCATTCTTAGTCAAATTTTACTTAAATTTATAATTTTAGCCATTTTGCCACACTTCCAGTGTGATAGTTAGGAAGAATTTTGTAATTTTGCACAACGTTATGACTGCCATCGAAGACATCAGACATTCGCTGCGCAACGAGCTCGCTGAGCTTAACGCGCTTATAGAACGGTCACTTGATTCGTCAAATCAGCTGATGAATCAGGTGATTTCCAATTATTTGCAGCACAAAGGCAAACAGTTGCGCCCGATGCTTGTGATACTGACTGCCAAACTGTTCGATGGTCTCAACCGGAATGCCATAACAGCCGCTGCCTCGGTGGAAATGCTGCATAACGCCTCACTCATTCATGATGATGTGGTGGACGAATCGTCGACACGCCACGGACATGACACCATCAACGCCATCTGGGACAACCACATTGCCGTACTGGTGGGCGACTTCTTCGTGTCGAGTTCGCTGCAGCTTGCCATAGGCACGCGTGACATGCGCGTGATTGACACGATAGCCTCGTTGGGCAAACTCCTGTCACTCGGCGAAATGGACCAGATATATAATGCCCGCTACCATCAGCTTGACGAGGAGGCTTATTTCAAAATCATATCCCACAAGACCGCTTCACTCTTCGTGTCGTGTGTCTCCATGGGTGCCTACTGCGCTAATGTCGAAGATGACCGCCTCACCAGAATACGACGGTTCGCCGAGCTCTTCGGGCTCTGTTTCCAGATAAAGGATGATATTTTCGACTATTTCAGCGACGAGAAGATAGGCAAACCTACCGGGAATGACCTCCGCGAAGGTAAAATAACCCTTCCGTTGCTCTATGCGCTCGCTACTGGCGGAGACAACGAGATGCTCGAGCTCTCGCGCAAAGAGGTCCTTACCGATAAGGAGATAGCCGACCTTATCGAGTATGCCAAGGCCAAGGGTGGAATCGAATATGCCGAAAGGACCATGGACCGGCTCCGCAACGAAGCTGCCGACATATTGCGCTCGTTCGGAGACAAACCGGAGGTTGACACCCTCATGGCAATACTCAATTACGTAATAGACAGAGACAATTAAATCTCTTAGACAGATAAAAAAGCTAACGAGGCCTGTGGGGTTCCCACAGGCCTCGCTTATTAGATAACTAATATTAGGTGGAAAGGTGTTGCCTACATTGCAAATGCGTTGAAACCGCCGTCGACCACAGCTACTGTGCCGGTGACAAAAGAGGCAGCATCAGAGATGAGATACTGGATGGTGCCGCATAGCTCCTCAGGCTTTCCAAAACGCTTGAAGGGTGTCTGACGTATCACGTCAGCGCCACGTTCGGTCAGCGAACCGTCAGGGTTGGTGAGCAACGCACGGTTCTGATTGGTGAGGAAGAATCCGGGGGCAATCGCATTGACACGGATGGCCGATGTGAATTTTGTGGCGACCTCATTGGCGAGGAACGCTGTGAAGTTAGAGATACCGGCCTTAGCGGCAGCATATCCGAGCACGCGGGTCATGGGGCGGAAGGCAGCCATCGACGAGAAGTTGACAATAGCACCTTTACCGGCCTCAACCATCGGCTTGAGGAATATCTGAGTCGGGATGACTGTGCCTGTGAGATTCAGATCGAGCACTGTCTGGAAAGCATCAATCTTCACATCGAAGAAAGTGCCTGTAGGTGCTATTGTGGCCCCGGGCATGTTACCGCCCGCAGCATTAAGCAATGCATCCACCCGACCATATTTGGCCAGAATCTCATCGCAATTGCGTTGTACCACCTCCTGGTTCATAACATCGGTGACAAGGAATGTGGCCTCGCCTCCGTTACGCTTGATTTCATCAACTATGGCATCACCTTCCTCCTTGCGACGACCCATAAGCACCACTTTCGCGCCCTGTGAGGCAAGATATTCACCAATACAACGGCCGAGCACACCTGTGCCGCCGGTGATGACCACAACCTGATCCTTGACTGAAAATAATTCGTTCATATAATTATGTTAGATATGTCGGGGGGTTACTTCTTTGATTCACTGAGCTCACGGTCAACGGTGGCCATCACACCTTCCACCTGTCCGAGGGCCTTCATTCGACCATGGAACGAGTAGCCGGCATTATACCCCATCTTCTCGTCACCGAGCATCAACTCGGCATGGTCGACACGCATAGGCAGCGCGGGATTGGCTTTCTGGAATATTCGCACGAGCTCTATTATATCGGCACGTCCACCCAGATGTGAGGCCTCGCGGAAGTCACCGTTTGGAAGCACATCCGTGCTGCGGAGATGCACGAACCATGTGCGGTCGGCATACTTGCGGGCAAGGGCCGGCACATCATTGTGAGCACCTGCGCTAAGAGAACCGGCGCAGAATGTCAATCCGTTGTGCGGGTCAGGCACGGCGTCGAGGAACGCAGCGATATCGGCATCACATGTCACTATTCGGGGCAAACCGAGAATCGGACGCGGAGGATCATCGGGATGTACACACATTTTTATGTCATACTCACGGCACACGGGCATGATGGCATTGAGGAAGTAGGCCATATTCTCACGCAGCTGGTCGGCATCAATCCCCTTATACAGGGCGAGGAGATCGCGGAATTTCTGCACCGGATCAAGGTCGGCCTCCGAGATGTTGCCATTGACAAAACCCTGGGTCTTGACGATGATGTTGTCGACAAGCCGCTTCTCACCTTCGGCCGTCATTGTCTCGCGCAAGCGAGACACTCGCTTAAGGGTAGCCTCGTCATAGTCCTTCTCCGCGCCTTCACGTTTCAGGATATGGATGTCGAAATACGCGAATTCACCGAGGTTGAAATAGAGATTTGTGGTCCCATTGTCATTCGGATAATCGAGATCTGTGCGTGCCCAGTCAAGCACGGGCATGAAATTGTAGCAGATAGTGGTTACGCCGGCCTTACCGAGATTACGGAGCGACTCTTTGTAGTTCTCGATGAGCGCGTCGCGGTCCTCACCGCCATACTTGATTGACTCCGACACGGGGAGACTCTCAACCACACTCCAGCGAAGGCCCGAGGCTTCTATGAACTGCTTCATCTTCATGATTTCCTCCAGTCTCCACACCTCACCGTTGGGGATATGGTGGAGAGCGGTGACAATCCCTTCCACTCCTATCTGACGGAGCATATCGAGGGTGATTTTATCGTTGGGGCCAAACCAACGCCATGTTTTTTCCATCGTGTTTTTACTGTGGGTATATGCGAATTGAGTTTTAAGCCACCGGCGTCCAATGTAACCGGAGGCTTAAAACTCAATATGTGCTATTTATTATCTGTATTATTTACGTGCATCAGCAACGTATGAGAGAGCTTCGCGGCACTTGTCGGTGACATATTGCCAATCCTGTGCAGCCACGCGATCCTTGGGGAAAAGCTTTGAACCCATACCTACACAGAAGACTCCGGCCTTGATCCAGCCTTCGATGTTCTCCTTGGTAGGCTCTACGCCGCCGGTAACCATAAGTTTAGTCCAGGGCATGGGAGCGAGAAGACCTTTGACGAACTTGGTGCCGAGAACATCGCCGGGGAAGCACTTGCAGAGGTCACAACCTGTTTCCTGAGCTGCACCGACTTCGCTTACTGTGCCGCAGCCGGGAGTATAGGGAACGAGACGACGGTTGCAGACACGTGAAACCTCGGGGTTGAAGAGCGGGCCTACAACGAAGCATGCGCCGAGCTGGATATAAAGAGCTGCAGTGGCGGGATCAACGATTGAACCTACACCCATAGCCATTTCAGGACATTCCTTGGCAGCGAACTTAACCACTTCAGCAAACACTTCGTGAGCGAAATCACCACGGTTAGTGAATTCAAATGCACGGATACCGCCGTCATAGCAAGCTTTTACCACCTGCTTTGCCACTTCGGCATCCTTGTGATAGAACACCGGAACCACGCCAGTCTCACCCATCTTTGCGAGCACTGCGATTTTATCGAATTTTGCCATTTTTTGTTATTGTTTTTGGTTGTTTTTAAGTATTTTGTTTATGTAATAATCATCCTGTTATTTTGTCAGAGAAAGTGTGACTACCGATTTAGCCGGAAGCGAAAGTGTGAGCCGGCCGTTCTTGACCTTGGCTCCATCAAACGGACGCAGTGTCACTTTCTCCTCCTGCCCGAAGTCATTGTAGTCATGAATATCCTTAGAAGTGATGATCTCACCGCTGACTTTCGAGGCCTTTATGCCCGCGAGGTCAATGTCGACGTCAACGGCCTTGTCAAGCGAGATGTTGACCATAGAGATAGTCGTCACTCCATCCTTCTCGGAGGCAGTAGCTGTGACCACAGGCACCTGACGGCCCTTGCGCACGGTAATTATCTCAGAGTCAACCTTGAGGGGTATCAATTTTGCATCCTGATGAGGGATATAGGACTTAAATACATAGTAGGTAGGAGTCAGCACCATCTTGTCATCCTTGGTGAGAAGCATGGCCTGGAGCACATTGGCAAACTGGGCTATATTGGCCATGCGGACACGGTCGGCATGCGAGTTGAACACATTGAGCGAGATGGCCGCCACAAGGGCGTCGCGCATAGTGTTCTGCTGATAGAGATGACCGGGATTTGTACCGGGCTCAACATCCCACCATGTACCCCATTCGTCCACGAGAAGCCCTACACGCTTTTGTGGATCATAGCGGTCCATGATCTGTGAATGACGGCTGATAAGAGTGTCGATGTCATAGGCTTTGCCCATGAGCCAGTAGTGGTCGTCAGTGTCAAATTCGCGTGACGAGCCCTTATGGTCCCAATCGTCCACACAGTAATAGTGGAGCGAAATGCCGTCCATCATTTTACCGGCATTCTTCATGCACACATCGGTCCACTCATAATTATAGGCATCAGCGCCTGAACCAATCTTATAAAGCTGGTTGCCGTTAAAATTGCGGCAATATGTGCTGTACTGACGGAATATGTTGGAGTAGTACTCAGGAGTCATATTTCCGCCGCAGCCCCAGGTCTCATTGCCGATACCGAGATATTTCAGTTTCCAGGGTTTCTCGCGGCCATTCTCTTTGCGGAGTTTAGCCTGCGGGCCATCCTCGGCCGTCATGTATTCCACCCATTTGGCGAGCTCCTCCACAGTGCCGCTGCCGACATTGCCGCTGATATAGGGCTCCACGTCGAGCATCTCACAAAGGTTCATGAACTCATGTGTGCCGAAAGAGTTATCCTCCACGGTACCACCCCAGTTGGTGTTAACCATTCGGGGACGGTTTTCCTTGGGGCCGACCCCATCCATCCAGTGATACTCGTCGGCAAAACATCCGCCGGGCCAACGCATCAAAGGAACCTTGAGGTCACGGATGGCTTGGAGCACATCGTTGCGGTAACCGTTGGTGTTGGGTATCGGGGAATCCTCACCTACCCATATACCACCGTATATACAGCTGCCGAGATGCTCGGTGAACTGTCCGTAAATCTCTTTGGCTATGACAGGGGCTGAGTCAGAAGGCTCAAGGGTAATGGTTACTTTCTCAGCGGCATGCGCAGGCATTGACGACAAAGCCGCCAATGCCATGATGCCTGTGATAAGGTATTGTCTCATCTGTCAGAATTGGGTGGATAAGATATTTTACTTTTTGCTGCGGTTGCGCCAGAGGTTTGTCATGTCCTCAAGGGTCTTACCCTTGGTTTCGGGCACGAGAGCGGCAACAAACCATGCGGCCACGATACAGATGACTCCGTAGAGAGCATAAGCAAACATGTGGCCGAACTTATCACCCATGTCACCGAGTGTCATGTTGTACATCGGCACGAATGTCGAAGACACAATGAAGTTGAAAATCCACTGGAAGGCCACAGCGATAGCGACTGCCTGTGAACGGATGGTGTTGGGGAAAATCTCCGCGATGAGCACCCAGCAGATGGGTCCCCAAGAGAACATGAATGATGCCGAGTAGACCATGATTGAAATCACGGGAACGAGAGGATTGACCTCGATGATATTCGAGAGGGCCACACCAAAAGCACCGACTGCCATGCCGATAGAGCCCCAGATGAGGAGCGGCTTACGACCGAGCTTCTCAACAGAGAACACAGCCACGAGGGTGAACGAAATGTTGACGATGCCCATGATGATGGTCTGCACCATCGGGTTGCCCATATTCATTGATTCGAAGATTCGGGGAGCATAGTAAAGCACTGCGTTGATACCCACAGCCTGCTGGAACACTGAGAGCATGACACCAACAAAGATGACCATGACACCGAACGAGAAGAGTTTTTCGCTCTTGACCTCGACAGTATTCTTGATCTGGTCGAGGATTTCCTGGGCTTTCTTGTAGCCATTGATATGCGAGAGCACCATGAGTGCCTTCTCGTCCTTGCCGATAAGTGCAAGATAGCGGGGTGACTCGGGCACGAGGCACACGAGGATGGTAAAGATGCCGGCCACTATAGCCTCAGAACCGAACATATAGCGCCAACCGGTCTGGATGGTCCAGGGATCAGACTGAGCATTTACCTGATAGAGAGTCTCGCCGATCTTCTCGATTATGGGCTGTGTGTGCTCTCCGAGGATAAGGAAGTTGACGAAGTAAACCACGAGCTGACCGAAGATGATGGCAAACTGGTTCCATGACACGAGGGTACCTCGCATGTTGGAAGGAGCGACTTCGGCAATATACATGGGGCAGATAGCAGATGCGAGACCTACACCGATGCCACCGATGATACGATAGAAATTAAACGCCACAAGCAGGCTGGCCGTAGGAACACCATGCTGGAAGAAAAGGAATTCGGGAGCATAACTTCCGAGGGCCGAAAGGAAAAAGAACACACCGGCGATGGCAAGCGATTTCTTGCGGCCGAAATATGAGGCGCAGAAGCCTGAGATAGCAGCACCGATAATGCAACCTAACAGTGCGCTTGATGAAGTGATACCATGAATTGTGTCAGTGTAAACGAAGTCCTTAGCACCAAGGAAAAATGCCTGAAGACCTTTCTCCGCACCGGAAATTACTGCCGTGTCATAACCGAACAGCAAACCTCCGAGCACTGCGACGAGCACTATGGAGAAAAGATAGATTTTGCTACCGTTCTGTGGATAGTTCATAATCGTGGTAATAGTTTTTAGGATTATTTTTATTTATGTTGTTTCTGCGATAATGTGGTCAGGATTGGGGATATGAAGAGAGGATGTGCGGTAGGTCATTGAGGTCCGCGCTGACCTTCCAAGCGCGTAAAAGGTAGGAGAGACAGATAAAATTGGGAAATGTTCGTGCGGTCACGGAGAGCCGCACGAACATTAATTATATTAAGGCTATAATCTGATTAGCAATACATTGCAACGATAGCTTCATAGAGCTCCTGCTTGCCTGAAGTCTGCTTGGGTTCGTTAACTTCCTTGCCGTAAGCAGCTACTTCCTCGAGAGTGAGCTTGCCTTCCTCGAATTCCTTACCCTTGCCTGAGTCGAATGAAGCGTAGCGGGCACGAAGCATTTCCTTGTAGGGAGATTCTTCGAGAAGAGCTGCTGCGCTTTCGAGTGCACGGGCCATAGCGTCCATACCGGCGATGTGAGCGATAAAGATATCCTCGAGGTCGGTAGAGTTGCGACGAGTCTTGGCGTCGAAGTTAGTACCACCGTTACCGAGACCACCATTGCGGATGATCTGCATCATGGCCTGGGTGAGTTCGAAGTTGTCGATGGGGAACTGGTCGGTATCCCAGCCATTCTGGTAGTCACCACGGTTAGCGTCGATTGAGCCGAGCATGCCGTTGTCAACAGCCACTGCGAGTTCGTGTTCGAAAGTGTGGCCTGCGAGAGTAGCGTGGTTAACCTCGATGTTGAGTTTGAAGTCCTTGTCAAGACCATGTTCCTTGAGGAAGCCGATTACAGTTTCGCTGTCAACGTCATACTGGTGCTTAGAGGGTTCCATGGGCTTAGGTTCGATAAGGAATGTGCCGGTGAAACCTTTTGAGCGAGCGTAGTCGCGAGCGAGACGGAGCATTGTAGCCAAGTGCTCTTTTTCGCGCTTCTGGTCAGTGTTGAGGAGGCTCATGTAGCCTTCGCGACCACCCCAGAATACATAGTTTGTACCGCCAAGGGCGATAGTAGCGTCGATAGCGTTCTTGATCTGAACAGCAGCGCGGGCCACAACGTCAAAGTCGGGGTTGGTGGCTGCACCATTCATATAACGACCGTTGCTGAACACATTGGCAGTGCCCCAGAGGTTCTTGATGCCGGTAGCATCCATCTTCTCCTTAAGGTAAGCAACGATTTCCTTCATGTTGTGCTCGTATTCCTCAACAGAAGCACCTTCGCTCACGAGGTCAACGTCATGGAAGCAGAAGTATTCAATACCCATCTTTTCCATGAATTCAAAGCCGGCGTCAGCCTTCTGCTTTGCTATAGTGAGGGCGTCAGCGCCTTCTGCCCAGGGGAATTTCTTTGTGCCTGTGCCGAACTGGTCACCACCGTCAGCGCAGAGTGTGTGCCACCAAGCCATGGCAAACTTGAGCCATTCCTTCATGGGCTTGCCGAGGATTACTTTCTCAGCGTCATAGTAACGGTAAGCGAGGGGGTTCTTAGAGTCCTTGCCTTCAAATTTGATTTTCCCGATGGTAGGGAAGTATTCTTTAACTGCCATAATTGTGAAATAATTAGTTATTTGGTTTTTGATTCTTTATGTTTTAGGTAATTGTTTAGCCAGAGGCGTGATAGCGAAAAGTAAATCAGCCGATGAGGGCTTCCAGACGCTGTTTCCACAATTCGTATGCCTCACGGTAAGCGTCGCGGTCGGCAGCCACAGGCTCGATCACCTCGATTTTCTCGAGCGACGCGAAGGCCTCGTTGTTGTCGCGATAGATGCCGGCACCCATACCTGCACCCTTGGCGGCGCCCACAGAGCCGTCAGTGTCATAAAGCTCGATGGTGGCACCGCTCACACCGGCGAGGGTGTTGCGGAAGAGGGGGCTGAGGAACATATTTGCATGTCCGGCGTGAATCTTGTTGACAGGCATTCCCATACCTTCCATGATTTCCATACCATACATGAACGAGAACACAATGCCCTCCTGAGCTGCGCGAAGCAGATGTGACTTATCGTGAGTGAGGAAGTTGACGCCATGGATAGAGCAACCTATCTCCTTGTTCTGGAGCACACGTTCAGCACCGTTGCCGAAGGGGATGATCGACACTCCGGTGGCTCCGATGGGAGCTTTCGCGGCCACGTCGTTCATCTCGGCATAAGAGATTCCCTCAGGCGCCACAGTGCGCTTTGACCATGAGTTGAGGATACCGGTGCCGTTGATGCAGACCATCACACCCAGGCGGGTCTGATCATTGGTGTGGTTGACATGGGCGAATGTATTGACGCGGGATTTCTTGTCATAATTGATTTCACCGTTCACGCCATAGACCACGCCTGAAGTGCCGGCGGTAGATGCGATTTCACCTGGATTGAACACATTGAGTGAAAGCGCATTGTTAGGCTGATCGCCTGCGCGGTACGACACCACTGTGCCTTCGGCCAGTCCGAGTTCGGCGGCAGCCTCGGCTGTCAGTTCTCCCTGGATAGAGAAAGTGGGGACAATCTCTGGGATGATGTCGCTGTCATAGCCGAAGTATTCCAGGAGGAAGTCGGCCACACGGCCATTCTTGAAATCCCAAAGCATCATTTCCGACAAGCCCGACATGGTGGTGCAGATGCGGTCGGTGAGACGCATGGCGATATAGTCGCCGGGGAGCATGATCTTATATATCTTCTCGAAGAGTTCAGGCTCGTGTTCCTTCACCCAAGCGAGCTTTGTGGCTGTGAAATTGCCGGGAGAGTTGAGGATATGGCTCAGGCAGTTTTCATGGCCAAGAGCGTCAAAAGCCTTCTCTCCGTAAGGCACACCGCGCGAGTCGCACCAGATGATAGCGGGACGCAACGGCTGGTGATCCTTGTCGACAAGCACCAGACCATGCATCTGATATGATATACCGATGGCCTTGATATCCTTAGGGTCGACTTTTGCAGCACCAAGCACACTCTCGGTGGCATGCTTGAGGCAATCCCACCATTGCTGCGGACGCTGCTCGGCCCAACCGGGCTTCACTGCGATGATTTCAGCTTCCGTCTTGGGATAGAAGTCGGAGGCCACTGTTTTTCCTGTTTCGGCATTTACGAGGCTCGCTTTTACCGACGAGCTGCCTATGTCATATCCTAAGAGATACATATATTATAGGTGATTTTAATGAGTTGGTTAATTAGGGTTTGTCTAAGATAGATAATAAGAAAATTAGGTAGATCAGAGAGGGATTATCAATTGTAGCGTGTGTAGGCTTTTCGGTCAAACTTGTAGTAGCGCGCTGCGCGGTGGGCCACCCCTTGCTGACGCTCGTCAAGCGGCACCACGTAGGGCATCTGGGCTATCTTTTTATGGAAATTCCTCACATCGAGAGGTTTGTCATAGAGAATTTCGGTGAGGAGTCGCAGCTGCGAGGCGGTGAACTTCTTGGGGAGCAGGTCGAAAAGCAGCGACCTATTGTTTTCCGTCTCCCGGCGTATGGCCTGCAGGGCGTCCACTATTATCTGATTGTGGTCAAAAGCCAGACGGCCTATATCCTGAAGCGGCTTCCACACGGCTGTGTCGGCATCAACAGCCTTCTCAAGCGTGCGGTCAAGCTTGACTATGGAGAAATATGCTATTGTGACTATACGTTCCACCCTGGCCTGCTGAGCGCGTTCGAGCCAGTAGACATCGCGCGGATTGCGGGTGCGGTCCTTTGATCCGAATGCCTTGAACTGGGTAAGCGGGAGATCCTTCACACCGGTGAGCTCAAAAAGCACACGGCTGGCCGCTTCGTCAAGGTCCTCGTCCTGATAGATAAGGCTCCCGGGGAGCTTCATGTCATGATAGTCATCACCCGCCGCGTCAGTCCCGCTGCGTTTCACCAACAGGACACGCAGGTTGGAACCGTCAAACCCGAAGACTACGCAGTCAATTGAGATATGGTTATTGGCAAGTGGAGCCATGGTTATATTAAGGCGTTAGATTCTATAATGATGGTGAGTATTTATCCACCGTGAGTTTTCATTGGCAAATGTACAAATCTTTTTGCTATTTCGTCAAATAAAAAACATGTTTTAAAACATTAAAATCTACCATCTTAGTTTTCTTACCTATAACAATAACCCCTCCGACATAGTGTATTTACTACAATAAGTCAGTCCTCCCCCACTCATCACAAGGGCAAACCCTCTGAATCTCCACTTTTTAGCCTCTTGACCACACCATTTGTCACAGCCACTTCCAACAAGAAGTTAGCTCCCCGAAACGCATTGTTAAATTTTCTAAACGCCATGCCGATTGACGGTTTTAACGTAACTTTGCAGTTCCTCAACCATCAAGAATCATGAATATCCTGATAGCACCCGACAAATTCAAGGGGACTCTCTCTGCCCTGGAGGCATCGCAGATCATTGCCGCCGAGATAAAAATCCCGGGAGCCAATCCCATATTGCTCCCCATGGCCGATGGAGGCGAGGGCACAGCCTGGGCCGTGGCCTCACATCTTTCCATGGAGCGTCGCACCCTACCCGCTTCCGACCCGCTGATGCGCCCGATACCCGGAGGAGCCTCCTACTTCATCAATCCCGCCTCGCGCGAGGTAGCCATTGATTCAAGCACCGTCATCGGACTCGGATTAGTGAGCGATATCCCCGGCTCCCCACTTCGGCGCACCTCCTTTCCGTTGGGGCGCTTTATCAGCGACATCATGGCTACCGAATCGCCATCCCTATTATATATAGGTGTCGGCGGGACAGCCACCACCGACGCAGGTGCCGGCATGCTTCAGGCTCTTGGCTACAAGTTTTTCTCAGGGGGCGGGATGATAACAGAACCCATCCTCCCCACCATGTTTCCTCACATAGACCGCGCAGTGCCACCTGCACATCTTGACCTTCCCCCTATCAAAGCCCTGGCCGATGTCAGCGTACCCCTCACTGCCCCGTCATCGTCACCTTCCTCACTCACCTTCGCCTCGCAGAAAGGAGCCACGCCTGCCGACATAGACTATCTCAGGAGTGCCCTCGGCCACTGGGCATCACTATTCAAGCCCACAGGCAGCAATTTCGACGGTGCCGGAGGAGGACTCGGACATGCATTAGCGATATTGGGAGCACGTCTCACATACGGCGCGCGTGAAGTCCTCGCCATGTCCCACCCTGACACCCTCTCACCCGACGTCGTGATAACAGGCGAGGGCTCGGTTGATGAGCAGACATCTCTTGGCAAGGTAGTAGGCACGATGGCCGACTACTGTGACAGCCGTCATATCCCATGCATAATAATCGGCGGACGTATCTCCCTGGATTTCAACTCCGCAAAGGTAGCACTCGCGATTTCCACTCAACAATATCCCCCTCACGGTTGTTTAAATTCCAGTAAAGCGAAATCACGACTCACGGCTGCCTCAAGGGATGCTTGCGAGTGGATAAAGCAAAACGTTCAACTCTCCTCGATTTAACACTTTAAGTAAAAATTAATGAAATTTAAACTCAACATTTAACAAAATTTCTATACTTTTACGCCGATTAACGTAAATCAAAAAAAGTAATAAGACAATGAAAAAGATTCTACTCGCCACTGCTCTTGTAGGCACTATCTTCGCTGCCGGAGCACAGAACACAATTGAGCGTCCTACCTTCGGCGACAATTGGTCAATCGGTCTTGATGCAGGCGTAACCACACCTCTCAAGGGACATTCATTTTTTGGAAATATGCGTGGCAACTACGGTCTCCACATCTCTAAGGAGATAAGCCCTCTCTTCGGCATCGGTGCTGAAGGTGCATGGAGCGTAAACACCGCCGGCATCAACGGTACACTCAAAAGCCGTAATGCGTTTGACCACTCCTATGTAGGTGCCTTCGGTACTTTCAACCTCACCAACGCATTCCTCGGTTTCAGCTGCGAACAGCGTCCGTTCACCCTCGAAGCACTTGTAGGTGCAGGCTGGATGCACACATATCTCTCTCATGAGAAGGACCTCAACGACATCGGTTTCAAGGCAGGCCTCAATTTCAACTTCAACGTGACCGAGCACTTCTCCATTTCTCTTAAGCCAAGCGTGACCTGGAACGTAACCAGCCACGAATACGGCATCACAAGCCACAACCTCGACATCCGTCGTGCCAACTTCAACATGATGGTGGGCCTCAACTACAACTTCGGCCCCGGTTTCCAGTGTGTGACATGTCCTGACTACTCAGGTGAAGTTGCCGAGCTCAACGGCCGTGTCAATGCACTCCGTGCCGACCTCGACGGCCGTGACGCACAGCTCGCCCTTGCCAACGCCAAGAACGCCGAGCTCACCGCAGCCCTCGCTGCTTGCGAAGCTAAACCCGCCGAAGTGGTCACCAAGAATACCAACACCCTCAACAGTGTCCGCTACGTGTTCTTCAAACTCGGTTCAAGCGTCATCACTCCCGACCAGATGCCTAACGTGGAGATGATCGCAGCTTACCTCAAGAATCACCCCAAAGCAAAGGTTGAAATCCGCGGTTATGCTTCTCCTGACGGCTCTATCGAAGTCAACGAACGCCTTGCCGAAGCCCGCGCACAGTCTGTGAAGAATTCTCTCGTCAAGAAGTATAAGATCAACGCTGACCGCATCAGCGCCAAGGGCGAAGGTATCGGCTCAATGTTTGCCGAAGAATCCTGGAACCGTGTTTCTATCTGTACTCTCGAAGACTAAACATACACTCTCAGAGACTTACTCTGAAGACTCTTAAGCAGCGAAGAGGATATGCCGGATGGCATATCCTCTTTTTGCATTATAACCGAGCTTGTACATAGCCGCCGGTAGACGGCAACAGCTCTTAACGGTTCAACCTATTATCTGCTGCAATATATCCACCGCGCTCTCCACCGTGTCGACATTGCCGAACGCAAACGAACGTCGGCCGTTGCGCTCGCGTATCTGAACCCGGCGCGGATTGGCAGTGAGATAGTCAAGCATCTTTCCGAACATTTCCGACTGGTAATAGGCCTTATTGCTCTCGTCAACAAAATAGGTATACATCTTCCCCTGCTTGAGGGAGACCTTCTCTATACCTAACCGGCGAGCCAACCGGCGCAGACGTGGTATGCGGAGCAACTCGGCTGTCACCGCCGGGATGGCACCGAAACGGTCGGTCAGTCGTCTCTTGAACTCCTGGAGATCCATCTCACGCTCTATACCGTCCAGCTCCTGATAGAGCGATATGCGCTCGCTCTCGGTGGGGACATAATCGGCAGGGAGAAGCAGCTCCATATCGCTTTCTATGACACAGTCGGCCACATACTCCTTCTCCTCCTCGTCAAGGCGGTCAGCCTGGTCGATACCGGCAAATTCCTCGGTGCGCAGTTCGGTCACAGCCTCCTTAAGTATCTTCTGATAAGTCTCGTAGCCAAGGTCGGCTATGAATCCGCTCTGCTCGGCGCCAAGAAGGTTGCCGGCACCGCGGATGTCGAGATCCTGCATGGCGATGTGTATGCCGCTTCCGAGATCGCTGAAACTCTCTATGGCCTGCAGACGCCGCCGTGCCACCGGGGTGAGAGGGATGTGCGGAGGAACCAGCAGATAGCAGAATGCCTTACGGTTGCTACGCCCCACACGACCGCGCAGCTGATGCAGCTCACTCAGACCGAAGTTCTGCGCGTTGTTCACTATGATCGTGTTGACATTGGGCATATCTATGCCACTCTCTATGATGGTGGTGGCTATAAGCACGTCATAGTCATGGTTGGCGAAGTCGATGATTGCCTTCTCAAGCTTATCGGGGGGCATCTGGCCGTGGCCAACTATCACGCGGGCATCCGGCACGAGACGTTTCACCTGCGCTTCAAGGTCATACAGACCCTCGATGCGATTGTTGATGATGAACACCTGGCCGTTGCGCGAGAGCTCAAAGTTGATGGCCTCCTCTATTATGTCATCGCCACCGGCATTGACCGATGTGATGATCGGGTAACGGTTGGGTGGAGGAGTGTTGATAGCCGAGAGGTCACGTGCGCCCATCAGCGAGAACTGCAATGTGCGAGGTATGGGTGTCGCACTCATGGTAAGCGTGTCGACATTGACCTTCATCTGCTTAAGTTTCTCCTTGACGGCGACGCCGAATTTCTGTTCCTCATCCACTATCAGCAGACCCAGATCCTTGAACTTGACATCCTTACCTATTATCTTATGCGTGCCTATAAGGATATCTATCTTACCGTCGGCCAGATCCTGGAGCACCCCCTTCACCTGCTTGGCAGTGCGTGCGCGGGACAGGTAATCAACCCTCACAGGAAGCTCCTTCAGGCGTTCACGGAATGTGTTGTAATGCTGATATGCCAACACAGTGGTGGGCACGAGCACGGCGCTCTGCTTGCCGTCGACGGCAGCCTTGAATGCAGCACGTATGGCCACCTCAGTCTTTCCGAAACCCACATCGCCGCATATAAGTCGGTCCATGGGTTTTTCGCTCTCCATGTCAGCTTTCACAGCCTTAGTGGCAGTGAGCTGGTCAGGAGTATCCTCGTAGATGAATGAAGCTTCAAGCTCCTGCTGGAGATATCCATCGGGGGCAAACGCATGCCCCTTCTCCTCCTTTCGGGCAGCATAAAGCTTTATGAGGTCACGCGCTATATCCTTAAGCTTGGACTTGGTGCGCTCCTTCATCTTGTTCCACGCACCTGAGCCGAGCTTGTTGATCTTTGGAGGCACACCCTCTTTCCCGCGATACTTGGCAAGCTTATGAAGGGCATGAATCGACACAAAGATGATATCATCATTGGCATAGACGAGTTTTATCATCTCCTGCGTCTTTCCATTTACATTCGTACGCAGTAATCCGGCGAATTTCCCCACACCGTGATCCACATGGACTATGAAATCCCCCGGCTCTATGGCACTCAGCTCCTTAAGCGACAGGGCCAGCTTGCCTGAACGCGCACGGTCGCTCTTGAGCGTATACTTGTGGAAACGGTCGAAAATCTGGTGGTCGGTGAACACACACACCTTACGTGAGTGGTCGGTGAACCCCTCATGAAGCGTGGACAGCACCGGCGAGAACACTATATTGTCACCCCTGTCGGCAAAAATCACCTTCAGACGCTCTATCTGCTTGTCGCTGTCACTGAGGATATAGATCTTGTAACCGTCCGTCAGAAATTTGGTGAACGACTCACTGATAAGCTCGAAATTTTTGTGATATATGGCCTGTGGGGAGCACTTGAAGTCGACTGAGAGCTTGGCTTTTGGGTCGGGCTGGGCCGCTGAGGTGAAGCGCAACTGCTTGAATGTGGGAAATTTCTCCGCAAAAGCATCGGCATCCACCACCTGGCGCATGGCATTGGTGTCGCCCTCGCCGGCTATCATGGCGCTCTGCGAAAAATCCTCGGAAGCTATGGCCTTTATGCGTTCCACGGTGAACGCTGCGTCACGCACCACGAAGAGCGTGGCCGGATCCACATAATCGAGAAGCGATTGGCCGCTCGACTGCGACGCCACCCCCGAAGTGATGGCCACCTCCGAGAGCTGCCGTTCCGAGAGCTGGGTCTCTATGTTGAATGTGCGTATCGAATCTATGTCATCCCCGAAAAAGTCGACACGCAACGGAAGTTCATTACTGTAACCGAATATGTCGATTATGGAACCTCGGGCCGCGAACTGGCCCGGTTCGTACACATAGTCCACCTCGCAGAAACCGTTCTTGCGTAGCCAGTCTACAGTTTCGGCAAGGTCGGCAGGTGTATCCTTGCGCAGATGAAGGGTATGCTTGTCAATCACCTCCCTGGAGGCAACCTTCTCAGCCAAAGCCTCCGGATAAGTCACCACGTAACGCGGCGGATTCTCGGAATGCCACTGGTTAAGGGCCTCCGTGCGGAGAATCTGCGATGGGGCATCCACCTGTCCGTACTTTATATCACGCTTGTAGCCCGAAGGAAACATAAGCACCGCCTCCTCACCGAGAATGCGCGTCAGGTCATGATATATGTAACCGGCGTCATCAAGCGAATCACCTACCACGACTGTCGGCACCTTGCCCCCCGGCATGGCCCCGAGCATCATGGCCGGCGACGAGCCGGCAAGATTATACACAGATATTATCGCAGCCTCGCCGCTGAGAGCCTTAGCCAAGGCCTCCCTGCGGCGAGGCGACATAAATTCATCACTTAGCTGCTGAATAGTCATTGCCTGATATGAATTTGTCGTTATATGGTTCTCCATTCATCACACCCGGAGCAGGCCACGGTTGAATCCCGCGAAGGGATACCTCTACTTTTTCGGTGCAGGGGTGAGAATCTGCGTGTAGCGGGGCGACTTCAGGATGGCCGAAGCCGAATCCACGCTCTCGTCATCGCGCAGGCTGTAGATGATACCGCCACGGTTGAAATAGTAGCGTGAGAGTATCTCGTTTGCCAGGTATGGAGTGATGTTTTCACGGTTGATATCGAGATCATGATTGAGGTCGTGCTTAAGCATTCCGGCAAGCACGTCAAACTGCGCCGCCGTCGAGTCAGTCATATAACCTTCGCTCTTGGCAAGCTCGCGGAGCTGCTCAACAGCCACCTCACACACCTTATCATAATTAAATCGCTTTGGATCGATGAAATTCTTGAAGTCGGAGTAAATCTCATCGGTGATGGTGAACTCCTCAGGCGCAGGTATAGAGGGATGCGTGGCGGCATACTTTGTAGCGAAATCAAACGCCCAGTTGTCACGCACCACATTGTATGTCAGGCGGTTCACGTCGGGATACTCGATGATCACATCGGGGGTGATGCCTCCGCCGTCCCTTACTTCACGTCCTGCCGCAGTATGGAACACCGTGGTGAGACTGTCGGGAATGCGCGCAACCGACCCGTCGGGATTGCGGTGTGAATAGTCGATGGCCTGAATCAATCGTCCTGACGGAATATAGTATTTAGCCACTGTCACTTTGAGCAGTCCGTCATAGGGGAGCTGACGTGTGCTCTGCACCAGACCTTTGCCGAATGAGCGGTTGCCGACCACCACGGCACGGTCAAGATCCTGGAGCGCGCCGGTGACGATTTCAGACGCCGACGCCGATCCGCCGTCAACAAGCACGGCAAGAGGTATCTTGGTGTCCACAGGGTTGACGCTCGTCTTATAGACTTTCTCGTTGAGCACACCCTTGCCCCGGGTGGTAAGCACTGCGGTGCCCTTGGGCAGGAAGATGCCGAGTATCTGCACAGCACTCTCCACGAGGCCACCGCCATTACCTCGCAAGTCAAGGATAAGGCCCTTGGCACCATCCTTTATAAGCTGTTCCACGCCTGCACGCACATCCTGATAACTCTTCTCAGAGAAAGTGTTGAGAGTCACATAACCGATATTGTCGGCAAGCATCCCATAGTAGGGCACGGATGGTATCTGAATCTTGCCTCGCTTGATGTCGATGGAAAGAATAGAGTCCTCTACCCACGGACGCTTGACTGTGACTTTGAGCATAGAGCCGCTCTGACCCTTGAGATGCTCACTCACCTTCTCGATATCCCAACCGGCCACAGAGTCATTGTCAATCATAAGGATGAGGTCGCCGGGACGCAGCCCCGACACATTGGCCGGGCTCCCCTCATAAGGCTCGGAAATTATAACACCTTTGGGGGTCATCTGTATGCCCGAGCCTATGCCTCCGTATTCACCGGAAGTCATGGTGCGGAACTTTTCCTGGGCTTTGGCCGGGATATATTCCGTGTAAGGGTCGATATCATTGAGCATGGCGGCGATAGCCGTGTTGATTGACTTCTCCGCGTCAATCGAGTCGACGTAAAAAGTCTGAAGCTCCTTGTACAAGGAGTTGAATATGTCGAGGTTTCGGGAGATGTCGTTCTTCTTGCTGCGCGTGGCGGCTGAGCCAAGCATTGTGAGAGCCACGAGAGCGGCAACCAGGATTACTAATTTTTTCATATTCTGTTTCTGTGTGCTGTAGGGGAAGGTTGAAACGCAGTGCCGAGGACCACCTCAGTCGCTTCTTTCCAGAGAATCAATGATTAAGATTGCTGTTTGCAATCAGCGTTTTAACATTAATATGTGACACGCTCTTTAAATTGAGACCAAAGGTAATCAATAATTACAACAATTAAACTATCAAATAGTCTATTTTTTCGTAAAAAAATCATAGAAATATAAAATTTTTAGCCAAAAGGTTGCACAATTCAAAAAAACCGTGTAATTTTGCATCGCAAAAACAGGAAACCCATGTTTTTGTTACGATGATTTTGATGGTTTCATCGTAAAATATTGCTTCAGTAGCTCAGTTGGTTAGAGCACCTGACTGTTAATCAGGGGGTCGTTGGTTCAAGCCCATCCTGAAGCGCGATTAAGGGTTAGACATAAACTGCTTCAGTAGCTCAGTTGGTTAGAGCACCTGACTGTTAATCAGGGGGTCGTTGGTTCAAGCCCATCCTGAAGCGCAAAAAAGCCTCGGAATCATCACGATTTCGAGGCTTTTTTGTGTATTTCCGCACCTTCCCTATTATAATAGAAAACGGCATGACCTGAAATAGGCCATGCCGTTATGGTTTACCTGAGCGCAGGCCGCATTATTCCCGATGAGTGGGCATCTCCACTTTGCAGACTTTGCCCGGTATATAGGGCGGATTCTCTGTAGTATTGTTGGCAGGATGCCAGATGTCTCGGGTACCTGCCACCCACTCCCTGAACCAAGGCCATGCCTCTCCGATATTTACCTCCTCGCGAGGCCAGAACCATCCATAATAACACAGCAGCATCTGTGGCGCAACGTGGGAATTGTTCTCATTCGGTGCGTGAATGGCATATGTGCCATCACCAAGCCGGCCGGAGAACGGCGTCAGTCCATTCTCGTAATCCTCTTCAACCCCCGAGGGATTGAACGACACCGAATTATAGTATTTCATCTCATCTTCCGGGTCAACAAGTACCCAAAAACCATGCAGCGGAGTGTTGTCAGCGCCAAGGTCGGTGGGTGGCCTCATAGGGTCGATGGCGTCAAGCGCATCAAGCGGAATCGAGAAGCTCAATGCTCGACCCGAATGGGTCAGAACGTCACTTTTGACATTTATAGGCCTCTCATGCCCCTCAGCTCTCAACCAGCGGTGCAGTTCCGTACCCACTATATACGTTCCATGTTGGGAAAACTTGCTATCTATGATTTCTGCCACATACGTGTCCTCCACGACTGACTTTCCCACCTGGCCTTCATACATCAGATAGATAGGCATCGTGCCTCCTGCCGCACGCGGCTCTACGATTATACGTCGGCCAAGGATACTTGGCACAGGATAATTGCCGTTGGCCTGAGTGTATTTTCTGGTATAATCAGTCGTTATGTCATAGACAGTCACGACGAGATCATTGAAATCCCAATCATAGCTTCCGCCAAGATCCTCCGCTGCTATGTACCATGGGAAGCATTTGAAATCCTCTCCGTACTGAACCACTTCTCTGCGGTTGCCACTCGGTCCTTCGAGAAGAAGGACGCAATCCGAGAAGTCAGGATCATTGGTAAATATATCATCAGGCTCGGTCATGAACCCGAGAGAAAATCCACGGTAATTACTCTTGTCACCATAAGCGTCAAGATGCACCGGAGTACACCAGGAATAGTTGAACACAGTGCCTACCTTTCCGGCAGCAGCCGCGTAACAGTAGTTTATATCCTTAAGCCTCAGATTCCAGAATCCATGGGTCCAATATTTGGCATTAAAACGGGGCTGCGTAAAACTGATATGCTCGCAATCTCGCCCGAAGCCATCCGTATAAGTATCCTTCAGACCGGTCTTGATATAGAATCCTACCAATTGGGAATTACCCTCGAATCCGTCAAGCTCGATATGTGCCCCTTCCACTTTAAACGTCCAGTCATTCCCGACCGAACCATAGTCATAAGCCTCATCGCCATCACTGACAACCCAGTCGTCATCCCCCCGTCTTTTTATACATAATAGCCGTCGACACCGGGATATCAAGGTCAATGCAGCATATTTCAGCCGGCTTAGTAACATCAAAACCATACGCACCGATTATGTAGTCTTTGTCACCATGCCTATCCTTACGCCAATAAATCGGATATACATTAAACCATTTGTCATTTTTGGATGTATGGTAACTATTATAATAGAACAGAGCGGTTGATGAGGGATCCTGAAAATAGGGACATCCATCGACCGGATTGAACTTATCACAATATTTCTCTTTTAAAGCTCGTCCGGAGAAAGTGATTTCTCTGTGAGCCTCGTTATCATAACTGATAGTAAGACCGTTGTCACTTCCGGTTGAAGTCGAGACCGAGCGACCACCGCCTGACGCAAGATTAAGCACCGACCCGATCGGTGTCACATATTCCCTGCCGTCAGCAAGAACTATAAGTTCTTTCACACACCGTGGGACATTTACCATCACAGGCTGCGTACCAATAACGCTACCGATCGAGGCAAACATATATTTCTCACCATCTACTTCGGCAAGAACCGTCACCGGAGTCGGGGTATCGGTCACTATCGTTATGACTGAGGATTGAGCTTCGCTAAACGGCAGTCCCTCGGGATTGGAGCCAAACTCTTTTACAAATTCCCTGGTATATAACTCATCACGGTCAGGTGGGATGATTTCACCCTCGGAGCATCCCATGAAAGTGGCAATCACAGGCAACAACGCAGAAAACGTCAACAACAAACTTCTGTTATGCATAATAAATTGATAGATTGGTTCGGTTCATCAACAAAACTATTCGCAAAGATAATGATATTTTCCATTTTCTACCAAAAACTGAGCTTTTTCACATATTGCGCTGTATAACATTCTGGCTCGTATCATCACGTCCCCCATACTATATGCCCTTTCAGTGGCATTGCTATCAATCCTTTGTGTTTGGGTCTATCTCTTGCTTGTCAAACTTCTCTCCCAAGCAAATTCATTGTTGAGACCGGTAAAGACATGATTTAAAGTGTGAGCCTTAAAAACAAACAGCACCCCAAAAGTTTTGAGTCTAACTTTTGGGGTGCTGTTTGTTAAGCTACTTAACGACGGCGGTTAAGACCGTTGTCCGTACCGGTTGAGAAACCTCCGTTGCGTGTGGCCGCATTCATGAACGGATCGTCAAAGAAGTCATCTTCTTCCTCCTCGTCATTGGTACTTTCCTCCTGCTCACCACGCTTCTTCTTAGGCTTATTCTTGGTGATTTCACGCGGCTTTTGCATGTCGATGGGTAGTTCATAAATATCCCATGACTGCTCCACATCCCAATTTTTTTTGAGCGTCAACTTCTTGGGATAATAGTACACCTCCTCGGGCTGCAGAGAGTCAAGAAGATTGCCGGTAGTGTAGATACCATTCGTGTCACTGTCAATGAACAGACGAGCGTAATAGGTGGATGGTGCAAGATAGTCAATCACAGCCGTGGAGCCTTTGACAGGGGAGGTGGCCACAACTTTGTCCGACTGGTTAAGCAGTTCCACCACAGCCGGACGCCCCTGCAGACCGCTTATGGAGAATATCAGCGACGAGTAATCCTCTGCTTTCTTGGTGGTGAACTCATGGGTAAACTGCTTATTTACCACTCCGTAGGCATCCCTGATGGCAGCAGAGTCGATGGTGAGGCGGTACTTTGTGCCCTCTTCCCATGTGTAAGGGGCCACGAACTCCATGCTGCGCATAGAGTCGGGACGAGCGATGTGGAGTGTTGGCACGACTGTCCAAATGGTGTCAAGCAGCATCTCCATTTTCACCGCCGCACTGTCGAACCATACCACCGGAGTAGTGGCGGCAAAAGAAAGCGGACGGTTAAGTTCCTGGGTTGAACCGGACGTGGCCTTGAAGTCAAGCACAGGTGCCGGTTCGGGAGGGCAGACCGAATCGGGATCCTCCCCTTTTTCTATGGCCTTTCGGCGTTTCTCCTCACGCTCCTTACGTTTTTTCTCCTCATCGCGACGCTTCTGTTTTGCCCCTTTCACCACTAATCGGAGGGTGTCGGTGGTGAGCGAAAGGTTTTCAAGAGTATCGGTGCGGTAGTACATAGCCTCGACGCGCAGGGTGTCAAGTGCCATTAGCGAAGTATCGGTAATCCAATAAACCAGCGAGTCAAGAGTGGATGATGACTCGAGTGTGCTCCATGTAGAAATCTCGTCCCCGGCACGATGTGTGTCAATGAGCTTGATGATGGGGAGTGTGTCAGCCGGAGCACCGAAGTTGAATGTGATGCGACGGTTGTCGGGACGCTCATAGTCACGCAGGTACTGAGGTGAATAATTTTCGTTGAACCATGTGAGCAACACGTCGTCGGGAAGGAAACGAGTGCCGGGGCGCGACACGATAGAGTCGCGGTCATCAGCGGTACGCAAAGTGTCTATCACAGTTATAGGCTCGCTTGAAGGAGAGATGGTTACATCGTAGAAAGCCACATCCTCCGAGCGGTCCCAATGATAGTCACGGTTCACATCGTTGATGGCGAAAATGCGGTATGTCCCCGCCTTAAGGTTGCGGAGTGTGAATTGGCCGAGCTGATTGGTTTTGGTGATGCGTTCGAACGGCAGTGTAGTGATGGCAGTGTCGGAGAGGTTGGAGTAAACACCTATGAGCATACCCTGTGCCGGCTCTAAGTTACGGGCTTCGAACACACGTCCTGAGATGCGGAGCGTGTCTATGCTGTCGCCTGTGGCAAAGTCAAGGGCAAATCCGTCGAGGATGTTCGATTCATTGAGGTCCTTGATTGCATCGGCGAAGTCTATTGTATAGGTCATGTCGGGCTGCATTGTGTCACGCAGTTCGACGGTGACTTTGCGCCCTATGGCCGACACCACCGGTGTGGTACGCTGCGCCGGCGAGACCACAACCTTGTTCATGGCATCATCAAGTGCCACATTCTCATTGAACTCCACCACTATCTTATTGCCGCTGAAGCGTAACTGTCCAGGACGCGGGTTAGAACCCACGTAGACAGGCGGATCGGTGTCGCGGGGGCCACCTTCAGGTCGGCCCATACTGGCACACGCAGCCAAAAAGGCTGCCAAGATGATAACGAGGAGATAACGCATGGAGGTCATATCTGTGAGCGGTTGGATGTCAATTGCTTAAACACCGATTACTCGGCGTTTTATGAAAAATGGAGACAAATTTAGATATTTTTTACTATCTTTGCAACCCTTTCGCCAAAAACTCGCGCCATGAGAACTATTTTAAAACACTGAATGTTAACCCTATAAATACCATTTTTAATAATTTTTTCAATCCACAGTCTATTATGAGCCCTTTAATCATCAATATCGTAGGCTACGCGGCCGCCATCTGCATGGTGTGCGGTTATCTCCCACAGGCTATCTACACTATCCGTACCCGTGACACCGACGGCATCGCTATGCCGACATTCCTGCTGCTCGCCTTCGGAAGCATCTTCTTTGTTATCCAAGGTTTCATGTTGGGCAACTGGCCCCTCATCATCACCAACACCATCACCACGGTATCATCGGCCATCGTTTTCGCCATTAAGATCAAAAACGACTATTTCAAAGGGAAGAAAAGATAACATGATATTCCGGATCTAATTCCCCCCTGACATTAAAATCAGCCCATATATAGCATTCAGGCAGAAGTCAGTGAAGACCTCTGCCTGGATGTGAAGATGCGTCATGGCGTGTGGTTAGACATACGCCATGGATGTTTTCGGGAGGGTTGGATTACTTTTGACGCCGCCAGGTGAGTTCCGGGGTGCCGGTGGCATGGTTGATGTAACGTGCCAAGGCAAAAAGATAGTCACTGAGACGGTTCACGTAAGTAATGGCATCAGGGTGCACGAACGCCCCGGTGGACGTGAGGGTTAGAATCTCTCGCTCCGCCCTGCGACATACTGTGCGGGCCACGTGGGCGTGGCAAGCCGCGACAGTCCCGCCGGGAAGCACAAATAATTTAAGTGGCGGAGTCATGGAATCGAGGGTGTCGATGGCATGTTCAAGATCGGCTATAGCATCGTCGGCAAGTGGCGACGGGACACTTGCCGAGGGGTCTACGTCGGTGGCAAGATGCGAGCCGAGGTCAAACAGCGTGGAGCTTATTTTCACGAGCATGGCCGGGACGAAATCGTCAAGGAAACCGCAATGGGCATGCACAAGCCCTATATGTGAATTAAGCTCATCTACTGTGCCATAGGCACATACGCGAGGTGAGTTTTTGGCCACGCGCTGACCACCTACAAGTGCGGTGGTGCCACGGTCGCCGGTGCGGGTATAGAGGGGTGACTTTTTCATATCGAATATTGTTAAAACTTGTATCGGAGGCAAATTTACAAAGATTTTGAGTAATTTTGCATCATTAACCCCTTAGTTGAGAATTTTTATATTTATATAATATGTTTTCAGGAATAGTTGAAGAAGCCGCCCGCGTGGTGGACGTAATACGCCATGACGGCAACGTGGATCTGAGAGTGGAATGTTCATTCACCGATGAACTGAAAATAGACCAAAGTGTGGCCCACAACGGAGTATGCCTCACAGTGGTATCACTTCCGGGCGACGGCACCTATACAGTAACAGCCATCCAGGAGACACTTGACCGCAGCAACCTCGGCGACCTCCGCCCCGGCGACTTGGTGAACCTCGAACGGTCAATGATGATGAACGGCCGTCTGGACGGCCACATCGTGCAGGGGCACGTCGACACCACCGCCATCTGCGAGGATATCGAGGAGGTGGAAGGTAGCCGCTACTACAAATTCACATACAAAGTGGACCCTCAGATGGCCTCAAAGGGTTATGTCACTGTCGAAAAAGGCTCGGTGACAGTCAACGGCGTCAGCCTCACCGTGTGCGACTCGGAGAAGGAGTCGTTCCGCGTGGCCATAATCCCCTATACTTTCGAGCACACCAATTTCAAGGAAATACACAAGGGTACAAAAGTGAACCTTGAGTTTGACATCATCGGCAAATATCTATCCCGGCTGATGTCACACGAATAACTCCATACATCCACCACGTTTCAACCCCCCGACACCATGAGAAAGGCTTTTGTTGCAGCCACACTCGTCCTGGCAGGTCTCACCGCCGGCGCACAGCAGGCATTGTGGGGAGTGCCGCAGCTCATATCACCTGAGCTTAACCCAGACACCACAGTGACATTCCGCTTAATAGCCCCGGGCGCCCGCACGGTGCAGGTGGCCGGTGACTTTAACTCATCCTCCCAGGCCAACCTCAAACGCAATGCCGATGGGGTGTGGGAATACACCACACAGAAACTCGCGCCGGAACTCTACAGCTACAGCTTCTTCGTGGACAGCCTGAGGATCAACGATCCCTCCAACGTCTATGCCGTGCGTGACGTGGCCACCGTGAGCAACATATTCCTCATCCCTGGCGGCCGTGCCGACCTTTATGCCGTCAACGATGTGCCACATGGGACTGTGTCACGTGTATGGTATGACAGCCCGACACTCGGGATGAAACGCCGTATGAGTGTCTACACCCCTCCGGGCTACGAGAACAGCACTGAACGCTATCCGGTGTTCTATCTGCTTCACGGCATGGGTGGAGACGAGGAGGCGTGGCTCACACTCGGGCGCGCATCTCAAATACTGGACAACCTGATCGCCTCGGGACAGGCAAAGCCGATGATAGTGGTGATGACCAACGGCAACGCCTCGCAGGAGGCAGCTCCCGGAGAGACACATTACGGCCTAAAGCCTCCGACCATAGCATTGCCGCGCACAATGGAGGGCTCGTTCGAGACGGCCTTTCCTGACGTGGTGAAATTCATAGACTCCACCTACCGCACGCATCCTGACAAGGCTCACCGTGCCATAGCGGGATTGTCGATGGGTGGATTTCACGCCCTCCACATCTCCAAGGAGTATCCCGAACTCTTTGACTACGTAGGGCTATTCTCAGCCGCAATCAAGCCACGCGAGGACACCGGCTCGCCTATCTACACCGACCTCGATGGAAAATTGCGCCGACAGTTCGAACTGGAGCCGCGCCTCTACTGGATAGCCATCGGCGACAAGGATTTCCTTTATGAAGCCAACAGAGACTACCGCAAGATGCTCGACGCGAAGGGGTATCCCTATACCTATTACGAGACCTCCGATGGCCACATCTGGAAAAACTGGCGCATATATCTGAGCGAGTTTGTGCCACAGCTTTTCAAATAGCGTATGGAGCACAGCCAAAACACCGGAAATGGTTTAAACCAAAAGCCTTAAGCCCTTGTTATTACGGTATGTAATCAACAAGGGAGCCGCTTGGACCCCATCCTCTCTCTGACGGCCAACGAGGCTATGGCAGGTGTTTTTTAACTTTTTTAATTAAAAATTTAAAAGAAGTCAGATTAAATCCCCTACCTTTGTAGGTCGTTAGCCACAGGTGGGCCGCAGAGGCTTTCCCCGCGAGTTAACAAATATAACATATACGATAATTATGGAAAAGAAAGAATTGGACCGCATCAGCTATGCTCTTGGTCTGAGCATGGGCAACAATTTTCGCGCTAGCGGAATTCAGCAGATCAATGTAGAAGACTTTGCCGACGGCGTGGCCGCGGTGTTCTACGGCTCAGAGCCCAAAATGAGCTACGATGAGGCCAAAGCAGAGATACAGAAGTATTTCACAGAACTTGAAAAGAAACAGCAGGCCGAAGCTGCCAAGATGGCAGAGGTAAACGAAGCTGCCGGCAAGCAGTTCCTCGAAGAGAACGGCAAGCGCGCAGAGGTAAAGACCACAGCGTCAGGTCTCCAGTATGAAGTCCTCCAGGATGGTGACGGCGAGCAGCCCACCGCACAGGACCAGGTAGAGGTACACTACACCGGCAAGCTCATCGACGGAACAGTGTTTGACAGCTCGGTAGAGCGCGGCGTTCCCGCGACATTCGGTGTCACCCAGGTGATCCCCGGATGGGTAGAGGCACTTCAGCTCATGAAGGCCGGTTCAAAGTGGCGTCTCTTCATCCCCTCGCAGCTGGCCTACGGTCCGCAGGGTGCAGGTGGCGTCATCGGCCCGAACTCCACACTTATCTTTGACGTGGAGCTTCTGAAAGTCATCAAGAAATGATGCGCAGCATAAAGGCATTCATTCTCTCGCTAATGATAGCGTTGCCGGTTTTGACCGCACAGGCGGTTGAAACCGGTGACTCGTTGTCACGCGCACTGGCCACCTACTGGGGCTCGTCGATAAGCCTGAAGGATATGCCCGCCGGAAGCCTCAGGGAGTTCAACCGCGGCCTTACCGAAGCGGTGACAGCCGGGACCGACTCTACACGTCTGGCATATTTCCGCGGCATAGACCTCGGCAACCGCATGCGCTCAAGCCTCGACGACATGTCGGAGCTGGGAATGCAGATTGACGTCCGCACATTTGCCGACGCACTCGTCAAAGTGCTCTCAGGCGAAAACGTAGGGTTCACCCCTACCACGGCCCAGACATACATAGACCGCTTCGTAGGACCGAGCAACCAGACAGCCGACCCGGAGACTGAAAAAGCATTCGTCGAAGCCGCCTCCAAAATCGAGGGGGCTACCGTCACACCGTCGGGGCTGGTGTTCATCGTCATCACCGAGGGCGAGGGCGCGATGCCTACCCGCGACCAGCACGTCAACATTGAATATGTGGCGCGCCTGAGCAACGGCTATGTATTCGACCGCACGGAAGGGCCGGTCAACTTCGACCTCGTGCATCTGATACCCGGATTCAGCGAAGGGCTCCAGCTCATGAAACCGGGAGGCACTTACCGCCTCGTCATACCATCGCAGATAGCCTACGGCGACAATCCAGTCGGCGGCGTGATACCCGGCGGCTCAGCCCTCGACTTCACAGTCAAGCTGCTGTCGATCGACGAGAATTAATCTCTGCACAGTATAATCAAAAAGGAATACAACCCATTAACAAATAACCAATTTATGAAAAAATTATTGATGGTTTGCGGCGTTGCCGCAATGATGCTTGGCACCACCTCATGCGGTGGCAACTCAAGCTCCAGCGCCGACAACAACGGTTTCGGCGACTCAATCTCCACTGCACTCGGTACCTCTAACGGCGCCCGCCTCGCATCGGACTACAACACTCTCCCCGAAGACCAGAAAAAGATGCTCAAGAAGGATGATATCCTCCGTGGCTTCAAGCAGGTAATCATGACCGATACCACCCAGCAGGGCTATCTCACAGGCCTTTCATTCGGTATGCAGATCGCAGGCCAGCTCTATCGTTACGAACAGGCCGGCATCAAGGTTGACCGCAACAAGGTTTACGACGCTTATGCCAAGGCTTTCATGACTGACTCAATCAGCCCCGAAGAGCTCCAGAAGGCTCAGATGGAATTCCAGTTGCTCGCCCAGCAGGCCCAGCAGAAGATGATGGAATACTACAAGCAGCAGGAAGAAGCTGCCCGCGCAGCCAAGGAAAATTCTCCCGAAGCTAAGGAAAACACCGAGAAGGGTGCAGCTTTCGTAAAGGACGCCATGGCTAAGGATCCCGCCATCAAGCTCTCTGACTCAGGTCTCGCTTACAAGGTGGTTACCGAAGGTACCGGCGAACCTGTCGGCAAGGACGGCAGCGCAGTCATCAAGTACACCGGCAAGCTCATCGACGGCACAGTGTTCGACAGCAACGACCAGGGCATCAGCATGAACCCCGCACGTGTGGTTCCCGGCTTCGGCGAAGGTCTCTCAATGATGAAGAAGGGTGGCAAGTATGTCCTCTACATCCCAGGCAACCTCGCCTACGGTGTTGACGGCAACCCACAGGCTGGCATCGGCCCCAACGCCATGCTCGTGTTTGAGGTTGAAGCTACTGACGTTACCCCCGGCAAGTAATTTGTCCATGACATAACAGTGCCTCCCGGCAACCGGGACGCATAACGACAATAACAGGATACCCCTTCCGATCTCCGGCATCAACCGGAGCGGAAGGGGTATCCTTATCATTATCAGGCTGTCGGAGTTATGCGCATGTGGGCATCGGGATAGCGGAGCACCAGGCATGAAGCCTCGGTGAGCACCACAGCCTCGGTGTTACGCACACCCTGCTTACGGAAACTGATACGGTTGGCCGAGAAGGGGACATGCGTGTACTTCGTCACATACTCAGGGTCGATCACCAGTCCGCAGCCCGGCTTTCCGCAGAGGTCGAACACCTCGGAGTGAATCACGTAGAGCGAACCGAACTTCGACACCATGCGGTGGAAGTCCACACCCCATATAGTCTCCTTATCGGCGGCCGAAAGTATACGAGTGTTGTCGAGATTATTGAGACATTCCACCAGCGACGAGCCGGCAAGCAGAATCTTACGCGGTGAGCCGGCACCCTCGGCAAAAGCATGGCGCATCAAGGCTATCATCTGCGGATTGCCGAATGCCGCCGGATCATAGGTGAAATCGCGGCCGGCCTGATTCCATATACCACCTGTGAGCAGCACCTCCTCACCGCTTTCGGCCGAGATGGTGAGGCGACGGCGGCTACCGAAGAGAAACGACTTCTCCATGCCGAGACGCATGTCGATGACGGCCACCTCCTCCTGATCGGAAAATGTCCATCCCACCTCCTTGTCGGCGAGACGCTGATAAGTCGATTCCTCGATCTGGGTCTTGAAAATCTGACAATAATTGAATGCCTTGCGCGGAAGTGACGCATACTGGGTGGTCTGCACATCAAGCTCTCCGGCTGCACGGCCCATACGGACAATCTCGGTGTCGCGCCCGATTAGCGGAAGGCTGACGGAGTCAACATCATCAGGCGTGTCAATATTGACCGGAAGCAGTTCGAGCGATGTCGACGAAGTAGCCTTGACGTAGCACACGAGAGCCTCTTCACGCCCGGAGCCGTCATTGACCTTCACGTCGGGAAACATGACTGTCTCCGACACTGCGAAGATGTGAGGGTCTCTCACTGAGAGGGTGAAAGCCTCGCCCACATCAATCATCTCGCCCCCTTTCTGCGAGGTGACGATGCTCTTGCCGGGCTTTGTGTCCACTGAATAATAGTCAACTTTCATCGACTTAGCCATTCTCGCTCCCACCATTCGTGAAATCTGGTCGAGAGGAGTGGCCGACGGACGTATCTTCACGAGCCTGTTGTCGATGTCGCTTCTCAGAAGCGATGGAGCATGTTCCTCGGTAAGTTTGGCTGTGAGAGGAGCACCGGTGATATGTGTGCCACCTGTAGTGGTCACCACACCCACCGTGGCGAGCATGGTGGTAGCTGCATCGGTGCAACCGGTGATCATCATGACCCAAAGTCCAAGGACTGAGAGCAGGATGAGAAACTTGATGAGATTTTCAAGCGTGAACACACGTCCTAATGCTTCAGAAAGATTAGAATTCTTCATAGTGAGTTATGATTAAGATGGTTATTGAAATTTTCACAGAATTGACGGATGTGATTCCACATCCCAAACGCTTCTCACAGGCCTGGTGAGCACCCTTGAGGTAGCGTCGTTCTCCTCGGGACGGTAATCCTCGGGGGCGATCAGGGTCTCGAGAAAGCCGAGGCCACGGAAATGTGACGGCAGCGTGTCGGCCTGTGCAATCGGGAGCCCGGAGGTCGCGGCCGTTTCAGGGGGCACACCCACGGAATCGGATGCGGGGGATAGCTCCGTGGAGTCGGAGGCCGGAGCGACGCCTGACGGTACGGCCAAAGCGGAAGCCTTCGGCACATCGGAAGCCTCGACCTCGGAGTCAGAGGTCACGTCAGGACATACTTCGGGCTGCGGGGATGTTTCCGTGACATCTGATGATGGCTCCGCTACGCATCCTGGAGGCTGTGGAGATTGTACCGGCAGTGCTGACTGGCGGCGTAGGGAACGCGAATTGATGCGGGAGGAGGAGCAGCGGGAGTGTTTCTTTCGTTTCATAGTGTTGATGAGATGGAGGGTTAAAAAATTAATGTTTTCGGAGATTAGATAATTGTGTCGGTGGTGGTTGGAGCGTCAGCGAGAGGTTGACGATGCAAAGTTACGTCACGCCGACCGGCAAAAAGGTGCGATAATGTCGCGAACTATCTTTTTCGCCCTTAAATTTGTGGAATTTTGTTGATTATTTGTAAATTTGCAAGCTGAAACCAGCATTGTCTATAATTCAATCATTCTCATGAATATCTCATATAATTGGCTCAAAAAGTATCTCGACTTTGACCTTACCCCCGACCAGCTTGCCGCCGCACTTACATCCATAGGCCTTGAGACAGGCTCAGTGGAAGAGGTGGAATCAATCCGTGGTGGCCTCAGGGGCATCGTCATCGGAAAGGTGCTTACCTGCGAAGAGCATCCCAACAGTGACCACCTTCACATCACTACCGTAGACCTCGGGGACGGTCAGCCCACACAGATAGTGTGTGGCGCCCCCAACGTGGCAGCCGGCCAGACAGTAGTGGTAGCCACCGTGGGCACAACGCTCTACAGCGGCGAAGAGCAGTTCCAGATAAAGAAATCCAAAATCCGCGGCACAGAATCATTCGGCATGATATGCGCCGAGGACGAGATAGGTGTAGGCAACTCCCATGACGGAATCATCGTCATCACCGACCCCGAAGTGAAGCCCGGCACACCCGCTGCCGAATACTATGGTCTCACCTCCGACTACGTGCTTGAGGTTGACCTCACCCCCAACCGCATCGACGCCGCATCACACTACGGCGTGGCCCGCGACCTTGCGGCATGGATGTCACAGCACTCCACCCCCTCCACCCTGCGTCGTCCCGATGTCAGCGCATTCGCCCTTGACCAGACTGAAGGCGGCATAAAAGTCACCGTAGAGAACATAGAGGCTTGTCCCCGCTACTCAGGTGTCACCGTCCGCAACGTCACCGTCAAGGAGTCGCCCCAGTGGCTCAAGGATGCACTCTCCACTATCGGCCTGCGCCCCATCAACAACATCGTCGACATCACCAACTACCTGCTCCACGGCATGGGACAACCTCTCCACTGCTTTGACGTAGACAAGATTGCCGGCGGAGAAATCGTGGTGAAGAACGCCACTCAGGGCGAGAAGTTCGTCACCCTCGACGGTGTGGAGCACACTCTCGACTCCCGCGACCTCATGATATGCAACCGCGAAGTCCCCATGTGCATAGCAGGTGTGTTTGGCGGACTCGACTCAGGCGTCACCGAACAGACCACTTCGGTTTTCCTCGAAAGCGCCTACTTCAACCCCACATCGGTGCGTAAGACAGCGCGCCGCCACGGTCTCAACACCGACTCATCATTCCGCTTCGAACGCGGTGTCGACCCCAACAACACCATGTATGTGCTCCGTCTGGCCGCCCTCATGGTCAAGGAGCTCGCAGGAGGTGAAATCTGCGGCCCGTTATGCGACAATTATCCCGAAGCCATCCTCCCTGCCGAAGTCAAGCTTGACTTCGACTATGTGGACCGCCTCGTGGGCAAACATCTCCCGGCCGACACCGTGGTTTCAATTCTCAAGGCACTTGAGATGGAGCTCACCGACATCGACACCAACGGCGGCAGCGTGAGCATGAAAGTGCCGACCTACCGCGTGGATGTGAGCCGCCCCTGCGACGTGGTCGAGGACGTGCTCCGTATCTACGGATATAACAATGTGGAAATCAGCGACACCGTACATTCATCGCTCTCATATAAGACATTCGAGGACGAGGACAATAATCTCCGAAACCTCATCAGCGAGCAGCTATGCGGCGAAGGGTTCAACGAAATCCTCAACAACTCACTCACCGCCGAGGCCTACTATGCCGACCTCGAGCAGTATCCGGCCACACACTGCGTCAAGCTCCTCAACCCCCTGAGCAACGACCTCAATGTGATGCGCCAGACACTCCTCTTCGGCGGACTCGAATCGCTCAGCCACAACATCAACCGCAAAATCGCCGATGTGGCGATGTATGAGTTCGGCAACGTATACTTCTTCAACCCCGACACCGAAGCCACCGCCGAAAATGTCCTGGCTCCCTACCGCGAACAGGCTCGTCTGGCCCTCTGGCTCACAGGCTCACTCCGGCCCGGCAACTGGGCACGTCCTGAGCAACCTGCCACCGTCTACGACCTTAAGGCTGTCATAGCCAATATCATGGCCCGACTCGGCATCAACCCGGCTGAAATCAAACTCACGGCAGGATCATCCGAAATATATGCCGCAAGCATCGACGTGGCGACCCGCTCAGGCAAATCTCTCGGCTCGCTCGGCATACTCGCCAAGAAACTTCTGGCCAAATTCGACATCAAGCAGGAGGTGCTATATGCCGAACTCGACTGGCACGCCCTCGTAAATCTCGCGCGCAAGAAGAAGGTAAGCTACTCGGCTCTGGCCAAAACAATGCCGGTGAAACGCGACCTCGCGCTGCTGCTCGACAAGAAAATCACCATGGCCGAAGTGGAAGCCACCGTGCGCGAAAGCGAACGCCGTCTCCTCAAGAATGTGGAACTCTTCGACGTCTACGAAGGCGACAAGCTACCCGAAGGGAAAAAGTCATACGCCATCGCCATCACCATCCAGGATGACGAAAAAACCCTCCAGGACAAGCAGATCGAGGCCGTGATGAACAAAATCATCACCAATCTCCGCAAGAAGCTCAACGCCGAACTGCGCTGATCCCAGCTTTTACCCCTCTCCTACCCGAAAACGATAAAAAACAACACAAAAACATCATCATAAAGAACTCACCATGGGAAGAGCTTTTGAATACCGCAAAGCAAGAAAACTCAAACGTTGGGGTAACATGTCAAGAACATTTACCCGCATAGGTAAGGAAATCACCATCGCCGCCAAGGCCGGCGGTCCCGACCCTTCCACCAACCCCCGCCTCCGCGCTCTCATGCAGAACGCCAAGGCTGCCAACATGCCCAAGGACACCGTTGAACGTGCCATCAAGAAGGCTACCGACAAGGACGCCGGCGACTACAAGGAAATCGTCTATGAAGGATACGGCCCCTTCGGCATAGCTATCGTGGTGGAAGCCGCCACCGACAACAACACCCGCACCGTGGCCAACGTCCGCTCCTACTTCACAAAGCACGGCGGAACACTCGGCACACAGGGCTCACTCTCATTCATGTTTGACCACAAGAGCGTGTTCAAAATCAAACCCAAGGACGGCGTTTCACTCGAAGACCTCGAACTCGAACTCATCGACTACGGTGTGGATGAACTTGAAAACGACGAGGACGAAATCGTACTCTACGGTGCTTTCGAGGAATACTCCAACATCCAGAAGTATCTCGAGGACAACGGTTTTGAAATCGTTTCATCGGAATTCGAACGCATCCCACACGACCTCAAAGAGGTGACCGAAGAACAGCGCGCCACCATCGAGAAGCTCCTCGAACGTTTCGAGGATGACGAGGATGTGCAGAACGTGTTCCACAACATGAAGGAAGAAGACTGATATCCGAACACACAATAATACAAATACATAATTAAAGCAATACATCTTAACAACGTAAGGAAAGTTAACATAGCCAATTAAGGGGTGTAAAACACCCCGCAGCAGCGCGAATCGTGAGACTCGCGCTGCTGTTTTTTTATCCTCTATAAGCTGAGTCGGCTCACTCTGTGTTAATTAACGTTAACTCAAGGAATTATTTTGTAACAGACTTGTGGATGTTTTGTAACTTAGTTGTAACTTTGCAGCAGTTCTAACCAATCATTCATTTGTAAGTCGACACAGAACATCCCTAAGGGCTGGCAGTGGCCTTAGCTGCCTCAGCTCTCACCCCAGAATCCGTGCAACCCAAGTGACCAAAAACTACCGAAGTATGAACAAACTGACTGTTGCATTGTCTCTCACTCTGACGGTGACCTTAATGGCCACAGGATGCAAAACATCCTCCACTGAGAAAAATCAGGAAAAGGAGGTAAAAGCAAGCATCAAATCCCCCGTACGCTTCAACAGTGACAGCGCCTATGCCTACGTGAAACGCCAGGTAGCTTTCGGACCACGTGTTCCCGGCACCGAAGCCAACCTGAAATGCCGCGAATATATCGTCAACGAGCTTGAGCGTCACGGCGCACAGAACATAACAACACAGACCACAGAAGTCACCGCATATAACGGCGATCGTCTGCCTATAGCCAACATCATGGCCTCGTATAACCCCGAGAGCAGCGACCGCATAATCCTCCTTGCTCACTACGACACCCGCCCATGGGCCGACAGCGATCCACAGGAGGACAACCGCATGCTCCCCGTTCCGGGTGCCAATGACGGCGCAAGCGGTGTGGCAGTGCTCCTTGAGATGGCACGCCAGTTCAACACCATCACTCCACCCATCGGAGTTGACCTGCTCTTTGTCGACGCAGAGGACTACGGACAAGCCTCCGGCTTCTCGACCCACGATGATTCATGGGGTCTCGGCACTCAGTACTGGGTAGCCAACATGCCATACGCATCAGACTCTCTACCACGTTACGGCATTCTCTTTGACATGGTCGGTGGTATGGACGCTAAGTTCCACCGCGAATACTTCTCCGACGAGGAGGCTCCAAAAGTGGTCGACAAAGTGTGGTCAGTAGCTGCACGCTCAGGTTTCGGCGACCGTTTCATCAACAAAAGCGGTGGTGCCGTGGTGGACGACCACGTGTTCCTAAACCGCGCCGGAATCCCGACAATCGACATCATCGAGTCAAAGAATTCAGAAACACGCTCTTTCGCACCAACCTGGCACACTCTCAACGACAATATACAAAACATTGACCCATCGTCGCTCAAAGCTGCCGGCCAAACCGTGCTCAACGTAATCTACAACGAGATACAGTGTAAGAAATAAATTATCATCCTTACACTCGTCGCCAAAATATATCCGAAAGCGTATCGCACCCTGCGATATGCTTTCGGATTTTTATACACCTCGTCCCAACCCCCCCGCAACACCTATATAATATAGGAGGAAAGCGACAAAAATGCTATGTTAAAAACGGTTAAACACTTGTAGACAGCCAATCAGTGTCGTAACTTTGTAAATCTTATTTCACAGTTCATCCAATTCTTTAACACTTTAATCTAAAAATTTATGAAGAAATTTTTACTCTCGCTCGCAGCAGTGATGTCTATGAGCGTTGTGGCCAATGCTGCAACCATCACCGAAACCATCACTGTCGACAATTTCGGATTCACAGCCGCTATAACTTATAAGGATGTAGAATACACTTCGTCTACCACTGGCATTACCTATAAAGGTAATATGTGTAAAGCTGATTCAAAAAATGGCGAAGGTATGCAGTTCCGTACCACTTCTAAAAAAGAAGCTGGCCTTGTTGCCACAGCTAATCCCAACGGTTATAGCATCGTTTCTGTTAAAGTTACACCTTCAACTACAGCAAGCACCACAAATCAATGGGATGTTTACGGCAATGCAACCGCTTACACCACATTTAAAGATCTTTATGATACCACAAAAGCAGGATCTTTAATCGGATCTGGAACAAAGGAAGCTACCGTAACTTCAAATGAAGGTTTAGCGTTCTTTGGATTCCGTGCTAACAAAGCTGCTATCTACATCAACTCAATCGTTATCACCTACGAAACCGGTGGCGCTTCCCTTGAACCCGCTAACCTCAAGTTCTCTGAATCAGAAGTTACCCTCACTATCGGTGACGCATTCACTGCTCCCACCCTTACAAAGGACACTGACGCTGCTGTAACTTACACTTCAAGCACTCCTGAAGTAGCTACTGTAAACGCAACTACCGGTGCTGTTGAAATCCTTGCTGTAGGTACCACCACCATCACAGCAACCGCTGAAAAGAACGACAAATACACCGGCGGAACAGCTTCTTACACCATCACCGTGAACCGCGTGGTTGAAACCGCTACCTTCAACAAGGTTACCACCATCACTTCTGATAAGAAATATGTGATGGTAGCAGACGGCAAGGTTGCTACCCAGGTTCCAGAAAAGGGCTATGGCTATATCAACGTTGAAGATGCCACTGGCGACGCAAGCGTTACTGTTGACGTGCTCAATGCCATCACTATCGCTGCTGTCGATGGCGGTTACACCCTCCAGGACGCAAGCGGTCGTTACATCTATCAGACCGGTACCTTCAACAGCTTCAACGCAGCGGCTACTCTTCCTGCCGAAGGTGGCATCTGGACCATCGCTTTCGAAGCTGACGGCTCAGCTAAGATCACCAACGTTTCTACCGGCAAGTACATCCAGTACAGCGCCAACTACACCAGCTATGGCTGCTATGCTGACGAACAGGGCTCCCTCCCCGCACTCTACGAACTCGCCGGCTCAAGCGCAATCACCGACATCACCGTTGACGAAAACGCTCCTGTGGAATACTTCAACCTTCAGGGCATCCGCGTTGAAAATCCCGAAAACGGCCTCTACATCCGTCGTCAGGGCAACAAGGTGACCAAGGTTCTCGTTAAATAATCCTACCGATCAGGAATATTTATAAAACCGATTCATCAAGCCACGTCCCATCTCCGGGGCGTGGCTTTTTTCTGCCACTATCCGTCCCTCCTCACGCTATTTTTCCACAAGATAGGCTGACCCACATTTCTCGACCGATGGGGGCGCAGAGAAAGCCTGTGACGACAATATCACGTTGGTTAATCTGACAACACACCCCACGGCCTGCCCCAGCCCTTCAAAAGCCGCACCAATCGGAATGATAAGCCGCGGATATCAACCGTGGATACTCCTCGACACCCCTCCGGCAAGGTGCAAAAAAACCAACGCAGGTTTCCGACATTTGGATTGTCACAACCTGCGTTGATTTATATTATGGCTCTGCGATGATTCGCAGAGATGGTGGTATTAACGGCGTTTCTGTTGCTGCTTCTGCTGTTCGCGCAGGATAGCCTGCTGGCGACGCTGTGCCTCCTCGAGGCGAGCCATGAAGCCTGATTTCTTTTTAGGCTTTTTGGCTGACTCTGCCATCTTGGCGCGCATCTTCTCCTCAGAGACAAACTTACGGCAAGCGTAGGTCTGCACAATTGTGATGAGAAGCGAGAGGAAGTAATAGTAGCTCAGACCGGCGGCATAGTTGTTGAAGATGAAAAGGAACATCACCGGCATGAGATACATCATCCATTTCATGCCCGGCATGCCCGACGAGGCCTGGTTCTGCATGTTGATGCGGGTATAGATGATGTTTGTCACAGTCATCAGGAGGCAGAAGAGGCTGATGTGGTTGCCGAAAGTGCTTGAGATGAACGGGATATTGGTGGTCCATGAGATGATGGCGTCAGGAGCCGAGAGGTCCTTGGCCCACAGGAATGACTCTCCGCGCAGCTCTATGGCCGAAGGGAAGAACCAGAACATGGCCACGAGAACAGGCATCTGGAGAAGCATCGGCAGACAGCCTGAAAGAGGATTGGCCCCGGCCCTCGAGTAGAGCGCCATGGTCTCCTGCTGACGTTTCATCGCGTTCTCGTTTCCGGGATATTTCTCATTGAGAGCCTTGATTTCAGGTGCGAGGAGGCGCATCTTGGCCATCGACATGTAACTCTTGTAGGTGAAGGGGAAGAGGATGAGCTTTATGAAGACGGTGAGAAGCAGGATTATGATACCATAGTTGGATATGAAGCTTCCGAGGAATGTGAACACCGGAATGATGATAAGGGTGCTGATCCAACGGAATATAGGCCAACCGAGAGGGATAAGCTTGTTGAGATGCATGTTCTCTTCAGGGAAGATGTTCTTCTCGATACCGCTCATGAGAGGATAGGAGTTCGGGCCGAGGAACATCACGAACGAAGCTGGATTTTCAAGCCCGGCAGAGTATTCGAGGGTCATATCCATCGACATCTGCTTGATGAAGTCGGGATTCTCCTTGATGACCTTGCTGTCGAGGTTACCGGCCGAGAAGTTGGTACGGGCCATAAGCACAGCCGAGAAGAACTGGTTCTTGAAGCCCACCCATTTCAGGCGCTGGTTGATATCTTCGTTGTCGTCCGATCCTTCGCTGAGGTTATCGACATCACCGTCGATAAACATATAGTAGAGCGCGGAGTTGCGTTCCTCAAACACGCGTCCGGCCTCGTTGCGACGCATCTTCTGATCCCATGAGAAGTCCATCGAAGCCACCGACGAGGGGATGATTGACTGCATTCCGGCCTGCACCACATCGATGTTGACCAGATAGCTGTCGGAGGGCAGAGTGTAGCGTATGCCCCACTGAGCGCCGTCGCCAAGCGACAGCTGCATGAGCACCGTTGAGTCATTCTCTACCACAGGAGTGAAATAGAACTCGCGTGTGTCAAAACGCTGGGTGGCCGAGGTGAGGGTGAAACCGTAGGTGTCGGTCTCTGGTGAAAGCAGCTCTATCTTGGCCGAATCATAACTGTTGTAATCGCGGAGAGTGGCACGTGATATCACACCACCCTTGTTGGATAGTTCGAGACTAAGATATTTGTTCTCAAGCGTCACAGTGGTGCTGTCGCCCGACAAGTGGCGGGCAAAGCCACGATAGCGGGCAGCCGTAGCCAGACCGTCGCGGAGATTCTTCACGGCGTTTGATGCCACGCTGCGTGACAGCGACGAGAGGTCGTTGGAGATTATTGATGCCACAGGCACCTTCTGGCCCGAAGCCTCAACATAGCCGCCAAGAGTGCCGTCGGCGGCAAGAGTGATGTCAACATCAGCCACTGCTAGGGTCGAGAGCCCTGTCACAGTGTCGGTTTTGCCGAGTTCGCGCACAGTGGCTGCGATCGCGCTGACTTCCGATGGAGTGATGGAGTCGAGTGTAAGGAGCCCCGGGTCGGAAGCCTTCTGCTTTTCGGCTGCTTCCATCTGTTCGCGCTCCTGGCGCTGTCGTTCGAGTTCCTCGGCCGACGGACGGTTGAGATACATGAACCCGAATATCACCAGTCCCATCAGGAGAAGCCCGGTAATTGAGTTTTTATCCATTTGATATCGTTTGGTTTATAAGTAATTAGTTTCTGTTAAGAGGATACTTGGGTAGTCAGGCCTTTTCACTTGGCCGCTTTCTCATCGCGGTAAGCGATGGCAGCGCGCATGAAGTCGAGGAACAATGGCGAGGGAGCTAGCACAGTCGAGGAATACTCAGGGTGATACTGTGTGCCGATAAACCATCTCAGGCCCGGTATCTCCACCACCTCAACCAGATGTGTGGCAGGATTCTCACCCACACACTTCATACCCGCGGCCTCGAAACGGTCACGGTAATCATTGTTGAACTCGAAGCGGTGACGGTGACGCTCCTTCACGTGGGTTGCCCCATAAGCCTTTGCCACTTTCGAGCCGTCGAGAAGTGTGCAGTCGTAAGCGCCGAGACGCATGGTGCCACCCATATTCGAGATGGACTTCTGCTCCTCCATCAGGTCGATGACATTATGAGGCGTATGTGGATCCATCTCTGTGGAGTTGGCATCCTGGAGCCCAAGCACGTCACGGGCAAACTCTATGACCATACACTGCATGCCCAGACAGATGCCGAAAGTAGGGACATCATGGGTACGGCACCATTTAAGCGCCACAAACTTCCCTTCTATTCCACGCTGCCCGAATCCGGGAGCCACGATGACTCCGTCAAGCCCCGACAGCTGCTCGTCGGCGTTGTCGGGCGTGAGGCGTTCGGAATGGATATATTTCAGGTCAAGGACACAGTCATTGTAAGTGGCAGCCTGGAAGAGGGCCTCGTTAATCGACTTATAGGCATCCTGGAGCTCCACATATTTCCCTACGAGTCCGATGGTCACCTTGCGCGTGGCCGAATGCATCTTGGTCAGGAACTCCTTCCAGGGCCCCATGTCGGGCTGACCCTTGGGAGTGATGTGGACCTTGCGGAGCACTATCTCGTCGAGATGCTGCTCATGCATCATCACAGGCACATCGTAGATCGACGGCGCGTCCACGCTCTGTATCACAGCATCGGGAGCCACGTTGCAGAACTGCGCTATCTTCTTGCGCATCTGCGCCGGTATGTCGTGTTCGGTACGGAGCACAAGAATGTCGGGCTGTATACCCAACTGCTGCAGCTGCTTCACAGAATGCTGCGTAGGCTTCGTCTTAAGCTCCTTGGCCGCATGGATATAAGGCACATAAGTGAGATGGATGCAAAGGCAGTTATCCTCAAGTTCCCAGCGGAGCTGGCGCACAGCTTCAAGGAACGGCAACGACTCTATGTCGCCCACTGTACCACCGATTTCAGTGATTACAAAGTCATAATCGCCGGTATTGCCAAGAGCCTTGACATTACGTTTGATTTCATCAGTGATATGGGGTATTATCTGCACCGTCTTACCGAGGTAATCACCCCGACGTTCCTTGTCAATCACACTCTGGAATATTCGTCCCGAAGTCACATTGTTGGCTCGCGTGGTGCGGACATTTGTGAAACGCTCATAATGTCCCAGGTCGAGGTCGGCCTCATGACCGTCAACAGTGACGTAGCATTCGCCGTGTTCATACGGATTAAGAGTGCCAGGATCAATGTTGATGTAAGGATCGAATTTCTGGATTGTTACCCGGTAACCACTCGCTTTGAGCAGACACGCAAGCGAGGAGGATATAATCCCCTTGCCAAGGGAGGACACTACGCCGCCCGTCACAAAAATATATTTTGTTTCCACGCTTTGTTGTGATAAATTTAACGGTAAATTTATTTCAAGTTGCAAAATTACAAAAAAAGAATGACCGACACAACACAAACCCGCAGTGGCAAAACACAATATTTTTTGTGACACAGACTATTATGAATCACCCACAACAATCTATCCACACCCATTTGTCCAGCACCGGCCTTTTTATGTTTTGATTTCTGTTCGGTATTTTTTAATCTTTTCAAGGCACTGACGTGTCATATAGCTGCCTCCGATTGTAAAATTAGTGAATCGTTTTTATTTGCCAGATACGCCACAGGGATGAAATGAAACAGGAATGAACGATGGCAAAACGATAAATTATCCTTATCTTTGCACTATGATTAAAAACTTACTATTCGACCTTGGCGGCGTGATCATGGACCTTGACCGCGACCGCTGTGTCAGAGCCTTCGAAGCCTTGGGGATGAAGGAAGCTGATGATTTTCTCGGTGTGTACGGACAGAAGGGCGATTTTCTGGCCCTGGAGTCGGGAGCCATAGATGCCGAAGAGTTCCGTCGACGCATACGCCCGCTGTTCTCGCGTCAGGTGACCGACGAGGAAATCGACACAGCCTTCAACAGTTTCCTCATAGGCATACCCGCCGAACGCCTGCGTGCGCTGCGCGAACTGCGACGTAAATATCCCATATATCTCCTCTCCAACACCAATCCTATCATGATGGAGAGCAAGATAGCCGAGGAATTCCGAAAAGAAGGACTTGAAATGGCCGACTATTTCGACGGAATCATCACTTCCTATGAGGCCAAATGCTGCAAACCGGCCCGCGGAATCTTCGACTATGCCCGCGACACATGTGGTCTCGAGCCGGAGGAAACACTATTTTTCGACGACTCGAAATCAAACGTCGAGGCAGCCCGAGCCTACGGCTTCCACGCAGTGGTGGTCAACCCGGGCGATGAATTCGTGGACCTCCTCACAGCCTATCTCCGCCACTGATACGGCTTATAAAAATCACCCTTACCTCAACCAGAGCGTGTCGGCACACGTTATAGCGCTATAGTCTGAGTATGAATATAATTAACAAAAGCAACACCGGCAGCCGGCGTATCGCTGCCGTGGGCATGTATGACGGTGTGCATCTCGGCCACCGCTTCCTGATCGATTATGTGCGACTCGAAGCCAAATCGCGCGGCCTCGTACCCTCGGTGGTGACATTCAGCCGTCATCCCCTCTCATTGGTAAGGCCTCTTGAGGCCCCGGGGCTGATAACATCGTTCGAGGACCGTATGCGCTATCTCGGCGAAGCCGGCGTGGAGGACGTGATTCTCCTGACCTTCAACGATAAGATACGCCACATGACGGCCCGGGAGTTCCTCAACATGCTCCACAAGAAATATGCTGTCGACACCCTTGTGGTTGGATTCAACAACCGCTTCGGCCACGACCGCCTTGAGGGGCTTGACCAGTACAAAGCCATAGGCGCTGAAATCGGCATAGAGGTCGTGGAAGCACCCGAATACCGCGGAGAGGGGTCCCCTGTCAGTTCCTCCATCATCCGCCGCCACCTGCGCAACGGCGACGTGGAGAAAGCCACCACATCACTTGGCCACCCGTACCGCCTGCGCGGACTCGTGGTCAACGGCAACCGTCTCGGCCGCACACTTGGATTCCCTACGGCCAACGTCGTGCCTGTCGATGCAGCATCCATAATCCCGAAAGCCGGCGTCTACGCTGCCATGGTGATCACCCCCGACGGAATCCGCCGCAAAGCCATGGTCAATGTGGGTTACCGCCCCACCGTAGCCGATCCTGATGCCCCCGGTACACTCTCGGTCGAAGCTCATATCCTTGACTATGTAGGTTATCTTTATGACGAGGAAGTAGTCATCGAATTCATGCACTTCATGCGTCCTGAAAAGAAGTTCAGCTCCACCGACAAACTCAAGGCCCAGCTCACATCCGATGCCGCCAAGGCCGGCAAACTACTGTAGGCCCCGCACAAATTCCACACCTACCCTACTCACTATTTAAGCGCATCTTCCAACCCTGTTGCGGCGATGTGCCACCTCATTATATAGGGACTCCACACACTTAAAATATGTTAAAAAGACATGACATGGAGATGGCCGGATATCTTGGATAATAATTTTTAGTAATTTTACAGATTAATTTGAGGTTATTAGGCTTTCACCCGCTGGCGGGAAAGCCTCTCTCAGCATGCAGCGACCTCAAAGAAATAAAAAAATTCAATACACGAATCTTATTAAATGGAACAAGATACAAAAATAAAGGTAGGCATCACCCACGGCGACATCAACGGAATCGGTTATGAGATAATCCTCAAAGCCCTCGGTAATCCCTCGATGCTCGAACTCTGCACCCCGGTGGTGTATGGCTCAGCCAAAATAGCCGCATTCTACCGCAAATCACTGTCTCTCCCTGAAATGAAGCCATTCCAGATCGAATCGGCCGACGACGCCCGCGCCGACCAGATTAACATCATAAACGTCGTTCCTGAGGACACACCGGTCAACCCCGGTCATGCCACCGAAGCAGCCGGCCATGCCGCATTCGCAGCTCTGCGCCGTGCCTCCGACGACCTGCGCGAAGGTCGCATCGATGTGCTGGTCACCGCACCTATCGACAAGCATTCGATCCACGGCGACGAGTTCAACTTCCCGGGCCACACCGAGTTTCTCGAAGCAGAACTCGGACAGGGCCGCAAAGCCATGATGATAATGTGCAGCGACAAGCTGCGCGTAGCACTTGTCACTATCCACGACGCCATTTCTGAAATAGCACCCAAAATCACCAAAGAGGCCATCGTGGAACGCCTCATCACCTTCAATCGTTCATTGGTTGAGGACTTCGGCATCCACGGTCCGCGCATAGCCGTCCTCTCACTCAACCCGCATGCCGGCGACAACGGCGTAATCGGCACCGAGGATACCGAAATCATCGCCCCGGCCATAGCCGATGCCAACAAGAAAAAAATACTCGCTTTCGGTCCATATCCCGCCGACGGATTTTTCGGAAGCGGCTCTTACAGGAAATTTGACGGCGTCCTCGCCATGTATCATGACCAGGGTCTCATCCCATTCAAGCTCCTGTGTGCAGAGAACGGAGTGAACTTCACTGCCGGACTTCCTGTGGTGCGCACATCCCCCGACCATGGCACCGCCTACGACATTGCCGGACAGGGTGTGGCCGACGAGCAGTCACTCCGTGAAGCCATCTACTCCGCCATCGATATTTACCGCAACCGCATACGCGAGGCCGAGGCCACACGCCACCCTCTGCGCAAACAGAACTTCGACAAGGGTAGCGACCGCCTTCCGGCCGAACCTAAGGAACCAAGGGATTAGTACCGTCGGAAGCAACCAATCTCCACATCACGACAATGAATTATGCCATCATAGCAGCCGGCGAAGGCTCTCGCCTCGCACAGGAAGGTGTCACTCTTCCCAAGCCCCTCGTGCGTCTGCACGGCGAGCCGATGATAGGGAGACTCATCAACACATTCCTGTCATGCGGAGCCGAGTCGATCAGCGTCATCATCAACGAGTCGATGCCTGAGGTGAGGACCTATCTCGAATCGCTCGAGCTCCCGGTGCCGCTACGTCTCACCGTGAAGTCAACAGCCGGCTCCATGCAGAGTTTCCACGAGCTCAGCCGCACATTGGATGATGGCCCATTCTGTCTCACCACCGTCGACACCGTTTTCTCACCCGAAGAATTCCGACGTTACATCCGGGCATTCGAGGCCGACACCGAGGCCGACGGCTACATGGCCGTGACCACCTACGTCGACGACGAAAAACCACTCTACGTGGCAGCCGACACAGCCGACAATATCACGGGATTTCTCGACAACGCCGTCCCGGGAGTGCGCTACATCTCGGGAGGTATATACGCCCTGCGCCCGCATGGCGTGGAGATTCTGGCCGACTGCATGGAGGCCGGGGTAACACGCATGCGTGACTACCAGCGGGCACTCGTAGCCTCGGGCCAACGTCTCAAAGCCTATCCCTTCGGCAAAATCATCGACGTGGACCATGCCGCCGACATAGCGGCGGCCGAGAAAGAATTTCCACCATCCATCACCACCTGACCACTTGCCCCGACACCCGATTTTCGCAAAATAATCTCTCCCATCACATATTGTTTATCGCATCACAAAAACTCCTGTTTTTCAAAAAAGAACACCTATGGCTGACATCAAAATAGCCGGCATAATGAGGGCCGGAGCCTATTCCCCCAACCACATAGGGAATGACGCCGCAATCCTCAACCTCACATCCGAACAGTTGCGCAAACGCGGCTGCGAGGTGAAAATCTACAGCGAAGAGCAGCTGATAGCCGGACTCGTCAAGGAGGACATCATCATCAACATGTGCCGTGACCACCGCTCCTTACCCATACTGCAACGCAGGGAGGATGAAGGGGCCCTGGTGATAAATTCCGGCTACGGAGTTGAAAACTGCACACGCGAACGCCTCACACGCATACTCGTGGGGTCGAATATCCCCTATCCCGAAAGCCTCATCGTCAACACCAACGAGGTGGTGACATCGCGCATGAAGGAGGCCAGCATGGAGCAGGTATGGATCAAACGCGGCGATTATCATGCCATGCACAAAGAGGATGTGACCTATGTGCGTCATGCAGAGGAGGCGCAGGAAGTGCTTCAGGAATACTTCCTCCGCGGCATCAAACGCGCCGTCATCAACCGCCATCTCGAAGGTGACCTCATAAAATTCTACGGTGTCTACGGCACCCCTTACTTCTACTGGTTCTATCCGTTCGAACGCCGCCACTCACAATATGGCAGCGAGAACATCAACGGCGAGTCACAGCAGCTGCGTTTCGACCTCGACAATTTCAAGGCCGTATGCAACAAGGCCGCCGAAGCACTCGACATAAAGATATATGGCGGTGACTGCATTGTATCCCCCTCCGGCGAGATATCCATCATCGACTTCAACGACTGGCCCAGTTTCGCGCCTTGCCGTGTCGAAGCCTCGGCCGTAATAGCCCGAGCAATCCTCAGCGAAATTAAGAACCACCGTAAAAATTAAGTCCATGAAGCAGTTTCCTTTCTTCCCTAAAATGATAGCCACATCGTTTGGTGCAGGCTACTTCCCTTGGGGTCCGGGTACCATGGGTGCCATAGTGGGACTGGTGCTCTGGCTGCCGCTCGCTCTGACCGGTCACTTCACAGGCACCGTACTCGCCACCCTTGGACTCATAGCGGTGTTCACCTTGCTCGGGATATGGTCGGCAGGGATTGCCGAACAGTACTGGGGGCCCGATCCGTCACGGGTGGTCATGGATGAGACCGTGGGCCAGTGGATATCCATGATACCTCTCTCGGTGTTCGCCCTCCATCATGATCCCCTATGCCAGTGGCAATTCTGGCTCTGGGCCATCGTATCGCTCATCCTGTTCCGCTTTTTCGATATCGTGAAACCTCTCGGTGTCCGTAAAATGGAGGACCTTCCCGGCGGAGTCGGCATAATGGCCGACGACATCCTGGCAGGTATCTACAGCGCGGTAATCCTGGCATTGGCCATGTACTTTGCGTCCTGACCTGCCAAAACACCACCTTAACTTCTCAGCATGAAACTCTATTACAAGTTAAAAGACAAGTTTCTCAACGGCAGCGGACTGGTGTCGACCTTCCTCCGGTCCTCTGTCTCATCTCAGGTAGCCTCCTGGGTCGACCTGGGAATGAGTATGCTGCTCTACGCGTTCGTTTTCACCGGCCTTGAGACATTTTACCGTTCAAACCTCTCGGTGGCACTCGGAGCCGTGGCCGGCGGAATAGTGAACTGCTGCATCAACTACCGCTTCACCTTCCATGCCAAAGGACAGAGCGTGAAGGCAGTGAGCGTGAAATACTTCATGGTGTGGACCGGATCGCTCCTCCTCAACATGTACGGCACCACCGGACTCGCCACACTGCTCTCACACTGGCAGTGGCTAATCAACCTCGGCTTCCGGCCCGACGGCATCTTCGCAGCATCACGTCTGGCAGCCTCTCTCGTGGTGTCCTGGGGATGGAACTTCGTGCTGCAGCGCAATTTCGTCTACCGTCCCACGGCCTTTGACCCGGTAGCCATCCGATGTGTCGACGCTGTGGGCCGCACATTCTCCCGCAAATCACAGACTCAATCAAAAAAAACGTCATCCTACAATGGCAAATAACGACATAACAATATCATCACAGAAAATCAGTATGTTCAAGCGATTTCGCGACAGCCTTCAGCAAGGCATCTATTTCGTCATCAATCCCTTTGTGCGTTTCATGATACGCATGGGCATCACCCCAAACATGGTGACCACCATCGGGCTTTTGGGCAATATCGCTGCCGCAGTCATATTCGTCTACGCAGGCTACTCAGCCCAAGGTGGACAGATGAACTATCCGCTCGTCACCCTCGGTGGCGCAGTCATCATCCTCTTCTCGCTATTCGACATGCTTGACGGACAGGTGGCCCGTCTGGGAAACATGACCTCAACATTCGGAGCCATGTATGATTCTGTGCTCGACCGTTACTGTGAGCTCTTCACTCTCGGCGGCATCAGTTACTATCTCATTCAGACAGGTTACGTAATCGGCGCCCTCATCACATTCGTGGCTCTCGTCGGGTCAATCATGGTGAGCTACGTGCGCGCCCGCGCCGAAGGCCTGGGCCTCGATTGCAAGGTCGGATTCATGCAGCGTCCCGAACGCGTGGTTGTGACAAGCATCGGTGCACTCGCCACCGGGCTCGTAGGCACTTACTCCGCCCCTGATTCGACATTCCTTGCAGTCTATATCCTCATCGCCGCCATGGCAGTGATAGCTGTGTTCGCCAACATCACCGCCTTCGCCCGCATAGCCCACTGCCGCCGTCAGCTCACCGGCAAGTAACCTCCTACCACTCAACTGCATAATTCACCATCATCAATCCAAATGACAGCCACCTCATTACCCTCGCGCCGAGAGACGACTGTGATACTCGCCACTCTGGCCATCTGGCTCATAGTCACGGCTCTGTGTGTAGGATTCCGGCCTGAGCACATCTACATAGCCTTGATTCTGGCCGTGATGCTGTTTGCCACGGCATCCACGCGCCGCCTCATAGTGGCCCTGTTGCCATTCGTGGTGTTCGGCATATCGTATGACTGGATGAACATCTGCCCCAACTATGAGGTCAATCCGGTCGACATACGCGGACTATATGAGAGCGAAAAAAGCCTCTTCGGCATTGCGAGTGCCTCGGCAGGCATACTTACGCCCAATGAGTTTTTCGCCCTCCACACCACTCCGTTCCTTGACTTCATGGCAGGATTTTTCTATCTCTGCTGGGTTCCGGTGCCTATATTGTTCGGTGTGTGGCTCTATTTCAACCGCCAGTACAGTGTGTACCTTCATTTCGCGCTCGTCTTCCTGTTTGTCAACCTCCTCGGGTTCACCTTCTATTACATCCATCCGGCGGCGCCGCCGTGGTATGTGGCCTCCCACGGATTTGACTTCATCCAAGGAACTCCGGGCGAAGTAGCCGGCCTCGGACGCTGGGACGAGATGACAGGACTCGGGATATTCCACGGCCTGTATTCACGTAACTCCAACGTCTTTGCCGCTCTACCCTCGCTCCACGCCGCATATATGCTCATCGCGTTCATCTACTCACTGCGCGCCCGATGTCAGTGGTGGCTGCGTGTTGTTTTTGGTGTAATCTGCGCCGGTATATGGTTCACAGCCGTCTACACATCCCACCATTACATCATAGATGTGCTTGCCGGCATAGGATGCACACTGATCGGTTACCTGATTTTCGAATACGTGCTTATGAAACTACCCTCATTCGCGCGCTTCATCAACCGCTACACCAACTATATCTCAGCAACTTCATCAACCGCCTCACCCCGCTGATGTTCCGTAAATTCAAGGAAGAATACCGCAGCTCGCTGAAGTCGATGGACACAGAAGAACACATCGACCTCGCCTTCTACCGGCCCATTGGATTCGCATGGGCCTGTCTGGCTGCGCGGTTCGGGGTGTCGCCCAACGCTATCACTATCGCTTCCATATTCCTTGGCGTGGGAGCCGGCATACTCTTCTATTATCCTACACTATGGATAAATGTGATAGGTATGCTGCTGTTGGTTTGGGCCAACTCTTTTGACAGCGCCGACGGTCAGCTTGCCAGGATGACACGCCAATATTCACGCCTCGGCCGAATACTCGACGGCCTCAGCGGCGACTTTTGGTTCATAGCCATATATGTGGCCATCTGCCTGCGAGAAAACACATTTTCGCCATTCTTCTCAGCCCATCCCTGGATTATCTGGACGGGGGCCGTTGTGACCGGAATCTGCCATGCCAAACAGGCGGCGATGGCCGATTATTACCGACAGTTCCACCTCTATTTCCTCAAAGGAGAAGAGGGCAGCGAGCTCGAGAGCACCTCTGATCTGCGCCACCAGATGCAGGAGAACGGCGTGACATGGAAATCTCACTTCTGGCGCAGACTAACCCTCGCCTTCTATCTCAGCTACACCCGGCAGCAGGAGGCAACCTCTCCGGCCATGCAGGCACTCCGTAGAGAACTCAAGGCGCGTTTCGGCCATCATGCCCTATCCAAGGAATTCCGCGAGGCATTCCGCGAGGCGTCGCTTCCGCTGATGAAGTACACCAACATCCTCTCATTCAACTGGCGCACCATAGCACTGTTCACATCGCTTTTCATCGGGCAGCCGTGGATATATTTCGCATTTGAGCTCACCGTTCTCAACAATCTGCTCATCTATATGATACAACGCCACGAGGCTATATGCCGCTACTTCACATGCGAGTTGAAGGATGGGAAATTCTGACCGTTTCTCATGGACTACACCGGAATAAAAGGGATTATATTTGACTATGGCGGCACACTTGATAGCCGTGGTGACCATTGGAGCGAAGTAATCCGACGTGGTTACGAAGCCGCCGGAGTGCTGATTGACCGCACTCTCTTTCGTGAGGCATACGTCTACGCCGAACGTTATCTCGCGCGCAATCCCATCGTCGTACCTGATGATAATTTCCATCGGTTAATGACCAAAAAGATCACCGTCGAGCTATCATGGCTTCAGGACCACGGCATAAACAACGCCGCATCTGCTGAAAACATCTCTAAAATAGCCGGTTACTGCTATGACTCAGCACGTGTGTGTGTCCGCGAAGCCATATCTGTACTTGATGTCTTGTCAAGGGATTATCCCATGGCATTGGTGTCGAACTTCTACGGCAATGTCAATGCGGTGCTTTCCGACTTCGGACTTCTTAAATACTTTCCCACGGTGATAGAGAGTGCCGTGGTAGGTGTTCGCAAACCGGATCCTGAAATCTTCAATCTCGGAGTCAAGGCTCTCGGACTCCCGGCCACCGATATTCTTGTAGTGGGCGACAGCCTTGACAAGGATATACTTCCGGCACAAAGTCTCGGATGCCACACAGCGTGGCTCAAGGGCATGCAATGGGACGAAAAACCTCAAATAAAAGCTAATACACTGGTTAACAGCACCATAATCAGCAATATTACCGACCTGTTAACAAGGTAAACAAGAGTGTTTCTGACGAAAAAATCAGAGTTTTAGGATAAAATTTTAGTTAAAAGATGTTGAAATGTTTGGGTATGTCGGGGGTTACGCCTACCTTTGCCCCCGTTTTTACAAGAGAGGAATCTGTCACACGCTGACCCCTCCTTATGTTCATTAAACCAATCATTTATGAAGAAATTTATTATTTCCGCCGTGGCAGCGATGCTCACCGTCGGAACGATTCATGCCGAAGGCTATCAAATCAACTCTCTGTCAGCCAAGCAAATCGGTATGGGTCACACAGGCGTAGCCCTCAAACTCGGAGGCGAAAGCATGTTCTTTAACCCCGCCGGTATGGCTTACATGGACAAGACCCTTGACCTGAGCGGTTCAATCACAGGCATCATGCCCACAGCCACAGCTACTGTCGATGGGAAAAAATATGAGACCGACTGCGGAGTAGCCACCCCCATCGGTGTGCATGCAGCCTTCTCAATCTACGACAATCTCAAGGCCGGTGTGTCATTTTATACCCCCTATGGATCATCAATCAACTGGACCGACAATTGGCCCGGAGCCGTGCTCAACCAGAACGTGAGCCTCAAGGTGTTCACCATACAACCCACCGTGGCTTGGGCCATAACACCCAAATTCTCCCTCGGCCTCGGAGCCATGATCTCATGGGGAACAGTTGACCTCAACAAAGGCCTCGTGACAGCTGCCACTACCGACAAGACCATCCAGGCACTTCAGTCACTCGGTCAGCTCCCGGCCGAAACCCCTCTGTTTGGCAACACCACTCCCGCCTCTGTCAATCTCAACGGCAAGGCAAACATGGTTGTTGGCTTCAATGTCGGCGCAATGTATAACATCAACGACAAATGGACCGTGGGAGCATCCTACCGTTCAAAGATGGGTATGAAGGTAAAAGCCGGTGATGCCCGCGTTAAATATGCCAACTCCATTGCCCAGGGCCTTCTTGGAGAGAGCCTCGACCTTCTCAACGAAGCCAATTTCAAGGCCGAGATGCCTTGTCCGTGGGTGCTTGGATTAGGTGTGTCATACAAGCCTGTCGAGAAGCTCACACTTGCGTTTGACGCCCGACTCACCGGATGGCATGCCTACAAGCAGCTCGACATCGAATTCCTGAGCGAGCAGCTCACCCCCTACAACCAGCACATCGAAAAGAACTACAAAAACTCCTGGTGCTATTCGCTCGGTGCGCAGTATGCCGTTACTTCCCGCCTCGACGCTCGCCTCGGCCTTATGGTCGACACATCACCTGTCGACAAGAACTACTACAATCCCGAGACACCCGGTATGACAAAAATTGAACCGACCATCGGTCTCTCCTTCCGTCCCATCCCCCGCCTTTCAATCGACGTAGCCTTCATGTATGTCGCCGGCCTTGGCGTTGACAACGCATCTTGCGAATACTCCGACCTCCTCGGAGCCATGATGCCCGGCAAACTCACACAGGCTATCGTGGGCCAGCTCACTCCGGTGATGGGTGCCGAGCAGGCAGCCGCCACAGCCGCAGCCATGGTTAACCAGTTCGGTTTCGAACCCACCGGCAAATTCACCGCCGACTACAAACTCCATGCTCTTATCCCCTCCATAGGTATCAGCTACAGCTTCTGATAACTGAATAAAAGCAAATTCATATTACACCCCTCACAGGTATGTTTACGATACCCGCGAGGGGTGTTTTTCATGTCGGTCAGTTGGTTTTCCGATGATTTTAAGTTGGTTTTTACCGTGATTTAATCCGTTATTTGATTTACTTGTTTTTTTTGACTAACTTTGCGTGGGATATCCTCACGTTTCTTCTACTGATTAAGGTAAAAATCATTCAGTCACATCACATCTCACAGCAAAAAAAGGATTGTCGCTTATGAATATCAGGTCACTCTTCTTGTCACTACTGTCAGTGTTCTGTGCCGCTCTATGCTTGGCGCAGAGCGTAATCACACCTAAGTCTCCACGATTGTTCGAAACCCCGACCGACCGAGCAAAAATCTACAGCATAACCTCCACCCGCGACTCGGCTGCGGTCAATGAGCCCGAACTCGCCGAGGATACTCAGCTCTATATTTGGCCTGAGTATGAGGATGTGACCTATATGCCGCTCAATTACTTCCGACCGGTAGTGTTTGACAAGTTCCATTTCCTGGACTCACTATCACTCATCAATCCCAACACCGTAGATCCGGTGGAGGAAACTGAAGTGTATGGATGGATCAACGACAACCTTTTTCAGTCGTCGCTCATACGACAGGCGCGTCAGGCATTCATTGTCAACAATCCCGACGCCGTGCTATACAACGAGGCAACTCTGCCCGAACCGCCGCGCAAATTCATAGCCTCAATCGACCCGGAAACGGCAAAAATCGTCATGGCAGAGGCTCCCTCTACCGTCGCCCCCAAACATGAACTCGAGGTGAAGTTCGAAAAACGGCACTGGCTGAAAAAATTCAGCGGGACCGTGCAGTTCTCACAAGCATACGTGTCACCCAACTGGTACCAAGGTGGCAACAATAACCTCAATGTCCTCATCAACGGCTTCTACAACGTGAAGCTCAACCCGGCCTACCATCCCAAATGGCTTTTTGAGACTACAGTGCAATATAAACTCGGCATGAACAACGCGCCCGACGATTCGCTGCGCAATTACAGCATTTCGGAGGACCTTTTCCAGTTTAACATGCTCACCGGTTTCAAGGCTAACAAACACTGGTACTACTCGACCAACGTGGCCTTCAAAACACAGTTCCTCAACAACTACAAGTCAAACACCCACGATCTGAAGGCCGCCTTCCTCTCACCCGGCGAACTCAACGTCGGTGTCGGTATGACATACAACATTGTCAATCCCAAAAAGACATTCACATTCGACGCCTCTATTTCGCCATTCTCATGGAACATGAAAACCTGCATCAACCACCGGATGGACGAGACGGCCTACGGCATAAAACCGGGACGCAAAACCGTAAGCGAAATCGGTTCGAGCGGCGAAGGTAAACTCTACTGGCAGATATGTGACAACATATCGCTCCGCTCACGCCTGTTTGTCTTCACTGACTATGAATATGTGCAGTCTGACTGGGAAAACACCTTGTCATTCGCCATCAACCGTTTCCTCACCACTCAGATTCTGGTCCACATGCGTTATGACTCCTCGACCCCTCGCGCTGAGGATTCAGAATGGCATAAATTCCAGCTCAAGGAAATCCTCTCCTTCGGATTTGCCTACTCCTTCAGCTCAATCTAACAATTCCGCATGCGCCTGATTCTCTCCATCCTGCTCCTTCTCCTCACCATCTGCGATGTCGCTGCCTCATCATCGCGGCTCGACCGGATACCTTCGCAATCGGAGGTGCTTCCGGGCTACCGGCGCGACAGTGTAGGCACGCGCCTCAAAGCTCTCCCTCTGCACGCCGTGGAGGGACTTTGGGAATTTACCCCCGAGGGTACAGTCATGGCAATTGAGCGGGTGGAAAATCGACAGGAACAAGCCACGACACTCTACCGTATGGTAGTGGTAAAGGGAGCCGATCTGGCCCTGCGGCCGGGAACAGTCATGGGATATCTGGTAACGACCTCCAAACGTGGGGTATATGACGCCCGCATCTACACGGCCCGTCGCGATGAAGGGACGACACTATCTTCCCCCAAGAAATTCACACTGACCCTAACAGATGAAGATTCACGCCTAACAGTGAAGGGATATGGCAAATTTCTGAAATTCAACTGGTGGAGACTGCTGCCATATATGTACCGATATCTTGTGAGCCAACATGAGCGGTCGCCGGGCGACATAAAGGGATGCGTCAGAATCTATCCCGAGCCTGCACATCCTCTCGAACCGCGTTATCTATAAGACACCACTCTCCGCTACTATGTCACGCCTCATAATCCTTTTGTTCATATTATCGGCAGGAGTTTCGGTGATGTCGGCCGACAACACTCTGCGACGACGGCTTAAAGCCGCCACAACCGAAACCGTGGCACGAGACTCATTGACAGAGACATCGGCTATGGAGTTTGACACAATCTGTCAGCCCGACAGCCTGCCCTTGCGCCTTGCCGGTTACGACAAACCTCTCACCTCATCCACAGAAACCATCTTTCTCACCAATGGTCTCGACCTCGAGATTTCAGAGATTGAAATCGAGTTGACATACATTGACATGTCCGACAGGCAGCTCCACAAGAGTGTGCGACGCATCAGGCAGTCAATCCCTGCTGGGGAGACACGGCAACTCAGATTCAAATCGTGGGACTCACAGAAATCCTTCTACTATCATTTGAGCAGGAGGCCACGCACTTCAGGTGTGACACCTTACAAGGTTAAGGCCGTTATAACATCTGTAATCACACTTAAAAATCCATAGACACAACAAAAACAAACCACTATGACCGAACTTCTCTCGCAATATCATGTACTCGGCCTCGCCATAGGCATAAGCACTTTCCTCATCATCGGGATTTTTCATCCGGTTACCATAAAAGCCGAATATCATTTCGGCACTGGGTGCTGGTGGTGGTTCCTGCTCCTCGGAATCGTCGGCATAGGAGCCTCTATCCTGGTTGCCGATGTGTTCTGGTCATCACTCCTCGGTGTCTTCTCTTTCTCCTCGTTCTGGACCATCGGAGAAATCTTCGAGCAGGAAAAACGTGTGGCCCGCGGATGGTTCCCGGCCAATCCCAAACGCAACAGACGCACCGTGGAGGACTGACCCAGACCTAAACCCTTTGGAGAGCGTGATTGTTTCTATATAAAACACTTACGCTCATGAAAAAGAAAAATTTCAAGACACTCGTCACCATAATAGCCATCGCCATGTCAGGACTTCTCAGCTCCTGCGGCGGTTGGTGGGTAGGGAGCAGCGGCTGGGGCATAACCCAACCGGGCCCCGGTGGAATAGATCTGAGCATCAACGGCCCATGGCCACGACCCAAACCGGCACCGCGTCCACAGCCGCCACGTCCGCAGGGACCGTGGCAGGGCCCTGGTCCGGGTGCTCCGCAGCCGGGGCCGGCCACACCACCTCCGGCACCACCGGTGTTTGGTCCGTTTTAAGCCCTGATCATACACTCTGATCTCCATCCTTGACATATTGACAGCCGCCCCTCCGAGATATGGTTATATGTTGCATATCACGCATATTTTTTATAATTTTGTGGCTTGTTACTACTCGTTTCAAACAATGCACATAAATCATAGATGGAGTTAAAAGGGCAGCCCCATGTCAATTTTTAAACAAAATCTATGATTTGCTCGAAGATTCGTGCAGTGAAAATGCAGATTCATCGGGCAAATCTTTTATGCACATAGTATAACGAGTGATAATCGCTTATAATACGGAATAGGATCAATCGAGACTAATCAATCATCTATTAACATAAAAATCGCACATAAAAATTTAAACGCGTATTGAACAATTCAATGGATAACATCCTAAGTAAAGATTCTAGGACATTCTGGATGGGTATTTCAATCCTGTATGTCATATTATACCATTTGGTCTTTTTCTCAAATGGCCAGATTGAATATCCTCACTGGATTAGAATTTTTTTTGTAGGAATTGTCAAAAATGGCTTTTTAGGTGTTGATGTCTTTTTATTCCTGTCAGCTTATGGCTTATGCCATTCTTTCAGCAAGAATAGTCTGAAAGTATTCTATACAAATAGAATTAAACGTTTGCTATCCACATATATACTGTTTGCTATAATTGTAACGGCATTCTTTCTGACAGAGGAAACGACTATCAACATATTACGCGATTGGACATTTCAAATTACCGGTTTAGCAGTGATAAAGCCAATTGCCAATCCTAACCACATCGAATGGTACACGCCATCACTGATACTCCTATATATCTTCTTCCCATTATTATTTAGTCTCGTAAAAAAACTTTCCGATAAAACCCTATTACTATACACTACTTTGTTTTTATTAGTAATTGGAGCTAATTTCATATCTTATTTCATTTCCGACAATTTATCAAACAGGCTACCGATAATAATAACCGGAGTGCTAACATACCTATTCCTGCCTAATAATAAATCCAAACTCGTTTTGGTATATTCATTTCTCGGTATATTATCATTTATAGCACCCAACTATACGCTTGGATATTGCCTTTGTGTTCCGATAGTTTTATACGGATTAAGCATGGAATCGGTAAGTCATAATAGAATTACAGACTTCATACGCTTAATGGGAAAATATTCTTTCGAGATATATTTGGCCCAGGTCATCACCACTCGGTATATACTGACAGGAGATGGAGAATATATGAATAAACTCATTATATGCCTTCTCTTAACGCCTGTCATATCTATTATATTAATTTCTGTAAATAATTATCTTATCCCAACATTAAAAAAGACAGTATGGAAAGTATCGTAGGAAAAACATCCAGGTCTTATTGGATGGGTATTGCCATGATATGGATTCTCGTTTTCCATTTGATAAACCCTATTTGTACAAATGAAGCTATCTCAAGCACTTTACGTCAATCACTATCACGTATTACGGGAAGTGGCTATTTAGGTGTAGATATATTTTTATTCCTATCGTCCTATGGCCTTTGCCATTCTTTCGTCAACAATACCTATAAGAATTATCTTCTCCGTAGGTTAAAAAGATTATTTCCGGTCTTCATTTTGTTTATTGTAGCATATATATATTTCTTTGTCGGTGTGAATGATCCGATTCATCTGACAAAAACGACATTAATGCACATCACCGGATTATCAACATTCTCAAACATTTCCTATGCCTGGTATATACCAACTACCATTTTCATATACTGGTCCTTCCCATTATGGTTTTATTCTGTAAAATGGTTAGAACAAAAGAGTATGGTACTAATTTGGCTTTTAATCATTGGCATGCTGTTTATCAAGCCCTTGATGATCCCTTATATATTTTGGCTCGCAAACGGACGATTTATAATGGTTGTCTTAGGCATTCTAACCTATTTATGGCTAAATGATACAACTAAAAAACCTAATAAAAATTTGTTGTTTCTATTTTTGATGCCGGCCATTTTAGCAGCCATATTTGCAACTTCAAAAGTTGAGATAGTTGGAATGTCACTCCCGTTATTATTCTTTATCATTGACAGAGCCGGAATATATCGTTATGGCGAGAAATTTTTCAATTTCATAGGCAAACATACATTAGAAATATATTTAGCACAATGTATTACCATAGAGTGGTTTACCCCCCGAATCGTTCAACTCATTGAGTATCAACAGATTACATATGGGGTAAAATTTGCGTTCGCTATGGTTTTAGAGATTGTACTGACAATTGCACTCGCCTTTGTACTCTATCATGTCCAAAACATTTTCTCCAAAGCGTATGCATATAAAAACAGGACAGCCACCATATAGAAATTTTAGTTACAATAAGGTCATCAAATAAAATTCGTTTGAAGAGCCCTTATTTCACGAATACTATTTTAAAAGTTTTACAAAATTTATGGCAGACTTTTCATATATCCACATAGCACTCAGGGGAGAGGTGCAGGGTGCCACACGCACCATTTATTCCTATCCGTCAGAAGGGTCGGATATCGACCCGAAATGGGACACCTCGATGGTGGAACCAGGCGCAGCCATCAAGCGTTTCCTCAACGCCAATGACTGTTATATCCTACAGGCAAGCCCCCTGGGCCATTACTTCTCGCTGATCACACGCAACACGCTCAATCCCGAGCGCGGCTACATGATGATATCGGTACTATTGGCCGACGGATGTGCCCTCACAGGCCGTCAGCTGATGAATATCTTCAATAATCTCAAAAAAACGTTCATTGAAGATGAGAATTACACCGACGAAGGGGTTGATGCGGCTCTTATGGAAGCCGGAGTCCCTGTAGAACCGGTGAAACTCGACTCATGGCTATATCAGGCTCCCGCCGAGGATGAAAAGCCGGCAGAGGCAGGATACCGCACTTATATCTCCGTCCAGGAACTGGAATCCATCTTCTCATTTCCCTCTCAGCCGGAATATAGCCGCTACCGCTGCATCATAGTGGTATCGGCCACCACTTCGCTCCGCCCAGGAGTGAAGATGCCACGAATCACTACACCCATCAAGAAGCTCTATGCAGTGGTTTGTCCCGAAGGCGCAAGCACCTCGGCTGCGCAAGTTTATGACGGCGACCGCCTCACCATCACCTACTCGAAAGAGGGTTTCAACACACATACCGAAAATGTCATAATAGGCACACCGTCGGCATACACCAAGGACAACGGCTCGTCAATCCTCATCCGTTCGGCTGCTCAGACCGGCATACGCTTCATTCGCCGCATCAACATAAAGGTTGTGTCGGCCAAGGGAACACCCCTCAACGGCTATACCATATCGGTCAACGGCCGTTCAATCAACACCATGGAGCCCTATATCGATTTCACCGAAAAGGATCTCACCCCGGGTGAGGAAGTTGAAATCCAGGTTGCTTCCAACAATTACCGTCCTCTCAAGCTGAAAAAGCCCACCGAGGAGATGCTCACCACCGAAAACCTCGAGCTGCAACTCCAACCGGTGGAACAGGGAGTGACTCTGCGCCTCGATTTCGGCGACGGACGTGTGTTCGAACAGCAGATTTCCATAGAAAAGAATACCCCCGAGTACAACCGTCTGCACTCAGGCAACTTCCATGGTTTCCGTGCACACCGCCAGGTAACCCAGGACAACAGCGAGGTTTACAATGTGGATGTGCGCATCACCAGCCGTCCTGTCGCACCCAACTTTGAAAGCGCCAAGGCAGAGGCTCCCGCCGAACCGGCCCACCGCGCACCTAAATTTGAAAACATATCCGACGAGGCTGCCGAAGAGCGCAAGCCCATCGACAAAACTGTGCCGGTGGTTGAGCGTAAACCCCAGAGCGAATCCCCGACTCAGCATAACGCCCCGGCCTATTCACGTCCCGACTTTGACACAGACGACGAGGATGATGACAACGAAGGTGAGACCGGCTCTCAAAGCAAACGCGGGAAATGGCTATGGTGGGCGGCCACACTGGTTCTCATAGCAGCCATCTGTGCGGTCTTTGTCCTCAAATCCGGAAGCGATACAGAGGAAGCAGCACCTGTGGCCGAGGCCGTAACCGGCAACGAGGTACCGGCAGCAGTGCAGAGCGCCCCTCTGACCGTGGAGGAGACATCTGACATCGACTATCTCAACTCCAATCCAGTGTGGGATGAGAAAAAGCTGCAGAGCCCGATGGGAAAAGCCCTCATCGAAGCCATCAACACCGGTGACATCGACGCGGTGGTCAACAACGACTATTTCGCGGTAAAGGGCCGCTGCACCAATGCTCAGGCCAATCAGATAGCCGATATGATATGGCGCGCCAAAGGCTCGTACAACGAGAAAAACAACTCACGCAAGCTGCGCGCTGCCATGAAGGATGGCTCAATCAATCTGCGCAACCTCACCGACAACCTCGCAAAGAGCCAGCCGGCCGAACGAGCCAACGAGACTCCGCGTCCTTCAAAATGACAACCAAAGGTGGGTGCCGGACGTTTTAATTAAAACGTGTGTTGGAAACTCAACTGTTCACTAAACATCCACCTATATGAAATCAAGAGTATTGACCATAATAGCGTCCCTGGCGCTGGTAGCATTCTCGGGATGCGTGAGTTCGAAAAAATATGCAGCTCTTCAGGCTGAGCATTCAGCTCTCCAGAAGGACTACAATGCCTCGCAGGTGTCGCTTGCCGAAAGCCGTGCCAACGGCAAGAGCCTTGAGACTCTCCTTGACGAGGCCAAACGCAACAACGAAGAGTTGAAACGCAGCTATGCCTCGCTGCAGAAGTCGCTCGACAACAGTATCACCCAGAACACACAGGGGAACGTCAATATCTCTAAGCTTGTCGACGAGATCAATGCCTCGAACCGCTACATCAAGCAGCTCGTGCAGGCCAAGTCGAAGTCCGATTCGCTCAACCTCGTGCTCACCACCAATCTCACCCGCTCGCTCAGCACTGATGAGATGCAGGAGGTCAACGTGAAAGTGCTCAAGGGTGTGGTGTACATCTCTCTTGCCGACAATATGCTATTCAAGTCGGGCAGCTATGAGGTCAACGACCGCGCTATGCAGACCCTCGGCAAAATCGCCAAAATCATCAAGGATTACGGCGATTATGACGTGCTCGTGGAGGGCAACACCGACCCGGTGCCCATCAGCCGCACCAACATCCGAAATAACTGGGACCTGAGCGCACTCCGCGCATCCTCGATAGTGCAAGTGCTCCAGAACGATTTCGGCATCAACCCCTCGCGCCTTTCGGCAGCCGGCCGTGGCGAGTATAACCCGATTGCCGACAACAGCACCGAGCTCGGCCGTCAGCGCAACCGCCGAACGGAAATCATCATCACCCCGAAGCTCGACCAGTTCCTCGACCTCATCGACAAGGCCCCGAAAGCTGATTAACAGCCGATATATCCGCTGACAGCGGTGAAATATAACCCACAACGCCGGTCCACGTCATCTCATCATGACAAGGATCGGCGTTTGATGTAATATCCACATCGGCCGTACTAAAAACGGCGGAACATGTGTGATAATATTGCCAAAAGCGGTATATTTGCAGTACGTTATTTCAACCAATCAATGAGATGAGAAAGTATTTTAGCCTAATTATTTTAGCGTTGACTCTATCAACATTAGGTGCCCATGCTGCCGAACCGATGAAGGTACAATGCATTGAAGGGGAACTAAACCTCGGTATATCAGCGCCATTCAAGGAAATCAAGGACCATTCTAACTGCGCGGGATTCGACATCGGCGCAGAACTCCGCTACAATCTTCCACGCGTCCCTGTGGCCATCGGGGCAATGTTTGAACTCTACAATCCCGAACGCACCACCAAAGGTGATTATGCCGGGCCGGCCGACGACTATTCGGGGGTGCTCTATGGCCTGACAGGGGAATATAATTTCAGGCGTGGACGCGACGTCAACCCCTTTGTCGGACTGGGCGCGGGTGTGGACAACCTCACTTCCGACTCCAAATGCTATGCCTTCGCAAGGCCCAAAATCGGCGTTGAGCTTTTCCACCACATCCGCATCAACGCGTCGGTCACCATCACCGAACGCCATGCCACAGGCTGGACCCTCTCGGTGGGATTTGTATTTGGAGGCAGACCGCGCAAATAGGATGCAACATCCTCCGGTCCGCGATGCCTCTCAGCCACCCTTACGGCCACATGGCATGATGGCTCAAAAACACACTCTTTAAGTTTGGAGAATCCGAGAATAGTGTGTAAATTTGTAAGTATGGAAAATTACATAGTATCGGCGCGAAAATATCGTCCGGCCACCTTTGACAGCGTGGTTGGGCAGAAAGCGCTGACAGCTACCCTGAAAAACGCAATAGCCACCCACCGTCTGGCCCACAGTTACCTCTTCTGCGGCTCTCGCGGTGTGGGTAAGACCTCATGCGCACGCATATTCGCCAAAACCATCAACTGCCAGAACCCGACGGCAAACGGAGAGGCCTGCAACGAGTGTGACAGCTGCCGTGCGTTCAACGACGGTAATTCAATGAACATCATCGAGCTTGACGCCGCATCAAACAACGGCGTGGACGATATACGCCAGCTCGTGGAGCAGGTGCAGATACCGCCGTCACAGGGAAAATACCGCGTGTTCATAGTCGATGAGGTCCACATGCTGTCGGCCGCGGCCTTCAACGCCTTCCTCAAGACCCTTGAAGAGCCCCCGTCCTACGTAATCTTCATCCTCGCCACTACCGAGAAGCACAAAATCATCCCCACCATCCTGTCGCGGTGCCAGATCTACGACTTCAATCGCATCTCAATACGCGACATGATTGACCATCTCTCCTACGTGGCCACACAGGAGGGTATGACAGCCGAGCCGGCGGCACTCAACATCATAGCCCGCAAAGCTGACGGTGCCATGCGCGACGCGCTGTCGATATTCGACCAGGTGGCGGCCTCATCGCGCGGCAACATCACCTATCAGAGCGCTATCGACAACCTCAACGTGCTCGATTACAACTACTATAACCGCCTCCTCGACTGCTTCCTGCAAGGCAAAGTGCTCGACACATGGCTTATATATAAAGAGATCCGCGACCGAGGATTCGACTCACACTTCTTCATCAACGGCCTGGCCGACTATATGCGCGACCTTATGGTGGCGCGCGACCCATCGACGATAGTTCTGCTCGAGGCCGACGACGAGGCCCGCAACGCCATGGCCCTCACAGCGGCCAAGTGTTCGCCCGACTTCATCTACAGGGCCATGAACCTCTGTAATGAAGCCGACCTAAATTACCGCACTGCCTCCAACAAGCAATTTCTCATAGAGCTTACGCTCGCCAAAATATGCCAATTGCTAAGCCCCTCCCCCGATAACAGCGGCGACGGAGAGGGGCGATTACACAAAATCTCATCAGCCGCGCCCTCCTCACCGCAACACACCGCAGCGACACCATCCACCCAGTCCGGGACGATAGCGCAGCAGAACGCACCAAAACAGGCACCACAGGCATCTCAGCAACCGGCCACCAACGTGGCTGCGGCTGCACAACGACCTATAGCCCCGATTCAGCCCACCACACCACTCCCGCCGCCTCCGCCCGGACCCTCCGCAGGAAGACGAACACTGAAGAAGGTGTCGACAGGAGCCACCTTCTCCATCAATCCGTCGGCTTCGGCAGCCAGGAGTTCCGCTCCGACAGCAGGGCAGCCTACAGCTACCGCAAAGAGGGAGACAGCTTTCACGCTCGAACAGCTCCATGCGGCCTGGCAGGCATATATACTCTCGCATCCTACGGAGCATATACTCATAAACACCATGAGGGCATCGTTTCCCACGCTCGTGGAGGGACACACATATAAGATGATGGTGGAAAACGAGATGCAACGCAACGTGGTGGAACAGGCCTCGCCACAGCTACTGCAGAGTGTGCGCAATGCGCTACAAAACGACCTTTTCACCCTGACTGTGGAGATCAACCAGGGTGAGTCGTCGCCACACACATGGAATGAACGCGAAGTGTTGAACCACATGATAGAAAACACGCCTGAAATGCGCTCATTCATCGACGATCTCCACCTCACGATCGGGTAACATAAACACAATAAAAACGAAAGGGAGCCTATAACCAAGGTTCCCTTTCGTTGCTATTATAGAATAAGGTTTAAAACAAGCCTTTCATAATGAAGTGCCATACAGCTTATTATTGTTGGACGACCTTTATCTCAGCCTCCTCATTACCGGCAAAATTACCATTGATATAAAGGACTCGTTTCTTATTGGATTCTGACGGTTGCGCGATAATGGTGAGTTCTTTACTGAATGATACCGACCTTATGGTAAGCCATTCGTATGACAATTCGAAAACTTCACCGTCGGACACACCTGCAGTCACCGACTCGTTGCCATCGTAATCAGAAATCGAGCAGAATGCAAAGGACTCATCACCCTTCACGGTTTTGGTCCCCCCTTCTTTCGGGAAATTTACCTCCTCGGGATAACCATGGTTATCTTCAGAATTACATGATGAGAACACTGCCATTACAGCAAGAGATAGGGCAAATAATATGGTTCGCATATAATTTTTATTTTGATTTATTGTAAGTAAAATGATTATTCTGTTAAATAACCGATATATGTGTTTTCATCCGTAGTAATTTCTATTTTGATAGGATTCTTAATATCTCCAACATTTATAGAGTATTCGGAAAATGTTGAGAATGCATACACTGCATACTCAGAGGAAATCATATCCTCCAATCTTAATTGGGCATTACCCTCTGGCTCTTCAAAATTGATATAGAGAATACCGCCAGAATAATAGCAGTCGATATCAGCTTTGTAAGCAGGAATACGTGGTCGTGAACCTCCAGAACGTTTAAACGACACAACCTTTAAATACTCATCTGTGGTTTTGTCATTATCTGCATTAATTATAGGTGTATCCCATATAGTAAGAGCTAAAAATAAAATAAATGATTTCTTCAACATTCTTTGATACTATTTTCTGACAAATTTACTTATTTACCCCCGAGTAATGCAAAAAAGGTCTTTATTTATCAGTCCTCATACTATTTATAATTATCTGATTTAAAACACTTTAAAAATGATGAATTTTCAAATTTATCCTCATCGCTAATTTATCAGGCTAAACCACTAATATACTATCAGTTGATTTACCGATAACTATTTATCAAACTTTGATCGTGGGGACTTTTTCATTTTAAGTTTTTCTATAAACCACTCCTTATGGGTGGCGTTTGACTCTTTTATACGATTACGAATTCTAATATTTCCATTATAAATGCTGTGCACAGTAGAACCGGTTATTAAACTTATAGTTCTTACAGATAAACCTGCATAAACCAATGTAACCAATACTAAAGCTTTTTCAGTTAACTCCGGTACCTCTTCTCTTAATTTAGTTATTATGTTATCATTATAAGCATTAACCAACTGCTCAAGTTTACTGATGCTCTCCTTATCCTTAATATTTTCTATTTCCGCTTCTATCTCTGTAAGCAAAGTCTTATTTGATTTTTGAGCCGATTTATAATAATAGTCATCTGCAAATTTATTTAGCATCCTGAAGCGCTCTTCCAGAACAGATCCACTAAGATTTTTCAATTTGGCATTCTCCTCTTTATTAATATTAATTTCATTTGAAAGTATGTGTATTTCATTTATTGAATTCTGAATCTCCAGTTTTTTAACTCTAATCATTAATCTTGAAATTACATATACCCCCAACAATAGCAAGCACAAGGCGCATATTATATAATACATAGCTGATATATGTCTCTTATTTTTTACATTCTCAATGTTATAATAATCACGTTGTGCGCCAATTATAACCTGTTCTTTATTTGATATTTCCTTTTGCTGAAAACCAATTACTTTATAAGCCAAAGAGTATGCAGTTTCAATATTCCCCCTCCTATATTCATAATTTGCCAATGTCATGTTAACCAACACTGAATCTCTAATATTTTCAACTAATTGAAAGGCCGAGTCAATATATAGCTTCGATAGGTTCAAATCATCTAATCTCATTGATATTTCGGCAAAATTAACAATCCGGTCTATATTTTGAGGGATGTATGCACGGTATTTTTCTAAGCTATCCATATAGCTCTTTGCTTGATCATAATCCGATAGGCTTAACAGACAAGAGATAGCCATATCCATACATAGACCTTGAATAGTCGAATCATTCAGTTCTGCTCTATTTTCAACTATCAAATTTTTCAATATCATAAGGCTACTATCGTACTTATTAATATTTGCATAAGTTATAGCCTTATCAAGAATAGCATAGTAATAATTATCCCTCTTTCCACATCTATTATAATAATCAATTACCACATCATTATAATTCATGGACTCGATATGATTCCCATTGAGACAAAGCAAATCTGTTATCAGCTCATTTGTTTTTGCTATCCAATAATCATCTTTTAAATCTCTTGCCAATTTTTCTGCTTTCATTGCTTTAAGCATGGCCTCTTTTAGATTTTGACTATTTCCGTTAATTACAGACTGATAATAAAGAGACTTCATCAGATTCTCTTTGTCATTCACATCAGTATAGTAATCAACAGCAAGAGAAATAATTGACTCGTCGGATTCATCAATATAATTCTTATGCCTGGCACAAGTTAAGAGCAACGCGTAGTCAGCAATCATCTTATCATTATGAATAGAATCGATGTTTACTGAATCAAGTATACATAATGCTTGCTCAGGATTGGAATCCAACAGACGTCCCGCACGCGCTAATTGACCTTTCGCTGTATCATCTGAATTACAGGATCCAAATGCACTAAATACTATAATTAAAGCAAAATAAAAGAGTGTATTAAGATAACGATACATAGATTTCAAAGTATTTTCCAACGCGAATTTACTAATTTTTTAGGTTTACGCTGGAGTTATGTGTCATTTTTATAGCACTACGTTTAATCGGCTGTACCAATCATAACGATAATGAATCGTTGAAATCAGAATTTAATTTTCACAGTGGCTATCACTTCTCTTCCCCTTATAGGCAGTGATTGTGTGGACTCGCTGACTGAATAGAGTTCGGAAATGGTATATGACCGGACATTGAATATGTTGCGAAGCTCCATACCAACCGAAAGACGACAGAATGTGTAATCACCCTTAAAATCGCAAAACAGAAAGTTGTCCCAACCCCCGGAAGCCAAATTTACTATATGAGTGATAATCACTGAAAGGAAGTATCATGACCCCCATCTTCAAATTCAGATTTATCGCAGCCCTCTCTGATGGGGTTATGCCCTGTAGACTCTTGATGTGCTGATTGTGGTAGCGTCCTTCTGTAGGGAGGAGGTATTCTTGGATTCATATTCATAATGTAGCATAGGCGATAATAAATTCCACACAACAAAATGAACAAAGGCGACCTGAGACCGAAGCCTCAAGTCGCCTTTGTGTGATGACGACAAATGGATTTTACCAGTTATCTTATTACCTTATTTATAGAAGGTGTTCATGTTGTTTTTCACCTTCTGATTTCCGATGAGGATACGGTCAAGGACGTTCATCATACGGGCAGCGCCACGCTGCTGGGCATAGCGGATAGAGCTTTCCTCGACATTGAAGGGACGGCCTTCGTTGTCAATCTCAGTAACCTGGAAGACGATGACACTGTTGTTGGCCTTCATGGGACCAACGAGCGCACCCTTCGATGCGTTGGCAACCTTGCCGAGCACTGCGCTCTCGTTCATACCGAGACCGGGCACCATGTACTGGCCGAAGTTCACTGTGGTGGTGTCGACCTGAGCACCCATCAGCTTGGCATATCCTGCCACGTCATTTGCTTTGCCCTGATAGTCGGCGATGAGTTTGGCAGCCTTCTTGTCGTTGCGGGCACGTGTTTCGAGGATAGTGTGGATCTGTGAGTCACGGACAGGGGTATAGCCGCCGTCATAGATGTCAGAGAGTGCGACAGCAAGGAAACGACCGGTCTGGATGTCGCCGAAGATGGGAGAAACCTCACCTTTCTTTGCATCCATGGCCCATGCCACGGCTGAGTGTGATTCATTGAGGTTGCCTACCATGGGGGTAGAGGCTGAGACGACAGCGGGGAAGGTGGTGTAACCTGCTTCCTGTGCGTTCTCAATGAATTCCTTGGAGTTCTTGTTGGTGGTGATATACTGCTGAAGTGATGACTCGAGCTCATTGATGGTAGCGTTGGAAGGCTCGGTGGTGAAGCTTACGTTGGCGAGTTCGTAGACGGTGACAGGAGCTGTGCGCTCGCTCACACGGAAGATACGGCCACCTTCAGCGATGGTGTCGGGAGTAAAGTAGAGTCCGGTAGGACGATCGGCAACCACTTCCTTGAGAGGAGCGTAGTTGGCATCGATGAGCGACACTTCCATATCTTTCTGTGACTGGGCCACCAGGGGAGATGCTGCCACGGAGTCAAGCGATGCACCTGAGTTGAGGAGATTGACAAGTGAGTCAACCTGAGCTTTTGTGCCCTGCACGGCAAGGAAATCGAGTTTGATACGGTCAACCTCCTGGGTCTTGCCAAGGAGTTTGGTGATTGAATAGTCGTCGCCGTTCTTGGCCACGAGGGTGGCACGGCCAACAGAGAGAGAATCGAGGGCTGCCTTCAGACGAGCCTGTTTGTCAACGTCGGTCTGTGACATTTTGGCACGTTCAACAACGAATTCAGGCATTTCTGAAAGACCCTGAATCTCAGGCTGAGAGTTGAGAGCCACGATGGCGTCCTCAACCTTCTTCTGACCTGCAAGCACGTCGGCTTCAGAGGGTACGATGTTGACTGCTATATAATTGACCACACGCTGTGGCTCAGAGAGGACGTAGCGGTTCTTCTCGTCGTTGTAGATAGAGTTGATGTCGCTTTCGCTGACTTCGAAATCTTCATCCTTGAGAGAAGAATAATCCTTCTTGGCGTAAATGATGTGGGCAGTAGCCGCATTGTCATCATAAAGAGCCTTGGCATCAAGGTCGTTGGCCACGAGAGTGCCTGCGAAGAGGTTCTGGAACTTCTGCTGGAGAAGCATGCGCTCGATGTTTCTTTCGAGTGACACCCAGTACTGCTGGAGCTGCTGGGCCTGAGCCTGCTGCATACCGTACTTGGTAGGATTGTAGGCCATGTCATGTAGAGTGGCTGCGTCGGGCATACCATCCTGCTGCACCATGCGGTCAACATACTGAGAGTTTTTGCCTACCATCATTTCAGTGAGTTCCTGGTCGGTTACCACGAGGCCGAGGTCCTTGATTTCCTGGTCAAAGAGCTTCTCGGCAATCATAGAGTTCAGCACCTGCTGCTGGAGCACGGCATTGTCCACCTTCATGCCACGTGCCTGAGCCTGCTGGGCCTCTTCCTGGACACGACGCTGGAATTCCTGGACATCAACTTTCTGGTCCCCTACTTTTGCAATGGTAGTGCCTGTACCGAAGAATGTACGGCCTGAAGTAAAGAAATCACCGATGATAAAAGCCAGCAACGCGGCTCCGATGATCACAAGCAAGAGCACTGACTTGCTGCGGATTTTTTCTAATGTTGCCATTCTATGTTTAGATGTTTTTGATTGATCTATTAAAGAGAATCGTTGATTTTTTAAGATTTAAGAGTTAGATTGTGATAACGAACGGGCGGCAAGCCACCCAATTAACGCACAAAGGTACGATTATTTCCACTTACTTCAAAATGTAGGGAGGGTTTATTTGCGTAAAATTGCGAAAATACGCGTGATTATATAGGCTACAGCCATCACAAGCACTATCAGGGCCGAACATGGCACCTCGATGACGGTGGCCATCCACAATCCTGCCATACAGCACACGAGCGAAACTGCCACCGACAGGAGCATGATGGATTTGAACCTTCTGGCAAAGCTCTCGGCTATCATCTGCGGAAGAGCGAGCATCGACATCAGCAACATCACTCCCACCAGACGTATGGTGAGCACTATGCACACAGCCACCAGCACTGTCATGGCGGTGGATATGAATGTCACAGGCAACTGACGCACTCGCGCGAAGTCGGAGTCGAAAGCACAGATGACTATGGTGTGGAAGAAACATCGCGTGAATATGAGCAGAACCACTGTGAATATACCGAAAGCCCACAGGTCGGCACGGCTGATAGTCAATATGTTACCAAAAAGGAATGTATTGAGTTCAGGCACATATCCCGGAGTGAGAAATATGAACAGTGTGCCTATAGCCATACCGATGGCCCACACCACAGCGATGGCCGAATCCTCACGGACTCTGTGGCGCGACGACATCCACTGCACCCCGAGCGACGAGCCAACGGCAAAGACCGCCGCCATCAGTAACGGATTCCAGCCAAGATAATATCCGAGGCCAAGACCGCCGAAACAAGCATGGGTTATGCCCCCTGATATTGAAACCAGACGTCGCGTGACAATATATGTGCCTATCACCGCCGAGGCTATGCTTATGAGAATAACCCCTATGAGAGCGTTGCGGAAAAAATCGTAAGCTAAAAATTCCAAAATAACCTTAATTTTACTTATCAGATGGACTTACTTAACTTTTTCATTTAGAACAGAGCATTATCCACTCGTCGCGGAGAGATGTAGGCAAGGCGATGTTGCGAAGCGTCAGACTCGCTCCCCAGGCATAGACATCCTGAGGCAAGAGGGTATAGAGAACCTCCCTGAACTCCTCAACCTCGTCGGGTGTGTAGGTCTCAGGATCACGCGCCGCATAGCGGTCAAGCTCCTCGTCGTCAAAATAAGCCGGTGCATCAATCTGCCCGATGGTCTTTTCGCACACGGCATGCAGACCACAGCACTCCTCCCCTGCTCTTTCTTCGTCGGGCTGTGAAGCAACTCCGACACTGTCGGGCTTATGGGTGAGATAAAGTACCAAGCCGGTGACCAACGTCACAGCGAGTATTATAAGAGCTCCCAGCATAGCGTCTTACACCTCCTCTTCCTCTTCTGGTTCGGGTAGCGGGGCATCACCGTCAAGGAGCACGAAGCCGGCGTCCTTAAGCTGCTCCCAGAATTCCGGGTATGACTTGCTCACCACCTCAACATCATCGATTATTATACCGGGAATATAGAGGGCTATGGGAGCCAGACACATGGCCATTCTGTGATCATCGTAGGTGGAGAATCTGGGCAATTCGCTGAAAGGACAGCGCTGACCTTCCCACGACACGGCATCACGCGACTCAACGTTGAGAAGAATACCAATCTTGGCAAGCTCATTGGCCACGGCTGTGACACGGTCGGTCTCCTTAATTGCAAGAGTGCTCAGACCGGTGAAACGGAACGGCAACCCGAGCATTGCACAGGTAACAATGACATACTGCGCGAGGTCAGGATTCTCGGTGAAATCCATGGTCACCCGCGCGTCAGGATCAGGATTGGCGCAAAGATCCGTGCCTCCGTCCTCTCCCTGCCATTCGGTATCGACCCCGATATGAGAATATATATCGGCAAGTTTTCTGTCGCCCTGGCACGAATCATCCGTAAGATTGTCGATAGTCACAACCCCTGACGACAATGCTTCTATTTCATACCATGCAGCTGCGGCGCTCCAGTCACCTTCTATCGGAGTGAGCGATGGTTTATAGGCCTGCGGCTCCACCGTGATAGTGTTGAGGTAAAACTCACTGTCCACTCCCGCATCATGCATCATCTTAAGGGTCATGAGTATGTAGGGTCGCGACACTATCTCACCTTCGAGAGTCAGACGCAGACCCTTCTCTGTGACAGGAGCTATCATCAGAAGCGCCGAAATGAACTGCGAACTCACCGAAGCATCGAGAGTGAGGTCGCCCCCATGCAAGCGACGTCCGGTGATGCGCAGCGGAGGATAACCCTCTTCTCCGACATATTCTATTTCGGCACCCAGATTTCTGAGCGCATCCACCAGCACCCCTATCGGACGATGACGCATTCGCTCACTGCCGTCGAGCACTACGGTGCGTCCTTCGCGTGTGGAATAATATGCTGTAAGGAAACGCATGGTGGTTCCGGCTGCCCCTATGTTTATCACATCGGCATCATCGGTCGAGAGAGCCTCAAGCATCGCGTCTGTGTCATCACACTTAGCCACATCAGTGAGACGCGGGGCTCCATCGGTGAGGGCATTTATGACGAGAGCACGGTTACTCATGCTTTTTGAAAGCGGAAGCATCAACCGTGTCTCCAAAAATCCCTCCGGGGGAAGTATGCGGTAATTCATATTATTTTCGTGTCAATATTTATCGTTACTCTTGCTCAATATGGTTCTATGGATGTGACCACAGTCTTCGAAGCACCGCGCCAAGGCAAAGTGCCATAGTATTTCTTACAGGTGAGAGCCACCTTCTTCCCGGTGCCCTGATAGCTCTGTATGACACGCGCCAGTGAATCGTCGGGAATCGAAAACGTGAAGTCGCGTGAATACACATGGCTCGTGTCGGCAAGCTGGGCCGGCATGATCATTTCACCTTCAAACGTGTGGAAGAGTATGCCACGTTTCTCAACATTGGTGACATATCCCACACTGCGTGATTCGGTTACATGCGGTACGAAATAACGTATGTAGACCGTCACTCCGAGCGCCACAATCACAATGAAGAAAAACCATCTCCAACCATGACGACGCCTGCGTGGTTTTTCAACGCTCCCGGTGGTGGTGAAATCAATAGTTGTGCTACCCGCATCAGGACGCGTCACAGTCGGCCTGGGAGATTTTTCATGAGATTCTCCCTCACCTTCCTTGAAATTATGTAGAAAATAATCGTTATCCTTATCGTCGAAATTCATTTGATGCTAACAGTTTTTGATGAACGTTTTTCAACGGCAATCCACCCGAAGGTGAAGAGTCCGAGAATTATGGACAAAAGGGTCTCGACACCCATCACGAGATTCGCAAACGACACAGTGTACTCAGTGGTGAGTCCCGGGATTCCGGCTGCATAAAAACCAAGACAGAACACCATGGCCCATTGCCATGGCCCGATACCGCCGTTGGAGGGTACACCCATCGACACACTCGTCATGACAAAGCACACGAGCAAAGCTCCGAATCCATACACCGTGATAACCTCGGAGGTTAAAGGAAATGCTCTGAATGCGCAATAGAGAGCCGTGAAATAGCTTCCCCACAACAGACCTGTGAATAGCAACCACCTACCCTTTCCGGGCATTTTTGCAATAACGGCAAATCCTTCCCACAATCCACTCCATATACGGCGAACTATGGAAATAACCTTGTTTTGTGGATATTTCACAAAAATCCACCACACGGTGACAAGCACGGCCACTATCCCACCCCATAGTACCGGAGAACTTATCAGATCCATGACCATGTTGAATTTCTCAGGATTCTGTGACAGATAGGCCGACAACTGATGACCTGCTATAATGAATGTGAACAATAACAGAGAGGCCACCGTGAACATGTCGGCAAGACGCTCGGCAATCATAGAGCCGAACACCGTGGTGAACGATGCCGAATTACGCGCTGAGATGTAGCCGGTGCGCCACACTTCACCGAGGCGAGGAAACACAAGATTCACGGCATAAGTGCCGAAGATACTCAACGTGAGCTGCCACAACGAAACCTTTATACCCAATGCATCAAGCTGAATCTTCCAGCGTGATGCTCTCCACACATGTGCCAGGACATTGAGCAGCAAATTCAACCCGATCCAATAAAAATTACATTCGGTGCGGATGATATGCCACATCTGCCCGAAGTCAACATTTTTGAAAAGGAGCCAACAGAGACCAACTGATACAACAAATGGAACACCAAATTTTAACAAATATGTCCCAAGCTGCCGTTTCTCCTTATTAGTTTCTGTCGATATGGTGTCGTGACTCATCTCTATTTCTTCTGTGAACATAGTTTCTTGGCCGTAGCATAGGCCATCAGCTCCGAACGATATGATGCGGCAGCAATCTCGCGTCCCACATTACCGTCAAGAATACCGCCATCGGTCACAAACGTATTCCAGAAGGCTTTCAATCCGTGGAAAAGCGGCGAGAACATCCCCACATTCTCATGGGAGGCTGCTATCACTCTCGCTTTTATAGCGGCATGACGGCGTGCCACGTCGGCATATTGCTCACGTGTGTCACACCTATAGTGCAATATGTCACCGTCAATTGATTCCGGTTTCACCGAATCTCGGAATATGACTTTCTCGGCCACATCGCGCAGATTCCAGTTGGCATAGCGTTTGTCGAACAGTCGTATCTGTCTGTCAGGATACCACCCGCAATGTTTCACCGGGATACCGCAGTAAAAGTTAAGACGCGACATACTGTAGACCCTGTGCGTGAACCCCTCCTCCTTCAGCCGGAGTATTGAGTGCTGAAGTGCCGGCGACAACACCTCATCGGCGTCAATCGACAACACATATTGATGCGATGTAAGGGAGGTGGCATATTGTCGCTGTGCACCGAAACCGTCAAACTTCCGCTGTGTAACCTTGCAGCCGAATTGCCGACATATTTCCAAGGTCCGGTCGGTGGAATATGAATCCACCACTATTATTTCATCCGCCACTCCGCGCAATGATTCCAGACACGCCCCAAGGCGTTTCTCCTCATTGTATGCAAGAACTGTCGCTGAAATCTGTACCATTTACTTGTGCAGTATTTTTTTATTTCTTACTTTTACTCTACGCAAATGTAATATTAAAATTTCATTTGACAGAATAAAAACCGTAAAATTTACTTTTAATGCATACGGTTTTTACAAAAAGTATAAATAAATGTGAAAAAAGTGGCAAAAAAGTCTAATTTGTCATCAAAATGTAAGCAAGTTGTTTACAATTAACAAACATTAACAATAGGGGGGGTGGATATTAACTTTTTCTCTGTAATTTTGCACTGTTATTTGACGTCACGTGGAATTTAGCTACTATCAATAAGTTTAAAGTCAACAAAAAGTTAGGTTAAAGCATGGGGTTGTTGTGAAACACCCCCATTTTTTTGTGCTTTTTTTATGTAAAAATTTATCCCCTGTTCCCCTCTTTAGGTGAACCCCGCAGAGACATCGGCGCTTGCTTGGCGATGCCTCCGATCGAATGCGTTCATACTTCCCATCCACCATCATTTTTCATCACCTCTACCCTGCTCTTCCTTCACGATCCTGAAGGGTAAAATCAATCTGCATCACGATGCCTGATCAGGCTATGTGATTTGAGTTATAAACATTGTTGAAAACCGTGTTGAAAAGTGTAAATAATTTTTCAATGAGTTTTAATAAAATAGTCTTGCATTTATCGCTCCTGTTTCTGTATGCTCATTTCCCTCTGGAATCCAAAATAGTTATCATTATTCTGTAAAACGGTTTTCAAGCCGGTTCTCAACATTTTTAGGTTGGAAATATGCTGAAAAGTTCTTAACTTTGCACATTATTAACATGATGTTAATAACTAAGCTAAATACCAAAAATTCAAGCATTTATGATGTTTATAACCAGGTGGATAATGTAAATCTGACATCAATAACCCATATATGCAAGAAAATGGCCAAATAGTTATTCAATGTTTTAACATCATATATTCTTTCTATTTAAATCTATTTTTTAAAAAATTTTCCAAAACATAATAAATAAATGAATGTTGACAAAGGGTATGTCGAAGCACCCATTGACAAGAGTCTTGATTTGAAAGAGGAAATCCTTCGGCTCAAGAAAGAGAAAAATGCCGTGATTCTCGCCCACTACTATACGGTGGGAGAAATACAGGACATTGCCGATTTCATCGGTGACTCGCTTGCTCTCGCACAGATTGCGGAGCGGTTGGATAATGACATCATTGTGATGTGTGGCGTACACTTCATGGGTGAGACTGTCAAGATCCTTTGTCCGGACAAGAAAGTGCTTGTTCCGGATTTGAATGCGGGGTGCTCGCTGGCCGACAGCTGCCCTGCCCCGGAGCTTGAAAAATTCATTGCTGCCCACCCGGATCACACGGTGATTTCATACGTCAACACTTCGGCAGCTGTTAAGGCCCTCACCGATATTGTCGTGACTTCGGGCAATGCCATGAAGATTATCAATTCTCTTCCGGCTGATGAAAAGATAATATTCGGTCCCGACCGTAATCTGGGTAATTATATAAACAGTGAGACCGGTCGTGAAATGCTACTCTGGGATGGTGCCTGCCATGTGCATGAGCAGTTCTCGCTTGAAAAAATTCTCGAACTCAAAAAGCAGCATCCTGAAGCCAAGGTGCTCGTTCATCCCGAATGCCCCAAACCTATCCGTCTCGTCGCTGACAAAGTCGGATCTACGGCCGTGTTGCTCAAGTGGGCCACTGAATCACCCTTCGATGAGTTTATCGTGGCTACCGAAAGCGGTATATTGCATGAGATGCGCAAGAAATGTCCGGGTAAGAGTTTCATCCCTGCTCCGCCCAATGATTCGACATGTGCATGTAATGACTGTGCGTTCATGAAACTCAACACTCTCGGTAAATTATATAACACACTCCGTTATGAACTCCCTGAGGTTAATGTCGACGAAAGCATAATCGACAGAGCACGCCAGCCCATCACCCGAATGCTCGAATTAAGCAAATAATAAAAATTATATATAGAATAAATGATACACAGCCGTCACAAGCGGCATGACTTAAGCAATGGAATACAATCACAGAGAAATAGAAGCTCGCTGGCAGAAAGCCTGGCGTGAGAATAAGGTCTACAAGACCGAGGTGGATAAATCGCGTCCCAAATTTTATGTCCTTGACATGTTCCCTTATCCTTCAGGGGCCGGACTCCATGTGGGCCATCCGCTCGGCTATATAGCATCCGACATATATTCACGTTATAAGCGTCTGCGTGGATTCAATGTATTGCATCCTATGGGTTACGATGCTTATGGACTCCCTGCCGAACAATATGCCATCCAGACAGGACAGCATCCTGAAAAGACCACCACAGATAATATAGCACGCTACAGAAGCCAGCTCGACAAGATTGGCTTCTGCTATGACTGGGACCGTGAAGTGCGTACTTGTGATCCTAAATTCTATAAGTGGACACAGTGGGCATTCATGAAGATGGTGCAGAGCTACTATGACACCAAGGAGAACAAGGCGATGCCTATTGATAATCTCATCAAGCATTTCGAGACAAAAGGCAGTGAAGGTATCACAGCTGCATGCTCTGAGGAACTGGCTTTCAGTGCTGACGAGTGGAATGCCATGACTGAAAAGCAGAAGAGCGACACTCTGATGAATTACCGCATAGCCTATCTCGGTAACACTATGGTTAACTGGTGTCCCGAACTCGGAACCGTGCTTGCCAACGATGAGGTGAGCGAAGGCCTTTCGATACGTGGGGGTTTCCCTGTGGAACAGAAATTGATGTACCAGTGGTGTCTGCGTGTGTCAGCCTATGCACAGCGTCTGCTTGACGGTCTTGAGACTGTTGATTGGACTGACTCCCTTAAAGAGACCCAGCGCAACTGGATTGGCCGCTCTGAAGGTGCTGAAATGAAATTTCATATTGCCGGCAGCGATATAGACCTTGAGATATTCACCACTCGCGCCGACACTGTGTTTGGTGTGACATTCATGGTGCTTGCTCCTGAGAGTGAATATGTGAAGCTTGTCACCACACCTGAGCAGGAGAAGGCTGTCAAGGAATATCTTGACAGCATAAAGCATAAGACAGAACGCGAGCGCATGATTGATAAGAAAGTCAGCGGTGTGTTCTCAGGCAGTTATGCTGTGAATCCGCTTACAGGCAAGGAAATACCTGTATGGATCAGCGACTACGTGCTTGCCGGTTATGGTACAGGTGCCATCATGGCAGTACCGGCTCATGATAGCCGAGACTATGCTTTTGCCAAGCACTTCAATCTTCCTATCATTCCTCTGATTGAAGGTTGTGACGTCTCTGAGCAGAGTTTCGACGCTAAGAGCGGAAAAATGATTAACAGTGCATCGGCTGAGCTTAATCTCAATGGCATGGAGGTAAAGGAGGCTATCGCGGCCACAAAGAAATTCATTGAGGAGAAAGGTATTGGCAAGGTCAAGACTAATTATCGTCTCCGCGATGCTATCTTCAGCCGTCAGCGCTACTGGGGTGAGCCGTTCCCAATCTATTATAAGGATGGCATACCCACACTTATGGATGAGTCAAAACTGCCGCTCCTGCTTCCGGAAGTTGATAAGTATCTTCCCACCGAGACCGGTGAGCCTCCGCTCGGACGCGCTAAAAATTGGGTGACTGAGGATGGTTATCCCATCGAACTCAACACGATGCCCGGTTTTGCAGGTTCGTCAGCTTACTATCTACGTTATATGGATCCCCACAACGAGGAAGCTCTCGTGTCAAAGGATGCTGATGAGTACTGGCGTAATGTTGACTTGTACATTGGTGGAACAGAGCATGCCACAGGCCACCTGATCTATTCTCGTTTCTGGAATAAATTCCTTTATGATTTGGGTTATGTCTGTGAGGCTGAACCATTCAAGAAGCTCATCAACCAGGGCATGATTCAGGGTCGAAGCAATTTTGTGTACCGAATCAAGGATACCAACACCTTTGTTTCGCTTGGTCTGAAGGATCAGTATGATACCACTCCCATACATGTCGATGTCAACATTGTATCTAACGATCAGCTTGATGTCGATGCGTTCCGTGCATGGCGTCCCGACTATAAGGATGCTGAATTTATTCTTGAAGATGGTAAATATGTGTGCGGTTGGGCTGTCGAAAAGATGTCAAAATCAATGTTTAATGTGGTTAATCCCGATGACATCGTTGAGCGATATGGTGCTGATACTCTTCGTCTGTATGAGATGTTCCTCGGTCCTCTGGAGCAGAGCAAACCATGGGATACCAACGGCATTGACGGCGTGAATCGTTTCCTCAAAAAACTCTGGGGGCTCTTCTATAAGGGTGACCAATGTCTGGTGGACGATTCTAAGCCATCGCCTGAAGCTTTGAAGGCATTGCATAAACTTATCAAGAAGGTGACCGGCGACATCGAATCATTCAGCTACAACACTTCTATCGCCGCTTTCATGATATGTGTCAACGAGCTTAATGCGTGCAAGTGTCATAGCAAGGAGGTGCTGAGTGATCTTCTTGTTGTGCTTGCGCCGTTTGCCCCTCATATCACAGAAGAACTTTGGCATACAGCCCTCGGTAACACCACCACCATTAACGATGCGAAATGGCCGGAATGGAACGAGGAATACCTTAAGGAGAACAGTGTGAATTATGCCGTTTCTTTCAATGGTAAGGCTCGTTTTAATATCCAGGTACCTGCCGATATGTCAAAGGAAGAAGTTGAAAAACTCGCCATAAATCATGAATCGTCAGCCAAGTGGCTTGAAGGGAAGACTATCCGTAAGGTCATTGTGGTTCCCAATAAGATTGTGAATATTGTGGTGGGTTAATCAGGCTACTGCAACACCTCTATAAAATCATAATCCCGACCGGAAATCTTCATTCCGGTCGGGATTATGATTTTAAGTATTACTGTTCATTTATTTATCAAGAGGATTCCAGTTGTCATCTCCGGCGAGAACCTTGGAAATAGAGTAGGGGGTAGGGTCGGTAAGTTGCTTCGAGTAGGGTACACGTGCTTCCGGATTGGCACCTTCGCCGCTGCTGTTATATTCGGCATAATTAACAGTCTGTTCGTTGGATTCCTTGCCCCAGTTGTTCCATCCTTCGGGATGGATGTGGCCTCCGAGTCTGCAATTTATGTAGATAGCCTGCGCAAAAGGACGCCAGGGACGTGAGAGTGCCACACCTTCAACCCCCTCGTCGGCAGTCAGGTTACAATCATGGAATACATATCCGTAGGCGCTACCCTCGGGGGTGGCCGGTGCGGTGACATAGCCGTTCCCTTTGCTATGGATGTCACATCGGTTGAACACGGCGGTAGCTTTGCCGAAAATAAAGTCAACAGTGCCTTCTATATAGCAATCCTCGTAATATTGGCGTGTAGGGTATCCGTAGGTGTAAAGAGTGTCCTGGCAGCCAAGAAAACGGCATTTACGGAACACTGCGCGGTCACCGCTCACGAAACAGGCTACTGCCTGTCCTACCGGTCCTGAACTGTTCTCAAACGTCAGGTTTTCGGCCACGAAATCCGGAGCGTAGATATAACACGAGGCAGACCCGGAAGTCGACTTCTCCTCACCAAACCGGTTTGGTTTTGAAGCGTAGTCATCGTAAGTGATCACTGCTCCGTCTTCACCCACGAGAGTGAGGTTGATTTTACACTCGGGAATGATGAGTTTTTCCTTGTAATTACCTTTCTTGATGAGGATATTTGTACGATTGGCTTTGCGGAAATCAGGCACGGCATTTATGGCTTCCTGTACGGTGGTGAAATCACCGCTGCCATCCTGTGCCACAACGAAGTCAAAGTGGCGCTCCTCAGCATTGACTGATATTAATGAAAAGAGTAATAGAAGGAGGGATAATGACTTTTTTAACATGGTAAAAGATGGTGTTTTTGATATTTGTTATTATTCGTTGAGCAGATCGGGACGTAGGCGGCGTGTGCGTTCAAGAGCCTGCTCATGCTTCCAGTCGTCAATTTTTGCTTTGTGGCCTGATAGAAGTATGTCGGGGACACGCCATCCCTTATATTCGGCCGGACGTGTGTAGACAGGAGGAGCCAGAAGATTATCCTGGAAGGAATCGCTCAGGGCACTCTGTTCATCACCGATGGCTCCGGGTATGAGACGTATTATTGCATCAGCTATCACTACAGCAGGTATTTCTCCTCCGGTCAGAACATAATCACCTATAGAGATTTCTTTGGTGATGAGATGCTCACGTATGCGGTAATCAACACCTTTATAATGGCCGCATAGGATAATCAGATTATTGCACAGCGAGAGTGAATTGGCCATAGGCTGGTCAAATTGTTCACCGTCGGGTGAAGTAAAGATAATCTCGTCATACTCACGCTGCGATTTCAGGTCGGCGATAGCACGGTCAACCGGTTCTACCTGCATCACCATTCCTGCTTCGCCACCGAAAGGATAATCATCTACCTTACGGTGTTTGTTGGTGGTGTATTCACGTAGATTATGGACCACAATTTCAGCAAGGCCTTTATCCTGGGCACGTTTAAGAATAGAGCAGGAGAGGGGTGACTCTATCATCTCGGGGAGGACTGTAAGTATATCAATGCGCATAATTTCGTAGTTTTTTTAGAATAATTATTCACCCTGATTGAGTTGACGGATGCGCCAGAGAGCAGGGTAGAGGTTATTGGAACGGTTGCCGAGATTTTTTACAAAACCAAGAGGCGAACCGGAATATGTGAGGAGCACTATTCCACGTGATGTGGTTTCAGGTAGGTTCACAGCGTCGCCATGAAGATATTTCAAAGCCTCTTCCTTGATGACATCAGCTGTAGTGAATGATGCGGTATTCAGATTTTGTGCCATGGCTAACGACTGTGCGGGTATAATATCTTTCCCTTTTACGGTGCCGAGTGTTACACCCTCGTGTATCACATCCACTTTGCTTTTTAGCCCCTGCAGCAAGTCAATATGTGCCTTTGGGAAAGCTGTGATGCGGTCATCGTCGATATATAACTCATAGTGTTCCATATCTGTAAGGCGGTCACGGACTTGGGAGAGGAGGGGAGAGGTGTTTGTTTTAGATCCCTTTGAGGTTTTGTGTTTTTTTTCACGTGGCTGATAGATGCCGTTCTTACGGATTACAGCCACAAACAGGCCCTCACCTCGTATTTTACCCGGTATGAATCTGTAACAATGATGTGGCGTGTCGATACCGGGATGGATATTCCATGTTGCATCAACCGGTATTTCCACACTTTCACCGCCGAGTCGCTCTATGATACGTGCTATCATTTCTTCATTTTCATGGCGGTTGAATGTGCATGTACTATAGACCAATTCACCTCCCGGACGCAACGCATTCCATAGATTTTCTATTATTTGCCATTGGCGGTCGACACACTCTTCTATAAGCCCGGCCGACCATTGTGCCACAGCTTCATCATCCTTGCGCATCATACCTTCACCTGAGCATGGGACATCGGCTATCACTATGTCGAAGCAATCCTTTAGTTTTCCAAGGTCGCGGGTGTCGGCACGAGTTACTATAGAGGCTGGAAAACCCCATTTAATTACATTCTCACGCAGTATGGCTGCACGGTTGGGAACATATTCATTAGCCACGATAACAGAGCCTGCAGGAAGGGTGTCAATGGCAGCGGTGGTTTTTCCTCCCGGTGCAGCACAGGCATCGAGGACTCTGCGAGGTCTACCGTCGGCCACAAGTGTTTTCATCACATGGTAGTGAAACATCGAGGAGGCCTCCTGCACATAGTAGCGGCCCTGATGAAATGCCGGATCAAGAGTGAATTTAGGACGACGGTCGAGATAATAGCCACATTCACACCATTTGACAGGGATGAGTCCTTCATGCTCCAATTTTTCCTTATTATGGTTAAGACGGATAGAAACATCCGGCACACCCGACGATAAGACATCCGGGAGTTCCTTCAGACCTATTTCAGTGACCATTTCAATGAATTCGGGAGGTAACGAACGCATACACCTGTAAATATAGTGATAATTATAAGTGCAAAAGTACAAAAAACTAATGTTTTGACATAGTGTTTCACCTCTAAGTTAGCCTAAGATAGCTGTCGGGAATATGTCATTCATTCATTTCCGTGAGATATTTCCAGTATCTCACAGGCATATCCTGGCGCTGTTTCCGTGGATTGGTGCGCTCAGTGATTGCTATTGCCTTGAAGTATGTGCGCCACAGATCCTGATATAGTCTTTCTGATTTATCGGCTATATCGGCTGTTAGTTTTCCTGATGAGGTTATCCGTCCCTGTGTCTCGGACAAAGTGATACGTCTTGTCTCTGTGCCATCATAGTGATAGCCGTAATCACGACATCCGTCATACAGGATGAAAGGTTGGTCGCTGAATCGGTCAACGAAATGATTGACAGCCATGGGGAGTACGTCAAACATAGGTTCTGTCATGGCGAAATATGTTCCGTCGGCCGCTTTTTGGAATCTTACAAATTGAAGTAGTCTATGAGCTTCCCCCCTGACTCTCCTTACCTCTTTTAGCACTGCTAAAACTGAAGGGTCGGAGAAATCATTCTCGATAGTTGATGTGGATGTTACCGCACGGCTGATGAAGCGTAATGCATGCAAGGGAAAGTCTGCTGAATCGGTAAGAAAAGCAGCTGTTAGAGCACTGGAAGCTCCTTTAGATACTGTTTTACGGAATTTGCGCCACACTCTTGATGCTTTTTCATTGTCGGTGGCAACTTCATGTAAAGTATCGTAAAACAATGGTAGAGGTGCCTCTGAAGTCTGTAGGATATCTACATTTTCCTTACGTGCGAACGAATCAAAAACCGCACTGAGCATTCCGTCAAAAGAGCCGTCGAATATATAGATGGTCATGAGAAATCAAAGCTTAGTTGCAGAGGATTTTCTTTTCGGCTTGTGCGGTTAAGTAGCTGACGTCGCACATATTCAGGTGACAGATCAGCAATAGTTGCAGAAGCGAGTTCGCCACAAGTGATGAAGTACTTGGCTCGATTCATTGCCACTCCTATTTTTTTCAGGTGTGCTGAGTTGAGATGTCGATATTTACGTGCGTTTACAATGAGGGCGGCTGATTTCACCCCTATTCCCGGAACACGAAGTATCATTTCGTAAGGCGCTCGGTTGATATCGACAGGGAAGGCTTCAGGATGACGTAGGGCCCACCCCATTTTAGGGTCAACTTCAAGGTCAAGATTAGGTGAGGCCGGATCGGTGATTTCCTCTGCCTTAAAATGATAAAAACGCATGAGCCAGTCGGCCTGATAAAGACGGTTTTCCCTCACCAGAGGAGGTTGTTTAAGAGCCGGCAGACGAGTGTCATATTCATTGACTGAAACATAGCCCGAATAATACACACGACGCATGGTGGGCATGGAGTATAGAGCCGATGAAGTGAGAAGTATGTCGCGGTCAGTATCAGGGGATGCTCCGACAATCATCTGGGTACTCTGGCCGGCAGGTACGAACCGGGGGACGTGAAGCATGTGTTTTTTGTCTTCTTTATATTGAAGCACACCCTGTCGAATATACCCCATGGGTTCATATACGCTTTTATGGTCCTTTTCAGGGGCAAGATACTTTAACGATTGCTCACCAGGGATTTCGATATTGACACTCATTCTGTCGGCATATCTTCCGGCTTCATTGACAAGTTCACGCGATGCACCTGGAATACTCTTAAGATGTATGTATCCGTTGAAACGATGTATCTCTCTCAGATCCTTGGCAATACGAGCAAGCCGTTCCATGGTATAGTCGGGATTTCGTACCACTCCCGAGCTTAGAAACAGTCCCTCAATATAATTGCGCCGGTAAAATTCCATGGTTATGTCGACCACCTCGCTGACCGACAGAGTAGCACGCGGTATGTCATTGCTGCGCCTGTTTATGCAGTAAGCGCAGTCATACATACAGTAATTTGTCAGCATTACCTTCAGCAGAGCTATGCAACGGCCGTCGGCTGCGAAACTATGACAGATACCTACCCCTCCTACGGTATTGCCAACCCCTTTGCCGTCGTTTTTTCGAACAGTGCCACTTGACGAGCATGACACGTCATATTTGGCCGCTGCCGCCAATATTTTGAGTTTTGCAAGTGTGGCTTCAGTCATAGGTGTGCTTTTGAAAATCGCTACAAAATTAACCCTGTAAAAGGTCAAATATTTGCACATCGATGTTAAATAATGTTTTATGACGCGTTAAATTGCCGTAATAAAACTTATCTCACATCATTATGACAGCACGATCAAAAGAATCCTTGTAAAGGATTATATGTTCTTTTCTTTTCTGAGATTGCGGCCTTCGTAAGCTTCGAGGGCTTCAATCCATTCGGGGGTGATGGCTGCTGAGGTATGTGTCTGCATGTCGAAACCCGACATAATGGTTCGGCATTGGCATTTTACCTGTCTGTTTGATGGATTATATATGCGCTGTTCGAGTGTAAGACTCTTCTCTCCTATGGCTATTACAGCTGTCTCAACTTCGATATCTTCATCGAAGAATGTAGGAGCACAGAAGTTACAATTGATATTGACTATCACAACGCCAATCTTATGCCAATCAAGACGACCGCCGAGCACGGCCTGGAAATAGCGAGTCTTTGCCAAGTCCATGAATGTGAGATAGATGCTATTGTTGAGGTGGCCAAGCATATCAATGTCGTTAAATCGCATCTGTAAAGGCATGTGGTGTCGGAATGCCTGGATATCGGGAGTGTCGCAACGGTTGCTCATGTCTGATGATTATTTATTTGGATTATGTCAATGAAATTGTATCTCTTTCACAACGTCTGCACCTACAGCTCGGTTTATTGCTTCAATGAGACGTGCACGATTAAATGAGAGTTCGTTTTTCAGTGGGGCTGAGGTGAGATATACATGCATTACTCCGCGGTCGACATACCGCCTGGATGTGTAACGGTTTATGGCCGGTCCAACCACATCAACCCATACGGCAGCGGCACGTTGCTCGTTAAGAGTGTCGGTGAGTCCGGCACGCTCCATAGCCTCGTCTATTATACTTTTTATATGTTTGGGATAGGTGCGTTTCATTGATGTGTAGGGGTGAAAATACCATTCTCTACGCTCCACATTTTGTAATCGCCTCCTGTCCTGCCCATTATTTCATCAAGATGGGTTCGGTTAGTGTCGGTGATGAAGATCTGACCGAAAGAGTCGGAGGTGACAAGTTCCATGATGTGTTCTACACGTGAGGCGTCGAGCTTGTCAAAAATGTCGTCGAGCAGCAGAAGAGGGCGCATCCCTGTGGCACGATGGAGAAATTCGTACTGAGCGAGACGTAGGGCTATAGTAAAGGTCTTGCATTGGCCTTGTGAGCCTGTGCGTCGCATGGGAAGTCCGTCAAGTTCCATCTCGATGTCGTCACGATGTATGCCTACGGATGTGTGACGTACTATCTCGTCATGTCTGCGGGCTTCGTCAAGTAGCGCCTGCATATTGGTGTCGGGTCTGTTAAGCTGGCTTTGATATGTGAGGCATACATGTTCACCTGTGCCGGCAATAGCGGTATAGTATCTGTCGAATATGACGGTAAGTTTGGCAATCCATTCGGCACGGACGGCATTGATATACTCGGCTGACATGTCGAGCATTACCTCTACCGCGCCATATAGATTAGGGTCTACGCTGCCGTCGCGTAACAGACGGTTGCGCTGTTCGAGGGCACGTCCGTAGCGAATGAGGTGGTCAAGATAAACAGGATCGCTCTGAGAGATGACCACATCCATCCAGTGACGGCGTTCCTCACCGCTCTCACGTATGAGATCAATGTCCTGCGGCGCCACCATTACGAGCGGAAAACTACCTATGTGGGCGCTTAGACGGTCATATTCTTTGCCACCACGTTTGAGGGTCTTCCGCTTACCAAACGAAAGACCCATGGTGAGTTCCTCATCGACACTTTTACGTTCATATTTTCCACATAGTATCGCAAAGTTTTCATCTCTTTTTATGAGCATTTTATCATTTACTCTGGAAAAACTTTTGCAGAAACTTAGAAAATATATGGCATCGAGAAGGTTGCTTTTTCCCATGCCGTTGTTCCCGAGAAAGCAGTTTACCTTCCCCGAGAACTCCAGCCGGGCTTCTGAAATATTTTTGAAATTAGTAAGTGAGAGCTGATTGAGTTTCATAGATTAAAGTTTGCCTCCGACGATTTCCATTATTTTCTTAGGAATATCAGTGTTGTCGTTGAAGGAAGAGAACTGTTCGGCACCGACACCTACGGCATAGACAGGAACAAGACCGCCTGAATGACCGTTGGTGGTCCAGCCGAGACCGGTGAAACTGTCAAGGATGTTGAAAACGTTGACTGCAAACTCATTAAAGTTGTTATAAAGAGTTTTCTGGTCAACACCGAGGTTTTCTTTGAAACACTTTTCAAAGTCAGCTTTAAGAATGGCGGTTTGCTCCTCGGTCACAGGCACATATTTCCAGAAACCGAGATTCTCGGTGAGATATTCCTCCATGTCCTCCCATGTGTATAGGCGGCGTGTGCGGAGGAGGTTCTTGCAATAGTCGGAGAACCAGTCCTTGGAGACTTTCTGATAGTCATAATAGTGTAGATGTGCATCATAGCCTACACTGTTGTTTCCGAGACCGAGGCCACCAGTCTCGTGGTCGGCGGTAACGATAATGAGTGTTTCATCAGGGTGTGCCAGATAGAATTTATAGGCAATATCAAGGGCTTCCTGGAAATTAATGGTCTCCTTGATTATGGTGCCTCCGTCATTGGCATGTCCTGCATGGTCTATGTTACCTCCCTCGACCATCATGAAGAAGCGGTCATGGCCGTTTTTCTCAAGATGATTAAGGCATGCGTCGGTCATGGCAGGGAGGGTGAGAACATCGGGGAGTGAGTCGATGGTATATCCGATGTTCCAAGGGTGTGTGGTGTCGGTGTTGAGAAGCAGTACACGGCGCGATTCAGACTTGGAAAGTTCGTCAAGGCCACGCACCACGTCCACGCTGTTCTGCTGGAATATTTCAAGAAGATCAGTAGGATTGCCGCTTTTATCAACAGTGCCACGTATACCGGCTCCGGCTATGAAGTCATATCCGGAAGTGGCAGCATCTTTTCCAATCTCGTAGTACATGGAACGTTTAGGCACATGGGTGTAGAATGCTCCGGGTGTGGCATCGTCGGCTGCCACAGAGGTCACTATGCCTATGCCATAACCCATATCGAAAAGCTCTTTTGCCACCGAGGTAACTGCCATGGTGTCAGGATTCATGCCGAGCATACCGTTTTTTGTCTTATGTCCTGTTGCGAGGGCTGTGCCGGCAGCTGCCGAATCGGTCACCGGCGATGAAGCCGAATAGGTGGTAGAGGTGGAGGCTACCGGAAACTGCATCATGAGCAATGGCTTGTCGCTTTTTTTCACAGTGCGGTTATAACATTCAGTGGTCATTACCTGTCCCATACCCATACCGTCGCCGATATAGTAGAATATATACTTAGGGGCTGCTGCTCCGGCTGACACGAGGGTCGAGAGCGCTACAATGAGAGAAAAGAATCTGATTTTCATTGTGTCAGTTGGTATTAATGTTGATGGTTGATTTTTAGGTCAGAATTTTATTGCTGTTTGTTGAAGATGAGTATTTCGTCCATTGGATGGCGTGTATTGGACAGACGTGGTACTTTTCGCTGTCCTCCAAGTTTACCGGTCGATGCCAGCCATGATTGGAACACCCCACGACGACCTTCGATGACGGTGAGGCGGTCAAGGAATATTCCATGGCTGCGTTTGGCCTCGTAATCACTGTTTTCATCTTGGAGAGCTTTGTCAAGAAGTTCGGCGAATTCATTGATGGAACGAGGCGGTTTTTCAAATTCTATGAGCCATTCGTGACGTCCGCGTGAGTGGTCGGAAGCATAAACCGGTGCTGCCGTGTAGTTGGCGATTTCACAGTCAAGCCGATGGCATACTTTGGCCAAAGCTGCTTCGGCATTCTGAACCATAAGTTCCTCGCCGAAAGCATTGATGTAGTTCTTTGTACGACCGGCTATGGTGATTTTCAGCGGATCAACAGATTCGATACGCACTGTATCACCTATCGGAAAGCGCCACAGACCGTTACATGAGGTTATGACAAGAGCATACACCTCCCCTTCCTCGACTTTCCATGCCGGAAGGATTTCAGGATACTCGTCATCGGCCTGCTCTACCGGAATAAATTCGTAGAAAGTGCCTCCGTCAAGCAGAAGAAGCATGGATGGATCATCGATGGAGTTCTGGACGGCAAAGAAGCCCTCTGAGGCATTATAGGTCTCGATATACCTCATTTTAGATGAGGTGATATGTGAATATTGTTCCCTATAAGGTGTCATCGAGATGCCACCGTGGAAAAAGACTTCCAGATTGGGCCATACCTCGTGGATAGTCTTTGCCCCGGTTTTCTTTATCACTTCCTTAAGCACGGTGAGGAACCATGAGGGGACACCGGAAATGTTGGTTACATTTTCATGAAGGGAGGCTTCAACAAGTGCCGGAAGTTTCTGCATCCAGTCCTTCATCAAGGCAATCTCCTTGGAAGGTACCCTCACGGTGTTGGCAATCGGATTTATGTTGTCGATCAGGTTAGCCGAGAGGTCGCCGACTTTTACCCCCGGGGGAAGTGTGAGTTCATTGGCGAAGCTACCTCCGAGAATGAAACTTTTGCCTGAAAATATACGGCTGTCGGGATATAGGTTGAGGTAATGTGCCACAACGTCGCGTCCTCCTTGGTAATGTGAGAACCGGAATGATTCACGTGTTACCGGGATGTACTTACTCTTGCCGTCGGATGTGCCTGAGGATTGAGCAAAATTCACAGTGACTCCAGGCCAAAGTATGTTTTTTTCACCTTGAATCATTTTCATGATCCAAGGACGCAGAGCCGAATATGGGATCGGAGCCGGAAGTGCTTTGCGGAAATCATCATAATCCCAGGCGTCTTCAAGCCCTTTTTCCACACCCCACAGGGTGCGACGTCCGTAGGATAGGAGAGTGATGAGCTGCTTGCGCTGCACCTTTTCCACATGTCCACGCCACGACTCTGCCTCGCGGATGCGACGCAGGAACCATGGACGTACGAGAGGGGTGAAATCTATCATACAGGATATGGCTTGTTTGGTCAGAGTTCCTCGGGATGTTTCCGGTAATATTCTTCGAGCAGACGGCCTATGTTGAAGTAATATCCGCCCCTCTTATTGCCTTTCGGGTCGAGTACGGTGATGTATTCGTAACACGGATCGTAGAATATATGGTCAGCTACGGTGAAATCCATCATGTTGAGTAAGACGTACTCATGTTGAGGTTCAATGACATACCAAGCGTTTTCCTCGTCTTCGCCTGTACCTGTCGAGACAATTGCCATGAGAAGGTAATTGAGCTTATATTGCCATATATTAGCCAGATTGGTTTTGCCTTTTTCACGGAGAGCATTAATCAGCATAACCATCTCACCAAGATTAAACGGATTGTCGGCAAGGGCTTTCTCTGCGTATACTATGACAGAATCACATTCCTGACGGGTGAGTTTGCGTGATTTGTCAACGACATTGTACTGGATGGAACGCTGAGAGGACCGATAGGGATTGTAGTCCTCCTGAAACATGTAGCCAAGATAAAGATAACGATACTTATCAATCTTCATCAAAGTGTCGTTGCGAAGATACTCCTGCATCAGTCGCGGATAGTAGTATGGAGAGGACTTATCGAGAGTGGTACGCTTAATCTCTTCCAAATCAGGCTTTTCTCTTTTTAATTTGTTGATGCCCTGGGCTGAGATGCCTGTGGTGATGAAAAGAGATATAAGGATGAGTAATAATTTACGCATTGGAGGTGAGGTGTTTAGATATGATTCTATTTGACTGTGAAAGCCAAAACAAGTATTGAGATGACAGTCCCAGAAATACACATGGTGATAATCACCGGGAGTCCTTTGGCACAAAGATAGTTCAAAAATTTGGAAGATGGAAATTCCAAGAGTTTTCCTTGGGGTGTTTTACTGTAGGCTACACCACCTAAAATGGCCCCGACGACTGCACCGAGCACCATGCCGGCATGTGATACCACCAGTCCGACGAGTGTGCCTGCCAGTGCGGCTGTGGCTATGTAACCGAGACCCAGGCGGGAGGATGATATATGGGGCGGCAGCATGAAGTTGAGTGTGGTGACTATTATGGCGGCTATGCCCCAGAATATGTAGGTCCACATGGATATGTCGAGCATGAAGGTAAGTCCTGTGGCGCAAAGTGCACAGAATGCCACGAGCGATGAGAAGCGATTGGATAGGAATGATAGGATTACTGATAATGTCAGCAATATCCCTGCCACAACGGCCATTATGATGCTGTAAGCCATAGATTGATGATTGAATGTTAAGAAAACGACACATTTCTGTCCCTCAAATGTGTGTCGTTACTATTTTTTAACGTATAGTTTGACGTTAATGTTGCGGCCTGAGTTAAAAAAGCAGATCTTAATTTTCAGTATTGTCAGGTAGTAGACGGAATGTGAGTCGATGAAGTGGGGTCGGCCCAAGGGCGGCTATGGCTTCGCGGTGATCGCGGGTGGGATATCCTTTGTTGATTTCCCAGTTGTAGCCAGGGTGTTTCTTGGCGGCCTCACGCATGAATTCATCACGGTGAGTCTTGGCCAGAATTGAGGCGGCAGCTATGTTGCCAAATTTACCATCACCCTTCACAATGGTCAGATGCGGTATATCCTTATAAGGTTTGAATCTGTTGCCGTCGACAACTATCTGCCCGGGGATAACACCTAAGGCGTCAAGGGCCCTGTGCATGGCGAGGATAGAGGCGTTGAGGATGTTAATGCTGTCAATTTCATGGTTGTCGACTACTCCGACAGCCCAGGCCACGGCATCGTTCTCGATGACAGGACGTAATGCCTCACGCTGTTTCTCCGTAAGCTTTTTTGAGTCGTTGAGCAGAGGGTTAGAATAACCGTCAGGAAGGATAACGGCTGCGGCATATACGGGACCTGCCAGACATCCGCGTCCGGCTTCATCACATCCTGCTTCGAGGATGAATGGTGTGGTGGATGACGGTAACATTCGGAGTATGTGATTGGGATATGGGCGTATTATAGATCCATGAATCCGTAACCGAGACCAGAACGGTTCACAACGTTCTGTCCGTAGCCGGCGAGTTTTTTGCGCAGGCGAGAGATGTTGACATCGACGAGGCGCGGATTGTTCATTTCTTCACCGGGCCATGCGGCTTCAAATATTTCTTCGCGAGTGAAGAGTCTGTTGCGCGAGCGCAGCAGAAGTATGAGTATGTTAAATTCGGTTGGCGATAACGAAATGGTCTCCCCATCGATGATGAGGGAGTGGGAATCGACGTTAAGTATGAGTGTGCGGTATTCGATTGTGCGAGCTGTTGCACGCGGTGCAAGGTTGCGGTGACGGCGGAGAACGGAGCGGACTCGTGCCATCATTTCACGCAGCGAGAATGGCTTGACAATGTAGTCGTCGGCACCGGAGTTTAAACCGGCTATAATGTCACTCTCACGGTCACGTACGGTGCAAAACATCACAGGAATCGTAGCCGTCAGACGGTCGTCCTTCATACGGTCGATAAGCTCCAATCCGTCAATTTCACCGGGCAGAGAAACTTCGGCGATCACCAATGAATATTTCTCCAGATGGCTTATCAATGCATCCTCGGCACATGCGCACACGTCTATCTCATAGCCTTCACTCTGAAGATTGGCTTTGAGAAGCGACGTGATGTCATTGTCGTTGTCAATCAGTAGTATCGTTTGCGATGAATTATCGAGGTTGCTCACGGAGGTAAGATGTGATGGATAGTAGATGTGCAAATTTAATGGTTTTTATCCTTAAATAAGAATATTGTAACTGAATTGTGAAAAGAATTTAATCAAATTGTCACCAATAAATGGCGCAGGAGGTGTGGAAAAGGAAAATTTTTTCAAGCCAACATTCCAGTTATTAAGAGAATAATCCTTACCTTTGTTCTTGACATGCTTTGTATGTGAAATTAATCATAAATAATAGGTATATATGAGTATCAAATATAAGCGAGTGTTGCTAAAACTCAGCGGTGAATCCCTGATGGGAAAGCAGGGTTATGGTATTGATACCGACCGTCTGAATGAATATGCACGTCAGATAATGGAGATCGTTAACGAAGGAGTCGAAGTGGCTATCGTGATAGGCGGCGGCAATATCTTCCGCGGTCTTTCGGGAGCAGCGAAAGGTTTTGACCGAGTTAAGGGTGACCAGATGGGAATGCTTGCCACTGTAATCAATTCACTTGCCCTTTCGTCAGCTCTTGAGGCTATCGGCCAACCGGCAAGAGTGCTTACAGCTGTCAATATGTTCCCTATCGGCGAGCATTATTCAAACCGCCGTGCCATTGAAACAGTGGAGAAGGGTGAGGTCGCCATCATAGCCGGTGGAACTGGGAATCCATTCTTTACCACCGATACCGGAAGCGCGCTCCGCGGTATAGAAGTAGGTGCTGATGTGATGCTCAAAGGCACACGTGTCGACGGCGTATATACTGCAGATCCGGAAAAGGATCCGACTGCTACTAAGTTTACCGAAATAACCTATGACGAGGTTTATAACCGTGGTCTTAAGGTGATGGATCTTACAGCTACTGCTCTCTGTAAGGAGAATCATCTGCCGATAGTGGTGTTTGACATGGATACTCCAGGAAATCTTTCAAAAGTTATCCACGGAGAGCCGATAGGCACCTTGGTATATTAATCAAAGAAATAATTAACACGAACATCCTTATAACTTGTAATTATGGAACCCTCTGACTACCTTAATCCAGCCGAAGAGAAAATGGAAATGGCAGTAGCTTATCTTGACGAAGCTCTTGCTCATATCCGTGCCGGAAAAGCTAATCCTAAAATCCTCGATGCTATCCGTGTGGAGTACTACGGCAGCGCAATGCCTATCTCGCAGGTGGCCAATGTGTCTGTGCCTGATGCACGCACCATCACCATCACTCCGTGGGAAAAAGCCATGTTCAAGGAGATTGAAAAGGCTATCATCAACTCTGAACTCGGAATCACACCTGAGAACAACGGCGAGATTATTCGTCTGTCGATTCCTCCGTTGACTGAGGAACGTCGCCGCGCGCTCGTTAAGCAGTCTAAAGCCGAGGCTGAGAATGCCAAGGTGTCAGTGCGCAACGCACGCCGTGATGCCATCGAAGGCTTGAAGAAAGCTGTCAAGAACGGCATGAGTGAGGATGTGTCAAAGGATGCTGAAACCTCTGTGCAGAAACTTCACGACAAGTATCTGAAGAAGATCGACGAGCTTTTTGCTGCTAAGGAAAAGGAAATCCTTACCGTGTAATAGAGAAAAAGCCGTATTACTAAAAAACAACGCACCGGAGCGTGAGCCTTGTGAAGGACGCTCCGGTGCGTTGTTTTTTTATGCTGTTGTGACGTCGAATGTTTATGCAACGGTCTCGATTGTCACTCCTGAGGATGTGACATCGAGCTTGACAGTGGAACCGCATACCATAGGGATGTTATGGTCAACGTGACCTATGGGGATGTTGTAGGCGACTGGGTAATCATAGTCGGCCACCATGCGCTGAATCATCTCTTCCATCGATTCATGGTCGCGGTCGGGGGTATAGTCGGTAAAGCGCCCTACTATGAGCCCTTTCAGCCCTCTCAAGGTGCCGTTGAGGCGGAGTGTGTAGAGGATGCGTTCCACCTTATATATAGGTTCGGCAATGTCCTCGATGAATAGGATATGGCCTGGTGTGAGCACATCAAACGGTGTGCTGATTAGGCCTGCGATGACAGCGAGATTCCCTCCTACAAGGAGGCCTGTGGCAGTGCCATGACGGTTGGCTGAATAGTTAGGGAGTTTGAGAGTGGGGGTCATGCCAGATAGAAGAGCAAAGAGTCGTTTGCTGTCCTGATCACGTCCGTTATACTGTGACAGATGTTTGGTCATCGGGGCATGTATCGACTTGATGCCGTTGGTGGTCATCAGTGCATGCAGGGCAGAGATGTCGCTGTAGCCGACTATCCATTTGGGATCATCGCGCAGAGGTAACTTAGATAGGCGGTCAAGCAGGTGGACTGCCCCATATCCTCCGCGAGAGCAGATGATGGCACGTGTGTCGGGATCGAGCAGTGCAGTCTCAAGGTCAGAGTAACGCTCCTCGTCAGTGCCGGCAAGGGTGCCATGGCGGTTGAATGTGTGTTGCCCCACATAGGGTACCCATCCCTGATCGGCCAGCACAGGCATGGCGTTGTAGACGGTTTGCGGTTTGATTATGCTGGCCGGTGAAAGAATGGCTACGCGGTCACCAGCCTTGAGTGGACGTGGGGTCAGGATGTCGTGCTGATTCATGCTACCTGAACTTTTATACCTGTTTCAGAGGTGATTTTTTCGGCCATGCTCTGCAGTTCCTCCTTTGATACTTTTTCTAGGTTTTCGGCCGGGGTTTTCCTGTCGATTGAGTAAATCATCACCTCTTTAGGATGGATTTTTTTGTAGGCTTCAATGAGGGCTTGTACTTCGTCAGGTGTGGTGTTGTCAATATTTACTCCGTCATGATGACCTCTCAGGAACATGGTCTGCACAATGCATTGTTCACCGAATTGTGCTATCTGGTCAATGACTCTCTCGGATGTGAAATCGGGAGAGTTTGGTCTGTCTATGGCCCGCATGGTCGGAGTGATGGCTGAGTCGAGTTTAAGAATATTGTTATCGACCTTGCGCAAGGCCTCGCATACGCTTTGCGATGAGAGACGAGTTGAATTGCACAAAACGCTCACCTTGGCATTGGGATAATATTTGTCGCGTAGCCTCAGGGTGTCGTCGATGACCCCACTGAAGTCAGGATGGAGGGTTGGCTCACCGTTGCCTGAGAAAGTGATGACATCCAACGGAAGTCCTGCCTCACTCATATTCTTAAGACGAGACTCGAGAAGTCGCGCTACATTTTCGCGGGGAGGAAAACCTGTTGTGCCCGGACCTTGGGCGTTAAATCCGGCTTCGCAGTAAAGACAATCGAAGGTGCATATCTTTCCGTCGTTTGGCGTAAGATTGACTCCCAACGACACTCCCAGTCGACGTGAGTTGATGGGGCCGAAAATGGTGGAATGGAATAATACTGTCTGCATGACGCAAAGTTACAATTTTTTTGGATGAGTGGCACGGATAAAATTTTTTTATCACAACAGAATTGCGGATCGGATGGTTTGGGATAAAATCAGAACTCTGACAGTAATTGATAAAATTTTCATGGTTGGCAAGCCGGGAAAGATTTTTTGCTTCAAGGAAGGTGAAAGGGTAGGGGAGAGGTAGGGTAGGATTAAATAAATTCCGATAAACAAATTTTAACAGTTGTAAAGATTCTGAATTTTTATTGGATGATGGTTTAAGACAATGAAGCCGTTTTTGCCGTCGATATTTACGCACAGGGGGACGAATGAACGTGAATTTTTAAATCTGAAAGCACTTTTGTTGAGGTAATATATTGATAATTAGTGATTTATGTTTGATTTTTGTGTTTCGGATTTTGGATGAAATAAAATAATTTGATGGAAATTGAAAAAATCATTAACTTTGTGTCATGAACAACAGGACCGAATGGCTAAATGATGGCAACACGCCAATGCCCGATATTGACACGGCGCTCCTTGACCAGTGGATTGGAAAGGTTGCCGCGTCACATGGCAAAATAGTGGGTCCGTTGGTATATATTTTTTGTGATGATGAGAAAATCATTGAGGTCAACCGCCAGTTTCTCAATCATGACTATTACACAGACATCATAACTTTTGATTATTCGCGTGGCCGAATGATTTCGGGCGATATGTTTATATCGCTTGACACTGTGGCGACCAACGCGCAGGCTGTCGGGGCTGAGTATGCCCGCGAGCTTCATCGGGTTATCATTCATGGTGTTCTCCATCTCTGCGGTATTAATGATAAAGGACCGGGAGAACGTGAGATTATGGAAGGCTTTGAGGACAAAGCGCTCGCCATGCTTGATGAAATGGCCTGATTAACATGGGCTGCTTATAGGGTATGTATTGAATTCCCAGCTCATTTTCCTCCGAACAAATTACCATTGGCAAAATATGAAATTTGACTATGACGTGATAGTGATAGGTGCAGGTCATGCCGGTTGTGAGGCTGCTCATGCGGCTGCTCGTCTCGGTGTGTCGACGTTGCTGATCACTATCGATATGAACAAAATAGCCCAGATGAGCTGTAATCCTGCCGTGGGCGGGATAGCCAAGGGGCAGATAGTGCGAGAGATTGATGCGCTCGGTGGCATGATGGGGGTGGTGACTGATCAGTCGGCCATACAGTTCAGGATGCTTAACCGTTCGAAAGGTCCTGCTATGTGGAGCCCTCGTTCGCAGAGCGACCGAATGGAGTTCTCGCGTATATGGCGTGAGATTCTTGAGAACACTCCAAACCTTCATATATGGCAGGATTCAGTGTCGTCATTGGCTATCGAGGATGGTGTGGTGAAAGGTGTGAACACAGCGCTTGGAATGAATTTTACAGCCAAGGCAGTTGTCCTTACAGCCGGGACATTTCTCAATGGTCTGATGCATACCGGTCCGGTGAAGCTTCCCGGAGGACGTGTGGCTGAGCCTGCTGCTTATGGTATAACCGAACAGCTTAAGGAGATTGGCTTTACTACCGATAGGATGAAGACCGGAACCCCTGTCCGTATTGACGGTCGGTCGGTAGATTGGAGTCAGACAACTCTGCAGGAAGGTGATAATGATTTTCATAAGTTCTCGTATCTGCATAACGTGAATCGCCGCTTGCGTCAGCGTCCTTGTCACACTGTCTATACAAGTGAGGCGACCCATGAGATATTGCGTGAGGGGTTGCCGGAATCACCGTTATATAATGGTCAGATCAAGAGTATCGGACCTCGTTATTGCCCGAGCATAGAGACAAAGATCGTCACGTTTGCCGACAAGAATGAACATCAGCTTTTCCTTGAGCCGGAGGGGGAGACAACCACAGAGTATTATCTCAACGGCTTCTCCTCGTCGCTTCCGATTTCGGTGCAGATACGTGCGCTTGAGACAATACCTGCTTTGCGCGATGTGCATATTTTCCGTCCCGGATATGCCATAGAATATGATTTCTTTGATCCGACACAACTGTTGCACACGTTGGAGACAAAGCTTGTATCGGGTTTGTATTTCGCCGGACAGGTGAATGGTACGACAGGATATGAGGAGGCCGCCGGGCAGGGTCTTGTGGCAGGTATAAATGCTGCTCTTAAAGTTGCCGGGAAGGAGCCATTCACTCTTGCCCGCGATGAGGCATATATAGGTGTTCTTGTGGACGATCTCGTGACAAAAGGTGTGGATGAGCCATACCGTATGTTTACCTCAAGAGCAGAATATCGAATATTGCTCCGTCAGGATGACGCAGATATGCGCCTTACTCCCCGAGGCTATGATGTTGGGCTGGCTTCTCAGTTCCGCTATGATCAGATGGTGTCGAAGCGTCAACAACGTGATGCGTTGATGGACTTCTGCCGTGATTTTTCAGTTAAGGCATCTCTGATTAACCCCAGCCTTGAAGAGGCCGGAGAACAGCCTTTGAAGCAAGGCGTGAAGCTCTATGATCTGATACTGCGTCCGGGTCTAAATATCACAATGCTGAGTGGATGGATTGAGCCTTTGGCTAAATTCATAGAGGCAGAGATTGAGGAGTCAAGACGCGAAGAGATAATAGAAGCAGCAGAGATTCTGATAAAATATCAGGGCTATATACAGCGTGAACAGGTGATAGCTGATAAGCTTCGCCGTCTGGAAAATCTTCGTCTTAGAGGTAAGATTGACTATTCAAAGGTCAGCTCGATTTCCACAGAGGCCAGACAGAAGCTCATGAAGATTGATCCTGAAACGGTGGCTCAGGCTGCTCGAATACCCGGCATTTCTCCAGCCGATATCAACATACTTTTACTGCTTCTCGGACGATAGAAAATAAAGTTGAATTTATTGTTCCACGTGGAACAAATCGCCTTTTCAGCGTCGTCTGAAGCGGATGGTGGTGGAAACAGGAGATCATAATTGTGAAACAAATCGCTTACGTTAAATCTAAAAAATATATGCTCATGCAGACTAATCAAGAAACCAAAAATGATAAAACTATGGAATACTTAAAATCTCACATTCGTGATGTATTCGACTTCCCTCAGAAGGGAATTGTCTTCAAGGATCTCACAACCCTTTTCAAGGATCCGCGCGGTCTTCACATAATTGGTTGGGACCTTTCGCAACTTTACCGTGACAAGGGTGTTACTAAAGTTGTAGGTATCGAATCACGTGGTTTCATCGGTGGCTCGATTCTCGCCTTTGAACTCGGTGCCGGATTCGTTCCTGTACGTAAGCCGGGTAAACTTCCTGCCGACACCATCCAGGCTTCCTATGACAAAGAGTATGGCAAGGACGTTATTGAGATACATCGCGATGCCATCACTCCCGATGACGTGGTGGTGCTTCATGACGATGTGCTTGCTACCGGTGGAACAATGGCAGCAGCCTACAATCTGGTGAAATCAATGAATCCTAAAAAGATTTATATCAACTTTATCATTGAGCTTTCTGCTCTCAATGGCCGTGCAAATCTTCCTGCTGATGCAGAAGTGACATCCCTTATCACCTATTGATAGCATAAGCTCTTTAAGTCATACCGACAGATATGGCCATGCATAAGAAATCGCCGGCATTGAGGGAGAAGATATCAATCCTCCCGGACACCCCCGGAGTCTACATGTACTATGACTCCGAGGGTACGGTGATTTATGTCGGTAAGGCAAAGAACTTGAAGCGGCGCGTGTCATCATACTTCAACCGCACGCACGATAGCCTGCGCACAAATCTGTTGGTGCGGGCCATCGTCGACATGTCATACATAGTGGTGCCCACGGAGCAGGATGCGCTCAACCTCGAGGCATCCATGATAAAGGAGTATCAGCCCCGCTACAACGTTCTTCTCAAGGATGACAAATCTTATCCCTGGATTGTGGTCACCAATGAGCCATACCCACGGGTATTCATGACACGGCAGCGAATCAAGGATGGGTCGAAATACTACGGACCATACACCGATACCGGCTCGGCTCGTGCCACACTTGATCTGGTCAAACGTCTTTACTGTGTCCGTTCATGCCGGCATCTTATCACTCCCGATTATATTAAGGCCGGGAAGGGTCGTTTATGTCTTGACTTTCATCTTCACAGATGCAAAGGGTGTTGCACAGGTATGGTCACGCAGGAGGATTATGCAAAGGATATTGACAGTATCCGTTCGATTCTCCGAGGTGATATAAGTGAGCTGCTGCAGTACCTTCGTGACGAGATGGAGAAGTTGTCAATGGAATTGCGATTTGAGGAAGCGCAGGAACTAAAGGAGCAATATGAACTCATCAAACGCTATCAGGCCAAGAGCGTCATCGTGTCGCAAACAGTGGAAGATGTTGACGTGTTTGGCATTGATGATGAAGATAACGATGTGTATATCAACTATATGCATGTCCGCAGAGGCGCAGTGGTGAAATCTGTGACTCTTGAGTTTAAGCGCAGATTGGAGGAAACTCAGGCTGAGTTATTAAGCTATGCTATGACAGAAATAGCTGATTCACTGGGGGTTAAATATGATGAAGTAATAGTGGCTGAAGCTCCTGATGTTGAGATGCCCGACGTGAAATTCACTATTCCTCGCCGAGGCGACAAAGCAAAACTCCTTGAGGTGTCCCAGAAAAACGCCCGGCAGCATCGGGTGGATAAAATCAAAACGATGGAGAAACGGAATCCTGAGACGCGTACCGATCGGGTGCTTCAGCGGATGCAGTCTGATTTCCATCTGTCGGAGTTGCCAAGGCATGTAGAGTGTTTTGATAACTCGAATATACAGGGTACAAATCCTGTGGCCTCCTGCGTAGTGTTCAAGGATGCAAAGCCAAGTAAGAAGGACTACAGACATTTCAACATAAAGACAGTTGTGGGGCCTGATGATTTTGCCTCTATGAAGGAGGTGCTCACACGCCGTTACACACGATTGATGAACGAGGGGAAGAGCCTACCCCAGCTCATAGTTGTCGATGGTGGCAAGGGCCAATTGTCGGCTGCTGTGGAGGCCTTGGAAGATATGGGGCTGAGAGGGACTATCGCTGTGGTCGGCATAGCCAAGAGGCTCGAGGAAATATATTTCCCAGGAGACAGTATTCCTCTTTACATAGATAAGAACAGCGAGACACTACGTGTGGTGCAGCAGCTTCGTGACGAAGCTCATCGTTTCGGTATAACTCATCACCGTAACCGCCGCAGCAAAGGTCAGGCTGTGTCAGAGCTCGACGGTATAAAAGGTGTTGGCGAGAAGACTCGTACATCACTGCTCACACATTTCAAAAGCGTCAAGAGGCTGCGTGAGGCAGATATCGATGCTATAGCCGAAGTGATAGGGCCGGCTAAGGCTTCTATCGTCTATGGAGCCCTTCATGAGGATTGATATTTTTAAGGCTCTTAGAATTCAATATTTGCAGACAAAATGATATTATCGCATCTCGATGGGATTCTCGGGAGGTTAACTTTGCGGTGTTATTTTATCACAATCATTTTCATTTTGTCAATCATGAAAAGTTCTTTTTTAGAGGTGTGTGCACCCTCGGTGATACTGGGTGCTATCGAGTATGTATGTGTGTTCTTTGCCATACTTGCCGATCTTGTTGTCGGGGTCAAAAAATCGTGCGCTGCAGGGGCCATGTGTACATCATGGGGGCTGCGGCGCACGGTCGATAAGATTTCGCGCTATTATTTGGCTTTAATTTCGCTTTCAGTGGTCGATGTGATGTTGGTCTCGGCAGGGGTGGTGTTAAGGGATACAGGTGGCATTTCTGTGCCGATTTTCCCTATTCTCACTACTTTTGGCGCTGTGGGTCTCGCTCTTATTGAGGTAAAGAGTATATTTGAGCGTGCCGAGCAGAAAGGTGATTTGAGTCAAGCCATCCATCTCGTTTCCGACCTCTTGACGCGGCTGGGCCGTAAGGGTTGACGGCGTAAAAGGTGATGATTAATAAACACTCTTGGCCACTTGTTTCACTGACTCGGATGCCATGAGTGTGTAGAAGTGCAGGCTTGGAACCCCATGCGCTATCAGGTCGCGGCATTGGGCGATACACCATTCTACACCGACGGCTTTTACTTGCTCGTCGGTGTCGCATTTACGCAGTTCGGTCGCGAATTCTTCAGGGATATCCGAGCGGAAGATTTTTGGGAGGACGGTCAGTTGGTTTTTGAATACAATAGGTTTTATGCCCGGTATGATGGGGACAGTTATCCCTTCCTGACGGCAGCGGTCAACGAAGGCATAGTATTTCTCATTATCGAAAAACATCTGGGTCACCAGATAATCCGCTCCCTGTTCCACCTTCTGCTTGGCATATCGTATATCCGACTCCATATTCGGAGCCTCCTCATGTTTCTCAGGATAGCATGCCATGCCGTAGCTGAATGGGGTGGCATTAGCCTCAAATCGTTCACCGTCGGCATATATTCCGTTATTGAAATCATTTACCTATTTCTGAAGGTCAGTGGCATGCATATTGACCACATTGGGATCGGTGGACAGTTCCGGGCCTTTTGCGTCGCCACGCAGCAACAGCAGATCGTGTACACCGAGGAAATTCAGGTCGATCAGGGCATATTCGGTCTCGTCGCGTGTGAAACCCTTGCAGATGATATGTGGGACGGCGGTTATGCCATATTTATTCTGTATCGCTGATGCTATGGCCACTGAGCCGGGGCGTTTGCGCATCTTCTGTTTTACTATGGTGCCGTCAGGCAACTCCTTGTAAATCATCTCACTACGGTGAGAGGTAATGTTGATGTACTTCGGGTCAAACTCACGGAGCCTGTCGATTATGGCGTAGACCTTTTCGATACTGTTGCCCTTCAGCGGTGGCAATATCTCAAATGAAAAGGCCGTCCTTTTACTCTGATTCAGATGGTCGATGACTCTCATTGTATTCTGCGGTGACATTAAAACATTAGAAGACATTATGTCGCAAAATTACTAAAACATATTTATCCCGCAAAATTAAATTAGTGGTCAGCTATTATGTCGTGATGAGCGTGAAGGTGTCTATTCGGTCCACAGCTCTCGTTTGCCTACAAGTTTTGGGCATAGGTGGTTAAAGAGCAATATCACAGGCCACAAAACCAATGCCGTGACTATGAGCATTCCGAGTCCGACGGCAATGTCCGGTTGGCCGACAAACCGTGTGTAGGTGATAAGAAGCAATGTCAGAATTATCTCATGCATTCCGAGCACTATATAGGAATTCTGTCCATAAAATTTCAGGAACTTAAGGAATGGCAAAACAGAGATATATTTAAGGAAATATATCATGAAAAGTATTAATGAGAATACTTCCACGTAATCTATCACTGTTTCTATTTGGGGCGACATTGTGGTGATACTTTTAGCAAACCAGCATGCGATGAAGCAAGCAAGGCTCATGAGTCCGGGCAGATACGAAGCTCTGCGTCCATGTTCACCTTCAATGCGGGAGATAAGTCCACGTCCGAAGAGATATCCGAATGCATAGTAAACAAAATAACGCAGACATCTGCTTATCATGAAGGGCGTTTTGACGGTGTAAAACCACCATGCGTCAGCCAGTGTGATACCAATGGCTATCAGGGCCAACCATTTTCTTGACAATCGGCTTTTCACCAAAGCATAGAGGAGAAACTGCAGGTCAATGAGAGCGAATATGAACCACAGCGGAGGATTAATCACAAAAGATTCCGACCCTCCGTAGAGGCCGAACACACTTAATATCGATGCGAAATCAAATGTGGCCAATTGCCGCCCGCTTGATACCCACAGCATTATATAATAGATATAATATATGGCGTAGAACAACACGAAGGGTACCAGAAGGGTGTTGATTTTCTTGCGGAGGAATTGTTTGAACGGATAGGGTTTGAAAAATATTCCTGACACAAAGAAAAAGAGAGGTATGCGGAATGAAAAGTTGACAAAGTCAGGATGGGCCGTATGATACCATACAACCCACAGAATCGTCAATCCTTTCAGATAATCGATATATAGAATCCTCTTCTTCGATGGTTGTGTCATAGGAAGAGTCTTTTAGCAACGCCTAACATTCTTGATTTTATCAAAGTGTGCATCACACGTTCACCCATCGAGCCGCATTCATGACTCGCGAAAGCTTTAATTATGAGAGGATTCTTAAGGTAGGGACGTGGAGAAGTGGTGTCGCCGTTGCTGAGGAATCGCAGGGTGATTGCCATATATTGAGGGTAGACAAACCTGTTTATTTCCGGTTCGAGGTCATCATTAAACCATTGCAGCATCTCGGTATGCAAGCGGATATAGTTGTCATACATCTCCGTGCTTACCCTCGAAGTCTCCGATCCGTCACGATGAATGTACGTATATAGGGCTGCGGGTGTGAAACCGACATTCACGCAATGGTGGAGATAGTTTACCACAAAGTCGATGTCCTCCATTATTCGTATGGCCTTGAATCTTAAATTATGGCTACGTATGATGTCGAGAGAGAACAGTTTGTTGCAAGGTGAATTAAAGATGCCATTCTCAAATCGGCGGGCGAAATCGTGGTTGTTTGGCAGATCGGTCAGCAGTTCTGTGCCCGAGGAGGCCGCTTGGATATCTATACTGCCATCGGGATGTTTATGTCTTAGCGAGCATACTTTCAAATCTCCAGGGGTGCTGTAGAGGTTTGAAAGGTAATCGGACTTTATTTCATCGTCACTATCGACGAAAGCCACATACCGTGCCTTGGGTGAGCACTTATCGAGTCCGAAGTTTCTTGTTTCTGCAGGGCCGCTGTTAGGCTTTGTGAAAACCTTGGTGTTGTCTGATTCGTATCTGCGGCATCTGGCAAGGCTGTCGTCCAAACTGCCGTCGTCCACTATTATCACTTCATAATTGGGGTAGTCCTGGGCCATCACTGAACGCAGGCATCTATCAAGATAAGAAGAGGTGTTATACACCGGAATCACTATTGAAATCAGAGGTAACTGCATGATTATATCAGGCGTAATAGTTTATAATAAAGTGTCAACAACAAAGGATGGTTGTTCACTATGCAATTTTTCACCATCCGTGGTGCGGTTATCATGTCTATGTTGTCTGCAAGATATTCTCTGTCAGGAATTTTATCGATCAGACGCTTTATGCGGCGATAGTTATCTTTTATTCCGGCTCCGCGTTTCGCCCCGCTTGAAATGGCATCCGATACTATATAGTATAGCCGTTCTGCCAGTAGTTTTCTGGTCGGGCCGCTTGAATATCCTTGGGAAGCGAACAGATGGTGCAGTTTCACCCAATATGCCAGGTCGACGTCAACCGAATGAGTGGGCTTTAGTGCGCTTAGGCTATCCGACAGGTTACGGCGATAGTAATATCCTGTATAATCAGTAGTGACCACGGTTTTAGCCACGGATATCACTCCGACATTAAAATCCCTGTCCTCGGCAAACGATAATGAAATGTCAAATCTTAGCTTATTCTCCACTATCATTTTCCTGCGGTATAGCTTTCCAACAGGCGAGGTTATGAGGCTTTGCATCACAATATCTCTTAGGCCTTCTTCTGTGCGTAGATCTATCAATAAGCATGGGGCGAGTACGTCACGCTGCTGCCGGGTGGAATCCTCCCACCAGATCAGTCCACTTGTCACCAAGTCAGGAGTCTTTGCCGTTAATTTTTCAGACAATGATTGCAGATAGTCGGGCGCAACCCAGTCGTCACTGTCTATGAAGGTGATATATTCACCCACGGATGCATCTATGCCGGTGTTTCGGGCTGCACTAACCCCTTCGTTCCTTTTGTGTATGACCTTGACGCGTTTGTCTTTGCGCGTGTAATTATCGCATATGTCAGGCGACTTGTCCTGCGAGCCGTCGTCAATCAGCAGAAGCTCAAAGTCAGCATAAGTTTGGGAAAGAAGGCTCTCCACGCACGCTGGAAGATAATTCTCCGTGTTATAAACCGGGATTATGACTGATATCATACACTTGTCAGGTTAGCTACATCTGATTAGAAGCTGAGTTGAGGTATACGGCTGCTTCAGGACCGAGATTGAAAATCAAATCAAGTATTGAGAGATTTGGGATGAATCCGAGCTTATCAGCACGTACCTGGTAGTACTCAGTCCATTTTTCCGGCTCTGCCGGTTGCGATATTGTTTCAGCGGAGACATGGTCCTCGTCCGAAGGGAGGCTCAAGCCTAATATTTTTCGTATTTCCATGTCCCAAGCTCTCGCCAGAGAGGCCAATGTCGGATAACGCACCTCCACTCCGGTTGTGAGCATCGGCATAAAGCGGTCGATGTAGAATTCAAAATATGGCGTGCGTCCATAAGCACTTTCGAGAGCAACCCGGTGCACATCCCACCAGTTGCCATGTGTGGATATCTCGATTTCGTCCCATTGGCAGGAGCTGCTTGTCGGTTTAGCTATCGGCACGGTCAGTGAGAGCTCGCCGCGCGTGTCGGCTATGACGAACCGATGTGTCTCCTTGGCGCGTTTGTCGAACCTCCGATGCCAGTCCGCCGTATAATTTTCATGCTGCCACGCGGTCAGATAATATCCTATGTTTCCACATAGTCGCGGTGGAAGTGTGACATGACTGCCAGGGTACTTTACAGGACGCATGACGGTTGATTTCTTATTCCTTGTCGGGGTTAGCGTCACGCAACACACGGTTCCAACGGATACCTCCGTTGAATATCGAGCGATCCTTGTCAAATGAGATAAGGATTCTTTCAGGCCTTCCCACTATATGGTCCTCAGGCACAAATCCCCAATAGCGCGAATCAAGTGAGTTGTCTCGGTTGTCACCCATCATGAAGTAATAATCCATTTTGAAAGTGTATGTTTCAGCCGGCTTCCCATTGATATATACAACTCCATCCTTGAACTGGGCGTCGTGATTGCCTTCATAGTCGCGGATGACACGTCCATATATCTGCCATGCTTTAGGCGAGAGTTTAAGTGTTGATCCCTTCTTTGGTATCCATATTTCTCCGTAGTCAGCACGTGTCCATTCATCGGCCACGCCGTCGGGATATATGAAACCTTCCTGTGGTGCCGGCATTTTCATCACTTTGGCCACCTCCGGGTTTGATTCAAGGCTCTTCACCATGGCAGCAGTGAGCGGTGATACATATATGGTGGGCACGCTGCCATCGGGATTGACGGCAAATCCGAGTGACCGGAGTCCCTCCACATCATTGGGTGTGACAGGCACTTCATGGCGGTCATCCACCGAAATTCCGAGCTCATCCCAGAGTGCGTCTGACATTCGTCCGTTTTTCAACTGGAAATAATAGTTGAACTGCACGTTTTCAGGTTGCTTCTGTTCCTCTCCGTTGATATAGACAACACCGTCAACTATTTTCAGGCGGTCGCCGGGGAGTCCAACAGCTCGTTTCACATAATTCTCGCGTCTGTCCACCGGCCTGTAGATGACTTCACCGAATGTCTGCGGATTATTTAATATCGTCTCCTTCCCATACATCTTTACAAGGGTGTAGTAATCCGGATTTTGCACCTTCAGAGCCACAGTGTCGCCGGCAGGGAAGTTGAAAACCACTATGTCGCCATACTCCACGTTTCCGAGGCCGGCAAGACGGTGGTATTTCCATTGCGGCGTCTCCAGATACGACTTGGTGTTGAGTATCGGGAAGGTGTTCTGCACAAGCGGAAAGTGGATAGGCGTATTTGGGACGCGTGGACCGTAGGCCATCTTGTTGACAAGTAGATAGTCACCTACCAGAAGAGATTTTTCAAGTGACGATGAAGGTATCTGATAATTTTGGCCGAGGAAAGTAAAGACAAAATATACAAGGATGAGGGCATACACTATGGCATCTACCCAGCTCATCACACTCCTGACAGCTGCGTTTTTCGACTTCTTCCACCATGTGAACGGTATGTAGCCGGTGATGTATATATCGAAGAGCAGGAACCAGAACAGTGCCACCCACCAATTGCCGAGCCATGCCACCCAAAGGAAGAATATAAGCGACACGAGACCGAAGCGTATCCAGCGGGTCTTCTTGTTTTCTGCCACACGTCTTTTGAAGTCTGTCATGAAGTCGGCAGGCTGTTGATTAGAGTCAGTTGCCATTTTTATCCTTGTATAGTGTAAGGTGATGTTACGGTTGAAGATTAATTTTTAAAGCAGCTCCTCCATCATCTGGTCAATGGTGAAAATGCCTTTTTTCCCGGCGATCCATTCAGCGGCCATTACTGCACCGAGTGCAAATCCGTCGCGCGATTTTGCGTCATGTGTTATGGTTATGCTGTCCACCGGCGAATCCCATACTATGGTGTGTATGCCGGGCACCTCACCGCTTCGCAGACTCTTTATGGGTAACTGGTCAGGGGTCGTGGCCATATCGGGCGCTTTGCGGTGTTGCTCCGAACGAGGATCGTCCGAGTCATCCAGGAGCTCTTTGCCTGCATCCACCCATGAACTGATGCGGCTGTTTTCGCTTATGATACCTTCTGCCAATGTTATAGCAGTTCCTGACGGATGGTCGAGTTTATGTACGTGGTGTACTTCCACCATGTGTGGGGTGTACTGTGGCAGATGGCTCATCAGTTTTGCAAGTCGGCGGTTGATGATATTGAAAATGTTTACACCGATGCTGAAATTGCTTGAAGCGAGAAGGGCTGCTCCGGCATTGACCACACTCTTTTCCACTTCTTCCTTGCGTGCGCCCCATCCTGTGGAGCCGCACACCACCGCCACACCTTTTGAGGCGGCTTTCATCACGTTGGCAGGAGCGGTTGTCGGTGTTGTGAACTCTATGGCGGCATCCGCCGATGCGAAGGCTTCGCTGTCAAGATCTGCGGTATTGTCGGCATCTATTATCGACACGATTTCGTGTCCTCGTTCACGGGCTATCCTTTCGATGGCATGCCCCATTTTTCCATATCCTATGAGTGCTATCTTCATATTTTATCCTTGTTTCAGGCTCCGACGAGTCGAGGAGCCTCTTACCATGCAAAATTAAAGAAAATATATTTAATAAGCAAAACAGTTGGTTAAAGAAGCGTTTACCGTCTTTTATCTGGAGTCCGGGGAGCTGATTTGATTGGTCATCCGAAAGCAATGAGAAACATTTCTTAACTACTATTGTGTTAAAATAAATTAATTGAATGCGTATTTGTGGCAAAAAGTTAGTGATTCTTTGAAAATGTGTTTATTTTTTGCGAAATCCAATCCTTTTGCTCTCCCCATGAAGTATGACTTCCGGTCTGCTTGCATGGAAATACCATGAAATATTAATTAGTAACTACTAAGAGTATGATACAGTTAGGACAAAAATTGCTTAGATCAGTTGTCCTTATGGCCGCATTTATGCCTATATGCGGTTTGCAAGGGCAGAACGTCAGTATGGTAGATTCATGTCAGGCAGGTAGCCAATACTTGGCCTATCCTCGTCCTGCTTATGGATTGCCCGAACTCAGCAAAGCCCCCAAGGGTTATGTTCCGTTCCACATGGAGCATTATGGCCGTCATGGCAGCCGTTGGCTTCTTAACAATGAAAAGTATAGCCGGCCTGTTGAAATGCTTGAAAAAGCCGATAAGTATGGCAAGCTGACACCGCGTGGCAAGGAAGTTTTAGCCGAGTTGCGTGAGATACAGGCTGCCTCTCTCAACCGTATCGGCGAGTTGACACCCCTTGGCCATCGTCAACATCGCGACATAGCGCGTCGCATGACCAAGAATTTCCCTGAAATTTTTGTGCCTGGCACACATGTCGATGCCAAGTCCACCGTGATTATCCGTTGTATCCTCTCAATGGCTAACGAGATCGCCGAGCTTCAGACCATCTGTCCTGAACTTGAGATCACATGCGATGCCTCACGCACCACACAGAAGATCCTGGCCTACAACAGTACTGACACCATCGCCAAGAAGCTTGGTGACGAGGCTGAGAAATATGCTGAAGAGTATGCCAAGACTCTTCCCAAACCTCAGGCCTTCTATGAGAAGCTTTTCAATGATCGTCAGTTTGTTACCGACAGCCTTGATGAGCGTAAAATCTTCAAAGGCATATTCGATATCGCCGTCAACACACAGAGCCATGACAATCAGGCCTCTCTCTATGATTTGTTCACTGCCGAGGAACTTAACAATGAATGGCTATACCGTAACGCCTCCTGGTACACCACAGCCGGAAATACGTCGCTCACAAACAATCGTGTTCCCTACAATCAGCGTGTATTGCTCCGCAACATCATTGAATCGGCCGACACCGCCATGGTGTCACCTCGCTTGAGCGCGAATCTTCGTTTCGGACATGAGTCCATATTGCTCCCCCTCTCAGTCCTCATGGAACTTAACAATGCAGCCTATGACACTGAGGATTTATCCACTTTGGCTGAACATTGGCGCAACTACGAGATATTCCCGATGGGTAGTAACATCCAGATTGTGTTCTATCGTCCAAAGAAAGCCAAAACTTATACTCCCGACGATGTGCTTGTAAAAGTTCTTCTCAACGAGGCTGAGGCAAAACTGCCTGTGAAGCCTGTCGAAGGTAACTATTACAAATGGAGTGACCTCCGCCGTCACTACATGGAGAAACTTGATGGTTTTGCCACAAGATTTCCCGAATAAGCTTGACAAATCAATTATCACAAATGTAATTTCTGCGATATGAAAGAAAGAATAGTACTATTGCTTATGGCTCTGAGTCTTTGCTCAGCATCGGCTTGGGCCCGCGTCATTCAGGGATTCGTGTATGACGCATCGGATAAGGAACCCATTGTCGGTGCCTCTGTCCTGGTCAACGGCACTAACATCGGTGCAGCCACCGATATCGATGGCCGTTTCCAGTTCGATGTCCCAGCCAAAGCCAATACGGTTACGGTATCGTATGTGGGTATGGCCACTCAGGAGGTGAAAATCACCGATAACATGGCCATCTACCTCACCACCGCTGTTGAGAATCTCGACGAGGTAGTGGTGGTAGCCTATGGTACTCAGAAAAAGTCATCAATCACAGGTGCCATATCGCAGGTTAATGCCAAGGATATAGAAACCCGCCCGGTTTCAAGTGTCACTGCTGCTCTCGAAGGTTCCACCTCCGGTGTCTCTGTGACAGGTTCCTACGGACAGCCCGGTACTGATGCCACAATCAGCATCCGTGGTGTCGGGACAGTTACCGGCTCAAACTCTCCACTCGTTGTTGTGGACGGTGTGGCCTATGGTGGTAATATCTCCGATCTCAATCCTGAGGATATCGAGTCGATGTCAGTGCTGAAGGATGCCGCCTCATGCGCGCTCTATGGCAACCGTGCATCCAACGGTGTCATCCTCATCACCACCAAGAAGTCCAAATCACAGCGTCCAACCTTCACTTTCAAGACAAACCAGGGCTGGTATAAGCGTGGCACACCCGAATATGACCGCGTGAATCCGCGCCAGTTCATGAACATTGAGTATAAGAACATGTTCAACGGCTATCTCTCCAAGGAGGGGCTTGACCGCACTGATCCCGCAGCCGCAGCTGCAGCCGCTGAATACGTTTCAGGCAATATCGTGAAGGACCGTCTCATCACAAATATATGGAATGTGGGCGACTATGACCTCTACGGCAGCGACGGTCTTCTTGTGGCCAATGCGTCCATCCTTCCAGGCTACGTTGACGACCTTGACTGGTTCGATCAGGGTATCCGCACCGGCTACCGTGCCGAGTACATGTTCACAGGTAGTGGCGGTAATGATTTCAGCGACTACTATTTCTCTGTAGGCTATCTTGATGAGAACGGTTATATGAAGGATTCGGGTTTCTCTCGTCTCAGTGGACGTGCTGTTGTGAACATCAAGCCTCGTTCATGGTTTAAGTCCGGATTGTCAGTCAACGCTTCTCACCAGAAAATCAACAACACCGCCGGCGACCAGGATGGTTCAAACTCAACCACCACCACCAATCCGTTCTATTTCTCACGTTACATTGCACCTATTTACCCTGTTCACCTTCATGATCCCGCCACCGGCGCTTATATGCTCGACGGTAACGGTAACTACATGTATGACCCAGGCTTCTACTCTTATGTGGATGAGAACGGCAACACACAGGAGGTGGCCACACGAAGCCAGTTGGCCAACAACCACTCTATCTGGGAATCTGAAGTAAACCATGACCGCCGTGTGCGCAACACAGTCAATGCCATCGCTTATGCTGACTTCATCCTTCCCTACGGCTTCACTGCCACCATTAAGGGTAACCTCAACACCAGCAATCAAGAGCGTTCAAGCTACGGATCATCACTCATCGGCGGTGCCGCCAAAGGTGGTGCGGAGTCAGGTAAACAGGCCAAGACTATCTACAATTACTCTCGTTGGACTCTTCAGCAACAGGTGAACTGGAATCAGACTTATGGCAAGCACTTTGTCAATGTACTCCTCGGCCACGAGAACTACTCTTATTCACGTGACTATACTTACGCCCGCAAGACCGGTGTGAAGGTGGAAGGCAATGAGTCTCTCTCAAACTTCAACACACCCACCGATATCAACGGTTACAAGGACCGCTACCGTACAGAATCATATCTTGCACGTGCGCAGTACAACTATGATGACCGCTACAACCTTGAAGGTTCTTTCCGTCGTGACGGCTCTTCACGCTTCGCCTCTCAGTCTCGTTGGGGTAACTTCGGTTCGATTGGTGCCAACTGGGTGTTCACAAATGAAGATTTCATGAAGGGTGTGACTTGGCTTACAAATGGTAAACTCCGTGCCAACTGGGGTCAGGTAGGTAATGACCAGGGTTCTGATTATTATGCTTACTACGCTCTCTATGAAAGTGGCACCAAGGGTGGACAGTCAGCTTATGTGATGTCGCAGCTCGCAGCCCTCGACCTTAAGTGGGAGACCGGCGAATCATGGGGCCTCGGTCTGGAAGCTCGTCTTTTCAACCGTTGGAACCTCTCGGTGGAATACTACGACAAGCGCAACAAGGACCTTCTCTTTGACGTGTACAACCCCATTTCAGCCGGTGGTACCTCATTTGACTATGCAGAGAGCACAATCACAAAGAATCTCGGCACAATCAGCAACCGTGGTATAGAAATCAACACCGATGTCAATATCTTCACCAACAAGGATTGGACCGTGAACCTCGCAGCCAACCTTACCACCCTTTCCAACAAGATTCTCAAGCTCCCCGAGCAGAACAAGGACGGTATCGTGTCAGGCAGCTACAAGATTGTCGAAGGCCGCAGCCGCTATGAATGGTACACCTACCACTGGGCCGGCGTTGACATGCTCGACGGCCAGTCTCTCTACGACGCCAATTTGGTGGACTATCATATCGAGTCACCCGACGGTTCCATCATCGGCGGTAGCTATGATGCGGATGGTCAGCTCGTCTCCACAGCTCTTAAGGATGGTGACTGGAAATGCATCAACGGCAAGTACTACGTGAACAATACCACTTATGGTGAGAAGGATTTCCGTGGCACCACCCTCCCCAAGGTCTATGGTAGCTTCACCCCGAGCATACGCTTCCGTGATTTCTCACTTTCTGCCATCTTCACATACTCATTAGGTGGCAAGGTGATGGACTATGGCTATTCAAGCCTTATGAATCCCTCTACCACCAGTGTCCGCAACTATCACGTTGACCTTCTCAACTCTTGGGATGGGGCTCCTGCCGGCATGACAGAGAATTCTGCTGACCGCATCAATCCCAACATCAATCCCGAGATCAACTCTTCGCTCAGCACATGGAACAACTCCACCTCTGACCGTTGGCTCGTAAGCCGTAATTATCTTGCACTCAAGAACCTTAATTTCGCTTACCGTCTGCCTAAGTCTGTGACACGCGTCCTCGACCTTTCAGCCGTACAGTTCACATTCTCAGCTGAAAACGTCTTCACTTGTACCAAGCGCAGAGGCCTTCAGGCCCAGCAGTCGCTTTCGGGAGGTGTCTACAACTCGATTCCCCCGGCCCGCGTCTTCACATTCGGCCTTTCTGTAACTCTCTAATCCATTATCACTGACACAACAATGAAAAAGACTATATTATCCCTCATAATCGGGTCGGCAACCCTCGGGTTGGCCTCCTGTTCGGACGATTATCTGAACGTATCACCCGAAAGCGACCTCTCCACCAGCACGGTTTTCTCCAACATGGATCTCCTCAATGGTGCTGTCAATGGTTTGAGCCAGATCATGTCTGAACAATATTCCTCAAGTGGTTTCGGCCGCCAGGGGTATAACGGTGAGGCCACTATCACTCTGTGGTATGGCGCTTATGGTGGCGGAGATGCACAGTACTCCAATGCCACATCCTACCTTGATGTGGTTAACCGCACATTCCACCTCTCGGCATCACTTGGTGCCACATATTATCCCTGGTACTACTACTACATGCTAATCGCCAACTCCAACGCTATCATGGCTAATATCGACGGAGTGCCCGGCAGCGAGCAGGAAAGAGATTTTTACAAAGCTCAGACCCTCACCTATCGTGCATACGCATATTCACAGCTTGCCCAGCTCTACTGCAAGCGTTGGTGCGATTCGAACAATGGTAGCTCACGTGGTCTTCCCATCCGTCTCGACCAGAGCACCGGCGATTTCCCATGCTCATCACTTGCCGATGTCTACAAGCAGGTTTACAGCGACCTTGACGAAGCTCTTGACCTCTTTGAATCCTCAGGCATGAAGCGTGGCAGCGACAACTGGCGTACTGATGCCTCTGTGGCACACGCCGTCTACACTCGTGCGGCGCTTGCCCGCGAGGATTGGTCTGCCGCCGCCGACCATGCCGCCAAAGCCCGCGTAGGCTACACCCTCATGGGTATCGACAACTATGGCTCAGGCTTCAATACCTGCAATAGCGAATGGATTTGGAGCACCTACACTTCATCTACTGAAAATCTGGGTGTGTATGGATTCTTTGCATATATCGGTTCAAACACCTCTTCGTCAAAGGGCTACAAGTACATCGGCACAATTTCAAAGGATCTGTACGAGCAGATTCCGTTGGATGATTCCCGCCGTTGGATTTTCATGGCTCCAAAGGATGGGGAATCAGGTTGGAGTTTGAAAGATTCCGGAAAAGCTACATCCGGTGACTTCTATGACCGTGTCAAGGTTGAATATGCCGATTATATCGACAGCAAATCCACTGTTATCTATCCTTACATGTCGGTGAAGTTCCGCACCATCACTGACCGTTCTATTGGTTGTGTTCCCATCATGCGCGCCGCTGAGATGTACTATAGTGAAGCTGAAGCTCTATGGCATCTCGGAGGTCAGGAAACTCGCATACGTTCTCTTCTTGAAGAGGTGGTGAAGCCTTACCAGCCCAACTATACCTGTAATCTTTCAGGACAGGCTCTGCTTGACGAGGTGAAACTCTATCGCCGCTTTGACCTTTGGGGTGAAGGCCGCAGCTGGTTTGACATGAAACGTTGGAAGGAATCGCTCGTGCGCAAGACTTGGGCTGAAGGTGGAAACTGGCATCCCCAGTTCACAGGTTCCGGTTCTACCGGCGGTTGCTATGGCCCCGAGGATCGTAATGGCTGGACCATATGTATCCCAGAGCGTGAGACTAACTATAACCGTCTCATCACAAACAATGTCGAGCCAGACAATTGGACTGCCGGCACCACTGAATAAGCATAACGCTTGAATATACCGCGAAGCGCCCCGGATTGACAAAGTCCGGGGCGCTTCCGTATGTCACACTCCCAGGTTGGCTCCCAAGCGTTGACATTCTTTCCTGTGACAGGCTCTTAAACAGGGCTTTTTGGCTATATAATTTTATCATTTAACGGATTTTATGTAAATTTGCGGTGTCCTATCCCACGGCAATAAGGACAATGAACTTACGCCGACGACAGGTGTTACAATCTTGGCGGGCAATCCCCCGGAGGTGTGTTCCTTCCCGAGCGTAAGCCTCGCAATGAGACAGATTATGAATAAAGCTATTTTTATAGGAGAACTTGCTCTCAACATAGAGTTGAAGAGTGATGGGACAGCTACGATACTTGTGGGTGACTGGGCTGTGAATGCATCTGTGCTTGATGGCCGTATGGGTGTCGACACATCATTTGTCGGAGAAGCGGCAGCCGATGTGGTCGGCGACTATATTGTGTCCTATCTTACCTCGGCCGGAGTCGGCGTGAAGTCTGTGGACCGCTACACCGAAGGTGTCAGCCCCCTGCGTGTGACTTCCGACACGGTTTCAGGAAAGACCGTGGGCTATGAGCAGTTCCCGTCCGAGCCCGTCAACGCCGTGTGGCCTCGTATAGACGAGGGCGATGTGGTGGTGTTTGGCTCTTATATGGCTTTGGAAGAGCGCGATCATGACAGGCTAATGGACTTGTTGAAATATGCCAAGGCGCGCAAAGCACTGATAGTATATCTTCCCTATTTCCAGGAACAGCAGGTGCCGCGTATCACCCGCGTTATGCCGGCCGTATTTGACGACCTTGAGCTTGCCGACATCGTCGTGGCCCGCACAGAGGATATCAAGCGTATTTTCCCCGGCGAGGATATGGGTGCTGTCTTCAAGGATCACATCCTGTTCTATTGCCGACGCTTCCTCCACATCGATGCTGCCGACAAATTGATGCGTTTCTATGACGGTGACGCATCATGGACCGAAAAGTGTCATCCTGCCGACCATAGTGATTTCCAATGGTACAGCGGAGCCTTGGCCGGGCTTACGCGCGCCCTCACCGAGGGTATGCGTGACCCTGAGGAGCTGATGCGCAGAGCCGACGAGACGGCCCACAGTGAGCTGGCAGGTTCTGTATAATTGCTCCTTTTGTCATAACCATATCTTACTTGATCACATGAAATCAATATCCTTAGAGCCGGTTTTCTTACAGATTACTACCGATATAGCACCTCTCCGCACCCTCTTGAAACGCACAAGGGCGATGGCTGAAGTGCGCCATGCTATTGGTGCTGTGGAGTTCAATACGGCTTATGACTTTTTCAGGGCCACTGTCATCGATATGGTGGAGCGAGGTGAGATTGACCGTGCGATATTCACCATCAATGAGATTGATGCGCTGATTACACGCAACGGCGAGGAGGAAGGATATGTGCTTAATCTTCATGCTGCCTTGATGCAGATACTCACGGCCCTCTATATTGAAAAAGGGGCCAATGAGGAGGCTTCCTCCACGGCTGCCGCGACATTGAATCTGTTGGCCCAGGAGCCTAAACGCAAGGACGAACCGTTTTTGGCTATTCTCGGGGCTTTGCTCTATGACATAGCCTATCTTCATAATGACAGGAAGGAGTACAAGCAAGCCGAGCGCGAGCTTGAAAAATCGCTGAAGATATTCGAGCGACTTGCCAAGCTGAATCCTGAACGTTACGCTACACCCCATGTCATGGCGCTCAATGCAGCCACCGCCGTGTATCGCAACCGCGTGAAGCAGGCCGAACTTCTGGCCCATTACCAGGTGGCAACCTCCACCTACCTGCAGATGATAAGCTCTGGGGTCGAGGATGCAGCCGGACGACTTGTGGAATCACTAACTTCCGAGGGTGATACGCTGGCTCAGATGGGGCGTCACCGCGAAGCTGTGCAGTATTACACAAGGGCGTTGAAATATCTTACGAAACTCGAGGCTGAATTCTCCCTCCAACAGCTCCGGCTGTCAATCTCACTGGGTGAATCCATGCTCCATATAGCAGCCATGCGCGACAAAGGTGTGCATCTGCTCAACACCATGCTCCATAAAGCCACCAAAATCAATGCCACGGAGGAGCACCGCCGCATTGTCGACATCCTCTATAATGCCAAGAGTCGCTCGCTCGACATCTTGGGCCTTTGGCATAAGGTATTCCCCAAATAATGATATTCTAACCAAGTTCTAAAATCCAAACACAGAAATATGTCAACTTATGTACCCACCAGTGCCCTTCCTGTTGTGAAGGATGCACGTATAGCAGTCGTAGTAGCCGAATGGAACAGTCACATCACGTTTGCACTGGCCGACGGTGCTGTGAAATGTCTGCACGACAACGGATTTAAGGAGAAGGATGTCCAGGTCCTGACCGTTCCCGGCACAGTCGAGCTTACTTTCGCAGCTTCTAAACTGATTGAGACAGGGTCATTTGACGCCATCATCATCATAGGCTGCGTGATAAAGGGCGACACTCCCCACTTCGATTATGTGTGCCAGAGCGTGACGCAAGGCATGACAAGTCTTAATGCCGACTGTGACATACCTGTGATATTCGGTGTGCTCACCGTCAACGACGAGCAGCAGGCTCTTGACCGCACCGGAGGCAAGTGTGGCCACAAGGGTGTGGAAGCTGCCGAGACTGCCATCAAGATGGTGGCTCTCAACCGTGCCATCGACGAGCTTTAAGATACTTCTGAGGAGCTCTGTCTCCTCTTCTCCCCGGGATTGATTTTTACCTTACATTTACTATACTTTCTCCTTCGTCATAATGGAACGCCTGATGCAATACGTGTGGCAGCATCGGTTGCTTTTGCATACCGACATGGTCACTGTGGACGGACGGCGCGTTTCGGTCATCGACCCGGGTCGGCTTAACACCGATGCCGGGCCTGATTTCTTCAACGCCAAGGTCAAAATCGGGAGTGATACATGGGTCGGGGATGTGGAGATCCATGTCCGCGCCAGTGACTGGCATAGACACGGCCATGACTCCGACAGGGCTTATGACTCGGTGATTCTACATGTGGTTGACAGGGATGACACGAGGATATGCCGTGGCAACGGTGAGGTGATACCTCAGATGACCATGACCTGTGCGCCGGAGTTTCATATACGTTACCATGAGCTTGTTGACCGCGCCGACATTGATTTGCCTTGCGCAAATGATCTGCCTGGGCTTTCACAATTGTATATTACCGATTGGCTCACCGGACTCGCATTCGAACGTATGTATGCTAAGTCCGATCACATGCTCAAGCTTCTCGATACGTATGCCGGTGACTGGGAGCAGACCTGCTACGTGATTTTGGCTCGGGCCTTGGGGTTCAGTATCAATTCAGAGCCGATGGAACGTCTGGCTGTCTCCCTGCCTCTCCATTTCCTGCGCAAGCACAGTGATTCGCTCGCGGCCATAGAGGCTTTGCTGTTCGGGCAGGGCGGATTCCTTGAAAAGGCTCCGGCTGGTGATCCCTATGTGGAGCATCTGCGCCGGGAACATAAGTTTTTTGCACATAAATTCTCTCTGAGGCCTCTTGAGCCGTTGGGATGGAAAATGGCAAGGATGCGTCCCCACAACTTCCCACATCGCCGCATATCCCTCCTGGCGCAGCTTATAAGCCGTGATTTCAGGCTGGTGGCCAGAATCCTCAAGGCGCAATCACTGGATGATATGCGCGATATATTCCGGCAGCCTCTCACCGGCTATTGGGCCAATCATTTCACATTCGGTCCGGGCAGTGAGCGTAATTATGAATCGCTAAGTAAAAATTCAACCGACAGTCTGGTCATAAACGTGGCCGTCCCTCTGCTGCTTTCATACGGAACTGTGCATGGTGACGAGGCTTTGACTGCAAGGGCTGCGGAATTGCTGCATCAACTGCCTCCCGAGAGTAATTCGATAGTCACACTTTTCGCCAATGCCGGCATTAAAAGCCGGGATGCCTTTACTTCGCAAGCTCTCATACAGCTTCGCCGATGTTATTGCGAACCGCGCAAATGCCTGTATTGCCGCGTAGGGCACCGTCTGCTTGCGTCAAAGGCTAAAAGGCAGTAAACCATTACGGACACCCTTGCCGCGATAGCAGAGGTGTCCGTAATGGTTTTTAGATATTGATGTGGCTATTGCCTAATCAGAAATGCGAAGAGCCGTCGAAGCAGTGAGTGCAGATGCGGCACTTGGGAAGGCCGATTGACTCCACGAGAGTCTCGATGGGATTGAATTTGAGCGAAGTCAAGCCGAAGCGTTCACGTATCTTTTCCACCAGGGCCTCATATTGGGGTGAACCTGTGGTGGCATAAAGGTCGAGGTTCTTTTCGGGATCACCTTCGAGCTCTTCGATGATGCGTCGTGTGAGGAGCTCCATATCACTCTTCGATGAGGTGAAGTTGAGGTAGCGGCATCCGTAGATGAGTGGAGGACATGCTATGCGCATGTGGACCTCTTTGGCTCCGCACCTGAACAGTTCCGACACATTGTCGTTGAGCTGAGTGCCGCGGACTATGGAGTCGTCGCAGAAGAGTGCTCGTTTGCCGGCGAGCATCGCGCGGTTAGGCACGAGCTTCATTTTAGCCACGAGTGAGCGCATCGACTGGTCAGACGGTGTGAATGAGCGTGGCCAGGTGGGAGTGTATTTGGATATACATCTGTGGTAGGGGGCATTATGGCCGGCTGCGTAACCTAAGGCCATTCCGACTCCTGAGTCGGGGATACCGCATGCGCAGTCCACGTCGGTTTTGTCGGTACGTCCCATGGCCTCACCTGAGGCAAATCGGGTCTCCTCCACGTTACGTCCCTCGTAACATGATGTCGGGAAGCCGTAATAGACCCATAGGAATGAGCATATCTGCATGTCGGGAAGTGGGGCTGAAAGCGTGGTAGCCGCGTCATGTTTCAGTTCTACGATTTCGCCCGGTCCAACGTCGCGGAGATACTCGAAATCCAGATTGGGAAACGCTGTGCTTTCGCTTGTGGCTGCCATGGCACCATCTTTGCGGCCAAGGATGATGGGGGTGCGGCCGAGTTTGTCGCGGGCAGCGATGATTGAGTTCTCGGTAAGGATAAGCAGTGAACATGAACCTTTGACTTTCTCATGTACTATGCGTATACCATCCACAAACGTTTTACCTTGATTGATGAGCAGCGCTATCAGCTCGGTTTGATTGGTGCGTCCCTGCGAGAGTTCGCCGAAATGTACCCCTTGGTCAATGAGCTCGCGTTCGAGTTCGTCTATGTTGCATATACGGGCCACTGTGACGATAGCGAACTTGCCGAGATGAGAGTTGATGATGATTGGCTGCGGGTCGGTGTCGGAAATCACTCCGATGCCGGTGTTACCCTTGAATTTTGGCAGCTCGGCCTCAAACTTGGTTCGGAAATAGGTGCTTTCGAGTGAGTGAATCGAACGGCAGAACCGTTGGTCGACATCATCGTAGGTCACCAGACCGGCACGTCGGGTGCCGAGGTGTGAGTTGTAGTCAACTCCATAGAAAAGGTCGGTGCGACAAGCTTGTTTTGCAGCGACCCCGAAGAATCCTCCCATAAGTGGAAAAATGACTATTATTGTTTCTATTGGTCTTTTCGACTGCAAAATTACTGTAATTCCTCCAAATAACCGCTATGCTTTGAAAAAAACTTGTCGACTATATAGCTACTATATAAACGGTATCCGGACTATTCTCAGGATAGCAATATACAAAAATAACCGCTACAGGGTACTGTAGCGGTTGCTTTGTTTCTGTTAGTATGTTATCAGATATCTTCCTCGATTGAGAAGTCGTCGGGCAGATCAGCGTCATCGAGTTCTGAGTCATCAATGTCGTCGATATCGTCCTGGGTCGGTTCCGAGGCGTCGGCTTTGGCTGCCGTGGGAGCGGGTTTGTCTTTCTTGGGGGTTTTCTTTTTGCCGGGAGCGGCATTGTGGAGAGCCTCCATGATGAGGGCTTCGAGTTCGTCGGCCAGTTCGGGGTTGTCGGCTATGACACGCTTTGCGGCGTCGCGTCCCTGGGCGAGTTTGGTGCCGTTGTATGAGAACCACGAACCGCTCTTGCTGATGATGCCGTATTCGACACCGAGGTCGATGATTTCACCAGAGCGAGAGATACCTTCACCAAACATGATGTCGAACTCGGCACGCTTGAATGGGGGTGCCACTTTGTTTTTCACAACTTTTACCTTGGTAAGTTTACCGAGTACTTCGTCACCGTCCTTGATGGCGGTGCTGGGGCGGATGTCTATGCGGACAGACGCGTAAAATTTGAGCGCGTTACCGCCGGTGGTGGTCTCTGACGGACCGAACATCACGCCGATTTTCTCACGCAGCTGGTTGATGAAGATACAGGTGGTGTTTGTGCGCGCGATTGCTCCTGTGAGCTTACGCATGGCCTGTGACATGAGGCGCGCCTGTACACCAACGTTTTTGTCACCCATATCACCGTCGATTTCGCTTTTAGGTGTGAGCGCTGCAACTGAGTCAACCACGAGTATGTCGATGGCTGACGAGCGTATAAGCTGTTCGGCTATCTCAAGTGCCTGCTCGCCGTTGTCGGGCTGTGCCATAAGGAGGTTGTTGACATCCACACCGAGCTTTTCGGCATAGAAACGGTCAAATGCGTGTTCGGCATCGATGATAGCGGCGATTCCGCCTGCCTTCTGTGCCTCGGCTATGGCGTGGATGGCGAGGGTGGTCTTACCTGATGATTCCGGGCCGAAGATCTCGATGATACGGCCACGCGGATAACCACCTACACCGAGTGCGAAGTTGAGCCCGATTGAGCCGGAGGGTATCACTTCGACATCCTCTATTGTCTCGTCGCCGAGTTTCATGATGGCTCCGCGGCCGAAATTCTTCTCGATGTTGCCCATAGCCTGTGCGAGGGCATTGAGTTTCGCCTTTGCGGCATCAACTTCCTTGGCGCCTTTTATAGGGGTCTTTTTCTTTTCCATGTCAGTATATGTAGTTGTTTTTGTTTGTTCGTGTGGTTAGTTGTGTGGATTTACTCTGCAAAGTTAACGCATGTGGTGTGCAATATGTGCGCACATCTTAGCTAATATGTGTTAAACATATCTTGCGTGGTGAAATTTTTTCGTCTGCTAAGTTAGCTAAAATTCAGGAAGTTGGCAATAAAATTAAAATTTTATAGAAATTTTTTTGATTTTCTGTAAACCATTTCAGCTGTGCTGCGTTTTATTAGTACATAGCAAAATTACTTTTTCCATTGCAAGAAATGTGATAATGATTGGTTTATTATCTAAGCGAGAAGACGATGTGATATCATCTTCTCGTTTGATTTTATATATATCCGTCATAGAGGGACAGCCGATCACTTATCCCGGCTCCCGGCTCACGCCTGTCTGAGCGACCGTATATCGGCACTCGATGGTGCCTGGTAGATGCGTAGGCCGAACCGCGATGCCGAGGCCACGACGTGGTCCATTATGTCGGCCTGATATGCCTCATAAGTTTTCCAGTCGGTTTCTTTCACGAAGAGATATATCTCCACCGGGATTCCTTCCGGTGTGGGAGCAAGCTCCCGTACCATATAGAGTTTCTCGGGCGATGATTTCGCAGTGATGCTCAGTGATGCGATATAGTGTTCGAGATAGTATCTGAAAAGGCTTAGATTGACCACCTTGCCATCGTCCATGAGGTTTTTGCCCCATTCCTCTTGCAGGCACTCCTTCAGTAGGGCCGGTGAAGCAAATGCTACTGTGTTGATGTCGATGAGCACGGCACGGCAGATGCGTCGGGCATTGGCGAGCTTCATGGTGCGCCAGTTCTGGAATGACTCGCTTACAAGTGAGTAGGGTGGGACCGTCACTGTGGTGAGGTCGAAATTCTGGACCTTGACGGTGGTTAGGCCCACCTCCTTGACTATACCGTTGATGTTGCGTGAGGGGACTGTGATCCAATCGCCTGGCCGCAGCATATCATTGAGTGAGAGCTGTACTCCGGCCACCACTCCCATTATCGAATCCTTGAACACCAACATGAGCACGGTGGCTGCAGCTCCGAGACCTGAGATTATGATGATGGGATTCTTATCAGCGAGGATTGAGATGATGATTATGATGCCTATGCACACCGTAATCACCTGAAGCATCTGCCGCAACCCTTTGAGCGATTTAACCTTGGAATAGGAATTGTGTTCCAGCAGTTGGTAGAGGGCCAGGATGAATCGGTTGATCAGATGCACCACCACCACCACCACCAATATGCGGCACGCAAGAGTTCCTATCACTTTCGCTGTAGGATAGAGCGACAATGAGTCGGGAAAAAGTGCTGAGAGGATGAGAATGAACACCAGTTCCGATACCACTTTCAGGAGCGATGGGTTGAGAAGTATGTCGTCCCAGGTGGCAGGAGTGTATTTGACAAGCCTCAGCACTGATGGGATTACAATCTTAGTCAGCAGACCGTAAATCAACCATGCAATGGCGATAACCCCTCCGCCCACCAGAAGAGTGGAGCAGAGGGGATTGAAATCGTCGGAGAGGCCCCAGCCCTGAAATGAATCATGAGCGAGCCGGAGCCAATAAGCCGGTGATGTGAAATTCATCGGGGTGGAAAAGCAGGGTGTTTGTAAAATTTACGATAGTGACCATTCCACACCATCCTTGGTATCCTTGACGTTGAAGCCTATGGCTGCCAGACGGTCACGGATGAGGTCGGAAGTGGCCCAGTCCTTGTCGGCTTTGGCCTTCGCGCGCATCTCAAGCAGAAGGTCCACAGCTTCCTCGAAGGGTTTGAGGGCTTCGGGATTGTCGGATGTTCCTGCGAGTTCTGTACGTATGCCGAGTATTTCCACCAGGAAGGTGTCAAACACCGATTTTAGCTCATCGATATCAGCCTGTGAAGCTGTGGCAGAGCCATCCTTCACTTGGTTGACAAGACGGAGGGCATCAAAGAGATGGGCTATCACCATAGGTGTATTCATGTCGTCGTCAAGCGCGTCATAGCACTTCTGCCTTATGTCCGAAACGTCGATTGTCGAGGTTGCCGACGGAGTGAGTTCCTGCAGGCGACGATAACCTTCGAGCATGCGGTTGAGTGCCTTTTCGGATGCCTGGAGTGCTTCGTTCGAGAAGTCCACTGTGCCGCGGTAATGGGCCTGGAGGATGAAGAAGCGTATGGTCATCGGTGAATATGGCTGCTCAAGCAGAGGGTGTGAGCCGTTGAAGAATTCATCAAGGGTGATGAAATTGCCGAGCGACTTACCCATCTTCTTGCCGTTGATGGTTATCATGTTGTTGTGCATCCAGTAACGGACAGTGTCATGGCCGTTATGTGCCACTGACTGTGCTATCTCGCATTCGTGGTGAGGGAACATGAGGTCCATACCGCCGCCGTGGATGTCAAAAGACTCTCCGAGATATTTCTCGCCCATGGTGGAGCATTCGAGGTGCCATCCGGGGAAACCTTCGCTCCAAGGGGAGGGCCAGTGCATTATATGCTCGGGGGCAGCCTTTTTCCAAAGGGCGAAATCGGCGGGATGGTGTTTCTGCTCCTGTCCGTCGAGCGCACGAGTGGTGGCAAGGAGCTCGTCGATGTTGCGGCCCGAGAGCTTTCCGTAAGGATGGTCACGGTTGAACTTGGGCACATCGAAGTAGACTGAGCCGTCCGACACATAGGCATATCCGCTGTCAAGGATTTTCTTGACATACTCGATCTGCTCTATTACATGGCCTGACGCATGAGGTTCGATTGAGGGAGGCAGCACATTGAGCTGTTCCATGGCTTTGTGGTAGCGGGTCAGGTAGTACTGCACCACTTCCATAGGTTCAAGCTGCTCAAGGCGTGCTTTCTTTGCAATCTTGTCTTCGCCGTCGTCAGCATCATGTTCGAGGTGGCCTACGTCGGTGATGTTGCGCACATAGCGTACCTTGTAGCCTAAATGCTTGAGATAGCGGAACAGGATGTCAAATGTGATGGCCGGACGTGCATGGCCCAGGTGTCCGTCGCCGTAGACGGTGGGGCCGCACACATACATGCCCACTCTACCCTCGTGGAGCGGCTTGAATAGCTGCTTCGTGCGGGTGAGTGTGTTATAGATGGTGAAATTATTCGGTTTCATGTCGCGTTAGGCTTTGCCTCCCATGATGAAGGGATTGGGTATCTCGCCACCATTGCCGTTATGGCCCTGGATGGGTCGTTTGGGGCGGATTTCGCCGAATGTGGCTTCATACTTCTTGATGTTTTCCATCAGGGCGCCGAGGAGGTTCTTGGCGTTTTCGGGAGTCATGATGATACGTGACTGCACCTTGGCCTGGGGCATGTTTGGAGCCATGGCGATGAAGTCAAGGAAGAATTCGTTGGGGCCGTGGGAAATTACAGCGAGATTGGCATAGTTGCCTTTTGCGACTTCGGGAGTGAGTTCGATTTTTATTTCGTTTTGCTTTGATTCCATGATGTTGGGGTTGTTTTTTATTGGTTATTTGGTGATTTTAGTGTCATTATAGTGCGATAAGAGTGCTATTTCCGTGCCGTGTAGATGGTACATGTGCCGAATGTGAGCGGACGGTGGACGGCTTCGCGGAATCCGGCCTCGGTCATTATCGCGGTCATCTCGGTCCCTTGCGGCACGGCGGCTATTGATTCGGGGAGATAGCTGTAAGCTCTCACGTCCTTCGATACCAGTCGTCCCACTGTAGGGATGAGATGCCGGGTATAGAGGTTGTAGAACGGACGTACCACGGCGGAGCGTGGAGTGGAGAGTTCGAGTATCACCACCATTCCTCCCGGGCGGAGCACACGGTGCATCTCACGGTAACCTGCCAGCAGATTCTGGAAGTTGCGCACACCGTAAGCACATGTGATGCAGTCAAACGACGCGTCGGGGAATGGGAGTTGGAGGCAGTCGCCGATGCCAAGGGTGACGATGTCGTCGAGACCTTCGGCAAGCACTTTCTTGCGGCCTATCTCTATCATCCCTTCCGAGAGGTCCACGCCTATCACCGTGAGCGGATCGAGCTTCCTGGCGAGGAGTATGGCGAGGTCGCCGGTCCCGGTTGCAATATCGAGGATATCGTCATGGGTCTCTGACGCGATGAGCTTGACTGCGGAACGTCGCCAGAGCTTGTCGATGCCGAAAGTCATGGCCCGGTTCATGAAGTCATAAGCCGGAGCAATGGCGTCGAACATCTCGCGCACCTGGTCGCTTTTGCGGCGATTGTCATCGTAGGGGTTTATATTCTCGACTTGCATTTGGATTGTGGTGTGGGGATGATATGCTGAGGCAGGGCTTACGCGTTGGGGTTGAGGGTGTTGAGGCAGTCAAGCACGTTACGGGCAATGCGGTCCTCGAGGTGTTCCTCGGGTGCTTTCACGAACTTCTGGCCTGTGATGTGCTCGTAGAGCTCGATGTAGCGTTCGGATACTTCCTGGCAGAATTCATCGGTCATTTCAGGCACAGTCTGACCCTCTTTGCCCATGAATCCGTGGTCCATAAGCCATTCGCGCACGAATTCCTTAGACAGCTGGCGCTGGGGTTCACCTTTGGCGAGACGTTCCTCATAGCCTTCGGCATAGAAATAGCGGGATGAGTCGGGGGTGTGGATTTCATCGATGAGTATGACCTTGCCCTCGCGGAGTCCGAATTCATATTTGGTGTCAACAAGGATGAGGCCCTTCTCAGCCGCCATCTCGGAGCCGCGCTTGAAGAGGGCGCGTGTGTAGGCAGCCATGGTGTCAAACTGTTCGGCTGTCACTATACCCTGGGCTATGGCGTCCTCGCGCGATATGTTCTCGTCGTGTCCGGCGTCGGCCTTGGTGGTGGGGGTGATGATGGGCTCGGGGAAACGCTGGTTTTCAACCATTCCTTCGGGGAGCTTCACGCCGCAGATTTCACGCATGCCGTTTTTGTAGTCGCGCCAGGCGCTTCCTGCGAGGTAGCCGCGGATGATCATTTCGAGACGGAGACCTTCGCAGCGGTAGCCTACGGTGACCATGGGGTCGGGTACTGCGAGTTTCCAGTTAGGCACGATGTCAGCGGTGGCATCAAGGAATGATGCGGCTATCTGATTGAGTGCCTGTCCCTTGTAAGGTATTCCCTTGGGGAGGATGACGTCGAATGCCGAGATGCGGTCGGTGGCCACCATTACGAGGATATCGTCGTTGATGGTGTAGACGTCACGTACTTTTCCGTGGTACACAGCCGTCTGGCCGGGGAAGTTGAAATCGGTGTTTACCAATGTTGTAGCCATAATCTAATGAGTGTGTGGTTGATTTATGAATGCAAATTTACAAAAAATTACTTTGCTTTTGCAGGGATTGTGGTGCAAAAATGCTGCGTGATGAGCCAATTTGTTACTGACGGCTTGAGTTGTGGTTCTTCAGGTGTGAAAACAAACCACCGCCACTGGCTCGTGACTAATGCGAGCCGTGGCGGTGGTGGAATATTGGGGTTGTTCCTCCTTGAGGAGGGTTCAGAGACTAACGGTTGATTTTCAGGACGGTGGGTGTGAGGTTACGAGCCTCGATCTTCACGAGCAGAATTCCGGCCGGGAGGTGAGCCATGGAAGTGGTGCGTGAAGCCAGGCGCTGTGATGCCACGAGGCGTCCGTCGGTGCCGTAGACAGTAAGGATGGCTCCTACAGCCTCTTCCCCTACGGTGAGGGTGTGGGAAGCGGAGTCATAAGTGGCGCCGGTGGATACGATGATGTCGGCTATGCCGCTCTCGTGGAAGTCATTGGCAGTGGTCTCGCCCATCAATGAGTTGAGGTAGGCTTCGAGGGCGGTATAGCCTTCGGAATTGACAAGGTTATTGTCGGCTACCGAGGGGTTGAGATTGTTCTTCTGTTCCCATTCGTCAGGCATGCCGTCGCCGTCGGTATCGGTGGGTACGGTGTAGTCGGATGAATAGGCGAAGAAGCCCTCTGCGTCAGTCTCGCGGTCGATGACACCTTTTGTGTTGCCGATCGAGCCGGTGTAGGTTGTCTTGCCGTCGCGGGTGTCCTCAGCCACTCGTCGTTCCACCTTGTCACGGTTGATTGTGCCGGCCTTTGCTACAACGGTGTTGAATGCCTCCTTGGCTGTCTCGAAGTTTTCGAGCATGTAACGTTCGGGCACATAGGTGCCTACGGCTCCTGCCAGGGTATATTTGTAGTAGGGTGTGGCGGGGGTGATACGCTTGTCGGCACGGATCTGGTCGAGAGTATAGATCTCAGCCACCATGCCTTTCCAGTTGTCGGCATTTACGGCATCGAAGCCTTCGGCTATATTGCCGTTGACATACCATTTGGCAGGTGCCCATGATTTGGCCCCTTCGCGTGCATAGCTTGAACTTACGAATTCCACGGAGTTCTTGTCGGAGTATGCTCCGGGTTTGTAATAGTTGTTCATGAAGTTACATTCGTGTGCGGAGTTGAGGCCATTATATGACGCAATGTCGGCGGTATTTTCGCCTCCGTAACATGCACCGCGTTTGCCGTAGTTATAGTTCACGTTGTTGACATACTCTATGAACACCACATTGTCCTCACCGCGGGCACCGTTGAAACGGCAAGTGCGGGAGTTGTTGTGGGCAAGGAGATTGTGGTGGTAGGTAGCCGGAGATCCGCCCCACTGGCAGCCGTAGCCGCGGGCACCCTTGGTGTGGCCGCCGTTGTAGAGGCCCTCATGCACCATCGAGTACTGGACGGTAAGGAAGTGGCAGTCAGCTGTGTTCATGTTTTCCTCCACCGACCAGCCGAATGAGCAGTGGTCAAAGATGAAGTTCGAGCAGTTCTCGGCACCGCAGGCATTGTCCATGAGGGTGTTGCCGTTGATGTCCTTGTGGCCGATGCGGAAACGGACGTTGCGCACGATGAAGTTCTGTGAGCCACCGAAGTTGACCTTGTTGCGTGTGATGACTATACCTTCGCCGGGAGCCGACTGGCCGGCGAGGGTCCAGTTGGCGCGATTGACACGCAGCTCGCTGCCGAGTGCGATGTCGCCGCTCACTTCGAAGATGATGGTGATAGGTTCACCCTTGTGCTGATCGAATGCCCAGCGGAGAGTGCCGGCTGAACCGTCGTCGGCAAGAGAGGTTACTTTCACTACTTTGCCTCCACGTCCGCCGGTGGCATATTTGCCGAATCCTTCGGCTGTGGGGAAGGCTGCGAGCTGGGTTGCTTCGGCTGCGTTGACGATGGGTGATGTGACACCGTGGCGTGAGATGGCGCTTACGCTGTAAGATGCGATGTCGCCTGCCTGGATAGTCCATGAGGGTGTGGCTGTGAGGCCTGCCACCTCGCCGTTGCGGTATACGATATATCCGGCTGCCATGTCGTCGCTTTCCCAGGTGATGCCTGTGGTGGTAAAGGCGAAATTGGTCGGGCTGGCTGCTCCGCGCAGTATCTTTTCGTAATCAAAAGCTGTGTTTGAGGCCTTGGCGAAGAGGAATTCCGGGTTCATGTATTCCTCTACCTCGGCGTCGGATGCCTGACGGCTGAATGATGCACGGCCTGAAGTGTTGACGAGTTTGCCGTCAGGACCGATGTTGCGGTATTCGTAGAGCGACGATTTGCTTCCGCGGCCGTTCCAATCGGTCCAGCCTGCGGCGTTGATATGGTTGCCGAGGGTACACTTGATAAACATGGCACCAGAGAGCTCATCCCATGGGCGGCCCAATGTGTAGCTTCCAGCTTCAACGCCGTCCTCCGCCGTCACCTTGCAGTTGCGGAAGAAGAGGCCTGGATAGAAATTGTCGGCCGACAGCGAGGGGTAGAGCACCTTTGTCATCGGGGTGCTGCTCGATGAGGGAGCTGTGATGTAGCCACGACCCTTCACACAGAGGATTTCGCAGTCTTCAAACCATTCGAGACCGCCGTCATAAATGAAGTCGGTGCAGCCGGCTATGGTGCAGTTGGTGAAATAGCCTCTTGCTCCCACATTGGCTTTGTAGGTGTCCTGGTAGCCGCTCAGCACACAGTTCTTGAACACGTGCGCGTCGCCGGCTGTGTAGAGCGCTTCGGCCTGTCCCACATTGCCGCTTGTGTTGCGGATGGTGAGGTTTTCGGCATAGAAGCAGGGTGTGAATACGTTGAGGGCGGCGCAGTCGAGGTAGGTGTTGGTTGATGAGCCTCCACGGTTGGTGTCGGATGTGAGGATGGTGGTGGCAGCATCGGCACCTATGAGACTGATGAACTTGCCTGCATTGTCCTTGCGGCCGGCATAGATGTTCTCGTCATATATGCCGGGGGCTATGTAGATGATGCCGCGTGAGCCGTCGGGCACATTGTCGATGGCAGCCTGGATGGTGGTGTAGTCACCTGATCCATCTGGGTTGACATAGAGGAGCACGATGGGGGCGTCCTCGTCGGGCGCGGGTTTGGTGTCGCTCCCTGAGAAGCCAAACTGGCTGAGGTCGGTGAGTGTGCCTACATTACCCACCGGGTTATTCTTGGCATACTCGGCCTGTTCGGCTGTGACCTTGTCGCCGAATATCTGGAGTTTGTGCAGACGCGGAGCCTGGCGTTCGGCCAGAGGATCGATAGTCTGTGAGGTGAACACGCTGTTCTGGACCACGTTGTCGGGGTCTTCACCGTCCCACACGCGCCAACGGATTGACACGTCGTGAGCGTCGATGATATTTTCCATGAAATATCCCTGGTCGCTGAATGATGTCCAGCCCTGTTTCTGCTTTTCAGAGCCCATCCATACGAGCGGTTTCCATTCGCCGTTGCCTATCTTGATGTCGCATTTTATACCGCGTCCCCAAGAGGTGGATGACCATGACCACTGGATGCGTTCGATGTAAGGCACATGGTCGATTTCGACCCAGCCGTGGAGGCTCTCCTTATTGTCGGCGCCGGCTCTTGTCGCGGCGTTGCGGCACATCTGCACGAATCCGGCTTCGCCGTAGATGGGCTTACCGTTGTCGCCATACTGGATGTTGTCCTCAAGGTAATGGGTGTGGCCTTTTACGGTCCAGTTGTTGTATGTGGTGGCAGAATTGCCCGAGCATTTCTCGCCGAGGTAATATTGGCGAGAGAAAGCTGCGGTGGCACCTGCGTGACCGCCGTAGGATGCTTTTGTGGCAAATGTACAGTTATGGAAGAGGATTGGGTAGGAGAGTCCTGCACCGTCACCGTTGACAGGTGTAGAAAGGACGGCATTGACATATCCGCCGTTGGGATACTTGGTGTTGTTGTCCCATTCCGGGCAGTCGCGACCGGTCTCGGCTATCCAAGTGTCGGGCCAGGATGTGTCACTGAAATTGATGTCGATGATTTTAGGAGATTTTGATGCGTTGCTCCACTGCTCCACCACTGATTCCGGGTCAAGGCTGCCCTCTATGGTGGCCCAGGCGGAGAGTTGACATAGCATCACACTCGCCAGAAGAAAACATTTTTTCCGTAGGTTCATGATTGATTTATAAGGTAAAATGATAGAATTTTCAATGATATTATCGCAAGCTACTTAAAAGCCTATAATCGTCTGCAAAAATAGCAAAAAAACTTGTTATAACCATGTGGGTGATGGTTATAAAGCAAAGGTTAGAAATTTTTTTAGTATATTTTAACAACTGAGAGCCCGCAGGCGTGGGTTATATTACTGTAAGTAACTTATCTATAGTAAATTACCCCCCCCGATTTTGATCGGCAGATAATGGGTCGTCACTCTTGGAGATAAGCTTGGGCAGATGCTTGTTCACATACGTTGCGGTGCGGGATAACAACATTGCGAAAGGGATGAGTGTGATTATATAGATTAAAAATAGCAGAGAATGTGGAAAATTATCATAGAGTATCGGTTTTGTCAATGACCATACAAGCGATATATGAATCAGGAACATGCTGAATGACAGGCTTCCAAGTTTATTCCAGATATCATTTCGGAATAAGGAATTCAGCCATGATCCCTCTACGAACGCTGATGTTATGATTATAGGGAACAGAATGAAAACATATTGAGCATCCTGCGCTCTGTCAAACACAATGAATAAATATAAGATGGTTGAAATCAAAGTCGCTACATTCAGATATGATCTATAGCGTTTTATTATGTCAAGATAGTTGAAAATCAGGTACCCGATAACAGTGCCGATGGCAATTTCACAGATGCCGCGGGCTAATGTCATCGGTATGAATACGTTCATTCCCCATTGTTCCAGATTACTGATTTTGCCATAGTTGAAGCTGTATGATAGAAACATTATTGCTATGAGGGGAAATATAACACGTATTGAGACCTTGGGCCAATACTTTGTCAGGCCATACACCAATGCTCCACCCCATATTAACACAGAGAAAAACCACGTCGGACTATTATACGTTTTGGGATATATTCCAGTCTCCTGAAGTATAAGGCATTGGCTTATAAACCTTAATATCTCATGAACAAGCCCGTTTTCATGTATGGACATGATAACTTTGGGCATCACTACGAGATATATTACTAACAGGGATAATATATACTGAGTATAGAATTTTGAGATTTTATTGTATGTGTACTCTACGATGCCGCAAGTAGAGTTGCTTTTTGTTGCATTCTTATAGATAAATATACCGCTCAGCAAAAAATAAAACTCCACACCTAAATATCCTGCCTTCATAAAATTTCCACAGGAATTATAATGCAAAAGGCATATCTGTACCATGAAAAAGAAACGGAGCGCTTCGATGGCAGTGTTGCGGGTGGATTTTTTCATCTGGGTATATCTGATTATATATGATTAAGCAAAGTTATAAAATAAAAGAAAAATATCTAAGTCTTAATAATAAACCTTAAGATGTAAACCTTTAATTATTGACCGATTTGAACTTCAGATAATCAATGATTTCATCGGTATAGCTGCCAAAAAATGGGCCCGACGTGGCTTGCTCATAAGTGATACTCGGGCAAATTATATTGTTTTCAATAAGAACAGGCTTATTATTCTCGTCGAGAGCAATGTCCCAGCCCACTATCTGGCAGGGAGCTATGTGCAGATGCGCTTCTTTGGCAAAATCAAGCACTTTGTCGAAATTGGGGACTTTCAGCCCGCCGAACTTTATCCCGTTTTGCTCATCAGACGGTATCAGATCACGATGAACACCATATTGCCGTAGAGTTCCGTCCTGATTAATACCAACAAATATACTGCCATGGGCGGAATTGTCTACAAGTGCGCCACTTTTGCCTATTTTAAGCTGTGCAGATACAGGTACGATTTTATCAGGAAGCAACACGGTGGTGATGCGCATGGTGTTGAGCGATGACTCGTTTAATGCCGACATGAATGGACTTTGGGTGAGCTTTCGTTGGATTATAAAGGATGTTCTTGTGTGCAATATGTTGTTTATCAGGCTATTATTTACCCCCCCCTCGCTGTTTGGGTCAATGATTGTTATGCCATTCCCGCCATAAGTATCGTTGGCAGGTTTGATTAAGAACATTTCGCGTTGTCCTTCGAGGATTTCTTTCGCTTTTTCATGGGGTACTATGTTGTCGGCAGAGTCGAAAAATATTCCAGCTACACAGCGCAGGATGGTTTCAGGTTGTGCCAATCCGTTGAATATATAGGGCAAAAGAGTTTTGTCAGCTAAAGCATGAGTATGTTTAGCATGATTCAGCAATGGCACGATATATGCACTATATAAACTGAATGACACGTAATCGGCATTGAACTGATTTATTGTCTTATATATTCGCCAGTCGTCATGGCATATCTCTTCGTTTCCGGCAAGGAAGCCCCACCGCTTATTGATTGCGTTTATTTCATCAGGTGATAATGATGACCCATTGATCAGTGAGGCATAATCCTTGCGCTGCATACTGTTGATGGATGTGATGCAAGCCTTCAGTTTTCTTCGTTGATAACCAGTGTATAGATTGTGCTTTACTGTGTATATGAGATTGCTTATTATGCTCATTAGTGTCTGTTTAGTTATGTGTAAAACGATTCCGCAGGTTCCAGTATGCTTTCAAAACAGCACGGTTAAGTTGGCGCGCGGTATGATAGAATGATACGTCGGGATAAATGTAGGGGTGTTTCAGATTAGACGTGCGTATCCATCGGAGGGTGTCAGGAAGTTTAATATTCCGGTTTTTAATCAGCGCTGATTGTATGTCATCCCAATAGATGGCTCGCAGGTTCTGGCTGAAACCATAGATAATCATGTTGCGGCGTGAATGTCGTAACGTTTTGCGCGAGATATTGAAACCGTATTTTTCAGGCTTCCCGCCACCTACATAAATTTCAAACAATGTACGGAGGCATTTCTCGCATTGACAGCAGTTTTCGCCTCCTTCATGCATCCAGCATACACGAAGCATCGGATAAACGCCTGATTTTTCGCTTTCTGAAACAATCCTTGTCACTTTCTCCTGACGTGAAAACTCGCTACCATCATGAATAATTTCCGTGTTATTGAACCGGATATTGTTATCAATAGTCGGATCGGACGCGCAAGCCAGTTTGCCGGCTTGTTCATAGGTGTGGGTTGAAGCGATGTATAGCTTCTTAAAACCTGTAGTGGCTGATAATGGTGCGGTGAGCCCAATTAGCCCTATCCCATGTTGGAATCCATGCCAATAGTTATCACCGGTCTTGCTTATCAATTTTTTATCTACCAGGCTTTCATTTATGAACTCCTTAAGGTTGGATGATATTGTGGTAAACCGGGTGTGGAATATTTCAGCTGTCTCCGCTATGTGCCTGCTGACATTTTTCCAACCTTTATGGTCGCTTAATGTTAAATCTGCTCCTCTGACTGTTATTAAAAGCGGGTGCTCTGCCTGGTGGGTAAGGAGTGTGGAGAAGGCATCGACGCCACCGCTGAAAAGCATGGCGGAAGAATCCATTTTACCCCCCCCGATTTCGGTAACTTGCTGATTAGTAGTATTGTCTATGGCGTGGGAGATTACTTCTCCTTTAAAGTCAAGATAGGCATACATGTTCTGGTATCCTTTCTTTACTGCATCGAGGCATTCATAAAATTGTCCGTCAATGGTAGGTACTTCAAGGGTTGCGTCACATAGCCAGACTATTGGGAGGACATTGGCTATAAAGGGGATTATGGCAATGCTTTCAGGTGTGGTGTCAACCGGCAGTGAATATTCGCACCAGAATATATTCTCGCCTTTGAAGTACTCACCAATCTCTCCTTCGGTTGAGAATCTGATCTCTATACGATAGCGGGTGATAGTAATGCTCTGAACTTTTATCGTATTCATTTTGAGATGGGATGAGTAAAGGCCTTGACGCAATTTCAGGTCATGAAGCCATGTATCTGCAAACGCAGATAATTTTTTCGATGTGTTGTCGACGTATATTATGTTTTCCTTGTGGAGAAGCAGGCCGAGAATCATCACATGCAAGCGTGTGGTTATGATATCATCATAACGTGACAAGAATTTTAAACCGGTGGCTGTGTGTGACTTGCGAATTGCCATATCGGCTATCATATCCATAATTTTTTCTGACAAGCCCAACAGTTGTGGATGGTTTTTCAAGCGCCATCCGAAGGCATAACTGCACCGGTCAATCCACCGGTGGCGTTTCGGTTCATGCTCCTTTGTGGGCCAGTCGGTTACGTCATACTCTTTAATGTCGGCTGGCGGAGTAAATTCGGAAGGGAGTTCCCGGTCCTTTCGTAGCAGCAGGAGTTTTTTTCCGGAATGGAGGTTGCGGTAGGAGCTTAGTCTCTTATCATTGATAAAGAACGCCATGTCGGGGACCAAAAGGATGTCGGTGCCCGGAAAATGAGTCTTCATGAAGTCAAAACTCCATTGGTCGCGTGCGCAAAGGTGAAGATTGGGGTGAGCGGTGAAAATGGCTGCGTCTTGGGCTATGAGTGATAGGTCATCATACCATACCGATTGTGGAAACATCACAATCGGATTATCAGGGTAATGTGTGATGACCTTTATTCGCAATTCATGGTAATATCTCCATAAGTCACCAAAGCACCCTCCGCCACTTAACAGAATTGTGATATCTTTGGGCAGTTTTGGATAAGTAAATGTAAGATGGCTGGCTGTTGCAATGTGCTTACCAGGAAGTGTGGCTAAAAAATCCATTGTTCCCTGCCATATAAGTATGTCTCCTATATTGGAATTATATGCTGCATCAACGAGATAATAGTCACCCTTGATAAGAGGAGTCAGTTTCTCGGCTATTATATCGCGTAGTTCTGATATTTTCTCAGGAATGGTCATTTATGTTTAGGGTTGCGTTTGTGACTTAGCAATGATTCATATTTTTCCATCCAGATATTGGTGATGCGGTTGATGGAGAAATGTTCTGCTCGTTCTGATGCTTTTGAGGACATTCTTTTTATTTCATCGGGATGGTTGATCAGGTGTTGAAGTGTGTCGGCAAATTTCTGCTCATCACCCAATGTGATGAGTATTCCGTCTACGCCGTTGCGGATGACATCGGCAGGACCGTAAGGTGTGCGATATGAGATTACCGGACAACCACAGGCCATGGCTTCGACCTGGACCAATGGAAGCCCCTCCCACTTGGAGGTCGCTGCGAAAAGGGAGGCCCGGGACATCTCTGCTGCGACATCAGTGCTGAATCCCGGTAGTTGCACCTCTTGTCCAAGTCCGAGTGTGGCAACCAATTCTGAAAGCTCTTCATGAAGTTCCCCTTCACCCAGTATACGAAGGATCCATCCGTTTTTATGTTGGACTTTGGCCCAGATCCGGATAAGGGAGGCGAAATCTTTTTGAAGGGTCATTCTTCCGGCTGCAAGTATGATTTTGTCGCGAGGAGCTGATGTGGCGTGGTTGGACGTAGCGGTGGATGGATTATGGACGTAGCCGAACCTCACATCTCCTTTGGGGGCATTGTTCTCATAGTCCTCGTGGGTGAGAAAGGCATTAAAATCAAAGAACCGGAACAGAATGTGGCTGTCAAACCTGTAGGCTATTCTTCTTAGCCATCCGGCTTTGCCGTTTAGTGCTATGTCCTCAATCAGTTTGTAAGTGCTGGCAAAATGATGTTCTCTGATTTTGACATATTCAGGAGAGGTCTGCTTCAGGAAGGGGAAGACGTAACGGTCGATTTGTCCGGTACTTATCACGATGTCAGGATGCCAGGTGTCTATGGTGTGCTGCAGACTCTTTCGCAGACTGTTCATCTTGCCTAAAAATCCTATTGGAGATTTAGCCGGATGGTCCAAGAATGGAGTGTTGAGGTCGAAAACTCTTACGTCCGTTGAAAGAGGTTGTATTATATTTTCGGGAAATCCCTTGGAATCGGCAATGGCTATGCCTACTTCACACTCTGGCAGTTGCACCAGGGCATTAGCTTTCGCAATGGTGACATGCTCCATGCCACCACGTTGCCCGAGTGAATAGATGTAAAAGAGGATTTTCATGTATCTGTCAGGGTCTCGGAGAAGCAGCGAACATTTTTGAAGCTCTATGGATGGGCCAATAAAGCTTATTGTCGACGCTTATGGGTAGGTTAAGTTCCAATTTAAGGAAAAGGATTGATAGCCATGAACGGATATCCATAGCCTTGCGGTTGCTTTTGCTCAGTTTGGTTACCAAATCCTTAAGAATGGCTATTTGTTCGGGATATTCCTTCTTGCCGGCATAGACGTAACGCAAGACCGAGTCTAAGTTTAAGATAAATTCGAGCGTATGGCGAATCTGCTGGCCTGTGCAGATGGAATCAATTGAGTCTGTTTTTTTCTGTGCGATAGTAATCCTGTCTTTCCACTTTTGAGGATTATATGCGTTGACAATAGATAATGGATTTGAATAATATATGTAAAGCGAATGGTGAATCAACGCGATTGACTCTACATGTTTTGCTAACATCCATTTCCAGAGATTGTCTTCATGCAGGAGGTTAGGTTCGAAGAAGAGATTTTTATCGATGATAAAATCCCTGCGAATTAGTTTGTTGGGAGCGTAATCCGGTAACAGCCCTGGACGCAGGAGGGCTTTTTTGCAAGCTTTAAGTCCTTGTATATAATTCCCTTTATGGTATCTTATATTAGCATCATTAGGGACTGCAAGATAGAAATCAGCCATCACCATATCGACTCCAGGATGCTCGGCCACTTTTGCAGCCATGAGTTCCATGGTGTAGATTGAGATTTCGTCATCGCTGTCAAGAAAGTAAAGATATTCCCCCTTGGCGGCTCTGATTCCGGTGTTGCGGGCCTCGGAAAGCCCTTTGTTTTTTTCGTGGGTGATGATTCTGAATTCGATGTCGCCGGTGTAATCATCAATAAGCCTTTGGACTTTGTCCATACTGTCGTCGGGACTGCAGTCGTCAATGACGATGCATTCCAGTGGCCCTTTGTAGGTCTGATTTATGACTGAGCGCAGGCATCGTTCGACATACAAGGTCACACCATACACTGGTATGATGATGGATATGGAGGTTTGCGGTTGGGACATAGCGTGGCGTGGGAGTTAGGTAAGCTGCTGTATAAAAACAGGAGGGAATGCAGAGAACACCATGTTCCTGTCATTCCCTCCTGTGATATGATAATCGATTTCCTGATTACTTTGCGGCTGCGTCTTTGGCGCGTTCGAGGTATTTCTGGATATCGAGGCCGATTTCAGAACCGTAGTTAGGATAGTCCTTCATAATCTGCTCGTAGATGGCAGCTTCAGCTGAGTAGTCCTTCATCTCGCGGTACACTGTGGCTTCCTTGAGGAGGAATGCGGGAGTGTAGTGGGGATTGTTGTCGGAGATCTTGACTGCTTTCTTGAAGCATTCGATTGCTTCGGGATATTTATTAAGGTTCACATAGCAGTCGCCTTCGAGTGACTTGGCTGATGCGCCGATGATGTTTTCGGATGAAGAGTAGGAGTTGAGGTGCTTGATGGCCTCTTCGTATTTCTTGTCCTTGTAGAGGAGGATAGCGGCGTTGAGGTTGGCGAGGTTGCCGGCGTCATAGCCGTGGTTGGCAGCCACCTGCTGATATTTTGCGAGCGCTATTGAGTCGTTGCCCATGAGGAGCTCGATGTCGGCCTGGCCGAGAGCCTGATTGGCAGCTTCCTGTCCGGGCTGACGGATGGCGTAGACGTAAATGAGGATGGCGGCTACGATTACAGCCACGCCTGCGCATGACCATACGATGATTTCGGGATTGTTCTGCACTTTGCTGCCGAGGCCGGTGAGAGTGTCGTTTACCTCGTCGATTGAGGTGCGGGTTTCTTCTTGGGGCTTGTTATTTGCCATTGTTATGTGATTCTTTTTTGATTTCTGATTGGGTTGATGGTGTGGGATGATAGGTTATCCAAGGTGCAAAATTAATATATATTCCTCAATCTATGAAATTTTTATGTGAATTTTGTGGCATGAGTGGGTAATTTAGGCCCCATTTTTTATGAAACCGGTGCATTAAAATGATTTTGAGGTGTCCTGTAGCTGACATTGTGTGGCGTTGAGTAGACCCGGAGTGTGCGATAATGGGTGGAGGGGGGATGAACAATGTGGGACGGCGGGATGTATTTAATTATAATAAGGCTTGCGTTTCCGCTCGTGTCAAGGACAGCGATGGGGAGACGTGGCCGTTGCTTCAACTATTTAACCGAGACACAGATGAAAGTCGGATTTTTTGTCCCTTGCTATGTGGACGCATTGGCTCCCGAGGCCGCCATTTCGAGCTATGAGCTGCTGAGGCGGTTTGACATTGACGTGGAGTATATCGAGCAGGTGGCCTGTTGCGGGTTGCCTCTCACCGACATGGGTTATGACCGTAAGGCATGTGCCATGGAGAGGAATCTCGTGAAGCACTTCTCGGGTTATGACTATGTGGTGATTCCTTCGGGGATTTGCACTGACCAGGTGAGAAACCATCTTAATGCCGTGGAGCAGACTCCCGAAGTGAAACATATCCGCGAGACCACTCACGATATTGTGGATTTTCTCCATGATGTGCTCCAGGTCAAGAGTTTGCCGTGGGCCAGGTTTCCACACAAGGTGGCTCTCCACAACGGATGCCACTCGCTGAGGTCGCTCCATCAGGCGCGTCCCACCGAATTGATGATTCCCGATTTTTCCAAGACTGAGGCCCTCCTGAAGATGGTCGACGGCCTGGAGGTGGCTTATGCCACAAGGCGTGACGAGTGCTGCGGTTTCGGTGGCACCTTCTCGGTGTGGGATGCCAGCTGCTCGGGCCAGCAGGGGCTTGACAAGGTGAGCGACTATGAGCGCAACGGCCTTAAGTATGTGACTTCGGCCGACTTTTCCTGTCTGCTCCATCAGCAGTGTGTGGCCAGGAAGTTCGGGGTGGATATCAAGACTTATTATATTGCTGAAATTTTAAACGGGGATGCTGTATGAGCCAGGTGAATCAAGTGAAACTCGGGGCGAAGTTCATAGCCGACACGCCTCATCGTCAGAGCCACGACAGGTGTCTGTGGGCGGCTCGCATGCGTCGCGACAGTGTGGCCTCGCATATCCCTGAATGGGAGGAGATGCGTGAGCTCGCCTCGCAGATAAAGAAACACACGCTCACGCATCTGGATGAGTATCTGGAGATGTTTGAGCGTAATCTGTTGGCCAACGGTGTGCATGTGCATTGGGCCGAGACCGCCGAGGAACATAACAGGATAGTGTATGAGATCTTCCGCACCCATGGGGTGAAGGTGGTGACCAAAGGTAAGTCGATGCTGATGGACGAGTGCGGCATGCGCGAATATCTCGACGAGCGGGGTATAGATGTCTACGAGGCCGACCTCGGCGAGCGCATACAGCAGCTTGACCGTCAACGTCCCTCCCACATCGTCATGCCGGCCATCCATAAGCTTCGTGGCGATGTGGCGCGCCTGTTTGCCGAGAAGCTCGGCAGCGATCCCGATATTGATGACCCGACTTATCTCAACAGTGTGATGCGCCGTGACATGCGTAAGAATTACATCAAGGTCGACGCCGGCATGAACGGTGTGAATTTCGGCATTGCTGAGACCGGCGGGATAGTGGTGTGTACCAACGAGGGTAACGCCGACATAAGCGCCAACGTGCCCCCTCTTTTTGTGGCGAGCATGGGGATAGAGAAGCTGATACCCCGGCAGAGCGATCTGGCTCTGTTCATCAGGCTCCTCTCGCGGAGTGCTCTCGGACTTGACATCACGCAGTACACAAGCCATTACCACGGTCCGCGTGAGGGGCAGGAGATGCATCTGGTGATTGTCGACAATGGTCGGTCGGAGCGTCTGTGCGCTCCCTACTGGGAGGTCCTTAAGTGTATCAGGTGCGGGGCTTGCATGAATACTTGCCCGGTGTTCAGGCGCACCTCGGGGTTGAGCTACGACGCTCCTTATATGGGGCCTATAGGCATAATCCTCGAGCCGAGCTATGACCTGCACCGTTATGCGCGGCTTCCATACTCGTGCACCCACTGCGGATCGTGCGGCGACGTGTGCCCGGTCAAGATGCCTATTCCTGAATATGTGTTCTATTGGCGCGACACGATAGTCAATTCCGGCCAGGATGAGATGATACATAGGCTTGAGGAGGATGGTATGGAGCTTGTGCTCCGCTCGGCCTCGTCGTTGTCAAAGGCTGAGAAACTTGGCCTGTGGGCCTTGAGGTCGCTCCCTCAGGGGTTGTTGAAGTCGGGGCTTAATCCTTGGGCTAAGTGGCATGCCAATCCCGAGCCTCCGGCCGAGACGTTCCGCCAGTACTATGCGCGGAAGCGTAAAGAGGCCCGGAAACCTGATTCTAACTCTCAAACACCCGACTGACCATGTCAAAAGTAATATCCGAGAAATTTTCACGCGAGCGCATTTTCTCGCGTATCAGAAGCTCGAAACAGACCCCGGTGGAGCTGCCTGATGTGCCGTTGTATAGCATTCCGGGTGATCCGGTGGAGAATTTCATAGCTCGGCTGGAGGGGTTTGACGGCAAGGCGGTAAGGTTCGGGTCAAGGGCACAGGCTCTGGCCTGGCTTTTGGAGAATATCGACCTTAAAGGGCGGGTGGTCTATTCAGCCATAAGTGATTTCAACGGCAACCTACAGCCCGAGAGTGTGGCCGACCCTCACGCGGCCCATGTCATAGATGTGTGTGTGGCCCAAGGGCTTATGGGGGTAGGTGAGACCGGTTCGGTATGGGTGACTGACGAGTCGCTCGGTGGAGCGGCTTGCGCGTTGTTCTCCACCGATCTCTATCTGTTGCTCGACAGCCGGAAGGTGGTCGATGGCATACACACTGCCTATAGCCAGTTGGATATCCGTAAGGCTGCCTATGGGTCGTTTTTCACCGGTCCGTCGGCTACGGCCGATATCGAGGCAGTCCACATCACCGGAGCCCAGGGTGAAATCTCGCTTACGGTGTTGCTGTATGACAAATAATTCGTAATTTTGGAGAGTTGTTTAAATCACACTTTACACTCTCTTGAATCATGGAAAAAATCGTTATACTTGACGGCTATGTGGCCAACAGCGGAGACCTGTCGTGGGAAGCCCTTGACAAGCTCGGCGAAGTGACCGTCTATGACCGCACCGCACCTGACAAGGTGGTGGAGCGCGCGGCAGATGCCACATGTGTGCTGACCAATAAGGTGCTCATGACGGCTGATGTGCTCGCTGAACTGCCCAAACTTAAATATATAGGTGTCCTGGCCACCGGATACAACAATGTGGACATTGAGGCCGCCCGCCAAAGGGGCATCATAGTGACCAACGTTCCCGCCTATTCCACCGACTCTGTGGCCCAGCTCGTGTTTGCGCTCCTGCTCAATGTGGTTAATGACATCCACTCCTATGCCGAGAGCGTGAGCCGTGGCGATTGGGGTAATTGCGATGATTTCAGCTATCGCCTCAAGCCGTTCGACGAGCTTGCGGGGCAGACCATGGGGGTGATAGGTATGGGAAACATCGGGAGCCGTGTGGCCCGCATAGCCATGGCTTTCGGAATGAAGGTGATAACCACCTCGGCCAGAAGTCTGCCCGAAGGTGTGGAGCGAGTGGAAGCCGACGAGCTTTTCCGTCGCTCTGATGTGGTGTCGCTCAACACGGCGCTCACTCCTGCCACCAAAGGGCTTATAAATGCCCGCACGTTGGCGCTGATGAAGCCCACAGCCATATTGATCAACACCTCGCGCGGTCCGTTGATTGACGAGGATGCGCTCGCGGCGGCGCTCAGATTGGGTCGCATAGCCGCCGCTGCCGTGGATGTGCTTTGTGAGGAGCCGCCTCGTTCAGGCTCCCCGCTTGTGGGGTGCCCGGGCGCATATATCACGCCTCACATAGCATGGCAGTCCACCCAGGCTCGCCGTCGGTTGCTCGACATAGCCATGTCTAATGTGGGGGCCTATGTCAAAGGGGCGCCCGTAAATGTTGTGTGACCCTCTAATTTGAGCCTTCCGAGCAATTAACAGCCTTATAACTTGCATAACTGAAAAAAACTCCCTACCTTTGCACTCGAAATCACTGATTTCGTTTCGGGGCGTAGCGCAGTCCGGTTAGCGCACCTGCTTTGGGAGCAGGGGGTCGAAGGTTCGAATCCTTTCACCCCGACCACAGTCAAAACTGCTTAGTTAATGGCTGATTAGAATATGACATTAAATAACACAGGCGTGACCATAAGTGTCGCGCCTGTGTTATTTTTCTGTGTTTTCTAAAGGGCCGGCAGCACAAACAAAGGTGATGAAGGTGATGCTGAAAGCTCGGGGGAGTAGGTGAATCCCTCGTAGTCGAATGTGGCGAGCCCGCCGGGATCGGACAGGCGGTTGAGGAGTATATGGCGAGTCATGGCTCCGCGACACATTTTGGCATATACCACCACTGTGCGAAGCCGTCCCTGCTTCTCCACTTTGAAAACAGGGGTGATGACATTGACTGACTTAGCCACTTTGCGCCAGTCGAACAGCAGGCGCATCTCGTCGCTCGCGAGGTTGACGAGGATTCCATCGTCGGCTTGTGTTTTGCTTATAAGATAGTCGGTGAGAAGCGGACGCCAGGATTCAAACATGGATTTGCCGCCATTGACCTGCAGCTCCACATGGCCCTCGAGGCGGTAGGGGTTTATGAGGTCAAGTGGACGCAGCAGCCCATAGAGGAATGAGCAGATGTTGAGATGTGTGTTTGCATACGCCAAGGCTTCGTCCGGAAAACTGTCAAGTCCGAGACGTTTGAACACTATGCCGTCATAAGCCATTCCGGCCGGGACTCTGGTCGAGTCTACAAAAAAGTCGTGGTAGCGGTGCCATGTCTCCGAGGCTATGGCATTGTTTACTTTAAGCATGTTCTCGAGGTCGGCTACGCTGTAGCAGCCCATGGACATGGCGTTGGCCGAGGCTTGCGATTGGAATTCGGGAATGGTGGTATGCTCGGGCATCCTGCTGATTTCCGAGGTCATTGTCTTGGCACAGGCAAGGAGAATCTGCATATCTGTAAATGGGGGAAATTTATGAAAAATGAGGCGGTGGAGCACTCTCAGTCAACCGGAGACTCCACCGCTTTTATGGATTATCGGCCTGTCGGGGGGAATTAGATTTCCTCCGGGGTGATGGTAAGGGTCTGGATGTTGTCCGTTCCCTCTTCCTGGTAGATGTACTTGATTCCCATGTTTATGTCCTTGAGGCGCTTTGCGGTAGGGCCTACTGAGCGGATGATTGCAGCCTTGGTCTCGGGATTATCGAGCACTTCCATCTCCTCTCCCTTGGGATAGGTACATGTAGTGACCATGAAACCGTCCTTGATTTCCATGCTCTTTAGTGTAAGGCCGTCGGCCAACGGCATGGGGAGTTGTTTCTTCACTCTTTCGAGCTCGGCTTTGAGGCCTTTGAGTGTGCGCTGCTGCTGGGGAGTGAGGTCGGTGGTTTCGGTAGTCTCTTCCTGGCTTTCCGAAGTGGTGGAGTTGCCACAGGATGTTAAACTGAATGATGCGGAGAGCAGCAAGGACAATACTGTGAGTTTAATAGCTTGTTTCATTTTTTCTGTTATGTTTGTTGTTACGATGTTATAGTTTGTCGGTCTGCAAAGGTAATAAATTAAGCCTCCCGAGTCAAGAAAAATTCCGCAAAGCCTCGTCACATGACCGGTTTTGCGGAATTAATAATTTAAAAAGTCGCCGAAACAGTTCATCCAAAACTTTAGCACTCTCTCTCCGTGCATCAACGCATTTCAGCAAGAGCTCTTTCCGGCGACGTTTTTTGTCTTGTCAATTAATCAAGGTGTGGTTGTGATTTATTTGATCAGAACCTTGCTTACCTTGTTGCCCTGACGGCGGATGTAAAGGCCGTTTTCGGGATTGTCGACACGGATGCCCTGGAGGTTGAAGTATTCAACAGGTGCGTTTTCGTCGATGGTGATGTCGGTGATGGCCGAAGTAGCCTTGGGGGCTTCGGTGGGATAGAACTGGATCTTGTTGCTGAACACGGTGAGCACACCTACGAGGTCATACACACCTTCAGTGGGGATGTTCTCAATGGCAAACTTGTTGTAGAGCACGAGAGTGCTTTCGCCCTGGGTGAGAGTGGTGTTGTCGATGGTCACGCCGTTGAGCTTCACATATTCGTTCTGGTCAGCGGTAGTGATGTCGGCAAGAGCCATGACTTTGGGTTCTATAGTGGTAGTTGTTGTGGCAGCGCCGAAGTTTGACGGGCTGAGGAGCTCATAGCAACCGTTGTAATTCTTGAATGTACCCTGTGCGCCGGCGGGGATAACGTCGCCTGTGGTGTAGGTCTGGTCAAGGTCGCCGTAAACGAGGAGTGCGCCGGTAGCGTCACCTACATAAAGGTTGGCACCGTTCTGATAGTAAACGTTGAGAGGATTGGCAAATTCCACGGGAGTGGTGCTTGCTTCTGCGATGAACTCGGCGATGTTCTCCACTTTCTTCATCTCGCCGCTGGGGTTGATGATGATTGAGGTGAACTGCATGTTTTGCTTTGATCCGATGGTGATGGTGAGTTCCTTGGTGTTGCCTGTCCAGGTTGTTGTTGCTCCAGACGCGGTGAGGGTACCGGTGCTCGGTGTCGCATTTGCAGCAGTGAAATAATTGTTGCCGCAGTTGAACACGATTTCTGTCATATCCTCTGAAGCAGACTTGATAGTCATAGTGGCGCCCTTGTAAACTCGGTAGCTAAAGTTTGATTTGTACCACATTGCATCAGTGCTAGAGCCTTTGGTGGCTGTGATTGTGAAATCGCCGTTGGTAAGTGTCAAATTGGTGACTTTTACACTTGCGCTGGTGATGTCAATGGCTGAATTGTACTCATTAGCCTTGGTGAAATCAAAAGTTGTTTCCGCGTTTGCCATGAAACCGAGGCACATGACGGCGAATAGTGAGAGTAAAAATTTCTTCATAAAGAATAGATTAAAGTGTTAAAGAATTAAGATAGTTGATACCGTTATTGTGTTCAAGATTACAAATGTACGACACAAAATTACCCCCCCAAATTTTTAACTCGGCTTAACGTTTGGCTCCTATTTTATATATTTTTTAACAATGGGTTTGCATTCAAAATTAACATCCACTTTCACTCCATGTCATTGAGGATAGTAAAATTATAAAAACATGTGATTTTTATGTAATTTTGCATTTTGAAGCAATATAAATCCTTAAATCAAATAAGATATGAATTCTGTCAGAAATATTTTTATCGGGGTAGGATTGTGTCTTTCTGCGACATTTATCTCGGTTCAGGGTGCTCCGAGGGCTAAGGGGCCTAATCCGTTGCGCGAGACGCGTCACGAGTTTTTCGAGACATCAGAGGCAAGGCGTATAGGTGACCAGGTGCTTGCCTACCAACGTGTGACCGGAGGGTGGCCAAAGAATATAGACATGGCCCGGGCAATGACCGACGAGGAACTGGCCGATGTGCTGGCTGAAAAGTCGCGTCGCGATGATTCGACAACTGATAACAATGCCACTACCATGCAGATGAAATATCTGGCCCGGCTCTATCAGGCTACCGGCGATGAGCGTTATCGCGATGCTTTCCGCGGTGGTGTGGAGTATCTGCTGAGCGGACAATACCCCAATGGCGGATGGCCGCAGTTCTGGCCTGAGATGCGCGACTACCAGATACACATCACATATAATGATGATGCGATGGTCAATACCATGATTGTCATTCGCGACATTTTGGAAAAGCGGGAGCCGTATGGTGGTGATCTGGTGGACTCATCGCTTGCCGGAAGGCTTGCGGACTCGTTTAATAGAGGTGTGGACTGTATTATCGCCACTCAGATAGTCACTGACGGAGAGCCTACGATATGGTGTCAGCAACATGATCGCGAAACTTACGCGCCGGCTCCTGCACGTGCCTATGAGTTGCCTTCCTATTGTTCGCAGGAAAGTGCTTCGATAGTCCGTCTGCTTATGGAGATTCCGGAGCCCGACGATAGGGTGAAACGCGCTGTGCACGGTGCCATGAAGTGGTTTGACCGTCATCAGCTTCGCGGAGTGAAAGTGGTTCGCACCGGGGAATGGCGCACACCATCGGCCCAGACTTATCTTGTGGAGGATAAACATGCCACTCCGTTATGGGCCCGCTTTTATGACCTTGAAAACTGCGAGCCGTATGTGTGTGACCGCGACGGTATACCTCGTAAATCGCTCGAGGAGCTTGGGCATGAGCGCCGCAACGGCTATAGCTGGTATAATCAGTATCCGGGAGAGTTATTTCCTATATATGACAAGTGGGCTTCGCGCCACGACCCTGAGCATAAGGTGTACTTCAGTATCATGCAGAACGTCCACCCAATTCGCTGATTACCTTCTCGTCCGGTCGTTGGCTTGGATTATGTCCGCGAGACTGACGGCCGGATTGCGGAATTGATAAGTGCTTTTTTCTCCTTTATATCTTATGGCTCCCGAGGGGCAGTTGTGGTAGCACGCTCCGCATGTCAGGCATCGCTCCCATATCTCGGGGGTGGAATGGCTGTCGGTGATGTTGATATTGCCGATAGGGCAGACTTTGACGCATGTGCCGCACGTGTTGCATTTGGCTTTCTCTATCCGGAATCGCCTGTAGGCTTCGGAAGAGAGAGGGAAAAGCTTCATGTAGGCATCGGCGATGCGTCCGAAGAGGGTGGGGCGGAGCAGCGAATGGCGTTTTTCGGCTATGTCGGTGCATATTCGGTTCAGATTGTCGTCGACATGCTTGGACGGAAGGTCGGCAACTTGCTTAGCCACATCAAACATGGGGAAGTAGTTGTCTACCATTCTGATAGCGTCAATATAATCGAATCTTGTCCCTGCTTTCCCGGCGCTGCGCATGGCTTTGAGTGATGCGCATGCCGGGGTAGTGCCACAAGTGAAGATAAGGAATGTGTAGTCGGAATGCAGTGTTACTGATTCGATGAATTGCCTCACCGGGCCGGGAAGGTCGCCGAAGTAGACAGGTGTGACTATACCTATGGTGTCGTCGGCAAATTCGCGCTGCTTACCGTGCAGAATTCCGGGTATGCTCATGATAGTCCCGCCGATGGCTCTGGCTACGGTCAGGGAGTTGCCGGTGGTGGTGAAAAAGAAAAGTGTCATGCAGGTGATTTATTTCCCGGAAGCTGTGACGTAGAGTCCCATGACGGTACCTGTGAAATTTCCGGCTGTGCGCGTACTGAGGATGTCGGCGCTGATCGGTTTGCCAACAGTGCTGAATGAATTGCCGTCGGTCGATGTATCGAAATGATAAAATCCGTCGCCGTCGGCAGTGATGCGCAGAGTCAGCGGTCCGGATGCCGAAGAGAGTGGGGCGGAGGTCTCGCTGACGATTTCACCCTTGCATGACGCTGTGACCTTCACACACGGTGAGCCGGCTGTGTCGGCTGATTTGCCGAAAGTGATGTTGCAGCCGTCGTCCTGGAACAGGAACAATCCTGCCAGATCCTCCTCGCTTTCAGGAGTGAAGCTGTCGAGTGTGGTGGTGAGTACAAATGCATTCTCTGTCACCCATCGTCCTATGGCCGATGGTGTGCGTTTGTCGGCAAGTTTTACAGGTGATGACTTCAGTTGGAGGTCGCCTGCCGGAGTGATGCTCCAAGTAACGTCGCTGCCGTTGCGTATGAAAAACGCGTCGTTGGCCAACGTGTCGGAGGCCCAGAGGTTTGAGTGGGTCTCGGTGGCCGGATGAGGTGTGAGGATTTCCCCCGGTTCAGTGATTACCGGTTGGCCGTTATGCCATGTTACAGGGTGCAGGTATGTCTCCCGGCCCATCACATCGTGGCCGTCGGCGTATGGGCGCACCGCAAGGAATACGCTCCACCACTGTCCATCGGTGTCCTCCACGAGGTCGGCATGCCCGGCGCATGTCACCGGGTTGGGGCGCGCAGGGTCAAGATCCTTTTGGGTGAGTATGGGGTTGATGGCGCAAGGGCGGAATGGCCCCTTGGGAGAACCGGATTCAAAAATCACCTCGCGGTGGTCGGGGCCGGTGCCCCCTTCGGCGCACATCAGGAAATATTTGTCACCTATATGATAGAGGTGCGGGCCTTCGATCCACACAGGCTTCTCGGTGATATCGACCCCTCCGTTGACTATTACTTTCGACTTGCCGGTGACGCATCCGCGCTCCCAGTCAAACTCATGGAGATGGATAGCCCTGTGTCCCTCATAGAGTGGCGAGCCCTCGGGAGAGTCATTATTGACGATATATGCCTTTCCGTCGGTGTCGAAAAGGAGGCTCGGATCGATCCCTCCCACCTCAGGTAGCCATACCGGATCGCTCCAGTCGCCTTTGCGCGGATCGGTGCATGTGACATAGAAATTGCCACCGTTGTCAACCAGGGTGGTGATCATGTAGAAGAGCCGGTTGTGGGGATTATAGGCGATGTCGGGGGCATAAATGCCTCCTGAGATGCGCAGGCTGTCGGGCAACGAGAGCTGTTCGCGGCGGCTGAGCACATATCCGAGATGTTCCCATGAGCGGAGGTCGGTGCTATGCCAGATAGGCACTCCGGGGAAATAGGCAAATGAGGAATTGACCATGTAGTAATCATCACCTACACGCACTATCGAAGGGTCGGGGTAGCATCCATGGAGCAAAGGCGACGCTTCGGTTTGCGCCGAGTCGCTACCCTCCGGAAGGATCACTTTATAACTGAAATCGCTGAATACTGCCTCTGAGTTTGTGCCGTGGGCATTTCCACAGCTTGACAAGATGATAGCCATACCTGCCGAGGCTATAAGATGCACTGCAAGAGATTTGTAGGTCATGGTGGTGGAATTTCGGTAGTTTTGACAAAATTACAAAAATTTATGTGCGTTTACACTTTTTATGGAGCTTTTTATGTACTTTTGCAGCCGTTTTCAGGAATAGGTACAAAATAGTAACATGTCTCGACTTAAGGATTTACGCAAATGGTTGCCATTGGTGTTTCTTACCGTGGCCGGATTCACTTTCAATACTTCCGAACTTATCCCTATCGGGTTGCTCAGCGACATAGCCTCTGATTTCGGTGTCACCGAGGCGTATGCCGGATGGCTCATCACCATCTATGCGTGGGTGGTGGCTCTGCTGTCTCTGCCTCTGATGCTCTATTTCGCCCGCATGGATATGCGTAAACTCCTGCTCGGTATAGTCACGCTCTTTTTTGTCAGCCACATCGGGTCGGTGCTGGCCGAGGGTTTCTGGACACTCATGGCATCGCGTGTCGGAGTGGCATGTGCACATTCCATATTCTGGTCCATAGCTCCCCCTATGGCCGTTGAGGTTACTCCCAATAAATCACGTTCCACAGCCCTCAGTGCTCTTGTGGCGGGGGGTGGCATAGCTCTCGTGGCCGGCTTGCCCCTCGGGCGCGTGCTTGGGCTCATAGCAGGATGGCGAATGACGTTCGCGGCCCTCGGCATCCTGGCGGGATTGATACTCCTTGGGCTTTTCCGCGTGTTTCCGTCGCTTCCCGGAAGCGAGAAGGATGAGTCGCGCACAGCCATGCTTAAAGATATCCTCCATTCCAAGCCGCTGATGATGATTTATCTTATCACAGCCGTGATAGTCACCGGGCATTACACCGGCTACAGTTATATCGAACCATTTATGGACAGGATAGTGGGTATGGAACCCGAAGCCATCACTTTCACTCTGTGTCTCTTCGGTGTGGCCGGACTGCTGGGTAGTTTTGTCATGTCGCGCTATTTTAGCCGTTATCCCGGTCGCATCATAGTGAGCGCGTGTTTCGGATTGCCGGTCATAATGCTTATCCTGTTGCCGGTGTCATGGATAAGTTCATGGCTTATAGCTCCGCTGTGTGTGCTTTGGGGGCTTGGCATAACCGTCTATAACATAGCATTTCAGAATGAGATCATAGTCTTCTCACCCCATAATTCGGCAGTGGCCATGAGCATCTATTCCGGTATATTCAATCTCGGTATAGGAGGGGGAGCCTTTGTGGGCGGGATGGTGTGCAGAGGGGGTGCGATGGAATATATAGGCTATGTGGGCGGTGTCATCTCTCTTTGTGCGGCCGTCTACTGCCTGTTCCGCTTCATTCCCCGGGCCAAGCTGTGAGGCTTGGACTTGATGCTGGATATAAAGAAAACACCCAAATTCATGTGAATTTGGGTGTCGGTGTTTAATCTTGGTGGAGTATAGCGGACTCGAACCGCTCACCTCGACACTGCCAGTGTCGCGCTCTAGCCAGATGAGCTAATACCCCATTTGCGGTGCAAAGATAGTGAGGTTTTTTGATTTGTGCAAGTAGCGGTGCGATTTTTTTCGGTGATTGCGTCAAAATGTTGCACAAAATGTTGCGATGATGTTTCGATTGGAGGGTGAAGGATGGTGGATAAGCGGGGATAATTTATTAACTTTGCCGATGTGTTTGCCGGCCGTTTTCGTCGCGGTGGGCATGCGGATGGAGGGGATATGCCGCCTCTCTTTCGAAAATCATCAAAAAAATAACAGATGGATAGCAAGATAAAGAAACCGTTGCTCGGGATGACTCTCGATGAGCTTAAGGGTGTGGCCGAAGAGGCCGGGCTGAGACCGTTTGCTGCAAAGCAGATGGCGCGATGGATTTACACCAAGCGAGTCACCGATATCGGCGAGATGACCGACCTGCCCAAGGCTGCCCGCGAGTGGCTCATGGAAAATTATACAGTGGGTGTAGTGGCTCCCAAGGGGGCTGCGCGTTCCACTGACGGCACGGTGAAGTATCTTTTTGCCACCTCAGGTGCCGGTTTCGACTTCCTGTCAGGGGGCGCCGGCGGCCGTGATGTCGAGGCGGTGTATATCCCGGATAAGGACCGTGCTACGCTGTGTGTGTCGTCGCAGGCGGGATGCAAGATGGGGTGCCGATTCTGTATGACCGGGAGACAGGGATTTCATGGAAGTCTCACGGCTGCCGGAATCCTGAATCAGATTTTTGCCATACCTGAGAGCGAGTCGTTGACCAATCTGGTGTTCATGGGGATGGGTGAGCCTATGGATAACGTGGATGAGGTGCTTAAGGCTGTGGAGATTCTCACTGCTCCTTGGGGGCTTGCCTGGAGCCCGAAGCGCATCACGGTGTCGTCTATAGGGAAAATCAATGGCCTGCGCGAGCTGCTTGACCGTACCAAGGTGCATGTGGCCATAAGTGTCCACACTCCGTTTGCCGACGAACGCGAGGATCTGATGCCTGTCGAGAAGGCCTATCCTCTGAAGAAGGTGATGGAGCTGATGCGCGGATATGATTTTGCCCACCAACGCAGGCTCTCGGCCGAATATATAATGTGGCGAGGGGTCAATGATGACTTCAAGCATGCCGATGCCTTGGCCCGCTTGCTGAAGGGTGTGGATTGCAGGGTCAATCTCATACGTTTCCATGCCATCCCTGATTTTCCTTACCGTTCATCGTCGACAGAGGTCATGGAAGCTTTCCGCGACCGCCTGAACGAACATGGGGTTACGGCTACCATCCGGGCCTCGCGCGGCGAGGACATTGAGGCCGCGTGCGGTATGCTCAGCGGCAAAGGCAAGGGGTGCTGAGGAGAGCGTGCGCTTGGCCAGGTTGTTATTGCTGCGACAAGCGCGAAGTGTAGTTGGCAAAGAAGTTGTGGTTCATTGCCTGTGATATTCTGAGCAGAAGCTCGGCGTCGATGCTGTGGCGATTGAAAATCTTGTAGACATTGGTGCGGTTGCATCCAAGTTCCTGAGCGAGCCACACCACTGACTTTCGCTGTGCTTTAAGCTCCTGTTTGATAATTTTTCCAATAAAGATTGTCGTCATGTCGCAACACTTTGGTTTTTTATTTCTTAAGTAGAGCCCAGAGCATCCATAACTCTGGCAGTGAATCAAGGGTTTGTTAAAGAGGGGCTTTTGAGCAGAGGTAGTAGAGCCGGAAATTTTAAAGTGGAGCGCCAATGGAGAAGTGTGGTCACTGAAAAGCTGACGGCGTTATACACACACGCAAAGAGGGCTGAACCCTTTAACTTTATCCCCGTCTGAGGCACCGCCAAGCGCCTTTTCCACGGAACAAGTATAAAACGAGCTCAGCCCACATTTCGAGCATACAACTAATTTCATCTTCTTGCTCCCCGCGGACTGAAGTTATTGGCGGTTTCCAGACAGAGGGAACGTCTGTGGTTACCTGTAATACACATGCCCTTTTAGGCCTGAGTCACCGCGGTAACCTCTGGTACGGTAACTTTTGCAAAGTTAGAGAGGATTTTTCAATATACAAAATACCTTGGCGTCAAAAAGTTGGGCCACAGATATTAAAAAAGTTTAAAAAGGGGTAGGGGTGTTTACAGTGGGTGAACATTGCGTCCGGTGAGTTGGTTATGGGTTTTAGCCGCCATAAGGCGGCTTGACTGACCGCAAAGGCCAAAATTATTTAAAAATAATTAATACGGAAAAATTTCTTTAATCTTGTGATTTTATACCGAAAAAAGTCCTTAACTTTGCAGTCGGATAAGAGGCTTTATGCCGGTTGCCCATGTGGCGTCTGCCAGACGGCCTCGGAAAGTCAGTGACAATAATTATCAATTTTATATCAAAACTCTTCAAATTTCACAATGAGTACAATTGATTTATCTAAGTATGGCATCACCGGCGCTAAGGTGATCCACAACCCTAGCTACGACCAGCTCTTTATCGACGAGACCAACCCCTCGCTCGAAGGTTATGAAAAAGGTCAGGAAACCGAACTCGGTGCTGTCAATGTGATGACAGGTATCTACACCGGCCGTTCACCCAAGGACAAATTCTTCGTAATGGACGACACCAGCAAGGATTCAATCTGGTGGACTTCTGACGAATACAAGAACGACAACAAGCCTATCACTCCCGCTACCTGGGATGCTCTCAAGGCTATTGCCGACAAAGAACTCTCTGACAAGACTCTTTACGTGGTTGACGCTTTCTGCGGTACCAACCCCGACACCCGTCTTGCTGTTCGCTTCGTGATGGAAGTGGCATGGCAGGCTCACTTCGTGACCAACATGTTCATCCGTCCCACCGAAGAGGAACTCAAGAACTTCCAGCCCGACTTCGTAGTGCTCAACGCCTCTAAGGCTAAGGTTGAGAACTGGAAAGAACTCGGCATCAACTCTGAGACTTGCGTTGCATTCAACCTCACCGAACGCATGCAGCTCATCATCAACACCTGGTATGGTGGCGAAATGAAGAAGGGTATGTTCTCTATCATGAACTACTACAACCCTCTCCGCGGCATCGCTTCAATGCACTGCTCAGCCAACACCGACAAGCAGGGTGAAAACACCGCTATCTTCTTCGGTCTCTCCGGTACAGGTAAGACCACTCTCTCAACCGATCCCAAGCGTCTCCTTATCGGTGACGACGAACACGGCTGGGACGACAACGGTGTATTCAACTACGAAGGTGGTTGCTATGCAAAGGTTATCAACCTCGACAAGGAAAGCGAACCCGATATCTACAACGCCATCACCCGCGACGCTCTCCTCGAGAACGTTACTGTTGACAAGGACGGCAAGATCGACTTCACTGACAAGAGCGTGACCGAAAACACTCGTGTAAGCTACCCCATCAACCACATCAAGAACATCATCGTTCCCAGCCGCGGTCCCGCCGCTAAGAACGTGATCTTCCTCTCGGCTGACGCATTCGGTGTGCTTCCTCCCGTGTCAATCCTCACTCCCGAGCAGACCAAGTACTACTTCCTTTCAGGCTTCACCAGCAAGCTCGCCGGTACCGAACGTGGTATCACTGAGCCTACTCCTACCTTCTCTGCTTGCTTCGGCGCAGCGTTCCTTTCGCTCCACCCCACCAAGTATGCTGAAGAGCTCGTTAAGCGCATGGAACAGAGCGGTGCAAAGGCTTATCTCGTGAACACCGGCTGGAACGGTTCAGGCAAGCGTATCTCTATCCGTGACACCCGCGGTATCATCGACGCTATCCTCGACGGTGCTATCCTCAAGGCTCCTACCAAGCAGCTCCCCATCTTCGACTTCACCATCCCCACCGAACTCCCCGGCGTAGATCCCAAGATCCTCGATCCCCGCGACACTTACGCTGACGCTAAGGAATGGTACACCAAGGCTGACAAACTCGCTGAAATGTTCATCAACAACTTCAAGAAGTTTGAAGGTCACGAAGCAGGCAAGGCTCTCGTAGCTGCCGGTCCTCACCCCGAAAAGTAATCATCCTCACGCAGGTTGATTCCTGATACACACAAGCAGGACGCACGGACTTCGCTCCGTGGCGTCCTGCTTTTTTTCGTTATGGCGTGTGGGTTTTTACGTGTTCAGGAGTGTGTGTTTACAGTATAAAAAAGACGCCGGGGATTGCCCGGCGTCGCATTCAAACTTAAATTCATTACGTCTCGCGCTTGGCGGGACGCCTTACCAAATCATCACGATTTAGTTTTTATCTTTTTGATTCCGTAAAGGGGATTTATTACTTCACGAGAACTTTGGTTACGTTGTTGCCCTGGCGCTTGATGTAAAGGCCGTTTTCGGGGTTGTCAACGCGGATGCCCTGGAGGTTGAAGTATTCAACAGGAGCGTTTTCGTCAACAGTGATGTCGGTGATGGCTGATGAGCCGTCAGAAGTGTAAGCGATGCTGTACACGTTGATACCACCGGTAACAGAGATGTAGATTGTGGTGGGAGTAGTGCCTTCGTATTTTGCTTTGGCAGCCTCGACGCCCGAGGTGGGAGCTTCGGTTGAAGAGATAGTGGCGTCAGGAGTTCCTGCTGCGATGTTGAGCATACGGCCAGTGCCGCTTGAGCTTGCAGAAGTGAAGACAACCTTGATATCGCTTGCACCGGGCACGTCAAATGAGATGATACGGTTGAGCGGTTCAGTTGTTTTTGATGCTCCACCAAATTTGAGACGCTTGGTGTAGTCTACACCGTCATATGACTTTTTGTTGTTGTCGATGGTTAATACTGAAACCTTTTCGGCAGTTTCGTCAATGGTGAAAGTCAGACCGTCGACGGTTGTATTGGGTGTTATGTCACCGGCTTCCCAATCTGAGAAATTCCATGTTTTTGACGCGGGAGTCTGAGCTGATGCGGTGAGTGCCATGGCGGCAACTGCAAGAAGAGTAAAGATTTTCTTCATAAATAGGTGAAATTAATTGGTTAGAAAAATATTAAGGTAAAAAACTAAATATTAGCCAAGTGAGGTGTGCGCATCATTATTTCAGTCCCAAGCTATCAATCATGGCGGATCAGATAAAATTCCTAAAAATTGCACAATGCGCCCACAAATGTACAACCAAAAATTACCCCCCCAAATTTTTAACTGATGTTAACCTTTGTGTTGTTTTTGAAATATATTTTAACTATGATTTATGTGTAGCTGTCAATGCTGTCCCCAATAGCGCTCTATGGGCATCCTTACAGGTGTAAATTCGTATAAATCGCTCAGTGGTTGTGGATATGTCAGGATTATTTTATAACTTTGCAACCAAATTTTTCAGCCATTAACCATGAATCGTAAATCATACCAAGGACTGACATTCCGTCCCTACATCGAGAGTAATCAAATTCAGGCTCGAGTACGCGAAATAGGCGAACAGATTGCAAAGGACTATGAAGGAAAATATCCGTTGTTCATCTGTGTGCTCAACGGTGCCGCGCCTTTCGCGGTCGACCTTTTCCGTTCCACTCCTCTTGATGCGGAGATTTCGTTCATACGTCTGAAAAGTTATGAAGGCACCGGTTCCACCGGTAAAGTCAAGGAGGTGATGGGCCTCACCGAGTCACTCGAAGGCCGTGATGTGATCCTCATAGAGGATATCATCGACACAGGCAACACCATGGTCAAGCTTCTGTCCGACCTGCGCCTCCACAATCCCGCTTCACTGCGCATAGCCACACTTTTGTTCAAGCCCGAAGCTCTTATCAATGAAGTCAATCCCGATTATGTGGGTTTTGAGATTCCCAAAAAGTTTATCATAGGCTACGGACTTGATATAGACGGTTTTGCGCGTAATCTCAATGACATTTATATCCTCGACGAGGAAGCCGAGGCCTGATTGCGGGCCATGCGGCCACCTGCCGTCGAAATCGTTGAACAACACGTTTCAGATAGGTAATTGACAAATGTTTAATCTTGTTATTTTCGGTGCGCCGGGCAGCGGCAAGGGCACCCAGAGCGAAAAATTGATTGCCCACTACGGGCTTACCCACATTTCTACCGGCGAAGTGCTGCGTGCGCAGATAGCCGCCGGAACCGAACTTGGCCGTGTGGCCGACAGCTATATATCCAAGGGCCAGCTTATCCCTGATGATCTGATGGTTGATATCCTCGCCGCCGAGGTGGACCGTCTGCGCCCTCAGGCCAACGGATTCATTTTCGATGGTTTCCCCCGCACCATCCCGCAGGCCGAGGCTTTGAAGAAGATGCTCGAGCAGCGTGGCGAAGAGGTGCATTCGGTAATCGGACTTGAAGTGGAGGACGAGGAGCTTATAGAGCGTCTGCTTAAGCGCGGACAGGTGTCAGGCCGTGCCGATGATAATCTCGATACCATCAACAACCGCCTCAAGGTGTACCATTCCACCACTTCACCCCTGCGCGACTATTATCAGCAGGAAGGAAAATACCATGCCATCCCCGGTTCGGGACATGTGGATGAGATATTCTCCAAGATTTCAGGCACTATCGACAGTCATCCCCAGGCTCCAAAGAAATAATCATTCCCCTGGTAACCAATTCATTAATCTCTCCTTGACCTATGGACGATAAGGAACCGAAATTCCGCCCGGTGGCGGACCTCAGCTATGCGGAAAGTGTGGCAGAGCTTGAAAACATACTGCGCATGATGCAGGCCGACAATTGCGACATTGACCATCTGGCCGCCTACACCAGACGTGCCACCGAATTGTTGAAGGCTTGCCGCTCACGCCTTACGGCAACTGAGGAGGAGCTGCGCGGAATTCTCGACTCGCTCGAATCAAAATGATACAACCCTACTAATTATCAATAATTTTAACCATGAAGTCAATTAATTTAGCTTTAGCTATGACTATCGCATTAGGTACTGCTGCCGGTGCGTCGGCCAATGACAAGGCCGAGCATCTCCACAGCCTCAATCCTGCCTATATTGACAATTCTACAGCCCCGGGGACTGACTTTTACACCCACGTGAACAAGGGGTGGATGGATGCTCATCCTCTGACCGCAGAATATGCCCGTTACGGCCAGTTCAATATTCTCAATGACTCTTCAGAGAACCGCGTAAAGGGTCTGATACTTAATCTTGGCGACAGCAATCCCGAGAAGGGTACTGTGGCCCACAAGGTATGGACCATCTACTCACAGGCCATGGACACCACCCGCCGCAATGCCGAGGGTGCCCAGCCTATCCTCGCCGACCTCAAGAAGATCGAGACCACTCCCCACGAAGGGATGGAGGACCTCTTCCTCTGGATGCACGGCAACTATGCAAGTCCGTTCTTCGGTGCAGGCCCCATGGAGGACCTTGCCAATTCCAATGTCTACGCCATGTATGTGTCAGGCGGCGGTATGGGCCTCGGCGACCGTGACTATTATCTCCTTGACGATGAGCGCAACACTGCCGTGCGTGAGGCTTACAAGACCCTCATAGCTACCCAGATGCAGAATGCCGGCTACTCTGAGGCCGATGCTGCTCGCATCGTGGCCAACGTGATGAAGATCGAGACCGCTCTTGCCGACTCTGCCTTCACCCGCGAAGAGAGCCGTGACATCCCCCGCATGTACAATCCCCGCTCTTTTGCCCAGCTCAAAGAACTTTATCCCAACATCAACTGGGACCGTTTCTTCATCGAGACAATGGGTATTCCTTCACCTGAATCGGTGATTGTGACTGAGCTTAAGTCTGTAGACCAGGCCAACAAGCTCCTCGGTTCACTCACCGACCGTGAAATCAAGGACTACTATCTCTGGAAATATGTTTCACAGGCTGCCGGCCGTCTGAGCGATGATTTCACAAACGCATCGTTTGAATTCAGTAAGGTCATGAGCGGTGTGCAGGAGATGCGTCCTCTCTGGAAGCGTGCTCTCGGTGCCACTGAAGGTGCTCTCGGCGAAGCTGTGGGTCAGCTCTATGTAGAGAAGTATTTCCCCCAGTCCTCGAAGGATTATATGGTAGGCCTCGTGGAGAATCTGCGTACAGCTCTCGGCCAGCACATCCGTAACCTTGACTGGATGAGCGACACCACAAAGACCCGCGCTCTTGAAAAACTTGCTGCTTTCACCGTAAAAATCGGTTATCCCGACAAGTGGAAGGATTACTCTTCGATGGAAATCGACCCGGCCCTCAGCTACTACGAAAACATGCACAACGTGAGCATGTGGCATCAGAAGGAGACTTACTCAAAGTGGGGCAAGCCTGTTGACCGCACTGAATGGGGCATGACTCCTCAGACCGTAAATGCTTACTACAATCCTATGGCCAACGAAATCGTATTCCCTGCAGCCATCCTCCAGGCTCCATTCTTTGACCCCGCTTCGAGCGACGCCGAGAACTATGGCGGCATCGGTGTGGTGATTGGCCACGAGATGACTCATGGATTTGATGACCAGGGCCGTAACTTTGATGCTGCCGGCAACATGGTCGACTGGTGGACTCCCGAGGATGCTGCCAAATTCACTGAGAAGACCAAAGGCCTCATCGCTCAGTTTGACGAGGTAGAGGTGCTCCCCGGCGTTCACGCCAACGGCCAGTACACACTTGGCGAGAATATCGCCGACCAGGGTGGTCTGCGCATCGCTATGACCGCATTCCTCGAAGCCCAGAAGCAGAAGGGTGTCGATGTCAAGTCGCCCGAAGCCAAGATTGACGGTTTTGATCCCATGCAGGTGTTCTACATGAACTATGCCAACCTTTGGGCCGGTAATATCCGCGACGAGGAGATCCAGTCGCTTACCACCGGTGATGTTCACTCACTCGGCCGCAACCGTGTTAATGTGACCATCCGCAACATCGCTCCTTTCTTTGAAGCCTTCGGCATCACTGAAAAGGATCCCATGTTCCGTCCCGAGGCTGAACGTGTGGTAATCTGGTAATCGCTCGTTCTATCGAACGGTCCACATTATAATCTAATTTCTGTCCCGGTAAACCGCCGTTGCGGCTGCCGGGACAGAATTTTTTTATGGGTACGTTTTAACTTTCAGCCCTTTCCGGGGTCTAAATATCACAATCAACAACACCGCGTAATGTCAACGGCTCCTACCGAAATATTCGCTGCGTTACATGCTGACCCCGAACGCGGGTTCAGCATGCTGGTTGACCGTTATCAGGAGCCTGTCTACTGGCACATCCGCCGTATGGTGGTGAATCACGCCGATGCCCAGGATGCCATGCAGGAGACGTTTATCCGCATTTTCAAGCATCTGTCATCCTGCCAGGATGCCGCGACATTCAATGCGTGGGTCTACCGTATAGCCTCCAATGAGGCGTTGCGCATCCTCAGCCGCAACCGTGGCGAGGAGGTGTCGATGGAGAGCATGACCACAGGCGCCATGCTTATGCCCGACGAGGTGTATGTTGATTACAGTGACCTTGAAGCGGTGAAGCTGCAGAAGGCTATTCTGGCCCTCCCGGCCAAGCAGCAGCTCGCTTTCAACCTTCGTTATTATGACGATCTTCCATACGATGAGATAGCACGGATAACAGGCTCGTCAGTGTCGGCGGCTAAAGCCAACTATCATTTCGCCAAAGAGAAAATCATACAGTTCATAACCTCTCATGACTGATTCACAATTATGAAAATGACTGACTTACACACTATCGGACGCCGGATGCCTTACGGTGTGCCTGACAACTTCTTCGAGGAGAACCGCCAGGCCCTGATGAAGCGAATGCAGCAGGAACTCGCCAGCCCTACGGTGCTTGAGATGCCTGAGATGCCTGAGGCGAAGAGCAAGGTACATCCGCTGCTTAAGCTCACACGTGTGCTCATAGGGGCTGCAGCTGCCGTAGTGCTGATAATGGCGGTTGAATCGCGTCTCTATCACACTCCCACCACCTATCTTGACGTGCAGCAGTCGTTTGACTCACTGAATGATGATGACCAGGCTTATCTGCTCGCCCTCTATCAGGACGACGATGAGCTATATGGCTCGGAATATTAACATTTATCCCATTTACTCTTGACTCATGAAAAAGTTTTTTGCCGTATTCACCCTGTTGAGTATGCTGGTGATGGTATCCCCTGCTGAATTGTATGGCCAGACCACGTCGCAGCCCAAGACCCCGACAACTACGGTGACCAAAGATAAGAAAAAACAACGGACTAAAACAAAGGCCGGAAAGGATAAACACCAGACTAAGGAAAAGCCTTCGCGTGAGCAACTTGCCGAGCGCCAGGCCACGCTCATAGCCCAGCAGCTCGGCCTTGATGAGCCGACACGTGCTAAGTTTATAAGCACATTCCTTGCCAACCAGAAGGAGCTTTGGGCTGCCAGGGGGGACAAGAATGCCAAGAAGAATACCTCGCTCATGTCGGATTCGGAGATCTCTAAAATCATTACCGGTGATTTCGAACAGCAGCAGAGGGTGCTCGACATCCGTAAGAAGTATTATTCGACCTATTGCAAGCTTCTGTCCCAGCGACAGATCCTGAGGATGTATGAGCTTGAAAAGCAGACGGCCAAACGTCTTCGCAAGCATCAGACGACTGTGCGTCGTAAATAGTGCTGCCCGGCCACGGATTTTATTTCCGGCACCCGGTTTGGCTATAAATGAAAATATTTATTACTTTTGTAAGAGCGTGTCATGACTTATCGGCACGCTCTTACGACTTTGTTATGGCTGACCTGAAACTCTACGACATCTTTGACATAAATCCATTGCGTGATTACATATTATCACGAGGTAAGCCTGTTGTGCTTAAGCGCAACAGCAATTTCTGCGAGTTCGGTAAGCCGGCCAATGATATTGGGGTGGTGACGTCGGGGGCGGTGGCCTTTAATTGTCCCGACAGCAAGGGTGACATGCAGACTCTGTCGCTCGCTTTCAAGGGTGAGATTGCAGGGGCCTATGTATCGCTCTATCCGTCGCGCTGCTCAGCGTTTGATGTCACGGCTCTCTGCACTACCGAATTGTCAGTTTTGCCCATCAAAGATATGGTGCGGTATATGGACGAGGAGCTTCCTGCGGGCTTCCATGTGGAGTTTGCCAAAGCGGTTGCCTATGGATTCTTGATGAGGGCCACTGCATATCGCTGCCAATCACCCGAAGAGCGGTATCGTGAACTGCTTCAGCGCAATCCGGAGCTTGCTTCAACCACTGATATTCCGATGCGTGCCATAGCCGCTTATCTCGGCATCACACGCGAGACATTCGCCCGGATGAGAACTCGGATGAAGGAAAAATAGTAAAAAAAGAGGTGTTTTTTGCCGTTATAATTTGAAAGCGTGATTTTTGTCACGCTTTTTCTTTTTTGTGTGATATATCTTTGCCATACCTCTTTTATGTACTCTCTCAGATTGATTTTGCTATGATTCGTATTTTTCCCCTGATTTTGGTTGCGGCCTCTATGGACATGAGTGTCCTTATGGCCCGTGCGGAGGCGCCGAAGGATAATGTGGTGATTTTGTCAGCGGTGGAGGAGTATCGGTTTGCCGATACCAAGAGTGGCCCCGAGGTGAAGAATTCCATAACTACCGAGTATCTGGCCACACGTCGCGCCGAGGATATCCAGCCTCATGTGTTTCATAACAACGTGGTGCTCCTCGACAAGGCTTCGGGAGGTAAGCCCCAGTATCGCAATGTGAATTCGCCGACTGTGTTTCATGACGACAGCAAGGTCTGTTTCTTCAATCTTCGTCTGGAGGCCAAGGACAAGAAGGCCAAGGTGAATTTCAAGCGCACATTCTCTGACGCGGCCCATTTCACAGGTGTGTATCTGCAGGATGATTATCCGGTGAGAGAGAAGAAGGTGGTGTTCCATATACCCTCCTCCTTCCCTGATATCCGGCTCATCGACAGGAATTTTCCTGCCGAGGGTGTGGTGCGTGACGAGCGGACGGGAGCAGATGGCTCCAGGGTAATTACCTACACCATAACCTCACTTCCTGAGATTCCCGATGACGTCAATAGACCGTCGGCCCTTTCGGCGCTGCCGCAGATTCTGGTGCAAGGATATTTCCCTGACACTGATTCGCTTTACCGTTATCATCGGCCTATGCTTGATGTTGACACCGTGATTCCCGGAGTGGCAGAGTTGCTGGTCGGTATCCTGGACGGAGAGACGGATGAAGCCAAGAAGATAGAGAGGATTTACCGATATGTGCAGCAGTCAGTGCGTTATGTGGCTTTCGAAGCGGGTGAGTCGGCCTATCGTCCCGACACCCCTGCGGAAGTGATTCGCAAGCGTTACGGCGACTGCAAAGGGATGGCCTTGCTTCTCGCCACGCTTCTCAACCGTGCCGGTGTTGAGGCTTGCATAGCAGCCGTTGGCACACGCGACATTCCGTTTGGCATAAGTGCATATCCGTCACTTGCGGCGACTAACCACATGATTTGCATCGTGGGGCATGGTGGTGAGACTCGTTATCTCGACCCTACTCAGGAGCAGATATCCGCCGGACATATACCTTGGTGGATACGCGGCAAGGATGCTATGCTCTTTAAGCCCGGAGGATATGAAATGGTGCAGATTCCAGTGGTTTCACCCCTGGAGTCCGCCGACCGTATGCACTACAGTTATGTGCTCACCGCCGACGGATTGGCCGGTGTGGCCGAGAGGGTGTGCACCGAGGATATGGCCGAACGCTTTGCAAACCGTTATTCCGATGTCCCGGGTCAACACCTTAATGAACTGTTGGCTAAATCACTCCTGCCTACGCATAATGCAGCGGTACAGGTCGACAGCCTTGTCTATGATACATCAATCCCCGGGCAGGTGACAATTGAAGCTCCGATTCTCAACCGTGCCGCAGTAGTGGATGGTGGCGACGCGCTCTATCTTGACCTCAACACAGGTGCACACCCTTTCGCGACGCGCATCGATATGGCTGACCGACGCAGCGACTATAAGCTTCCGGTCGAGGGTGTGACCGAGCGCAGCTGTGTGGTGCTCCTCCCCGGTGGATGCCGCGTTGAGCTCCCCGACGATTTCAGCGTCAGCACTCCGCAGGGAGTGTTCACATGCCGGTTCTCCCGGCAGGGTGACACGGTGAGCATGACAAAGAGAGCCGAGATCGCATCAACGCATCTTCCACTTGGGGAGATAGCAGATTGGAACAAGGCTTTGGCTGCCTGGAACGAAGCTTGTAACAGGCAGATTGAAATCCACCTCCCTTGATTTAACATATAGGACCTTTCCACATAAAAACTACTTCACGATGAAAAAAGCGATTTTTCTGACAGTCATGTTGCTGGCTGTGCTGACAGTTTGGGCCGATGACTTGGCCAAGTATCGTCAATTTGCCGACACCGTCAGGGCCGATGTCTACTCCATGGATATTCCGGCTTTTGCCCTCAAGGAGGTGCCGGATACCTATAAAAATGAATCGGCGGTCATCAAAGCTCTTTACCAGGAGCTTGATGCGAAGAAAAAGACCGGGTTCGGACGTATGGCCGGCACACTGAGGTTCACGCGTAAAGCGCGTGTTGAGGGTGGGCAGCTTACGCGCATGCTCATACACATAAATGACAAGGCTGCTCTTGAGAAGTATTCGGAGTTTGATTTCGACACTGACAAGAAGAAAAAGTATTGGAATGCTCATGAAAAACACCGCCACGTGATGGGTGTGCGCCTGGTCAAGCCCGACGGACGTATAGTGGATATCGACACGTCGGACTTTATAGAGGTGGAAGAGGGTAAAAAGGGTGAAAAAAAGAGCCGTAAACTTGCGGTGCCCGGCCTTGAAATCGGCGATGATGTTGATGTGTTCTTCTACACCGAATCACGTTTGCAGAATGTCCATCTTGATCCGCTGGAGTTTTTTCTGAAAGACGAAGTGCCAATCATCAACTATCAGCTGCATGCCGTGGTTGATGACAATCTCACCACTCAGTACCGTACTCTTAACGGCGCTCCAGACTTCAAGGTGACTCGTGACGACGACAAAAACTATGTGCTTGATATGGAGGTGACCGATATCACCTCCAAGGAGCCCCGCCTGTGGTACAATGCCTCGCAGCAGTCACCCATGGTGAAGATGCACATCTTCAACCGAAGGAGCGACGAATACACCCCGCCGAGTGCCCGTAAGGATGGTCTACAGGCCAATCCGGATGTCAGGACCATAAAAGAGGACCGTTGGGGATGGTATTGGAGCAATCAACTATGTGGCGACAACCTGATAAAGTCATCAATAAAGAACGGAGGCAAGATAGCAAAGCAAATCAAGGAAAACATCAAGTCAGGAGTGATGACTGAGGTAGATGTGGCCGACTGGCTTTATAATCTGCTTTGCTACATCTATGTGTCAGGTAACAAAGGGCTGAATCCCGAGGATTTTTCGGCGCAATTTCAGCTTTACCAGAACAACCGCAAGCTGAAGGACCATGAACTCGGCCTATCTACATTTGACAACATGGAGCCACTTGACCAGCTCATAAACTACGCGGATGCATACTGGTTCACCCAAGTTGGGAAAGAGAATCCACGCTATTATTTCGCGCCACGTGCCATACTTGCTCCTACGGAGATACATCCGGGCTATCAAGGGCGCAAGGCCCAGCTGAAACGCAGCGATAAGGAGCGCAAGAAGGACAAGGCGGCTGATTCGGTCTACATTACCATTCCTATGAGCACTCCGGCCGACAACCGTAATGTCACCTCTCTTTCTGCCTCGGTCGACGGCTCGGCGGTGAGGATTGACCGCAGGGAATCATATCTCGGTGCCACTAAGCTCAATGCACAGGGGCTGATGAGTGAGGAGGATATCAATGAGGGCTATAAAGCCTATCTGAACCGCAATGGATTCAGCATTGAGCCGAAAGAGGGTAAGAAGGAAGCCGCCGATCGCGAAGAGCGGTATGCCGACGGCCGCCTGCAGCAGAAGGATGATTTCAAGGATGAGATAGCATCCTATCATGGATATGCCCCCTTGGAGTTCATTTCAGGCCGTGTGACAAGTATCGGAATTGATCCGGCGGCACCCGAATATACCTACGAGGTGGCCTACACGATGGATAATCTTGTCAAAAGAGCCGGGAAAAATATCATCCTGTCGGCCGGTAAGCTCCTAAGTGGTCAGGTGGAGTTGCTGCCTTCTGACCGTGAGCGCACCGATGATGTATATCTCCGCACTCCGCGTGAATATGTTACCAAAATAAATTTTGCCGTCCCTGAAGGATATGCTGTCAACCAACGCTCACTGCATGCCCTTGAGACATCGGTTGAAAACGAGGCCGGCGCATTCATAGTGACAGCATCTGCTCCTGATGCCGCGACAGTGAGTCTGGAGGTGACCAAACGTTATAATTCGCCACGTCTGCCGGCGGCTTTGTGGCCGGAACTGGTCAAGGTGCTCGATGCGGCTATGACATGGCAGAGTTCCACACTTCTGATCGAGAAAAAATAGTCCTTACTGTATTTACGCTACTGTGAAAATACACCACACCCCTGAAGTTGACTGTGTCGGCTTCAGGGGTGCGTGTGTTGTCGGGAGATGATACTCGCTTAGTTTCTCGGATGAGCCAGCATATACTGAGCTATCTGCACGGCATTGAGAGCGGCACCCTTCTTAATTTGATCACCTACAAGCCAGAATGTAAGGCCGTTGTGGTTGGTGAGATCCTTGCGCAGACGTCCTGCGTAAACTGGGTCGGTTCCTGCTGCGTCGAGAGGCATGGGATATTTCTTTGAGGCAGGTTCGTCTACCACCACGAGACCTTCGGCGTTTTCGAAAGCCTTGCGGGCCTCCTCGACAGAGATGGGACGTTCAGTTTCGATCCACACAGCTTCGCTATGTGCGCGGAGGACAGGCACGCGGATACAGCTGGCGCTGACATCCATATAGGGAGCGTGCATGATTTTCTTTGTCTCATGATACATTTTCATCTCCTCCTTGGTGTAGTCGTTGTCGGTGAATACATCGATGTGGGGGATGAGATTGTAAGCCAGCTGGTAGGCGAATTTTTCAACGGTCGGTTCCTTGCCTTCGGCTATTTCGGCATACTGCTTCACGAGCTCTTCCATGGCCACTGCTCCCGCACCGCTTGCTGCCTGATAAGTGGCAACGTGCACACGCTTGATGGGAGAGATGTCGTTCAGCGGTTTGAGGGCCACAACCATGATGATGGTGGTGCAGTTGGGGTTAGCTATGATGCCGCGGGGAGCATCAAAAGCGTCTTCGCCGTTTACTTCGGGCACCACGAGGGGCACATCGGCATCCATACGGAATGCGCTTGAGTTGTCGATCATGATGGCTCCGTGGCGGGTGATAGTATCGGCATACTGGCGCGACACTCCTGCTCCGGCCGACACGAAAGCAAAGTCAACACCCTTGAAGTCATCGTTATCGCGGAGTTCCTTTACTTCATAGTCTTTGCCACGGAATGTGTAGACTTTGCCTGCGCTGCGGCTTGAACCGAAAAGCACAAGTTCATCAATAGGGAAATTCTGTTCGTCAAGTACTCGGAGAAATTCTTGTCCGACGGCGCCACTTACGCCTACGATTGCTACTTTCATTTGCTTAAATTATACTTGTTTGAGTTACACGGTTTACTTACTGTTCTGTTCACACATACATCGCGTCGATCTCCTTGGCATAGTTGCGGTTGATGACAGGACGACGTATTTTCAGTGTGTTGGTGAGTTCGCCGCTCTCCATGGTGAATTCATGGGCGAGCAGAGTGAATTTTTTTATTTTTTCGAATGATGCCAGGCCGCGTTGGAGCTTCTCGATGCGTTCCTCCAGCATCTTCACCACACGGTTGTCGTGAAGGAGCTCCTCGATTGAGCGGTAGGAGATACGGTTTTTGGCCGCGAAATCCTTCAGGGCTTCAAATGCAGGTACGATAAGGGCTGTGACATATTTGCGCTGGTCGCCTATCACTGCCACCTGCTCGATATACTTGTCCTCGCCGAGGCGTGTCTCGATGGCCTGGGGTGCGATGTATTTGCCGTTAGAAGTCTTGAACAGATCCTTGAGGCGGTCGGTGAGAAAGAGATTGCCTTTCGAGTCGAGATAACCTGCATCGCCTGTGCGGAACCATCCATCTTCGGTGAAAGCGGCTTCGGTGGCTTCCGGCTTGTTGTAGTAGCCGCGCATCACCATCGGACTCTTCACAAGCACCTCGTTCTCAGCCCCGATTTTCACGTTGACAAATGGTATCGGAGTTCCTACGGAGCCAATCTCGTAACCGGGATAAGGGTAGCATGCCACTGTGGCTGTGGTTTCTGACAGGCCGTATCCCACCATTATGTTGATGCCGCACGAATGGAAAAACTCCACGATGGCTGATGACACTGGCGCTCCTGCTGTTGGGAACATTTTGCCGTTGTCAATACCTATCGCGTGGCGCAGCAGGCTATAGATTTTCTTGTCAAAGAATTGATAGCGTGTCTCGAGCCACCATGGGGCCTTAAGTCCCAGACGTTCGTAATTAATGTTTCTTCTGCGCCCCACTTTGAGTGCCTGGCGTACCATGAAGCGCTGGAATGCGCTCATACCCTGGATCTTCTCCTGCACGGCGGTGTAGACTTTCTCCCAGAAACGCGGCACGGCACACATGCATGTGGGGCTGATCTGGTGTATGGTAGTCTGTATTTCGCGTGGATCGCGGTTGACAGCCACTTTTATGCCCACAGTGAGGCAGAAATATGTCCACCCTTTCTCGAAAATATGGCTCAGAGGCAGAAATGCCATTGAAACATCGTCGGGGGTGACATTAGTGATGCGCAGATGGTGGCTTTCCATAGCCGCGTTATAGTTGGCATGGGTGAGGATGGCACCTTTGGGCTCGCCTGTGGTGCCTGAGGTGTAGACCAGGGTAGCGATGTCCTCGGGAGTCGACTCTGCGGCGCGGCGGCTCACTTCATCGGCACACTTCTGTGAAGCAGATGAGCCAAGGCGCATGAAGTCGCTCCAAAGCATAGAGGTTTTGTCATCGTCGTCAAGCGTGATACTCTTGATCACGATGATTTGCTTGAGCGAACGGCATACAGCCTGCGCCTCGCGGGCTATGTGGTATTGGGTTGTGTTGCCTACGAACATCAGTTCGCATTTTGTGTCGTTGGCTATATATATCACCTGTTCGAGCGAGCTTGTGGCGTAAATTGACACCGAGACCGCACGGTTGAGGTAGCAGGCGAAATCAGTAACAAGATTCTCGGGGCGATTTGCCGAGAAGGTGGCCACATTATCGCCCGGCTTCACGCCGAGAGTCTCAAGTGCGCGGGCGGCAATGTCGACATCCTCGGCATATTGATTCCATGATATGTCGTGCCAGTTGCCGGCCTCGTCCTGTCCCGCCAATGCTGCTTTGGTGCCAAATTTGCGGGCCTGCCGGGTGGCCAGATTAGTTAAAACGTTTGACATTACAAGTGTCTTCTGATTAATGAATAATTTCGATACTGCTCTTGGGTAAGAGTACAGTTCCTCAATGAAATGCAAAGGTAGCCACAATTTTCACCAAAACATGTTCAAAACTCTTAAAAACTGTTCGTGATTTAACATTTCATCGCAAATTGCACACTCGCATTAACAATTATTGGTTTTTATGCACTACATATCATTTCATAATCGGAGCCGGATTTCGATGGCTTTCGACAAAAGGGGACGGATTAATGAAATTTTTCTTTAAATGTCAGTGATTAGTTCAAAACTTTTCACTACATTTGCATTGTTATTGGCCATCAGGCCGGAGTGTCTTACCGCCAAGTAGCGACCACGTATCAACGGATACTCCCAATAGGCACAGTGTCAATTCATTACGAAAAAAATCACAATCAATTCTAAATACTAAAAACAGAAATAACTATGTCAAAGGTAACAGTTGTAGGCGCCGGTAACGTAGGCGCAACTTGTGCGGATGTAATCGTAAAGCAGGGTATTGCTGACGAAGTAGTTCTTCTCGACATCAAGGAAGGTGTGTCAGAAGGCAAGGCTATGGATATCATGCAGACTGCCAACATCCTCAACATCAACACTCGTCTTACAGGCGTAACCAACGACTACGAAGCCACTAAGGACAGCGACGTCGTTGTCATCACTTCAGGTATTCCCCGCAAGCCCGGTATGACTCGTGAGGAACTCATCGGTGTGAATGCAGGCATCGTTAAGTCAGTTACCGACCAGCTTCTCAAATATTCTCCCAACGCTATCATCATCTGCATCTCTAACCCCATGGACACCATGACTTACCTTATCCACAAGGTGAGCGGTCTTCCCAAAAACCGTATCATCGGTATGGGTGGTGCTCTTGACAGCGCACGTTTCAAATACTTCCTCAGCAACGCTCTTGGTGCAAATGCAACTGAAGTTGAAGGCATCGTAATCGGTGGCCACGGTGACACCACTATGATTCCTCTGGTGCGTTTTGCTGCTTATCGCGGTGTGCCTGCTACCAACTATCTCTCAGCCGAACAGCTTGAGAAGGTTGCTGCCGACACTATGGTAGGTGGTGCAACACTCACCAAGCTTCTCGGCACTTCTGCCTGGTATGCTCCCGGTGCGGCAGGAGCTCAGATGGTTAAGGCTGTTCTCCACAACGAGAAGAAGCTCATCAGCTGCTCTGCTCTCCTTGACGGCGAATATGGTGAGAAGGATCTTTGCATCGGTGTTCCCGCTATCATCGGCAAGAACGGTATTGAGAAAATCGTTGAATTCGACCTCAACGATCAGGAAAAGGAACTCTTCAAGAAGAGCGCCGAGGCTGTCCACAAGACAAATGCAGCCCTCGCAAGCGCACTCTAATATTGAGGTTCCGGCTTAATAAGCAAATTTTCATTACTCATAATCCAATCATCCCCACATCCCCCCGTGAACCCGAGAGGACTGTGGGGTGTTTGGTTTAAAGAGCATTAAAATCATAAAGCGTATGAAACTGAAAACTTTAGCAATCACCGCGTCAATGGTCATAGCTATGACCGCATGCGGCAACAAGGAGACTGCCAACAATGCTACTCCGACTTCTGATCCGACTCCCAAGCAGGAAGCCACTGCAGGGCAGCAGACTGCCGAAAGTGCTGTAATTATCGCTACCGATGGCGAAATTACTCCTGACAAGACTCTCCCGAAGGTCATCGATTTCAACGCGACATGGTGTGGTCCCTGCCGTAGGTTCGCCCCTATATTCCACGAGGTAGCACAGGAATATCAAGGTAAGGCCATTTTCATTTCTGTGGATGTTGATGATTGTCCTACCACTGCCCAGCAGTTTGAGGTGCAGTCAATTCCGCAGGTCACTATGATTCTTCCCGACGGTTCTGTGAATTCGGCTGTAGGATATATGGAAAAATCCCAGTTTATCGAATTCCTCTCTAAAGGTGTGAAGTAAATACTGCACCATAAGAAATAAGTCTATAACGGATTTGAAAACTTAACAAAGAGTGGCGAATTAGCTGATAAAGCATTCGTCACTCCTTGTTTTTTCTATGTGACGGATAGGACGAAAGCCACTGTGGAGAACGCACAAATCAACGCGGTATAAGCGATGTTCCGCTTATGAAAACAATGATAATTTTATTATCTTTGCATTATGATAAAAATATACTTGTGTGGGTTGAATCAGTCATGATAAAATGGAAATAAGAAATTTGGCGCATACCGACTTCGATACACTGTTCCGCGGTTTTGAAAAGGCGTTTCTTGATTATGAAATACACTTTGAAAAAGATGAAGTCCGGTCAATGCTAAAAAGACGAGGATACGATCCTGAGCTCTCATTTGCCGCATTTGATGCTGATGAGATAGTGGCATTTACTTTCAATGGAACAGGTACATTCAACGGCCTTTACACAGCTTACGATACTGGAACGGGAACTGCGAAAGAATATCGCGGAAAAGGTATTGCCAAAGAAATTTTCGAGTATTCAATCCCCTATCTGAAGGAAGCCGGCATTGAGCAATATCTTCTGGAAGTTCTGCAAAACAACGCAAAAGCAATCTCCGTATACCAAAAATTGGGCTTTACGATAACACGTGAATTCGATTGCTTCCGTCAGAAGAGAAACGATATAAACTGTGTAAAATCAAATGAACTGGATTTACCGATTGAGGTATCTCCTGTTGAAGTGGCAAGTATCACACATGCATCTGGCTTTTCCGATTTTTGTCCATCCTGGCAGAACAGTTTGGATTCTATCGTAAGGGCCGGGGCTGATCTGGTTTGTTTAGGGGCATTTGCTGCAGATGAACTTGCCGGTTATTGTGTCTTCGATCCGCTTACTGGAGATTTAAGCCAAATAGCGGTAAATAGGCCGTTCCGAAGACAAAAAATAGCTTCACGCTTGTTGGCAGAGATGTTGAAACGAACACACTCGGATATTATCAAGGTGTTGAATGTGGTCCCTTCATGTCAGCCGATGAAGGCTTTTATGAACAATAGTAATTTGCAACCTGCAGGAAAACAGTTCGAAATGATTTTGCCTTTGTAAGTAGGTTCGATGAAAAGCTTGCTATAAGCAGCACCCCAAAAGTTAAAAATAAACTCTTGGGGTGCTGTTCAGTTATACCGAATTCGGCTTATGCGAATGGCTTAGCGTGCTATGAGTTTGATTGGTGACGGATGCTCCGCTGTGGTGAGCAGATATGTGCCTGCAGGGAGTGTCAGCTCTAATCCGTCGGTAATGGTTGTGATGAGCATTACAAGGCGTCCTGACGCGTCATATACTCGTCCGTTGGTGTGATCGCTGCTGCACGACAGACGGATTATACCGGGATAGGAGGCAGCCGTGAGAGGCTGGTTGTCGCGGATGTCATTGATGCCAGAGTGTGATACGAAGACAACATTTGAGGGGTCTGAACGGTAACCGAGACGGCTGCTTTGCACCATGTATGACTCGCTGTCGCTGCTGTCGAAGTCAGATACTTCGAGCAGGTTCTCGTCACATTCTATCTCCTCGACTTGCTGATTGCCACCGATGTAGCGAGTGCGTGTCACAACGTAATAGTCAATCACCTCGGGAGCCTCTGACCATGTGGCGGTGTAGGTGTCAGACGTGATGTCGGATGCCGGATAAGCTGTGAGCGTGGAGAGTGTAGGCACTTCAAGGCATTCGCCGCGCAGATAAGCGTATGTGCCTGTTCCCTCAAGGCCGCCGTCGTAAATAAGGATGCGTCCTGAGTGCTCCCCTAAAGATGTCGGTGTGTAGGTGACCTGGAGATAGTAACCATTGTTCACATTCTGGGCTGTGATGGTACGTCCAGGTATAGTGAACATGCCGCTTGACTCTGAGTAATTACGGTCGATCAGGAGCGAGAGAGATTTGGTGAGGTTTTCGCCTTTGAAATAAAGAAGCGCTGTGATGGGATTACCGGTGGCCACCTGGCCGAAATCCAAAGTGATGTCGGGGGTAGGTGTGATGAGCACCGGATCTTTACCCGGTGAGGGCAGATTACCTATGTTGAATGTCTCGCCCACCTTGTTGCCCCAGATGTACTCCGCGAGATCGGGGAAGTCGATGAAAGGGTTACGATTGTTCTGGAAACCGTACACCACATCGTTGCGGTCGGTTTCCTTCTGGCTCACTGGGTCTTCACGGTGCCACTTTAAAAGCAGGTTCACAGCCCATGTGGAAAGGGTGGGATAGTCGTTCTGCTGAAGCATCCATGTGTATTTCCATGTGAGGTTCTGATAGCAGGTTGCCATATAGAAGTAGGTGCGCGCGAAGTCACCTTTATATTCGTCGGCCGGTTCGTAGACATATTGTGCTCCGCCGCCTTGTCCTGACACCGGATATCCCACCGTGCTCACGCCGTTCTGGAATTTGATATTTGATGTGCGTGACACCTCGCCGAGGGGATAGTTGCTCTTGGCCTGGTTGGCCGGGCCGTCCGCGGGGTAAAGGTGGTTAAGGTCAATATAGGCCGGCACATCGGTGGAGCCGCCCCACCAGCTCTTGGGCAGAGAGTGTTCACGGTTAAGGCCTGAGAAACTCGGTATGTAGCGCTGGACGTTGGAATACATGTCCCACCATTCGCGCGACATCGGGTAGACGTCTGTCTTCTGGAAGTACTGAGGGAGGTTTTGGTAGGAAGAGATGAGATTATGCGGATTGATAATCTCAAAAGCGGCCTGCTTAAGCTCAGCTCCCGATTTGCCGTTAAGGCGTGTATAGTAGTTTTGGGGTATCTCGGCATAGGTAGCCATGCAGCCCGACATCCCTGCCACTATACTTAGGATGGCAATGAATTTTTTCATGTTATATCCGGTTATGACTATTGGACTAATGGTTGAGATGTACTTTCTCGGTTGGAGGCAGGTCGTTGTTACGGCGGTTGACAGCATCAACCACTTCATGTGCCAAATGCGCGAATGCGTGTCCTGTAATGGAATCGGTGAGCGCAATCGGGGCTCCGTTGTCTCCGCTGTCGGCAATGGATGCCACCAGCGGTATCTGAGCCAGGATATTGATGCCGAGTTTGTCGGCGAGTTTCAGGCCGCCTTCCTTGCCGAAGATGTAGTAACGTTCGTCGGGATGTTCGGCCGGGGTGAAGTATGCCATGTTCTCCACCAAGCCAAGTATAGGTACATTCACTTTGTCCTCCATGAACATTGCTATTCCCTTTCGGGCATCTGCAAGAGCCACCTCCTGAGGTGTGGTCACGATTACTACTCCGGTTAGGCCGAGAGTCTGCACCAGGGTAAGGTGTATGTCGCTTGTGCCCGGAGGCATATCAATGAGAAAGTAGTCCAGTTCTCCCCAGTCAGCATCGGTGATGAGCTGTTTAAGTGCATTGGAGGCCATGCTGCCGCGCCATAACACTGCTTTGTCGCGGTCAACCACAAATCCGATGGAGAGGAGTTTCACACCGTAGCGTTCCACCGGCAGTATGAGCTGACGACCATCCACCTCGTGGATATAGAGCTGTTCATCCTCAATACCGAACATCTTGGGTACTGACGGACCGAATATGTCGGCGTCGAGCAGACCCACCTTGTATCCCTCACGAGCCAAGGCTACCGCGAGGTTGGCGGCTACGGTCGATTTGCCGACACCACCTTTGCCCGAGGCCACACCTACGATGTTTTTCACGCCCGGGAGGATTGCCGTGCTTTTGGGTGCGGCTGGTTGGCGTGAAGCGACATTCACTGTCACTTTTACATCAGGAGAAATATATGTGTGGATGGCTGTCTCTGCTGCTTTGACCATCGATTTGATAAAAGGATCGGTGGGCTTGTCAAATATGAGGGAAAAACTTACTGAGTCTCCATCGATGCGGATATCGTCTTCCACCATCTGCGCTTCTACGAGGTTTTTTCCATTGCCCGGATAGCGGACTGTCTGGAGCGCATCAGTGATGAGTGCGGGATAAAGTTGCATGGTGCTAATCCTAAATAGTTGAAAAATATACTAAATAGCTTAAAAATAGATTGAAAATGGTTGGAGTGAGGATAAATGTCTAACAACCGGAATTGGTGGTTGGTTCAACTTGGAGCTGTCATTTAGAATCCTTGGAGGGTGCCACGGCCGAATGAACGGTATGTATCAGGCTCTATGTCTACTTCCGGCTCGGATAGCGAGGAGGCTATTCCGCCAGGGAGTTTCCAGGCTATATATTTGCTGGTAAGGCCGCGTGACAGCCATTGCTGTTCATAAAATGTCTTGATGGGGGGGACCACCGCATTGAGCTCTGACGCATAGAGGTCGTCAGTTGCCATTTCCGGACTTAATCCGTTGTGTCGCAACATCTCCGAGGTGTAGGCATAGAGAAATGGGCTGTCAGTCTTGAGATGAATCATTCCGTCAGGCCGCAGTACCTCCGAATATATTGACATGAAGTGGGTCCCGGTGAGGCGCTTGTTGACCTTCTTCATCTGTGGATCAGGGAAAGTTATCCATATTTCAGCTATTTCCCCGGGTGCGAAGAACGATGGCAGGAGATGTATGGATGTACGCAGAAAAGCCACATTATTCAGACCCTCTGTTTCAGCTTCTTTAGCGCCTGTCCACATACGGGCTCCCTTTATGTCGATGCCTATGAAATTTTTGTCGGGATAGAGTCGGCCCATTCCTACGGCATACTCACCTTTGCCACAACCGAGTTCGAGCACTATTGGATTGTCGTTGCCGAACACTTTTTCTCCCCAATGGCCTCTTAAAGGGCATCCACCCAGTTCTTTAAGTGTGGCGAATGGATATTGATGGACACATGACAGGGTCTCCATCTCAGCGAATTTCTTTAACTTGTTTTTTCCCATGGGTAAACGATAATTGTGAGAAAACAGTATGGTTATGCGGTGAAAAAGTGGATATTAATGTGTCATGGCAAGTTTGACAGCCGCCGAATTGCCGTCGCAAAGCGTGACATGCAGAATGAATATTGTAGCATGGCGATATGCCATGTCGATGTCAGTCTCAACGGCGTTTATATCACGGTTGACGGCAAGTAGATTGCCTTCGAGATCATATAATCTCGCCGAAGCCATAGGGGCGGTGGACGTTACATGAAGATTATTGTCGATGGTAGTCACTGTGATGTGTGGCGAGCCTGCAATCGATCCGTCGGTGATTACATCAAGTATGGCCGAACGTCCTATGCGGAACTCTTTCCATTGGGGAGTAGCCGCATACTGTTTCTCCATCCCTTCGGCTACGAGGAGCGTGGCGTCCTGCTGGCTGACTCCGAACCACACATCTTTTCCGAGAGTGGGGATTTCCTGGAGTGCGCCGGCATCCACGCTTGAAAGCGAATACCATCCTTCAAATGCGTTGTCACCGATATGGGTAAGGCTTGAGGGAAGGCTGATGGCCTGTGCGTTGTCCATACCTGCCATGGCGAGGGTGCCTATTGTGGATATCCCTTCCGGAAGCAGGCCTGTCGCGTCGGTGATGGAGGTTGCGCCCTTCAGAGCTACATCCGGGAGTGATGTGAGTGAGGCGGCAAGGCTCAGGTCGGTTAGGTAGGTATCGTCGAAAAATGCACCTTCCCCTATGGTCTTGAGCTTGTCAGGAAGCGATACTGAACTCAGGGATGGGCATAATGCGAATGCATAGGATCCGAGTGTGTCAAGCGCGTCGGATGATGTCAGATCCACGCGTGTGAGGCCGCTTTTGGTGAAAGCATGGCTTCCGATTGACGTGAGCCTGGAGGGGAATACAAGCGTGGAGAGGGAAGTGCATCCGGCAAAGGCATAGTCGCCTATTTCATTGACGTTTTCGCCAAGTGTGACATTGGATAAATTGCTGCATTCAGCAAATGCCGAGGCCGGAATGTGGTCGGCTGACCAGGTTACATCTTTCAACGCAGTGCATCCGTCGAATATGTGTGATCCTACAGATGTCACAGTTGCCGGGACGGTTACTGATGCGAGTGACCGGCAATCGGCAAATGCACCTTTGCCGATGGTGTGTACCGAGGCCGGTATGGTAATCGAGGTTATGGATGCGCTCATGAGGGCTCCGTCGCCGATGGCTGTGATGGTGGCGGGGAGGATGAGGTTCGTAACCGACAAGCCAGAAAGAGCGTAAGCCGGGAGTGTCTGAGCGGGATGGTAGTGTATGTTTGCCGCGAGCCTCGCTCCGTTATGTTCGCCGATTTCCGCCTTGGATAGGTCGAGTGTGTGGAGCGACTTGAGGTTGGTGGCTATGTAGTGGAGGTCGGACGCGTTTATCTCGCCCTGCAGAGTGAGTGTTGTCTCAGAGGGTGAGATGGTTACTGTATTGCCGAGTTCCCCGGGTGCGACAGAGAGCACTGCTGCTTGAGAGTATAGAGCTATACATGTCATCAGGCCCGGAAATAAGTTTCGGATGTGCATTATGATGCTGAGAGATGTGATGGTTTCGATTGGTTTGGGAAGGAGGGCTGAGGAGGCGAGGGAAGGCGTGTCGGAGGGAAACCCTTTTACGCCTGTTTTTGCTGAGCCTGGAAAGCAAGTGCGTACAGACGCATCTGCTTCACCATAGCGAGGAGTCCGTTGGAACGAGTGGGCGAGAGGTGTTCTGAAAGTCCGATGGCATCAATGAAATGGAGGTCAGATTTAAGGATATCGTCGGGAGTCTGATTATCAAGCACCTGGATGAGCAGTGATATGATGCCTTTTACAATTATGGCGTCCGAATCGGCTGTGTAATGGATTGTCCCTTCAGGGGTGAGTTCGGCGTTGAGCCAAACACGGCTTTGGCACCCTTCGATGAGATGTTCGGGCGTTTTATATTCTTCTTTTATTTCCGGGAGATTATTGCCGAGGTCGATAATCATTCCATAGCGGTCCATCCAATCGTCCACTTCGGAGAATTCAGCAATAATATCGTCCTGTATTTCGTTGATAGTCATGGCGGTAATGGTTAATAAATTGATTCTTTAGCCGCTTAAGGCAATGACTCGTTTTCTTAAGCGGAATCTACCAAAGTGCAAATTTAATTTATTTTCCGCCAACCCCCAAAAAGAAGAGGTTAATTATTGCTTAATCTTCGTGTGTCATCAGCTTGGATTGGACTTGTATTTTTCAAGTGTTTCCTGGAGCGAGGTGACCATCATGGCGCGGAGCTCAGGGGGATTTACCACCTGGATGGAGGGACCGTGTGACAGAAGCTCCTGGAGGAAATCAGGTGTGAGGCGCAGTCGGTAGTAGAAGAGTGAATACTCGTCATGGATGACCTCGTGCTGTGAATGATGGAGCGGGAGAGCCCTGAAGTATTTGGCTTGACGCGCATCGGCACGTATCACTACCTCCTTGGGTTCGCCTTGCGAAAAGACAATGCCGAATGTGTCGCGGACATAGCTGTCGGCATTGAAGTCGGGAGCCATCTCGAACGACTCGTCCTCAATGATCACATCCTCCATGCGGTCAAGCGCATAAGTCTTGATGGCATCGTCGCGGACATTGCGTCCAGTGACATACCAACGTTGGCGGAATATTTTGAGGAAATATGGCTCGATAATGACGTCGCGTGATGGGTTCAAGCGAGTGTATGGACGGTAGGTGAAACGGAGCGTATGGCTTTCGCGCAGAGCCGATATGACCTGCGAAAGGTAGAGTCGCGCCGAGGGAACATCCTCGAGGAAGATGCGGTCAGATACGTCCGACACGTTGGCAAGCACGTTGCTCATCGCGGCCGAGTTGAGCAGCCAGTCAGTGACGCTTTCATTGTGCGAGTCACTCGAGTCGATGTAATATTCGTAGGTGGCGCTGTTGCACTCGATGTTGATGTTGAAAAGTTCCTCAATCGCCGTCCGGTAATTGTAGAATGTACGGCGGGGGAGTGGATTACCCTCGGAGTAGGGTGAGGCTATCCAAAGTTCGTTCAGTTTTTCGCGTGTTATCGCGCCATAGCGTCGGATGGTGTCGATAATCCATATATAACGGCTGAGCAGATTGCGTGACATCTGGTGGATAGATTTTTGAAGATGTGTTAATTAAGGCGTCGGGGGAAGAGGAAGATAATGGAGAGGATTATCATGACGGCCAGTGCCCAGGGATAGTAGAGATAGGGGAAAGGCGAGGCCGGGGATATACCTGCGAGTGAGGTGGCCAACAGGGTCTGTGCGCCGTAGGGTATGAGGCATTGCACCACACATGACGCAGAGTCAAGCAGGGAGGCTGATTTGCGTGGGTCGATGCCGTATCGCTCGGAGATTTCACGCGATATGCCACCAACCGTGATGATGGCCACTGTGTTGTTGGCTGTGCAGAGGTTGACGAGGCTGACAAGTATGGCCAGTATGGCCTGGGCCCCACGTTTGCCTGATATGTGGGCTGTCAACCCTTGGAGAAGAAACTGGATACCGCCTGCGGCTTTGATCAGACCGAGCATGCCTGCGGCAAGGAGAGTGATGATTATCAGGTTGCCCATGGAGTCGATGCCGGCGCCCATGAATCCTGCAAGGTCAATGAGCAGCAACCCTCTTGTGACACCAAGAATCAATGCGCTCAGGATGCCGAGCGAGAGCACGATGGTGACATTTATTCCTGCCACAGCTGTGACTATCACTATGATGTAGGGGAGGATAAGCCACGGATCAGAATCGGCGGTCATTATGGCGTCGGGCGCGTCATGGCTCATGATTATGTAGCCGATTAGAGTGACGATGGCAGCTGGAAGAGCTATCCATAAATTGGCGCGGAACTTGTCATTCATGTTACATCCCTGCGAACGTGTGGCTGCGATAGTGGTGTCGGAAATGAATGAAAGATTATCGCCGAAAAAAGCTCCGCCGAGCACCACTGCCACATAGAACGGCACCGGTGCGGCAGCCATTTCGGCCATCTGTACGGCCAACGGAGTGAGTGCCACCACAGTACCTACCGATGTGCCTATAGAGATTGATATGAAGCATGCCGCAAAGAAAAGTGTTGGCACAACCCATTCGGGAGGAAAAATCTGAAGTGCAAAATTAACTGTGGCGTCTATCGCTCCGATTTCGCGTGCCAGAGTGGCAAAGGCTCCGGCAAGGATGAACACCCATATCATGTAGAGTATGTTGAAGTGTCCTGCAGCGCGTGAGAACACCTCTATCCTGTCGATCAACGGCCTGCCGCGATATATTGTGACGGCCCACATCGAGGCCACCGTAAGGGCTACGGCTATAGGCATTTTATAGAAGTCGTCGATGATGACCGAGACTGCCACATATAGGAGCAGGAACACCATCACCGGCGATAATGCCAGCCAGCCTTTCATTGGCGGGATACGCTTGTCTGTGTCAGCTTTGTACATGTAAATTTATTCAGAGTGGTTTATCATCACTGTTTTTGAGGATGCTTATTTTTCAAATGGCAGTTTCGCTACCGTCTGCCCCCAGTTTCCACGGTCGAGGCTACGGTAGGAGAGAGCCTCGCGGAGATGATGGAGCCTGATGGGAAGCGCTGCGGCTTCTGTGGGCGTAAGATTTGGGTTAAGGCCGTTTTCAAGGTCGGCTATGGTGCGGGCCACTTTGAGGATGCGGTCATAGGCTCGGGCGCTCATGTCGAGACGGTTCATGGCTTCGCGTAACATCTCAAGCCCCTCGGTGTCGACAGAGGCGTAAGTGGATAGAAGGCGTGAATTCATCTGCGCGTTGCAATGAACATTGCGCTCGGCGGCAAACCGTGCGGCCTGGATTTCGCGGGCTTTCACCACGCGGCGTTTGATGTCGTCGCTCTTTTCGCCCGGACGTGCTGACGAGAGCTCGTCGAAAGGCACAGGGTAGATTTCAACCTGCAGGTCTATACGGTCAAGCAGCGGTCCGCTGATGCGGTTGAGGTATTTTCTTACAGCCCCGGGAGGGCAGATGCATTCCTTTGTGGGATGGTTGTAGTAACCGCATGGACAAGGGTTCATGCTGGCCACGAGCATGAATCCGGCAGGGTAATCTATAGCATATTTGGCACGTGAGATGTTGATGTGCCGGTCCTCGAGCGGCTGACGCATCACTTCAAGTACCTGACGTGAGAATTCAGGAAATTCATCGAGGAAGAGGACTCCGTTATGAGCCAGGGAGATTTCTCCAGGCACCGGATTGGTGCCACCGCCCACGAGCGCTACAGGCGAAATGGTGTGGTGTGGTGAACGGAATGGCCGGCATGTCATGAGACGTGAACCTCGTTTGAGTTTTCCGGCCACGGAGTGGATTTTTGTCGTTTCGAGTGCTTCGGCCAGTGTGAGAGGCGGTAGTATGGTGGGGATACGTTTGGCCATCATTGATTTACCGGCTCCGGGAGGGCCGACGAGGAGAATGTTATGCCCACCTGCACATGCCACTTCAAAGGCTCGTTTCACAGGCTCCTGTCCTTTAACTTCTGAAAAGTCACAATCGAAAATCTCAGCGGCCCGCGAGAATTCCTCCCTGGTGTTGATGACAGTGGGGTCGAGACTGGTTTTTCCGGTGAGGAATTCAACCACTTCGCGCAATGACTCCACACCGTAGACATCGAGGTTGTTGACCACTGCTGCCTCCGAGACGTTGGCTTTCGGGACAATCATGCCTTTGAAGCCAAGTTCCCGGGCGCGTATGGCCATGGGTAGTGCTCCGCGTATGGGGAGTATAGAACCGTCGAGCGACAGTTCGCCCATTATCATGTACCCTTCCAAAGGCTGGCTACATGTGATTTGTCCGCTTGCGGCAAGTATGCTTACGGCGATAGGGAGGTCATAGGCGGCTCCCTCTTTGCGGACATCGGCCGGGGAGAGGTTGATGATGGTGCGTCGCCGAGGCCAGGAAAAACCGGATTGGGTCATTGCCGACAGAACGCGCTGATAGCTCTCTTTAACCGCAGTGTCGGCCATTCCGACGAGTGAAAACGATACGCCGGGTTCCGACACTGTTTCTATGGTCACGACGATGGCGTCGATGCCTTGCACGGCTGCGCCGTAAGTTTTTACCAACATAGCTTTTGCAATTTATTATATCCTGGAGGTGTTTCTGTTCAGCAGGACTCTGGCCTCATCCACGCTGATTCCACGACGGACGGCATAGTCGGATAGTTGCTCGTCGTCAATCTCGCCAATCATGAAATAGCGTGCATGCGGTGCCGCGAAGTATAGGCCGCTGACGGTTGATGACGGATGCATGGCCCCATTCTCGGTTAGAGTCACGCCGAGTTCCGACATTCCTAACAGCCGGTCGAGAGTATGGTTGATTTTCTGGTCGGGAAGTGACGGATAGCCTACGGCCGGTCGTATTCCTTGATAGCGGGCCTGATACATTTCCTCCACCGAGAGATTCTCGTCGGGAGAGTATCCCCAGAGGTCACGACGCACGATGGCATGGAGATATTCTGAGGCGGCTTCTGTGAGGCGGTGAGTCAATGTCTGTAAGAGAAGGGCACGGTAAGAGTCACCTTCTCTTTCGAAAGCGCTGATTCTATCCTCGGCATCGACAGTGATGACGAAAGCTCCGAGATAATCGCCGGTGGGTGATACAAAGTCAACAAGCGATTTGCAAATGCCGTCAGCATTGGCCGACTGCTGCCGTAGGGTCGGTATGGTGACATCGCCTATTATCAGATTATCACCATCTTTTGACGCTTTGACAAATGTGACGGCTGCCTTTACGAGGTGATGCGTATTATTATCGGCTGCGGTCAGTCCGGATAACATTGACAGGGCATCATCATACAGTTCAAGTGCTTGTTGTGCCTTGGGCTGTTCGGAGGCCTGGAAGGAGTCTATCCATGTTCTCCGGCATGACGGACAGTCATGAAGATGACTGAGTGAGGCATATTCTCCCGACAGTTTCCATGCGGTGAAAAAGGCCCTCCAGTTTATGTAGGGGACGACGTCGGAAACCGAGATGTTGATAAGGCGGCGTCCGATGAATGAAGGGGCAGTTGCCCCGCAGTATCCGTCGGGCAGTGGCATGGCATGCCGCCTGGCTTCTTCGAGCGGTATGAATGTGTGTGTACGCCCCGATTCACGTGCGCGCAGGGCGGTGTACTCCTCATTGAGCCGTTTTATGAATTCGTCACGAGTGTCGGAATTCAGAAGTCTGGCTGCTATCAGCGGGTTTTGTGATGCGTCGGGCACATGTATGACAGGCGATGAGTAATGGGGCGCAATCTTGATGGCTGTGTGCAGGCGCGAAGTTGTGGCTCCACCTACCATGATGGGAATGTCGAGTCCGGCGCGTTCCATTTCGTCTGTCACATGCACCATCTCGTCGAGCGACGGTGTGATAAGCCCTGAGAGACACACGAGGTCCGGTTTCTCGCGGATGGCTGTGCGGACTATCTCTTCGGCCGGTACCATGACTCCGAGGTCGATAACTTCATAATTGTTGCATGCAAGGACAATCGACACAATGTTTTTACCAATGTCATGCACATCCCCCTTGACTGTGGCAAACACGACCTTGCCGGCTTTCTTCGCCGATGCCGATGCTCTTTTTGCTTCGATGTGGGGTTGGAGGATGGTCACTGCCTTTTTCATGGTACGGGCTGTCTTAACCACCTGAGGAAGAAACATCTTGCCTTCGCCGAAGAGGGTGCCAACCTTGTTCATGCCTTTCATGAGAGGGCCGTCGATTATGCTCACCGGGTCAGAATAGATGGCCAAGGCTTCGGCGATATCCTCGTCCAGATGGTCGGCTATGCCTTTGACCAAAGCATGTGTCAACCTATCGTCGACCGGCAGTGTGCGCCAGCTCTCTGTCTTGACATGTCCGTCATGGTTTTGGTCGGTGCCGGCCGATTTTTTTTCGGCTTCATGCTGGGCATAGGCGATGAGCTCTTCGGCAGCTTCAGGGCGGCGATAGAGGATGACATCTTCAATGAGTGAACGGAGCGAGGGATCAATCTCTTCGTAGGTTACCGAGGTGGCGGGATTGAGTATGGCCATATCCATACCGGAGCTTATCGCGTGATAGAGAAACACTGAATGCATGGCTTCACGCAGATAGTTGTTGCCACGGAATGAGAATGAAAGATTGCTTACTCCGCCGCTTACCTTTGCGCCCGGCAGGTTGGTTTTTATCCACTTCACGGCACGGATGAAGTCGAGGCCGTAGCGGTTGTGCTCCTCGATGCCTGTGGCTATGGCGAGGATGTTGGGGTCAAATATAATGTTCTCCGGGTCGAATCCGGCTTTTTCGGTGAGCAGTCTGTAAGCTCGTCCGCATATTGCGGTCTTCCGTTCAAAAGTGTCGGCTTGCCCTTCCTCGTCAAAAGCCATCACTACAGTTGCGGCTCCGAGGCGACGTATGCGCCGCGCATGTTCGAGAAATTTCTCTTCACCTTCCTTGAGGGATATCGAGTTGACAATGGATTTGCCCTGCACACACTTAAGCCCGGCTTCGATTACCTCCCATTTCGAGGAGTCGATCATGACCGGGACACATGCTATGTCAGGCTCGGCGGCCATGAGGTTGAGGAATGTGGTCACCTCTTCCACCGCGTCAAGCATTCCGTCGTCCATGTTGATGTCGATGATTCCTGCGCCATCCTCCACTTGTTTACGCGCTATCGCCAGGGCCTCGTCATAGTTTTTCTCTTTGATAAGCCTGAGGAATTTACGTGAACCTGCCACATTGCAGCGCTCACCAACGTTGATAAACCTGTTCTCGGGTTTCACTTCCACAAGTTCAAGTCCTGAAAGCCAAAGACCGGCGTGAGATTGCGTCGGCCTGTGCGGTCGTTTCCCTCTCACTATGTCGGGGTAACGGGCTATGTGGTCAGGTGTGGTGCCGCAACAACCTCCGACGATGTTCACGAGGCCTTCTTCGACAAAATCGGCTATGTGGCGTGCCATCTTTTCGGGTGTCTCATCATATTCACCCATGGCGTTAGGGAGTCCTGCATTGGGATGGCAACTGATGGGATAGGGTGCGGCTTTGGCAAGTTCCGCAAGATAGACCTTCATGTCCTCAGCCCCGAACGAGCAGTTGAGGCCTATAGTCGTGATGGGCGCGTGCTCCACGGAAGCAAGAAAAGCTTTGAGTGTCTGTCCGGAAAATGTGCGACCGCTGTGTCCGGAGAGGGTGAGCGAGAGCATCAAAGGGATTTTCACATTCTCTTGCTCCATGACTGACATGGCAGCATCAAGACCGGCTTTGAGATTCAATGAATCAAAGATGGTCTCAAAGAGGAGGAGGTCAACACCACCTTCCATCAAGGCGCGTATCTGTGTGGCATAAGCGGTGAAGAGGTCATCGTAGGTGACTGCCCTGAATCCCGGATCGTTGACATCAGGGCTCATTGATGCGGTCTTGTTGGTGGGTCCCATCGAACCGGCCACCCATATTTTGCGGTCAGGGTGGAGTTGCATAAATGAGTCAGCCTCGCTCCGGGCTATTTTCGCCCCGGCTCGGTTTATTTCAGCCACCATATTCTCCATGCCGTAATCCTCCATAGAGATGGCATTGCCGTTGAAGGTGTTGGTGGTGATGATGTCGGCCCCGGCATTCAGATATTTTCGGGCGATTTCGGCTATCACATCCGGCCGGGTGAGGTTGAGCAGGTCATTGTTGCCGCGCAGGTCGGATGACCAATGGCTGAACAAATCTCCGCGAAAATCCTTTTCAGTGAGCCTGTAGCTCTGAATCATTGTGCCCATGGCACCGTCAAGCACTAATATGCGCTCCTTAAGGAGCTTCTGAAATTCTTCCAAGTTGTAGAATTTATGGATTGGTTTTATTTTACTGGATTAATCCTTTGAGAAAGCCGGTGAGTTCCCTGGCCATTTTCTCGGACTGTAACTTTGAGGGGTGATAGTCGGCTCCATATCCCAGCTCGCCTGTCTGTGGCGACATGTCGAACCGGTAGACGTTTTCATTGTCAGCTGCTATGCGGTCAAGTGCACCTTTGACATCATCAAGCGGTTTGCCACGCATCATTGAGCCTGTGAGAAGCACTATTTTTGCATCGGGATATACGTCACGGAGATGGGAGAGGAATGTCCGGTAACGGCTCTCGTAGAGGGTGATGTCATAGTTGTCAACCGACGTGTCATTGGTGCCGAGGTTGATGCACACGATGTCGGGTTGGAAACGTGAGAAATCCCAAGTGTGGTCGGGCACGTAGAGCATGGTGCGGCCATACTCGTCGGGGAGTGTGTCGTCGCTTCCTTCACGCGGTCCGTTGTAGTTGCGGTACATCCCTATGCCTGAACGCGACACAACGTTCACGTCGGCATTCAAAGCCCTGCCTGTGAGATGGGCGTAGCTGAGACAGTGGTTTTCTGTCTCATAGCTGAAATGTGTTTCTGGATCGGTGGCTTCTGTTCCGTAACCACAGGTGATGGAGTTGCCAATGAATTCTATTTTGAGGTCTGGACGCTGTGGAGCGGCGAGTAAACTGTCGCCGGCAAGGACTGAGAAGCCTCGGAAGGCAGGGTGGTGGTCATAGCCTTCGATAGCATAGGTGATTCGGGCGGTGTGAGGACCTTCGCCGAGTGCGTTGGCCAGCCGGATAATCGAGTCTCCGGGGGTAAAGTTGATTTTGAAGGGAGTGAGATCGTCAATCTCCACCATGAATTGTCCGCTGCCGGGAGCCGCATGCATCCAGAGGGCGTCGCTGTCGAAGTTGAGCATGGCGGTGGTGCCGGGATAGGTAAACTCCGGCGAGAGTGAATCGCCCCAATGTATGCGTCCCATATATAGGATATCGGGATGGTTTGCCGGAATGAAAGAGGTTTCCTGCACATTTGTATCCATGTCTGAAACAGCTGTTGGTGCGGACGCTATGCCGGCAAGAAGGAGAAAGGTGTTTAGAATATTCATTGGTGTTGTGGGATTTATGACTCCTGATTTACAAAATTAGTGTATTTCCCGAAAGAATACAAAATGAAGATGTAAAAAAAGTGGCTGACGGACTTAAATATCCATCAGCCACTTATTATGTGATTATCTGTCTACAGGGAGATGCGATTACTTCTTGAAGTAACGGTTGTAGAGACCCTGGAAGCCCTGACCGTGACGAGCTTCGTCCTTAGCCATTTCATGAACGGTGTCGTGGATGGCGTCAAGGTTGAGTTCCTTGGCACGACGAGCGATGCGCATCTTGTCGGCATTTGCTCCAGCTTCGGCAGCCATGCGCTTTTCGAGGTTGGTCTTGGTGTCCCATACGCATTCGCCGAGAAGTTCAGCGAACTTAGAAGCGTGTTCTGCTTCTTCGAAAGCGTAACGCTTGAATGCTTCTGCGATTTCAGGGTAGCCTTCGCGGTCGGCCTGACGTGACATTGCAAGATACATGCCTACTTCGCTGCATTCGCCGTTGAAGTGAGCTGTGAGGTCGTTGATCATCTCCTCGTCGCAGCCTTTGGCAACGCCGATTTCGTGCTCGGTTACAAATTCGAGGGCTTCACCTTCGGTGAGTTCTTTGAACTTGCTTGCGGGTGCGCCGCAGAGAGGGCATTTTTCAGGTGCGTGATCGCCTTCGTGTACATAACCGCATACGGTGCAGATGAATTTCTTTTTCATAATTGAGAATTGATTAAGTGATAATTATACGAAAATATGTTTTAATTTCTTATGCCTGGTGCGGGGCCTGGGCTGAGTGACAAGCCGGGCAGAGCCCCTTGAGATTTATTTCCATGCCGAGAATGTGGTAGTCGGCAGAGGGGAGCGACATGACCGGGTTTCCCTCCGACAATTCGATGTCGGTTATCTTGCCGCATGATGTGCAGAGGAAATGTGCGTGGTCATGCTGTGAATAGTCCCATCTCGCTCCGCCAGTTCCGCCGAGGTCTATGCAGCGGATGATTCCTGCAGCAGTGAAAAGCTTCAGGGTGTTATAGACGGTGGTGCGTGACAGAGTAGGGTGCTCAGCCAAAAGTGCCTGGTAGATTTCGTCGACTGTGGGATGAATCCTGTTTTCCATAAGGAAACGGAGGATGGCAAGTCTCTGCGCCGACGGTTTGACTCCGTGGCCCGAGAGGGTGTCAACGATTTCCTGAGTGGAATAATGGTAAGTTTTCATCGGTCGTTACTTTCTCTTTATTATAAAGTTGTAATGATTACAATTTTAAATCCATTGCAAAGTTAAACTATTAATTTGGATTTGCCAAATATTAAAGGATGAATTTATGTTAATTTTTAAAAATAATCTACTATGTGTTTTTCGGCTGTGTGGCGTTGATGTGCTCGTCGAGATATCGGGCGAGCACTACCGCATTATTATGGATGGTGTCCCGCGAAGCATACAGTAGGGTAACAAGCGGATAGGCTGTAAGGCTCTGGGCAAGTGCGAGGGCCTGTGGGGAACTGTTGAGTTCATCCATGTAGCGTGAGGCGAATTCCTCCCAACGTCCGTCGGGGTTTTCGTGAAACCAGTGTCGCAAAGCGTCGGATGGGGCTATCTCTTTTGCCCATAAGTCGTAATGGAATTTTTCTTTTGATTCACCGCGCGGCCAGAGACGGTCGATAAACACTCTGTAGCCGTCATTTCCCTGAGGATCGGTGTAGACTCGTTTGGTGTCGATCTGTGTCATGAGTGCTGATTTTTTGTTTTCAGAGAAATTTGCTAACTTCACGCAATGAAAACAAAATGCACGATGAAAAAGATTGCTATATTCGCTTCGGGGGCCGGCTCGAATGCTGAGAACATCATCCGTTATATGCGTGAGAATCAGTGTGGCGGTGAAGTGGCGCTTGTGGTGTGTAACAGACCTGATGCCGGTGTGGTGGAACGTGCACGGCGGCTTGACGTGCCTGTGCATGTCATGACGAGGGCCGAGATTAATGATGCCTGCACTATGCTCGGACTGCTTGACGAATATTCAATCGACGTGGTGGTGCTTGCCGGTTTTCTGCTTATGGTGCCAACATTCATCCTTGACCGCTACAAGGACAAGGTAGTGAATATACATCCCTCTTTGCTGCCTAAATATGGCGGAAAGGGGATGTATGGCCGACATGTGCATGAGGCTGTGGTGGCTGCGGGAGAGACTGTGTCCGGTATCACTATCCATTTGGTTAGCGAGGTGTGTGATGAGGGCAGAATCGTGTTTCAGGCCAGCGTGCCGGTGTCATCTGCAGACACTGCTGCCGATGTGGAGCGTAAAATCCATGCCCTTGAGCGAGAGCATTTCGCAAGGGTGATAAGCGAGGAATTTCTTTAGCTTTCAGGAATCAACCCTCAGGTTGTGATGATGGCTTGATTTTATACCCCTCGGCTATCTCGTAAAAATCCAGATCAGACAGCTCGCCTGACTCGTATTTACGGCAATGGTCCATCACGCCCTTTGGAACATCGTCAAAAATTCCATATACCAAATTGTCCTTCAGGATTTCTTTGATGCCGTCCTGGAGTCTCTGCTCCTCATTAGGATAGACTGCATCCTGAAAATTGGTGTAGAAGGCGTCGCAGGAATAATTACTGATCTCGGAATCTTCTGAACCGTATGTCTTCTTGTAAAGACCGTTGAGATACTGCACGAATTTATAGGGAATAAAGCGGTCAAGAATTAAGTCCACGGCTCCATCTGTGAGTTTAGGCTTGTTTCTGAGATTATGGTTTTGCCTCCTGCGGGTGATTTCTTTTAATAGTTCATTGATTTCGTCTTTTGAGAGACGGCGTTTGCGTAACATCCTGAATAGACGTGGATTATTGTATGCAGTGCGTTTGATGACATGCATTATTGAATGGCGCGAGTTTGATGAAGCCTCTTTCGGTTTGTCAGTCAAGTCCTTCTTGTCTTTTGGGTCGGGAGTATTCTCCTGCTTCTTGTCGGGCTGATTGTCTTTGTTTATCTTTTCCGCTATCTGCCGCGTTAGCAGGAGGAAATATGTGATGTTCTCATAATTACTCTTTGTCATATTGGTTGTGGCCGAGCCACCTCTTTTGCGGAACAGGATTGAGGTGTCGGACACCGCGCAGATTTTACTTTTGGTGAGTAATAGGGCCGTGATGTCGGGAAAGTCCTCATATTTCGTGTTTTTTACGAAATCAAGGCCAGGATTTTTATCTCTTGATTGTTTCTGAAGTTGTTCCTGGTAGATTGCAGCTATTGTTTTTGTATAACACTTGGTCCACCCCAGGGTGCTTACATGATGAGCCTCATTGGCGTCGATAAGCTCGGCAGCCGATAAGCTATACATTCGTTCGGGGAGTACCGAACGCCGTTTGCCAACCTTCAGTTTCATCCATAAGTTTACGTTTTTGGAAATTTTCTTTACCAGGTCGTTATGGTAATTCTTGGCGAAATTTAGGCCTATGTCGCCGAATATTTCAAATCCGATGATACAGACGTTACTTTGCGTCATAGTCATTTTTGCCACGATGCGCGACACGACCTTGTTGTCGGCAAATCTATCGTCGCTGTCCAGACATATCGAAATGTCTTGATTTTTGGCACTGTTGACAAACAATTGTCTGATTTCGTATGATAAGGCGGCAGCTCCGGTGCCGATTGATCGGCTGTATTGAATCTGCATTCCATGTTCATCCTGGAAATGCCTGATCATCTCTTTGATTCTATCCATCTGGAATTCAGACATGTTTTGGGAATCAATCAGAAGGATTTGCTTGATGTTTGGGTAAATCTGATTGCTGACAGATGTTATCTGCTCTCTCAGATATTCAGCCGTGGTCATGTCCACACGGGTGAGGACATAAACTTTGGGTAGGCCGATCTTGCGCAATGTCTTGGAGAAGATACTCCTGTTAGCCTCGTCGTCATCATCATCGCCGACGCTGTTGGCTACAAGGTCTAAACGGCGGATTTGTCGACGTGCCAGCCGCGTGGCCACAATGTTGGAAATACACATCGCGGCGCCGACCGTGATGCCTAACACAGTATTGTCGAAGTTCTCTATTTCGTCACCGTTGCAGATCAGCAGGCCCGCAGCTAAAGGCACTAAATAAGCCAGCGCCCTGCTGATGACCACAAGTCCGGGATTGCGTGTGGAATACTTACCTATGATAGAGAAAATCAGAATTAGGGCCAGTGATATGAATATCTTGTCAAGAATCGGGTAATGCAGGACGAACACAGTGAAGATGAGCAAGGCAAAAGAGAGACCTTGAAACAACTGATTGGCTATTGAAAATCTCTGTTTGCCATCGCCATCCGGTTCGGAGTCGAGAATTTCGAGAAACATCTCCACGGCTCTGTCCGGCGCATTTGAGTAGTAAATCCAATCTGGGTAGGGATACTTATCGCTATTGGTGAACCAATCAGGATAATCCTTGATAAAACATGCCACTTCACCTATGCCTGTTCCCAGATAGTTGCCCCTGAAAAAGAGCTGTATGATTAATTGGGTTATGTATCCCAAAATATAGAACGCGCTCAAAGCCAGCACAAGGGTAAGTATGGTGGGGTCGAATGACAGTTTGTTGAGTTCCTCCCACCAGCTGCTTATCTGGGTTGAGCTAAGCTCATTTGAGTTTATTGTCGGTAAAATGATTATGGCGCATAGCATCGCCTCAATACAGCCTAAGAGAATGTATCTGAAAATGTCGGATATTTTGATTTTAAAGTCACTCATATCGCAAAAATAAACAATTCTCCCCAAACGACAATAAATTAGCGGTTTAAATATCGGGAATCAATGAATTGCTATGGAGGTTTTGCGTCTAAATAGTCCGCAAGATAGGTTAAAGGTTAAAAAACTTCATTCAGGATGCCATCTCTCAGCTTTACTCAGAAATTATCATGATTAGGACGAGTGCTTTAAATTCCACCGTCATGGAAAGAGCCGCCTTTATCACCGAGCAGTTATGTCCAATGGACAAAAAACAGTTGGATAAACGAATTATAGATGTTTATCCAACTGTTGTCCTGATATTAAAAACCGACCCTTGACTTAGTACTCCTCTTCGTTGAAGAAGAAGTCTTCTTTGGAGGGATAGTCGGGCCAGATGTCTTCGATGCATTCGTAGGTGTCTCCTTCATCCTCCATTTCCTGAAGGTTTTCGATGACCTCCATCGGTGCGCCTGAGCGCATGGCGTAGTCTATAAGCTCTTCTTTGGTTGCGGGCCATGGTGCATCTTCCAACTTAGACGCGAGTTCAAGTGTCCAATACATGATAATTTATAGGTTTTTAGTTTGATATTCGGTGTTTTTTGAAAATTTCGCGCAAAGGTAACGAATTTCTATATATATACAAATATCTTGCCTTGAAATCGCGCATGGATATGTTAAATCTTCCAAAATCAGCATAATTGCTCTTGTCAAAGCGCATGAACTAAAGGAGTCCCGGCCATATTTTATGGCCGGGACTCTGAAAATAATGTTTTTCTAAGATAAGATGTGTTATTTCTTATCTATGTCGTTAAGCAGGGTGCTGACTGCGGTTGAGAGCTGGTCGTCAATACCGAGTACGATGCGGTCAGGCGCATTGGCCACTTTGACGTCAGGCTCGAGCTGAGAGTTCTCAAGATAGTTGCCTTCGGCAGTCTTGAATCCTACTACGGGAATACCGAAAACCAGCGACGGATCCTGCATGGTTACCCAATTTACGGAAGTCATGGTGCCCGGTACCGGCATACCCACGACTTTGCCGAGTTTCTGATGCTTGTATACCCATGGGGTGCCGTGGGCATTACTGTAGTTTGCTTCGCAGGTCACCATGATCGACGGCTTGTTCCATCGGCGAGACGGCATTTCACCGCTTTCCACGCCCTGGATCTCCTGTGTGAGGTACTTGTGTCCGCTGAAGAGCACTTCGATATCCTCGTGTAGTCGACCTCCGCCGTTAAAGCGGGTGTCGATCACTATACCGTCACGTTCATTGTATTTGCCAAGCACGTCGGCATATACCGTGCGGTAGCTGTCGTCGTTCATTGACTTGATGTGTACATATCCGAGACGGCCACCCGAGAGCGAGTCCACGATATGTTCGTTGCGCTTTACCCAGCGTTTGTAGAGCAGCTGGTTCTGTGCGCCGGAAGTGATGGGGAGTATCACCTCTTCATGCTTCCCTCCGTTGCGGTCGGTGAAATTTACGAGAGTCTTTTTGCGGGCAAGGCCGTTGAATATTGTGGTGTAATCACTTGATTCATCAAGAGGCATGCCGTTGATGGCTGTGATCACAGCTCCGGGAGCAAGTTTGGTGGTGGCGCGGTCAAACGGACCGTTTTCAAGGATTTCAGCCACTTTGAGGCCGTTGCCCTGATAGGACATGTCATACAGCAGACCGAGCGTAGAGGTTGCTTCAGGAGTTCCGTCAGGATAGTAGCGGCATCCTGTGTGCGACACATTGAGCTCTCCGAGGAGTTCGCCTGCCATTTCAGCGAAGTCATAATTGTTGTTGATATGTGGGAGGAAGCGACGATAGGCTTCGCCGAGACCTTGCCAGTCAACGCCATGCATGTTTTTGTCGTAGAAGCGGGCAGCCTCTTCGGTGAGGATGTAGTCATAGAGGTACTCTCTTTCCTTTGCAGGGTCAATTTTCTGGCTTGCTGAGAATGAGATGTTTTCCATTTTGCCTGACGCGAGATTCATCTTCTTCATCATGCGGCCGCCGAGCAGGAAGAGGTTTTTACCCTCGGCGTCGGGCTGCATTGTCAGATATGAAGCGCCAAGTTTGTTGGCAAGTGACACATCACCTTCGCGGAGATCGAGCTTCCAGAGGTCATATCCGCCATCGAATGCCGAGAGGAAATAGAGTTTTTCACCCTTGTCATCGATGTAGCATGCGCCGAGGCGTGATGAGAATGGAGTGAGACGCACGATGCGGTCCTGGATTCCGGCGAGCTGGATGTTGACATCCTTCTTCTCTTCCTTCTTTTCGGTGGAGGCATCTTTTTTGTCCTTTTTGCCTTTCTTGCTGTCAGCTTTGGGGGTATCGTTCTTCTTCTTTTGTGACTTCTCCACTTCCTTGGCAAGTTCGAAGTCCTCGGCGCTCATGCGGTATTTGTCATAAGCCTCTTGGTTGGTGAACACGAGCATTGCGTCATAGGTAGAACCCCATGATGCATGGTTCTTCATGCCATAACGCTCGCTGACAAATAGGATGGCGTCGCCGCCCATCACCCATCGGGGGCTATGGTTGACATAGCCTGAATTTGTGATGTTGGTGAGTTCTCCGGTATTGGCGTTTATGATTGCGATATCATAATATGGGTCACGTTTGTGCACGTCTATTGTTGCTGTGAGCCATTTGCTGTCGGGCGACCATGAGAAGTCGATGTCTCCGTCGCGGGCTGTGTATGTTTCGCCGTTGGTGAGGAGTTTCACGTTTTTTGACGCGAGGTCCATCACTGCGATTTTTCTTCTATCCTGCACGAATGCCATTTTCTTGCCGTCAGGCGAGATGACAGGACGTGTGCGGTCAACGCCGTCGGATGATGGGAGCAGGGCCTCCTCCTCGATGAGGGTGGCATTCGGGAAATTGGGATCCTCCTTGCGGCCTATGGTGGCGCGGTATATATTGTCGTGGCCGTCGCGGTCGCTCACATAGTAGAGAGTGCGGTTGTCACGACCCCATTCTACACCATATTCAGCCTGCGGAGTGGTCGAAATCTGCTTGGTTGTTTTGTATTCTACCGATGTCACGAATACATCGCCGTGGCTCACGATTGCCACCTGTTTGCCGTCGGGTGATACAACCGCTTCGTCGGCGCCCGATGAGAAGCGGCGGATATCGGTTGGGTTTACGTCGTCGAGAGTCACGTCGATGGCCACTTTGGCGGGAGTGCCGCCGGGACGCATGGTGTAGATTTCGCCGTCATATCCGAAAGCGAGAGTGCGATCGTTGCCTTGTGAGAGGAAACGGACCGGATGTGTCTTGAAATCGGTTACCGGGGTGACTTTTGACGGATTGTCGAGATTGAAAGAGTAGACATTGAATGAACCTCCATCGCGTTCGCTCAGGAAATACACTGTCTTGCCGTCCGAGGCGAGTACCGGGTTGCGGTCCTCACCTTCGCGGTGGGTGAGGTTGGTGTGTTTGCCTGTCTTCGCGTCATAGAGCCAGATGTCGCGGGTGATGGACGATGTGTGGTGCTTGCGCCATTCATCCTCCAGTCCCTTCAGGTCATGGTAGAGGAACGATTTGCCGTCAGGCATATAGTTGGGCATCTTTGCCGGAGTGGAGAGTATCTGCACTGATTTGCCACCCTTGACTGGCACGCGATACAATTCTGTGTAAGTGGCTGATGGGAAGAGCAGATTGGATGGAGCGTCCTGGATTGCTGCCGAGAACACCACATATTGGCCGTCGGGGCTGAATGCTTCCGGGATTTCAGAGGCCGAATTTGTGGTGAGGCGGATTGCTTCTCCGCCGGATGCAGGCATGATGAAAATGTCATTTCCCCCTTCGCGGTCGCTTGCGAATGCGATCTGGCTGCCGTCGGGCGACCAGATGGGCATCGATTCGTATGATGGCTGGGTGGTGAGACGTTTTGCTGTTCCGCCGGTTGCGGCTACGGTGTAGATATCCCCTTTGTAGGTGAAGGCTATCTGCTTGCCGTCGGGCGAAATTTTCACGTCGCGGAGCCATAATGGTGTCACTGCCGAGCCGCTTATAGTTGCTGCGGCAAGTAATGCACTGAGAATGTAACGTTTCATGTATATTTCAGGTTAATTGGTTTGCTCTCAATAGGACGCAAATTTAAACAAAAAATCCCGAAAAATACATATTTGGACTTGGCAAAATGTCATCTTTTGCCTCACTTTTTACTGTGATTTACTATGTGTCGCTGGAAATTTGCCACCATCTTCTATATGGCGCAAATCATTTTCTGTGGTCCGGATGTTGGGGCGTTATTTTATCTCTTCCCAATCAGCATCCGACACTTGTGGCTCCGGGTGCGCGCTGTTCTGTCCTTCATATCCGGAGTAATCAATCTTTATGTCAATCTCTTCAAATTCAACATATTCACCGTCCTCGCGTGAAAAAACCTTCTTTTTAGGTGTGCGGTGAGGAGGGTAAGGCCTGTATTGACGTTGCTGATGGCCTGATTCGTCCTGCTGCCCGAAACCGGGATGCTGTCCAAATGCCTGCCCGAACATCTCGTTGATTTTCTGCGTGTATTTCTTGCGTGCGTAAGCTATCACTAACGGCTTGATAAGAAGCCAGATGAGATAGGCGATTATTATGGAGATAAAGAATGTAAACATGGATTGTGAAAGGGTGTGGGTGGGGAGATTTTAATTGCTTGGAAAGTTGCTGTGTCCCTATGACATAACTCCCGAGCTCTTGAAATAGTTTCCGCTATTGGTCGTGTGAGGCTTAAAAATGCCTAAATGCTTATTCCGCAGTGGTGGGATCGGTTTTCTTGCCCAATACTGATATGAGTATGTAAAGGATGATTGTCCATGCCAACCCCGATACCCCTTCGGTGATGATGAAGAGCACGGCCGCGAGAAGTATCGTGTAGCGGCGCACGTTTTCCCGGAACGAAAGATTGGCAAATTTCAGGGAGAACATCTTCAGCTCGCTTACCATGAGCAGCGACATGATCACTATCATTATGATCATGGCCACGTCTCCGGGATAACCGTGGGTTTCGGCCCAGGCGAGGGCCCCGATCCAGAATATGGCGTTGGCCGGGATCGGCAGACCGATAAATGAGGTGGTCTGACGGGTATCGACATTGAATTTTGCCAGTCGGAGTGCTCCCATCACGGCAATCAGAAGAGCTATGATTGACAGCCATATAGGAGCGCCTGAACGCATCATCGTGTTCATCACCAAAAATGCTGGAGCCAATCCGAAGCTCACAAGGTCGCTCAGCGAGTCAAGCTCCTTGCCTATCGGGGAGTAGGCATGTAGCTGGCGTGCCGACAATCCGTCACAGAAGTCGAAAACCGCTGCCGCTCCTATGGCGATGAATGCCCACGACAAAGCCGGCAGGCCGGCTACCGTGGTGTCGAGGTTGAATGCGAAAATTACTGCCAGGCATCCTGACAGCAGATTCAGGCAAGTGATGGTGTTGGGGATATATGTCTTGATTGGTTTCAAGGTCTTTGGCTGGATTTTTTAGTGGGGATTATTCTCTCAGGCGCGCCACTTCGGTGACACCACCTGTGGTCTTATCCCCGATTTTCACGAAGATCTCCGCGTCTAACGGCAGGTATATGTCGACGCGCGACCCGAATTTTATGAATCCCATGTGGTCATTGATGTCTGCTTTGTCACCGGGCTCGGCATAGGTGACTATGCGTCGCGCCACGGCTCCGGCTATCTGCCTCACCACTATTTCCTGTCCGTTGGTTGCGCGTATCAACACGGTGGAACGTTCGTTGTCTGTGCTGGCTTTGGGTAGATATGCGCTCAGGAAGCGGCCACGGTGATGACGCACCATGAGTACCTCGCCGTCGATGGGAAACCAATTGGCATGCACATTGAAAACGGTCATGAACACTGACAGCATTCTGACTTTGCGGCGCAACACCTCAGGCTCGAATACCTCTTCAAGAGCCACCACAGTACCGTCGACCGAGGAGACTACCACATTATGGCGGTCGCCGTGAAATGTGCGGCGTGGCGAACGGAAGAAGTTGACTACCAAGAGATAAAAAACGGCCGAAATTATAGCAAACGCGAGAGGGATGGCTGCCGGGCGAATAAACATCCATGCCGACAGGTTGATGACAACCATTATCAGCAGCAGAATGATGAGTATGTTGATGCCTTCGCTATGTATTTTGACCTTCATGTGAATTGTGAAGTTGACTGCAGAAATCTCCTGTCAGGTTTACTTAATGTGCAAAGTTAGATAAATTTTCACATATCACCAACCACAATGCCTACTTTTTTGCGTGTGTGGTGTGGCACTATGTGAAAAATCTCTTCCGGACATTACGGCTGATAGCCCAGACATTCCCGGCGGTGATGACCAGGATTATGCCTATCCCGATAAGGATGGTGGGGAGCGGCGATGACGGATGCAGACCGAGCGATTGCAACGGCTCGTTCCACTTATGGGCCGAGATGAGCATGACGCTTACTGCCGCGATGAGCACAGCGGTGTTCACACCTGCCACTATTAGATGGTAGTGGCGGGCCACTTGTGCCGGGGTATAGCCGAGCTGCATCAGGTCATGGAGCTTTTCGCGGTTCTTCTGTAGCAGCAGGTAGATACTCAGCAGGAGGATGAAGAATGCAAGGAGGCTGATGATTACACCTACGCAGATGACCACAGTGGTAACAACCGAGAGAAAATACGCGGCCTTTCCATTGTTGACTTTGTCGCCGGCGCTCTCATAGCCATGGTCTTCCAGATAGTGTTCTGCTTCGGGATCGCCCGGTTTGTCGAGCTGCACTATTAATCGCGACGGACTCTCGGTTGGAGTCTCTGAAAATTGACTGTTGGCCCAGTCCATGAATTCCTCGGGCACAGCTATGGTGTTGAGCCGCGATGAGAATCCCACTATGCGCGCGTTGACCCATTGCTGGCGGCCGTTGCCACTGAGCGACAGCTGTAATGGTATCATTCCGATTACCTCCTCCGATATCTGTGGCATCCCGCGTGAGGTGGCGAAACCGAAATTGTAGAGTGACAGATAATCCTTGGAGATTATTATGGGCACAGGTTGGTTGTTCCCCGGCTCATAATCCCAGCCCCGGGGTGACACGTCAAAGTAATCGTCGGGGATTGACTCAAGGAACAATGCCGTGGATAAGGAGTTTCCGCCAAATTCCACACGTGCATAGACGTTGAAGGCTGCCGATGTGAAACCGTCCACTTTCCTGGCCCAGGGTTGTGAGGCTATCTCATTGATTTCTTCATTTGTGAAGCGAGTGTCGGCATCGTTTGTGCCGGGGAGAGCCCCCAGGCCTTTTACCCGCTTGGAGATGATAAGGTAATCCTTTGATATAAAGGAGTCCTCGTCCTCCCACACGGTGGTGACGTCGCGGTAGAACTGAATGGCCGTGAGCACTATGGCAAGCCCCACGAGGTTGGCTATGGCATATCCGGCCAGTTGGCCGGCGCTGATGTTGCGGCGAAGCAGTCGCCACACTATGTTTTTAGACATTGGTGATGTTGGGTTTTTCCGTTGTCAGAGTTTGAGCAACGTGAATTCAGGCAGGGTGATTTTGTTGCCTACTGAGGTGGCGATCACTGAGGCTTCGCGGGCGCGGGCCTCTTCGTCGATCAATGCTGCTACTGCTTGATTGTTGCGCGCATCCAGGTGACTTACCGGTTCGTCGATCAGCAGGAAGTCAAACGGTTGACAGAGGGCTCGGATGATGGCGACGCGTTGCTGCTGGCCCACCGACAGGCGTCCCGCTGTAATGTCCGCTTTGTTGTCTATTTCAAGCCTCGTGAGCATGTCAGATATCTCTTTCTCGCTCTTGTAGTCGGTGAGGCGATTCTTTATCCTGATGTTTTCCATCACGGTGAGTTCCGGGAACAGGCGCATCTCCTGTGGGAGGTAGGCAAGACTGCGGCAGCGCAGGTCACACCATCGGCTTATGCTGAAATGCCTGACTGACTCTCCGTCAAACAGGATTTCGCCGTCGTAATCGCGCCGGCTGCCATAGAGGTAGGCACACAGCGATGATTTCCCGGTGCCGCTTTCAGCCTCGATGATGTAATATCCTGGGCGTTTAAAGGATACCTCCTCGTTTACCCATATCTGCGAATCCTTGACAGGTGCTTCCTTTTCGCTTCCGCGAAACACATGTGGAAGCACCCGCCGTAAGGTTATAGAGCTTATCATTAGTTAGCGAGAGTGGCGATGAGAGTTTCGAGTATAGGCTTATTGGTGCCATTAAGCGAAAATTCTATCTGTGAGCCATCCTCTGTGCCTTGAAGTGTGAATTTCACGCCGAAAGCAGGTGCTGCGGGTGAGAACACCTTAAGGGTTGGAAGGTCGACACTGACAGCCATGTCCTTCCCGTTGAAGAGGGGAGCAAGCTCGTTTTGACGAGTATTCTCGAACGGAAGATTGCTGATGGCAAGATAGCCGTCAACCGCTCCGATGTAGCAGTCCATGCCATACTGGGGAACGATGAGCATGCCGTTTTTATCCTCACGCAGAGTTATGCCGTTGGAGAACATCATTGATTTCACCATGCCGATTATCTGATTCACCTTCTCCTGTGAGAGATGTGCCATGAGGATGAACTGCCAGTTGCCTGGATCGATGTCGGAATACGCCTGCTCGTTGGCCGGCCCGGCGGCTATGAGGACAGTGCCGTCGATGGCCTGGAGATAAGGAGTGATGACCGACAAAGCGGCCTGTGCCTGGAAACCACCGTAAGTACCGAGGGCGGATGTCAGGGATTTCCAGTCAAATTCGGGAGTGAGGCCCATGGCTGCCGCGATGTTAAATGAGCCGGGTATATATGCTAACACCGCTTGGTTGATGGTTTGCAGCCCTTTGGTCTTTATGATTTCTCCGTCACCTTTCATCACCACGTTGTCTGCCACAATCTTGTTCTCCTTGATTGCTATTTTCATGACGCTCCAGGGTGATTCTTCTTCCTCTGTGACATTCATCGCCACCCCTAATGAGTGCATGGCGAGATTCACGAGATTTGATGAGTTGAGAGCATTGGTCACACCGTCGAGTTTGGATATAGGTGTCTCTTTGGCGCTTTTCTTTATGGCCTCTATTTCCTTGGCGGCGTCACCGTGGCTTTCAGTGATCCATGCCTGATTGCCGTCGATTATTATTGTGGTGTTGGAGCCCTCTGCCTCTTTGTATCCGTTGGAGCCGTCGTTCCATTTCAGCTGTTTGCCTGTGAGCTCGATGAAACGGTCGGGGTCATCGATCATGAACGTGAGCAGCGGCACATTCTTTTCATTCACGACAAGCACTGTGTTTGAGAAGTCGCAGACACCTTCATGCTGCATTTGTCCCACTGCATCGAGCATGGCTTTGCGGTCGGCATCCATCGGCGAGCCGAACGATTCCGGCAGTTCTATCCCCGAGTCGGTGAACTTGCATCCGGCCTGTTCCATGATTCCCTTGATGTCAATTGTGGCTACAATCTTTGCATCGGCAGGGATGGTGTCGAGCAATTCACCTTTCTTTGAGCATGATGCCAGTGCCATCAGTGCCACCATCATCACCGCTGTAAGTGATGAGAAATAATTCCTTTTCATGTAATGGAGTATAGTTTGTGAGTTTTCTTTCCGCAAACTTACAAACAAACTGCCAAATCACAAAGAATTAGCTCTATTTTTGTAACATTCTGCGCAGTCCGGTCAGTGACACTGCGGTTGCAGGGATGGCCAGTATCAACGAGGCTATCCATGACACTGTAAGTGCAAGCCATGCTCCGGCTGCCGTCACCGCAGCCGTGGCGATCGGGATATAGATTACTTTTGCGGGCATTGTCAGCCGGTAGCATCTGAAATATACCACGGCGACTATGACGGTATAGATGATATACCACACCGTATATGACACACCGAGGCCGCTGATGCCCCAGAGCCGGAATGACACGATGTTAAGCACCAATCCGGCCACGCAGCTGAGTGATTCTGTGGTAAGGAACACTTTTCCGTCACCTTTGGCCAGGATTACCACAGCCATGCTCCATGACAGCCCGCGGAATATCACCCCTATCATGGCTATCGAGATATAGGGCACAATGCGTTGGAAATCGCTGGTATATAAGATGCGTACCAACAGAGGGGCCGAGGTGATGAATATGAGTACTAAAGGCATGAGCACCATGGTGATAAGTATTGTCTCGTGCGACACGAACACCGATGCCCTCCGTTTTGACTGGGCCACTGCGCTCAACCGCGGGTAGTACTCCATGATTATCGCGGAGAAAACCATGCCGATATAGCGGTTCACGAGCGTGTAGCCTGCTTGGTAGTAGCCCACGTCGCTGTCACCTCCCGAAATGTTGAGGAACGCGATGAACACATAGCTGAGAAGTTGGCTCACGAAGTCGGCACCGGTCATATAGATGCCGAGGATGATGAATTCCCGGCCCTTGTCCCAGGTTTCTTTCGCCGTTACAGGTTTGACCGGTTTTAGCCCTCGGATGTGGAGAATAAGGATTGCTACCGAAGTCGCGGCCGTGTAGACGATTATCGAGGGGATGATGCTCTGCTGACGCCAGAAGTAGAACATCGGGATTGAAAGCAGCAGTCCGGCGCTTATACCCCACAGGGATGACTTGGCAAGAAGCCGGAAATGTTGAGTGCCTTGCATCAGGGCATGTTCAGCTGAATTCAGCGACTGTAGGAACACGAGCACGGAGAGTGCTATGAAGTGTCCGCTGTAGGCATAGCTGCCGAATGTCTTGAGGCTGAGAAGGGGTGCGGCTGAAATCATGGTCACGGCTCCCAGGAGTCCAAGAATCCATGCCCAACGGCGCACCACAGTGGCTATTTCGGCCAAGTTGCCGACACTGTGGGCGGCGACGATGCTGCGCACCGAAGTGTTGCGCATGCCGAGTTGCGTGATGGACGTGATGAGGTCGCAGGCGGAGTTGAATATGGCGAAAAGCCCGAGTCCGGATGCACCGAGCCATAAGGCCACAAGTTTCGTCCGGATCACTCCGCACAGTATGGACATGGTCTGCACACCGCCGAAGATACTCATTGTCTTGAGTACCATCTTTGTGAGATTGCTGTGTGATGTTCGTGCCATAATTGTGCGGTTAATGCGCGGACTCTTCGCGCCATTGTATTTTTACTTGTGTGATTGCCCGGAGCAATCCGGCCGTCATGTGATAGATGGCCGGGAAAAAACTCATGGTTCCGTTGCGGCTTCCCCGGAGTGCTTTGAGCAGAATGCGTGGAAGACAGGTGGCTGGATAGAGATAGCCAATCACAGCGCCGAACCCTCGGTAGACCGCCGGAGATGTCACTCGTCTGCTTCCTGTTGTCAGTCCCTCATGCCGGCAGATGGTGACCGGGAAGAAGCGACACGTTATTCCGCGCTTTCTTGCCATCAGCATCACTATTTCCTCTTCGCCTGCGCCGAAGAGTGGAGAGCCGACACCGAATTCGACAGGAAATCTGAGAGCTCCGGCAGGTGATTCACGTCGCAACGCGATCTCGAATGAGGTGACATAATACCCCTTGGGGAGTTTGCCGTTCAGGCTGCATTCATGTGCCGGATAGCTCTTGGCATTCTCTGCGTCGTAGCGGAATGTGGCCAGTTCGAGTTGCCGGTTTTCCTCGAACACAGTTATGATTTTCCGTAATCCTTCAGGAGTGTAACGGAGGTCGTCGTCGGCTATGAGGAGGATGTCGCCGCTCGCGTGGTCGAGCGCGAAGTTTCTGTTGCAGCTCAGGCCTCGGCTGCGGTGGGGGAGAATCCTCACATCTGTGCGCTCAGTAAGTTCCGAAGGGATCTTGTCATCTTCTTCACACTGCCAGCTCACAAGATAGCTGACACCATTGAGTTTCGGCAGTTGCATCTTGGCGACATTTGCCATACCTCTGCTTCCTAACGTGGAAATTAATACCTCCAGTGTCATTTGCCTGTCTCAATTAACCGTTGGTTCCAAAACTCCACGAATCTCCGGGCCACAGTATCGCAACGGTGATGCCGTTCCACGAATTCACGGCCTTGGAGACCCCGGGCTTTGATAAGCTCGGGATGCAAGACTGTTTCTTCGATGATGCCGGTGAGGGCGGTGTAGTCGGGAAGCGCGTTTATGATGGGGTGGTTCTCTTTCTCGCCGATGAAGTCATAGAACTCCGGTTCGCCTCCCGAGATGGTGTTAAGGCCGTAGGTCATAGCAAGAAGTGCATTTGTGGCAGGGGTATAGCTATACACTTGGTCAAGCACCACGTGGGCCGACTTCAGGAGCTCGAGATATTGTTTGTAAGGGAGATTTTCCACCTTGACGAGTTCTGCCTTGCCGGGATGGCGTTCCACCACTGCTTTCGCGGCAGCTTCAAGCAGTTCCGCTCCTTTCACGAGCGAACGGTCGCGGTGTACGCCTAAGAAAAGGCGGACCTTGTCGATTCTGTCAGGTAGCTCAAGGGGGCGTATGGCCTCTGTGTCAATCGGAATGCCTCCGTAGGCTATCATGTCGGGTGCGAGCCGTCGACGCAGTGCAACGTTGTATTCATAGAGTACTCCCACGGCACCGTCGATAGTGTCGTATACATGGTCGCCGAGCTGCTTGAGCGGGCCGTGTAGCCATTCATTGGCTATCTGTGGCTCGTGTAGGTAATGTGGTGCCGGCTTGCCATAAATCATGAACTCATTATAGCGTAGAGGTGTATCCGGGTCAAGGCATTCTTCGACGAAGTTGCTGTCGGTGCCTAAGGCTGTATAAAACATGGCCCGGTTATTTGTGCGAAGGAAGTCGTAGAGTATCCGTTGACGTTGCGGACGTAGTGGCAGATAGCCTTGTGTCGCAATCGACACCACGTCGAAACCTTTCATCTTGCGCTTGTGGCAAAGCTGTATGCGAGCCCAGAGGTCAAGGCCTCCTAACTTGTTGTCCCATCGGCGCTTGAGGTCTATATCCCTCTCAGTGTCCATCCATTTTGTGCCGTCGGAGGCCACCACCACCTCATGCCCGAGCCTTCGGAGGCCGGTGGCAAGTGTGCGATGACAGTTACTCGCATCGCCCATAAGGAGTATCTTAAGGGGTGAGATGGGCATGGTGTAAGATTCGTGGTCGGTTTGCGATAGAGTTTAAGGAAAGGGAGGAGAGGAATGGTGCGGTGTGTTGGCGTTACAGGGGCTTTGTGTAGGCTCGGCGGCGGCGATGTTGCCTGCGCTCGAAGTATTCCCATTGCGACTGCACGTTCTTGTTGTCCTCAAGTTCGAGATTGGTTTCGGCGAATTTCACGCCGTTTTTGATGTAGAGGTTCAGCAGGTCGTAGAAGAATAGTGAGTTCACACCCTTTGACTGGTATTCAGGACGTACTGCTATAAGAAGCAGGTCGACAACGTCATTATGGCCCTTCATGGCCCGCAGGATATGCCACCAGCCCATCGGAAGGATTTTTCCTTTGGCTTTACGGAATGCAGCCGCGAGTGAAGGAATCGTGATGCCTACGCCAACGAGCTTATCATCCTTGTCGACAACTACGCTTACGTATTCAAGCCGCAGGATGCTCAGGTACATGTCGATATAGTATTCTATCTGCTTTTCGCTCAGCGTGGAGTAGCCATAGAGGTCGGCATAGGCTTCGTTGATCAGCTCGAACAGGGCGCGCCCGTAATCGTTTTTGATTTTCTTGCCTGAGGTGTACTTCAATATGCGGAGGTCATATTTTTTCATGACTATCTCGGCTATGCGTGTCATTTTGTCGGGCACTTTGTCGGGGATGGTGATCCGGTATTCCACCCAGTCGGTATCCTTGACATATCCGAGGCGCTCCATGTGGCGGGGATAGTAATCGTAGTTGTAGATGGTGGCCATGGTTCCCATCTCGTCAAACCCTTCCACGAGCATACCCTCACGGTCCATGTCGGAGAATCCCATCGGTCCTATTATCCTGGTCATCCCTTTTGACCGGGCCCAGCCTTCAACTGCTTTGAAGAGGGCGTCGGTCACTTCCTCGTCGTCGATGAAGTCGACAAACCCGAAGCGGGCCACAGCCTCGCCGGTCTTCTCGTTGAGCTGGCGGTTGATGATGCCGGTGATGCGTCCTACCGGGCGTCCGTCACGATAGGCCATGAAACATTGGGCTTTGCAGTAGTCGAAAGCCGGATTTTTTGATGGTAAAAGGGTGTGTACGTCGTCAAATATCATCGGCGGTACGAAGTACTCATTGCCTTCGTAAAGGTCTATGCCGAATTTCACATACTCAGTGATGGCTTTTTTTGTAGCAGGGATAGGTTTTACGGTTATTGCCATGGATGTTGTTGCGGTGGTTTGGGATGTTGGAAGCGTGGGTGTGGCAAGGTTGATGTCAATCCTGCGGGAGGGCCATTACCTCTTCCGGTATCTCCTTTACCTCCTGAAGCTGAGCATCGGGGGCCGGGCGATAGGATGAGTTGAGCCACAGCAGAAGCCCTACCATGATGGCAAGGAATGCTATTATGATTATGTAGATTAAATTGGAGTGGCGTTCGGCCAGCGCCAGGCGCAGTGAACTGATGTCCTTATAGCGTTTGGCCGGGTCCGGGTTGGTGCACTTTTCGGCGATTTTGCGCAGGAGAGGATGTGGGCTGTCGACTGCGTCAAGGGCTTCGTTGAGCACTTTTCCGTAGTTGTATATGTCCTCGCTTGCGTCGGCGGGGGTCAGGTGTGATTTCTGGTCAAATCCCACGTCGATCAGCTTGAGGTTGCCAATGTTCTCAGTGAAGATGATACGCGAAGTGGCCAGCGGATGATGCTCCAGATGGTTGATCTGGATATAGTCAAGGGCATCGATGAGCTGATGGTGGAGCTTGTAGATGTGCTCGTCGGTCACTTTCTTCTCGCGTATGAGCTTGGCAAGAGAATCACCGTAGACATCGTCGGTTATGATACACATACACAGTCCGGGCACCTCCTCGAAGTCGTTGATCATGATGATGTGGGGATGGGCGAGATTGTATCTCACCTCAAATTCCTTTTCAATCATCTGCTCATATTCCTGCTGTCCCTTAAGTTCAGGGCGCAATGTTTTAAGCATTAGCCATTTGCCAAATTTTTTTGCTGTGTAGACATGATAAAATTCCTCGTCCCATTCAGGAAGGTGTTCTATCTCGGTCCATTTGGGTGTGGCGCTTGACGGAGGTATGGCGGAAGAGTTGTCCATTAGCTATCAAAGATGTCGATTTTGTTCAATTTGCAAATTTATATAAAATCCCTGATATTAGCGACAAAATGCCACCTCTTTTTAACATTTGGGGACGTGTCGGGTCATTCGGCCATTTCGCCCGGGTTTAGGTAGTAGAGGTGGTGTGTGGCGCGTGACGTGGCTGTGTAGAGCCAGCGGTAGAAGTCCATGCCTTGTGATTCGGGGGGGATGCCTCCGAGGTCAACGATGACATTGCGCCACTGTGCACCCTGGGCTTTGTGGCAGGTGACGGCATAAGCGTATTTGACTTGGAGAGCGTTGAAATATTCGTCGTTGCGCAGCCGCCTCAGGCGTGTTTCCCATGGGATGTCCTGTGGATATGCCTCTGGGTCGGATAGCCGTGACATGGCGAGTTCTTCCATCTTCTCGCGTGAGATAGATGCGCTTTCATCGGTCAGGGTGTCGAGGAATATGCGGCAGTCCACACTGATGTCGCGGTCGGGAAGCTGGAGGGTTACGAAGGCGAAGCGGAAGCCATATTTGACTTCGGTGCCATGCACCTGTGTGACTATGCCGACGTCGCCGTTGGCTATGAAGTCAAGTTCTTTGATTTTAGCCGACCAGGTGTAGTTGTTTTTGGCTATCAGCAGGCGCTCGCCACGGCATAGTTCCTCTTCGCTCTCAAGGATGCGTGAGCGGATGCCGAGATTGAATGCTGTGGCCCTGCGGTTGGAACGTGTGATTATTATGGTCTCTCCCGGGCCGTCCTCGCGGTAGCAGTCGGAGATGGTGTCGACAACATCCTCACCGCTGAGGGCATGGACGTCCTGAAAGCCTTCGATGAGCAGCCTGGGTGTAGGCAGAGGGTCGACAAGCATTGCGCGTCTGAGCCATGTGGCGTTGCGGAGTATGCCTGAGGTGCGCGATTGACGCACGGTGTCGGTCAGCACTGCCCGCGACACATGCAGTCCCAGTTCCTTGAATCGTGCCGGGTACATGGCGGGGCTCTCTGTACTTCCCACCGGAGGGAGCTGGGCTATATCGCCAAGGAGGATGAGGCGGCAGTTGTCGCCGGTGAACACATACTCGAGAAGGTCCTCAAGCAGTCCGCGGTCACAGGCGCCGGGAGTGGCACCTGCGGGGTGGTCGCCGATCATAGAGGCTTCGTCGACGATAAACACCGCGTCAGTCAGGTTGTTGCGCTGCATGACGGTGTAGCCGCCTGAGAGGTCGCCGGATGGACCACGGTATATCTTACGGTGGATTGTGTAGGCGGGGTGTCCGGAATGAGAGCCGAATACTTTGGCTGCACGTCCGGTCGGGGCGAGCAATACCACGTCGCGCCCTGTCTTCTCAAGGCTTTTCACCAATGCTCCAGTGAGTGATGTCTTGCCGGTGCCGGCATAGCCGTTGACGATGAAAACCGAGTCACTGGGTGTGTCGGATGAGCAAAAACGAGCCAAGGCGTCAATCAGCAGGTTTTGCTGCCGATTGGGGCTGTAGGGGAGTTCGTTCCGGACCATTCCGGCAAATTCATCGACTGTCATAGGGCAAATTTACAAAAATAGGTGCAGATACGAAAAAACGAAACTCATAAACTACACAATTTTTAAAACAAATCATGTAGTCTATGAGTTTCGGGTTTCTATCGTCTTCCCCCTTGTGTCAAGGGGAAATCATAGCCGTGATCGGTGGTTTGTCGGGCCGACCGGCTTATTTCACGATGGGTTCGGGCTCAACACCCCACTGCTGCTGTGCGAGACGGCGGTAGTTGTTGTAGCGCCATTCTGCATTAGCCTTAGCGGCGGCGAAGAGTTCAGCAGCTTCTGCGGGATACTGCTTCATCACTGATGCGTAACGTACCTCACCCTTGAGGAAGTCCTCGAACTTATCCCACTGCGGTTCCTTAGAGTCGAGTGAGAACGGGTTCTTGCCTTCTTCTTCGAGTGCGGGGTTGTAACGCCAGAGGTGCCAGTAGCCACATTCAACGGCCTTCTGCTGCTCTTCCTGTGCGTGACCCATACCTGCGCGGATACCGTGGTTGATACAGGGTGAGTAAGCGATGATGAGTGAAGGTCCGTCATAAGCTTCAGCTTCGCGGATGGCCTTGAGGGTCTGAGCGTTGTCGGCACCCATAGCCACCTGTGCAACGTAAACGTAGCCGTAGGTTGAGGCGATGAGGCCGAGGTCCTTCTTGCGTACGCGCTTGCCGGCAGCGGCAAATTTGGCGATAGCGCCGATAGGAGTAGCCTTTGAAGCCTGACCACCGGTGTTAGAGTAAACTTCGGTGTCGAGAACGAGTACGTTGACATTCTTGCCGGAAGCGAGCACGTGGTCGAGACCACCGAAGCCGATGTCATAAGCGGCACCGTCACCGGCGATGATCCACTGGCTGCGGGTTGCGATGTGCTCCTTGTTGGCGATGATGCCCTTGCAGATGTCGCAGCCGCAAGCCTCGCAGAGAGGAATGATGTCGCGGGCAACTTCTGAAGTCACAGCGAAATCGTTGCGGTTTTCAAGCCACTTGGTGGCGAGAGCCTTGATTTCAGCTGAGCACTTCTCGCAGTTGAGAGCGCCTTCCATGAGACCGGCGATGCGGCTCTGGAGTTTCTCGTGAGCGAGAGTCATACCGAGGCCGAATTCAGCGAAGTCCTCGAAGAGTGAGTTGGCCCAAGCGGGACCCTGGCCCTTGGCATTCTTGGTGTAGGGGGTAGAGGGTACTGAGCCTGAGTAGATAGATGAACAGCCGGTGGCGTTAGCGATGATTTCGTGGTCGCCATAGAGCTGAGAGATAAGCTTAACGTAGGGAGTTTCGCCGCAACCAGAGCAAGCGCCTGAGAATTCGAAGAGCGGAGTGGCGAACTGAGAGTTCTTCACGTTGCTCTTGATGTCAACGAGATCCTGTTTTGAGGCTACTTCCTTCACGCAGTAATCCCATTCAGCCTGTACGGGAAGCTGAGTTTCGAGAGGCTTCATTTCGAGAGCCTTCACGCCCTTCTTGCCGGGACATACGAGAACACAGTTGCCGCAGCCGAGACAGTCGAGTACGTCAACGCTCTGGATGAAGCGCATGCCTGTGAACTGCTTGCCGATGGCGGGGATAGTCTTGTCGTCGCCGAAGGGAGCTGCTTCCATTTCCTTGGTGTCGAGAACGAAGGGACGGATAGCTGCGTGGGGGCAGACAAACGCACACTTGTTACACTGGATACAGTTTTCTTCGAGCCATTCGGGTACGAAAGCTGCCACGCCGCGTTTTTCGAAAGCTGCGGTGCCCTGTTCCCAGGTACCGTCCTCACGACCGGTGAAGGCGCTGACCTTGAGGAGGTCGCCATCCTGGGCGTTGATGGGACGAACGATGTCGTTGATGAATGCGGGATCGTTGTTGGCTGCGGGAGCTTCAGCTTCGAGGTTGCTCCAAGCCTTGTCGACAGGGAGCTGCTTGTATTCGCCACCGCGGTCAACAGCTGCGTAGTTCTTGTCGACGATATCCTGGCCCTTCTTGCCGTAAGACTTAACGATGAATTTCTTCATCTGCTCAACTGCGAGGTCAACGGGGATTACTTCGGTGATGCGGAAGAATGCGCTCTGGAGGATGGTGTTGGTACGGTTGCCGAGGCCGATTTCCTGAGCGATCTTGGTTGCGTTGATGTAGTAAACGGTGATATCGTTGTCAGCGAAATACTTCTTGATCTTGTTGGGGAGATTCTTGGCGAGTTCCTCACCTTCCCAGATGGTGTTGAGAAGGAATGAGCCACCCTTGCGCAGACCGCGGGTCACATCATACATGTGAAGGTAGGCCTGTACGTGGCAAGCCACGAAGTTAGGAGTGGTCACGAGATAGGTTGAGCGGATGGGCTCGTCGCCGAAACGGAGGTGAGAGCAGGTGAAACCGCCTGACTTCTTTGAGTCATAAGCGAAGTATGCCTGGCAGTACTTGTTGGTGTTGTCGCCGATGATCTTCACTGAGTTCTTGTTGGCACCTACAGTACCGTCGGCACCGAGGCCGTAGAACTTAGCTTCGAATGTGCTTGCGCCACCGAGAGCGATTTCTTCCTTCTGGGGAAGTGAAGTGAAGGTAACGTCGTCCACGATACCGATGGTGAAGTGGTTCTTCGGCATGGGGAGGGCGAGGTTTTCGAACACGGCGAGAATCTGTGCGGGGGTCACGTCCTTAGAAGCGAGACCGTAACGGCCACCTACGATAACGGGGGCATCGGCCTGGCCATAGAAGCAATCCTTAACGTCGAGGTAGAGGGGTTCGCCGTTGGCACCGGGTTCCTTGGTGCGGTCAAGCACAGCGATGCGCTTTGCGGTCTTGGGGACAGCAGCGAGGAAGTGCTTGGCAGAGAAGGGACGATAGAGGTGTACTGACACGAGACCTACCTTTTCGCCATTGGCGCGGAGGTGGTCGATGGCTTCCTGAGCGGCCTGGGTAGCAGAACCCATGGCGATGATTACGCGTTCAGCTTCGGGGTCACCGTAGTAGTTGAAGAGACCGTATTCACGACCAGTGATGCGGGTGATCTCCTTCATGTATTCCTCTACGATTTCGGGAACGCGGTTGTAGTATTCGTTGGATGATTCACGGTGCTGGAAGAAAACGTCGCCGTTTTCAGCCATGCCGCGAGCCACAGGGTTGGCGGGGTTGAGGGCGCGCTTGCGGAAATCGGCAAGAGCTTCCTGGTCAATGAGGGGAGCGAGGTCGTCCTGATCCATGGCCTCGATCTTCTGGATTTCGTGAGAAGTACGGAAACCGTCGAAGAAGTTCATGAAAGGAACGCGGCTCTTGATGGTGGCGAGGTGAGCTACACCTGCGAGGTCCATCACTTCTTGAACAGAGCCTTCAGCCAGCATGGCAAAGCCAGTCTGACGGCAGGACATCACATCCTGGTGGTCGCCGAAGATGGAAAGTGCGTGTGAAGCGAGTGTACGGGCCGAAACATGGAACACGCAGGGGAGGAGCTCACCGGCGATTTTGTACATGTTGGGGATCATCAGAAGCAGACCCTGCGAAGCAGTGTAAGTGGTGGTCAGGGCACCTGCCTGGAGTGAACCGTGAACGGCACCGGCGGCACCACCTTCTGATTGCATTTCCTGTACCAGCACGGTTTCGCCAAAGATGTTTTTGCGACCGGCGGCAGCCCATTCGTCCACGTATTCAGCCATAGTTGACGAGGGAGTGATGGGGTAGATAGCTGCTACTTCCGAGAACATGTAGCTCACATGGGCGGCAGCCTGGTTACCATCACAGGTCAAGAATTTTTTTTCTTTACTCATAGTGGTTTTTAATGTAATCTATTTAAATAGAGATAATTGTTTCAAGCGTTTAAGGTAGTCGCGTCTCTCTGTGTCCGAGACGCCGTGTGAAAATAATCGGCAATCTGAATATTTTTCGCAAAAATACAAAAAAATTTCCGCGCGAGCAAAAAAAAGTAGCCGAGCCGCTTATAAGTGCTTGCCCTGCAACAATTATTAACTTTGGACACGGAGATAGCCACCGTTTTTTGCCCGCTGTGTCACCATTAAGGGGGTGCGGTGTGGTAATAACCGTTGGCCGGACGGCACAAAAATACCGGACACCGGCTCTTGTGATGGAGCGGGTGTCCGGCGATATTAATTATAAACCTTTTCGATGGTGGGGATGTGGCCGTCGGAGCGGAGGCTCAGGCAGCCCGGGTGCCGATGATTAGCGTGGCATGAGATACTGCACGTGTACCTTCACGCAGCGGTTCATCTTGGCGTCGAGGCCTCGGGTTGAGGGGTCGTCCACCTGACCGATGCCGTGGTAAGCGTTCTTGAATGTGCTCACACGGTAGGTCTTGGAGTCGACGTTGTTGAAGTAACCGCTCTCGCGCAGCCAGTTGAGCACTGTGTTCGCACGGTTCTCTGAAAGGGCGATGTTGCGCTCGTAGCCGATGCGGCGGGCGTCGGGGCCGGTATGGTTGTCCTGGCTGGTGGCCAGACCTTCAACATGGATGGCGGTGATGACGCCGTTGTCGATAATGTTGCGGATCATGTTGACGGTTTCCTCGTCGGTGTGCTGGGCTATGTGGCCGGTGTTGGAGTTGAGGGCTGCATATACGTCGGCGAGGCTGACGAGATATTCGCCGCGGTCGATTTCGAAGTATTTGCGGATGGTCTCCAGGCCGTCATGGGCGTTGAGTGAGAATGTCTGGGTCTCGAAGTAGTTGTCGTCATCCTTGAGCTTCTGGTCGAGGGTGGCGTCGTCGATACGGTAGTGCCAGAGATGGTGGTCGCCGTAGATAGGAGCGTAGTAGTAACCTGCTTTTTCGCGGAAGTCGGTCATGTCGTCCTTCTTGAGGCTGAGTGAGATGGGGCCTTCGCCCATTTCATAACCGCGGGGCACGAAGTCAACAGCGAAGTCCTGGTCGGCGCGCTCTGTGGCGAGATCCTCGGTCTTCAGGCCGTTGAGTGAGTTGTTGGAGAGGAGGCGTGAGGCCACATCGCCGTTGTCGGCATATTTCTTCTGGGTGTAGATACCGCCGGTGAGGTAGTCGATGGCGTTGACAGGCTGGCCGGGGATGTTGGGGGAGTCGTTACGACCCGAGTAGTTGTTGGGGTAGAATACATAGAAAGTCATTTCGGTGTATTCGCTCGCGGGATTGGCGGGTTTCTCGCGTACTTCCACGATCTGGCGTTCGCGGTAGTCGCGTGTGTAGGTGTGTGTTGCGCCCATCTTCCAGCCGCGGTCGCGCTTCTTGTCGAGATAGAATGTGAAACCTAAGTCGATGCCGAGGTTGCAGTCCCACTTGTTGGCGGCGTGGTCGGCTTGGCCATATTCGAGGTCGAAGTTGGTCTGGTAGAATATGCCGCGGGCCTTGATGTCGAGTGACCAGCGTTTTGCCTTGGTGAAGAAGCGGCTGTACTGGAATTCGAGATGTCCGCTCCATTCGTTGTCCGAGCCATGAGAGTGGCCGAAGCCCATGTGGTGAACGCCACCGATGCCGGCGGTGAACATGAACTGGTTCATGAGGCGGGGGCTCATATATCCTTCGTAGCCGAGGAAGAGGCGTGAGAGGTTGAAGATGACGCTACCGCTGAGGTCCCACCAGCGGGTCTTCATGCGGCGGTAAGGGGTGTTGTCATCGCCGATCATGATGGGGCCGTAGCCGTAATGGCCTCCCGACACGTAGCCGGTGTAGCCGCGTGAGTTCGAACGGATGAATTCGAGTTTCACACCGATGCCGGGTGTGAACCATTTACCGATACCGATACCGTAGTCGGCTGAGATGGTTCCGGTGAATTTGCCGAGACCGGAGTAGTCGCCACGGAATGTGTGGGCACCTGCGGTGGCGAAAGCAAACCAGTTTTTACCGAATGAGTTGGTCACCACGCCGTAGGGCTCGTGGGTTTCCTTCACAACTTCATTCACTGTGGGAGCCACGGTCTCTGTGGTGTCCTGGTAGACGATGTTGTAGTCCTTGTACTTTTGGTCAAATTCTTCGTATGAGAGCTGGGCGGCTGCAGGCATCGCAGTGGCCAGCGCCCCTCCGAGGAGGGTAGCAGTGAAGAGAGTTTTAAGACCTTTGAAATGCTTCATGATTGGGTTTATAATTAATATATATAATAAGGTGATTGGTTTATTCTTTTTTAAGGTTAAGCCATGGATGTGATCGGTGATGGTTGGAGAGGTATGTTGTCATGGCGTGTTTCGGGCGTTTGGGGCTGAGGGGCCGGGCTTGTGTCGAGGCTTGAATATGGTGAATTCTGGCTCGTGTATTCCGGCACAATCTGTTTCATCATGCGCACTGTGGATGTCTCGTCGTAGGTGCGGGCTATGTCGATGAGCTTTTTTATCAGTCCGTTGGTGGTGGCGTAGTCGTTGTGTCTCACTTTTGCCACTTTGATTTTAGGATGAGATGTCGGGAGCGAGACCTCCTTGTCGGTGAGCACCTCTTCATATAGTTTCTCGCCGGGACGGAGTCCGGTGAATTCGATTTTGACGTTGAGGCGGCCGCTGAGCGTTATCATGCGTTTGGCCAGGTCGACGATTTTGACAGGCTGTCCCATGTCGAATGCGAAAATCTCGCCTCCGTTGCCTATCGCGGCTGCCTGGAGCACGAGGCTGCAGGCCTCGGGGATGAGCATGAAGTAGCGGATGATTTTGGGGTGTGTCACCATTACCGGTCCTCCGCGGCGTATCTGGTCGCGGAAAGTCGGGATCACCGAACCGTTGCTGCCGAGCACGTTGCCGAATCGTGTGGTGATGAATTGGCAGCTTGACTGCGCTGCCGAGAGGCTCTGGCAGTACATCTCGCACACGCGTTTCGAGCATCCCATCACGTTGGTGGGGTTGACGGCCTTGTCGGTGCTGACCATCACGAATTTCTTGACGTCGTATCTTACCGCGAGGTCGGCGATTTTTTTGGTCCCGTCCACATTGTTGAGCACGCTTTCCACCGGGTTGTCCTCCATCATGGGCACATGCTTGTAGGCCGCGGCGTGGAATATGATCTCGGGGCGGTGTTTGATGAAGATGCGTTCCATGCGGTGGGAGTGGCAGATGCTTGTCACTATCGTGGCGCATTTGAGTGACGGATGCAGACGGTGCATGTTGATACGCACATCGTGGAGCGGCGATTCGGCCTGGTCGATGAGTATGAGTTCGGCTGGGCCTACATTGGCCAGCAGGTTGACGAGTTCGCTGCCTATGCTGCCGGCGGCACCTGTCACCATGATACGTTTGCCTTTGAGGGCGTTTGTGATCATGTTCATGTCCACCGCTATGGGCTCGCGGGGAAGGAGGTCGGCCATCTCGAGGTCTATGAGATCTTTGTGGCTGTAGCCGTACACACCACCTGTGGTGGTATAGCGCAGATACAGGTCATAGAATATTTTGGCCGTCACCCTCATGCCGCACATCAGCACTGTGGCTATTAGGGTGAGGTTGATGAGGTCGTTGAATTCTATCGCCAACATGAATGAGTCGGTGTTGGCGAATATGCGCAGCATCATGATCAGCGTCACCCCGATGAGCAGAGCGGTGCACACTTTGGCGAGATCACCGAAAGTGGTCTGGCGGATGATGCCTGAGTAGGTGTGGAGGAGTCTGAATCCGATGACGAAGCAGATCAGATAAATGAGCATGGTGGGGAGGAGGTGGCCAAGGTTGCTGACCGTGTTGGCCAGGCCATGGTTTACTGCATAACCCAGCAGGCCCGACAGATAGACTATCGCGCAGTCGGCAAGGAAAACGAACCAGAACGGAACGGCTGCCCTTGACATGTACCAGCTGATTAATTTCTTATGCATTTCTTGATTTCGTGTACAATGGTTTTTATGTCGTCAGTTGTGACCCAGGGGCCTGACGGAAGGCAGAGACCACGTTCGAAGAGGTGCTCGCTCACTCCGTTTGTGTAAGCGGGGGCTGAGGCAAACACAGGCTGCAGGTGCATCGGTTTCCAGAGCGGTCGCGTCTCGATGTCGAGTGCGGCCAGATGTTGGCGCACATCTTCAGGGGTGATGCCTGTCTTCTCCGGATCGATGATGATGGTGTTGAGCCAGTAGTTGCTATCCTGGGCGTTGGTTGGGTTTGCGTGGAAATCTATTCCCTCGATTGAGTCGAACAGTTCCTTGTAGAGTTTTGCTAAGTTTCTATGATGGGCTATGTGTTGGTCGAGTATGGTCATCTGTCCGCGGCCGATGCCTGCGCTGATGTTGCTCATACGGTAGTTGTAGCCTATGTGTTCGTGCTGATAGTAGGGGAATGGCTCGCGGGCCTGTGTCGAGAAGAACACAGAGCGGCGTTTTGACTCCTGGTCGGGACACACGAGGGCGCCTCCGCCGGAGGTGGTGATCATCTTGTTGCCGTTGAAGCTGAGGATGCCGTAGTGGCCGAGGGTGCCGCATTTGCGTCCTTTATATGCTGATCCGAGGGCTTCGGCGGCATCTTCCACCACCGGTATCCCCCATTTTTCGGCCACGGCGAGAATCTCGTCCATCATGGCGGGCATTCCGTAGAGGTGCACCACCACTATGGCTTTGGGCTTGCGGCCTGTCTTGGCCACGCGGTCGGCGATGGCTTCGTCGAGAAGCTCGGGCGACATGTTCCATGAGCCGGGCTCGCTGTCGACAAACACCGGTGTGGCACCCTGGTAGGTGACCGGGTTGGCCGATGCGGCGAAGGTGAAGCTCTGGCATATTACCTCGTCGTCGCGTGTGACTCCGAGGAGTACGAGGGCCAGATGTATGGCTGCTGTCCCGGCTGAGACGGCTGCAACCTCTTTGCCGGCAGCTTTTGGATCGGCGGTGGTGAGGAATCCTTTCAGGTCTTCTTCAAAACCGTCGACATTCGGACCTAAAGGCACAACCCAGTTGTCGGCGAATGCCTCGTCGATGAATCGTTGCTCATTCCCGCTCATGTGGGCCAGACAGAGATGTATCTTTTTATTTGCCATGATTACTTCAGGGGATAAAGACGTTTAGGTCGGGATTAATGTGTTGATTATAATTTTGATGTCGCCGATAAAGGTGTGTTGGCGTAAATACTGGAGGTTGATGCGTACTTTGTCGGGAAATATTACCTCGTCGTTATATCTGTGAGGGTCGGCTTGCGAGGCAAGCAGTTCCTCTTCGTTGCGGTATTTGAGTGTGGCCGGACCTGTGATACCCGGTTTCAGGGCCAGGATTTCGCGGTCGGTCCCCGAGAGGCGGTCGGCATAGCCGGGTACGTCGGGTCTGGGACCCACGAAACTCATCTCGCCACGCAGCACATTCCATAGTTCAGGCAGCTCGTCGAGTTTATATCGGCGCAGGGTGGCGCCAAGGGGCGTGATTCGGCTCTCTCCGGCCACGCTCACTGACGAGCCTCCGTGGTCGGGCTTCATGGTGCGGAACTTGACCAACGTGAAAAGTCTCCCATGCTGTCCGACTCTTTTTTGTCGGAAGAGTATGGGGGCACCGGGCATCTTGACTGCTATCAGAATAGCTACGACAAGCATTATCGGCCATAAAATTAGGAGGCCAAACAAGGCCATCACGCGATCAAATATTTCCTTCAGCATTAATTTGAATGTTACGCCTGAAGTTAGGGGTAAGTATATGTTCGTGCTACTATTTCTAAAAGAGTGTAGTATAGTGTATTAATGGCAAGAGTTCAGTCAAAGTAATCACATTTTCCTTGACATTATGTCAAAAACACCTATTTTGGACTACAAAAATACTAAAAATCCCGGGGCCGCACAACAATTTAATGGAAAAACTGTTTATCCGGCACCGGGATTTTAACCTTTTTGCGTTTTTTTAAGTTATTTCTTAACGGATTCCGCCTCTTTTGGTCGTAATTTAAGCAGCAGATATCCTTCGGCGAGCTGCTCTGTGACCTGTGTCTCGCAGCCGCGCCGGCATGAGTTGAGCGATGGCAGGTTGTCCTTGGATATGGTGGCATACATCTCCATACCCGATTGCCGGGCTATGTTGGCGCCGAGCCTCCACATGGTCGAGCCTATCCCTTTCCCTCCGTATCGGTGGTCGACGATGAGTCCGTGGAATGCTCTGCCTATGAAGAAGCAGCGCAGGAAGTGGTAGCCTGCTATCCCAGTAGGAGTGGTGACTTTGAGCATCACAAACGAGCTCCCCTTGGCCATGCGCCTGAGCGTGGCCTCGTCAAACGGATGTGGCGCGAAGTAGCCGAGTCTTTCCTCGGGGATGCCGTTCAGAAACCGTGTGAGCGCCGGGACGTCATCGGGGGTGACAAGGCTCCAGGTGAGTTCCTCGCCCGACACTTTGGCACATTCACGCTCGGCTATCTCTTTAAGCCGCGGATAACGCAAGGCTGTGAGCTGTCCGTTGCCCCATTCCACCATGCGCCAAAGTCCGGGGAATGCGTGTTTGATTTTAACCAATAGTCCTGTCATCTCCCAGTATGCTTCTGTAATATTCTTTTAGGCAGCCTCTCACATAGGCTTGGCTGAAATGCGACTCGACATTTTCCCTGGCCTGTGCTCCCATCTCCGACAGCCGTTCCTTGTCTGCCCGGGTCATGGTGACCATCGCTTCGAGCAGTTTCTGTGAGTCACGCGGAGGAACTATCAGGCCGTTCTTGCCGTCAGTGATTATTTCCCTTGAGCCGTTGATGTCGGTCACTATCGCAGGCAATCCCATGGCACCGGCTTCGAGCACTACATTTGGGAATCCTTCACGGTAACTTGGAAAGACGAATATGTCGCCGGCAGCAAGCCATGGGCGCACGTCGCTTACCCAGCCTTGCGATGTGTGGATGTTAGGAACCCCTGCCATGATTTCAGGTGAAATGTCGTCGGCTCCACCCTCGAGGTCACCCACAAGCAGCAGATGCCAGTCGGGAAGTCCGAGTGCTTTGAACGCCGTGATGAGCTCGCGGAGCCCTTTGTCGCTCACGAACCGGCCGATATATACGAAGACTTTGTCGGTGGGGGCTATTCCGGCCTCTTTGCGTATCTCTGCCGCACGCTCCGTTATCTCTGCCGTCGGTGCGTAAAGGCCCAGATCCACCCCTTTCACGTTGCCGTGTCCGAGTACTTTCATGGGTTTGGTGGTGATGTGGTGGTCTGTAAGGTCTGCCTTGACCCCTTCTCCTTCTGGTATGACATGAGTGGCACACATGCAGGTGAACCTGTCGGTGGTCTTGAGCAGAAGCCGTTTAAGTCCCTTGGAGGTGGGGAAAACCAAGCCTGTGAACGTGTGGACCCTTACCGGTACCCCTGCAAGGCGTGCGGCCATCATTCCGAGCAGACCTGCTTTAGGGGTCATCGAATGCACCATCCGGGGTTTCTCTCTACGGAAGGCACGGTAGAGTTGCCACACCGATTTCAGGTCGGCCAGAGGAGAAATCTCACGGTGCATCCTCACTCCTATGGTCCTCACCTTCTCTCTGGCGCCGAGAGTGGCAAGGCGGTCGTCAGGCGATGATAGGGCCACCACGTCATATTCCTCGCTCAGCTCGCTCAGGAGCCCATGGCAGAATATGTCGAGCGACAACCCTATGGTGGCCATTCGTATTATCTTCATCTTGGGGTGGCGGATGTGTGCCGTGGATGGGGTGGACATAAGCCTACTAACGTATTATTTTCTCTATGCAGCGCAGTAAAAAATACAATAAGGTGTAATGGCCCTCTTTGGCACTTGTGAAGAATAACCTCCAGTGCAACGGCATGGCTGACATGTCGAGTTGCCTGAAAGCCGACCGGTAATCCTTGTCGGAGAGAATTGCTTCCAGTTCAGTTGTCACCTCCTTGCGCGGATGCTCGGAAAAGACCTCGTTGAGCCCTAATCCGATGATACTGCAGCATCTGCGGTTGTCAAGACGCATGGCTGCTTCACGGTCGTCACCAATGATTCCGGTGATGCGGCGATAAAGGTTTTGCCATTTTCTCGGCAGGTCGGCCTTGTGGATGTTGGTCAGCGAAGTGGTGGCATATTTCCTGTAATGGGTGAGCGCGTCGGTAAGAATTATGGCCGAATCGCATAATTTGAAATACTCCACATTGAACAATAAGTCCTCCGTGCCGATTTCCTTGGTATCAATAAATTTAAGTCGGTTCCGGCGTATTATCTCCGCATCATATATACGTCCCCAGGCTGTTGACAGCGAGTCGATGAACTGAGGGGTTGCCAGATCTTCGACTCCCGGCCCTATTATCCTGAGCCACAGATTACGAATGGACTTCCGGTCGAAATACTTCGGGCTGTCAAAGATTTCAACTTTCTGGCTCTTGCCGTCGACATATTCTTTCCAATAAGTCCATAGAACGGTACGGGTGTCGTGGTTATTGGCCGCCTCCATCGCTATGCTGCATGTGGCGGTGTCAATCCAGTCATCCGAATCGACGAACATCATGTATTCCCCCTTTGCCATATTGATCCCTGCATTCCTTGATTCCGACAAGCCCTTGTTAGGCTGGTCGATAATCACGAAGCGGGAATCGGCGGCCGCGTACTCCTTGAGGAGCTCCAGACTTCCGTCGATGCTTCCGTCGTTGATGCAGATGAATTCCAAATTCCGGTATGACTGGTCTTTCAGCGAGTCGAGACACTGAGGCAGAAACGCAGCACTGTTATACGCCGGAACTATGATGGAAATCAGAGGTTGCATGCGCTGATGGGTGATTATCGTTTGAGATAATCATGACACTTGCGGAGTATCATGGAGAAGAGGTCTATGCCCAGTAAGTTGAATGCGGGATATACCATAAGTTGACCGTAAGGATGCGATTTCAGAATCCTTTTTTCGGCCAAGAGATCACGTTTGACGGTTCTTTTTTCTTCTTTTCCGAGTCCGGCATAGTTTAAAAGAGCCTGTAGATACACTTGTGATAAGTACTGTGTGATGCTCCTCTGCTTAGGTTCGTCAACAGTGTTCCAGTTCTCGATTGCGGTAAGGATTCCCTTTATTCCCGACACACGCGGACGGCTGGTGATACTGTTGCTGTTGTTTTTCCTGTAAGTGTAGAGAGGGGCGTCGAGCATTTGCACTTTCCCTGCATGGAGAAGCGTCCTGATGAGCCAGTCAAAATCCTCGGCTGTGTTCCCTTTGACGAAACTTATGCCATGGTCCGAAAGCAGACTCCTGCGGACACACAGCAACCACGCTGCTCCCGGGAAGCGGTTAGTCTCGATAAGCCTGTCCACAAGGGCAGTCTTGCTTAACCTGTTCAGTTCCGAGGAGTCAGGATAAGCGCGAGAGATGGTGGTGATGCCGCTCTGGACGTATAGGTCCTTGCATCCGAATATCACCACGTCGCTCCCTGACTCGCGGATGAGGGTATGGATCTTCTGCAGTCCGGCCGGGTCATTGATGAAGTCATCGCTGTCCACATATATAATATAGTCACCTTGTGCTGCAGCTGTTCCTGCGTTTCGGGCATCGGCTAAACCGCCGTTGGGCTTATGTATGACTCTGACGTTAGGGTGCAGCCGGGCATAGCTGTCACATAGCCGGGGGCTGTCGTCGGTCGCTCCGTCATCCACCAGTATTATCTCATAGTCAGAGAATGTCTGGACAAGGAGACTGTCGACACACTTCGGGAGAAATGCGGCGACATTGTAGACCGGGATTATTATGCTTAACTCCACCCTTTGGTTGGGAAGGTGAGGTTAGAAACAGAGCGAGAGCTTCACACCGGGACAGTAGTCGAAATTCTCGGTGGTGAGCAGGGTGGGCTGGAGTGCCAGATTAGCTCCGTTGGGTTTCTTTACTATCACTTGGCGTGCGCCTTTCGATACTGCTGCGTCAATGAGGTTATATACATAGAGGCCGCATGCGCCGGCAATGGCTATGTTACGCATGTTGCGCCAGCTCTTTGATTTGCTTCGGTAACTGTCGGCGATGGTTACATCAGCGTTCTGCGCATCCTTGGCGTAGTTGCTGCGGCGGTGGTCAAAATAGATTGCTCCTGCTATGAAGACCGCTTCGCCACCCCATATACAGTATGCCTTGGTGTTCTGACCTTTGTAGAGCTGACCGAGACCGGGCACGATGGATAGGGCAAGTGCTTTGGCGTTGTAGCTGCGTGTGAGGTCATACTCGTCAAACACCGGCTTGTTGCCCTCGGCATTAGTTGACACGGCATAGAGCTGATAGAGTGTATAGTCATAGCTCATGTCTACGTTCTCGTCAAATGACACATACTCATCCACGAGCTCGGCATAGAACTTTACCGGTTTCTCACCGCCGAACTCTATGAGGTATTCTCGTTGCACTCCCTTGTCACCTTCGGCATCGTTGGGGGTTGAGGCGATTGCCTGGCCGGGGGTGAGTTGTTTTACGTCAGCGTTTTCATCGCTGAGGCCGTAGGTTGACGCAAGATATTCCACCAGAGGTTGGAATCTTTCCTGCTGCAACTGCTTGAGTTCGCCTCCGAAGGTTTCGAATTTTACGAATTTGTACGATTCGTTGGTGCGTTCTTTGTTGAGTGACTCGACACCCTTGAGTGCCCAACGGGGTTTGTCCTGTGCTTGTGAGATGACACATGCGCTCATGGCGATGAGCAGAACCAGCAAACGTGATAATGATTTCATAATTATTGGTTAAATTAGGTTGATTGCTTATTTATTCAGGGGGGATTGGTCAGAGTTTTAATGTCCGGCCTTGTAGAGGAGATACCTGTGGAGCAGGAGTCCGGCGGGAGCGCACATCAGAGTGAGCAGTTTCCGGGGTGAATTTTTAAGCCAGTCACCGTCACGTGCTATACGGCAGGTGGCAGTGTAGTGGATGCAGCATCTGATACGGTTCGATAATGAGTTGTGTTTCAGCTGCATCTCCAGTAGCCGTAGTTTAGAGAAACTGCGTGGAGCGGTGATGTATTGATTGAATATGTTGCGTGACATTCCGTCATCCTGATAGTCGACTATACATAGCCCCTTGTTGATCACAAGCAGGGGGTATTTGTCACACACCTTGAGAATCATGTATATGGGGTTGAAATTCTTTTCACCCGGAAACCCTGTCTGAGGGGCGACTTGTTTCATGAGGTCGGTCCTCATCACAAGTTTAGTGTCGCCTGAATGCAGTTTCTTCAGACGCAAGTCCATGAAATAACATTCCGACAGTGTTGCGGGAAATTGGCCTCCGATCGGCTGCATGGTCCTGAAATCGATATCCAGCCCAACGATTCCACAGTAACGTTCGTTGCCTTTTTCTCTCCAAAGGGTTATGATGCTCTCCACTGCATCGTCGGGCATGAAATCGTCACTATCGATGCAGACTGAAAGTTCGGTGGTGATATTCTCGTAGGCGGTATTGTAGCCTGTATATAGACCACCGTTTTCTTTATATATGTATCTGACAGGGACGCGGCCTGCCCTTATGAATCCTTCCACGAGTTGTCGGGTGAAATCGGTGGAGCCGTCGTCGACTACGAGCCATTCGAAGTCATCGGATGTTTGGGTGCACAGGCTTTCATACACTCGTCTGAGTGTGTCGGTCCTGTTGTAGGTCGGAGTAAAGATGGTGAGAGTCTTTTTCATCCCCAGAAGAAGGTTATCATTATAATGGAGAAGCTTACGTAGGCTATCAGCACTTGGCCTGCAACGAGGTTCTGGTTCTCCCACACTTTCATGTTTAAAAGCGGATAGGACACTACTATCGGATAAAGGAACCAGGAGAGATAGGCGAAGCGGTTGGTGTACTCTGTGCGGATTATAAGTACCCAGAAGGCATTGGCCAGCAGGTAGGTGATGGAGATGACATTAAACCATCCGTCGCGCAGATTCTTTTTTATGGTCACATACCATATCAGAAACACGGGAGCCGCGCTGTAGAGCAGAAAGTCCCAGCGGAATCCGGTGGCTGAGAACTTGTCGTCATGACCGAGTTCGCCGCTGGCATATTGGCTCATGCGTTCATCAAAGCCAAGGCTCATGACGAAGTTGGTGAATATGTTGCCGAAAAGAAGCGAGCAGAAGATTGAGCCAATCCAGATATAGATTGCAATTTGTGGTTTGCGGATGCATGTTATTGCCGCCACGGTTGCTGCTATTGGCAATATCACGCTTCGGTGGGTTCCGAAAGCGAGAAGTGCTATGATTATGGCTATGATGCGTTTGTCGTCCATGAGAAACGCCATGGCAAGGAGCACCATGTGACAGGCAAGTCCGTTGCGGAGTCCATTGGTACTGAATGCGAAAAACATCAGTGAGCCGGCCACGAACAGCATGCTTATATATGGACTGGACGGATTGATTTTCTTCACGGCCCAAAGTGCCGAATAGGTGTATCCGGCAGCCACTATTGTGAAAAATACATGCACATCGAGTCCCGACCGGTGGCACACGGTGATGAGCAGAGCCCAGAACCATTCAGCTCCCCAGTGTATGTTTGCTTCAGCCGTCTCCGCAAAATTCTCATATATATGAGCATAGAGGTTTGAGTCACCGAATATCCAGGAGGATGGGCGGTTACCGATCCAGAATACGAATATGGTGCAAAGAATCAGCGGGACTATTAGATTTCCGTTGCGTTTATCACCGGCCGAAAGAGTGTTGCCGCTTGTCGACATCAGATTCAAGCCGGCGAGCGCTGAGAGCAATCCTACTACGGTAAGGTATATCGGTTTATATAATAGAGCGTCCAAAGCGGATGTGAAATTTTGATGATTATCTACCTATGATACGCCTGAGCCTGGCGAAAAAGCTGACCCCGAAATGACGGTGAAGACGTCGCATTATCCATGTGCGCACCGGACCATAATTATCACACCATGTCTTTGCATAATGGTGTATGCTACGGGTTGACGGGGTTATGTTGAGCCGCCCGGTGGCATCGTCAAGTGGATTGAACACTTCGTTGGGATAGATGGTGATGCCGGCAATGGTCTGCATGGCATCTTCCAGACGTAAGCCTTCATCTAAAAGGCAGTCGGTGACATGTTTGACCACTGTGCCCGGTAGCTGGACCCCTTCGGGAGTTTCGAAGTCCAGTGTCCGGTAGTGATGGAGCACGGTTTCATAAAATGGCATTCCGGGTTCGGCTCCCATACCTAACCCTGCTGCCACCCCGAGTGATGAATGGTCTTTCTCAAATCCCATAAAAGGGCCTTTGGTTATTATGTCAACCATCGGGGCTATTACTTCCACATCTGTGTCGAAGTATATTCCGCCATGGTCATATAGGATTTGAAAGCGCGCGTAGTCGCTCACAAACGCCCATTTGCCTCGCCGGGCCGCCTGGCATGTATAGGGTATGGAATTGATGTCAAAATTCCCTTCATTCCATTCCTTAATTTCCCAATCAGGGAAATATTTGCGCCATGAAGCGATACATCGGAGTGCGCTCTCGGGAATAGGCTTCCCTCCGAACCAGCAGTAGTGTATGGTGTGTGGGATCACAGGATGGAGTATATCTTGTCGGCTTCTGCCATTCCGGAGAAGTCGCGTGCGGCTACATTATCGCGGAGGTGTCGGCAGAGCTCCTCGTCAACGACTATTTTTGCAAGAGCCTCTGCGCAAGCTGCATTGTCCAAGGGAACTATCATTCCGTCGATGCCGTGGGTTATCTGGGAGGATGCCGTGGAGTAATTAGTGATTACTACCGGACATCCCAGTGTCTGGGCTTCCCGGACGGTGATGGATTTGCCCTCATATCTCGACGGCTGAACGTATAGGTCACAGGCTTTGATATAGGGATATGGGTTGTCACGTTTGCCAAGTATGATTACGTGCTCCTCCATCCCGGCTGCTGAGATGCGGCTCCGGATATAGTTTTCATCGTGTCCGTAGCCTATGAGGTACCATCTGATATCGTTTCGGCCTGTGGTTTCAATAAGTCGCCGGCAGATGTCAGGAACATTGTCAAAGTTTTTCTGATGCGTGAACCGGCCTATCGACAGGATGTTGAAGTGATTTTTTTTCATCTCCTCAGGTGTATATTCCAGACTTTTTTGGCGAATATATTGCTGAGGCATTATGTTTTCAATCACCAACAGCTTGTCAGCAAGAGTCGGGAACTTGGTGCAAAAACTGCGGCTGACATCCGATGAGATGGAGATGATATGGTCATAACCGTTCCATACCGGCTGTTCAAGGGCTGTGTTTACATCCACATAGGAGTAATCCGTGTGGATCCAACATGCTTTTTTCTTTGCCCTGACTTTATGCAGCACGATGTCATGAGGAGTAAGGAAGGAGATGGCGAGGTCATACACTTTATTCCCGATTTTAGGCAGGAATGGGGTGAGGTATCTGCCGATGAAGCCGTAGAGAGCGAACGCTGTAGAGGGCTTGACTTTCTTGCGGTAACTGTTGAACTTATGGTGTGCAAGCCAGCGGCCGGCAGCCACTCCAAATTGCCCGGCTTTTATTGTCTCCTTGATTGGGGTCTCCATGTTGGCATACGCCTTCATTTCGGGGAGGAGATTGACTTGTGGAGGAATTTGCGGCATCAGCTCCCCGCGGTGGCTGTAGATGAAAAGGTCCACATCGACTTTTGAATAGTCGAGCGCATGAAGCAGCCCTATGAGTGCTGTCTCGGCGCCTCCAAGCTCAAGGTAATGCATGGCTATGAAGATTTGGGGCTTTTTCATGTGGTGGGATTGTCGGCGATGAGCCGGTAGAAACAATTGATTTCTTCCGGATTGCCTTTTTTCTCTCTCAAAAGATATGCTTTTATTGAGTCATAGAGCGCACTGTCAGTCAGCAAGCGTTCTACACCATCAGCCACGGCCTCGGGACTTATTGGCACCACGACTCCGTTTTTGCCGTCGTGCATCTGGTTTTCCACCCCTTTGAATGCTGTGGTGACAATTGGTTTGTCGAGTAGCCGCGCTTCGGCCAGTGACAGGCCGAATCCTTCGGCCCGCGATGTCTGTACATATATCGTGGCAAGCGCCAGATAGGGATAGGGATTCCCTACCGCGCCATGTAATATAAGGTGGTGTTCAAGTGAGTTGTCGGCAATGAATTTTTTGAGTGCCCAATAGAACGGTCCTTGTCCGAAGATGTTCCACGTGAAGTCGACTCCTCTGTCCCGGAGGATTTTGGCGGCTTTCATCGTGATGTCGAGCCCTTTTTCATTGCCGTCGAGGCGGGCCATGGTGACGATGACAGGTTTGGTGGTGTCAATATGTTTTGTCGGCTTCTCCAAGGCCATGCGGCGTATGATGTCGGGATTCACGATGTCCCATATCACAGTCATTTTGTCGGAGAAACAGGGATATACATTCTCAAATACTCTCTTCGCGCCATCCGACACCGGGACTATTCCGTCGAGGCGCGAATAATATGGCTCAAGAAATCGCTTTGCTTCTCCGCGAGGTTCGTAGCAGGCGTTTATCCAGGCGAATTTCCGGTCGGCACGTGCCTTCTCTGCAGTATACATTGTAGGCATTCCCTGGCCGTAGCCGATGGCAACATCGTAGCGGGATGATGAGCGGGGAATGGCTCCGCTGAAGCATCGCCAGTAGTGGCACACAGTGCTTATGGTGTCAGATTTGCGGCTTTTTGCTCCGAAGTGGAACCTCAGATTGCGGAAAAGGTAGGGGATGTGGAGTGATTTCCACTTCTCTCTGTTGTTGCGCCGCAGAAATGTCATCAGTGGTATCTGAGGGAGTATGTTGACCTCCTCAGGGAGATATTTGCTCAGCATCCCTCCGGGGGCAAAGAGTTGAAGATCAACTTCATACTTCTCGTAATCAAGCATGTTGAGCAGTGTGACGAGACTTTTTTCAGCTCCGCCTATCGTGAGAGAGTCAATGATGAAAAGCAGCTTTTTCTTTGCCATAGCAAGGCTTATGCCGCGGTGCGTGAGAGGTTATAACGCGAACGCAGATAGGCTTTGATCTGTTGTTGCTGAGCCTTTGGGAGCAGGATTGTCATGGCCAAAGCCCCGAAGCATATCACCGAGAGCATACAGTTGATGACCAGTGTGATGAACGAGTCGCCAAGCAGCTGGTGCACAGTGTAGAGGATCATGAATGTGAAGGCTTCGGCTACCAGGACCTTGAGGACTCCACGACTGAAAAATTCCCAGATGTATCCCCAGCCGACATGTTTACCGAGCAGGTAACAGGTGGAGCCGAAATAGAAGAGGAGGCCAATGTTGAAGACCGCGCATGCCACCAGCGGTGAATAACCAAGGTAGAGCACCAGCGCCACTGACGATATGGTGATGACGCCATCGACGCATTGCACTACGTTGATGCCGGCGTTCTTGCCCATCGACTTGAGTGATTCAGCCCCGACAAGCGTGGCCATTAGGATGGCATTGAACACAAGCTGGATGACGCAGATCTCGGCTGCGTATTCAGGCACCTCTTTGAGCCACAGATGCAGCACATATTGATGCTCGACAAGCAGGGGGACGGCGAATACACCATAGAGGGTCATGGAGATGAGGCTTGCTGTGGTGACGCCTTCCTTGAATGCTTTCAGATCATTGCGGGCATAGTGTTTCACGATGCCGGGCTTGAATGCGCTTGTTACAGTGAATGCCAGGCCGGTGACAGCTCCGGCCACAGTGTTGCCGATGCCGATGGCAGCATTGATGACCACACCGAAGAACATGTTGATGACCATGTTGAAGCCGCTGCCTTTGAGCATACGGCTCAAGCCGCCGAGCATTTCCCAGAATGAGAAGGCGAGCATCGGCTTGAAGAGGTCGTATTTGAATCCGATTTTGATGCGTGCCTCCGGGAAGTGCTTGATGGAGTAATAACGGATGAAGAGCAGGGAACCTATACCCATCAGGAAGTTGATGGTGGAATAGTGGATAAGTCGGTCGAAGGATGATATTGAGACCCAATATATGATGCCGACCTTGGCGAGTTCCTGGACAAGTCCCATCATGGATGTGACATTGAATTTTTCATGAGCCACCATGCATGCGCAATAGGGAGCCTGTGGGATACCGATAGCTGCACTCAGCACAGAGAGATGGAACACCCATTCGGCTGCATGCTCGCGACCTTCGGGTATCACCAGCTTGTTGTGGAGAAACCACAGGCCTACTGTCTCGCCTATGATCACCACCGACAAGGCAATGGAACAGTAGACGACCATAGCGGTGGAGAATGTGTCGCGCAGACGGTCGGAATCGCCTCGGCCAAGTTCGAAGGTGATGAAGCGGGAAATGCTTGTGCCCAATGCCCCCACAAAGAAGGAGAAGACAGCAAGCACCCCTCCGGCCACTGCCTGGAGTCCATAATCCTCCACTCCAAGAGCTTCGAGCATGATGCGCACGGAGAATATTCCTACCACCATGGAGATGATGCTTCGGGAGTAGAGATAAAGGGCGTTTTTAGCTATACGCAGATTTCCTGCCATGTAGTATTGTAGATTAGTGGGAGAGAGGAGATGAGATGATCATGTGAGTGTTACGCGATGACTTTGCGTTATGCCGGCGTGGCTTTGGTGTTATTGGTGTCCTCGTCGGAGTCTTCGTTGGAGTAGCCGTATTCACCATAGTGGCCGTAGTGGTATCCGTAACGGTGGTAGCCATATTTGTGGTAACCGTAGTGGGTGAATTCCTCATGTGTTCCATTGAGGATGATGGAGAGGTTGGGGAAACGGCGTTCCTCATACCACTTCTCAATGTCGGGAAGGAATGCCCGGTCAAGGAGGTGTGCTCGGATGACGAACAGTGTCATTTCGGCATGACGGCTTATGATGGCTGCGTCGGCCACGATCTCGACAGGAGGACAGTCGATGAACACATAGTCATACTCGGCTTTGAGTTCCTCCAGCATCTTGGTGAATTTGGGCGTGAAGAGGAGCTCAGAGGGGTTGGGAGGGATTGTGCCCACAGGGATGACATCAAGCTGGCCGAGGCGTATCATCACATCCTTATAATTGCCTACCTGTCCGCTGAGATAATTTGACACACCGACTTCCGGGCTGCCGACATATTTCGAGAGCGAGGCTTTGCGGAGGTCAAGGTCCACAGCCACTACTTTCTTGCCTTTGATGGCGAGAGAGGTGGAGAGGTTGGCGGTGATGAATGTCTTACCTGAGCCCGGATTCATCGAGGTCATCATCACGACATGGTGGCCACCGTCGAAACCGAGGATGAACTCAAGGTTTGTGCGGACTACGCGGAAGGCCTCGTTCATGACGTTTCGACTCTTTTCCTTGACAAGGAGGGTGCCGTCGGCGGCTTCCTTAGCCACTTTCTTCTTTTTGCCTTTCTTGTGCTCCATGGCCAGGGGTATCTCGCCCACGAATGGCGCGTGGAGTGACTCAAGATCTTTCTTGCCACGGATAGCGGTGTTGAAGTTCTCTATGAGGAGCAGAATACCTGCGGGGACGAGGAGTCCCAGGGCGAGGGCGCATGCCAAGACTGATGGAACGCTTGGTTCAATGGGGGTGGGATTAGCCTGCGGATGCTCGATAAGGCGAGTGTTGTAGGCCGTGAACGCTTGTGAGAGTTCGTTCTCCTCGCGTTTCTGAAGGAGGAAGAGGTAGAGGGATTCCTTTACTTTCTGCTGGCGTTCGACCGAGAGAAGATATTTGGCCTGCTGAGGATTGGCCGAGAGTTTAGACACAGCTTGTGACTGTGCTGAGTTGATGGTGCGTTTCTGTGTGTTGAGCATTGTAAGCTCATTGTCAAGAGACCCGAGGATGGATGCCTTCATCGTGTTGAGCTTCTGGTCGATGTCCATCACGAGGGGGTTTTGCTCGGAGGAGACGGAGAGGTGATTGTTGCGCTGGAGCAGCAGTGTGTTGTAGGCCTGGATCTGGGCCTCGATACTCGGGTTGTTGATGCCTGAGTTGGCAGGGAGCTGCTCTTTGTCATGGAGTCCGTCGGTGAGGTAGTTGCGCAGATACTTGGTCATGTAGACGCGGTTGTCGAGCTCACGACCCTGGCTTTCAGATGTGGTCATCTGCGAGAGGGCTATGCCACCCATTGCGTTGACGTCGGTCATGAGGTTGCGCGATTTGTAGTCGGAAATATCGGAATCGACATTGCCGAGTTCGCTCTCTATGATGGCCAGGCGGTCCTTGATGAACTCGGTGGTGCTTGATGTGATCTGGTTGCGGTCCTTGACCCAGTTTTCATTATAAACTGCCACGAGTGTTGAAATCACATCCTCGCCACGGGCTTTCGACACATCATCGAAGTAGATGTCGATGATTGATGCCTTCTGGGTGCGCTGCACCGGTCGGATGCGGTTGTTGATGTCATTGACGGTAGTGCGCATAGGCTTGTAGGCCACTTTCAGTTTATCCTTTTTGCCCGGCACATAGTAGGGTGATGGCCCCACGAAAAGGTTGCCCAGAGGGGTTTTGACTGTCTGTCCGAGCTTGAATGAATATGAGCCTTCAAGGGGTTGGTTGTTGAGGGTCATGTCGGAAATGCTGACCGTGCTGTCGGCCTTAAGGGTAAGGTCGAGTGAGGCCATGTCGGTCTCGTTGAGGTCGCAGAAGGTGACATGTACCGGAAGGTCAACACCGTAAGCAGCCTCGTCATGGAACGGCGCAGAGTGGAAGAAGTCAACGTTGAGGTTGAGGCGTTTCACGATTTCCGCGCTCACGGCAGCTGTCTTCATCGACATAATCTCGTTGGTTATGTTGATGGACGGCTCTTTGATGCCGAGTTGCTGGAAGATTTCCTTTGATCCGCTGTCGCCATCATCGGCTTTAATCATTATGGATGCCGATGTGCGGTAGATGTTGGGAGTGATGCGGAGGTAATAATAGGCACCTGCAAAAGCGACAATGAGCGACAGGACAAACCATTTCCAGTTGCCCATGAAGAGAAACAGGGAGTCCTTGAGTTTCACAAAGCTCTCGTTCTGGTGCTTCTTGGGTACCTGGGTGTTTATGATGATGCTGTTGTGCTGTGCTTCGTTCTGGTCAAGATTGCGTTGCATGGCTAACTGATTGGTTTAGTGAGTTATGGTAAGGAGAAAGAGGTAGGTGGAGACTGGAAGTCTATGAGTGGTTTATTTGGTGAAGAGCACCGCGAGAGTGGTCGCGAATGTGAACATCGAGATCCAGAAGCCGGGTGTCATGTAGGAGGATCCGTTGGCTGTCGACTGGTTGGCGCGCACCTGGGAGGGCTCGACATAAATCATGTCGTTCTGGCGCACGTAGAACACTGGCGATGCATATAGGTCGTCGGTCTTTGTGATGTCGACGCGGTAGGGTACCTGACGGTCACCTTCGTTACGGAGCACGAGGATGTTGGTGCGCCTGCCGCTTATGTTCAAGTCGCCCGACACAGAGAGGGCTTCGAGAAGGTTGAGCTTGTCGTTGGGGAACTCATGACGGCCTACGCCTGATTCACCGATGACGTAATATGCCATTTCAGGGAATTCCACTGTCACGATAGGGTCACGGAGCAGGTTGCCTGCGAGAAGACGATATTTGACGAGCTGTGCCACTTCGAGTCGGGTGAGACCCTCCACTGATATGAGGCCGAGGATAGGCATGTCGATTTTTCCGTTCTTGTCCACGGTGTAGAGGGCGTCCTTTCCTGAGATGTTACGTCCTGAAGAGTGACCGGCGCCGAGGTTGAACATCTTCACGAGTTCCTGGTCGCGGCTATGCACGTTGATGGCGAGCTGGTCGCCGGGACGCAAGCGCAGTTCACCGTCCTGCTGTATGTTGAGCACTGTGTTGGTGGGTAGGTCCTGGAGATAGATGATGTCCTTGGCGGGACCGCAGCCTGTGGTTACGAGTGTGGCTGCGATGGCCGCTGTCAACCATAGTTTTTTTGCGAATCTGGTGATATATTTCATGATCGGGCTAATTATTTTTTGTCAGTATTTTCGATTTTCTGGAGGAAGCAACGAGGGATGTAGCTTGTGGCCACGGCGCATAGGCCTTCGACTGTCACCACGAGGCGATGGTCATCCTTGATGCGGACGATGTGTCCCTCGGAGCCTTTGAATGGGCCGTCAATGACCCTTACGGTGTCCCCTTTGTGGTAACGCGGAAGGTCCTCGCCGAGATATTCCACTCCGTTTTCGCCATTGGATGTCACGAGCATGAAGATGTTCATTTCGCGGTCGGGGATAGCTACCGGGACGCGTTTCCACTCTTGGCGCCGCGTGTAGAGCATGGCGCGGCCTTCAAGTGAGCCCTGCATGGCGAGAGCTGCATCGGGGGTGGTGCGGAAGAACATCAGCGACGATATGAGTGGCCGGGTCACTTTCTTCTTGACGCCGTTGCGTTCCACGATGGAGGTTGTGAGGGGGATATAGCTCTCTATGCCACGTTCATTGAATGTCTGCTGGATGTCAAACACTTTGTTGTAGAACACTTTGATGGCATACCATCGGAGGTCGTTATCGGCCATAGATTCAATCAGAGTATAGGCGGTGATAGAGTGACGTTGAGGAAGGAGGCTGATGGGTGCGAAACGTCAGCGGCGATTGCGGGGCAGATGCGGATAAGGCATATTTTCCATTCCCCACCCCGGTTAATTGAGGCAGGTGGCGCAAGGTTAGTCCGGCTATTCCAAAAATCTTACAACTTTTTGAAACTTCGGATCCCAATCAGGCTCCCGACCCGGCAACCGGCGATTGTAACCCCGAAATCTCAGCATGGTATCCAAAGCAAGATGATGATTATATTCTTGCTACTATCGTTGCACCTTGTTTAAAGGGTTGAAATTAGTTACTTATGCTACGGTTTCGCAGATGCAAAGGTATAAAAAAACTGCCAATCGGGCTAATTATTTGGCAAAAAAAGAGCTCCAAAGGAGTCCATGGAAGGCGCATATTAAGTAAAAAACAGAGTTTTTCACACTTTTTCGACAAACAACTCCCAAACGATGCATCTGTATGTGAAAAATGACTGCCGCCGGTGTGTCCAGAGAGGATGACCGGGGCAGTCATTTTATGCAAGTTATAGCGTGGGGATATTAATTCATTCTCAGGCGTTTTCAGCACCGATGACCTCAGCTGCCTGCTGAAGGAGTGAGATTTTATCCCATTGGGTTTCATAGTTGAGTCCCTGGCGTTCGCGGTCGCGCACCTTGAAACCGCAACGTGGGCTGATGGAGATAAAAGAGAGCGGCACATGGCGATTGGCCACACGGACGGCATTGACGATGTCGGGGATCGACTCCACATTGGGGAGGCTGCCGTCAACGAGGCCGAGGATGGCGCGTTTGCCTTCGGGAAGCCAGCGGAGAACCTCGAGGTGTTCGGGATAGTTGATATCAAATGGCAGGAGGAAGGCATCGGCATCCACATTCTCAAGCATAAGGCGCAGATGCTGAAGCTCTTTTTCATCGCCCCAACGCGGGATGCTTGTCTCGTCGGCGGCGATGCTGAGGGTGATTTCCAGATCGGCGGGACGACCATTGATGGTGCGGTTGATGAGGTCGAGGAGCTTGTCGGTGACCTCGTCGGCGTTGATTCCTCCGAGGAGAAGGAATCGCTCGAACGACTGTTCGCCGAGTCGGCCCCACACGCCTGTGTCGAGCTGTATGTGGCGGCATCCGAGAGCATAGAATTGCTCAATGGTGCGGTGATAGGCCTCTACTATGTCATCCTCGAGAGTGGAGGGGGATTCATAGAGTTTGCTGATGTCGCCGTTTGAGCCTACGAGTATGCGCATGTAGAGCTCGCCGGGAGATGGGATGGTCTGACGCACTTCGGCGCGACCGGCAGCCAGCTGCTGCATGTGGGTGAATTTTTCGAAGAAGGGGTGTTGGGGATTGTAAGCGATACGTCCGGTGAAACGAAGAAGGTCATGCTGCACCACCTCGTCCTGATAGATTCGGCCAGTGTCAATGCGCTCGCGGTTCATGCCGTCGAGACCTTCCCAGAAGTCTCTGTCCCAGGCTTTTCGCCGCATTTCACCATCGGTCACTATCTGTAGGCCGGCCTCTATCTCACGGTCAATCAGGCGGTCGATAACTTTGTCCTGGATTTCGCTGTATGCTTCAGTCGTAAGGTTGCCATGACGCATGGCGAGGCGTGCTTCTTCGAGTTCCTCGGGAGGAAGGAAGCTGCCCACGATTTCCACGCGAGGCTTTTTCTGTAATGTAGTCATAATGCAAGAAAATGTGCGACTTTCGTCATATTAATCGCGCAAAAGTAGACAAAATGATTATGACGGTGGAATTTATGGGGTTAAAAATAGTTAATGATGGTGGGCCGTTCAGTGGGCTATCGGACTGATTACGAATGTGTTGAATGTCATGGCGAGGGCGTCGAACACGAGGAGCCTATCGGTGAGCAGATCTCCGGTGCCTACGATGTGTTTTATCACCTCCGTGGCCTGGAGTGTGCCTACCACTCCCACTACTGTGTTCAGGATGCCGTTGATGGAGCAAGGGAGAGTGTCGGAGTTCTGCTGAGTGTCGAAGATGTCGCGGTAGGAGGCTGTGCCGGGAAGATGAGTGAAGACCTGTCCGGAAAATCTGGACACGGCTCCGTAGACGTATGGGCGACCTGTGGCTACGCACGTGTCGTTGATGAGGAGCCGGGTCGGGAGATTGTCAGTGCAGTCCACTATTATGTCATAGCCCCCGATAAGTTCGCGGGCGTTGTCGTCGGTGAGAAACACAGGGTGAGGCTCGACGCGGGTGTGCGGGTTTACGAGCCCTATGGAGTCCCGGGCGGAGTCGACCTTCGGGCGCCCGAGATCGGGTGTGCCGTGCATGATCTGGCGTTGCAAGTTGCTGAGCGACACGGTGTCAGGGTCAACTATGCCTATGGTGCCCACTCCGGCTGCGGCAAGATAGAGGGCCACCGGTGAGCCAAGGCCACCGGCGCCGATTATAAGTACCTTGGCCGAGGCTATGGCTTGTTGGCCGGGTAGATCAATCTCGCAGAGAGATAGGTGGCCACGGTAACGAGCCGACTGTTCAGGTGTGAAGGTAGTGGTGGGCATCGATGTGGGGGCTGGTTTCTCAGGTTTCTATTGTGTGGGTATGGGTTCTATTCAGAAGGTGTAACCGCATTCGGCCACCATGGCTTTGTCGTCGGCTATCTGTGAGCCGATTGTGGTGAGAAGGTCGCCCATGATGCCACCGTTGATGCCGATATGTATGCTTTTAATCTGTGCTTCGCGGCTGAGCGCGGCTCGGCCTCCGGCAAAACGTAGTACCACGTGTGGATGGATCATCCTGAATGCCGCCACCGTGAGCAGTATCTCGCGCTCGGTTAGAGGCTTGGAGTCGGCAAGTGGTGTCCCGGGGATGGGCGAGAGGATGTTGATAGGAATCGAGTCGGGGTTTACACGTCGGAGCGCGATTGCGAATTCCACCCTTTGTGCGGCGGTCTCTCCCATGCCTATTATACCTCCGCAGCATATCTCCATCCCTGCTTCGCGGGCGGCGTTGATGGTGCGGATCTTATCCTCGATGGTGTGGGTGGAGCAGAGGGTGGGGAAGTGGGACGGTGCAGTCTCCATGTTGCAGTGGTAGCGTGTGACGCCGGATTTGCGGAGGCGGCGGAGCGCTTCGGCAGAGAGGAGTCCCATGGACGCACACAGGTGCATGCCACCTTTTTCGGCGAGTTCGCTGTAATAGTCGCAGATAGTGTCAAGGGCCTTTCCCTCCACGGTGCGACCGCTCGTGACAAGCGAGAAGCGGCCTATGCCCTGCTCGCGGTTGTAGTCGGCCAGACGCATGCATTCGTCATGGTCTACGAGAGGGTAGCTGCTTATTGACGTGGGATAATGGGCCGACTGTGCACACCATTTGCAATTTTCGGGGCAACGCCCTGAACGAGCGTTGATTATAGAGCAGGAGTCGAAATGCTTGGAGCCGAATTTACTCGTGATCTCCGCGGCAGCTTCCATTAGCTGCTCCTCCTCTTCGGGGGTAAGGTCGGCGAGGGTCTGAGCTTCTGATTCGGTGATATTTTCGCCGTTGAGTATTTTGTGTTTGAGATATGCTATATCTGCCATGTGTATGCGTTTTTTTGTGGGTGCAAATGTAGCTAAATTTTTAAGGAATTGTACTTATGAAAAGGTTATTTTTGGTGAAAGTATGAATTATATGGCTTAAATGATATTATCGCACCTTTAGGGGGTGTCGACGGCAGTAACTTTGCAGTGTCCGATTCATCTCCCGGACACATTGCCACAGTTTTTACCCCCTTTGTCACACTTTGAAAACCACACTGCTTATGCTTCTTCACCTCACCCGCCCCGAAATGCTCGACCTCTGGCGCCAACACCGTGCCTTTGATCCTTTGCGCCATGATGCGTCCGTAGTGCGTCAGGATGGCATCGACATCGACTCGCTTCTTGTTGCCGAGATGGAAAAATGGTATCTTGACCTGCTTCTGACAGCCCCGATTACGCTTCTTAAAGTCGCCGACATTGCTGCGTCGGTGATGCTTACCCCTGCGGATGACTCAGGTGGGACGGTCATCTCGTTGCCTCCCGACATAGTGCGTGTGGTTGATGTCAGGCTCTCGTCATGGGTTGCTCCGGCCCGGGTGGTCACATCGCCCGACTCCGCCGTGGCCCGGCGACAGCTCCATCCCTATACCCGCGCCACGGCGGCTATGCCTGTGGCCGTTTTTGACGGTTCCTCGCTGAGGCTTTATCCGGCCTCGATGGCAAGCGACTTTCCGGCCATGTTGCGGTGTGTGCGCCGCGTCGACGGCGAGTATGACTTCGATGAGGCGGCCCTTGCCGGGGTGGCTCCTCTCGGCTGATTAATCATTTCCGGCGCATTATCGCAATTTTCCATCTGTTTCATCATCCCGAATAATTGAATAGCTATGAATCCAGTATTTCAGGCAGCCCTCAAGGCTTACAATGACTCGTCACGTCTGCGGGCCACCCGCCGCAGGCTCAAGAATTTCACTTATGGCCGTCAGTGGGACGACATTGTGGTGGCGGCCGACGGCACACCCGAGACCATCGGTGAGAGATTCCGCCGGTCGGGTCGCGAGCCTCTCACCAACAATCTTCTGCGTTCGCTTGTGAAGAGCGTCGTGGGGAGGTTCCGCTATAACCTGTCGCAGGCCACAGCCATCACTGACGAGCGCCTGAGGCAACTCCATGATGCCAACCATCTCGACGAGCTCGACAGCCGCGCCATGGAGGAGTTCCTGATATCGGGATGCGTGGTGCAGCGAGTGAGCTACGAACACCGTTTCGAGGGTGTGGGTGTGTGGGTCGACAATGTCAGCCCGGCTGCTTTCTTCTGTAACCGTTTCCTCGACCCGCGCGGCAACGACCTGCGCCTCGTGGGGATGCTGCATAGTTTCTCTGCCTCGGAGCTGAAACTGCGTTTCGGCCACGGCGACCCCGGTCGGTGCCGTCAGCTTGACGAGATATATGCCTCCTTGCGTATACCCTATCCAGGTGTGTCACTGGCCGATATGGCCGACTCCGGGCCTGTGGGCGGATTCGCCGACGCGTCATCAGCGCAAGGTGGTGTGTGCCGGGTGATAGAGGTGTGGACTTTTGAGGTCGATGCCTTGGCCGATGGGAGTGCGCGTCCTCACTGGCACTGCCGTTATTTTGCGCCCGACGGCACGCTCATCGAGGAGACGCGTTCGCCATATCGTCATGTCTCACACCCATTTGTGGTGAAATTCTACCCTCTCACTGACGGAGAGGTGCATTCGTTCATCGAGGATGTGGTGGATCAGCAGCTCTACATCAACCGTCTCATCACCGTGATAGACGCTATTCTTGCCCACAGCGCCAAGGGTGTCTTACTCTATCCGCTCGACGCTCTCCCTGATGGAATGGAGCTGAAGGATGCCTCGCGCATCTGGGCCAATCCGGGTGGTGTGCTTCCGGTCAATCCCAATGTGACGCAGCTCCCGCGCGAGGTCACCACCTCCGGCTCAAGCGAGGGGGCGGCGGGACTCCTTGAAATCCAACTGCGTATGCTTCAGCAGGTGTCGGGGGTGACATCCTCGCTGCAGGGGCAGGCCGACAGCCGCAACCAGTCAGCTTCGCTTTATGACAGCCAGGTGTATAATTCGGCAATAGCCCTACTCGATATTTTCGAGACTTTCAATGCTTTCCGCACGGCCCGCGATGTCAAGGCCTTGGCTGTGTATTAACATCTTTTTACATGGAAGTGCGGCGATTTTACACATGTGCTATTGTAAATTTGCCAATGAAACCTTGACACAAAAACCATTATTTATCCATTAAAAACCACACTTATCATGCTCGCTTTAGTTGAAACTCGTGACCGACATTTTCTGAAAGTATGCCGTAGCATCATCAAGTCGCTACCACCCGAAGAACCTATTAACATGTTGACCGTGGCGCAAAGGGCCATCATGTGTCCCGCGCCCCACTACTACTGCACCTACACCTATGCGCTGCGTGTGCTGCGCGTGTTGCGCCACGGACGCCTCCCGATGCGTCGTGACCGCCGTCTGGATATGTGGCGCGAGATCAATAACAAGGTGCAGCGCGTGATGGACCGCCGTGGAGTGCCTCTCGGCGATGCGCTGGCCTATGTGTTGGCATTTGAGGGCTCGTCGCGGTTCTTCATTGCCCCGTCCACGGCTCTGCGCCTTGTCCAGAAGCTCGTGAGCCATTCGTCGTCATCATCAGTCCGTTCATGACCTTTTTAAACCTTTATTACATTATGCTTTATTCACTGTCAACCAATGTGATCACCGATACGGCCCATGCCATAGCCGCCATGCAGTCGTTGTCGGGCGGCGAGGAGGGGCGGGCGCTCTTCGGGCCCATCCTCGAGCCAGGGCGCAAAGGATTGTTGCGGCTGCTGGTCAAAAATGCTTTTGCCGAAGTGATAGTGTCCCTTCTGCCGTTTATCACCGATTGTAATCTCGATGATGAGGACGAGGCTTCTGACGTGGCCCATCAGGAGGCCGACGATGATTCCGATGCGCTTCTTCAGTTTGAGCTGTCGGCTCCCGGAAAGCTTTCGTCCGGTGCTCATTCAGGGATACGCCGGGCCTTGGAGCAGAGCATCGCCTACAAGGCATTGCAGCTATGGGCCATATCGGTCGAATCTACCGAAATAGCCGGGATGCTCGGTGAAAAGGCGGCGGGGAATCTTGCTGTGGCTCTCCGGTCGATTTCTATGGCCGATGTCTCGCCCTGCCTGCGTCCCGCGTGGCCCGATTGGTAGGGCGTAATGCCCGAAATCAACGGCACGGCCGTCGCTATGATGATGCGGCGGCCGTGCCGTAATAGCCTGACGCATGAATATCGCTCAGGCTCTGATTGTTTCGTTTAGGTAACTGCGGGGGCTAAAACGGCTCGTGGTTCACGAGTGATATTATTGCGAATACTATGAGGGCGATGTAAATGATTAAATTCAGCGCATCGTCGAGAGTCAGTTTTTTCCGCTTTTTCCCTATGAGGGCAGCCATGTTGAAGCCTGCTCCCAGGACTGAGAAGATTAAAATTATGATACTGTGTGACATTCGTCAATTAGAATTGAGGACCACCGATGGAGGTTCCGGTCGGATATTTATATTCTCAAAAAGATATGGAATTCAACTAAAAGTCAAAAATGATTTCGCCGCTGCAAAAGTAATAAAACTTTTGGGTAAGGGGAGGCATTAATAATAGGAAAATTATTGCTAATTTTGTGCCCATGAATGAGAAAGAAATGAAGCCGGATGGGGTGGTGGTATACTGCGCCTCTTCATCGCGGATCGACCGGAAATATAAGGAAGCAGCCCTTGAAATGGGTCGGCTTATCGCTGCCAACGGCCTTGAATTGGTGTGTGGCGGCGGTTCGGCCGGGCTGATGGCGGCAGCTATTGACGGTGCGCTTGAGGCCGGAGGCCACACCGTGGGTGTGTTACCCCACTTCATGATTGAGAAGGGCTGGGCGCATGAGGGGCTCCACGAGTGTATCGACACCCCTTCAATGCACGTTCGCAAGGCCACTATGGCCTCCCGCTCATGCGGAGCGGTGGCTTTGGCCGGAGGCATCGGTACCCTCGACGAGCTCGCCGAGATGATGACATGGCACCAGCTCGGGATTTTTGAAGGTCCGGTGGTGATAGTCAACACGGATGGGTTCTATGATCCCCTGCTGCAGATGTTTGAGAAGATGCAGGCTGAGGGTTTCATGCGAGGCGACGTGATTCCGGCGACAGTGGTGGCCACTCCGCAGGAGGCCATTGATGTGATTGTCAACAGCAGGAAAGGATGACGGCGCGCGCTGACAGTGTTTCGGCTTGGCAACCGCAGGTGTGTCATGAGTTCCAGGCCCCGGTGGCTGTGAGCGAGAAAGGCTCGATGACCACAGGCATGGTGGCTTATATGGCCGGGGAGAGTCCTATGGAGCGCACATTGCTCCCTGGTTATGACTCAGGAGTGCTGTGTCTGCTCATCGGCATTTTCCTTATCCTTGCCTATAATTTCCGTCACTATTCCACTTTCATAAAGAATTTTTCAACCGATCTGTGGTCAGTGCGCCGCAGGGAAAACACATTCTCAGTCCGCACCTTCAGCGAGACCGGCATACAGATGTCGGTGGTGCTGCTGGCATGTGTGTCGGAGGGTATCATCGTCAACTCGGTCATGACCCGCGAGGGGGTGTCGGGACCGCTCTCGACTTTCGGCGCTATAGCCGCCGTGACGCTGGTGGCCTTATTGTATTATTTGTGGCAGCTCGCGGCCTACAGGACGGTAGGATATGTGTTCACCGACAAGGTGTCGTCGCGCCTTTGGCTCAAAGGGTTCAATGCCTCACAGTCGCTCCTTGGACTGGCTCTTGTGGCCCCGGCCTTAGTGGTACTTTTCAACCCCGGAGCGGTGGTTGTGGTGTTCCCGATGGGCGTTTTGTTCTACTTTATGGCCCGTTTTATATTTATTTGCAAGGGTTTTAGGCTTTTTTACGATAATTTTGGCTCGTTGATTTATTTTATTTTGTACCTTTGCACCCTTGAAATCGTGCCCCTCGTATTGCTCTATCGAGGCATAGGATTTTTAAGCATGCTCTAAATAACCCTGAACTGATTACGCGCACAGAAAATTAGTTCGAAATACACTAACGATAGTGAAAGTTAAAAAAGTATTAGTATCGCAACCTAAACCCTCTTCAGATAAGTCGCCCTACTATGACATTGCTGAAAAATATGGGGTAGAGATTGAATTCCGTCCGTTCATTAAGGTAGAAGGTCTGACCGCAAAAGAATTCCGTCAGTCAAAAATCTCGATTTCAGATTTTACCGCCATCATTTTCACAGCACGCACAGCTATTGACCATTTCTTCCGCCTTTGCGAGGAGATGCGTATCTCGATTCCCGACACTATGAAGTATTTCTGTACCACGGAGTCAATCGCGCTCTATCTTCAGAAATATATAGTGTATCGTAAACGCAAGATATTCCATGGCGAGACCGGCAAACTCGACGGCCTCATGCCATTCCTTATCAAGCACAAGAAGGAGAAGTTCCTCTACATCGTGTCGGACGTGCACAAGGAGGACACAAGCATTCTCGACACCAACGGCATCAGCTACACAAAGGCTGTGATGTATCGCACCGTGTCAAATGACTTTGGTCCCGATGAGCGTTTCGACTATGACATGCTCCTCTTCTTCAGCCCCTCGGGTATCGACTCTCTGCTCAAAAACTTCCCTGAATTCAAGCAGAACGACATCCGTATCGGATGCTTCGGTGCCACAACTGCCCAGGCTGTCCGCAACGCAGGATTGCGCCTCGACCTTGAGGCCCCCTCTGTAAAGGCTCCTTCCATGACCGCCGCCCTTGAGAACTTCCTCAAGGAGGATGCCAAGAAGTAGTCACTGGCTACGGCATATTCCCACCCGATGAAAGGGCTCCGACTCTATAAGATAGAAAAACTTTGCAGCGAGATTGCCATCGGTCAGCTTTTTGACCGTGCCAATCCCGGTGTGAAGTCGTCGTTGGCCTATCCGCTGAGGGCTTCGTGGCGTGTCAACGGCAAGCGTTCGGCTTCCTGTCCGCAATTCCTTATCTCCATCCCTAAGAAGCGTCTGCGCCATGCCGTCGACCGTGTGACCATGCGGCGGCGTGTGCGTGAGGCTTACCGTCTCCATCGCCATCTCTTTCCGTCAGATGTCCCGGTGGATATCGCATTCATATATGTGGCCTCCGAAGTGTTGCCATATAGCCGGGTGGAGATTGCGATGGGTCGTCTGCTTGAGCGCATAGGGCGCGATCTGACCTCCCCTGATGCCGACCGCTGACCGTAGCCGCCTCAACATCCCCCTTTTCCGTATGCTCGCCCGTCTCCTCATACTCCCCATCCGCTTTTATCAGCTCTGCATCTCCCCGATGTTTCCATCGGCATGCCGTTTCACGCCCACATGCAGCCAATATGCCATCGAGGCACTCCGTAAGCATGGCGCCGTGCGAGGGCTGTGGCTTGCTCTGCGACGCTTGTCACGATGTCATCCCTGGGGCGGATCGGGCTATGATCCGGTGCCATGATTGATATTCACACCCATCACCATCGTCTGAACGCTGTGGTGGACATCGACCCTGTCGGTGTTCCGCTTTCACGTCTGCGTCTGGAGCGTGGCTACATGTATTCGGTAGGGATTCATCCTTGGAATGTGGAGCGCGCCACACCGGCCGACCTACGTGCTGTCATGGCTCTTGCCGTGGAGCGGGGCGTGGTGGCCATCGGTGAGACCGGGCTTGATACCTTGCGGCCGAAAGGGTGCATGCGCATGCAGACAGCTCTGTTTGAGTGGCACGCGGCTTTGAGCGAGGAGGTGGGCAAACCCCTCATTCTGCATGTGGTGAAGGCTTGGGGTGAGATTATAGCCCTGAGGAGGAGATTGGCCCCTTCGCAGCCGTGGATAATACATGGATTCAGGGGGAAACCGCAGTTGGCCGAGGAGTTGGTGAGATGCGGATTCTATCTGTCATTCGGGGCTAAATTTAATCCAATGGCTTTGAAAGTGACACCCCCATCGCGCCGGTTGATGGAGACCGATGATTCGGATGTGCCTTTGGCTCTTGTGAGGGCTGCGCAGCGACGCGTTCTTGAAGTCTGATTACAAAAAAATGACGCGAGGCCATTAAGGCTTCGCGTCACCATTCAGACTTAATTTAATCCCATTCCATTGTGTGGAGATGGGTACTTACCAAATCATCGCGATTTAGTTTTTATCTTATTTTACAAGCACTTTGGTTACAGTGTTGCCCTGGCGCTTGATGTAAAGACCGTTTTCGGGGTTGTCAACGCGGATACCCTGAAGGTTGAAGTATTCAACAGGAGCGTTTTCGTCAACAGTGATGTCGGTGATGGCAGAAGAATCGTCGCTAACTGTATAGTTGAAGCCATAGAAGCTCATCTTGCTACCCTTCATGTAAGTGTAGTAAGTGTGACCTGCAACAACGTCAAATTTGATGAGGCCATAGAATTTTGCAGCCAGTTTGTTATCTTCGCCGGGGGTAACGATAGGATATTCGCCGGTAGCTTCGTCAATCTTATTGCCGATGAGGGTATAACCGGTGATGGGCATATTAACGCCATTGTCCATTACGAAAAATTCTTTGCCATTACCGATAACGGCAGCTACTTCGAGGACACCGTTCTTTTCAGGCTTGAATTCATAGAATGCGCCGGTTGAGGGAACGCCATCAGCATCGAAAGTTACGTTGGCAGTGCCCTGGGTGTAGTAAGTGAAGGGGCTGTCAGAGTTTTCACCGTAAAGATAGTTCTGCTTGTTTTCTTTGTAGCCAGTACCATAGGTCATGGTGATGTTAGGAACTGAAGTAATTACCTGGCCATCGGTGGGCTGAGTTTCGGGAACTGCGTAAGTGCCCTGGGCGTTAGCGGATACTGCAATAGCTGCAGCTGCAAGAAGAGTAAAGATTTTCTTCATAAAACGTGAAGTTAATTGGTTGGAAAAATGAATATAAGTTTGATTGATTTGGTAATAGATTCCTTGGATAGGCAGGAAAGAGGCAAGGCGCGGTTATGATTGCCATATTTGATTAGGCGCGGACATAATGCGCGTACAAATGTACAACCAAAAATTACCCCCCCAAATTTTTAACCGTCGTTAACTTTTGGATGAAAAATTCAACACTTTTTAACTTATTTCGTGTGATTCCTCAAGTGTGTTTTCCCATATGTAGTGCATTGCGTATCAGCCCCGCAAGTTTGGTGCGTTTGATGGCCGAATGGGTGAAGATGCGTGAAAAGTCAGGTTGTGTCATCCGGAGTATCTCCTCACGGGTGAGTGCAAGGATTTCAGGACGAGGAGCGAATTCAGGGATATTACTGATTGGGGGATGAGAATTGTGTGGGCAGACACTCTGGCATGTGTCGCAGCCGTAGACATGAGTCCCTAAAGGGGTGTGTCCCACCGGGAAATCTCCCCGGTGCTCGATGGTGAGATATGACAGGCACCGCGTGGCATCAAGAGGTGACCCGGCCGAGAGGGCTTTTCCGGGACAGGCTGTGATGCAGCGGCGGCAGCCCAGGCAGCTTCCGGTAGATGGGGTGTCGGCTTCAAGTGGAAGTGTGGTCAGTATCTCCCCAAGGAAAAAATGAGTGCCGGCATCAGGGATTATCAGCTGCCTGTTGAGCCCCATGAAGCCTATACCGGCTTTCACGGCCCAGTAGTGTTCGAGGATAGGGGCAGAATCAACACACACTCTGCAAGCCGCCCCTGTGAGCTGGGTGATGCATGTGGCGACACTCTCAAGGCGTCGGCGCACCACCTCATGATAGTCGGTTCCGAGGGCATACATGGCCCATCGCGGTTCATCGGCCGACCTGGTTATGGGATAATAGTAGTTGAAAGCGCATGATATGACACTCCTGGCCCCTTCGAGTAGTTTTGCAGGGTCACGGCGCAGCTCTGCATGGTTTTCAAGATAATGCATCTCTCCGTGTGCCCCGCTGCCGAGCCATCCTGCATATCGCTCCATGGCGTCATCATCCACCGGACATGCCTCGGCAACCCCTGCGGTGTAGGCGCCGGCGTCGTGTAGAAGCTGCTTGATCTCTTGTGAGGTCATGGTGGATTAAATAGAGGGGGTAGGTTGGGGATATTACATGGGTAGGGTGGCGAATTCGTAGCCTTGGTCACGTAGCCACTCTATGGCTTTCGGGAGAGCGTAGCGCATGTTGGTATGGGCTTTGAGAGAGTCGTGGAATACGATTATCGAGCCGTTGCGGGCATAACGCTTCACATTCTCCAGGACCTCTTCGCCTGTGAGGTGTTTTGAATAGTCGCGCGTCACGAGGTCATACATCACTATGTTGTAGTGGTGCTTTATGAGCCGTGCCTGTGAGGGGTAGATGATGCCGTGGGGAGGCCTGAAAAGGCTCGAATCAATCAGGGAGGCAGCTTCGGTGATGTCGCGCAGGTAGCGGGGAGTGCTCTCCTTGATTCCCTGCAGATGGTGCATGGTGTGGTTGCCGTATGAATGTCCGCGGCGTTTCACCTCCTCAAGCAGATGGGGATGGCGGCGCACATTGTCTCCTACCATGAAGAAAGTGGCTTTTATGCCGTAGCTGTCAAGCAGGTCGAGCACCCAAGGGGTCTCCTCGGGGATTGGGCCGTCGTCAAATGTAAGGTAGACCATCTTTTTGCCTCGGCGCTTGATGCGCCAGATGGCTTCCGGGAACAGAAGTCGGTAGAGCAGGGGCGGCTGTTCGATGAACATCTTGTAGGGTTGGTTTGGACTGAAAGGGCATGATGCGCAGTAATGTCGCGCATCATGCCCTTTCAGTGTGGTGTTGTGGCTTATTGCTGCTGGATTATTGAGACTATGCGGTCAAAATTGACCCCCATCTCTTCCAGCTCTGAAATCATCTTTTCGGGGTCGCCTCCCGCGTCGGCGTAATCCTGGAGGAGGTTAACCATGTAATATGTCTCGATGAAGCGGTCGGTCTGCGGGAGTGTGGCATACTGCCAGGGGTTGAGGCTCTGGTAGTACTTCACATTCTGTGCATAGCGGCGAAGCTCTTTCTCGAGCAGCTCGAGGGCTTTCTTGGAAGCAGCCTCGTTATCTGTGGTGACACCGATGCGGGCATAGATCTGGGCCATCTTCTGAGGCACCTGGACTGCGTAGGGCGATGCTGCTTCGGGGAGCTTGGTCTCCATGATCTCAAGGAGGTTGAGCGCCTTGGCATAGCGGTCGGCCTTGTAGGCGTTGAGCTTCTGGACCTCCTCGGGAGCAAGGTCGGTGGAGTCGCGGCGTTCTGCCATCACAGCCTCGTTGATGAGTGCCGTGGCGCAGTCGAGTATATAGGAGCGGGTGGTGGTCACCATGCGGCGCACTGTCTCATCGAGATAAATCTCGTCGGGGGATGTCACCTTGTCAAGACCGCCCCAACGGAATTTTTCCGTGATGTTGCGGTAAGCCTTGTCGGTGTTGACGGCTACGATGTCATAGTCGCTGTTCTCCTCGTTGCGCACAGGTGTGATTTCATAGGCCATACCTGTGGAGCGCATGTAGGGCTGCAGGCCGAGATAATAGTCGGATGGAACGGTCGACGCGAAATAGATGGGGCGGTTCCAACCGTTCTTGACGCTTGTGGCAAGCATGTCGAGCGAGAGAATCTGACTCAGTGTCATGCCTCCGTGGCGCATTGCGTCGCGGTCGTTGTGCATGTCGGCCACGATGGCTGTGTCGGCATAGTCGGCTTCAGCCTCGGTGATGCGGCCCGATTTCACAGCTGCCTGGAGGTCGATCGGGATGAACATGTTGGGGTACTTTATCATCGGGGCGTTCCATGCGTTTTTGCTTGACGATGGGTCATACACCTGGCGGAGCGAAGTGTAGACGTTGACGGCGGTGCTGTCCTCGTCAGCTGCAAAGTAGCTGAAATTCATGCGGTCATAACCGTAGTTGAGCGGCTCGGCAAGAGTTTCGATTCCGGCAGCTTCGTATGACGGATGCTTCACCTGGTTGGCATACCAGTCGGTGGTGAGATAGCTGAGGTTGACCACTTTCACGTCAGTGCGGTGGCCTTCAACCTCCTGTGCATACCACAATGGGAATGTGTCATTGTCACCGTTGGTGAATATGATGCCGTTCTCGTCCACTGAGTCGAGGTAGTTCATGCCGAAATCGCGTGTGGTGTAACGGCCGGAGCGGTCATGGTCGTCCCATGTCTGTGACACCATCTGCAGAGGGACGAGTATGCCCACTGCGCATGCGATGACCGCCGGGATTAACGCTGCCTTTTCGTCGTTTCCGGCTGAGGCTTGTTCACCCTTCTTGGCTTTCTTGTCGAGAGCCAGGCGCAGGAGCGCCCAGAGTCCTGCCACACCCATGCCGACCCATATAGAGAAGGCGTAGAATGATCCCGCGAAAGCGTAGTCACGTTCGCGAGGCTGTGTCGGGGGCTGGTTGAGGTAGAGCACGATGGCAATACCTGTCATGAAGAAGAGGAAGAAGATTACCCAGAACTGCTCGATGCCGCGCTTGGAGGTGAAAGCCTGCCATCCGAGTCCTATGATGCCCATGATGAGGGGCAGGAGATAGAACACGTTATGGCCCTTGTTGCCTTTTCCTTCGGAGTCAGGCAGCAGTGACTGGTCGCCGAGGCGCGGATTGTCGATGAACGGTATTCCCGAAATCCAGTTGCCGTGGTTGACCTCGCCGTTGCCCTGGATATCGTTCTGTCGGCCGGCGAAATTCCACATGAAGTATCGCCAGTACATGTGATTGAGCTGGTAGACGAGGAAGAAACGCAGGCTTTCGGCCATGGTTGGCTTGATGCGGTCGACTGTCTGAAGCACCTCACCGTCAGGGCTTACATACTGTGTGGCCGCTACCGGACGTCCTTTAAGGCCACCGATCCAGTCACCATAGGCCGCGGTGTGTTGGCCGCTGTAGATGCGCGGGAAGAGCATGTCGAGCTCAGGAGCCATGACATAGTTCTTCTTATAGCCGATTATCTCATATTTATCTGCCTGGTCAGGAGAGGTTTTCACTACCTTCGAGTAGAGTGCTTTGCCGGGGGTGTATTTGGGAGCCACTTCCCCTTGGGCTGAAACCTCGTAGACCACGGTGGAGTTGTTGGTCTGTCCGTAGAAGAGCGGGCGTTCGCCATACTGTTCGCGGTTGAGGTAGGAGGAGAGCGCGAACACATTGTCGGGCGAGTTCTGGTTCATCGGCGGATTGGCGCTTGAACGGATGAGCAGGAGCGCGTATGACGAATAGCCGATGAAGATTACGAAGATGCTCATGACAACCAGATTGAGGATGCGCACCGGGAGCTTCTTGGCCATGTAGAGATAAGCTATCACTGCTGCCATGATGACAACCGGAATCCAGAGGCTTTCACCTATGAACGGGATGCCCGAGAGGAGGATGCTCAGGAGTACGCTGAGGCGGATGGCACCTGCGCTGCGCTGGAGATAAAGCTCACGGATGGCCCAGATGAAGCATGCCACTGCAAGGATGGCGTAGACGAGCACACCGACGTTATAGCTGCAACCGATCACGTTGACGAAGAAGAGCTCAAAGTATTGTGCCACTTCGATGAATCCGGGGACAAGTCCGTAGAGGATAAGCCCTACCACGATAGCCGAGAGCACCAGGGTGATGAGTGAGCCTTTAGCTGTGGTGTCGGGCCACAGGCGGTAGTATATCACAAGCGCGATAGCCGGGATACAGAGCAGGTTGAGCAGGTGGACTGCGATTGATATACCTATCACGTAGGCTATCAGGATCAGGTACTTGTCGCTGTGGGGGTTGTGCACGCGGTTCTCCCATTTGAGGATTAGCCAGAAGACGAGTGCCGTACAGAATGAGGAGAAGGCATATACCTCGCCCTCTACTGCCGAGAACCAGAATGTGTCACTCCAGGTATAGGCGAGTGCTCCGCAGATGCCTGAGCCGAAAATGACGAGCATCTTCACCATGGGGATTTCAGTGGCGTCATCCTTGACCACCAATCTCTTGACGAGGTGCGTGATGGTCCAGAACAGCAGCAGGATGGTGCCTGCCGACAGGAGAGCCGACATGGCGTTGACCATCAGGGCTACCTTGGAGATATCGCCGAAGGCAAAATTGACGAAGAAGCGGGCCGCGAGCATGAAGATGGGGTTGCCCGGCGGGTGTCCTACTTCAAGTTTGTAACCTTGGGAGATAAATTCGGGGCAATCCCAGAAACTGGCCGTAGGCTCGAGAGTGAGCAGATAGGTCAGCGCCGCTATGACAAAGCATAGCCAGCCGAGGGTGTTGTTTATCAGGTTGTATTTTTTCATGTCTTTTTTCTGTAAAAGTCAGAAGCGGGGTGGGATGTCCGTGTGGCTGATTAATAGAATTTACGGATACCCATCACTTCGCGCACCTCGGCGAGGGTCTTCACCGCACGCTCGCGGGCACGTTCGGCGCCCTGACGCACCACGCGTCCGATGAAAGCGTCGTTGTTGCGGATGTCAAGGTAGCGTTCGCGGATAGGAGTGGTGACTTTGAGGATATCTTCGGCGAGCTGTTTCTTAAGGTCACCGTAGCGGATAGAGCAGTCGGCATAAGCGTCACGGTACTGCTGCACGATTTCGGGTGCCGAGGTCAACTCCATGAGGGTGAGGAGGTTTTCCACAGGCTGCGAGATGGGCTGGTTGGGCTCCTTGGGACCTTCGTCGGTCACTGCTCGCATCACCTTCTTGCGGAGCACCTTTTCCTCGTCCACGAGGTAGATGCAGTTGCCTTCGCTCTTGCCCATTTTGCCTGAACCGTCGAGGCCGGGAACCTTCACGGCATGGTCGCCGAAGTTGAAGTTCTCAGGCTCGGGGAAGAGGTCGACGCCGTAGAATGAGTTGAAACGGCGGGCGAAGCGGCGGGTAAGTTCGAGGTGCTGCTCCTGATCCTTGCCTACGGGGACTTTGTGGGCCTTCTGGATAAGGATGTCCACAGCCATGAGGGTAGGATAGGTGAGCAGGCCGGCATTGACGCGCTTGTTGGTGTCAGTGCCGATAATCTGTTTCTCGATGTCCTGTCCGTCGTCGGTGAGGCCAAGCTGCTTGCGGGCTTTGTCTTTGAACGAAGCTGTGCGCATGAGCTCTCCGATGCCAACGTGCATGTTGAGCAGAAGGTACATTTCAGAGATTTCAGGCACGTCGCTCTGCACGAATATGGTGGCTTTGTCGGGGTCGACACCTGCGGCGAGATACTCGGCCAGGATATTTTTCACGTTCTCATGGAGCGCGTTGGGATCGGGGGCGGTGGTGAGAGCGTGGAGGTCAGCTATAAAGTATAAGCAGTCATAGTCTTCCTGCATCTTGACAAACTTGCTTAATGCGCCGTAGTAATTGCCGAGATGGAGATTGCCGGTGGCGCGGATGCCAGAGAGCACAACTTCTTTTTCGTTCATAATATGATGGAAATAATTAAGTATAATTCTTAGGTCGTGACCGCAGCCGGAGTGGCCGGCATGAAGTCAAGAAGATGGCAGGGTGCAACTGCACCTTGCGCGCTGTGATTGTCAGTTTGGTTTTTTATCGGGCAAAGTTACGAAAAAGTTACACAACGACAAAAACTTATGAGGCATGATGGCCGATTTTAGATTTTTTCAACAATAGCCCGCTGGGGAAGTGAAAACAAACCGGGCCTCGATGCCGGATTGATGTGACGGCAGTGAGGCCCGAATATCGGTTAGCGGGTGATGACGTGTCAGATTTCAGTCTCTGAATTTGCTATGGCTGTGTAGTAGTCCTTGACGTCATTCCAGTGATAGAAGGGATAAATGTCGGTGGAGACAGGTATGGTCTTTTCGCGTTCGTTGTGCATGAATTTGACGATAATGTCGTTGTCAGCGTTGCGGAAAAACACTATCTGAACATTGGCAGCCATGGGGGCGACCTCATGGACGCGGAATGCGTCAGGAACGCTGTCGAAATCGCTTACCGAGTTGGCGCAGCCGGGGAGTCCGAGCAGTCCGGCCAAAGGAATGATGTTGCCGTCATGGCCAAACCTGAGGGTAGCGCCATGCTTGCCGGAGTCGATGTATGATTGGGCTGTCTCGAGGATGTTGCGCAGCAGTGGGCGGGCATTGCCGAGCATCAGGCCGTGGTTGCCGGCATAGTTGCTGTCGCAAATGTAGAAATTGAGGTTGGTGCACTGCCACTGTCCATATATTTCCTCTGGGGTGAGAAGGTCAAAGAAGCTGACCCGGCTCTCCATGTTCTGCATGTTGACCGCAATCCAGTAGAAACCTTGCAGCAGCTTGTCGGTGTCAACATTCTCTCTGATGAACGTTGTGTCCGAAAACAGTGCGTCGGCCAGGCGCTTGCCATCGGTGTGGGCCTTCTCAAACTCCCTGTAGGCTTTCCGCCACGGCGCATCGGGGTCGGTGAAATCCATGGATGGCTGGTCGTGGTAGTTTAGGTAGCACATGTGGCGTTGCGACGACTCGCGCGGTATGTTGACGTGAGGGGCTTTCTTGGTGATCCCCTCGCTGCATGCGCTCATGGACAGTGAGCACCGCAGCACTGTGGTGGAGCTTGCGTGCATCTCTGCGCCCGGTGCGAAGACTTCGGGGAAGGAGGTGACCATGCGTTCGCCTATGCCGTTGTGTTGCCGCTGTCCCAGTGGTGAGAGGTCGCCGCCCCGGCCATAGGCTTCGTCCCAGATGGAGTCGAGGCGTGACATCGCGTCGAGTCCGAGCGGGGTCAGCGCACCATTCTCGGCCCCTTTGTGCATGAGGTCGATCACCCATTTGTAGTCGTTGTCGCTTATCAGATAGCGGGAGCCGTGGCGGGCGTAGTGGCTTATATAGAACGGTGTGTAACCGGCAGGAGGCGGAGTGTTGAGACTTTCGCCCACAGGGTAGGCGTAGTAGACTCCACCCCCTTTCTCGGGGGTGTCCTTGATTTCATCAAGCATGCCACGTGCCGGTGAGCAGAACCAGATGATGGATGCCGAAAGGAGCAGAAGGGTGCGTTTGGATATTCTCATGGTTGATGGTTTTTAGGGCCAATGTCAGGGCCGGGGAGCAAAGGTAGCAAAAAAGGCTTGTCGGAGAGTCAACATCGCCAAACAAATTTAAATCTTTTTAAAAGGATTTAAGGGTGTGGAAGATGTTATAATAATACAATCACCACGTCATGCAACCGGCTTCTCTCCCAGCGTGGCGAAGGTTTAGGTTCAAAAAAAGTCTTAATCGTTTCAACTATGTACATTATGGCACCGAGAAAATTATTTATCGTTCTGCTCTCCATGCTGGCCTTGACCGCCAGAGGGGCAGTGGGTGTTCTCGGTGGAACACCCGGGGATTCCGCACACTTCACACTCCCCACTCCGATAGCAGTCCTTGACGACGGTGAAAACCTGCCTGCTGCAGTGTCACCGACGGCTGTGGTCCACCCGATTTCAGAGGTAGGAGTGCCGTCGGGTGATATAGCCCAGCGGTTCTACACTCCCTATAATCAACCTTATTCCCTGACACGTACCGACCATCCCAACTGGCACAGAATGTGGATCAACACCGCCGTTCTGAGCGGGGCTTTCGTCTCCACCCTCTTCGTGCTCGAATGCCTGCCTGAGGATGCCACCTCATGGAACCGCGCTGCCATACAGCAGAAACCATTTTACAGACGCTGGTATGACAACATATTCAAGCGAAACCCTGAGATTGACCACGATAACCCGATATTCAACTATGTGCTCCACCCCTATGCCGGCGCGGTATATTTCATGAGCGCGAGGTCATGCGGATTCAATTTCTGGCAGTCGTTCCTATATTCGGCCTGTATCTCGACCATAGGCTGGGAGTTCGGCATCGAGGCCTGTATGGAGCGTCCGAGTTACCAGGACATCGTGATAACCCCTGTGGTGGGAAGTATAATAGGCGAACTGTTCTATAAGGCCAAACGCCATATTGTGGAGCACGACTATACGTTGGCAGGTTCGCGTGTCCTCGGCAACATTGTGGTGTTCCTGGTCGACCCGGTCAACGAGGTGGTCAACCTGTTTCGCGGAAGCTACGAGCGCAGCCTGCATCTTGGCCGCGAGGCCAAAGTCCCGAAAGTGACATCGTCGCTGATGCCTACCTTCGTGGGCGGGGCACCGGGATTCAGTCTGGTATGTACTTTCTGATAGATACACCGGGCGGAAATCACAGGATTATCGCCCGGCTTTTCTTTGTTACGAGAAGCTCTCGGACGAGTATGAATAATCAAGAATGTTAAAAGCCACCGGAGGCAACATTTTTTGAGTTAAAATTTGTTTCATATTAAATATTTTTGTTTATCTTTGCGATGGAAACCCCTAATTGATAGGGATTTCGCTCCGGGATTTGCTGAAAAATCCCCAATTGTTGACCCTACGCGAAAACAATACCTACTACCCTACAATTGACAACAAATTCATAACATAAAATATATTATTAACCCTTAGATTCAATCAATTGCCGATGAATTAAAGCCCTATCCAACAACAATAGCAAATACCGTAACCATTTCGTCATTCCTACAATAAGGGTCGGTAGCCCAACCTATGTGCCGGGCCTTAGAATAAGCGAAAACTTCACATTAGCAATAATTTCTTACCTTAAAACCAAAAACCAATTTTCATTTCATGAAGTGCACAGTAAATTACTTGCGGTCCATAGTGCTGCTATTGGTCTTTATGACTCCACTATGGGCATTTTCCCAGAACATCACCGTGACGGGAACCGTGGTAGATGAGAGCGGTGAACCTCTCATCGGAGCCACAGTGCAGCAGAAGGGGATAACCAACGGTGTCGCTACCGACATTGACGGTAACTTCTCTATCAGCGTTCCTAAAAATGCAAGTCTCGTGGTGACCTATGTAGGCTATACCACACAGACTGTCGCAGTGGAAGGCCGCACAAAAATCACAGTAACAATGAAGGAGAATGCCGAGCTGCTCGACGAAGTCGTGGTAGTGGGCTATGGTCAGATGAAACGTTCTGACATGACCGGTTCGGTCGTTTCGGTCAACGACGCAGCAATCAAAAAATCGGTGCCTACCAGCATCGACCAGGTGCTTCAGGGCCGTGCTGCCGGTGTGCAGATTCAGGCTAACTCCGGTACCCCGGGTGCGTCGACTTCAATCCGTATCCGTGGTATTAACTCACTCAATGCCACCAACCAGCCTATCTTCGTGATCGACGGCGTGGTTATCGACTCGGCCACTGACGACGAAAGCGCCAACCCGCTGAGCTCGATCAACCCCTCCGACATCGTGAGCATGGACATCTTAAAGGATGCTTCGGCAACCGCTATCTATGGTTCACGCGCGTCAAACGGTGTCATTATGATCACCACCAAGCGCGGTACCGCAGGCAACGCCACGGTGACCTACGACGGTTATGTGGGTTGGCAAGAGATGCCTAAGAAATATGACATGCTCAACCTCCGCGAGTATGCCAAGCATCACAACTTCCGCGCCAACGAGCTCAACCTTCTCGACCCCTCAAGCGCGTTTGTTAATCCCGACGCTCTCGGCGAAGGCACTGACTGGCAGGACGAACTGTTCAAGAAAGCCCTCATGACCAGCCATAATATTTCAGTGTCAGGCGGTAACGAACGCACCACTTACGCTTTCTCAGGCGGCTATCTCAAGCAGGACGGTATCGCTCTCGGCTCAGGTTTCCGTCGTCTGTCACTCCGCTCCAACATTGATTCGCAGATCAAATCATGGCTCCGCGGCGGTGTGAACTTCTCGTTCTCGGAAACCAAACAGAAGGTCGGAACTGACAAGAATACAATCATGAGCGCCCTCATGCAGCAGCCTACAGTAGCTGTCACATCTCCCGACGGTTCGTTTGACGGTCCCGAGGATGTGTGGATGCCCGATAACCCTGTCGGTCTCGCCGAACTTACGACTAACAATAACCGTAAGACCAACTTCCGCTTGAACACCTATCTCGAGGCAACCCTCTACAAGGGCCTTACCCTCAAGACTGAGGTTTCCGGCGACTGGAACAACAATAACTATTATTACTACATGCCCGACTATCAGTTCGGCATCAAGACCCAGGATACACGTACCTCGAAGTGGACCAAGACCAACACCAAATATTGGTCATGGCGCAACATCCTCACCTACAACATGACATTCAATAAGGTTCACTCCGTGAATGCCATGATCGGCCAGGAAATGAGCCATTTCAACTGGGAGACACAGGTTGGCAACGCCACCGGCTTCCTCTCAAACACCACTCCTGACCTTTCGGCCGGTGATATCACCACCTCTACCACCACAGGTTACAAATTCGCTAACTCTATCCTCTCTTACTTCGGCCGTGCATTCTACTCGTTTGACGACCGCTATCTCTTGACAGCTACCATCCGTCGCGACGGTTCATCTAAGTTCAACAAGGATCACCGTTGGGGTTGGTTCCCCTCAGTGGCTCTCGCATGGCGTGCGTCGCAGGAATCATTCCTCCGCGACCTCACATGGATGAACAATGCCAAGCTCCGCGCAGGTTGGGGTGCCACCGGTAACCAGAATGTGGACCAGTGGGCAACCATCGCGCTCCTCAGCTTCAAGACCACTCCCTGGGGCACAGGTGTCCTCACAGGCAATACCCCCAACACTGAACTGACCTGGGAGACCACCCACTCTTGGAACGTGGGTCTCGACCTCGGCTTCCTCGATAACCGCATCGAACTCGTGGCCGACCTCTACTACAAGAAGACCAAGAACCTCCTGCTTCAGGTGCAGCTCCCTGCCTATATCGGTTCATCCGGCCAGGGCGCGGCTTCAAATCCTTGGCAGAACATCGGTTCACTTGAGAACAAGGGTGTGGAACTCACCATCAACACCACCAATATCACCAACAAGAACTTCCAGTGGACCACCAACCTCGTGTTTGGCCTCAACCGCAACAAGGTGCTCTCTCTTGACACCGAGACTGCAACACTCGAGAAGTCATTCCAGCCCAGCTCCACCAACTTCATCGTGACCAAGACCGCCGTAGGTCAGCCTATCGGTCAGTTCTGGGGCTACAAGGTGATCGGCCGTTTCGACAATCCCACCGATTTCTACTATCATGATGCCAACGGCAACCTCAAGCAGGTGGCTATCCCCGAGGGCAACACTATCGCCGAAAGCTCCACATGGCTCGGTGACTACATCTTCGAGGATGTCAACGGCGACGGCAAAATCAATGCCGAGGACTGCACATATATCGGCAACCCCGAACCTAAATTCACCTTCGGCTTCGGTAACACCTTCTCCTGGAAGGGTATCGACCTGACCATCTTCTTCTCAGGAAGCTATGGCAACAAGGCGCTCAACCTTACCCGCTACCGCATCGAGGATCCCCGCCAGAACAGCAATATCCTCAAGGAGGCCCTCAACTATGCTGTGATCGGAAAGATTGACCCCAATGGTCCGGACGACGATTACCGCAACCTCCACGTAGTGAACGCTTCATCAACTCTCATGCCCGCTGTGCAGAAGTCGGACGCCAACTCCAACTACACCCGTATCAGCGACCGTCTCGTAGAGGATGCTTCCTACATCCGTCTGCAGAACATCTCGCTCGGCTACACTCTTCCCAAGAACTGGGTGCGCAAGGCTTATCTTGAGAATGTGCGTATCTACATGAACATCCAGAATCTCCACACATGGACCAAGTACAAAGGTCTCGACCCCGAAGTTGGCGCAATGTATGGCGATGCTCTTATGACCGGCGTGGACTATGGCCGTTATCCCACCCCACGCATCTATACATTCGGTCTTAATGTATCTTTCTAACCTCTAACAGGATATCATAATGAAAAACAAAATATATATCTTTGCAGCCCTGGCCGGGATGATGACTCTGAGCTCCTGCTCCGATTTTCTCGACCAGACCAACACCTACCAGGCCAGCGAGGACACATTCTTTGATTCAAACGACGCTGTGGCCCAGGCTACCGCTCCGCTTTACAACTATGTGTGGAACTCGTTCAACGGTAAGTTCTATTACAGCGTGGGTGACGGTCGCAGCAACAACCTGACCGCACGATGGTCAGACTACATCTATCCTTACACCAATTTCACTGAAAACTCACTCTCTCCCGGCCTGGAAGATGCCTGGGGTGCATTCTACTCTGTTGTGGCGCAGTCAAACAACGTCATCAACAACATTGAGCAGAAGTGTGGCTCGGCAGTGACCGAAGAGGCCAAAATCCAGGGTATAGCTGAAGCCCGCTTTATGCGCGGCCTTGCCTACTGGTACATCGGTTCAGTGTGGGGCAAGGGTATCATCTATACCGACACTAAGGCTCAGATTAACAATTCTGTAGCTTATGCACACCGTGCCACCGACGTGATCGAGTTCGCCATCCGCGACCTTGAGTATGCCGCAGCCCATCTGTCGAAGTCACAGGCTAATCCCGGCCGTGTAACCTGCTACAGTGCCTACGGAATGCTCTCACGTGTCTATCTCTCAATGGCCGGCCTGACCACCGACGGACAGTATGATGGTGAGAATATCGCCACCGACTTCAACCGCGGTTCCCGTAACACTTATTATCTCGACCTTGCCAAGAAGGCCGCTCTCAAGTGTATCGAAGGCCCTTACAGCCTGTTGCCCAACTATGGTGACCTCTTCTCAGTGAGCACTTGGAACAACAACTCTGAATCAGTGTTCCAGCTTCAGTGGCTCCAGGGTTCAACCGACGCAGTGGGTTGGGGTGGTGTCAACTCCATCTCCGCATTCTTCAGCTGGTCGACCATGGTAGGTGAGACCAACTGGGGCAACGCCACCTATGCTTCGTATGACATCGTTCGCACTTATGATCCCGCCGACCGTATCCGCCGTCATGCCACCATCGCGACTGTTGGCGAATACTATCCGCATCTCAATGTGAAGAACGGTGGTTACACCTACAACGTCACCGAGACTGGTTACGAGAACAAATGTAACGTGGTGAAGCACGTGATCGGTAAACTTGACGACAATGGTCAGAGCTATCAGCAGTCGTCGGGTGTCAACACCTACATGATGCGTCTCGCCGAGGTTTATCTCAACCTCACTGAGGCCATCCTCGGCAACAATGCCTCGACTTCCGACGAGACCGCCCGCACTTATTTCAATGCAGTGCGCAAGCGTGCCGGAATGCCTGAAAAGCGCACCATCACTTATCAGGACATCCATTACGAACGCCGCATCGAGCTCGCCTACGAGGGCCTCTACTGGTATGACCTCCTCCGCCGCAGCTACTATCAGCAACAGGAAGTGGTGAACTACCTCAATGCCCAGGAGCGCAATGCCGGTTACGAATGGGACGAAAATGAACCCTGCCAGTATGCCAAGACAAGCGACGGCACAGGTGTATCGACAGCCACAGCCGCTCACCTCACTCTTCCGTTGAGTGACGTGGACCTTGCCCGCAACCCCCGCCTCCTCGAGGACCCCATCGCCTACGAATTCGGCGAACGCGAGGTTGATCCCGCAACCCTCTTCAATTGATTTAATACCTAAAAAGGAAAAAACTTATGAAAAAATTCAGATATTACATGCTCCCTGTTGTGGCTCTGCTCTCTTTGGGTATGGCATCATGTAACGATGATGACGAATACTTTGAGGAGGAATACCAGGGCACACCCATGAGCATCACTCAGGTGTATCTTGAGGATTACAAATCGTCGGTGCCCGACCGCCCCGTGGAGTTTGCCCGCCTGGGTCAGATGCTTCGTCTCGAAGGCGAAGGCCTCTATGGTGTGAAGAAGGTTTACATCAACGGTTATGACACATATTTCAACCGTGCGTATGTGACTGACAATTCAATGATCGTGTCAGTCCATCGTGACACCCCTGTGAGCGATTGCGATCCCGAGGTTCGTAACACTATCCGTCTTGTCAAGGATAAGACCGAGCTGGTGTATGAGTTCCTCATCCGTAACGGCTACTCAACTATCAGTCAGATCAGCAACACTCTCCCACAGCCCGGTGAGACTGTGACTGTCTATGGTTCATATCTCCACGAGACCTCCAAGGTTACCCTTCCCGGCGGCGTGGAGGTTACCGACGGTATCATCAACGACAAGGATGGTGAATGGTTCTCATTCACAATGCCTTCGGGTGTGACACAGGGCGGAGCACTCGTTTCGGAGAGCCCCAACGGTGTCACTGAGTCACCTGCATATTTCAACGAGACCCGCGGTATGATCCTTAACTTCGACGGTATCGGTACCCAGGGCTACTGGAGCTGGTCGGAAACCGGTTCGATGATTAACGGTGACGACCTCGTTGACGACCCCGCTGGCTCAGGCCGTGGCAAGGTATGGCAGGTTGTTCCCGACCGTCTGCTTGCCGATGGCATCTCTTCAGGTAAACCACGTGCCACAGAGTGCTGGACAGCCGGTAACGATAATGAGGCTGATGACTGGACCAATTTCACTTCGTTCATCCCTGCCACTACTCCTCTCAGCGAGATAGCTCTTCAGTTTGACATCTATTGTCCCGAACCTTGGAGCGGCACAGGTTACATACAGATCTGTCAGATCAACAACTTCAACTTTGCAGGTATCGGTTCGGACGACGACGGAAAGAACAATCAGGTGTATATGTTCGTTCCCTGGATCAACAATGGAGAGATTGTCCCCATGCAGACCGAAGGTTGGATGACCGTGACCATACCTTATACTTCATTCAACAAGTATGGCACGCTCCAGGCTGATGCCGAGTCGCCCAATCCTACCTTCCAGATGGTGATTGACGACCGCAACGCCTCTTCTTACCGCAACTTCGGCATGGGCTTTGTCAACACTGACTTCGACTATACCGACGCAGCAGGTGAAAAAGTGACATTGAAGTCCACAGCTTTCACCGGTCCGAAGATTTATATCGACAACTGGCGCCTGGTGCCCAACAAGGCATTTGAACCGTCGGATTACGAAGAACCCGAGGATGAAGAATAAGCAAACCTTTAAATCTCACAAAGAATCATGAAAGTAAACAAGATATTATTTCCTCTCGCAGCCGTCTCAATGGTCTTCGCCGCATGTGACGACCAGGTGATGGAGTGGAAAGATCCCGACAAGACTGTCACGGGCTCTGAAATTCCCATGGAACTTGCCGAGAAGATTTCGCAGTACGACTATATCAAGAACTATATGGCCGAGTATCACCCCGGTGTGCAGCTCACACTCGGTATGGGCCTCGATAACTTCCTTGATGACGAGGAGTATCGCCAGGTGGTGCTTGACAACTTCCAGGGTGTGACATTCGGCAATGCCATGAAGCATCAGTCGGTAGTGTCGGCCGGCGGAGCGTTCAACTGGCGCAAGGTAGATCAGTTCATCGCCATGAACAGCAATCTCCCCATCCACGGACACAACCTCCTGTGGCACACTCAGCAGCAGCAGAGCTACATGAAGTCGCTCATTAATCCCGAAATGGTGATTTCAGGTAATACCGAAGGTGGCATCATCAACATCATCACCAACAGTGATTTTGAGGATGGGACTGACACCGGTTGGACCGGATGGTCGCACTACGAACGTAAAGTGGTGTCACCCGGCCATGAATCAAACTACGCTCTCCTCTGCGAGATGGACGACCAGACCAACGTCAACTATGACTGTCAGCTCTGGTGGTCATTCAACCTGGAGGTAGGCAAGACTTATGCTTACCGTTTCTGGGTTAAGTCACCTGACAATATCAAGGTTCAGTTCATCGGTCAGAATGCGTCATACGCCGGTATATATAAGACGGAGTTTACTGCCGGCAAGGAGTGGACCCTCTGTGAAGGTGAATTTGAATATACTGAAAGTGATACGGAAGATATTTGTCGTATCGGTCTGCAGTTTGGCGGAACACCTAACTCTTCGCTCTATGTAGATGACTTCGAGTTTGGCGAAAAGGGCGAATCAGGTCCTTATAACTATTGTGTGAACGGCGACTTCTCCGACGGTCTCGAAGGCTGGACGCTCAATAGCGGTAATGATGAAACCGAAGTTGTGGAAATTTCCGACAATCCCTCAGGCAATAAGAATGTGCTGAAACTCGTCGCTCCCGCCACTGCTGCCAATGCATGGGATCTCGAAGTTGTTTCTCCGGTGATGCCTACTCTCGAAGAGGGTAAGACTATCCGCATGTCATTCTATGTCAAGAGCGACCAGCCCGGTAAGATGCGCTGCGCGTTTGACGGTTTGAAGAACAGCTACCCCTGGATGCCGTGGATTGATCCGACCGGCTCTTGGTCAGAAGCGTTCGAGACATCTACTTCATGGACCTACATCAACCTCGAAGTGTTCAAGTATAACGATAACGGCTTTGCCGAAGGTGCTTCGGAATGGGATATCAAGTTTGACATGGGTTATGTGCCCGGTGTCACTTACTATCTCGACGATGTTCGCGTGGAAGAGGTGACTGCCGAGGCAGCATCCGCTCCCAAGCGTCGCGCCACTTCGATTTCCTACAAGCTCAAGACTCCCGAAGAGAAGAAAGCTATCCTTCTCGACTGCATGGAATCTTGGATCAAGGAAGCCATGGAGCATGTGGGCGAACACTGCACATCATGGGATGTGATCAACGAGCCTATCGGCGACAATGGCCAGATCCGCGGTATCGAAGGCGGTTGGATGGAAGGTGACTCTGAGCCTACCGAATCAGAAGAAGCTGGTTTGAATCTCAACTGGGCCAACGATGCAGGTAACGGTCACTTCTACTGGGGCTATTACTGTGGATGGGATTATGCAGTCAAAGCATTTGAATATGCCGCCAAGTACAACCCCAACGGTGCCAAGCTCTTCGTCAACGAGTATAACCTTGAGACCTCTCCGAGCAAACTTGCCAAGCTCATCGAATTTGTGAATTATATTGATAACCACGGAGCTCATGTCGACGGTATCGGCACCCAGATGCACGTGTCTTCTTCAATCACTAAGGAACAGGTTGATGCCATGTTCAAGACCCTCGCGGCAACCAAGAAACTCATCCGCATCACTGAGCTTGACGTGGCTCTCGGCACAGCTTCTCCCTCCCTCGAGCAGCTCCAGCAGCAGAGCGATGTCTACCAGATGATTCTTACCTCGTTCTTCGAGAACGTTCCTGCCGATCAGCAGTCAGGTATCACTCTCTGGACACTCACCGATAATGCCAAGGAACACGAATATTGGCTTAAGGATGAGTCACCCAACGTGTTTGATGCTGCCTTTGGCCGCAAAATTGCCTACAAGGGTGTGTGTGACGCAATCGCAGGATTTGACATCGGTTCCACATTCACCAGCCATGACTGGAGCCAGTCGGCCAATCAGTCAACTGCTGAATAATCATATTTAATACCTTTTCGTCTCCCACAGCCATAGGCCAGGCTTTTGACCGGGCTGTGGGAGATTTCTTTTTATCATGCTGTCAACAGAGCGACCTTACTCTGCACAGCGATATATTTACCTTACCGAATCATGAATCGAACATTTCTTCTCGCGTTACTCATATTAGTCTCTGCGCTTACTGCCGTTGGCAAATCGCGCCTTGAACCACAGGGTACGGCTACGCGGCTCATCGTCGACGACAAGCCGTTTGTCATCATAGGTGGCGAGACCGGTAACTCAATGGGTTCATCGGCCGACGATGTTGCTGAGGTGATGCAGATAGCTGTGGACCATGGCTACAATACGGTGCTTATACCGGCCTATTGGGAGCTGATCGAGCCGGCAAAAGGAAAGTTTGATTTCAGCTCTGTCGACGAGGTGGTGCGCACCGCGGCCGACAGAAATTTAAAAGTGGTGTTCCTGTGGTTCGGGGCATGGAAAAACTCCATGAGCTGCTATGCTCCTTACTGGTTCAAAAGCGACACACGCACTTACCCAAGAGCACGCACACGTTCCGACAAACCCCTTGAAATAGCCTCGGCTTTTTCGAAGGAGGTGTTCGACGCCGACGCATCGGCCTTCACCGCGCTTCTGCGTCATATCGAGACTACTGACACCGCCGGCACGGTAATAATGCTTCAGATAGAGAATGAAATCGGGATGCTTGAGGATGCCCGGGATCATTCACCACTCGCGCAGGCCGAATATGACAAAGGTGTGCCTGCCGATCTTATCTCCCACCTCAAAAAAAATAAGAAATCACTTCATCCGTCGCTCCTTAAGAAGTGGCAGGAGGCCGGAATGAAGAATACGGGAAGCTGGACCGATGTGTTCGGCGATGACATCTACACCGATGAGATTTTCATGGCTTACAATTATGGTAAGTACGTGGAGCGGCTCGCCAAGATAGCTCGCGGTGTGTTTCCCGAAATGCCACTTTATGTTAATGCAGCCATGAATTCTCGTGGCCGCCGTCCGGGAGAGTATCCCTCGGCAGGTCCGTTGGTTCATCTTAAAGATATATGGCATGCGGCGGCCCCGACTGTCGACATGCTCTCGCCTGACCTCTATGACAGTGGATTTGTGGACTGGGTAGGGGCTTACGCTTGTCCTGACAACATTCTCTTTATCCCTGAAATAAAGGCTGTGCCTGGCAATCCTGCGCAGCTCTATTATGTGGTCGGCGAACATAATGCCATCGGAATGAGTCCATTTGCCTACAATCTGCGGCCCGCGACTGATATCAGGCAGCAGCAGAAGGCCAATCAGCTTTTTGCTTCTATGGTGCCTCTTGTGAGCCGCCATGTGGGCAAGGGAACAATGAATGGTCTCTATTTCGATGCTGACTCCGTGACACGCGTACTCATGCGTGACGGCCTTAAAATCACGGCGTCACATTACTTCACTCTACCATGGGATCCGCGTGCCACCGACGGTTCGGTGTGGCCCACAGTGGGTGGTGTTATCATCAAAGTGGCCCCTATGGAGTATATCATAGCCGGTTCGGGACTGGTGGTTACTTTCGAGAAACCGGGAGCGCAGAGCGTTGTGGCAGGCAATCTCGGGGAGGATGGATTTCTCAACTCGGGTGCGCAGCGCAGCGAGCAGTCGGCCTCAAAGTGGTCAGGCAAACGCATCGGTCTCGGATCAGTCGAGGAGGTGGCCGTGGATGGTGATGGCAATTTGACACGAGTGCGCACATTTAACGGCGACGAAACCCACCAGGGACGTCATGTGCGTATCGGTGTCGATGATTATAAGATTCTTCATGTAAAACTCTATGAATACGAATAAGATACTCTCGTTGGCTCTGGCGTTTACGCTCGGGCTGACAGCAGCTGAGGCTAAAGTGACACTTCCGCAGATTCTCTCTGACGGAATGGTGGTGCAACGTGACCGTCCGCTTACCCTATGGGGTAAGGCCGATGCCGGCGAGGAGGTGACAGTGCGTGTGGTCAAAGGCAAGAAAGCCACTGTCACAGCCGGTGATGACGGCCAATGGCGTGTGGAGCTACCGGCACTCAAACCGGGCAAGACGTACACTATAGAGGTCAACGATTTGACCATAAGTAATGTGGCTGTGGGAGATGTGTTGCTCTGTTCGGGGCAGTCGAACATGGAGCTTCCGGTCAACCGTGTCACCGATATGTTTGCCGACGAGGTGGCATCTTACAGCAATCCCTCCATCCGGCAGTTTCTTGTACCGAAGGAATTCGATTTCCACACTCTCCGCACCGATGTCAGCCCCACATCATGGAAGTCGGTCGACGATGATGTGATGAATTTCTCGGCGCTGGCCTATTTTACAGCCAAGGCCCTGAATGAGAAGACCGGTCTTCCGGTGGGTATAATAAATTCATCATGGGGCGGAACGCCGGTTGAATCATGGATATCAGAAAGCGATCTGGCTGAGTTCCCTTATTACATAAATCAGAAAAAACTTTACGAAAACGATGCGTACAGAGATGCGATAAAAGAGCAGGAAAATCGCGATTATGCCGCGTGGAACAGTACGGTCGACGGTGCCGATCCCGGTCTTAACGGTGAGGTTAAATATTATTCCACAGCTCTTGATGACTCTGCGTGGGCTGAAAAAGATCTTTTTTCAACCGACTGGTCATCGGATGGCATGACTCCTGCCAATGGTACCCACTGGTTCCGCCGCACTGTCACAATCGATGCCGACCATGCCGGGAAACCAGCCACATTACGTCTCGGATGTGTGGTGGATGCCGACTCGGTGTGGGTCAACGGCAAGCAGGTTGGGTTCACTTCCTACCAGTACCCTCCCCGCATTTATCCTATTCCGGAGGGCTTGCTCCACGAGGGTGAGAATGTGATTACCGTGCGCCTTATTTCGCAGAACGGAAGGCCCCATTTCGTCAAGGAGAAGCCATATAAACTCATCTTCGGTGACCGCCCCTATGCACGTTATGGCGTGGCTAATGACGATGAAATCTCGCTCGAAGGCACATGGCGTTACCACCGTGGAGCGCCGATGCCCCAGGGACCCGGCATGATGTTCTACTGCTACATGCCCTCGGTGCTTTACAATGCCATGATCAATCCTGTGATTACCTATCCTGTCAGAGGTGTCGTGTGGTATCAGGGTGAGTCAAACGTAGGTCGCAGCAACCAGTATCCACGGTTGCTTGAGACTATGATAGCTAACTGGCGTGACGCATCCGGTGATGCCGGCATGCCGTTCTATATCGTTGAACTTGCCGACTTCCTTGACAAGAATGACAAGGGGGGCAGGGCTGCCTGGCAGACCATGCGCGACCGTCAGGCGCAGGTGGCTGAGGAGACACCCGGTGCTTATCTGGTGCGCAACAGTGATCTCGGCGAGTGGAATGACATCCATCCTCTCGACAAGAAGACACTCGGCTCGCGCGTGGCCGAAAAAATCCTCACAACGGATTCCTCAAAATAGACCAATCACTACTTACCTATAATCTAACTCACCCATTCTTCCAATGGAAGCCACAATGAATCTATCGAAGTCACAGGAAGCCAAGGGCTTCTACAAACTATCAATGCTGCAGTGCATAGGATTCGGTTCAGGCGACCTCGCCCAGAACCTTATCTATCAGACCATCAGCATGTATCTTCTGTTCTTCTACACCAATGTCTACGGCCTTGACCCGGCTGTGGCGGCGGTGATGTTCCTTATAGTCCGTATCGTCGACGTGATATGGGACCCCCTGGTAGGGACATTTGTTGATAAGCATGACCCTAAGCTGGGTAAATACCGTGCCTATCTTGTGCTTGGCGGCATACCGCTGACGGCCTTTGCCATCCTCTGCTTCTGGAACGGATTCTCAGGATCGCTCCTGTATGCCTATGTCACTTATGTGGGACTGTCGATGTGCTACACACTCGTCAATGTGCCTTACGGCGCTCTCAACGCCTCGCTGACACGTGACACTGCTGAAATCACAAAGCTGACATCAGTGCGCATGTTCATGGCCAATGTTGGCGGTCTGGCTGTGGGTATGGGTATACCTATCGTCCTCAAGATGTTTGATCCCTCCGAGACCTCTGACATGTCAATGAGCGACGGCGCGTGGTTTGCCACCATGGCTATCTATGGCTGTGTAGGTCTCGCCCTCCTGTTCTTCTGCTTCTCGCAGTGCCGCGAACGTGTCGTGATGGCCAAGGAAGAGACAGAGAACGTTAAGGTGTCAGACCTCTGGATGGAGTTCGTCCACAACCGTCCGTTGCGCATACTGGCCTTCTTCTTTATCACTGCATTCGCTATGATGGCTGTTGGTAACGCCGCAGGAGCCTACTATATCAACTATAACCTCAACGGCTCGGCCGGGGAGCTCTCTATCTTCATGGGGCTTGGCTCGATTCCGGCTTTCATATTCATGCCTATGATTCCGGCTATCAAGAAGATGGTTGGAAAGAAGGGTATGTTCTACATTTTCCTCGTCACAGCCATTGTCGGCATGGCCATGCTCTATGCCATTTCGGTCATCGATGCTTTGAAACAGCACATATGGCTTGTCTATGTGGCACAATTCGTCAAATCAACCGGCGTGATCGTGGCTACAGGCTACATGTGGGCACTTGTCCCCGAGGTGATATCATTCGGTGAGTACACCCACGGCCGTCGTATCTCAGGTATAGTCAACGCCCTCACCGGTATCTTCTACAAGGCCGGTATGGCTCTTGGCGGTGTGGTGCCCGGGCTTGTGCTTGCGTTTGTCGGTTTTGACAAGGATGCCGCTACACAGACTCCGTTTGCCGAGGAGGGCATACTTTGGCTTGTGGCTGTAATCCCTGCCATTCTTCTTGTACTCGCCATGTTCATTATCTCTCGCTATGAGCTTGACGATGATGTCATCGACGACATCAACCGTCAGATAGAGGCTCGTCACAACAACGATTAATCACCATCTTACCAAGTAGTCACAGCATGAAGCATATAGTTTTGGTATCACTTGCAGCCCTTGCCATAGCAGGGTGTGCATCCGAGAAGAAAACCGCCACACTGAAGGATCATTTCCAGAATGACTTCCTCATCGGTGCGGCCATTAATGTCGATCATGTCAACGGCCTTGACCCCAAAGCTGACTCTATCGTGTCGCTGCACTTCAACTCCATTGTGGCCGAGAACTGCATGAAGAGCGAGGAGATACATCCCGAGGAGGGGGTATACAAGTGGGATGACGCCGATGCGTTTGTGAATTATGGAGTGGAACGCGGTATGGCTGTGATAGGCCATACGCTCGTGTGGCACTCACAGCTTGCACCCTGGTTCCCCCTCGACTCAGCAGGCAATAATGTGACCCCAGAGGTCCTCAAAGAGCGTCTGCGCGACCACATCACCACCATAATGACCCGCTACAAAGGGAAAATCAAGGGCTGGGACGTGGTCAACGAGGCTATTCTCGAGGATGGCAGTTACCGTCAGTCACCCTTCTTCGAAATCCTTGGCGAGGAGTATATCCCGCTCGCTTTCCAGTATGCCCATGAGGCTGATCCTGATGCGGAACTCTATATCAACGATTACGGCATGAACAACCCCGGTAAACGCGACGCTTATGTCAAACTCGTAAATGACATGAAAGCCAAAGGTCTGCGGGTGGACGGTATCGGCATGCAGGGACACATGGGGATGGACTATCCCGATTTCGATGAATTCGAGAAATCAATCGAGGCTTTTGCCTCCACCGGATGCGGAGTCATGATAACTGAATGGGACATGAGCGCCCTCCCTACCATCAGCCGCAGCGCCAATATCTCGGACAGCGTCATCTATAATACGCAGTTCAATCCATATCCCGACGGTCTCCCCGAGGAGGTGTCGGCCGAATGGAATACCCGCATGGGACGTTTCCTCGATCTGTTCAAAAAGCACTCGGATGTGATAACCCGTGTCACAGCCTGGGGTACCCAGGACGGCATGTCGTGGAAAAACGATTTCCCCATGAAGGGTAGGGTGGAGTATCCGCTGCTCTTTGACCGCGACTATAATCTCAAGCCATTTCTCAGCAAGGAGCTCGCACAGGATTAGTCCATCCGACGCATCTCCCATCGCAGAAAATAAACCATATAATCAACCCTTATTCTAACGATAATGAAACTTACAAATCCCGAAAAACGCTATCTTTTCCCCGACGATTTCATGGCCGACCCAAGTGTGCATGTTTTCAATGGCCGCATATATATCTATCCCTCCCATGACTGGGAATGTGAAAATGTAGAGAATGACAACGGTGACCAGTATGTGATGAAGGATATGCATGTCCTTTCAATCGACGGCGATCCCATGACAGGAAAGGTGACCGACCATGGTAAAGCCCTTGATATCGCTGACATTCCCTGGGCCGGACGTCAGCTTTGGGATTGTGACTGCGCCGAAAAGGATGGGAAATACTATCTTTACTTTCCATTGAAGGACCGCACTGACATATTCCGCATAGGTGTGGCTGTGGCCGATCGTCCCGAAGGTCCCTTCATCGCCGAGCCTGACCCTATCAGAGGAAGCTACTCGATGGATATTTGCGTTCTCCCCGACAATGGCGAGTATTATCTTTACTTCGGAGGTCTTTGGGGTGGCCAGCTTCAGCGCTACCGCGACAATAAAGCCCTTGAGTCTGCCGAGCTTCCCGAGGGTGACCAACCGTCACTTCCCAGCCGCTGTGTGCGCCTGAGCAAGGATATGCTTCAGTTTGCCGAAGAGCCTCGCCCCATACAGGTGGTGGATGCCGAAGGCCGTCCCCTCCGTGCCGATGATCCACACCGCTTTTTCGAAGCCTCATGGGTACACAAATATAACGGCAAATATTATTTCTCATATTCCACAGGTGACAGTCACCTCCTCTGTTATGCCATCGGCGACAACCCTTACGGTCCGTTTGTCTATCAGGGCGTAATCCTTACCCCGGTGGTAGGGTGGACCACACATCACTGCATCATCGAATACAAAGGTAAGTGGTATCTATTCCATCACGACAGTGTGCCTTCGGGTGGCAAGTCATGGCTCCGCAGCCTGAAGGTTTGCGAGCTCACATACGATGAAGATGGTCATATCCTCACCATTGACGGTGGTGGAGAAGGCTAAAATGACTTATGACCGACGCTATGCTCCGACGAATTATTTTTGCCATCCTCTTTGCCTGCATTGTATCACCTGCGGCTGTGGCCTATAGCTCAGGCGAAGGCCTGTGGCTCGATCACGGCGGCGAGGGGGTTGTGGAGGTGAAGTTTGATGTGCGCAAACTGACCCCGACTCTCACAGAGGCCCGAAACGCCTTCCGGTCGCGTTGGACCGGTGACCATTGGCGGCTCAATGTGTCGCTCAAAGGCCCCAAAAGCCTCGGACGTGACGGTTTCGAGATTCGCAACCGTGGAGAAGAAATCGACCTTGTGGCTCATCATGAGCTCGGTGTGCTCTATGGAGTGTACCATCTGCTACGTCTGGGTGTGTCCGGTCAGACCATCCCCGACTATCTGCGTGAAGTCCCTGCGTATGACTTGCGTATGCTGAACCACTGGGACAACCTTGACGGCACCGTGGAACGTGGATATGCCGGGAGCTCACTCTGGAAATGGGAGGATCTGCCCGATTCGGTGAGTCCGCGTTACGAAGCCTATGCGAGAGCCAATGCTTCGGTGGGTATCAACGGCACCGTGCTCAACAATGTCAATGCGTCTCCGCGCATCCTCTCGGCCGATTACCTCGGCAAAGTGAAGAAACTTGCCGATATCTTCCGCCCATTCGGGCTTAAGGTGTACCTGTCGGTGAATTTCGCATCTCCTATGGCACTTGACTCACTTTCAACCGCCGATCCTCTTGACCCTGCGGTACAGAAATGGTGGCAGCGGAAAGCCAGGGAGATATATGGTCTCATCCCCGATTTCGGTGGTTTCCTTGTCAAGGCCAATTCGGAGGGCCAGCCAGGTCCGATGGATTATGGCCGAAGCCATGCCGAGGGTGCCAACATGCTTGCCAAAGCTCTCAGACCTTATGGAGGCATAGTGATGTGGCGTTCATTCGTCTATTCGCCTATTGATGCTGACCGCGCCAAGCAGGCCTATATGGAGTTTCAGCCGCTCGACGGCAAGTTTGATTCCAATGTCATCATCCAGATAAAGAACGGTCCGATTGACTTTCAGCCGCGTGAACCCTACAGTCCCCTTTTCGGAGCCATGCCGCACACGCAGCAGATGGTGGAGTTCCAGGTGACTCAGGAATATCTTGGCCATGCCAACCATCTGGCCTATCTCGCCCCGATGTGGAAGGAGTTTTTCGACTATGTGCCATCCACTTCAATTAAGGCGGCCGCCGGAGTGGCTAATATCGGTGACGATCCTAACTGGACCGGTCATCCGCTCGCCCAGGCCAACTGGTATGCTTTCGGGCGTCTGGCATGGAACCCGCAGCTCACATCAGATGAGATTCTTTCCGAATGGATTGATCAGTCGCTCGTGAGCCCCTGCGAGGGGACCGCCGAGGTCAAAAACACCCTTATGGGCATGATGCTTAAAAGCCGCGAGACGGTTGTGGACTACATGATGCCCCTCGGGTTGCACCACATCTTCGCATTTGGTCACCATTACGGCCCGGAGCCGTGGTGTGATGTGCCTGGGGCACGTCCTGACTGGTTGCCGAAATATTATCACCGCGCCGACAGCGAGGGGCTCGGCTTTGACCGCTCACCCTCGGGCAGTGACGCGGTGAGCCAATATCCGGAGCCGTTGAGAAGCCAATTGGCCGACATCGACACCTGTCCTGAAGAGTTCCTGCTGTGGTTTCATCATGTGCCCTGGGACCATAAAATGAAATCGGGCCGTACAATGTGGGACGAGCTCTGCCACGCCTACGAGCGCGGTGTGTCACAGGCTGTGCGCCAGCAGCGCGCATGGGAGTCGGCCCGGCTTGATGTTGACTCGGTACTGTTTGCCGATGTGGAGCGGCGGCTGATGACTCAGGTGCGCGACGCGCAATGGTGGAAGGATGCCTGCCTGCTTTACTTCCAACAGTATTCGTTGAAGCCCTTCCCGGCTGATGTGACGCTTCCGGTGCACACGCTTGAAGAACTCAGAGAGGTGAATCTCGGGATTACTAATTTCGAGTCTCCGTCAGCATCTCTGCTGAATACCAAGCGATGATATCCTGAATTTGTTAGAAATTGTTATTGGCTCCGTGATGTTCATAATGCTATTGAATGTCACGGAGTTGCTATATGTGTTGCAGATGTGTCAACGCTTTTGTCTCCGTGGAAGGTTAAAACTTGTTTAAATTTTTATATGAGTGTTAAGTGAGGTTAAAAGTTGCTTATTTAGAGCATTTTATTAGTATATTTGCATCACTGTTTCTACAGGACCTGATTAAAATTCGTACCTATCAATTTTAGTGCAATTTATCACCTAACTACCTAATTACATTAACCAACCCTATGCTAACCAACAAAAAAAGTGTGGCTGCATTGCTGTTGTTGGGGGCTATGCTGCCGGCGTGTACGTCGGACCAGATAGAGATACCTCAGGAAGAGCTTTACATGCGTCAATTCATCAAAGAGTTTGGTCTGATAGATCCCAGTCATGACTGGAATATGGCCAAGGATGGCAATATCACCATCAAGACCTCTAATCCGACCGATGTCAAAATCTATGCTAATGTGGATGGAAAACGCTATCTCTTTGCCGATTACCGTCAGATATCAGGCACAAAGGAGATTTCGGTAGATGTCCCGCAAAGCGTTGAAAGCCTTATCGTCAGAGTTAACGGAAAGGATTACCCCACATCAATCGGTTCGACCATTGATTTGAGGTATGGTTCTGCTTCACGTGGCGGTCATTACGGTGATGAGGACCCTGTTGTTACAGTGTCACGTACGTCAGAGGAGGATTGGCTCGTCCTTTCGGCCCACGATACAAAACTGTATGCCAAGCGAATGCCTGAGGGCGGTTATAATGTGAATAATGATGGTGTCACCAGTGACTTTATTTTCGAGTCGGAAGGTGATTTCATTGTCTATCCTATATTCTGGAACACTTCTCAGACTCCGACTTTCGGTGTCTACTATTATGATTCAGAGGCTAAGGCGATAGTATATGTGGACGTGTACACAGCCGATAAAGTTGACGAGGCTGATGAAAATACTATCCTCACCAAGCGCAAACCTACAGTCATGAATTATAGTCTCGGATCTGATTGGGAGCTTGATGCTGCTGTGAAGGCGGAAATTGCTGAAGCGATAGATGCCGCTGTCGCTGAATATAATATCCCTTCAGGAGGTGGCAATTATTATGATGCAAATGGTTTTTCATGTACTAACCTCATCGATGGTGTGATGACCAGGATCGCTAACGATATTCTTACAAAGAAAGGGATAGAGAACTTCCTTGTGCATGAGTGGCGCTATTGGGGTGCAGGTGATCTGTCTATAACATATACATGGAATAAGGCGTATCTTGAATCCGTTGATGAATTGGAAGGTGTTGGAAATCAAAATGAAGCGGGATTCAATGCTACAAACAATGACGTTGTAGTGTCAAAAGGTGTGAAGGTGCATATTAAACCCGGCACTCTTTTTGGTTGCTATATCCTTACAAGCAGTGGCATATTCCATTCGAACCGAGACCGTAACTTTGACTGGCAGCTTGTGCCTAATGCTGCCGGTGATGGATTGGAACTGCTTGAACCACAAGAAAGAGCAAGTCATGCCGTCACATGGACCGGCCAGAAATATGGATGGACCATGCTTGGTTTCGAGGATTGGCCAAGCGTGCTGTCGGACGGTACTACGATCGACACCACGGCTGACTTTGACCTCAACGACTTCGTGATGATGCTTGCCGGTGCCACTCCCGATGTGATACCTGAAGGTTATGTGGAAAATGATCCCGATCCTACCCCCGATCCTGAACCTGAGGATACTCCATTTGAGTGGATTATCGCTGCTGAGGACCTTGGCAATACTTATGACTGGGACTTCAATGATGCCGTGGTGAGCGTTTCATATATCGTAAGAAACTATGATGCGACCAATGGTGAAGTGGGTGAAGGAACTGAAGAGCCCGAATATACCGAAGTTACCGTGAAGCCTCTTGCCGCAGGCGGTACATTGCCGATCTATCTCATGTTTGACGGCATGTTGGTTGACGACAGCGGCGTGGCTGATGCCCTGGAGGAGACTTACGTGATAGGCCACGAGCTTCATATCTGGCTTGGCGGCTCTGACACGCTGACTCCCATAAACGTGGGCTCGAAGGGCATTACCGGAACTCACACAGGTGAGGCTATATTCAAGGTCAAGGGGCAGTACTCAATCAACCAGCATGTTCATGCTGCTTTCAGCGGTAAGAATATGGGTGGCTTCTGGGTGCTCGTCGACAAGGACGGTGAGTTCTCCCATGAGACAGCGCTTCCTTCCACCAAGCCCGCGAGCATTCCTGAATCGGCTGAGCGTGTGACTCCTCCTCACGATGCAGGACGTGCCCCGATGATGATATGTGTGGAAAGCTCTTGGAGATGGCCGGATGAGCAGGTGCGCATCACCACCGTATATCCCGGATTCGCCACTTGGGCTTCCGACAAGACCAACACTAAAAAATGGTACTAATTACTGTGATACATAGGCTTCGGCTCTGTTAGCCGGAGCTACAGGCCCGACAGGCCCTGCCGATGAGGCAGGGCCTGTCATTTTTTTCCAGGGGGTGGAGAGTGGATGCGTTATGTGATTGCCCGGTGAGGATGGGGTGTCGCGAAAACTTTTTAAGCAGGGGAGATGTTAATAAATTACAAAGCCGTCACTCTCTGCTTGCGTTGTCTGCCGAGACAGTTGCATGGCAGTGAAGGATGACGGTGGCAAATCACATTCATCAAAATTAATCAAAAAACTATTTATATTATGAGCGAGAAAACTAAATCGGGAGTTGGCCTTTGGGTGGTGATCGGCGTGGTTGTATTGATAATACTGCTGATGCTCTGGCTGACCATCGCTGACATATTCGGTGATACGGATGTGGCGGCTTTCATCGCGCCTGTGATCTGATGGGCGGATGGCTAAAAAAAACAATCGAGGGGCTGAGGATTTGAATCCTCAGCCCCTCGGCTGTGCTTTTGTCCTTGTGAGTCAAGGGGAAGATTAAGCCTTCTTAACAACGCGACGCTCTTTGATGCGGGCTTTCTTGCCGGTGAGGCCACGGAGGTAATAAAGCTTAGCGCGACGAACTTTACCGTACTTGTTGATAGTGATCGAGTCGATGAACGGAGATTCGATGGGGAAGATACGTTCAACGCCGATGTTGTCGGAAATCTTACGGACAGTGAAGCGTTTTTTGTCACCCTCGCCTGAGATGCGGATCACAACGCCACGATACTGCTGGATACGCTCCTTGTTACCTTCTTTGATGCGGTAAGCTACAGTGATAGTGTCGCCGGGGTTGAAGTCGGGGTGCTGTTTGCCGGTAGCAAATGCTTCTTCGGCAACTTTGATTAAATCCATTTTCTATACGTATATTAAAAATGTTAACAATAGTCCGTAATATGGCGAGGCTGCATGTCCACCCAGAGATTACGGAATTTTCGGGCGCAAAGTTACTAAAAATTATTGATAACGCAATGGTTATGATTGATTTTTCATGAAAAATCCGTAACTTTGCAGGTGAAATGGGACGACTTCTGGCCATAGATTACGGACGTAAGCGTTGCGGTATAGCCGTGACCGATTCGTTGCGCATTGTCGCCACGGCTCTCGCCACTGTCCCTTCGGGGGAGCTGATAGCGTTCGTGAAGGAGTATGTTGGGCGCGAGAAGGTCGATGAAATCATAGTCGGGCTGCCCCGCACGCTGTCGGGCGAGCCGTCGGAGTCCATGCGCTACATCACCCCTGCCATCAATCGTCTGCGCAAGGAGCTTCCTGATATGCCTGTCACATTTTTCGACGAGCGGTTTACCTCGACATTGGCCCACCGTGCGATGCTCGACTCGGGCGTGAAGAAGAGTGACCGCCGTGACAAGGGGGCTATCGACCGCATGGCAGCTGTCATAATCCTCAACGGCTATCTCGACAGCCGTGCCGGGGGAGCCATGGGGTGATCCGGGGCTTTTATGGCATACACTGAGCAGAAACCGTCCCCCTCATGAACGAATAATCATAAACTGAATCATCTATTCAAAAAATCATATATGTTACCGATATATCTTTATGGACATCCGGTGTTGCGTAAAGCATGCGCCGATATCACCCCCGACTATCCCGGTCTCAAGGAACTCCTCGCAAATATGTTTGACACGATGTATGAGAGCGACGGCGTAGGGCTGGCTGCCCCTCAGATAGGGCGTGCGGAGAGGATCGTGGTGATTGACGCCGATCCGGTCAAGGATTCGTTTCCGGAATGTGCCGGCCGCAAACTGGTGCTCATAAATCCGCATATCGAGGTGCTCGACGGCGAGACCGTTACCCGCGCCGAAGGGTGTCTGAGTCTGCCGGGCCTGTCGGAGAATGTGCCCCGCGTGGAGCATATCCGCATGAAGTGGCTTGACGAGAACCTTGAGCCTCATGATGAGGAATTCGATGGTTTCCTTTCGCGCATCATCCAGCATGAATGTGACCACCTGGAGGGGAAGCTCTATATCGACCACATATCAATGATACGCAAACAGCTCATAAAGAGCAAGCTCAACAACATCATAGCCGGAAAAATCCGCTGCGACTATCCGGTGAAGTATGCTCCGAAACCCAAAAAGAAATAACCGCAAATATCAACCCCACACAACCGTAAACCACTCTTATGGCTGACGATAAAAAAGTTATATTCTCGATGGTGGGTGTCTCAAAGACATATCCCCCTCAGAAACAAGTTCTTAAAAACATATACCTCTCGTTCTTCTACGGAGCCAAGATCGGCATCATCGGTCTCAACGGCTCGGGTAAGTCATCGCTTCTGAAGATCATTGCCGGGCTCGACAAAAGCTATCAGGGCGAAGTGGTGTTCTCGCCCGGTTACACTGTAGGCTACCTGGAACAGGATCCGCAGCTTGACCCCGAGAAAACCGTGATAGAGGTGGTGCGTGAGGGTGTGCAGCCCATCATGGACCTCCTTGCCGAGTTTGACAAGGTGAACGAGTCGTTCGGCGATCCCGAAGTGCTCGACGATCCCGACAAGATGGACGCGCTTCTCGCCCGCCAGGCCGAGCTGCAGGACAAGCTTGACGCTGCCGACGCATGGAACATCGACTCGAAGCTCGAACGTGCGATGGACGCGCTGCAGTGTCCGCCCGACGACCAGAATGTGGCCACTCTCTCGGGTGGTGAACGCCGCCGCGTGGCTCTCTGCCGTCTGTTGCTGCAGCAGCCTGACATCCTGCTGCTCGACGAGCCTACCAACCACCTCGACGCTGAGTCGATCGACTGGCTCGAACAGCACCTGCAGCAGTATCCCGGCACTGTGATCGCCATCACCCACGACCGCTACTTCCTTGACCACGTGGCCGGTTGGATTCTTGAGCTTGACCGAGGCGAGGGTATACCCTGGAAGGGTAACTATTCGTCATGGCTCGATCAGAAGACCAAGCGTATGGCTCAGGAGGAGAAGCAGGCCAGCAAGCGCCGCAAGACCCTCGAACGTGAGCTCGAATGGGTGCGCATGGCTCCCAAGGCTCGCCAGGCTAAAGGCAAGGCTCGTCTGTCATCCTATGACCGCCTCCTTAACGAGGACCAGAAGGAGAAGGAGGAACGCCTCGAGATCTTCATTCCCAACGGTCCGCGTCTCGGGTCAAAGGTGATTGATGTGCAGGGTTTCTCAAAGGCGTTCGGCAAGAAGCAGCTTTTCAAGGATCTCTCGTTCTCGCTTCCGCAGGGCGGTATAGTAGGTGTCATCGGTCCTAACGGTGCCGGCAAAACCACCCTCTTCCGTCTCATCATGGGTCAGGAGACCCCGGACGCCGGTTCGTTTGATGTCGGCGAGACTGTCAAGATAGCTTATGTGGACCAGACTCACCATGACCTTGTGCCGGAGAAGAGTGTCTACGAGGTGATATCACAGGGCGTGGAGACATTCCGCATGGGTGGCCGCGACGTTAATGCCCGAGCCTACCTCTCCCGGTTCAATTTCACCGGAGCAGACCAGGAGAAAAAGATAGGTGTGCTTTCGGGTGGTGAACGCAATCGTCTGCATCTGGCCATGGCGCTCAAGGAAGAGGGCAATGTGCTCCTGCTTGACGAACCTACCAATGATATCGACGTGAACACTCTCCGTGCGCTCGAAGAGGGTCTGGACGACTTCGCCGGATGTGCTGTGGTGGTAAGCCACGACCGTTGGTTCCTCGACCGCATCTGCACCCACATACTTTCGTTCGAGGGTGACGGTCAGGTGGTGTTCTATGAAGGGTCATATTCTGACTACGAGGAGTATAAGAAGGCCCATAACGATGGCAAGGAACCCACTCGCCGCCGTTACCGCAAACTGATGGAATAAGCAGCCATCTCCTGTTTTGGGTGCGATTCCCTCCTGGAAGCAGGAAATCATGAATATCTATAACATCCACTCCGGATGACACGCTGAAAGGCTGGTCGTCCGGAGTGGACGCGTTATGGTGTAGTTGCGGGTAGTCGTGGGCTTGATTAATTTTAACTATTTTTGTTAGGCAAACTGACCAATAGTTAGTAACTTTGCATTCTAATTGGGTAAGACTACTCATTTATCCTATATATACTTATTGTTAAAAAGGTCGCGGGACGCCGCGCCCGATTAAAATCACTTAAAAAACACAACAGTTAGTCATTATGTGCGGAATAGTTGGCTACATAGGTTCACAAAGAGCTTACGACATTCTGATTCAGGGTCTTAAACGCCTTGAATACCGTGGTTATGATAGTGCCGGAGTTGCATTAGTTGACGATGCAGGACATCTTACAGTACACAAGTCTATGGGAAAAGTTGCAAATCTTGAACAGGTTGCAGCTGCCGGTCCGCTTGACGGATCATTAGGCATTGCCCATACACGTTGGGCCACCCATGGTGAGCCGAGCGACCTCAATGCTCATCCCCATGTGTCGCAGAGCGGCATGATAGCTCTCGTGCACAATGGCACGATAGAGAACTATGCAGTGCTTAAGAAAGTGCTGATCGAACATGGTTATGAATTTAAGAGCGAGACCGACACCGAGGTGCTGGTGCAGCTCATAGAATATATCAAGCTCACCTCGTCATGCTCGCTGCTTGACGCGGTGCGCGAAGCCCTGCTCCAGGTTGAAGGCGCTTATGCCATCGCTGTGGTGGAGCAGAATGATCCCGACAATCTCATTGTGGCGCGCAAGAGTTCACCGCTGGTTATCGGCGTAGGTGACGGCGAAACTTTCATCGCCTCCGACGCGACACCTATAGTGGGCTATACCGACAAGGTGATTTATCTTAAAGACAATGAGATAGCTCTTCTGCGTCGCAATGAACCGGTGCAGATTCTCTCGCTGACTGACAATAAGCCCTCCACCATCAACATCCAGAAGCTCCGCCTCTCATTGGCGCAGCTCGAGAAGGGTGGTTACGACACTTTCATGCTTAAGGAGATATTCGAGCAGCCCTCAACTCTTCGCGACTGTCTGCGTGGACGTATTGTCGACAAGGCTAACCGCGTAGTGCTTTCGGGCGTTGAGCTCAACAAGGATAAGTTCCTTAACGCGGAGCGCATCACTCTCGTGGCTTGCGGTACTTCCTGGCATGCTGCCCTCATCGGCAAACGCCTTATCCAGGACTTCTGCAAGATGCCGGTAGAGGTGGAATATGCCTCAGAGTTCCGTTATGGCAACCCTGTGCTCAACGAGAAGGACATCGTGATTTCAATCTCCCAGTCGGGCGAGACTGCCGATACATTGGCGGCAATCCAGCTCGCACGTGAGAAGGGTGCTTTTGTATATGGTATCTGTAACGTAGTTGGTGCATCCATACCACGTAACACCGACTCAGGTACTTACATTCATGTAGGTCCGGAAATCGGTGTGGCTTCAACCAAGGCATTTACCGGTCAGGTGACAGTTTTGACCCTTCTGGCTCTTTCTGTGGGACATCTCCGCGGGGCTATCGACCAGAAGACCCTCCATGAGGTGGCTTCGGCTCTCGAGAAGATGCCTGCCACTATCGAGAAAGCCCTTAAGGTGGACGCCGAGGTGCAGAAGCTCTCACGTATCTTCACGTATGCCCATAATTTCCTCTATCTCGGTCGCGGCTACAATTATCCCACCGCGCTCGAAGGCGCCCTCAAGCTCAAGGAGATTTCCTATATCCATGCCGAGGGTTATCCGGCTGCCGAGATGAAACATGGCCCCATCGCGCTCATTGACCATGAGATGCCGAGTGTGATCATTGCTCCGAGCGATTCGCTCTATGACAAGATTATCTCCAATGTGCAGCAGGTGAAGTCGCGTGGCGGTGCTGTCGTGGCTATTATCTCAAAGGGCAACAAGGCCATGAGCGAGATAGCTGACTTCTGCATCGAGATACCCGAGGTGCCTGAATGCCTCACTCCTCTTGTGGCTTCTATCCCCCTCCAGCTCCTTGCCTACTATATTGCAGTAAACAAGGGTAAGGATGTGGATCAGCCCCGCAACCTTGCTAAATCGGTGACTGTGGAATAAATTCACCATATCCCCATCTTGGGGAGTTTATAATAACGACGCCATGCTGACCACTTTTAGTGGACTGCATGGCGTCGGTGTTTTTTGCCATTACTGAGTAGCGGGAGCGTCAGTGTATGAACTTTGGTGCAAGGATGAAGGCTCCTATCGAGATACCGAAGTTCCAGTTGCCGGATGGGTTTGTGGTGTAATTGCCGTAGGCACTCACGGTGCCGAACGGCAGCGTAAGGAGGGCCTGTAGCTCACCGAAGAATTCAGGGTCGCTCAGCCAGCGTCCGTAGTAGGGCTTGTCGGTCGACGCGTCATATTTTATTTTACGTATAGGCAGGAATCCGTGGAATGTCCCGCGGAGCTGGAATGTGCCTGAAATCTTCCATATCGGTGTCACACCCAGTGTGAGGAACGAATTGGCTCGGAGTGAAGCGTTGAAGTAATTGTAGCTCGACGGAGTGGGATGGAATGCGGTGGCGGCCACGATCGAGGCATCGTAGGTCGGGAGTAGCTTTCGGGTCGACAGCAACGCCCTGGCATTACCACCGAGAGCAAAATGCTTTCCGATGCTCCAATAGTTGGTGGCAGAGATGTCGGCCTGTAGCCAGGACGTGGTAATGTGCTCTTCCGAGCCACCTTCGCGGCCGGGATAATAGTTGTAACGGCCTGTCACGGCGAGACCGTTGGCATAGAACTGTGCGCCCGAAGTGGGTGAGTAGGGGTTGTCGAGAGTGTTGTATTCCCAACGCGCCAGAATCTCCCCGAGGTTAAAAATGCCCTTGTCGTAGCCGTCCACGTCGTGCGACGATCTTATGTTGGCATGGTAACGGTCAGTGAGATGTCCGAATCCTGCACCGAAATCTATTTTGGTGCGCAGGGATGGAGCGGCCGAATAGAAGCCCCTGATGAACGTTTCTGACCGTTTTATGAAGTCGGGTGCGTGCACCTCGTAGAAAAGTTTCTCTGTCTCGTGGTAGGTCTGCCTCGATGTCACCACACGCATCACCAGGGCCGATGGTCGGCGCGTGGGCAGCAGGAGTCTGAAATCCCCTTCGGCTGCCAGGTAACTCTGGCCCAGCCAGCCGTTGAGCTTGACGTTGATTGACTTGAAGTTGAGATTGTTGTACCCGGCGTTGAGGAAGAGCATACTGTTGGTGGAGGAGGAGATGTAACCCCCCACGCCCACGTTGAAGTTATCCTTGACCACAGCTTTGAAATCAAGACCGAAAGTGGAATCGGTGGAGTGGTAGACCGGAGTGGGGACGAAATTCTGCAGCTTGTTGGTGCTGACAGCCCTGTAGTAAGCATCGCGAGCCTCGACGAGCGATAGAGGTGCATTCCTGTTGTTGCGTTTGAAGAGCGATGTGAGGTAGGCGTTCTCCGTCGGGGTTCCGCCGCTGACATGTATTGAGTCGATCGCCACAGTGGGGGTCAGTGCCTTGAATCCGTCGCGTCGGGCCGCCACTTCGGCTGGTGCAGTTCTGGCATGGACTTTCATCTTCACGGAGTCGATCATCTCCAAGCCCCTGCGGTAGCCTATTGCGTAGATTTCGCGGTACTTGGGAAAGTCGAGAAGCCCGAATTCATCAAGATCGATGCGTATGTTGACACCCTTGTCGTAGGGGAAGGGGTAATCATTCGGCTGCATGATCATCTCTTCAAGTTGGTCGAGCATATTGCGTGAGGAGGGAGGTGCGTCTTTTGAGCCGACGTTGACACCGATGAGGGCATCAGGGGCAAAATCATCCATCATCACATCCACAGGATAATTGTCATATATGCCGCCATCATACATTGGCACGCCGTCAAGCTCAATAGGCTCGAAAATCATAGGAAATGACATCGACATCCTCACGGCGTCGCCCAACGGCCCGTCGCGCATCACCACTTTGTGTTTGGCATAGACATCGGATGTGACGCATCTGAACGGCACGAAGAGCTTGTCGAAATCCTGCCCGCACTGGATGGAGTAGGGGGAGTATAGCTCGATGAAGGCATAATTCATCGGCAGTGGGTTGACAAGGCTCATAGGGAGCACCGATGTGATCTGGGTGGAGTCCTTGCCGAGATTGATGGTGACGAACGATGGGGTCTCGGCGTTCTTCATGAAGAAGTACGTGTAGTCAGGGTCGATTTTGCCAGTCGACCAATATGCGAACCCCTTTGACCCGAGCAGTTCGAGCATCTCATCGGGTGAGTAACCTGCGGCATATAGGCTTCCCACTATCGCGCCCATTGACGTGCCGGTGATGTAATCGATGGGGATGCCGTTCTCCTCCAGTGCCTGTATAACACCGATGTGGGCGATTCCCTTGGCGCCGCCGCCACTGAGCACGAGCCCTACTTTCTGGCGGTCGGCCCCGAGAGTCGACAGGAGGATGGCAGTGAGCATTATCACTGCGGTGATGAGTCGTTTCATGTCAATCGAAATAGTTGAATGTGAGTAATGAAGAGATGTCCCTCATCATTTTAACAAGCGAATGATGAAAAATGATTAAAAAATCGTAAATTTGTCGATAAAAAGTAGGTACAATGGCTCAATTCAATCAGATGCAGGAGATAAAACGCCGTTTTTTCGCGTTGCGCAACGGCATTGTGGCCGACACCATCCGCAAGGGAGGACTCGGCTATAAGATGGTTTTCGGACTCAATCTGCCGCAGATAATGGAGATAGCCGAGGGGCTCACGCCATCTGCCGGGCTCGCGTCAGAGCTTTGGGCTGACAAGCGCACACGTGAGAGCATGCTCCTCGCGCCTATGGTGTATCCGCGGGAGGCTATGACGTGTGAAATGGCTTCGGAGTGGCTTGGCGAAGTGCCGACCACTGAGGTGGCCGACATCCTGTGTCATCGCCTTTTGAGGCATCTGCCGTTTGCATGGGATGTGGCTATGTGTCATATCGACTCTCCTGTGGCACTTCAACGCTATGCAGCTTTCCGCCTCCTATTTAACGTCGTCTCGCGTTATCCGTCTGAAATAAAGCCGTTTGCCGAGGCCGAATATGCCGCCTCTGACCCCCTTACACGATCGCTCTGCCACGCTATACTGGAGGAGATAGAGTTTCTGCTTGGATAATAGGGCGGATTGATGTAACTTTGCGGAAAATTTGATAGATAACACATATGGAAATTGTGAATTTACGTTTACTGCTATTCCCTCTCGTGGCATGTGCAATGGTTGCCAGGGGGGAAGAGGCTCCTATGGAGGCGCCTGACAGCACTCTCAGCCTGGGAGAGGTGAGAGTCACAGCCATCAAACAGTCCAGATCGCTGCTTCGCCAGCCGGTCACTGTCACTACCATACGCAATGAGGAAATCCGACGTTTCAATATAAACGATATGCGCGGTGTGTCTGAGCTTGCGCCCAACTTCTATATGCCCTCCTATGGTTCGCAAATGACATCCTCGATCTATGTGAGAGGTATCGGTGCGCGAATCGACCAGCCTGCAGTGGGGCTGAATGTGGATAATGTGCCTTATCTTAACAAGAACGGCTATGATTTCGACATGGCCGACATTGACCGCATAGAGGTGTTGCGCGGGCCGCAGTCGACACTCTATGGTCGAAATACTATAGCTGGACAGATAAACATCTACACGCTTTCGCCGCTGAAATTCCAGGGATTGAAGATGATGCTTGAGGGTGGCACAGGGGCCTCATGGCGTGTGTCGCTGGCAGGTTACCATAAATTTAATCAGCGGCTTGGCATGTCGTTGAGCATATATGACAGCGGCCAGAACGGTTTCTTCACCAATAAATACACCGGGAAGAAAGCCGATTGGCAGCGTGACGAATCAATGCGTTGGAAGACCATCTGGCGCGTGAGCGAGGTGGTGAATATCGAGAATGTGGCCTCCTACAGCTTTTCAAAACAGAAGGGCTATCCTTATGCCTACGAGGAGACCGGCGATATAGATTATAATGACCCTTGTTCTTATAAACGCACCACATTTACTGACGGAGTCACAGTGACCTGGACGGCTCCGCATTTCACGCTCGCTTCCATCACCGGGTTCCAGTATCTTTACGATGATATGATTCTTGACCAGGATTTTCTGCCTCAGAGCTATTTCACGCTCGGTCAGCGTCAGCACGAGCGTAGTGTCACCCAGGACATCGTGCTTCGTGGCTCAGTGGGCGGCTATCACTGGCTTGCAGGTGTGTTCGGGTTCTATAAATATAATAACATGATCGCTCCGGTCACCTTTAAGGAAGATGGTATCACAAATCTTATTCTCGGTAACATCCCCTCGTTCGTGCAGCTGACATGGGATGATGATAACTTTGTGCTCGGTAGTGATTTCCGCCATCCTGTCAAGGGTGCTGCGATATACCATCAGAGCACCTATGATTGGCGCCGTTGGAGCTTTGCTCTCGGAATGCGCCTCGACTACGAGCACACAGTGCTGAATTATCACAACCGTTGTGCCACCGGTGCGTCAGGTGTGGTTTCGATGCCTCAGATGCCTTTCCCGATACCGGTTAGCGCAACCGTCGATATCGATGAAGGGGGGCGTCTCAAACAGTCATTCAAGCAGTTCCTGCCGAAGGTGAGTGTCACCTACAACCTCAAAGGCTCTGCCGTGTTCCTCTCGGTGGCCAAGGGTTACAAGGCAGGTGGTTATAACACCCAGATGTTCAGCAATTTCCTTCAACAGAAGTTGATGACGGAAATGATGAACAATGCTATGGGTAGCATGCGCCCGTCGGGCCGTGCGGATGAGAGCACTCCGGAATACACCGCTGCCGACTATGTGTCATATAAGCCCGAAGTTAGTTGGAACTATGAGCTCGGTGGCCATTTCAGCTGTGATGACAACAGGGTCTACTCGACATTCTCGGCGTTTTACATTGATTGTCGTGACCAACAGGTGACCATATTCCCTGAAGGAAACTCCACTGGCCGAATGATGGCCAATGCCGGCAAGACACGTAGCTATGGTGCCGAATTCACACTTCGTTACACCCCAACTTCCCGATGGCTATTCAATCTGGCCTACGGTTACACTCACGCCACCTTCCGTCAGTTCAATGATGGCGACAAGGATTTGTCGGGCAAGCGTGTCCCTTACGCTCCGCAGAACACCCTCTTCCTCAGTGCAGGCTACCGTCTGCCTCTTGACGGCTGTTCTTGGCTGGATGCCGTGAATTTCAATGCCGACTTCCGTGGTGTGGGCAATATTTACTGGGACGAGGAAAATCTTTACAAGCAGCCGTTCTATGGCCAGCTCGGTGCGTCGGTGCGTTTTGAATATGGTGATTTCTCTGTGGATATATGGGGGAAAAACCTCACCGATACCGATTTTGCCACATTCCGCTATGAGTCAATCGGCAATTCCTTCTTCCAGAAAGGCAAGCCTGTCAGAGGCGGCATAACTCTTAGAGTATCCCTTTAACACTAATTTCGGATATAGCAGATGTTTTAACACAATAACCAATCAATCACGTCGTTATTAGTTAGATGTGTGGCCTGAAGCACATTCTGGAACTCTACATTAATCATCAATAAACACAAACCATTAACTCTATATTAAACAAAATGAAGAAACAGCTTTTAATGATGGGCGTGCTTCTCACAGCTGCCTTCTCTTTCTCTTCTTGTCTTGACAGCGACAGCTCGAGCCAGACCCATACTTTCTCTTTTGGTGGCGAGAACTGTTTTAATATCGTGCGTGACATAGAGTCAGGCGACCAGTTGATATCGCTTAATCCATATTACAGGTTTGAGTATGATTTCACTCAGGGTACTGTGGATGTTGAGATGTCAAACGTACAGCTTGCTTCCGGATTTGGAGGCCTGTCGTTCAAGCTCCCCACAATGAAGGTGTCGTTCCTCAGCAACGAGGGATTCTACTCAAGCACAGAGACCAACGTGACTCCTCTCAACACTCAGAGCAGTTATGTGTTCAACACATTCAATCTCCGCAGTATTCCGATGCTCCGTTGGTACAATACAGACATTCCTGTATGGTGTCTGAACTATACCGTAAACAACCGCTATCAGGTGACAATGTACCCCACCAAGAACAATTACTTCGGTACTACCATTGCCACAAAGACCAACGAAGTAGGCCCTGCTGCCAACTATTCGGGCACTGAGACCGGTTATGTCGTGACCCTCAATGTGAAGGATCCGAGCAAGCCTACCGCCACTCTCTATGTGCAGAATTCTAAATTCAGCGAGAATATGCCTGCAGTCAACTTCTACGTTAAGGATCTTCCCGTTTCATTTGACGGACGTGGTTATTCACTTCATTTCGAAGGAAGCACGTTTGACATCTACTCTACCGCCAACGGTAAGAAGATGGATGACTCGTCAATCTCCGATCTTGTGGTGGAAGCAACCCTCACCTCCGGCGCCAACATCAGTTTCAAGTGTGATCTTGGTTCAAGCTATGGCTCTTACAAAATCAGCTCTTCGCTTGGCTACTTCATACGCGTCGATAATTCGCTCGGTAACGCGACAAACTAAGACTATTTCGGCCGGATTTATTGCCGGCCGGTAAGATATATTTCTAATACCGAAGAAAGAGCAGCCCTCGTGTGAGGACTGCTCTTTTGACGTATATAAAAAAACAATGTCGGGATTTCTATCGCTTTTCAGGCGAGAAATGGATATATGCGTTTGTCGCGCCGACCAATAGGGCACCTCCGGCAATATTGCCGAGAGTGGCCGGAATCAGGTTGGTGAGGATAGCGTCGGTGATGGTGATATCTGCCCCTTCCAGCATCCCTAAAGGGATGAAAAACATATTGGCTATGGAGTGCTCGTAGCCTAATGCCACGAACGCCATTACCGGAATCCAGCACCCAACGGCCTTTTCCAGAAAGGTCTTTCCGGAAAGAGCAAGCCATACGGCGAGGCATACACACCAGTTAGCCCCGATGCCTTTAAGGAATACTACTCCCCACGGCATTGACACCTTGGCGGTTGCCACATTGATGGCTGCTGTGTGGTAAGGCTCTGCTGTGGTGAGCCCGCAGAGGTATACCATGAAGTATGTGAACAGTATAGCACCGACGAAATTTCCGGCATAGACCAAAGCCCAGTTTTTGAGCATGGTCCACACAGTGTGTTTTCGGCGCATCAGCGACGGCACAAGCAGGGCATTATTGCCTGTGAAGAGTTCTGCACCAAGCACGACCACTAATATCAGCCCTATAGGGAACATGCAACCGCTAAGCAGTTTCTGAACAGCCGGATTAGCTGCTGTCAATTGTGGAAATCCGAAACCTACTATCATCGACAGAATGCCTCCTATCGCGATATATGCTCCTGCAAGGCAGGCTGAGACAAGTAGCCGTGGGGTGTCGGAAACTGTGAGATTGGCTTTGGTGGCACCGGCATTGGAGGCTGCCTCGGTGATGTCGCGTGGCGGACGTATGTGCATGGGCTTTTCGGGTTGAATTCGTGAGGGTTAAGGGGACGACCCCTGAATGACTATATCCCTCTGTTTTCCTGTCGCTGCCGGTGAATCCTTTCGCGTTTCTTTAGAAATAAGTGGAGAACGGCGATGAGTAGGAGTGTCACGCCTATGACTCCGAAGTAATAAAAATAATTTCCTTGCTCGAATTCGGGATAACCGATATAGCTCATCACGCCGAGATAAACAAGAAGAAGAGCAGGAATGAGAGTAGAACGCTGGATTTTCATGGTTCGGCCGGTAGAGATAAGTGAAATTAAGGGAATGGGAGAGTGGAGTGGAGAGTGGGATGAAGAGTCGGAGATTAATTCTCGTCTTCCGGGTAATCAGCAGCCTCGCTGTGGACTATGTAGGCTGACGATTCAGGTTCAAACGAGCCTGACAGCAGGTAATAGTAGATGCGCAGACATGCCCAGGCGTCAATCGAGGCATAGGCCATCTGTCCCGAGGTGAGTTGGGAGGCTTCCCAGTTACTGAGCCGCTGGCTTTTGGATATGCGGCCATTGAAAAGGATGCCGTAGATTTTTTGCAGACTGGAATCAGAGATATGGAATGATTTCACTATACTCTGAAGATCTATGAAGTTGCGTGGCTCGAATTCTGCGATCTTGTGGAGTACGTGGAAATCATCTTTGAGTGACAACCCAACTTTCATGACCTCCTCGCATTCCATGAACTCCCTCAACTCGGTGAAAAATCCCAGTTTGTTGAGGCGGAAAAGGAATGAGTGGTCAAGCGTTGAGATCTGAATCAGGGCCACCGTGTTGGTCTGCCCTTTGCGGAATGTCGGTTTAGTCTCGGTGTCAAAGCCTACGGCTTTCTGGGTGCGCAGATATCGGAGCGCAGCCAAGGCATCGGGCAAGGTCTCAATCACCGTAATAGCTCCTGGAAATTCGACCGTCGGTAGGGTCGACAGTTGCTCCTTGGAGATTGATATACTGAATGAGTTGATGTCCATTGTACTTGATTTGCCTGAGGTAATCGGATTATGCGATTATGTCAGGCAAATATAGGCATTATTGTTGATATCTCGGATATAAATTTGCTAAAAACTCTATTTTAAGGACCTGATTCTATGATTTCCCATCTTTTATGCTTGGCACGTATATCATCCGTGTGCCGGGGAAATGACGCTTCAGGTAGCGCTCGATAAACGAGCGGGTATCCTCGGCTATGGTGGCATCTGTGTCGAAATGCTCGTTGTAGATTACGCCGGCGAGTTCGATGCCGCGGCTTTTGATGGCTTCCAGCGAAAGGATGGTATGGTTTATTGATCCGAGTATGCCGTTGGTGACGAGCAGCATGGGGAGTTTACGCGACACCACATAGTCAATTGTGAACATGTCATCGGTGATAGGGACCATCAGGCCGCCGGCACCTTCAATCAGCACTACGTCATAACGGTTCATAAGTGTGGAAGTGGCCTTGTCGATCAGGTCAAGGTCGATGTCGCGGCCGTCAATCCTCGCTGCAAGCTGCGCGGAAGCAGGGTAGGAAAATATGACAGGAGCGGTAGTGTGGTCGATATCCTCCGGTAAAGGTTCTATACCCATTATTTTTCGGTGCAGTTCGATGTCTTCCGAATAAAGCTCATTGCCTGTCTGGATGAATTTTTGAGTGACCACACGTTTCCCTTCAGCCATAAGCTGCGAAGCGATGTAGCCGGTCACGTAGCTTTTTCCGGCATCGGTGTCAATGCCTGAGATAAAATATGCCTGGCTCATGATTCTGTTTTTGTAAGGATGATATATATGGGTTGATAAGTCAGCGTGACATCTCCTGAGGGTGATGTCGGGTAATTCTTCAGTATCGAATGGGTCTGCGCGACAGTGGTCCCTGCTGACAATGCGTTGACACCCGTGTCGCGGATGTGGCGGAGCACATCCATGGGTGTGGTGAATGAGAGGACTTCGGTGTGTGATGACAGCATGTCGATGCGAAATGCGGCGGGTAACATGCGGCGGAGTTCCGGAAGGTCGGGATAGGGGCTTTTACGTCCGATGGCATGGTTGACCTCCTCCATGGTCCGGGGACCGAAAGTGGAGATGACCATCTGTCCTCCGGGGCGGAGCACACGTGAGGCTGTACGCAGGAATGCCGGTAGGGAGTTGAACCACTGCACTGTCGAGGTCGAGAATATGACATCAAGGGTTTCGGCCTCCAGGGCTCTTATCTCAGTCTCGGCGTCACATTCCTTGATGCTGATTGCTGAGGACCGGCAGTCGTTTATCGCATTGTGAAGTCCTGAAGGGACGTGAAGATCCCAGAGGGTCAGTGTCCTGATTGGGAGTTTTTGCATCATGAGCCGGGTGGCATATCCTGTCCCGCAGCCGATTTCAAGCACGTCAACCGGCGATGTGCATGCCGGCGCCCAGTCGTTTGTCAGCGTTCGGGCTATGAGCTGCTGAACGGAGGCGTTGGAGTCATAGGTCATTGATGCTTTCCCGAATCTACGGCTCACCAGGCATTTGTCGGTGAACATCGAGTGGAACAGAGTCCCAAAATCCGGTAGATGCGCTCCGCTGAAGGTATGGACCGAGCAGGCTTCCGCTTCCCATGCTTTTTGCTGATTGGCAGTCGGGATTATGCGGTCGTTGTCGGCGATATATGCGCGGTCCCATGTGATAAGCGGGACATTACGTTGTCCTATCGCTGTCAATTCATCGCGAAGTTCAGTGATTTCACGAGTAGGAAGATTGGCTGAAAATTGTTGGTATCGTTGCGATGAACCTGCCATGCGCAGGTGGAATTTCGAAAGTGTCCGTGAAGTCAACCCCTCTAACGTGCCCTGGAAAATAGCCTTGGGGATGCCGAGCCGGTCATCCACTGGATGCTGTGTCCCATTGATGGCAACACGCGATGTCACAGGCAGTTCCGGGTGATCAAGTATGAATTGAGATGCCGCTGCCACGCCAAATGACCATGCCGCGATGAGGATTTCATCATAGCCCATCAATTCCGGGATGAAGTCAACTTGGAGTGAGCGGTAGTCCCACACCACGGCTACATCATAACCATGAGGATTTATCCCGGCGAAAGGCTTCTCGTCCATTCCCCAGCCGGCAAAAATGAGCAATAGGCGTGAGGAGGATGAGTCGGTGATGAAGCGGTGGAATCTCATGAGAAAAAATATGGGTTTATGATTCGGAGAGGCTGTGGATGAGAGCTTGTCCGAAACGGTCAATATCGTCGAAAGTAAGGGATGCCGAGAGGCTGATGCGTAGTCGTTCGGTGCCGGGAGGAACGGTCGGGGTGCGGATCGGGAGCACCTTGAATCCCTCGTCAAGGAGTCGGGCTGAGATCTGCAACGCCTTTTCCGATGAGCCGAGAACCAGCGGCTGTATATGACTTGCCGTAACCGGATGAGAGGGGGAGAGTGGCTGGAGTATGGCGCAAAGCCGTTTGCCGAGCGCGTTCAGGTGAGCACGTTCAGTGTCCATCTCCATGAAAGTCTCTATCATCCGTTTGGTCCACGCCACGGAGATAGGTGGGAGGGCGGTTGAAAATATGAAGCTGCGGGCACGGTTTACCGCATAATCTTTGAGAGTGGGTGACAGCGCGCAGAATGCTCCCATCGACGCGCATGCTTTACCGAAAGTGCCTACCACTACGTCTATTTCGTCATATCCCGCGGCGTCCCGACACAGGCCGAGGCCATTCTGTCCCTCCACTCCGAAGGCATGTGCTTCGTCGATGTAGAGAATCACATTCGGGTATTTGTGTTTGATTCCGATGAGACCCTCGATGTCGGCTCTGTCGCCGTCCATGCTGTAGACGCTCTCGGCTGCCACGAGGATTCGTGTATAGTTTCCGGCCTCTTTCTGTAATATGCGTTCAAGATGGTTGAGGTCATTGTGGCGATAACGGATGAAAGGAGCCTTTGAGAGCACTATGCCGTCGATAATACTTGCGTGTACCAGTTTGTCGGCGACGATGAGTGTGCCTGCCGGCTGTGCCAATGATGAGATGAGGCCTGTGTTGGCGTGATAGCCGCTGTTGAACAATAAGGCCTTACGCCCATAAAGCTCTCCGAGGAGTGTTTCCAGTCGTGTATATTCGTCCTGTGAGGCCGCCAAAAGCCTGGAGGCCGACGATGTGAATGGCAGCAAACGGTTGTGGGCTTCGCTCAGGAATTCCTCTTGCAGGTGCGGTTTGCTTGCCAAACCGAGATAGTCGTTTGACGAGAGGTCGATTATTTCCGGACCCTCGTTTCCTGAGGGGATGGTCCGGAAATTTCCGCTTTCTTTGAGTGCGCTGAGTATGTTGGCGTATTCGTTTGTCATGTCTCGTGTCAGATTATACACTCTATCATTTTTGAGATGAGCGTCTCAAGATCCTCATCGGATATCACGTAGGGGGGCATGATATATACGTTTCGTCCGAAAGGTCGTATCCACACACCCTTGTCCACGCATTTTTTCTGGAATTCACCCACATTGACCGGTTCCTCCATTTCGATTACACCGATGGTGCCGAGCACTCTCACATCCCTGACACCGGGGAGTCCTGCCGCCTTTGAGATGTGACGGCTGATGAGTGATGAGATATGGACGATGCGTTTCTCCATATCCTGTTCCCTGAGCAGTTTTATCGACTCGATGGCAATGGCGCAAGCGAGCGGATTGCCCATGAAGGTCGGGCCGTGCATCATCACACCTGCTTCTCCGCGCGAGATTGTGTCGGCTACTTCTCGTGTCGTGAGCACAGCACTCATGGTCAGGTAGCCGGCTGTCAGACCCTTGCCTATACACATGATGTCGGGTTCTACTCCTGCATGCTCCCAGGCGAATTGTTTGCCGGTGCGCCAGAACCCGGTGGCGATTTCGTCAAAGATCAGATAGATGCCGTTCTCGTCGCATATACGTCGGGCCTCACGCAGATATTGAGGATGATAAAACCGCATTCCGCCGGCTCCTTGCACTATGGGTTCGAGTATCATGGCTGCGATTTCGTCCTTATGCTCCTTGACCGTGGCTTCGAGCTCAGATATCTCGGAGGCATCCCATTCGCCGTCAAATGTCACCGAAGGCGCATTTACGAAGAATCGAATCGGCAGGGCCGAACCGAATGCTCCATGCATTCCTGTCACCGGATCGCATACGCTCATGGCGTTCCATGTGTCGCCATGATAGCCGCTGCGGATGGTGATGAAGTTAGTCTTGGCGTGTGAGCCGGATTTGGCAACGGCTGCCTGTACGGCCATTTTCATGGCTACTTCGACAGCCACCGAGCCGGAATCGGCGTAAAAGATGTTGTGCATCGAGGGGGGTGCCATCTCAAGCAGCAGTTTCCCGAGCTCGATAGCCGGTTCATGGGTGAGTCCGCCGAACATCACGTGGCTCATCTTGCCGATTTGCCGGGTGATGGCCTCGTTGATTCTCGGATGGTTATAGCCATGTATTGCAGCCCACCATGACGACATGCCGTCAATCAATTCCCGGCCGTCGGCCAGACGGATACGCGCTCCGCGGGCTGAGTCGACCTTGTAGGTCGGGAGCGGGTTTATGGTTGAGGTGTAAGGGTGCCAGAGGTGCTCGCGGTCGAAGGGATCATGCAGTTTGGCCATCGGGCATGGCGATATATTGTGATGGTTGCTATTTGTGTTCATGGTGAAAATGAGCGTTGGTGTATCGGGGCTTGTTTTTGGCCCTGAGCATTTTTATAGTGCAAAATTATGAAAAATCTCCTTATGGCATATATGAAACTAATCTAAAAGTGGATGTTGACTTTCGGCAGCTCAGTTAAACTTCATGTTGCCATCTGATTTTTTTTATCGGAAAAGGCTTGGATTTCTATAAAATACATATCTTTGCATTTGATATATCAACCTATTCTTTTAATTAATCATAACACGTTTTAACTATGCGAAAATTGTTGATTGTAATTTTGGTGATGTTCAGTGCGATAGAGCTTTCTGCGCAAGTGAGATTTTGGGATGGTTCCACTCCCGATAAGACAGTGACGATCGGGCCTCGCCTTGGTTTGAATATATCTACCGCAGGAGGTAGTGGCGTCGATGGCGTGGATCCGAAAACCGGTCTTTTTGTCGGTGGTGAGGTGGACTTTAACATCGTGCGCAGCTTCTCAATTAATACCGGCCTCTTTTTCGCCGGAAAAGGTTGTAAAACATCTGTAACCGCCGGCGTTGATGATATGTTTTTCGACGTGGACGAGCGTGTGACAGCCAATTTCCTCCAGTTGCCAATATATGCTTCATATAGGCTCAATTTTACTGAGGATACACAGCTTCAAGTGTTCTTCGGCCCATATTTTGAATGTGGCGTTTACGGCAAATATACTGTGCAGCTCTCTGATGCCGGATGGGAGAATGATACCTCGACCGATATTTTTAATGATGAACTTGGATTTCACCGTTTCCAGGTTGGTATCGGCGCCGGTGTGGCTGTGACATGGTCGAATTTTTATTTAGGTGTTCAAGGTCAGTTCGGTGCAACGGAGATAGCCAAGGATGCCGATGCGCGCTGGAACACCTGCACCATTGCTTTGGGATATAATTTTTAAGAGCCTCAATCCTCTTGGATGAGGACAGGCTACAGGCCCTTCGGGGATTAAAGTTTAAAGGATGGCTTTTATGGCGCAGGATGTCATAAAAGCCGTTTTTTGTGTGAAAAATGGATGATTTTAAGCAAAATTAAAATTTGAAAGGTTTTTGCTTAAAGATTGTGAGTGTTGTTTGAGAAAATTTAGCTATATTTGCACTGCAAATTGTGCGCCTGTGTCGCTTGATGTAAAGTGCGCAATTGCAATGGCTTATGGGTCAATATGTTAACCTTGAAAAGAAATAGATTTAACACGATATGATAGCATTAGCAATTCAAAATGCAACTCTTGCAGTGGTGGCACTCCTGACCGGTGTGGCGCTTGTGGCCGTTGCACTTTGGCTGGCCGGGCTCATCTCCCCGCGCTCCTTCAACCCCCAGAAAGGTGAGGCTTATGAATGTGGTATCCCAACCCGAGGCGAGTCTATGGCTCAATTCAAGGTGGGATATTATCTTTTTGCCATCCTCTTTTTGATGTTTGATGTTGAAACGGTGTTCCTCTATCCCTGGGCTGTGCGTGTGCACGAACTCGGGACTTCGGGACTGACCGCGATAGCAGTATTTTTTGGCATTATAGTGCTGGGTCTGGTTTATGCCTGGCGGAAAGGAGCACTTGAATGGAAGTAACAACAAAGGGCATGCCCTACGAGGCATGGAAAGATAACGAGTATATTGAGAAACTCGTCAAGGAACTACAGGACAACGGCACCAATGTCGTGGTCGGTTCGCTTGACAAACTCATCAACTGGGGGCGTTCCAACTCCATCTGGCCGCTCACTTTCGCCACCAGTTGTTGCGGCATCGAATTCGTGTCGCTGGGCGCAGCGCGTTATGACATGGCGCGTTTCGGATGGGAAGTGGCTCGAGCCTCGCCACGTCAGGCCGACTTCATGATGGTGGCCGGTACTATCGTTCACCGTATGGTGCCTGTGTTCCGTCGTCTGTATGACCAGCTTGCCGAACCTAAATATGTGATAGCCTGTGGCAGTTGCGCCATTTCAGGCGGTCCGTTCAAGAAGAGCTACCATGTGGCCATGGGTATCGAGGATATCGTCCCTGTCGACGTGTTCATCCCCGGATGTCCTCCGCGTCCTGAAGCCATGATTTATGGTATCATGCAGCTCTCCCGCAAGATTAAAGTCGAAAAATTCTTCGGCGGTGTCAACCGTCAGGAAAAGCAGGAGGAATTCCTCAAAGAGCACCCGGTACCCGGTGTCAATGACTAAGACAAAGAATAATAACCACATTATTATATAAGTAATGGCTGACATCCAGGAAAAGATTTCCAAATTGTTTCCAGATGCGACGTTTGAAGAAGGCGATATTCTTCAAGTGACCATCCCTGATGCCCAGTGGCATGATTTTGCCAAAACCCTCCGTGATGACAAGGAGCTCTCATTTGATTTCCTTGTGACTATCGTCGGCATGGATTGGAAAGAGAATGGCATGGGGTGCATCTACTATCTCACTTCTACCGCCCACAACACCCATATCTCCGTTAAGGTTATGGCTACCGGTGACCGTGAGAAGCCCATGATTCATTCAATCTATGACCTTTGGTCTATCGCCACCGTCTTCGAACGCGAGGTTTATGACTTCTTCGGGATAATATTTATCAACAATCCCGACATGCGTCGTCTTTTCCTTAACATCGACTGGAAAGGATATCCCTTGCGCAAAGATTATAACGACGACCCCAACCTTAACCCTGTATCCACCGAAAATGAACGCCAGACTGACTTCACCGACACTTGGGTGGAGAAAGCCGACGGCACTGTGGTAAAGGAAGAGCGTCGTGTCTTCGCTCCCGATGATTTTGTCATCAACATAGGCCCGCAGCACCCTGCCACTCACGGCGTGTTGCGTTTCCGCACAGCTGTTGACGGTGAGATCATCAAGAAGATTGATATCTATCTGGGTTATATCCACCGTGGAGTCGAGAAAATCTGCGAAGGACTCACATATCCGCAGACACTCCACTTCATGGACCGTCTCGATTACTTCTCAGCCCATCCTTATCATCACTGCCTCTGCATGGCTATCGAGGAGGCTGCCGGCATAGAGATTTCACGCCGTGCGCAGGTGATACGTGTGCTCATGGACGAGCTCTCACGTATAGCCTCTCACTGTCTCTTCATCGGTACCTACTGTATGGACCTCGGCGCTACTACCATGCTCTTCTATACACTCCGTGTGCGTGAGCAGATTCTCGACATCATGGAGCGTACCTGCGGTGCCCGCATGACATTCAATTATGACTGCATCGGTGGTGTGATGCAGGATCTGCACCCCGACTTCGTGAAGGATGTGCATGCCCTGCTTGATGTCCTTCCAAAGAATATAGCTGAATACAATAAGATATTCACCGGCAATGTCATCGCCAAGAACCGTATGGAAAATGTTGGCGTGCTGACTCGTGAAGACGCCATCTCATGGGCTGTCACCGGTCCTAACGGACGCGGTTCTGGCTGGGCTTGCGATGTGCGTAAGTGTAATCCCTACAGCATCTATTCCGAACTTGACTTTGAGGAAGTGGTCCGCACCGAAGGTGACTCGATGGCTCGTTTCAAGGTCCGTATGGATGAGATGGTGCAGAGCGCACGCATCATAGAGCAGCTTATCGACAATATCCCCGAAGGTGAATATTGCGTCAAAGTGCCCAAGGTGCTCAAACTCCCTGTGGGACACTGGTTCAAGACAGTGGAAGGTTGCCGAGGCACATTCGGCGTATATCTCGAGAGCGACGGCACAACAAGCCCCTACCGCCTGAAGATTGCACCTCCATGTCTGCCGGCGGCTGCAGTGGTTGACCACATCACTGACGGACAGAAGATTGCCGACCTTATCACCATCGGTGGCTCACTTGACTATATCGTTCCCGATATCGACCGCTGATACCGTTGTGTCATTAGAAGAATTATTTTAGAGCAAATATAGTAATAATCAATACGTTATGCAAGATTTATCAGTTGGAACCGCTTGGCTTCATTCCCTCTTTCTGGGCTTCATGCCCGAGTGGCTCGCTGTCACCCTGGAGTGCCTCTTGATCGGGGTGGGGCTGATGCTGCTTTATGCAGTGCTGGCTCTCTTCTACATCCTCTTTGAACGTAAGGTGTGTGCTTATTTCCAGTGCCGTCTCGGTCCTAACCGCGTAGGCCCTTGGGGATTGCTCCAGAGCGTGGCGGATATGTTCAAGATTCTTATCAAGGAGCTTATCTCGCTCAATCACATTGATAAATTCCTTTTCGCGCTCGCGCCCTATCTGGTGATTATCGCATCCATGCTGGCTTTTGCCGTGCTGCCCTGGGGTAATGGCTTGCAGATCATTGACTTCAATGTCGGAATTTTCTTCCTGCTTGCTGTTTCGTCAATCGGTGTGCTTGGTATCCTTTTGGCCGGTTGGTCATCAAACAACAAGTTCACTCTCATCGGTGCGCTTCGTTCAGGTGCCCAGATGGTCAGCTATGAGCTTTCGATGGGTTTGTGCGTCGTTACCATGGTAGTCATGGCCGGCACAATGTCGGTAGGTGGCATCGTCGAGGCTCAGAACCATCTCTGGTTCATTTTCTCGGGCCACATCCCCGCTATCATCGCCTTCGTGATATTCATGATAGCAGGTACCGCTGAGACAAACCGAGGCCCCTTCGACCTTCCTGAGGCCGAAAGTGAGCTTACCGCCGGTTATCACACCGAGTATTCCGGTATCCATTTCGGTTTCTTCTATCTTGCCGAGTATCTTAACCTTTTCATTGTTTCGGGTGTGGCAGCGCTCCTCTTCTTCGGAGGCTGGATGCCGCTTCATATTCCCGGCTGGGATGGCTTCAACCACATCATGGATTATATCCCATCGGTGGTTTGGTTCATCGGTAAGGCGGTGGCTCTCTCGTTCATCATCATCTGGTTCAAGTGGACTTTCCCGCGTCTGCGTATCGACCAGCTTCTTACCCTCGAATGGAAGTATCTCCTCCCTATCAACCTCTTCAACCTCGTGCTGATGGTGCTGATAGTGACTTTCAAATGGTATCTCTAAATCTGATTATTAATAAACTTTAGAACAGGCTTGATCTCAGAGCCTAAAAAACAATACACGCGATGAGTGAAAAATTTGGCAAAATCGCCCAGGTGATCGGCCCTGTGGTCGACGTGATATTTGAAGGTGATGACAATCTCATCCCTCCTATCTACACCGCCTTGAAGGTGGACCGTGCCGACGGTTCGCAACTGATACTCGAAGTGGAGCAGCATATCGGTGAGGACACCGTGCGCTGTGTGGCTATGGAGAGTACAGACGGTCTGCAGCGCGGTACTCGTGTCGACAACCTTGAACGCCCGATCGCCGTTCCTACCGGTGACCAGGTGAAAGGCCGTCTGCTCAACGTTATTGGCGATGCCATCGACCGTCTCCCCGAACTCGACCGCGATAAACTCCGTTCCATCCATCAGCCGGCTCCTAAATTCGAGGACCTCACTATCGGTACTGAAATCCTCTTTACCGGTATCAAGGTGATTGACCTTCTCGAGCCTTACAGCAAGGGTGGTAAAATCGGTCTTTTCGGCGGTGCCGGTGTGGGTAAGACAGTGCTTATCATGGAGCTCATCAACAATATCGCCAAAGGTCACAACGGTTTCTCTGTATTCACCGGTGTTGGTGAACGTACCCGCGAGGGTAACGACCTTCTCCGTGAGATGATCGAGAGCGGCGTTGTGAAATATGGCAAAAAGTTTGAGGAAGGCATGGAGAAAGGTGAGTGGAACCTCGCCGATGTCGATATGGACCAGGTGGCACAGTCACAGGCTACCTTGGTGTTCGGTCAGATGAACGAACCCCCGGGTGCACGTCTGCGTGTGGCTCTTTCAGGTCTGACAGTTGCCGAGCAGTTCCGCGATCAGGATGGCGGCGGTAAGGACATCCTCCTCTTCATCGACAACATCTTCCGTTTCACCCAGGCCGGTTCAGAGGTGTCGGCTCTTCTTGGCCGTATGCCTTCAGCCGTGGGTTATCAGCCAACCCTCGCATCTGAGATGGGTGCCCTCCAGGAACGAATCACTTCGACCAAGAATGGCTCAATCACATCGGTGCAGGCAATCTATGTGCCGGCCGACGACTTGACCGACCCCGCTCCTGCCACCACATTCAGCTTCCTTGATGCCACCACGGTGCTTAGCCGTAAGATCTCGGAACTCGGTATTTATCCTGCCGTTGACCCGCTGGAATCAACATCGCGTATCCTTGACCCCAATATCATCGGTGAGGATCACTACAACACAGCACAGGCAGTCAAGCAGCTTCTTCAGAAATATAACGAACTTCAGGATATCATCGCCATCCTTGGTGTCGACGAGCTTTCTGACGAGGACAAACTCGTTGTGGCCCGTGCCCGCCGTGCGCAGCGATTCCTTTCCCAGCCGTTCCACGTGGCCGAGCAGTTCACCGGCCTCCCCGGTGTCATGGTGCCTCTCAACGAGACTATCCGTGGCTTCAAGATGATTCTCTCCGGCGAAATGGATGAGTATCCCGAACAGGCTTTCCTTAATGTCGGAACCATCGACGAGGCTATCGAGAAGGGTAAGAAACTCCTTGCTGAAGTTAAATAACGACGCATAATGATACTGAAAGTCATATCGGCCGAGGACATAGTCTTCGAAGGAGAGGTGAAAGTGGTTCATCTCCCCGGAGCCCTCGGGGCGTTTACCGTCCTGCCGGGCCACGCATCCCTGATTTCCACCCTTACGCCAGGCACAGTCCGTTATACCGGGGCCGACGGAGAGCAGAAGGTGGATATCGCCGGTGGCATCGTGGATGTCGACAAGGATATCGTGTCGGTATGCATCTATTAACCACCACCCGATTATTGATTCATAATATTACGGTGACGATGAACAGAAACATCTTTACGACAATCGCTCTGGCTCTTCTGGCCATGATTCTTCCTCTCGGTGCGTTCGCTTCGGAGCATAACGATGGGGAGAAGAAGGATGGCATTGACGCCCAGGGAATAATATTCGAGCACCTCGGCGACGGTTACGGATGGGAAGTGCCCTTCAATCATCACAAGCGCATGCCTCTTCCTGTCATCGTGTGGGGAAGCGACGGTCTGCATGTGTTCTCCTCGTCAAGGGTGACCGGCGGCGAGATATATCGCGACGGCAATGCCGAATTCAAGATTGCCGGTAAGGATAGCGAATATAAAGGCAAGGTGGTTGAAATCATTGATGGAAAGGAAGTAAAGCCAACCATCGATATCTCTATTACCAAAAATGTGTGTGGCGTTTTTATCGCAGTGCTTTTGGTGATATGGGCCATCATGTCGGTGGCTCACTGGCATCGCACCCAGGGTATGAAAGGACCGCGCAAGATGGTTGGAGCCATCGAGTTTGTGATTCTGTTCATTTACGACGGTGTAATCAAGCCTACCCTCAAGGATAAGGCCAACAAGTTTGCCCCCTATCTTTTGACCGTGTTCTTCTTCATCTTGATAATGAACTTGTTGGGACTGATAGTGATATTTCCCGGTGGTGCCAACCTCACAGGCAACATTGCAGTGACACTGGTGCTCGCCATCATCACATTCCTCATCACCAACCTTTTTGCCACAAAGCATTACTGGAAAGAGATTTTCAATCCCGATGTGCCCTGGTGGCTTAAATATCCCCTCCCCATCATGCCGATCATCGAGATTTTCGGTGTGTTCACCAAACCGGCGGCACTCACGGTGCGTCTGTTTGCCAACATGATGGGTGGCCACATGATAGTGATAGTGCTCACTTTGCTCATATTCATCTTCGCGGCCATGGGGCCCGTGGTCACCGGTGCTACCGCTGTGGTATCAGTGATATTCTCAGTGTTCATGCTCCTTATCGATGTGCTTGTGAGCTTCATCCAGGCTTATGTGTTCACCATGCTCTCGACACTCTTCATAGCCCTCGGCCAGGAGGAGGGTCATCATGAGAAAGGACACGACAAAGCCGAGGAGCCGGCCAAGACCCAGCCAGCAACCCAAGGCTGATTTTAAAAAACAGAACTAAAAATTAAAAAAATACAATAATCAACCCTTTAAAACTCAACAATTATGTTAGCAATGATTTTAGCAGCTATCGAAGGAACACTTGGCATCGGCGTATGCATCGGTGCAGCAATCGCAGCAATTGGTGCCGGTATCGGTATCGGTAAAATCGGTGGCTCAGCCATGGAAGCAATCGCTCGTCAGCCAGAATCAACCGGCGACATCCGCAGTAACATGATCGTTATCGCCGCACTTATCGAAGGTGTTGCTCTCTTCGCAGTTATCGTTTGTATCCTCGCAATGTTCGTAGGCTAATCTTCGGCATCATTATATTATGGAACTATTCACGCCTGATTTCGGCCTGATATTCTGGATGTTCGTGTCGTTCGCCATCCTGTTCGTCATCCTGTGGCGATGGGGTTGGCCTGCGATCATGAAAGGAGTGTCTGACCGAGCCGACCTCATCGACAAAGGTGTGGAGTATGCTCAAAATGCCAAAGAACAGCTTGACCATGCCCGTGAAGAGGCGGATAAATACATAGCGGACGCCCGTCGCCAGCAGGCCGACATGCTCCGCGAGGCCGACAAGATGAAGACACAGATCATCGAGGAGGCCCGCGCGGCAGCTCAGACCGAGGCCAAGAAGGTGATGGATGCCGCAAAGGTATCAATCGAGCAGGACCGAAAGGAAGCGCAGCAGCAATTCCGTAACGAGGTCTCAACCTTTGCCCTTGATATCGCCCAGAAAGTGGTGCGCAACCAGATGAAGGACGAAAAGGCTCAGGAGAAGCTCGTCAACTCTCTGCTCGACGAAATCGAGAAACAAAACTAAGAGGCAGTTTAACGAATCAACAAATCCTCTAAGGCTCTAAAGTACGCAATGAACGAAGGTCTCATCCCCAGCCGCTACGCCAAAGCTCTCTACGAGTATGCCAGCGAAAACCACGTCGACGAGCGTGTCTATGACATGATGCACACCCTCGAAAGCTCCTTTGCTTCCGAACCACAGCTGCAGCAGGTCATGGCCAATCCATTTGTCGGCAGTTCCGACAAGGTGAAGTTGCTGCTCACCGCCTCAGGTGCCACCGACGATGACAAAGTCTTCGCGCGGTTTCTGCAGCTTCTTGTCGATAATAATCGCATGGCATCGGTCCGTGACGTCGCACTCGCATATATGAAAATATACCGCGATGCGCATCACATATATCTCGTGACCGTAACCTCGGCCGCTCCTTTTGCCACGGCGGAGGAGGATAGACTCAAAAAGCTCATCGAGCGTCATCTCAACGGCGGCACCATGGAGTATAGCCATAGTGTCGACCCTGACCTCATAGGAGGTTTCACTGTAAGAATAAACAACGAAAAACTTGACGCTTCGATTGCTAATGAATTGAAGCAATTGCGTTTGAAACTTTTAAGCAACTAAATCAAAAAATCACACTTGACCAATGATAAACCCAAGCGAGATTTCACAGGTATTAAAACAGCAGCTCGAGAACGTCAACTCAAAAGTGTCGTTTGAAGAAACCGGCACAGTGCTCGAGGTTGGCGACGGCGTGGCCCACGTGTATGGGCTCGACAATGTCTGCGCCAACGAGCTCGTAGAATTTGAAAACGGTGTTAAAGGTGTGGCGCTCAACCTCGAGGAGAGTAATGTGGGTGTCATCCTCCTTAACGACGTTAACAAGGTCACCGAGAACATGACCGTAAAGCGTACCGGTGAGATTGCATCAATCCATGTGGGCGACGGCGTGTTCGGACGTGTCATCAACGTCTTGGGTCAGCCTGTCGACGGCCGTGGTCCTATCGAAGGTGAACTCCTTCCCATGCCCCTTGAGCGCAAGGCTCCCGGTGTCATATTCCGTCAGCCTGTAAAGCAGCCGCTCCAGACAGGTCTCAAGGCCATCGACTCTATGGTGCCTATAGGTCGTGGCCAGCGTGAGCTTATCATCGGCGACCGCCAGATCGGTAAGACCGCTATCGCTATTGACACCATCATCAACCAGCGTAAGAATTTCGAGGCCGGTAAGCCTGTCTACTGTATCTACGTCGCCATCGGCCAGAAGGCATCGTCAGTGGCATCTATCGTGGAGACTCTCCGTCAGCACGGTGCACTCGATTATACTGTGGTGGTTGCCGCTACCGCTTCTGACTCAGCGTCGATGCGTTACTATGCCCCCTTTGCCGGTGTGGCAATCGGTGAGTTTATCCGCGACACTGGCCGTGACGCGCTCATCATCTATGATGACCTCTCAAAGCAGGCTGTGGCTTACCGCGAAATCTCACTTATCCTCAAGCGTCCCTCAGGTCGTGAGGCATATCCCGGTGATATCTTCTATCTCCATAGCCGTCTGCTCGAACGTGCCGCTAAAATCATTGACAACCAGCAGGTGGCAGAGAATATGAATGACCTTCCCGCATCGCTCAAAGGCAAGGTGAAGGGTGGAGGTTCGCTCACCGCGCTTCCTATCATCGAGACACAGGCAGGTGACGTGTCGGCTTACATCCCTACCAACGTTATCTCTATCACCGACGGCCAGATATTCCTTGAGACCGCCCTCTTCAACCGCGGTATCCGTCCGGCCATCAATGTGGGTATCTCCGTGTCACGTGTAGGTGGCAACGCTCAGATCAAGTCGATGAAGAAGGTGGCAGGTACGCTGAAGATCGACCAGGCACAGTTCCGTGAGCTCGAATCGTTCACCAAGTTCGGCGGCGATATCGACCCGGTTACCGCACGTGTCATCGACAAGGGCCGCAAGAACGAACGACTCCTTATCCAGCCTCAGTATTCTCCTATGGCTGTAGAGGATGAGGTGGCAGTGATTTTCTGCGGCACACGAGGACTGCTTGAAAATGTTCCCCTCGACAAGGTGGCAGAGTTCGAAAAGCTCTTCCTCCAGCTCGTGCATGCCAAATATCCCCAGGCCATCGAGGCTATCCTTGCCGGAAAACTCGATGACGATGTGGCCGAAAAGCTCACATCGGCGGCCGCTGAGATTGCAGCACGCTACAAATAAGCCATCCGCTCGGGGCTGTCATGCCGGGAATGATCATTCACCCGGTCTGGCTCTCCTGACCGAATGCTGAAAACTCGAATTTAAAAAATATAGAAACTATAAATGGCTACATTACGCGAACTCAAAGGACGAATCGGATCGGTGGCTTCGAGCGAGAAGATTACCGGGGCGATGAAGATGATATCCTCGGCCAAGATGCACCGTGCCGAAGGTGACCTGCGTCGGCTACTCCCTTTCCGCCAGCAGATCGAGACTATCATCGGCAACCTGTTGACTGCCGATGCCGAGTTTTCGTCGCCATTGACCGAGCCTCGTGAGGTGAGGACAGTGGGTATCGTGGTCCTTGGTTCGGATGACGGTCTTTGCGGTGCCTATAACATCAACATCTTCAAAGGGCTTCTCGCCCGCTTGCGTGAATGCCGCGAAAAGTACGGCGACAACGTGAAGATGGTGATTTTCCCTGTAGGCCGTAAAATCACCAAAGCTGTTTCGAAGATTACCGGTTCAAACATCACCATGGAGAGCCTTGAAGGTGTCACCTCCAAGTCAAGCGGTGACGAAGTGAAGCGTTTCGCCCATGAACTTGAGGTGCGTTTCCTTGACGGTGTCCTGGATTCGGTGGAGCTTCTCTACATGAATTTCCAGAGCGTGAGCCGTCAGCGTCTGCGTTCCGAGCAGTTTCTCCCGGTGCTTCCCGAGTCATTTACAGGCGAGGACGTCAAGGCCATCTGTCGCCCTTGCATCTTCGAGCCTGATGCCGCCACTATCTTCGTGTCGGTGCTCCCGATGTTCCTGCTCGCTGTGATGCAGGAAGTCTTCACGGAGAACCGTGCCGCCGAACAGGCTGCGCGCATCATGGCAATGCAGAGCGCCAACGACAACGCCAAGAAGCTCCTCGAACAGCTCCAGATTGAATTTAATAAACTCCGTCAGCAAAGCATCACTACCGAGCTTCTCGATATCATCGGAGGCCAGGCCAAACAGTGAGCATAGCCCCGCAACTAAGAAAACAAAAAACAATAGATAAACAATGGGAAGTGTAAAAGAATATTTCTCTAATCTCGGTTCCGGCATTGCAAGCCTTATCAAAGGCATGCAGGTGACCGGAAAGGAATTTGTCACCCCCAAAATCACTGAAGAGTACCCCGACAACCGCGATAACCTCCCGGTTGCCGACCGCTTCCGCGCCATCCTGACCCTCAAATATGACGATCAGGGTAATCATAAATGTATTGCGTGCGGTACTTGCGAGCGTGTGTGCCCCAACGGCACTATCAAGCTCGACACCAAGATGGTGGAAACTTGGGACGGCAAGAAGAAAAAGAAACTCGACAAGTATCTTTATGACCTCGGAAGCTGCACATTCTGTCAGCTTTGTGTGACTAACTGTCCTACTGATGCCCTCGAGTTCTCGAATGATTTCGAACAGGCTGTCTTCACACGTGGGAAGCTTGTCAAACATCTCAACTATCTCCCCGAGAAGGAGGAGCCAAAGCCCACTCCCGAACAGATAGCCAAGCTCCAGGCCGAGAAAGAGGCTAAGCTCGCCGCCGCCAAGGCTGCCGCCGCTGCCAAAAAAGCTGCCGCCGCAGGTGAGCCTGCACCGGCGTCCGCCGCTCCCGAGCTTGACGAAAAGGCCAAGAAGGCTCTTGAGGCCGCTGCCGGTGACCCCGAAAAGCAGGCCAAAATACGTGCCGCCCTCGAAAAAGCCGCCCAGCTTAAGGCGCAGAAGGCTGCCGCAGCCGGTAACAACCAGGCCGATAACAACTAAAATTAATTACTATCACAGTATATGGAATCAGTAGGAAGTACAATTTGTTACTGGATAATCGCGCTTGCGATTGTCATCTTCTCAGTACTGACTGTCACCACTCGCAAGATTTTGCGCGCGGCCACATATCTGCTCTTCACCCTTTTTGCCACAGCTGCCCTCTACTTCAAGCTCGATTATGAGTTTCTGGGCTCGGTGCAGATTGCGGTGTATGCCGGAGGTATCGTGGTTCTGTTCGTGTTCTCGATTTTGCTGACCACCCGTCCCGGTGACAACAGTGAGCAACTGGCTTCAAGGAAGAAACTTCTCGGTCTCCTGGGCGCGATCGCCGTGGGAGGAGCCACAGCCTGGGCGTTATGCTCGCGTTGTGCCGACCTCTTCACTTCGCTCCCCTTCATGAGCAACCCCACGATGCATGAAATCGGTGAGGCGATGCTCGGTTCAGGCTATCAGCAGTATCTTCTTCCGTTCGAGGCTGTCAGTGTGTTATTACTCGCATGTATAATCGGTGGCGTGGTTATCGCCCGTAAACGTTAATTCTACCCATGGATATAACATTGATCTGGTATCTCGTCCCGGCACTTGTGATGTTCTGCTGCGGTGTCTATGGTTTCCTCACCCGCCGCAACATGATTGCCATGCTCATCTCGCTTGAGTTGATGCTCAATGCTGTCGATATTAACTTTGTCGTCTTCAACCGTTATCTCTATCCGGGATCGATGGAAGGCTGGATGTTCACTCTCTTCGGCATCGCTATAGCCGCCGCTGAGACCGCGCTCGCCATCGCCATCATCATCAACCTATTCCGTGTGAGCAAAAACATTGATGTCCGCGACGCAACTAAAATGAAATACTAATACGCGCTATGGATATTACAATACCTATTCTAATATTGGCCATTCCGCTCTTTATGTTCCTCTTCCTGGGACTTGTGGGCGTGAAGATGAGCCACAAACTTGCCGGTGCGCTCGGCACACTCGGCATGGGTACCGTGTTGGTTTTGTCCTATTACACGGCGTTCACCTATTACTTCTCGGGAAATCCTGATTTCGTCGACGGCACCACTCGCCTGCAGTATGTGGTGTTTGATCAGACATGGCTTCAGTTTACCGATTTCCTCGCCATAAAGCTCGGTTTCCTTCTTGACCCGATTTCAGCCATGATGCTGATAGTCATCCCGACCATCTCATTCATGGTGCATGTATATTCATTGGGTTACATGAAGGGGGAGAAAGGCTTCCAGCGTTACTACGCGTTCCTTTCGCTCTTCAGCTTCTCGATGCTCGGTCTGGTTGTGGCCACCAACATTTTCCAGATGTACATTTTCTGGGAGCTCGTGGGTGCCTCGTCATTCCTCCTCATCGGTTTCTTCTACACCCTTCCTTCGGCTGTGTCAGCATGTAAGAAGGCATTCATCGTGACTCGTTTCGCTGACCTTGGCTTCCTGCTCGGCATCCTCGTGCTGTCGTTCTACACCAAGCAGCTCGACTTCCTCCCGATGACCCAGAATCCTCAGGGTGTGCTTGCCAGCTTCGGTGGCGCCACTTTCATGGGTGCTTCTGTCCTCACATGGGCGTTGGTTCTCATCTTCACCGGTGGTATGGGTAAATCGGCCATGCTTCCGCTCCACATCTGGCTTCCCGACGCGATGGAAGGCCCGACCCCTGTATCGGCTCTTATCCACGCCGCCACCATGGTGGTTGCCGGTGTGTATCTCGTGGCTCGACTCTTCCCCCTCTATATGCTTGAGGACGCTGCCCTCACATTCATTACCGTTGTAGGTGCCGTCACCGCATTCTATGCGGCCGTGGTGGCATGTACACAGATCGACATCAAGCGTATCCTCGCCTTCTCCACCATCTCGCAGATTGCGTTCATGATGGTGTCGCTCGGTGTGGCTTCTCGTGACAATGTCGCCATCCATGAGGGTCTCGGATATATGGCTTCCATGTTCCACCTCTTCACCCATGCGATGTTCAAGGCCCTCCTCTTCCTCGGTGCAGGTGCCCTGATCCACGCTGTTCACTCCAACATCTATACCGCCATGGGTGGTCTCCGCAAATATATGCCTGTCACCCACATCACCTTCCTCATCGGCTGTCTCGCCATCGCAGGTATCTTCCCCTTCGCAGGTTTCTGGTCAAAGGATGAGATTCTGACAGCTTGCTTCGCCAACCACTGGTTCTGGGGTGCATGGATGATGATGGTTGCTGCCATGACAGCATTCTATATGTTCCGTATGTACTTCCTCGTCTTCTGGTGGGACAATCCAGACTACGAGGCTCGTGTACGCGAGGCTGAGGCTCACGGTCATCATGCGTCACTTCCCCATGAGGCTCCGCTGCCCATGGCTCTGCCGCTGATTTTCCTTGCCATCGTCTCTACAGTTTGCGGCTTTATCTCTTTCGGCAAGTTCGTCACATTCGACGGCCATGAATACATTATCCATATCGATATTAAGGTAGCCGCTGCCAGCATGGGTATAGCAATCCTGTCAATCCTATTTGCAGGTTGGCTGTATCTCAAGAAAAACGACAAGCCCACCCGCATGGCCGACTCTTGCCGCTGGCTCTGGACAGCTGCCCTCCACCGCTTCTACTGGGATGAGATTTACCTCTTCATCACACGTCGTATAATCTTTGACGGTATCTGCAAACCTATAGCATGGTTTGACCGCCACATCATCGACGGCACTATGGATGGTTTCGCCTATGTCACCAACAAGGCGTCCTATGCCATCAAGGGCCTCCAGAGCGGTAAAGTTCAGATGTACATCTGGTGGTATCTCATCGGTGCCGTTGTACTCGGTCTGGTAACAGCAGTTTGTATCCTCTGATAGTCTAAACGTAGCAAATATAGTAACGATATGTTTTCCAATATATTAATCTACTTTGTGGTAATACCCTTGGTTATGCTCTTGGGTCTTGCCCTCTGCCAGAACATCAAGCAGATACGTGCTGTGGCAGTCGTAGGGTCCATCGCCCTCACCGCTCTTTCTATCTGGCTTCTTGTCGATTATCTGGCTCTTCGTGCCGCAGGTGTTGACGACCCCATGCTCTATGTGGATTCCTGGGAGTGGTTCGCTCCGCTCAACATCCATCTCGCTGTGGGTGTTGACGGCATATCAATCGCCATGCTTATCCTCACCGGCATCATCCTCATCACCGGTAGCTTCGCTTCGTGGGAAATACCTCAGCCCAAGGAGTTCTTCCTCTGGCTGGTGCTCCTCTCCACCGGTGTATACGGTTTCTTCATTTCGATTGACCTCTTCACCATGTTTATGTTCTATGAGGTCGCTCTCATCCCGATGTATCTTCTCATCGGCGTGTGGGGCAGCGGCAACAAGAACTATTCAGCCATGAAGTTGACCCTGATGCTCATGGGCGGCTCTGCCTTCCTGATGCTCGGTCTTATCGGTATCTATTACCATTCAGCTCCTGCAGGGGAGCCCCTCACCTGGAACATCCTTGAGATTGCCAAGAACGAGGCCATCTCAGTGGGCTGGCAGAAATTCCTTTTCCCGATGACATTTGTGGGCTTCGGTGTGCTGGGTGCGATGTTTCCGTTCCACACATGGTCGCCCGACGGTCATGCTTCGGCCCCGACAGCTGTGTCAATGCTCCACGCAGGTGTGCTCATGAAGCTCGGTGGTTACGGTTGCTTCCGTGTGGCCATCTACCTGATGCCCCAGGCAGCCAACGAACTCGCTTGGATCTTTATCATCCTCACCGGTATCTCGGTTGTCTACGGTGCGTTCAGCGCATGTGTCCAGAACGACCTTAAGTACATCAATGCTTACTCGTCGGTGTCACACTGCGGTCTGGTGCTTTTCGCCATACTCATGCTCAACACCACTGCGATGACAGGTGCTATCATGCAGATGCTCTCCCACGGTCTGATGACGGCTCTCTTCTTTGCGCTCATCGGTATGATTTACGGTCGTACCCATACCCGCGACATCCGTCAGATGGGTGGTATGATGCAGATACTGCCCTACCTCTCTGTCTGCTATGTGATTGCCGGTATGGCATCGCTCGGTCTGCCGGGTCTTTCAGGTTTCGTTGCCGAAATGACCATTTTCGTCGGTTCGTTCCAGCACACTGACCTCTTCCACCGCGTGTTTGTCATCGTGGCATGCAGCTCTATCGTGACCACTGCCGTGTACATTCTCCGAGTGGTCGGCAAGCTGCTCTATGGTCCGGTTTACGACAAGCATCACATGACTCTTACAGATGCAAAATGGTGGGAACGCCTCTCAACCGCCACTCTCATCGTGTGTGTGGCTGCCATCGGCTGTTTCCCCAATTTCTTCGCCGACCTCATCAAGTTCACTTTCAGCCCTCAAATTTTCACAGTTTTAGGATTGAACTAATCACAGATTAATAGCAATGGATTACTCACAATTTTTAGCACTGAAGCAGGAAATAGGATTGCTAATCATATTCCTATTAGTCTTCCTCTACGATACTTTCGCATGCAAGAAGTCGCAGGGTGCGCTGCCGGTGATAACCACCGTGCTGATGGCTGTCCTTGTGGCCTGGGGGTTCTGCCCCGTGGTTAAGGCCGACGCTGTAGCTTTTGCAGGAATGTATGTCACTTCACCGGTAATGGTGGCTATCAAGAACATCCTCAATGTGGGTGTGCTGATAGTGCTTATCCAGTCAATCAAATGGGCCAACTCGGAGTTTACATCGGTGCGCCGCGGAGAGTTCTATGAACTTATACTGCTTACGCTCCTGGGTATGTATTTCATGATTTCGAGCCGCCATTTCCTCATGTTCATCATCGGGCTTGAGACAGCATCGCTTCCTCTCTGCGCGCTTGTCGCTTTTGACAAGAACCGCTATGAGAGCCACGAGGCAGCTATCAAATATGTCCTCACAGCCGTGTTCTCGTCTGCCATCCTGCTGATGGGCCTCTCGCTCGTCTACGGTCTTTGCGGCACTCTCTACTATGAGGGTATCAGCTACGCCATCGCTTCCAATTTCGGTGTGATGACAGTGGTTGGTCTCGCGTTCGTGATGGCCGGCTTCGGTTTCAAGATCTCATTGGTTCCCTTCCACCTCTGGACTGCCGACGTTTATCAGGGTGCACCTACATCAGTCACCTCCTATCTGTCGGTAATCTCCAAGGGCTCGGCTGCCTTTGCCTTCCTTGTGGTGCTTACCCAGGTGTTCGGCACTCTTTATTCTGAGGCTTGGGAATGGATGCTCTATGCCCTCATCATCCTTACCATCACTGTAGGTAACCTTTTCGCCATGCGTCAGGTGAACATGAAGCGATTCCTCGCCTTCTCATCCATCTCGCAGGCCGGTTACATCATGCTTGCCGTTGTGGGCGATACCCCGATGGGCGTTTCGGCACTGATGTTCTATGTGCTGGTTTACGTGTTCTCCAACCTCGCCGCTTTCGGTGTGATTGGAGCTATCGAGAACGCCACCGGCAAAGTGGAGATGACCGACTACAATGGTCTCTACAAGACCAACCCGCGCCTGTCATTCACCATGATGCTTGCCATGTTCTCATTGGCCGGTATTCCTCCCTTTGCAGGTTTCTTCAGCAAATTCTTTGTATTCACAAGCGCACTCAGCGGTTCGGAGTCAGTGGCTCTCTACGTGCTGGTGCTGATAGCATTGATTAACACCATCATCTCTCTCTACTACTATCTGCTCGTAGTGAAGGCGATGTTCATCAATGACAGTGAGACACCGATTGCTACATTCCGTTCGGCATGCAGCGAGCGTCTCGGCATGTGGATCTGCGTTGCCGGCATCATCGGCCTCGGTATCATAAGCTACTTCTACAACTATCTTCTCAACGTTGTAGCCTGATACTGACACGTCCGAATTTTCCCTTAAACCATCTCCGGCTGTGAGGCGTTATGCTTGCAGCCGGAGATTGGCAATATAAAAAAATACATTTTAAACATCTACTGAAATGCTTCCATCCTCACCAGGTCCCATCGGGGTTTTTGATTCAGGTTACGGCGGTCTGACAATCCTTAAGGAGATTCGTAAGACCCTTCCTGAGTATGACTATATGTATCTTGGCGACAATGCTCGTGCCCCCTATGGTACGCGCTCGTTTGACGTGGTGTATGAATTTACACTTGAGGCCGTGAAGTCGCTTTTCGAACGTGGTTGCCATCTGGTGATTCTTGCATGCAACACTGCTTCGGCCAAGGCGTTGAGGTCCATCCAGCAGAAGGACCTTCCTGAACTTGATGCTGACCGCCGTGTGCTTGGAGTCGTCATCCCTACGGTGGAGGCATTGGGTAGCATTACGAAAAACGGCAATATCGGTGTGTTGGGTACCCCAGGCACAATCAGTTCTGGCACCTACGACATCGAGATTGCTAAATTCTTCCCGCAGTTCCGCACTGTTTCTGTTGAGTGCCCTATGTGGGTCCCGTTGGTTGAAAACCGCGAGTTTGACTCTCCAGGCGCCGACTATTTCGTGGAAAAGTATGTCGAGGAACTGTTTGGACAGGAGCCCGAGATTGACACCGTGATTCTCGGCTGCACACATTATCCACTCCTGCTTGAAAAGATTGAAAAGCAGGTGGCAGGGCGTGCCAGAATCATAACTCAAGGCGAACTGGTGGCCATGAGTCTTAAGGACTATCTGTCGCGGCACCCCGAGATGGATCAAAAGTGTACACGTGGAGGCACATGCACATATCTCACCACCGAAAATCCGGCTAAATTCACCGAATTGGCCGAAATATTTCTTAAGAGTCCGTTGTCAGCCACTCACGTGACTCTCTGACAAGATTTTAAGACCGTTAATGACCAATCTGCTTCACAAATTCATATTCTTGTTGATACTCGGCATCACATTGCCGGTGTTGACTTGCGGCTGTAGCGAGGATTCAGTGGACTCGTCGGCGGGTGTCGGGAAATTCAATCTCGGCATTGAAATTGATAATCGTCTCTACACTCCTTCGGGAGAAGAGGTGAGCGGTTGGTCCATTCCTGCCCCTCCTGTGGGGGATGTCACCGTTTATATGCGTGATGAGAGCGGACGTTACTCCAACACCTGGCCTAAGTTTGATGATTTCACACAAAATGCCGATTATTTTATCGGTCAGTACACTTTGGCCGGATGGTATGGTAGTGAGGAGCTTGAAGGATTTGACTCACCGTTTTTCTACGGCCAATGTCAGGCTGTGGTTACTGACCGTAATTCCTCCCTTACCACCCTTGTTCTGCGTCCGGTGAGTTGTGCCGTGAAGGTTGACTTTTCGTCAGCACTTACGGATTACTTCTCTGGTGTGACGGCCGAGCTTCATTCGGACGGTGGGGAGTACTTCACAGTTACCCCTTCAGAGGAGAGGCTTCTTTATCTTAACCCCGGGGTAATGACGCTCTATGTCACAGCTGTGTTGCCCGACGGAAGGCCTGTGAGGTTTGCAGCTGCCGGGTATGATGAGGCCAAGAGCGGAGTCCTCTATGAACTCAGCATCGGTTTTGTTCTGCATGATGATGTACCGGTAGTAGTGGTGGAGGGGAACGGACAGACGAATGAAATCGAACTTACAGAACAATTCATATCTGCCGAGGCCCCGGTAATCACTCCGGTTGGATGGGCATCAGGCATTGAAATGGAACTCCCCGAAGGTGATGCGCCATCTACCACAGTGGCAGCCGAGGTCTCCTTTGGTGACAAAGTTTCGCATCTATATCTCTCCACCCGGTCGGCTTCCCTGATGCTCAAGGGGGTACCTCCCGAGCTTGACCTGTGCAATCTGGCTACGGAAACCTCACAACTTCTCTCGTCGCTTGGACTGAGTGTTGAAGAGCGGGTCGGAGGCCTTATGGTCGACTTTACTGACTTTCTTGGCAATCTGGTGTATCTTACCCCTCCCACCTCCGTGTCGACATTTGCTTTGATGTGTGTCGATAATGCCGGCAGGGCAAGCGAGCCTTCCACACTGGTAGTGAAATCTACTCCGGTTGAAATCGAGGTGTTAGCGGCCAATACGTCCATTATCGGTGTGAACATCGGTGAAATCATCATCCGATCCTCAGCGCCTGGTTTTACACGCAATGTGGCTGTGGAGGTGCAGGATGCCGATGGGAATTGGGAACAAGCTACCATAATTGACATTCAGCCGAAGGCCGATGCTACTTATCTTGTCCGTTTCGGCATGCCCGAAGGGACTGGTGCCGTGAACGCGAGAGTGCTTTACTGTGACGAGCCTCGGGCTTCTGTCGTGGTCGAGAGGGTCATGCCCGCCTTTGACATAGAGGTCGATGCGTTCGCCAATTATGCTGCCGTGCGTATTGTTCCCGAGGACGCCACGATGCTGAAATTTATAACCGAGACGGTCATCGTATATGTCAACGGTGAGCGTGGCAGTATTTTCGAACGCTACCCCGAGAGTGGCATGGTGGGTCTGGTGGGTCTTGTGCCGTCAACTACCTACGAGTTCAAAGCCACTATGATGGAACGTCCTGACGACGATGACTTTACTCCGGCGGTGAAAGTAAAAACCGAGACCACACCCCAGCTCCCCAATGCTGATTTTGAGGAGCGCAAGGGAACCATACGTTTCGATAACCTTCCAAGCGGTGGCCGTTATTCACAGACCAATGTGGAAATTTTCAACTGGCAGAATCATGCCACTTATATCCATGCCACACCCGAAGAATGGGCCAATGTCAACTCCAAGACAATAAACCGCAGCGCAAAAAATCAGAACACATGGTATATGCAGCCATCCACCTATACGGTTACCGACTGCCAGAGCGGTGAATTTGCGGTGCTGCTCAGAAGTGTGGCTTATGATATAGACGGCCCCGAGATCGACCCCTATGTTCAGGAAAGTGAACCGTATATCAACTATTCGCGTGTGATACCGCGGATCGCCAACCGGGCTGCCGGTAAACTCTTTATCGGAAGCTACTCATTTGATGCCGCCTCGGGTGAGGAGAAATATAATGAGGGTATGGGATGGAACGCGCGGCCAATGTCGCTCAACGGATTTTACAAATATCAGCCCGGCGATGACGATAAGAACGACGTCGGACTTGTGGAAGTGGAAGTGATAGGCGAGATCCTGGGAGAGGAGAAAGTAATTTCCCATGCGGTCAAATACCTGCCTATTGCCACCGGTTACACTGCATTCTCCGTGCCGCTTGATTATGAATATTTCGGCGTAAAAGCCACAAGAATAAAAGTCATGTTTGCATCATCGCGCTCCATAGGCACCATAGCCGAGGAGTCGGCGTCGATAGTGACTACTCCCGATCCGGTGACGGCTGCTTCTGTCGGAAGCCAGTTATGGCTTGACAATGTGACGTTAGCTTATTAGACCATCACCCCTCAATTATTAAGAACCAATCATTTTGCTATGCTGAGAATTTTTAAATATCTACTCCTGATTGTGTCCGTCTGGCTGGCAGGAAGCTCTGTAGGCCGGGCTCAGGCGCCTTTCAGCAGAGGCTTGGAGCAGATTTCCTTTATCCCTGAAGGTCAATGGATCACAGGTGTGAACGTCAGTTATACACAGAGCGATTTTGATAATTATCAGTTCCTTATCATTGAGAATCTTGCCGGCGACACCTACTCGTTCAAGGTGAGCCCCATGTTGTTCTATGCGTTTCACGACAATCTCGCTGCTGGCGGACGCTTTGCTTATCAGCGTTCACGCACCCGCCTCGACAATGCCAACGTAATCATTGATTCGGAGACGAGTTATGACATGGAGAATCTCTACTCCATAACCCATAACTACTATGGCACGGCTGCTTTCCGCAACTACATATCTCTTGGCAACAGCATGCGCTTCGGATTTTTCAATGAGGTGCAACTCCAGATCGGTGGTGGCCAGTCGAAAATCATAAACGGAGCCGGGGATGACCTGACAGGTACCTATGAGCGGAATTTTTCCTTCAACGTGGGTCTTACGCCGGGCATGATAATGTTTCTAAACAATTATTCGGCGCTTGAGGTCAGCGTGGGTGTGTTAGGATTTAATTACAACAAGACCCGCTCTGTGACCGATCAGATTTATGTGGCGCACCGCGAGACCAAACATGCCAATTTCAAGATTAATCTTTTCTCCATCTCCTTCGGAGTGGCATTTTATCTATAACACCGCATTGATATGAAACTTCAGCTACGCTTTTTGATGCTTGTGCTTGTCGGATGTGTCAGTGCGTTCGTTGGCAGAAGCCAGACTCCCGGAATACCTCCGGCAGGAGTGGCCGACACTGTGTCGACAGTCACTACTGTTACCACCGTCACAACGACTACTTATCGCACCACACGCACCGTGGCCGCCTTGGCCGGTGACTCAGTGATATGGGTGAAACGCGTTGTGTCTCCTGATTCTGTGGCCGAGGAAGCCACTATCATGACATTGCCGGCAGTTAGCCGGACAGCAGAGGAACCAACCTTATCCTCGACTCCGATGAAACCACTCATTGAGGAACCGTTGTCAGAGCCCAACGTTGAGGAGAATTGTGAAATCCATACACAGACCTTGCCTGTATGGCCGGTGTATAAGGATTCAATCAACGGATATCCTGTCAACGAACATGGCAAGATAGTCATTGCCCAGATTGACCCATCGGTGCTTAATGAGCGGGTGATAGTTGGTCTTGACACGATACCTATCATCCTGCCTACACCTAATTACGGTCGCTATGACCGAGGTCTATATAATTTCCTGTTTGTTCCGAAGGGACAATGGCAATTCGGCCTTATGGCATCGTATGGCGAATTTAACACCGATGATGTCCAGGTGCTCTCACTGATAAAAAATTTCAACTTCAAGGGCAAGTTGTATTCGGTGCAGCCGACCATAAGCTATTTCTTCCGGAACAACCAGTGTATGGGCTTGAAGTTTAATTACTCGCGTGGCATAGCTGACCTTTCAGGTCTGTCGGTTGATTTTGACGATGACATCAACTTCTCGCTCAGTGATGTGAGCTACTACTCGCAAAGCTACACTGCCTCGGTGTTCTATCGTAATTATGTCGGACTCAGCACAGCCAAACGCTTTGCAATATTTAACGAAGTGGATCTTGGATTCGGCAGTGGCTCTTCGCGCTTCAAGCGTAAATACAACGATGAGGTGCGCGACACCAAGACATTGACCACCAAGTGGAGCCTGAATTTCTCCCCGGGTGTGACCATGTTTATCATGGACAACGTCTGCTTCAATGTCTCATTCGGTGTGTTTGGCCTTCATGTAACCCATGACAAGCAATACACTAACGGCGAGAATGAGGGTACACGTACTTCGTCGGGCGCCAATTTCCGCTTCAATTTGTTTAACATTAATTTCGGCTTAGGAGTCTGCATATAAGAGTATGACAAAAAAAATCTGTTCTATAGCCGTAGGGCTGCTGGCTTTGATGGTCACAGGCTGCATCAAGAATAATATACCTTATCCACGCATCCAGCCCAACTTCCTGAGTTTCGAGGTTGAGGGACAGCTTCAACCGTCAAGCATAGATACTTTGGCTCGCACCGTCACCGTGTTCCTTAATGAGACTGTTGACATCACTGATGTCGTGGTGACAGGTTATGATATCTCGCCAAATTCGGCTGTATGGGCCGATTCGGCTTCATTTCTCAACGGAATCGACTTGTCGGAGCCTGTGAGCACCATGGTGTCGCTCTATCAGGAGTATGACTGGACCATATCGGCAGTCCAGACAATTGACCGCTATTTCACAGTCGAGCAACAGGTAGGAGCATCAACCATCGATGTGCCCGGACGCCGTATAGTTGCTTATGTATCTGCCAAGGCCCCCATCTCGCACCTAAAAGTCACATCAATAAAACTTGCAGGCTCTACCGCTGTGATGTCACCTGACCTCACTGACGCTACAGTCGATTTTTCATCACCGGTGGAAATCTCCGTTACCGAATTCGGACGCACATCTGTGTGGACCATATATGTCATCCCGACCGAGAGTAGTGTCAACACCGATGCAGTGGATGCATGGTCGTGTGTGGCTTGGCTATATGGTTCTGCCGAAGCCGGCAAGGAGAATGGATTTGAATATCGCAGGGCCGACAGTGATGCGTGGATTCGGCTTACCGATAGCCAGGTGACTGTCAACGGTGGCTCGTTTACTGGTCGTCTTACCGGACTTGTCCCCGAGACATCCTATGTGGCGAGGGCATATAGCGGTGAGGAGTATGGCGAGGAAGTGATGTTCACAACTCAGGCTACCGCCCAGATGCCTAACAGTTCATTTGATAATTGGTGGCTCAACGGCAAGGTGTGGAACCCCTGGGCCGAAGGTGGTGAATCGTATTGGGATACCGGAAACAAGGGTGCCACTACCCTCGGGTCAAGCAATACCTTCCCCACTGACGACACTCCTTCGGGATCAGGACGTGCGGCTCAGCTTGAGACTCGTTTCGTTGGTATCGGTATGATTGGGAAACTCGCTGCCGGAAATATTTTTGCGGGCACCTACGTGAGGACCGACGGAACAAACGGTGTGCTTTCATTTGGCCGTCCCTTCACGTTGCACCCCACTAAACTGAAAGGATATTTCAAATACAAGACCGCACCTATCAGCAGTGTTACTACAGGATTCGAGGACTTGAAAAACCGTCCTGACACAGCCATTATCTGGGTGGCACTGATTGATGCACCCGAGCCTTTTGAAATCCGCACCAACCCCAACAACCGTCACCTGTTTGACCCGGAGGCTTCCGATGTGATAGCCTATGGCAAAATGGAGTGTGGCAGCGATGTGAATGACTGGAGCAAGTTTGAGTTTGAACTTAAATATAAGTCAACATCTCGGGTGCCCCGCTATATCCTCTGTACCGCTTCTGCTTCTAAATACGGCGACTACTTCACGGGGGGAAACGGCGCTGTGCTATGGATTGATGACCTCCAGCTTGACTATGATTATTAACGATAGATTATTAATTTCACAAATAAACTATGAAACTTAAAATTGCCTTAATAGTACTTTCTCTCACATTGACTTCCATGGTGTCGAATGCCGCCACCGGAGCCTCGCAGGATTCCCCCCTGAGCGGTCTGGCTGATCTGTTTAAGAACGGCAGTTCCACTTCTTCTGACGATTCTAAATCGGGTGGACTCGGTGACTTGCTGTCAGGTGTGGCCAACGCCCTTGGTGTCGGCTCGTCGTCATTGACTGTCGATAAATTGGTGGGAACCTGGACATATTCCGCACCTGCGGTGTCATTTAAGAGTGACAATCTTCTGCTAAAAGCCGGCGGTGCCGCAGCTGCATCGCAGGTGGAAGCGAAGCTCGCTCCTTACTATAAGACAGCCGGTCTTACTTCGCTTGTCCTTACCATTAACGCGGACTCGACATTCACTTTCAAGGCTAAAATGATGACACTCAGTGGCACTATCCAGAAGAACACTGAGACAGGCAACTTTGTGTTTAAATTCCAGGCTCTGAAGAAAATAAATGTAGGCTCGATGGAGACCTACATCATAATGAACGGCAAGAAGATGGAGCTTACATTCGATGTGTCGAAGCTCATGACTATCATAGAGAAAGTAGGCTCGTTGACCAACAACTCTACCATCAAGGGTGCTTCCGCTTTGCTTAACCAGTATGACGGAATGACGGCGGGTTTCGAATTGCAGAAACAATAGTGCATTTGTCCCACCTCACTTCCGTTTGCCATGCTTGTCATTTCAGTCATAATACCCGCCTACAATTCTGAGAACTACCTCCGGGAGTGTCTTGACAGTGTGGCAGGGCAGGAGTATGGCGATTTTGAGGTCATAGTGGTTGATGATGGCTCAGAAGATGGCACTACGGCGGTGGTTGAGGAATATGCTTCCCGCGACCGTCGGTTCCGGTTGGTGAGGAATTCCCATAACGGCGTCTCTGCCAGCCGCAATCTGGGGCTGTCACTCGCCGGCGGGGAGTGGATTATGTTTCTTGACAGCGACGACTGCCTGTATAGTCTCGCTTTGGGACGTCTGCTCAAAGCCGCGTCCGAAAACCGATGTGAGATTTCGGTGGGACGATTCTATTTTGGAAGTTATCCCAAGTGCTGTCCGCCTATGATGAAAGGGACGGATGTGCTGTCGTCAGAAGAGGCTATCGAACGGATGTTATATCAGAATCGTGCCGATTCATCTCCTTGTGCCAAGTTGTTCCACAAGTCAGTAGTGGCGTCAACCATGTTTGAGCCGGGTTTGCGTTATGAGGATTTGGACTGGTTATATCGTGTGTATGATAATGCAGACCGGATAGCCTTCATCCATGACTTGGTGTACTTCTACCGTGACCATGCCGGTAGTTTCATCAACAGTTTCACACCTGCCCGGCTTGATGTGCTCAAGGTCACGGAACGGATAGAGGGTTATATGCAAGAGAGGCATCCATCACTTGTGGCAGCGGCGCGTGACCGCAGACTGAGTGCCAATTTTAATATGCTCGGTCTGATGGAAACGCATTGTGGTGCCGATGAATTCGTGGAACGGAAAGAGGCCTGTTGGGCTCTTATAAAGAAATACCGACGCGACAGTTTGTTGAATCCCAAGGTGAGACTTCGTAACAAAGCCGGGGTGCTTGTCAGCTATCTCGGCCGGCGTTGGTTCAGATTTTTTGCCGGTATCATCTACAGACGTTGAGCCTATGAGAGTAGTGACACTTGACAATGTGCGATTCAATGATGCATGCCGTCGGTTGGCGCATGAGGTTTTGGCTTCAGGGTGGCAACCCGATATGGTGGTAGGGATCCGTACCGGCGGGGCTTATGTGGCGGAGCAGATGATGCCTTTGTTATCGGGTGCGGATCTCAGATATGTGGAACTACATCGGAGTTCCACACCGAAGAAAGGCAAGTTGCGCAGATTCTTGTCATATTTGCCTGAATGGGTGCTGAATAGCCTCAGAATCATTGAGGCAATTGTGTTGAGTCGGCGACGAGCCGATTCTCATGCCGGATGGTGTCTTCCCGAGGATTTGACCGTTCTGGGTGAAAAGAGAATTCTTGTGGTCGATGATGCGGTTGACAGCGGTGCCACGATGTTGACTGTGGTACGTGCCATGAGAGAAAAAAATCCATCCGCCGATGTCAGGGCTGCAGCTATTACAGTCACCACCGCGCAGCCTTTGATTGAGCCGGATTTCTTCCTATTCCACAACAAAACTTTAATCAGATTCCCATGGTCGATGGATGCAAGAAAAGTATGACAAGTGCAGGTGGGCGTCCATGCGTTGTGATCGATCTTGACGGAACGCTTCTTAACGGCAACTCTCTGCATGAGCTGATTAAGTTCACCCTGGCCGGTAAAGTGCGAAATGTGGGTCTTAAACAGAGATTCGCAATAGGTGTACGTCTGGTCATGAGGAGACTGAAACTAATCCATCATGTGGATATGAAATATCCTTTTCACCGCGAAGTTGAGAAAGCTATAGGGTGTGAAGAGATGGCGATATTTGTGCGCCATATTGCAGGAATGATTCGTCCGGAGGTGCTGCAACAAGTCAGGAATCTACAGCATGAAGGCTATATGTGTGTGCTGGCTACGGCTGCACCTGCATTTTACGCGTCGGAGCTCGGCAAGAGATTCGGATTCGATATGTGTGTAGCCACCGGACTTTCGACTGAGGCCGGCGGATATGTCGAGGCTCGCGGTGAGGAAAAGAAACTGCGTGTGTGCAATGCCGTGAGCGAGGCCGGAGGTAAGATAGAAGTCGTGATGACTGATCATGAAGATGACCTGCCGTTGCTGCGGATACCTGATGTGAAGCGTTGGCTGGTTTCGCCAACTGACGCGCTGTGCAGTGCCCTGAAAAGGGATGGACTGGATTTTGAGATAATTTAGAAATATGATTTTGTTTTTCCCAATCATGTTTCGTAAATTTGCGTGGGTTAAAGTCCGGTTAAGGCTCAGTCTTTGGCGGACTATAGCCGCATGTGATTTATAGAGAAGCTGATATGAAGATTTTTAGCACAGAAAGCATACGCAATATTGACCGCATCACCATAGAGGAGGAAGGGGTCAGCTCGCAGGAGCTGATTCACCGCGTGGCCGAAGGAGTGGTCAATGAAATCCTTGCCAACTGGGGGCCATCGAAACCGACGGTGATCTTCGCCGGATCGGGTAATAACGGAGCGGATGCTCTCATAGTGGCGAAACTCCTGATCGAAGCCGGCTTCAATCCGCAGATTCTGCTGTTCAATGTAAAAGGCAACAGTCTGTCACGCGACTGCCGGTTGGCGAAGCAGCAGCTTCTCACTCTCGGAAATGTAAATCTTACAGAGATTATAGACCGTGCTGAAATCCCGACGCTCAATCCTGACCATCTGGTTATCGACGGACTTTTCGGGACCGGTCTGCGTGATCCTCTGGAAGGTGGATTCAAGTCACTGGCACGCCACATAAGCGAATCGGGAGCGACTGTGATTTCCATCGACATACCATCAGGTATGTTCGGTGACTGGAATGCACGTGTGCTCAACCGCAATGTCGTGCATGCCGATATCACCATGGCTGTTCAGTTCCCGCGTCTGGCATTCTTCCTGAGCGACAACGCGCAGTTGGTGGGCAGATGGAAGACTATCGACATAGGGTTGAGCCAAAGGGCTATCAACGAGATCCCTACCAAATACTACTATGTTGAGCGCGGGGATATACGCCAGGTGCTACGTCCAAGGCCCGACTTCTGTTCTAAAGCCGATTTCGGACATGCATTGCTGATAGCCGGTTGCTATGGCATGATGGGGGCTGCACAGATGGCTGCAAGGGCTGCCTTGAGGGCCGGTGTAGGCAAACTCACAGTGCATTCTGCCCGCTGCGGCTTTGACGTGATACAATCCACCGTGCCTGAGGCACTGTTCTCGCCTGACAGGAATGATATCCTGATTTCCGACATGACTCCGCGATACAGTTACCATGCCATAGGTGTGGGCCCTGGCATCGGCACGAATGATGCCACCAAGGGTGCGCTGGAGACATTGATAAAGACTATCAAGAGACCCATGGTGCTTGATGCTGACGCACTCAACATCGTCTCACAGATTCCGGCACTTATCGACCATATAGCCCCCGGCTCAATACTGACACCGCATGCCGGTGAATTTGACCGCATATTCGGCTCGCAGGCGTCAGCTGAAGCCCGATTGCTTAAGGCTCTTGAAGTGGCACACAGATATAAGCTGATTATCGTGCTTAAGGGACACTACACCGCCACGGTCCGTCCTGACGGTAAGGTGTTCTTCAATTCCACCGGAACGGCAGCCATGGCCACGGCAGGCAGCGGAGATGTGCTGACAGGCGTGATAACGTCGCTTCTTGCCCAGGGGTATAAACCTGAGACGGCCGCTGTGGCCGGTGTGTATATCCACGGTCTTGCCGGTGAGATAGCTGCTGAGGCGGAGGGTGAGTACGGCACCACGGCAATGGATATAGCATCCTCGGTGGGACGAGCCATCAAACAGATAATGAAGTGATAAGAACTTAAAACAAGCCAATATAGGATATGAAAAAAATAATATCAATAGCCGTTGGGATGGCACTGCTGGCCGGGGCTACAGCTGCAGCTCAGTCCACATCCAAACTTACTGCCACCAAGGCGAGTGAGTACGGATTGATTTACACACTTCCCGTAACAGCCTTTGATGTCACGATAGCGGTTGAGAAAACCGTCAAGACTCCGGGTGATTTCTACCAGTATGCCAAGAAATACCTCAGTACTGTGCCTATCCTCGCTCCCTCGACCTCATGGCGTATCACCGAGGCTGTGATTAATGCTGTGGCGCTTGCCGACGAAGAGCAGCGTTATCTGGTGACACTCAAAGGTGGCAACGGTGCTTATGTTATGGTCAATGATGAGAATTTTCCTTTGGCGATAAATGACGAAGGGTATGATGGCGCTCCTGACCTTTCGCCGCTCCCCGCGGCTGTGGCTCCCGAGCCCACAGTGTTGCAGCGTCCTGTTGCCCAACAGGCTGTGACTCCTGAAATGATACAAAGCCGTTCGTCAGCCAAAAAAGCTGAACTTGCAGCCGCAAAAATATATGAATTGCGTGGCAACCGTAACGAAATCATATCAGGACAGGCCGATGCCATGCCGTCGGACGGTGCGGCTATGAAATTGGCTCTTGAGCAGCTTTCGGCTCAGGAAGAGGCTCTTACAGCTATGTTCCTCGGCACAACCCAGACATCGGTGGAGGTAAAGACATTCCGTGTATATGTGCCCGAAGAGGGTGAGCCTGAACGTATGATTGTGGCCAGGTTGTCGGCAGTGGATGGCCTCGTTGAGCCGGCTGATCTCTCGGGCGATCCTATCTATGTGACTGTCACTCCGACCTCTTATGGCAAATTGCCTGTCAATGACAAAGGGGTGACAAAGAGTTTTCCGAAAGGTGGAGTGGCTTACAGAATTCCCGGCACTGCGAGGGTGACTTTGCAGTATGATGGCAACACCTTGTGTCAAGGTGATTTTGACGTGGCCCAGTATGGGGCAGTGTTCGGCCTTGACCCTGATTTGTTCACTTCCAAGAAATCACCGTCATATCTGCATTTCAATCCTCTCACAGGGGGGATACGTGAGCTTGGCGCTATAGCACAGTAGGCCATTGTCGCAATGAAAATATAGGGGAACCGCCCCGGAACGATGATGTTCCGGGGCGGTTCCCCTATTTCAGTGTATGTCTATATAACCTATTCGTTGACAGGGATGCCAAGATAGGTGGAGAGGTCCTTGTCGCCTCTGCCTGAGAGATTAATCACCACAGTGTCGGAGGGTTTGAATTTCAAGATGTCAAGCACGGCAATGGCGTGGGAGCTTTCAAGTGCAGGGATAATGCCTTCGAGAGCGGTGATTTCATGGGCTGCTTTGAGTGCCTGGTCATCATTTACAGGGATTACTTTGGTGCGTACGGTGTCGGCAAGATGAGCGAGCATCGGCCCGATGCCAGGATAATCGAGGCCGGCGGAAATGCTGTAAGGTTCCTCGATGTTTCCGTCATCGTCAAGAAGGACCATGGTCTTGAATCCATGTATGATGCCTTCGCGTCCGGCCGTGAGAGAGGCGGCTGTTTTGCCCGAATTGGCGCCAAGTCCGCCTGCTTCGGCGGATATCAGCTGTACATTTTCCTCTGGAATAAAGTGATAGAAAGCTCCGGATGCGTTACTTCCTCCTCCGATACAGGCTATCACATAGTCAGGATTGGGTTTGCCGGTCAGTTGCAGGAGCTGCTGTTTGATTTCCTCGCTTATGATTGACTGGAAACGTGCCACCATCTGCGGGTAAGGATCAGGACCTACCGCGCTCCCAAGGAGATAGAATGTCTCGTCAGGATTCTCGCACCAATCCATCAATGCCACGTCGACAGCATCGGCCAGTGTCGCGCTCCCCTTGGTGACAGGGACCACGTTGGCTCCGAGCATTTTCATCCTCTCCACATTGGGACGCTGACGGTCCACATCAAGTTTGCCCATATAGACGGTACATTCCATACCCATCAGGGCACATACGGTGGCCGTGGCAACTCCATGCTGGCCGGCTCCGGTCTCAGCTATGACACGATGTTTGCCCATGCGCTTGGCCAATAGAACCTGTCCGATGGCATTGTTGATTTTGTGTGCGCCTGTGTGGTTAAGATCCTCACGTTTCAGGTATACGTTGGTGCCGTATTTCTCGCTCAGGCGTTTGGCATAATATAGCGGAGTGGGGCGTCCGACGTAGTCACGCATCAATTTATCAAATTCTTCCTGAAAGTCAGGATCGTCGATATATTTAAGATAGGCTTCCTTAAGCGCTGTGATATTGGGACGAAGGATGTCGGGGACAAATGTGCCTCCGAATTTGCCGTAGAATCCCTCGGAATCCGGGGGCAAGTTGAGGGTGAAATGGTTCATAATTATGAAAAGTGATGTTGAGATACCTCTGCGGTCAATTGTTGCCGGCGTCCCCATCAGTCTGGTAGGCTCCAAGATGAGGATAGGGTAGACGAGGAGTGCCATAAAAGTCATAGGCAGCTTCTGTGGCAGTCAAAGTCGGGTCGGCTACTCCGCGGGCGGGGGAGTCAGGCTGCAGACGGTAATCAAAATAATAATCGTTACGTACGGTGTAATAGAGCGGGTCGGTGTCCCAGATGGAATTGATGAAGTTGTCATCGTCATTTCCGGCGCTTTTGAACAGGCATCGGTTGAAATAAATGTCGGTACCGGTGAAGTCGCCTTCGGATAAATCCGTGCCGTTGCCATAGAAAATCGAATTGGCGAAATCGGCTGTGAGATATGGCATTCCCGATTCGTTGTCGCTGTCGGGGCTGAAATGGAAGAATTGGACGGATGCTCCACGAAGACCTGAGAAGAGGTAGTAGTTGGCAAATGTGCAATGATTGGCCGTGAGTTTACCACCCATGATGGCGAGGACACCGTTGGATGCCTCGGCGAGTTCGCAGCCGTAGAGGGAAACATCAGCATAGCGGCTCACCAGCGAGTAGTCGGCAGAATTTCGTAACCGGCAGTTGAGAAATGTGACTTGGGAGAGAGAATCGGCGATGACACCGTTGGATGTGTTGCGGATTACAGTGTGGCTGAGACGATTTCCTTTGCTTTCGGGGGCAAACTCAAGGCGGTCCCACTGTGAGGCCATGAGGTCAAACGAGATATCGCCAACCACATTATCGGTGCGGTCGCCTGAAAGATTGACAGGATTCTGCGGGGTCCCTTCAGTGACGAGAGAGCCATAGATGCGCATGTATGCTTTGTCATGGAAGTGCAACGCGGTTCCCTCGCTCAATGTGAGGGTAACACCGTGGTCTACCACGAGTGAATCAAAAATCTGATATGGGTAAGTGGCATCCCAGCGGGAGTCCTCGGTAATCACCAGGCCGTGGCGACGCTCCACGTCCTGAGCCTCGGCAAGCAACAGAATGGAACGAGTCACACCATTGGTGGTGAAGTCGATATAGTCGGTGGTAGGTGTGAGCGCCGGTGTGCCACTCGGGGGGACGGTGGCTTCGACAAATACGAAAATCGAGTCGTTGGGGCGGATTTCGATGTTCTGGAATGTCTCGCCTGAGAAGCCGTCAGCATTCATCCGGAAAATTTTCTGGCCGCTTCTCAGTGATATGTTGGATATGCTCATTACCTTGTCATGACGGTTGTAGACAAGGAACCGGTGAGTAGGAGTGGGCTGGTCGGTGAAAATAACCCCCATCTTTAATGTGTCAACCGAGAATTCAGGCTGTGATGAGGGGGATGTGTCAATGCTGTCCTCTATGCATGAGGGCATCAACGCTAATACTATGAGTGTCAGAAACAGGAGGAAGAGTGTTTTCATTATAGGGGATTGAGCCGGAATGTTAAGGCAATTAGGTGTATGTGATATGTCCGGCTCTTTGGGTTATAACGCAGTGTTGGCGGCCTTTATTGTGTTGAGTGAATCGGTGGGTTGTGCGACTACCGAGTCAGGTTGGGAGGGCTCGGGACGCATATGGCTACGCAGAATGGTGTCGGCCATAGAGATTGATGAGCCACGGTAAATCTGGCTTCCGGTGCTGTCGGTGACTATGAAATAGGGGGTGCGAGGAATGGCAAGATTGCGTATCTGTTGTGCGCCGCTGCCTCCGGGGACCCACGCCTGCATCCATTTGGCGTTGTCGCCGGATATGGCTGTACGCCATGTGAGACTGTCGGTCTGAAGGGATATTTCAAGCAGTTTAAAGCGTTTGGACGACATGTCGTCATACAGTGCCCGGAGTTTGCTTGTGATGGAGTCGGGTTTGCGCGCCGATACAAAGGCCAGGAGTCCGTAGCTTTGGAAAGAGGGTGTGAATTTGGCTATTGTGTCGCGTCCTGAATGGATGGTGATAGGTTTTACATCACCACGAGCGGTGGCAGAGACCTGCTCGCCTACCATGGATGAGTAACTGCGTGAGAGACCTGCCGGGCGTGCTTCCACAGCCAGTACGTTGAGCAGCGAGTCGGCCAGCATCTCATAGCCAGGGGTATAGAACCGGGTTATCAGAAGCATGGTGGAGGATATGCGGTCAGGATGTGCGGAAATTTCCTCTGTGAGCAGCGCGTTGATGTCATGAGGGGAGCGACTGTTGAGGACGTCACTGTTGGCTGAAAGGAATTCGGAGTATTGTTCGGACGGTTTGTTACCCTTGATTCGTAAAGAAGCCGGATCGTCAAGGGTCATTTTGACCTCGAGCTCTTCGCCGTTTTTGGCTACGCAGGTGAAAATCAGGTCGCCGTCAAGCGTGAAGAGGTCGACCATGGTGAGATCCGGGGAGTCGCCTTTGAGTCGGACTTTATTGTCGACAGGGTGGAACGTCACTTTTCGGTATCCCTTATTATAATATACCATTTCCACGCCTTTGGAACCGAGACCCTTAATGTCGCAATCAATGGTAAACTGCTCTTCGTCACCGCAGGCCACGAGTAGCAAAGTGAGAATTATGAGGTAAAAATGTTTCATTCGGGGTGAGTTAGCGATGACAAAGTTACAATATTCAACTCCAGTTCACAAAATAATTTAACAATAATTTAGGAGCCCCCGGAGGGTATGTTATTATAAAATAGGTATCTTTGCACTTGGCCTAAGCCCGGATATATGTTGTTAAGGGGCTACGGCCGGTAAACCGATAGTTATGAGCCTAATTTCAAATATAAAGCAGCTGCTGTTGTCCTATCCAACACGCAAGGACCTTGAATGGGCGTTGGTGCCATTGAAAGTTGAGCAGCGGGCCGAACGACTTAAACAGAATATCCTTTACCGAGAAGATCCGGGTGTGACTGCGGAGAAATATGACGGAAAGGAGTTGATAGTCTCGCTGACCACCTTCGGATCGAGGATTAATTTCGTGGCTTTGGCCATAGAGAGCCTCATGGAACAGACTTTGCAAGCCAACCGCATAGTCCTTTGGCTTGATCACCGGTTTGAGGCTCCGGGGTCAATCCCTGCGGCGCTGCGCCTGTTGGAAAAGCGTGGTCTTGAATTGCGCTTTTGCGATGACATCGGGCCCCACACCAAGCTTCTGCCTGCTTTGACGGCTTTCCCGGATGCACTGATCGTAACAGTGGATGATGACTGCTATTATGAATATGATCTGCTTGATAATCTCTACCGTGGCTATCTGTCGCATCCTGATGCCATAAGTGCCCACTGGGTCATCTCTATCACTGGTGCTGACGGAAATCTGCTCCCGGCTGCACAATGGGAGAAAAGTCAGGTGGATGAAAAGCCTCATTCCAACACGCTTGCGCAAGGTGTAGGTGGGGTGTTATATCCTCCTGGCGTGTTACATGAGGATGTGACCGATGTGGAGAAAATAAAGTCGCTGTGCCCGAAGGCTGACGATGTGTGGTTCAAAGCCATGTCCCTTCTTAAAGGGACTAAGGTCGTCAAGGTGTTCAGCCATAACGCGAGGGGTATGGATCTGTATCTTCATGAGTTTGATCCGGCCTTGGCGTTGCAGTCGTATAACGCGCTTGCCGGAGGTAACGACCGGCAGTTCAAGGCTGTGATGGACCATTATTCACTTTGGGATAAACTGAAGGAGGACTGATTGAATGAAGATGTTTTCAAAATTAAAAGAATTGCTGCTGTCATATCCCACCTCGGCTGATTTGAAGTGGGGGATTAACGGGTTGTCACTGGAGGCACGTGAACAGTCGTTGAAGCAAAACATACTGTTCAGGACAGAAGCCGGCATCACCGACAGGAAATATGGCTCATCGGAAGTGGTGGTGTCGCTTACTACTTTCGGCCGCAGAATCAATTATGTGGCATTGGCCATAGAGAGCATCATGGAGCAGACTGCGCTTCCTAACAGGATAGTCCTTTGGCTCGACCATCGTTTTGACGCGCCGGGGATGCTTCCGTTTGCCCTGCGCAAGCTGCGTGATCGAGGTCTGGAGATACGATTTTGTGATGATATAGGGCCACATACCAAACTCATCCCTTCGCTAAAGGCTTTCCCTGAGGCGACGGTAATCACTGTGGATGATGACTGTTATTATGAATATGATGTGTTATCGCGTCTGCTGTGTGTGCATGAGGTCTATCCCGGCGATATAGTGGCCCTGCGGGCCAGACGTATACAGATGGACCGTGACGGAGTGTCGGGACGCTTTGTGGACTGGCCTTTCGTCGGTCATACCGACAATGCCGGTATGGCCTATCTCCCGGAGGGTGTGGGTGGTGTGCTCTATCCTCCGCATTCACTTCATGAGGAGGTGTTCAACGAGGAGGGTTTCAGGAAATTCAGCGCTTCCACGGATGATTTCTGGTTCAAGGCCATGTCACTCATGCAGGGTACACCGGTCAGGATGGCCTATGCCGAAAATGCTTATAAGAGTATATATACGTATAATCCTACCCACCAATTTGAATCCTTGGAAAAGAACAATCATTCGCGTGGTGAGTACGAACGGCAGATTAAGGCTCTGTTTGACAACTATGACCTGTATCGCTTCCTGGAAAAGGATTCATGACCGAAAAATTAACACTTGTTCTGAAGTGTAAATCATGTCAAAGCAGTAACTTTGCAGCCAATAAGTATGTTTTGAATAATAAATCTCAATTCTATAACACAATAAATACTTTAACAATTATGCTGAACAATAAAGTGCAGGATGCTCTCAATGAGCAGATTAATGCCGAGCTTTGGAGCGCGTACCTCTATCTCTCCATGGCTATGCAGTTTGAGGCCGACGGCAAGCCCGGTGTTGCCAACTGGTTTAAAATCCAGTTTCAGGAAGAGCAGGCTCATGCCACCGTATTCATGAACTATATCAATCAGCGCGGCGGACGTGTAGTCCTCAAGGCTATTGATGCCGTTCCCACTTCATGGTCGTCACCTCTTGATGCGTTCAAGGCTACACTCGAACATGAACAGAAGGTGACCGCTCTCATCAATAATCTCTACGCTCTCGCTGAGGCTGAACGTGACTATGCCACCCGCGACCGTCTCGCTTGGTTCGTGACAGAGCAGGTTGAAGAGGAGGACAATGCCCGTCAGCTTATCGATAAGTTTACCCTTATCGGCAACGATGGTATGGGTCTCTATATGCTCGACCAGGAGCTTGCCGCCCGCACCTACACCGCTCCCTCAATCCTTAACGAAGATTAATCATCATCAGCGGGGAGCACGTCTCCTTGTTGATAATGTATACCATAAAAATCCGCCTCGGTCATTCTGAATGGCCGAGGCGGATTTTTATGGTATGTGTTTCAAGTCAGTGACGAGAGGAGCATCAGATGGCATCGTCCTCCACGGTCTCAAGGCTGTCAACCTCAGGTGCAGGCTGATCGGATGTGGCAGCCTCAAGTTTCTTCATGATCGAGAAGATGAATGCGGCCGATACAAGGCAGATGGCCACGAGGATGCCCCAGAGCATTGCGGTGGAGATTTTGCCCCAGAGAAGCATGGGGATCGACACCAGGTAGTTGCCAACGGCAGTGGCGGCAAACCATCCGCCCATCATTGAGCCCTTGAGTTTCGGAGGAGCAACCTTGCTCACGAAGCTTATACCCATTGGTGAGAGGAGAAGTTCTGCGAATGTCAGGAGCAGATAGGTTGAGATGAGCCAGTTTGGCGAAACGGCAGCTGAAGTGCCCACGATGCTGAGCGAGCCGATGAGCATGACGCCGTAGGCCACGGCTGCCATTATCATACCATAGCCGATCTTGCGGGGTGCGGAGGGCTCTTTCTTGCGTTTGGCGAGCCAACCGAATATGGCAAGTGAGAATGGAGTGAGAGCAACCACATAGAAGGGGTTGAACTGCTGGTATTGCTGAGGCTGGATGCTGGTGACAGGGTCGGGGGTCACGCTGTAGAAGTGGTAGATGGCCCATCCGGCAAGCGCTATGATGATGATTGAAATCACGGTGCTGAGAGTGCCTTTGGACTGGAAGAGGTTGAAGAGCGCGTAAACACCTACAGCCACGCTGAGGAGTGCCCATACGTTGAATCCGATACGAGTCCAGCCTGACGCGTCAGGTGATGTGCAGCTCTTGGCAAATTCGGTGAGGGTGGCACCGTTCTGATGGAACACCATCCAGAAGAAGATAACCACGGCGAAAACCAGAAGCAGGGCCACGACGCGCTGTTTGGTCTGTGCGGGGCTGAGTTCGGGGGCTGCCGCTGCTGTGGCCTTTACGTTGCCGTTCTGCTTCTTGTCGGTAAGGATGTGAGCGTAAGTGCGGCGACCGAGGAAGTAGATGAGGAAGCTGACGATGAGCGACACACATGCCACACCGAATGCATAGCTGTAGCCGGTGGAAAGTGTGGTGATGTATTCGGATGCGAATGCAGCTACGTCGGAGCCGACGGCCATGCCGTTTTCAGTGGCGACGTTGATGAGTTCAGCACCGTTTTCATTGCCGTCGAGATACTGGTTGCAGAGGGCAGGAAGCGCTGACACATAGGTTAAGTTCTTGGCTTGGAGAGCCATGTTGCACATCGCTGTGGCCGCCATTGGGGCAAACATAGAGCCGATGTTGATGGCCATGTAGAAGAGCGAGAATGCCGCGTCGCGCTGTCCGCTGTAGCGGGCCTCGTTGTAGAGGTCGCCTACCATAACCTGCAGGTTGCCTTTGAATAGTCCGGTGCCCGCGGCTATCAGGATCAGCGCGGCGCAGAGGATGACAAGTGACGATGTGCTGCGGATGTCGGTGGGTATGGCCATTACCATATAGCCGATGAACATCACGAATATGCCGGTGACCACACATTTGGAGAAGCTCCACTTGTCGGCTACCCAGCCGCCCACGAGAGGCATGAAATATACCAATGCGAGGAAGCCCGCATATATCTGGCCCGAGACAGTGGAGTCGAGGCCGAACTTAGCCTGCAGGAATAGCAGGAAGATGGCAAGCATGGTGTAGTAGCCGAAACGTTCGCCGGTGTTGGCAAGCGACAGCACATACAAACCTGCCGGTTGATTTTTAAACATACGGATGAAATATTTGATTATTGATTTTTCGTGGTATTGCAGGAGGGCAGCCCCCCTCCGGAGGGCAAAAATACAAAAAATCTTGTTAAAAACACCCATGGCAGTGGAAAAATGCTTAAAATGCCCCCTTAAATTGCTAATTTTGCCCTCAAAAGATTAGAATATGGATAATGCAAAGTTTCTGATTGGGCTTGACAGCCCAAAACTGGGCTACGGCAGTGTGGTGCTTGACAATCCCGACAGGATAAGGATTCCGGAGGGTGTGACGGTGGTGCTGGGAAATAACGGCAGTGGAAAGACTACCCTTGGCACTATACTGGAAAAAGGACGCTATGCTTACGGCAACAGGCTCACGTTTACACGCCCGGATATGAGGGTGAAAATGCTCTCGTTCACGGATATACATTCTCTTAGCGGGATGGAGGTGCAGTACTATGAGCAGCGTCTCGAGGCCACGATGAACGATTATGTTCCGTCGGTGGCGGATATCATAGGCGAGAAATCGGCTGATGAACGTTGGCAAGAACTGACTGGCTCCCTCGGGCTGCATGATGTGATGGATAAGAAGGTCAATTTCCTGTCGAGCGGAGAATTGAGGAAGCTGCTCATTGTGAATGCTCTCCTTGTGCTCCCCGACATACTGATTCTCGATAATCCTTATATCGGGCTCGATGCCGGTTCGCGTGATGAATTCGATGTCACGATACGTGAAATAGTGGCGCGAGGTGTGGCTGTGGTGATGTTGCTTTGCGACGGAGCTGATATTCCGGCCTATGCCGATGCTGTGATTGTGATGGACAGGTGCCGTCTGGTGTCACTCGTGACGGATAAGGATGAGATTGACCGGCTGCGTGTGGTTGAGGAGCCGGATGATGACTCCGTTGTGGCTGCCGCTATCCCTGGGCGCAAATCGCCGGACGTGGCTCACGAGGTGGCATTCAGCATCTCTGACGGACACTTGCGATATGGCACCCGGGAGGTGCTGCGAGGCCTTGACTGGTGTGTAAGGCATGGTGAGCGATGGGTGCTCACCGGTCCTAACGGCAGCGGCAAGTCTTTGCTCCTGAGTCTGATCTGTGCTGATAACCCGCAGGCCTACGCCAATGATATAACTCTCTTTGACCGTCGAAGAGGCTCGGGGGAGAGCATCTGGGAGATAAAAGACAATATCGGATATGTGTCGCCTGAGATGCAATTGTATTTCCGGTCCACCTCTCCGGTTTTTGAAATAGTGGTGCAGGGCATGCGCAATTCCTTGACTCGTTTCCGCGCTGTTACCTCTGAGGAGGAGGCCGAAGCCATGGCATGGCTTGGCCTTTTGGGTATAGAGTCGCTGCGCGACCGCAAGTTCGCCGAGCTTTCAGCCGGTGAACAACGCCTGGTGCTTCTGGCGCGGGCCCTTATAAGGCAGCCGTCGCTTCTTATCCTCGACGAGCCGCTCCATGGCCTTGATGCACGGCGCAAGCGGAGGGTGAAAGCGATAATCGACTCACTTGTGGAGCGTAACGGCACATCGTTGATATTCGTGACTCATTATACGTCGGAAATACCCTCATGTGTGACCCACACCAAGACGCTCGTCAAACTTTAGCTTTGAAAGTGAGGTTATTTTGACGCTTTTTTGTAATTTTGCAGACAATAAGAACAATACATAAAATTCCAACGACATTATGGCTAAAAAAGCATTGTTAATGATTCTTGACGGATGGGGTATCGGCAATCACTCGAAGAGCGATGCCATTTTCTCCACTCCTACCCCTTACTGGGATTATCTCGTGAACACCTATCCCCACAGCGAGCTCCAGGCTTCAGGTGAGAACGTGGGTCTCCCTGACGGCCAGATGGGAAACTCCGAAGTGGGCCATCTCAATATCGGCGCCGGCCGTGTGCTCTATCAGGACCTCGTTAAAATCAACAAGGCCTGCAAGGACGGTTCAATCCTTGAAAATCCTGAAATAAAGGATGCTTTCAGCTATGCCCGCGACAACGGCAAGGCTATCCACTTCATGGGCCTTACCAGCGACGGTGGTGTGCACTCATCGCTTGACCATCTCTTTGCTCTCTGCGACATCGCCAAGCATTATGGCCTTGAAAAGGTGTATATCCACTGCTTCATGGACGGACGTGACACCGACCCCCGTAGCGGCAAGGGCTTTATCGAACAGCTCGAAAACCACTGCAAGGAATCGGCAGGTGTTGTGGCCTCGATAATCGGCCGCTACTATGCCATGGACCGTGATAAGCGTTGGGAACGTGTGAAAGTGGCTTATGACCTCTTGGTGAAGGGTGAAGGTAAGCAGGCCACTGATATGGTGAAGGCTGTTCAGGAAAGCTATGATGAGGACGTGACCGACGAGTTCATCAAGCCTATCAACAATTCGGCTGTCGACGGCACCATCAAGGAAGGCGACGCTGTGATTTTCTTCAATTACCGCAACGACCGCGCCAAGGAACTCACTGTGGCATTGACCCAGCATGATATCCCCGAAGCCGACATGAAGGTTGTGCCCGGTCTCCAGTACTACTGCATGACCCCCTACGATGCGTCATTCACAGGTGTACATATCCTTTTCCCCAAGGAAAATGTTGAGAACACACTCGGTGAATATCTCTCGTCGCTCGATAAAAAACAGCTCCATATCGCCGAGACTGAGAAGTATGCCCATGTGACATTCTTCTTCAACGGTGGACGCGAAGAGCCTTACGAAGGTGAAGAGCGCATCCTCGTGGCTTCTCCCAAGGTTGCCACTTACGACCTTAAGCCTGAAATGAGTGCCTACGAGGTGAAGGACCAGCTCGTTAAGGCCATCGGCGAAAACAAGTATGACTTCATCGTAGTTAACTATGCCAACGGTGACATGGTAGGTCATACCGGCGTCTATGAGGCTATCCAGAAAGCTGTCAAGGCTGTCGATGAGTGCGTCAAGGACACAGTGGAGGCTGCCAAGAAGGCTGACTATGAGGTCATCATCATCGCTGACCATGGTAATGCCGACAATGCGGTGAATCCCGACGGCACACCCAACACTGCCCATTCGCTCAATCCCGTGCCCTGTGTATACGTGACAGAGCGCAAGGATGCGAAGGTTGAGAACGGCAAGCTTGCCGACGTGGCTCCCACAATGCTTAAGATCATGGGGCTCCCTCAGCCGAAGGAAATGACCGGCCACGCGTTGATCGACTAATCAAAAAATAGCAGTATAAGTACGGAAGGGGCCTCCGGGTCCCTTTCGTTGTTTTATTCTTTATGTCATGGAATCCATCAAGCAATTATATAAAATAGGTTCGGGCCCTTCAAGCAGCCATACTATGGGCCCTCTTAAAGCCGCCCAGGAATTTGGTGAAAAGTATAAAGGTGCAGCTTCATTTGAAGTTACTCTCTATGGCTCGTTGGCCGGGACGGGGAAAGGTCACATGACAGATGTGGCCATCCTTAGCGCTCTCCAGAAGGTGGCTCCGGCCACCATCGTCTGGAAACCGGAAATATTCTTGCCTTTCCATCCTAACGGCATGTCGTTTCGCGCGCTTGATGCCGAAGGCCATGAGTTGGGCCATGACACTATCTATTCGATAGGCGGAGGTGACATACTTCACGAAGGTGAGGAGCGTCGTCCCAAGGAGATGGTCTATGGACTTTCCAAGATTTCCGATATCCAGGCTTGGGCTGAAAAGTCGGGGCGGAGTTTCTGGGAATATGTGGAGCTTAATGAGAGCAGTGATGTCTGGGACTATCTGCGGGAAGTGTGGCAGGTGATGAAAGATGCCGTTGAGCGCGGCATTGAGGCCGAGGGGGTCCTACCCGGAGGTCTTGGTGTGCGTCGTAAGGCCGTGGCCTACTATATGCATGCCGCCGGACACACCGATTCGCTCCGCAGCCGTGGTCTGGTCTATGCCTACGCGCTCGCTGTCAGCGAAGAGAACGCCTCGGGAGGGAAAATTGTCACGGCGCCTACATGCGGCTCGTGTGGAGTGCTTCCGGCTGTCCTCTATCATCTATCCACATCCAAGGGTTTCTCCGATAAGCGCATCCTCAGGGCATTGGCCACGGCCGGCCTCTTCGGTAGTGTCGTGAAGCATAATGCGTCTGTCTCAGGTGCTGAGGTCGGGTGCCAGGGTGAGGTCGGAGTGGCGTGTGCCATGGCGGCCGCTGCTGCCTCACAGCTTTTTGGTGGTACACCGGCTCAGATTGAATACTCGGCAGAGATGGGGTTGGAACATCACCTCGGACTCACTTGTGACCCGGTGTGCGGATTGGTTCAGATACCATGTATAGAACGAAACGCTTATGCCGCCGCACGTGCGCTTGACAGCAATCTATACGCCTCCTTCTCCGACGGCCGTCATTCGGTAAGTTTCGACCGCATAGTGGAAGTCATGAAGCAGACCGGCCATGATCTCCCCTCGATATATAAGGAGACTGCCCAAGGAGGACTCGCTGCCATACAGTAAGAGGTGGCGAAATTTTAGTTCCTCATAACTCATACGGCCCGCAAATGCTTCGGAATTTGCGGGCCGTATGAGTTATGATTGATGTGCGTTATGTTATTCTGTCGGTTGGTCGCGTTCGAGTATCTGTGCGGCGAGTGTATCGGCAGAGTGGAGGAGTGCAACGAGCGGAGAACGGCGTTGGGCTTCACGGTAGTTTTTATCCTGCTCTATGCTTGTGCGGTCCACGTCCCATGCACCCATGTGCCATCTTATGGCCATAATTTCATCGTCCTCAAGGTCAAGTCCCATCCTCAGGAGCATTACTATGGATTTCTCACCGTGGCCTATTGGAAGGGCGGAATAGTTGACTTCATATTCCTCCACATCCTCCCATATTCCGATTTCATTACGGCGTTTGCGTGTGACACGTCGGTAGATGTTTGATTTGCAGGTGTCATGCAGGAGCGATGACAGGATTATAGAATTGACGGGTAGAGATTTTTCCATCTCCGGACGCATCTTAATGATACCTTCGCGGAGGGTCATGGCCATGTCATAAACATTAAGCGAATGGGCCAGCAATCCGCCGGGATAATTATAGTGATTACGTACGGAAGCCGGTGCCTCGAAAAATCCATAGGTCTCGAGGTCCTCGATCACATACTCGATGTTTTCTCGTTCGGTGCTGCGGAGCAGCGAGCAGAAGCGCTCCTTGTTTTCTGATATTTCTGCCATATATATGGTGGTTTTCAATGTTGTCGGTCAGTTTTTTCAGCTGCAAAGTTACCTCCTAAAACCGAAAAATCCTTGAAATTTGGATGGAAAATCTCTCCGAATGTGTAACTTTGCAGCCGTAATGAGGAGCGGACGTATCACTCCCCGTCTTGAACTCAAAAGCCAATGACACGCAAATATGATTATCTTGTTATAGGGTCAGGCATAGCCGGGATGAGCTTTGCCCTTAAAGTGGCCGGACACGGCACTGTGGCCTTAGTGTGTAAGACAACGTTGGATGAAGCCAATACTGCTCTTGCTCAGGGCGGGGTGGCCTCGGTGACAAATCTTGAGGTTGATGACTTCGACAAGCACATCAAGGATACGATGATTGCCGGGGATTACCTCAGCGACCCTGAAGCAGTTGAGAAAGTCGTGAAGAACGCTCCCTCGCAGATTGCCGAACTGATAAAATGGGGAGTGAATTTTGATAAAAATGAGGATGGTTCATTCGACCTTCACCGCGAGGGTGGCCATTCGGAATTCCGCATCCTGCACCATGCCGACAACACCGGTTTTGAGATTCAGGATTCGCTGATAAAGGCCGTGAAGGCCAACAAGAACATAGATATTTTCGAGCATCATTTTGCCATTGAAATCATCACCCAGCATCATCTCGGCAAGATAGTGACACGTCGTACCCCCGACATCACATGCTACGGCGCTTATGTGCTTGACACTGAGTCAGGTGTGGTAGAGACATTCCTCTCGCGTGTGACGCTTATCGCCACCGGAGGAGTGGGGGCTGTCTATCAGACCACTACAAATCCTCTCGTTGCCACCGGCGACGGCATAGCTATGGTTTACCGGGCCAAGGGAACGGTGAAGGATATGGAATTCATTCAGTTCCATCCTACGGCTCTCTACCATCCCGGCGACCGTCCGTCTTTCCTCATCACCGAAGCCATGCGAGGATATGGAGCCGTGTTGCGCAACAAACGTGGTGAAGAGTTCATGCACAAGTATGACCCGCGCCTCTCGCTCGCTCCTCGCGACATAGTGGCTCGAGCCATTGACTCGGAAATGAAGCTCTATGGCGATGACCACGTATATCTCGACGTCACACATAAGGATGCCGAGGAGACTAAGAAACACTTCCCCAACATCTATGCAAAGTGCCTGTCGCTCGGCATAGATATAACAAAGGATTACATACCTGTCGCTCCGGCTGCCCACTATCTTTGCGGTGGCATAAAGGTCGACACCAATGCCGAGTCGTCCATCCATCGTCTGTATGCCGTGGGCGAATGCTCATGCACCGGACTTCATGGAGGCAACCGCCTGGCTTCAAACTCCCTTATTGAGGCCGTAGTGTATGCCGATGCCGCAGCCAAACATGCGCTTGCCAATGCTTCGCACTATGACTTCCGCACCGATGTGCCTGAATGGAACGATGAGGGTACACGCCATCCTGAGGAGATGGTTCTCATTACTCAGAGCATTAAGGAAGTTAACCAGATTATGGGCACGTATGTCGGCATTGTGCGTTCCGATCTGCGTCTTGACAGGGCATGGAACCGCCTTGATATCCTATATGAGGAGACTGAGAAGCTCTTCAAGTGCTCCAAGGCATCGCGTGAGATATGCGAGCTGCGCAACATCATCAACGTGGGCTATCTGATAATGCGTCAGGCCAAGGAACGCAAAGAGTCCCGCGGACTGCATTATACCGTCGATTATCCCCGCAAAGAGCCTGCTCCGTCACAGGAAATATAATAAATCTGTGCTTTCGGGTGTTATATAACTATATGACACATGCTGTTAAATATCTGCTTGCTTTAATCCTGACATTTTCGGCCAATTTGAGTGCCTATGCCGGGGGGCAGACGGCTATGTCGGCGCCCGACACAGATTCGGAGATAAAAGTGGGTTCAGGGCGCGTTAAGCCGCTCCAGGGTTACTACATATTCAAAGACGAGGAAGGTGATGACCTGCTGATGCTGGTGCTCGCCGAGGTCACTGTGTTCCCCCCTATGAAGTTCAAGAACAAGAAGGAGGAGGAATTCTATTGGAAGACTGTGCGTGATGTCAAAAAGACCTTGCCCTATGCCAAACTCATCTGTGAAACCCTCATAGAGACCTACGAGTATATCGAGACTTTCCCCACACAGAAGGAGCGTGAAGAGCACCTCAAGAAAATGGAGGGTGCGGTGTTTGACCAGTATAAGCCTGCGCTTAAGAAATTCACTAAAAGCCAGGCGCAGATGCTTGTCAAACTCATCAACAGAGAAACCAACCAGTCAGGCTACAATATTCTCAAGGCCTTTCTCGGTTCATTTCGAGCCGGGTTCTGGCAGACGTTCGGTAGGCTCTTCGGGGTTAATCTCAAGACCTCCTATAAGCCCGACACGGACCGTAAGGATGCTATAATCGAGCGCGTGGCCACAATGGTGGAGCTGGGGCAACTTTGATCATCCGCTTGACATCCACACTCTAATTCCGCCATTGCCATTTGGGGGGGACGAGATCCGCACGACTGTTTTTATGAGACATAAAAAAGCCCGGCGGGTGAGTCGAACCACTGGCCGGGCGCTGTAAAAATCGGGAAGAATAATGATTCTTCACCAAGGTCTTTAGGGCTAAAGACCTTAATCGAGGGTGGAGGGCCCGGGTGGGCTTTACTCCGCTCTTGGCATTATAGCCCAAGGTTTACTGAGACCGTGGGGCTACCAATGAATTGGCTACCGTGTGTTCCTTCGGTTCGCCTCTCGCGTCGGGGCGTCCCTCAGGTCGGTTTCCACTATTAAGAACATCCGCAGCGGTTATTGGTTCGAAATGTGGCGGGATAAAAAATGTCAAAAGGCGTTACTGAGTGCTATCATGTCGGTGTGGTGGCGATTTTTGTTGGGTATTACACCCGATTTTTCAGCTAAAACCCTTAACTTTGCACTCTATGAAAAAAAGGCAATTCTCATCAGCAGGACGCAGCGCCGACGTGCGTCCTAAAAAGGCTCTCGGACAGCACTTCCTGACCGATGAGACCATAGCCGAGCGCATAGCCGACACCCTTTCACCATGGAAGGGCATGCCGGTGATGGAGGTTGGCCCCGGCATGGGGGTCCTCACCAAGTACCTTCTGGCTGCTGGCCATGATGTGAAGGTTGCCGAGATTGACGGTGAGAGCATTGATTATCTACGTTACAATTATCCTGATCTTGCCGGTCGCATACTTGATGCCGACTTCCTGAAACTTGACCTTTCGAAGGTTTATCCTGACGGTCAGAAATTCTGTGTCATAGGTAATTACCCCTACAATATATCATCCCAGATATTTTTCCATGTGCTCGACTATAAGGAGCAGGTGGTGTGTTGTTCTGGCATGCTCCAGCGCGAGGTGGCCGAACGCTTTGCCGCCGAACCGGGCACAAAAGCCAGAGGAATTCTCAGCGTGCTTCTCCAGGCCTGGTATGACGTGAAATATCTTTTTACGGTGGATGAAAACGTGTTCAATCCGCCTCCAAAGGTAAAGAGCGGAGTGATAATAATGACCCGCAACGATGTCACATCGCTTGGTTGTGACGAAAAACTTTTTAAATCGGTGGTGAAGACCGCGTTCGGACAGCGACGCAAGACCCTCCGAAATTCCCTCCGTGGAATGTTCCCGGCCGGAGTGCCGTTGCCTGATGACCCCTTGCTTGCCATGCGCCCGGAGCAATTGACGGTTGCGCAGTTCATCGAGCTGACCAAGCTCGTGGACAGTAAGTGATAAGTCAATAAAGTAACACACTCCTCTCCTCCAATCATCACGCCGGAAATATGAAAGAATATACTCCCGAATATCTTACCTATATCCGTAAAATAATCGAGGACCATGCCGACCAGGCAGCCCGCGATGAACTTGCCGACCTCCACCCCGCCGACATTGCCGAACTTTATCAGGATCTTGACCTTGACGAGGCCGAGTATCTCTTCAAACTCCTTGATGAGGAGGCCCAGGCAGATGTCCTCATGGAACTTGATGAGGATGACCGACTGAAGCTTCTGTCTAAGATGGATGCCGAGGATATCGCAAAGCAGATCGAGCACCTCGACACCGACGACGCCGTGGATATTATCCAGGAGCTTGATGAGGATGAGCGTGAGAAGATTCTCAGCCACATTGACGACGTGGAGCAGGCCGGCGACATCATCGACCTTCTGAAGTATGACGAGGACACCGCCGGTGGTCTCATGGGCACGGAGATGATTGTGGTCAATGAGAACTGGAGTATGCCCGAATGTATCAAGCAGATGAGGATGCAGGCCGAGGATATGGACGAGGTTTACTATGTGTATGTCGTTGACAATGACGAACGTCTGCGTGGCACCCTTCCGCTTAAGAAGCTTATCACACACCCATCGGTGTCCAAGATAAAGCATGTGATGGAGACGGATCCAGTGTCAGTCAAGGTTGACACTCCCATTGATGAGGTAGCCCTTGACTTTGAGAAATATGACCTTGTGGCGATGCCTGTCATTGACTCGATAGGGCGTCTGCTTGGGCGTATCACCGTCGACGACGTGATGGATAAGGTGCGTGATTCAAGTGAACGTGACTACCAGTTGGCTTCAGGTCTCTCCGGCGATGTCGAGTCGGATGATAAACTTTTCGCACAGACAAAAGCGCGTTTACCTTGGCTGCTTATCGGTATGGTAGGCGGACTCTGCAATTCGTTTATACTTGGTAAATTCGAAGGCGGATTTGTTGTTGATCCGGCACTTGCGCTCTTCATTCCTCTTATCGGTGGTACAGGTGGTAATGTCGGCACCCAGTCGTCGGCAATTGTTGTACAGGGTCTTGCCAACGGTTCGCTTGACATAAAGAAGTCATCGCGTCAGCTTTTGCGTGAACTTGGAGTGGGGTTGCTTAATGGCTCTATCATAGCCTTGCTTGTGTTTTTCTACAATTTCTTCACCATCGGACAGGGGCATGAGGTCACCACTTTCGCCGTGTCAATCTCTCTGTTCTGTGTGGTGATGTTCGCATCTGTGTTTGGCACATTTGTGCCCCTCACTCTCGAGAAGCTAAAGATTGACCCAGCATTGGCCACCGGACCGTTTATCTCGATTACAAACGACATTATCGGTATGCTCATCTACATGACCATTTCCTCTTGGCTCATCATCAGTTTCGCGCATTGATTCCGCAGCTGTCCTCTTTGCTTGGCAATGAGGACGTGCCATTAGTCAGATGAAACAAAAATAGGCTGTCTCCCGACAGCCTATATTCTTTAACCTTAAATCTAATACCATGAAAACACAGTGCAAATATAGTAACTATGTCTTTAAAACTCCCGGGGAAAGGAAAAGTTCACGCAAAAAGTTGTTTTAACATATATTAACTAATTCCCCTCAAAAAATATTGTAATTTAGCGACTGAAAGGCCTGGAGCAACCGTTTGGCCTGTTGTTCCGTGAAATTTTAGCAACCAAGTATTTAAATTAAGGAAAAAGAATAAAATGAGTACTCGCCTATTAGTTATTGACGACGAAGAATCTATATGCGAAATCCTGAAGTATAATCTTCAGAAAGAAGGATATGAGGTGGATACTGCCTACAGTGCCGAAGAGGCATTGGATATGGATCTTACGCCCTACGATCTCTTTATTGTTGATATAATGATGGAGCGTTTAAGCGGTTTTGATTTTGCCAAACGCCTGCGCAACACATCGGCCACAGAGGACCGCCCTATAATCTTCTGTTCGGCACTCAACGGTGAGGATGATACAGTGATGGGGCTTAACATCGGTGCTGATGATTATATCACCAAGCCATTCAAGATCAGCGAAATGCTGGCACGCGTCAACGCCGTGCTCCGTCGCACACAGATGGCTCGCCGCGCTGCGGCTGCCCCTATGGTGGAAGATGGCCTTGAACCACAGATCGTGTATGAAGGGCTGCGTATCGACCCTAATGACAAGATTTGCTACCTCGACGGAGAGCCTGTGGCTCTTACTAAAACCGAGTTGGAGATTCTCTCATTCTTCCTTACTCATCGCAATAGGATTTATTCACGTGAGGAGATAATTCGCCACGTGTGGGCCGACGATGTGGTGGTGACCAACCGCACTATCGACACGAATATCACCCGACTCCGCAAGAAAATCGGTGAATATGGTAACAACATAGTGACTCGATTAGGATTCGGCTATGGTTTTAAAGAAAAGGATTAACTACCACTGGCGTCTGTTCATGCCCATAGCGTTCATGCTGTGTGTGGTGTTCGGACTCATAATCTGGTATCAGTATAAGCGTGAGGCTGATTACAGAGCCGAGATTATAAATAAGCAGCTCGACCTGCTTGACAGCGGCGTCCTGGACGCGTATGAACGCGATGTCAGTCTGCGCGCATTCCTCAATTTTACGCAGCAGTACTTCAAAGGCTCCATGTTTGAAGGCGTACGCCTTACGGTGTATGAGAATCATGGTCCTATGCTCTATTCGCTCGGCACACCCATCCCGCTGCAGGTTGAGAGCATGATCAAGGATACGTCAGGCGAATATGACGAGGATGGTTTCCGTGGCCTCGGGCAGGATCTGGACGACGGCGTAGCCCCTTACTTCTATTCGCGTGTGATGAGCCCTGACAGTGCTATCATCGTCTACACTGCCATGCCTTACACTGAGAAGCTGCATGATGCCATCGACATTGACAGCCAGGTATGGATTGTGATAGCAGGTTGTCTGTTGCTCACGTTGTTTGTGACCTATTACTCCACACGCATGCTTACCAGGAGTGTGACACTCCTGAAGGACTTTGCCTACAGGGCGGCTACAGGTACCCGCTTTACCGGGCTTGACAAATTCCCCCGCAACGAGCTCGGTGACATCTCGCGTGAGATTGTGACCCTTTACCGCGAGCGAGGCAATGCCATAGAGCTCATAAAAAAAGAGCGCAAAGTGGCTGTGAGAGCCATCGAGGAAAAGGCGCGTGTGACACGCCAGATGACCAACAATATCAATCATGAAATAAAGACTCCGGTCGGTATCATTCGTGGTTATCTCGAATCCATAATCGCTGACCCCGGGATGGACGAGGCCACACGCAAGCGTTTCCTTGAGCGCATGCTTGCCAATGTGGAGCGCCTCTCCAACCTCCTGAATGATGTCTCGACCATGACTCGACTCGAGAACGGAAGTGACAAGATTGCCGTCGACTGTGTAGATATTCATGAGATGGTCTATCAGATTGATAATGACCTTCCTGCTAATAATCTTGCGGGAGATATGGAATTTACATTTGACATCCCTATCAACTGTTTGGTAACAGGCAACTATAACCTTATTTCCGGTATGATTTGTGGCCTGATTCGTAATGCAGCCATGCATTCGGGAGGTACAAAGATAGGATTCAGGCTCATTTCCGAGAGCGAACGGTTCTATGTGTTCTCTTTCTATGACAATGGTTCCGGTGTGGGTGAAGAGCATATCCCGCACTTGTTTGAGAGATTCTACAGAGTTGATACCGGCCGCTCACGTAAGGCCGGGGGAACAGGCTTGGGCCTTCCCATCGTCAAGAGTACAGTCATGTCGCTTGGTGGCACCATATCGGTCCATAACCGTTCGGTAGGAGGTCTGGAATTTATCTTCACCCTTCCGAAATGGACAGAATCTACTCCACATGATGATGATGATGAGGATAGTTGATTCCTCTCAGTCTAAAAAATAGAAAACAACAAGTCCACTTGAATTTTTAAGATTCAGGTGGACTTGTCGTTTTGCGGCTATGAGCCTCTATGGGGCTGTCTGTGACTTAGGCTTTAGGTGATATTTTATCCATAAGCGCTTGGAATTTAAGCGCGATTTGCGGGTTGCAGAGGTTATTGATTGAGCCGGCATGAGTGTGATGCACGCTGCGCACCGGTTTATAAGTACCCTCCTGCACCTCCAGTCCGACTTTCTTATAGGCTTCTCTGAAGGGTACACCATCGAGGACCAGGCGGTTCACCTCTTCAACGGTGAACAGATAGTCATAACGGCTGTCATTGATGATGTCATGTTTCACGCGTATGTGCTGGAGCATGAAGTCGGCCATTTCAAGACATTGTATCATTTCAGTGGTGGCCGGGAATATTATATCCTTAAGCAGCTGCAAATCCCTGTTGTAGCCCAATGGCAGATTGGCTGTGAGCAGTGCAATCTCGTTCTGTACCGACTGCAGACGGTTGCATTTGCCACGCATTATCTCAAATACATCCGGGTTCTTCTTGTGGGGCATGATTGATGACCCTGTGGTCAGTTCGTCTGGGAAGCTGACGAACCCGAAGTTCTGGCACATCCACATGCACACGTCCATGGCCAGATGCCCGAGTGTTGAGGCTATGGCGCTGATGGCCATTGATGCGGCCCGCTCCGTTTTGCCTCTCGACATCTGTGCCGCCACAACATTGTAGTGGAGCGTATCAAAGCCCAGCAGGCGCGTGGTCATCTCCCTGTCGAGCGGAAATGACGAACCATAGCCCGCTGCCGAACCCAATGGATTCTGGTTGGCAATATTATATGCTGCGACGAGCATCTGCATGTCGTCGGCAAGTGATTCGGCGTAAGCTCCGAACCAAAGACCGAATGATGACGGCATGGCCACCTGCAGATGTGTGTAGCCGGGCATGAGCACATCCTTGTGCTCTTCACTCAGCATCTGAAGGCGACGGAAGAGCTTCTCTACGGCTTCGGCTACTTTCTTGAGCTCATCACGCATGAATAGTTTAAGATCGACGAGCACCTGATCGTTGCGCGAACGGCCCGAGTGGATTTTCTTGCCCACGTCGCCCAATTTCGCGGTGAGCATGAACTCTACCTGCGAGTGGACATCCTCGATTCCATCCTCGATTTTGAATTCGTCGCGCTCAATAACCTCGGCTATCTCTCCTAAAGCCTTGAGCAGGATGTCGAGTTCTTCGGCCGAGAGGAGTCCGATGCTTTGCAGCATCTTGATATGTGCCATCGAGCCTTCCACATCATAGCGGGCAAGCCGTAAATCCAGTTCACGGTCATTTCCGACGGTAAATTCTTCTATCATCTTGTCGGGCTCAAACCCTTTGCTCCAAAGTTTCATATTGATGAGAGTTTAAAAAATTCTGAAAGTAATTTGTGATATAATGGGATCGCCCCCTCTATTTCAGCAAGATATACGAATTCATCAGCCGAATGGCTTCGTGACGACTCTCCAGGTCCTATCTTAAGTGATGGAAAGTCATACATGAGCGACATATCGCTTGTGGTGGGGGATACGAAAGGATGTAGGCCAAGGCTCAGGGCAGCCCGGACAAGAGGGTGCGTGTCGGGGATGACCGATGCGCGTACACGTGTGGATCGGGGGGTCAATTGCGAGTCCTTGACCTGGGCGCGCAGCAGCTCTACCGTCTCCTCGTTGGTGAAACGGTCGGTGGTGCGGATATCCACCACCCATTTACATTCGTCAGGGATGGCATTGTGTTGCCAACCGGCATTGATCTGGGTGATGTTGACCGACACATCGCCGAGCACCTCTGACGAGTGGGGGAACCTGTAAGTCCGCAGACGGTCTATATCAGCCATCGCCTTATATATCGCATTTACACCTTCACCCCGGGCGGCATGACCCGTGACACCTTTTGTCAGGCAGTCGAGCACCACAAGTCCGCGCTCAGCCACGGCGGGTTGCATGCCGGTGGGCTCGCCCACTACCGCGCAATTGACCGTGATGCCTTGTCCGGCTATATGTGGCAGGAAGGCACGCATGCCGTTCTCGCCGCCAACTTCCTCCTCGGCAGTGATGGCCAGCAGGATATTCCATGGGAGCTCTGTCGAGTCGTGTAGATCCATGAACACCTGTGTCAGCGACACGGCCGAAGCCCCGGCGTCGTTACTCCCAAGTCCGTATAGCTTTCCGTCGCGTATGACAGGATCGTATGGATTGAGTGTGTAGCTTGCCGCAGGTTTGACGGTGTCGTGATGGGAGTTGAGAAGCAACGTGGGTTTTTCAGGCGAGTAATGCCGGTTCAGCGCCCACACGTTGTTGTGTATGCGGTGCACATCTGCTCCTCCTTCCGCGAGATGGTCATAGATGATGTCGGCAGTGTCGTTTTCCTGCCTCGACACTGATGGGGTGGCTATGAGCCTCCTCAGCAGTGACAGATAGGTATGGCTTTTGGATTCGTTCACTTGCTTATGGTTGTGCCTGTGGGGCGTGTCAGATTATCCGAATGCTTTATTGTCACACTGTTGACCCCTGCCTCGATTGCCGCGAATGCATTGTCGATTTTAGGCACCATCCCCTTGTTGACCACCCCCGATGCCTTGAGTTCGGCGTAGAGTGGGGGAGTGATGTGGGGTATCAGTGACTCAGGGTCATCAATGTCGCGCATGACACCTTTCTGCTCGAAGCAAAATATCAAGTCGGTCGACTCGATGCGCGACGCGCCCAAGGCCACTGACGAGGCTATGGTGTCGGCGTTGCAGTTGAGTAGAGTGCCGTTGCCGTCATGCGTGATGGCGCAGAACACCGGGGTGACTCCGGCTTCGAGCAACGTGCCTATGAACTCTGCGTTGACGTTGGCAGGGTCTATGTCCCCTACATATCCGTAGTCTATCGGATTAGGCTTGCGGCGGGTTGCTTTGATCACGTTTCCGTCGGCTCCCGAAAGCCCGATGGCATTACATCCTGCTTCCTGGAGCATCGACACCACGCGTTTGTTGACTAAGCCGGCATAGACCATCGTCACCACGTCGAGAGTTTCCCGGGTAGTGACGCGCCGTCCCTCTATCATTGTGGTAGGTATATCGAGTCGGGCGCTCAGTCGTGTGGCCTCCTTTCCTCCGCCGTGTACCAGTATTTTCTTTCCCGGCAGCGACGCGAAGTCGGTGATGAAACGCTTTAAAGCATCAGGGTTATCAACCACGTTTCCGCCTATTTTTATCACTTTTATCGACATGGCATGCGCTGATTAAAGTGATTCGAGCAGACGTTTTATCACCACCTGTGCTGAAATCTCGCGGTTGGCGGCTTCGGGTATCACTATGCTGCGGTCCGATTCAATCACGTCGTCGGTCACGATCATGTTGCGTCTCACAGGCAGACAGTGCATGAAGAAAGCGTTGTCAGTGAGCGCCATCTTTTCTGTGTCGACAGTCCAGGCGCGGTCAGTGTTGAGCACTTTTCCGTAATTCGGGTCAGCGAAAGCTGACCAGTTCTTCGCATATACGAAATCAGCACCTTCGAGAGCCTTGCGCTGGTCATACTCCACGCGGGCTTTTCCCACGAATTCCGGTGCGAGTTCATATCCTTCGGGATGGGTGATGACAAAGTCGTAGTCTGTGGCATTCATCCACTCGGCGAACGAGTTCGGAACTGCTTGGGGGAGTGCCTTGGGATGCGGAGCCCAGGTCATCACCACTTTCGGGCGTTCTTTTGTCTTGAATTCCTCGATGGTGATTAAGTCGGCGAAACTCTGCAGTGGGTGGCGGGTGGCCGCTTCCATGCTGAACACAGGGCGCCCGGAGTATTTGATGAACTGGTTGATGACACGTTCCTCGTAGTCCTCAGCCTTATCCTTCAGCCCGGCGAATGATCGTACGCCAATGATGTCGCAGTAGGAGCCCATCACCGGTATTGCTTCGAGAAGATGCTCAGCCTTGTCGCCGTCCATCACTACTCCGCGTTCGGTTTCGAGCTTCCATGCTCCCTGGTTCACATCGAGCACCATCACGTTCATGCCGAGATTCATCGCTGCCTTCTGTGTGCTCAGACGTGTGCGCAGACTTGAGTTAAAGAAAATCATCAGCAACGTCTTGTTCTTGCCAAGATGGGTGTAGCCGAAGCGGTTGTTTTTCACTTCGAGGGCCTCCTTGACAGCTATGTCAAGCGGGCCTATATCGGTTACGTTGGTAAAGTTACGCATAGTGGTGGGGAGATGAGATTAAAGATATTTAGTGAAAGTGTTGAGGAAGATATCGGCCTGAGCCTTGGTGAGACCGAGGGCCGGGAGGAGCCTGACGGTATGCTCTCCGGCACCGCCGGTGAAGATTTTCCCTTCGAACAGCAGGCGTTTGCGCAGTTCTGAAGCAGATCCTTCGATTTCGAATCCGATCATTAGGCCTCTGCCACGCACATCTTTGATTTTGGGATTGGTGACGGCTATTTCCTGAAGTTTGCCGAGGATATACTCACCTGTTTCGGCGGCGTTCTCCACAAGCTTTTCTTCGGACATGACGTCAAGCACGGCTATTGCTGCCGCGCATGCCAGATGGTTGCCTCCGAATGTGGTTCCGAGCATACTTTTTTTAGCCTCGATGGAGGGAGCGATGAGTATGGCTCCCATCGGGAAACCGTTGGCGATACCTTTGGCACAGGTAATGATGTCGGGGCGAACTCCTGCATATTGATGTGCGAAGAAGCGCCCTGTGCGGCCATAACCCGACTGGATTTCATCAAGAATCAGGAGCACACCATGTTTTTTTGTCACTTCGCGCAGCTGACGCAGGAAGTCGTCGTTGACCATCCTTATGCCGGCCACCCCCTGGATTCCCTCGATGATGACGGCGGCAAATTCTCCGGTAGCAAGGCGCTCTTCTACGGCTTTGATGTCATTGAGCGGAGCGAACTCTACATTTGATGTGCGGTTGAAGGGGGCTTGGATTTTGGGATTGTCAGTGGCGGCAACTGCACCTGATGTCCGGCCGTGGAACGCCCGGTCGAAGGCCAGAATCTTGCTTTTGCCGGTGTGGAACGAGGCAAGCTTCATGGCATTTTCATTGGCCTCGGCTCCCGAGTTGCAGAGGAACAGGGCATAGTCATCGTAGCCGCTTTGACGGCCGAGTCGGTCGGCGAGTTGCTGCTGCAGGGAATTCTGCACGGAGTTGGAATAAAATCCGAGTTCCGCCACCTGCCGGCTTATGGCATCCACATATCGCGGATGAGCATGACCGATAGAGATTACGGCATGACCGCCGTAGAGATCGAGATACTCATTGCCTTGGGCATCATACACGTAGGAGCCCTTCCCTTTTACGGGCTCGATATCATATAGTGAATATACGTCAAAAAGAGTCATGTATTCGTGTTTAGTGGAGATGAGTAATGCTTAGAATGCCGACGGCTTAAGTGATAGCCCGGTCTTTTCGGGGAGTCCGCAGATAAGGTTCATATTCTGGACTGCCTGGCCGGAGGCTCCTTTGAGCAGGTTGTCGATGGCTGAGATTATGAGCAGTTTCGAGCCATGTTTCTCCAGCGAGATTACAGCTTTGTTGGTATTGACCACCTGCTTGAGGTCGACCGGCTTGTCAGACACATGAGTGAACGCCGCATCACGGTAGTAATCCTTGTAGAGGGCTGTGGCCTCTTCAAGTGACATGTCGGTGTCGATGTATGTCATGGCGAATATGCCTCGGGCAAAATCTCCGCGCACCGGAAGGAAACTTATTTCCTGGTCGAAGCCCGGTTGGAGTTGACCTAAAGTCTGCTTGATTTCTGCCAGATGCTGGTGTCCGAATGCCTTATAGACCGACATGTTGTTGTTGCGCCAGCTGAAGTGGGTGGTCGCTCCCGGTTTGACTCCCGCTCCTGTTGAGCCGGTGATACCGGTGACATGTATCTCGCTATTAAGTTTTCCGGCGGCAGCCAGTGGGAGAAGTGCCACCTGGATAGCGGTGGCGAAGCAGCCGGGATTGGCAACTTTCTGCGCATCTTTTATCCTGTTGACATGGGCTTCCGGGAGTCCGTAGACATAGCCGTTGCTCTCATCGCGGTAATCCTGTGCGAGATCCACAATCTTAAGTCCCTCAGGCATGGCATTCTCTTCCCAGAACTTTTTGCTGAAGCCGTGGCCCTGGCATAGGAAAAGTACATCTATTGCATTGAGGTCATAATCCTCGGAGAAGCGGAGTTCGGTCTCGCCTATGAGCCCTTCATGCACATCGGTCACCGGAGCTCCGGCGTTGCTTGTTGAGTGTATAAATACAATCTCAGCCTCCGGGTGGTTGAGTAACAAGCGCAGCAGCTCACCGGCGGTGTAGCCTGCGCCACCAATTATGCCTATCTTCATGACTCCTTGTTGTTGCGCTTCTGGACGTTGTGGTAAATCTTCATCTGGTTGCCGAGGATCTTGGTGAATCCCTTCACGTCATCGGCGCTCCAAGCCTTGTTGACCTCGCCGTATTCGCCGAAGTCGGTCTTCATGAGGTCAAATGGAGAGTCCACGCCTACAAGTGTGTAGCTGTAGGGGCGGAGTGTGATTTCCACAGTGCCGGTCACGTTGCGCTGTGAACTTTCAAGGAATTTCTCCATGTCGCGCATCACCGGTTCGAGATACTGCGATTCATGCAGGAACATTCCGTACCATGTGCCGATCTGGTCTTTCCAGTACTGCTGCCATTTGGTTAGAGTGTGTTTCTCGAGCATCTTGTGGGCAGCGATGATGAGAATCGGGCCTGCGGCCTCGAAACCTACGCGACCCTTGATGCCTATGATAGTGTCGCCGATGTGCATGTCACGTCCGATGCCGTAGCGGGCTCCAAGGCGTTCTACCTCGCGGATAGCCTCTATTTTATCGGCATATTCCTTGCCGTTGACTGCCGAGATTTCGCCGTTGACAAATGATATTGTCATCTTCTCCTCGCCATGTTCGGTTACCTGGCTGGGGTAAGCGCTTTCGGGAAGTGTCTGCTCTGAGTGAAGAGTTTCTTTACCGCCTATGCTGGTTCCCCAAAGACCCTTGTTGATGGAATACTCCATCTTTTTGAAGTCGGCCTCGATGCCATGCTTCTTAAGATAGTCAATCTCATATTCGCGGGTCAATGTCATGTCGCGTGTTGGGGTGATAATCTCAATTTCGGGGGCGAGTATCTGGAATGTCAGGTCGAAACGCACCTGGTCGTTGCCGGCGCCGGTCGAGCCGTGAGCCACTGCGTCGGCCCCGATTTTCTTGGCGTATTCAATAATGGCGATTGCCTGGAATATACGTTCCGATGACACACTGATGGGGTAGGTGCCGTTGCGGAGCACATTACCGGCTATCATGTATTTGATGCTTTTGTCGTAGTAGTCACCGGTCACGTCGAGGGTAGCATGCGAGGCTGCTCCGAGTTTGATGGCTTTCTCTTCGATGGCGGCAAGCTCTTCTGCCGAAAAGCCTCCGGTATTGGCTATGGCTGTGTGTACTTCATAACCTAAATCCTCTGACAGATATTTTGCTGCAAATGATGTATCGAGACCTCCGCTGAACGCGAGGACAACTTTCTTCTTATTTTCCATAATTTTAAAGAGTTATATGTTTGTACCTACTAAATTGATTTTTGGAGAGATGTTTTTTACTTAAGATGAAGGAGCTTCTTGACACGGTTGTGTAGCCACATTACGTAAGGAGCGCGTTTTGATGGCCGTTCGAGTTTGGCTTTCGGGTCGTAAAGCATACCTGTGCACAGACACATTCGTCGGTTGTTGCGCTGGAGGATATCATAGTTTACACAACCCTTGCATCCGGCCCAGAACTCTTCATCGTCAGTCAGCTCCGAGAATGTCACCGGCTTATACCCCATCTGGGAGTTGAGCTTCATGACCGGGAGTGACGTTGTGATACTGAACAGTTTGGCAAACGGAAATCGGAGTCGGGCCAGCTCGAATGTTTTAGCTTTGATTCGTGCCGCCAGCCCCAATCGTCGGAACTCCGGGTCAACTATAAGGCCGGAGGTGGCCACATAATCACCATGTTCCCAGCTCTCAATGTAACTGAAGCCGATGAGACGGTCATCACAGAGAGCTACAACGGCCTTCCCGCTCGTAATCTTTTTGGCGATGTACTCGGGTGTGCGGCGGGCTATGCCTGTGCCGCGCTGAAGGGCCGATTCATAGATGAGGGTGACAATCTGCTCGGCATACTTGGCATGCTCTTCTTCGGCGAATATCACCTTTATCTGATCATTGTTCATCTAACTGTTGAGAATAACTATTAAAAATATGATAAAATGTCTGCAAAATTACGAAATAAATATCAAGTTTCCACAGTATTTGCCTATTTTATATCATTTTTATAGTAAATTAGGCAAATAGCCGTGCTTTTTGTGACTTTGGATTGATATTGTGTGGAATTTCCTATTTGCTATATGGAAAAAGAGCGATTGGGTTGCGTCCTTGTCCGACGCAACCCAATCGCTTGTGTATTATTTCTTATGAGGGTCTATGTCAGAACTTCAACGCCGCTCCTATCATTGCGGTTATACCTTGTGAATATCGGTCGCCGAGATGGGTGTAACGTCGGTTAAGGAGGTTTTCACCATTGATGAATACTGTGAGGGCTTCGGTCACACTGTAGCCTGCGCTAAGGTTGAGGGTGGAGACTGTGCCGAGGCGGGTGGCGTAAGTTTCAAATGTGGTGATATTGCCCTGCACGGGATATTCTGTGTAACCGAACATACGTCGGCCTGCGCGGAATTCCCAGTTGAGGGTGATGAGCAGAGGGGTGATAGGACGTACCTTCAGCTCGGCGTTGACCACATGGCGTGCTCTGTCGCGCCACTGGTAATAGCAGCGGTCCCGGTCGTTGGACGCGGTTTCGTAGCTTACGCGTGCAGAGAGAATCTTGCGGTAGTCATAGCCGATGGCGGCACCTGCATGCCATCCGCTGATGTCGGCCGGCTCAAACACTTGGCCGCCCGGGAAAAATCCATAGGTGGCTACAGGCATAAGCCAATCGTTGGCCTTGGCATAACCTCCGAACAAATCAATGTATGCTCCATAGAATGGACCGATGGTGATTTTCCCATCGATGTTGTAGGGTATGTGTGACTGTGTGTAGGCCACCGACGCGTTGCTGTAAGGTGTCACATCGTAGAGTGACGCGAGGGTGTTGAGGCGTGAGCCGCCGTCGGCTCTCACTTCAACTCCGAACACTTGGCTCGGGGTCCAGGCTAGAAGCACATCGGGAGATATATGGAACACTTTGCCGTCGTTGACGGTGATGTCCACGTCTACTCCGATTTTGGCAGTGAACGTTTGGTTGCGGAAGAGATAATGAGGCGTGAGAGTCACGAGCCCGGTGGTTGAACTGCCGGCAGGAATATAATCGGAATGCGGGAAGGTGGTCACTGCGTGGGCTGAGGTGTGGAGGAAATCCGCATTTAGGTCCAATCCGAAATATGATGGCTCACCAACCGGAAGCAGTCCCTGCAGCCGCACTCCGACAAGGTTTTGCTTGGCGGGAGAGAGGGTATAGTCAGCCACGTCGGTATATAGGTGGTTTTCCGGTTGCAGGTTGCAGTAGCCGAAATGCTGGTATTTGAGCTGAGCACTGTACATCAGTCCCTCATGGCGTGAATTGAACGCAGCGGTGGCGTTTACTTTATTGAGCGAGCGGCTGTAGGTGTCTGCGCCATAAGGTATGTTATTATGACCGTAAGTGTAATCAACAGAGGCGTCAAGGAATGATGTCTTGCCAATGGCCTGGTGCAGATCGGCCCCGAGGGTTGCGGTGAGGTCGCGGTGATAGAGTTTGAGTGGTGAGTCCTCGCCGACGACATTTACTTTCTGGGTGTACAGGTCACTGTTGAACTGCCCCCATACGCTTAAGCGGGTCTTGTCAGTGTCAAGGATGCGGTAGCCGGCTGAAAAATCGGCATTAAAGAGGGGAGCGCCGAGTCCGAGTGCCACGTAGCCGCGGTAGGGTGACGAATAGAGATTGTCGCCGTATGCCACAGGTTCGAGGGTGGTGATGGTGTTGGGTACCTGTGTAGTCACCACTCGGTCGCTGAATGAGAGGCGTGCAGGAGTGATGGCCGGAAGTGACACTGTGGGAAGCACGGTGATGCGTGACGCATCGCGTTTGAGGGGTACTATCTCCTGTTCGACGGTGATTTCCTTGTGGAGTCCCTGGCCCATCATCGCCGAGCTCGCGAGGATGGCGAGTGTGAATATGAAATTGCGTTTGGTCATCATTTGAGTCGCGTTTCAATCATTTGGAAAATATCGGCCTCCGAGCCGGGATAGTTGTTTTTGAGCGATTTGAGGTATTCGTTTGCCTCAAATGTGTTGCCCTCTTTGCGAAGGATGTCACTGTAGAGGATGAACCCTCTGGCCAGCCAATACTGGTGGGGTGTGTTGGACGAAATGAGGGCGTCGGCTGTGCTTTTGGCTTTCTTGGTGAGGCCGCGGTCAAACATCGACTGTCCCATGTAATAAGCGCTCTTTGCCCCGTAGATGTCCGATGGGTTCTGTGCCAATTCGGTCCAGTCGGAATAAGCCTCGTCATAATTGCCGAGATTGTTGTTGGCTGACGCGCGGATGAATTTCACCTCGTTTACATCAGTCGATGAGTTAGCAGCGGTGGATGCAAGGAGCTTGTCGGCGGCATTGACCACCTCGGCATATTTCCCGAGGTCGGCCGCTGTGCGGATGAGTCCGATGCGGGCTTCGCGCAGCATGTTTGAGCCGGAGGCGCGGCCTTCGAGCTCCCGGTAGGTATCATAGGCAATTTCTGTCTTTCCGAGTGCGCTTTCCGAGGCTGCTTTTATCAGCATGGCATCCTCGGCCGCTTCTGAGTCGGGATGATTGAGCAGTAGCTGCACTGCGTAGCCCTGGGCTTCGGCAGCGTTGCCCGAATTCCATGCGGCGTCGGCCAGATAGTAGAGTGCCTGGGCCTGTGAGGTGCCTTGCGGGTACTCACGTAGGTAGGAGAGGAGCTTGGTGGTCGAGCCTGAATTGATATAATCATTTTCGGCGGCCTGGAATGCGAGTTGCTCAAGCTCTGAAGCCTCGTAGCGGGGAGCGTTGGGCACGGAGTTGATGAATGCCACGAAGTCGGACAGCTTGCCGTCGGCGGCATATAGCTGCTTGAGGTCATCGGCGGCTATGCGCGCTTCTTCGCTTGATGGGAAGGTGTAGATGACTTTCTTGTATGTGTCGATACCTTTCTGGCGTTCACCTCTATTAATATAGGTGATGGCGAGCTGCAGGTAGCCGTTGCGCCCCGGGGCAGTGTTGGAGTACTGCTGCACCAGTTGCTGATAGGTGCGGATGGCGTTGTCGGTGTTCCCGAGTGCCGACTGGCTCTCCGCCTTTTCGAGCAGGGCAGATGGGATGAGACCCGAAGAGGGGAAGCTCTCCACAAGCCGGTCAATGGTGGCTATCTTGCCGTTATGGTCTTTCTGCAGGCCTTTCATTATGGCGAGCTGGAACAGGGCATAGTCACCTGCCGAAGGGTTTAGAGTGAAAGCCTTGTCGTAGGCTGCCGCTGCCGACTGGAAATCGGCGGCATAATAGTGGCAGTCAGCTATTCGGTTGTAGGTGTCGGCAAGGAGATTGGCCGGGTGGGTGGTGGTGCCTTGGCTCAAGAGCTCGGCCGCGTTGCGGAAGTCGGCCAAAGCGTCGGAATATTCCTCCTGGGCAAAGCGTGTATAGCCGAGGTCGTAATAGGCTGTGGCGCGGTTCTCTCGGTCGGATTTTGGAGCTGCCGAGAGGAACGCGAGATAGGCAGTGGCGGCATCGTCGTAGTTGCCGCGGGTGTAGTAACAGTCACCGAGCCATAAGTCGCATTGGCGGATTATCGAGGCGTCTTTTGTAGGCAGGCGTTTGGCCTGGTTGAGGTGATCTATTGCCTGGGTTACTTTGCCTGAGGTATATTCGCGTGTCCCGAGTACAAATAGCACTCTCTGTTTGGCGCGTAAGAGTTCTGCGCTCGGGCTCGTGATTTTGTTGAGGGCTGCCAGGGCACTTTCGTAATCGTTGTCGGTCATGTAGCCGGTGACGATGTATTTCTGCACGTCCGCGCTGTAGGGAGAGTTGGGATATTCTGTTAGGAAGTTCTCAAGGAGAGCGACGGAATTGCCGAACGGCACACGTCCGCCGTCCATGCGTGCCACAGCATAGTTGTAGAATGCGGTCTCTCGCACCTCTCGGTCATAGTCGACGCGATAGGCGTTCTCGAAAGCCATGAGTGCCGATGTGTTGTCGCCGCGTTTGAGATATGCCTGTCCGAGGAAAAGGTATGCGCTCTGTTCCATCGCCGAATGTGTGCCTATGGCTTGTTGGAGCAGCTTGATGGCAGCATCGTAGTTGCCTTGGCGGTATTCGCTGACGCCGAGTATGTAGAATGCCGAGGGCTGAGGTGAAGGTGCCTCCGCACAGTATTTCCACAGATAGGGGAGGGCTGCGTTTTCGTCGCCGAGGTTATAGAGCGATTCGCCTGCAAGGCGGTTGCATTCGGGGGTGAACTGCGGCACCTTTCCTTCGCGTAGCATCTGTTTGGCCAGTTCGAGTGAACGTGAGTAGTTGCCCTGTATGAATGCGATCTGCGCCTCGTAGTAGGGGGCTGAGATTCCCGGTTCGCGTGAGGTGTCCACGTTTTTGAAAAGACGCAGCGCCTTGGCGTAGTCTTTCTCGACGTATGCTATGTAACCTTGATAGAATATGGCGGCATTGCGGTATTCGCTGCTTGTTTCGAGTGAGCTGAAGAGGTTGGCGGCAGTGGAGTATTCGCCGAGCAGCATATAGCAGTAGGCTGAGCGGTATGTGAGTTCCTCTTTCCTGGCTGCGTTGAGGGCCATCGGCTCTACTTGTGAGTATTCCTGGAGCGCCTGTGCGTAGTTGCCATGATTGAAGTAGAAGTCACCCACCGACATCATCACGTCAGCACGTCGTGTGGATGTGGGATAGTCGGCAAGAAACTTCTTGAACATTAACAGGGCTTCGTCATCGCCGAGGCCTTGGGTGGCAAGCCCGAGGTAAAATAATGCCTCTTCGGCCTGTTGGTCGGTGACTTCGAGCGCATGGAGCCTGCTGAGCTGGTCGATGCAGCCCTCGTAGTTGCGGTCCTCAAACATAAGGATCCCTCGTTCGAGGTATCCGGAGGCATCCGGGCGGTTAAGCTGTGCGTTAACCGCCGCTCCTGCTGTCAAGCATAGTGCGGTGAAGAATATCTTTCGTTTCATATTGGGGTTTTCTGACGCAAATTTACAACCTTTTATGGAATAATGGGCCATGGAGGCATTTAAAATTCTTTTAAGATTATTTAAATGTGCGCTTAGGGGGTGATATGGGCGAATGGGCTAACTTTGCAAAAAATATTAACAAGTCATAAATTTGTCGTTATAACCATGAAAATTTTACGTTTTGCCACCTTAATTATATTATGTGCTTTCATTTTGCAGGCAAAAGCCGTGGAAAATTATCCATATCGCAGTGATGTGTTATGGGTGACGAGGCCTGATCATGCTGATTGGCTTTACCGTGTAGGTGAAAACGCCGTTGTGGACGTCGAGCTTTACAAATATGGCGTGCCTGCAGATGATGTGACCGTGGCCTATGCGATAGGCGAGGATCTTATGCCGGCCCAAAGCGAAGGTGAAATTCGTCTTGTGGACGGACGAGGGAAGATTGACCTCGGAACAATGGATGAGCCAGGCTTCCGTGATTTGCGGCTTTCTGCCACGATAGACGGTAAGAAGTGGGAACACCATGTCAAGGTGGGATTTTCGCCCGAGCAGCTGGTGCCTTCGGTCAGCGAACCTGCTGATTTTGCCGATTTCTGGGCAAAGGCTGTGGAGGAAGACAAGAAATTCCCGTTGAGCTACACTATGGAACCGGTGGAAAAGTATACCACCGACAAGATGTCCTGTCTCCTTGTAAAGCTTCAGCTCAATCCGGCCGGCCGCTCGATGTATGCTTATCTTTTCATTCCGAAAGGGGACGGTAAATTCCCGGCGGTGCTCACACCTCCCGGGGCCGGTGTGAAGACCATCAAGGAGCCTATGGGGCATAGATATTACGGCGAAGGTGGCATGATACGCCTGGAGCTTGAGATTCATGGGCTGCATCCCGAACTTTCCGAAGAGGAGTTTGCCGCTCTTCGCAAAGAAATGGGCGACTACCTTAAGTTCGGTCTTACTGACAAGGATGCCTATTATATGAAGGATGTATATCTGGGGTGCCGCAGGTTCCTGGATCTTCTAACCTCCCTTCCGCAGTGGGACGGCAAGAATCTCTTCACACAGGGCGGAAGCCAGGGCGGCGCTTTGGCTATCACCACGGCTATGCTTGACCCTCGTGTCACAGGTTGTGTGGCTAATCATCCGGCGCTGTCTGATATGTCGCGCTATCTTGAGGGTAAGACTGGGGGATATCCGCATTTCGTCCGCAAAAATCCCGAACTTGCCACTCCGGAGGCTATAAACACCATGGCATATTATGATGTTGTGAATTTCGCGCGTCATCTCAAGTGTCCGGTGCGCATGACATGGGGGTATAATGATAACACGTGTCCTCCCACTACCAGCTATATCGTGTATAATACCATCGTTGCCCCGAAGGAGGCGTTGTTGACTCCGGTCAATGAACATTGGACCTCAAAGGAGACAGAACGTGGGCACTATGACTGGATAAAAGCCCATCTGAAATAGCTGTGATCGTCTGAGGGCGTTGAGAAGCACAAAAAAAAGTCGCAGGCGTTGCGATGTGGTAACCAAGTGGATGTCAATATTTTGCGTAAGGTGGTGCGAAAAAGCTGCGATAAAAATGCAAAATTTATAGCAAAAAAGAGTGAAAAAATTTGGTGGATAAAAATATTTGCAGTAATTTTGCATCGCTTTTGGGACGGAACGCTACTCCCTCAGGCAAGCGAACAATAACTTGTTGCCTCTTTAGCTCAGTTGGCCAGAGCACGTGATTTGTAATCTCGGGGTCGTTGGTTCGAATCCGACAAGAGGCTCAACTAAACTAACAACACCGAAAATTAGTTTTCGGTTCAAGGGCGAATACCAGAGTGGCCAAATGGGGCAGACTGTAAATCTGCTGGTTTTTACCTTCGGTGGTTCGAATCCATCTTCGCCCACATCACTTTCCAATGCGGAAGTAGCTCAGTTGATAGAGCATCAGCCTTCCAAGCTGAGGGTCGCGAGTTTGAGCCTCGTCTTCCGCTCTAAAAATAAAACGCCAATGTAGCTCAGGGGTAGAGCACTTCCTTGGTAAGGAAGAGGTCGCGGGTTCAAATCCCGCCATCGGCTCCACTAATTATGATAGCCCCGATAGTGCGCATACGCTATCGTGGCGTCTTGTTAAAAAGTCAATCATTTAATCAAAATAAATAGCAAAGTTATGGCTAAAGAGAAATTCGAAAGAACCAAACCGCATGTTAACATCGGTACAATCGGTCACGTTGACCACGGCAAGACTACTCTGACTGCCGCCATTACTACCGTTTTGGCAAAGAAGGGTCTCTCTGAAGTGAAGTCATTCGACCAGATTGACAACGCTCCTGAAGAAAAGGAACGTGGTATCACAATCAACACCGCTCACGTAGAGTATGAGACTGCTAACCGTCACTACGCTCACGTTGACTGCCCTGGACACGCTGACTATGTGAAGAACATGGTAACTGGTGCAGCTCAGATGGACGGTGCTATCATCGTTGTTGCCGCTACTGATGGTCCTATGCCCCAGACTCGCGAGCACATCCTTCTCGCTCGTCAGGTGAACGTTCCTCGTCTCGTTGTGTTCCTCAACAAGTGTGACATGGTTGACGACGAAGAAATGTTCGACCTCGTGGAAATGGAAATGCGCGACCTTCTTTCGACTTACGAATATGACGGCGACGAAACTCCTATCATCCGCGGTTCTGCACTCGGCGCGCTCAACGGCGAACCCCAGTGGGAAGAAAAGGTTATGGAGCTCATGGAAGCTGTTGACAACTGGATTCCCCTGCCTCCCCGCGATATTGATAAACCCTTCCTTATGCCTGTTGAAGACGTGTTCTCAATCACTGGTCGTGGTACTGTTGCTACTGGCCGTATTGAAACCGGTATCGTTAAGGTAGGTGACGAAGTTCAGATCATGGGTCTCGGCGCTGACATGAAGTCAGTAGTTACCGGTGTGGAAATGTTCCGCAAGCTCCTCGATCAGGGTGAAGCCGGTGACAACGTAGGTCTCCTTCTCCGTGGTATCGACAAGAAAGACATCAAGCGTGGTATGGTAATTTGCCACCCGGGTGTTGTTAAGCCCCACAGCAAGTTCAAAGCTTCTGTATATATCCTCAAGAAAGAGGAAGGTGGCCGTCACACTCCGTTCCACAACCACTACCGTCCCCAGTTCTACATCCGTACACTTGACGTAACCGGTGAAATCACTCTTCCCGAAGGTGTAGAAATGGTAATGCCTGGTGACCACGTAGAAATCAACGTTGAGCTCATCAACCCGGTAGCTTGCGACGCAGGTCTCCGTTTCGCTATCCGCGAAGGTGGTCGCACCGTTGGTTCTGGTCAGATTACCGAAATCCTCGAGTAATACCACTCTTTAAAAGCCATTCATAGATGGCGCTTCCCCTCCGGGGATGACAGCCACTGAATAAAACCTAAAACCGACCCGCAACCGAAGGGGTCGCAAGAGTCCGGAAGGGCAGGTCGGTTTTACCTATACGGGACTAGCTCAGTTGGTAGAGCACCGGTCTCCAAAACCGGGTGTCGGGAGTTCGAGTCTCTCGTCCCGTGCTAAAAAAGCAAACAAATGAGTAAACTTAAACTACTTACGGATATAGAGGAGTCTTATACCGAACTTCGATATAAGACTTCTTGGCCTACAAGAAGCCAACTGATTAAGAGCGCGGTAATCGTGCTGATAGCTTCCATCATCATAGCAGCGATTATCTTCGTGATGGATCAGGTGGTAGACACCATTATGCACTTCATCTACAGCTTAGGTCAGTAATCTTTAAGGTAAAAATCAATGGCTGAAGAAAAGAAAAAAGCTTGGTATGTGCTTCGCGCCATCTCAGGTAAGGAAGCTAAGGTCAAAGAAGTTCTGGATGGAGCCATCCGCAACACCGGCCTCGGCAATTATGTTTTCCAAGTATTGATTCCGACCGAGAAGGTTCTGTCTGTGCGTAACGGAAAGAAGGTTGTAAAAGAAAAGAATCTTTATTCCGGCTACGTGTTTGTGGAATGCATTCTTACTGGTGAGGTTCTCTATGAGCTCCGTAACACTACCAATGTGATAGACTTCCTTCGTGGACGTGGCAAGAACGCCGCCCCCGAGGCTCTTCGCGAGAGCGAGGTTCGCCGAATGATGGGAGCTGCCGATCAACTGATTGACACGACCGATGACGGAAATGATTACATGGTAGGCGAGACCGTTAAGGTGACCTTCGGTCCTTTCAACGGCTTCTCGGGAACCATTGAGGAAGTAAACCGCGAGAAGAAGAAGCTTAAGGTTATGGTCAAGATCTTCGGACGTAAAACTCCGTTGGAACTTGAGAATTCGCAAGTAGAGCGTGAATAATCATCGCGCGGTGCTTGACAATAAAAATCCTGACTCATAAAGCACATCAACCCTGTCACCCCTAAAGCGATAGGGCTGAGTGTTTGTGTGAAAGGATGTCGAGCCCACGGGAGATGTCACAGACGACAGCGAGACTGACTCCGCTGGTTACGCATTGGAAAAAGACTCACAGTTGCAGATGACATCGTTTTAACCGAATCATTAACAAAAAATTTAGATTTATCATGGCTAAAGAAATTGCTGGACAGATCAAATTGCAAATCAAAGGCGGAGCAGCCAATCCTTCGCCTCCAGTTGGTCCTGCTCTTGGTTCCAAGGGTATCAACATCATGGAGTTTTGCAAGCAATTCAATGCCCGCACCCAGGACAAGGCCGGCAAAGTTCTTCCGGTAGTAATTACTTATTACACTGACAAGAGCTTTGACTTCGTTGTCAAGACTCCCCCTGTAGCAATCCAGCTTCTCGAAGCTACCAAGCTCAAGAGCGGTTCGGCTCAGCCTAACCGTAAGAAAGTTGGTGAAGTTACCTGGGATCAGGTAAAGGCTATTGCTGAGGACAAAATGCCCGATTTGAACTGTTTCACCGTAGCATCGGCAATGCGCATGGTTGCCGGTACAGCCAGAAGCATGGGTATCACCGTTAAAGGAACATTCCCCGAAAACATCTAAACTTCAATCGAAATGAGTAAACTGACGAAAAATCAAAAGATTGCCCAGGAGAAAGTTGAAGCCGGGAGAGTGTACACTCTTGCTGAAGCTGTAGAACTTGTAAAGGAAATCACTTTCACCAAGTTTGACGCTTCTCTGGATGTGGATGTTCGCCTTGGCGTTGACCCCCGTAAGGCTAACCAGATGGTGCGTGGCGTTGTGACGCTGCCCCACGGAACAGGTAAGCAGGTGCGCGTACTCGTGCTCTGCAACGCTGATGCCGAAGCTGCTGCTAAGGCTGCCGGAGCCGACTATGTTGGTCTGGACGAATATATCGAAAAAATCAAAGGTGGCTGGACCGATGTCGACGTGATCATCACTCAGCCCGCTATCATGGGTAAAATCGGTGCCCTCGGCCGTGTGCTCGGTCCCCGTGGCCTTATGCCTAACCCCAAGAGCGGTACAGTGACCAACGACGTCGCTAAGGCTGTCGAAGAAGTAAAGAAGGGTAAGATCGACTTCAAGGTGGACAAGAACGGTATCGTTCACTCATCTGTTGGTAAAGTGTCATTCGACGCTAACGCAGCTCGTGACAATGTCCGCGAATTTGTCAACACTTTGATCAAGCTCAAGCCCGCCACTGCAAAGGGTACCTATATCAAGAGCATTTATCTTTCGAGCACAATGAGTCCGGGTATCAAGATTGACCCCAAGTCAATCGATGAATAACTTTAACGCTGATTGAACAATGAAAAAGGAAGATAAAATCGTTGCTATAGAGAACATCGCCAATACTCTCAAAGAGTATAGCTGTTTCTACCTTGTTGAGACCGCCGGTCTCGATGCCGAAAAGACTACAGCTCTCCGTCGTGCCTGCAACAAGGCTGACATCAAGCTGACAGTCGTGAAGAACACTCTTCTTCACAAGGCTCTCGAGTCACTTGAAGGCGACTACACCGAACTCTACGGAGTGCTCCACGGCTCTACATCAATCATGTTCTCAAACGTGGGCAATGCACCTGCAAAGCTCATCAAGGACGTGCGTAAGGCTGACAAGGATGCAGTCCTCCCCCGTTTCAAGGCCGCTTATGTTGAAGAGACCATCTACGTAGGTGAAGACCAGCTCGACACCCTCGTGGCTATCAAGAGCAAGAACGAGCTCATCGCCGACGTTGTCGCTCTTCTCCAGTCGCCCGCCAAGAATGTTATCTCCGCTCTTTCTTCTGGTGGTAACAAAATCCACGGCATCCTTGAGACTCTCTCAAAGAAAGAGGCTTAAGCCCTTTACATCAACAACTTTCACAACAACAAAAACAACAAAAAACAAATACAATCATGGCAGATATCAAAGCTCTTGCAGAACAACTTGTTAACCTCACCGTTAAGGAAGTAAACGAACTTGCTCAGATCCTGAAGGAAGAATATGGCATCGAACCCGCTGCTGCTGCTGTTGCAGTTGCTGCCGGCCCCGCTGCTGGTGCTCCCGCTGAAGAAGAAAAGTCTTCTTTCGACGTAGTCCTCAAATCAGCTGGTGCTTCTAAGCTCGCTGTTGTTAAGCTCGTTAAGGAACTCACCGGTCTTGGCCTCAAGGAAGCTAAGGAAATGGTTGACGGTGCTCCCAGCGTTGTTAAGGAAGGCATGGCTAAGGCTGATGCTGAAGGCCTCAAGAAGCAGCTCGAAGAAGCTGGTGCTGAGGTTGAGCTCAAATAATTACCCTGTCATTCAGGTCTCATGGGTTAAGATTCTCCCTTCCGGGAGTTTCTTAACCTATTTGCGTTAAATAGGACGGACTAATTTAAAAATTCATAAATAATTATATTTAAAAATAAAAAATGGCCGTTAAAAAGGCTGAATTTGTGCGATTTGAACAGTGATAAGCAGCTTTTCCGCTAAAAAGGCGGATTTTGCGCGTTAAATATTCTTAAATCGCATTTTCGGCCATGGACATGAATTTCATCACAGATGGCCTATGTGCCATTCGCTTGCCACGGCCGTATTGTCCGCCATTTCTCCATTTCGAGTTTCTTTAACGTTTAATCAACATTAGATGTCAGATACAACATTACTAAAACCCCGTGTTAACTTCGCGTCGGTAAAGAATCCCCTCCCTTACCCCGACTTCCTCGAAGTGCAGCTGAAGTCATTCCAGGACTTCCTCCAGCTCGACACTCCACCGGAAAAAAGAAAAAATGAGGGTCTCTTCAAGGTGTTTGCCGAGAATTTCCCTATTGCGGATACTCGCAACAACTTTGTCCTTGAGTTCCTCGATTACTATATCGACCCGCCCCGCTACACCATTGACGAGTGTCTGGAGCGCGGTCTCACCTACAGTGTGCCCCTGAAGGCAAAACTGAAACTCTACTGTACCGACCCTGACCACGAGGATTTCGCCACTGTGATCCAGGATGTGTACCTCGGTCCTATCCCTTATATGACCGACAAGGGCACATTCGTCATCAACGGTGCCGAGCGTGTGGTTGTGTCACAGCTCCACCGTTCGCCCGGTGTGTTCTTCGGACAGAGCACCCACGCCAACGGTACCAAGCTCTACAGCGCGCGTATCATCCCCTTCCGCGGCAGCTGGATTGAGTTTGCGACTGACATCAACAATGTGATGTATGCTTACATCGACCGTAAGAAGAAACTCCCCGTAACCACTCTTCTCCGCGCCATCGGTCTCGAGAGCGATAAGGATATCATCGAGATCTTCGGCCTCGCCGAGGAAATCAAGGTCAACAAGACCAACCTCAAGAAAGCTGTAGGCCGCAAGCTCGCCGCCCGCGTCCTCAAGACTTGGGTGGAGGACTTCGTCGACGAAGATACCGGTGAAGTGGTTTCAATCGAGCGTAACGATGTGATTCTCGACCGTGAGACCATCCTCGAGGAAGAGCACATCCAGGAAATCATAGACTCAGGTGTGCAGAACGTGCTTCTCCACAAGGAGGATGCCAACACTTCCGACTACTCGATTATCTTCAATACCCTCCAGAAGGATACATCCAACTCCGAGAAGGAGGCAATCCAGTATATCTACCGACAGCTGCGCAACGCGGAGCCGCCGGACGATGCGAGCGCCCGCGAAGTCATCACTAACCTTTTCTTCTCTGAGAAGCGATATGACCTCGGCGAAGTGGGTCGTTACCGTATCAATAAGAAGCTCGATCTCGGCACATCGATGGACGTGAAGGTGCTCACCAAAGAGGACATCATCGCCATCATCAAGTATCTTATCGAGCTCATCAACTCCAAGACTGACGTGGACGACATCGACCACTTGAGCAACCGTCGTGTGCGCACTGTGGGCGAGCAGCTCTACAATCAGTTCGGAGTCGGCCTCGCACGTATGTCGCGCACCATCCGTGAGCGCATGAACGTGCGTGACAATGAAGTCTTCACCCCGATCGACCTCATCAACGCCAAGACCATCTCAAGCGTCATCAACACATTCTTCGGCACCAACGCCCTCTCGCAGTTCATGGACCAGACCAACCCTCTGGCCGAAATCACCCACAAGCGCCGTATGTCGGCCCTTGGCCCCGGTGGTCTTTCCCGCGAGCGTGCCGGTTTCGAGGTTCGTGACGTACACTATACTCACTACGGCCGTCTCTGCCCGATCGAGACCCCTGAAGGTCCTAACATCGGTCTTATCTCCTCGCTCTGCGTCTATGCCAAGATCAATGACCTCGGCTTCATCGAGACCCCCTACCGCGAGGTGAAGGACGGCGTGGTCAACCTCAAGAACGACGAAGTGGTATATCTCACCGCTGAAATCGAAGAGGGTAAAATCATTGCCCAGGGCAACGCCCCTGTGAAGGATGACGGCGCGTTCGTCAACAACCGCGTCAAAGCGCGTCTCGACGCCGACTTCCCGATCGTGGAGCCCGACCAGGTCGAGCTTATGGACGTATCGCCCACACAGATCGCATCAATAGCTGCATCACTCATCCCCTTCCTCGAACATGACGACGCTAACCGCGCCCTCATGGGATCTAACATGATGCGTCAGGCTGTGCCCCTTCTGCGCAGCGAGTCGCCTATCGTCGGCACAGGCATCGAAGGCCAGCTCATCCGCGACAGTCGCACCCAGGTGATGGCTGAGGGTGAAGGTGTCATCGAATTTGTCGACGCCACCGTGATCCGCATCCGCTATGACCGCACCGAGGATGAAGAGTTTGTGGCATTCGAGGACAGCGTGAAGGAATATCACCTTCCCAAGTTCCGTAAGACCAACCAAAGCACCACCATTGACCTCCGTCCCATCTGCAACAAGGGACAGCGCGTCAAGAAGGGCGACATCCTCACCGAAGGTTACTCTACCGAGAAGGGCGAGCTCGCTCTCGGCCGCAACCTCAAGGTGGCGTTCATGCCTTGGAAGGGTTATAACTATGAGGACGCCATCGTGCTCAACGAGCGTGTCGTGCGCGAGGACATCCTGACCTCAGTCCATGTCGATGAGTACACCCTCGAAGTCCGCGAGACAAAACGCGGTATGGAGGAACTCACTTCCGATATCCCCAACGTGTCAGAGGACGCTACCAAGGACCTCGACGAACGCGGCATCATCCGTGTCGGCGCCCACATCGTCCCCGGCGACATCATGATCGGTAAAATCACTCCAAAGGGTGAGTCCGATCCCACTCCTGAAGAGAAACTCCTCCGCGCCATCTTCGGTGACAAGGCCGGTGATGTGAAGGATGCTTCTCTCAAGGCTTCACCCTCACTCAAGGGTGTGGTTATCGGCACCCATCTCTTCCAGAAAGCCGAGAAGAAAAAGACCAAGAAGAGCGCCAATGCCGTGCTGCCGAAGCTCGACGAGGAATACGAGGATCGTCTCAACGAACTCAAGGATCTCCTGGTGCAGAAGCTCATGACCCTCACCGACGGAAAGACCTCGCAGGGCGTCAAGGACTTCCTCGGCACCGACATCATCCCCAAGGGCGCGAAATTCTCAGCCGCCACGCTGCGTGAGATCGATTATGACACCATCAACCTGTCGAAATGGACAGCCGATGCCCACAAGAACGACATGATCCGTGCCACTATCGTCAACTACCTCCGCAAATCTAAGGAAATCGACGCCGAACTCCGTCGCAAGAAGTTCGACATCTCGATAGGCGATGAGCTCCCCTCAGGCATCATGAAGCTCGCCAAGGTCTACATAGCCAAGAAGCGTAAGATCAGCGTGGGCGACAAGATGGCGGGTCGTCACGGTAACAAGGGTATCGTGTCGCGTATCGTCCGTCAGGAGGATATGCCCTTCCTTGCCGACGGTACTCCTGTGGATATCGTCCTCAACCCTCTGGGTGTGCCTTCGCGTATGAACCTCGGTCAGATTTTCGAGACCGTGCTCGGATGGGCCGGCCGCGAACTCGGCGAGAAGTTCGCCACTCCGATCTTCGACGGTGCAACCCTCGAGGACCTCAACGAGTGGACTGACAAGGCAGGCGTTCCCCGTTACGGTAAGACCTATCTCTACGATGGCGGCACCGGCGAACGTTTCGACCAGCCGGCCACCGTGGGTGTCATCTACATGCTTAAGCTCGGCCACATGGTCGAAGATAAGATGCACGCCCGCTCCATCGGTCCGTACTCACTCATCACCCAGCAGCCTCTCGGCGGTAAAGCCCAGTTCGGTGGACAGCGTTTTGGTGAGATGGAAGTTTGGGCGCTCGAAGCATTCGGCGCCGCCCACATCCTCCAGGAAATCATCACTGTCAAGTCTGACGACGTCACCGGCCGCAGCAAGACCTACGAAGCCATCGTCAAGGGCGAGGCTATGCCCCCTGCAGGCATTCCCGAGTCACTCAACGTGCTCCTCCACGAGTTGCGCGGTCTCGGCTTGAGCATCAACCTCGAGCAGTAATAAATCTCTCTCTATCACGGCATCCCCGCCACCTGCGGGGGTGCTAATAAAACAAAACATTGCTTTTAAACACTAAATATGGCTTTTAGAAAAGACAATAAACAAAAAACCGGATTCTCAAAGATTGCCATCGGTCTTGCTTCGCCCGAAGAAATCCTTGAGAAGTCAAGCGGCGAGGTGTTAAAGCCCGAAACCATCAACTATCGCACCTACAAGCCCGAACGCGACGGCCTCTTCTGCGAGCGCATCTTCGGTCCAGTGAAGGACTATGAATGCCATTGCGGTAAGTACAAGCGCATCCGTTACAAGGGCATCGTCTGCGACCGTTGCGGTGTGGAGGTTACCGAGAAGAAAGTGCGTCGCGAGCGTATGGGTCACATAAAGCTCGTGGTGCCTGTTGCCCATATCTGGTACTTCCGTTCCCTCCCCAACAAGATCGGTTATCTCCTCGGTCTTCCTTCCAAGAAGCTCGACGCGGTGATCTACTATGAACGCTACGTCGTAATCAACCCCGGTGTTGCTGCCGAAGGTGAAAATCCAGTTGCACGTCTCGACCTCCTCACCGAGGAGGAATATTTCGATATCCTCGACAAGCTCCCCAAGGAAAATCAGCTCCTTGACGACACAGACCCCAACAAGTTCATCGCCAAGATGGGTGCTGAGGCTATCTACGAACTCCTCAAGGACCTCAATCTTGACGACCTCTCATATGCCCTGCGTGACCAGGCCAACGCCGAAGGTTCGCAGCAGCGCAAGACCGAGGCCCTCAAGCGTCTGCAGGTGGTGGAATCGTTCCGTGCCTCACGCGAACGCAACCGCCTCGAATGGATGATTCTCCAGGCTGTGCCGGTGATACCCCCCGAACTCCGTCCTCTCGTTCCCCTGGACGGCGGACGTTTCGCAACCTCTGACCTCAACGACCTCTATCGTCGTGTCATCATCCGTAACAACCGTCTCAAACGACTCATCGAAATCAAGGCTCCCGAAGTGATTCTCCGCAACGAGAAGCGTATGCTCCAGGAAGCCGTTGACTCTCTGCTCGACAACTCACGCAAGTCGTCGGCAGTGAAGACCGAGGCCAACCGTCCCCTCAAATCACTCTCTGACTCGCTCAAGGGTAAGCAGGGCCGCTTCCGTCAGAACCTTCTCGGTAAGCGTGTCGACTACTCGGCCCGTTCGGTTATCGTCGTTGGTCCGGAGCTCAAGATGCACGAATGCGGTATCCCCAAGGATATGGCTGCCGAGCTCTACAAGCCGTTCGTAATCCGCAAGCTCATCGAACGCGGCATCGTCAAGACCGTTAAGTCAGCCAAGAAGATTGTCGACCGCAAGGAACCTGTGGTTTGGGACATCCTCGAATACGTTATGAAGGGCCACCCGGTGCTCCTCAACCGTGCCCCGACACTTCACCGTCTCGGTATCCAGGCATTCCAGCCCAAGATGATCGAAGGTAAGGCTATCCAGCTCCACCCCCTCGCATGTACGGCATTCAACGCCGACTTCGACGGTGACCAGATGGCTGTGCACCTCCCCCTCGGCAACGAGGCTATCCTCGAGGCTCAGCTCCTGATGCTTGGTTCACACAACATCCTTAACCCCGCCAACGGTGCTCCTATCACCGTCCCCTCTCAGGACATGGTGCTCGGTCTTTACTACATCACCAAGCTCCGCAAGGGTGACAAGGGTGAAGGCCTCAAGTTCTACGGACCTGAGGAAGCCGAAATCGCTTACAACGAAGGCCGCGTCACTCTCCACGCACCGGTGTCAATCGTTGTCGACGATATCGACGAGAACGGTAATCCTATAAAACACCTCGTGGAGAACACCTCCGTGGGCCGTGTGCTCGTCAACCAGTACGTGCCCAAGGAAATCGGCTACGTAAACGAGATCCTTTCAAAGAAATCGCTCCGTACCATCATCTCACGAGTCATTAAACATTGCGGTATCCCCCGCTCTGCACAGTTCCTCGACGACATCAAGAACCTCGGTTACTACATGGCGTTCAAGGGTGGTCTGTCGTTCAACCTTGGCGACGTGCTCATCCCTGCTGAGAAGGAACAGTATGTCAAGGAAGGTTACGAGCAAGTCCAGGAAGTGCTCAACAACTACTCCATGGGCTTCATCACCAACAACGAACGCTACAACCAGATTATCGATATCTGGACACACGTCAACTCTCGTCTGGCCGACACTCTGATGAAGCAGATTTCTGCCGACAAGCAGGGCTTCAACCCTGTCTACATGATGCTTGACTCAGGTGCCCGTGGTTCTAAGGACCAGATTCGTCAGCTCTCCGGTATGCGTGGTCTTATGGCCAAGCCTCAGAAGAGTGGTGCCGAAGGTGGTCAGATAATCGAGAACCCGATTCTTGCGAACTTCAAGGAGGGTCTGTCGGTGCTCGAATACTTCATCTCTACCCACGGTGCCCGTAAGGGTCTTGCCGACACCGCCTTGAAGACAGCCGACGCAGGTTATCTTACCCGCCGTCTTGTCGACGTTGCCCACGACGTTATCATCAACGAAGTTGACTGCGGAACCCTCCGCGGCCTTGTGTGCACCGAGATCAAGAACAACGACGAAGTGGTGGCCTCTCTTGGCGAACGTATCCTCGGCCGTGTGTCAGTGCATGACATCGTCGATCCCACCAACGGTGAGATTATCGTCGCTGCCGGTGAAGAAATCAACGACGCAGCCGCCGACCGTATCAATGAGTCACCCATCGAATCGGTTGAAATCCGTTCAGTGCTCACTTGTGAGTCCAAGAAGGGTGTTTGCGCCAAGTGCTACGGCCGCAACCTCGCCACTCACCGTATGGTGCAGATGGGCGAAGCTGTCGGCGTGATCGCCGCGCAGTCAATCGGCGAACCGGGTACCCAGCTTACACTCCGTACGTTCCACGTCGGTGGTGTGGCTTCTAACATCGCGGCCGTCAACTCGTTGACATCACGTTATGACGGTATCCTTGAAATCGAGGAACTCCGCACCGTCAAGACTGACGAGGTTGATGCCAAGGGTCGCAACGTGGAAGTGGTTATCGGCCGACTCGCGGAAATGCGTATCATCGACCCCACCACAAAGATGATGCTCACCAACGCCAACATCCCCTATGGTGCAAAACTCTACTTCGATCCTGACAGCAAGGTGAAGAAGGGTGATGTGATCTGCGAATGGGACCCCTTCAACGCCGTTATCGTCAGCGAAGTCGGCGGTAAGGTCGAATATGTCAACCTCATCGAAAACGGCACCTATCGTGTCGATTCCGACGAGCAGACCGGTCTCCGCGAGAAGATTATCATCGAGTCCAAGGAACGTGGCAAGGTGCCCGAAGCAAACATCGTTGATGCCAACGGTCAGATACTTAAGACTTACGCACTCCCTGTGGGCGCACACCTCATGGTCGACGACGGCGCGGAGGTTAAGCCCGGCGAAATCTTCGTCAAGATTCCTCGTGCTGCAGGTAGCGCAGGTGACATCACCGGTGGTCTTCCCCGAGTTACCGAGCTCTTCGAAGCGCGTAATCCTTCTAACCCTGCCATCGTGTCGGAAATCGACGGCGAAGTCAAGTTTGGCAAGGTTAAGCGTGGCAACCGTGAAATCTCGGTTACATCCAAGCTCGGCGAGACCAAGAAGTATCTCGTGCCCCTGTCCAAGCAGATCCTCGTGCAGGAAAACGACTACGTGCGTGCCGGCACTCCGCTTTCGGACGGCGCAATCACTCCTGCCGACATCCTCAACATCATGGGCCCGACTGCCGTTCAGGACTACATCGTAAATGAGGTTCAGGACGTGTACCGCATGCAGGGTGTGAAGATTAACGATAAGCACTTCGAAGTAATCGTGCGTCAGATGATGCGTAAGGTCAACATCCTTGATCCGGGTGACACCGGCTTCCTCGAACAGCAGATTGTCGACAAGCGCGACTTCATGGACGAGAATGACCGCATCTGGGGCAAGAAAGTCGTGACCGATGCCGGCGACAGCGAGAATGTGAAGCCCGGTCAGATTATCACTGCCCGCAAGCTCCGCGACGAGAACTCTTCGCTCAAGCGTCGTGACCTTCGTCCCATCGTCGTGCGTGACGCCCAGCCCGCTACTTCCGAGCAGATTCTCCAGGGTATCACACGAGCAGCCCTCCAGACATCTTCGTTCATGTCGGCTGCATCATTCCAGGAAACCACCAAGGTGCTCAACGAAGCTGCCATCAACGGCAAGGTCGACTACCTCCAGGGCATGAAGGAGAACGTGATCTGCGGTCACCTCATTCCCGCCGGTACAGGTCTCCGCTCCTACGAGCGCATCGTGGTAGGCGGTAAGGATGATATCGAGGATGCTTTTGCATCGTTTGACACTCTTCCCTCCACTCCCGAAGTGGTTGATGTGACCCACACAGAACTTTGATTTTTCCCTCTGAGGAAATCAGATAGCATTTAGTTACCCCGGGCGGTGCCATCACTGTGGCATCGCCCGGGCTTTTTTTATGCGGAAATGTAATGGATGGAGCTTGAAAACTTGCTATTTTAATCAAATTTTGGGAAAATAATAAAAAATTGACATTTTTCTTGGCTTTAAGATATGAAATGTTTAATTTTGTCCATCTGTTACATCTTAACACACACCTTTATCACATGCCAATAGCTAAATAGTAATAATATTAATTTCACAGTGCTTGATTTTATGAAACTTAACTTTACTCGAAAAATCGTTGCATCTGCTTTGATTGGATTGGTTGGTCTGCCCGGTGCAGCCCGCGAACTCACCCTCCGAGGCATTGCAGCGCGCGTCTGATTTTCAGACTGCGCAGTCCATTAGGCTGAAAGCCCCGCGTAAGAACGCACCTCTCAAACTGAGCTACACTGCTTCGCTGCCTGAATATGGCACGACTGCCTATTATGTGTTTGACAATGCCTCTGAAGGGGGATTTGTCATCGTGTCGGGCGACGACCGTCTGCGTGATGTGCTCGGCTACTCTTCCGAAGGGGAGTTTGATATCGATAAGATTCCGGCCAACATGAAATGGTGGCTTGACAACTATAAGAAGGAAATCGCTGCTTATCTCGACGAAGAGCAGAAAGGTGGCAAGCGTTTGGCTCCACGTGTCGAGCTCCGCAGTGCCGACATGGCTCCGATCGAACCCATGGTGACCACCAAGTGGAACCAGGATGCGCCGTTTAATGATGATTGTCCCTCGGATGCGGGTGGAAAGTGTGTCACCGGATGTGTGGCCACAGCAATGGCGCAGGTCATCAACTATCATAAATACCCCCAAGGCCCGGGTCAGGGTTCCTACAGCTACACCACCAGTTCAGGCTTGCAGGCATCGTTTGATTTCTCTGCTACTGAATTTGACTGGGACAATATGCTCGACGTCTATACCGACGAGGCAACCGATGCTCAGAAAGCCGCAGTGGCCGAGCTTATGTATGCCTGCGGTGTAGGTCTTAACATGAGTTATAGTTCTACTGAGAGTGGCGCCTTTACATTTGCTGTTCCCTATGTGCTGACTAAGTATTTCAACTATAATGGGACTGCCCGCTTCATAGAGCGTGACGGTTATCTCAACGATGAGTGGGAACAATTGGTCTACAGCGAACTCGCTGCCGGACGCCCCATGGTCTATTCAGGCCGTGCCGATACAGGTGGTCATGCGTTCGTGTGCGACGGTTATGACGGCGAAGGCCTTTTCCACATCAACTGGGGTTGGGGTGGTTATTATGATGACTATTTCGCGCTTTCCGCACTCAATCCTGCCGGTCAGGGTATAGGCGGGTTTGCCGGAGGCTATAACTCTTCGCAGGCTATCGTGGCCGGTATTGAGCCGATGGCCGGACAGACCGTCAGCAACGGTATGCTCAAAGCGGCTGGTAATTTCACTTATGATGAAAACGGTCGCCTTGTAATCGAGAGTGTGTTTAACATTTATCCTGAACAGACTACCTACAGCATCGGCCTCTTGTTGACCACTGATGCCGGTGAAGAACTTGGCTATGTCAATGGTGGTGCTTATCAATTCCCGGCTGCCGATATCGCAGCCGGCCGCTACTCAGGAAGAGGGTTGGCATTTACCTTTGATGCCACCCAGGTAGGCCTTGATCCGGGGACATATCGCATCTATCCCGCCTACGCCGGTCCTGCCGGAGAGTGGGAACGTCTCCGCTTCCCTGTCACTAATCAGCCATATATCCTGGTTATCATCGCCGATGATGGCACTGCTACTTATATCAACCCTGGTCCTGAGGTCGTGGCTGATGTATCGGTGCTCTCATTCACTCCCAAGGCTGATATCTACAAAGGATCTGAGGCTCCGTTCTATGTGGCAATCAAGAACAACGACACTTCCTATGCATTCAATGGTACCCTTTATATCAGCTACTATCTCAAGGGTGAAGAGGATTTGAAGGGTCAGGATGGCTTGACCATTTCGATTGAGGCCGGCGGTATCACAGACGGTACTGTCACTCTGCCTATCAACCTTGAACCTGGTGAGTATGTGGCTGTGATAACTGACGAGACCGGCAAGAATATCGGTGCCAAGGAATTCAGCTTCACTGTGCTTGAAGGTACAGCCCCTGTTCCAACCGGTGATCTCCAGGTGCTCTCCATGACTCCTACCACTTTCTATAAGGGTTATACAACAACACTCACGTTCACAACCAACAATCTGACTGATGAGGATGTATCCCAGGTTATATATTTCTGTATATGTGATGATAGTGGCACGATTCTGCATTCTCTTGGCGCAGGTCTGACCATGTCAGTCGGAAAGAAAACATGGAGGTTAAGTGGTTTCCATAGCGGATCACTCAATGCCGGAAAGTATGAGCTTGTGGCGGTTATTGAGACCGAGACCGGACTTCTGCCTGTCAGTCTTTTCACTCCGATTGATGTGTATGAGGAAGTGGATGGTGTATGGTATGGGGCCGACAAAACTTCAGCTTTTGTGGTAGGACATCCCGTCTCTTCTTACTCAGGTAATTTCACCATTCCTGCCACAGTTAAAATCGGTGAACTTGATCTTCCGGTTACCTCTATCTATGAGGAGGCTTTCACCACCGCTGCCATCGATAATCTGTTTGTGCTCCCCGAGGAGACACCGCAGGGTCTGGAGACAGCTGTATCCATGCTTGGATCGGATGTGGATGTCTACGTGCCCTCCACATCTTACGAAAAGTATTCGGACGCTCTTACATCGTTCAGCAACAATGTCTATTCTAAGATTGACCGTCTTGAATACCGGATTTCATCACGCTCGCTCCTCAACATGGAGGTTGGCGACGAGGATGAGATAAATATCGTCCCGATTCCCGCTCACGAACGCATCAACCCCAACTTTAACTTCGAGAGCGACTATGCCACCGCAGCTGCCGGCGATATCAACGCATCAGGTGAAGTTCCGGTGAAGATTACTGCTACCACTCCGGGCGAGGGTATGCTTGTGGTAACTTCGGCTCAGCCCGGTGTGTCACAGCTTGTGCTTCCGCTTACGGTTTCAGAAAAAATCTCGTCATCGCTCACCGATATCAATTCAGGTGAAATCTCTGTGTCAACCAACGGACAGGAAGTTACCGTATCGGGTGTCAAGGCTGACGGTGTTGTGACTGTCTTCGCTCTCAACGGCGTGGCTGTTGCATCGCAGCAGAGTGCCGGGGCACCGGTTGTATTCACTCTTACCCCCGGTTCCTACATTGTGAGCGCCGATGGTAAGGCCTTTAAAGTGATTATCTGAATCTGACCCCCGCTAAGGGACACTGACATAGCAGGGACTGCCTATCTATATTGATTGGACAGTCCCTGCTTTTTTTATTCCGGATGGCAGCATTTGTTTCATGTCAACCCGCTTTCTGTGTATGTCCGGAGGATGACGTTAAAAATTTTAACGGCGGATTTCGCGATTTGCCGGCTTTTATCTAACTTTGTAGTGCCATGTTACTTAATCTTGCAATACCGGCTTCGGCCCCGATGATTACTGCTCCTGTCCCCATCTTTTTGACGGTGATGGCCATAATCTTGCTGACTCCGCTGCTGCTTAGCCGGCTCAAGATTCCCCACGTCATAGGGTTGATATTGGCGGGGGTTGCAGTCGGGCCTTATGGGCTCAATCTGTTGGCCCGCGACATGAGCTTCGAGGTGTTCGGCCAGGTAGGTATCCTTTACCTCATGTTTTTGGCCGGCATTGAGATTGATATGTACCACTTGCGCAAAAATCTGCGTAAAGGGCTTACATTCGGCTTGTTCACCTTCCTTATACCCTTGTTGCTGGGTGCGGTAGTGGCCGTGATCGTGCTGAAAATGGAGTTTTTGGTGGGCTTGTTGCTCGCGTCGATGTTTGCCGCCCACACTCTCATAGCCTATCCTATAGTGGCTCGTTTCGGTGTCACAAAATCCCCGGCAGTCATCATAGCCATCGCGGGAACCATAGTCACCGTCCTCGGATCCCTCATAGTGCTTGCCGGTGTGCTCGGTGTCTACCGTGACGGATCTGTGAAATCTCTTTTTTCGATTCTCGGTTATCTGGTGCTTTACTGCGTCGGGATTGTGTATGTCTATCCGCGTCTTACGCGTTACTTTTTCAAGAAATACAATGATGGGATTCCGCAGTTCATCTATATAATGGTGATGGTGTTCTTCGCTGCCGCCCTTGCTTCATGGATTGGTATCGAAGGGGTGTTCGGGGCATTCTTTGCCGGACTGGTGCTCAACCGATTCATCCCGGCGCGTTCCATCCTCATGGGGCGCCTTGAATTTGTGGGTAATGCCATCTTCATTCCCTACTTCCTTATAGGAGTGGGGATGCTTATCGACCTTCATGTGGTGATGGATGGATGGGGTACGCTGTATGTGGCAGCCGTGATGAGCGCTGTGGCCATGAGTACCAAGTGGCTTGCCGCTTATGCCACCCAGAAGGTATTCCGTCTCACCGGCACCGACCGCTCCATCATGTATCAGCTCTCCAATGCCCATACGGCAGTGGCTCTTGCGGTGGTGACCATAGGCTACGGCATGCACCTGTTCGGGGTGGATGTGCTCAACGCCACTGTGGTGATGATTCTTGTGACATGCACGGTGTCATCGCTCGGCACCGAACGTGCTGCCTCCAGACTCAAGCTCCAGCTGCTTGAACAGGCCGAGGAGGAGAGTGCCACCAAGGATGATGCAGCTCATCCGCGCACATTGATTGCAATATCCAATCCTCTTACCGCTCCGGGCATAGTTGAACTGGCACTGTCGATGCGTTTCCCTGACAGCTCTATGCCGGGCGACCTGTATGCCCTGCATGTGCGCAACGATAATTCAGCCTCCTCACGAGCCATAGGACGCAACACCCTCGATGTGGCCGAGCGCTCGGCTGCGGCGGTCGAGGTAGAGCTGACACCGATAGAGCGTTTCGACCTTAATTTTATCACCGGTGTGCTCAACACCATGGAGGAGCGTGACATCACCGAGGTGATCATCGGTCTGCACCGCCGCACAAATGTGATTGACACTTTTCTTGGCGACAAGATAGAACGACTTCTGAAGTCGACTAACCGCATGGTGGTAATCACGCGTCTGTTTATCCCCATCAACACCGTTACACGCATAGTGGTGGCCGTGCCCAAAAAGGCTCAGTTCGAGACGGGGTTCCGGCGTTGGGTGCAGGCCATAGGCAATCTTTGCCGTCAGGTGGGATGCCGTGTGGAGTTCTGGTGCGAGCCGGGTACCGCGCTGATGATTCAGGCTGTGATCCGTCAAAGCCGTCTCGGCATACGCATGAGCTTTGCCGATCTCCTGAATTTTGATGATTTCGTCCTGAAGTCAAACGAGGTCAGTGACGATGACCTCATGATAGTGGTGAGCGCGCGCCGTTCGTCGGTATCGTTTGACAGCGATATGGATGATGTGCCGGAATTCCTGCAGCGCTACTTCTCCACCAACAATCTTATAGTCCTTTATCCTGGACAGTTCGGCACCGAACCGCCGATGACCATGGCCGAGACTATGGCCACCGACATGGTGTCGGCCCCCTCTCCGATATTCCTTTATGCCATGACCCTGCTCCGTCGTCTGAAGAAAGGCTTGCAGCATAAGCCTGCGCCACGTAAGCCCGATGGAGAGTAAACCAATTATAGATGGGAATTGTATTGCACCCTATAGGAGGATTGGCTAACCGCCTTAAAAACCTCGCCTCGGGGCTCCACCTTGCAGACGATTTGGGGTGTGAAGTCAGCCGTGTGGTGTGGCGTGTCGACAACGATGTCCATGCCTCTTTCACCGACCTTTTTAAGTCAGTCCCGGTTGGAGAGATGGTCAGTCCGGCAGGGTGGGAGTATAATCTGAAATATGCCATCCCGAGGAAACAGAATCTGTATATCCCTCAGGTGTATCAGAGGCTCCGTTTCGGGCATGTGTTTTCGGATGCCTCGAACCTTTTTCCTTTGCTTGACGACCATGAGGAAATGCGCCGATTGGCTTCCGGATGCCTGGAGTCAGGTAAAGATATGTATTTTATCTCCGGACAGGAGTTTTATGACTTTCCCGATTCGTTGTTGCGCCGGCTGTTCGATCCGGTGGATTGCATAGCCGATGAGGTGGCGCGTGTGGCGGAGAGTTTCAATCCGCATACCGTCGGGGTACATATACGACGCACTGACCATAGGTTGGCTACAAAAAGTAGTCCTGACGAGGTGTTTATAGATGCGATGAATGAGCGGATATCCGCACATGATGACGCGAATTTTTATCTTGCCACTGACGATGAAGCTGTGAAGGAAAAGTTCATTCGTCTTTTTCCCGGACGCATCATCACCACCTCAAATCCTGTTACGCGCAGGACACTTGCCGGGATGCGTGATGCTGTGAAGGAGATGGCGCTGCTTGCATCTACTTCTTTGATTATTGCCTCCTACGGAAGCACATTCTCGCATCTTGCCTCTCGCATAGGGGGATGTGGCTACCGACCGCTCACTGTCTGAGATTCAGCTCAAAGTATGATAACACAAGCGCGTGGATGGGACCTTTGCCCTTCCACGCGCTTGCTGTGTGAGTCTGTGTCGTAGCGTTTACGGCTTCAGATATGAGGAATAGATTTCGGGAGAAGTGATGATTTCTATCGCCGATGAATAAATGGGATTAGTGGGGTTGACCACACGGTAATATGTGGACTGGTCGTAAAGGTCACGCCCTATCAGTCCCTTCAGGATGGCTTCGAGATATGGCTTGGAGCGTGTGTACTGCTCCTCGTCATATTTGACTTCGTCCTTAGTGCCGAGGTCTATGAGGCCCTGCATTATCTCAGGTGTGACCGTGAAGTTCTTGACGAAATCAGATTCTTTAGGATAGGTCTTGAGCAGGGATGCGCGGTTGCGGTCCACATAGTCTACGCAGTAATTGTTCATTGAGCCTTTGGCTATCAGGTCGCGGTAGTAGTCACTGTAGAAAGTGGTGTCGATAGGTACGAACTTGTCGGGCATTATGCCACCTCCGCCATACACCGGACGGTTGAGCCTAATGGTGTGATAGAGTAGCGAATCGGCAAAATGGATGCTGTCGGCGCTTGAAAACTCACCCGAGTTGTAGCGGTTGAGCATATCTTTCTGGTAATTTTCGTCATCACCGTCAGTGTAGGGCTTCTGGATGCATCGGCCCGATGGGGTGTGGTAACGTGACACGGTAAGGCGCATCATTGAGCCGTCGGGGAAGGGGAACGGACGCTGCACGAGACCCTTTCCGAATGTGCGGCGACCGACTATCACGCCTCGGTCGTTATCCTGCAGGGCACCAGAGAGGATTTCGCTCGCAGAAGCGGAGTATTGGTTGACCATCACCACCACGCGTCCGTCGAGGAACGAGCCGTTGCCTGTGGCGGTGTAATCCACTGAGCCGTTCTTGGGTGAATCGGTGTAGACTATCATGTCACCGTCGCGCAGGAATATGTTGCTGATTTCAATGGCTTGGCGCAGATATCCTCCACCGTTGTCTGTAAGGTCGATGATAAGGTGGCGCATACCCTCCTTGCGGAGCTTCTTCATGGCCTCGACCACCTCCTTGGTGGTGCTTTCGGCAAAGCGTGAGATGCTGATGAAGCCCACGGAGTCGTTGACCATATATGACGCATCGATGCTGTAGATGGGGATGTCCTCGCGCACCACGCGGAATTCAAGCAGGTCGGCCACCTTCTTGCGCTTCACCTTTAGGTTGGCCACAGTGCCTTTGGGGCCGCGGAGCACTTTGAGGATGTCGTTGTTCTTCATTTTCACACCCGCTATCACTGTGTCGTTGCACGAGATGATGCGGTCGCCGGCCAGGATTCCGAGCCGTTCCGATGGACCTCCCGACACTGATTCTATCACATAAAGAGTGTCATTGACCATCTGGAAACGTATGCCGATACCTGAGAAGTTACCTTCGAGGGGTTCGGTGAGTTCTTTGGTCTCCTCGGGAGTGGAGTAGGTGGAATGGGGATCAAGAGTCTTGAGCATCGCTATAATGGCTTCCTGGACCACTTTGGCGGTGTCGACTTCGTCCACATAGTAATTCTCTATGATCTGTTCAGCGAGACGCAGTTTGCGTTCAGGCGGGAAGTCAATCTGTGCCACCGCGACAGAGATGAACAGCAGAGGCAGCACTATGGCGCATAAAAGTTTTTTCATATCAGGGATTGATGAATTATTGTGTCAGGAGTTTGTGGTAGAGACAGCCGGAAGAAATCCACTCACGTCATAACCGTTGGCGGCAAGTTCGCGCACCATGGACGAGGAGATGAATGAATACTCGGGCAGAGTGTAGAGCAGAAGTGTCTCGATACCGGAAATATTCCGGTTGATATCGGCTAGGTTGCGCTCATATTCGAAATCGGCTGTCGACCTCACTCCACGCAGCATCCACGCGGCACCTTTGCGACGACATGCGTCGACCGTAAGGCCGGAGTAGCTTATCACTTCCACCTTCGGATTGGAGGCATAGACAGCTTTTATAGCCTCGATGCGGGCGGCAGTCGGTGTGGCCGATGCTTTGCCTGAGTTTTCACCCACGGCGATGATGATGCGGTCAAAAAGTGGATTCACACGGTCAACAAGTGACTTGTGGCCGATGGTGAAGGGGTCAAATGAGCCCGGAAACAGGATGGTGCGTTGCGGGTCAGCTGATTTGTGAGTCATCTTCTACAACGAGATTTTCAATTATAAAGTTCTGACGTTCCATTGTGTTCTTGCCCATGTAGAACTCGAGGAGTTCGGCCACGGCATCCTCCTTGCGGAGGGCTACGCGGTCAACCCTCATGTCCGGGCCTATGAATCCGCGGAACTCGTCGGGCGAAATCTCACCGAGACCTTTGAATCGGGTTATCTCTGCGTTGTCGCCGAGTTTGGCTATAGCGGCGATTCGTTCCTCGTCGGAGTAGCAGTAATATGTCTCCTCGTTGGCGGAAGCACTGTTGCGTGTGCCGCGCTTGGTGGTTTTGCGGTTTCTGACACGGAACAGCGGGGTCTGGAGCACGTAGAGATGTCCTTTCTTGATCATGTCAGGGAAGAACTGGAGGAAGAATGTGAGGAGCAGAAGGCGTATGTGCATTCCGTCGACATCGGCGTCGGTGGCTATGATGACGTTGTTGTAACGTAGGCCGTCGATACCCTCCTCGATGTTGAGTGCGGCCTGGAGGAGGTTGAACTCGTCATTCTCATAAAGGATTTTAGCCGGTACTCCATACGAGTTTTTAGGCTTGCCGCGGAGTGAGAACACTGCCTGGGTCTCCACGTTTCGGATTTTGGTGATAGAGCCGGCAGCCGAATCACCCTCGGTGATGAATATCGATGATGCGCGCTTCTTTTCCTCATCCCCTTTGGGGTCGTTGAGGTGTACACGGCAATCGAGCAGTTTTTTGTTGTGGAGATTGACTTTTTTCGCCTTCTCTCGTGCGAGTTTCGTGACTCCGGCCATGGCCTTGCGGTCGCGTTCGCTGTCCTGGACTTTCTTGAGGATTATATTGGCTACATCGAGATTGATGTGGAGGTAGTTGTCAAGTTCCTTTTTGACGAAGTCACCGATGAATTTAGCCACAGTGGGACCATCGGGGCCCATGTCGCGGCTGCCGAGTTTGGTCTTGGTCTGCGATTCGAACACTGGCTCCTCCACTTTGATGGAGACAGCTGCTATCATGCCGTTGCGGATGTCGGAGTATTCAAAGTTACGTGCGAAATAGTCCTTCATCGTGCGCGACACGGCCTCCTTGAAGGCGGTGAGGTGTGTGCCGCCCTGTGTGGTGTGCTGGCCGTTGACGAAAGTGTAGTATTCCTCGCCATATTGGTTGGCGTGAGTCAGTGCGATCTCTATGTCCTCACCTTTGAGGTGGATGGGAGGGTAGAGCGGTTCGGTGGTCATGTTGTCGCGCAGGAGGTCAAGGAGACCGTTGCGCGATATGTAACGTTTGCCGTTGAAGATTATGGCCAAACCTGTGTTGAGAAACGTGTAGTTCTTCACAAGGGGCACTATGAAGTCGTCGTTGTAATGGTAGTCGCGGAATATAGTGGCGTCAGGAGTAAAGCGCACCATGGTGCCGTTGGGCTCGTCGGTGGGTAGGATGTCGCTTTCCTCCACAATCTCTCCGCAGTGATAGAGGACGCTCTTGGCCTGTCCGTCACGGACACTTCTGATGAAAAATTCGGTGGAGAGGGCGTTGACCGCCTTTATGCCCACGCCGTTTAGGCCGACTGATTTCTTGAATGCCTTGGAGTCATATTTACCGCCGGTGTTCATTTTGGATGAAGCGTCGACGACTTTGCCGAGGGGTATGCCACGTCCGTGGTCTCTCACGGTGACAGTCCCTTCCTCCACGGTCACTATGATCTGTTTGCCGAACCCCATCATGTACTCGTCGATAGCGTTGTCGAGCACCTCCTTGATGAGGACATATATTCCGTCGTCGAAGTTTGAGCCGTCGCCGAGTTTGCCTATGTACATGCCCGGGCGTCGACGGATATGCTCTTTCCAGTCGAGAGTCTTGATGTCGTCCTCGCTGTAATTGACCTGCGCGGAAGCAGCGGTCTCGTTGTCGGTAATGTCGGCTGAAAAGATATCTTCGTTTTCCATATATGATTCAAAAAACCGGTTGTAAACAGGGTGAAATCAGTTGCAAAACCTCACATAAGGCTTCTACCTACAAAAATACTTATTTTTTTCCGCCCTGACAAACGATTGGATGAAAAATTGAGCGTGGCGGGCCCGGATGCCTGCCACGCTCAATGGACGGTAACGTTATTCTTTTTCTTCCCAGATGTATAATCGGTCGGAAGGACGTATCTTGCGTGGAACTTTTATGGAGAAATTATCCCCCTTTTTAACCATAGGCACAGGGTCGTATTCGAGGCGTAATTCCTCAACCGTCTGGATGATGGCGCCGGTGTCGGTCCCTGTGATTATTATCTCGTCGCCCACATGGAGCTCTCCGCTCTCCATCACGAATTCGCCCACGCCGAGTTTTGGGAAATACCGTACTCCCTTGGCCACGTAGCGTTTGACCCTGGTGGCCGAAGAGCCGTATTTTGCCGACCATTCGCCGAGGCGTTGTCCCAGATAGTAGCCGTCCCAGAATCCGCGGTTGAATATTTTGGATAGTTCAGTGTCCCAACGAGCTATCTTTTCGTCGGTGAAATCGCCGTCACAGATAGCCTGGATGGCTTCCGAGTAGGACTGCACGGCTATCTTCACGTACTCCGGACCGCGGGCTCGCCCTTCGATCTTGAATACCCTCACACCTGCGTCAATCATTTTGTTGAGGAAGTGGATGGTCTTTAGATCCTTAGGCGACATGATGTATTTGTTCTCGATGTCAAGCTGATCACCGGTCTCGCGGTCGGTTACGGTGTAGCCTCGGCGGCATATCTGTGTGCATGCACCACGGTTGGCGCTTGAGTTCATCTCGTGGAGACTCAGGTAGCATTTGCCCGACACGGCCATGCAGAGGGCTCCGTGGCAGAACATCTCGATGCGTATTCTCTCGCCGTTCGGTCCGCAGATATTCTCCTCTTCGATGGCACGGTGGATAGCGGCCACCTGGTCAAGCGAGAGCTCGCGGGCGAGGACCATGACGTCGGCGAACTGGGCGAAGAATCTCACGGCCTCTATGTTGGTGACGTTGAGCTGCGTTGAGATGTGGACCTCCACACCTATGCTGCGGGCATAGGTTATGGCAGCTATGTCGCTTGCTATGATGGCCGATATGCCGCTCTCCTTCACAGCGTCGATGACGGCGTGGCATTTCTCGATTTCGCTGTCGTAGATTATTGTGTTGACTGTGAGGTATGATTTCACCCCGGCTTCGTCACATATCGAGGCTATGTTGCGGAGGTCGTCAAGGGTGAAATTGACTGAGGAGCGGGAGCGCATGTTAAGGCCCTCGACTCCGAAGTAAATGGCGTCGGCTCCGGCCTCGATGGCGGCATGGAGCGATTCGTAGCACCCTACCGGCGCCATTATCTCAAAATCTTTCCTGTTCATTGCGTGTGTCTGGGGTAGGGGATGTCAGATGGTACGTCCGGGGTATGCTTTCAGGGCGGCTGCCAGCACTTTCATGGCTCGGGCGAGATCCTCTTTCTTAAGCACATAGGCCATGCGGACCTCATCCTTGCCCATGCCGGGTGTGGTGTAGAAGCCTGAGGCCGGGGCCATGAAGACAGTCTCACCGTCAAGATTGAAGTCGCGCAGACACCACTGGCAGAACTTGTCGGCATCGTCGACCGGGAGTTTGACCACGGTGTAGAAAGCGCCCATGGGTATCGGGGTGTAGCATCCGGGAATCTTGTTGAGCTCGTCGATGAGGAACTTCCTGCGCTCCACATATTCATTGTAAGTGGCCAGCATATAGTCGGCCGATGTGTCGATGGATGCTTCGGCCACGATCTGTCCCAGCAGCGGGGGGCTTAGGCGTGCCTGGCAGAACTTCATGACATTGGTCTTGAGTTGCGGGTGCTTGGTGATGAGGGCGCCCACTCGGATGCCGCATTCGTTGTATCGCTTCGAGACGGAGTCGACAAGCACCACTTGCTCTTCTATGCCCGGAAGATGGAAAGCGGAGATGTAGGGGGCACCGGTATAGCAGAACTCGCGGTAAACCTCGTCGGAAAACAGGAAAAGGTCATATTTTTTCACGAGGTCACGTATCTGAAGCATCTCCTTCATGGTGTAAAGGTAACCTGTGGGATTGTTGGGGTTGCATATCAGGATGCCCTTGGTGCGTGGGGTGATAAGCTCCTCGAACTTCTCGACAGGAGGCAGGGCGAAACCCTGTTCGATGCTTGATGGGACTGTGACGATTTTGGCACCGGCAGAGATGGCAAATGCCATGTAGTTGGCATAGGCCGGTTCGGGCACGATGATTTCGTCGCCGGGGTCAAGGCAGGCCATGAACGCGAAGAGCACGGCTTCCGAACCGCCGGTGGTGACTATGATGTCATCGACGTCGACTTCGATGTTGAAGCGGTGATAGTACTCCTTGAGTTTCTCGCGGAGCGACATTAGGCCGGCCGACGGACTGTATTCGAGGATTTTGCGGTCGATATGCTTGAGGACCTCAAGTCCTTCGGCAGGAGTGGGGAGGTCTGGCTGACCGATGTTGAGATGATACACCTTTATGCCTCGGGCTTTGGCGTCGTTGGCCAATGGGGCGAGCCGGCGGATAGGTGAGGCCGGCATTAGGGTGCCGCGTTCTGATACGTTTGGCATTGTTGGTTAAGAGTATAAGTGTTAGCGGTGCGAGGCTTTCATTGGTTGATGCCAAGCAGATTTTCGCGGATATTGATGAAAATTTCTTTGTCGATCGGGGTGAGCTCCACATGTCGGCGTCCCATCATGCGTGATGCAGTGTCGAAGAAACGGTCCATGTCGACCGGTTTCATTCCCTGAACCGATCCTTCGGTGAAGGAGGGGAGGAAGGTGCGGGGGAAACCTGCTCCGTAGAAGTTGACACCCACGCCAACCACGGTGGCGGTGTTGAACATGGTGTTGATGCCGGCTTTGGAATGGTCGCCCATGATGAGGCCGCAGAATTGCAGGCCTGTCTTTACAAAGCATTCGTCGGCTATGCTCCAAAGCTTGACCGGACCATAGGTGTTCTTGAGGTTGGAGGCTGTGCAGCCTGCCCCCAGATTACACCATTCGCCTATCACGGCGTTCCCGAGGAAGCCGTCGTGGGCCTTGTTGGAATATCCTGTCATCACCACGTTGTTGAGCTCGCCACCCACCTTGCAGTAAGGGCCGAGGGTTGTGGCACCGTAAATTTTGCCACCCATGTTTACCACCGAATGCTCACACATGGCTATAGGGCCACGCAGGCATGCGCCCTCCATAATCTCGGCGTCGCGGCCTACATATACCGGACCTTTGCTTACGTTGATGATGGCACCTTCCACAGTCGCCCCCTCCTCTATGAAGAGCTGTGAGGGGTCGCCGATGAGGCGGCAGGTGTCACTTAGAGGCTGCGAGGTGCGTCCTTCGGTGAGAACCTCGAAATCACGGCGCAGAGCCTCGTCGTTGAGCATGAAAATGTCATAGATATGGTTGATGGCCAGCGGAGTTCCGGCGTACTCTTTGGTCGCAGCCGGGGTGCCATTACCGCGACGTGCTATAGTCTCTCCATTCAGAGTCAGTGCTTCGCCGATTTCAAGGGCAAGAATCGCCTCTACGAGCTGAGAGTCGGGGTGAAGGTTGGCAGCAATGAAAAGGTTGTCACCGTCGGCAGCTTCCACCATGGGATATTTCATGGCGAGATAGTCCTGAGTATCATAGGAATATGCCCCCGGGATGGCGCGCTGCCATTTCTCGGTCATGGTCATGATGCCATGACGCACGAGCCCTACCGGGCGTGTGAAAGTCAGCGGTAGTAATTCGGCACGCGCTTTGACCGGATCAAAGAGTATGATATTTTTCATAATTCGTAAGAGTTTTGGCTACAAAAATACGAAATTCCAATGAATTTCGTGTCAAATCTCTATTAAAAACAGCTCAACAGAAAGATGATTCTACTAATACAGAATAATCTATTTGCTATATCTTCATCAATAATCCCGACTTTTTGTATTAATTGGATTAAACGTGATTATCCCAAACAGTAATCTTTATTGAGAATCATATATGTTGCCATATAAAGTTTTTCTCTTAATAAAGACTGCCGTTTGGGATGAAAACGATGGCCTCGGATTATTTAAGGGAGTGTGGTGAATGATATTATCTCTCCATAATAAGTACACCCATCATATATAACATAACACTGGCAATAATATGTGGTGTTTCTGCTTAGCCCTGATACTCTTAATGAAAAATCACCCCTGGAGGTGCTGGTTTTTGTGCTATATGGGCTTAGATCAGCGTTAGTAGAATATCTGACGCCACATGTGCATGATTTCCCTATACCTGATACCGAACCATATATTCGACATGAAGTGCGTGAAATGTCTGATGCTTCAATGGTGGTTACAATTATGGGTTGGACCGAAGCATATAAATTTGAAATAATTGGAGTAAATCCAATAACTGTATATTCCACATCTTGTACCTCTGTTTCGTATGAAAAGCACATGGTGTTCTGCTGGGAGTTGTAATATATTTTTTTCGAGGACAACTCAGCAAAGTCGACGTAATCATCTAAGTATGGAGTGATGTCGCTGTCGGATAACTTGGGGACGATCGCCGCGGTGGCTCGTAAACTATCATTAATAAAATCATACGAAACGGTAATTGCTCCATTTTTATCGGAATACTGTAAAAAGTTTTCATCTGAATCTACAAGGCTGTATCCCTTCATGTGCTTTTGGATTTGCTCTTTTGAGCTGTTCCATTCTGTGCAGGCTTTGCTTAAAATAGTGTTTACTACTTTGTCATCTGATGGGTTGTATTCAGGTTCATCGTCGCTGCATGACGATATGATGAAACAAACGGAGATGCATGTTAAGATGCGATATATATTTCTGACACTTACTTTCATATTATTTGTTTTTTAATGAACGTTTTACCAATGATTCAATTGCGCTGCTTCTATTTGATGCGTTGCGATAGTCTAATTCTGTGGGTGTTGGTTCTATGCGGACTTCACACTCTGCAGTCTTGCCATTCTCTGTGGTGACTGTAATAGTGGCATGACCTTTCGTCTTTCCTTTGATTGTGCCGGATGATACTGTTGCGACGGATGTATCCGATGATGACCATCTGAATGTAGTTTCGGATTCTGCCGGATATACGGTTGGAACGATTGTTTTGGAGTAGCCTATGGGGATAGTCAAGGTCGATGGTAGAGAGACGGATGTAGGGGGCGGAAGTATTATAACTTCAGCAGTGGCTGTGACGCCATTGTCAGTAGTGGCTGTGATTGTTGCTCTGCCTTCAGCAATGCCTTTTACTAAGCCAGAAGTTGAAACTGTTGCGATATTGGTATTAGAGGATTCCCATGTGATGTTTTTTGCTGATGCGCCCTCTGGGGAAAATGAAATCTTAAGACTTTTTGTCTTGTTGACAGTTACATTTAATGGATTAGGAGTAAGTTCAGCTTTTCGTGGTGATATGTATTCTACATTTACTATACAAGAGACAGGTGGGCCTATTATGGGGTCCAATGTTACGTATGCCTCTCCAGAACCAACGGCTTTTATTTTTCCCGTTGGATTTGCGATACTGCCGGAACCGCTGACGGTCACTATGTTGTCGTCACTTGACTCCCATGTCATCTTCGGGCTTCCATGCATGCTTTTTAGGCCGGGGAATGAACCTTTTATTGTTTCGGATTGTCCAATACTCATTGATAATTCAGTTTTATCAAGAACCGCTTCTGCACTCTTGAATGAAATTGAATAAGACACGGATGAGGTTGCTGTCTGAGGACGCCCATTGCGATAGTACTCATATCGATAATTACAAGTCACAATCGCAGTTCCTTCAAAATAATGATTGGGGTAGATTATAGCGCCTGCTTCATCTGCCTCTTGGAATGTTAGGTTGTTATTGTTGACATTCCAGGTTGCATGAGCTATATATCCATTGTTGGGTGGATCGGGTATTCCTAAATACTGATGCTCGTCCCACTCGAGATGGTATTGCGCGTTTGTAGCTATGGTCAACAGGCAAAGCTGTACCAATAGAAAAAGTCTCTTGTTAGTGAATTTCTTCATAAATTGGATTAATTATAGTTGTTTTTTATTCGTGATGATTATGATTACATGAGGTATTGTGTGTGAAATGTTGAAACTGTGTATCGGTCTAAGCTAGGTCGCTTTGATTTGGCAAAGTTAATAAAATTTTTCTAACCTCATGACAATCGGGTCAGAGACAGATAATGGTAAGAGAATATGTCAAAATTCTAACTGTGTCGTATCATTGTGAACTTTAAGATTGATGCCAATGCATTAGCTGAAATGATTTTTTTTAAAAGTTCACGTCAAAATATTAAAAAATCTTAAGCGATTGTAATAAATTTTGGAAACTTGTAAATAGTTAGTACTTTTGTACCGAAAAGAGACACCACAGTAGTTGCAATCCTTGGACTGATAAAATTTTACGCATTAATTCTTTTTTGGACTAAGGAATAAAAGGCAACGACATCCTGTAAGACGTCGCGATGATGATTTGCACGATGTGATACGATGGTGTAGTGTAAGTATGATATAATCACTACATTATTGGAAATGAATAGTTTTCAGTAACTATCGAATCACAAACGCCTTTTTTGGCTTTAGTCCTGTTGCTCCTTGTGGTAAGGAGCAGCGGACAATTTTTTTTATATCCCCTTCCGAAATTTTTTTAACCGCTTGCCGCAATCCTTGCCTAAGGTGATGGGTCGGTGATGATTTATGCCTATCCGGGTGGCAATAATCATGGCATATCAGCGTTATATATGATGATGACACGCAGAGGTTTTTTCTCTGATTTCTCCTGCGTAGGGAGACTCATGTTTGTGGCGGTCGTGGCTTTAGCTGCGGCCTTGACTGCGTGTTCACCTAAGAAAAACACGGCCGCTACCCGAAATTATCAGGCTTTTATCACGCGCTACAACGTGTATTTTAATGGTGACCAGCATTTTAAGGAGACCCTTAAGGAAATGGAGTCGGGCTATGAGGATGACTATTCCGGGCAGGTTCTCATGCACCCCGCCGAGGCTTATTCCGACCCGAAGGCACCGCAGCCGTCAGGGTCGTTCACGCGCTCGATAGAGAAAGCCCAGAAGGCCATACAGCTCCACAGCATCAAGAAACGTCCGCGCCGTAAACCGGGCCACAGCAATGATCCGGAATATAAAAAGTGGCTTAAGCGTGATGAATATAATCCGTTTCTGCATAATGCCTGGATGATGATGGGGCGCAGCCAGTACTTCAACGGTGATTTTCTCGGGGCTGCCTCGACATTCTATTACGTGGCCAAACATTTCTCCTGGCTTCCGGCCACGGTCACTGAGGCAAAACTATGGCAGGCACGCTGTTACTGTGCGCTCGACTGGCTCTTTGAGGCGGAGAACATATTGACGCGCATAAAGGAGGAGTCGCTTGACTCGCGCACATTGCGTGGGCTATATTATTTCACTTATGCGGATTATTATGTGCGTTCGCATGACGATAACAAGGCTATCCCGATGCTGACGGAGGCTCTTAAGTATTCGTCAGGATCGCAAAAGACGCGTCTTAATTTTCTCCTCGGACAGCTTTATACGGCGGTTGGCGACAAGGAGGCAGCCTATAAGGCTTATAAGAAAGCCGGCAGTTCGTCGTCGGCCAATTACCGCACCAAGTTCAATGCGCGTATCAAGCAGAGCGAGGTCTATAGCGGTGCTAACATCGAGCCCGAAGTGAAGGCATTGAAGCGAATGACGCGTTATGACCGCAACAAGGAGTATCTTGACCAGATATATTATGCCATAGGTAACCTCTACCTTTCGCGCCGCGACACCCTCAACGCCATAGCCAATTACGAGCTCGCCGCCAAGAACTCCGTGCGCAACGGAATCGAGAAAGCCATATCGCAGATAACCCTCGGTGGGCTCTATTTCGAACGCCATCGCTACGACCTGGCGCAGCCATGTTATGCCGAAGCTGTCCCGCTCCTCCCTGACACTTATCCTGACTATCCGAGGCTCAAACGACGCTCCGATGTGCTCGACGAGCTTGCCGTATATTCCCAGAACGTCACTCTGAATGACTCGTTGCTGCGCCTATCGGCCATGCCCGAGGAGCAGCAGTTGGCAGTTGTGGAGAAAATCATCGCGGAACTTAAGAAAAAGGAGAAAGAGGAGGCGGAGGCCGCCCGGCGTGAGGAGTATCTTGCGCAGCAGGAAGCTCTGGGCAGCAATCTCAAGACCGACAATGCCTCCACGCCTAATCAGTTCACCCTCAACACCGATAAGTCATGGTATTTCTACAACACGGCCACCCGAAATGCCGGCCGCACCGATTTCCAGAAAAGGTGGGGTTCACGAAAGCTGGAGGATGACTGGCGCAGACGCAACAAGGCTTCCTTCAATGTGGCCGATTTCGGTGAGGATAGCGAGGATGAGGCCGAGGCTCCGGAGGATGACTCCGAGGCACTGACGCCTGATGAGAAGGAGGACAAGGAAGCCCGGGAGCGCGAGAATGATCCGCATTATCCGGAGTACTATCTAAAACAGATACCGAAGACTGACATTGAACGCAACACCGCGAATGAGGTGATTCAGGACGGACTCTACAACACCGGCCTGATACTCAAGGATAAACTTGATGATTTTGACGCCGCCGACGGAGAGTGGGAGCGACTCATGTCGCGCTACCCCGACAATGTGTACCGTCTCGACATATATTATAACGAGTATCTCATGAATATGCGTCGCGGCCGCCCGGAACTTGCTGAGAAGTATCGTAGCCTGATTCTGGCTGAATTCCCCGATTCAAAATATGCCAAAGCCATGCGCGACCCGGCCTACATAGAGAACCTGCGGGCTATGGAGCAGCGACAGGAGGCATTGTATGAGCAGGCCTATGACGCCTACCTCAACGACAGGAATTCTGCCGTGCATGATGCGTATTCCCGCATGTCGGCCGACTACCCTCTCTCTCCGCTGATGCCGAAATTCATGTTCCTCCATGCGCTGGCTTACGTGACCGAAGAGAAGCCCGACGAGTTCAACGCCACGCTCAAAGAACTCCTGGAACGTTATCCCGATACCGACATCACCCCGCTTGCCTCAGCCTACCTCAAAGGTATGGCCCAGGGACGTAAGCTGCATAGCGGAGGGTCAAATACCCGCAGTATGATGTGGGACATACGCCTCACCAACGATTCCACGGCTTTGGCCGGTGAGATGGAGGAGATCGAGTTCACCGTTGCCCCCGACGAGCCTCACTATCTGGTGTTGCTCTTCGCCACTGACGAGATAGCACCCAACCAGCTTCTTTTTGAGGTGGCCCGCCACAACTTCTCGACATACGTGGTGCGCGATTTCGACCTTGAGATGATGAACTTCGGACGTCTCGGCCTGTTGCTCGTGAAAGGATTCGCCAATGAGGCCGAGCTCAATCATTATCGCTCGCTCCTCGCGCAGGATGCCTCGTTCTCGCTTCCGGCCCAGGTGCGCCCGGTGATGATAAGCAAGTCTAATTTCGACAAGCTCCTTCAGGGTGGCGGCTCGTTTGACGACTATTTCCGTTTCATAGGTGAGGAGACCATCCGTGAGACCCATGAGGCGGTACTGCCTCCTGACGAATACCCCTCTGCCGAGGAGATGTATCCTTCCGATGAAGCTCCTCTCGGCGGGGCGGCTGATGATGGTGCCGTGGTTGAGCCGGAGGTTGAAATACCAATGGCTCCTGCAGCGACCGATTCCATCACGCCTATGCCCGATGTTCCGCAGGTGGAGACACCCATGACTGCTCCTCCGGAGGCGAAGCCTGTGACCATCGAGCCCGAACCTGTCACACCGGTCGCACCGCCTGTCACTCCCGCAACCCCGGTTGTGCCTGAGACCCCGGCAGTCCCTGTTGCACCTGTCACTCCCTCCTTGCCTGACTACCCGATAGGCAGCGAAGGTGATGATGAAGAATAGATAACCAAACAAACCCTCGATATCCTCCATGGCAAAGATACTTTGGGCCGATGATGAAATCGACCTCCTGAAACCCCATATACTTTTCCTCAAAGGCAAAGGCTACGATGTGGTCACCGCATGCAGCGGTGCCGATGCCCTGGCTTTGGTCGACGAGGAGAACTTCGACCTGATAATCCTTGACGAGAACATGCCCGGACTCACCGGTCTGGAGACGTTGCAGCGCATCAAGCTCGTGGTGCCCCATATCCCGGTCATCATGATTACAAAAAGTGAAGAGGAGAACATTATGGACCAGGCTGTCGGGAACAAGATTGCCGACTATCTGATAAAGCCGGTCAACCCCAACCAGATTCTTCTCTCGATAAAGAAAAACCTCCACTCCGAGCAGCTTGTCTCGTCGCAGGCCAGCAGCGACTACCGTCAGGAGTTCTCACGCATCTCCACTCTCATCAACGATGCCTCGAGCATGGATGACTGGATGGAGCTATATCGTCTGCTCGTACACTGGGAGATGCAGCTTTCCGAAGCCGGCACAAGCATGGACGAGCTCCTGGCCATGCAGAAGAACGAGGCCAACTCCACTTTTGCCAAATTTGTCAAGAAGCGTTATGAGGGTTGGGTGACCGGTCCATCGGCCGACCGTCCACTCATGTCGCCCGACATATTCAAGTCGCGTCTCTTCCCGATGCTCGATGCCGGTGAAAAGGTGTTTTTCATTCTGATAGATAATTTCCGTCTTGACCAGTGGGCGGCGATAAAGCCTCTTCTGGCTGATTCCTTCACATTCCGGGAGGAACTTTACTGCTCCATCCTCCCCACCGCTACCCAGTATGCCCGCAATGCCATCTTCTCGGGTCTTATGCCGCTTGAGATAGCCAGGATGTTTCCCGACCTCTGGGTCGACGAGGATTCCCCCGAAGGGAAAAACCTCAATGAGTCCCCGCTGATTGCCACTCAGTTTGACCGTTTCAGGCGTAAATGCAAATTCTCTTATAATAAGATCAATGACTCCGTGGCCGGCGACAAATTGCTGCGCGAATTTTCCAACCTCCTATCCAACGACCTCAATGTCATAGTATTCAATTTCATCGACATGCTGTCGCATGCCCGCACCGAGTCGAAGATGATACGTGAGCTCGCATCGTCAAATGCTGCTTACCGTTCACTCTCCGAGTCGTGGTTCCGCCACTCTTCGGCGCTCGACATCTTCAGGCGCATAGCAGAGAAAGGTTACAAGATTATCCTCACCACCGACCACGGTACCGTCCGTGTCGACAACCCGGTAAAAGTGGTGGGAGACAAGAACACCAACACCAATCTCCGTTACAAGATAGGCAAAAATCTTGCCTATAATCCCAAACAGGTCTACGAGATAAAGCAGCCGGGGCGTTTCGGATTGCCCTCGCCTAACGTCTCCTCCACCTATATATTTGCCACTGACCGCGACTTTTTCGCATATCCCAACAATTATAATTATTATGTGCAGTACTATGACGGCACTTTCCAGCATGGAGGCATCTCGCTTGAGGAGATGCTTGTGCCCATCATAACGCTCACAGCCAAATAAATTCCGATTATGAAAGAGATACTCATCCCTACCACTGCCGACCTGGATGCAGCCGCCCGCCAATTCCTTGAACTTATGGGCGACGAGACCGTCTACACCTTCGAAGGTGAGATGGGGGCAGGCAAAACCACATTCATCAATGCCCTCTGCCGTGCACTCGGAGTAGAGGAGGACCCCACAGGTTCACCGACCTTCTCGATTATCAACGAGTACCGTTCCGATACTACCGCAGAGCTAATCTATCATTTCGACCTCTACCGTATCGAGTCACTCGAACAGGCTTTTGATATCGGTGTGGAGGACTATCTCGATTCCGGTGCGCTTTGCCTCATCGAGTGGCCTGACCGCATTGATGATATCCTTCCCGATGATACAGTGCGCGTCAAGATTGATGTGCTCCCCGACGGTGCTCGTCGTCTCACAGTAGGCTGATGTCGATGGAGATAATCAGACTTGACGAGGCCCTCTCCACCAATAGTCATCTGTCGGCCATCGCGTCGGGATGTGGCCATGGCACTGTGGTGACAGCCTATGCCCAGACTGCAGGCCGCGGACAGAGGGGCAACTCCTGGGAGTCGGCTCCAGGCGAGAATATCACCATGTCCATACTGCTGCGCCCTGAGGGTGTGGAGCCGGCGGCTCAGTTCATCATCTCCGAGGCAGTCTCTGTGGGCATCGTCAGAGTGCTCCGCCGCTATCTTCCTGCTGTGCCGGAAGTAGCTGTCAAATGGCCTAATGACATCTATGTCGGCGACGGTAAAATATGTGGCATACTCATCGAGCATGCCATCGTGGGACGCCGCATCGACTATTCGGTGGCGGGCATAGGTATAAACGTCAATCAGAGCCGATTCCTTTCAGATGCGCCCAATCCGGTGTCCATGACCCAGTTCACCGGGTGCCGTTACGATGTCGGTATGCTTGTGAGGGAGTTCGCGGCCGAGATACTTTCTGAAATTGATAAGGCGACCCTGTCGCAGGGTGGGGCAGAGGCCCTCCATGCGTCTTATCTCTCCATGTTATGGCGTCGTGACGGGTTCCATCCCTACCATGATGCGCTGACTGGCCGTGACATCATGGCTCGTATCGCCGACGTGGCCCTGACAGGTCACCTCACCCTTGTCACCCCCGGTGGCGAGTCAGCCACTTATGCCTTTAAAGAGGTGTCGGCTATCCTTTGATCTAAATGTGGCATGACTGAGAGTGCAGCCATGCCCGTTCGCTGATTTCATGCCTCCGGTCCATGCCGCAACGTGGGCCGGAGGCAAATCTATGTGCGTTGACGGAAAAATATTGTGAAATATTGTTGTAATAGATAAATTTTTACTATTTTTACGCCGTGATTAGCCTAAAAGCTGCTTTCGGGCCGGTTTCGTCTGTCCCCGGGAGTCGCCAAGGGCTTAAATTCTTGGTAAAAACCGGTTAAAAATTCGCTTTTCAGATAGCCCCTCGTAGGCTCTTTGAGGAAGCATAATCTAAGTTACTGCAAGTAAAATTTTCAAACTCCAGTCTATGAAGAGATGCCTTCTTTTCCCGCTGTTGGCAGTGCTGATGGCGTTCAACTTGTCAGCCCAAAACGACAAGAAGCAATTTATGGTTTTCGGTGTAGCCTTCTACAATCTTGAGAACCTGTTCGACACCATTAACAACAATGGCAAATATGACCTTGAGTTTTCACCCGAAGGTTCACGCCAATGGAATAGTGAGAAGTATTGGAGCAAAATCAACAATCTTGCCTATTGTATTTCGAAGATGACCACCCAGACCACCCCTATGGGACCGGCTGTGATCGGTGTGTCGGAAATCGAGAACAAGAGCGTGCTCGACGACCTCGTGCGTGCCGAAGCCATCCGTAAATGGCATCTTCAGGTGGTGCATCATGATTCCCCCGACCGTCGTGGTGTCGATGTGGGCCTGCTTTACAATCCCCGCCTCTTCAAGGTTGTTGATGTCACCAACCATACCCTTTTCATCCCCGGCTACGAATCGTTCCGCACACGTGACCAGATGTGTGTCACCGGAGTTCTCGGCGGCGACACCGTCAGTGTCATCGTCAACCACTGGCCCTCTCGTCTCGGCGGACAGGAGCGTTCAAGCTATCTCCGCGAAGCCGCTGCCGACCTCAGCAAGCACATCGCCGATTCCCTTTGGGCCATCCGTCCCAACCAGGGTGTGATTATAATGGGTGACCTCAATGATGATCCTCAGGACCGCTCATGCGCTTTGTCGCTCGGAGCCAAGAAGGAGATGAAGGGTGTTGCACCCCACGGTTTCTACAATCCTTGGTGGTCTATGCTCGACAAGGGCATCGGTACACTTGCTTACAAGGGACAGTGGAACCTCTTTGACCAGATCATCATCTCAGGCACACTCCTGAAGCAGAACAATGCTCCTCTCCAGTACTGGAAGTGTCAGGTCAATAACTTTGATTTCCTTTTCGACACCAAAGGCACACGCCAGGGCTATCCACTCCGCACATATTCAGGCGGATCATGGCTCGACGGCTATTCTGACCACTTCCCCACCGAGATTTTCCTTATCAAGGAACGCAAATAATCCCCGCGTGATATGATCAATGACCAAAAGCAGCCCTTTGTCATCACAGTGGGGCGCCAGTTCGGCAGCGGTGGCCGCGAGCTCGGCAAAGCACTTGCCGACGCATTGGGTATAGAATATTATGACAAGGAGCTCCTTGTCGAGTCGGCCAAACTCGCCGGTGTCAACCCCGAGTATTTCGAGGAGAAGGATGAGCGTTTCCCCACCTTCCTCCAAGGGCTCTTCTCATTTTCTATGGGTGTCACCCCGATGTGCTATTACACCGGTGCATCCTCCATCTCCGACGACGGCCTTTATAAGTCGATAAGCGAGTTCCTCCTTCAGACTGCCCGTGAGAAATCATTCGTAGTCGTGGGGCGTACCGCCGACTATATCCTGCGTCATCATCCCCGCTGCGTCAACATCTTCGTGCATGCCCCCATTGAGGAGTGTGTGCGCCGCATCACCAGCCGCAATGACGCCATTGATGCCGACAAGGCTGCCTCGCTCGCCAAAAAGACCAACAAATGGCGTGCGGATTATTACAATTTCTTCACCGACAAGGTGTGGGGCGATGCGAAAAGCTATGACCTTACCATCGACAGCTCCATCCTCGCAATGCCCGACAATGTGGCTCTCATCAAGGAGTATCTCAAGCTTCGCGGATTGATTTGACCCTGCAAGATTACCTTTTCTGAACAAACATTATAGACCATTCACAATTCTACAAAAATTCTTTATGAGACTAAAACTGTTTCTGCTACTGCTTTTGGCGGTCACATTGCCGTCATTTGCCCAAAAAACAGGCGTAGCCGGTACTGTGGTCGACTCCAACACAGGAGCACCCGTGAGAGGTGCCAGTGTAATCCTTGACAATCAGGGACTCACCGTCACCACCGACCCCGCAGGTAATTTCCAGATATCCAATGCAAAAGCAGGGGATGACCTCCTCACTATTGTGGCTTACGGCTACAATGACATCACTGTCCCGGTGGTTATCGCCAATGGTATGGTTGATAATCTGGGAGTACTGAAAATGCTCAGCTCTAATCTTAACGATGTCTTCTACGAGGAACAGAACGACCTTTTCTTCGACCAGGCAATCCTTGATGATGAGGAGGGCAACGCTCAGTCAATCGCTGCTCTGACAGGCGCCAGCGATGACGTTTATTACAATGCTGCAAGCTATGATTTCCAGCCAATGCGTTTCCGCATCCGCGGCTACGACTCAAAGTATTCGCAGACCTATGTCAACGGCATCAGTTTCAACGACCTTGCCCGCGGCCGCTTCAACTATTCCACCCTCGGTGGTATGAGCCGCGCTTTCCGTGACAAGACAACTGCTCTTGGTCTCGGTGCCGCAACATTCGGATTCGGTGACATAGGTGGCGCCACCAATATCAACACCGAGGCTGCAAACTACGCTCCCGGTTTCAACGGTTCGGTAGGTTACACCAATTCCAACTACATGCTCCGCGCAATGGCCTCTTATTCCACAGGCCTCAGCAAGAGCGGTTGGGCTTTCTCATTCTCGGCTATAGGCCGTTATGCCAAGGAAGGTATCATCGACGGTACATTCTACAACTCATTCGGTCTCTTCGCTTCGATTCAGAAAGTGTTCAATTCACAGCATTCTCTTAACCTCACCCTTTGGGGCGCACCCACACAGCGTGCCACCAATTCGGCCACTTACCTTGAGGCTTACGAACTTGCCGACAACAATCTCTACAACCCCAACTGGGGTTATCAGGACGGCAAGAAGCGTTCTGCGAAAATCGTTGAGACTTTTGACCCCACAGCAGTCCTCAACTGGCTCTGGACACCCAAAAAAGGCACTACCATCAACACAGGTTTTGCCTTCCGTTCGGTCAACTACTCAACCTCGGCACTCAACTGGTACAACGCTCCCGACCCGCGTCCTGACTACTATCGCTACCTCCCCAGCTACTATGCTGACAATGAGGCTGCCTTCGACCTTTACACCGATTTGTGGAAACATGACGAAAGCTATCGTCAGATCAAGTGGGACGAGCTCTATCAGGCCAACTACCTCAACAGCATCAATGGCCGCGGCGGTCGTCCTGACAACCACTCTTCAAGCTACATCCTTGAGAACCGTCACAGCAACCAGCTCAACTTTGTGTTCAACTCTGTGCTTGACCACCGTCTCAACGACTACATGACCCTCCAGGCAGGTGTTTCAGTCAACTACACACGCGCACATTATTATAAGACCATCCGCGACCTGCTGGGTGGTGAATACTGGCTTGATATCGACCAGTACAGCGAGCGCGACTTCCCCGACAACCCCGACATGCTCCAGAACAACCTTCTCGATCCGAGCCGCCACGTTGGCAAGGGTGACACCTTCGGTTACGACTACTACATCAATGCCGTGCAGGGTACAGCTTGGTTGCAGAACATCATCACTCTCCCGCAGTGGGATATCAACTACGGCCTGAAGATCGGCTACACCCAGTTCCAGCGTGATGGCAAGATGCAGAATGGTCGTGCTCCCCAGAACTCTTACGGCAAGGGTGAGACCCACCGTTTCGACACCGGAGCTCTCAAGGCTGGTGCCACTTACAAAATCAATGGCCGTAACTTCATCTCCGCACATGCCGGTTACGAGACTGTGGCACCCCTCTTCGAGTATGCCTACATCTCACCCCGCATCAAGGACACCGCTATCGACGGTCTGACCCCCGAACGTATCCTCTCAGGCGACATCTCTTATTCATGGAACTACCGCCGTTTCCGTGGCGCCATCACCGGTTTCTGGACAGAAATGTATGATCAGACTGAACGTACCTCTTTCTATGACGACCAGTACTCCACATTTATGAACTACGTGCTCAAAGGTGTCCATACCCGCTACAAAGGTGTGGAAATCGGCGCAGCCTTCAAGATTACCCCCTCGGTGACCGTAAGCGCGGCAGCCACATTCGCACGTTATCAGTACAAGAACCGTCCGAAAGGCACTCGTTCATACGAAAACGGCATGCGTCCCGACACCACACAGGTGGTTTACCTCAAGAACTTCTATGTGGGTGGCACTCCCCAGACCGCTGTCAACATCGGCATCGACTGGGCAGCTCCCAAGTCATGGTTCTTCAATGTCAACGCATCATGGATGGGCGACGCTTATGTGAACCTTTCGCCGATCCACCACGAAGCTCTTCCCCAGCTTTGGGAAAAATATCCTTCCTACGATATCCTCGAAGCCAAGATGGCCGAGCTCGCAAGCCAGGACAAGCTGCGTGACGCTTTCGTGCTCAACGCTTCTATCGGCAAGCTCGTCTACATCAACCGTAAGATTTCGATGAACTTCAACCTGAATGTCGACAACATTCTCAACAACCGCAACATTCAGACCTACGCTTACCAGCAGGGCCGCTTCGACTACACTAACTATGACTCCACCAAGTACCCCAACAAATACTTCTATGCCCAGGGCATCAAGGTATATCTCAATGTGGGTATTAGATTCTAAGTTAAACCAAATTTCAAAACTCAGAAACAGATGAAACTACACAAATATGCCTTTGGCTTGGTGGTAGCCGCCACGGCTGCCGGTATGGTGAGCTGCGACGATGATTTCGACCGTCCCCCGGTCATTGTCCCCGAAGCTACCATCGAGGTCAACACAGCCATCACTGAATTCAAGGAAATGTTCTGGAGCGTGACCTCCGATAATTCCTTCATGACCATCCCTGTCAACCAGAACGGTGACAGCATCATTCTCGGCGGACGCATCATATCCTCCGACGAGGACGGCAACGTCTATCAGCAGATCTTCCTCCGTGACGAAAGCGGTGCGCTCAACATCCGCGTCCACGGATATGACCTTTATGAGAGCTATCAGTACGGTCAGGAACTCCGCATCAACGTCACAGGTCTCCTCGTGGGTTCTTATGGAGGTGTGATGCAGATTGGCACGCCTTACAACGGCACAATCGGCGGTATGGAACCAGCAGATCTCTCTGCACGCGCACAGCTCAACGGTCTCCCCGAACCATCAAAGGTGGAAGCCTACACTGTGACTATCTCCGAGCTCAACTCATGGGTAGGAAACACTCCGAAACTCCAGGAATGGCAGAACCAGCTTGTGAAAATCGAGAATGTAACCTTCGAGGGTGGTGGCGTTCAGCAGTGGTGCGACGCGCCCGGCCAGACCGGTTCCACTAACCGCACGATCAAGGATGCCGAAGGTAACACCATCATTGCCCGCACAAGCAACAAGTCCACATTCTCGTCCGACATTCTCCCGGCCGGTACAGGCACTGTTGTAGCCATCCTCGGTTACTTCAACGGCACATGGCAGCTCACATTCATGGATCCCGAGAGCGGTTGCCTCGACTTCGACGGCACTCCCTCGACTCCTGACACCCCCGCTGACAACATCTTCTCCGAGTCATTCAAGGATGGAATCGGCCAGTTCACAATCGACAATGTCAACCTCCCCTCTGAGATGTCAGAAATCTGGAAGCATGACTCCAAATACGGCTACATGATTGCTACCGGTTATTCAAGCACTACAAAGGAGAACTACGACACCGATTCATGGCTTGTGTCACCTGTGATTGACCTTGCCGGACAGACCTCAGCCTACATCTCATTTGACCAGGCTGTCAACTTCTTCTCTGACATCAACACCGCCAAGACCCAGGCCACAATCAACATCCGTGAAGAGGGAGCCTCCCAGTGGACCACCCTCACCATCCCTGCTTATCCCGCTTCAATGTCATGGGACATCGTCGGTTCAGGCGACATCAACATCTCGGCATTCGCAGGCAAGAAGGTACAGATCGGTTTCCACTACACATCCACCGCTGCCAAGGCCGGAACATGGGAAGTGAAGAACTTCGTGGTTAAACCCACCGGAACCGACACCCCCGTGACTCCTCCCGACGAGCCCACCGGCGACGTGGTGTTCTCCGAAACCTTCGGCAGCAGCCAGGGCGCGTTCACCATTGAGAACGTCACCGTTCCCGCCGAGATTTCCGACATCTGGAAATTCAGCTCAAGCTACGGCATGGTGGCCACCGGTTACGCAGCTGATGCGAACTACGATTCTGATTCATGGCTCATTTCTCCGGTCATTGACCTGAGCGCCCTCACCTCGGCAAAACTCAATTTCGATCAGGCTCTCAATTTCTTCGCTGACCTTGAGACCGCCAAGACCCAGGCCACGGTGAATATCCGTGAGGAAGGGGCGTCAGCATGGACTACCCTCACTATTCCCACCTATCCCTCTGCCTTGGGATGGTCATTCGTTGCCACCGGCGACATCGACCTCTCGGCATTCTGCGGCAAGAAAGTGCAGATCGGTTTCCACTACACCTCTACCGCTGCCAAGGCCGGAACTTGGGAACTCAAGAACGTTACAGTCAAGAAATAAAGATTATTAAAATTACGACTATAAAAATTTCGCTTATATGAGAAATTTAAAAACATATCTCAGCCTGTTGTTCATGGGGGCCTTGTCTCTGACATCCTGTCAGGATGACTTTGACGATCCCTCCCTTGTGACTCCCGAGTCCTCATGGCTGGCCGACACTGAGCACTATCAGCTCATGACCATCAATGAGGTGAAGACCACCTATTGGAGTGATGATGCTAATTACTACACCACCATTGGAGAGGCTTCCGACGGTCGCCGCATCCTCGTGAAAGGTACCGTGATTTCATCTGATGCATCAGGCAACATCTATAAGTCGCTCGTCATCCAGGACGAGACCGGCGCGTTGGCCATGTCAATCAACGCCAACTCGATGAACAACAAGTACCGTCGCGGACAGGAGCTCGTGGTCGATGTTACCGACATCACCATCGGTAAATACAGCGGTCTCCAGCAGCTTGGCGCTCCCGAGGATTCACCTACTTATGGCGCGCAGACCACATTCATGCCTTACCAGCTCTTCGAGCAGCACGTGCAGATGAACGGTCTCCCCAATCTCGCCCATTGCGACACCATCGTCACTACCTACAATGAAATCACCGGCGGGGGTGCAGCCACCCTCCAGAAATGGCAGAGCCAGCTCGTGCGTTTCAACAACTGTCGCTTCGAGAACGGAGGCACCGACACTTTCGCAGCCTATCAGGAATCCAAGAGCCAGAACCTCATCCTTGAGGACGGCAACTCCATGGTTGTGCGCACAAGCGGTTACTCCAACTTCTATGCCACTACTCTTCCCGAGGGTAACGGTGACGTGGTCGGCATCCTCAGCTACTTCAACAACGCATGGCAGCTCCTTCTTATCGACGTCAACGGCTGCATGAACTTCGGCAACCCGACCATCGGCCCCGGCGGCGAGGATAACCCCTACACCGTCGACCAGGCTATCTCGGTTGAGGCAGGCGGCGGCACAGCCACATCTGTATGGACCACCGGCTATATTGTCGGCGCAGTGGCTCCCGGCGTTACCTCCGTTACAAAGAACGAAGATATCGAATTCACATCCACTCCTACGCTTGACAATACCCTCGTCATCGCACAGGATGCGTCATGCAAGGACTACACCAAGTGTATCGTCATCGCGCTCCCGCAGGATTCAAAGCTCCGCCAGTATGGCAACCTCGTCGATAATCCTTCCAACTACGGCAAGCAGATCTGGCTTAAGGGTAACCTCGCCATGTATCTCGACACCTACGGCATCACAGGCAATTCAGGTCGCGCATCTGATTTCCGCATTGATGGTGTTGATGTCCCCGCTGATGAGGACGGTGAGATTCCTGCCGGCGAAGGCACCGAGGAGAAACCCTTCAATGTGACACAGATTGTTGCCATGAACCCCTCGTCGACCACAGTGTCGCCCGACGGTGGTGCCGGCATCTATGTCAAGGGTTACATCGTAGGCTCAATGCCTACAGGCGGTTCATCAACAGTCCTTTCAGGCACCTCGTTCGGCCTGACCGACGCTGCTGTCACCAACATCGTGATTGCTCCAACCCCTGACTGCACCGACTACACCCAGTGTGTCGGCGTTCAGCTCCCCACCGAAGCCAACGCTCCCGGTGTGCGCTCAGGCCTCAACCTTTCCGACAATCCCGGCAACCTCGGCCGTCAGGTAGAGCTCAAGGGTGACGTGATGAAGTATTGCGGTGGCCCCGGTCTTAAGAACACCTCTTGGTACAAACTCGGTGAAGGCTCCGGCAACGAACCTGTCAATCCTCCCACGCCTCCTGCAGGCAACGGTGACGGCTCAGAGTCAAATCCGTTTGCAGTAAGCCAGGTTATCGCTCTCAACCCCACCTCCACCACAGTGTCGCCCGACGGCGGTTCAGGTGTGTACGTTGAAGGCTACATCGTAGGTTCAATGCCCACCGGCGGATCATCGACAGTCCTTTCAGGCACCGTATTCGGTCTTACCGATGCTGCAACCACAAATATTGTCATCGCTCCTACAGCTGACTGCACCGACTACAACCAGTGTATTGGTATCCAGCTCCCCACCGAAGCCAACGCTCCCGGTGTGCGCTCGGGCCTCAACCTCTCGGCCAACCCCGGTAACCTCGGCAAGCATGTGGTGCTCAAGGGCGACGTGATGAAGTATTGCGGCGGTCCCGGTCTTAAGAACACCTCTTGGTTCAGCCTTGACGGCTCAGGTAACGAAACTCCCGATCCTGATCCGACTCCCACTCCTGATCCTACCGGCAACACTCCCGACTTCAACACTATGAACAACGGTGTGGCAAGCGGCTACTACAACACTATGACCTCCGCCAACGGCTGGGTGGCAACCAACGCGCAGCTCCTTCAGGGTGGTGATGCCGATGCCAGTCCGGTATTCACTGTGTTCGGTGACTCCTCTGTGTTTGCGGTTTGCCTCAACGGCAATACAGGCAAGGTCGGCACACTCGTGTCTCCCTCGATTTCAGGTGGCATCGGCACACTCTCGTTCGACTATTGCCAGCCCTTCGCTGACACCAAGTGTAAGCTCACCATCAACATCAAGCAGAACGGTGCTGTAGTTGCATCCGACACACTTGAAAACAACGGCATGACAAAGCTCCAGAAGTATGAATACAGCCACGCTTTCAACGTAGCCGGCGACTTCGTCATTGAAATCCTCAATGACTCACCCTCTGCATTGGCTTCCAACAAGGACCGTGTGGCCATCTGGAATCTCACATGGACTGCTAAGTAATAGCAGATAATTCTCCACTTTACCCCCCATAAGGAGGCGGGGACAGTTTCTATACGAACTGTCCTCGCCTCCTCGTTTTTCCGGGATATCGTCATGTGTGTGAATAATCTTTCTGCGCCACGAACCATGGGGTGTCTCCGCGTGTTTACATTACGTAACTCAATTTCAACTTCAACGTTATGAAATCAAAGATTTTCGCAATAGCAGCTATGGCCGTTCTCGCCCTCGCGGGCGCAGGTCGTGCCCAGGGATGTTCGCGTGTACTATATGTGGGAGAGGATGACCTCCGCATCGTCGGGCGCTCGCTTGACTGGAAGACTCCTATCCCTACCAATATATATGTCTATCCGCGTGGCATGAAAAAGGTTGGCAACACCCAGCCCGGTTCCGTGGAGTGGACCTCGAAATATGGCGCCGTCTATGCCGTGGGTTATGACGGTGGCGTCACCGAAGGCATGAATGAGAAAGGGCTCGTGGTCAACGGTCTGTTCTGCAAGGGCACTGTCTATGACAACGATTCCACCCTCTCACGTCCCCCAATGTCGCTTGCCATGTTCCCGGCGTGGATTCTCGATCTCTGTGCCGACACTCCCGAGGCTGTGGCCTTGCTGTCGAAACATGATTTCAATATCTCAGGCGCCACTTTTGACGGCGGCACGGTGTCAGCGCTCCACTGGGGCATCACCGACGCACAGGGCCGTTCGGCCATCGTGGAGTTTGACCATGGTGTAATCCGCATCTATCAGGGCCAGGACATACAGGTACTCACCAATGACCCCACTTTCCCGGAAATCACCGCCATTAATAACTATTGGGTAAACAAGGGTGGTACACATACTCTCCCGGGCACTGTGAGCAGTCCCGACCGTTTTGTACGCGCCTCCTTCTTCGTCAACAATGTCCGGAAGACTGGTGATGCCGACCTCGGACTATCTATCATACGAACAGTCCTCTTCAATGTCTCTGTTCCCTATGAGTATACAGTCGAGGGTGAGGGTAATGTTTCATCTACCCAGTGGCGTTCATTCTCCAACATCCGCGACCGTCGCTACTACTTCGATGTGGTCACCAACCCCGGTATCTTCTATGTCGATCTCAACAAGTGCGACCTCCGTCCCGGCGCATCGGTGATGAAGCTCGATGTGGCTAAATCGTCCGACTACCTCGGCGATGTCACCTCCAAACTCTTCAAGACCGAGCCGTTTACACCTATGTATTGATTTCTGACACTACATACTATATAAAAACACACTTACTGATTCACTAAGCTCCCGGTCCAATCTGTCACCGGGAGCTTTTACTTCTCCATTTTGCCGGCGTCTCACGGAGTGGGAGAGAGGCAAAAAAATGCTATCCGGTTAGCAGAGTGAAAAATTTTTATTAATTTTGCAAAAAGATATCCCCGGAAGCATGCCTCGCAGTAATCCCGGCATGTTAACCACTATGCCCTTCTCTTCAGATGCGTAGATTCATAGCCATATTGCTCATCCTCGTTTCCCTGGCAGCCTCAGCCGCCGTTGCGCGCTGGGAAGTTGTCGAGGTGCCCGGCCAGCTCTTCACCGAGCAGAGGGCCGAGGGCGATCCTGTCGACGTGGTTGTCAAGGACGGCTATCTCTATGTGGCATGCTCCAAAACGGTATCGGTAAAGGTGTTCACAATCCTGGGCCAGCTCATATCGCAGGAGACACTCCCTCCGGGCACCCATCGCCTCCAGATGTCGGCCAAGGGTATCTACATCCTCAAAGTCGGGTCATCTACCCGCAGGATCACCATCTGACACCCATAAGTCTATATTTCACAGTAGCCAACACTTCCATCACCTTAATATAAAGGAATGAAAGCACGTCTCATCATCAATCCCATTTCCGGCACCCGCAGCAAGGCCGGGCTCGACCGTCTTGTAGATGAATCATTGGCCCCACTGGGGTGGGAGACGGAAGTGACCTACACGCAGTGTCACGGTGATGCGACCCGCCTGGCTTCCGAAGCCGTTGCCCTTGGCTTCGACGCAGTGCTTGCAGCAGGTGGCGACGGCACTATCAATGAGACTGCGGCGGCGCTCTGTGGCACCCGGACTATCCTCGGTATCCTTCCATGCGGTTCCGGCAACGGACTTGCCCGCCATCTGGGCATTCCGGTCGACCTGCGCGAGGGGCTCAAGGTGATTACCGAGAATCATCCGATGGCCATCGACTATGCCACCGTCAATAACCGCAAATTTTTCTGCACATTCGGTGTCGGTTTTGACGCGGCTGTCAGTGCGGCGTTCGCACGCAAAAAGACACGCGGAAAGTTCACTTATCTCCAGAGCACATTCGAGACTTATGCCAATTACACCCCCGAGCTTTACACCATAAGCGCCAACGGACGTGTGGTCACCGAGCGTGCTTTCCTCGTGGCCGTGTGTAACGCATCGCAGTATGGCAACAATGCCTACATCGCTCCCCATGCCTCCATTGACGACGGACTTCTCGACGTCACTATCATCCATGCAGGCAACACCCTGTCAACGGCTCTCGTGGGAGTCGACATGATGACCGGCATGATAGAACGCAACATGCTCATAAACACATTCCGCACCTCCAACATAGTGATTGAGCGCGAAAATCCCGGCATGGCGCACCTCGACGGCGAACCTCTCGAGATAGAGAAGCGTCTCGACATCAGTTGTCACCACCATTCGCTCAACGTCTACACCCCGCGTGAGGTACGCAGTTTCGTGCCCATCATCACTCCGATGGCCTCAATGTTCAACGACTTCCGTCTGGCCGTGAGCCATCTCTTCACCGACTGATTTTTACATTCACCCCCACCAGGCAGCTGTTTGTCCCGGGAGTGAACATTTCACATCCCATATTGTTTTATTTCTGTACGTCAACTATTGTTTATGAAAGGGACAGCAAGATTGTTAATGGTGTTAGCAGCGTTATATCCCTTGAGCTTGAGTGCTCAGGGGATCGCTGACATAGTGTCGAGGCTGAAAAATCTGGAATGTTTCAGCGCCGACGCCCGGTTCAGTGTGTCGCTTCCTCAGAGCGACACCGATGTGGTGTATGAACTTGCCATGGCCGGCTCCGCTACTCCGTCTGATTCATACTCGCCATGCTCGTACCTCGTGGACTGGAACCTGCACACCCCCTCGGGTGAGGTGACCGGTTTCTCGGCCTACTTTGACGGCAACCATTACCGTTATCGCGACAACCGTCTGCAGGAGTATCATCTCGCGTGGGACTCCATCCCCTTCATGCCACGCGGCAACTCGCTCGGGGTGCAGGCTTCGGCTCAGTTTGCCGACCTCTTTCCCCAGTACATAGCCGGTGAGATAGAGCGCATGCAGGCCGATGACCGCTATACCCTCAAGCTCGTCACAGGCAAGACATTCAACGGCGTCAAGGCCATTACCCTTGAGTCGGTCATGGAGGTCAACGGTGTCACCGTCCTTGAGAAGGATTTCATCTTCGATGCCTCATCCCTCCTTCCGCTGCGCATCGACACGGAGAGCAACCCTGGTTCCATCACTGAGCAGTCGGTGCTGGTCAGCTACACTTATCCAGGTTCGTTGAAATGTGAACCGCTGTCGGAGGAAAAACTTGTGGCCCGCTATCCCGAGGTGTTCGAGAAATACCGCGAGAGCAATTTCCGCATCGAGAACCTCGCTTCCACCCCGATGCCTACCTTCGCGTTGCCCACAGCCGACGGAGCTCGCTACACGCATCATCGCGGCGAGTCATTCCAGGCCCCTGCTGTGATAGCCATCCTTGATGCGTCGACACCCTTCAATGCCGATCTCATTTCGGCTGTCCGAAGTGCCGTAGCCTCGCTGCCCTACCAGGCCGAGGTACTCTGGGTGTTCACCTCCACCAACCCCGATGCAGTCCAGGCCATCGTCCCGCAGCCCGCAGTAGGGGAGAAGGTGCTCCTCAACGGCCGTTCGCTTGCCCGCGACTGCGGAGCAGCATCGCTTCCGGTCATAATAATGACAGACTCGGACGGTGTGGTGAAAAATGTCAATCTCGGATTCAACAACGACCTTGAGAATATTGTTTTACAGACAATGGCACTCGTGTCATGACATATATACATTAATATATAAGAATATATAAGAAACTAATAACTATACAGAATGGAAACCGTATTTTTTAAAGGACAGCCATGCCACACTTACGGCATGGTCCCCAACATCGGGGAGACTGCCCCCTGCTTCCACCTTGCAGGTCCCGATCTTTCACAGGTGTTGTGCAGCGACTTCACCGGAAAACGTGTGGTGCTCAACATATTCCCGAGCCTCGACACCGAAGTTTGCGCCCGCAGTGTGCGCCGTTTCAACGAGGAAGCAGCCTCGATGGATGACACCGTTGTCATCTGCGTATCCATGGACCTCCCCTTTGCCATGGGACGCTTCTGCACTGTCGAAGGTATCAAGGATGTCATTTTCGGCTCTGCTTTCCGTTCGCCTCTCTTCGGCCAGAAATATGGTGTGCAGCTTGTCGACGGTCCGTTGGCCGGTCTTCTTTGCCGTGCCGTCCTCGTTCTTGACGAGAACCGCCGTGTGATATTCCGCGACCTCGTCGAGGAAATCACCAACGAGCCTGACTATGACGCAGCCCTCAAGGTGCTTCGTCACGAAGTCTGACCCCGGTCGCGCCATCGGTTTTTCAGAATAACGTATTTCCTGATTGTTTGTGCTTTTGATGAGTGCAAACGGTTAGGAAATCGTGTTTTTTAGTGCGGTTCGCTAACATTTTGTTAGCGAACCGCACGTTTTTTATGTGAAAAATGATTAAATGTTGGAAATAAATCAGTAAATTTGCCTCCGTTACGAGAACTTTGTTTAGGATTACCCCCTATCGATTGCTTCCTGTTTCTTTGTTAAGACCAAATCAATCTTTTACAACCATCTCTTGTTCCTATGAGAAAAATAATGCTGTTTTTGGCGTTGTTGCTTTTTGTGGCAGCTAACGCCGTCGCGCAAGATGTGCGCGTGTCAGGACAAGTGCTATCCGCAGAAGATGACGAGCCGCTGGCCGGTGCAACAGTGCGTGTACCAGGCACGACGGTAGCCACTGCTACTGACGCAGATGGCCACTTCACCCTCTCGGGCCTCGGGCCGTCCGATAAGCACATTGAAGTGTCGTTCATCGGCTACGAAACGCAGTCAGTCGCTGTCAAACCTCAGCTCACCATCCGCCTCTCCATGAAGACCGAGGTGATGGACGAGGTTATGGTCGTGGCTTTCGGCAAGCAGAAGCGCGAGTCGTTCACCGGTTCAGCCAGTGTGGTCAGCGCCGCCGACATCGAGCGTCAGCAAGTCACCAACCCGATTGAAGCCCTCAGCGGTAATGTGACCGGTCTGCAGATGCTTCAGACAAACGACTTCACTTCCGACCCCTCCATCACCATCCGCGGTATTGGCTCGCTCAACGCCGGCACCGAGCCTCTGATTGTCCTCGACGGTCTGCCCTACAGCGGCTACTGGAACGATATCAACCCCGCCGACATCGCCAGCATCACAGTGCTCAAGGATGCCGCTTCCAACGCCCTCTACGGTGCCCGCGGTGCCAACGGTGTCATCCTCATCACCTCGAAGAGCGCCGGCCGTACTGCCACAAAGGTAACCTTCGGAGCCAAATGGGGCGCCAACCATGACGCACGTGTGCAGTACGACATGATCGACTCCCCCGGGCAATACTACGAGCAGCATTACCGTGCCATGCTCAATTACTACATGAACTCGCAGAACCAGTCATTCAACCAGGCCCACATCAATGCCAACAACATCCTCGGCGGTGCCAAGGGTGCCGGTGGTCTGGCCTATATGGTCTATGCTGTGCCTGAGGGACAGACTGTCATCGGTACTAACGGTCGCCTCAACCCTAATGCCGTGCTCGGCAACCGAGTTGCCTATGGCGACAAGATCTATACCCTCTATCCCGACGACTGACTGGAAAGATGCAGGTCTCCGCACAGGATTCCGCCAGGAATACAACCTCAACCTCAGCGGCGGTAACGAGAAGTACACCTTCTACGGCAGCCTCGGCTATCTCGGCGACGAAGGCATCAGCTACGGCACTGACATCGAGCGCTACACCGCACGTCTCAAGACCGAGTACCAGGCATTTCCATTCCTGCGTGTAGGAGCCAACGCCGGTTACACCCACAGCGTCACCAACAACATGTATGGTGTATTCAACTGCATGACCGACATGGCCCCGATTTATCCGCTCTTCGTCCGCGACGGGGAAGGCCGCATCATGCACGACGAGCATGGTCCGGTGTATGACTACGGTGCCGGCAACAATGCCGGTCTCGACCGTCCCTGCGACAACAATGGCAACTATATCCAGGAGGATCTTCTCAACCAGAGCAAAAACGTGAGCAATGCCTTCAATATCCAGGGCTATGCCAATTTCGACTTCCTGAAGCATTTCCGACTCACCGTCAACGGTAGCGTCTATATTACCGAAAACCGTATCAGCTACGGCACAAACCCCTACTACGGTTATAGCGCCGGCGAGTCGATCCAAGGTTCGGTGTCTACTTACCATTATCGCACCACCGACACAAACTATCAGCAACTTCTTAACTATAATAACGTCTTCGGCAAGCACAGTGTCGATGTCCTCCTTGGTCATGAATACTCCCGCAACTCGCAGACCACCCTTTATGCCTCGCGCAACAAGGTGGCCATGTTCGACCAGAACAAGGAGCTCGACGGTGCCATCATCGACGGCAGCATGGGCGGCAACATCACACACTATAATGTTGAAGGTTTCTTCGTCCGTGGCCAGTATGACTACGACAACCGCTATTTCGCATCCATGTCGTTCCGCCGTGACGGTTCATCTAATTTCCATCCCGACCACCGTTGGGGTAACTTCTGGTCAGTTGGCGGCGCATGGATAATGAGCAAGGAGGAATGGTTCCCCACCACTCCGTTGGTCAACATGCTTAAGCTCAAACTCTCCTATGGTGAGCAAGGCAACGATGCTATCGGTTCGTTCCGCTATGTCGACACCTACTCAATCACAAACTCCGACGGCAACGTGGCTTACGTATTCTCAAGCAAAGGTAACCCCGACATCACATGGGAGACCGTAGGCAGCCTCAATGCCGGTGTGGAATTCGAGCTTTTCAGCAGCCGTCTGCGCGGCGGTGTTGAATTCTATAAGCGCGACACCCGCGACATGCTTATGTGGTTCACATCTCCCTACTCGCTCGGTTACTCCGGCTACTACGACAACGTGGGCGACATGAGCAACACCGGTGTGGAAGTGGAACTCTCAGGCGACATCATCGCCACAAAGAATATCACCTGGACCGTGGGACTCAATCTCTCATGGGAAAAGAACCGCGTCACCTATCTCCCCGAGGAGAACAAGCGTGACAAGGTGGACGGAGTCAATGGCTATAGCAGCGGTTACTTCTACTATGGCGAAGGACTTCCGGTCAACACATGGTACCTCAAGCGTTATGCCGGAGTCAGCGACCGTGGCGAAGCCCTCTACTATGCCGATCAGCTCGATGCCGACGGCAATGTGGTAGGTGAGTACACCACCACCGACTATTCCGAGGCCACATATCATATCTGCGGCTCGGCGCTGCCCAAAGTGTTCGGCGGCTTCAACACGTCGCTCCGCATCTATGGTTTCGACCTCAATGCGCAGTTTAACTACTCGATCGGCGGCAAAAAGTATGATTCAGCCTACCAGACACTTATGACCAATCCTAACGGTTCGCTCGTAGGTACTCAGGTACACAAGGATGTGTTCAACGCATGGTCAGTCGAAAATCCGACTTCAGAGATTCCCCGCTGGCAGTACAACGACCTGTATGCAGCATCAGCTTCTGACCGTTGGCTCACCGACGCAAGTTATCTCTCGCTGCGCAATCTTACACTTGGCTATACTCTCCCCGCGTCGTTGACATCGCGCATCCACATGTCGAAAGTCAGGATCTACTGCGCGGCTGAGAATATCGCCTATTGGACAAAGCGTAAAGGTTTCGACCCCCGAATGTTTGCAGCCTACGGTGTCACAGCCGGCTACTCCTACCCGATGCGTACCATCTCAGGCGGCCTCTCCGTGGAATTCTAATCCTCACCTCATTCAAAATCGCTTAAAAAGATGAAAAAACAGATTATATATTCTCTTCTTGCGGCTGCCATGACACCATGTCTCACAGGCTGCCTCGAGGAGTTCACCCCGACTGATTTTGCTACGGCTGACCAGGTGCAGAGTGCCGACAAGCGTTCTCTGTCAAACGCCGTGGCCGCCTATATGACCTCTGCCACCATGAGTGCTGACGGTGGCACTCAGTATGATATCGGTTTCATGGGTTTTGCCATCTGGCGCGACGCCATGACTGCCGACCTCCCCATCTACAAGCAGGGCTACGATTATTTCAGCGTGTTCGGCTACAATACACAGCTCGGCGACTATTCACTCCAGAGCCTGTTCTGGCAGCGCTATTATTACCTTGTCCAGAAAGCTAACCTCGTGCTCGGTGTCACTGACCCGGAAGTGGAGGAAGAACTTCCCTATATGGGCAATGCGCTTGCCTACCGCGCAATGGCCTATATGGATATGGCGCGCCTGTATGAGTACCGCCACACCGACGTCGGTTATCTCGACGCTGCCGGTGAGGCCATCAAGGGGCTCACCGTGCCTATCGTCACCGAGAAGACCACCGACTCGGAAGGCCGAAGCAATCCACGTGCTCCCTTCTACGAACTCTACCGTTTCATCCTCACTGATCTCAACAATGCCGAGAAGTATCTGTCCGACGTGCATGCTGCCACCTCTAAGCTCGACGCTTGCCTCGGAGTGGTCTATGGCTTGAAAGCTCGTTTCTATCTGGAACTCGGTACGCGTTTCACCAACTATCCCGACGACCTCTCCAAGCAGATTGACAACGAATCGGCTGAAAATCTGGCTAAATATGACGCCTTCGGTCTCAACACAGCGTCACAGTATCTCAACCTCGCTGCCGAATATGCCCGCAAGGCCATAGCCGAGGGATTCTCTCCCATAAGCGAGCAGCAGTGGTTTGACCCCAAGACAGGTTTCAACTCCCCCAACTCGTCATGGATGTGGTGTATCACCATTTCTCCTGACGATCCTATCGCTACAGCGTTCGTGTGGCAGTCGTTCGTGTCATTCATGTCGCCCGAAGCCACATGGGGCATTGCAGCTCCAACTTACGGCGCTTCACGCATGATCGACGCGCGTCTCTTCTCCACTATCGCCGACAATGACTGGCGCAAGACCACTTGGATTGCCCCTGAGGATGCCACGGACCTCAACGCCTTTAACACAAAGTATGCCCGCGGCACAGCCATGAGTTACTCGGAGTGGTGTGAGCTCCCCGGCTATGTGGGAATGAAATTCCATCCCGGTTCAGGCGACCGTTCAACCTCGTCGACAGGTAACGCTTCGAGCTTCCCGCTTATGCGTGTCGAGGAGATGTATCTCATCGAAGCCGAGGCCAAAGGCCGTGTGGCAGGTGCCGGCGCAGGTGCCCAGCTGCTCGAATCGTTCATCAACACATATCGCAGCACCGACGGTAACTACAGCTGTCCCAAGTCATCCCTTGAATCATTCATCGATGAGGTGTTCCGCCAGAAGCGTATCGAATTCTGGGGTGAAGGCCTCGTGCTTTGGGACTACCGTCGTCTTGAGAAAGCCATTGAACGCGGATACCCCGGAACAAACCACTATGACCAGTATCTGTTCAACTCCTATCCCAATGCCGTGGCTCCATGGACCACACTTTACATCCCCGACAGCGAGACAAACTACAATAATGCGGTAGTGCTCAACCCCGACCCATCCAATGCTATCCCGCTCTGGACTGAATAATATAATCCTAAAGCCAAGTAATAAATTATGAAATCGCTATATCAACTGGTTTTTGCGGCCATAGCCTTTACATTGCCGCTCGCGTCATGTTCGGATGACGATGATTATACCCCCGGCGAGCCCGAACCGGCCGGTTCACCAGCGGCCTATTTCCCCACACAGGATGCATACTCCTACACCTTTACCACAGATGATGAGAACAAGTGCTTTGACATCGTGGTTAAGCGCCTCTATGCCGAGGCCGCAGTCTCTGTGCCTGTTACCTTGACATCTGATGTCGAGGGTTTCACCGGAGCTCCCACCATCGAGTTCGCCGCCGGACAGGAGACAGCCACCTATTCAGTGGACTGCGCCGGTATTCCCCTCCAGCAGGAGTGCTCTGTCGAGATTTCTCTTCCCGATGATTATGCCGCCATCTATGCCGAGGGCACATCGTCGGTGAGCATCAAGTCACTTGTGGCCGACTGGGAACTCTGGGCTCCTAACGTGGAATTCGTGTTCTCAAGCACTTTCAGCCCCGTACGTGGCAACATTTACGCAATGAAGGGTACCCGCCGTCTGAAATTCGAGAACTTCCTCAATTCCGGATGGGATCTTGAGATGGAAGTCGAGGACCGCGGCACAGGTTCATATTATGCTATCCTCTATCCTCTCAACTACCACTCCTATTACATCGATTACTGGGGTGAGAGCAATGGATATGACTGCTGGTATTTCTATGATCCCAAGACCGACTACTGGCCCTCATGGAGCCCCGACAATTCGGACCTCATGATTGACTATGCTCTCTGCTATGAGTATGACGATACCCCCTACCGTTACACTTATCTGTATATCGACAAGGAAACACCAAACAACAATGTCGGTTCATTCACGTTCTCGTTCGACTACTCAAACGGTACTTCCGACTGGAACTATGTGAACTTCAGCTGCGGTGAGACTCTGTTTGAGATGTTCTGATGACCAACCAATCGACAAAAATTTCTGACACAATGAAAAATTTCAAAATACTCGCCATGACGCTCTGCTGCATCCTTGCAATGGGTTTTGCAGCCTGTAGCGATGATGACGATGCCGTCAAGACGGCGTTGAAGGACCCGGCTCTCTCCAATGTCTCGGAGTCGGTCAGCTCCCTGACATTTTCATGGGACAAGGTTGACAATGCCACCCAGTATGGCTACGAACTCGTGGACGAAGCCGGCGAAATGGTGGCCACAGATGTCACCAAAGGCACTTCGGTGAAGTTCACCGGTCTCAAGCCGGCCACCACTTACACCCTCTCTGTATGGGCCTATGCACCCCTCTACGGTGAGATGTCAACATCGAAAATAGCCACCCTTACCGGCACCACCGCGGCCACCGAGCCCCTCGCGGCTCCCCGCCCCGAAGCCACTGTGGCAGCAGGCGTGGTGACTGTGACTTGGGAGGAGGTGCCCCACGCCACATCGTATGTCTATTCCTACCCGGTGCTTGACAAGGCTACAGCCGAGACAAACATCGTCACCGGTGAGACTTCCGACACTTCGGTGACCATCGAAGGGCTTGACCTCACCGCCCATACATTCACTGTCTATGCCACAAGCACCGATGAGGCTTATACTGACTCTCCGGAGGCCACAGTGTCGTTCACTATCTCGCACGACGAGCTCTACACCGTGACAGGTAAATACACAAGCGCCCACCTGGGTCAGACGTTCGATGTCACAATGGTGGCTTATGACGATAATACCTACACGTTGTTTGCATGGTATGGTGTGGACTATTATAATTTTGACTTCTCTGTCAATGCCGACGGTGTGATTGTCCCCAACAGTTCATACGCTCTCAACAGTCTCGGCGACTATATCATCCCCACAGGTGTCAGCTCTATGCCTGAGGTGTACATTTCGTCGACCAATTCCTCGACATTCACCGGCAACAAGCGTCAGGGTGAAATCCACATCTACACCTGTAACTACGAAAGCGGTGTCGACACCTTCGTCTGGTCACCCTCGCGTCAGGAACTCTGGCGTGCCACAGGCACTTATTCAAGCCACATCAACGGCAAGACCTACAATGAGACCCTCATTGCTTACGACGATGGTTCTTACACGCTCGAACCGTGGTATGGCGTGGATGGCTATAACCTTGAGTTCAAGATTGACAACGGTCAGTTCGTGCTTACCGAATACTATGGTATATACGATGCCGGCTATTGGGTCAACACCGGTCTGACCGGCGATGACGACTACGGCTTCTACATCTGGGCTTACGATAACTACTGCCGTCTTGAAGGAAACCGCCTGGCCGGTACGCTCACACTCTACACCGAGTCGATGAACGGCCCATGGGGCGAGGATGTCTTCACTTGGGGTACATCAGGCCGCGATCTTACCATTGACGATCTCGTTGGCGAATATAACTTCGTGACTAAGGGTCAGGAATACTTGACTGACTACACCAACTGGTATACATTCGAGTATGATGGAACTTATAAGGTGACTAAATCGGCCGACGATCCCAATTCGCTTGTGTTCGACTATTTCTATTGGTATGACTATCCTGTGACCGGTAAGGTGGACATGGAGGCCAAGACCATCACATTCCAGCCACAGTCAATGGGATATTACCTCTTCGCAAGCTCTGACGGCCCTGATGTGCCTGTAGTGGCTACATTCGATGAAAATCTTGTGATTACGTTTACTAACTGGAACTGTTGGTATGATTTTGGTGCCGATGGTTACTACTATTATTTCTACGACACAAGCACAGTCTTCTCGAAGATCTGATCTGATATCCCCGGTCAACTCGTGATGGGTGACCGATAAGATAGAACGCTAAGTCAGCTGCCGGACAACTTTTTGAGTCTGGCAGTTGTCTTTTTATATAGGTAGGTATGGAAAAGGGAAATTGTTACAATATATGTTTCGGTGTAACATTTTTGTAATAAATTTGTATTTGGGTTATTTTACTGAAAATCAACAATGTATGTATAATTGTAACAAGATTGTCATTGTGTTAACATATTTTTACAAATAATTTCTACAATTTGGTGAAAAAGGCAGTAATTTTGAATCGTCAAACAAAAACAATGACACCGAAAAACTAACAGTCACATTCATCTCTCTAAAAACATTACTATTATGGGAACTCAGGAATTTCAGGAAAAGCTTATGAGCCTTCAAGGCAATCTGCTCAACTTCGCGTACATGCTCACATCCAACCGTGACAACGCTTACGATCTTCTCCAGGATACTACCCTGAAGGCCCTCGACAATGAGAGCAAGTATGTCGACAATACCAACTTCAAGGGTTGGGTCTTCACCATCATGCGCAACATCTTCATCAACAACTACCGTCGTGTGGTTCGCAGCGCAACAGTGATTGACCAGACCGAGGACCTCTACCACCTCAACCTCTCGCAGGACTCAGGCCTTGAGACTCCCGAAGGTTCTTTCGGAGCCGGTGAGATTTCGGATGCCATCAACGCATTTCCCGATGAGTACCGCATCCCCTTCTCGATGCACGTTGCCGGTTACAAGTACAACGAGATCGCCGAGAAGATGAACCTTCCGTTGGGTACCATCAAGAGCCGCATCTTCTTCGCCCGCAAGAAGCTCCAGACCCAGTTCGCCGACTACCGTTGATCGGGTCAGCCGCTCACTTGACAGAGAGAATGTATCAATAAGATATATGCCTGCATAAAAACAACTGTTTTGCAACCGATTTTTATCGGACTATAGCCGAAAGGCCTACTGAAAAGAACTATTTTCAACTATTTATTGTAGAGATAATATAAAAGAGAAAGTTTCCGTGACGGATGCTGATTTCACCGAAAAGGTAAAAAAGATTGTTTTAGGTTAGAATTTCTAAGGTAATTAGGTAAAGATTTTAAGGTAATAATAAGTTTTTGGTTTTTAAGGTAATACTATAAGACTACACACGGAACTACATAAGAACGCCAGTTCGAGCCGTCGCCGCTTCAGCGGTGACGGCTCTTTTGTTGTCGTTAACTTTTTTATGGATAAGCCCCTAAATTCAGTTAATTTTGTAGGTGTAAAACACTTTTTGCTGAATTTTTGTTATCTTTGCAGTTGATTTCGTGAATATTTGAAATTATTATGGCAAAAGTGACAAAAAAGATGGCGCTGGACTATCATGAATATCCGCGCCCCGGAAAAATCGAAGTTATCCCCACCAAGCCCTATGCCACTCAGGCTGACCTCGCGCTGGCCTACTCTCCCGGTGTAGCATATCCCTGTCTGGAGATTAAGGACAACCCCCAGGACGTATACAAATACACTGACAAGGGTAACCTTGTGGCAGTGATTTCCAATGGCACCGCTGTGCTTGGTCTCGGCGACATAGGCGCATTGGCAGGAAAACCTGTGATGGAAGGCAAGGCCCTTCTTTTCAAGATATTCGCCGGCCTCGACTGCTTCGATATCGAAGTGGACGAGAAGGATCCGGAAAAATTCATACAGATAGTCAAGGCCCTCGCGCCCACATTCGGCGGCATCAACCTTGAGGATATCAAGGCCCCCGAGTGTTTCGAGATTGAGCAGCGCCTCAAGGCTGAGTGTCCCATCCCCGTGATGCACGACGACCAGCACGGCACAGCCATCATCTCGGCTGCCGCTCTGCTTAATGCCGTGGAAATCCAGGGCAAGAAAATCGAGGATGTGCGCCTTGTGGTCAACGGCGCCGGCGCCGCTGCCGTGTCATGCACCAAGCTCTACTGCGCCCTGGGCGTGAAGATGGAGAATGTGGTGATGTGTGACAGCAAGGGTGTCATCACCACCTCACGCAAGGACCTTAACCCGCAGAAGGCTCAGTTTGCCACCTCGCGTGACATCACTACACTTGCCGAGGCCATGAAGGACGCTGACGTGTTCCTCGGTCTGTCGGTCAAGGATGTTGTCACTCCTGAGATGATAAAGTCAATGGCACCGCGCCCCATCGTGTTCGCCCTCGCTAACCCCGATCCCGAGATTGCCTACGAGGTAGCTATGGCGGCACGTCCCGACCTCATCATGGGTACCGGCCGTTCCGACTATCCCAACCAGATCAACAACGTGCTCGGATTCCCCTACATTTTCCGCGGTGCTCTTGACTGCGGTGCGTCGGAAATCAACGAGACTATGAAGATTTATGCCGTGCGAGCCATCGCCGAACTGGCCAAGAAGCCTGTGCCTCCGGTGGTCAACGCGGCTTATAACCGCTCGAACCTTAAATTCGGTCCCGAGTATATCATCCCGACCCCCTTTGACCCCCGCTTGCTCACATCAGTGTCGCCTGCCGTGGCCAAGGGTGCCATGGACAGCGGTGTGGCCAGTCGTCCCATCACTGACTGGGATGCCTATGACGAAAAGCTCCGTCAGCTCAAGGGCAACGACCGCAAGTTCACACGCCGCATCAACGAGGCTGCCCGCACCAACCCGAAGCGTGTGGTGTTCGGCGAAGCCAATACCGACAACATGCTCCGTGCCGCTGCCATCGCAGCAGCCGACGGTCTGGCCATACCTATCCTGCTCGGCAACGAGGAGATGATCGAGAAGCGCGCCCAGCGTCTGGGTGTCGACATCTCAGGCATCGAAATCGTCAACCTGCGCCATGACCGCGAGGCACCGCGCCGCGAACGTTATGCCGCGTTGCTCAGCACCAAGCGTCAGCGTCAGGGCGAGAACTTCGAGAGCGCCCTCGACAAGATGTTTGACCGCAACTACTTTGGCATGATGATGGTGGAAACCGGAGAGGCCGACGCTTTCATCGCCGGCACACGCGCCGCCAACAATCCCACAGGTGAGATCGCCAGGGAAGTTATCGGCGTGAAGGACGGCTACAACAACTTTGCCACAATGCACGTGATGGAGACCACCAAGGGCACATACTTCCTCGCCGACACCATGATCAACGGCAACGCCGACGAGAATACCCTCCTTGACATCGCCCGACTCTCGGCCGAGGCTGTCAAGTTCTTCGCCCACGACCCTGTGATGGCCCTCGTGTCATACTCAAACTTCGGTTCAAACAAGGAGAACGAGTGTGCCAAGGTGCACAACGTGGTCGAGAAGATGCACCAGCTCTATCCCGATCTGCCTATCGACGGCGAGATGCAGATGAACTATGCTCTCAACCGCTCGGTGCGTGACAAGGTATATCCCTTCACACGTCTCTACGGCAAGGATGTCAACACCCTCGTGTTCCCCAACCTCAGCGCCGCTAACGCTGCTTACCGCCTGATGCTTGAGATGGGTGTTGGTGAGTCGATCGGCCCGATTCAGATGGGTCTGAAGAAGCCTATCCACTTCATCAACGTCGACGCAGAAGTGCGCGACATCATCAATCTCATCGCTATCGCCGGGATTGACGCCGCCGTGATGGACAATAAGTAATCAACCTCACCCTGCGTTTTACCGCTGGGTGGTTGGCATATATGAAATAGCCGGATTCCTGAACAGGATCCGGCTATTTCATATGATTAAGGGATTGAAGGGGCAGATATCAGTCAGCATATTCCTCCGGGTAATCCTCATCGGCACCGAAGGCGGCATCGTCGTGATGATGCTTTTTGTGCTTCTTATGTTTCTTATGCTTCTTGGGCTTATGCTTCTTGTGGTGGCGGTAACCGTCATCGTCGAAGTTATACTCGTGCTCTATCCCCCAGTGGCTGCTTAGTGTGCCGCATGACGGAAGTGCTATGCCGGCTCCTATCGCCAGGACAAGTGCCAGAAGCAGTGTGTGGATTTTTTTACGTCTCATAGATATGTAGATGAAGCGTTGGAACAATTCTTTAGTTTCAACGTTCATAAGATATGAAATGTTTGTCGGTAATTCGACGATTTTCCGTAATTTTGCAACATACGAAAAAAATTATCATATTATGAAAAAAATTCTTTTGATGCTCGTGATGGTGGTGGCTGCTTTCGGCATTGCCTCTGCCGAGGGCAAATCAGAGATTACATTTGACCACACATCCCACGATTTCGGCACCATAAAGGCTAAGGACGGCCCTGTGACTGCCGTGTTTGATTTCACCAACACGGGGGATGCCCCGCTGGTGATCGTCTCGGTGACCAATGGCGGATGCGGTTGCACCAAGCCCTCATTCCCGGCCGAGCCGATAGCTCCCGGCAAGAAGGGGGAAGTGAAGATCACCTTTGATCCCAAGGGTCGCTCCGGCGAGTTTGACCGCTCGGTTAGAGTCAAGACTGCTGACCGCACCAAGCGTGTGCGCCTCACCTTCAGCGGTGTGATTGTGCCTTAGGAATCGTTACATCTGAATATCTTACTGCTTAGAAAACCAATAGTCCATAGCTGTGATGAGACATTTCCGCCTACTGCTTCCGGCGCTTATCCTCGGTATGCTCGCGCCTTTGACCGCATCGGCCGAGGGGAAGGGCAAGTGGATTACCACCAAGCATGATTTCGGGGCCTTTGATGAGGATCTCGGGACTGTGTATTGTGAATTTAAACTCGTTAACGTGGGTGATGAGCCTCTGGCCATCATAGCCACAAGAGCCAACTGCGGATGTACGCGCCCTGAGTACTCCACCGATCCGGTGGCCCCGGGCGATACTGCCGTGATACGCGTGGGTTTCGACCCCACAGGGCGTCCCGGTCGCTTCGTGAAGCATCTTAAGGTGGATATCGACAGTGACCCCTTGCGTTCCAACCTCACAATCCAGGGCACTGTCATAGGCGCGTCCAACACGCTCAAGACCCGTTTTCCCCACACTGCCGGCCCCATGAAGCTCCGCACGCTCACCATCCCTTATGGCAAGGTTGACAAGGGGCACACTGCCGGGCAGTATATCGAGGGCTACAATGCCTCGTCCGATACGATCTATCCTGTGGTGAAAAACGTGCCCTCATATATAAATGTCCTCCTCCAGCCGGCGGCAGTTCCCCCCGGAGAGCAGTTTGTGGTCTCCACGGTGCTGCATTCGGAGGCTTGTAAGGAGTGGGGGATAGTGACCGACGAGCTCAACATCTATCCCGACGCCTCGGCAGCCGACGGCCTCAGGGTGGAGACCGTAGCCATAATCAACGAGGATTTCTCTAAGCTCACCCCCGAGCAGATGGCCAAGGCTCCGGTAATCGACACTGATGTCACCGCTCTCGACCTTGAGCAGATTTCGCACACCGACGCTCCGCTGACACGCACATTCACCATCTCCAACATAGGCAAGTCGCCATTGCTTATCCGTCGCATCTCATGTGCCGATAATGCTGTGAGTGTGAAACTCAAATCCGACAAAATCAAGCCCGGTAAGAGCGCGAAGGTCGAGGTCACGGTCGACCCATCCTTCATCGGCGACACTGAGCTGCTGAATGCACGCATCAACATCGTGGCCAATGATCCGCTCCATCCCTCCACTATGGTGAGAGTGGTGGCCGAAGTCAAATAACATTTCCCTCAAGCAACATCCCCTCTAATACCTCCAAGCTTATGCACCACCATCATATTGAAAACGATGAGAAATACAACGGTCTGACCGTTAATTCAGGAGTGGCCCAGCCACCTGTGGTCAACCCTTACTTGCAACGCCGTAAACGCCGTCCTCTCCCCACCGTGGGCGAGATGGTGGAAGGGATTCTCAAAGGTGACATCACCATGCTTTCGCGTGCCGTCACCCTCGTTGAGAGCCTGTCGCCCGAGCATCAGGTGCTGGCCCAGGAGGTCATCGAGAAGTGTCTTCCGCATTCCGGTCGTTCGCGCCGCATAGGCATCACGGGCGTTCCTGGAGCAGGAAAGAGCACGTCGATCGACGTTTTCGGTCTGCATGTGCTCAAGCGCGGAGGCAAACTGGCGGTGCTTGCCATCGACCCTTCGAGCGAGCGTACCAAGGGGAGTATCCTCGGCGATAAGACCCGCATGGAGAAGCTGTCGCTCCATCCGTCGGCATTCATCCGCCCCAGTCCGTCGGCAGGTTCGCTCGGCGGTGTGGCCAGAAAGACTCGCGAGACGATAGTGCTCTGCGAGGCAGCAGGTTACGATAATATCTTCGTGGAAACCGTGGGTGTGGGACAGAGTGAGACTGCTGTCCACTCAATGGTCGACTTTTTCCTCCTCATCCAGCTGGCCGGTACCGGTGATGAACTCCAGGGAATCAAACGCGGCATCATGGAGATGGCCGACGGTATAGTCATCAACAAAGCCGACGGTGATAATATACCCCGCGCACAGTTGGCGCAGGCTCAGTTCCGCAGTGCGCTCCACCTCTTTCCGCCGACGGCCTCAGGATGGATGCCGGAGGTGCTCACCTATTCGGGCTATTATGAGCTGGGTATACCCGAGATGTGGGACATGATTGACCGCTACTTCGCGTTTGTCGACGGCAACGGTTATTTCGAGCGTAAACGCAGCGAGCAGGCACGCTACTGGATGTATGAGACCATCAATGAGCAGCTTCGCTCCCATTTCTACAATGACCCCGAGATAGCACAGATGCTCGAGGAGAAGGAGGGACGTGTGCTTGCCAACATGCAGAGCTCGTTCACAGCCGCCCGCGATGTGCTCGACACCTATTTCTCACGCGGCCTGAAAGGCTGACAAATCCCTCTTTACTACCCATCATGCTTCTCAACGTCCTATTCCTTATCATCGGCATAGCCCTCATCCTCGGAGGGGCCAATTATCTCACCGACGGCGCTTCGGCCGTGGCTAAGAAGTGGGGGATATCCGATCTGGTGATAGGCCTGACCATCGTTGCTTTCGGCACATCGGCCCCTGAGTTGGTGATAAGTGTCATGTCGGCCATGAAGGGGAGTGGCGGATTGGCCATAGGTAATGTGGTGGGCAGCAATATATTCAATATACTCGTGATAGTGGGTTGTGTGGCTCTTGTGTCGCCTATCAAGGTGCAGAAAAGCTATATGACCAACGAGATTCCACTGGTGATTCTGTCATCGTTGGTGCTGTTGATATGTGCCAACGGAGTGCTGCTCGACGGAGAGGCTGTGAATACCGTAGGGAGGGTAGACGGACTGCTCATGCTCCTGTTTTTCGCCATATTCATGCGCTACACACTCTCGATTGCATCCAACACTGCCGACGGCACATCGTCCGGGCAGCCGGCCGACGAGGTGAAACCAATGAAAATGTGGTTGGCGACCGTGTGTGTCATAGGTGGACTTGGCGCATTAGTATGGGGTGGCGATCTTTTTGTGAAAGGTGCCTCAGGTATAGCGCGCGGTCTCAATGTGAGTGAGTCGGTCATCGGCCTGACCATCGTGGCCGCCGGTACATCGCTGCCCGATTTGGCGGCCTCGGTTGCCGCTGCCCTCAAGCATAAGCCCGGACTTGCAGTAGGCAACATCGTGGGTAGCAACATCTTCAATATCTTTTTCGTGCTTGGCGTCTCCTCCACGGTGCATCCGTTGCAGCTTGGAGGCATAACCAACGTGGATTTTCTGGTGCTCACGGCGGCAAGCATCCTTTTTTGGATTTTCGGTTGGCTTTTCAAGCACCGCACCATCACACGCATAGAAGGAGCCGTGCTCGTGGCATGCTTCATCGCCTACACCATCTATCTGGTGGCTAACGCCTGACCGGACATACTATCTTTCTGACAACAACGTATTTCGAAGTTTTTTCGAGACTATGTGACATTATCGCACTTTTTGGGGGGTGGGATGTGGTAATTTTGTACCATTAATAATTTGTTAATGGTTGGAAATTATCACTATGAAAAAACATCTTTACCGTATTTCAGAGGCGGCGTTGGGCCGCATTTTGGCTGAGGCTGTGAACGCAAGTTATACACGAGCCATTGATTCTGTGCCATTCTATAACACTATGCAAGCCATACGCAGATATGTGCTTGACGGTGTTGAACCTAAGGCTGAATGCTGGCTTGATTGGCGAATGTGGCGCGAGGCCAAGGAGCGTATCGACAAGTCGGCACGACTCTCGGAGGCTGCCCGCCGCAGGGCCGCACTACGTCGAAATCTCGCTAAACAGACCATGTCGGAGGATGTGGTTGCAGTTGAAGTCGACCGCCGGGAGAAGGATGCTGCGGAAGAGATATCGGATAAAGAGCATCACTCGGATATGGGTGTGGCTCCAATCCCGGGGGTGATTGAGGTGCCGGTAACGCAGGTGACTGAAGTGGCGCCTGAAGAGATGTGGCCACAGATGTCATTGCCGGTGCAGTCCGCTCCGGTAATGCTTAACCGCCGTCAGCGCCGACTGATGGAGCAGGACAAAAAGCGCGCGATGCGGCGGGCACTGCGTGAAAAGTCCCGGCTGGGGACATAGCTCGGATGCCGGGGGAGCCTTGCTATAAAAAGAGAGCAAGATGCCTGCCGTGGTGACTGACATCTTGCTTCTGTGGCATTATTTGCCGGAGTTAACCGAATGGAGTTGCTCCTCGGTCAACTTTGACGGTGAGAACCCTGTTTAGAGTCCGCGTCCGTGGCAGTTCTTATACTTTTTGCCTGATCCGCAGGGACAGGGATCGTTGCGGTTTATGCGCGGACCTGCTTTCACAGGCTGTGGCGCCGCTTTCTGACTTGCGCCTTGTGAGGCTGCCCGCTGGGCTGCTTCACCTGGAAGATTTTCGCGTGATGCACGGTACTTCGAGTAATCATTGGCGCGTTCAGGCATGGCACGTTCCACTTTAGGCTGTGGCTTGGGGGCCTCGACAGGCTGCTGTGCGGGTGCTTCGGCAGGTTCGTTCTCGGCTGATTCAGGAGCCTGGGCAGGAGCCTGAGGGGCCTGTGCGGGTGCTTGCTGCTGCACGTAGATCTGACCGCGCATGAGGGTGGACATGGCCTTCACATTAAGATTGTTGAGCATGTTCTCGAAGAGGTGGAACGACTCAACCTTGTAGATTACCAACGGATCCTTCTGCTCGTAGGATGCGTTCTGCACGCTCTGACGCAGCTGGTCGAGTTCGCGCAGGTGCTCTTTCCAGAGCTCGTCAATCGAGACGAGGAGCACGGCTTTGTGCCATTCCTTGACGATTGACTTGCATCCGGTGCGGTATGCCTCGTCGATGTTGACCACGAGGTTGAAGAATCGCTTGCCGTCGGTCATGGGGACGGCGATGCGGCCTGTGAAACCTCGGTTTTCCACGCAGTCGACTATGACAGGCATTGCCACGTCGATGATGCGCTGGCGCTTGCGGTCAAATGCCTCCTGGGCTGCGGTGTGGATTCTCTCGATGGCCTCCTCCTTGGAGAGGTTGCGGTATTCATCCTCGGTGAAGGGTGCCTCGATGGTGAGCACTCTGTAGAGCTCCATGGCGAGGTCCTGATAGTCGGCGGGAGAGCTGTAATTGTTTACGAGATTTTCGATTACGTCCCACATCATGTTGGCGATGTCGATGCCGATGCGTTCGCCGAGGAGGGCGTGGTGACGGCGGTTGTAGATGTAGGTACGCTGTTTGTTCATCACGTCGTCATACTCGAGGAGGCGCTTACGGATACCGAAGTTGTTCTCCTCCACACGTTTCTGAGCGTTTCCGATGGCGTTGGTCACCATGCCGCTCTCGATGCGTTCGCCTTCCTCAAGTCCGAGTGTGTCGAGCATTTTCATGACACGGTCGGTGGCGAAGAGGCGCATGAGCTGATCCTCGAACGACACGTAGAATACTGACGAACCGGGGTCGCCCTGACGTCCGGCACGACCGCGGAGCTGGCGGTCGACGCGGCGTGACTCATGGCGTTCGGTGCCGATGATGGCCAGACCTCCTGCTTCCTTCACCTCGGGGGTGAGCTTGATGTCGGTACCACGGCCGGCCATGTTGGTGGCTATAGTCACCATTCCCTTCTTACCTGCGTGGGCCACGATTTCAGCTTCCTTCTGGTGGAGCTTGGCATTGAGGACATTGTGGGGTATGTGGCGCATGGTGAGCATGCGGCTGAGCAATTCGGAGATTTCCACCGAGGTGGTACCCACGAGCACCGGGCGTCCTTTCGACACGAGGTCCTGAATCTCCTCGATAACGGCGGCATACTTTTCTTTCTTGGTCTTGTATACGCGGTCGTTGAGGTCGAATCGGGCAATAGGCTTATTGGTAGGGATGGTCACCACATCGAGTTTATAGATGTCCCAGAACTCGCCTGCTTCGGTCTCTGCTGTACCGGTCATACCGGCAAGCTTGTGATACATACGGAAGTAGTTCTGGAGAGTGATGGTGGCGAATGTCTGCGTGGCGGCTTCGACCTTCACGCGTTCTTTGGCCTCGATGGCCTGGTGGAGACCGTCGCTGTAACGGCGACCCTCCATGATACGTCCGGTCTGCTCGTCGACGATTTTGATCTTGCCTTCGTCAATCACATATTCCACATCCTTCTCGAAGAGGGCGTAGGCTTTGAGGAGCTGTGTCACTGTGTGGACGCGCTCGGCCTTCACTGCATATTCCTGCATGAGCTCGTCCTTGCGCTGCTGGCGCTGGGCGGGGTCGGAGATGGTCTCTGCTTCGGAGAGCTGCGATGCGATGTCTGGGAGGACGAAGAACTGCGGGTCGTCGCTCTTGCCGGTGAGCTCGTCGATACCCTTGTCGGTGAGTTCCACGCTGCGGTTCTTTTCGTCGATGACGAAGTAGAGCGGGTCGGTCACCTTGGGCATCTCGCGCTGGTTGTCCTGGAGATAATATGCCTCTGTCTCGAGCATGAGGTTCTTCATGCCGTCCTGGGAGAGGAATTTGATGAGGGCGCCGTTCTTGGGCAGACCCTTGAAAGCACGGAAGAGCAGGAGCGCACCCTCTTTGCGGGTCTCCTTGTCGTCGGACGCGATTTTAGCTTTGGCTTCGGCGAGGATTTTTGTGACAAGGCGACGCTGTGCCTCCACCACTTTCTCCACGTTGGGGCGGTACTCGTCAAAGAGCTGGTCGTCACCCTTGGGCACGGGACCTGAGATGATGAGAGGGGTTCGTGCGTCGTCGATAAGCACTGAGTCGACCTCGTCGACGATGGCATAGTAGTGCTTACGCTGCACCATGTCGGCAGGCGACATGGCCATGTTGTCGCGGAGGTAGTCGAAGCCAAACTCGTTGTTAGTACCGAATGTGATGTCGCAGTTATATGCGGCACGGCGCTGAGAGGTGTTGGGCTGGTGCTTGTCGATACAGTCCACGGTCGAGCCATGGAACATGTAGAGGGGGCCCATCCACTCGGAGTCACGTTTCGAGAGGTAGTCGTTGACGGTCACCACGTGTACGCCGCGTCCGGAGAGCGAACGGAGGAACACCGGGAGGGTAGCCACGAGGGTTTTACCTTCACCGGTAGCCATTTCGGCGATTTTACCCTGATGGAGCACGATACCGCCGATGAGCTGCACTCGGTAGTGGATCATGTCCCAGGTCACCTCGTTACCGCCGGCTGTCCAGTGGTTTTTCCAGATGGCGTTGTCGCCGTCGATTGTCACGAAGTCCTTGCCCTGGGCGGCGAGCTCACGGTCGAGGTCGGTGGCTTTAACCACGATTGTCTCGTTGGCTGCGAAGCGGGCTGCGGTTTCACGCACCACTGCGAACACTTCGGGCAGGTGGTCGTTGAGCTTTTTCTCGATGGTGTCGAGTATGGTCTTTTCGTTTTGGTCGATTTTGTCCCATACAGGCTGACGTTCGTCAAAAGGAAGTTCCTCTACCTCTACTTTGAGGCGGGCATTTTCTTCCTCTTCGGCTGCGATGGCCTGCTTTATGTCGGCTCTCACTGCCGATATGCGGTCACGGAGCTGATCTATGGTGAGTTCTTTCACTTCAGGCTCGAGAGCCTCGATTTTTCTGACAATTGGTTCGATTTCCTTAAGGTCGCGTGTCGACTTGTTGCCGAAAATCTTGGTGAGAAATGATTGAAATGACATTGATATTGATGATAAATGATTTTTGTGATGTTATGGTATACTCATAACCCATTTGATGGGCATTTAGTTCGCGAGACGCAGAGGAGGGAGGGCCGCGGCGTTGGGCGACCTTATGCGTAACAGGCGTGTTATGCTCGGAGCTATGGCCCGCGCATCGACAGTAGCGTCGATGGTCATCGGTGCCAGTCCGGGCGAAAGAATATATACCGGAGATGTGGTGGCTACATTTCTCACCACAGGAAGTTGTGTCTGGTTGGGGTCGTCGGGATCACCGTCGGAGATTTCCCATCCGGGATTGACCATCACGAGGAGGTCGCCGGCATGTGTGGGCGATGTGTTGCGGTGGAGGGCGAAGGGTTCGTCGCCGGCTCTGCGGGCGAGGATGTCGTCGATGGTGTAGACGGCGCTCACCCCGCTCATCCTGGCGAGGAAGTCGGCCGCTTCACGCCGGAAGTCGGTCTCGTTGATGCCGCGATCCTTCAGGAGCTTACGGTTGAGGAAGAAGTAGCCGTTGTGGTAGCCGTTGACGTAGTCGCCGTTGCCATGTATGGCCATGAGATACATGTTGAGCAGTGATATGGCACGTCGGGGTGAGAATTGGCCTGAGGGAATGTTCCACCGTTCTTCGTCGCGTTTGCCTCCCGATGGAGCCGGGGTGCCTGCGATGAAGATGAGGGTGTTGGCCATTCCGGGGCCTTTCTCAACGGCTTTCACTATGTTGGCTATGTCGGCGTCGAGACGGATGTAGGCATCCATGGTCTCGATGCGATTGTCGGCTTCGCGTCCGTAGAGGTAGGGGGAGACGTTGAATCCAAGGTTGAGCACGTCGGTCACCCCTCGAGTCCCGAGTTTGAGCGAGGGTATATAGTCGACGGCTATTGCCGCCACTTCGCGGTTGCCCGGCGCGGAGGTTTTGAACGCCTTGAAGCGGTTGCGCTCACGTGCGGGGAATGTGTGGCGGAATGGGTATAGTTTTTTATATTCGGGGAGGTCGGGATAACGGTCGAGTTTCTGTGCCGGTTCCCATGCCATGGTGTCGAGGCGCGAGGAGAGGGTGACTCCATAGTTGCGCCGGGTGATGGCTGTGGGGGTGTCCTTGTAGAAGGTCGAGGTGCACCATTTGCCGTTCACATCATTGAGCCAGAAGCCGCTGTTGCCGGCATGTCCGGCCAGGATTATGGCCACCTGGGCATCGGGGGCCACTGAGTGGACAAGCCCGAGTCCGCCGTCCGAGATACGCACCTCGTCGGTGAGGGTGGAGACGCGGAGTGCCTGTGGCGAGAAAGTCTCGTCGGTGAAGTTGCCTATCTTGGCTGGGTCGAGCAGGATGGGGTAGTCAATCTTGGCCTCGGTGTCCCAAACGCGTCCCGATGGTATGCCGTTGACTCCGGGGGCGGCGCCTGTGACGAGCATGGCTGTGGCAGCCGTGGCGTCGATGCCTGGGCCGAAGTCCACATTCTCGATGGTCACGCCCTGCTCCATGAAGCGGTTGAAGCCTTCCTTCCCGAAGTTGCCGCGCAGCAGATTGACATAGTCGGCGGTGAGGCCTTCGACAAAGATTCCCACCACGAGTGTGGGCCGCTGTGACGGGGACTTCGGCTGCTTTGTCGATGTCTGTGCGAATGCGCTGAGTCCCATTGTCACCATTGAGGCGACAAGGACACAGGCGAGATGTGATGTTAGCGGGAGGCTTTTTCGCGATGACATGTGATTAAATATGATAAGGCGCGCATCGCATCGGCTGCTATGAGCGGATAGAATGCGGCGTTGGCTGACTGCACACCGGCTATCAGTATGACAGAGAGCACAATCAGAAGTGCAAAGTTAAGAATTTGATAGCAAACGAGCAACTTTTCAAGCCTTTTTGACCATACGGCCACCGCAGCGATGAAGCATAGGGGGTTGAGCCAGAGATAAAGCCAGTTGGGGGATGTGGCCTCATGGACCGACACGAAGATTAGGAACGTGAGGATGAGACCTGCTATGCCGTTGACTGAGAAGAGGATGGTGTCGAAGATGCGCGACATGGTGGAGGGGGCGCGTCGGCGAATCTGGCACATGCTGACAGCGAGGGAACAGAGGGCCACGAGGATCCCCCAGAACAGTGGCGTGAGATACCAGGGTGTGGGCGGGAGGATGACATCGGGGCTGCCCTGGACTAAGGTGTCGGTGGAGATGACCAGCGGGGAGTCGTCGGGGAGATATGCCTCCCGGAGCATGGCTTGGAGCGACACCGGGGCAAAGGAGGCCTCACGGTAGGTGATGGGGCGGTCGATGCCGCTGCCGAGCGCGAGGTCGATGCCGAACTGATACCACGGATAGTTTGTGTGGTAGCTGCGCATGGCATTGCGGAAAGTGGAGGTGAGGCTGTTGTCGAGTGCTCCGCCGTCACGGAAGGTGAGAGTGTCGCCTATGGCTTGTTCAATGAGGGCGAGAGGCCGGGTGGCGCAATTATCGAGCACGTAATTGTAGCGGTAGACGCGGTTTTCGGGGCGCAGATTGTTCTCGATCAGCGCCATGAGGCGTTGTGACTGTTGAGGTGTGAGGGCAAGTTCCTGCTCCACCACTGTGCGGCCCTCGCGCCTGTACATCTCAAGGAAGTAGGGTGTGGGGGCGGCTCCGGCCATGTAGTCAGTCTCCCCTTTCACGAAGCGGTAGACGAAGTTGGGGGCATCGAAATCAAAGAGGCCCCAGTTGACCACATGGTCACCCGTCCGGTCGTCCCGGATGCGGAGGGCGGTGTGCCCTTCGAGCTGATATATGTCGGCACCCTCGTGGCAAGTGAGGAGCGACACCTTGGTGGAGCCGCAGAGCGGGAGGGCGGCGCCGAGGAGTGTCATAAGGGTGATTAGGTGGCGTATGCGTGTGAGCATGTGTGGTTTGGTTATGGTTGAACACTCTTGATAGTTCATCCCTTACACCGACTCTAATAGTTTTGCTATGTCGTTGAGCGGCAGGATGGTGAACACTGTTTTGCCGTCGGGGGTAAGCGCCGGTGTCGGCAGACGGAAAAGGTCGCTGATGATGCGGTCCATCTCGTCGGAGGTCAATGGGTGGCCACGGCGTATGGCGCTGCTGCGTGCCATGGAGAGGGCCAGGCGTTCGTGCAGCGATGTGGCGAGCTCTTCGCCTGTCTCGGTGACGCTTTCTATCATGGAGAGAAGTGTGTCGCGCGGATTGGCGTCCTTGAGTATCGAGGGTATACCGTTGATGCTCCAGGTGTTGTCGCCGAGTGGTGAGATGCTGAATCCGAGCTCCTCGAGCGATGGCGAGATATCGGCGAGCACGGCATTCTGGGCTCCTGATAGCTCCACGAGGTCGGGGAACATGGTGGTCTGCGAGACGAATGTGTGTTCGCGGGCCTGCTGCAGATAGGTGTCGTAGAGGATACGTACATGTGCGCGGTGCTGGTCGATAATCATCAGCCCTTCGCGTGAAGGGGTGAGGATATAGGAGTTCTTCAGCTGAAGGACCGCTGTGGCAGTGGGTTCTACCTCGATGTCGAGCTCTGAGAGCTTGCTTTCGGTGATGGCCGAGAGGCCGTCGTCGCGTTTCTTGAGGAATTCGTCGTAGAGTTTTCCCCAGTCCTGGAAACTCTCGGTGGCTCCTGCGCGGTTGAATGCCGACTGGCGTGAGCCTGTGGTGCTCCGTGAGGAGAAGGATCCGTGCTGGGAGGTGCCGGTGGCCGGGGGGATGGTGGGGGTGGCAAACGGATTGTATGCCTCGTCGAGTTCCACATCATGCTCTGCCGTGCCGTTGGGGTTGAAGACAGGGATGTCGGGTGCATCTTCCACGTCGAAATCTATGGAAGGGGCGGCGTTGTAGCGTCCGAGCGATTCGCGTATGGCTGCTGTCAGAATCTGCCAGATGGCCTGCTCGTTCTCGAATTTAATTTCATTTTTTGTCGGGTGGATGTTGACATCTATGGTCTCAGGGTCGACCTGCAGGTTGATGAAGTAGTTAGGCTGCGCGTCGGCCGGGATCAGCTGCTCATAACATTGCATCACGGCTTTGTGGAAATAGGGGTGACGCATGTTGCGGCCGTTGACCATGAAATACTGCAGCGGATTTCGCTTACGGGCGTTTTCGGGGAGGCCTATGAGTCCGCTGAGACGCACTATCGAAGTGTCGGTGTCGATGGGTATCAGCTGCTTGTCAAGGGTCTTGCCGAAGAGGTCGACGATGCGCTGTTTGAGAGAAGCCCGGTGGAGCGAATGGAGGGTTACATCGTTGCTTATGAGAGTGAGTTCGACCCCGAGATTTACGAGGGCGAGACGCTCGAATTCGCGCATGATGTTGCTCATCTCCACTGAGTCCTTTTTGAGGAACTTGCGGCGCGCCGGGACGTTGAAAAAGAGGTTTTTGACCATGAGGTTGCATCCCTGGACGCATGCCTCGGGTGTCTGGCTCTCAACCTTCGAGCCGTTGATGATGATGCGTGTGCCTATTGACTCCCCTTTGAGCATGGTGCGCAGGTCGACCTGCGCTATGGCGGCGATTGAAGCAAGGGCCTCACCGCGGAACCCCATGGTGTGGAGGGTGAAGAGGTCGTCGGCTTTGCTGATTTTGGATGTGGCGTGGCGCTCGAATGCGAGGCGCGCGTCGGTGTCGCTCATGCCCGAGCCGTTGTCGATGACCTGGATGAGGGTGCGCCCTGCGTCTTTCAGGACTATGGTGACTGATGTGGCTCCGGCATCGATGGAGTTCTCGACGAGTTCCTTGATGACGGATGCAGGCCGCTGTATGACTTCGCCGGCGGCAATCTGGTTGGCCACCGAATCTGGGAGGAGTTTAATTACGTCGCTCATATATGTTTCAGGATGTAATTTGCATTGATTGGATAGTGGCCCTGCCTCCTGATAGCAGAGAGGCGAGACGGGGTGAAATCCTTGTGATGAGGAGGTAGACGAGGAGACTTGAGGCGAGAAGGATAATTATGGTGGAGAGGTAGGCTCCGATGTAGCCTATGGTTGTGGGAGGGAGAAGGTTGAAAAAGATGCGGCGCACGAGGGTGCTGTAAAGACCGTGTACCGCGAAGATGAAGAATACCGAGCCGCGCAGCAGCTTGAAAAGGGGTGTGTCGTAGACCGGGAGGAGATGGCATGAGGTGACCGACATGAAGCTCATCAGCCCGAATGCCACATTGATGGTGGCGAGAATAGTTACACCCCATGAAGGTGCTGATTCGTAGGCGTTGAAGCACTGCATGACCAGCGCGAAGAGGAGCCAGGAGGTGACCCAGGGGAGCGGATGTCCGAGAGGCCTGAGCAGGTGGCGTGGAGAGATACTGGTGGCCGCTGCCCCGACAGTGAAGTAGAGGAGGCCGTTGAAAATTCCGAGTCCGAGGAGCTCAAGCACGAGCAGAAGTGCCGGGAACCACCACCGCAGATAGCGCAGGCCTATGTGGATGGCAGGGGTGGCTATGACGAGTACGATGAGGTTGCGGATGAACCACAGCGGACCATCGTAGGGGAGGATATCGGGGACACCCAGGGCGCGCAGCCACCAGAAACCTCCGAGAATGGAGATCGGGGTGAGATGGAGGTCGGCATACTGCGGGAAATGGTGCTGCAGGAGCGGAGAGGCCTTGACGCACAGGAGCAGCAATCCGATGATGTTCCATATCAGATAGGGGATGAGGAGCGTAGTGGCCCTTCGGCGTAGTTTGGCCTTGTAGGTGGCGAGGTCGAAGCGCGGGATGTTGGCAAAGAACAGGTAGCCCGATATGATGAAGAACACCGGGACGCAAGCGCGGCACAGATAGTTGCTGAAATATTCGCAGAAAAAGCCGGCCTGTCTTCCCGCCGTGGTGTCGGGGAGGAGGGCGTCAAGGTTGCTGTGAATAATGACAATACCAATGATAAGCGGAACCTTCACGGCATTCAGCAGTGTGCTGAGACGAGTGGAGCAGAGCTTGTCATCGATACGGTCAGTCATCATCGTCGTCGTTGGGGATTATGGCTGCCGGATCTTCAGTGGGTTCGGCCGGTGTGGCGGGGGTGTCATCTGCTTCGTTACTGCTGCCGATTTCGGAGTCAGGTGTCTCGACGACCGGTGGAAGCGGGGGAACCGATATGGAGTCTATGCCCATGATGGAGTCACGCAGACCTGCCGGGAGCGAATCGAGGGCCGGGATGGAGTCGGGACTTGGCAGCATTACAGGTGAGGACAGCGAGTCGGTTATGGCCGCGCTGTCGGCTTGGATCGTCATGGTAGAGTCGCCTATGGCCTGCAGGGTGGTGGGGCCTCCGTCGGTGGGTGTCTGTGGTGTCTGCGGTTTGGGCGGACGTCCTGTGGCGGTGCCACGCACAGTGTACGCGTCGGGTCGCATCTTACCAAGTATCTGCTGCGCCATCAGGTCGGCCATCTCGGGGGGATAGTCGAATACCTCGTCGGGGGCCATGGGGCGCAGAGGGCCGTACCAGCGGAATTTCGGGAGGAAATAGGCCGCACGTTTGGCCAGATAGAGCGGTGTGACCTTACCTGTGGTTTCGGGCCACATGATGATGCGTTGCACCTCTCCATTATCAAAAAACGCGTCCATGAAGCTGCTCTCGGTGAAGGAGAATTTGTTGTAGGTCGAGTCGTTCTCCATCGGGAACATTATGGTCTGCACGTTGCCTTCCACATAGAGGCGCCTGATGGTGGTGTCGTTGAGCCACGCAGTCATATCACTGCCCGAGAGCTGATTGTAGCAGTCCTCGCCGATGTGCTGCGACATGATGCCGGATTCGGGCAGACGTGCCCAGTCGGCTGTGGAGTCGCTTAGGTGCACATAGATTACGTTGCCTACTATTTGCTTGTCGCCGTTCCAGACTATCGGGTGGTCATACATGTAGAGAATCGAGTCGCGTTCCACAAGGCTCATTGAATCGCAGAGCCCCTGGATATCGCGTCGGAAAAAGCGCACCTTACGGAAGATGTTGGTCACCTTGGTGGAGTCAGGCTCCATGTAGGCGATGATGGTGTCGCCGTGGAGATAGAGGGTGTCGGGTGATGAGTATTCGAGGGCGAGGGCATTGCCGGTGACAAAAGCGCTGTCCTTCAGCTCATCGTAGAATCCGTAGTCACCCACTATGGCCGACTGGTTGACCGAGTCGGTGAGAATCATGTTGCCGAAAGCTTCGCCATAGCCTTTGTCGCGGTCATAGAAGAGAGTGTCGCCTGTGAGGGTATTGCCCCGGCGGGTGTGGACCACAGAACGCTTATAGAGGTCAGCCAGGCCGGTGTTTGTGTCATAGAAGCCTGATGTGGAGTTGATTTCACCATCCTTGTTGACGATTCGGGTGTCGCACATCAGCTGCGCTATGTTGGTGGCTGTATTATAGGTGAGGGAGTCGGTGTACATCCTCAGAGTGTCGTTGGGACGCGGGCCGTTGAGGACTACGTTGAGGTAGAAGAACGCATCCTTGGTGTTGGGGTAGTAATAGCCCTGGAGTGATCTGAGGGTGTTTTGTTTGTCCTTTAAGGTGCCGCCGGTCTCGTAGTAGCCTACCTCCTCCTGCATGTCGTAGAAGAATACGTCGGTGGTGAGGGTTACATCGCGGTTTATCAGTCGCACTTTGTTGCCGGGATAGGCACGAAGCTCGGCAAGCTGTTGCTCGCCGTTGTAATAAAGTTCGTCGCCGTAGACAAACAGGGTGTCACCCTGCTCCATGCGGACGTTGCGGAATGCTTCGATGGAGCCGGTCTTTTCATTAAGTCGGGCGCTGTCGCAGTACATGAACATGTCGGTCTTGCGGAAGCGCACGTTGCCCACGAGGACGCGTACGTCGGAGTCGCGTGCCTGGTTGTAGGTGAGGACGTCGGCATGCTGCAGGATGGCCTTTCCGGGTTCATGCGGGTTGGCCGACGGAACGGTGGGGCGTATTACAGATTTCTTTGGCTTGGGCGCGGTTTTGGCTACAGGCGCTTTGGCCGTCCCTGTTTTGGGCGACTGGGCAATCATAGCCGGCAGTGACACCAGAGCCACTGCCGCGAGGGCCAAAAAAGATGTAAACTTCAAGGGCGTAGATTGAGAAAATGGTTATTGTAATAGAGGCGGACGAGGGTATGCGGACGCTGGGGGATGGGATTACTTAATCCAGCCCTGATGCTTGAACTCGCAGTCTCTCCAGCCGTCCTCTATGCGGATGTAGGTGTCCTTAATCTTCTTTTCGAGCCAATCCTTGAGCACCTCGGCCTGGCGGGCGTTCTCATACATTCCCTTGATCTGCTGATAGTCGTCAGACAGATTGGCTTTGTGGCCCTGGATGCGGTTGGTGAGTTTCACGATGGCTACGATGTCCTGGTTGATCTTGGGGTCCTTCATGATGAAGGGTTCTGATACGTCGCCGATCTCCATGCCGTTGACCACCTTTGAGATTTCCTGGGGGAGCTGTGACATCTCGAAGCGGGTGGTGCCTGTCGCATCGTTGACCATCACACCACGGTTGTTGTGGGTGTCCTTGTCCTGGGAGATGACTCCAACGGCATCCTCGAAGGTGAATTTGCCGGCGAGCATATCTTTGCGGAGCGAGTCGACGCGGTTGACAGCGTCGGTGAGATCCTTGTCGGATACATGTGGACGGAGAAGGATGTGGCGTGTGTTGACACGGTCGCCGCGCTTCTCGATGAGCTGTATGATGTGGAAACCGAATTCGGTCTCGACGATTTTCGATACCTTTTTGGGGTCGTTGAGGTTAAATGCCACGGCTGCATATTCGGGGACGAGCTGTCCACGGCCCATGAATCCGAGTTCACCGCCACGTCCTGCGCTTCCGGGATCCTCTGAGTAGAGGATGGCGAGAGTGGAGAAGTCGCGTTCGTCTTTGGTCACCTGGTCGGCATAGTCGCGGAGGCGGGCTTTCACTTCCTCAACCTCTTCACGCGGAATGGCCGGGGCCACTGTGAGAATCTGCACTTCGACCTGGAGGGGAACGTAAGGTATGCTGTCCTCGGGGAGCTTCTGGAAGTAGCGGCGCACGTCGGCCGGGGTGGCCTTTACGTCGGCAGTAAGGTTGCGCTGCACCTGCTGGATGCGGCTGCGGTTGCTGATCATCTCGCGCAGCGATTCGCGGAGAGCAGGGATGGATTTATGGAAAATCTGCTCCACTTTCTCTTTAGAGCCTAGCGAGTTGATGTAGTAGTTGAGCTGTGATTCCACCTGCTGCATCACCATGCCGTCGGGGGCCTCGATGGTGTCAAGGACGGCCTGATGGAGATATAATTTCTCTATGGCGAGCTGCTCGGGGATAACGCAATAGGGGTCACCGTCGACAGGAATCTTTTCGTAAAGCATATTCTGGTATGCCTCCTCAATTTCCGATTTCCATATAGGCTGGTCGCCAACAACCCATGCCACTTCTTCAGCTACGTTGTCGTTTCCGGCCGATACATAAGCGGCACCTAAGAGGAAGAGTGCTCCTAACAGGATTATTGATTTGATTTTCACGTCGTTATAAGCGGATTGGTGTGATAATGGTTAAAATAACTCCCAAAGTTACAAAAAAACTTGGAAATGAGGACTTTTTTTAGACCTATTAACTGTGTTTGAGGATGAAACGGTCAAAAGAGGCTGTGATGACTAATCATGAGCTTTGCCGGCGGCTTCTTTCATGCGGCGGTTGCGCATTATGATGCGGAAGAATGACTCGGGAAGGACTATGTTGTAAGAGTCGACGGCCGCATCGAACAGGGGTGCGATTTCCTCGTCGGTGAAACCTGCTATTCCGCATCCTATGCGTGTGACATAGAAGGTGTTCTGGTCCCATTCGGAGGCCAGGGCGAGGAATTCGTCGACGTATGGTTTTATGGTCTCCACTCCTCCCTGCATGGTCGGAATGGCGTAGGAGCGGCCCTGAGGTCCTACCCCTTGGCCCATTATAGCGCCGAATTTCTTGACAGCCACTCTGGCGGCTCCGCCTGCATGGTTGCCGGCAAGGTTGCTGCCGAAGACGAAGATGTCATCGGGGCCGAGTGAGGTTATGGTGTCGGGGGTGAATCTCATTGTGCGTGATAGGGGTGTACTCAGAGGAAGAGGCAGGCGTCGCCGTAAGATAGGAAACGGAATGAAGGATCGGCAAGGGCATAGTCGTAGATGTCACGCCAGGAAGCCGTGGAGCCGTTGGCGGTAAGGAATGCCGATACGAGGAGCAGGAGGGTGGAGCGTGGCTGATGGAAATTGGTCACCATTCCGCGCACTACCCGGTAGCGATAGCCCGGGGCTATCATGAGCTGCGTCGAGGCCACGAAGGTGGACTGCCCTGTCGATTCGAGGTGTTTGAGTATGGCCTGCATGGCTTCGGACACGGTGAGGCCGGGATGGGTGTCGGCATAGGGGTACCACTGTGGCAGAATGTCGGCAGGAAGGCCCTGTGCTATCCGGCATCCGAGATGATAGAGGCTTTCGAGGGTGCGGACCGAGGTGGTGCCCACGGCTATAACGCGGCGTCCGGAGGTGGCAAGTTCGCTGATTAGCTCTCGGCCTACAGCTATGAACTCGCTGTGCATGTGATGTTCGCCGATGGTGTCGGATTTGACCGGCTGGAATGTCCCTGCGCCGACATGAAGGGTAAGCTCGCGGCGCGGAATGCCTCGAGTGTCAATGGCCGAGAGGACTTCGGGGGTGAAATGCAGCCCGGCTGTGGGTGCGGCCACTGATCCGTCGATGTGGCTGAAGATAGTCTGATAGTCGGTGGCATCACTTGCCTCGGTGCCTCGGTTGAGGTAGGGAGGGATGGGTATCTCGCCCACTTCGGAAATGATGCGGCTGAACGTCACCGCCGGGTTGTCCCAGGAAAATTCCACCACTGATGCGTTGCCGTCGCGACGGAGCCTTGTGGCCGAGAGCGTAAGGGCCTGGCCGTCGATGGTGAGGCTCATGGTCAGGGGGGTGTCCTTCCACCGTTTGGAGTTGCCGACAAAGCATGTCCATGAGCATGAGGATGTGGATGCGAAGCTGACGGCATAGTCGGCCGGTGACTCCGGCTCCAGGCAGAAGATTTCGATGAGTGCTCCTCCGGGGGTGTCGCCTTTGCGGAAACGCAGACGTGCGTTGATGACGCGCGTGTTGTTGTAGATGAGCATTGAGTCGGCAGGGAGAAGCTCGGGGAGCTCGTAGAACCGGCGCGTGGATATGTTGCCTTCGGTATCCCTTACCAGCAGTAGACAGCGGTCGCGCTCGGCAAGCGGATGAGTGGCGATGCGTGAGTCGGGGAGGGGATAATCAAAATCGTCGATGCGGATGGACTGTACCATGAAGTCAGAGGCCTGTGGGCTTGTTTGGGAAATGTTGGGGTTAAAATCGGTTTAGAGTGCCGCGAGATCAGCTATGGCGGCTATGGGGTCAGGGGCGCGGAATACGTAGCTGCCGGCCACAAGGATGTCGGCTCCGGCACTGATGAGCGCCGGGGCGGTGGTGAGGTCGACGCCTCCGTCAATCTCTATGGTGGCCATGGAGCCGCTTTCGGCAATGAGGCGGCGTAGCTCGGTGACCTTGTCGACTGTGCGGCGGATGAACTTCTGACCGCCGAATCCGGGATTGACGCTCATGAGGAGGACCATGTCAAGGTCGGCGATTATGTCGCGCAGAAGCATCACCGGTGTGGCCGGGTTGAGGGTCACGGCCGCTTTCATGCCGGCCGCTTTGATGGAGTGGATGACGCGGTGAAGATGGGTGCAGGCTTCCCAGTGTACGTTCATGATGGCTGCTCCGCTGTCACGTACCTGGCTTACGTAGCGGCCCGGATCCATGACCATCATGTGGACATCGAGAGGTTTCTCGGCGATGCGGTGGATGGCAGAGATGACCGGGAATCCGATGGTGATGTTGGGCACGAACATTCCGTCCATCACGTCGATGTGGATGAGTGAGGCGGAACTGCGGTTGACCATTTGGACCGCTTCGCCCAGCCGGGCGAAGTCGGCGGCAAGAAGTGACGGTGCTACCTGTGGCATGGTTGGAGTTGTGAGGGTGTTAGGATGATTGGAAATTAACCGGGAGGAGGGTCAGAGCTTCGATGTGGATTTGCGTGGCTTGAAAGCATTCCAGAGGATTATGGCCACACACACCACGCCGATGGCAAGACCGACGTAGGTGAGATAGTCGTTATACTCCTCGACCTTGGCATAGAGCTGCTCGCGTGGCACTACTGTTCCGAGCCAGTAGCCGAGGGCTGCAAGGACGATGTTCCATGTGAGTGCTCCGAGGCCTGTGAAGATGATGAATTTACCCACGTTCATCCTCGCAAGTCCGGCCGGGATTGATATGAGCTGGCGCACGGCTGGGATGAGTCGGCCAACAAAGGTGGAGATGGCTCCGTGCTTGTCAAAGTACTCTTCGGCGTGACGCACCTTGTCCTCGTCGATGAGGCATGCGTGGCCTATGCGGCTGTTGGCGAACTTGTAGACTATGGGCCGCCCTATCCAGACTGACAGCCAATAATTTATGAGTGCTCCGATGATGGCGCCGGCGGTGGCGAGGAGCACCACGGTTATTATGTTGACATCGCCGCTGGTGCATGCCAGATAGGCTGCGGGAGGCACTATCACCTCGGAAGGGAACGGGATGAATGAGCTTTCGATGACCATGAATGCGAGGACCAGGAGATAGACTGTCGTTGCGTCGGCAGTGAGGAACTGATTCATTATTCCTGCCGGGTCAAAAATGGCTAACAGGGTTATTAAGTCGAGCATAGAGTTGACTAAGATGTGTGATATGTGAAATACTGTTATATTGTCAGAACAGAGGATAAGAGTGTGCGTTAAAGGATGCCAGCGGCTATGAAGAGCTCGCGATAGGCTTCGGCTTTCTTGTCGACGGCAAGGGGATAGGCCCTTGATGTGGATGGCATGCGTGTGAGATGAAGCTCACGGCCGTCGGGCTGCCACCGGGTGGTGACGAACTGGCCTATGCGAGGGAGTGGGGTGTCGGTAATGGAGGCTACGACCCCGGCGGCTTTCTCGCCTGTGGTGGCCACGTAGTGGCACGAGGGTATAGCTGAAAGGAGGGCAGCGAGATTGACCGGACGTACAATCTCAAGAAATTTGTCGGCGGCATTGTCCTTCAGACGGCGCACTTCGGCTCCAGTGTCGTGGAGGGCTATGCCTTTTTCACGTAGAAAGAGCTCGATGTCGTCGCGTCGGAAAGTGCCGTCGGGATTCCGGAAATAATCGGCGGAACCGTAGAATATCAATCCCATTATGCGCCAGAAGTCATTGGTCTTGTTGGGGTAGTAGAATTCCATCGACCATCTGACAGGCTTGGGCGGGAAAGTGCCCATTATGAGGACCTTTGCATCGGGTGGGAGGAAAGGCGGGAAGGGATGGGTTTCTGTGGGGAGGAGGTTGTTGGTTTCAGTCATGCTATAGGGGCAGATTTTTTGATTTACTTGTTTCGTGGGACCCTGCTTTGATTAAAAATCTTGGCGAGTCAGGCACCTGACGCGCCTGACTCGCCAAGTAAAGTGTGAGAGTCCTGTTAGAAAGTTTTAAACAGTTTTCTTGAGCTCTGCCACAGGTGACAGAGAGGGATTATTCTTTGATACGTTCCACGTAAGAACCGTCGCGGGTATCGATGCGCACCTTGTCGCCGATGTTGCAGAAGAGGGGCACACGTACTTCAGCGCCTGTCTCGAGTGTTGCAGGCTTGAGGGTGTTTGTGGCGGTGTCGCCCTTGATGCCGGGTTCGGTGTAGGTGATTTCGAGCACAACGCTGGTGGGCATTTCGCAGGTGAGGATTGTCTCGGAAGCGGCGTGAACCATTGCTTCACAGATGTCACCTTCCTTAAGGAACTGTACGCCGTCGATGCTTTCGCCGGGAAGAGCTACCTGTTCGAAAGTCTCGGTGTGCATGAAGTTGTAGCCCATGTCATCTTTGTAGAGATACTGGTAGGGACGACGTTCGATGCGCACTTCGTTAACTTTCACGCCTGAGTTCCAGGTCTTGTCGAGGACACGACCGGTCTTCACGTTTTTGAGCTTGGTGCGAACGAAAGCCGGACCTTTGCCGGGCTTAACGTGGAGGAATTCGACGATGAAGAAGTAGTTGCCGTCGATGTCGAGGCACATGCCGTTTTTAAAGTCTGCAGTAGTTGCCATGGTGGGTTTATTCGGTTATATTTTTTGTTTTAGTTACTATGATAGTCTTTAAATTATTTAGAGCAGCATCCGCCGTCGGAACAGTCGCAGCCATCTCCGTCGGAGCATGAACCGCCGCCGCATCCGCCGCATCCGCCACCGCATGTGGGGTGGAGTTCCTCGGGTGTTGCGTCACGGACGGTGACTACTGAACCTTTGAAACGGAGATCCTTGCCTACGAGCGGATGGTTGAAGTCCATTTTGACATGTGAGTCGGTCACGTCGATGACCTTGCCGGTGATGCGGAATCCGTCGCCGGTCATCATGGGCACGTAGGCGCCTTTGCTGATGGCTTCGGAGTCAAATTTGCCGTCGACCATGAAGATTGATTTGTCGAGCTCGACCACATCGTCGGGGTTGTAGGGGAATCCCTGGTTGGAGGGAACCTGCACGTCGAAAGGTGCTCCTGCCTCGAGGCCTTCGAGGGCGTGTTCGAGCGGGAGGAGGAGACCTTGTGTCACGCCGAATATGAAACGTTCGGGTTCGGTCTTTTCAACGTTGTGAACGAGTGATTCGGTGCCGTCGGGGGCCACTTCGTAAAGGTCGTAGGCTATTTCTACGTATTTGCCGGGGAGAATTTTTTCCATAAAAGTTAAGAATAGGGGTTTGACTTACGCTTCGCCCTCGGTGACTCCGGCAAGTTCGGGATCGATCATGATGCGTCCGCAGTATTCGCAGACGATGATTTTCTTGTGCATCTTGATTTCCATCTGCTTTTGCGGTGGGATGCGGTTGAAGCAGCCGCCGCAAGCGTTGCGCTGGATGTAGACCACGCCGAGGCCGTTGCGGGCGTTCTTGCGGATGCGCTTGAACGCTGTGAGGGTGCGTGAGTCGATCTTCGGTTCGATTTCCTTGGCCTGAAGGCGGAGACGCTCTTCGTCTTTCTTGGTCTCGGAAACGATTTCTTCGAGTTGCTGGCGCTTTTCGACGAGGATGTGGTTGCGGTCGGCAAGAGTCTCCTCGGCGTTGGCGATGTCGGCAGTCTTGGTCTCTATCTCGCGGGCAAACTGGTTGATGCGTTTTTCCGAAAGCTGGATTTCGAGGGTTTGAAATTCTATCTCTTTTGATAACAAATCAAACTCGCGATTGTTGCGGACGTTGTCAAGCTGCTGCTGGTAGGTGGCAATCTGAGCCTGTGCGGCTTCGATTTTGTTGCGTTCCTGGGCTGACTTGGAACGTAAATCCTCGATTTCGGCGCGGAATTTGTCGACGCGTGTGTGAAGGCCCTCGATGTTGTCCTCGAGGTCACGGACCTCTTCGGGGAGCTCGCCGCGGATGGTTTTGATGCGGTCGATTTCGGAGAGGATGGTCTGAAGCTCGTAAAGAGCACGCAGTCTCTGCTCAACTGAGAGATTCTGGTCGGATTTTGTTTGCTCTGCCATATTTTAATTGATTTTTATTTGCTCTTAGAGGTAGTGTATGGGGTTCTTTTCAGCCCTTGAAATGTGGACTGCAAAGGTAGGAAATTTTTCCGAGATAATGTCGGAAAAAATTGATTTAGTGCATTTTTCGCTCTCGAAGTGTCCGGTGTCGACGAGGAGAATCCGTTGGCCAAAATCCACGAAATCATGGTAGCGTGTGTCGGACGAGATGTAGGCGTCGGCTCCCGATGCCACTGCCGTCGGGATGAATTCGCCACCGGAGCCGCTGCATAATGCCACCCGGCTGATTGAGGTCTGTCCGGGGATTCCGGCTGAGCATCTCACCACCGGTGAGCCGTAGATTTCCTTGACCCGGCTGATGAATTGAGGCACGGCAAGAGGGGCGGGATAGGCTCCGATGATGCCGAGGCCGGTGTCGGGTGATCCGGGCTGGGGTGAGAGGACTCTGACGTCGGTGAGCCCGAGCATGGAGGCCAGGCGGTGTGAGACTCCGAGCGGGGCGCTGTCGAGGGCGGTGTGGGAGGAGTAGACGGCGATGTCGGCTTTCAAGGCCTTGAGCACGGCTTGTTCCACGAGGGTCTCGCCCACTATGTGGCGAAGCCCTTTGAAGATGAGCGGGTGGTGGGAGATGATGAGGTTGCAGCCGAGAGCTTTGGCCTCGTCGACCACCGCGGGCGTAACGTCGAGACACGTCAATACCCCCGAACACGGAGTGTCCGAGGTTGCCGGGCGCAATTGCCACCCTGTGTTATCCCAGGATTCCTGGAGTCCCGGATGGGCAAATGCTTCTATGACGGTGACGATTTCCTGTAGAGTGGGCAAGAAAAGGTGGTGGAAAAGTTTGGTGACTTGGGAGGAGTGAAAAATAAGTGGAGGAGAGAGGAGCGGGTCTTACTTTTCTTTCTCTTTAAGGTCAAGTGCTATCTGCAACTCGTCGAGCTGGGCGTCGTCGATGGCCGACGGTGCGTCGATCATCATGTCGCGGCCTGAGTTGTTTTTGGGGAAGGCTATGACGTCGCGGATGGAGTCGAGGCCTGCGAGGATGGATACGAAACGGTCAAAACCGAACGCGAGACCTCCGTGAGGCGGCGCACCGTACTTGAAGGCGTTCATCAGGAAGCCGAACTTGTACTGCGCATCCTCTTCGGTGAGTCCGAGCAGACGGAACATCTTGTCCTGAAGCTCTGCTTCGTGGATACGGATGGAGCCGCCTCCGAGCTCGTTGCCGTTGACCACCATGTCATAAGCGGTGGCACGGACATTGCCGGTGTCGGAGTCGAGCAGATGTATGTCGTCGGGGTTGGGTGATGTGAATGGATGGTGCATCGCGTAGTAGCGCTGAGTCTCTTCGTCCCATTCGAAAAGAGGGAAGTCGATGACCCAGAGGCAAGAGAATTTCTGCGGGTCGCGCAGTCCGAGTCGTGAGCCCATCTCAAGACGGAGTTCGCAAAGCTGCTTGCGTGTCTTCATGGTGGGTCCGGCAAGGATGAGGATGAGATCGCCGGGCTTGGCGCCGCAACGGTCGGCCCATTTGCGGAGGTCGTCCTCGGTATAGAATTTTGACACTGATGACTTGATGGAGCCGTCCTCCTCGACTTTGACCCACATCATGCCTTTGGCACCGATCTGGGGACGTTTCACGAAGTCGGTGAGCTGGTCGAGCTGCTTACGGGTGTAGTTGGCACAGCCGGGAGCCACGATGGCACCTACATATTCGGCATCGTCGAGCACGGCGAAGTTGTGGCCTTCAGTGAGATCCTTTATTTCCACAAATTCCATGCCGAAGCGGGTGTCGGGCTTGTCGGAACCGTAGAGACGCATAGCGTCGGCCCATGTCATGCGAGGGAAGGGCTCGGTGAAGTCGATGTCCTTTACATATTTAAATATGTGCTTTACGAGACCTTCGAACATCTGGAGGACATCCTCCTGGTCGACGAACGACATCTCGCAGTCAATCTGTGTGAATTCGGGCTGACGGTCGGCTCGAAGGTCCTCGTCGCGGAAGCATTTCACGATCTGGAAGTAGCGGTCGAAGCCGCTTACCATCAGGAGCTGCTTGAATGTCTGCGGTGACTGCGGGAGGGCGTAGAACTCGCCGGGATTCATGCGCGATGGTACCACGAAGTCGCGGGCACCTTCGGGGGTCGACTTAATGAGCACCGGTGTCTCGACTTCAAGGAATCCCTTTGAATCGAGGTAGCGGCGTATTTCAAATGCCATGCGGTGGCGAAGCTCCAGGTTGGCGCGCACACAGTTGCGTCGGAGGTCGAGGTAGCGGTATTTCATGCGCAGGTCGTCGCCGCCGTCGGTGTCGTCCTCAATAGTGAATGGGGGAACGTCGCTGCGGTTGAGGACCTTGAGGTCAGAAGCTATAATCTCGATGTCGCCTGTGGGCAGGTTGGGATTCTTGCTGGTGCGTTCGGCTACCTTGCCGGTGATCTGCACCACAAATTCACGGCCAAGATGGTTGGCCTTTTCGCAAAGGTCGGCATTTGTGTCGGACTCGAACACCACCTGTGTGATGCCGTAACGGTCACGCACGTCAACAAATGTCATACCGCCCATTTTACGGGCGCGCTGCACCCAGCCTGCGATTGTCACCTCGCTGCCGGCATCGCTAAGGCGGAGTTCTCCGCATGTTTTTGTCCTGTACATATATAAAATATAGTTGGCTTTGAGGTGCAAAATTACAAAGAAATATAAAGAAACTCAAAAAAAAGTGCTTATATATGAAGGAATTTTGCTACTTTCGCTTGTTGAAATAAAAAAATCGTCTGCAAAATGGACGTTGACAGGAGTTTTTAGGGACTCGCTTTTCAAGAATTTTATTTGTGAGAAAATGGAACGCATTAAAGTAAAAATCATAAATGAGTCGGGACACGAGCTCCCTGCGTATGAAACCCCTTCGTCGGCCGGCATGGATGTGCGGGCCAAGCTGGAGGCCCCGGTGACTCTTCCTCCGCTCGGTCGGGCCCTCATTCCCACCGGTCTCCGCATGCAGTTGCCGCGCGGATTCGAGTGTCAGGTGCGTCCTCGTTCCGGACTCGCTCTGAAGCATGGCATTTCGCTGGTCAACACTCCCGGCACCATCGACGCTGATTACCGTGGCGAGATAGGTATACTGCTCATTAATCTTTCCAACGAGCCTTACACCGTGAATGACGGCGAACGCATAGCGCAACTCGTTATCAAGGAGTATGTGCATGTGACATGGGAGCCTGTCGACAGGATAGACCAGACAGAAAGAGGTGACGGAGGCTTCGGCCACACCGGCGTAAATTAACCGATAACGAAATGAAGAAACTTCCCATATTCATAATAATCCTCCTGGCCGTCGGGGTGCTCACAGCCATGTCAAAGACCGTGAAGACCGACGATGCTGATGTGCGCAAGGCTGACTACATATATCTCGAGTCGTTGCGTGAACGCTCGCAGGGGAACTCTGACGCTGCTTTCGCCCTGCTGGAGCGCGCTTACGAGCTTAATCCGTCCGACAAGGAGATGGGCGCCGAATTTGCCGGCTATCTGCTGACTTTGTCCAAGGGGGATTCGGCTGAAGTGTATCGTGCCGTAGGGATGCTCAAGGATTATTATGACCATAATCCCACCGATTATTACACCGGCGTGAAGTATGCGTTGCTTAACGAGCAGCTTGCCGAGCGTGACGAGGCTCTTGGGACATGGGCCAAGCTGCATGCTTATTTTCCCGACCGAGTGGAGATCACGTACCGTTATGCCGATGTGCTCGGTCATGGGGGTGATGCCGACGAGCGTGCCCGCGCTATTGCCATCTATGATTCCATAGAGGTGATGGATGGACGCAGCATTCCTCTGTCCACTAAAAAGATACAGATATATTACACCGATGGTGACACTGCTTCAATCCTGACCGAGGTAGACTCTCTGCGCAAGTCGTCGCCGGCCGATGTGGATAACCTGGTGTTCTCGGGCGACATCTACTCGATGTTTGGCCGCAACGACGAAGCCAAGGGGTTCTATGACCGTGCCTGTGAGATAGACCCCTCCAACGGTGTGGCATATTATTCAAGGGCGCAGTTCTATAATTCCATAGGTGATTCCGTGGCTTTTGACCGGGAGGTGTTCCAGGCTCTTAAGCAGGATAATCTGGATGTCGACACGAAGCTCATGATCCTCAGAAGCTATATTCAGGAGATGTATAACGACAGTGTGCAGCAGCCACGTGTGCGTCAGCTTTTCGATGTGCTCATCGAGCAGCATCCCCACGAACATGACATCCATGACCTCTATGCCAGATATCTGATAGTGGCCCAGGATTACGAGAAGGCCGCCGAGCAGACAGAGCAGACGCTTGACCTCGATCCGGCCGATAAAGAGGGATGGGAGATGCTGACATCGTTGTATCTGCAGGTTGAGAATCTCGACAAGGCTGAGGAGGCCGTCATAAGGTCGTTGCGCTACTATCCTGATGAGCCTCGGCCATATCTGGTGCTCGGGTCGATATATAACCAGCGGGGTGAACCACAAAAGGGTATGGAGGAGTTCGGGAAGGCCCTCGAACTTACCGACTCGACCAATGTGGCACTTCTCTCGAGCATCTATGGCTCGATGGGTGACTGCCTCTACTCCCAGGAGTTGGCCGACAGCGCCTTTACATATTATAAGAAGGCTATTCTCTATGACCCGGAGAATTATCTGGCTCTCAATAACTGCGCTTACTATCTCGCATGCGAGGGGCGTGACCTCGACGAGGCCCTTGAGATGATAGAGACGGTGATCGAGGCCGAACCTGATCAGGCGACGTCGATGGACACGTATGCATGGGTGTTGTTCAAACGTAAAGATTATGCAAAAGCCCGGGAGATAATAGACCGCACTCTCGAGGTGACAGATGAACTGTCGGCAGATGTGCTTGAGCATGCCGGCGACATATATTTCATGGACGGCGAACCTGATAAGGCCTTGGAATTCTGGAAGGATGCTCTCAAACTCGATCCTGACAACGAACTTCTCGGCCGTAAGGTGAAACATAAAACATATTTCTTCAAATGACCATCCGAAGTCTTTTCATCACATTGCTCCTGTCGGTCATGCTCGCTTCATGCGGTTCATCGCGCCAAGCGGCCAATCAGGAGGAGATCTACAATGCAATCGGCGCCGGGCCGGACACTCGCCTCAGCTCGGCACAGCTTAAACAACTCTACAATGCCATGACTCAGCGTTATGGCAAGTGGGAGGATGTGAAAGTGCCTGTGAAGCTGTCGCTCAAAAGTCCGCGCTCGATGAGCATAAGCGGTGTCATTACGATGAAAGCCAACGAGTATATCCATCTGTCATTGAGGGTGCTTGGCATGGAGATGGCGTCGCTGATGGTGACCACCGACTCCGTGTTTGCCACCTATAAGCTTGAGAAAATCTATCTTGCCGAGAGCATCGGTGAGTTTACGTCGAGTTTTCCTTCCACCGTTGGCAACCTGCAGTCGCTGCTGACAGGACGTGTGTTTGCCCTTGGCGGAGGAGTGCCAAAATTCGGTGACTGCAAGATGGAGGGTACCGGCACCGCCTGGACAATAACTCCTGGTGACGCTCCCAAAGGTATGGGTTACAGTTTTGAGATAGCAACGCCCAAGGGTGAGCCTACCGCACTGACCGTGGAGCTCCCGTCACGCAAGGATGTAACCGTAGATTACTCCGACTATTACGTCACATCGGCCGGTCCGATGGCACGAAGGAGTGTGGTGACTGTGCCGTCGTCGAAAGGTGAGCTGAAGGCGGAGATTGATCTCAGCCTAAACAAAGCGGAATGGAACACCGGCTCGACAAAAATCTGGAGTGTGCCCCGCGGTTACCGCAGGGTGACACGTGATGCCGTGATGAAAATAGTAGGCGGTTTGAGCAAAAAGTAAAAAGGTCATGGTGACGAGCGGGCTGAATATATGGTTTAGGCGTGCAGTGCTCATAATGGTCGCGCTGCTTGCCGTGACTGTGCCGGCTGATGCACAGAGGCGAGCCAAGAAATCGACACGTAGCCAACAGCAACGGTCGGTCGAGGCTGTCAAGAAGGACAAGACCAGGACGCAGCGCCAGATCTCAGAAATGACCACCAAGCTCAACACTACCGCCAAGGAGCTTAACAAGCAGATAAACCGTCTAAACTCGCTTAACGCCGATATAGAACAGAGCCGTAGCACAGTGGAACGACTCAAGACGCATATCGACTCGCTCGGTTCTGAAATCCATGTCACCGCCGACTCCATCAATGTGCTGGAAGGTGAGCTTGAGGATATGCGCCGGGCCTATCAGAAAGCCATGCGGGAGTTGCAGCCGCATGGAGGGGAGATGAATGCCCTCTCGTTCATCTTCTCGGCCAAGAGTTTTGCCGAGGCTTATCAGAGGGTGCGTTATCTGCGCCAGTTCTCGGCATGGCGCGAGAAGAAGGCGGCGGCGATCGAAGAGGCCATCGGCAGGATAGCGGAGCGCAGGCAGCATCTGACCAACCTGCGCCATGCACAGGACAAAGCCTACCGTAAGGCTGAAGACACGAGGCGCGTGTTGGCCCAACAGCAGGATGAGTCGAAGCAGTTGGTGTCGAACCTGCGGAAGGAGGATTCGGCCCTGCGTAAGAGCCTGACCGAGCAGAAAAAACGTGCATCGGCACTTGACCGCGAGCTTGACAAGCTGATTGCCGCCGAACAAGCCCGCATAGCTCGCGAGGAGGCAGCAAGGAAGAAGCGTGAGGCCCAGGCCAAGCGTAAGGCCTCGCAGCAAGCTTCGGCCAAGGAGAAGCAAGGAGCCACCGTGGCCAACAGCCAGGCTTCCCCATCATCCTCCGAGGCTTCCAAGTCGGCAAAGGATGTGGCCTCGGCCAACGCACGTACACAGACGGCGGCCTCTACGGCGGCCAACGAGCTTTCGGGCTCATTCGAGAGCAACAAGGGTAAGCTCCTGTTCCCTGTCAGCGGGACCTATAAGATAGTGAGAAAGTTCGGTCGTCAGCCTCATCCCACTCTCCCCCACGTAGAGACTGATAATTCAGGCATTGATATCGAAGTTAAGAAGGGGGCCCAGGCCAGAGCTGTGTATGCGGGTAAGGTTTCGTATATCTTCAAGCAGGATGGGTTCAACTCCATAGTCATGGTGCGCCATGGGAAGTATATCACCATTTATGCAGGTCTTGCCAGCGTGGGTGTCAAGCAGGGCGATAATGTGAAGGCCGGACAGAATCTGGGGACTATCTATTCCGATCCAGACGATGCCAACCGCACTATCCTCCACTTTGAAATCAGGAATGAACGTCAGAAACTCAATCCCACTCTATGGGTGAGATAGTCATTCCTTATAAATAAATTTAATAAAATAAATAAAACTGAACTCATCGTGCCCTTAATGGGTTAGAGAAATAAACGATTAACTATGAGTACATTTGAAGAATTGGGCGTCAGCGAGCCGTTGCAACGTGCCGTGACCGATTTAGGATTTGAATATCCAATGCCCATTCAGGAACGCGTCATCCCACGTCTGTTGGGCGACGCAAAAGATATTGTGGCCCTCGCACAGACCGGCACAGGCAAAACTGCTGCTTTCGGTCTGCCGGTGCTGCAGCGTATTAATCCGGATGAGAAACATCCCCAGGCTTTGATTCTTGCGCCTACACGCGAACTTTGTCTGCAGATAGGCAGTGATCTGGCCGACTTCTCGAAATATATCCCTAAAGTCAAGGTGCTCCCTGTCTACGGCGGATCGAGCATTGAAAGTCAGATGCGTACACTCCGTGCGGGTGTGCAGGTCATCGTGGCCACCCCTGGCCGACTGATTGACCTCATAAAACGCGGAGTGGTGAAACTCGAGGATGTCCACACGGTGGTGCTCGACGAAGCCGACGAGATGCTCAACATGGGCTTCCTCGATTCTATCGAAGAGATTCTTTCACATCTGCCTGATGACCGAAAGATGCTTCTCTTCTCGGCCACTATGCCTGCTGATATCCTTAAGATAGCCAAGCGCTATATGAAGGATTATGAGGAGATCGTGGTGGGCACACGTAATGAGGGTGCTGAAAATGTGCGACACATATATTATATGGTCAACGCACGTGACAAGTATCTGGCCCTTAAGCGTATCGCCGACAATACCCCTAACCTCTATGCCATAATCTTCTGCCGTACCCGACGCGATACCCAGGAGGTGGCCGACAGTCTTATCCGAGATGGTTATAATGCCGAGGCCCTGCATGGCGACCTCTCGCAGCAGCAGCGCGACATCGTGATGAAGAAGTTCCGTGACCGCGTTGTGACTTTGCTTGTGGCTACCGATGTGGCTGCGCGAGGCCTGGATGTCGATGACCTCACACATGTGATAAACTACGGTTTGCCTGATGACACTGCCGTATATACCCACCGCTCCGGTCGTACAGGCCGTGCCGGTAAATCGGGCGTGTCGGTGGCCATCATCCACTCGCGCGAGAAAGGCAAACTGCGCGAGATAGAACGCATAATCGGCAAAAAGTTTGAACATAAGGATGTGCCGACTCCGGAACATATCATAGAGAAGCAGCTTTACAACCTTGCCGACCGTCTTGAACGCGTCAAGGTCAACGAGGAGGAGATAGCTCCCTATCTCGCAGGAATCTCGCGTAAGCTCGAATGGCTTTCGGAGGAGGATCTGCTTAAGCGTGTCATCTCCCTTGAGTTCAACCGTCTGCTCGACTACTACAAAGACGCTCCCAAGATCGACTTCATAGATGTCAAACCTGAACGGGGTGACCGCAAAGGGCGTAAGGGTGACCGTGGAGACCGCGGTGACCGTCCGAGGGACGACAAAGAGAAGGACCGCCGAACTGCCGAGCGCGGAATGGAACGCATATATATCAATGTAGGCAAGCGCGACGGGTTCTTTGCCGGCAACCTCATTGAGATGCTTAACAAGCTCGTCAACGGCAAGCGTGTGGATGTGGGGCGTATCGACCTGCTCCCGGGCTATTCGCTTTTTGATGTCAAGAAGGCCGATGCACGCAAGGTGGTAGGGGCACTCACCGGTGCCGATTTCTACGGCAAGCGCATCCACAGTGAGATTGCCGACGCTGACCGCGATTATTCAAAGATCGCCGATAAGAAGAAAAAGAAATAAAACATATCCTTACCAAGATTCACATTATGAAAAGATACCTCACTCTCGCGGCCTCATTGTTGATGACGGCAGTGTCCGCGATGGCTCAACTGACAGCCTCCGAGGCATTCACCTCGGCTCCGCAGGGGGTGTTCCCGCTGCTTGACCAGAATACCCGCCTTGACATGGTGGATTATTTCAAAAGCGGCATGAGCACACCTTCGCAGAATGCACTGCAGGGCAAGTCGCAGATAACGGATCTGACTCCGACCACCCTCAGTGTGAGGATGACCGACTCATCCACCGCGCAAATCGCGGTGCTGGATGCCGGCAAGAATCAGGTGATAGCGCTGATAAGCACAGTGGCTACCCCGGGACTCGACTCCAACGTGAAGTTTTTTGATTCCTCGTGGCGTCCGTTGAACATGTCGCAGTACTTTGCTAAGCCGGGTTGGCCCGAATGGCTCACCGATGAAGGCAAAAGCCATCGCAGCGACGTGGAGATGCAGGTGCCTTTCATGCTGGCTTCCTATCAGTACGATCCTTCCACAGGGAGCATGACTCTTACCAACAATCTGTCGCGGTTTCTCGACAAGGGTATGTACGAAATGATAGCTTCCTACCTCAAGCCGCAACTTGTGTATGTGTGGAACGGTAAGAAGTTTGAGCTGAAACGCTGAAACGCGTGAAGTGAAAAAATCACAGTCCGTGCCATGAAAGTGATATGTTAACGCACTTTCATGGCACGGATTTTAACATATCACCGCATGCGACAAATCACCTCAAGGCTCACAATAAATCAGTGGCATGTACGTTATTAAAACGTATAGCTATATCATGAACACACTGCTGAAATATATAACCATTTTGATTGTGGCCGTAGTGATGCCTGTTGCCTCCTCGGCTTTCAGTCTTGACACTTACGCCCCCTCGTCCGTGCTTTCGTCGGGAAGGTGGGTGAAGATTAGCGTAGATGAGAGCGGAATGTATCTTATCACCAATGCCGACCTTCGTGCCTGGGGTTTTTCTGATCCTGCCAAAGTCAATGTCTATGGCTATGGGGGCAACCGCATTCCCGATCATCTGACCATTGATAATTATGTGGATGACCTGCCTATGGTGCAGAGCAGCCGTACTGCCAGAGGGATAGTGTTCTACGCTGTCGGGCCTGAGAAATGGACCCGCGTGGGTAATGATAACTATATCCACTCCCTTAATCCTTACTCCACTTGCGGCTATTACTATCTCTCCGACCGTGACGCCGTGGAGCGCCCCATCATTGCCGAGGGGAGCGATGAGGTGGCAGGGACTCCGGTCACCACTTTTACCGAGCGTCTGTTTCATGAGCTTGACATGGTTACTCCTGCCGAGAGCGGACATCAGCTCGTCGGTGAGGATTTCCGGTTCACCCCTTCGCGCACATTCAATTTCCAGCTCACTGACCGTGCAGGGGATGACACTGAAGTGTGGATGCAGTGCGATTTCTTTGCCAAGACCACCTCAGCTGCCGGACAACTTGCTTTTACCGCCAACGGAGCGACCCTGCCGTCAGCGTCCGGCGACCGCGTGAGGCCCACTGAGGACTATGGCGATACCTGCCGTATACGCAAGAGTTTCACCGTTGGGGGCACCAGCCTTTCGCTTGGAGTGCGTTTTTCGGCTTCAGGAACCGTCTCGCTTGCCAATCTTGATAATATCGTCATCAATTATACGCGCCGCATCGCCCTGCCGGCTTCCGGTACACTTGTGTTCACCGCGTCTTCTCGCGCGGTAGCGCTGCAAGGCGGAAGCGAACGCACCACAGTGTGGGACATTACCTCGCCTCTCGACATATATGAGATGCGCACTCGTAAGGCTGACTCTTCGCTTAACTGGCAAAACGACTACAGCGGTTGGCGCACCTACGTAGCCTGGAACGATAACGCCTCGTTCCGGTCGCCTAAACTGGTATCAGTGGTGGCCAACCAGGACATTCATGCCCAGCCGGTACCTGACTTGGTAATCGTCTCGCATGCTGATCTCATGACCCAGAGCGAGAGGATAGCCGAGATGCACCGCAACAGTGCCGATTCGCTCAGGGTGCTCGTGCTGGAGCAAAGCAAGGTCTACAACGAGTTTGGCTCGGGCTCGGCCGATATCAATGCCATCCGAAATATGCTCAAGATGTTCTATGACCGCGGACAGTCGGGAAATGAGGGGCGCACGCTCAAACATGTGCTTCTGATGGGCGGGGTGAATCACGACCACCGCCGTCTCACTTCGGCCATGTCGTCGAGTCGCGCCACCACTGTGCCCACCTGGCAGACAGATTTAGGCACGAGTGAGAACACCTCCTACTGTTCGGATGACATGCTTACCTTCCTTGCCGACGGCAACGGTCTCCGTCACGGCTACGAGCCGATGGCTATCGGCGTGGGCCGAATAGCTGTGCGCACAGCTTCCGATGCCAAGTCCTATGTTGACCGCCTCGTCTCCTATGTCAACACCCCTTCTCAGGGCGAATGGCGCAACAGGGTCCTGTTCCTTGCCGATGATGAGGACCGCGGAGAGCATGCTAAGCAAACCGAGGATATGGAGAAGGCTCTGAGGGGCACAGCTTCCGGTCAGGGGTTCACCTACCACAAGGTCTATCTTGACGCATTCGAGATGCAGGGTGGTGTCTCGCAAGCTGCCCGCGACAAAATGTATGGGCTTTTTGACGATGGTGTGATATGGTGGAACTATATCGGTCATGCCAACATAAACTCCCTCACCGGTGAGGGGCAGTTCACGCTCAACGACCTCAATAACCTCTATCTGCGCCGACCCTTCTTCTTCTATGGGGCCACATGCTCGTTCGGGCATTGGGACGGTGCGGCTGTGTGCGGTCTTGAATCGCTCGTGGTGGCTGACAGCGGAGGTGCCATCGCAGGGCTTACCGCTGTGCGTCCTGTCTACATAGCCCGCAACGGTGTGCTCACCGTGGCTCTTGGCCAGGAGGCTTTTGCGAGAAATGCCGATGGGCGGTTCAATACTATAGGAGAGGTGATACGCCGTGCTAAAAACAAGGTGTCGGATGACAACAAGCTCCGCTATGTACTGCTCGGAGACCCCGCCATGCGCCTCGCCATCCCTGAGAACAGTGTGGTGCTCGAAAGCATCGACGGCGTGGAGGTCAACGAGGAGAATCAGGTGACAGTCAAGGTGCTCGGCAAGTCGGTGTTCCGTGGGGCGGTAGTTGATATCCACGGTGTCAAGATGACCGACTTCAACGGCTGGATGTCGATGTCGCTCTATGACGCTGAGCAGAGCAATATAGCCGTGACCAAGGAGAAGGACCAGACGGAAACGGTCTTTGAGGAGCAGGGCGAACGCCTTTATACAGGACGCGCAAAAGTGATCGACGGTGAATTTGAGGTCTCCATAGTGCTTCCTCCCGAAGTGTCACATAATTTCCGCAACGCTACCCTTAACATGTATGCTGTGGCCGATGATGGCCGTGAATGTGCTGGAGTGTGCCGCGACTTCTACGTCTATGGGTTTGACGAGGATGCTGTGCCCGACGACGTGCCTCCGGTGATAGAATACATGTATCTCAACCATGAAAGTTTCGCCGACGGTGATGTGGTTGATGCTGTGCCTATGCTTATCGCCAGAGTCAAAGATGATGTCGGGCTCAACATGTCGTCGGCCGGCATCGGTCATCAGATGTCGTTGCTTATTGATGAGAGCAGTCATTTTACCGATCTATCGTCTCACTATACTCCCGATGCTGACGGCTCGCCGGCCGGTGAGATATTGTATCAGCTCCCTGAACTTACTGCCGGAAATCATACAGCCATGCTCAAAGTCTGGGATATAGCAGGCAATTCCACCACGGCTTCGATTGATTTCTTTGTGGATCCCTCGGCCACCCCCAAGATATTTGACGTGTACTCCGATGCTAATCCGGCCACAGTCGCTGCTAATTTTTATGTCGTGCATAATCTTCCCGACGCCATGCTTACGGTCAAGGTCGAGGTGTTTGACCTAAATGGAGCCTTGATGTGGAGCGGAGAATCGCGTGGCCGTGCCGACATGTACACAAGCTCGCCGATTACATGGGATTTGACCAATAAGAGTGGTCAGCGTGTAGGACGTGGCATCTACGTGTATAAGACCACAGTGATCACCGAGGGTAACTCTATGGCAGGTCCGGTCTCTTCGTCACAAACAAAGCGCATAGCGGTTTCGGCCATGTGATAGAGGTGTTCACCGGGTGTTTATCTAAAAAAAGAGAATGGTAAGTGAACTTTTTCATAGCTAAATTCTTTATAAAATAGTATGTATTATTAGATTTTTTTATGAAAAAGCTATTTCTATCACTCGCAGTGTTGGCTGCCGTAACGATGGTGTCGTGCGGTAGCAGCGAAAAGAAAGCCCAGGATGAAGGGGCTGCTATCAAAGCTAAGATTGAAAATTGTACCAATCCCGATAGCCTTAAGATTTATGTTCAGCAGGCCCAGGATTATGCAGCCAAGCTGGTGAGCGAAGGCAAGGATGAAGCTGCCAATGCGTATCTCCAGGAAGTGGCTCCGGCTGTTGAGGCTAAGGATGCAGCTGCTGCAAGCGTGTTTACCCAGCTTGAACAGAAGGCCGACTCAGCCGTAGTGGCCGCCAAGGACGCCGCCAAGGAGGTTGCAGATTCTGCCTCATCGAAGGTCGAGGCAGCTAAGGATGCCACCAAGGATGCGGTAGAGGCCGCTAAGGATAAAGCCTCGGATGTTGCATCGTCCGCAAAGGACAAGGCTTCAGAAGTGGCCGGTAATGCTGCTGATGCGGTAAAGGCCGGTGCTGATAAAGTGAAAGGTGCTTTGGGCAAGTAATCTGATTATTGCTCCTTACGACTTATAGTGGCGCGTCTCGTCGATATGGCGAAACGCGTCTCTGTTTTTTTGACGGAATCCCGGATTGGCATGAGGATGGAGAGGGGTAAGGGCTGGAAAATAAAAAATCCTCTCGGCCAATGGGCTGAAAGGATTTTTTTTAGTGACTCCTACAGGATTCAAACCTGTAACCTTCTGATCCGTAGTCAGATGCTCTATTCAGTTGAGCTAAGGAGCCGTTTTGTGAGTGCAAAGTTACAACCTTTTCCTGAAACACCAAAATTTTTAGTGAAAAAATTCATCATAAGCCTAAATTTTTTCCGAAAGTGAAAAACCTCGGGGCGTTGCGCTGTGTTGTAATAGTAGACTAAACAGTCAGGAGATAAGAAAACAATGATGTGTAACTTTTAACAAGACAAATGATTATGGAACCGATAGATGGACGCTCGCTTGTGATATGGATAGGGATAGTAGCCATGGTGGTATTGTTCTCCTTCGCGGGTATGTATCTTAACCGATACTTCATCCATCGTGCCCATAGGAGAGCTCTCGAGGGTTTGAAGAGCCAGCGGGTAAAAGTTGTGGCCCATAATGGGGCTGTGGACTGCGGCTCGTTCTGCTCAGAGCATGCTGCGCAGGATGTCGAGTGAATGTAGCCCGCGCAACGACACATAGTGGATTGAAAAATATTCGAGGAGCTGATCGAGGATTCGATTACGCTCCTCGCGCGTGTATCTATAAGCGTTGAGATTGCGGGATGTCATGCGCGAGAGCATGAACGCGGCCGAGGATTCGGCAGGCGTGAGAAACCGTCGGTGGAGTGGAATGGAGGGACGCCAGATACCGTCGGCAAGGTCGAGGATATATCCGGATGCATGGGTTGAGGTGTCAGGTTCGATGCCCAGCATGCGCCCCAGATGGTATAGGAAATAGATGTGGAAGTTGGCGGTGGCTCGTCCGTCGGCTGTGTCGAGGAGGCGGATGCTTTCGGCGATGAAGTCAAAGAGGTGCTCGTCTCCTTGGGTGTCCTGCAGGACAGCGGCAAGGACCTCTGAGAGGAACATGGCCACCATCTGCTTCAGTGGATTGGAGTGGAGCGAGGTGAGGGGCAGGAGCTGTCTGACTTGTCGGATGGGGAGGATTTCGCGTCCCGGTCGACGTTCCGTTACGCACTCCACAATCCCGAACGGCATTGTGAGCGCCCGCATTCTTATGGCCGATTTGCCGCTTCCGGCGGGCAATGCGAGCGACACGCGTCCCCATTCCCGGCTGAAGCCTGAAAGGATCGACTGGGTGTCGCTGTAGCGGGTGACTTTGAGTGTTATTAATGTGAGGTTCATCTCGTCGGGATATTGTCAACGGCAAAATTAGAAATAAAAAACAAGATGGCAAAGTGATGGTCAGCCAAAGCTGAAATGGTGCGAAAATGGGGCGTTTTTGACCTATTGTATATTATATATTAATGTGGTAAATGAAAAATTTAGCCGAATTACTAAAAATTTCTTAAAAAGTTTGGTCATTACAAAAAATGTGCATAACTTTGCAATCGCTTTTGCAACGGCCCATTCGTCTATCGGCTAGGACGCAAGATTTTCATTCTTGAAAGAGGAGTTCGATTCTCCTATGGGCTACTTAATCAAAAACTTAATCAAGAAAAAGTATAGTTAACCGATGGCAAATCATAAATCATCACTTAAGAGAATTCGTCAGATCGAATCACGTAGACTTCGCAACCGCTACTATGCCAAGACTGCCCGCAACGCTGTGCGCAATCTTCGCAAAATGACTGACAAGGCTGAGGCTGAATCTGCATTCCGCAAAATCGGCGCAATGCTTGACCGTCTTGCTTCAAAGAACGCTATCTCTAAGAACAAAGCCGCTAACCTCAAGAGCAAGCTTGCTCACCACATCGCTAAGCTCGCTGCTTAATCCACGGCTGATTTAGACTGATATAGCTGTCTTGGTTAAGGAAGGGCCCATTCGTCTATCGGCTAGGACGCAAGATTTTCATTCTTGAAAGAGGAGTTCGATTCTCCTATGGGCTACAGAATCCCCCTTGAGCAGGTCACCTTGGAAAAGGTGACCTGCTTTTTTTATTTGTTTCGGTGGCTCAACCGGATGGTTTGAGTCCTTTCGCTATTTCAGAAGGGTGGATTTATGAAAATATTTCGTTAAATTTTTGTGTTTTACAACATATTATCGTATTTTTGCGAGAAATTTTAACAAATTGGTAGATTTTAAGGATGTGGTCGCGTTGCGGTCGCGTTTTTTAACTCCAATGATTTAACAAGACACTAAAGACAATAGTATATGAGTTTCCCTTTGAGAAGCGCAGCAAGCACTGAAGGACGCCGTATGGCCGGAGCGCGTGCGTTATGGCGCGCCAATGGTATGAAGGAGGAGCAGTTCGGCAAACCTATCATCGCCGTGGTCAATTCCTTTACTCAGTTTGTCCCCGGACACACCCATCTGCATGAAATAGGTCAGATAGTCAAGGAGGAGATTGAGAAACAGGGCTGTTTTGCTGCTGAATTTAACACCATAGCTATTGACGACGGTATTGCCATGGGTCATGACGGAATGCTTTATTCGCTTCCGTCGCGCGACATGATCGCTGATTCCATCGAGTACATGGTCAATGCCCATAAGGCTGATGCCATGGTCTGCATATCCAACTGCGACAAGGTGACTCCCGGTATGCTTATGGCAGCCATGCGCCTTAACATCCCCGCCATTTTCGTGTCGGGCGGCCCGATGGAGGCCGGGCAGGTAGGTGACCGTGCGGTGGATCTTATCGATATCATGATCGATGCCGCCGATGACACCGTCAGTGATGCCGATGTGACTCTTCTTGAGAAAAAAGGGTGCCCCACCTGCGGTTCATGCTCCGGCATGTTCACCGCCAACTCAATGAATTCCCTCAATGAAGCCATAGGCCTCGCCCTTCCGGGCAACGGCACAGTTGTGGCTACCCATATAAACCGTCTGCAGCTCTTCAAACAGGCGGCTAAACGCATCGTTGAGAACACCTATGCCTACTATCGCGACGGTGATGAGAAAGTGCTTCCCCGCAGCATCGCCACACGCGAGGCCATGCTCAATGCCATGACTCTTGACATAGCTATGGGTGGCTCGACCAACACTGTGCTCCACCTTTTGGCTGTGGCCCACGAAGCCGGAGCTGATTTCACGATGGACGATATAGACCGTCTGTCGCGTCACACTCCGGTGCTGTGTAAGGTTGCACCCAACTCCCACTATCACATTCAGGATGTCAACCGTGCAGGTGGCATTCTCTCAATAATGAAGATACTTGCCGATGCCGGCCTGGTAGACACGTCAGTCAACCGCGTCGACGGCATGACACTCGGTGATGCCATTGACAGATATGCTGTCGGCGGCAAGAATTTCGACCGTACTGCCGACGAGCTCTGGAAGAGTGCGCCGGGCAACAAGCGCACCACCGAACTTGGCCGTCAGATGAGCTATTATGGCGAACTTGACACCGACCGCACCAACGGCTGCATCCGTGACATGGAGCATGCCTACGTCAAGGACGGAGGTCTGGCTGTGCTTAAAGGCAATATCGCCCACGACGGTTGTGTGGTGAAGACCGCGGGCGTGGACGAGAGTATCTTCCGCTTCAGCGGTCCTGCCAAGGTGTTCACTTCACAGGAGGCTGCCGTTGATGGCATACTCCGCGACAAGGTTGTGAGCGGCGACGTGGTCGTAATCACCTACGAAGGCCCCAAGGGTGGCCCCGGTATGCAGGAGATGCTCTATCCTACCTCCTACATCAAGAGTAAGCATCTCGGCAAGGAATGTGCCCTCATCACTGATGGGCGTTTCTCGGGCGGTACGTCCGGATTGTCGATAGGCCATATTTCTCCTGAAGCAGCTGCCGGAGGCAATATCGGCCTCGTGCGTGACGGTGACATCATTGAGATTGATATTCCCGGCCGCAGCATCAATGTGCGTCTGTCCGACGAGGAGTTGGCATCACGCCGCAAGGAGGAAGAGGCCCGTGGAAAGAAAGCGTTCACTCCTGAGCGAGACCGCCATGTGTCACAGGCTCTCCGTGCCTATGCGGCCATGGTCACTTCGGCCGACAAGGGTGGTGTCCGCTCGCTCGACGACTGATATTCCCGGAGCATTCACGCTCCAATGAGGTTCCAATAGTTACAAGAATACATATATCCATCATACGTTTCATATATGAGTGAGAAAATTACAGGTTCAGAGGCATTGTGCCGTGCGCTCATAGCTGAAGGAGTTGACACCCTCTTCGGCTATCCAGGCGGTCAGATCATGCCTTTCTATGATAAGCTCTACGACTTCCAGGATGAACTTCATCATATCCTCACGCGTCACGAACAGGGTGCCATCCACGCCGCACAGGGCTATGCCCGCGCTTCTGGCCGAGTCGGTGTGGTGACAGTCACCTCAGGCCCTGCAGCCACCAATGTCATCACCGGCCTGAGTGATGCCAATGTCGACTGCACACCCCTTGTCGTGATTACCGGACAGGTGGGTATCGCTTCACTCGGCACTGATGCTTTCCAGGAGACAGACGTGCTGGGTATCACACTCCCCATCACAAAGTGGGCCTATCAGGTGCGCAGCGCCGAGGAGATTCCCTGGGCTGTGTCACGCGCATTTTTCATTGCCTCCACAGGCCGTCCCGGTCCGGTGGTGCTTGACGTGACACGCGATGCGCAGATCGGCCTTATGGAGTGGCACTACGAACGCAAAAAATATATACGCAGCTATAATCCCGACCCGGATATCCTCCCCGGCGATATAGTGACTGCAGCCACGATGATCAACCGTGCCGAGCGTCCGCTCATCCTGTCGGGCCATGGCGTGATGGTGTCGGAGGCCGAAAAGGATCTTCTTGCTTTAGCCGAGAAGGCCGACATTCCTGTGGCTACAACGTTGCTTGGTCTCTCGACCATCCCTTCTGACCATCCGCTCAACAAGGGGCTTCTCGGGATGCATGGCAACATCGGTCCCAACATCAAAACCAATGAGGCTGACGTCATCATAGCCATTGGCATGCGTTTTGACGACCGCGTCACCGGAAAAGTGGCCGGCTATGCACCGCAGGCTAAGATCATACATATTGATATCGATGCGGCCGAATTCAACAAGAATGTCCGTGTCCACACCGCTATACATGGAGATGCCGGCAAGGTGCTCCGTGCACTCCTGCCGCTTATCAACAAGAGCAGCCGCGCCGACTGGTTGGCCTCGTTCGAGCACGCCGACAAGGTGGAACGCGAGGAGGTGATGGCCCGGGAACTCTCTCCCGAGGACACGAACGAAGGGGCTATGCGCATGGGCGAAGTGGCGCGTAAGGTGTCGGAAGCCTCCGGTAACACCGGAATCCTCGTGACGGACGTAGGCCAGAATCAGATGATGAGTGCCCGCTACTTCAAATACTCGCTCCCGAAGAGCATACTCACTTCCGGTGGTCTCGGCACCATGGGCTTCTGCCTCCCGGCCGCCATCGGAGCCAAGATAGCATGTCCTGAGCGCCAGGTGTTCGCCTTCATGGGCGACGGCGGTTTCCAGATGACAATGCAGGAGCTCGGCACCATAATGGAGTATGGAGTAGGGGTGAAGATAATACTTCTCAACAACAACTTCCTCGGCAATGTGCGCCAGTGGCAGGCCATGTTCTACAACAACCGCTTCTCGGCCACTCCGATGGTCAACCCTGACTTCGTGGCCATCAGCCGGGCCTATAATATCCCTGCTGAGAACGTGACATCGCGCGAAGAGCTCGATGCGGCCATAGAGCGTATGGTGAGCCACGACGGTGCTTACATGATCAACGTCAATATCGAACCTGAGGACATGGTGTTCCCGATGGTGGCCCCGGGCTCGAATGTCGATGAAATTCTCATAAACCAGACCACTAAGTACACAAAGGCATAGGATATGGAAAAACAATTGTTCACCATCTCGGTATTCACCGAAAATCAGGTTGGTTTGCTTAACCGCATATCCATCATCTTCACCCGCCGCGGCCTTAACCTTGAAAGCGTCTCGTCGAGTGCAAGCGCTATGCCCGGCATACATAAGATGAACTTCTCGTGTACCAGCGACCGCGCCACAATGGAGAAGGTCATCAAGCAGATAGAGCGGTGCATCGATGTGCTGCGTGCTTTTCTCTACACGGACGACGAGATTGTGTATCAGGAGATAGCCCTTTACAAGGTGCCTACCCAACGTCTGCTCGACGAGAAGAACCTTGAACGTATAATACGTGTACACAACGCCAGGATTCTCGAGATCTCGCGTGACTACACCATCATCGAGAAGACCGGACATGAATATGAGACTCAGGCGCTCTACGAGCTTCTGAAACAATATGACATCCTCCAGTTCATACGTTCGGGACGCATCTGTGTGACTAAATCACCTACGGAGCATTTCACTCGCTTCCTCGAGGAGCAGGAAGTGCGTCGCCAGAAAGTGGAAAACGATTGACCGGTAATGAGCATGAAGACCTTTTCCCATCAGTTCTACCTGACGGCAGCCGAAGTGACCGCACAGCGTGAGATGCCCCTTTCGAGGCTCGTCACGCTCATCATCGAGACGGCTACCGGACATGCCAATCAGCTCGGCATAGGGTTTGACTTCATGATCAGTCATGGTATCTCATGGGTGTTGAGCAGACTCACCATCGAAATCAAAGAGACACCTAAAGTCAACCATGCATATAGGCTGGACACCTGGATTGAAAATTTCAACAGGATGTTCTCCGACCGTAATTTCGAGATGATCGACGAAGAGACCGGTGAACCGATTCTTTGGGCTCACTCCACATGGATGGCCATCAACATGGAGTCGCGCCGTCCGTCCGATCTGACGGCCCTCAAAGGGATGAGCGAGGCGGTCAACGGACAGCTTTTCCCTTACGACAAGGGGGGCAAGCTGCTGCCGGTCCAAGATGCGGTTATAGAACATGAGTATCGTTTCGCTGTGTCGGACATAGATGTAAACCGCCATGTCACCACTCGCCGTTACATTGACTTGATGGTCGATCTGTGGCCTCTCGAGCAGTATGAGCAGAACACGGTGAGCCGTTTCGAGATCGCATTCAAACGCGAGGCCCGCTACGATGATGTGGCCCGCGCTGTCGCAGCTCCCCACGAGGGTAGTCCCGAGGTGTTTGACACCCAGGTCGAAGTCAACTCCTCGCCCTGTGCGCTGGCCAGGATATACTTTAAAAAACGATAATATTTAATACAATCTAAATAGAAAATTCATTATGGCAAAATTAAACTTTGGCGGTGTTGAAGAGACAGTCATCACCCGCGAAGAATTCCCCCTCGAAAAAGCTCGTGAAGTCCTCAAGGACGAAACTATCGCCGTGATCGGTTACGGTGTCCAGGGTCCCGGCCAGGGTCTTGACCTTCGTGACAACGGTTTCAACGTGATAGTAGGTCAGCGTGAGGGTAAGACTTATGACAAGGCTGTGGCCGACGGATGGGTACCCGGTGAGACTCTCTTCTCCATCGAAGAGGCTTGCAAGCGTGGCACTATCATCATGTGTCTCCTCAGCGATGCCGCAGTTATCTCTCAGTGGCCTGTCATCAAGAAGCACCTCACAGCAGGTAAGGCTCTTTACTTCAGCCATGGTTTCGCCATCAACTGGAGCGACCGCACAGGCGTAGTTCCCCCTGCTGATGTCGATGTGATTATGGTTGCCCCCAAGGGTTCAGGCACCATGCTCCGCATCCTCTTCAAGGAAGGCAAGGGCACAAACTCAAGCTTCGCTGTATATCAGGATGCCACCGGCAAGGCTCTCGAACGCACTCTTGCTCTCGGTATCGGCATCGGTTCAGGCTACCTTTTCGAAACCACATTCCAGCGCGAGGCTGTTTCTGACCTCACCGGCGAACGTGGTTCGCTCATGGGTGCTATCCAGGGTCTGCTCCTCGCTCAGTATGAAGTGCTCCGTGAAAACGGTCACACTCCCTCAGAAGCTTTCAATGAGACTGTTGAAGAGCTCACACAGTCACTCATGCCCCTTTTCGCAGCCAAGGGCATGGACTGGATGTATGCCAACTGCTCAACCACCGCTCAGCGCGGCGCGCTTGACTGGATGGGTCCGTTCCATGATGCAATCAAGCCTGTTGTCTATGACCTCTATGAGAGCGTGAAGACCGGTCGTGAGGCTCAGCGCTCAATCGACTCCAACACTCAGCCTGACTACCGCGAGAAGCTCGAAGAGGAACTCAAGGCCCTCCGCGAAAGCGAAATGTGGCGTGCAGGTGCGACTGTCCGCACTCTCCGTCCCGAGAACGCTTAATGCACGGCTGACATAACCGCAATATTAACGCAATCCGACCGCTCCATTACGGAACGGTCGGATTGTCGTTTTTAGCATGTCTGACGCAGCTTTATCGCCGAAGGAAGTGTCCGGTATCGTATTTGTTGTTTCACGGCAATGAAGGAAGGTTATAGCCCTTTTTTGAGCCAAGCTCCTGATATGAGGCGCCACAGGAATATCGCTCCCCTGAAACAGAGTTCGATGCACATGGCTGTCCACACTCCGGCAAGTCCCATGGTGGGGGCCAATATGGCAGCCAACGGCAGTCGCACGAGCCAGATGCTACCGAAATTCATGCATGCCGGCCACACAGTGTCGCCCACTCCTATCATTACTCCGTAGGCCACTATCGAGGCCGCGAACATCGGCTCGGCGAAAGCCTCGATTCGCAGAGCCTCCACACCGAGTTGGCGTATCCCCTCTACCGGTGACATCATCTCCATGACCCACGGTGCGCAGATATACATTATCACACCCATCAGCGTCATCGTCACCATGCCCAATCCCACCGTGATATATCCGAAGCGTTTAGCCAGATCAGGACGTTTGGCTCCATAGCTTTGTCCCACGAGGGTAGTGGCCGCATCCCCTATGCCGTAGCCAGGCATATAGCAGATACTTTCGGCTGTCACGGCAAAAGCGTTGGCCGCGATTGCCATTACGCCGATTGGCGCCACGATAACGGTGACGGCAATCTGCGCACCGCATATCACGGCGTGTTCAAGGGTCATCGGGGCTGAGACTTTGAGGGCCTTTCGCAGTACAGGCCGCGTGGGTCTGAAACTGCCGGGATGTCCTTTGAGCCTTATAGAGCGTTCGCGTGCGCAGAGAAACCACATCATCGCAGCGGCCGTTATTATCTCGGCCGACACTGTGCCTAAAGCCGCGCCGAGCACTCCGAGTCCGGCGCCGGGGATGAATATGCCGACTCCAAAGATGTCGAGGTGGCGTGAAGGAAAAATGAGCAGGCAGTTGAAAACCACATCGAGCAGACACATCATCACGTTGAGTCCTCCCGGCACTTTCATGTTGCCGGCACACCGGAGCATGCCGCCTCCGAGATAGTTGAGGGTGAGCAGCGGGAGAGCGAGCACGAACACGAGGAAGTAGACGGATGCTTTATGACACACCGCCTCAGTGCCTCCGAGCCAGTGGGGGAGAGGAAAGGCTATGGCTGCACCGACGGTTGCCACGATGAGGCTGAAAGCCACACAGGCAGTGATGGCCTGACGGAGTATGCGCCGGGCCTCGTCGTAGTCGGAAGCGCCTATGCGATGGGCCACCTGGACCGAGAATCCCATGGTCACAGCCGAGCAGATGCCCCAGAAGAGCCATAGACTTGTTGACACGAGTCCGACTGCGGCTGAATCGTCTGCTCCGAGCTGCCCTACCATCGACGCGTCGATATACTGCATCATTATGCTTGACAGCTGGGCCATCATGGCGGGCCATGACAGTTGGGCGGTCAATTTTAACTGTTGACCGAACGAGAGGGGACGCCCTGATTGAATCAGAGAGATATCAGCCATAGGCATTAAGAGCGATCAATTGTTTTCGGGCAGGAGGGCGCGGAGCTGTTCGGCTATTTTTTCGAGTCCCTCCTCGAGCAGCGAGCGTGGACAGGCAATGTTGAGACGTATATATCCGTCGCTGCCATACATGATGCCCGAGTTGACCCATACGTGTGCATCCTGCATAAGGATTTCGGTCAGGCGGTCAGCCGAAATTCCCAGGGCTCGGACGTCGACCCAGGGGAGATAAGTGGCCTCAAGCCTTGTCACCGGACACTGAGGGAGTTTTTCAGCCATGAACTGCTGCATGAATATATAATTCTCATACAGGTAGCCGCGGAGATCCTCGAGCCACTCAGCCCCTTCGGGAGAATAGGCGGCTATGAGGGCCTCGACACCGAACGGGTTGACATCACAGACCTCGTTGATGTTGATGGCGCGGTCTATGAGCGCACGTTTGCTTGAATCAGGTGAGATTATGTTGGCTATCTGCAGCCCGGCTATGTTGAATGCCTTGGAAGGGGATACGCAAACCACTGCGTCATGGTCGACGGTGCCGTAGGGGGTGTACCGGAATCCGGGCATGGTGAGCTCACAGTGGATTTCGTCGCTTACCACCTCTACTCCGTTGCTGACGCAGATTTCATGGATGCGCTCAAGCTCCTCGCGGGTCCAGACCCTCCCCACAGGGTTGTGTGGGTTGCAGAGGATGAGCATGGTGTTTGATGGATCGGCTGCCAGGTGCTCAAGTTCTTCGAAATTGATGTGATATGTGAATTTTGTGTCGCTGATATCTTCGCGGATGAATGGGTTTTCCACCACGCGGCAACCGTTGTTGCGGATCGACGAGAAGAAGCAGTTGTAGACAGGTGTCTGTACTATTACACCATCGCCGGGTTTTGTCAAGCCCTTGATGATGGCCGACAAGGCCGGCACGACTCCTGAAGTGTAGATCACATCCTCACGCTTGAACTCATAGAGATGCCTTGAGCTGAACCAGTCGATGAGCGCCTCATAATAGTCATCGCGCACCAGTGTGTAGCCGAACACTCCGTGCTCCACGCGGCGGCGCAGGGCCTCGAGGATGCAGGGTGCGGTTTCAAAATCCATGTCGGCTACCCAGAGCGGTAGCACATCGGGCCGGGAATCCCATTTGACTGATCCGGTGCCGCGGCGGTTGACTATCTTGTCGAAATTCGTCTCCATATCGGTGTGGTAGGAAATGTTATGATATGTGTGTGGGGAAATTGTTATACTTCGGTTTCTATCACGCAGTCAGCCGGGGCGAGGATATGCTCGTCAATGATTTTTTCGGCTATGGCAAGCGCTTTGATGTGGCCGGTGCGTGGATTCTTTATGCTGGTGATGTTGGAGAGGACTGTGGCGTTAACCTCCGAGTCCTCGAATGCCAGGTCTGCGTCACCTTCCATAACGCAGTCCTCCATCACGAGGTTCTCGCAGTAGCAGAGGGGCTGAGTGCCTGATATCTTGCATCTAACGAGTCGCAGGTTTTTGGAGTGCCATCCGAGGTATTCACCTGTGAGTTCCGAGTCATAGACGGTGACATTGTCAGTGTTCCAGAAAGCGTCCTTTGAGTCGATGACGGCGTTGCGTATCACCACATTGGTGCAGTACTGGAAAGAATAGTTGCCCTGCTGACGGTAACCGTCGATGTCGATGTCGGCCGAGTGCATGAAGAGGTAGTCGGCGTTCTTGACCTCGACATTGCGCAGCTTCACTCCGCGGCAGTGCCAGAGTGTCTCCTGTGCGTCGGGAATCCTGACATCCGAGAGTGAAAGATTGTCCATCTCCCTGAACATCTTCGGGGCTTCGACGAGGGTGTGTTCCATCACGAGGTCACGCGAGTACCATAAAGCTGCGCGTGCGCCTTCGGTGAAAAGTGAGTCCTTGATTTCAAAACCTTTCACGTGCCAGAAAGGATATTTGCCCTCAAAGCGACAGTTAACGGCTGTGATGTCAGAGCAACATTTTAGCGCCGATTCTCCGGCATGGATGGTTACATTGTCAAGCACAAGCGAATGGGTTGCAAAAAGTGGACGTTCGCCGCCAAACTCTACGTTTGATATGGTTTTCATCTCTACAGAAGGTTAACGTTTGAAAGATTTTGTAAATTTGTGGATTATTTGTGCAAAGTTAGTTATATTTTTCACCTTAAGCAACCATAGAAATGCGAATACCTATGCCATATTTGCGGATAATCATACCCGCTTTGTTGTTCATGGCGCCGGCCGGTTATGCTGATGCCCAGTCGCGCTATGATATGGAACATCTGCAACGCGAAAAACTCGGCCGTGGAGTAGTGGCTCTGCGTTCAGACTCCGACCATGTTACGGTGTCGTGGCGCTATCTTTCGACTGATGCCGAGGATGAGAGTTTTGATGTGTACCGCGATGGACGGAAGCTCAATTCCCGACCGGTGAAGTCGACCACTCAATTCGTTGACAAATATTCCGGAAGCGGAGAGGCGACCTACACAGTGAAGTCGCGCAATAAGAAAGAGTCAGCAAGCTATACGCTCCCTCATGACGCGCCGTGCGGCTATATCAATATTCCACTTGACACACCTGTGCCCGGTGTGGATCCATTCGGCACGGAATATACCTATCTTGCCAACGACGCATCGGTGGGTGATGTGGACGGCGACGGCAATTATGAGATTATCCTCAAATGGGATCCTTCAAATTCACGTGACAATTCGCAGCCCGGCGTGACAGGGCCGACTCTGATTGACTGCTACCGTATGGACGGAACGCGCCTGTGGCGTATCGATATGGGGCCCAATATCCGCTCAGGCGCCCACTACACCCATTTCATGGTCTATGATTTTGACGGCGACGGAAAAGCCGAGGTCATAATGAAGACCGCCGACGGCACTGTGGATGGTGCAGGTAATGTGATAGGGGAGAAGAAGGCTGATTGGAGAAGCCTCAAGGGGCATATCATCGCCGGACCGGAGTATCTCACGGTGTTCAACGGCATGACCGGCGAGGCTATGGCCACAGTGGATTATATACCGCAACGAGGGGACATGGCTGCATGGGGCGATAAGAAGTCAAACCGTTGTGACAGATTCCTGGCATGTGTTGCCTATCTTGACGGAGAGCGTCCATCGGCGGTGATGTGTCGAGGCTATTATACGCGCTCGGTGCTCGCAGCTTTTGACTGGGATGGCAGAGAACTGAAATCCCGGTGGGTGTTTGACACGGATACTCCCGGCAATGAGGCATACGCGCGCCAGGGGAATCATAACCTGCGTGTGGCTGACGTGGACGGTGACGGCTGCGACGAGATTATATATGGGCAGATGGCGGTGGATCATGATGGTTCCGGGCTTTACTCTACCGGAATGTATCATGGTGATGCCCTGCATATCGTCTCTGACCCTGGCAATGAGAAATACTACGTGTGGGGGTGTCATGAGAACAAAAAGGATGGCACAACACTGCGTGAAGCTGCCACCGGCAAGGTGGTGCTCCGTTATCCGAGCAATCAGGATATAGGCCGCTGCATGGCTGCCGACATTGACCCGCGGTATCCTGGAGTGGAGTTATGGTCGCCCAACACAGGAGGGGTGCGGTCATTTAACGGTGAGATGGTGTGTGAGCAGAGAGAGTTCATCAGTCCGGTTAAGAGCCGTATTCCGGCCAATATGGCTGTGTGGTGGGACGGCGATCTGCTGCGGGAGATTCTCGACGGCGACAGCATAACGAAATATAACTGGGAGACAGGTCGGCTTGACCCGCTGCTCGTGATGGAGGGATGTGCTTGGAACAACGGCACAAAGGCGAATCCTTGTCTACAGGGTGACATTGTGGGTGACTGGCGTGAGGAGGTGCTTATGCGCACGGCCGACAATACTGCGTTGCGTCTGTATGTCTCGACTATCCCGACACCCTACCGTTTCCACACTTTCCTGGAGGACCCGGTTTACAGATTGAGCATAGCTTCGGAGAACACCGGTTATAACCAGCCTACTCAGCCCGGATTTTATTTCGGTCCGGAATTGAGAGGGAGAAAGTTTCGAGGCTCATTGGTGAAATAGACGTCCAACCAGATAAAAATATAGCCGCCCGGTCATCCCGATAAAGGGATTGGCCGGGCGGCTCGTCTTAGAGTGAAATAAGGGGTCTTATTTAACGTGCTACGACTGTTGCTTTGTAGGGAATAGCACCAAGTTCGAGAGTGATTGTGACATCACCGGTGACGGGGGCCTGGATGTTGTTGCCATTCTGGGTCAACTCACTGAGGTTACCACCGAGGTTGATGTCCCAGCCGTTGTTGGCACGGAATTTGAACTCACCGTCGGTAAGAGTGGTTTCGAGAGTCCAAGTGAGGAAGTCAGCCGAAGGAGTCATGGTTGTCTCTACATCCCATCCGCCAACAGTGGCGTTGCCTATGATACCGTAAGAGGTGATAGGAGTCATGGTGAATGTGAGAGTTTCCAAGTTCACGTCAAACCAGTAGAGGGCAGCAGTAGAGCCTTCGAGGATGTTGCCGCCTGAAGTGCTGATAGCACCGGTGATAACACCTGTCTCAGGGTTGATGTCAACTGCACCGTCAAGACCGTACCAAACTTCTGAACCGGTGAAATCGTCGGTGAATTTACCACCCCATGTTCCGCCGAAGTAAGCGTAGCCGGTGAATATTTTGCAGTCTTTGTCATCCTGGTCAACGGCAAGGAGCCACTGGGAAGTAGCCGAGTTCCAGCCCTGCGAATCATTAGGAGTGCAGATGTGGCGCGGAACATCGAGAGGAGTCACGTTGATTTTGCCTTCGGCCACGTAACCTTCGTCGGTCTTCACGTTGTATGTGTCGCCGTCATAAGTGTAGAAGGCCTGGAGTCCCCAGTAAACTTCACGCTCGTCACCTGTAGCGCCAAACATGATGGTCTGTGCTGATGACCAAGCTTCGGTGGTGACAGTCAGGAGACCGCTTTCAGTGTCGTAGGTGACAGGCACTTCCTGAGCACCGCTCATGTCCTGGTTGGGTGAAAGGAGATACTTGAATGAAAGTGTGTAACCATCCTGCATGCCGGTGGTAGATGTAAGAGTGGCGAGGTCGATATTCTCGACTTCATTTTCGGTGAGATCCTGGAGGTTGATTGAACCGGTTGAAAGGTTCTCGCCGAGTGCCACAGCAACTACCGGGTTGGCGATAGGAGTGATTTCGATTGAGCCGGTAGCGTAGAACTTATCGCTTCCGCCGATGCGGTAGATACCGTTGTTGAGGGTCACATAACCCGGAACACGGTAGTAGACAGTGGCGGGGGTTGTGATGTTGCCGTAAAGACGCTTAACGGCGTTGCTCAGTTGCACTACTGATGCCTGTGAATAGATGTTGTCAACGGTGGGAGCGCTTACCTCCTGACGGTCGGTGAAAGCGGCGTTGTTGGCAAGCTGGAGAGCGAAGTCAACCACAGCACCTGCGGGGAGGTTGATGACATCATCAACAGTGGCCACGTTGAACGAGTTGCCTGATTCAAGGATTGACTGGAGATTTACAGATGAGCCTGCAAGATCGGGAGCCACTGAGATGGTCACATCACCGTCGGTGAATGCCGGGGGTTCGGGGAGAACTTCAGGCTGTGCGATTCCAGGGGCGTCCTCGCAGGCTGTCATGGCAACAGCCGCCAGACCCATCAACAAAATATTTATTTTTTTCATTTTGTTTTAGCTGAATTTAATGGCCGGGCAACGCAGAGACCCTATCCGTAGGCGCTATGCGGCGCCCGGCCTATTAGATTATCGATTCTTATTCTTCTTCGCCGGGGAGGACAAGGGTGAGATAATACTTACCTCCCATGAGCTGGAGACGAGCGATACCGGTGAAGTCCTCGGGGCAGGTGAGGTTGCCGGGGTTGTCTCCATCATTGAGGGTGTAGGGCTGGTTGATCTTGAGCTCAGCAGAAGTGGCACCAAGGTTGATGGGACCCCATGCTGCGTCAGCCACCTTGAAGGTGTTGCCGGCAGGGATGGTCACTACACCAGTCTCCCAGATGTTGTTCTCGTCGGTGGTGAGGAACTCGTCGGAATCGGGGTTGGTCCATCCGTTGAAGTCGCCACGGAGATAGATGCCTGTATGCAAGCCGGGTACTGAGATGTTGAAGTAAACCTGAATCTGCTTGAATTCAATAGCGTTTGAGTAGCAAGTGGTGGTAGCCTCGCTCTGAGGAACGAAAGCTCTCAGACGGAACCACATTGCCACCGGGGTGGTGGGGATATCATCCTCAGTCACCACGCCGAGAAGCTTACAGGCGGCGTTGGCCACCTCGTCACAGGGAGGGTTGATTTCAGCGCGGTTCTGCTGGAGTGTGGCCAGAGATACGAAGTTAGCGAAGTCCTCAGTGAGAGAAGCCTGCACTTCGTAACTTGCGGCAGCCTGATAGCCGTAGTCGGGCTGGTTGCACTGCATGTGGAGTGAGCCGCCCTGGTCAAGAAGTACCAGGTTGTCGGCCATGGCAGGACGCAGAAGAGTGAAAGTGGCGTTTTCGGGAGTATCCTTAAGAGTAGGATTGTCATCCCAAGTCTCGCTACAGCTGCTGAATGAGAGCATTGCCACTATGCTGGCGAATAATATAGAAATCTTTTTCATTTTTTATCTGAAACAGTCAAAATGGATTAATAGCCTGTGTTCTGAGTGAATTCGGGCTGAGCCGAGATGATGTTGACAGGGATAGGCATGAGTTTGTAGCGCTCGCTGATGGCATTGCCTTCGGCGGTGTTGCCCTTCCATGACCAGAGATAGTTGCCACCGGTGTACTTGTCGTGACGGATGAGGTCAGAGCGGCGGGTAAGTTCCCAGTAGAGCTCACGGGCACGTTCGTCAAGGATGTTGTTGGGGGTGAGGTCACCTTCAACCCATGAACGCATGCCAGCACGGTTGGTCACGTAGTTGACATACTGGAGAGCCTTGTCCTGAGTACCTGTGCCACCCATGATGAAGCATTCGGTGTACATCAGATATACGTCGGCAAGACGGATGAGGGGGAGGTCGGTGTCAGGCCAAACCTGGGTGTTGGGGTCGCCTGCGCCATAGATACCGCCGTTGGCGGGGCTCCATTCGCCGTTTGTGCCGGGGATAAGGTTGGTGAACTTGACAGTAGCGTAACCGTTGTTGAACGAAGAGAATTCGGTGTTCTCCTTGGTGAACCCGCTCTCTTCCTTAAGCCACATCGACTGGCGGATGTCATTAGAGGTGAACTTGTCGAAGAACTCTTTGCGTCCGTGCATACAGGTCCACTGGTTTTCCATGCCATAAGCAGTGTTTGACATAGAATATCCGTTATCGGCGAGGTTGCCGTTGGAGATTGATGCGCAGATGATGAAGTTGGCACCACCGTATGACTGAGTGTAGTAATTGTTGAATGCGAGACCCCAGAGGATTTCGTTTTCAGCTGAATTACCGCCGCCGGGCATGTAGACACTGTTGTCGCGGCAGAAGAGATAGAGATAGTGGTTGGCAAGACCTGAGCCCTGGAAACCTCCACCCTGATGGCGGGCGATGATTTCCTCGCAGTGCTTCTGACACAGATCCCAGCCTGCTACAGCACCGTCGGTGTAGACAGATGCGTTGAGGTAAAGACGTGCAAGGAGGGCCTGTGCACCATCGAGACCTACGTGTCCGTAGGCTACGGGGTAATTTGACTCCTTGAACTTGGCAACGATATCCTCGAGTTCGGCTACGAGCCAGTCATAGAGGTCGCGGCGTGATTTCTGTACAGGGTTTTCACCCACAGCGGCTTCTTCGGTGATGAATGAGCCTTTGCCGAAGATGTCGACTACCCAATAGTAGCTCATGGCGCGGAGTGTGCGAGCCTGGAGAGCCATGTCCTGGAGATCGGGGTCTTCTGAATTCTTCACGGATGAGAGGAAGTCGTTGCAGACGGCGATGTGTGAGTAAAGACGAGAGTAGGTACCGTAGATGTTACCGTTAGAAGCGTCGAATGTGTTGGTGCAAAGGTCGACCACGCCGGCGTCCTGCCAGATCCAGAGGCATTCGTCGGTGGTGAACTCGTTCATCATGAAGAGTGCGCGGGTGTACTGGCCGGTACCGTTGTCAAGACCGGAGATGTCAGACGAACCGGGACCATCCTGACCAGAAACAGCCATACCGCTATAGCACTTCGCAAGCACGGCTACATAGTCGGTTGCATTGCCTAAGTTGGGGTCGTTGGGCTCAAGGTCGAGATCACCGATACAAGAAGTCAGTGAAAGACCGAGGGCTACACCGCCAAGGGCAAGATATTTTGTGATATTCATTGTGATAATTCTGTTAAATTAGATGTTTTCAACAAAGTTTTTTAGAATGTGGCAACGAGACCGAGGGTGTAGATAGTGGCTTTGGGATAGACACTGTTGTCGATACCGCCATACACTTCGGGGTCGACACCTTTGTACTTGGTGATGACGAAGGGGTTCTGAACACCGCCGAAGAGACGGATGCGGAGGTTGTCGTTCAGAAGGTTGTCCCAGGTGTAGCCGAGGGTGATGTTCTCGCAGCGGAGGAATGAACCGTTGCGGAGGAAGTAGTCACTCATGTACTGAGCCTGGTCGAAGTAGATGTCATTCTTAACAACGTTGTTGATACCGTAGCTTGAATAGAGGTTGGCGGTATTGATGTTGTTGGAGAGGACGTTGTTGTAAACATAGTTGCCGATAGAGGCGCGGAGGTTGAAACCGAAGTCCCAGTTCTTGTAACGGAAGTTGTTACCGAGGGTCATAGTCACCTTGGGATCGGGTGATTTGTTGAGAATCTTGTCGGCTTCGTCGATCTGGCCGTCACCGTTCTGGTCAACGTAGCAACCTTCGATAGGTTTGCCTGCGTTGTCGTAAACCTGCTGGTAGAGATAGAAGGTGTTGGCCGCATGGCCTACGGCGTGAGCCTGGACGGTGTTACCTGTACCACCTGCGATGCCACCGGTCTTGATGGTAGAACCTTCGTAGAGTTCGGTGATTTCATTGTGGTTCCAACCTACGTTGTAGCTGAGAGTCCAGGTGAAGTCCTTGGTGACGATGGGACGGGCAGTCAAGTTGAATTCAAGACCGTAGTTCTCGAGTGAACCGATGTTGCGGTTGAGCATGTTGGTGGTTGACGAACCTGCTGCGATGGCAACGAAGCTGAGGAGGTCCTTGGTCTTGCGGTAGTAGTAGTCAAGAGATGCAGTGATGCGGTTGTTCATGAATCCCCAGTCCATACCTACGTTCCAAGTAGTGGTTGATTCCCACTTGAGGTCGGGGTTGTAGCCCTTGAGGAAGAGGGGAGCGGTGTAGATGATGTTGCCGTTTGCGTCGAGCTGGCCGGTGGGATAGTAAGAACCAACCTGTGCGATGCTGTAGAGAGGCAGATAGTTAACGGTGTCACCTACGTCCTGCTGACCTGTTACACCCCATCCGAGACGGAGTTTCCAGTCATTGAGCCATCCGCGGGCTGATTCGAGGAAGTTTTCTTCGTTGATCTTCCATGCGAGAGCTACAGAGGGGAATACGCCCCAGCGGTTGTCCTTCGAGAAGCGAGAAGTGGCATCGCCGCGGACTGTCACTGTGAGCAGGTAGCGGTCCATGAAGCCATAGTTTACACGGCCGAAGAATGAGAGGAGCTGGAGGTGGTTGCGCCAGTGGTAGTCACCGTCCTTGCTGTTGGGGTCGTCGACATAGTTTGTGCCGATGGCTTCAGCAGTGGTGGGGTTGTAGTTGAGCACATAGTTACCGTCGCCGGTGTAGGTGATGGCGTTGTAGCCCATGGTCATACGGCGACCGGCTTCAGAAGATGCACCCCAGTTGCGGCCGTGGGCCGAGAAGCGCTGCCATGAATAACCGGCGGTGACGTCGAGCATTGACTTGATGTCCTCGAAGTCCTTCTTATAGTTGAGGTAGAAGTCGAGGAGGGTGTTGCTCTTTGACTGATAGATGTAGTTCTTGTAGCCTGCACCGTCCTTGGCGTGGTTGAGCCATGCGGTGGGAGTGTTCTCGGCAACCTCGTTGTATTCGTCAGACTTGCTGATGTCATAACCGAGGTTGAGGTTGGCGTGGAGTTCGGGGAGGAAGTGGAAAGAGTAGTCGAGCTGGAGGTTACCGTTTGAACGGAGCACGTTAGCGTAGTTGTTAACGTCGTTGAGCTGGGCTACCGGGTTGACAGCGGCATTGGGGTTGAGAGCCACAGTGTTGTCGTCGGATACGCTGAACCAAGCGGTGTAGCCGTTGTAGAGATACTTGTTGCGGCTGTCACCTGCCACAGGGATGTTGCTGTAGACGGGAGCGGTGGGGTTGTAAGAGAGTGCACCGCCGATTGCGCCGGTGTTGCCGAACTGGTTACGGAAGTAGTAACCCTTGGCGTTTGCGTTGACGCTGAGGTGGTCATTGAAGAACTTGGGTGTGAGGTTGAAACCTACAGTCACACGGTCCATCTTGGTGGTCTTGAGGATACCGTTGCTGTTGGTGTAGGTCACAGACACGCGGTAGGGGAGGATGCCGGCGCTACCACCTACGCTGAGGTTGTAGTCGGAAGAGATAGTGGTGCGGAGCACTTCGTCCTGCCAGTCGGTGTTGGCTGAACCGAGTGCTGCCACTTCCTTAGAGTCAGCGCCATAGACACTTGTCATGAGGCTGCGGTAAGCGTTGGCGTCGAGTACGTTCCAGGTCTTCTGAGCCTTGTTGATGTACATGTTGGCAGAGAAGTTGACCTGCGGACGACCTTTGAGTCCTTTCTTGGTTGTGATGATGATGACACCGTTTGATGCGCGGCTACCGTAGATGGCGGTTGCCGATGCGTCCTTGAGGATTGTCATTGACTCAATGTTGTCAGGGGCGATCATTGAGAGTGAGTTGCCCATACCCTGCACACCGTCGTTTGACAGGGGCACACCGTCGACTACGATAAGGGGGTCGTTGGAGGCGTTGAGTGATGAACCACCACGGATACGGATGGTACCGCTGCCTTCAGGACCGCCGGAAGTGGTCACAACCACACCTGGGGTCTGTCCTACGAGCATGTCCTGCACAGAAGTTGCGAGGCCGGCCTCGATTTCATCGGGCTTAACAACGGACACAGAGCCTGTTGCGTCGCTCTTTTTAACAGTACCGTAACCGATGGCCACGACTTCGCCGAGCATGACAGAGTTCTCTGTCATCTGCACATCAATGGTCTCACGCCCATTGATGGCAATCTCTTTAGTGTCATAGCCGACGTAGGAGAACACGAGAGTTCCGTTGGCGGGAGCTGAGATGGTGTAGTGACCGTCAATGTCGGTAGCTGCGCCCATGGTTTCACCCTGGACCACTACACTGGCTCCGATGAGAGGTTCTCCCTCGGGGTCAATTACAGTACCTGTGACTGTAATCTTCTGCGCTAAAGCAGGGAAAGAAAAGCACATCACCAGAAGGGCGACAAGCCATGCTTTCCGACTCATTTGAAAACAAATGTTCTTCATGCAAGAATCTTTTAAAAATTTTAAGTTAATATATGATTTAATCTCTAACAAATATAATAGGTGTCAGGCTTGAAAGATAGTAGGTATCAGCCGGAGGTAAGATGAGGAACGTTTTGAAACGTAAGAACGGTGCACCTTCCATGTCAAGAGGGAGCACGCAGAGATGAGTCGGGGTAAATGAGTCGGCGGAATGTTAACGGCAGACGTATTGCTATTAAGGCACGACGCAAGGGGCGTAAGGCATTGCTTGCGGATGTCTGTCAGTTTAGTTTTTCAGTACGATATTTTCCTTATTTCTCTCTACATTTTCCCTTGAATCAAATGGTTGATTCTCGGAAGTGGTGAAAACCCTTTTCCGGCAAAATACCGGCCTTAAGTTTTCGGTCACAAATATAAAACATCTTTTTCATTTATTCAAATTTTTTAGCTAAAAAGATGAAAAAATAAGGGAAAGAGTGTGATAAGGGGCGCTGTTCGGCAGTGATGAAACGGCGGTTGAACCGGTGAGATAAGACGTCGGACAGGTGATGTGATGCAGGGGTTGTCAGGTCATCGCAGTATTGGCCACCGGTAGGTGCGTAGCTCCTTGATGAGCTCGGCTTCACGTCCGGAACAATATGCGTCACACAGCCGGTGGAAGCGAGCGGAATGGTTCATCTCGGTGAGATGGGCCAGTTCATGGTATATGATGTAGTCGCGCAGGTGGGCCGGGAGGAAGAGCAGAAGTGACGATAGTGAGATTCGGCGGTCGCGTGTGCAGGTGCCGAGTGTGCGGCGTCCATGTGAGATGGCCCATTCTCTGACTTCGAGGTTGAGGCTGTGGGCGAGTTCTCTGGCCCGGGGGAGGATTATGGCGGTGGCTGCACAGTGGGCGGTGCGGATCATGAGGCGGCTTATGGCGGTGTCGGTCTGCGGAGTGCCGGGTATCAGGTCGGAACTGATGCGCAGCGCCATCCCTGCGGCCACGGGATGGGCTGTGATACGTCCCGATGTCAGAGAGGTGTGCTCTAAATAATATGTGTAAGGGCCGTCGAGATGGAGCGGACGGCCTATCTCGAACATGGGTTGTGGTTTGCCGGGTAGAAGCCTCGGGCGCATTGCCTCGATGGCTTCGAGGATGCGGGCCCGGGAAACGCCGTAGGGGGTGATGACCAGGAGGTGTCCGTCGCGCCACCGGGCGGAGATGCGTGAGGTGGAACGTCGGGGCGTTATCTGTATGTCGCCCAATTCGGGGTCATAGATTTCTGTGGCCGGCATGGGGGGATCAGCGCTTGGATATGCCCCAGAGGAGTTTGGTGCTGAGAGTGTCGACGAAGTTATGCCCCTGCGAGTGGATGACTTTCACCACGAAGGGGGCGCGACGCATGCGCAACACCACGTCTATGGGCAGGGTGAGGGTGCGTCCATCGAGGGTGAGACGGTAGGTGTCGGCACGCGAGTCGACGGAGATGTCGATGGTGTGGCTGTCGGACACCACGAGCGGGCGCATCGTGAGCGCATGCGGGGCGATGGGCGACAGTACCCAGCATGGGGCTGTGGGCTGGACGATAGGGCCACCGACCGATAGGTTGTAGGCGGTGCTTCCTGTCGGGGTAGATACTATTAGGCCGTCGCCCTGGTAAGATGCCACCGGCATGTCGTCGAGCAGTGTGTTGACTGTTATCATCGAGGCGGTGTCCTGCCGGAGTATGGCTGCTTCGTTGAGGGCGTAGGCCCATCCCGAAAGGGCTGCGCGGATGTTTCCGCCTATGGCCCGGACTTCGAGCAGGGAGCGCGACTCGATGGCGAAGTTGCCTGCCTCAAGGTCGTCGATGAGTCTGGCGGCATGATCGAGCGACTCCTCGGCCAGGAAACCGAGGTGTCCGGTGTTGAAGCCGAGTATCGGGATTTCCTTGCTTCCTACCCACCGGGCTGTGCGCAGGAAGGTGCCGTCGCCTCCGATGCTGATGGCGAAATCGGCTGAAAATTCATCACCTTCAAACACGTCGTCGGCCGGGAGCGGGGAGCCTGTCGTGCGCGACATGGCTTCGTAGAAATGGCGTTCCACCACAGTGAAAATCCGTTTTTCGGCAAGGATGTCGAACATGGCTACGATGTGGGGGATGTCCTCAGGGCTTTGGCGGCGTTTGCCGAAGATGGCTATTTTCATTATTGTCTGTCTGTAAGTGAAAAGTTGGTATGGATGTGATATGACGTGCTGTGTGAGGAAGATGTTATGGCGGATGCACGTAGGGCTGTCAGAATTCCAGATAGTGGAGGAGTTCGTTGAGGCGTGACTGGAGCACAGGGTCATCTGCGAGTTCCGAACGGTCGGTGTCGGCCACTTCGTAGCCGTAGCGTTCGAGCGAACGTGCCACCGCCGACGGATTGCGGTGGCTGACACGAATCTCGGCCACCACCCGGTTGTCGAGCTCTTCGGAGTCGGCGGTGACGTTGAGATTGAGCAGATGGGCGTCGCAGTCCTCCACGGCATGTGCTATGCGTGAAGCGCTGTAGTCACCGCGCCGGCAGGATATGAGCAGTGTTGAACTCTCCTCCACTTGTGGGAAGAGGCGCTCAATGGTAGGAGCCGACGGCAATGCGAGCTGCTGATTTTGGGATAATATGTCGTCTTTTAATGGCAAAATGTTTCAAATTTTAGTTTTTTCTGACTAATTTTGCAGCGATAATTGTCAGGAGGGACAAAATTACAAATAATACTTTATATAAAGAACCCTCCAAGAAGACAAAAAGATTTCATTTAAGTTGAAAAATGACAAATCTAAGTGTAAATATCAACAAGATAGCCACTCTGCGCAATGCCCGAGGCGAGAATGCCCCCGACCTACTGAAAGTGGCGGAGGACTGCGAGGCTTTCGGAGCCGACGGTATCACGGTGCATCCGCGTCCCGATGAACGTCACATCAAGCGTGACGACGTGTTCCGTCTGCGTCCTCTTGTCAAGACCGAGTTCAACATCGAGGGGTATCCCTCGGAGGAGTTCATGGACCTTGTGCTGAAGGTAAAGCCCGAGCAGGTGACTCTTGTGCCTGACGCGCCCGATGCCGTGACCTCGAGCGCCGGCTGGGATGTCGGGGCGAACATGGAGTTTCTCACCGGAGTGGTGGAACGGCTCCGTGACGCAGGCATACGCTCGTCGATATTCGTTGGTACCGATGCCGAGAATATCCGTCTCGCCGCTAAAACAGGCGCTGACCGCATAGAGCTTTACACGAAACCTTATGCCGACCTTTATCCCAAGAATCCGGAAGAGGCTGTGGCTCCTTTTGTCGAGGCTGCCAGGGTGGCCCTCTCGCTTGGGCTGGGTGTCAATGCGGGCCATGACTTAAGCCTGGAGAATCTGGCTTATTTCCATCGCCACATCCCAAGGTTGAGCGAGGTGTCGATAGGTCATGCTCTGATCTGCGATGCTCTTTATCTTGGGCTTCACGAGACTATCAAGCGCTATAAGGAGCAGCTTTTGGATAGCCGCGACTGACAGGGATTGAAAATTTAGTATCACCAAATCATTTATTTACATCAAGCAGATGTTTCAGCAGGAGTTTGTAGACACAGCAGCCACAGCCGCCATGAATCTCACCGAGGCAGCTCAGCAGCAGGCCACACAGATGGCCCAGGAATTGTCGGTGTGGGACCTCACCATGCGCGGCGGGTTTATCATGATACCGTTGGCTATCCTTTCGATAGTGTGTATATACATATTTATAGAGAGGTGTATCGTGATTCGCCGGGCTCAGCGCGAGGATGCATCGTTCATGGAGAGGATCAAGGATTACATCCATGACGGAGAGATAGAAAGCGCGCGCAAGCTCTGCGCAAAGACCGACACTCCGTATGCCCGACTCATAAACAAGGGTATTTCGCGTATAGGCCGTCCGATGAATGACGTGCTCGTGACCATAGAGAATACCGGTAATATCGAAATCGCCAATCTCGAGAAGGGGCTTCCCTGGCTCGCCACGACAGCAGCAGGCGGCCCTATGATCGGCTTCCTTGGCACTGTGATAGGTATGGTCAATGCGTTCTTTAATCTTGCAAGCGCGGGAACGAGCGCTAATATAGCAGTGCTGGCCGATGGTATTTATGCTGCCCTTGTCACTACGGTGGCCGGCCTCATTGTGGGTATCATAGCCCTGTTTGCTTATAATTACCTTGTGTCGCGTATAAATAAGGTGATGAATATGCTTGAGGCGAAGACCATGGAGTTCATGGACTTGCTCAATGAACCAGCTTAATGTGAATGTGATATGGCTCTGAAACGACAGAACACCATGATGGCGGCTTTCTCGATGGCGTCGATGACCGATGTCATCTTCCTGCTGCTCATATTTTTCATGGTCACTTCCACATTCGTCTTCCCAACGGCTCTTGAGGTGAATCTGCCTGAAAGTTCCAAGCAGACAGTGCTTAAGCCTACCACGAGGGTCTATATTGACAAGGAGGGTGTCATCTATGCCACAGCCGACGAGAGTGAACCGGTGGCAGTGGAGCTTGATGGATTGCTTGGATTTCTGCAGGCTGCCGCCAATAGCGGTGCTGATGACTATATAGCCGTCTATGCCGATGAGTCAGTGACTTACGGCACACTCGTCAAGGTGCTTGATCTCGGTGCACAGAATAATCTTAAGATGGTGCTTGCCACTAAACCCGCTCCGGCTTCTGCCCGACCGGTGGAATAGGATTCAACTCTCAATCAGACTATGTCAACCGACCGTAGAAATCGACTTATAGCACTTCTGGGCACGCTGCTGTTCCATGCCGGAATAGTGGTGGTGTTGCTTGTGCTCTATCTGCGTTATCCGGGAGCCGAGCAGAATGAACGTGTGTGGCCACCGGTTGACTCTTCGGAAGTGCTTTTCGGTGGTGAATACGTGATGATCGGTGACCGCCCTGAACTTGCGGAGAGCAGCAGCGAACCTGCCCCTGCCGAGGCCGACGCGCAGGAAATGCCGTCGCCTGAAGTAGAGTCGGTCGACAATAGCGGAGAGCCCGCGCAGCCGTCTCCGGTGGTGACGAGCGAACGTCCGTCGCCGGCTAAGGTGGTGAAAAAGGAGATCCCTGAAAAGACAGGGCCCACTAAGGCTGAAATCGAAGCCGCTGAGAGGGCGAAGAGAGAACAGGCCACTCGTCAGGCCATAGCCAATAAGGTGCAGTTCGGAAAGACAGGCACCGGAGGCTCTGGAGCAGGAAATGCCGGCAGTCCTGACGGAAACAGTAACGTAGGGGCTGTAAGCGGAAGTCCCGGCTTCAATCTGAAAGGTCGTAGCCTTTCGGACTGGCGCACACCTGCCAAAGGTCCGCTCGGCACGATCACCGTGCGTGTCAGTGTCAACCGCCAGGGCAAAGTGACATCGGCAAGTTATCTTTCAGGCACAGGGGCTGCTGCTGCTAATGCAGCCACACGTCAGAATTGCGTCAACGCAGCTTTGCAGTCGCAATTTTCAGTGGATAATGATGCTCCGGCTTCTCAGACAGGGACGATCACATACCGTTTCCAGTAAAATTGTGGAATGATTTGAAGTGGGCCACGCAAGGTGGAGGCAGAATCTTCGTGGCTACTCGTGGTAGTCAGTTTCCATAAAGTCATATTTAGTCAAATCAAGAGCCGGTGTCGGCTGTGAGCCGAAATCAAGGTTTGTCGATGCCTTTATCATGGCATTTCCGTTGTCTCGATAGGCTCTCAGGCTGCGGAGCATATCTTTGCGAGACATTCTGTCATAGCGGTCCTTGAGGTAGACTGGGTGCATCTCCTCGTCGGATTTTACGAAGCCTGTGGCCGTGAAACTGTGATGGCTATCCGACTCCGTGGCCTCGAGTATCAGTCCTGGTAGTCCGCCGAGTTTCCATGGTCCGTCAGGAAGTGGGATGTCGGGGGTGAACCATGCTTGCCAATCACGTCCATGATATGAGGTTTGGGCCAATATGCACTCATAACCGAGTATGCTCCGAGTGGAATCACAAATTTCCCATTCCATTTCAAACAGGGGTTCGGTGTAGACTCCATATTCATTGAGGCCTGCATTGTCGTAGAGGGTGAGTGTCTGCCGGTCAGCGGATTTGAACAGATAGAGGTAGCTGGGATAGGTGGTTGGAGCGAGGTTTTCCATGTTGCGTGTTTCCAGAAACTGATGGGCTGCCACACGGCTTATTTCATTCCATTTTGCTCGTCCGGAAGGTGTGGACTTGAGAGAATCAAGGTATTCGGAATGTGAGTTGTAGAACTTTGAATTATGGGTGTTGGCTAAAAGGGTCATCGGTGTGTCGGACTCAACAACACCATCTTCGCCTCTCACAAATATTTTATGATAATTATATGTCACCCTTATTTCGGCGCGTAGTGTATCATCTGCCCAGGAGCAAATGACAGAACACAGGAGGGAGAGAACGGTGGCGGTTATTCGCATTCGCTTTCGGGAATGATGAAGAGGGAGAAGTTGACCGAACCGTAAGCGCGGTGCTGGTAAAAGTGGGGTAGCGATGAGAAGTCGTAGGCTTTGGAATGCTCGATTATGAACAGGCTGCCCGGATGGAGCAGTGAGGAGTTGAGCACCATTTCCGGGATGGCACCGAAGTTTTCAAGATTGTATGGCGGGTCGGCGAACACGAGGTCATAGGAAGCAGTGGCGTCTTTGATGTAGCGCAGGGCGTCGGTGCGCAGCAGGCGCAGGTTGCGGTCACCCAGTTCCCTCGCTACTTTTTCGATGAAACGGCCTTGGGTTGGGGCTTTCTCGACGGCTGTTACCGAAGCAGCCTCACGCGACAGGAGCTCGAAAGAAATTGCTCCGGTGCCTGCGAAGAGGTCGAGGCAGCGTGCACCTTCGATATCCATTATGTTTTCGATGACGTTGAATATGTTTTCGCGCGCAAAGTCGGTTGTGGGACGTGCGGTTATGTTGGTGGGGACATTGAAACGGCGTCGGCCGTATTTTCCTCGTATTATTCGCATAGTGGGGTAACAATTAAGTCAAACGGTGCTAACATGGCATCTTTGCCGGCTTTGAATAGCTGAGGCGGGAAGATAGCCGGCATGACGCGTGACAGGTAGGTGCGTAGCCTTGGTGTGATGGCTTCGCGTATGGTCTGGTCGCCGGTGAGGAGCAGTTCGTCCGACCACTGGTCAAGTCCGAGCCTCTGGCGGCATGCAAGGATGTAGTATACCGCGTCCATAGGGTCGGTGAACGAGAATGTGTTGGCGGCCAACAGGGCTCCTCCATGCAACACAATCAGGTCGAGGGATCCAGGCCGGATATTGGCCATCATTTTCATGTTGTTTGCATTGGCTGACTTTGCGGTGAAGTAGCGGCAAAGAGATGTCAGGTGGCCTGTAACGGTGGCGTTGTGGAAGGTGCGACGCAGGAAGCCGTTGAGTTCCGAGGGGATTCCGATGAGCGATATGCTGTTGCGGGAGCCGTTGTCCTCGGCTATGATTTCGCCCCTGAAGTCGGGGTATATGGCTTTGAAGATGAGTTCTCGGTCGTCCGTGTCGGTCACTTCGGCCGGGATAACCATGGTGTGGTCGGGCTCCACCACGCAGTGGATGCGTCGGAACTCGTTAAGGAGGAGAGGATTATCATAGATGATGTTTTCCAGGGCTTGCAGCTTGGATGTGGCTGTAGGGTCAAACTGGAATTTTCGAAGTATCAGTGAATTATCCTCGACAATAGAGTAGAGCACCACGTGCAGAGCATCGTCGCTGATTTTCAGCAGGAGGTTCCACATTGAGGTGTCGATGATAAGGTCCTTTTCGAGTTGTCGGTTGGTCATGTCAAAAAAATCTTCCACACAAAATTAGTCAAAAACTGATAATCCGCAAAAATGTGGGTGCTTAAAAATGGGAACCGGGAGAATGCCGAACAGTTAAGGGCATCCTCCCGGTTGATGTTTTTTGGGGTGAGTCGTTATTAACGAGCCTCGAGGTTGGGGACAGGACCATACTGGTTGGGGGTGGGGTCGCTATCCTTGGCGCACCATATGATGTAGATGATAGTGCCTACAACAGGAATGAAGTTGATGAGATACCACCATCCGGATCTGTTGATGTCGTGGAGACGACGCACACCGACACCAACGCTGGGGAGCAGAAGCCCCAGTGATACAAGACCGCTGACAATGCGGCTTAAAGATGGGCTGAAGGAGAACACGATGCTGACTACTGCTCCGAGTACGAAGCCGAATAGCATGAACCACCAGAACTCTGAACGTGATGAACGTCCGGAGAAGTTACAATAGTTTACGGTCAGGGCTTTCTTGACTGCTTCCTGGAAAGTTACTTGGCGCTGAAACATGGTTTGAATAATTAATGTGATAGATTTGAGATTTGTATTCGCAAAAGTACATATATTTGGAATATCAGTCAAGGGTTTAGATGGGAAATTGGGTTGAGAGCTGGTAAAATATTTGTGATTTTAGGGCTTTGAGAATGAATAATCGCAAATTTCTATGTAAATTTGCACTCCTATCAACATTAATATAATAATACAGAAATGGCAAATTGGTTTGAGACTAAGGTCCGTTACGATAAGACAATGGAAAACGGCTCGGTGAAGAAAGTTACCGAGGCCTATATGGTTGACGCACTTTCATTTACTGAGGCTGAAGCCCGAATTTCGGAAGAGATAGCGCATTTCACAAGCGACTATTCGGTGTCGGCAGTGAAGCGTACGAAAATAGCTGAGATATTCCGTGAGAGAATAGGCGACAAGTGGTATCTCGTGAAGGTGGCTTTCATCACCCTTGACGAGAAGACTGCTGTGGAGAAGAAGTCTATTTCGCAGATTCTCGTGTCGGCTGACAGCTTCAAGGAAGCGTATGACAATTTCATGGAAGGCATGAAAGGGACTATGGCTGACTTTGAAATCAACACAATCCAGGAAACTGCCATCATGGATGTCTATGATGCCGATTTGAGCGGTGAATCAAAGACAACTCAGGAATAACTGCTATCCACAACATTGACACCGCAATGGGCGTAAGAGAGAATCTGAGGAGCATCCGGGACATGATACCCCAAGGTGTAGAGTTGGTGGCTGTCTCGAAATTCCATCCTGTCGGGGCTCTGCGTGAGGCGTATGACGAGGGTCAGAGAATATTCGGCGAGAGCCGTGCCAACGAGCTTGTGGCAAAGGCTGCGGAGCTTCCCGATGATGTGAGGTGGCATTTCATAGGTCACCTGCAGACCAACAAGGTGAAGCAGGTGATACCTCATGTGGCTTTGCTTCACAGCGTGGATTCAGAGAAACTCCTGCGCTGTGTGGATGCCGAGGCTGTGAAACTCGGCAGGAGGGTTGATGTGTTGTTGCAGCTCCATGTGGCCCGCGAGGAGACCAAGTATGGTTTCTCTCCCGAGGAATTGCTCTCATTGGTCAGCGCGGAGCTGATAGCCTCGTTGGAGGGTGTCAGAGTGGTGGGTGTGATGGGCATGGCCTCGAATGTGGATGAGGAAGCCAGGATCACTGCCGATTTTCACGATATCCGCCGTGTTTTTGATGTGCTGAAAGAGTCGGTATTTGCCGATAAACCGTATTTCGAGGTCGTGAGCATGGGCATGAGCCATGATTGGCCCCTTGCGGTGGCCGAGGGTGGCAATATGATACGTGTCGGCACCAGCATATTCGGTGAAAGAGAGTATTAGTAAACAGGCATAGTCAGAGAGAATGCGTAAAATAGCCATAGCGACAGGGACAAGAGCTGACTGGGGGCTTCTGAGCGGAATAGCCAGAGCCTTGGCGGCGCGTAGTGACTGCAGGGTTGAGATCATCGCTACGAACATGCATCTGTCTCAACGCTACGGCCACACCATCGACGAGATAGTGGCCGACGGCTTTACCGATGTCACGAAAGTAGAGATGCCTGATTCAACCGACTCACCTGCCGGGACGGTGCATGCTATGGCCGAGTGCATGACAGGTATGGCTGATGCGTTGGGCCGCATATCTCCCGACATGATAGTGATACTTGGCGACCGGTTTGAAATGCTGGCCACGGCCACGGCGGCACTGATGATGAGGGTGCCTATAGTGCATATAGCAGGAGGGGAAATCTCGGAGGGAGCGATTGATGATTCAATCAGGCATTCGATAACCAAGATGGCCTCGTTACACCTTACGGCCACAGAGCCTTACAGGCAGCGTGTGATAGCTATGGGTGAGGCCCCGGAACGTGTGGTCAACACCGGTGCGATAGGTGTGTACAATCTCCTGCGTGACCCGGTGATGGGGCGTGAGGAGCTTGAACAGTCAATAGGGCTGCAACTTAAGTCCGACTCACTTCTGGTGACATATCATCCCGCCACTCTTGACGACGGCGATGTGGCTGACAGATGCAGGGCTTTGCTTGATGCGCTGGACCTTTTCCCTGACTCAAATGTGATAATAACATATCCCAACAACGATGCCCGCGGCCGTGTGATAATAGACCTCATTGAGGAATATGGCGCTCGCCATCAGGGACGCGTGGTGGTGATTCCCTCACTCGGCAAGAAACGTTATCTCTCGGCATTGCACTATGTGGGAGCAGTGGTGGGCAACTCGTCAAGCGGTATAGTCGAGGTGCCGTCGATGGGGATACCTACCGTCAATATCGGTATACGTCAACAGGGACGTCTGTGCAGCGATAGCGTGATACACTGTGGTGACTCGGCCGACGAGATTGCCAATGCCATAGCGGAAGCCCTGAGTCCGGCAGGACGCGAGCGGGCAGCGACGGCCCAGAATCCCTACAGCCGTCCCGACACGCTGGCGACGATAGTGGAGAGTATAGCCACTGTGTCACTGGAGACACTGAAAACCAAAAAGTTCTATGACCGATAACAGGACCCTATATATTATCCCGGCCCGAGGTGGCAGCAAGGGGATTCCCCGCAAGAATATCAAGGAGCTTTGCGGGCGTCCTCTCATACATTATTCCATAGATGTGGCCAGGCGATTGGCTGACGACAGCCATATCATAGTGTCGACTGATGATGATGAAATCAGGCAGGTGGCCGAGCAGACAGGGCTTCCTGTGGGCTACCGCCGACCGGCTGAGCTTGGCGGTGACAAGGTGGGTTCGCGCGAAGTGATACTTGACGCGATGGCCTACGCTGACAGTAAAGGCCTTGTGTATGACAAGGTGGTCCTGCTTCAACCCACGTCGCCTATGCGCACGGTGGAGGATGTGGAAGGTTGCCTTGCGCTCTACACGGCTGATGCGGATATGGTGGTGAGCGTCGCGGAAGCGGCCTGCAATCCATATTATGACTGCTTTGAGGCTGATGGTGACTCGGGTTATCTGCATGTCTCCAAGGGGGAAGGGAAGTATACACGCCGTCAGGATGCACCGAAAGCGTGGCAATATAACGGAGCGGTCTACGTCATAAATCCCAGGTCGATAAGGGCGATGCCGCTCGGCGAGTTTCCCCGGCGTATCCCTTATGAGATGCCACGGTCGCGCTCACTTGACCTGGACACCCCTCTTGACTGGGTGATAACTGAAAAATTAATGTCGGAAAGCAATGATGAATAAAGAGAGACATATCATAGAGGAGGGTGCATCGATGATTGATGCGCTCGCAAGGCTCAATTCGCTTTCAGGACAGGTGATGACCCTGCTGGTGACTGACAATGCCGGTGTGATGAAAGGGACGTTGACCGATGGGGATATCCGCCGTGCCTTACTGCGCGGAGTGGCCCTTGACGCTCCCGTGTCCGAAGCTATGCACAAGGAGTTCCGCTTCCTGCGTGATGACTGTGTGGATGTGTCGATGCTCCGGGAGATGCGTCGCCTCGGACTTCGCTTGATTCCGCTTCTCGATGCCTGCGGTCGCATAACGCGCCTCATTGACACCCAGCTGACGCGCACCGTGCTTCCGGTGAGTGCCATTCTGATGGCCGGAGGAAAAGGTGAACGGTTGCGCCCGATGACTCTCACTACCCCCAAGCCTTTGCTGAAGGTAGGGGAGAAGGCTATCATTGATTACAATATCGAAGCCTTGGCCGGTGTGGGAGTGAAGAATGTGTGGGTGACCACCAATTATCTTGCCGAGCAGCTTGAGGAGCATTTCGCAACTCCTGTAGGGGGGATCGAGGTGAGATGTGTGAGGGAAACGGTGCCGATGGGGACTATCGGGTCGGCTTCGCTGGTGCCTCTTGCTGCTGAGGGTGACACTATCGTGATGAATTCCGACCTGCTCACCACAATCTCGTTTGAGGATATGTATCTGCGTCACAAGGAGGAGAAGGCGGATGTGACCATTGCGGCTGTGCCATATAACGTGTCGGTGCCGTATGCAATCCTTGACACCGATGGCTCCAAGGTGCTCTCGCTTGAGGAGAAGCCCTCATATTCCTATTATGCAAATGCGGGTATCTATATATTCTCCAATTCGCTGCTGGCCACGCTGGACAGGGAGGAACGCACTGATGCCACCGATCTTATAGAACGCGCCATAGCCGAGGGCAGGCGTGTGACATATTTCCCCATCAACGGTACGTGGATTGATGTGGGGTCGCCTACGGATTTCGCCCATGCCCAGGAATTGATGAGGCATGTGCGTCTCACCACTTCGTCGGCCAACTGACAAAATCCCCTCACGTTTGTTAAAGATTTAGCAGGTTGTCCCTGCCGGCCTCTTGGCCTCAACTATTATTAATTCAATAAATCACCCTTCGTAATTATGGCTGATTCCAATTTTATAGATTATGTGAAAGTGCTTTGCCGGTCAGGCAAAGGTGGTGCCGGTTCCCGTCATTTTTATCGTGCGAAATATGTGCCTAAAGGTGGGCCTGACGGTGGCGACGGTGGTCGCGGCGGTCATATAATCCTTAAAGGCAACAGCCACATGTGGACACTGCTGCCGCTGAGATACCGCCGCCATATTTTTGCCGGCAACGGTCAGAGCGGGTCAGGTGGCCGCTCGTTCGGCAAGGATGGCGAGGATGTGATAGTTGAGGTGCCCTGCGGTACTGTGGTGTTTGACGCGGAGACCGGTGAGTATTTGTGTGAAGTCACCGAGGATGGCGAGGAGGTGAAGCTGCTGCGTGGCGGCAGGGGAGGCCTTGGCAACTGGCATTTCAAGAGTGCCACCAACCGTACACCGCGTTATGCTCAGCCCGGTGAGCCTGCTATTGAGAAGAGCATCATCCTTGAGCTTAAGCTTTTGGCCGATGTGGGCCTGGTGGGTTTCCCTAATGCCGGGAAGTCGACGCTGCTCTCGTCAATATCGGCGGCGCGTCCTAAGATTGCCGACTATCCTTTCACTACCATGGAGCCTCAGCTCGGCATTGTATCCTATAGAGGTGACAAGTCATTTGTGATGGCCGATATCCCCGGTATCATCGAGGGAGCGAGCGAAGGTAAGGGGTTGGGTCTGCGGTTTCTCCGCCACATAGAACGCAATGCGGTGCTCCTCTTCATGGTTCCCGCGGATGCCGAGGACATAAAGGCGCAGTATGACGTGCTTGTGGGAGAGCTTGAGCAGTTCAACCCGCAGTTGGCCGACAAGCCTCGTGTGCTTGCCATCTCGAAGAGCGATATGCTCGACGAAGAGCTGATGCGCGAGATAGAGCCGACGCTTCCGGAGGGTGTGCCCCATGTGTTCATCTCGGCTGTGACAGGCGCCGGGCTGACTGAGCTGAAGGATATGCTCTGGCGTGAAATCACCGATGAGCGCAACCGTATAGAGGTGGCTCCTATCACTCACCGTCCGCTCGACGGACACCACCGTGTGCGCGAAGAGGATGAGTTCATCTTCGAGAATGTGCCTATGCCGGTGGATGAGGAGGATTTTGAAGGTGAGGACTTCGACAACGAGATGCTTGACGAGGACGAATTTGACGGATTCTACGAGGATTAACCGGGGGTATGGCCGGTCATAACGAGCTTGGCAAGTGGGGTGAGATGGTGGCCAGGGAGTATCTTCTCACGCAGGGTTATGCCATAAGCGGTGAGAATCAGCGCCTGGCGGGTGTGGAGATTGACTTCATAGCCATGAGGGATGACCGGATCTGCTTCGTGGAGGTTAAGACGAGGTCGTCCGACTTCCTGGACCCTGCCGAGGCTGTGGACCGGCGTAAGCAGGCGCGGCTTGCCAAAGCTGCCGATGCTTACATGCAGGGACGTGACCTGCCGTTCGAGCCCCAGTTTGACATAATAGTGGTGATAGGCTCTCCGGACTCCTACCGGCTCGAGCATATCCCCGATGCTTTTTACCCGCCTCTTAACGGTGGCCGCTGACTTTGTCGGTGGTCACTGTCTGTTTTGGTGCCGTGTGGTGTCAGGGAGTCACGAGGGGTAGCTGATGCGAGTTTTTCACTTCGCCGAGCACAAATGAGCTGCTCAAGGAGCCTATGCAGTCGAGATCGCCGAGAATGCGCAGTATGAACTGTTGGTATGACTTCATGTCCTGCACATATATCTTGAGCAGGAAGTCGTAGTCGCCTGAGATGTTGTAACATTCCACAATCTCCGGGATGTTCTGGACGGCTTCCATGATGCGCATGCCGTTTTCGTAGGAGTGCTGCTTCATTTTGAGGTAACAGAACGCGACGAAGCCGCATTCGAGTTTCTCGGCATCGAGGACAGCCACATATTTTTTTATGTATCCCTCACGTTCGAGGCGTTTCACTCGTTCGAATGTCGGGGTTGTTGACAGGTTGATGGCTGCGGCGAGTTCTTTGACTGTGAGCCGGGAATTTTCCTGCAGGTTTTGCAGGATTTTGATGTCGGTGGGGTCGATGGTTCCGGTCATGGCTAAAAGCGTTGGGAATGATATTCTACAGAGTCAGGCGTTTTTGCCTTTGTGCAGGATGAATATTCTGTTCAGATTGCAAAATTAGCTGTATTTTCTGAAAAATCGAAAAGTGTTGGAAAGAATTTTTGACTGCCGTAACTTTGCATCAGAATAAAAACTAAACAACACGATAAATTATGGCAAGAAAAAATCTCCACTTTGAGACTCTCCAACTTCATGTAGGTCAAGAAACTCCCGATCCGGCCACCGATGCCCGTGCGGTGCCCATCTATCAGACCACGTCGTATGTGTTCCGCGATTCGCAGCATGCGGCCGACCGTTTCGGCCTGCGCGATGCCGGTAATATTTACGGCCGGCTCACCAATTCGACCCAGGGTGTCCTGGAGGACAGGGTGGCTGCCCTGGAGGGTGGTGTGGCCGCATTGGCGGTCGCCAGCGGCGCTGCCGCCATCAGTTATGCGCTTGAGAATATAGTAAGGGAGGGTGACCATATCCTCGCGGCCGATAACCTTTACGGAGGATCGTATAATCTCATCTCCCACACTTTCGCCACCAGGGGCATCACATCCACTTTCGTCAACGTGCGTGATTTCAATGCCGTGGAAGAGGGAATAAAGGAGAATACGAAGGTGCTTTTCGTGGAGACCTTCGGCAATCCTAACTCGGATGTCACCGACCTTGACGAGCTTTCAAAGATAGCGCACCGCCATAACATCCCGCTGATTGTGGACAACACGTTCGGCACGCCGTTCCTGATCCGTCCGCTTGAACATGGGGCTGACGTGGTGGTGCATTCGGCCACGAAGTTCCTCGGAGGCCACGGCACGAGCCTGGGGGGCATAATAGTGGATGGAGGTTCGTTTGACTGGAAGGCCGATGCCGACAAGTATCCGTCGCTTGCCAAACCCGACCCGAGCTATCATGGCGCGGTGTTTGCCGATGTGGCCGGACCGGCTGCGTTCGTGACCCGCATCCGTGCCGTCCTTCTGCGCGACACCGGGGCTGCCATATCGCCATTCAATGCCTTTTTGCTGCTGCAGGGTGTAGAGACCCTGTCACTACGTATAGAACGTCATGTGGAAAACGCACTCAAAGTGGTGGAATTCCTTGCTTCACACCCCAAGGTGGCAAGGGTGAACCATCCCTCGCTTCCCGGTCATCCGGACCATGCCCTGTACAGCCGTCTGTTCCCCTCGGGTGGAGGAAGCATATTCACCTTCGAGATAAAGGGTGGACAGGAGGAGGCCTGGCGCTTCATTGATGCGCTCGAGATATTCTCGCTGCTCGCCAATGTGGCCGATGTGAAGAGTCTGGTGATACATCCTGCCACCACCACCCACTCGCAGCTTTCACCCGAGGAGTTGGAGCAACAGCACATCACTCCATCCACCGTGCGTCTGAGCATCGGGACGGAGCATATCGACGACATACTGGCCGATCTGGCTTCCGCTTTGGAAAAAGTGTGACCAGCGTTCACACTGCATGCTCTTTAGAGGCCGCTGTCCCATCTGCCGTCAAAAGCAGTGGGGACGGTGGCTTTTTTGCGCTTTTAAAGTGAGATATATCATGATTTTTATGTAATTTTGTAGCTCCATACAAAAAACAGAATTGACATGGACTTATTTGACAAAATTTCAGCTGATATCAAAGCGGCAATGCTTGCACGCGATAAAGTGAGACTCGAGACCCTCCGCGGGATCAAAAAGGAATTCATCGAGGCTAAGACGGCCAAAGGTGGCGACGGCTCCCTATCGGATGAGGCCGCTTTGAAAATATTGGCTAAAATGGTGAAGCAGCGTCGCGAGACTGCCCAGATATATGAGGAGCAGAACCGCATCGATCTGCGCGACAACGAGCTTGCCGAGGCTTCGGTGATCGAGGAGTATCTCCCCAAGCAGCTTACCGACGAGGAGCTTACCGAGGAGCTGAAGAAGATAATTGCCCAGGTAGGTGCCACTTCCCCCAAAGAGATGGGCAAGGTGATGGGCGTGGCCTCGAAGGCTCTCTCCGGACGTGCCGACGGTAAGGCCGTCTCAGCCAAAGTCAAGGAACTTCTGAACAACTAATTTAGAAAACATAAGAAATACGAAATAACAAATGCTCACGCTACAACAGATAAAAGAGGATCCCGAAAAGGTGATAGCTCGTCTTGCCGTTAAAGGTTTCGACGGCAAGCAGGGTGTGAATGACGTGATTGACTTCGATGACGAACGCCGCAGCCTGCAGTTCCAGAACGACAATCTCGCCGCCGAACTTAAGAAATATGCCGACTCGATAGGGCGCCTGATGAAAGAAGGCCGCCGCGACGAGGCTGAGGAAGTGAAAAAGAAGGTGGCAGAGATAAAGGCCGAGCAGAAAGAGATAGCGGACCGTCTGGCCACCACCGAGAATGCCATCCGTGAAATCCTTCTGGGCATCCCTAACGTGCCTTGCGATGCTGTGCCCGAAGGGAAGACCGCTGAGGATAACGTGGTGGAGAAGACCGGTGGCCCTATGCCCGACCTTCCTGCCGACGCGCTTCCCCACTGGGAGCTCGCCAAAAAATACAATCTCATCAACTTTGACCTCGGTGTGAAGATCACAGGCCCCGGTTTCCCGGTATATATCGGCAAGGGTGCCCGCCTGCAGCGTGCCTTGATCCAGTTCTTCCTTGACCAGGCCGGTGAGGCAGGTTATCTGGAAATCCAGCCCCCCTACGTGGTGAACGAGGCTTCGGGCTACGGCACCGGGCAGCTCCCCGACAAGGAGGGCCAGATGTACTTCGTCAACGAGGACAAGCTCTATCTCATCCCCACCGCCGAGGTGCCCGTGACCAATCTCTACCGCGATGTCATCCTCAATGACGACCAGCTGCCAGTGAAGAACTGCGCTTATTCAGCCTGTTTCCGCCGCGAGGCCGGCTCGTATGGCAAGGATGTGCGCGGCCTTAACCGTCTCCATCAGTTCGACAAGGTGGAGATAGTGCGCATAGAGAAGCCCGAGAACTCTTATGCTGCCCTCGAGGAGATGAAGGACCATGTGCAGGGACTTCTCGAGAAACTCGGTCTCCCCTGGCATATTCTCCGTCTTTGCGGAGGCGACATGAGCTTCACATCGTCGATCACCTTCGACTTCGAGGTTTACTCAGCCGCCCAGGGGCGTTGGCTCGAAGTGTCGTCGGTGTCGAACTTCGAGACTTACCAGGCCAACCGCCTGAAGTGCCGTTACCGTGGCGCCGACAAGAAGACTCACCTTTGCCACACGCTCAACGGATCGGCCCTCGCCCTTCCGCGCATCATGGCTGCGCTGCTTGAGAACAATCAGACTCCCGAGGGTATCGTGGTGCCTGAATGCCTGCGCAAGTACACCGGCTTTGACATCATCGACTGATCCATGCGTCATTGCCGCCTCCGTGCCGGTGAGCCGGTGCGGAAGTGGATTACCGGTTTCGGTGGCTACTCAAACATTGACGGCCCGCAGGCGTTCTATATATATGTGACCGGCAACGGTTGTCGAAAACAGAAAGAAATATAATTATAATATGGAAACAACACGTCAAGCTAAGATCTCACGCCTCCTGCAGAAGGAGCTGAGCGAAATATTCCGTCAACAGACTGCCAAGACCCACGGCACACTCGTGTCGGTGAGCATCGTGAGAGTATCCCCCGATTTGAGCGTCGCCAAAGTCTATCTCTCGATATTCCCTTCCGAAAAGTCGCAGGAGCTCCTCGAGAGCATCCGTGACAGCGCGAAGACCATCCGCTATGAACTTGCGCAGAAGGTAAGGTTCCAGTTGCGTAAATGCCCTGAGCTGGCGTTCTACATTGACGATTCGCTGGACTATATCGACAACATCGACAAGCTCCTTGAGAAGTAAAGACTTCAAATAACAGAGTCAAGGACAAAAGGACTCACCGATTCACCGTCGGGTCTTTTTGTCCTTGTTTTTTCTTTGATATCATTCATCCCCAAATCCCTATATAATCATCGCTTATGCTGGCGCTACGTATAGCCGTAAGGTATCTCATAGCCAAGAAAAGTCACACCGCGGTCAATGTCATCTCGCTCATCTCGATGGCGGGAATCGCTGTGGCCGCCATGGCCATGGTGTGTGTGCTTTCGGTGTTCAACGGCTTTACCGACCTGGCGGCCGAGAGGTTGTCGTTTGTCGACCCTGACATAAAGGTCACCCCGGTGAAGGGTAAGGTCATAGCCAATGCCGACTCCCTGGCGGCTGTCATTGCTGCCCGGCCGGGGGTTGAGAGGGTGGCTGCCACTGTCACTGACCAGGCTCTGGCGGTGTATGGCGAGGCCCAGTCGCCGGTCACCATCGTGGGTGTGCCGCAAGGTTATTCGGGGGTGTCGGCGCTGTCGACGCTTGTTATCGACGGCGAGATGATGGAGAATGAGCCGTACTCGGGGACCCCTTGCGCTGCGGCGAGTGTCGGGACGGCCATTAAGCTGGGGGCACGCCCTTCCTACGATTGTCCTCTCGTGCTGACGGTGCCACGCCGGTTGGGGCGCATCAATCCCGCCTTCCCGATGGCGGCTTTCAGCACCGACACGTTGCTTGTGAGCGCTGTTTACCAGACCAACCAGGCCGAGTATGACAACGACATGATATATGTGCCGCTTGAGTCGGCCAGGAGGCTGCTTGACTACGGCACGGAGGCTTCGGCCATAGAGCTTGCGGTGGCCAAGGGGACCGACGTCGGCAGTGTGGTGGGCGACCTGGAGAAGCTGCTGGGGGATGACTACCTCGTGGCCGACAGGCTGCGCCAGCAGGTCGACTCGTTCAGGATGATCTCAATCGAGAAGTGGATCACGTTCCTGATGCTTGTGTTCGTGCTGGTGATGGCGTCGTTCAACATCCTGTCGACCATGTCGATGCTCATAATAGAGAAGGAGGATAATCTCCGCATCATGCGTTCGCTCGGGGCTTCCGACTCTCTGCTGCGGCGGGTTTTCCTCGACGAGGGGATTCTGATTGCGGCCGCAGGAGGGGTGGCGGGGATAGTGCTCGGGGTGGTGCTGTGCGTGTTGCAGCAGCATTTCGGCCTGATAACCCTCGGGGGGGACCATGCGCAGATGTCGGTCATAGTCTATCCATGCAGGCTTGGCCTGGGCGACGTGGCTGTCACGGCGGCTGTGGTGGCGGTCATCGGGTTTGCCTCAGGATTGATTTCGGCGCGCAGTTTGCCGTCGGGCAATGAAAAATGAAAAAATCCCGGAGCCTTTTTGGCGGATGGGCTTAAATTTCGTATCTTAGCACCCGTGATATCAAAAGATACCCCTAATCCCGATCCAATACTTTAATTAACCACAAACAGTAATTTTAAGAACGATATGTCATCCCATAGATATTGCGTCATAATGTGTGGCGGAGTCGGCAGCCGTTTCTGGCCCTATTCGCGTGAAGACCGCCCCAAGCAGTTTATCGACTTTTTAGGCACAGGCCGCTCGTTGCTTCAGATGTCCTATGACCGCATCCTGCCCCTGGTGCCGAAGGAGAATATTGTGGTGGTAACAAATGAAAAATACGCTCCTCTCATCCGCGAGCAGCTCCCTGACATAAAGGAGTCGAACATACTGCTCGAGCCTGCACGCCGCAACACGGCGCCCTGTATCGCATGGGCGGCTTACCATATAGCGGCGCTCGACCCCGAGGCCTCGATGATAGTGACACCGAGTGACCATCTGATCACCCGCGAGAGCGTGTTCGAGGACTTCGTGAGCCGCGGTTTTGACTTCGTGGAGAATAACGATGCCCTCCTTACCCTCGGCATCACCCCCGTGCGTCCAGAGACCGGATATGGGTATATCCAGATAGGCCAGGAGGCCGTGCCGGGGATACTGAAGGTCAAGACCTTCACCGAGAAGCCCAACCTGGAGCTTGCCAAGGTGTTTCTCGAGTCAGGTGAGTTTTTCTGGAACTCAGGCATCTTCCTGTGGCGCGCGTCGAGCATCATAGAGGCTCTCCACAAGTATGACTCTGACCTCACCGCTCTCTTCGACAAGGGTCGCAGCTGCTTCGGCACACCGGCCGAGGAGGAGTTCATACAGACCAATTTCCCCTCATGCCCGGCCAACTCGATTGACTACGCCGTGATGGAGAAGGCCGATAACGTGTATGTGGAGTGTGTGAATTTCGGGTGGAACGACCTCGGCACATGGAGCGCTCTCTATGACAACTCGCCCAAGAACCAGGCAGGTAATGTCACCCAGAACTGCAAGGTGCTCGCCTATGAGTCGACAGGCAATATCTTTGCCGTGAACGATGATAAACTCGTGGTGGTCCACGGCCTCAAGGACTATATCATAGCCGACGCCGGCGACGTCCTTCTCGTGTGTCCCAAAAGCGAGGAGCAGAAGATAAAGCAGATGGTCAACGACGTGAAAATCGCCTATGATAAGAAATATCTCTGACAAATCAGTTTAGAATCTGGAATTATCCTTAACATACCGCCACGCACACCATGGAACAGCAGCCTTACAATAAGACCCCCGAGGAAGAGGAACGTTTTGTAGAAGAACAGTTCAACGATTTGCTTGAAGGATATCTCGCGAGCAATCACCGTAAGAAAGTCGAGATCATAAAACGAGCCTTTTCCTTCGCCAAGGAGGCCCACAAAGGTGTGCGTCGCCGTTCGGGCGAGCCATATATCCTCCATCCGATAGCCGTGGCGAAAATAGCGTCGCAGGAGATCGGCTTGGGGTCGACCTCCATCTGCGCCGCGCTGCTTCATGACGTGGTGGAGGACACGGAGTACACCGTCGATGACATAGAGCAGCATTTCGGCAAGAAGGTGGCACAGATAGTGGAGGGGCTCACAAAGATTTCAGGAGGCATTTTCGGCGACAAGGCTTCGGCCCAGGCTGAGAACTTCCGCAAGCTCCTGCTCACCATGAGCGAGGATATCAGGGTGGTGCTCATAAAGATGGCCGACCGCCTGCACAACATGCGCACCCTCGGCTCCATGGCGCCCAACAAGCAGTACAAGATTGCCGGGGAGACTCTCTATATCTATGCCCCCCTTGCTCACCGTCTCGGCCTGTTCGCCATAAAGACCGAGCTTGAGGACCTGAGCTTCAAGTATGAACACCCCGGCGAGTATGAGCGCATATCCAACCTCATACGCCAGTCGGAGTCGGGCCGCGAGATGGTCTACAACGATTTCGCCTCGCCGATACTTGAACGTCTCGACGCGATGGGGATAACCTACGAGGCCAAGGCGCGCCTGAAGTCAGTATATTCCATCTGGCGCAAGATGGACACCAAGCACATCCCCTTCGAGGAGGTCTATGACCTCTATGCCATGCGCATTATCTTCGATGCGCCCGAAGGTGTGTCGGAAAAAGAGATGTGCTACAAGATCTACGTGGCCCTGACCGACCTCTACCGTCCGCATCCCGACCGCACCCGCGACTGGATAGCCAATCCTAAAGCCAACGGATACCAGGCTCTCCACGTCACCCTGATGGGGCCCGACGGCAACTGGATAGAGGTGCAGATACGCAGCCGCCGCATGGACGACATAGCCGAAAAGGGATTTGCCGCCCACTGGAAATACAAGATAGGGGAGAGCGAGGAGGAAGGTGAGCTGAACGTATGGCTCAAAACCATCAAGGATATCCTCGACGATCCCACCCCTAACGCCATTGATTTCCTTGACACGCTGAAACTCAACCTGTTCTCCTCGGAGATAGTGGTGTTCACGCCGAAAGGTGAGCTGCTCACGCTCCCGGCCGGTGCCACGGTGCTCGACGTGGCGTTTTCGCTCCACTCCGAGATAGGGGTGCACTGCATAGCCGGAAAGGTCAACCATAAGCTCGTGCCGCTTTCCCACCGTCTGGCTTCGGGCGATCAGGTGGAAGTGCTCACCTCGCAGTCACAAGGCCCTAAGAGCGAATGGCTCAACTTCCTGGCCACCGCCAAGGCCCGCACACGTCTGCGCAAGGAGCTGCGCAGGGTGCAGCAGCCGTTTATCGACAAGGGCAAAGAGATTTTCGACACCTTCCTCAAGGAGAACGACATCATTCTCAACAACAGTGTGATGACCAAAATCCTCGGCACATACCACGTGCTCTCGAGGGACGAGCTTTTCCTGAAACTCGGCAATGGTGAGATATCCATCGACGACTATCTGAACGTCAACACCTCGAAGGGTGCCCGCTCGCTTGTGTCGCGCCTCTTCCGCCTCGGATTCGGGGGTGACAAGAAGAACGATGACAAGTCACGCTCTAAAGCTACTGTCACCGCCGGAGGAAACCCCGGGAAAATAAACACTAAGGAGACCTACGTGCTGCGCTTCACCGACAAGGAGAGCAACTTTGCATTTGCCGAGTGCTGCCGTCCCATACCGGGCGACGAGGTGATGGGGTTCATTACCGACGACGGCGGTGTGGAGGTGCATGCCCTGACATGCCCGAGGGCGCAGGTGCTGAAGGCAAGCTATGGGCCCAGGATCCTGGCCACAAAGTGGGATGAAGTGGCCGGTAAATTCCTCGCCAGCATACGCATAGAGGGAATCGACCGTCACGGCATACTCCAGGAGCTCACACGCATGATATCGACCGCCCTCAACATCGACATACGCCGTCTGAACATCGAGGCCGAGAAGGAGGTTTTCACCTGCGACCTCGGGGTGCTCGTGTCGTCGACAGCCGATGTCAATGACTTGTGTAGGAAAGTATTGAAGATTCAAGGCGTGAAGAGGGCCGACCGAGTGAGATAGTAGGGCTGCTGTCTCATTTGTCTCATCTGTCTCATCTGTCTCATCCGTCTCATTTGTCTCATTTGTCTCATCCGTCTCATTTTGTCTCATTTTGTCTCATTCCCCCCCTTTTTATGAGACAATGAGACAAACACTGCTTCGATGTGTGGCTTTCAGGATGGAGATATGGCATTACAGGCCCCTCATTGCAGCTTTTGCAGTCTCATCCGTCTCACGTCACTGGGACTAGCCTGTCTCATTTTGTCTCATCCGTCTCATTTTGTCTCATTTTGTCTCATTTCCCCTTTTTTATGAGACAATGAGACACGCATGCGACGCTGTGTATTTTTTTTCATGATGGCTATGTGACGTTATCGCACCTTTTACCCCTGTCACGCGATGTAACTTTGCAGTATATACCCATCCCCCATTCACCATCTCTGTGTTAATGCATCCTATCATATATAAGATGTATAGGGGGAGTGTATATTGACTATTCTAACTAATAATCAATATCTTTTACTGCAATGGCACTGATGAAACTATCCGAGGTCAAGGCCTCGACATTCCGGATGCCTAATCCGGTAATCACCGCACCTGACACCGAGTCTAATTCCGCTCCTGAGCCTAAACAGGCCAAGGAACCTGTACCTAAATCCCGTCTGCCGGCCGGAGAGCGCATCACCCGACTCCTGCCCGGCAACGAATGGATGAAACTCGGCACGATAATGGGCTCGCAGAGGCAGCTATGCGGTCCGCTATGGTATGAAGGGGAGCTGTGTGTGCTGTTTGCCGACACAAATGTCGGTAAGTCGCTGCTCGGGGTGCAGATAGCCGACATGCTGTCAACCGGCGGTGCTCACCCTACGGCTTGCCCGGAGCTTAGACCGGAGATACTGTCCACTATGGTCATCTATGCCGATTTCGAGCTGTCGACCGTGCAGTTCACTAACCGCTACAGCTCTGAGACGACTACCATCGACTCTGACGGCAATGAGGTATCGGTGCGCACTCCCTACGTCTTTTCCAACTATATGCTGCGCGCCGAGATGTCCTATCAGGACATAGACGACCATGCCGATCCTAAGGCCTATACGCGTCCGCTGTCCGAAATCCTGATCGACGACCTGGAATACTATGTGGAGGCCTATGGAGCGCAGGTGCTGATCATCGACAATATCACTTTCATGGCCGAGGGCACCGAACAGGCTGCCGATGCGCTGCCCCTGATGAAGAAACTGCTTAAACTTAAACGCAAGTATCAGCTGAGCATCCTCGTGCTGGCCCACACGCCAAAGCGCAATCTCTCAAATCCGCTGACACGCAATGACCTCCAGGGCTCGAAGATGATAATCAACTTCGTAGACTCGGCCTTTGCCATCGGCGAGAGCGTGCTGTCGAAGGAGCTTCGCTACATCAAGCAGATAAAGCAGCGCAACACCGGGATAGTCTACGGCGCCGACAATGTGCTCGACTGCGTGATAGGACAGGTGACACCTGAGTTTGTAGGGTTCAAGACCATAGGCAGCGGTCCTGAGGAGCGTCACCTTGTGAAGCAAACCGAAAAGGGTGACAAACACAGGAGGGCGCAGGAGCTTTTAAAGAAGGGATATTCCCACAAGGAGATAGCCGAGGCGATGGGAATTAGCCGTGCGCAGACCTACCGCTATCTAAGCGCCACATAAGCCGGTCGTCTCATCTGTCTCATCCGTCTCATCCGTCTCATCTGTCTCATCCGTCTCATCTGTCTCATCTGTCTCATCCGTCTCATTTGTCTCATTTGTCTCATCTGTCTCATACAAATGAGACAATGAGACAAGGTGGATGATGACAATGATCTCAACCGAGGCCCATGGGGTGAGCGGGACAGATGATCAGGATTGAATCACTATATACATGATGTCGCTGAAACGCTCTCGGCCAGTCTCTGCCCCTTTCAATATCTCGGGGCGGGTTATCAGGTGGTTTGCTTCGAGAGTGGCGAGAATGTCCCACATCACTTCGTGGTAGAAGATGACTTCGGCCTCCAGGGGTGATTCGATATCATATTTTTCGGCAAACGAGGTGCAATGGTTCTTGACCGCATCGCTTATGGTGAGGGTGATGCTGTCGCAAAGGCGGTCAATCTCGTCTCCGCTGCCCGGATGGAGGATAGGCACGTTCAGGTTGCCGTCGGTGTCAGTCAGCCCCCATTTGGTCAAGGTGCTGTTGAGAACCGTGTCGGTCACCACTATGCCGCTGCCGTTTATGTGCCGGGCCAAATTAATCAGCAGGTTGTCGCCGGGCCAATAGCCCAAATCGTCGGTCCAGGTCACTTTTACCGGGCCGTAGCCGTTGGTGCCTATTTTGCTCTGGCCACGCTTGTCATACATGGCCCAGTAGGCTCCATCCCAAGTGCCGTGGTTTGACAGCCTCTTGGCGAGGGGCAGTTTGGTGTCGGACCAGATGTAGCTGTCGAGCAGATAAGAGAATATCAGTGAGTAGGCCTGTGGCTGATGGCCCCCGGCGTTGAATGCGGTTATGAGTTTGTTTATATCAGGTGATATCAGGGGGAATATGCTGTCGGTGAACAGGCGTGACTCCTCTCTGATGGCCTCTGTCTGCTCCTTGTCGAAGATATGCATTGAGGTGGAGTAGATGCCATCATTGGTGCGCCGGAGCAAATCGCCCACCTCAAGGAGCCTCAACTGGCTCCGGGTGTGGGATATCCCTAATGAGTCAAGTCTCGCCGTGGTGCCCGGTGTGGTGAAAGCGCAGAGTATGTCCCAGTTGTTGTCGGTAAGATATTGGCTGGGATAGAATGAGCTGTAGGAGCAGTAGGCCATGACATCAAATTGCTTGTAGGGGCGTCCGACAAGGGTGGAGTCGGTGGTCAGGGGTCCTGCCGTGGCGTGGGCTGTGACGGCGCATATCAGCGTGAGAGTGGCCGCCAAAGTCCTGTGGAGCAAGGTTTCAATCATTGTGTCGGTGATGTTGTTATTGTTGCAGGAGTCAAGAATGCCGGATGTGGGTGGGTATGTCACGACCACCCGGCGGGACCGGGGAGCCGTGACTTGGAGAAAAAGCTGTGTCTATCGGATGCTTGCCAGGCACTGGTTAAGGAGTTTGTTAAGGACCGTCTCGGAGTATTTCTTGTCGGAGATCATACCTTTGAGGATTTCACGGGCTGCCTCCTTGTCCGACTGTGTCACATCGGGATAGTCGGCTGAATCCCTGATCAGCTTATATGCTTTTGTGGCAAGAGCTATGCGTGTCTGTGAGTTGGCTGAGGTCATGCCCTGGAAATAGGACATCAGTGTGTCAAACCATGTGGCCTGCGATGAATTGGTCGAGGTGATGATGACTGATTCGCCCGAAAGGTTGCGCAGGAAGTTGCTCTGACGCTGCCTCTCGACTTCCTGCCGGTACTTCAATGTGGTGGCGTAGGTGACCACGAGTTTCCCTTCGATATCGGAGCCTGTATCCTTGTAGGACAGCGCGTAAGCATAGCGGTATTTTCCGTCGGGGTCTTCAGCCAGTGACGGCAGGAAAAGCGCGTAGACATAACTTGCCTCCGGGCCGGTGATGCAAATGCCGTTGCTGCTGGCGTCGCCGACAGCCAGGAAGATGTCGTTGTCCCCTTTCATGGTCGTCCCGCGGTTTATGCTGTAGGCTATCTCGCTGTCTTTGTCAAAGGCCGAGATGGCTTTTTTGACAAGATTGAGCTTGGAGGCCGGCAGGACGAAATGGTACACGTCGCTCTGTCCGGTCTTCTGGTTTGTCGCCGGGTCTTTGTCGAGGGTGTGGTTCTCGGTTATACGAGCCTCGGGACACTTGATGATGGCGTCGAAGGCTGTCCGGATGTTGGTTTGCGACACTGCAGCCATCGGCATGATGGCAAGGAGGAGGCTCAGAAGCCTGGATGCGGATGTTTTCATCTGATTGACTGTTTTATTGCATTGTTATTTCACGTAGAGCGTTGACCATTGATTCGTCATCCTCGCCTATGGTGTCATAGAGCAGACGGATGGCTTCGAACTCGTCGACCACGGTCTCGGCCACCTGCATGGCAAGCTCGTTGTCAATCCTGGCTTGCTGAATGCGCAGATATTCGTCAATGTCCAGGTCGGCGGGCGAGGAGGTGGCGGGGGTGGCAGGAGCTTTCGCCTTGGCGAGAGTGGCTCTGGCCTTGCGTGGCACGGCGTGGCCGGCCTGGCCGGGGGCTGAGGCCTTGATGGCGTCGGTGTGGTCATCCACCGCCGGGGATGGGATTACAGCCTCGGGTGATGCGGGGAGGTCGAGGGGGGCAGGGTGCTCCACCTTTGCCAATGCAGCTGGCTTCCCGGATGTCAATGTGTGGTCCACCATCTTGACCAGAAGGCTTGACACGAGCATGACTCCTAAAAAGATAGCTGCCACCCTCATGACCCGGCGTATCGCTGAGGGCTTGCGCCGGATGCGCGGCCTGAACCGCTCCCATTCCCTGTCCATATCCAACTCAGGCTGACGGATGCATGCTCCGCTGATGGCCGCCGAGGTTTCGTGGATCTCCCTCAGCTCATCATCATGCTCTATCATGTCGAGCTCATAGTCCGACAAAGAGGAAGGGGCATCAAGCATCTTGGCTATCAATATGTCTCTCTGTTCTTCGGTCATGATTTAGATGATTTGAAATGGGTTCTCAATTTTTTCAGGGCTGCGACGATGTTCTTGTTGACCGCCGACACGGATACGCCGAGACTTTGTGCCGTCTCCTTGTAGCTCATTCCGTCGGAGTAGATTTTTTCGACAATCTGCCGTTCGCGCGATGTCAGAAGGCGCTCGATGGCCGAATTGACCTCTCCGCCGCGTTCATCGGGGTCATAGTCGTCGGGAGGAGGCTCGAGGGTCAGGCGAAGGCGTATTTTCTCGCGGGTGTCGAGCATGCTGATGCGGTTGAGACACGCATTGCGCACCGAGCGGATGATGAACGCCGTGGGATTCTCGATCCTGACATCCGACTCCCAGAGCCTGATGAACACCTCCTGTACCACATCCCTCGCCTCGTCCTCCTCATGGAGCAGGCTTATGGCCAGCCTCATCGCGGGAGGGAAGCATCGGGAGTAGAGTGTCGAGAACTCGGTGGTAGAATATCGCATTCTGTGGGCGGTTTTTATATAGAAGACAGCTGACCGGCCGAAATCATCACCCCCGGAGGTGAAATTTTTTTTCACGAGGGGGCGGGAGCCGCCAGGTCCCCCCCATCGGGGGCTAATCGTTGAGCCAGGAATCCAAGATGGATTTGAAATCGTGAATCATCAGCGGAAAGTCATAATTGATTTTCCCTCCCAGACGTTTGGCCACCTGTCCCACCGCCTGCATGAGATAACTGCTGAACAGCTGCTTTTGGTCATGTAGGGGCAATTCGCTGAATTCCCTTTCGAAAACTATGGTTACACGTGTGGTGCCTGTGTCAGAGCGGAATGGTCCGTAAGTGAAGCGGTTTCGCAGATAATAACCGTTGTCCTCAATCTCTGTTTCAGAATACATTTCGAGAAGTTTGGGATAAAAATCTTTTTTCCTCAACTTCAGCGATTCGTCGGCAATGATGTAGTTGGTCTTGCAGTGGTAATTATCGTAGAAACTGAATGAAACGTTAAGTATGATCCTGTCTATGGCGGTTCCGTATAATTCAGGACGCATCCCTCGGTCAAGATGGGGTGTCAGGTTGTTTTCGATGCTGTCAATCAGCGGTTTGGATGCAGCGTAGCAATTGGCGATTCCACGTATGATCCGAATCGGGTTCTTGGGTATCCAATTGCGCTGGCTGTAAAGCGGGATATCCTGCACTTCGCCTATCTGTCGGTTCAGGCGTACCGGGTGGGCCAAAGGATGTTCCTGGCTCCCATGGAAAAACGACAGTTCCGGGTCAATGGCAAAGCCATCTTTCCGCTTCGACCATACGGCATTGAAAAAACGAGGCTTGGCGTCGCGGTTGATGAAACAGGTCTCGGGATTGCCGTTGAAATAGACACCTTTTATGGCTTCCACCGGTTCATGCGTCCCCCAACCTATGATGGCAAGGGCTTCGCAGATCCTTACAGCCGTGTTCCATTCCAAGGCATTGCGATATTGCGAATATTCCATAAAGGCGGCGAGGAGTTGTCGGCGCATCTCCTCTGCATCCTGCCGGGCCGACAGGTATCCGCGCAGCTCCTTGAGATCGGCTGTGTCGAAGATTTTTTCCATCGTTGATGATTCGCCATTCCGGAGGTTAAATAATCCACTTGGGCGACTTGCGGAGGTTGAAGTTCTCCGACAATGTCTGCGCAAACGGCGAATGGAACAGGCGTGCTCCTTGCGGACAGATTTTCACGCATGCGCAGCATTTGATGCATTTCGCGGGGTCAGCGTCCTGCATGTCAGGCGTTATTGCTCCTGTAGGGCAGGCGTCGTAGCAGCTGCCACATTCATCACATGACGATGGGTCAACCTCGGGAAGATAGGTGACCGGATTGGTGGCCTGCTGCTGTTGGTAGCCGATTACAAAGCTGCGGAAGTTGGCTAATGATTCAGCCGGGGAGGGGGCGTCGGTTAGTGAGGATATGCTGACTTCGCCCAATGTCCCATTTTGGATTTTCAAGGCTATCTCTTCGCCGAAAGCCCGGGCGTCGGCCAAGTCCTGCCGGTCAGGACGGCCTGCGGCTATAGGTGTGTCGGCGGTTGAATAGGAATGCTCACCCACGAAAGCGCCGCCACCGCATATCACGAATCCGCAGTCGTGCATAAAGGCGGCGAAATCAACGGCAGCGTTCTCAAAAGCACGGTTGCCGTAGACGGCTATCACGATGCATCTGGCATTGTTGCCCCTGATTCCGTTGAGTCGCTGTTTTATGATGGGGGCGATCTTCCCTCCATACACTGGAGCGGCTGCTATGATGACATCATCGGGGTCAGGGAAGATGTTGTCAGGAGAGTTGAAAGTCAGGTCGCTGAAAATGACATCTGTGTTCAGCACATTCGATATTCCTTCTGCAACGCCGTGCAGAATCCTGGCGGAGGTCCCGGTGGGGGAGAATGAAAAAGAATATATGCTCATGATGGGGTGAGGGATTTATGGTGTCAGTGCAAATTTACAAAAATGTAATGATAATCTATGTATCCTCCACGCATTTTAAAGCCGGATGCCGTTGCGGATGAGAGGAGCTTCCAGCATCCCTTCCGGCATGAACTTTTTCAGAGTGTCGACGATGGTGTTGAGCATCCGTTCCCTTACACAATCCTCACGGATATACATTGATATTTTCCGGAATGACAGGTGATTGCCGTCGATGTGCCTTACATTCAGCTTTTGAGGCTCCGACAGCATGGGTAGGTGCATCTCGGGGATGATGGTGTAACCTCCGTTGGCATCCACTATCCTTATCAAAGTGTCGATGTTTCCGGCCTCGTAGACATGGCGTTTGCCTGCCCTTGCCTTGCAGAAACTGAACGCACTCTCGCGGAGACACTGCACTTCCTTCATCACCCACAGGTGTTCGTGTTCGAGCTCGTCGGGCTTGAATACCGTGAGTTTCCTCAGGCAGTCTTTGGAAAGGTATACGTAGAAGCGTTCAGTGTACAGCGGTATCTCGAATACTCCAGGGCAGATATGCCCGGTGGCGGCTATCCCCGCATCTATCCCGGATTCTTTTAGCGATTTAATCATGGCTTCAGGACGCATCTCCTCGATTGACAGCTTTACCTGCGGGTAATCCGTCAGGTAGGTCCTGATAAAGTCCGGAAGTATGTAGGGCGCTATGCTTGGGCCGACGGCGAGCCTGAATCCGCCGGATACAGCACCCTTGCTTTCGGAGACCATTTCGCTGATCCTGTCGGCTTCCATCAATATGCGTTGAGCCTGGTTCACAATTTTTGTCCCGATGGAGGTGGTGCTTACTTTGCGGTTTGTGCGTTCGAAAAGCTTGACATCCAGTTCCTCCTCAAGTTTCCCGATCATACCGCTCAACGTGGGCTGAGTGACATCCAGTGCTTCGGCTGCAAGAGCAAAACTGCGATAGCGGTCTATCGCCACAAGGTATTTCAACTGCTGTAGGGTCATATTGATAGTTTTTGTCTATGCAAAGATAGTGAAAAACGTTTGTTTGTCTATGGCTTAGTCTCTACCTTTGTGAAAAATAAAAAAAACACTCAGACACTATGAAATATCTGATAATAGGCGGTGTGGCCGGTGGCGCTACAGCCGCGGCGAGAATAAGAAGACTCTCGGAAGATGCCGAAATCATCCTTTTTGAGAAAGGCGAGCATATATCGTATGCCAACTGCGGTCTGCCATATTATATCGGTGGCACCATTAGCGACAGAGAGAAACTGTTGGTGCAGACTCCGGAGAGCTTCGGAACGCGTTTCAACATCGATGTCAGGGTCAATTCCGAGGTCGTGGCCATTGACAGGGCCAAGAAGACCGTGACGGTCCGTATGGCCGACGGCTCGACCTATGAAGAGAGCTACGGCAAACTCCTGCTTTCCCCCGGAGCCACGCCTGTCCGTCCGCCTCTGCCGGGAATCGACACCGAGGGAATCTACACGCTGCGTAACGTAGCGGATACGGATGTGATAAAAGCCAGGGTGGCCGGCGGCGATATCAAGCGAGCCGTTATTGTCGGCGGTGGGTTCATCGGTCTGGAAATGGCCGAGAACCTCAGCCATGCAGGCGCGGAGGTAGCCGTCGTGGAGATGGCGCCGCAGGTGATGGGGCCGGTGGATTTCTCCATGGCCCAGATTGTCCACACACATCTTCAGGAGAAGGGCGTGCGTCTTTATCTGGAGACAGCCGTTGAATCATTCGCAAAGTCAGGCGAGGCGATAGAAATCAAATTCGCGGATGGCCGCACACTCGTGGCCGACATTGTTATCCTGTCGATCGGCGTAAGGCCCAATACAGCGCTCGCATCCTCGGCCGGCATAGAACTCGGGGGAATGCGGGGAATAAAGGTCGACGAGTATCTGCGCACCTCCGATGAAAACATATATGCCGTAGGCGATGCCATCGAATTCGCCCATCCTGTCCTGGGTGGCACATGGCTCAACTATCTTGCAGGACCGGCTAACCGCCAGGCAAGGATCGTGGCTGACAATATGGTCCTTGGCGACACCGTGAAATACGAAGGCGCCATCGGGACATCTGTCGCTAAAGTGTTCGATATGACTGTGGCTGCCACCGGCGTCCCGGCCAAACGTCTTAAAAAAGATGGTATCGAATATCTCACGGCGACTATTCATCCTTCGTCGCATGCCGGCTACTATCCCGATGCCCTCCCTATGACTGTCAAAGTGATATTCTCCCCTGCCGATGGCAAGCTCTTGGGAGCTCAGATCGTGGGATATGATGGCGTGGACAAGCGCATCGACCTTTTGGCGCAGGTTATAAAATCGGGAGGGACCGTTGCCGACCTCACACGTATCGAGCATGCCTATGCACCACCCTATTCGTCAGCGAAGGATCCTGTGGCGATGGCCGGATATGTGGCCGGTAACATACTTAGCGGTAAGATGAAGCCTATATATTGGCGTCAGGTCAAAGATGCAGCCCCCGGAGAATTTGTGCTCATAGATGTCCGTACCCCCATGGAATACGCATCCGGTGCACTCCCCGGAGCCATCAACATCCCGCTGGATTCCATGCGCAGCCGTCTGGCCGACATCCCTGCGGATAGACCGGTGGTGGTGTATTGCGGAGTCGGATTGCGCGGATATCTCGCGTCAAATATACTGCGTCTGAACGGATTCAATGACGTGAGCAATCTTATCGGTGGCATCAAGACCTACCGCGCGGCAGTTTCGGCCGTGGCCGCTCCGGCACCATTCGGGAAGGCGGAAAGTGCGGCCCGGACACATGAGGCAACCCCTTCGGCGCAGTCGATAAGGATTGACGCATGCGGCCTTGCATGTCCTGGACCTATTATGAAACTCAAAGAAACCATGGACACGATGTCGGCCGGCGAATCACTCGAGATAACCGCCACCGATCCAGGCTTTGCCCGGGATGCCGAGTCGTGGTGCAAGTCCACAGGAAACAAATTCGTGTCATCGGAAGCCAACGGCGGCAAATACCGCATAGTGGTTGAGCGAGGAGCCGCATCCGGCGCAAAGCATGCCGACATCCGGGCTTCCGGCCGAGGCAAGACCTTCGTGCTTTTCAGTGACGACCTTGACAAAGCTCTTGCGACATTTGTGCTCGCCAATGGAGCAGCCGCTACCGGAGAGAAGGTTACAATCTTCTTTACCTTCTGGGGGCTCAACGCAATCAAAAAGACCGATAAACCGAAAGTGAAAAAGGACCTTTTCGGGCGCATGTTCTCCATGATGCTCCCTTCCGACTCCACATCACTGAAGTTGTCCAAAATGAACATGTTCGGCATGGGTAGCCGCATGATGCGCTATATAATGAAGAACAAAAACGTGAACTCCCTTGAGGAACTCCGTGAAGCAGCCGTGAAGAACGGAGTGGAATTCATAGCCTGCCAGATGTCGATGGATGTTATGGGCGTGAGCCGTGAAGAACTCATTGATGAAGTCACTGTGGGCGGGGTAGCAACCTACATGAACCGTACAGAGGATGCAAATCTGAACCTCTTCATCTGATAGGTAATATCACGAATGATAGATAATATCACGAAGACAGGGTGTGTCGGCACTATCGTGCTGCCGCACCCGCTATAACCAGTATAGCCGGTACACCACTGCGCCACCTCAACCGCGATGACTTCATCAAGTATCCCGACGGAGTGGCGGGTTTGGGTGAGGCTATCCAACACCGCATCGATCATGCCGGGCTGACGCGCAAGGTCGGCAAGAACCAAGTTCTCGCGCTCAATGTCCTGCTTTCGTCCGACGGCGAAGCCCTGCGTCGTCTTGCCGATGAAGGCAGGTTGAACGAGTGGGCGGAGGCGAGCGTCAGCTGGGCAAAGGAAACATTCGGAGCGGCCAACGTGGTGGGCGCGCACCTACACATGGATGAGCAGACACCGCACCTTCATGTGACGGTCGTGCCTATCGTGACCACCGAGAGAAGACGGAAAGCGAGCGAGGCGAAAGCCACCAAGCGTTACCGCACAAGCCGAAGAACGGCCCCGGCTGAGTGCCGACGACATCATGACACGCGACAACCTCATATCGTTCCAAGACACCTACGCAAAGGCGATGGAGCGTTTTGGGTTGGAGCGTGGAGTGAGAGGTTCGGAAGCGCGCCATGTTGACCAGCACGAATATTACCGCGATTGCCAACGTAAGAAAAAAGACCTCGAACAAGATGTAAGCCAACTCACCATTGAGAAAAACGTGCTGAGCATTGAGAACAAATCGTTGGAAGCCGCCAAGAAGAAAACCGAGCGTGAGACGAAGGCATTGGAAGGTAAAAAGACCTTGATTGAGGGCTACAATACCAAGATGCTTCAGGAGAATGCAACGTTGACTGACGCGAATGAGCTGTTGCTCTCCGAGAACGAATCCTTGTCAGGCAGTAATTCTTCTCTCGTTGCCAAAAATAAGGAACTCACCGAAGAAAAAGAGCGGGTATCCGGCGAACTTGCCGCTATCGAATCCGACAGAAGGAAACTCACCGCCGAGAAAAAGGCTTGTGAGGAAGAAACGGAAACGGCAAAAAGGGAAACCGAAGTAGCCAAGAGGGAGGCGGCAGAGGCAAAAGCCGAGCGTGACAAGCAGAAGAAAGAGGCGGTCAGCAACATCGCCAACATCTTCACGGGGTCAAAGACCAAGCGTCTTGAATCCGAAATTGCTGACCGCGACCGCACCATTGAGAACTTAAAATTGCAGATGTCCTCTCAGAGGGAAACGAGCAGCCGTGAAATCGGCAACCTCCGCGACAGTATGCGCCTTCAGCAGGAACAGCACGAAAGTTACAAACGAGGCTTCGATTCTCAGATGAGCCGTATTGATGAATACTTCTCGTCTGTAAAGTTGCTCATGCCCGCAATTCTTGATTGTGAGAGCGTGAGAATGTCCAAGGGAACAATCAAGGCTTTGCTCGATTGCAAACCCCGCGTGTTCAATTACGGGCAAAAACTATACGACCCGACAAAACAGGAATATGCGGATGTTGGAGGCTCCGAAGTCCAAATCAAGCCCGACCCAAAGGACGGCAACCAATTCCGTCTGCACATCAACAGCAAGAATATTTTTCAGTGGTTTAAAGACATGTGGCAATCACTTAGGCAAACCATAAGCCGAGGAATCCGACGTTAACGATTCAGCCCGGTGAAAGAACTTTTTCTCTCGTCGGGCTGATCTTGATCCTGTGGTCGCACTTAGAATAGATTGATTAAAGGCTGTTTGAATAGTCTTGAATATCTTTATGAAGTTTATCACAAATTTTATCAAAAACTATTTTTCCTAGCTCTATCTTTCTATTTGCAGGAGTTCTTGAGAGTTGGTTGCAGTTGTCAAGAACATGATTCCTGACGGCGATGAAAGCATTTCTTTCGTTGGCATTTACAAATTCATCATTCACATTTGCTTTATCGATGATGCAATTATACAGATAGTAAGCAGTGAACAACATTTTAGTGTTAGTTGCCATCGGCATATCATTTGGCATTCCGTCATTGAGCATACCCAAAAAGCTATATGGATTCATATTTTCATTTTGGCATGCACTTTCTACATATCCAATCAGATGCCTTTGCTCATTGATAAGAAGCATCATCAATCTAGCGGATGCTTCATCATGAACAGAGCCATTATCTGAATTTAATGCTTTTGAAAAACAAAGGAATGCGTTTTCTGCTCGTACTTCTTGGATGTCCTCATCAGGTTCTCTAAAGCCTAGACATACATGAAAAATCTTTCCTATTAAGAGAGGACTGTCGATATTTAGGAGTCCTTTAGGATTGTGAACAAAATAGTTATAAATTTCTTTACTATGTTGTTCTAGTCCCAAATAATCCTGAACACCAAAGGCTGTCCATGCGGCAAGCGCGTGGTAATTTAGTGCTGTATTCATTGAGGTTCCTGTGAAATCGAAAGACGTGGTTATTAATACTGATGATATTTCATCATAAACTCCATTCTTCCCTGATGAAGCATTTGGAGTAACCGACCAAAGAAATCATCCACATCCGGAGTGTTGTCAATTAGTATTTCTGTTGATAGCCAAACATGGTTATCATCAGTGAGATGAGCTTTAACGACTTTCTTGTCCTCGTTTATTTTGTTACACATTTCAAGAAGACGAGTTCTTTCAGAATCACTAGCCTCATAGATATTTGGCATGAGAAGCTGAAAAAATTGTGAATCGCCAGAGTTATCAGCGACAAGAAAACTTCCACCTTGATACTGGAAGTGAAGTCCAAATGGAAATTCCTTAAAAGGGATACCATGTTGTTTTAGCCAAGACTTGTAGATATTCATCTGGTAATGGTTGCCGCCGGGCTCACCTCTTTGGCTATATATAGTTTGAAAAAGAAAAGCGTGAGAGCCGTACTTGTTGCTCGCTCCCACTTGCTGAGGCCTTCGCATTGCCCATCTTCGTTGGAACAAGCAACGGATGCAGAGGCCTCACGCAAATATGTATAATAAACCATCGAGATGTTTCTCGCACCATCGATAGAATATAAAATACATATCCACATAAGCCATTCACCGTTGTCCCATTCTTGACGAAGATTGAAAGTTGCGAAGTTTCAGCAAGTCAAGAAAGAGCGTAAGTAAACGCTTTTCATCAATATGTCTGCCAGCGCAAAAGCGTTGGCCGCATCCCGCCCCGTGACCCATATCGGGCCTCTGCGAGCGATATGCGTTGCAAAGTTACGAAAAATTTTTGAGAAATTTTAATAAATAAGTGTGGTGACACGGATGATTTTCGGTTGAGGTCACCACATATTTGGTCAACGATTATGGTTAAACTCTGTTAAAGTCTGGGGTTGCGAGGCTGTGGCGTGGGGTTGAACGATGGTGAATGACTATGAATGATGCTTTAATTTTTGCTGATTATCAGCGAGTTGCGTGTCGAATGAAATAGATATGCGCACACCGCGACACATATAATCAATAATATTTCAGCAATTTACCATGGGTGTGGTGACTTTTGTGGTGACTTGGAGAGGTATGGATGAAACAAAGACCGCTAATTCATTGAGAATTAGTGGTCTTCTGTGGTGCCACCAGAATTGTTCTGAATATAGTATCAATTTGACTATCAGACTATTACTGGCTATCTAAAGTAGAAAAACTCCGTTGACTACACTGCTATAATTTAGCGATTTGGGGCATTTTACTCTGGCAATCTAACACCTTCGCAACATCTTCCCTTATTCTAAAAGTTCTCTGTTAGTGCAAAATTAATAATCTATTTCCGCTCCACCAAATATTTGGCTTGTGTTAATTCAATTTAACAAAGTGATTTGCTTCAAAAACACAAAACAAAATCATTCAAAATTACAAAATCATTTGGTGGTATCAGATTTAATCCCTAGTTTTGCAGGCAATTATGAAAGAGATAAAGTATCTAAATAGAATTGCCGACAAGACTCTTGATTTGAGGCTTGAGGCTTTCGGTGCCGTACAGATAGCCGGGCCCAAGTGGTGTGGCAAAACAACTACAGCAGAGCGTCGGGCGGGAAGCGTCATTAAGATGCAGGACCCTGACCGACGGACAGGATATTTGGCTACAGCACAAACAAAGCCATCATTATTGCTCAAGGGTGCAACACCACGGCTTATTGATGAATGGCAGGTCGCCCCAGTAATATGGGATGCAGTTCGCCATGCGGTTGATGAGCGCCGAGAGAAAGGTCAGTTTATTCTGACTGGCTCGACAGTAATAGATGATGAGGAAATAATGCACACGGGAACTGGTCGCATTACCAGAATAGCAATGTACCCTATGAGCCTGTTCGAGTCTCTGGAATCGAATGGTTCTATCTCTTTGCGGCGATTATTTGATGAGGCTGACTACGACATTGATGGTGAAATGTCGCGATTATCCATTGAGCAACTGATTTTTGCGGCCTGCCGTGGCGGGTGGCCCGCTTCTCTAGATGAGATGAGTGTCAAGGCTAAGTTGCTGATTGCTAAAGATTATATTGATGTGATATGTAATGAAGATATTTCAAGAGTTGATAAAACGCGAAGAAACCCTGCATTAGCAAGGCTCATTCTTCGTTCTTACGCACGAAATATCTGTACTTTAGCAAAGAAGACCTCTATGCTTGCAGATGTATCTGAAGAAATGGAAGGAATATCTATGCCTACATTTGATGATTATGTATGTGCTTTGGAGAAGCTCTTTGTAATTGATGATATAGATGCATGGTCCCCAGCTATTCGTTCTAAGACTGTTATTCGAACCGGAAAGAAACGTTGCTTTGTTGATCCCTCTATTGCAGTAGCCGCTTTAGGTGCGTCACCGGAAAGTCTTGAACTTGATTTGAATACTTTTGGATTCATATTTGAATGTCTATGTTTTCGTGACCTCCGTGCGTACTCACAGGCACTGGGGGGACGGTTGTCATATTACCATGACCGTCTTGGGCTTGAAGCTGATGCCGTATTGCACCTTGATGACGGACGATACGCGTTGATCGAATGCAAACTTGGTAGTCGCGAGATAGAGGACGGAGCAAAGCACCTCCTTGAAATCAAACGTCTTATCGTTGAAAAGAATATGACGGAGAAGCAAATCCGACTTCGTGTGCCGGACTTACTTGTTGTCCTGACAGGAGGAGAAATGGCATATACACGCGAGGACGGAGTGAAAATAATACCAATCGGGTGTCTGAAGGATTAAATAATAATCACAAAATCACTATCGTTTTTAATTCAATTTCCAATTCGCTGTTAAGCTAACATACCACTAAACGCGTTGAACAAACCATGATTAATAGAATCCACATAGAGAATGAGGCCACTTTTAACAATGAAGGTGTTGATATTGAAAACCTTAATGCTATAAATATAATATATGGGGCAAATGGTTCAGGGAAAAGCACCATTAGCAGGATTGTGGCAAATATCAGCGAATATCCAGATTGTACTTTAGAGTGGAAAGATGAACTCCCTTTAGATATATTAATATATAACAAAGATTTCTGCGACAGGAATTATTCTGAACATATACCTGGTGTCTTTACATTAGGAGAAGCATCCAATGACAGTTTATGTCAAATAGAAGAAAAGCAGAGATTGCTTAGAGAGATTGTTGATGAAGGTTCAAAATTAAGAAAAATCTTAAACGAAAAAGAAACCGAAATTAAAAACATAAAGAATTCATTTAAAGAGTCTGTGTGGTCGGATTTGTTCAAGCGACATGAAAGCAGATTCAGTAAATCCGCTATAGGAGCTGGGACTAAGGATAGTTTTGTCAAAAAAGTATTGGATGCGACGAAGGATAAGGTTGAGGATAAGTTAGAACTTGAGTCCTTAACAGACAAGGCAAAAGTGCTTTTCGGCATTCAACCTGTGCGCCAAACACCAATAGCGAAATTTAATGCTAATGAATTGTATTCTGTTGAGTCTAACGAATTATGGACAAAAATAGTCGTTGGTAAGCAAGACATAGATCTTGCTGGTTTAATTAATAGCTTAGGAAATTCAGACTGGGTTAGCCAGGGTTTAGTTTACATCGATAAGAGTAAAGATATATGTCCCTTTTGTCAACAACATACCATAACCGATGAGTTTAAAAAGAAAATAAGTTCTTTTTTTGACGCCGGCTATAAGAATGATTTACATCAAATCGGGTCCTTGCATGATGCGTATAATCAGATTGCAGTCATTATTATTAATCAATTGGATTCTATCGTAAATGCGCAAAAGGTTCTTGAAAAATCTTCTATGGATATTTCTGCACTTGAGACAGTTGTATCCGAATTTAAGTTACTCCTGACTTCAAATCAGAACTTGATGGCAACAAAATCTAAAGAGCCCAGCCGGGTTATTGCGCTAAAATCCACAAAAGAACTTATTAGTCGGATTAATCGTATTATAGATGATAGCAATTTGAAGATATTAAAGCATAACCAGCTAATTGACAATCTGTCAACAGAGCGAATCATACTTGTAAAACAAATTTATAAATACTTCTCGATAGCATATTCAGCAGCAATAGAGACCTATAGGAAGAATGTTTCAGATTTGGAGAAAGCGATAGAAGTACTGAAAAGCAAAATAGAGATTGCTTTAAGCCGTCATGAATCTGTAAAAAATGAAATAAATGAATTAGAAAGAGCCATAACAAGTATTACACCAACTGTTAACGAAATTAATCGACTTCTGCAAGGATTTGGATTTACAAATTTCATGATTCGTGAAGTGCCAAAAGAAGTGAACCAATATCAAATCGTAAGAGAGAACGGCGATATTGCCACATCAACTCTTAGCGAAGGAGAAAGGACATTCATTACTTTCTTATATTATATGCAACTTGTAAAGGGTAGCCATACCCCAGATGGTGTTAGTCGAAATAGGGTTTTAATAATAGATGATCCTGTATCCAGTTTGGATAGTAATGTCTTGTTTGTAGTCAGCACACTTTTAAGAGATATTTTTGCCAGCGTATATGATGGAAAAAGCATTGTGAGGCAGATAATTTTGCTTACTCATAACGTTTACTTTCATAAAGAAATTTCTTTTCAGGATAAAGGGTGTAAATGGAGGGATCGCATACATCATTGGATACTGAGAAAACGAAATAATGTTTCATCAATTCAGGCATACTACAAGACAAATCCTATAAGAAGCTCGTATGAACTGCTTTGGTCTGAGTTGCGAAATGACAGTTCAATCTCATGTCTGGTTTCCCAGAATATTATGAGACGAATAGTTGAAAACTATTTTCAGATATTCGGCGGCATCAGTCCTAATGATATTCTAAATAAGTTTGACAATTTTGAAGATAAGAAAATTTGTCGGTCTCTATTAAGTTGGGTAAATAACGGATCTCATTCAATGGCCGACGATTTATTTGTTGAAATTGCAGATGGTCAACTGGAACGTTATAAGGAGGTATTTAAAAATATCTTTTGCAAAATGGGACAAGAGGCTCATTATGATATGATGATGCACCTTTCTAATCCTGAAAACAAATAATCTATGGCTACAATAAAAAATGCTTTCTTAAGACATAGAATTCTCGATCGTTGTTTCCGAGAAATAGGTCGGAGGTATTATATGAATGATTTAATTGAGATAATCAATAAAGAGACTTTTTATTACTATGGTCGCAACATATCGGAGAGAACTATTAGAGAAGACCTTAAATACATGAAAGATAGTGAAGGGTATTCGGCACCCATCGAGAAAGGCATGGATGGTCATAGAGCCTACTATTACTATGGCGACCCGGAATACTCCATTATGAATCTTCCGATTAGTCAAAAAGAAATGCAGCAATTAGCCGACACAATTAGTATGCTTTCAAGATTTAAGGGATTGCCAGACTTTTCATGGATGGAAGAGATTATTGTTAGGTTAGAAGATACATTCCAACTTAATCAATCACCCAGAGGCATAGTGTCGTTTGCCCAGAACCCATATTTGATAGGAATGCAGCATTTTACTGTATTGTTTGACTGTATTGTGAAAAAATATGTCATCAAGGTGTCATATCATAAATATCGGAAACCTTCGTTTCTAAGAGAAATTCATCCATATCAACTTCGACAGTATAATAATCGATGGTTTTTAATAGGATATGAGTCCAAAATGAAAGGATTATTGCCTCTTGTGACACTTCCTTTGGATAGAATAGACGCTATTGACGTAGCACCAAACCTCATATATCAAGAATACCACGGACTTGATATTGACGAATATTTCAGTCAAGTGGTTGGCGTATCTATAAATATAGGAAGCAGAAGAGAGCGAATAATTATAAAAGCTACATTCCCCGCTGCGGCATATATTGAAACAAAACCTTTTCATAACTCGCAGAAGATCCTGGAACGTAAAGATAATTATATTGTCTTTGAACTGAATCTTATCCCGAATTATGAATTTGAAACTTCTCTTTTGGGTTATCTAAACGAATGTGAAATACTTGAACCATTATATCTTCGCAAGAAGATGAGAGAGCGAGCACTAAAAATCATAGAAAACAATCAATAAAATTTGTATCTCGTGATTTTTTTGAAAGAATGAAGTTGCACTGCAATCTTGATGCCTAATTTTGCAGCATAATAATTAACATAAGTATTATGGCTGGAAAAATAGCAACTGCGATTATCAGTGACATAAATTGTCATTTAAGCAAGAGTAGCAAACAGTATTATTCCGATTTCTATATCGGGATAACTAACGACATTGAACGTCGCCTGTTTGGTGAACATAACGTTAATAAAGAAAACGCATGGTGGATATGGCGTGAAGCTTCTGACAAATGGACAGCTCAAGAAGTAGAGGAGTATTTTCTTGAACAAGGGATGAAAGGAGATACAGGGGGAGGAAATAATGGTACCGTCTACGTGTACTGCTATGAAATAACAAATAACACAATAGAATAAATGTATGAAGTATACGGTATATGATCTTCATCAATGTTCCAAAGGAGAACGCATACAAGTCATTCTCCAAGGAAATGCGGCTAACGTAAGATTGATGGATAGTAGTAACTATAGTAGCTACAAAAGTGGCAGAAGGCATAGATATTATGGCGGCCTTGTACGAAAATCCCCGGTTATATTTACAATCCCTCAAAATGGGCATTGGTATATAACAATAGATCTTGGTGGATTAGGTGGCTCGGTTAGAACTTCAATTCGCAGACTTCCGGCGCCACTTCCTGAATATAGTGACCGAGCTCTTTCATCGGTACCATCTCTCGTTAGAAAGGATACAGTGCCGCCTGAAGGTTCTGAAAATTCACAACTTGAATATGACGTGTTTATCTCTCACGCATCCGAGGATAAAGATGAAGTAGTAAGACCATTGGCAATTGCTCTTATAAATAAAGGGCTCAAAGTGTGGTACGATGAGTTTGAACTTAAAATTGGTGATAGTCTAAGGAGAAAAATAGATAAAGGGTTAGCAAAAAGTAAATTCGGTATCGTAGTTCTCTCAAAATCGTTCATTAAGAAAGGATGGACAAACTATGAACTAGATGGAATAATTACCAAAGCAAATACTGGTGAGCAGGTGATGCTTCCAATCTGGCATAATATAACCAAAAACGAAGTTATAGAATTCTCTCCTTCGATAGCAGACAAGGTAGCCCGTAACACTGCTTCAAATACTGTTGAAGAGATTGCTGATGAGATATCTGATTTAATCAAGAGATAAATGGATTTCTTAAGTACTTTCGTCAACTTGTGAAAATTTTGAAATGCTTGAAAATGTATTTTGATCGTTTTTGTTAATCAATTTAACAAAGTAAAACTCATCAAAAACTCAAAATGAAAATCTAATTTTGTCGGTTTTTCTGCGTAAAAAGTCCGACAAGACAGTGATGACATGGCAAAGGCCCCGGTAATTCTCAATGGATTATCGTGGGCGTTGCCGTTGGATTGCCTTATCGGTAAGGTGGGTGGTAGTTCTCTTTGAGGTAGTCCTCAATTTCGGTGTCGGCATACAGGATTTTGCCTTCAAGGAAATAATAACCGAATATCCCTTTGAGGCGATAGTTAGCGAGTGTGGATTTACTCACGCCAAGCCGTCGGGCAAGTTCGGAGTCCGAGAGAAAGCAGTTTCCGTCAAACATAGGGCGTGAGCGTTCTGCCAATTCTTTGGTACAGGCTTTGATTTCAGATATGATTTTGAAAACATCGCGCTGTTCCTCCTTGCTCAATATCAGATTAGGCTCACTCATAATCAACCTTGCAATGATAAAGCAGACGACCAATTTCTTCTGCCGGATAATAAACCTTCCCCTCAATTATCGAGTAACTGATCTTACCTTCCATTCGGAGTAGTGTCATGCCTAGTTGTGATTGCCGCAAGATTGACTGGGTAGGAATACGTATCTAAACGCCGTTTCTGTGGAGATTGGTCAGTGGATATTTCGGCTCCACCGATTTCTACACCACCGCCGGGAGAAATTTTTTCAAAAAAATTTTTCAGAGTGGCTCCGCCTTGTCAAAGTTCTGTTGATTATCTCTTCACAGAGGATCCTTTTAAGAATTTAGGCAGAATGTTGTAAAATGCCCGATTGCAAATAGTTAGCAAATCGTGGGGTGGTGTGGATTTCAATCTTGCTCCACCAAATCTCGTTTGCTACCCTGCTGGATTGGTGTGGATTGAGCGTTTTGCCTTACCCTAAAATGCGAAAAACACTAAATATCGCTGATATTCAGTGTTTTAACGTGTCCTTCTTCTGAAGGTTGTGGTGCCACCAGAACCTGAGTTTGTGAATTGTGGCGAATGTAAGTGAATATTGAATTGATGCAAAATACTGAATAATAATGCAATATGAATTTTGACTGAATTTTGGATTTTCACAGAAATTCAAAAAACGTGGTGACCTGCGTGGTGACCCGACTTGACAAAACGTGGTTTGAGTTGTTATATTTGCAGAACCAAAACGATTGATAGTGAATGACTGTGAATCGTGGCGAATGAATTTAGCAATACAAAATAAGATGGCAACAATACCCTCTCCGAAGTTATCGACTCAGTCGCTTCGCCCTGCGAAGAAATTGACCCCGTTTCATGTCCGCAACAAGGATTTGAAGAAGGAAACCGCGACACTGTTTATCCGTGTACATACCCGCAAGATTGATGTGCTTGTTTCGACGCTCCTGCAAGTGGAGGTGAGCGAGTGGCTCAAAGCGACCGCTTCTCCCCGTGCGTGGCTGGCTCATCAGAAAAAGAATTATCAACTCCACGCAAAACTGACGCAGATTGAAGGCATCGTTAAATCACACCTCGCCAAAGTCAATTTCGACCGCGAGGCTCTTGATATGGATGTGCGCTACATATCCGAGCCGGAGAAAGTCGAGGCTGAAAGGAAGGCAATGGAGGAAGCCGCCGAATCAGAGCGCAAGGCTTTGGCAAAGAAAGAGGCGGCGAAAGAGAAAGCCCGTAAGAAAGCCGAGGAAAAGAAACGCATCGAGGATGAGAAAAACCGTCTTATCTGGCCGTTCCTCGTTCAGTTTGTCGAAGACATCAAAAGCGGCGCACGGAAGATTGGCAGCAAGGACTATTCAGCCGGATCCTGCAAGACATGGAGAAGTTACGTCGGCGTTTATGAAGGCTTCGACCCGTTACATCAGTTCGGCTGGGCAGACATCAACCGCGCCTTTGTAAGTCGCTACATCAACTATCTCCGTCGGCATGGCTATATGCCCAAGGTAGTCAACAAGCACATGACAAATCTTAAAGCACTTATCAACGCCGCTTTTATTGACGGTGTCCATGACAACCAACGCGCCGCTTCGCTGATAGTCAAAAACAAGATTGAAGACCGTGATAAGGCTGTCGAGATTTATCTTACTGAGGAAGAGTTACAAGCCCTCTATGAAATGCCGTTGACCGGAAAGAAGGAGCATGTTCGCGATGTTTTTCTCATTGGTTGCTATACCTGTCAGCGTGTGAGTGATTACAACAATCTCAACAAAGACCATTTTGAGACAACCCGAAAGGGCACACGTATTATCCGGCTTGTTCAGCAGAAAACCAAGACCGAGGTTACAATCCCGGTTATGAACGAGAACCTCATTGCCATCTGCGAGAAATACGGCTACAACATACCGAAAGCCAACGAGCAGGTGCTGAACCGTTACATCAAGGATATACTTGAAGACCTCTCCGAGAGCGTCCTGACACTGAAAGATAAAGTGCCGACCAATCTGACGATGAAGCAGAAGGACGCGCTGAAAAAAGAAGGCAAAGAACCGGAAACCGACCTGAACGGCAACGTACTCCTACCGCGCTTCAAATGCGTGACGAGCCACACGGCCCGACGCACCGGAATCACCAACATGTATCTCAGTCACAAATACGACATCGTCCAGATGATGCACGTCAGCGGTCACAAGACTCAAAAGACCTTCATGGACTACATCAAGCTCTCCTCCGAGGAGATAGCCGACGAAATCGCTGCCCGAACCAAGAAAGATAGCGAGATGTGGTAAGCCATCAGTCATATTCCTAAAAATTGGCCAAATGACCGATTTTTTGGAGCTGTGAGAGAAATTAAGGAATGTTTTATACGAAAGAACGCCTGTGAATTATTGTATAAGTAGAAAAGGTGATCTTTCTGAACAAGATATGAGTATTACTCGTTATAATAATAGATCTGATGTTGGAGCAAAGAAAGAAGATATGGCTGATCTTGATGAAAAAATTGCTACTCTTGCGCCTAAAGATTTGGATAATTCAGAAATTAGTGCTAACTTTGCACTCAATATGACCTCCCACGCTTCCCGTTGACCAGCGCACCCGGGGAGGTCTTCGAGTTTTATATGGACTACACCAAACGCCCTCTTACTCTGCCAGAGCAGATCAACAAGTTGAAAAGTCGCGGATTGCTGATAGATGATGAGCAACTCGCGATACGTTACTTGTCCAACATAAGTTATTATCGTTTGAGGGCATATACATATCCATTTCAAGATAACTCAAACCCAGAGTCTGACCATAGATTCAAGAAGGATGATATTCATTTTTCCGACATAGTTGATTTGTATTGCTTTGACCGGAGACTTCGCTCATTGATGTTCAATGCGATCGAAAAGATTGAAGTGGCAGTGAGAGCAAAGATTGTTCAAGCATATTCTGAGGCAACTGGTAATAGTCATTGGTTTAATGATCGGAGTTTATATAAACACAAGGATATAGTTGACCGTGATGGACAACGAACCACTGCATATGATTTACTAATGAAAGACATCAAAGGTGAAATCAAACGCAGTAATGAGGATTTTATTAAGCATTATTATAGCAAATATGATAATCCTCCACTTCCTCCAGCATGGATGACACTCGAAGTATTGTCACTCGGCACTTTAAGTAAACTATATCAGTTGTTGAAGAAAACTTCTCAAAAGAAGGCAATAGCCAAGCAATTTGGACTAAATGACGACCGAATTTTCTCCAACTGGCTACATGCGATTGCAGTATGGAGAAACTGTTGCGCACACCATAGTCGCGTGTGGAATAGGAGGTGTATCATAAATCTTCAGATGCCAACCAATACAGATTTCCCATTTTTAGATAGACAAACGATAAATTCTCTGCACCCCAACAAGGTCTTTACTGTTCTTAGTTGCATAAAATATATCAGCAATATAATTAGTCCCGGCAGTGATTTGAAGCGTAATATCTTATCTATCATTGGGGATGGTGGAAATTTATTGAACTTGCAGGAAATGGGATTTCCGAAGAATTGGAAGTTCTTGGACGTTTGGCGTTAGTATTATATTTTTGATTTACACAATGGCAAAAAAAGCACAGAAATATTCAATTGATATTGATGGAATTCCATCAAGCCTCTCAGATTTTGCGAGAGAGCACTCTGCTTATTCGGTATCATTTATAGAAAAGACTGATAAAATCATAATTAATATCCAACAAAAGGATAAAACTGGCATCATAAATTGCTTTATAAGCGGAGGTCAAGTTTCCTTTAGTATTCAGGGACAACCTCATTTACGTTCAATTTGCGAATCTTGTAAAGAATATTTAATTGAGAATCTAGCTATTCCTGCTGTAGATAAGAAATCTTTCACCGTAAAGAATATTGCACCTGAGGATTTTGATGCATTTGTTGAACTTTTAAAAGGTGCTGACGATATTGAAATTATAGAATTGGAGATTGACCCTAAGGCTCCAATTAGATATAGATACCATCTTAAGGGTAAATATAATGCTGAGATTTCACTAATTCTCTATAATAATGGAACGCTATGCTTACAAGGTGTTGTGTCTTCTTTCTTCTTAGACATAATATCTGAGATATTGCATGCTTTACCTGATTATCCGAAGGAGGCAATAGATGATTTTCTTGCAATCAAACCAACAACAGTTCATATTATTGATACTAATCTAGGTGCTCATATTTCAAAAATTGAGTTGATTGAAGGCACTATTATTGCTGATTGGATTTCAACATCAGTAGCATTAATTAATGCAGGTATACATGTTGAAGATTATGGGAGTTATACTTTTGGCATTTTTAAGGCTCTTGATGCTTTAATCAGTAAGAGATTATTGGAAGATGCTCCAGATTTCAAAGACTTCGGTACATACTTTCAGAAAGGAAGTGGCGGTTCGTATAAATTTGTTGATGGTGTTGGGACTTATGATGATAATCCCGATTTAAAACGGGCATTAGAATCCGGTTATGATTTTTTTAATAAAAACAGGCATACTACATTTCATATAGATAGGACTAATATTGAAACCAGTAGAGTTTTGTCTTATGATGAAGCTATAAACTTAACAAAAGAGGCACTTGTTGTAATTAATAGAATATGTAATAATTGGTAGAGTATGAAACAAGACCTGTATAAAATAATTCAACTGAGTGCAACATCGCTCCTAGTAGTAATTCTCTCTTATGAGATGACTGACTGCTATTGGACTAATTTGAAATCTGATTTAGCCAACTACAATATATATAACGCAGAAGTTTATTTTGATTTCCTATACAGAAATGGAATGAGAAATAGATTCTTTAAATCACAGTTGTCCGGGAATAATCTATTGGCAAACACATTGAAACGATGTGTGGTCTCCAATGATTGTCTTACTGTTGCAAATGCTTTTTTTAAGCAAAATAAAGATGTATTAGAGCATAGTACTCTTAGTAATATTCAAAAAGAGATTTTTCTAAACAAATAAAGACTTTTCACGGAGTTATAGATTTATAAGTATGCTATATCTCGCCAAAAGTGTTGAAAATCTTGAGATTTGGCGCAATATACGTCTATCTTTTTGCAACCAATCATTTATAGTGCCAAGAATAGTACATTAATTAAATGACACATTAAATGGCACAATAAAAAATGTTTATGCCCGTAGCTAAGCCTGATAGTTAAAAATATTGTTATAATCCCCCAAAAATGGACCTAAAACCATAGATTTGGGGGATTATAAGCATATTCTGAGGATTAGGAATTGAAAGAAACGCACTGAGAACACTCTAAAACGATAGTAATACGACCTTATACGAAATATGCCTCAAATAATTTGGAGGACTGGGGTCTTGACTTGTCTTTGCGGAGTAAGGAGGATTCAGTCCGCAGATTTCAAGAAAAAATCATCGGTGTCTGAACCTTTTTCAACTTACCTTCGTTAGAATTGTACTGATGGTCTTTAATTGACCGCGACAAGGAGTTTTGACGAATGTGCCCCAGCACTTCGTGACAGCGTCATGCCCAGTTGCGACAAGAGACAAGACTGATTGAAAACGTGATGGCATTTCATGTGACCATAGCGGAGCACTCATACACACCACCGTCATTCTGACGGGATTTTCACATAGCTCTGCCGTGACGGTCGCCCGGCATGATTTTGTCCGTCAAAGTCCATTCGTGGGCGAAAAGACATATTTCCCCTTGCAAGGGGAACGATTATCAACGCACAGCCAAAGAAGCGTGCCGCCATCTGCGCATGGGAAGAATGCGGAGGCATTGAGGCGAATGGTATAGCCATTGTTATGCGCCTATGTTTTCTGCCCGGATGGCAGATAACTGCATTTTCTTGTAACACACGCAAGATGATGTAGTTACAGGGCTATTTTGCCCTAAAAATCACCTCTGGAGCTGTGCTGATTTGGAAAAACGAAAAATATTTCGTATCTTTATGTAACACAAGATGGCAGAGCCACCGTCCGACACATTCAACTTTTATATCTCGGATTGGAATGATGCTCCTGACTGTGGTACGCTTTTTTGTGTTCATACCTACACCTAATCCCGGATGAAGTCGTCCGGAACACTATGAATATTAAGAGTCTGAAAAGGACGGCAGACGCGAACCGCTAACAACACGCACTGAGGAAGCGATGACCCAACGGTTTGCAAATAAATGGAATGGCTGCTGTTAAATGGCTCAGAGAAAGACAGTTTTCTAATTGTAAGGGAAGATTGCACCCGATTGTCAACACGCTGGATTTTGTGGATATAGTGGCAGCGTCAAGTTGAAATATCGGAAATATCTGACTGACAGATTGGAAACAAGGTCTTAGAAAGCGCGACCCGCGCGAAATTTACCCACTAAAAATGATGGCACTCGCCCAGTGATGGCGTTTGCACCCGACGTATGTTCGCCCAAGTGTGGCGGATAGCCCCCTTGTTGCCTTCACTCTGAAGGCGGCACGGGATAGGGAGAACTGCGTCCGTTTCCGACCGAAGTTGTGTCGGCAACAAACTGTTTGTTGGCTTCAGCGAAAAGAGCCGACAGCACCCTTCACGTCCTTTTCGGGCCTTTGTCACCGCCCATTGCGCCGGGGCTGTGCCAACGTATAAAGTCGGCGGTATTCTCATAAATTCAAATCCCCCCAATATGAATTTATACAACCTTCTACAAGCCTCTCTCTCGGACCCTAACTATCCCAACATTCTCCTTACCGTCAGCCTCAGCGACCTCCATCAGCTTGTGGTTGACACCATCGACGCCACCCGCGACCGACTCCTTCCGCTACTTATGAAGGCGGAAGAAGACCGCCTTCTTACCAAAGCCGAAGTTTGTACCAAACTCGGTATCAAGCCGACATCGGTATGGAACCTTGTACAAAAGGGTAAACTCACCGCAATCAAGGTTGGCCGCGGCAGCCGCTACAAACTGAGCGAAGTGACCGCTATTCTTGATGCTAAAAACGATTGAGCCAATGAAAGAAAAAGATGTTATCTCCAAACCTCTTAACGCTAATAGTTTTCCCGTTGATGTACTGCCCGACAAACTCCGCAAGATAATCAACGAGGCTCATGCCACTCTCGGCTTTCCGAAAGATTATCTCGCAGGGTCTATGCTCACGGCAATGGCTGCGGCAGTTGGAAACACCCACGCGGTGGAACACATGGACGGTTGGAAAGAGTATGTCATTCTTTTCGTTGCCCTTGTCGGTGCGCCGGGTTCTAACAAAAGCCATCCTATGAGCTTCGCAATGCAGCCTATGATTGACTTCGACGCGAAGCAGGCGGCATTCCATACCGAGGCGTTGAAACGCTACAATGCGGCTATGGAACTGCCACCGAAAGAAAGGGCAGCCAACGGTTATGAGCTCAATCCAGCAGAGCCAATCCGAAAGCGGTTCACCATGCAGGACGTGACACCCGAAGCCGTCCACCGCATTCTCTCGGAGAATCTGCGCGGCCTGTGTCTCGTTTCCGATGAGCTTGCCGGGTGGTTCAAAAAATTCAACCGCTACAACAACGGTTCGGAATCGGAGTTCTGGATGTCGGTGTTCAACCACAAGGTAGCCATGTCCGACCGCAAGAGCAGTCAGAGCGGCGTGTTCATCAAGAACCCTTTTCTCTGCGTCATCGGCACTATCCAACCGAAAGTGCTTGGCGAACTTGCCGGGAACAACCGCAACGCCAACGGCTTTATGGAGCGCATACTCTATGTAATGCCGTCCGACCAGAAAAAGGTGAAATGGAACCGCGACCGCAAGGCTCCCTCTTTCGACATCGCCGCCGAATGGAGGTCTATCCTCGGCAGACTGATTGACATCGCCCCTAAAACTACGGAGCATGGCGATATTGAGCCGGAGATAGTGCCTTTCATGCCGGAAGCACTCGACCGCCTTTTCTCTTGGCAGAACGAGGTCACGGAGAGGTGCAACACTGACGGAAGCGACACGCTGACTTCCATCGCAAGCAAATTGGAGATCTACGCCGTCCGCTTTTGTCTTTTGCTGGCTCTCGCTGATTGGGCGTGCAGCGGCAAAAAGAAAAAGGCCGTCGAGGTTGCCACCGTTGAGAGAGCAATCCGGCTGACGGAATATTTCCGGGTGACAGCAGCCGGGGTGCAGGGTATCGTCAGCGAGGATTCTCTGTCCGAGATTCAGGCCGCGGTGTTGTCCGATTTACCGGACACGTTCACCACCGCCGAGGGCGTGGCGATCGCCGCCAAGAACGGAATGAAGGAACGCACCTTCAAGAAATTTTTGAGCGACCGCCGAGGTGTATTCTTTACCCGTGACAATCACGGAATCTATTCCAAAATCTGATAAGTACCCCTATGCACTTCTTGCACTTTTGCATTTTCTCCCCGCTGGGCGATTGTGCAAAAATGCAAGAAATGCAAGGGGGTATTTCTCTCACGTCAAAAATTTGAATGTCCCGTGAAACATTGTTTTTTCATTGTCGTACCCGCTATAACCGGTATAGCCGGTACAACACTGCGCCACCTCTATGGAGGCGCAGTTCCATCCGTGCTGTGGCGGCACGGAAATTACGCCATCCGGAAATTCCTTAGCTCATTAGGGAATTTTCCGAGCCGCATACCGTTCCGTTACGCTGAAAATGTCCCTACTGAGCCCAAGGGGGCAACTCCTTGGAGAACCCCGGAACGACTTCTAAGGAAGCCGTGCGCTCCGATTGTTCCACAACGTAACCACGCTTGCCTATGAGTTACGCTGTACTCCACATCATGAAGGCAAGCGGGTCATGCACCGCCATCGCCCGACACATCGAGCGAAGCTCACATCCCGACAATGCCCACCCCGAATTGCGCCACCTCAACCGCGATGACTTCATCAAATATCCCGACGGAGTGGTAGGATTGGGCGAGGCTATCCAGCACCGTATCGACCATGCCGGGCATACACGCAAAGTCGGCAAGAACCAAGTCCTCGCGCTCAATGTCCTGCTTTCGTCCGACGGCGAAGCCCTACGTCGGCTTGCTGATGAAGGCAGGTTGAACGAGTGGGCCGAGGCGAGTGTCGGCTGGGCAAAGGAAACATTCGGATCTGCCAATGTGGTGGGCGCACACCTGCATATGGACGAGCAGACACCGCACCTTCATGTGACGGTCGTGCCTATCGTGACCACCGAGAGAAGACGTAAGGCGAGCGAGGCGAAAGCCACCAAGCGTTACCGCACCAAGCCGAAGAACGGCCCCCGGCTGAGTGCCGACGACATCATGACACGCGACAACCTCACATCATTCCAAGACACCTACGCAAAGGCGATGGAACGGTTCGGATTGGAGCGTGGAGTGAGGGGTTCGGAAGCGCGCCATATTGACCAGCACGAATATTACCGCGATTGTCAACGAAAGAAAAAAGCCCTCGAAATTGAGGTTGCAGAACTTACCACTGAAAAGAAAAAGGTCAGTAGGGAGAAAAAGGCTTTGGAAACAAGCAAAGAAAATATCCAACAAGAAACGAATCTGCTCATCGGGAAGAATGAAATCTACAAGTCTGCCAATGAAAGACTGTGCAAGGATAATGAAACACTTGCTGAGGAGAATAATATCCTGGTCACAGCCAATGATAGACTTATTCCAAAAGTAACCGAACTTGTTGAGCGGCATGATCAACTTGAAAAGGCCAACGCCAAACTCGCTGATGACATCGCCCGTCTGGAAATGCAAAAAAGCGGAAAGTGCAGGATGCAGACTTGGTGAAATACAAAGCCGATATCGAGCGTTATTTCCCCGATTTATCTGACCTCCTTACGTGGGGACACTATTGCTCTCACATAGGATTCCCGGATAGTTTTACCCAACGGATTCTCTCATTTGAAAACGTCCCTTTCAGTGGCTCATTGTTTTCATCAGAGCATAATCAGAAATTCAGAACCGAGCGTTCCGAGGCGAAACTCGAAAGAGAGCCCGGGGAGAAGCACAAGTTCATCTTGACGATTGATGGAGTGAACGTGTTTCAATGGTTTAGAGACATGGCACGGAAACTCCTCGAAAAGATGGGTATTCGCACTCCTCGACCCAAACAAGGAAAGTCGATTGGTTGATGAATGATAAAGGACGGATAACAGAATAAATGTTATTCGTCCTTATCTTAATCGATATTCCAGTAAGCACTCGGATCTCCATCAAAGATTGTATCAATATCATCATCTGAATATCCTTCTACATCTTGAGCCCAAGATCCGCCATATTTATCATATGTCGGAGAATCTCTCCAAACATCGTCTGAATCATAACAACAGCATTCATCATCATCAAAATAGTCAGAATCATCACAAGTACTTCTATTCAGATTGTATATTCGTTTTGATTCAAAAAGAGCATCCATATTGAATGCTGGATAAGCAGATTTTATTTGCTTAATCACTTCGTCATACAGCCTGAAGACTACTCCAGTACAATGCTTTACGCACCAACTAACATATGATGGATTGATATCAAGAACATCTGATAGGCACAGACCCCTATAACGACCAAAATTGAAATGGTCATCTAAGGCATAGAACTCACATAATGGGATCCTCATTTTTCTAATTGAATCTCATCCGGATTGTAAATTTCATATTTTATGTCTCCAGAGATTTTTGATATTCTCCTCACAATTACTGCTAAACCGTCGCTTAATCCCCTTAGCTTTGATGAAGACTTAAAATACATATCGTTACTTTGAGGATAATAGTATGCCACATTATCTTCAATCTTTACTCCATCAATTCTTGCCACTTTTGGGTTAGGTTTTTCTTGAACCATTGACTGCTCATATGCTTGTTTATTCCACTGATTGGATAGATTGAGCAATCGTGGAATATATAGAAAGTGCAACCCATATTTCTCTTCGGTTGCCTTACAAACCGAATTAAAAATCGGAAATCTATAGAGTTTTTTATCAAATGTAAATATTACACGATTAGACAGGACGGTAGCCTCCCCCAATGGAGGCATATCTATGGCCCGACTGAATATCAAATTCTCTATTGCTAGAAATCCATAAATAGTCGCATCTCCCTGTATAGGAAGTATGACTTGCTGTCCTTTTGATATGGTGCGACCATTATTTATCGCTTCCACTATATTTATTAAAGATGATTCAATCATCATAAATACTTAATGAGTTATAGAAATCTTGAAAAGCCTCATGTTGACTACAATCGAGAGCCAAATGACTCTTGCCATATAGGGATGGGTCATCAAATAGCCATGATAACAATTTTGGATTTGCTTCAAGCTGCTCTATCAAATAGTCTTGGATGTCTCCGTCAGTACCATACTGCATATAGTTCTGACATATTACATTTCGCTTGAAAGAAACATTAGGAATATATTCCATCTCGGCTGGGGTAGGTATCCTTCTCATATTATGACTTTATTTTACCATCTTTACGAAAGTGAGATCATTTTCTTTTATGTAATTTGAAATGCATTGATATAAGGGTATTGCTGTACTTCTAAATGGATCTTTATCGGCAAGAAGTTCGTCATATTCGTCATATAATTCTTCAAACCACGGTTCTATGTCAGAGGTTAAAAATCCGGCTCTTTTAGCTGCCAACATCATATTCAGTTCAACCCCTTTTACAACGTTTATAGATCGATTGAGATCAATATCCTGATTTATTAGACGTTGAACTCTTTCAGGAGCAAATGGATTCATTTCAACACTAAATTTAGCGAATTTTTTACGACTAAGGTGTATTAGTAGAATGAACGCAGGCCAATTCCTATCGTAAAAATAGCCTGTATCAAGTTGATGCATATATAGGTAATAAGCACAGACAAAAACGACGTTTCTTACATTCAGACCTTCGTGAATGGGATGAAGCGAGGGATATGCACTTGTCATTATGCTAGACAATACTAACGACAAGTTTTCTTCATTGGGATAATTTACGAGCTGCTTTGGACTTGATATTATGCAAGATATTAAATTATGAATTGCATTTGTTGTTGCCTTGTCCGAGAAATCCGAACTTTCTTTCATTGCTCGCAAACAGTTGTATACAGCGGTAGTTAGTGTATTCATTATTAGTTCTTTGTATTTTGACGCACGTACAATTAGTTTGTTGTTAGAATATCATGCCATCTAAATGGATTTTTCTCACTACTCTATCAGCCAACCCATTAACCGTATTATAATGGGTATTAGGAGTCCAATAATCCATATTGAGAACGCATGATTTTATAACGTTGTACAACTGAGGGGTATTTAGTGTTAGAAATACTTCCGATTCACTATTTTCTATGATTTCAGTTGTCATACCATCCGCTCTATTGGCGACTATACAAATACATTCTCCTATCCCATCAAAATATGTGGTTGAAAGACGAACCGGAAGATATCTAGAAGCCTTTTTAAACTCCCAGTCAATCGCTGTATTATTGATGTTGATTTGCATTTTGTGTAAAATTTTCTTCCTTCTGGCCCTCAAAGATTATTGATAAATAGAAAACGTGAGCCAACTATGCCACGTTCTAGTTTGAAGGTCCTGAGAAAACCTGTGAGCAGATGTAACAATAGCAGCTCACGCTATACGCGTGAGAACCACTATGCTATCTCTTGCTCTGTTTTATGAATTTCTCAGGTTCTCAAACTACAAGATGAGCATAACGCTTCTTATTTTTCCAAAATGTCGTGACAGACAGATGTCTGTCGATTGCAAAGTTACAAAAAATATTTGAAGCAAGAGGTGTACTAACCGAAGAAATCCAAGAATTTCACCGAAAATAAATCCGCTGAAAAATAGTTAACACCCCTTAAACATACCAAAATAGAAGTTACGTCTTTCGATTTATCCAACTAATTAGTACGCCATCAGTGTACTTTATCTTTTGTAACTCACTTATAATTCAATGCATACAACACTCAACAGAGGATGAGGTATGTTTCAAGGTATCACAACAATTTATCTATCTTTAATCTTCCCGATTTTGCACAATCTTTCAAATACCGTTGTGCCAGTAAGGCGTTGATACCGATTAAGTCCTTTAATTAATCCACTACCATACTCTTTATGTAAGAACGTTCCAACACTAAACTTAGGATTGTTATATAGTTTTAACGTGTAATCCATATCAATGAAACACAAATTCTCTCTATCTTCTCGACCATCTAGTACGCAAGCATTTAATCGATTAAACTGTTGTTGATAATAATGTGCCGTTTTGGCAAATATGTTTTCCTGTATTTTTTGTTTTATTTGCTGTTGCTGTATTCTAATGGCTTGAGCAACTTCGTAAAATTGCTCTATTTTAGCAAAGTCAGAGGAACTTAGTCTTGAGGCATACTTATGTTTATACTTATCCCATGCGTTTTCTTCAAAAATAGGAATAGAGTAATGGAGAGGTTGCTCATTGATCGCTTCACCAGAAACGCCTTCGGCTTTTATATACTCAATATTCTTCTCAATATTTTTAATTTGGAGAATAAGGATTGTCGTTGCTGATTTTATGCTCTTATTTTCCTTATCAAGATATATTAAGAGAGTAACAACCACAGTAATCACTAATATGAGCGTCTGGAGAAAGTTAGAATTCAGAAAGTCTGCCATGTCAATATCTAATTTAATTGTCTATCTTAAACACAAAGTTAAGAATTTTTTTGAAGATTTTAACGATTTAGCGTGGTGACCCGGCCTGATTTTCGGTTGAGGTCACTGCATTTTCTGCCACCGATTATGGTTAAATTCTGTTAAAGTTTGGGGTTGCGAGGCTGTGGGGTGGGATTGAATGATGGTGAATGACTATGAATGATGCGCCAATTTACATTAATTATCAGCGCATTAAGTGTCGTGCGAAATAGATACATGTACACCATGACATATATAATCATCAATATTTCAATGATTTACGGTGGGCGTGGTGACTTTTGTGGTGACTGGGAGGGGTGTGGGTAAAAGAAAGACCGCTAACTCATTGAGAATTAGCGGTCTTCTGTGGTGCCACCAGGAATCGAACCGGGGACACAAGGATTTTCAGTCCTTTGCTCTACCAACTGAGCTATGGCACCTTTGATGCAAAACGATGGCTGTTTTTTGATGGCGGCTTTTAAATGCGTGATAGTCGCCGTTTTTGTTTTGCGATGCAAAGGTAGAGAGTTTTTTTGAATCCTCCAAATATTTTAGGAGATTTTTTGATTTTAATGGCAAGTTTGTTGGAAATTCATAGTTTTTTAGAGTCCGACAGCGAGACGATGCCTGGGGAAAATGCTTCAGTGGGGCTGGAGGTTGGTTTTTCGCGTGGTCTGTGGTTTATTTTCGTCTGTGTCTCCAATAGGTTTGATTTTGTTTTCATCGACAGCATTAGCGTTATCTCAAGATGTGCAGCAAATTCACAGCAAATACACAGCCGTGTGGGTGATATCTTTCACATTTTTGTTGGAAATTCATTGGTTAGAGGATGTTTTTTCGTAAAAATAGTTAAAATAACGTGCCGGAATTTTGATTTATTAAATAATATTAATAGCTTTGGCTCATGCCGATATAACCTACGTAATTTCCTTTATTATAAATTCATATAAATATTTTAGGCTATGCCATTTAGATTGATTGCAGTTTTATGTATTGCTTTTGGTGTGGGCAGTCTGGTCAGTAGTGCCGACAGCAGCACCTTCCGGTTAGTCACGTCGCAGGATGAGGTCACTGATCATGACCACTATATAATAGTGGCTCGCGATTATGACAAGGCGCTTGGTGAAATCAAGACAACGCGTTATCTCGCCGTTGACATCACACGTCAGCCGGATGGCAGCATCATCCTTTCGGACGAGGACAAGAGCGCCATACAGGTCATGCGTCTCATTGACAACAGCAAGGATTTCCCCGGATATCCGTGGCTCGTCCAGTCGCCGAAGGGGTTTCTCGGATACTCGAGCAAGAATCTTTCATACGATGGCGGAGCAAGTGTCTCGGGGTTCAATGTGTCTATCTCGGTCACGGATGGTGTGGTTAAGATGTACATGCGTGATATTACCAATTCGAAGTCCTGGCCGCTGCTCTACAATTCGACTGTCAACGGTGAAAAGTTCAACTATTCTTCCACCGAGCCAATCTGTCTTTACCGCGAGGTGCTGCCTCCGTTGGAGCTTGCCAACGAGAGCTTGGCACTGACACCCAATGAGCCTATCACAGTACGCACGGTCGACACCCCATATTATCTCTCTTATATAATAAATGACGGGGAGGAGGTGGACCGCAATACGATCCTCTCGACCGGAATCACGGTGAATAATATCCAGACCGAGGAATATCAGATTCCCAATCCCGGACCTTACAAGACTTTGTGGGCGTTGGCACGATATGTGCGTGACGATTTCGCCAAGGGGGAAGTGTATCTCCACAGCAATCTTCTGACTGCCGGCTTCACACTGGCGGCGACCTCTGAACTCGCCGGACATTTCACTCCTCCGTCCGAGTCAGGCTACAAAGCCGGTCAGACAATCCTGATCGAACGTGATGACGATGTGGAGATATACTACACGCTTGACGGTTTGGAGCCTGAGCTTCCATCTGCCTCTGCTGCCCAAGCGTCGCTTTATGCAACGGTTGCAGCGGGGGATGAACATGAGGGCAAAACCTACAGACTCTCGGCTCGTCCAATCGTATATTCCGGTGAACCTTTGATGCTGAATTTCATAGCCCAGAAAGAGGGCTATGCCCCGAGCGACCTATATTCGCTCACCATCACCGGCCAGTCGTCGATAATAACAGATGTCTACACCAATCCCGAATCTACCCCGGCATACTATAATCTTCAGGGCATTGAGCAGGCTGAACCGCTTGCCCCGGGCATCTATGTCCGCAAGGCCGGCAGCAACGTTGACAAGGTGATAGTGAAATGACTGGACGGCTTCTTGACTGATTAGAAGCAGTCTCATTCGTCTCATCCATATAAAAGAGACGGATGAGGCTGCCGCCGTCCCCACTGGCCTTCGCCGTTTTGCCAAGTTTGCCCAGGGCTGGTGGCGGTTTTTCAGACGCGCCACTGAGACAGCCCGGCAGTTTCCTGCCAAAGGTGAGAAGTAAGAGGCTACTATTAAGCCCGGATGACACCTTGTTGTGGCTATACGGTATGTAGGCCGAGAGTCGGAATTGATAATCAAAACGCCTGACTTTATATCGGCTTGCGTGTGAACATAGGTCGATATTTTTATACGCGTCGGGTGGCACAGGTTTTGTAGGTGACGATGTGATTTCGTAACTTTGCCGTAATAGATTCCATCGTCATTATTTCATTATCATCATTATGTGTGTTTCTGCTGTTCCCCGATTCGATGATTTTGTGTTCAGGATAGCCACTGAGGCTGACCTTGTCCCGGTGTGTGAAATATTGAGATTGGCAGTCACGAAAATGTTGGCTGAAGGAAAATGCCAGTGGGATGAATCTTATCCTAATGCCGCGCATGTCAGGGATGATATGGGAAAAGGCATAGGCTATGTGATGGAGCTCAACGGTGAGGTCGTGGCGTACGGAGCCGTGACCTTTGACGGTGAGCCGGCCTATGACGAGCTTGAAGGATGCTGGTTGTCGAGGGGCGAATATGTGGTGTTACACCGTTTGGCTGTAAGGCGTGACCTTGGTGGCCGTGGCATCGGTACACGTGTGCTTACTGCCGTAGGGAATCTTGCGCTCGCGCGCGGGGTGACGAGCTTTAAGGTCGACACGAATTTTGACAACACTGCCATGCTTGGCTTGTTGAGAAAGCTGGGCTTCACCTATTGTGGCGAGGTGCGTTACGGCCGGGGGACAAGAATGGCGTTCGAAAAACTTTTGGAAAATCTGTGATAGATTTTTCTTCAACGAGATTTTTCGTTCATTTTTCTTGCATGCAAAAATTAAATGTTATACCTTTGCCATCATAACGAAAAATCTCGTTGAGATGGCAGAGGAAAAAGAAAAACTTACGGATAAGGAAGAAGAGACCATGTTGTTGCTATGGCAGTATGGTCCATGTTCGGTAAAGGAACTTGCCGGACATTTCTCGGAGCCGTGCCCCCACATCAACACGGTGTCCACATTTGTCAGAACCCTCGAAAAGAAAGGATATGTGGGACACGAGCAGGGTCGCTACGGTGGATTTAATTATTATGCGATAAAGCCCATGGCCGACTATCGCCGTAATGCTGTCGGAAAAATGGTTAAACGCTATTTCGGCAATTGCTTCTCGATGGTGTCACAGCTCGTGGAGGATGATCAGATTGATGCAGTTCAGCTGCGTCAGCTATTGGATATGATAGAAAATAAGAAACACGATTGACCAATGATGACTCAATTATTCCAATACACATTGGCCGTCTCCGTCCCGATGTTTATTTTGTGGATTGTTTATCGCGCAGGCCTTGCGTCCGAGAAGCAATTTGTGGCAAACCGTTGTGCCCTGCTGGGAATCTATGTGATTAGTCTGGTGCTCTTCCCTTGTCTGACACTATTTGATTTATCCAATACCGACGTTGTTCCGTCGGTGGTCATCAGGGACTCTTCAAACGAGATTGTCACTCCGGCGTTCTGGCTCCCTAAATTGTCTGCGATGGCTCGGATATGGACTATGGGAATGGGAGTAGTGCTCCTTTTGACCATCACACAGCTTGTGAGAATATACATGGTAGTTCGTGGTTGTCGGCGCATGGAAGTCGATGGCCAGACCATATATGTGACTTCCTCCAAAAATCTTGCGCCCTTCAGCATCGGAAAGATTATAGTGATAAATTCAGATGATTACGAAGAGTGTGGCAGTCCGATAATCACACACGAACTGGGGCATATTGTCCACGGACATTCGCTCGACATGTTGGTGGCGCAACTGTTTGCCGTGATATTCTGGTATAATCCGGCTGCTTGGCTCCTAAGGGCCGAACTCAAATCTGTGCACGAGTATCAGGCTGACGCGTATGCTGTTTCCAATGGTCTCGATCTCAGGGACTACCAGATGTTACTGCTCAAGAAGGCAGTGGGCTCCAAATTCCCGACCCTCGCCAATAACCTTAATCACTCCAAGCTGCGTCAACGCATATCAATGATGAACCGCCCCGGTGAGATATCTCTTTGGAACCGTTTGCGTTATCTGCTCCTTGTGGTGGGTGTGACTGCAAGCGGGCTGACGCTTTACTCTCCGGTAGTCAAAGCTGCGGTATCTCCTGCCGGTGTCATGCAGAAGCTGCGTGTGATTGACTTGGATGAAGTGATTGTCGTAGGCTATTCTCGGAGTTCTGACACTGAGAAATCCACTGTACCTCGTCGTGAATCTTTGGAAGAGCAGGGTATAGAGGTGTATATTGACGGTATGAAGTCACCGAGTGGATCGTTGAATGAAATTGATCCGTCAGCAATCGAGTCAATCACGATAGGGAAGGGCCGTAAGCGCATAGATGTCGTCACAGAGGCATCCCATACAGAGGGTAAACAATAATTGGAAAACGTCAGTAAGTCATGTGGATTGTCTCGCTTAACCGTCGTCTCTTACTTTCATTTCTCGTCCTGTTGGCGGGGATGAATATCATAGCCCAGGTCAATGTGACGGGGGATGTTATTGATGCAGGTGACAATGACCCTCTTACGGGGGCATCTGTCATCATCAAGGGTGCGGACGGAAAGATAAAAAAGTATGCCACCACTAAGGGGGATGGTGGATTTTCTATAACAATGCCGTCGGTGAAAGGATGTCGGTTGGAAGTGTCGATGATGAGCTATGCCAAACAGTCGGTGGCTCTTGACAGTGTAGCTTTTCCGTTGACGATTTATATGGAGCATGGGGCTACAGTGCTAAAGGAAGTCACTGTTAAGGCCGACCGTATCCGGGAGCAGGGTGACACCATCACATACAACGTCGGGAGCTTTGCCCAGAATCAGGACAGGTCGATAGGTGATGTGCTCAAGCGTATGCCAGGTATAGATGTCGAGAAATCAGGCAAAATCAAATATCAGGGTGAGGACATAAACAAGTTCTATATCGAAGGCTCTGACCTGCTTGGGGGAAAATACGGAATAGCCACCAACGGAATCAACCATGATGATGTCGGAGCTGTGGAGGTCATGGAGAATCATCAGCCTATGCAGGTGCTCTCAGGCATCAGCTTCTCGGAGAAAGCGGCCATCAACTTGAAGTTAAAGAACAAGGCCAAAGCCACTTGGACGGTCCACGGAGAGGCCGGTGGCGGTTACAGTTGGCAACCCGAAGGGGGAATTTGGGATGGCGAGATATTTGCTATGGCTGTGATGCCCTCGTTCCAGAACATCACCACTTTCAAGTCAAACAATATTGGCGAGAACCTCTCGGCACAGGTTACCGATTTCTTTGCTGGCCGACGCAGCACCGGTCTGAGCCGCTACGTTGGCCTCTCGCTCCCGGGTGTGCCGGATCTGAATGCCAAGAGGACGCTTTTTAACCGCTCGGCTTTGGTTTCCACCAACAGCCTGTGGAAGCTCGGCCAAGGAGAAGTGAAAGCGCAGATTGATTATTCCTACAACCGTGTTTCATCGGCCGCAGCAAACGTCACCACATATTTCCTCCCCGGTACAGAAGGTGGTGAACGTGTGATCACCGAGGATCGTAAGGGCGTGGATCGGTCTCATTCGCTATCAGGAAAATTCATTTATGAACTCAACCGGAAGACCGCGTTCATCAATAACACCTTGAAGACAAATATTGATTGGGATGATTTGTCGCTTGATGTCACAGGGTCGATACCTAACAGTCAGACGGCATCATTGCCCGACTACTACGTCAGCAATAACTTCAAATTGATAAAGAGGTTTAAAGGCAACAATCTGGTCAATTTCCAGAGTGTGAACGAATGGGAATCACTTCCTCAGACACTCTCGGTTGCCATTGACGGCGCCAATCTGCGTCAACACGTAGGCGACCATGCCTTTTTCACCCACGAGAGCGCATCCTATGCCTTGTCGGTGAAAGGGGTGACCGTCAGTCTGGAAGGTGGTGTTAAGGGTTATTTCAGAACTCTTGATTCAAGGTTGCCCGACATGTCGGCCGAACTCCCCGGTGTCACCGACGAAGTAGCCTCACTTGGCAATGAGACCGAAAACGTTGTCAACACAAACTATCTGACACTCTATGTTACTCCGAAGTTCGAGTACTGGGTGAGAAAGGTGAATCTGACGTTAAGCGCCCCTGTGAGTTTCTCGCATTATACTTTCGACAAGGCCCTTGCCAACCGCGACGAGGTGTATTTTTCTCCATCGTTAAGCCTGAACTGGAAGCCAAACAACCGATTCTCGCTGGGGCTCAGGGGTGGAGCAGGGCGCTCTCCGATGAACCTCAACCTGATTCAGCCGGGATTCATTATGACTGACTACCGCTCGTTCCGCCAGGGAGTCGATGACTTTTATAACTCGACATCCCAGAATGTGTCTGCAAATTTTGCATACAAGCACACCCGCAAGGGAGTATTTGCTAACCTGTTTGTGATGCAGTCATGGACCCATTTGCCCTACACTTTGTCGCAGCAGCTTTACGGTGATTACATCGTCTACACCTATTCGGCAGCCAAGAGTGACGGTAATAGCTTGATGTCGAGTGGCAACCTCGGTAAGACTCTTGATTTCATGCGCGGAAGCGCGAACCTCAGAGGAGCCTTCTCCCGAAGTGAATCACACCTTATCTCCGAGAATATTGCGGTCAATTCCGTAGCTACATCATGGTCCGCCGGGATTGCTGTGAACGGCTCTCCGACGCGTTGGCTAAGTTTCGATTACAGCTTTGATTTCTCGTCAAGCCGCCTGTCGATGAATAGCCAGGATGCCTCATGGCTTAGCAGTATGCAGAACGAATTGCTCATAAATATAATGCCTCACAAGAAATGGGAATGGCATATAAGCGGTGAGCATTACCGAAATGAATTGACCAGCGATAATTTCAAAAATGTCTTTCTTTTGGATACCAAATTGGTGTTTAAACTCACCAAGCGCGTCGAGTTATCGGCCAATCTCAGCAACATTTTCAATCAGAGGACATATAATTACAAGACCTACAATCAACTTACTTCGTTTGAAAGCCAACGTTGGCTGCGCGGGCGTGAACTGATGTTGACAGTGTCACTTAGGAAATGAGCCGGATTATAAAGATTATGGGATGATGCATATTACATCCCACAATCCTCCCTGTATCCACGCTTTAAAAATATTCGAAATCGTAACATTAAAAAAATACTGAAAAAAATGAAAAAAGTACTTACGGCACTTGTCATGAGTGTGGCCTCAATGACTGCTTTGGCCCAGCAGGCCGAGATGATCGTCAGCTATGATTATAGTTTCCCATCACTGCGTAGGGGTATGAAGAAAGAAAAAATGACACTCCTTGCTTCTGCCAAAGAGTCGAAATATTTCAACGACATGAGCCTTTGGGTCGATTCGCTTAAATCGACACCTGAAGGAAAGGAGAAATACCGGGAAATCTTCAATAAGGCATGTGTGGTCACAACGGCCGAAGGGATGAGCATAGATCTCCGTAAAGGGCCGAATAAAAGTATCTATACCTACGTTTTCACAACGCCTGAACAAGAGAGTCTTACATTATATGATAAATTAGGAGGTGAGTTGGTATATTACACCGAGCCATTGTCCGAACTCTCATGGGAAATTCATCCTGACTCCACAGCCACGATTCTGGGTTACGAATGCGTGAAGGCTGAGGCCGATTATCATGGCCGTCATTGGACTGCATGGTTCTCACCCGAGGTGCCCATGCCCTATGGCCCATGGAAACTGCATGGCCTTCCCGGTTTGATCTTCAAGGCTGGAGCTGAAGGCGGATTCCTGTTTGAGGCAACAGGTATTGAGGCGACTGACCGTCTGATCACTCCTATGTATAAGCAAGATGACTATTCAAAAGTTGACAGACTCAAAGCACTTGATGACCATGAGTATTACAACAACAATACTGAAAGCATGCTTAATGCTAGATTTGGCGGAAAGGTGAAAATCCAAAAAACTTATGATGAAAATGGTAAAGAGGTTGAGGATCCCAAATATGATGGTCGTACCCTTTCTCTCGAACCCGATTATAAGAAAGACAAATAAGTCTCTTCTGGAGCACGATTAACATACGCGAGGCTGTCCATGGTGATGCATCAGGACAGCCTCGCGTATATTGTTGAGTATTGGTTCGTTAGTTCAAGCTTGTGAGCTGCAGCTCATCGACAAGCACATGGTTGGTGTCGATATTCATATTCTCATCCTCGGGGCGGAATTCGATGCCGATGATGTGTGACCCGGGGGTGAGATTTACGGTCAGTGAGTTTGTCAGACCCCAGTCGTTCCAGTTGGCACGTCCTCTTTGTGGCATGACCACAATACCCAGGTTTTTGCCATCGACTGTTATCGACCTTATACCGCAACGGTTCTCGGTGTTGACCGGTCCGTTGCCGTTGGCGTAGCGCAGCCGGATGCTGTAGTTGCCGCCCTTATCTATATTCACCGGGATTTTTACGGCAGGAGTCGCTTTATCAAGTTCAAGGAAGCCTGAGCCGTGATAGCCTGTCACATCGGCGGTGGGCTTGTAGACTATTTCTGATGACGTGATAGATATGGCCTCGGCAGGCATCTGCACAGGAAGGTTCTCACGTGTCGAACGTGGTTCGGAGGCAAATCCCTCTGTCCCGTCATCGGCAACACCGATTACTTGATATTCACCCGGGGCTGATGCGTCGAAGGTAGTGGTGGTCACCTCGGCGATGCGCTTACCGTCACGGATCACCACATAATGGTTGATATATTCAATCGGATTCCAGCATAGGGTGGTTCCTTCAAGCCACGCTATGGGGGTGATGGGGGCTTTGAGGTTTTTGACTGCGTTGACCTTAAGTGGCTTGATGTCATTATCGGCCATCACGATTTCAATTTTGAGCTTACCCTTGGCATCTTTAGCCAGGATTTCCGGGATATGCTCTTTACCGTTGACTGTAAAACTCTTGATTTTGTCGCCATAACCCTTGACTGTGATGTCCAGCAAGGCGTCGTGGTATTTGAAATTTTCCAGACTGCGTGTCCCGGCGAGTGCACGTGGCACGAATGGATGGAATGCCAGGCGATCCTTAAGATAGTCGATGCCGAAAAGGATTTTGTGGGTCAGCGCAAGGTTTCCGCTGAGACACCACAACATGTTTGAGGAGTTGAGCTCAGTGGCAATGTCGCCGTTGTCGAGATTGAGGTTCTCCTTGTTGGTGCAGAACAAAGCTGCCGGGCGGAATATTGATCCTATTGCCTGCATTACTCCTTCCTCATTTCCGGCTTTGGCATTGGCGAGTCCCCACCATGCGGCCACCCAGGGCCATAAGGCATTGTTGTGATAGGATGGCATGTCGGAAATCTGAGGGTAGAACACCGGTGCTCCGAAAGGAGTGATGGGGTTATTCTCTGTGATGGTACGAGCACGCTCTGCATCAGCCACATCCCACATTATAGCCAGTGATTCCCCGAGGGTTTCGGCGCGTGGGTTCATTATGAGGTTGTCGCGGCCGTAGAGATACATCCCATAGTATCCCTTATCGTCGAGCCATAGGTGATTATTGATGGCTTCGGTTATTTCGGCCGATTTTTTGGCTGCATCCTTGGCGGTCATCTTATGGCCGAGGAGTTCAGCTATTTCCGACAGCACTTTCCATGCCTGGGCATGCACGATGGAGGTGGAGAGTGTCTCGGTATTGTAAATATCCGCACACTGCATCCATTTGGGATGACTTTGCTCTCGCCAGTCAATGAATGATGTCTCACCCTTGGCCAGGCCTGTTGTCGGACTGTAGATTGTCTTGCTGTCATCCTCGAGCGACCTTTTGATGATGGGATAGATATATTCCAGCCACTCTTTGTCACCGGTCACCTTATAGACCTCGTAGGCTGCAATGCACCAGATAGCACGGTCGGTCGACACCGGCCACGCACCACCGCTGCCTGTGTCCTGGATGATTCGGCCTTTAGGATCGACCTTTTTCATTAGTGATATCCTTGATGCCTCCGGTTGGAGATAGGCCATTGACAACAGTATGGAATAGCTTACGTCGCGGGTCCACACTCCGGCCCACTCCTTGCCGGTACGGAGGGTTGTGTCGGGTTCCACGGCGTTGACCATTTCGTCAAGCCCCATGTTGTAGATGGCTTCGTGCAGACGGTTGTCGGTTGAGAGATGTGGATAGACCGAAATATCATTTTTGAGTTTCCACTCTTTTGAAATCGGCATGAAATAGCCCGGCTGGGCCGAGTAGGTCGACTTGATTTCATACGGACCTGTGGCTGTGGCCATGAACTCATCCTGGATAATCGTGTCACCCTTCCAGGTATATGCAGGTGTGGCGACAATGATGTCGGCTGCCGCCGTGAACATAGCCGCACTTATGCAAGCGAGGGTAATGAAAGTTTTTTTCATATCTTCGTCAGTGTAATGATGTCAGTAATAAAGAATCCGGAGTATGATATATGAATTGAAAAGAGGGGTGGAGTCTTCATTTGCAAAGTTACGAAATAAATTCGACTATACGTAATGCCGGAGTGTGATATGGATGATGTTTTTGTGGAGTTTCACGTTTATTTTCATATCTTTGCAATAAATAGGTAATTGAAAGAGAATGACCCATCAGATTGAAACATCGCGATTGATACTTAGGCCTTGGCGGGAAGACGACGCAGAGGCTCTTTACAAATATGCGTCTAATCCGGATGTAGGACCTCATGGAGGTTGGCCGCCCCACACTTCTGTCGACGAAAGTCTTGATGTGATACGTAATGTCTTTTCCGCTCCTGAAGTCTATGCCATAGTGCCCAAAGGGTCGGATGAGCCTGTTGGTTGCTGTGGCATTGTGCCTTCCGACGAGCAGCATTCCTCGGCCATCAAGCATGGCGATGTCGAGCTTGGCTATTGGATTGGCCGTGAATTTTGGGGGCGGGGGTTTGTGCCTGAGGCAGTCGAAGCCCTGATAACCCGATGTTTTGATGATCTGGGTGTGACGAACGTTTGGATAGGTTTTTATGATGGTAATGATAGGTCGCGCAGGGTAGCTGAAAAGGCCGGTTTCACATATCATCACACTGAGACTCACGACGATCTCGGCACTCCGGCCGAACATTTCTATCTGCGGTCAAAATAGAGAATACAGATCATACATTTAAGATATATGGAAAGGAGATTTAAATTTAACACCGTCGGGCTGTTTACAGTAAATCAGCCTGCCATGGTGGCTTTTTATCGTGATGTGATGGGCTTTGAAACCGATTGGAACGGAGCCACGAACGTAGATATGACTCATGGTGATATGCGACTCATCATGTATCCTCGTGAGGAGTTTGAGAAAATGGTGTCAAAAGGATTTGAATATCCCAAGGGACTTAATGGCACCATCGAACTTGCCTTTGATGTGGATAATTATGCGGCAGTTGACGTAGAGTATGACCGTTGCGTAGCGCTTGGTGCCAAAAGCGTGTTCCCGCCTACAACTATGCCTTGGGGACAGCGCACATGCTATATTGCCGATCCGGATGGTAATTTGATAGAGATCTCGTCGTTCAACGTCGGTTGACGGAATGCCCAAAAGACCACACTCCGCCATGACATGTTGAGTTGTCATGGCGGAGTGCGTTTGTCTTGTTGTGGTAGATTGTTATCAAGATTTTGATGGCATCCAGTAGGTTGATGACGGAGTGGCGCGGTGAGCCACGAGCCATCTCCGCAATTCGTCCAACGTGGTGGCATTTCCTTCCATTACTCCCTGATAATATTCAACACCGTGGATCTCTTCATCTTCGGGCGTGTCGAATTTCAATTTCAAGATTGTGTGTCGCAACTCAGGAGTGAGAAGTGCTTTGATGCGGTCTGCCATCTCCTCGAAAAATCCGTCGTAGACAGTGCCTTTTTCAATGTGTATCATGTCGAGTTGCCATACGGCATCGTCGCTGGCCTTGAATTTGGCATGCCACGCTATGCAACGCTCCTCAGTGTGCAGTCCGTTAATGCATTTTATTTCAATGATGCGCGGATTTTTGGCTATTTCGGCCATTGTCGCGAAACTTGACTGCTCAGTGATGCCTTCGGAGTAGATGTGCAGGTCTATGTCGCGATGTCGGCACAGCAGCCCCATGCGCAGCGACCCTACAAGTCTTACCTCGGCTCCGGCTGTCTCCCATATTTCTTTTACATGGCTCTCATCAAGAGCTTTGAATGCTTCAGCCTCCCGGCGACTTGCAAATTCCAGTATTTTTTCCATTTGTTTGAAGTTTTAGAAATTTGCAAAGTTACGATAAATCCGGGAAACATCAGCATGCCTCTTCGGTGGTTGCCTGTCAGTCTGCGATGTGTTTGGCCGGGCATGCAGTGGGGATGTCAGCCGGGAGCCATACGGCCATGTTGCCGGCTCCACGGTGAGCCCAGGCGTAGTAGGGGATAAGGGTCAGTGTTACATCGCTGACCTCGGGTTTATCACCATCACTGATGCTGACGGCACAGGCGTTGGCTTTGAGTAGTGTCAGGCCGTTAAGCATGTCGTTTCTGACAGGTGTGAATTTTGTAGAGGGGCTGATAAGTGCTGTTCGGATATCAAAATCGTTGTCTGGCCATTCCGCGCAATAGACCACAGGGCCGCGTTCCACGGCAATACGGCCCCGGTCAGCCTCGACCCTCGCGTCAGCTTCGACCAGACGTGCGGCCATGTCGAACTTGACTTCGATACGGTCTCCTTTCTGCCATTCGCGTGAGATGGTGAGATAGCCTTTGTCGAGAGCACGGTCGATTTCGTTGCCGTTGACAGTCACACGGTAGGTTGGCGTATGTGTATCTACATAGGTGTAAAGGGTGCTCGGTACAGGCCTGTTTCGTACCCATCCGGGTATGCGGAGTTTAAGTGCGAATTCGCCGGCAGTATTCTCGGTGATAGTCAGGGTCACATCTCCATCCCAGGTGTAATTGCCTGTCTGCCGCAGCGCCACGTCGTTGCCGTCGACTTTCAGATGCGCTGAATTGGCCATGTAGAGGTTGACATAAACGTCACGGTCGTTGACGGCATATACATACCCGGGTAGCGATGGAATGAACCTTGAGATATTTGATGGACAACATGCACATCCGAACCAGGGTTGACGTTGGTGTTGTCCCTCGCTTTCAAGTGGGTTGGGGTAGAAAAAACTGTCGCCGCTGACTGAAACTCCTCCCAGCACACCGTTGTAGAGTGTGCGTTCAAGCACATCATAGTACTTGGAGTCGCCGTGGAGCAGAAATAGGCGATGGTTGACATAAACGTTCCCTATCGCCGCACAAGTCTCGCAGTAAGCCGACATGTTGGGGAGACGATATGCTTCGTCGAAAGCTTCCCCCTGGTGTGTGGCACCGATGCCACCTGTGATGTAATATTTCTTGCTGACGATGTTTTCCCAGATGCGGTCGATGGCTTTGATGTAAGCCGAGTCGCCTGTCAAAGCTGCCACATCTGCCATCCCAGCGTACATATAAGCGGCCCTGACGGCATGTCCCACTGCTTCATCCTGACTTGTGATAGGGATGTGGGCCTGGCTGTAGGCATCCTTGCGTGAAGTGTGACCACGTTTGTCGAGGAAAAATTTTGCCTGTTCGAGATATTTGTGGTCGCCTGTGGCGAGGTATAACCGAGCCAATGCCATTTCGGCTATCTGATGGCCGGGTACCTTGACGAGCTGACCGGGCTTGTCGCCGATCTCCCGGCACACACAATCGGCATATCTGATGGCTATGTCAATGAAATTGCGTCGGCCTGTGGCCTGATAGTGGGCCACGGCTCCTTCTATCATGTGTCCTAAATTGTAGAATTCATGGCTGAGATTCTCCACTGCATCCCATCGTCCTGGTCCCATCCAGGGGTGAGGATGGGAAGGATTCATGGTGAAAGAGGTGTTGAGGTACCCGTCGGGTTCCTGCGCTGCGGCAACGATGACAAGAATACTGTCGATATAGGCTTCAAGACGCGGATCGGGGTAGGTCTGGAGAGTATAGCTGGCTCCTTCTATGGTCTTGTAGACATCCGTGTCGTCAAATGGGAATCCACCCACGGTGATAGTGTCGGACGGATGGGCCGCATTGATAAAGTTACGGTAGCGGCCTGATTCCTCACATTTGCTGAAAGCGAGGGGGATGGTGGTTTCACGGCTTGCCTTAAGCCGTGCGCCCCAAAACGCGTCGTCGACTTTTACGGATGTGAACGGCACAGGGTCGATGGGATAGCCATGAACCGGTGATGTTTTTGCGGACAGCTGGACAATAAGCGATGCTGAGAATATCAAAAATAGTAGAAGAAACGGTTTTTTCATGGTGATAAAGAGGACTTTATTATTACTTACGGAGTTGATGGCCGGTTTATTGCGTTTTAAGTGACCGGAGTTTGAAAAGTTCATCGTATTATGCTATATTTGCATAGTGGGACTAAAAAAACGTATCCGCATTAAGTTGACAGATAAAAAACAGAGTATTATATGTAACCGCATCAATGTGCGTATGGATATACGAATAATTCTAAATACCTTAAAATATGATTTTCAAATCACTCGCCACGGCCATGTTGGGGCTTTGTTTAGCACTGCCGGCTACAATTAGCGCCGGTAACGACTGGGAGAACCCCAAGGTGTTTGCCGAAGGGCGTCTTGCTCCACGAGCCACTGCTTTCCCTTATCCTGACGCGGAGAGCGCATTGGGTTATGACCATGCGGCCTCACCTTATTTTATGTCGCTGAACGGAAAATGGAAATTCAAATTCTCCAAAACGCCGGCTGAACGTCCTGCCGATTTCTATGCCAATGATTATTCAACGGATGGTTGGGCTGAGATAACCGTCCCATCCAACTGGGAGATGGAAGGATATGGAGTTCCCATCTACACCAATATCACATATCCTTTCCCGAAAAATCCACCCTTTATTCCTCATGATGATAATCCTGTGGGTAGTTACAAGCGTGATTTCACTATTCCTGCCTCATGGGATGGCCGTAAGGTGTTTCTGCATTTCGACGGTAGCACAGCGGGGATGTATGTGTGGATCAACGGTGAGAAGGTAGGCTATGTACAGAGCACCAAGAATCCGGCGGAGTTCGATATCACACCATATATCCATCAAGGCAAGAATCAGATAGCTTGTGAAGTGTATCGCTGGACCGATGGTTCGTATCTCGAAGATCAGGATTTCTGGCGTCTTTCGGGCATTGATCGCGATGTGTATCTCTACTCCACAGCCGAGGGGAGAATCCTTGACATCTTCGCCAAAGCAGGCCTTGACAAAAACTATCGCAACGGTGAATTAAATGTGGCCGTGACTCTCCATAATTATGCCTCACAGCCGGCTGCTTCGAAATTAAGCATCGCGCTCTACGATGCCGACAGGAAAAAGGTGCTGACAAGGGACAAATCTGTTGACATCCCGGCGAATGGGGCTGCCGACGTGGATTTTTCGGCTGTGGTCAAAAATATAAAACCTTGGAGCGGTGAGACACCGAATCTCTACACCCTCGTCGTCACCCTTTCGGACGGGAAAGGCAATGTGGTGGAATCGACATCGTCAAGGGTCGGATTCCGTTCGGTGGAGATAAAAGGTGGGCAGTTGCTCGTCAACGGCAAGGCTATCGAAGTGCATGGTGTGAATCTGCATGAACATCATCATACCAAGGGGCATGTGGTGGATCGGGAGACTATGCTTGATGATATCCGCACCATGAAGCGCCATAATGTGAACGCGGTGCGTATGAGCCACTATCCGGAATCGCCGTTGTGGTATGATCTGTGTGATGAATATGGTCTGTATCTCGTTGACGAGGCTAACATTGAAATCCATGCCATGGGATCATCGCCGTGGGATTTCATCGATCCCAAGACCCATCCTGCAAGATTACCTGAATGGCGAGATGCTATTCTTGACCGTGAGCGTCTGCTGGTGGAGCGTGACAAGAATCATCCGAGTGTGATAATATGGTCGCTCGGCAACGAGTGCGGCCAGGGTGAAAACTTCTATGCCGGATATGATTGGATCAAGTCACGCGACAATACTCGCCCGGTTCAGTTTGAGCAGGCTGTGGAGGATTCTAACACCGATATCGTTTGCCCGATGTATCCCTCCATGGAAGGTATGCGTGAATATGCTTCGCGCGAGAATGTGGAGCGTCCTTACATAATGTGTGAATATGCCCACGCCATGGGCAACAGTTCCGGTAATTTCCAGGAGTATTTTGATGTCATCCGTTCAAGCAAGCAGATGCAAGGTGGCTTCATTTGGGACTGGGTGGACCAGGGGCTTCTGACCAAGGATGAGAATGGCAACGAGTACTGGGCTTATGGCGGTGATTTCGGTGCGTCTAATTATACTCATGACGAGAATTTCTGTATCAACGGCCTCGTTCAACCTGACCGCACTCCTCATCCCGGCTTGATGGAGGTGAAGAAAGTGTACCAGGATATACGTTTTTCTCCGGTCAATCCTGAATCCGGCGAAGTCCTTGTGGAAAACCATTTCCTTTATCGTGGTTTAAAGGATTACGCTTTTACGTGGGAGCTTCTGAAAAACGGCGAGAAGGTGGCCTCGGGAAACTTCACTGCTGATGTGCCTGCCGGTAAGACTCGCGTTGTAAAACTTCCACTTCCGAAGATTGATTTGGCGGGAGATGATGAGTACTATCTCTCAATTTACGCGTTTACTACAAAGGGTGACGATATCATACCTGAGGGACATGAAGTGGCTCGTGAACAGTTTGCGCTGTCGTCACATGACACATTTACCCATGCTGCTGCCAGCGGTGAGACTCCGAAGGTCAAGATGGATGGTGGTGACAGGGTCATCAAGTGTGCCGACGGCGTAGAGGTCCGCATCAATTCCAAAGGTGAACTTTCAGCCTACTCTGTCAATGGTGTAAATCTGCTCACCGGGGCACTGCAGCCTCTTTTCTGGCGCGCCCCGACCGATAATGACTGGGGCAATAACGCACATGTGCGTCTCAACGCATGGCGTTCGGCTGCCCAGAACCGCAGACTGGTGAAACTGACCGAAGCTGACCGTGATGGCAATGTCGTGGTGACAGCCGTGTATCGCCTGCCTGAAGTGTCAGCTGATTACACCGTGGCATATACGGTGTATCCTGACGGTGAAGTCGGCATTTCAGCCTCGATGAAAGGTGAGAAAGATGTCACTCCGGAACTTATGAGATTCGGCATGCAGTTCACGCTCGACAATGGGAAGCAGGATTTCCGATGGTATGGCCGCGGCCCATGGGAGAATTATTCCGACCGTAACACTGCCTCCTTCATGGGTGTGTGGAGCGGAAAAGTCGCTGACCAGTATTATCCATATATCCGTCCGCAGGAGTCGGGCAACAAGACCGATGTGCGTTGGGCAACTCTCACCGATGCAGCCGGCTATGGGGTGAAGGTGACAGGTTTGCAGCCCCTTAATGTCAGTGCGCTCGATGTGACTCCTGCTTCTCTTGACCCCGGTTTCAGCAAGCATCAGATGCATAATAGTGATGTGCTCCCCGACCGACAGAATGTGTTCCTGAATATAGATTTGGCGCAGAGAGGGCTTGGTGGTGACGACAGCTGGGGACGCGGTCCACATGCTCCCTATTGCCTGGACGGAACCGACTACTTTTACTCGTTTGTGCTGTCACCTATAGTTCCTTAGAGTTTGTCAGAGAATCTACCGAGTAATCATACGAATGCCCGAAAGCGACTTCTGCCTTCGGGCATTCGTGTGTCTTCGTGATTAGGAATTTTCACCGGCCGGTTGTTGTATTATTACATATTATTAATTAAAAACACATTGATTGTTATGAAGAAAATCTTAATCTTATTTACATTGCTTCTCCTTTCTGTCGGAGCCGCTTCGGCCTTTGACAAGTACACGATCAACCGTGATGCCCTGCCGGAGGCAGCACGCGCTATGCTTGACGAGTATTTCCCTAAAGCCAAGGTCGGGATGATCAAGGTGGATAAACACCTCCTTAAGAAGACTGACTATGATGTGCGCCTTGTCAACGGTACTAAGATTGAATTCAGTAACGCCGGCAAATGGACATCGGTGGATTGTAAAACCCGCGAGGTGCCATCGGGTTTGATTCCGAAGACGATCCGCAATTATGTGTCCAAAAATTTCAGCGATGTCAAGATTGTCAAAATTGAAAAGAAGTCCACGAAGTATGAAGTCGGACTTTCTGACGGAGTGGAATTGCAATTCAATCTTTTGGGCCAGTTCAAGGGTGTGAAAATGGATGATTAGCCTCTGCGGAAAAAAGCTAACGCGGAGATTTTTTCACCTTAGATGAAAAAATCAAAAAAAATCGCAAAAGTGTTGAGTGTGGTAACAGTATAGGTCGTATTGAAAAGTAAAATCAATATTCTAACTTTATCACACTTATTCACTTATGAAAAAAATTTACACTACACTCTGTGCACTTGCAATAGGTGCAATGGCTGTGTTTGCAGCTGATCCTGTCTACAATGAGACAACTTCTACCGGTTATGCCGACATAAAGACCGCTTGGGAGGCTGCTGCTGACGGCGACGTGCTCGCTCTCAATGAAGATGTCAAGGTGTCGTCGCGCCTTGCTATCGACAACAAATCACTTACTATAAAGGGTAACAATCACAAAATCCTCCGTGACATCAAGAATAGCCTTCTATTCCTTCTGAATGCCAACGGTATCCTTACCATTGAGAACGCAACTTTCGAGAGCAACGACATTGCTTCGTCAACCGCTATGATCGAGGCAGGCAAGGCCGGTGCTATGCTTTATCTCTCAGATGTGACTTTTGAAAATTGTACCTCTACCAATAACCAAGGTCTCGTATGCGCAAAAAGCAGCGGTAAATTCAGCATCAACAATGTTACATTCAACAACTGCACAGTGAATGAAGGTGTCGGTGAGCTTTTCGTTGGTCAGAACGACTGTGAAATCGCCGGTGATAACAAATGTGTCATCTTCGAGGAAAAGCGAGTTAAGATCGTGGGCGAGCTCACCAATGTGGAACCCATCAAGATTATCGTCAAGACTCCTGCCGCAGGCACTATCGTAGCTCTTCAGGCTAAGGGTTATGCCGATAAGTTCGTGTCGGGCAACGACGGCTGGCACTTCGAACTCAATGCCAAGAACGAACTCGTAATGGCCGAGGGTGCATCGTCAGCCATCGATGACATCGCAACTGACGCTTCTGAGGCTATTGTGAATGTTTACAACCTCCAGGGTATGCTCATCCGCGCTAACGTTGCTGCATCGGAGGCTACTGAAGGTTTGGCAACCGGCCTTTACATAGTAGGTGGAAAGAAAGTTTACGTGCAGTAACACATCTATCACTTCGGTCTCTTCCCGGAATTAAATAGTTTGACTTTTTAGCAGAGATATGGTGCTTTAATGTCCATATCTCTGCTTTTTATTGATGAAAACCCGATAATAATGTTAAATTCTATTAACAATGTGTGGAGCGGTAAAATTTTATGATAAATTTGCGGTAAAGAAAGCGATACTGAAGTGTGTGGATGGCACTTTCAGAAGATAATCGATTATTAGATACCATGAGTCCTTCGATGAGAAGATTTGTTAGTCTGCTTATTGGGTTATATATGTTTTGGGGCAGTTTTGCAGCTTATGGCTGGGAACTGACTTCGTTGTCTACATCCGACAATCTGAGTGATTTGTTGGTCAACACTATTTTTAAGGATTCCACCGGCTACATGTGGTTCGGCACCGAGGTGGCGCTCGACCGCTATGACGGAAATCAGATAAAAACCTATCGTTTCCCGGGGGATGCCCGCGGACCGCGTAGGGTAAATGCCATAACAGAGTTGAGGCGAGGTGAAATTTTTGTCGGAAACCACCAGGGTCTTTTCGTGCTCGCACCGGGAGCGACCTCGCTGACACAGGTGTTTCCCGATAAAATAAGTTTCCCGGTGAATGCCCTTGCTGATGACGGAAATCAGAATCTCTACATAGGCACACGTCAGGGAATCTTCCATTACGATGTGGCTAAGAACACTATAAAGCAGACCTTGTTGCGCGCTGATATACTCGCTCAAGGGAATGAGGTGACTGGCCTGTGGGTTAATCCAGGACGTGGGTTGTGGACATCGACCTACCACACCCTCTATTTTCTTGATTTTTCTACCGGTAAAACTGAAAGTTATCCTCTGCCGGTGCAGGGGTCGGTGATGAGGATGACGGGTGAGGGTGACATGCTGTATCTCGCCACCCATGGTAGCGGAGTAGTGCCTTTTGATTTGACCTGTCATCAGTTTGATGAACCTATAGAGTTGGGTAATAATATTATCACATCTCTATGTTCGGACGGCAAGGGCGCTCTCTATGTCTCCACCGACGGCGAAGGTATATTTAAGTATTCATTGCCTGAAAGCCGTATAGTAGCGCATCTGACTTCCGCTCCCTCGTCTCCGTTGCCAATACGCTCAAATTCAGTCTATTCGATGGTGGTCGATGACAAGGGGCTGCTGTGGATCGGATATTACCAGATGGGGGTAGACTACACACCCCACTATAATGATATTTTCGAGGTGTATGCCTATCCTGGAGTAATAGACACCCGGCAGTATGCCGTGCGCGCTGTGGCGGTGGAAGGTAGGCAGAAGGTGATAGGCACTCGCGAAGGACTCTTTTTTGTGGATGAATCCACCGGCCGTTCGGCAAAGTTTGTGAAGCCTGAGATAAAATCGAATATCATTTTCTGCATAACTCCCGTTGGCGGAAAGTATTATATCGGCACCTACAATGGAGGAATGTATGTGCTCGACCCTGTGACTCTGAAGATACGGCAGTTCAGTGCCGACGCCTCACTGTTGTCGACCGAATCGGTGTTTGCCATTGTGACCGATGCCGATGGCACGATGTGGGTTGGTGCCTCGGACGGCCTATACCGGTTCCGTGATGACAAACTGTTGGCCCATTATACGGCGACTAACTCGCAGCTTCCTGAGGGGAATGTCTATGACATTTTCTTTGACAGTGCAGGACGCGGGTGGATGTGTACGGAGAACGGAATGGCTATCTGGACAGGGGATGCTCTTCATTCCGACCGTTTCCCAAAGGGGTTTGTGAATGCGATGAAGATTCGAGACGTCTTTGAGGACAGGGACCACACACTCTACTTCGCCCCTGACCGTGGTGAGGTGTTCCGCTCCAACCTTGAACTGACCGAATTCGGGTTTATACCCTATGGCGTGAAGGATCCGAGTTCGATGACCACATTTATAACAGAGGATCCTGACGGTTGGATATGGTTCGGTACGGAAAAGGGACTGACACGCTATAACAAGCGTCAGAATTTCAGGCATTTCAACAATGCTGACGGATTGCCGCATCTGGTGTTCACTCTTTGTCCGCCGGTCAGAGATGCCGAGGGGAACTTGTGGATGGGTAACACTCAAGGGTTGTTGAAACTTGATTTCAAGAAATTCAAGACCCATGTGGCCGACATGGAGCAGGAGGTCAGCGTGACTGACCTGCTCACAAACGGACAGAGCATTTTCAATCGCCTTTCGGTCACACCCGGCAACCGGCTCATAGAGCTTGAAAGCAATGAGGGAGACCTGGAGGTTTGTTTCGCGAATTTCAATTATATCCCGGCTGCCTACCATTCCATAGAGTATCTGCTGGACGGATATGAAAATGAGTGGCGCAAGACAGAGGGGACGCGTTGTATCCACTATTACGACCTTCCTCCAGGCAAATATATGCTGCGCCTCCGCTTACCGGGCGATCCGTCCACGGAGTCGGTGTTGCGGATCCATAAGAAGGCGGGGCTTAACTGGCCAATGGTGACAGTGGGCCTTGTGTTGTTGGTGATAGGGGGCAGCGTGCTTCTCGTGCTCCACAGCCGGCGGCGTCACCGCGAGGAATTGAAGTGGGTGGAGGCTCAGGCGGCCGAAGCTGCGGTGGCACCTGTGATCACCTCGGTAACCTCCGATAAGAAGAACCGCTACAAGACCACGCGCCTTACCGACGAGGAGTGCAAGCGTCTCATAAAGGTGCTTGACGGCATCATGCGCACATCGCGTCCCTACACTAACCCCGACTTGAAAAGCAGCGAGCTTGCCGCGATGGCAGGCACAACCGGCCATGCGCTGTCGTTCCTTTTCAACCAATATATGGAGAAGAGCTACTATGATTACGTCAACGAGTACAGGGTGGCCGAGTTCAAGCGCCTCGTCAAAGAGGTGGATACTTCCAAATATACATTAACTGCCATGTCGCAGAAGTGCGGATTTTCATCGCGCGCATCGTTCTTCAGGCACTTCAAAAACATCACCGGAATCACTCCTGCCGAGTATTTGAGACAGCAACATTAGTCTCAAATTTTTATGAAACTCGAAATCTCAAATTCTTAAGTAATTGATAATAAATCCGTAAACATAAATAATATCTGACAAAATGAAACGAGATGTAATGCACTGAAAAAATCTTTGCAGGCACGAAAAATGACAATAATTTTGCACTGTGACCATCACGAAAACTACCGATTGTCGCAGTAATAAAACAAAGTTATAAATCACAATTAGTGCCAGCCATGGAAAACTGTGAAAAGAGCAATAATGCTATCATCACCAAGTCATACAAGGAGAATTTCAACAAGGTTCTCAACTACATTTCATCGCGCATTAATAATGTGTGGGATGCTGAAAATCTTGCTCAGGACGTGTGGGTGCGTTTGCTCACCTGTGGTAAAATCCTATCGCCGGATACTATCACATCCTACATTTACACGATAGCCCGCAACTTGGTCAATGATTACCTGCGTCACCTTTATCATGTTCAGGATGCTCATGACGAGCTGGCATTCGCAGGGACTGAAATCTCTGAGCTTTCACCCGAATCAGCGGTGGCAGCCAAAGATATTGCCGACTTTGAGCGACGCAGGGTTGAGTGTCTTCCCCCGCAGCGACGTATCATATATATAATGAGTCGCTTCGAGGATAAATCGGTCGATGACATAGCATCGGAACTTTCACTTTCATTCCGCACGGTGGAGAACCATCTCAGAATGGGCCGTCGCGATGTCCGCGAATATATAGCGGCGATAGCCTGAAATTTCTAATATCACAATAAGTAAAACCATCAAAATTACATTTATGCGCAAGAGATTTAGCAATATCCTTCCGTGGCGGGGTTCACTCCTCGGCGGGATAGTTGTGGCCTCGCTTTCGGCTTTTACCCCGATGTCGCTGTCAGCGGCAGCGGTGCCGGCAGCCGAGTCGGCAGCTACTTCGGTTTCCGGCGAAGTTCTGGATGGCAACGGCGATCCCCTCATTGGTGCCACTGTGGCAGTGAAAGGGTCAACCGTAGCCGTTGCATGTGACCTCGACGGACGTTTTTCCATCAAAGCTCCTAAGGGCGCTACTCTCGTGGTAAGTTATATCGGCTACAAGACCCAGGAGGTCAAAGTGACCGGTGACAACCTTGTCATTACCATGGTGGAGGATTCTTCAGTGCTCGACGAAGTGGTTGTGGTGGGCTACGGCACTCAGAAGAAAGCCACAATGACAGGCTCGGTTTCTGTGGTCGGTGAAGCTGCCCTCCAGAACAAAGGTAATCTCTCAAGCCCTGTGCAGGCTCTTCAGGGCCAGGTCCCGGGTGTCATCATCACACGTAGCAGTACAGCTCCCGGTGATGAGTCCTGGAGCATGAGCCTTCGTGGTGCCGTTTCTAAAAACTCCACACCTCCGCTGGTGATCATCGACGGAGTTGAGTATGAAAGTGTCAACGACCTCCGCCTCATCAATCCTTCGGATATCGAGTCAATCAACTTCCTTAAGGATGCCGCTGCATCAATCTATGGTTCGAAGGCTGCGGGCGGTGTCGTGCTCGTGACCACCAAGAAAGCCAAGGAAGGCAAGGTGAAGGTGGACTATAATGGTTCATACACATACAAACATATCGGTCTGTCGGCCGAGCTCATGAGCCTTGACCAGTGGGCCGATGCCGTGGTGATGGCACGTACAAATGACGGCTACGGTGACAACGACACTTGGATCAGATATGCAAAACTCGCCAAGGAGTACCGCAACAAATACATCGACCTCCAGCATTCTACTGACCCTATCGGCCTCGGTGACGTGGACGACCTCGTGTTCTTCGACACCGACTGGCAGGATATCATGTGGGGCGATTCCTGGTCAACCCAGCACGAACTGTCAGTGTCGGGCGGCAGTGAGAAAAACCTCTACCGCTTCTCGATGGGTTACATGTATGACGATTCAAACCTCAAGTGGGGTAACAACCATAACCAGCGTGTCAACCTCCGTTTGAACAACACCATGCAGCTGGCCAAAAACTTCACCCTCCAGTCGGTGATAGCTTACAACCGTCAGGATCAGGTGGCTCCCACTCAGATTGGTTCTGCCCTCACCGTGGCCTCGCAGCAGCCAGGCTTCCCCTCGTCGACAGTCGATGGCAAACCTTATGGCTGGGGCGGCTCGAAATGGGCTACTCCCAACTGGGTGGCTGAACTCGGTGGTGACAATAATCTGAAAGTGTCGGCCGTGAACATCAGCGAGACTTTCCGTTATGAAATCATCCCCGGTCTTACCGCAAATGCAGTACTCGGTTATAATACTTCCGATGCCATCCGCGACACCAAGTCGAAATCAGTGGAATTTTATAACTATGCAGGTACAAAGAAACTCTGGAACAAGCCCAACCAGGAGGACAGCTATTATGAAAAATCATTCGCAAACACTGACTTCTACTCTGTGCAGGGTTATTTGAACTGGAACCGTACCTTCAAGCAGGATCATGACCTCACCCTCCTTGCCGGTGTGCAGTACAACTATAAGCAGTATGAGTACACCAAGACCAAGGCCAAGGATATCCAGCCTTCACTCGACGTGGTGAACGGTTCAGGTGATGTGACCATCGCATCGGCTGAAAAGTGGGAAGAATCAATGCTTTCATGGTATGGCCGTGCCAATTATGCCTACAAGAGCAAGTATATGCTCGAAGGCCAGTTCCGTTACGACGGCAGCTCGAAGTTCCAGCCCGAAAACCGCTGGGCATTCTTCTGGGGTGCATCGCTCGGCTGGCGTCTCACCGAGGAGTCATTCATGGAAGGTGTGCGTGACTGGTGGAACGATTTCAAACTCCGTGCTTCATACGGCAACGTGGGTAACCAGAGCGGTATCGACCGTTATTCTGGATCGATGCTCTACAATTTCACCCAGACAGGCAAAGCCCTCATCGGCGGCGAACTTGTGAGCTACATCGACACCAACGGTAAGCTTGTCAGCACTGACCGCACCTGGGAACGTGTCCACAACTATAATATCGCGGTTGACTTCGGATTCCTCAACAGCCGTCTCTCCGGTACGGTTGAAGCCTTCTGGAAGCGCACCAACAATATGCTTATCGACGTCATCTATCCCGGTATTCTCGGTGACAAGGCTCCTACAGCCAACCTTGGTAAATTCAAGGCCTGGGGTTATGAAGGCAACATCAACTGGAACGACAAAATCGGCAACGTGCGTTATCACATAGGTGGCACATTCACTTATGTGGACAACGAGCTGGTCGACAACGGCGGCAGCGGTGCCATCCAGGCCGGTGTACGCAGCGACCGCGAAGGCTATCCTCTCAACTCTGTGTTCGGTCTCCGTTATTGCGGCAAGATCCAGACCGAGGAGCAGCTTGAAAAGTACATCAACCGTTATTCTGAAAACTCCACAATCGGTAACTTCAACCTCCTCCGTCTCGGTGACAATATGTACCAGGACGTGAACGGCGACGGCAAGCTCGATGCCAATGACTACGTTTACCTCGGCACTGACGACCCCAAGATTCAGTTCTCGTTCAACTTCGGCGCCGAATGGAAGGGCTTCGACATCAACTTCATCTTCCAGGGCGCAGGCAAGCGTACCGTATGGCGTACCGACAACAACAATAACGCCGACATCTGGAAAATCCCGCAGCGTGCCGTTTACCAGAATGGTTCAAACCACTGGGTAGGAAATGTGTGGAGCCTTGACAATCCCGATGGACGCTATCCCTCGCTTACCAACCAGCGCGATATCAACAACTACAACTACCAGTGCTCGTCATGGTCGGTTGAGGATGGTTCCTACCTCCGTCTCAAGAACGTGACACTCGGTTACACAATGCCTCAGAATATAGTTGACCGTACAAAAGTCATCTCCAATGTGCGCTTCTACATCACCGGCACTGACCTTTGGGAAGTAAGCCACATCCATGACGGATGGGATCCCGAAGCAAGCCGTAAGATCTCTAACGCAAGCCGTTATCCCTTCCTCCGCACATGGACATTCGGTGCTAACATCACTTTCTAATCCATTGAAACATCAGAAACATCATGAATAAGTTATTCAAATATATGGCTATCGGGGCAGTGGCTCTGGCATCTACCGCATGCCTTGACCTCGAACCAAAAGACCAGCTTGCCGATGGTAACCTCTGGAGTGCCCCGGGCGACTTCGAGTCGTTTGCCAACAAGTTCTATGAATGGACACCCAACTTCGGCATGATCTACGATGACTACATCCATTGTGACAAGCGCAGCGACCTCCTCGCCGACCGCGGGTCCAGGAACGTCTACTCAAACGGTACAAACACCGTGCCCGAAAAAGATGGCGACTACACCGGAGCTTATGAGCGTATCCGCCGCTGCAACCTGCTGATAGAGAACTCCAAGAAATATCCTAATCTCGAAGATATCCGTCAGAGTGTTGGCGAGGCATATTTCTTCCGTGCATGGTGCTATTTCCAGCTCATGCAGAAATATGGCGACGTCATCATCGTGGATGAGCCTATCGACGTGACTGATCCCCGCATGAATGCTCCCCGTGACGACCGCTCACTGGTCACCGATTTTATGGTAGAGGATCTTCGTCAGGCCACCGAACTTCTCAAGCCTACTTCCGATGTGGCTGAAGGCCGTATAGGTTGGGAAGGAGCCCAGGCATTCCTGAGCCGTGTGGCTCTTTATGAGGGCACATGGCAGAAATTCCGTGGCAACGAAGCCCGCGGTAAAGAGCTCTGCGGCATTGCCGCCACTGCCGCCAAGACAGTGATGGAGTCAGGGAAATTTGAATTGTTCCGCCCGGCTGCTCTCGGTGACAGCGCACAGAAGTATATGTTCATCCTCGAGGATACCCAGTGTAACGGCGCAGGCCTCACCAAGGGTGACAACAAGGAGTACATCTTTAAGACATGTTTTGACCAGACCCTCAAACCCATCGGCAAGAACGTGACCCGCGAGGTGCTCGTCAGCGGCGCACAGATTGTATCGGCCAAGTTTGCCAATATGTATCTTTGCTCCGACGGTCTGCCCATCGAGAAATCACCCAAATTCCAGGGCTATCAGACAGTGAAATCCGAATGGATGAACCGCGACAACCGCATGCGTTACACACTCCGCCGTCCCGGTGACAACTTCTGGAGCAATATCAACTCACGTATAGACTGGAGCGGCAGCGCCGAGGAGATTGCAGCAGCCGAAAGCAAAAATTATCTTCCCAACGCCGGTTCAGGTTATGCTCCCCAGAAGTGGGCCACCGAACGTAAGGTCGACAACAAATACGAGAGCTATGATTATCCTATCATCCGCTATGCCGAAGTGCTTCTTAACTATGCCGAGGCCGTTTACGAACGTGATGACGCTATCTCTGACGCTGATCTCAACATCTCGCTTAACCTGACCCGTCAGCGTGTCAACAAGGATATGCCTGCGCTCACCAACTCATTCGCAGCCGCCAACGGCCTGAGCATGCGTGAGGAAATCCGCCGCGAACGCACCATAGAGCTTTTCCAGGAAGGATTCCGCATCGATGACCTCAAGCGCTGGAAGACAGCAGAGATTGAAATGCCCATGGACTTCCTCGGCATCAAGTGGACAGGTGAATGGCAGTCGCGTTGGGGCAACCCCGGTCTCCCCACCAATGCCGACGGAAACCTCATCTATGAGACTGGCCGCAACTGGGAGGAGAAGCATTATCTGTATCCTCTCCCCATCGATCAGCTCCAACTTAACCCCAAACTCGGTCAGAATCCAGGTTGGGCCGGACTTTAATCAACGTTAAAGAGAAGTAACTATCATGAAAAAGATATCAAACATAAGCATAACTTTAGGACTGGCCGGAGCGTTGGCCGGGGCAGGTATCCTTACCTCTTGCGGTGACGATAAAATCCTTACCACCGACTTTGAGGAAGTGCGCCTCGTGAGCGACATTGAGTTCAAGGTCAGTGACATCCTGCCGCTTGCCGTAGGTCAGGATTCCACCCTGGTGTTCACCGTAGGGCCTGAGACTGCCGACGACCTGTCGATTGTCTTCAAGTCATCTGACGAAAACGTGGCCACAGTGGCTCCTGATGGCACTATCTCGGCGGTTTCACTTGGTCAGGCCATAATCACAGCCACTCCTCCTATCGGATTCGGTGCTGAGGCTTCAGTGATAGTCGAGGTTATCCCCGAAATCATCAAAGCAACCGACATTATCATCACCAACACTACCGACCTTGGCGAGGATGGTGTGATATACGTGACAGATGAAATCCAGCTCGCAGCCGAGATTCTTCCCGAAAATCACACATACTCCAACATCACATGGCACTCCTCTGACGAGTCAATAGCAACTGTCGATGAAAACGGCCTCGTGAAGTGTCTTGGAGCAGGTAAGGTCGACATTATCGTCCTCGCTCATGACAAGGGCACAGCCCGCGGTTCAATCGAGCTTGAAATCAAACCCTACATCGCGGCTGAAAGCCTTACCATCACTCCGCTCTCAGAGCCTATCTGTATAACCCGCGGTCCGGTGGCACTCAATGTGCAGTATCAGCCTGCCGGCGCTACCCTCGGCTCTGTTGAATGGACTTCATCTGACGAGACCATAGCTACCGTACATAGAGGCGTTGTTACCCCTGTAGGCTTCGGCACAGTTACCATCACCGGTAAGTGTATGGAAAGCGGTGCCACTTATGAGACGAGCGTAACAGTTGAGCCCGGCTGGTATATCTATGACGCCCAGAACCAGTGGACACGCTGGTCACCCTCCAACACTTCGACCCAGATTGAAAGTGAAGTACGCGGCGAAAAGGTTTGGCGCCTCAACTTCAAGAACCCCGGTTCGGCCGGTAAATGGCGTGGCGACTTCAAGGTTGACTGCAGCAATGCCAATCCGTTTGTGATGTCGCTCAAGAACTATCCGGTGTTCGCTGTCCGCATGACTAAGATGAACGGTGGTAACTCTACGCTTGACTGTGTGTTTGACGGCTACGGAAATGCCGGTAACCCCAACCCCAAGAATGGTATCGACCTCGGCGACGGCACCCAGCTTCTCGTCTACGATCTCGGCGCTGCCAAAAACTATAGTGGTGTGGATATCGCAAACTTCCGTGTATTCCAGGTGAAACTTGCCGACATTCCTTACGCAAACGTGGATCCTGACAAGGCTTACTATGAAATCTACTGGCTGCGTACATTCAAGTCGGCAGAGGATGCCGAGGCATTTGCCCGCGCCGAAGTTGCCAGTGGTAATTAATCAACTCAATTTAACCGACTATAACCGATGAAAAAGATATTTTCATACATACTGTCGGCCGCCTTTATCCTCGGAGCAACCTCTTGCTCCGAGATAGAGGACGGAACCACCGACATCGATTCTTGGCCCGCTCCGGTGAAGACCTATGACCCCAAGACATATACCATTCAGCATCCCTGTATGCTTCATTCAGCCGATGATATCGCCTACACCAAATCGCATCTCGGTGCTTCACCCTGGGCTGAGGCTTATCAGAAGCTTCTCACAAGCGGATACTCCAATAACAATTACACCGCAAGCCCTGTCAAGTATCTGGCTCGTCTCGATGCAGGCAACTGGGGTGACGGTGGAGGCCGTTGGGACGATGCAGGGCTCCGTGACGAGTATTATCCCGGCATTCATAACAATTACACCAATTTCTTCCGTGACTGCGCGGCTGCCTATCAGCTCGCATTGAAATGGCAGCTCAGCGGTGATGCCGCGGCAGCACAGACTGCTGTCAAGATTCTTGAGGACTGGGCCGCTGTCAACAAGGGTCTGCTTCTTGGCCGCGACAAATGGAAGGACGATGTGATTGACTCTAACGAGTATCTTATCATGTTCCAGATCCATCAGGCAGCAAATGCAGCCGAACTTCTCCGTGATTATGACAACTGGGACACATCGGCAGGTTTCCAGGGTGTGGTTGATTGGATGACCACCTATTTCTATCCCTTCTGCTCAAAGTTCCTTGAGATGAATGACGGTGACCACTGGTGGATGAACTGGGACCTCGCGTCGATGACGGCCATCCTCTCTATGGGTATCCTCTCCGACAGCCAGGATATGATTAATGAGGCGATTCTCTACTTCAAGCAAGGTCATGGCCCCGGCTGCATCATGCGCAAGGGTGTGATTGCTGTCTACGATGATCCTTCTGGCACCGGAGAGAAACTCGCCCAGGGCAACGAGTCAGGTCGTGACCAGGGTCATAACACTCTCTGTGCAGCTATGGTAGGTACCTTCTGCCAGATGGCTTACAATATCGGTGAGGACCTCTTCTCGTTCGAGGACGGCCGTGCCATCGCTTTCGCACAGTATGTGGCTAAGTACAACCTCCTTAAGGATGGTATAGAGAGCGGTGTGTCGGATGCTTCTTTCAAATATCCTGAAAGCTCGCTGCCCTTCACTGAATATTCCTACAACGGCGGAACCATGACTCAGATTTCGGCTGATGGCCGTGGCAGCGTGCGTCCCGGATGGGATATATGGGCCGGTTACTGTGCAGCCCATGGTGTTAAGGCCACATATATCACCGAGTTTGCCGAACGTTATCGCCCTGACGGCGGCGGTGGCCACTATGGCTCGACTTCAGGCGGTTTTGACCAACTTGGTTTCTCTACTCTCATGCATCATCGCCAGTAAACACTTGGCATAATCACAAAAATATTTCCCCGTCGCAGAGTGGGCGGTTGCCCGGCCAGTCGGACACGCCCACTCTGATTTTTTTATTATCTTTACATCCCGATAATCAACATCAACTCATGAATCGCATTTTCTTCTCTATGCTGGCGTTGACAGCCAGTATTGCTGGTCATACTGAATTGGTCACCTATCCGGCCGGACAAGGTTTAGCTACCATTGAGGATTTCACTGTCAATGTCCGTCAGGATGGTGGACGGTGGTCGCCGGTAGCGGTTTATCCGGTCAAGGTAGACGAGGTTCGTGGCATAAGCCATCATGTGGAGATTGCGTCCATGGCTTACTTTGATTTTGACGGTGAGGTCGAGGTTGAAGTGGTGGCAAACCGCGCTCCTGTCGACATGGTGCGCATCCGACCCCTCTCTTACGATATCACTCCGGAAATATCCGGTGACACTATCCGCTTTACCCTTGACAAGCCCCGCAACCTCTCGGTGGAGGTTAACGGCGACATATTCCATAATCTTCATCTCTTTGCCAATCCTCTTGATGCCAACCGTCCGTCGGCCAAGGCATTGAAGAATCCAAGAAAGCAAAAGAACCTGATATATTTCGGCCCGGGTGTGCATACCCTTCCCGGTGACACCCTGCGTATTCCCTCAGGTGCGACTGTCTATGTCGACGGAGGTGCCCGCGTTAAGGGACAGTTGATTGCCGACGGTGTGCATGACGTGAAATTCTTCGGCCGAGGTGAAATCCATCCAGAGGGCCGCGGCGAAGGCATATATATAAAACGCTCTAAAAACATCGAGGCCGATGGTGTGATAGTGACCCAGATTCCTGTGGGTGAAAGCGATTCGGTGACAATCACCAATGTGAAGTCAATCAGTTCATACGGTTGGGGCGACGGAATGAATGTCTTTGCCAGCGATAATGTGACTTATGATGGTGTTTTCTGCCGAAATAGCGATGACTGTTCAACAGTCTATGCCACACGCAAGGGTTTCAACGGTGGCTGCAAGAATATCGAGATGAAAAACTCTACTTTGTGGGCTGATGTGGCTCATCCAATCATGATAGGTCTCCACGGCAATGTGGAACACCCTGACACAATAGAGAATATCGCATATCGCAACATCGATATTCTTGACCATCAGGAAAAACAGCTTGACTATCAGGGATGTTTCGGCATCAGCTGCGGAGATAACAATCTGGTGCGCGATGTGGTGTTTGACAACATCCGCGTGGAGGATTTCCGCCAGGGCCAACTTTTCAACATCCGCATATTCTACAATAAGAAATATTGCCTCGCCCCGGGGATGGGGGTTCATAATGTGTTGTTCAAGGATATCACATACAATGGTCGGAATGCCGAGCTATCGATCATAGCCGGTTATGACGACAGCCGCGAAGTCACCGACATCACATTTGAGAACCTTGTTATCAACGGCGAGAGAATATATGATGACATGCCTGGCAAACCGAAATGGTATAAGACCGGTGACATGGGGCGTATATTCATTGGAGAGCATGTTAAAAATGTAGTATTTAAATAAACCATCACTCATACATAAACCTATTCCCAGCAATGCGAAAACTCCTTTTATCTATTACCTTGGTACTGGTGTGCTCACTTGCGGTGTGTGCACAGAAAATCAAGCATCCATCGTTGCTTTTCACTCCTGAGCGTGTCTCAACGGCCAAATCGGCATTGAAATCCGACTCGGTGATGCAGCGGTCATGGGAGCAGATAAAGTCAGTGGCCGATGCTCAGCTTCAAGGCAAAACTGACATCATGAAGCTGGAATATCTGGCGTTGGCCTACATGATGACCGATGACTCACGATATGCCGACAGGCTTAAAGATGTGTTGCTCTCCACGTCAAAGGTGAAGTCGTGGGGCAACGGAGAGATGCTTGCCCGCCGTCCGGCATGGCGAAGCGAACTCCAGATGGCCCACAGGAGTTTTCAGGTTGCGGTGGCGTATGACGTGATTTACCCGCTCCTGACATCGGCTGAACGTATGCAGATAGCACGCGGGATGTATGATCTTGCTGTGGAGCCTCTGCTTGGCGACTGGATTCTCGAGCCGACCCGCATCCACTCCCTCAACTCTATGGGGCATAACTGGTGGACATCATGTGCCGGCATGGGCGGTCTGCTTGCCCTTTCCATCAGTAATGAGATTCCCGAGGCTCGTAAGGGAGCTGAAGCGCTTGTGGAGGTGTTGCCCGAATGGTTTGAGTTTGACGGCGATGTGATTCAGCACAAGCCGCGCACCTTTGACCGTGACGGCGGTATGTATGAGAGCATCAATTACGCGAGTTTCGGTATCACTGAGGCCCTGCTTTTCCGCTTGGCATGGTTAAATTCTCATCCGGGAGCAAAACTTGAGCCGATTTCGCAGATGAGCAAACTGGCTCCGTTTTTCTGCCATGTGGCATATCCCCGGACAGGTGAACTTCACAGCATTAACTTCGGTGACAGCCATAAGAATGTCACCGGTGAGAGTTCGATGCTGCTTGCCTATGCCATGGGGGAGAAATCGCCTGAAGTGTTGTGGTATGTGAATCAGATTGAACCCGGACAACACCGTGAGGGATTCCCGCGCACTTTCCCCATGGGATTTCTTTACACCCCTGACATGAGTAAAGCTCCTGAACATCCCGATTTGCCGACATCGCATCTTTGGAAAGATTTTGGTTGGGCCACCATGCGTGACACCTGGCAGAAGGATGCCACTATGCTTGCCGTAAAATCGGGCATGACGTGGAATCACTCACATGCCGACGCTAACTCATTCATTATATTCCATAAGGGTGTCGACATTATCAAGGATGCCGGCAACTGCAGCTACGGCAAACCTGAGTATCGTAATTACTTCTTTCAGACCGATGCCCATAATGTGGTTAAATTCAACGGTCAAGGTCAGTCGACCCACCAGCAGTATCATGGCACTATGCTGCCCGGCTCTGTGAGCAATCTGCTTGACGGAGGCAATATAAAGTATGTGCTTGCCGATGGCACCGGGCCGATGTCGCAATGGCTTAACCGCAATTTCCGCCATTTCCTATGGATTGACAATGTCATCTACGTCATTGATGACATCCAGAGTCATGAGGCCGGACACTTCGAATGGCTTTGGCATCCGGGGGGAACAGCTGTGAAACGTGGATTTGATCTTGAAGTGACCAATGGCGATGCAGCGGTGGCAGTGCGCCCGCTCTATCCGAGACAGCTTGCTTACAGTAATTTCGTGCATGACTATCCGGAGGACTTATATTGGGAGGTAAAACAGGGCCCCAGAGAGGATCTTAGCGGTGATGAGGAGTATTATTCGTTCCATTTACCCTCCACCACCAACCAGGTTAAGGCTGTGACAGCTGTCATACTTAAAGATACCCCTTCACAGAAGGAGCTGCCTGCCATAGAGCGCCGTGAAGGAAAGGATTGGATCGGTTTACGTGTGACCTATAAGGGAAAAGTGACCGATATTTACATCAACCAGCTTGCCGATGGACGTCTCATGCACCTTAATTCATGGATTACGGCTGATGGATGGAACACGGATGCCTACATGTTGGCCGTCACCTATCCTGAAGGTGCCGACATGAGCAAACCCTCCGAAGTTTTCATCGGACATGGCAGCGCGTTGCGCAGGGATGGCGACGTGTATTTCTCCTCGCTTTCCAAGCTCAATGTGATAGCCAAGTCTGCCGGAAAGCATCTTGACCTACAGGTGGGAGGTCAGCCGAGAATCAACATGAAGTACAAGGCCGCCCCATCAACCATGTCGGTCAACGGAAAGAAAAGTGCCGTTAAGAATGACGGAGGTATGGTGAAAGTCAAATATCACGAATAGCAAAAAACTCGCTTAACTTATGAAAATATATGGATTTATATCCGCGGCTATGCTGTGGATAGGTGGTGTGCTATCGGTTGGTGCCCAGTCGGTGTATCCCGGACAACATAAAGGGAAACTCCGTGTGGAGACTTCTGCGCCACACTTGGTGGAGAGCTTTGACCTCCGTGATGTAAGGCTGCTTCCCGGGCGAGTGAGGGATAATCTCGAGCGTGATTCTGCTTGGATTGCGTCTATACAGGTCAACAGGCTCCTACACAGTTTCCGCAACAATGCAGGTGTGTTTGCCGGATTGGAGGGTGGCTATGAGAGCGTTAAAAAACTCGGAGGTTGGGAGTCGCTCGACTGTGACTTGCGCGGACACACAACCGGACATCTGCTTTCGGCCTACGGCTTGATGTATGCAGCTACCGGGGCGGAAATCTTTAAACTGAAAGGTGACAGCCTGGTGGCTGGACTTGCCGAGGTGCAGGATGCCCTTGGCGACGGCTATCTGAGTGCCTTCCCTGAGGAGTTGATAAACCGTAATCTGAAAGGTAAAAGTGTGTGGGCACCTTGGTATACCCTCCACAAGATTTTTGCCGGACTGATTGACCAGTATCTTTACAATGATAACCGGCAAGCTCTATCTGTCGCGATAAAGATGGGCGAATGGGCATACGGAAAACTGATTGGTCAGTCCGAGGAGACTCGCAAACTCATGCTGCGTAATGAATTCGGTGGAGTCAATGAGGCGTTCTATAACCTCTATGCCGTTACTGGCGACAACCGCTTCAAAGAACTTGCCGGATATTTCTACCATAATGATGTGATTGACCCGCTTGCCGATGGATGCCGCGATTTCGGGACCAAGCACACCAATACATTCATCCCAAAGGTGATTGGTGAAGCCAGAAACTATGAACTTACAGGTGATGACCGCAGCCGTGGCATTGCCAACCTGTTTTGGGATGAGATGGTTGCGCATCATTCATTCGTCACCGGCTCGAGCAGCCAGAAAGAGCATTACTTCAATCCGGCCCAGTTCTCGAAGTTTATCAACGGGTACACCGGTGAGACATGCTGCACTTACAACATGTTGAAACTATCACGCCATCTGTTCTGTTGGAATGCGTCACCGGCAGTGGCCGACTACTATGAGAGAGCCCTTTATAATCATATACTCGCGCAGCAGGACACCGAATCGGGTATGGTGTGCTACTTCCTGCCGCTTCTGAGCGGGGCTTATAAAGTCTACAGCACCCCCGAACAGTCATTCTGGTGTTGTGTTGGCAGTGGCTTTGAGAGCCATGCTAAGTATGCCGAGTCGATCTATTATCATAGCGCCGATGAGTTGTATGTGAATCTTTTTATCCCATCTGTGTTGAGGTGGCAGGAACGTGGGCTTGTGTTGCGCCAGACTACTGCGTTTCCCGAAGAGTCCGTCTCTACGTTCACCGTGGAGGAGAGTGACGGAGCGCCCTTGACATTCAAGTTGCGCTACCCGGCTTGGAGCGGCACCCCTGAGGTTAAGGTCAATGGCAAGAAGGTGAAAGTGAAGTCTTCGCCATCCTCCTACATTTCGATTAACCGTCGTTGGCACAAAGGTGACAGAGTAGAGGTCAGCTATCCCATGACTCTCCGCGTGGAGATGGCTCCGGATGATTCTGGCCGTGGCGCTTTGGTCTATGGTCCGGTGGTCCTTGCCGGTGATATGGGTAAGGAGGGTATGGCAGAGCCGGCTCCGTTCTCCGATCCAACAGTGAGGAATGATTATTACACCTACGACTACAAAATTCCTGAATCGCTCCCGACTGCCATATCCCTAAATTCGGCATCTCCGGAATGCGTGGTAAAACGCGATGGAACATCCCTGAATTTCCTGACCTCCGACGGCCGACAATTACGCCCATTATATGATATGCACCGTTGCCGGTACGTGGTATATTGGGATATAGATGACACAGATAAGAATAAGAAAAAATAGAATCCATCAATCATACAATCCTTAACTTAGAATTGCAATGAAAAAAGCCGTAGTATTAGCGATGTTGTTAACCGCTTCATCAGCGTTGGCCAACATGTCATCTGAACTGGTCCTGACCTCACCCGACGGCAGGAACAAGACTGTATTCTCCAAACAAGGTAATGAGCTTACATACTCAGTGTCGGTCGACGGTGATGACGTTGTGCTTCCGTCACGCGCCGGTCTCGATGTGGATAACTGGGCTTGGGAAATGGCCCTTGGTAAACGCGATCTTAAGCAACCCGCCTGCTGGATGGATATGCTTGTTGTGGACAGTGTGACCTATCATGCCCCTGTTGATTCGGTGTGGCATCCCAAGTATGGCGAACGTTCAGCTGTGACCGACCGCTACAATTCGGCTACACTCCACATGTCACGTAAGGATAAAAGTGACTATCGTCTGGATGTCGAGGTGAGGGCTTATGATGAGGGGATAGCTTTCAGATATTTTTTCCCGGAGCATCCGGCGGCGATATTCCACAAAGTAGTCACGGATCTTACAGATTACACTTTTCCCGCCGGCACCATGGCATGGAGCGAGAAATGGGCGCAAGCGACATTTGATTATACCCCTGTCGACAGCATTCTCCGTCCGGTGGAGCGGGCTTTGACCCTTGAGCTTCCGGGGGGACGTTGGGTTGCGCTGCTTGATGCCGATGTGGATGACTGGTGCTTGACAAAACTCGTGGCGCGCGATGACAAGGCCAACACTTTGACATCAGTGATGTATTCGCCTGTTGATATAGTGACATATTATGCCACACCGTGGAAGATTATAATGACAGCCGATACTCCTGGAGAACTCATTGAGAATAATGATATTGTCAATAATCTAAACCCCGAGGCGACAGATGATTTTGACTGGGTGAAACCAGGTAAAATCATGCGTTCGGCCATCTCGACCGAAATGGGATTGAAGACTATTGATTTCTGCGCCGAGCACAACATACCTTACATGCTTTATGACTGGCAATGGTACATGCCATGTACAAGCCACGATGGCGATGCCACAAAGGTCGTCGATAAGGTGGACATGCAGCGGGTGATAGATTACGGCCGCGAAAAGGGGGTAGGGATCTGGCTTTATGTCAACCAGCATGCGCTGATGAAGCAGATGGATGAATTGTTCCCTCTGTTGCGTAGTTGGGGTGTGGCCGGTGTCAAGTCGGGCTTTGTGCAATATGCATCACATCGTTGGGCCACGTGGCTGCACGATATGGTTCGCAAGGCTGCCGCAAATCATCTCATGATGAATATCCATGATGAGTTCCGTCCTTCCGGCTTCTCCAGAACATATCCTAATCTGCTGACCCAGGAGGGTATCTGTGGAAATGAGGAATTCCCGGATGCTACCCACAATGTCACGCTGCCGTTTACCCGCATGCTCAACGGTGCAGCTGACTATACAATCTGCTATTATGACAAGCGTCTTAAAAACACACATGCTCACCAGCTTGCTGCTTCATTGGTGTTCTATAGTCCATTGCAGACCATTTTTTGGTATGACAATCCCACACTCTATGAGGGAGAGCCTGAAATCAAGTGGTTTGAGGATCTGGAAACTACTTTCGATGACACTAAGGTAATCGACGGATATCCCGGCAAGGGGATAACCATGGCTCGCCGTAAAGGAGATGTGTGGTGGGCTGCTGCCCTGGCCAACAATTATGGCGGCGAGGTTGAGATACCCCTCTCATTCCTTGATGCCGGGAAGAAATATAATGCCGAAATCTATACCGACGGCGGTGAGAAGGTGAAAACCAAAACTCATGTGCGGATTACCTCCAAAAAGGTGACATCCAAGGATATACTTAAATTCAATCTTATGCCTCGCGGCGGTGTCGCAATAAGATTTACCGCTGATTGAGTGGAGGCCATCAGGCAGACGTATTATAGGATGTAAAATGACTCATTGAAGAATTTGGATTCTAAAATGAAGAATGGTATAAGTTAATATAGGTAAGATTAAGGTAATAGGTGACACTTTCAAGGTAAGAAAGATTTTTAGGCTAAATTATAAGCTTGGAAATAATTTAGAAAGCAGATTCATTTTAAGGTTTTCATGACGAAATCATAATTAATTTGGTATGAAACGAATGTTACTATTTTCGATACTGATATGTTCTACGGTCGCCGGGATGGCAACCGTAGGGCAATTCGTGTCGAATCCGTGTAATCTCACCGGGAAAGAATATATCAATCCCATCATACATGCCGACTATTCTGACCCGGATGTCGTGGCTGCGCCCGACGGCGAGTCTTTCTATATGACAGCATCGAGCTTCCAATGTGTGCCGGGACTGCCGATTCTGAAATCGACCGATCTTGTCAATTGGGTGCTCGTCAATTATGCGCTTCCTGCCGTGACGCCTACCGGTTTTTACGGAGAGGCACCTCGCCATGGCAAAGGCGTGTGGGCTCCATGTATCCGTTTCCATAACGGAGAATATTACATCTATTGGGGCGACCCGGATTTCGGTATCTTTATGATAAAGACCATTGATCCCGAGGGGGCCTGGAGCGAGCCTGTGCTCGTGAAGGGCGGGAAGGGACTCATTGACCCGACTCCTCTGTGGGATGAGAATGGCAAGGCTTATCTTGCCAACGGATGGGCTGCCTCACGCGCCGGTTTCAACAGCGTGATAACTGTGAGCGAGATGAGTGCCGACGGCACAAAGGTGATTTCTGCGCCCAGGATTGTTTTTGACGGAAATGATGGTGTGAACCATACGGTAGAGGGCCCTAAGCTCTATCGACATGACGGTTACTATTATATTTTTGCACCTGCCGGCGGAGTGGAGACCGGGTGGCAGCTTGTGATGCGCTCCAAAGATATTTATGGTCCTTACGAGACAAAGATAGTCATGGCCCAGGGTGATTCCGACATCAACGGCCCTCACCAGGGTGGTTGGGTCAGGACTGCGGCAGGGGAGGACTGGTTTATCCATTTCCAGGACCGGGAGGCCTATGGCCGTGTCATACATCTCAACCCCATGGCTTGGCGAGACGGCTGGCCTGTAATAGGGAATGATGTCGATGGCGACGGTTGTGGTGACGCGGTGAGGAAATGGAAGAAGCCGCTTGCCGCCACCTCATCTATGGGCGATTTACCGCTGGAACATTCCCCCAATCCCACTATGCTTTATCAGTGGCACGGTAATTATAATGACTTTTTCGGATTCCCTATCCCGGATGGACTGATGCGCCTCTACGGTAACAAATTGTCTGATGGTTTTGTGAATCTTTGGGAGGTGCCGAATCTATGGCTTCAGAAATTCCCGGCCGAGGAATTCTCTGTGGTTTCCAAGGTGCGCGTGTCGGCAAAATCCACTTCTGATGGGGTGTCGTCGGGTGTCATCGTCATGGGATGGGATTATGCAAGGCTTGGATTGACGAAGCGCGGCGATGAGTTTGTGCTGCAATTCGTGACTTGTAAGGATGCCGAACAGGGAAGTGCTGAGGTTGTGGCCGAAGTGGGGACTGTCAGCCCTACACGCGTGTATGCCGCCGGACTCTATCCCAATCTTGAGTGCGACATCTGTTTCCGCGTGACTGTCGGCAAAGGTGGCGAGTGCCGTTTTGCCTATAGCCTCGATGGTAAGAAATTCAAAGAGTGTGGTCGGTTTACGGCCCGCGCCGGTAAATGGATTGGAGCAAAAATCGGTTTCTACAGCATCACTCCTGCTTCAGCGAATGACCGAGGTTGGATTGACGTGATAAGCAGTGACCTTGATTTGAAATAAATTAATCACCAAAATACATCCATGAGATAGACCTCTGGTCTTAACATCTGTTTTTAACACATTCTTAATTTGGATATGCGATTTTTAGGTATCATAGCAGGCTCGCTTCTCTTGGCATCGTGTGTCGCGTCTACCGCGGAGACTCTCGATGTGAACGAAGCGTTGGAATATTGTGGCAATCAGATTGACCGTACGCTCCGGCAGCTTGGCCGTGACAGTATGGACTATACCATGATGCCGCGAAACATAGCATCGACCGACTCTGTGTGGCATTGCCGTAAAACTACTTGCGATGAATGGTGTGCCGGTTTCTGGCCTGGGGTGCTATGGTATGAATATGAGGTGACAGGCGATGAAAACATCCGCAGTGAGGCTGAGAAATTCACATCGTCGCTTGAGTACTTGTCAAAAACACCTGCGTTTGACCATGACTTAGGATTCTTGATGTTCTGTAGTTACGGCAACGGCTACCGCTTGACCCAGAACCCCAAGTTCAAGGAGGTGATTCTCGCAACAGCCGACACCCTCGCAACCCTTTATAATCCAAATGTCGGGACCATCCTTTCATGGCCCAGAAATGTGGAGATGCTTGGCGGTCACAACACCATCATGGATAATATGATCAACCTTGAGATGCTCTTTTGGGCTGCTAAGAATGGCGGAGACCATCGCCTGTATGACATTGCTGTCAAGCATGCGGAGACAACCATGGCTCATCATTTCCGCCCCGATTACTCATGCTATCATGTGGCTGTCTATGATCCGGAGACCGGTGCGTTCCTCAAGGGAATGACCCACCAGGGTTATGCCGATGACTCGATGTGGGCCCGCGGTCAGGCTTGGGCTATCTATGGTTATACCATGGTGTATCGCGAGACTCGTGACCCGAAATTCCTTGATTTCGCATGCAAGGTGACTGATGTCTATCTCAATCGTCTTCCTGAGGACTATGTGCCTTATTGGGACTTTGATGATCCGTCCATCCCCAATGCTCCACGCGATGCCTCCGCGGCAGGAGTGGTGGCTTCGGCTTTGCTTGAACTCCAGGGATATTGCCAAGGAGAGCTGCGGGATACTTATAAGAATGCAGCTGTGAAAATGCTGACGTCGCTCAGTAGCGACAGCTATCGTTCGGGCGACAAACGAGCCTCATTCCTTGACCACTCGGTGGGCCACATGCCGGCCGGTTCGGAAATAGACGCGTCAATCATCTATGCTGACTACTATTACCTCGAGGCTCTGCTGCGTCTCAAAAAACTCAATCAGGCCAATGATGTGCTTGCCACTCTGTGAGATTGAGTAACTTTGTGGCATAATACTGATATATTTGGACAAACTGCACTAAAAAATATAGAGATGAAACGTTTTCTTCTTCTCTGCGCCGCATCTGCATTGCTCATAGGATGTAAGAGCGGTCACGAGGTGACAATTTCGTTGGAAAATGAAACGGAATTTGCGAGAAGTGGCGAGATGGTAAGTCTGCCGGCCGATTCGGTGCTCGCACTGCTTGGCAGCCGCTACTGTTATGTCACCGATCATGAAGGTAACGAGATTCCTTCCCAACTGACTCATGACGGACAGCTGATATTCAGAGCTGATGTCGCGTCAGGGGCCACGGCAACCTATACGGTGCTCGCGTCTGACACGCTCAGAGCATATAGCCGGCTTACCGGTGGCCGGGTTTATCCAGAACGAGCTGACGATATTGCTTGGGAAAATGAACTGGTGGGGTTCAGAGTTTACGGCCCGGCCACACAGGCCAAGGGAGAGAAAGCTTTCGGTTATGATATTTTCTTCAAGCATCCCACCCCCGATCAGATTCTCGAAGCTCTATACGGTCCGGAGACAGATCCGGCTACCTGGCAGAAGGCCGATTCTCTTAGGAGGATTGACCCTGCATTGGCCGATGAATTTGTCAATTCGATATCCTATCATATAGACCATGGCCTTGGGATGGATTGCTATGCTGTAGGTCCCACATTGGGTGATGGTGTAGCGGCGATTGTGGAAAGTGATTCACTATGCTTCCCATGGTGCTATGAGAAAGCCGAGGTACTTGACAATGGACCTCTGCGTTTTACTGTCAAAATGCAGTTTGCACCGGTTGCCATAGGTAGTGATAGCGCAGTCGTAGAGCATCGCATCATATCGTTGAACGCAGGAAGCCATCTCAACTATTGCAAGGTATGGTATGACGGCCTTTCGGAAGCCAAGCGGATTGCCACTGGTTTTCCCCGGCGGGATGACTCGGAGGCTGTCATGGATAAGGCAAATGGTCTGATTGCATATTCCGACCCTACACAAGGCCCTGACAATGGCAAGGCTCTTTTAGGTGTCGTGCTCCCTGTCGGGGCCGACAGCGTGGCAGAGGCTTCAGGACATATCCTTGCCTACACCACAGTGTCACCCTCCGATACCCTCGGTTATTACTGGGGATTTGCATGGGACAAAGCCGATGTGGAAAACATGGCTGAGTGGAATGACCTCTTGTCAGGTTTTGCTGCGGCCATACAGAGACCCCTGAGAGTCACTTATCATTGAGCATCGTCGATAATTACTATCGGCTGCTTCAAATGCCCGAAAAGAGTTTGTAAGGTTGTGATGGCAGAGCCGCGGGCCCGCTTCACGTAACCTTTCTGATATATGGCTGACCGGTAGCGGTCGGCCATTCTTCTTTTCAATATGTTTTCCTCTGTAGCTGTCATTTTCCTTCGGCTGAGAAGCGAATTATCCCAGGTGTCGAACACTTGGTAAGCGCCAGGCTCTGTTGACTCGTATATTTCCACCTCTTCAGGGGGAAGTTTCATGAAAATGGTGTCATTTCTGACCTCATAGTCAAGCTGTTCGATGTCAAATCGGATATAGCCGTTGACTTTTGCTTTGGCGAATATCCATTTACCGTTGATAGAGTCCTTTATGGCCACCTCGTCGCATATTTTCATGGAGCATAGTTTGACCATTTCCCTTACCTCGTCAAGGCGGGCTTCGTCAAATTCGGGTTTGGTTTCGGTGCGGAAAAAGGCATAGTGTGATAGCCCGACCACCGCGGCTGCCAGAAGTATGATGAGCAGAATTCGTTTCATGTTGTGTGTATGAGCGTGTTAAATAGGTGGGTCGTTTTATCAATCCCTGAATAAAATTTCGGAGTCATAACCCCAGTTGCGGAGAAGTATGGTGAAATAGCTGCGGGCTTTTCCTTGTGCCTCCTCTATGAGCATCTTTCTTAACTCGGTGTTGGAGGTGACATCCTCCTTGAGCGATTCACACATCAACTCTTTTAGCCTCGCTCTCTCGGACGGTGTGATGTCGCTCCGCAGGCCGGTCACACGGTAATGCTCTTCCTTAAACTCGGCGTCACGTCCTAAGTAAGCAGTCTCCACCGCCGGGAGTGTGAGGGTGACGAGATGACGTGAGTCATCAATCTTCACGTCGTCATCACGGAGCTTTGACAAGTCGATATAGGCTTCAAGATATGTGTTGTAGGAATAGACTCCGATGCGTTTACCCACTTTCAGCCCATTGATTATGGCCTCTATTCCTTTTGTATTGGCATCATCGATAGTGCCGACTTTGTTGAGTGACATTTCGGCAAGCACAAGTCTCTGCATATCCTTGAGTTCGGACAGCACCGGGATTTCTTTTTCTTCCTTAGGTTTGCATCCGCAAGTGATAAGGGCAGGGACAGCGAGTGATAAAATAAAGATTCGTTTGAGTTTCATAGTCGCAGATGATTAGTCGGGTGGTAGTATTGGCTTAATGGGTAGTCACAGCGTGACTGGATGTGCGGCGTGTTTGTTAAGACAAATGTACAAAATAATTGAGCGGTTGTCAAGGGGTTACGGACACGCATTTCCACAAATAATGTGAAAATATCATTTAAATAGTAAATGATTTTGAGTAGAAGGGGTGCATGGTGCGTATATATTTTATATCTTTGGTCCCGCAACGGATATGAATTGTAGTAACGAAAAACAATAACAGATAAAATACCATGTATAAGAGTGATAACCGAATAGTCATCACCCTCGATGCCGGGGGGACAAACTTTGTGTTCAGTGCCATGCGCGGCTATGATTTTATAGTCGAACCTGTGACATATCCCTCTAATTCCCATGATCTTGACCTTTGTCTTTCAACTATGGTCAAGGGTTTTGAGGAGGTGATAGGTAAACTGACAGAGAAACCGGTGGCGATAAGTTTCGCCTTTCCGGGGCCGGCTGATTATCGTGCCGGCATCATAGGGGGCTACCTCCCTAACTTCCCCTCGTTCCGCGACGGGGTGGCCCTGGGGCCGTTCCTTAGCCGCCATTTCGGATTACCGGTTTTCATAAATAACGATGGCGACCTCTTTGCATTTGGTGAGGCTGCCGGGGGTGCTCTTCCTGATCTCAACCGCAGGATTAAGGAGCTGGGTGGTTCACGCCAGTATTCAAATCTGCTGGGTTACACTTTCGGCACCGGCCTTGGGATAGGATCGGTGATTAACGGAGAGCTTAACCTTGGCAATAATTCGTGTGTGGAGACATTCTGCTTGCCAAACAAGAGACTCCGCGAAATTATAGTTGAGGAAGGAGCTTCTATCCGCGCCATCAAGCGCGAGTATGGAAAGCTTACCGGTAATCCGGAGCATGACTTTACTCCCTACGATATCTTCCTGATAGCCGAAGGTGAGAAGGAAGGGGATGCCGAGGCTGCCCGCAAGGCATTTGAGATGTTTGGCGAGATTGCCGGCGATGCGTTTGCCACAGCCGTGACATTGACCGACTCTTTGATTGTGCTTGGAGGTGGGCTGACAGGTGCGATAAAATATATAAAACCGGCACTTCTCAAGGAGTTGCGTTCGTCATTGCAGACCATGACCGGCGAGACTGTACAGCGTGTGCAGATGCGTGTGTTCGACCTTGACGATGAGTTAGAGTTTGCTAAGTTTGTGGTGGGCGACTCACGGCAAATTCCTGTGTACGGAAGTGATGAGACGGTGACTTATGATCCGATGAAGCGCACAGGCATAGTAGTGTCGAAACTCGGGGCATCAAAAGCCATTTCTATCGGTGCCTATGTGTATGCGCTTTCAAGTATAGACAAGGAAGAATTATAATATCAGGTAGATAAACACACACATACAATCAGCCCCTGTATCCCGATTCGGATGCAGGGGCTGATTGTATGTGTCAGTTATGCCGATTACTTCATCATGTCGGTGTGGTAGCCGAGTGACTCCATCTCGAGCGAAGCCCAGATGAACGGACCTACACCTTTGGCGTCATTGTCGCGGACCGGTTCGCTCAGATAGTACTCGTATGATCCGTCACGCTTCGTGTTTTCCTTTACTTTGGGGGCGGCTGCTTTGACAGCGGGACTCATACCTGGGCCGAGGCCGGCCACTGCGCAGCAGTCGGTAAGCGAAATGGTGCCGTCGGGGTTCACTTTGATAAAACGATCGATAATACCTTCATAAGCCTTGATTCCTGCCTGGCGGTAAGAATCGCCGACATATCCCTTGCGGGCGGCCTTGAGAAGCGTGTAGGCGAACATTGACGAGCAGGTCGACTCCAGGTAATTCCCGTCACGTCCGGGAGAGTCCATGACCTGATACCATACACCAGTGTCCGGATCCTGCCATTTGATTATTGAGTCGAGGGTCTTGCGCAGCAGTTCCACCACTTCGCCTTTGCGTTGGTAGTCATCGGGTAGTGCGTCAAGGATTTCAATGAGCGCCATCGCATACCAGCCCTGTGCACGGCCCCAGCAGTGTTGCGAGAGCCCTGTGGTGTCGTCGCTCCAGAACATGTCGCGGTTCTCGTCCCATGCGTGGCGGTTAAGTCCGGTGGCGGGGTCGAGGGTGCGTTCATAGGTCTTTTTCACCTGGTCGACTGCATCGTCATAGATTGGTTTGGCATCATCGGGACTATAAAGCATTGACGCTGTCAGCACACGGTAGGGGAGCCCCATGAAGATACCGTCAAGCCACACCTGGTAGGCGTAGATGGCTTTGTGCCAGTAGACACCCTCCTTGGTTCGTGGTTGCTCGGCAAGTTGGCGCATAAGGGTCTGCATGGCTTTAAGTTCCTTTTCGTCGCGGAAGTAATCATACATTCTGGCTACGAAGTGCCCTGTGCGCACATTGTCGAGATTGTAATCCTCGAGTTTGTAGTTTCTGATAGTGCCGTCCTGATTGATCATCGTGTCGGTATAGGCAACACAATAATATTTTATGTGATCGTCGCCATAGCGGAAGTATGTGTCAAGCATGGCCTCAAGCTCAATGCCCATCACATAGCTCCATTTGGGGCGTGTCGAGAAGTCAAGTAGGTAGCTTTGTGGCACTCGTTTAATCTCCGAGAGCGTCATCCATTGGCTGAAATTGGCGTATGGCTTTACATCTCCCGACTTGCGACCCTCGTCAAGTCGGCGTATCTCGTTGACCAGATTGAGGTGGGTCTGTTCAGATGCTCCATGCGCTATCATGGTTATGATTCCTTCCGGATTCACGATGATAGTCGTGGGATAAGGGGAATAGGATGGAAGCCACGAGTGGATGGGGGAGTCGCCGTCGAGCTGATGCCATGTGAAGCCTCGTTTCTGCGCCACCGGGACGGCTTCTTCAGCCGCTTCGTAGTTCACGGCCAGGAAATTGACCTCAGGAAACTCTTCGCGCCATTTTGACAGTTCAGGCATCTCTTTCAAGCATGGCCCACACCCGGTGAACCAAAGATTGAACACCGCTACCTTGCCCCGCAGTGAGTCGTTGTTCCAGTGTCGGCCGTCGGTATCGGTCTGGCTGAAGGCAGGGAAGGGTGAGCCTACCGCCATCTCCTTACCGTTGCTCCTGAAGTCCTTCATGGCTTTGTGGCGGGAGTAGTAACTGTTGAACTCGTCGATGAATGACAGGGTGTCGGGTAGCAGGGCTGTGGCGAGTAGCTCATCCGGCATAGACACACTGTCAGGAAGCGTGTGGATAAACACTTTTGCTTTTCCATCCTGCAAGGTGTATAAGGATAGCTCAGAGCTGCTGATATTAGGCCACGAATAGAAGAAATGTCCGTCCGCGTAGTGGTAGTAATGTGGTTTTGCCGGCTCAGTGGCTGTGGCAACCTTGTGGGATTTACATGATGTAGCTATCCCGGCAGCAATGATTGCCAGTAAGATGATGGATGATCTGATGGTCTGTGTCATGAATTATTGGTGATTAAGGATGAACAAAGATACGAAATCGGGAGGATATTCGTTATTTATTAAATGTTAAAAAGATTGAGTGTGAGATTAGCTTTGATCGTATAACATTAATAGTAACCTCTAAATCTACCATGACTTATGCAGAGACTTAAGCTCTATATGGCCATCCTTGGTCTTTCGTCGGCATCTTTTATGCAGGCACAGACAGTGAAATGGATTTCCACGACAGAAAACGATGTATGGCACGAACAACGCCTGAAGATGGGTTCGCGGCAGTGTCAGTCTCCGACACTCAGCATGGGTGACGCGTCGGACGGAGTGGAACTTAAAGCCTGGGGAACAACCTTCAACGAACTTGACTGGGACGCGTTCCTGATGCTTACCCGCGATGAGCAGGATGAGATAATGCATGCGCTGTTTGCCCCCGACGGAGACCTGAGGTTCACGCGTGGGCGCATATCGATGAACTGTAATGACTATGGACGCTCCTGGTATAGCTGTGATGAGGTGCAGGGCGATCTTGAACTGCGTTATTTCAACATTGACCGTGACAAGACATCCATAATACCCCTTATCAGGGCGGCACAAAAGTATAATCCTGACCTTGGGTTCTGGATTTCGCCATGGAGCCCTCCGAGTTGGATGAAAATCAACAATAATTACCCTGTGATAAGCCGCGGTAAGGACACTGCAGATCCTCGGATTGATTACCTGCTTTTCAGTCCTGCTGAGGGAATGGATGATGATGATGTGAAATTGCATGCCGAGCGAAAAGGGGAATTCCCACGTCGTCTGGCCACTCAGGATTACTTCATACAGGATCCGCGTTACCTTCAGGCCTATGCCAATTATTTCTGCAAATTCATTGACGCGTATGCCGAGCAGGGTGTGCCTATTGACATGGTGATATACCAGAATGAAGCTTACAGCTACACGTTATATCCCGGATGTGCATGGACGGCTGATGGCACGGTGCGATTTAACCGTGATTATCTCGCGCCCACGTTGCGCTCACGCCATCCCGAAGTGAAACTCTATCTCGGCACCTTCAATACCAACCGTCTCGATTACGTGGAGCGCATACTTTCGGATGAAGGGCTTAGGAAAAGCATCGATGGTATAGCTTTCCAATGGGAAGGCAGGGAGATATTGCCCGATATACGCCGTCAATATCCTCACTACAGTTATATTTGTTCGGAAAGTGAATGTGGCAACGGCTCGATGGACTGGAAGGCCGGTGAGCACACATTCTTCCTCATCTCCGACAATATGGGCAATGGGGTTGACGAATGGTACAACTGGAATTTTATCTTGCCTAAAGAGGGTAAGAGCAACTGGGGATGGAAGCAGAATGCATTGATTGAGGTAGACCCTGAGACGAGAACATTCCGCTACACTCCGGAATATTTCGCCGTTAAGCACTTCACGCGCTACGTGGCACCGGGCAGCAAGATGGTGGGATATGCCCCACGTACCGCCGACAGCAATGTGATGGCCTTGGCCTATGTCACACCTGAAGGGAACCATGTGGTAGTGGCTGGGTGTTTTGAGGATACGGCCAAAGAGGTGTGCATCAACGCCGGTAAGAAGTCGCTGAATGTCACATTGCAACCTCATTCATTTAACACTTTCGTCTGGTAGGCAGGACGCTATTTGCGTAATTCGGATAACCAATGGGCCAGGGCATGGTGTGGATAATAGAGCACCATCCTTGGCCCTGAGTATTTCATAACGGTTCTGATTCTTGCTGCCATCTGCGGATTGTAGCAATGTATCGGGCATTTGCGGCAACTTTTCTTCTCATCACCGAATGGGCATCGCGAAAGTCGCTGATGAGCATATTCGAGGAGTTCCACACATGATGGGCATAGTTGGGAGTTGTGTTCCCCCATGACGGCAATATATCCGTATCATCATCTCAACTACACGCTTTTCTTTTTCGATTTTGCTCATGGTTGTGGGACGTGGAAATAAAAAAAAGAATGAGTAATGTAATTCCCGAAGGAATAAACAGTTACTCATTCTCCTCTCTCCTCAGCGGTATGGACGGGACTCGAACCCGCGACCCCCTGCGTGACAGGCAGGTATTCTAACCAGCTGAACTACCACACCAAGTTTAGAGGTGCATATCAGTATTTCCCGATTGCGAGTGCAAAGTTAGGCGGTTTGCCGATACTATGCAAGTAATTTGTCATAAAAATTCATCTAAAAGTGATTTTTAGGAAAAATAGGCTTGTTATTGGTTTATAATTCCGTATAAACATAATGGTCCGATGGCTGATTTTCCACATGGCGACTGATGAAAAGGGAATATGTGGCGAAAACTAAACTCGTTGCCAAAATGTTTGGGTAGATGAGATAAAATCAGTAATTTCGCGTCAAAATTGCAAAAAGCGTAAAAACGTTCCTTAAATGAGCAACAGATTATTAGAAGTGCGTGATCTTCGTGCGTCGGTCGATGGCAAGGAGATACTTAAAGGAGTCAATCTCACTGTCAATGAGGGTGAGGTTCATGCTATCATGGGCCCTAATGGGTCGGGCAAGAGTACATTTTCTGGCGTATTGGCCGGAAATCCTGCCTATACCGTCACCGAAGGTGTGGCAAAGCTGCATGGTGTGAATCTGCTTGACCTTCCCCCGGAGGACCGTAGCCATGAAGGGCTTTTCCTTTCATTCCAATATCCGGTGGAAATCCCGGGTGTATCGATGGTGAATTTCATGCGTGCTGCAGTTAATGCCAAGCGTAAATATTTCAACGAGGAGCCACTAAGCGCAAGCGAATTCCTGAAAATGATGCGTCAGAAACGTGCCATTGTTGAACTTGACAATAAGTTGGCCTCTCGTTCTGTCAACGAAGGTTTTTCGGGTGGCGAAAAGAAACGCAACGAGATTTTCCAGATGGCAGTGCTCGAGCCTCGTCTCGCTATTCTTGATGAGACGGATTCAGGCCTTGACATCGATGCGCTCAGAGTTGTGGCCGGTGGTGTCAACAAGCTCAAGACCGACAAGAACGCCACAATCGTGATCACTCACTATCAGCGTCTCCTTGACTATATCCGCCCCGACTTCGTGCATATCCTCTATAAGGGCCGCATAGTAAAGACTGGAGGTCCCGAGCTGGCTCTTGAACTGGAGGAGAAGGGTTACGATTGGATTAAGGAGGAGAACGAATAAGCAGGATATGAACAACTCGCTTCTACAATATATAAAGCTCTACGAGGAGAACCGTGAGGCAATCGACGCCGGTTCGGCTCCGGTGATGAACGATTTGCGGGATGCTGCTTTCCGCGCTTTGGATGGCGCGCATCTGCCGACACGCAGTACGGAAGGATTTGAGAAGACGTCGATTGATGATATGTTTGCCCCTGACTATGGGGTGAATATCGCACGCATGAACATACCTGTCGATGTGGCAGGGACGTTTAAGTGTGACGTTCCTACCATCTCCACGTTGCTGGGTTTTGTCCTCAACGACTCATTCCATCCGGCCTCCATGTTGGAGTCAAAACTCCCTGATGGGGTCATGTTCACATCATTGCGGTGGGCTCAGGAGCGTTGTCCGGAGCTTGTCAAGAAGTATTACGGTTCGATAGCTCCGCTTTCCGACCCGGGTGTGGCATTGAACACCTTGCTCGCGCAGGATGGTGTGTTTATCTATGTGCCGCGCAACGTGCGTGTGGAGCGTCCGTTGCAGTTAGTCAACATATTCTCTGCGCCGATTCCAATGTTGGCTTTCCGCCGTGTACTTGTGGTGTTGGAGGAAGGGGCTGAACTGCAGCTTTTGGTGTGCGATCACACTCAGGATAAAGAGAATGCCTACCTTGCTTCGCAGGTTGTTGAGGTAGTTGTCGGCAAGGGTGCGCACTTCGAGGGTTGTGCCATCGAAGAGTCATCGGCTAAGACATCGCGTTATTCTCGCATGTATATCGCGCAACAATCGCACTCTAATGTCACGTTTAACTCTACTACTCTCACCTGCGGAAATACTCGTAATGACTTTGAAATCGATCTCCTGGGTGAACATTGCGAGACTAACTTGGCTGGCATGGCGATTGGGTCAGAGAAGATGCATATCGACAACGATTCGGCTATCAACCACCGCTCTCCGCATTGCCGCAGCAATCAGCTGTTCAAGTATGTGCTTGACGACGAGGCTACCGGTGCGTTTGAAGGCAGCATCCTTGTTGCCCCCGGTGCGCAGTATACCGAAGCTTATCAGAGCAACCGCAATGTTCTTGCCTCTACACAGGCACGTATGCATTGCAAACCACAGCTGGAGATATATAACGACGACGTGAAATGCTCGCATGGAGCCACAACAGGCCAGTTGGATAATGATGCTCTTTTCTATATGCGTACAAGAGGTATTCCGGAGCAGGAAGCCAGGACGATGTTGATGCAGGCCTTCATGGTGGATGTGATTGATACGGTGCACATCCCTGGGCTTCAGGAGCGTCTTCGTCACCTCGTTGACCGACGTTTTTCCGGCTCGTTGGGCGATTGCTCGGCCTGTCGTGAGAAGTAAATAGTAAAAAAGTAGCCGACTCATATATTACGATTTGATATGGACATAGCTAAAATACGTGAGGAGTATCCCATTCTGCAACGTAAGATTTACGGACATCAGCTGGTTTATCTGGATAACACAGCCACATCTCAGACCCCTGACTGTGTGGTTGATGCGGTGGTTCGTGGCTACACCACCACTAAGGCTAATGTCCATCGCGGAGTCCATACACTTTCGATGGAGGCCACCGAACTTCAGGAAGGTACGCGGCGACGCGTGAAGGAATTTATCAATGCTTCGTCGACTGACGAGGTGATTTTCACACGTGGTACCACTGAGGCTATAAATCTTGTGGCCGCATCCTATGGGGGTGCATTTTTCAAGGAAGGGGACGAGGTGATTCTTTCCGTCATGGAACACCATTCGAACATCGTTCCTTGGCAACTTCTGGAGTCGCGCATAGGTATCAAGATCCGTGTGATACCCATCAATTCAGTCGGCGAACTGGATTTGGATGTCTATAGGTCTCTTTTCAGTGAAAAGACACGCTTTGTTTCTGTCTGCCATGCCTCAAATGTGCTTGGCACGGTAAATCCGGTTAAAGAGATTGTGGCAGAGGCTCATTCACATGGGGTGCCTGTGCTCATTGACGGCGCTCAAGCTGCTCCACATCTGAAAATAGATGTCACAGATTTCGATGCAGATTTCTATGCGTTCTCAGCCCACAAAATGTATGGGCCGGCTGGCGTTGGCGTGCTGTATGGCAAGCGAAAATGGCTTGAGATGATGCCGCCTTATCAGGGTGGTGGAGAGATGATAGAGACAGTCTCGTTTGAACGTACCACATTTGCCGCCCTGCCATATAAGTTTGAAGCCGGGACACCTGATTTCGTAGGCATAGCAGCTCTGCATAAGGCTATAGACTATATGGAGAACCTCGGGGTGGAAAACATCGCTGCCCACGAGCATGAGCTGCTCGAATATACTACCCGCCGGATGATGGAGGAGGTGCCAGGCATGAGGATTTTCGGTACGGCGCCCGGCAAGTGCGCGATAATATCATTTTTGGTAGGTAATGAGCATCATTATGACATGGGTATGCTCCTTGACAAATTGGGGATAGCCGTGCGCACTGGACATCACTGTGCCCAACCGCTTATGCATGCTCTTGGTGTAGAGGGTGTGGTGAGGGCTTCGTTTGCTGTCTACAACACCATTGACGATTGCGACCGTTTCATGACTGCGCTGAAGCGTGTGGCTGCCATGCTCGGTTAGGTGTGGTATACTAAATGTCAGAGCGGGAATAGCATCCTCGCTAAAAGCCATGTCAGTCTGCGGAAATACAGATTGTGGAGATACAGCAGTTTCATTCTTGACGGATATGGCGAAGATTCGAGTATCCGTTTCATGAGATTGGCCGCGGCAGAGTGTATTTCTTTTGCTCTGTCCTTATCCTTCTGATTGCGGGCTTCCAGTTCATAGTGTGCTGCTAATATCATGTATCTGGTATCGACCCATTTCATCATATCTTCCCGCCCGGCCTCTTCAAGTGTTTTTCTTATGGCAGAGAGCGATTTTTCCCAGTCGCCATGTTTGCTGTAAAAGTCGGAACCGGTGATTGATACATCCTGGTGATAAGCTATCACAGTAGGAGCTCCACCGAGATTATGGACTTTTCGGGCGCGCAGAAGCAACCTTACCCCAAGTTCGAAATCGTTCCACACGGGAAGCTCCTCATTCCAGTTCCCTACCTCCCTGACCAGTGAAGTTCTGACTACGATACGTTGTGTAGAAAGGCAGCCTCTGAAGATATGGTTGAAGAGTGGCCGTGTTGCCGTGAAGAAGTCGCGTTTGCGGAAGTCGTTGGGGAATTCTGTGAAAATCGTGCGGCCGAACACGTCGGTATCCTGGTGCTCCTCTATGGCTTTGGTGAAATCCTCGACATGGGTGGGCGTCATTACGTCGTCAGAGTCGAAAAACATTACAAATTCAGTGTCAACCTCGCGAAGCCCCCTGTTGCGAGCAGCAGCGGCTCCCGGTTTTTGTTCTGAGACGATAATTGTGTCGGGATGAGTGTCAGCCCAGTCCGTCATCACCTGCATTGAAGTGTCGGTCGAGCCATTGTCTACAAGCACGAGTTTGGCCGGTTGCACTGTCTGTTTCTGGATTGACAGCAGCGTACGCGGCAAAGTATGTGCACGATTATATACAGGAATGACGATAGTGATAGGTGATGACATGACGCAAAGTTACAAATTATATTAAACACCTCAAACAATAAAGGGCTAATCCGTAAGATAGCAGCCGCATGATGGCTTTTAGAAATTACAGTCAAACAGTTTTGTGAATTTAGGCGTTGATGATTAAATAAGAATTGCTAACTTTACTGCAAATTATAATCCAATTCTAAAAAATAAACAATTATGAATGTAGGTGAAAAAATACCAGAACTCCTGGGCCTTAACGATAAGGGAGGCGAGGTGAGAAGTGAGGATTTTCCCGGTAAGCCCCTGATAATATATTTCTATCCCAAGGATAATACCCCGGGTTGTACGGCTGAGGCCTGTTCTATCCGTGATTTCAATGCCGAGCTTAAGGCCATGGGATATGAGGTCATCGGTATCAGCAAGGATTCTGTGGCGAGCCATGTTAAATTTGCCGACAAGTATTCGTTGCCATTCCTTCTGCTTTCCGATCCGACCACCGAGGTGAATCAGGCCTTTGGAGTATGGCAGAAAAAGAAAATGGCCGGACGTGAGTACATGGGCACCGTCCGAACTACCTTTGTCACTGATGCCAACCATTTCATTACCCATATAATAACGAAGGTCAACACTAAGAATGCCGGAGAGCAGCTCATTGAGCTACTGAAGAAATAGATGATAAATCATCATCCGGATAATATTAAAGCCGTGATGCGTCACTGACACATCACGGCTTTAATATTATAGGTGGAAGAGGGCAGGAGTCAGAGTTGAATCTGACATCCTGACCTGTCTGTCAATTTATGCCTGGGGCATTTTGGTCTTTTTGCCATAACCATATTTGGCAGCATCACCAAGTTCTTCCTGGATGCGGAGGAGCTGGTTGTACTTGGCCATACGGTCAGAGCGGCTTGCTGAACCAGTCTTGATCTGACCGGCGTTGGTAGCAACTGCGATGTCGGCGATAGTGGCATCTTCAGTTTCACCAGAGCGGTGAGAGATGACTGCGGTGTAGCCGTTGCGCTGAGCGAGCTCAACAGCACGGAGAGTTTCGGTGAGTGAACCGATCTGGTTAACCTTAACGAGGATAGAGTTAGCGCAGCCGAGTTCGATACCCTTTTCGAGGTACTTAACGTTGGTTACGAAGAGGTCGTCACCGACGAGCTGGCAACGGTTGCCGATGAGGTCGGTAAGAATCTTCCAGCCTTCCCAGTCACCTTCTGCCATACCGTCCTCGATTGAGTCGATAGGATAAGCTTCAACGAGTTCCTGGAGGTATTTAGCCTGCTCTTCAGAAGTGTATTTGGGAGCGTCGGCACCCTGCTTCCAAGTATAGTCATAACGACCATCCTTGTAGAATTCAGAAGAAGCGCAGTCAAGACCGATAGTCACGTCCTTGCCGGGAACATAGCCGGCAGCTTCGATAGCCTTGATGATAACGTTGAGGGCATCTTCAGTGCCGTTGAGGGCGGGAGCGAAACCACCTTCGTCACCTACTGCAGTAGAGAGACCGCGGTCGTGGAGCACCTTCTTGAGGTTGTGGAATACCTCAGTACCCATGCGGATGCCTTCCTTGAAGCAGCATGCGCCGATGGGGCGGATCATGAATTCCTGGAAGCAGATGGGAGCATCAGAGTGAGCACCACCGTTGATGATGTTCATCATGGGGACGGGGAGCACGTAGCTGTTGCAGCCACCGATATATTTGTAGAGGGGAAGATCGAGATAGTCAGCAGCAGCCTTTGCTACGGCGAGAGATACACCGAGGATGGCGTTAGCGCCAAGGTTTGACTTGGTGTCAGTGCCGTCAAGAGCAATCATAGTTTCGTCGATCTTGATCTGGTCAAGTGCGCTCATGCCTACGAGTGCGTTGGCGATGGGGCCGTTTACGTTGGCTACAGCCTTCTGCACGCCTTTGCCCATGTAGCGGTTCTTGTCACCGTCGCGGAGCTCGAGAGCTTCGTTTACGCCGGTAGAAGCACCGGAGGGAACAGATGCACGGCCACGTGCGCCTGATTCAAGGATTACGTCTACTTCAACGGTGGGATTGCCGCGTGAGTCAAGGACTTCACGACCGATAATTTTTTCAATTTTCATAGTGTTGTATGTTGTTAAATTGAGAGTTTGATGTCGAAATTTGTATCTTTTGGAGTTGCAAATTTACAAAATCTATCGGGCTTTGCAATAATCAATTGTAAATTATTAACTGAAAATTATTTAATCAAGCATTAGTATTCATCCCAGCTCTTGATTTCGATGTCGTCGACCGGATGGGTGGTGAATGCATCGATATATGCTGAAGCAAGTCGGGCATTGGTGAGCAGCGGGATGTTGAGGTCGATGGCGGCGCGGCGGATCTTGTAACCATTGGTCAGCTCGGTAGTGGTGAAGTTTTTGGGAATGTTCACCACCATATCCACGAGATGGTCGTGGAGGAGTTCGATGGCCTGGGGTTGCATGTCGGGCTGTGAGGGCCAGTATACACGGATGGCGGGTATGCCGTTGTCGTTCAGGTAACTGTGTGTGCCCCCGGTGGCATAGATTGTATAGCCACGGTTGGCCAGCTCGTGTGCCGCGTCAAGCATTTCCGCTTTCTGTTTTGCGGTGCCTGTTGACATGAGTACCGCCTTTTTAGGTACACGGTTGCCGACTGAAATCATGGCCTTGATAAGAGCCTCGGCTGAATCGTTGCCGATACATCCTACTTCGCCTGTCGACGCCATGTCGACACCGAGAACAGGGTCGGCGCCTTGGAGGCGTGAGAAGCTGAACTGTGAGGCTTTGATGCCGACATAGTCAAGGTCAAACGCGTTTTTCGAGAGCTTCTCAACCGGCAATCCGAGCATCACGCGTGTGGCAAGGTCGATGAAGTTGATTTTAAGCACCTTTGACACGAATGGGAAGCTTCGCGATGCGCGGAGGTTACATTCGATTACCTTTATGTCGTTGTTCTTGGCCAGGAACTGAATGTTGAACGGACCGGAGATTTCAAGGGCGGCTGCAATCTGACGCGAGATTTTACGTATGCGCCTCATGGTCTCCACATAGAGTTTCTGCGGTGGGAACTGGATGGTGGCGTCACCTGAGTGTACACCCGCATATTCGATGTGCTCGGAGATGGCGTAAGCGACAATCTCGCCGTTCTGGGCCACAGCGTCCATTTCGATTTCCTTGGCAGATGAGATGAACTGCGACACGACCACAGGATGCTGCTTCGAAACGTTGGCTGCCAGTCTGAGGAAGCGGGTAAGCTGCTCCTGGTTGTGGCATACGTTCATGGCTGCTCCTGAGAGCACATAGCTCGGACGCACGAGGACCGGGAAGCCGACCTCGTCGATGAATTCGTTGATATCCTCAAGGCTTGTGAGTTCGCGCCAGCGGGGCTGGTCGATGCCGAGGCGGTCAAGCATGGCCGAGAATTTGTTGCGGTCCTCAGCGTTGTCAATGCTCTTGGCAGTGGTGCCGAGAATGTTGACATGCTGCTCGTCAAGTCGGGTGGCAAGGTTGTTGGGTATCTGTCCGCCCACCGAGAGGATTGTTCCGTGGGGCTGCTCCAGCTCAAGGATGTCCATCACACGCTCGAAGGTGAGCTCGTCAAAGTAGAGGCGGTCGCAGATGTCATAGTCCGTTGACACTGTCTCGGGATTATAGTTGATCATCACTGAGCGCCATCCCTCTTTCTTGACGGTGAGAAGCGCGTTGACCGAACACCAGTCAAACTCAACTGATGATCCGATTCGGTATGCACCCGAACCGAGCACAACGATTGAACGGTGGTCATGGAGATATTTGACGTCATTCTCCTTGCCGTTGTAGGTGAGATAGAGATAGTTGGTCTGGGCAGGATACTCGGCGGCGAGGGTGTCGATCTGCTTCACCACCGGAAGGATGCCGAGCTCTTTACGGATATTCCTGACTTGCAGGTTGGCGGCTTCTGCGTTATCCATGTTGTCCTTCAGGACTTCGCGGGCAACCTGGAAGTCGCTGAAGCCTTGTTCCTTAGCCTGTCGGAGCAGAGGCGCCGGGATGGATTCGAGTTTGTCGAATTCCTGCAGTTCGGCTGCGGTGTCCATGATGTTCTGCAGCTTATAGAGGAACCAACGGTCTATCTTTGTGAGCTCATGGATTCGCTCTACGGTATAACCCTTGCGCATGGCCTGCGATATAACGAAGATACGTTTGTCGGTAGGTTCTTTGAGCGCATGGTCGATATCCTCGACTTTGAGTTCTTTGTTGCCGACGAAACCGTGCATTCCCTGTCCGATCATTCGGAGTCCTTTCTGGATTACCTCTTCGAATGTGCGGCCAATGGCCATGACTTCGCCTACCGATTTCATGGATGAGCCGATTTCGCGGCGCACACCATGGAATTTGCCGAGGTCCCAACGTGGGATTTTGCACACGATGTAGTCGAGGGCGGGTTCAAAGAATGCCGATGTCTCCTTGGTGACCGAGTTCTTCAGGTCAAATAAGCCGTAGCCTAATCCGAGTTTTGCAGCGACGAATGCGAGAGGATAACCTGTTGCTTTCGATGCGAGTGCCGATGAACGGCTGAGGCGGGCGTTTACTTCGATGACCCTGTAGTCCATCGATGCCGGGTCGAAGGCATACTGTACGTTACATTCGCCTACGATGCCGATGTGGCGTATGATTTTGATGGCTAACTTGCGCAGCCAGTGGTAATCTTCATTAGAAAGTGTCTGCGAGGGGGCCACGACGATTGATTCGCCGGTGTGGATACCCAGCGGGTCGAAATTCTCCATGTTGCAGACGGTGATACAGTTGTCATATCGGTCACGCACCACTTCATATTCGACCTCTTTCCAGCCTTTCAAGGATTTTTCCACAAGTACCTGGGGAGAGAAAGCGAGGGCCTTCTCCACCAGCGATACGAGTTCGGTCTCGTTGTCGCAGAAACCGCTGCCGAGGCCACCGAGAGCATAAGCTGCGCGTACAATTACCGGATAGCCCAAGGCCGCTGCTGCTTGCTTGGCGGCTTCGATTGAGTTGACGGCCTCGCTCTTTATGGTCTTGACATTTATTTCATCGAGTTTCTTTACGAAGAGTTCGCGGTCCTCAGTGTCCATGATGGCCTGGACAGGTGTGCCGAGCACTTCCACGCCGTATTTTTCAAGGATCCCCGAGCGATAGAGTTCGACGCCGCAGTTGAGGGCTGTCTGGCCGCCGAATGCTAAAAGGATGCCGTCGGGCTGCTCTTTCTTGATGACTTTCTCGACAAAATAGGGAGTTACGGGGAGAAAGTAAATCTTATCTGCAAACCCATCGGAGGTCTGTACGGTGGCTATGTTGGGGTTGATAAGGACTGTGGTGATTCCCTCCTCCTTCATGGCCTTGAGAGCCTGTGAGCCTGAATAGTCAAATTCACCGGCCTCACCGATTTTCAACGCACCGCTGCCGAGCAGCAAAACTTTCTTGATATTTTCGTTACGCATTTGAGAACTTTAGAGTTTTGTGAGTGTTGAACAGGGGTTTCTGCTGGGTTACAGCATGCTAATGAACTCGTCGAAGAGGAATTCTGTGTCTTTGGGGCCCGAACTTGCCTCGGGATGGAACTGCGCTGAGAAGAATGGACGTGACTTGTGGCGGATTCCTTCGTTGGTGCCGTCGTTCATGTTTATGAAGAGTGGCTCCCAGTCAGAAGGGAGTGTATCGTTGTCAACAGCGAAGCCATGGTTTTGCGAGGTGATGAAGCATTTTTCAGTGCCTGCACGACGCACCGGCTGGTTGTGGCTGCGGTGTCCGTATTTTAGCTTGTAAGTCTTGGCTCCCGCTGCTTTGGCAAGAAGCTGGTTGCCCATGCAGATGCCGCATATCGGTTTGCCTATTTCCATAGCCTTGCGTATGAGCTTGACGGTCTCCTCGGCCATATCGGGGTTGCCGGGGCCGTTGGAGATGAAAAGTCCGTCGTAGGGGATAGTGGTGAAATCATAATTCCAGGGCACACGCACCACTTTCACACCTCTGCGTGTGAGGCAACGGATGATGTTGTGCTTTACACCGCAGTCCACAAGCACTACGGTCTTTTCGCCCTCGCCGTGGTGTTCGACCTCCTTGCAGCTCACTTTGCCGACAAGGTTCTCCTGGTTGGGGTCATAAAAATCGACATCGTCACAGCCCTCAATGACAATCTTGCCGAGCATTGAGCCATGTTCGCGCAGGTGTTTGGTGAGTTGGCGGGTGTCGATGCCGTAAATTCCGGGGATTTTTTCCTCTTTCAGCCACTGGGCGAGTGAGCGGTCAGCTTGCCAATGCGAATGGTCGTGAGAATAGTCCTGGGCCACGATGGCGCGACAGTGGATATGGTCACTCTCGTAATATTCGCTCACATCGTCCTTTTCCCGGCGTGGCGGTACGCCGTAGTTGCCAAGGATAGGATAAGTGGTGATGAGGATCTGGCCTTCATAGGATGGGTCGGTGAGGCTTTCGGGATAGCCTGTCATAGCGGTGTTGAACACCACTTCGCCGGCGGTTGAGGCTTCATGTCCAAAGGATTTCCCTTCAAAAGTAGTGCCGTCTTCAAGAATGAGGAAGGCGCGCTTAAACTGTCGCATGCGATAGAATGAATGGTTGAAATGGAGTTGTTTTACTATGTGGTCATGGAAAACCATGCAAAGGTACGAATTTTTTGGGAGATATTCCGCCTCTCTCCCTATCTTATTTTAGTTAATTAAGAAAAGATGCGTTTTTGCACGCAGCGACGTGAACTTTTGGGCGGTTATGTTTGTTGCACATCCAGATGGGGATTTTTATTACCTCATCTCTCTTTTTTATCAAGTTTTCGTTTACCACGTTTGACTCTCAGAAAGCCACAACCATTTTAATCCGCATTCATTATGATTAGTGTTAAAGACTCTCTCCTGGATCGCCGCAGTGTACGCCGTTATGAACGCGAAGCTATCACTGATGAACAGATGGACCTCATCTATGAAGCGATCCGGAACACGCCCACAAGTTATAACGGTCAGCAATTTTCAGTCATCGATATCACTGACCAGGAGCTGAAGGAAAAGCTCTATGACCTTACAGGTCAGAAGCAGATAAAGACATGCAACCATTTCCTTCTGTTTCTTGCTGACTATCATAAGATTTCACTAATCGGTGAGGAGCTTGGCGTGGATATGCCGCAGTTCACGCAAACAGTCGACGGCCTGATTGTCGGTGTGGTTGATGCGACACTGGCAATGATGAGCGCTGTGACTATGGCCGAATCCCTTGGCCTCGGCACATGTCCTATCGGATATGCACGTACGGCTGCCCCTGAGGCTGTGTCGCAGCTTGTCGGGCTTCCATCCAAGACATTCGTGGTGTGTGGCCTCGCTATCGGTGTGCCTCGCGAGCACCCCGACCTTAAACCTAAGCAGCAATTGCCGCTCGTCGTGCATAAGAATACATATAACAATGATGATAAGGCTATGCTTAAAGAGTTGGAGGATTACAATGAGGTCATCACCAAATACAATCAGACCCGGTCGGGCGACAAGACCACCAATGATTGGGCTACACATATCATCGGATATTACCGGGAGGCGATGAATTACCGTATGCTTCGTGCTCTGCAGCGCCGTGGGTTTGATGTGACCCGATGACTCGATTGGTAAATTATGGCCTAATAGAAATAGGGCAATCTCCGGTGACGGGGATTGCCCTGAATATTTTATGATATGTCGCCATGTCTCCTCTGCCTCACTGCTGTGGAGCGCGGATCCATGGCTTTTATTTCAGCAACGAGATTTTAGCCCTGGTGTTTTTTATGCGGTGAGGTGCGAGGGCCTGGAGTATTGACGACGCTTTTTCGCGAGGGACAGCTACCAGCGCGGAATGGTCGCGCAGTGAAATCTTTCCTATCTCAGATGACTCCAATCCTCCTTTTGCTATGAGGAACCCAACGATGTCACCGCGTGATATTTTCTCCTTCTTCCCGACGTTGAAATAAAGGGTTGCCGTAGCCGACACTATCGGGTCGGAACTGCTACCTTTGGGCACATATTCGCGGTCCCATTCGATGTATTCCGGGATGTCCTCCCCTTCGGTGGTGATGACATATACCTCTCCTGACGCGTCCTGTCGGGCGGTTCGGCCGTTGCGGTGCGTCCATGCTTCGGGCGATGGTGGGAGATGATAATGTATCACGGCCGATAGGTCGGTGATGTCGAGACCACGTGCGCCGAGATCGGTCGACACCAGAATCGGGGTTGTGCCGTTGTTGAGGAGGTCTACGGCATTTTCGCGGTCATTCTGGTCGAGGCCTCCGTGGTAGAGCCCTGCCGGCAAGCCTGCTTTTTTCAGTGCCGAGTGGATGCGCTCCACACTTTCGCGGTGGTTGGCAAACACGATGACGCGGCCATTGGGGAGTGACCGCAGAAGATCGGTCAATGTGTCGAGCTTGTCCTTAGCCGGGGATTCGACATGCACGATCTGCATGCGGCGGCGAGGTGACCCCTGTTGGCCGAAGTCGATTATCTGCGGTCTGGAGGCCGGGAGATAGTCGGGGAGGTCGGCAAGCCTGGTGGCGGAGGTGAGAATCACTAACTTTAGGCCTGTCATGGCACGACACACACGTTTCATCTCGTCGGCGAATCCGAGTTCAAGTGACTTGTCATACTCGTCGAGCACCAGTGTGCTCACTGTGCCAAGCTCGAGGTGTTTGCGGCGTATGTGGTCAAGAAGACGTCCGGGTGTTGAGACAATGATGTCGGGCACCACGCTCAGGCTGTTGACCTCTTCCTGCATGGAGTGACCGCCGTAAAATGCCACGGTTTTTAGCCCTGTGGCTATCGGACGTATCACTTCGGCTATCTGGAGCACGAGTTCTCTTGATGGAGCCATGACCACAGCCTGGACATGTCCTGATGCCGGTTTGAGGCTTTTCAGCATTGGCAAGGCGAAAGCGATGGTTTTGCCAGAGCCTGTAGGAGCAAGCAGTATCACAGAACCTTTCAGCGGCACCTGCGCCATGCGTTTTTGCATCTCGTTTAGCTCATTGATGCCAAGACGTGACGATATATTGTCGATAATTTCTTTTTCTTTCATATCATTTGTGTGTTGTGTCCGACTCCGGACGTTATTTGGCGGAGAGTGGGTCAGTTGAAAAAATCATTCGCGCCGGTCACTATTTCCTCATCTTCGAGAAATTCCATGTCGTCGGGGATCTGCACCTCTATCCGTTGTATCGTCTTGTCGATGACTGGATGGACTGACATGCGGGAATATATGCGCAAAATATTCTTGCCGTAGTGTGGATTCATGGCCCAGCGTCCGGCAAGTGATTCCCATGACGAAGCGCAACCTCGCGTGACGAACGAGAACCGAGGGTCGATCACTGATTCTCCCTGCGGCAGATTCTCCTTGGAGGCATAGGCATAGAGATGCTGCATCATGGCTGTGACCCCTTCCTCCACGGAGCCGAATTTGCATCCTTTGTCGCCACGCTTCTTTACACCGAGACCACAATAGTTGTGGGCCTCGGGTGGGACAGCAGTTCCGTTGTCAAAACGGAACCATCCGGTCTCGATTATGGCCTGGCAGAGTGCTATATCACCCCTTATGCCATATCGTGAACCCACGTTATAGAATGCTTCGGCCACTTCTCTGTCGAAGTGGGGATTATGTGAAGCCACATATTGATACATCCGCTCTATCTCGACTTCCTGCTGGCCCATTATCGGGGTCTCGCAGAATGCTGAGGCTATGACGGACGTGAAGAGTAATAGATGTAGAAATCGTAACATGCCTGATGTTTTATGCTCATCACCCTTAATAACGCGCAAGTTACTAAATTTTCTTTATATATGAGAAAAAAAACGTAAATTTGCCCTTATGAAGTATTTTTTCTCTGCCGGAGAGGCATCCGGTGACCTTCATGCCTCGCAGGTTATCAGGGAGTTGCTGAAACTGGACTCAAAGGCTGAAATAACATTCCTTGGAGGTGACAGCATGGCTGCCGCAGCCGGCAAATCTCCATTGATTCACTATGAGCGTATGGCTTATATGGGATTTATCGATGTGGCCAGACACCTCCCGGAGGTACTCGGCAACCTCGCAAAGGCTAAGGAGGCTATCCGTGAAATGCGTCCTGACGCTCTTGTGCTGGTGGACTATCCCGGGTTTAACCTGAAGTTGGCTAAGTATGCCAAGTCGCTCGGTATAAAGGTATACTACTATATCGCCCCCAAATTGTGGGCTTGGAAGGAGTACAGATTGAAGCAGCTGAAAGCCTATGTCGACAGGGTGTTCTCGATTCTGCCGTTCGAACCGGCATGGTTCGCCGAACGTGGCCTCAAGGTGGAATATGTGGGAAATCCATCGGTTGAAGAGGTGGATGAGTCGTTGGCGCGGATCTCCTCACGAGGGGATTTTCTGGCCGGACATGGGCTTGCCGACAGACCGATACTTGCCTTGGTGCCCGGAAGCAGGGTGGGTGAGATAACTGCCAATCTGCCGGTGATGGATGCCGTTGCCAAGAGGCATCCTGAGATGCAGACGGTGGTGGCCGGTGCCCCTTCTGTGAAAAGTGACCTCTACAGGCAGTTTACCGATTTCCCGGTCATCAATGGTGCCACTCTTGAGCTTATGGCTCATGCCAGGGGGGCATTGGTGACTTCAGGGACGGCATCTCTTGAATGTGCGTTGGCCGGTGCTCCCCAGGTGGTGTGCTACCGTGCTGTAGGGTGGAAATGGGCGCATGATATTTTTGTTCATATCCTGAAAATACCTTATTGCTCGTTGCCTAATTTGATAGGTGGAAAAATTGACCGCCTGACTCGCCGTGAAGTTAACCGTGAGGCCGCTAAAACCGGGGTTAGAGGTTGTGTCGTGCCCGAAATGTTGGTGCATAACTGCACTCCCGAAAATGTCGACCGTCAATTGTCAGGACTGCTTGTCGACGGCCTCGCGCGCGACGAACAGCTCAAAGGCTATGCTGAGGTGCGCCGAAGGCTGGCCACTGAAGTTTCTGCCGCCGCTACCGTGGCGCGCCACATATATTCTGACTTCTGATTTATCTAATTGGATATAAAACCAAGCGAGGTCTCCGTGAGCCGGGGACCTCGCTTGGTTTTTATTTTAGGGGCATGTTGTCAGAGAGAGTTGTATGGAATTGAGAAGGTGTCGCCTTGTCGGATATCTCCGGTGGCAAGACCTTTTTTGAGCCATCTTGACCGCTGGTCGGATGTGCCGTGGGTAAAGGAGTCGGGCACGGAGTATCCCCTCGCTTTTTTCTGTAGGTAATCATCTCCGATCTTTTGGGCTGCGTCGAGGGCCTCTTCTATATCTCCAGGTTCAAGGGAGTTGAACATGGCGTTGTCATGATGGGCCCATACGCCGGCATAATAGTCGGCCTGTAGCTCGGTGCGGACACTTATGTTATTGGCGTCGGTCTCGTTAGTCTGCCTCATGGCCGCATGAGCCTCATCGAGGGTGCCGAGCAGATACTGCACGTGATGGCCTACCTCATGGGCTATCACATAAGCGTATGCGAAGTCTCCGTCAGCGCCAAGTGTCTGCCGCATGTCGCGGAAGAACGAGAGGTCGATGTAAAGGCTCTGGTCGGCGGAGCAGTAGAACGGGCCGACCGAAGCTGTGGCGTTGCCGCATGCGCTCTGCACCGCGTCGGTGAAAAACACCAGTGTCGGGGCCTCGTATTCCTTTCCCATGTCAGCAAACAGTTTGGTCCACACATCCTCCGTGCCGGCCAATATTTGGCGGGAGAAACGTGCCAGCTCCTCCTCTTCCTCGGTAGGAGTATATGTTTGTGAGCTCTCTTGGGTGGATGTGAATGAGCCGGCGTTTGACATCAGCACATCCAGAGGATTGCCTCCTGAAATCCAGGCAATGATTGCCGCAATGATGACAGCGCCTATTCCGGCGCCTACTTTTTTGCCTCCTCCGCCACCGCGGCGGTCATTGATATTGGAGCTTTCGCGTCGTCCGTTGAGATTCATGAAAGGAATGGTTCTTGTTAAAAGCGAGGCTTTTTGAGTTGAGGGTATACCCTGCGGCTCAAAAAGCCTCGCTTGATAAGTTGGGTTATGGTTGACTCGTGTTATTTGTCAGATTTGATGGCGTTCCATACGATAGAGCTGAAAATCGCGCCGATGAATGGGGCAACGATAAAGAGCCATACCTGTGAGATGGGAGTGCAGTTACCTTCAATGGCCGCGAAGATGGCCGGGCCGATTGAACGTGCGGGGTTGACAGATGTACCGGTGATGGGGATACATGCGATGTGCACGAGCACCAGGGTGAGGCCGATGGCGAGACCTGCGAAGTTACCTGCGCCTTTCTTGCTGTCGGTAGAACCGAGCACCACAAGTACGAAGATGAAAGTGAATACCATCTCAGCGATAAACGCAGGGAAGAGGTTACCCTCCATGAAGGTGTTGGCACCTGTGGTCGTTGTGTCGTTGAAGATGCGTTCGATGCCTGCCTGGTTGCCGGTGTGTACCAGAAGATAGAGCACCGCTGAAGCTATGATGGCTCCGATGACCTGGAAAAACATGTAGCCTGCAGCTTCTTTACCGCTCATGCGGCCATTGCACCACACGCCGAGGGTAATAGCCGGGTTGATGTGGCAACCTGAGATGTTGCCGATAGTATAGGCCATTGCTATTACTGACAAGCCGAAGGCGAATGCTACGCCAAGGGTGGAGATTCCGTAGCCAGTAGTGCCAAGACCGATACCGGCGAAGATTGCGCTACCGCAACCCATGAGAACCAGGACAAATGTCCCGATCATCTCTGCTAAATACTTCTTCATAAAATAAATAGTTGAAAAAATGATTGTATATAAGATAAGGAGGTTCTTACCGTAGGTTTTGCGGCGCAGGAAACCCTCCCCTTTGCAAATATACAACAAAAAAATTGAAAAAATGTTTGTTGCGCATTTTTTGTCATACTTCCCGGTGAAAATAAAACATGGCCAAGTTGCGGCAATGAGTAAATTTGCGTATTTTTGCGGTTAGCTAACCGGCATGTTATCGCTAAGTTTTCGCACCTGCCGGTTTTAGTGACGGTAACTATAAGAAATCATTATCACACTAAACTGATCATATATGAAGATATCAAAACTGTTTGTAGCCATGCTGGCCATGCTTCCAGTCGAGGCTTTGGCATGCACAAGCCTTATCGCCGGCAAGAACGCCACTGCCGATGGCTCGGTGCTCGTGACCTATGCAGCTGACAGCCATACGCTTTATGGCGAACTTTACAATACTCCCGGTGGAGACCATAAACCGGGCGAAATGCGCAAGATATTTGAATGGGACACCGGTAAGTATCTCGGTGAGATTCCTCAAGTGGCCCACACCTACACCACTATCGGCAACATGAACGAGCACGGCCTCACCATCTCCGAAAGCACATGGGGCGGACGTGCTGAACTTGAGGACACTACCGGTATAATGGATTATGGTTCCCTTATCTATGTGACGCTTGAACGCACCAAGACTCCACGTGAGGCTATAAAGATCATGACAGACCTGGTGAATGAATACGGCTATCACTCGAGTGGAGAGTCATTCTCTATTGCCGATGCCAACGAGGCGTGGGTAATGGAGCTTATAGGTAAAGGAGGCAAGGAGAAGGGCGCTGTGTGGGTGGCCCGCCGGATTCCCGACGACTGTATTTCGGGACATGCCAACCATCCGCGTATCCATAAATTCCCCCTTAAGGATAAAGATAACACCCTTTATTCTCCTGATGTCATTAAATTTGCCCGCAAGATGGGGTATTTCGACGGCAAGGACGAAGACTTTAGCTTCTCACTGGCTTATGGCGAGCTTGACGGCACAGCCACGCGTGGTTGCGACGGTAGAGTCTGGGCTTATTTCAATAAGTTTGCCGACGGCATGGACAAATATCTCCCGTGGGTGATGGAAGCCAAAGGTGAGCCATTCCCATTGTGGATTAAGCCTGACAAAAAGGTTAGCCTTAACGATATGAAGTGGATGATGCGTGATCATTTCGAGGACACTCCAATGGATATGACCAAGGATATAGGCGCCGGCCCATACGCGGTTCCTTACCGCTGGCGTCCGATGACGTTCGAGGTGGAGGGTAAAACATATCTCAACGAGCGAGCCATAGCTACTCAGCAGACCGGCTTCTCATTCGTTTCGCAGATGAACGAAAAGCATCCCGAACTGATGAAAGGCATTCTTTGGTTTGGTGTCGACGATGCCAACACATGTGTGTATGTTCCCATCTACAATTGTGTGACCAATGTGCCCTACGAGTTCTCACATGGCAACGGTGATATGCTCACCCTTTCATGGGATGCTGCCTTCTGGGTGAACAACTATGTCGCCAATCAGGCTTATAACCGATATAACCAGATGATTCCCGATATCCGTAAGGTGCAGAAAGCTGAGGAGGACACTCTCGAACGTGAAGTCGAGATGTTTATTGCCGAAGTGCCGACACTTGATCCGGATGCTGCACGTAGTCTTCTCAACGACCATGCTTCGATTGCCACTCGTCGTTACGTGAAGCGCTATAAGGATCTCGGCGATTACCTTCTGGTGAAATATATCGACGGCAACATAAAGAAAGAAAAGGATGGTGTGTTTGAGCGCACACCCGAAGGAATGCCTGTCTCTCCGGTGTTCGGTGGATATGACGAACGTTATTATCGTTCGATTGTTGACCAGACTGGTGACCATTTCCTAATAAAAGAATGACGCAGGAATATTTAAGTAAACTGAATTCCCAACAAAGGGATGCGGTAGTGTATTGCGACGGCCCCCAGCTTGTGATAGCAGGCGCGGGGTCCGGCAAGACACGTGTCCTTACCTACAAGATAGTCCATCTGCTGACCCTCGGCTACGAGCCCTGGCGCATACTTGCCCTTACCTTTACAAATAAGGCTGCACGTGAGATGCGTGAACGTATCGAGCAATTGGTGGGAAGTCAGACCGCCTCCAAGCTGTGGATGGGCACATTTCACTCTATCTTCGCCCGGATATTGCGCTCAAACGCCGAACTGATAGGCTATAAGAGCAATTTTACCATCTATGATTCGTCCGACAGCAAGTCGCTGGTCAAGACCATTATAAAAGATATGCAACTGGACGACAAGATTTACAAGCCATCCACGGTGCTCAACGCTATCTCAACGGCTAAGAATGCCCTTGTCTCTCCTGAGGATTATGTCACCTACCGCGACATAATGGAAGCCGATAAGCAGGCTCGTCGTCCGCAGCTCCATGCCATCTACCGTGCATATCGTGACCGCTGCGCTGTGGCCGGTGCGATGGATTTTGATGATTTGCTTTATTATACAAATGTGCTGCTGCGCGATCATCCCGAAGTCCTGCATCACTATCAGGAGTTTTTCCGGTATGTGTTGGTGGATGAGTATCAGGATACGAATTTCGCACAGCATGTCATAGTTACCCAGCTGACCCAGGTCAACAAGCGGCTGTGTGTGGTGGGCGACGATGCGCAGAGCATTTATTCATTCCGTGGAGCAAATATCCGCAACATCCTTGACCTGAAGAAGGCATATCCCGATCTGTCGACATTTAAACTGGAGCGCAATTACCGGTCAACACAGAATATCATAAATGCGGCCGGGACACTTATCGACAAGAACCGTGATCAGATTCCCAAGAATGTCTATTCCGAGAATGCTGCTGGAGCCCCGATCGAGGTGGCCAAATGCTATAGTGACTTTGAGGAGGCTTATCAGGTAGCTTCGCGCCTTTCGCAGGTGAAGATGACTTCGGGTGACTCTTGCGACGAATTTGCAATCCTCTACCGAACTAATGCCCAGAGCCGTGTGTTGGAGGAGGCGTTGCGTAAGCGTAACATTCCTTATCGTATATATGGTGGACTTTCATTCTATCAGCGTAAGGAGGTGAAGGATGCCATAGCATATTTCAGGCTTTCGCTAAATCCTTCCGACGATGAGGCTCTTAAGAGGGTGATAAATTTTCCTGCAAGAGGAATCGGTGATACCACTTTGTACAAGCTGACTCGCTGCGCGATTGACAATAATGTGAGTGTCTGGGATGTCATAACACATCTTGACACCTATGATCCCGGAGTCAATTCGGGTACCGCCAAGAAACTTGCCGGATTCTCGGAACTCATCCAGGAGTTTGTCGACGAGAATAATGCCGGAAAGGACGCCTATGAGATGGTCCGTAAGATAATAGACAGGACCGGGCTTTACAGGATGCTCATATCCGATGGGACTCCCGAAAGTATTTCAAAGCAGGAAAACTTGCAGGAGTTGCTTAACGGTGTCAAGGAATTTGTTGACAACAAGACCGAGGAGGGGAGCGACGAGACAACATTAGGGCATTTCATGACTGAGGTATCGCTTGCCTCTGATCAGGATTTTGACGCGGATGGGAGTGAGGAGAGAGTCACTTTAATGACTGCCCATGCGGCAAAGGGTCTTGAGTTCAATAATGTCTTCATCGTAGGTGTGGAGGAGGATCTCTTCCCCTCGGCGATGTCCAAGGACTCCCCGGCGCAGATAGAGGAGGAACGGCGTCTGCTTTACGTGGCCTTGACAAGGGCGCGTAAATTCTGTATGCTCTCCTACGCTGCCTCACGATTCCGCAACGGACAGACCCTGAGCACACGTCCCTCACGTTTTATCGGAGATATCGACAGAAAGTACCTTAAACTATCCACCGGAGGAGATTTCGGTCCTGGAGCGCCTAAAGTGCGACCCACGGTCAATTACCATGCATCCATGGCCGGCTCGGGACGCAACCTTAATGAGTTGCGTGGCCGTGATGTCTCCTCGCAGCGCAGGATGTCGACTCCGGCTATGACCAATTCATCTATTCCTGCTTCATCCGCCTATGTCAGGCCACAGGCGCCCTCTTCCGGAGGCGAAGGCTATTCAGTGCATTCAGCCGGTGAATTGAAGCCTGGAATGGCCATCGAACACGGCAAGTTCGGCCGTGGTGTCATCCTTGAGATTGACACGTCCGGTACAGACGCACGGATAATGGTGCAATTCGAGAACACTGACACGAGAACATTAATGTTGAAATTTGCAAAATTTGCAATAATACCTACCGCATGAAAATTCAAGATATTCCCACACCTTTCTATATAGTGTACGAGGACCGGCTGAGACGTAATCTCTCACTCATAAACCGGGTGGAGAAAGAGGCCGGAGTCAACATCATCATGGCGTTCAAGGCCAATGCCTTGTGGCGCACATTTCCGATAGTAAGGGAATATAACCGGGATTTCACCGCCAGTTCGCTCAATGAGCTTAAACTCGGTAATGAGGAGCTTGGCGGCGAGGCTCACGTGTATTGTCCGGTTTACACCGATATGACGATTGATGAGTTTCTTGCCCGGGCTTCGCATCTCACTTTCAACTCACTGCACCAGTGGGGAAAATATGGAGCCAAGGCCATTGCAGCAGGCGTGTCTCCCGGATTGAGGGTCAACCCCCAATGTTCGGTGATTGATACTGAAATATACAATCCCGCTTTGCCGGGTTCTCGTTTTGGCGTGACTGCCGAGCAGCTTGGAGGCAATCTTCCTGAGGGAATAGAAGGACTCCACTTCCACGCTCTCTGCGAAAGCTCCTCCTATGATCTTGCCAAGGTGCTCGAAGCTTTTGAAGCTCAGTTCGGATGCTATTTCAAGCAGTTGAAATGGGTTAATTTCGGGGGCGGCCATCTGATGACACGTGAGGGCTACGATGTGGAACATCTGATATATATCCTTAAGGATTTCCGTGCCCGCTATCCGTGGCTTAAGGTGGTGATGGAGCCGGGCAGTGCGTTCACTTGGCGAACCGGCGACCTTATCACCGAAGTGCTCGACGTGGTTGAAAACCAGGGGATAAAGACAGCGATAATTGATGCATCTTTCGCTTGCCACATGCCCGATTGCCTTGAGATGCCTTACAAGCCGGCCATAACGGAAAGTGTGGCCCCGGCTGATGGGCTGCCGGTCTACCGCCTTGGCGGTAACTCGTGTCTCAGCGGTGACTATGTGGGAGATTGGGCCTTCCCTCGTGACCTTGAACCTGGCGATAGGTTGACACTTGAGGATATGAACCACTACACCACGGTTAAGACCAACATGTTCAACGGCATACAGCATCCTGCCATTGTGCTCTGCAATTCGGATGGCGACTGTGAATATCTGCGGCAATTTGATTATCAGGACTATAAAAATCGCATGAGCTGATATGGAAAATCCTCGTTTTTCGGTTATAGTGCCGGTCTACAATCGTATCGATGAGGTCCGTGACCTCATGGAGAGCCTTTCGAGGCAGTCGTTAAAGAATTTTGAGGCCATCTTTGTCGAGGATGGTTCCACACTGCCATGTGAAGCCGCCATTAAAGAGTTTCCCGAGGTCGATGCACGGTATTATTACAAGGAGAATGAGGGACGCTCCATAGCCCGTAACTATGGCATGGAGCGGGCCAGAGGCGACTATTTCATATTCTTTGACAGTGACTGTGTAATACCGCCCGACTATTTCAGGATCCTTACCGAGTCCTTGGATGCGGCTCCAACAGATTGTTTTGGCGGCCCCGATGCGGCCCATGAGTCATTTTCGGACACTCAAAAGGCCATTAATTATTCCATGACCTCTTTTCTGACCACCGGTGGAATACGTGGTGGAAAAGTGAGCCTGGAGAAATTTGTGCCCCGCACATTTAATATGGGATTCTCCCGCCGGGTGTATGACAAGGTGGGAGGTTTCAGAGAGATGTTTTCCGAAGATATCGATATGTCTACCCGTATCCGAAACGCCGGTTTTGAAATCTCGCTCATACGCCCGGCCTTCGTCTATCATAAAAGGAGGGTGGATTTCAAGAAATTCCTACGGCAGGTCTATGTGTTCGGCATGTCGCGCATCACACTGAAGCTCCTCTATCCGGGCTCATTGAAGCTCGTACATGCACTCCCGGCTTTAGCTGTGATTATCGGTGTGCTTCTGCTTCTGCTCGGTATATTCTGCTCTCCCTGGTGGCTGCTCCCCCTGGGTGTGTATCTATTGGCCATATTCTGTTCGGCGCTCGTGGCAACGAAGTCGTTGTCCATAGCCCTAAAGGCTGTGCCGGCGAGTGTTATTCAGATAGCAGGTTACGGATGCGGTTTTATCAAGGCGTTTTTCCTGAAGATTGTGCTTGGCCGCGGCCGTGATGTGAATGAAGAGGTAATGATGAGGAAAGGGAAGTGACTTTATGACAGAAAATCCGTTTTCCTCCACACGTATCCAGGATCTGGGTAGCGATGAAAAACCTCGTGAGAAAGCTCTCGCTCATGGGGTCAGGACGCTGAGCGATGCCGAGTTGATAGCCATCATTTTCGGAGGTGGTTTGCCCGGCATGTCGGTGGTGGACCTTGCACGCAAGATATTGCGTGACTGTGACAACAGGGTTGACAATCTCGCCAGGCTGTCAATGAATGAGCTGATGAGCAAGTACAAGGGTGTGGGACAAGCCAAGGCCGTAAGCCTCGCCGCCGCTTTTGAACTCGGTCGCCGCAACCGCGAGCAGAGCGGGAATGACGAGCGCCCGGTGATACGTTCGAGTGATGATGTCGGGCAGATCATGAGACCTCTGCTTGAACAATTGGAGTATGAGGAATTTTGGGTCCTGATGCTTTCACGCAGCAATCAGGTGATGTATAAGCGCTGCATATCGCAGGGGGGTACGGCAGCTACTGTGGTCGATGTGAAACTTTTGCTGAAAAGAGCTATAGACTGTCTGGCTGAAGGGCTGATACTTGTTCATAACCATCCTTCGGGCAATCACCGTCCGAGTCCGGAGGATGACAGGCTGACGGCTCAGATTAAAGAGGGGGCCAAGATTCTTGGAATGCGTGTGCTCGACCATGTGATAGTGGCGCGTAACAAACTTTATTCCTATAATGATGAGGGGAGATTATGAACTTTTATACTGTCAGTGACGTATCATTTAGATGATACGGTATTTATAAATTTCAAAGTACTAACGTTTCAATTTAAAACTGAATTATGAGAAAAATTGCAGACTCAGTCACGGAGCTTATCGGAAACACTCCGTTGCTCCGCCTCAACGGTTATGACAAAGCTGTAGGTGCCTTGGGTACCATTTATGCAAAGGTGGAGTTTTTTAATCCCGGCGGTTCGGTAAAGGACCGCGTGGCTCTCAACATGATTAATAATGCCGAGGCTGAAGGAGTGCTTAAGCCCGGCGGCACTATAATAGAACCCACCAGCGGTAACACCGGTGTCGGGTTGGCTTTGGTGGGTGCGGCTCGTGGCTACAAGGTAGTCCTAACCATGCCTGAGACCATGAGCATAGAGCGCAGAAAGTTGCTTGCGGCTCTTGGCGCAAAGATTGTCCTCACTCCAGGGTCGGCGGGGATGAAAGGTGCTATAGCAGAGGCTGAACGTCTTCGTGAGGAAACACCGGGCGCAGTGATTCTCGGACAGTTTGTCAACAAGGCAAATCCCGCCGCGCATTACGCCACCACAGGTCCTGAGATATGGGAGGCTCTTGAAGGTAAGGTGGATTATTTTGTGGCCGGTATAGGCACAGGTGGCACAATAAGTGGTGTCGGGCGCTATCTTAAAGAACATAATCCTGATGTGAAGATTATTGGAGTTGAGCCTCAGGACTCTCCGGTGTTCAACGGTGGCGCGGCCGGTCCGCATAAGATTCAGGGTATCGGCGCCGGGTTTGTACCGGAAATCTATGCATCGGATGTGGTGGATAAAGTGATGACTGTTACCACCGAAGAGGCATTTGTCGCTTCACGACTTTTGGCCGCCACCGAGGGTGTGTTGGTGGGAATATCTTCAGGTGCGGCTCTCCATGTCGCATCTGTGATAGCTAAAGATGCCGGTAATTCGGGTAAACACATAGTAGTGTTGCTTCCCGATACAGGTGAACGCTATCTTTCCACTCCGCTGTTTGAGTCATAAGCTCTTGACATGCCGAAGGCATGCTTCTAATAAAAAATCGGCCATCGTGCCGATTTTTTTGTGCCAGATTTCTGCTGTTAATGAGTGATGTGGTGTAGGGAAAAGTGATATTAATAGAAGAAAAGTGTGACATTGTCCGGCGATATTTGCGTCATGGACAATGTCACACCTTTCTGTAGGGTTGCGGTGATGTGTCTTAAAGAGTTACTTCGCCGCAGAGGTCTGTGGCGAAACGTGTGCGAACGGCCGAAGGCGTGAGGCCTAAGCCGAAAAGGTACATCAGCTTTGTGATTGCTGCTTCAGAAGTCATGTCATGGCCTGAGATGACACCGCAGTTGGTAAGTATGTCACCTGATACGTATCTGCGGGAATGCACGCCGCCGTTGACACATTGTGTTACATTGACAATGACAATGCCACGTGATATAGCTTGCGCTATTTCCTCGATGAACCATCGCGTGGTAGGGGCATTCCCTGCGCCATAGGTGCGCATGACGATGCCGTTGATGCCTGGGGTGGTGAGTTGATGGTGGAGGGTTGATTGGGTCATGCCCGGGTGGAGATCAAGAAACATAACCCCTGAGTCCATCTTCGTGTTGACCTGTAGTGGTTTTTTTTCTTTCGGACGCCATAATGCCTTCTCTGCAAAATGGATGCCGAGGCCGATTTTGGCGAGTTCGGGATAGTTATTGCTCTTGAACGCGTTGAAGTTGTCGGCACTCATCTTGGTGGAGCGGTTGCCTCGCCATAGATAGTTTTCAAAGAGGATGGCTACCTCCTGCACCATTGGATCGCCGTTGAATGTTGTGGCCGCTGCGATCTGCAGGGCGGTGATGAGGTTTTCCTCGCCGTCGGTCCTGACCTCGCCGATAGGGAGCTGCGAACCGGTGATAATGACCGGTTTGTGGAGGTTGCCGAGCATAAAGGAGAGGGCAGAGGCGGTGTAGGCCATCGTGTCGGTGCCGTGGAGCACAACGAAACCGTCGTAGTCGCGATAGTTGTTGGCTATGGCACACGCTATTTCTTTCCAGCCTTCAGGCCCCATGTCGCTTGAATCGATAGGGGTGAACTGGATGTTATCAATGTGATAGGCGAGCTTTTTGATTTTCGGGACATTGTCGATAAGATGAGAGAAGTCAAACGGTTGTAATGCTTTTGTGTCGGGATTCTCTATCATGCCGATTGTGCCACCGGTATAAATAATCAAAATACGTGGCTTTCGGGTGTCAGACATGGGAAATGTGATGGAAAGTAAGGTTAACAGTGTGAGGGGAGGGGAGAGAGGATGATGAAATAAGGAGAGAGGAGTGAGTTGGCTTAGCCGATTTTGGCACCGGGCGCAACAGGTGCGGAGGGTGTGAGGAGCACTATGGAACCGTCGGAATTCTCTGCCGACAAGATCATGCCCTGTGACACGATGCCTTTGAGCTTACGCGGGGGCAAGTTGGCGATAAAGCAAACTTGTTTACCCACAAGCTCCTCCGGCTTGTAATATTTGGCAATGCCTGACACGATGGTGCGCTTCTCCAGTCCGTCGTCAATAAGGAAGCGGAGGAGCTTGTCGGCCTTGGGAACCTTCTCGCATTCAAGCACTGTGCCGACGCGCAAGTCGCTCTTGACGAATGTGTCAAAGTCCACATCTTCGGCCTGAGGAGCTGCCTTCCAGGCTGCAATTTCGTTGGCTTTCTTCGTGTCGGCGAGGCGTTTGAGCTGAGCTTCAATCTGGTCATCCTCGATTTTGTCGAACAGGAGCTCTGCCTCGGCTATTTTGCTCCCGGCAGGGATGAGGTCGGCGCAACCGAGCATGTCCCATGTGAGTTTTTCCCCGCCGAGCATTTTCACGAGCTTGGCGCTGGTGAAGGGAAGGAAGGGCTCGAAGGCTACTGCGAGGTTTGCGCATACCTGAAGGGCGTTGTTGAGGACGGTGGCCGTACGAGCCATGTCGGTCTTGGCGAGTTTCCAGGGTTCGGTCTCCTGCAGATATTTATTGCCTGCTCTGGCCATGTCCATGGCTATTTTGAGCGCTTCGCGGAAGTGGAAGGTCGCTATTGCTTCCTCTTCGGCTTTTTTCAGGCGGTCGATTTCTTCCCAGAGGAGTCGGTCTACGTCGGCTGCCTCGGTCGTGGCGGGTACCACACCTCCAAAGTATTTGTGTGTGAGGACGATGGCGCGGTTTACAAAGTTGCCGAGGATGGCCACGAGCTCGTTGTTGTTGCGGGCCTGGAAGTCTGACCAGGTGAAGTCGTTGTCCTTGGTCTCAGGCGCATTGGCTGTAAGCACATATCGGAGCACATCCTGCTTGCCGGGGAAGTCTTTGAGGTATTCGTGGAGCCACACAGCCCAGTTGCGTGAGGTGGAAATCTTGTCACCTTCGAGGTTGAGGAACTCGTTGGCAGGCACGTTCTCGGGAAGTTGGAAGTTGTCACCGTAAGCCATCAGCATCGCAGGGAAGACGATGCAGTGGAACACGATGTTGTCCTTGCCTATGAAGTTTATGATTTTTGTCTCAGGGTCTTTCCAGTAGCGTTCCCATGTGTCAGGAAGGAGTTCCTTGGTGTTTGAGATATAGCCGATGGGCGCGTCAAACCATACGTAAAGCACTTTGCCTTCAGCACCTTCGACAGGCACCGGAACGCCCCATTTCAGGTCGCGGCTGACGGCGCGTGGCTGCAGCCCGGCGTCGAGCCAGGATTTACACTGGCCATATACGTTGGTCTTCCACTCTTTGTGGCCGTCGAGTATCCAGTGGCGGAGTTTTTCCTCCCATTTGTCGAGAGGCAGATACCAGTGGGTAGTTTCGCGCATTTTCACCGGTTCGCCGGTGAGAGCCGAGCGCGGATTGATAAGGTCGGTGACGTTCAGCGACGAGCCGCAGGCCTCACACTGGTCGCCGTAGGCGTTTTCATTGCCGCAGCGTGGGCATGTGCCGGTCACGTAGCGGTCGGCAAGGAATTCCTGGGTCTTTTCGTCGTATGGCTGAAGGGCTGTCTGGACAGTGAATTCACCCTTGTCGTAAAGGTGACGGAAGAATTCGGAAGCTGTCTTGTGATGGAGTTCGGAGGTGGTACGTGAGTATATGTCAAAGCTCACTCCGAGCTCTTCAAGCGAGTCCTTGATGATTTTGTGGTAGCGGTCCACTACTTCCTGGGGAGTGATACCCTCTTTGCGTGCGCGGAGGGTGATGGGCACACCGTGCTCATCGCTGCCACCCACCATCACCACGTCTTCGCCGCGCAGGCGCAGGAAGCGGGCATATATGTCGGCCGGTACGTAGACCCCGGCAAGATGGCCGATGTGGACCGGACCATTGGCATAGGGCAGGGCAGTGGTTATAAGAGTTCGCTTGAAAGTCTTTTCCATTGATATGAATAGGTTATGGGATAAATTTATACGTTGTGAATTGAAGTGCAAAATTAGTGTATCCCGATGAATTATACACAATAAATTAAGAAAAATCAGATAAATTGCCCGCGTGGATGAGGGGAATCGGTGTCATTTTCCGTATTCGGCCTGCTGCTCGGCGGCGAAAGGGGCGGGAGAGTCGGAAATGTAAGGTATGGCTTCTACGTGGCGCTGAGGTTGGAGGCGATGCAGGTATTGTGCATTGATGAGTTCCTCTATCTTGCTGAGTGTTCGGCTTCTTACGGCAGGCGCAAGCTGGCATTCCCATACGGTGATGACGCTCCACCCCATGGCGCGAAGACGCTCGTTGTTTTTGCGGTCGCGCTCCCGGTTGCGGGTGATCTTGTCCTCCCAGAAGCCGCGGTTGGACTGCGGTAGCCTGAAGTGGCTTTCGTGGCCGTGCCAGAAGCATCCGTGCACGAAGATAACCACTCCGTATTTGCGCAACACGATGTCAGGCGTGCCCGGCAGCCGTCGCACGTTTTTGCGATACCGGTAGCCGCGCGAATGTAAATATCGCCTTACGATGAGCTCGGGCTTTGTGTCCTTGCCTCGTATGCGGGCCATGCATTTTGAGCGAGTTTCTTTGTCCCAGATATCCATGAGATCATAGATGTTATGGCCATTCGTCGGCCTATCATTACCGCAAAATTACGAATAAAAATTGTATCATTAATCGCTGTTAAAACCTCGCGGCGGTAAATTTGTTTTCTGCGGAAAATAAATTTGGAAATGTTTGGTAATTAGGAGAATAAGTTGTAATTTTGCATCGCTTTTAGGAGCGATTTGACGCATCGGTATGGCTAACTGTCTGATAGTTAGCTGTGTCCGTGGCGAATGGATGTGTGAAGTGGTATGGTTTTAAACCTATAATGCTTTAGCATCTACGATTGTTCTCCTGCGGGCTCAGAAAAGAAGAACGAAAAATAAATATACACTAATCAATTTTTTAAGTAAAACAAAAGAACTAAGATGCCTACTATTCAGCAATTAGTAAGAAAAGGACGTGTGGCTCTTGAAGACAAGAGCAAGTCACCCGCGCTCGATTCATGCCCCCAGCGTCGTGGCGTTTGCGTGCGTGTGTACACCACTACCCCCAAAAAGCCTAATTCGGCTATGCGTAAGGTCGCTCGTGTGCGTCTGACCAACGGGAAGGAAGTCAACAGCTACATCCCCGGTGAAGGTCATAACCTCCAGGAGCACTCTATCGTTCTCGTTCGCGGTGGCCGTGTTAAGGACCTCCCCGGTGTGCGTTACCACATCGTCCGTGGCACTCTTGACACCAGCGGCGTTAAGGATCGTACCCAGCGTCGTAGCAAATATGGTGCAAAGCGTCCCAAAGCGGCTAAGAAATAATCACGCTCCTTTTCTGAACACAATTAATTAAATTAAAAACAGAGTCATTAACCTCGTTTTTGATTTGATTGGAAGGCTAAATCACAGGTTGAGTAAATGGCTCCCGGAGGGGATGCCGTTGAAGATGAAAGATGCAGCAGCCAAGCAACCAAAAACAAAACATTTCCTCAAACAATGAGAAAAGCAAAACCTAAGAAACGGATCGTTCTCCCCGATCCCGTTTTCAATGATGTGAGAGTGTCAAAGTTCGTGAACCACCTCATGTATGATGGCAAGAAGAACACCTCTTACACTATTTTCTATTCAGCTCTCGAACTCGTGAAGGCTAAGCTCCCCAACGAAGAGAAGACCGCTCTCGAGATCTGGAAGAAGGCCCTCGAAAACATCACTCCCCAGGTGGAGGTTAAATCGCGTCGTGTAGGCGGTGCAACTTTCCAGGTTCCTACTGAAATCCGTCCCGACCGCAAGGAATCTATCTCAATGAAAAACCTGATTCTCTACGCCCGCAAGCGCGGCGGCAAGACAATGGCTGAGAAGCTGGCTGCCGAAATCGTAGACGCATTCAATGATCAGGGTGGCGCTTACAAGCGTAAGGAAGATATGCACAAGATGGCTGAGGCTAACCGTGCATTCGCTCACTTCCGTTTCTAATGACTTTCGGAGTTATATATATTATATAATGTGAAAGTCGATTCATTTAGAATAACATTTTTTAGATTCCAAACTAATGGCTAAATCAGACGAACAGTTAAAATATACGCGCAATATCGGCATTATGGCTCACATCGATGCCGGTAAGACCACTACTTCCGAGCGTATCCTTTTCTATACCGGTCTTACCCACAAGATCGGTGAGGTGCATGATGGCGCTGCCACCATGGACTGGATGGAGCAGGAACAGGAACGTGGTATCACTATCACCTCTGCTGCCACCACTACTTTCTGGAAGTATGCAGGTGACCAGTTCAAGATCAACCTTATTGACACTCCGGGACACGTGGACTTCACCGTTGAGGTTGAACGTTCACTCCGTGTGCTCGACGGTGCTGTGGCTACATTCTGTGCTGTAGGTGGTGTAGAACCCCAGTCAGAGACAGTGTGGCGCCAGGCCGACAAATATAACGTGCCTCGTATCGGTTACGTTAACAAGATGGACCGCTCAGGTGCTAACTTCTTCGAAGTAGTACGTCAGCTCAAGGAAGTGCTCGGTGCAAACCCTTGCCCCATCCAGATACCTATCGGTGCTGAAGAGACTTTCAAGGGTGTGGTTGACCTCATCCTCATGAAGGCTATCCTCTGGCATGACGAATCAATGGGTGCTGACTACTCGGTAGAGGAAATTCCTGCCGGTCTCGTTGACGAAGCTGAGGAATGGCGTGACAAGATGCTCGAAAAAATCGCTGAATTTGACGACGCTCTCATGGAGAAATACTTCGACGATCCCTCTACTATCACAGAGGAAGAAATCCGTCGCGCTCTCCGCAACGCCACTCTTAAGATGGAGGTAGTTCCTATGATCTGCGGTTCTTCTTTCAAGAACAAGGGTGTTCAGTGTCTCCTCGACGCTGTGTGCGCTTATCTTCCCAGCCCTGTGGATTCAGGCGCTGTTGAAGGCCACTCTCTCGACAATCCTGATGAAGTAGAGACTCGCGAACCCTCAGCTGAGGCTCCCATGTGTGCTCTCGCATTCAAGATCGCAACTGACCCCTATGTAGGCCGTCTCACATTCTTCCGTGTATATTCCGGTGACGTTGTTGCCGGCTCATATGTGCTCAACAGCCGCTCTGGCAAGAAAGAACGTGTGTCACGTCTTTTCCAGATGCACTCCAATAAGCAGAACGCTAAGGAAATGATCGGCTGCGGTGATATCGGCGCAGGTGTAGGTTTCAAGGATATCCGTACCGGTGACACCCTTTGCGATGAAAATCATCCTATCGTGCTCGAGGCTATGGAATTCCCCGATCCCGTTATCGGTATCGCTGTTGAACCTAAGACTCAGAAGGACCTCGACAAACTCGGCGTCGGTCTCCAGAAGCTTGCTGAAGAAGACCCCACATTCCGCGTTGAGACAAACGAAGAGACCGGCCAGACAGTTATCTCCGGTATGGGTGAGCTTCACCTCGACATCATCATCGACCGTCTCCGTCGTGAATTCAAGGTAGAATGTAACCAGGGTCGTCCCCAGGTAACATATAAGGAAGCTATCACCAAGCCTGTTGAACTCCGCGAGGTGTTCAAGAAGCAGACCGGTGGTCGTGGTAAGTTCGCCGACATCATCGTTCGCGTAGAACCTGTTGACGAAGGCTTCGACGGCAACCTCCAGTTTGTTGACGAGGTTAAGGGTGGTAACATTCCTAAGGAATTCATCCCCTCTATCCAGAAGGGCTTCACCACCGCGATGAAGAACGGTGTGCTCGCCGGCTTCCCTGTAGAGCAGCTCAAGGTTACAGTGATCGACGGTTCATTCCACCCGGTCGACTCTGACCAGCTTTCATTCGAACTCTGTGCCATCCAGGCCTTCAAGAAGGCTTCAGAGAAGGCATCGCCTGTGCTCCTCGAACCTATCATGAAGATTGAGGTGGTTACCCCCGAGGAATCAATGGGTGACGTGATCAGCGACTTGAACAAGCGCCGTGGTCAGGTAGAAGGCATGGAAACAAGCCGTTCAGGTGCACGTGTCGTTAAGGCTAAGGCTCCTCTTGCTGAAATGTTCGGTTACGTGACTGCCCTCCGTACCATCACTTCAGGTCGTGCTACCTCTACCATGACATTCAGCCACTATGCTGAAGTAAGCAGCTCTATCGCAAAGAATGTTCTGACTGAATGCCAGGGCCGCGTAGATCTTATCAAGTAACAACTTTCATTCAACAAAGATATGGATCAAACAATCAGAATCAAACTTAAATCCTACGATTACAACTTGGTTGACAAGTCGGCCGAGAAGATTGTGAAGACCGTAAAAGCTACAGGTGCAGTAATCAGCGGACCTATACCCCTGCCCACTCACCGTCGTGTCTTCACTGTCAACCGCTCGACCTTCGTCAACAAGAAGTCTCGTGAGCAGTTCCAGCTCTCTTCTTACAAGCGTCTGATCGACATTCACAACTCAACCGGTAAGACTGTCGACGCGCTCATGAAGCTCGAACTTCCCTCAGGTGTAGAAGTTGAAATCAAAGTGTAATATCACAAACAGGATTAAGTAAACTCACAACAGTTCACATTTTTTATTAAATCAAAGAGAAATGCCAGGATTATTAGGAAAGAAAATCGGAATGACATCCGTTTTCAGTGCCGACGGCAAGAATGTGCCGTGCACTGTTATCGAAGTAGGCCCCTGCGTAGTTACTCAAGTTAAAACGGCTGAAAAAGACGGTTACGAGGCAATTCAGCTTGGCTTCGAGGAAAAGAAGGACAAGCACACCACTGCCCCCATGGCCGGCCACTTCAAGAAAGCCGGAGTAGCTCCCCAGCGCCACTTGGCCGAGTTCAAAGGATTTGACGGCGAGTACAAGCTCGGTGACTCCATCACAGTTGACCTCTTCAACGAGAACGACTTCGTTGACATCCAGGGTGTGTCGAAAGGTAAAGGCTTCCAGGGTGTTGTAAAGCGTCACGGCTTCGGCGGTGTCGGCCAGTCAACCCACGGTCAGCATAACCGTCTCCGCGCTCCCGGTTCAGTCGGCGCATGTTCCTATCCCGCCAAAGTGTTCAAGGGAATGCGTATGGCAGGCCAGATGGGAAATCAGAAAGTGACAATTCAAAACCTCCAGGTGCTCAAGGTCATCGCTGACCACAATCTCTTGCTCATCAAGGGATCGATCCCCGGAAGTAAAGGTTCAATCGTTTTAATTGAGAAATAATGGAAGTCGCAATTTACAATATCAAAGGTGAAGACACCGGTCGCAAAGCACAGCTCAGCGACGAAGTTTTTGCAGTAGATGCAAACGAGCACGCCGTTTATCTCGATGTGAAGCAGTACCTCGCTAACCAGCGTCAGGGTACTCACAAATCCAAAGAACGCAGCGAAGTTTCGGGTTCTACCCGCAAGCTCCACAAGCAGAAAGGCGGCGGCGGCAGCCGTATCGGCGACATCAACTCACCTGTTCTCGTGGGTGGTGGTCGTGTGTTCGGTCCCCGTCCCCGTGACTACCGCTTCAAGTTGAATAAGAAAGTGAAACAGCTGGCTCGCAAGAGTGCGTTGACCTACAAAGTGCAGGATTCTCAGCTCATCGTGGTTGAAGACTTCACTTTTGAGGCTCCGAAAACTAAAGATTTCGTAAATTTTGCTAAAAATCTTAAAGTTGACGGCAAAAAAATCCTCCTCGTTTTACCAGGTCAAAATAAAAACGTAACTTTGTCAGCCCGTAATATCCCCGGTGCAGTTACAATGAACGCATCGGAGGTAAATACTTATGCGGTCATGAACTCCAACGCTGTGATCCTCACCGAGAGCAGCCTTGAACTCATTAATAAACTTTAACCTCATTTCGAGAAAACATCAGTAAAGACAATGGAAATCTCAATCAAACCCATCGTTACAGAGAAGGCGACTAAGCTTATCGAAAAGCTCAATCGCTACACTTTCAGCGTTTCTCCCGAGGCTAACAAGTATCAGATCAAGGCCCTCGTCGAGAATCTCTACGGTGTTAAAGTCATCCGCGTCAACACAATCAATGTCCGTTCAAAGAACAAATCACGCTGGACCAAGAGCGGTCTCCTCCGCGGAAAAACCGCTGCTTGGAAGAAGGCGCTTGTCACTTTGGCCGACGGACAGACCATTGACTTCTATAGCAATATTTAAATAAAATGGCAGTAAGAAAATTCAAGCCCACAACACCTGGGCAAAGACACAAAGTTATCGGTGTATTCAAAGGTACCATCACTGCTACTACACCGGAAAAATCTCTTACAGTCGGCAAGAAGGCCTCCGGCGGTCGTAACGCCGAAGGCCACCTCACTACCCGTTACCTTGGTGGTGGCCACAAGCGCAAATACCGCATCATTGACTTTAAGAGAACTAAAGACGGTGTTCCCGCTGTAGTAAAGTCCATCGAGTATGATCCCAACCGTTCAGCTCGTATCGCGCTCCTTTACTACAAAGACGGTGCTAAAGCTTACATCATTGCACCCAACGGCTTAAATGTTGGTGACGAACTCCTCTCAGGCCCCGATGCACAGCCCGAGGTTGGCAACTGCCTTCCTTTGGCCAACATCCCTGTAGGTACGCTCATCCACAACATTGAGTTGCGTCCCGGCCAAGGCGCTTTCATGGCACGTTCTGCTGGCACATTCGCTCAGCTCATCTCTCGTGAAGGCACCTACGCTATCGTCAAATTACCTTCGGGTGAAACACGCAAGATCCTCGCCGCATGCCGCGCCACTATCGGCGTCGTAGGCAACTCCGAGCACTCTCTTGAAAGATCAGGTAAAGCTGGTCGTTCACGTTGGCTCGGCCGTCGCCCCCGCAACCGCGGTGTTGTTATGAACCCTGTCGATCACCCCATGGGTGGTGGTGAAGGCCGCGCTTCAGGTGGTCATCCCCGTTCACGCAAGGGTCTTTACGCTAAGGGTCTTAAGACTCGTGCCCCGAAGAAACATTCTTCGAAGTACATCATTGAAAGAAGAAAAAAGTAATCTGATTAATTAAGCAACACTTATATGAGTCGTTCATTAAAAAAAGGCCCGTTTATCAGCGTGAAGCTCGAAAAGAAGGTCGCTGCAATGGAAGAGAGCGGCAAGAAGTCGGTTATCAAGACATGGAGCCGCGCTTCTATGATCGCCCCCGAATTTGTGGGACATACTTTTGCTGTTCACAACGGTAACAAATTTATCCCTGTCTATGTTACTGAAAACATGGTTGGCCACAAGCTCGGTGAGTTCGCTCCCACCCGCACTTTCCGTGGTCACTCCGGTAACAGAAAGAAATAATTTGGGCCCTGATATAAATAATTCATTTGTAAAAAAGAAAAGAATTAAAATAAAATGGGTGTAAGAAAAAGAAATTCAGCCGACCTCAGGAAAGCCGAGCAGAAGACGGTAGCTTTCGCTAAGCTCACCAACATCCCCACTTCTCCCCGCAAAATGCGCCTTGTCGCTGACATGGTACGCGGCGTCGAAGTGAACCGTGCCCTCGGTATCCTGAAATTCTCAAATAAGGAAGCGGCTGCCCGCCTCGAAAAGCTCCTCCGTTCAGCTATCGCAAACTGGGAAGCCAAAAACGAACGTAAAGCCGACGCCGGCGAGCTCTATGTAAGCACAATCTTCGTTAACTGTGCTCCTATGCTCAAGCGTCTCCGCACTGCTCCTCAGGGTCGCGGCTACCGCATCCGCAAACGCGCCAATCACGTCACATTGATTGTTGACACAATTGATAACAAAAACGCTAAAAAGGCTTAACAAATGGGACAGAAAGTAAATCCAATCAGCAATCGCTTGGGAGTTATCCGTGGATGGGACTCTAACTGGTATGGCGGTAAGAAATACGGCGATACTCTGCTCGAGGACTCCAAACTCCGCAAGTATCTCAATGTCCGCCTTGCAAAGTCAAGCGTTTCGCGCATCGTTATCGAGCGCACAATGAAGCTCATCACCATCACAGTATGCACCTCTCGTCCGGGCCTTATCATCGGCAAGGGCGGCTCTGAGGTTGACAAACTCAAGGAAGAGCTCAAGAAGATCACCGACAAGGATGTCCAGATCAACATCTACGAAGTAAAACGCCCCGAGCTCGACGCCCAGATCGTGGCCTCCACCATCGCTCGTCAGATCGAAGGCAAAATCGCTTACCGTCGTGCAGTGAAGATGGCTGTAGCCTCTACAATGCGTGCCGGTGCCGAAGGTATCAAGGTTCAGGTTTCAGGCCGTCTCAACGGTGCTGAAATGGCCCGCTCTGAAATGTTCAAGGAAGGCCGCACACCCCTCCACACCCTCCGTGCCGACATCGACTACGCACTCGTAGAAGCCCACACCAAAGTTGGTGTTATCGGCGTGAAGGTTTGGATCTGCCGTGGTGAAGTATACGGCAAGCGTGACCTCGCTCCCCAGTATACCTCAAACCAGAAAGAGACTCGCGGTGCCGGCAACAACGGCGCTCCCCGTCGCGGTGGTTTCCGTAAACCTAAAAACAACCGTTAAACCCACAATTGATTCAACAACACAATGTTACAACCCAAGAAAACCAAATTCCGCCGCGCGCAAAAAGGCCGCATGAAAGGCATTGCGCAGCGTGGCAACCAGTTGGCCTTCGGTTCGTTCGGCATCAAGACCCTCGAGTCTAAGTGGATCACCGGTCGCCAGATTGAAGCCGCTCGTATCGCTGTGACCCGTTACATGCAGCGTCAGGGTCAGATCTGGATTCGCATCTTCCCTGACAAACCCATCACTAAGAAGCCTGCTGAGGTCCGCATGGGTAAAGGTAAAGGTGCTCCCGAAGGATTCGTTGCCCCCGTTACTCCCGGCCGCGTAATCATAGAGGTAGAAGGCGTTTCTTACGACATCGCTAAGGAAGCACTCCGCCTCGCCGCACAGAAACTCCCCGTGACTACAAAATTCATCGTTCGTCGCGATTATGACCCAACTCAAAATGTGTAAGCAATCATGAAGAAAGAAACATTCACTGAAGTAAGCACTCAAGACCTCCGCGATCGCCTGGCTGAAATGGAGAAGGACTACGCCCAGCTCAAGATCAACCACGCTATCTCGCCTCTTGACAGCCCCGCTAAGATTACACATGCGCGTAAGGCTATCGCTCGCGTGAAGACTGAATTGCGTCAGCGCGAACTTAACAACAAATAAACTCCCCACATCAAATGGAAAAGAGAAATTTAAGAAAAGAACGCATCGGGGTTGTTTCAAGCAACAAGGGTGACAAGACCATCACCGTAATGGTGAAATGGAAAGAGAAGCACCCCATTTATGGCAAATTTGTCAACAAAACCAAAAAATACCACGCCCACGACGAAAAGAACGAATGTTCAATCGGTGACACCGTCCGCCTGATGGAGACTCGCCCATTGAGCAAGACCAAACGCTGGCGCCTGGTTGAAATCATCGAAAAAGTGAAATAAACTATGATACAGACTGAAAGCCGTTTAACCGTAGCCGACAACAGTGGTGCCAAAGAGGCACTCTGCATCCATGTTCTGGGTGGAACAGGCCGTCGTTATGCATCTGTAGGTGACATCATTGTCGTTTCTGTCAAGAGTGTCATCCCTTCATCCGACGTTAAGAAAGGTACAGTATCCAAGGCCGTTGTCGTACGTACCAAGAAGGAAATCCGCCGTCCCGACGGTTCCTACATCCGTTTCGACGACAATGCCTGCGTGCTCCTCAATAACGCTGGCGAACTCCGCGGAACCCGTATCTTCGGCCCCGTGGCCCGCGAACTCCGTGCCGCAAACCAGATGAAGATCGTTTCACTTGCACCCGAAGTCCTCTAATCATTCTCAACCGTCAAAAACAGTAAAGTAATGAGTAAATTACACATCAAAAAAGGCGACATCGTCTATGTTCTTGCCGGCGAAGACCGTGGCAAGGAGGGTCGTGTGCTCAAAGTCCTCGTGCAGAAGCAGCGTGCCATCGTTGAAGGTATCAACATGGTGACAAAGGCTACCAAGCCCAGCGCACAGCATCCTCAGGGCGGCCTCATCAAGATGGAAGCCCCTATTCACATCTCCAATCTCGCTCTTATCGACCCCAAGTCTGGTAAGCCCACACGCATCAGCTGCCGTCGCGAGAATGGTAAACTTGTACGTATTGCTAAAAAATCAGGAGAGGAAATTAAGTAATGAGCACCCAAACTGTTAAAAAAGACTACCAGGAACGCATTGTTCCCGCCCTGACCGAGAAATTCAGCTACACCACACCCATGCAGGTGCCCAAGCTGAAGAAAATAGTCATCAACCAAGGTCTTGGTGCCGCTACTCAGGACAAGAAACTCATCGAGACTGCCATCAACGAAATCACCGCCATCACCGGCCAGAAAGCTGTGGCTACACTGTCTCGTAAGGACATTTCTAACTTCAAGCTTCGTAAGAAGATGCCCATCGGTGTAATGGTAACACTGCGCCGCGACAAAATGTACGAATTCCTCGAACGTCTCGTACGTGTGGCTCTCCCCCGTATCCGTGACTTCAAGGGTATCGACAGCAAGTTCGATGGCCGTGGCAACTACACCCTCGGTATCACCGAGCAGATCATCTTCCCTGAGATCAACATCGACACCATCAACAAGCTCATGGGTATGAACATCACTTTCGTGACATCAGCCAACACTGACGAAGAAGGTTATGCTCTGCTGAAAGAATTCGGTCTCCCCTTCAAAAACGCTAAAAACTAAGCATCGAATATGGCAAAAGAATCAATGAAGGCACGCGAAGTGAAGCGAGCTAAACTCGTGGCTAAGTATGCCAAGAAGAAAGCTGAACTCAAAGCTGCCGGTGACTACGAAGCTCTCCAGCTTCTGCCCAAGAATGCCTCAAGCGTACGCCTCCACAACCGTTGCTCAATCACCGGTCGTCCCAAAGGTTACATGCGCCAGTTCGGCATCTCTCGTATCCAGTTCCGTGAAATGGCTTCTGCCGGTCTCATCCCCGGTGTGAAGAAGGCTTCCTGGTAATCATTTGCCCCGAAGCCGGCAGGATTCCTGATATCCCCTAAGGTCGACGGCTCGAGAGTCGTTACCTCTAAGCGAAAGGTCTCCCACCTTGCAAAGTTACTCCAACCCTCGGGTGACCTTCGCGGCCGGTCGACATGACAGGGATGTTTCCCCAGGCTCCCGCCAAGCTCCGTTTCCCTCCCTCTCTTTCTCCCCACTTGATAAAACACAGTGAGTATTAAATATTGTTGGGATTTTCCCCAATCAATTTAAACATTTTTTTAAAATGACTGATCCTATAGCAGATTATCTGACAAGATTGAGAAATGCAATCAAGGCCAACCACCGTGTGGTCGAGATTCCTGCCTCAAACTTGAAAAAAGAGATCACCAAGATTCTCTTTGAACAAGGCTACATCCTCAACTACAAGTTTGAAGAGGGTGAAACCCCCGCGGGCATGATTAAGATCGCCCTCAAGTATGATCCCGTTGATAAAGTGAACGCCATCAAGAGCCTTGAACGCGTTTCACGTCCGGGTCTTCGCCGTTATACCGGCTATAAAGATATGCCTCGTGTGTTGAACGGACTCGGCATTGCCATCCTTTCTACATCCAAGGGTGTGATGACAAATAAGAAAGCTCGCGACCTCAAGATCGGTGGCGAAGTTTTGTGTTACGTTTACTAATCAATAAGGAGGTACAGAATTATGTCACGTATAGGTAAAGCTCCCATTGAGATCCCTGCAGGTGTCAACGTCACCGTCGACAAGGAAAATGTAGTAACCGTAAAGGGTCCCAAAGGCACCCTCACCCAGAAAGTTAACCCCGACCTCGAAGTTAAGGTTGAAGATGGTCACCTCGTTGTGACCCGTCCCAGCGACGACCGCGAACACCGCGCACAGCACGGCCTTTATCGCGCTCTTCTCCACAACATGGTGGTAGGTGTATCGACAGGCTATCGCAAGGAAATGGAATTAGTTGGTGTGGGTTACCGCGCAACTTCCACCGGTCAGGTGCTCGAGCTCTCACTCGGTTACTCCCACGCAATATATATCAAGCTTCCCCCCGAAGTCAAGGTTGAAGCTAAGACCGAACGCAACAAGAACCCGCTCATCATCCTCGAAAGCGATGACAAGCAGCTCCTCGGTCAAGTGTGTGCAAAGATTCGTTCACTCCGCAAGCCCGAACCCTACAAGGGCAAAGGTATCAAGTTTGTGGGCGAGGTTATCCGTCGCAAGTCGGGTAAGTCGGCAAGTGCTAAATAATTAAATTGATTCAAAACAATGGTTTCTAAGATACAACGTAGAAATAAAATCAAAGCCCGCATCCGTGGCAAGATTTCCGGCACTGCCGCTCGTCCTCGTATGTCGGTTTTCCGCAGCAACAAGCAGATCTATGTACAGCTCATCGACGACCTCGCAGGTAAGACTCTTTGCTCAACCTCGTCAAAGGGCATCGAAGAAGGTACAAAGTGTGAAATCGCAGCCAAGGTAGGCGAAGCTATCGCTCAGAAAGCACTCGCCGCTGGTATCACCGAAGTGGTTTTCGACCGTAACGGTTACCTCTTCCACGGCAGAGTAAAATCATTGGCTGACGCCGCACGCAACGGCGGTCTTAAATTCTAAAGAATTATGGCAAATAAGAATAATAAAGTAAAATCCACCAACGATCTCGAACTCAAGGATCGTCTCGTTGCCATCAACCGTGTTACCAAGGTGACCAAGGGTGGCCGCACCTTCACTTTTGCTGCCATCGTTGTCGTTGGTAATGAAAACGGCATCGTGGGCTGGGGTCTCGGTAAGGCCAATGAAGTCCAGGCCGCTATCGCCAAGGGCGTTGAAGCTGCCAAGAAAAACCTCATCAAGGTTCCCGTGCACCGCGGTACTATCCCCCACGAACAGATTGCCAAGTTCGGCGGCTCACGCGTAATCCTCAAGCCCGCAAGCCACGGTACCGGTGTTAAGGCCGGTGGCGCTATGCGTGCCGTGCTTGAAAGCGTTGGTATCACCGACGTGCTCGCCAAATCAAAGGGTTCTTCAAACCCCCACAACCTCGTAAAGGCTACCATCGCCGCTCTCGGCGAAATGCGTTCACCCGCCCAGGTGGCCCAGAATCGCGGTATCTCTATCGATAAAGTGTTTAACGGCTAATTTTCTTCACTCCAATGGCTAAAATCAAAATCACCCAGATAAAGAGCCGTATCAACGCTCCTGCAGTGCAGAAACGCACTCTCGACGCGCTCGGCTTGAGAAAAATGCATCACTCAGTAGTCCTCGAGGACACTCCTTCAGTGATGGGTATGGTTAACGCAGTGCGCCACTTGGTAGAAGTGACCAACGCCTAATTTCTAAAAACATTAACACAACTATGGATTTAAGTAATTTACAACCCGCTGTCGGCTCGGTTCAGAAGAAGACTCGTATTGGCCGTGGTGCCGGTTCTGGCAAGGGTGGTACATCTACCCGTGGTCACAAAGGTGCCAAGTCTCGTTCAGGCTACAGCCGCAAGATAGGTTTCGAAGGTGGTCAGATGCCTCTTCAGCGTCGCCTCCCGAAATTCGGTTTCAAACCCCTCAACCGCGTTGAGTATAAAGCCGTCAACCTCGTTGACCTCGAAGTGCTCGCTACTGCCGGTAACCTCGACAAGATTGCTATCGCCGACCTCGTTGCCGCTGGCATCGTGAACGGCAAGCAGCCTGTCAAGATCCTTGCAAAGGGTACAATCACCCGCAAGCTCGAAGTTGAGGCTAATGCCTTCTCTGCAGCTGCCGAACAGGCTATCGTGGCCGCAGGCGGAACCGCAACTAAAATTTAATCCCCCTACTCCTCGCAATGAGATTTATTGAAACAATCCGTAACATTTGGACCATTGAGGAACTGAGAAAGCGCATCCTCGTGACCCTGCTCCTGGTACTCGTTTACCGTCTGGGTTGCTACGTCGTGCTCCCCGGTATTTCCCCCGAGGATCTTGATGCCCTCTCTAAGTTTACCAACAAGAGCGGTCTGATGCAACTCCTTGACATGTTCTCGGGTGGTGCATTCTCACAAGCCTCAATTTTCGCCCTCGGTATCATGCCCTACATCACTGCATCCATCGTGATCCAGCTGCTGGGCATGGTGCTCCCTTCGTTCCAGAAAATGCAACGTGAGGGTGAGAGCGGACGCCAGAAGCTCAGCCAGTACACCCGCTACTTGACTGTCCTTATCCTGGTGCTCCAGGGTCCTGCATACCTTGCGAATCTCCAATACCAGGTGAGCGCCGCTACCGGCGGTGCCCACATGGGTTTTTGGACTATAGCATTCCTCACCGTAATACTTGCGGCCGGCTCCATGTTCATCATGTGGCTCGGCGAGCGCATCACTGACCGCGGCATTGGTAATGGTATCTCCTTCATCATCTTGGTTGGTATCATTGCCCGTCTTCCGGGAGCACTCTTCTACGAATTCACCAGCCGTCTCCCGGGATCAACCGGAAGCCAGGGTGGTCTTATCATGTTCGTTGTTGAGATTATCCTTCTCTTCGCTGTGACAGTTGGTGCAGTGCTTCTCGTGCAGGGTACCCGCAAGGTGCCTGTGCAGTATGCGAAGCGCATCGTCGGCAACCGTCAGTACGGTGGTGCCCGCCAGTACATCCCATTGAAGGTCAATGCAGCAGGCGTTATGCCCATCATCTTCGCCCAGGCCATCATGTTCATTCCTATCACACTTGCCGGTTTCGGCAGCTCGGAAGGCACATCTGGTTTCTATGCGGCATTCTCCGACATTAATGGATTCTGGTACAACTTTGTTTACTTCATCCTCATCGTGGCCTTCACTTACTTCTACACAGCCATCACAGTGCGTCCCACTCAGATGGCGGAAGACATGAAGCGCAACAATGGTTTCATCCCCGGTGTGAAGCCCGGTAAGAAGACCGCCGAGTATCTTGACTCAATCATGTCACGCATCACTCTCCCCGGTTCGCTCTTCCTTGGCATCGTGGCCATCCTCCCTGCGTTTGCTCGTTTCTTCGGCATCAGCCAGAACTTCGCGCAGTTCTTCGGAGGCACATCGCTCCTCATCCTTGTTGGTGTTGTGCTCGACACTCTCCAGCAGATCGAGAGCCACCTTATGATGCACCATTACGATGGTTTGATGAAGGACGGTAAGATCAAGGGCCGCACTACAGGCTCAGCTTACTAATTCAATGTTCGATTATCGCAGAACTTCTTTAGATAAATGATCTATCTCAAGACACCCGAAGAAATCGAGAAAATGCGACAGGCATGCACGCTTGTGAGCCGCACACTTGGCGAGGTAGCCAAGTGGGTGGCTCCCGGCGTGACTACCCGTCACCTCGACAATATCGCACGCGAATTCATGCGCGATAACGGTGGTAAGCCAGCATGTCTTGGTTACGGCGGTTTCCCGGGCACACTTTGCATCGAAGTCAATGAAACTGTAGTCCACGGATTCCCCTCCGGCTATGAATTGCGCGAAGGAGACATCATCGGTGTTGACACCGTCGTGGAACTCGACGGATATAACGGTGACATGTGTTACACATTCCCGGTAGGTGAAGTCGCTCCTGAAGTGCTCGCATTGTGCCGCACGACAAAAGAGTCGCTCTACAAAGGTATAGCGGCTGCGCAGGAAGGCAAACGCATAGGCGATATCGCAAATGCGGTCCAGACCTATTGCGAACGTCATGGTTACACTGTCGTGCGCGAAATGTGCGGACACGGCATCGGACGCAAGATGCATGAGGATCCTGAAGTTCCCAACTATGGCCGCAAAGGATGTGGCCCGGTGCTTAAGAAGGGCATGTGTATATGCATAGAGCCCATGATTAATCTCGGTAGCCGCAATATAGTGATAGAGAAAGATGGGTGGCAGTGCCGCACCAAGGACCGCAAACCATCAGCTCACTATGAGCATACCATCACCATTACCCCCGAAGGCCCTGAGATTCTCACCACATTCGACTATGTGGAGGAGGCTCTTGGTGACAGATTTATTTAACACCCCTTTACCATACCAAATCAAAAGATTTCCTATATGGCAAAACAAGCTGCAATCGAACTTGATGGCGTCATCGTTGAAGCACTCTCGAATGCAATGTTCCGCGTAGAGCTTGAGAACGGACATGAAATCACTGCCCACATCTCAGGAAAGATGCGCATGCACTACATCAAGATTCTTCCAGGTGACAAAGTCAAAGTTGAAATGTCGCCCTATGACCTCACAAAAGGTCGCATAGCGTTCCGCTATAAATAACAGAATTATAATCACAACACCACAATAAAATAACGCAATGAAAGTAAGAGCTTCTATCAAAAAGCGCACTCCCGACAGCAAAATCGTGCGCCGCAAAGGACGTCTTTACGTCATCAACAAGAAAAACCCCAAATATAAGCAGCGTCAAGGCTAAATGCCGGGCAGTCACCGAAGATAGCAAATCAGGCTCTGATTAGTTAATATTTCCCAATGATTCCTAATAAGTGTTTCATTCGGGGATTTTTCGGTGTCTACTCTGCAAAATTAGTATTAACTTTGCAAAAAAATTAGTCAAGTAATCAAGTAATTATATGGCAGTAAGAATCGTGGGAGTTGACCTCCCCCAGAACAAAAGAGGTGAAATCGCCTTGACCTACATCTTCGGTATCGGTCGCAGCGCAGCCAAGAGCATCCTCGGTAAAGCCGGCGTTGATGTCAACATCAAAGTTAAGGACTGGACCGATGATCAGGCAGCCAAGGTGCGTGAAGTCATCGGTGCTGATTACAAAGTAGAAGGTGATCTCCGCAGCGAAATCCAGCTCAACATCAAGCGTCTCATGGACATCGGTTGCTACCGTGGCATCCGTCACCGTAACGGTCTCCCTGTGCGTGGCCAGAGCACCAAGAACAACGCTCGTACCCGTAAGGGCCGTAAGAAAACAGTTGCTAACAAGAAAAAAGCTACTAAATAATAATCTGATATGGCAAAAAAGACAGTCGCAGCAAAGAAAAGAAACGTTAAGGTTGATGCTGCCGGCCAGCTTCACGTACACTCATCTTTCAACAACATCATCGTTTGTCTTGCAAACTCAGAAGGTCAGGTCATCTCTTGGTCTTCAGCAGGTAAGATGGGTTTCCGTGGCTCCAAGAAGAACACTCCTTACGCAGCCCAGATGGCAGCGCAGGATTGTGCAAAGGTGGCCTATGATCTCGGCCTCCGTAAAGTGAAGGCTTATGTTAAGGGTCCCGGTAACGGACGTGAGTCAGCTATCCGCACCGTACACGGCGCAGGTATCGAAGTGACTGAAATCGTTGACGTTACTCCGCTTCCCCACAACGGTTGCCGTCCTCCCAAGCGTCGTCGCGTATAATACTCCGCTTCGCTTTCCAGGCTTCAGAGTCCGTCGTCCAGCTCTACTTTCATAACATCAATGGACCTCGGAATCGAAGCAGCGCAACAAAGTAAATTTTGAATCTTCAATTTTACAAAACTCACATGCCGATAGGATAGGAGGGGACTTGACTATTCCCCATCTCATTATCCCTCTCGTGGAATGTATAGTGAAATAGACCACATTTTTATCACCTCTCTGTGGTCGCGGCTGTCACCCGACATTCATTCTGACGGATATATTCCGAGGCAGTGAAACAACAATCAAACTCAAACAAAAATGGCAAGATACACAGGCCCCCGCACCAAAATCGCCCGTAAGTTCGGCGAACCCATCTTCGGTGAAGACAAAGTCCTCACCAAGAAAAACTATCCCCCGGGCCAGCACGGACTCAATAAGAGAAGAAAAACTTCTGAGTACGGCGTGCAGCTCCGTGAGAAGCAGAAGGCCAAATACACTTATGGCGTGCTCGAAAAGCAGTTCCACAACCTTTTTGACAAAGCATCACGCGCAAAGGGTATCACTGGTGAAATCCTTCTCCAGCTTCTCGAAGGTCGTCTCGATAACGTAGTATATCGTCTCGGCATCGCCCCCACCCGCGCAGCTGCTCGTCAGCTCGTTCTTCACCGTCACATCGTCGTTAACGGCAAGGTGGTTAACATCGCCTCTTACGCTGTTCAGCCCGGTGACGTGATCGGTGTGCGCGAAAAATCTAAGTCTCTCGAAGTAATTGCCGACGCTCTCGCCGGTTTTAACCACAGCAAGTATCCCTGGCTCGAATGGGACGAAAGCCTCAAATCTGGCAAATTCCTCCACGTTCCCGCCCGTGAAGATATCCCCGAGAACATCAAAGAGCAGCTTATCGTCGAGTTGTATTCTAAATAATCATTAAATTAAGATCCATGGCTATATTAGCATTCCAGAAACCCGACAAGGTCCTAATGTTGGAAGCCGATAATCACTTCGGTAAATTTGAGTTTAAGCCATTGGAACCGGGATATGGTATTACCATTGGCAACGCATTGCGTCGCATCCTTTTGTCATCGCTCGAAGGCTTCGCTATCTCTACCATCCGTATCGATGGCGTAAAGCACGAGTTTGACACTATTCCCGGTGTCAAGGAAGATGTCACAAACATCATTCTTAACCTCAAGAAAGTCAACCTCAAGCAGACGGTTGAAGATACCGATTTCGAAAAGGCTACCATCACTGTGTCAGGTCAGGAAGAGTTCACAGCCGGTGACATAGGCAAAGTCCTCTCAGGATTTGAAGTTCTGAACCCCGACTTAGTCATCTGTCATTTGGATCCGAGCGCCAGCTTCACTATCGACCTCACAATCAACAAGGGTCGCGGTTGGGTACCTGCCGAGGAAAACCGCAGCGCAAACGACGCTATCGATGTCCTCGCTATAGACTCAATCTACACCCCAATCCAGAATGTGAAATACACGGTGGAGAACTTCCGCGTTGATCAAAAGACCGACTACGACAAGCTCACACTTGAAATCACCACTGACGGTTCTATCCTCCCGAAGGACGCGCTTAAGGAAGCAGCAAAAATCCTCATCTATCACTTCATGCTCTTCTCTGACGAAAAGATTACTCTTGAGACAGACGAGACTGACGGTGAAGAGGAATTTGATGAAGAAGTGCTCCACATGCGCCAACTCCTCAAGTCAAAACTTGTGGACATGGACCTCTCAGTGCGTGCGCTTAACTGCCTCAAGAGCGCCGAGGTGGAAACCCTTGGTGAACTCGTGGTCTTCAACAAGACCGACCTCTTGAAATTCCGTAACTTTGGTAAGAAGTCTCTGACTGAGCTTGACGAGCTCCTCGCCAACCTCAACCTCTCGTTCGGAATGGATATTTCAAAATATAAACTTGATAAAGAGTAATTATAACGATGAGACACAATAAAAAATTCAATCACCTCAGTCGCAAGAAGGCTCATCGCGACGCGCTGCTCGCCAACATGACGATCTCGCTGATTATGCACAAGCGCATCTTCACTACGCTCGCCAAGGCTAAGGCTCTCCGCATGTATGCTGAGCCCCTCATTAACCGCGCAAAGGAAGACAGCACTCCCAACCGCCGTCTTGTGTTCAGCTACCTTCAGAACAAGGAAGCTGTCACCGAACTGTTCCGTGAAGTAGCTCAGAAGATTGCTAACCGCCCCGGTGGTTACACCCGCATTCTCAAGACTGGCAACCGTCTTGGTGACAACGCCATGATGTGCTTCATTGAGCTCGTTGACTACAACGAAAACATGCTCAATGATAAGCCTTCTAAGAAAGCCGGCCGCACTCGCCGTTCACGTCGTGGTGGCAAGTCTGCAGCTGCTGAGACTCCCGCAGCCGAGACTGCAGCTCCCGCAGCTGAAGCTCCTGCTGCTGAATAAGTTTTCTTCGACTGAAGACTATCTCGATAGCAAAACATTAAAAACACCGTCCTTGCGGCTTAGATGCTCGTGGACGGTGTTTTTTATATATTCCCTTGTCTCTACTGCCTTGCGATAAAATTCCTTCACATGTCAAAATATTTCACTTCAGGTGAGCGTAGGGGCGTCATAGCTCTTATAGCGGTCTTCATTCTAATCACTTGTGTGGTGGCGTGGCACAGCCGTCGCCCTGGCTCCTCTGTTGCGTCTGAATCAGTTGCTGATGCTGCATTGGTCGACTCGATCGCAAGCAAAATGACCCCACCCGGAGCGGATACGGCTGCTGACGGCAAGACAAAGCCAGACAAACGCACAGATTCAAAAAAGAAAAAATCGCGTACTGCAAAGCCTTATCCTAAGCCTCGTGATCCATTGTCGGAACCTGTAATCGGCGATTAGAAAACATGAAATAGGGTGGGGAGTTGTTCACATAGAGGATAGCAGGGGAAGAATGGGCAAAAATATGTGCCCCTCAGCCGGTCAATCAGGCTGAGGGGCACGTCGTTTGTATCAGTGTTTCCCCATGTCAGAGCCTCGGGGGACTACTTTATCAGAGATTGAGAGGGTCAACAGCTTCCTCGTCAACAGGGATGTCGGTGTTGACATTCTTTGAACCGATAAGACCGTAGAAGAGCAGGTAGGCGAGCATTGCGACAACGAGCCAGTATGAAACCATGTATCCGGCTGCGTGGGCGATTGCATTCTGGATAAGTGGCATAACGCCGCCACCTACTACCATCATCATGAAGATGCCCGAAGCCTGAGCTGTGTATTTGCCGAGGCCTTCGACTGCGAGGTTGAAGATGCCACCCCACATGATTGATGTGCAGAGACCGCAGAGGATCAGCAGGAACGCGCTTACAGGCACTTGTGCTCCGCCTTCATAAATCACTTCGGGAACAGGGAATGTTGCTGTCTTGGGGATGAAGATTGCGAAAATAATGAGGATTATTGCGGTGGTTGACACTACAATCAGCTGGGTGCGTGACGATACCGAGCCGCTGATGAAGCCTGAGAGGGTACGGCCCACGAGCATGAACAGCCAGTAGACAGCCACGATGGCTCCTGCTATCGTGGAGGCCTCACCGATAATTCCTGCGCCGTTTACGCCTTGGTCGGCAAGATAGAAGTTGAGAGTGCCGGGGATGCCGATTTCAATACCTACATAGAAGAAGATACCGATTACACCCAGGACTGTGTGGCGGAAATTCCAGGGTGAGTGTGAATACTTTACCTTCTTATTGCCCTTTTTGAGGTTAGGCTCGGGGATGGCAACAAAACAGAGGATAATGAATGCCACCACGAAAATGGCGATACCGATGAAGAGAAGCGGGGTCACCGCGCCGATCATTGTGTCCTTAGAGAGCACGCCGATGAGTGCGCCAACGAACGCGGGAGTAAGGGTTCCGGTCAATGAGTTGAATGAGCCTGCCGACTGAAGCAGCTGGTTACCACGGTTGCCACCGCCGCCAAGGAAGTTGAGCATCGGGCAGACAACGGTGTTGAGCATACATACGCAGAAACCGCAGACGAATGCGCCGAGAAGATAGATGAAGAAGTTTAGTGTGATGGGGAAAGTGACGGCAGCACCTTCTGCGGTGGTAGATGAGAAGTTCATCACTACTGTCTCAGCACCGACTACACTTGACAGATACTGAATGAAAAGACCGATGATGCCCACGGCGAGAGCCCAGAGTGCAGTCTTTTTATATCCGATTTTTACAAGAAGGTTGCCTGCAGGGATACCCATGAACAGATAGGCCAGGAAGTTCATCATGTTGCCCAGCATGCCGAGCACTGAGTTGCCTTCAAACTGATAGCCCCAGATTGTACCGATAGGGGCAGCGAGGTTGGTCACAAACGAGATCATCGCATAGATGAAGAACATCACGATAATCGCGACGAGATTCCCGTTTTTCTTAGCGGAATTTTCCATTTGGTTGATAAGGATTTTGTTATTTGTTTTTGAGTTAGAATCGATGTGGAAACTACAAAAAGGTGTTTTTACCTTAGTCTCTGGCAAAGTTAAACATTTTTTCATAATAATCGCCAACCACAGGGTAAAATCTCAGGTGCTTAATGTAATTTTAGTCATGCTATTTTAGCCTTAACATGCTACTGATACGTCCATCCGCGTTAAATCCCCTATGGGTCTACATTATTTTTAAAAAAAAGTTATCATAAAATTGTGATAGATTTGGCGACATTACTTAAATTTGCACAGATAAAATTTGACACAGAGTCAAAGTCTCAAAACTACATAAAAACATACTGACATTGAAACACTTTTTAGCCGATGGTCGGCGCTAAGGGCGCGACATCCCGGCACTCGTATAGAGGCATCGCCACATCCTTACAGGATTAGAGCGAGATGCCACGAATCCTCCTAAAGCATTATCTCCGGCAGTATATTTTTATAGCAGTCGAGGCTGCCCGGCCATTTGGATATGGCGCGGGAGAGCTCTGCTTTGTCGGCTATACCTTACAAGGGGGCTTCAACTAACGAGCATACAAGAGATACCGGGTAATCTCGGTGTCGTGAGCCCCCTTCCTCATCATCCCGTGCCATGCGCAGGGCAAGGATTTAGACCGCGGGGTCAAACATAACCCCAAGGTCGGAACCATAGGTGTGTTTTGCGCTTTGTGAAAAGCGGCACATCTGTTTATTTGTTACTATTGTGTGTCGAATTCCTTGCCGTTTATGGCGGGGAATTCGTTTTTTATTTGTAAATTTGCGGACTGCCTGCTGGCAGTTGCCTTAAACTAAACTGGCGTATTATCACGTTTATCACATTTATATTATATAGAAAACCACATGGATTTAAACGCAACAAACCGCGCAGCTGACAATATCCGAATCTTAGCTGCCTCTATGGTTGAGAAAGCCAAGTCCGGTCACCCCGGCGGTGCTATGGGCGGAGCCGATTTTGTCAACGTCCTTTACTCCCAGTTCCTAATCACTGACCCTGACGACGGCAAATGGCTTGGCCGTGACCGTTTCTTCCTTGACCCGGGCCACATGTCGCCGATGCTTTATAGCGTTCTTGCCTTGTTCGGTCATTATACAGTAGCTGAGCTCCAGCAGTTCCGTCAGTGGGGCTCTCCCACACCCGGACACCCCGAGCTTCATCCCGAACGTGGTGTTGAGAACACCTCCGGTCCTCTCGGACAGGGCCACACCATGGCTGTAGGATGCGCCATTGCAGAGCGTTTTCTCTCAGCTCGTTTCGGTGAATGGATGAGCCACAAGACCTATGCATTTATTTCCGACGGTGGCATTCAGGAAGAGATTTCTCAGGGCGCCGGCCGTCTTGCCGGTTATCTGGGTCTGCATAATCTCATAATGTTCTATGACAGCAACAAGGTGCAGCTGTCCACCATGGTTGATGCTGTGGACACTGAGGATGTTGCAGCCAAATATCGTGCATGGCATTGGAACGTGATTGAGATCAACGGCAACGATCCCGTTGAAATCGCCAAGGCCATTGTGGCTGCACAGGGCGAGACCAAGCGTCCCACCATCATCATCGGTCACACAGTGATGGGCCGCGGATGTGTTAAGGCCGACGGTTCTAACTTCGAAGGCCAGTGCAGCACTCACGGTCAGCCTCTGAGCGCTTCGGGAGCCGACTATGCCGCTACCATGAAGAATCTCGGAGCCGACCCCGAAAATCCCTGGGTGATTTTTGACGATGTAAAGGCTCTCTACGAGGCTCGTCGTGCTGAACTCCGTGAAATCGTTAAGGCTCGCCGTGCCGAACAGGCTGCCTGGGAAGCCGCTAACCCCGAACTTGCTAAGGAACTTCACTCGTTCCTCGACAACAAGCTCCCTGAAATCGACTGGAAGGCTATTCCCCACAAAGCCAATATCGCAAGCCGTCAGGCATCAGCCGACGTCCTTGGTGTGCTCGCCGAAAAAGTCAACAATATGATTGTGTCGTCAGCCGACCTTGCCAATTCCGACAAGACCGACGCATTCCTCAAGAAGACCCATCCTTTCACCAATGGTGATTTCTCTGGTGCATTCCTCCATGCAGGTGTGTCGGAGCTCACTATGGCAGCCGTGCTCAACGGTATCGTGCTCCACGGTGGCGTGATAGGCGCTTGCGGCACATTCTTCGTGTTCAGCGACTATATGAAGCCTGCTGTGCGTATGGCGGCTCTCATGGAACTTCCGGTGAAATATATCTGGACTCATGACGCATTCCGCGTAGGTGAGGATGGTCCTACCCACGAACCTGTGGAACAGGAAGCACAACTCCGCCTGATGGAAGAGCTCCGCAATTTCAACGGCGAACCCTCGATGCTCGTGCTTCGTCCCGCCGATGCCGTCGAGACTTCAGTGGCTTGGGCCATGGCGATGGAGAATTTCAAGACACCTTCGGCTCTCGTGCTCTCACGTCAGAACCTCCCCGATCTTCCCGCTGCTTCAGGCGATCGCTTCGCTGAGGCCAACGCCGGTTGCCGTCGTGGTGGCTACGTGGTGATGGATGCCGAGAATCCTGACGTAACCCTCGTGGCTAATGGTTCGGAAGTATCGCTCCTTTGCGAAGTGGCTGAAAAGCTTGCTGCAGAAGGCAAGAAGGCCCGCGTAGTGTCCGTTCCTTCTATTGGTCTCTTCAACATCCAGGATGTTGACTACCGTGAGTCAGTTATTCCTCGCGCGGTTCCGACCTTCGGTCTCACTGCCGGTCTTCCTTCCACTCTCCGCGAGCTTGTAGGTGCCGGTGGCGAAGTATTCGGTCTCGATCACTTCGGCGCGTCAGCTCCTTATAAGGTTCTCGATGAGAAATTCGGCTTCACCGCTGATGCTGTCAAGGCTAAGGTCGATGCTTTTCTTAAGAAATAAAGACTGATTCTATATTCCCGCATTAGGCAGTGCGCCACCTTTCATCATGAGGTTGGCGCACTGTTTTATATATACATATTAATATATGAGATAGGATATTTCGACCTATAGTATTGTTTGACATGCGTAAATTCTACCAAAACGCCCAATAAATTGGCCAAAAAGGCGCAAAATTAGCGTTTATTAAAGATTTTTTTGACTAAATTTAGATTATATGAAAAAAATGTTATACCTTTGGCAATAATTTTCGGGCCTGAGTATGTCGCCCTCGTTGTGGGGACAACGTTTCTTGCAGTCCGATGCAACTATTTTTAGATTAGAAATATCGTAAATTTTTTTGATATAATTAACCTATCATTAGGAAAACAAATTTCAACTATTTTACAATAATTTAAATTATTATGAAAAAAAGTACTATCCTTGGCTTGGTAGCTGCTCTTTTCATGGGTCAAAGCGCAATGGCTCAGAGCACCCAAGAAATTAATTATGTTGAGGATCCCGGTCAGGGATATATTTTCAACAACTTTGATGATAACTGGTTTATCTCTATCGAAGGTGGTGGTAACTACTACTTTGACAACAACAACTCAGAGCGCTCATTCTTCAAGCGTTTCTCTCCCAATGCTGGTTTCTGGGTAGGTAAGTGGTTCTCTCCCCTGGTTGGTCTTCGTGCCGGTGGTAACTACACTCAGCTCAAGACTCTCAGCGACAACGGTTACGGCGTAGGCTATCATGGCCACTGCAAGGACGACTATGCTTGCTACAAGCGTAACGAGTTCGGCGTTAACCTCGACGCTATGTTGAACCTCACCAACTGGTGGTGTGGCTATCGTCCCGGTCGTGTTTACAACGGTATCCTCTATGCTGGTGCCGGCTTTAACTTCTACCAGACTGTTCCCGGATGGAACAACGACGGTACTCGCGACGGTTGGAAGAACGGTCACAACAAGAACCTCACCGGTCATGTAGGTCTTATCAACAACTTCGCCATCACTAAGAACTTCAGCATCTACGTTGACGTTCGTGGTGTCCTCGTTACTGACAACGAAAAGGCTAAGGCTGTTCAGCCTATGGATATCGACCTCCAGGCTTACCTCGGTCTTACTTACAACTTCAACAAGGCTACCTGGAATGCTCCTATCGTTCCTGTTATCCCCGAAATCCCCAACTGCGACGCTATCGAAGCTCGTCTTCAGGCATCTAACGCTCGCATCGCTGACCTCGAAAACCAGCTCCGCGACTGCCTCAACCGTCCTGTTGAAAAGGTTGAAGTTAACGAAGGCCCTCTCTGCACTATCTACTACACCATCGGCAGCTCACGCATCTCTCGCGTTGACAACAAGGTGCTCGGTGCTGTATCTGAAATCATGAAGCAGAACCCCGACCAGAAGTATGTTGTAACAGGTTGGGCTGACAACTACACCGGTACTGATCAGATCAACGACCGTCTTCGTCACGCTCGTGCTAACGGCGTGGAAAAAGTTCTTCTCCGCAACGGTGTTAACGCTTCTCAGCTTGACGTAACCGTTAACAACGGTAACCTCAATGACATGGGCGAGAAGTTCGTTTCTCTCGACCGCGCTGTCACTATCGAGAAGGCTAAATAATCAGACTATCACAAGTTGATATAACAAGCCATCTGCGGCCCGGACCATAAGGTTCGGGCCGCTTTCGTTGTATGGTTTCGGTTATGGAACAGGTTGATAATATGAATATTGCAAGTGATGATTCCAGTTATTAAATCGGCTTCCGTGGTTGTGTTGGCAAAAGAGATTCATAGGAAAAACGTGGTGTTTAACAAATATTAACTACTGTCACTAATAATTTAGTTGCGTAACTTAAAAATTAGTTATACATTTGCGGTGTCAACTAAAATATTAGTTTATGAAAGCAGGACGAAAACCACAACAGGCACTTACGGACAAGGAGCGGGTCCTCATGCAGATGCTTTGGGAAAACGGACCAATGTTTGTCCGGGAGATGGTAGACATCTATCCGGAGCCTAAACCTCATTTCAACACGGTTTCAACCATTATCCGTATACTTGAGGAGAAAGGCCATGTGAGTCATGAAGTCATCGGGACATCCCATCGTTATTATGCTGTATCACGCAAGGAGGACTTCAGGAAGAGGTCCCTGGCTCAGGTAGTGAGCGACTATTTCAATAACTCTTATAAGAACGCGGTCTCGGCTTTGGTTGAGGAGGAGAAAATCTCGGTTGATGAGCTTAAGGAAATCATTGACATCATAGAGAGTAAAAATACGAAATCCTAAGTCAACGAACACAAATAAATTTTATATGAAGATGGGCGTATTATTTGCTTATTCACTATATTCAGGTATTCTTCTTGTGGTGCTTTATCTGGCTTACAAGTGGATACTCTCCGGTGAGAATCAGCACCGCTACAACCGCGTGGCTCTCTGGATGATTTATGCGGTGGCTCTTCTGGCTCTTCCGTTGTCGGGCCTCGTTGTCTCTTTCGGCCATCTGCCCGGAGCCGGCATTGGCGGAGTCGAAATCGGCGAAGTCAGAATGGCGGTGGCCGATGACGGACCCTCTTCGTTACCGTCGGTCATGGTTGTGCTGCTGTGGATTTATCTGGCAGGGATTGCGGTGGCCTCAGCAAGCACTTTGGCCATAGCTGTAAAGCTCGCCAGAATAATATCAGGTGGAGAGAAAAGGAGTTTAGGCAGGTATAGTGTGGTCATTATCGACGACAAAGGAATAGCTCCTTTCAGCTGGTGCCGTTACATCGTGATGTCAAGAACCGACTGGGAGGAAAGTGGAGAGATGATTTCTGTGCATGAACTCCAGCATCTACGCCTCTGCCATTGGGTGGACCTCCTTGTGGCCCAGATAGTAGGAATATTTATGTGGTACAATCCCGCCGCGTGGCTTATGCGTGAGGAGCTTAAGGCCGTCCATGAGTATCAGGCCGACAGTGCTGTGATAGAGTCGGGCGTGGCTCCGAGGGAGTATCAGATGTTGTTAATAAAAAAGGCTGTCGGCGCGAGATTCCCGTCACTTGCCAACAGCCTGAATCATAGTAAACTTAAAAAACGTATCACCATGATGTACAATTCAAAAACATCGTCGAGCCGTCGTATTCGCGGTCTCGTCCTGGTGCCCGCATTGGTTGCGGCACTCGCGGTAACTGATCTGCCTCTTGTGGCCTCTGTGCTTGACTCGGCTTCATCGGCAAGTGTTACCATCGGCAAAGTTAGTGAAAAACCTGCAGATGTGCAATCCGTGGCTCCGGCTGACGGCGCAGCTTCTGATGGAAATGTCTACTCAACAGCTGAGGTTGCGCCTCAGTACCCCGGCGGACCTCAGGCCATGATGGAATATTTGTATCAAAATGTCAAATATCCCGAAGAAGCAATGAAAGAGAACATCGAGGGTAAGGTAGTGGTGCAATTTGTGGTTACGAAGACCGGTGAGATCGGCGACGTGAATATCGTGAAGGGTGTGGCACCCTCTCTTGATGAGGAAGCCATCAGAGTGGTACGTGGTATGGCTCGTTTCATCCCCGGAAAGGTTGGAGGAGAGAATGTCGCTGTTTGGTACTCACTCCCCATCGCGTTCAAAATTCCCGACTACGACACGAAGACAGATACCTCAAAATAGTTTTGACTCGGCTGAAATAGCCGTTAAACGAAACTGAGATATAAATAGACAGCTTTTTTATAGACGGATTCCCACAAGTGATTATGGGAATCCGTTTCTTAATGTCAGAGATGTGAGATCACGGTGGCCAACCGGCACGATTCTTTGCATAAGCGCTATTCCGTGAATGGGTGCGTAGTGTTATAATCCGATTTTACCATAATTATTTTTAAGTATATTTAGTCTTATTTTGTGCTATGAGGGGTGGGGATTGATGTGGAATTACTAATTTTTAGGGATTGTGAAGAGTGGATGACGGCTGTAATTTTGCACCTATTAAAATAGCGAAAAACCAATCAATTCTTACAGATGATATCAATGAGAAAATTCCTTGTCGGTGCGATTGCGGTTCTGTCGTCAGTGGCAGCGATGCCGGCATTCGGCCATCCGGAGGTTGCAGACACCACACAGCATGTAAAGAAAAAACGGCTTTCACTTGGCGGTTATGGTGAGGCCGTGATGACTAAAAATTTCTTCAGCGACAACTATTTACGCTACACAGACCCCTCAGGTTATAAAAATGAGAGCCACGGACGCTTTGATTTGCCTCATGTGGTGATTTTCCTCGGCTATGATTTCGGCAAAGGCTGGTCAATGGGCTCGGAGATAGAGTTTGAGCATGGTGGAACAGAATCAGCCATAGAGATTGAAGATGAAGAGGGTGGCGAATACGAAAGCGAGATAGAGCGTGGCGGTGAAGTGGCTCTTGAGCAATTCTGGATTCAGAAATCGTTCATGCCACAGCTCAACGTGCGTGCCGGTATGGGACAGACTAATGCCCACCATCTCCCCACGGAGTTCTTCGGCGTTTACCGACCAGAGGGTGAGAACACAATCATGCCGTGTACATGGCACGAGATTGGAGTGAGCGTCTGGGGACAGGCCGGCGACTGGCGCTATGAGGCAATGTTCCTCCCAGGTCTCGACAGCGAACGTTTCGGCAACAAAACATGGATTCATGATGGCTCGGCATCACCCTATGAGTTCAAGATTGCTAATAACTATGCCGGAGCTGTGCGTGTGGACAATACTTCCATCCCCGGACTCCGCCTGTCGTTGGCTGGATATATAGGCGACAGTTTCCGCAACACCCTTGCCACCACAAGCAATCCTAAAAATGACGGCATACATGGCACAGTGACCATCGGTACATTTGATTTCTGCTATAACGCGCACAATTTCATAGCTAGAGGTCACTTTGACTACGGACATCTTTCCGATTCATGGCATATCTCTGACTTCAACATCAGGATGTCGAACAAATCTCCATCCAAGCGTCAGAAAGTGGCCTCCGACGTGATTGCCAGCGGTGTGGAAGCCGGTTATGACTTCTTCAGCCTCAGTCCGCGTCTTTCGGCATCAAGACAGAAGTTCTATCTATTCGGCCGTTACGACTACTACGACTCGATGTACAAGATGGAGCGTGACACAAAGGATGACTGGTGTGGCCGCCAGCGTGTGGCTGTGGGTGTCAACTACTATCCTATCCGCGACATCGTGGTGAAGGGTGAGTATGCCATAGGGCTCCTCGACAAAAAATACAACAATGAGCCTTCCATCTCAATCGGTATTGCTTATTCAGGCTGGTTCCTCTGATTCTCCTTCTCTCCTCGTATTATTGAAATAAATTAACCCCAAGTACATATCACAAACACAATGAAAAAGCTATTTTCACTTCTCATCCCCGCTCTTACATTGGGGATGGCAACTGTAGGTTGTTCTGACGACAACAAGGACGATGTGCTCCTTGATGACCTCTCACCCAAAGAAAGTGCCATTCAAGATGCCGCTGTGGACTATATAAATCACACCGTACTCCCTACCTACAAGGGTATGGCCGATGCCGCGGTTGAGCTTTTTGATCTCTGCGAGACAATCGAGGCAAAACATGCAGCCGGAACTCTCCAGACTGCCGATGTAAAGGCTGCCGCTGACGCGTGGAAGACTTCTCGTAAATATTGGGAGCTTTCCGAGGCATTTCTTTTCGGGCCTGCCGCTGACTACAATATCGATCCGCATATCGACTCATGGCCTCTTGACAAGGTGGCTATGGACCGTCTGCTCGCCGAAATCCGCAAGGGTGCTGATTACTCAATCGACAATAATTTCGGTTACGGTCTGCTGGGTTTCCACTCTATCGAGTATATGCTTTTCGAACTTTCTGCCGATGGCGAGACTTCAAGCATCCACTCCCTCAACTATACTCCAGAGGAGCTGAAATATCTCGTTATGGTGGCTGAGGATCTGCGCAACCAGTGTGTATGCCTTGAAGCTTGTTGGGCCGGTACTGACAATGTGTCGGCTGCTAAACGTGACATTCTGGAGGAAGCCGACCTCGACAAGGATAAAAATTATGGCGACATGATGATTAATGCTGGCCGTGCCGGTTCTATCTACAAGACATATCAGGCTGTGGCCGAGGAGATTCTGCAGGGTTGCATGGATATCGCCGATGAGGTGGGCAACACTAAGATCGGTCGTCCCAATTCGAGCGCTTCTCTTGAGGACCGCAACTACATCGAGTCGCCTTACAGCCTCAATTCGATAGAGGACTTTGTCGACAACATCAAATCAATCCAGAATTCCTACTGCGGCGCACAGGCAGGTGACGCATCAATCTCTGACTATATCAAGAGTGTCAATCCCACTCTCGACGCTAAGGTGCGCAAGGCTATCGAGGATGCCATCACCGCTATCAGCGCTATCCCCGAACCGTTTGCTAAAAACGCTACCGGAGCTGCCGCTACCAATGCAGTAAAAGTGGTAGGCACCGACCTCGTGGATACTCTCCAGGAAGCATATCAGGAGATTCTGAAATAAGGATGAAAACTAACAACTTACTTACATATAAAAAATAATTCACGCGTATGGTAAATAAACCGATTTCCATACTCGTCTGTGGCATGGCGTTGCTTAGTGCGACGTCATGTCATGACGATAAAATAGTAGATGTGCCAGTCCCTGAGGATATGCCCGAATGGTACTATGCCGGTGGAGAGCTTGGCACAGCCTATCTTGCAACCTCAAATGCCCTTGAGCAGCCCACTCCGGCAGTGGAGAACGCAGGTATGTATCAGCAGTTCAAGAACGGCGAGGCTCTTTTCGAGAAGCCGTTCATGTCAAATGCCTCAGGTGTGCGCAGCGGTCTCGGTCCAGCCTACATCCGCACATCATGCATCCATTGTCATCCTGCCTACAGCCACGGCAAGCGTGTGCCGGCCGGTAAGTTCAATACCGATGAGATTGGCAACGGCTGTCTGCTCGTGGTATACAATCCTGCTACTGATGCCTATGTGTCATGGCTTGCCGGAATGCCTCAGAGCCATGCCGTGGCTCCGTTCAAAGCCCCGGTTGATGAGAACAAGATAACTGTGAAATGGCTCAGCCAGACTGATGACTGGAATAACACATTCCCTGACGGAGAGACCTATGAGCTGATTTATCCTGAGGTCTCCATGCCTGCCGACGCCATATATGTGGTCAATCAAGGCTATGTGCTTCCCGAAAATTATGAGGTAAAACTCGAGAGCACCATCGGTATCTATGGCTCAGGATTGCTTGATGCTATCGATGATGCCGATCTCCTTGCTCAGTATCGTCAGGAGGAGCAGGACGGCCTTCTCCCCAATGGCCTCAACCCTGCTTTCTTTGCCGGGGGCAATTGGGTGAGTCAATATGCCAATTCCCTCCAGGGTGACGGCACCACTTATCCCCGCAGATTCACCTATGCACTCTCGCGAGGCCCTCTGCAGGATGCCGCCGGTGCGAATGCCATCTGGAACATTACCAATGTGACCCGCAGTGACCGTCGTTACCACTATCTCGACGGTGCCGGGACATGGGCTAAATACTCAGCCAAGGATCCTGATGTGCAGGCCGGATTTGATGAATATCTCGCTACAGTCGATCCGCAGAAGTCGCATCCCGAATGGTGGGAAGGGGATATGGAAACACGTATTCTCACTTATCTCAACAGTAAGACTCTCCCTGCCGAGATGACCGATGACGAGTACACCGATCTTATGGTCTGGCACCGAGGTTTGGCTGTGCCCGCGGTCCGCGATATCGAAAACCCCGATGTGGCCAAGGGCAAGGAGAAGTTTGAGGAGATTGGATGTGCCTACTGCCACCGTCCTTCATGGACCACCGGCGCCGATGAGATTCGTGACCCTGCCAAGTTCTTCCGTGGCAATGAGCTACCCCGCTACCCCTATCAGAAGATATGGCCTTACACCGATATGGTGCAGCATAAACTTTGCATGACAAATGACATCCGCACCGGATGGTGCCGCACAGCTCCTCTCTGGGCCCGCGGCCTGCATCAGCGCGTCACCGGTTCGGATGGAGCCGACCGTCTCCACGACTGCCGTGCCCGCACCACTATGGAAGCTATAATGTGGCATGGCGTTTCTGCCCAGAGCGATGCACGATACAGCGTTGAGCAGTTCCGCCAGCTTCCCAAGGCTGACCGTGATGCGATCATCACTTTCCTTGACGCCATTTAGCGGTTGTCACACACAAAAAGATGTGCGATATTACCGATTCTGTTAACCGGCAGGTTTTCGGGGTGGAGTGCGGCTCCATCCCGGAAACCTGTCATTTTATTGTAGACTGATTGTCATCCGTGACCTCTAATCCTGCATTCTCTGTTATGAAACTTTTGCGTGACATCTCGTTCTGTCTGTTGGGTGTTCTCACTTTGGCCATGATAGTTGCGACCGTGGTTGAGAAAATAGCCGGATCAGCCAAGGCTGCCGAGCTGTTTTATCACTCCCCATTTATGATAGCCGGATGGATACTGATGGGGGTGTCGGCGATGGCTTATGTCGTGGCTCGTCGTCATTCCATGTCGTTGTCCGGGCTTATGCTGCATATTTCTTTTGCCCTGATATTGGGCGGTGCAGGTGTCACCTACCTGTGGGGCGAGAAAGGAAAAGTGACACTTCAGGAGGGTAGTCCTGCCGTGGCGAAATGGACGCTTGATGGCGGTGAGGAGGCCTCGTTGCCGTTCAGAATGAGGCTGAAAGAGTGTGGCGTGGAATATTATCCGGGAACAATGGCTCCGATGGACTACTACAGTGACCTTGAAGTCTCGGATGCGGGTGATATGTTGACTGAACGAGTGTCAATGAATAATGTGATGGTATGTCAGGGATATCGGTTCTATCAGACTGCCATGGGTGACGGTTATACGGTGCTTTCAGTGAGTCATGATCCGTGGGGAATAGGGATAAGTTATGGCGGTTATTGTGCTATGTTTGTGTCTATGTTGGCATTTTTCTTTGCGAAGCATACGCGTTTCCGGCGCCTTTTGAAGGCGGTTGGAGTGGTGATGCTGATCTGTTGCTCCGGAGGTGTGGCACATGCCGGAGATGGCGAATCCTCCTCCATGCCGCGTGTGTTGCAACGTCCGTTGGCTAAAAATTTTGGCCGTATCTATGTCTATTGGGGCGACAGGGTGGTGCCCTTGCAGACCATGGCCCGCGATTTCTGCATGAAAGTTTACGGCAAAAGCAGTTACAAAGGATTCTCTCCCGAGCAGGTGTTTACCGGATGGATATTCTATTATGATGACTGGAAGCGTGAGCCGATGATAAAAATCAAAGGTGATGAGGTGAAGTCGCGCCTCGGGACTGATGGAGTTTATGTCTCGTTGACTGACTTCTATGACCGCACCGGCTATAAGCTGCATACGGGTATGGAGGAGAACCTTACTGACAGGAATCTTCTCGCCGCTGATGAGAAGGTCAATCTCATATCATTAGTGTGCACAGGCAGGGGAGTGAAGATTTTCCCATCAGTCGATGCTCCCGGAGAAGGAGTGGAGTGGTATTCATGGGTTGACGATATGCCGGCTGTCACTGCCGACAATCCGGCGGGGATGATGGAGGCGATAGCCAAAGATATAGCCCACGGCCGCTTCGTGAGTGCCAACACAGGGATTGACCGGATAAAGCAATGGCAGGTAAGGAATGCGGGAGAGGACAATCTTCCGGGACGCATGAGGTTTGAGGCCGAGTTGCTTTATAATAGTTTGCCGACCTCTCTTCCGGCTGCTGTTGTGTCGATTCTCTCAGGTTTTTTTGGCCTGGTTCTCTTTTGCCGGGGAGTGCATAGCCGGCGTTCGGGCGGAGGGGATGTTTTAGGTCAACGTCTCATAGCTGCCATTACAGCCGTGTTACTCATCTATATCACGTGTGTGATTATCCTGCGTGGAGTGGTTGGCGGACATCTGCCTTTGAGCAATGGCTTTGAGACCATGCAATGCCTGGCATGGATAGGACTGGTGTTGGCCATGGTGCTGCGTAATCGGCTCCCGATAGTGTTGCCTGGAGGATTGTTGGTGTGCGGTTTCGCGCTTATGGTTGCTATGATGGGTGAAAGCAATCCTGCGGTGGGCAATCTTATGCCTGTGCTTGCTTCTCCTTTGTTGTCACTTCATGTGATGCTCATCATGACATCCTATGCGCTTTTTGCTGTCATGATGATCAATTCGGTGTGCGCTCTTATGGTGAGGAGAAATGGGATGGCGGTCAGTCGCCTGGCCGACATTTCAGAGATGCTGCTTTATCCGGCGGTGTTTCTGCTTGGGGCCGGTATCTTCGTAGGAGCTATATGGGCTAATCAGTCGTGGGGGAGATACTGGGGCTGGGACCCTAAAGAGACATGGGCACTCGTCACGTTGATAATCTACGCATGGCCCATCCATGCTGTGTCATTTCCATGGTTCAGGCGACCGGGTGTGAGGAACGCTTATTTCGCAATCGCGTTCTTGGCTGTCCTGATGACTTATTTCGGAGTCAACTACCTCCTCTCGGGGCTGCACTCCTACGCGTAAGCCGGTTATTTGAACACCACGTCGTTGAGTAGTCGTCCCGACAATGCTTCGAAGTGGCGTCGTGCATCCTTCGAGCGAAGATAGTCATCTATGATGTCGGCGTGGCGGTGATTGTGCAGGTCGGTTCCGAGGAAATCCACATATCCCTTCTCGATGAGGCGTTCAGCTGTGCGCTTTTCTGCCTTGCTGTAGGCCCCGGCAAGTGACAGCACGTTGACCTGAAACAGGTTGCCGGCATTGTGGAGTTCATCGTAGCGCTCAGGTTTTTCGCTGAAATAGTAGAAGAAACGTTCGGGGTGTGCGAGAATTGGCTTGAATCCCTTGATTTTAAGGTCGAACAGGAATTGGTCAAGCTGCCAGGGCTCCTGAATGAATGAATTCTCTACGAGGATATAGTTGTTGGGGAAGGTGGTGATGAGTCCGGCTGCGAGTTGTTCGCGGAAGAAGTCGTCGATACGGTTTTCTGACGAACGTGTCACCGGTATGTTCATTCCACGTCTTTTGAGCTCTTCCTGAAGCTCCTCAAGAGCCGGGTCAAGGATGTCGGGGGTATTCTCGAACGAGGCTTCCGTCACATGAGGTGTGGCAATTATTCGCTCTATGCCCCAGCCGTTCATGCGTTTCACAAGTTCGGCAGAAGTTTCTACATCCGGCGATCCGTCGTCCACGCCGGGGACTATGTGGCAGTGGATGTCGGTCTTGAACGGAAGTTGTATGGGGTCACTTTTGCGTGACAGGAAACTGAATAAAGCCATATTTTCGATTTTTATTGAATTGCAAAGTTAATAATTCCCCCTCAGTTATCCAAACCAGCGTGTCGGTGCAAGTGTTCGGATTATTGACATTTTTTTACTTGACTGCATCGGATAGTGATGTCTCCTTTGTGGCGACATTTGTGTTTAATCGTCATCAACTTTGATTAGCTGTAGGAGTATGGGATTAGACACAAGCCATTTTGATTCAGGGATGTGGAGTGTGTCTGTTTCGGCTACATATATCAAATCACCGCTGGCAATCAAAGGTTTTGCCTGGGCCTTAAGCTCAGAAAGGTAATCGGGCCCGAATTTTTGCATTACAGTACCGAGATTTAGCCCGGCTGATGTGCGTAGGGCGGTTATGGTGTGGTCGTTGAAACGATTGGAATCAGTCTCCTCCTCTATGACTCCGAATCCCTCACCCCGGCATTCCACATATCTCTTAAGGTCCGATGGGTTGGCACTGCGGTTTGATCCGTCCCATGAATGGGCGCCCGGGCCTATCCCTATGTAAGGTGAACCGTCCCAATACGAAGAGTTGTGTATGGCTTCATAACCTGGCAGCGCGAAATTTGAAATCTCATAATGGCTATAGCCGGCTTTGGCAGTGGCGACACAAAGATATCGGTACATTTGGCTCACCGTCTCCTCGTCAGTCTCGCTTACTTTTCCTTTGGCGAGCATTACGTCGAGACGTGTGCCGGGCTCATAAGAGAGAAGATAGGCGGATATATGTTGAGGACGACATCCGATAAGGGTGTCAAGCGAGCGCTGCCATGATTCGAGGTCCTGTCCGGGTAGACCGTAGATTAGGTCACAGCTGATGTTGGATATGCCATGGGTTCGAAGCAATTCAAGCGCATTGAGCGACTGGGCGGCCGAGTGGCGTCTTCCGATTGCGGCAAGCTCCTTGTCATCAAATGTCTGGAATCCCATGCTTACGCGGTTGATGGAAGTCCTTTCGGTGATAAATCTTACCCACTCAGGAGTGACATCTTCGGGGTTAGCTTCGATTGTGAACTCTCTGAGTCCGGTAGAAGGGAGGGCGGAGAGGAGTCTTTCAAGCAATGGCAGGGGAAGTGACGATGGGGTCCCTCCTCCCAAATATATGGTGTCCACCGGCCCGGGAGCCGTGAGCTTTCTGCGGTTCCATTCGTTTATCACGGCATCGACGTATCCCTCCATCCATTTGTTGTTGGGGGAGGAATAGAAGTCACAATAGTAGCATTTGGCGTGGCAGAACGGAACGTGGATATATAGCTTTGTGGTCTGGGTCATTTGTCTTTGCGGCAGATGGCTTTAAATGAACAGAACGTGCATGAATGGTCGTTGAGGGCCTGAGTGAAGGGGACAGCCGGGTCGAACATCTCTTTGATTACATCACGGAAACGCTGCATGAACTCCTCGTTTATCTCTCTATAGTCCTCGAACGGTTTTTTATTGAACCGCAGCGGGGGAAGGCCCTGTGTGGAGAGTGTGCGGAAAAGATATATCTGTGGTTTTATGGCTTCGGTATATCCTGTGTGTTGTGCGAAAGCATTGCAATAGAACATAAGTTGCAGCACAGCCTTGCGGCGATCGGCATCCGCCGGATCGAAGAGTTGGTCGATACTGGTGAACGTGATTTTATCGCTTCCGGTCTTATAGTCCACTATTCGGAGTGTCCCGCTCATGGGCTCTCCGTACTTCCCTTCGGGATACACCCGGTCGATACGGTCAATGATCTGGTTGATGTTGATGGTCAGGTCATCTGCTATCCGCATGCGGTCTATTATCTGGCGTTCGCCGTCAATGAAATCGAACGGAGCGATTTTTTTCTCCTCCCTGAACATGAGTTTGAGGAAATGCCGCATGACATGCCCGAGCACCTTCGATTCGCCGACCAGTGGTGTGGTGTCGCCTTTGGGATATCTGTTATACTTTTCGTTGATAAGCTCTGTGATGATGCGGTCGAGCTTCACGTTGTCACTTATGATATGGTCGAGAATCTCAGGTGTTATTTTCACCTCATCATTGTTGCCTCTGAGCCCCTTGTATATCCTTTCGGCCACCTCATGCAGGATGCTGCCGTAAGTCCCGGAGTCCATATAGTCGATAATCTCCTCGTCAAGGTCGAGGCGGCATATACGTTTCAGATAGAACGAGAGTGGGCAGTTGATGTAATCATTGATGGATGAGGCTGAAAGTGTTCGGCCCCCCTTCTCAAAGGTGAATTCGCGGAGTTTATCCATTATCTCCGGTGTCTTTTCTATGGCTATGGCCTCCTCTGTCAGCTGTCCCGACGAGAAAGCGGCAAGGTCGTGGATGACCTCACACTGCGGGAAGAGATAGAGCAATTGGGCTATATAGCGCGACATCTCGCTGTTTTTCCCGCTCAGAGTGCGGGCGTCATAATAGAGGCGCACATGTGATGCGCGTGATATAAGACGGTAAAAATAATAGGCATAAATCGACTCTTGGAAGTCGGTGGTGGCCATTCCGTAGCTGCGTCTGAGGGTGTCGGGGATGAATGAGCGTGAGTAGTGTTTACGAGGAAACACCCGCTCGTTCATCGATAACATGATGAGGTTGTCGAAATCGAGCACACGAGTCTCGAGCACACCCATTATCTGCATCCCTTTCAGCGGCTCGCCGGTGAAATTAATTGACACGGAGGCAATGGTGCGTTGCAGGAGCTGGATGAATGTGGTGTCCTTCATGCTTATGCTCCAGCGGTCGGCCGCGGTCTTAAGCTCGTCGAGAGCGATGCGATAGGACTGCAGGAAGAATTTCTCCACACTGTTTGCTTCGTCGGCTGTGACAAGGTCGAGGAGGCGTTGGGTTAAGGTCATGAAGTAGCCATACCCTTCTTCAATGCCGTTGGTGTCGGATATGGGAGTGAAGATGAAGGCCATCTCAGGTATGGTCTCTGCAATCTTGTCGGCAGGCACCATGTAGAGGCGCTTTTCGAGGAGGAGTTTCATCACGGCATTGCATCCGTTGCTGTCAAAGCGCTGTAGCAGCGGATGTGTGATCACCGCTTTGATGTCCTCATAGAAGTACTGGCAGATACCTTTCGAGAAAGTGGAGCGCAGATGCATTGACACGATGGCTGAGATGAATGAAGCGAAAGAGGTGTTCTTCATCGGGAATCCCATCGTGACGTTGAGGGCTGTGATGGCCGTAGGCACTGCATGGATCATGGGGATGAACAGGGCCTCGTCAGGAAGCACCACGGCCGTGTTTGTGGCGTCGGCAGGATTGTTGATGATGCCTTGCTCAATCCATTCGTTGAGTTGTGCGCCGGCCGCCTTGGTCTGCCCGAATGAGCTCGGCACACCTGTGATGTGTACTTTCGGGAACTGCCCGGGAGGTATGGGGTACAGACCCGCTATGTCATAGCGTGACGGAAAGCACTCCACATTGTGGCGCATGAAGCGGGCGGCTCGATTGCCTTCCGCCCTGAACGTCGGGGCAGCCATGTCCCAATAAAAGTCGGCGATACCTCGGGCTTGAAGTTTCTCGAATATCTTTATCTCCGACAGGGTGAGGACGTTGAAGCCGACAAATATATAGCGTCGGTAGGGAAGTTGCCCGGTGGATGTGTTGGTGAGATAGTTGACTGCGTTGCGTGCAAACATACCTTCGGTAGCCATGCCGCAATCAAGAAGACGCTTTTTGAAGTTTTCGAAAAGAGGGTCGAGGACTTCCCATAACTTAAGAAATTTTGTCTCAAGTTCCGTTGGACCCTGATGGTGGATATGGTTCCAGAACTCGTCGGGGGAATGGTGGATGAACTGTTCGCCCCAGTAGCGGCTGATGATCTCACGCTGTTCGTCGGTGAGATAGTTGGCGCTTACCTCGCGGAATCGCTTAAGGTTGACAAAGAGTTTGTGGGGATCGACGAGATAACGGTCCACATCATTGAAGTCGCTCAGAAGCATGTCTCCCCAGAACAGGAATTGGTCGAAACTGGCTATATCGTCGCTGAGGGCGCGGTATTCGTTGTAAAGGATGAACAGTTGGTCGAGTCGCGGAGCCGGGGCCAGAGCCGAGAAGCTGGCTGTGACTTCGGCGATGGTCGCTATCTCGGGCATTATGAATGGGTCCCCTCCCATCTCCTCCGTAAGGTAATGGCGGAAAAACACTCCGCTGCGCTTGTTGGGGAAGACGAAGCAGTAATCAATCATCTCTTCGCGCTCGTTGGCTAAGTATGCTTTGGCTACTTGTTGGAGGAAGGGAATCATAAATGGTGGATATGGTTTGATTATGCCTGATCAGGATGATGTCAATAATTCTTGATGAGTATGATCATCTTTATCGCGAGGTCGAAGTTCACAATTTTCCCATTAGCGTTCCCGCTGATGTCAATTGCCGCTTCGTTCATCACGCTGATGATTTTCTCCGCGTTGTTTTCGGAGATGAAGCGTGCGAAATTCTTGCTGAACTGGGCTTCGTTACGGTTGAGGTAGACGAGGTCGGGAACGTTGAAATTGAAGATGAAATTTTCACGTATGAGCCGCTGGCAGTAGTCGTAAAATTTAATCTCTTGTTCTCGTCCCATTGCGGCCACATCCGTGCTCCATTGTTTCAGCCCTTTCACGTCACGTTGGTAGGCCAGGCGCATGAGCTGCACGAAATAGTCGAAGAACATGCGGCTGACACTTGTGGCGTCAAGCGAACGAAGCGCAGCGTTGATGTCGCCGGAAGCTATGTGCGCTATAGCCATGGCATCCTGAGGGTCGAGTGCCATACGGTCGGTCAGATATCTGGCAATCACATCGTCACTGAGGCGTTTCATCTCTATCGGGCGACAGCGGGAGTAGATGGTCGGTAATATCGCTGCCGCATCATTGGAGACGAGGATGAAGATCGTGTCGTGAAATGGCTCCTCAATGAGCTTCAACAGTTTGTTGGCGGTCTGCTCGTTCATCTTTTCCGGAAGCCATAGGATAACTATCTTATAGCGTGACACAGTTGTTGTCACAGCCAGTCGCTGCTCGAGGGCTTCACTCTCGGAGACGTAGATGACCGGTTGGGCGTTTTTCTTTTCGAATGAAGCAGCCCATCTGTCGAAATCCATGAATGGTGAGGATGTGACAAAATCCTTAAACTCACTTAGGTAGTCGTCCGAAATAGGGGCCTTGAGCTTATCGGTTTTAACCACTGGAAAGACATGAAGTGTGTCGACATGGTTGAACGACTGGTGTTGCAGACAAGCCGGACACTTCCCGCACGGCTCACCTTCGGGCGTAGGGCTCATGCAGTGGAGATACTGGGCGAATGCGCGGGCAAGCAAGTGTTTCCCGATGCCTGACGGACCATGAAGGAGGAGGGCATGCGGTATGCGTTGGTCAGCCACCATGTCGCGCAGTTGGCGCTTCACATTGTCATGGGCCGGAATGTCACTGAATTTCATGTGCAGGATGTGTTGGTTAGTGCAAATTTAGTGAAATTTGGGATTAAAACCGAGCTTTTAGCTCCATAATAATCAAGAGTTGGGATTTTAACAGTTGTTTTTGGATGGCTCTTGGGAAAAAATCGTAAATTTGCAATCAGTATGCTTGATATGTTAAAATTCTCCAGGAAGCCCTATAAACTCGGCCTCGTCCTAAGCGGTGGCGGAGCAAGAGGGTTTGCCCATGCCGGTGCTCTTAAGGCATTGGAGGAGATGGGAATAAAGCCTGATATAATAGCCGGCGTGAGTGCCGGTTCGGTGGTCACGGCCATGTATGCGGCGGGTATGAGCCCTGAGGAGATCATGACTGTGTTCAGCAACGCAAAGTTCAGTGATTTTGCTGAATTGGCGGTGCCTCGCGACGGATTTTTCTCAATCGACGGGTTCAAGAAATTTCTCAAGAAACATATCCCTTTCGAGAACATAGAGCAGCTCCCCATGCCTGCTGTGATTTGTGCCACCGATCTCGACCATAATGAACCTGTGGCCTTCACCAGCGGTGCCATAGTGGAACGTGTGGCTGCCTCTTGCAGTATTCCTATTGTGTTCAAGCCGGTTAAGATTGACGGTGTGACCTACGTGGATGGCGGCGTCCTCGCCAATCTTCCCGCGTGGGCGCTGAGAGACAAGTGCAAATATCTCATCGGCGTCAATTGCAGTCCTCTGCCTCACAGGGGGACCCCGAAATCAATCATAGATATAGCACAGCGCACTTACGATTTGCTGGTCAAGACCAACTCCATACCTCAGATGGAACTTTGTGATCTGGCCATAAGTATAAACGATATTGCCAACTACAAGGTGTTTAACCTAAAGGAGATTACGCGTGTCTACCGGTCAGGCTACGATAACACTATGCGCACTCTTCTCGCTTCTGGATTTATCCATCCACACGATATAAGTAACAAGAATTAAAAACATCATCTGTCATAAACAATGGATAGAAAACCGATTATTTATCAGTTATTTCCTCGACTTTTCACTAATACCAATCCACGATGCATCCCCAACGGTACCTATCAGCAGAATGGTGCCGGAAAAATGAATCACATAACCGATACCGTGCTTGCTAAGATCAAGGAGCTCGGTGTTACCCATGTGTGGTACACCGGGGTGATAGAGCATGCCACCAAAACCGATTATAGTGCCGAAGGGATCACACCCGACAACCCCCATGTGGTGAAGGGTGAGGCCGGTTCGCCATATGCCATAAAGGATTACTATGATATTGACCCTGACCTGGCAGTGGATGTCAAGAACCGTATGGCGGAGTTCGAGGCTCTCGTGGCACGTACTCATGATGCAGGCCTGGATGTGATAATCGATTTCGTGCCAAACCATACTGCGCGTGTGTATCATTCGGATGCCAAACCTGCCGGAGTAAAAGATCTCGGCGAGGATGACAATCCCAACATGTTCTTTGAACACAATAACAATTATTATTATATCACTCGGCAGCTGTTTGCACCCTCGGTCGATATGGGGAGCGGAAAGAAGGCTTATATCGAGTTTCCGGCAAAGGCTACCGGCGATGACTGTTTCTCGGCGTTTCCCGGCATGAACAATTGGTATGACACCGTGAAACTTAACTATGGACGTGATTACGGAGATTGGTCAGGTCATTTCGACCCAATTCCCGACACGTGGTTCAAGATGCTCAATATCCTGAGATTCTGGGCCTCGAAGGGTGTGGACGGATTCCGTTGCGATATGGTCCACATGGTGCCTTTGGAATTCTGGCAGTGGGCTATCCCTAATGTCAAGGACCGCTATCCACGCGTGAAGTTCATAGCTGAAATCTATGATGTGAAGCTCTATCGTGATTTCATTGAGAAGGGTGGCTTTGATTATCTGTATGACAAGGTGAATCTCTATGACACGCTGAGAGGTATACAGTGTTCCAACTATTCGGCTGCAACGCTGACTAACTGCTGGCAGACTGTGGAGGGGATTGCTCCTCACATGCTCAACTTCCTTGAGAATCATGACGAGCAGCGTTTCGGCTCTAAATTTTATGCCGGAGATCCGGCTAAGGTGATCCCCTCGCTCGTGGTGAGCTCGATGATTTCCACCGGGCCTATGATGATTTATGCCGGGCAGGAACTTGGAGAACAGGCCACTGACTCGGAGGGATATAGTGGTTATGACGGCAGGACTACTATATTTGATTACTGGAGTATCCCGACTGTGCGCCGTTGGTATAACGAAGGAAATCCTGATGGCTCGCGCCTGACTCCGCGCGAACGTTGGCTCCGCAATAAATATGCCACTATCCTTTCGCTATGTAATAATGAAAAGGCGATAGCGCAGGGCCGGTTCTTTGACCTGATGTATGTCAATTACCAGAATCCCACTCTGAATCCGCACCGCCAGTATGTGTTTATCCGTAATTGCGACGGAGAGACTCTGCTGATAGCCGTGAATTTCTCAGCTGATTCATGCGACCTTGCCATTAACATACCTCGCCACGCTTTCGAGATGCTGAGCATACCTGAGGGTGAGGCTGTAGCCACTGAGTTGCTTACCCGTGACCAGGAGGTGAAGCAGCTTAGCAGCGAGGCCCCGTTCACCACCATGATTCCTCCCTATGACGCAGTGGTGTGGCGGATACGTCATAAGAATGTGCGTCCGCTCACAGCTGAGACCGGCAAGCGACGCAAATAAACTTTGTATTTGTAGTCATAAAAATTGCAATTGTGATATAAAAACAGCATCCCCCGGCCGGGGGATGCTGTTTTGTTGTTATGTGGCGTAAATCTTGCGATTATGTGGCGATTATTTTACCACTACACGGCGAGAAGTACGACGGTCGGAGACGATGTAGAATCCTTGCGGAAGTGAGAATGAGGTAGCCACTGTGGAAAGTGTTTTCTCAATCAGGACTATACCGTCGAGGTTATACACGAGGAATGGACGCGCCTCTCCGTTGTTCTCGATGGTGAGCACCGAATGTGATGGGCAATACGCATCCCATGAAGAGCCTTCGGTTTCCTGTGCGATACTCTCGAGACCGGTTTTGATATGGTCGGTGATTTCGATGTCGTCGAGGTTCAGACGTTTGCCTGCAGTCTGGCGCAAACGGATGAAGTTGTCACCAACGACATTGACAGGTATAGTGTACATATCATAGCTATTGCCTTCTATCTGGGCGTTGCCTGCGTTGGTCCATTCAGCTCCGTCGGCTGAGTATTCGATGGCTATGGTAGCCTCTGAATCATTGTTGTAACGCTTGGCATAGAATGTCACAGTACCTATGCCGCGCTCTTTGGCGGTAGCTGAGGTGATGCTGCTTGATGCATTCTTGCCGAAGCGAACAGCATGTTTGCCACCATGAGCCGCGTCGCCATCCCAGATGCCTACATCGCTGAAATTCCAAGAGGCGGCAGAGCCAACGTAGGTGAATTTGGCATATGTGTCCTGGCCTTCCTGCACAGGCTCGAAAGTCTCGATAAACCATGGGGTGGAAGTGTCGGTGACAGTGGCGGTAACCTCGGCGTCGTCATTGAAATAGTCGCCGGCGGTGACGATTATAGAGGCGGCGTAATTACCGGCTTCTGTCTCGCCCACACGCAGATAGAAACGGTCCTCCATATCAGCGAGAGTCAGTGAGCGTGACCAGTTGGCTTTGTCGGTTGATATTTCAAATGGTGCAGCCACAGTGAGGACTATCGGGTCGCTGATGTTCTCGATTTCCATCCAGAGCTCAACCTCTTCAGAGGCAACCCCGGGAGTAGTGGCCAACTCCACATTTCCCTCCTCGGCACCGTCATGGAAAATCTGGACGGACGGAATGGGCTCGGCGGTGGTCACAGTGATGACGTTTGACCGGAGTGTGCTTGAGGCAAGGCTATAAGTATAGGTCGTTCCCTGTTCAAGGTCAGTCACATTGTAGTGACCGGCAGCAGCGTTGACTGATAGGGGATAACCTGCTATCGGTGTACCGTCGCGATTGACGGTGAGGGTATAAGAGGTTTCGTCGCCGAGACCAAGCCAGTTGGCGGTGAACGAATCCTCGGTCACGTTTGTCGCCTCGTAGGCCGGAATGCCGTCGATGGCCTGTGCCTTTAGAGTCACATTCGACTTCAACGAACCGCTTGTCACTGTCAACGTGGCCGTGGATGTTTTCGCAGTCGAGGATGAGTAGGTTACTTTCACCGACACCTCGCCGGCGTTGGCTGCCGAAGCTGAAATAGAGGTCTTGGACAGTTGGAAATCAGAAGTGGAGACTGAGAGGTTCACAGCTGAAGTGAGGTTGAGACCTGCGATTGTTATTTCGGCAGAAAGCTGTTTGCCAATGGCTGTGATGCCCATGTCGACAATCGAGCCGTCGACCGGAAGGTTGAGCACCGGTTGGGCCGACACAGTGGCAACCCATTTTTCTGTTTTTTTATCGCCCCATATATACTCGACGAGCTCAGGATGGTCAATGAACGGATTTCGGTTGTGCTGGGCCGCTGCCACAACTTCGTTTCGGTCAAGTTCCTTCTTGCTCACAGGGTCCTGACGGTGCCATTTGAGCAATAGCTCGATGGCCCAGTCCTTGAACACCGGGTAATTGTTTTTGGCGAGCATGTCACTGCTCCATGTGCTTATTCGCTTATTGTAAGCTGCGGCCATATAAAAATATGAACGGGCGAAATCACCTTTGTATTCATCGTCCGGTTCAAACACTTTGCCAGTGTAGCCGGGGAAGGTTGATGTGCCGAGTTTGCCGAGAGCCTTGATGCCATTATTGGATGGGAGGGTAGTGCCGTTGGCGCACTCTCCGAATGGGAAGTTGCTTCGTTGGCCGTTTACTTTTCCGTCGGTAGGATAAATATGGTATGCATCCGAATACATCGGAGATGCGTCGTTGAACCAACTTTTCGGGAAAGAATGTTCGCGGTTGTAACAGGAACCTACAGCTGAATAGTTGCCGCATTGTTCTTTTCCCGGATTCCAACGTTTGGTGGAGTACATATCCCAGATTTTACCGTTTGCATCGACGTCTGAGGTATAATAGAGGGTCCAGAGGCCGTTGTATCCTACAGTCGAGGGAGAACCTATCACATCATATAAGGCTGACAGAAGTGCTTGTCCACCTTTGTTTTCACATTGTTTGTAGTAATCGGTTGGTTCTGCGCCCCACGCCGTCGCGGCGATTAAAAGCGAGGGCAGAAGATTGAATATGCGTTTCATTGGCAGAAATCCTAAGGTTGTTGTTTAGATGTATAAGTATGGATTGTCAAGAGAGAAAATGGAGAGAGAAGAATGAGCGAAGAACCGTATCAGAGTGTGCGGTAATCGCGCGAATAGCGGAGCACCTGCGGGAGATAATCTTCGGTATAAGAAACGGTCACGTCAGTGATGTTGCCGTCCTTGTCAAGCACCGGGGTGTAGACCGGGTTCACAAAGCCCTTGTAAGGAGCTATGTTGAGTTTGGCATAGCGGTCCAATACCTCTTTGTGGAGATTTGGGTCAACCTTCACGGCGTATGTCTCAACGAGGTCGCGGCCGGCTTCATAGTCGCCTTCGCTCTTGATGCGCTGCACTTCGCCGAGGAGCTCGCCGAAAAGATCGCGCAGTTTCTTGTAGTCGTTGATCTTGATGAATGTTTTACCATCTTTCTTGACCATCTCGATGACATTGTCTTTCTTGCCGTTTTCATAAGCCCAGGCAGCGATGAGCTGACGGTTGCGCATGTGTGCTTCTTCCACATCCTTGCCAGGTTCGATGCGCATAAGCTGAGTCATGAGACCGTTGAGGATATACTTGTAGTATTCAGCTTTGTAGGCATCGGGGTTGTCGAGCAATCCGAGCTCGAGCAGCTTGGGGTCGGCAAGGTAATAGAGGGCGAAGAGGTCGGCACGAGCTTCCTCGAGGGTAGAGCCATGGGCTTTGAGCGCATCGGGGTCCACTCCCGGGAGGAGGCGTCCTGAGGCGTGGCCAAGACATTCGTGGAGGTCGGTGTGGAGGTTGTCGGTGATGAATAGATACTTATCCATGAGGTCGGAAGTCTCCTTGTCAATCACGAATTCCTCGTTGAATCCGTTGCCCTGTGCAGCCTTGTCGTAAGCTTCGGTGATGTTCTCAAGGGTAACTGACTTTGAGCCGTGGGCGGCGCGAATCCAGTTGGCATTGGGGAGATTGATGCCAATAGGTGTGGCGGGATATGAATCACCTGCAAGGATGGCAGCTGTGATTACCTTCGCGGTCACACCTTTGACCTTGTCCTTGCGGAAACGAGGATCGACAGGAGAGTTGTTCTCGAACCATTCAGCGTTGCCGGAGATAACCTCAGTGCGGTGGGATGCTTCCTGATTCTTGAAGTTGACAATCGATTCCCATGCACCTGTCATCCCGAGGGGGTCGCCGTAGCTTTCGATGAATCCGTTGATGAAGTCAACCTGTGAGTCGGTGTCCTCAACCCATGCTATTGAGTATGCGTCGAAGAGTTTCAGGTCGCCGGTGCGGTAGAATTCAATGAGTTTTCCGATGACATCCTTCTGGGTGTCGTTCTCGGCATAATTCTGGGCCTTTGTGAGAAGGTCGATGATGCGTGTGATCGGTTCAGAGTAGAGGCCTCCGGCTTTGTATACCTGCTCTTTGACCTGTCCGTTCTCTTTTACCACACGAGTGTTGAGTCCCCATGAGATCGGCTCGGTTTCAGTGGTGTCTTTACGGGCGTTGTAATAGGCCTCAACCTCAGCCTGGTTTACACCTTCATAGAGGTTGTTGGCCGATGTGAGGATGAGATCCTGGCCCTCGGCCTGGTTGACGCGTTTTGACATCACGGTCGGGTCGAAAATCACCGGGAGAATCACCTCGAGGTTCTCAGGCTTCTTGTCGGCAGGAAGTTTCTCGATCTGAGCCATGAGGAAATCGCGTGAGAACGCAGGGGTAAACTTGTCCATCGAATAGTGATGGTGGATACCATTGGCAAACTCGATTTGTTTCAGATACAATTCGAGGCCTTTGAAATCAGCGTCGTCACGGTCGCCGTCATAGTTCTGATAAACGTTCTCGATGAGGTCGCGGATTGCAAGGTTATACTTGCCGTTCTGGTCCCAAAGAATGTCGCGTCCGGTCAGAGCCGCTTCGGTGAGATAATATACAAGTATACGTTGCTGCGGAGTGAGATTTTCAAAGTCAGGTACTTTGTAGCGAAGCACCTCGACATCGGCAAAACGGTCGACTGTGTAGTCGAAGTCAGCGGCGTCAGTAGCCTGGTCGGTTTTAGACGCGCATGACGATATGGCTAATGCTGCCATTGCTGGGAAGATGAATTTGGTTAGTGACATATCTATTATTGGTTTATTCGGGTGGAGTGGGGGAGCCACGGATTATTCCACGTAAAGGACGAGCCCTTTGAGGTATTCGCCTTCAGGATGGTAGATGTTGACCGGATGATCTGCCGGTTGGGTGAGCTGATGCAGGATTCGCACTTTGCGGCCCGACATTGCGGCTGCGGTGAAGACTGCAAGACGGAACTGCTCTTTAGAGATAGCCTGCGAGCATGAGAACGTGAAGAGTATGCCCCCGGCGGCGATTTTTTCAAAGGCGGCGGCATTGAGACGACGGTAGCCAATCATGGCGTTGCGCACTGCACTGCGGTGTTTGGCAAATGCGGGAGGGTCAAGTATGATGAGGTCATACTCTCCTTTTTCCATCGAGGCAAGATATTTGAAAGCATCCTGCGCGAATGCTTTGTGGCGGTTGTCGCCTGGGAAGTTCAGCTCGATATTGGCATCGGTCAGAGTGACGGCTTTGGCCGAACTGTCGACGGAGTGTACGAGTTGTGCTCCCCCACGCATGGCATATACAGAGAAGCCTCCGGTGTAGCAGAACATGTTGAGCACCCGCGCGTCCTGGCTGTATTTCTGTAAGAGTGCGCGGTTGTCACGTTGGTCGACGAAGAAACCTGTCTTCTGTCCCTTAAGCCAGTCAATGTTGAATTTCAGACCGTTTTCAGTGGCGATGTTGGTCTCGAATCCGCCTATGAGATAATCATTCACCGGGTCAAGGCGAGCCTTGAAAGGCAGTGTTGTTTCCGACTTGTAATATACGTTCTTGATCCCGGCATCAGGCAGGGCGACCAGCGCGTTTGCTATAATCTGGCGAGCGTAGTGCATGCCGGGGCTATGAGCTTGAAGGACTGCGGTGTTTCCATATACGTCAACCACACATCCGGGCAGGAAGTCTCCTTCACCGTGAACGAGTCGGAAGGTGGAGTTGTCGGTCCGGATTAATCCGAGGCGGCGGCGGAGAGCCCATGCCTGGCGCAGGCGTTCAGTGAAGAATGCTTCGTCGATATCAGTGTCGGCCGAGTCGAGTATGCGCACGGCTATAGACCCTATTTCGTAATGGCCAACACCGAGCAACCGTCCATCGGAGGCTATCACTTTCACCACTTCACCTTCTTCGATGTCGTCCGGGAGATTTGCAATGGCTCCGGAGAACACCCAGGGGTGGAAACGCAGTAATGATTCCTCTTTACCGCGTTTGAGCGTTATGGTTTTCAGTTGTTGTGACATATATTAGAGGTAATCTTTTGTGGTTGAGGGGTAGGGGATTATTTGAAGAATGCACGGAAAATGTCGTTGCCGTTGGCATAGACAAGCAACAGCAACAGGAAAATCATGCCTACATACTGAGCGGCAATAAGGACTTTTTCTGAAACCTTACGGCGTGTGATGACCTCCCAAAGCAGGAACATCACGTGGCCGCCGTCGAGTCCCGGGATAGGGATGATGTTCATGAAAGCGAGCGCAACTGACAGGAATGCCGTGATTTCCCAAAATGAGAGCCAATTCCATTTTTCAGGAAACATATTGCCTATTGCTCCGAATCCGCCGAGACTTTCGGCCCCTTCGGAGGAGAACACATGCTTCATCGAGCCTACATAATTGCTGAGAGTGGTGGTGCCTATTTCCCAACCTTTGGGGAATGACTCGAAGAAGCCATAATTGATTGTCACGGTGGGGTATACGGCAGTTATGGGCCGGAGCTGGAATCCCAGTTTGCCATATTCGTTGGGGGTGACATTAAGAATCACTATTTTCCCGTCACGTTCCACCATGACGGTGGTCTTCTTCCCGGCCACTGTCTGAAGAGCGGCGGTAAGCTCTGTGTAGGTCGGTGTGGCTATGGTGTCGATAGCGATGATATGGTCACCTTCGAGCATTCCGGCCTTTGCAGCGGCCTCACCCGGCACAAGCCTGTCAATGTAAACCGGCAGACGATAGCCGAGGAAACCTTTCTCGTCATTGAGCCGGAAGATGAAATTCTCAGGGATGGCAATATCCACAGTATCTTTTTTGTTGCGGAGCACGGTCACGGTCTTGGCCTCGGCCATTTTGAATGGATAATCGCCTTGTGACGCATCCAGCTTTTCTCCGTCGGCCATAAGGGGGATGTCGCCGTTACGGAAGCCTACTTTCTGGGCGGCCGGAACGAAATCAAAGCCTTCAGTGGCAGCATCGAACGGAATATACTGTGAGCCCCAGTGCATGGCTATGCCGGCGTAGATGAGGATGGCAAGAATGAAGTTGAAAAGCACACCGCCGAGCATCACCAGCAGTCGTTGATAGGCCGGTTTGGTACGGAATTCCCAGGGCTTGGGCTCCTCTTTCATCTGCTCGGTATCCATCGATTCGTCAATCATGCCTGCTATCTTACAGTAGCCACCGAGCGGAATCCATCCGATTCCATACTCAGTGTCGCGCCACGACGATTTGTTGGGGTCGGCATTAGGTTTCTGTTTAGGTTTCCACTTGAAGAGTGAGAAGTAGGGGTCAAAGAACATGTAGAATTTCTCAACCTTTATCCCGAATATGCGGGCAAAGATGAAGTGGCCAAACTCGTGGATTATGACGAGAAAAGCGAGCGCTACGATGAGCTGAAGAGCTTTTATGAGAAAAATTTCCATTAAGAGTAGGGTGTTTTGAATAAATGGATATACAGGGCTTACTTGCCGATGGCTTCGGTGGCCCAGTGGATTGTGGCATGGTGGGTAGCCACATAATCGTCAAGTGTCGGAGTGGCTATGTAAGGTATGTTGACAAGTGCCTCAGTGATGAGCTCGTATATACCCGGGAACGATAGCCTGTCGTGGAGGAATGCGTTGACAGCCACCTCATTGGCGGCGTTTATGATGCATGCCGTATTGCCACCCTCTGTAAGAGCCTTGGAGGCCAGGGTGAGGCAAGGGAACTTCTCTTGGTCGGGCTTCTCGAAGGTGAGCGAAGAATAATCGGCAAGTCTCAGCCCTCGCTCGGCACTCGGGAGGCGGCTTGCGTCGCCCAATGCGTAGCGTATCGGTAGGTGCATGTCGGGGATGCCGAGTTGTGCTTTGACTGCACCGTCGATGAATTCGACCATCGAGTGGACTATTGACTGGGGATGCACTACAGCTTCAATGCGTTCGGGGGCGATGTCAAAAAGCCAGCGGGCCTCGATGATTTCAAACGCCTTGTTGAGCATTGTGGCGGAGTCGATGGTGATTTTAGCCCCCATGTTCCATTTGGGATGGCGAAGTGCCTGCTGGGCTGTCACAGTCTGTATGCGGTCGCGTTCCCATGTGCGGAACGGACCACCTGAGGCGGTTATTATGAGCTTGCTGACTGTGGCTGGATCCTCACCTACGAGACATTGGTAGATAGCTGAATGCTCGGAGTCTACCGGGATCACCTTGACCGGTGATTCCTTAAGCAGGCTCGTGACAAGCTCTCCGGCCACAACGAGAGTCTCCTTATTGGCCAGGGCAATCTCCTTGCCGGCGCGGATGGCGCGGATGGTCGGGAGCAAACCGCTGTAGCCCACGGTGGCAGTTACCACGGTGTCGAAGTCGTCGCGCTCCATGGCATCGGCTATGGCAGCCGTCCCTGCAGCCGTCTCTATTCCTAACGGCTCGAGTGCGGCACGGAGTTTGGTATACTTTCCCTCGTCGGCTATGATGGCTATGGCCGGCTTGTGGGATATGGCTTGTTCAATGAGCCTGTCCACATTGTTTCCTGCCACAAGTACCTTGGCCTTGAAGCGTTCGGGAAACTGGGATATCACGTCTAATGTCTGCGTCCCGATTGACCCTGTGGAGCCCAGGACTGCTATATTGTGTGGCATATCAGCCTCGTTTTAGATTAAAAATTGTTGAGTGAGAATATAAGAGTTGCAAATTTAGTGAAAATCCAGCATTTTGGCACGATTTTTGCGGAATTAATGCTAAATTTGCATTCTTATGACTACAGAAATCAATCTAAATAAAGATATAGAACTTCTCCTTGCCCAGCGTCGGCTTTCGGGGGCTTTCGCGCTCCTTGACAATGCCGTGGCATCACTCGACGGTAATGTATGGGATATAAAGTCGGAAATCGCCCGCTTGCGTGAGAGCTACGACTATATGTCGCGTTACGCCCTTGAGGGAATGCCTGACCCGGGGCGCGGTGAGGTGTATGAAGAGTTGGCTGACGGTATCCGCCGACTCGCTGACGGTCTTAACCGCCAGTCGCGCATAGCCGATGCTCCTACGCTCTATTTCAACACCCTGCGCTATGAGCAGACCCAGAACGGAGTTTCGATTAACTCGCTCGCGGCAGAATACCGCCATGTCAATGACCGCCTCTCATTCGCCGTTCTTGCCGAAAATGTGGCGCAGGCACAGCGTGACCTCACTTTCCGGGCGGAAGCGATTGAAAAACGACTGTTCAATCTGATATGGATCACATATCCGCTCTCGGTTGATGATCAGGAGACCATAAGTTCACTGCTTACCGACCAGGCTCTTCCTGAGCATTTCAAGTCGCTCGTGATAGGAGGTGTGACAATGGGGTTACTTGAGTATTACGATGAGAGGCGCATGCGTCTGCTCATGGATGCCTACACCCTTCAGTCTCCCGAACTCTCCGTCAGGGCTTTGTGCGGGTTGCTTATGGCGATGTGGGTCTACCGTTCCAGACCGATGAGCAGGAAACTCCGTGCCCGGTTCGACAGTCTGACCGAACAGCCTCTCTGGGATTCGGACGTGAAGATGATGCTTCTGCAGTTCGTGCGTTCGCGTGAGACGGAGCGGATAAGCCGCAAACTCAACGACGAGGTGATACCTGAAATGATGAAACTGCGTCCTGAAATTGAAAAACTTAAGAACCGTCCGCTGGATGTGGAGTCGATCGAGGAGAACCCCGAATGGGCCGAGATTCTTGAGAAATCCGGTGTGGCCGACAAGATGAAGGAACTGCAGGAAATACAGGAGGATGGTGGCGATGTGATGATGGGGACCTTCAGCAAGCTGAAGACCTTCTCCTTTTTTAATGACATATCCAACTGGTTTCTTCCGTTCCACACATCGCATTCGCTGCTCACCCAGTCGCTCGACCAGACCACCAGGATGCTGTGTGAGCTGATAGTCAATGCCCCGATGTTCTGTAACAGCGATAAGTACTCAGTGGTGCTCTCTATGGAGCAGATTCCCGAGAGTCAACGGTCCATGATGGCTTCGCAGTTCCAGGCACATTCCGACCAGATGGCTCAGTTGAACCTCTCGGAACTCAACGGACAGCAGAAAGGACGCGAGAATGTGGCCAATAAATATGTGCAGGATCTCTACAGATTCTTTAAACTGTTCAGGCGCAAGGGTGAATTCAAGGATCCGTTCAGCACATCGCTAAATCTTGCCAACCATCCGCTCCTGGCGGGGGTATTTGATGACGCCGATACGCTGCGGCTTGTTGGGGAATTCTGCTTCAAACGTAAGTTCTTTGAGGATGCGTTGACCATATTTGACCGCCTTTCGCTCAAGATGCCCCCCTCGGCTGAGTTGTTCCAGAAGATGGGCTACTGTTGCCAGTCGCTTGGGCGTACACGTGATGCGTTGACATACTATAGCCAAAGTGAGCTCCTTAATGCCGATAGTCGATGGACTATGCGCCGTCTGGCTGCCTGCCATAAGGCCCTTGGCGAGTGGAAGGAAGCGTTGCCGTATTATAAAAAACTGGCTGAATTCAACCCTGATGATGTCACTATCGCCATCAACACCGGTTACTGCCACATGGAGACCGGGGAGTATGATGAGGCCCTGAAGTGTTTCTTCAAGGTGGAGTTCCTCTCAGGAGAGTCAGAGCGGTCCACCCGACCTATAGCATGGTGTTCGCTGCTGAGCGGCGATTATGTCCGCGCAAGAAAATATATCGACATTCTCCTTGCCGGCAAGCCGGCCGCCGCCGATTATCTGAATGCCGGACACCTTGACATGCTGACAGGCCGTTATTCCGACGCAGCCGCCCGCTATGCTGATTCAATCGTGGCCCGCGGAGGTGATGTGAAGAGTTTCCTTCGCGATCTGGATGCTGACCGTCATCTCTTTGCTTCCGCAACGGATATTGATGAGATGCTGATGGGGATTGTGGTCGACAAGGCAATAGCTCAGGCCAACAGTTAGACTGAAATATCAATCATTATCAAAATACATGAGAAAATTTGTTTTATCGGCAGTAGCCACTACTTGTATTATGATGCAAGCGCAAAATCCATTTTTCCAAGAGTTTTCGGGAACGCCACATGGCACAGTTCCCTTTGATAAAATCACCGTGGCCGATTATGAGCCGGCCATTGACCGTGGTATCAAGATGGGCCTTTCCAATATTGATGCCATAGTGAATAATCCTGCTGAGCCTACATTTGAGAATACCATTGTGGCTCTTGAGAGAGCCGATGCCGAGCTCAACCGTGTACTTATGGTGTTCGATCCGCTCGAATCTGCACTCAGCAATGACGCGATGATGGAGCTTTCGATGAAAATCACCCCGCGCCTGTCGGAGTACTCCACTTCTATTTCTCTCAACGAGGGACTTTGGAAGCGCATCAAAAGTGTATATGACAATCAGGACAAGTTTGACCTCGACAAGGAGGACAAGATGTTGCTTAAGCGTACCTATGAGTCGTTTGTGCGCAGTGGTGCGCTTCTCGAGGGCGCTGACCGCGACACTTACAGCAAACTGTCAAGCCGACTGAGCGAACTCACCACTAAGTTTGGCCAAAATGTGCTCAAAGAGGTCAACACCTATGAGATATGGCTTACCGCCGATGACCTCTCGGGGCTTCCTGAAAGCTCGGTTGAGGCTGCCGCACTCGCTGCCAAGGAGAAAGGTCGCGAAGGGGAATATCTTTTCACTCTCGACCAGCCTGTCTATATGGCATTCCTCAAGTACAGCGACCGTCGCGACCTGCGAGAGAAGATGTATCGTCTCTATACCGGACGCAATCTAAAAGGTGAATACAATAATCTCCCCGTCATGAAGGAGATTGCCGAAACTCGCCTCAAGATCGCCAACCTCCTTGGCTATAAGACATTTGCTGAGTATCAGCTTGAAAATACCATGGCTCAGACCCCCGAAAAGGTATATGAACTGCTTAACTCGCTCCGCGACGCCTATCTCCCTGCCCAGAAGGCCGAATTCAAGGAACTCAGTGATTATGCATCAACTCTCGAAGGGAAGAAAATCGAATTGAAGCCATGGGACTACAGCTACTACTCCAATAAACTCCGTAATGCCAAATATGCCTATGACGAGGAGAAGCTGCGCCCATATTTCGAACTTAACAATGTGATTGACGGAGTGTTTGGTCTTGCCACCAAACTCTATGGCCTCACATTTAAAAAGAATCCGGATATCCCCGTGTATCATCCTGATGTCACTGCATTTGATGTGATTGACAAGGATGGATCATATCTCGGGGTCATCTACACTGACTTCTTCCCCCGCGACAGCAAGCGCCCGGGAGCATGGATGACTGAATTTAAGAGCCAGGAGATTACAGCTGATGGTGTTAACTCACGTCCTCATGTCACAATCGTGATGAATTTCACAAAACCAACAGGTTCGAAGCCTTCGCTCCTCACTCCCTATGAGGTTGAGACATTCCTCCATGAGTTCGGTCACGGACTTCATGGGTTGCTTGCCAACACCAAGTACTCATCACTCTCAGGCACCAATGTGCTCCGTGACTTCGTTGAACTCCCTTCGCAGTTCAATGAGAACTATCTGACTGAGAAGGAATTCCTCGACGGTTTTGCGCGCCATTACCAGACAGGTGAGCCTATCCCGCAGGAGCTCGTCGACCAGATTATATCATCTTCTCAGTTTGGAGCCGCATATGCTTGCCTCCGTCAGCTCAATTTTGGCCTGATAGATATGGCTTGGCACTCTATTACAGCTCCTGTTGATGATCCTGAGGCCTTTGAGCGTGCAGCCGGTGAGTCGGTGGCAATGTTCGAGCCTATTCCCGGCTCAATGTCAGGTGCTACTTTCTCACATATATTCTCAGGCGGATATGCAGCCGGTTATTACAGCTACAAATGGGCTGAAGTGCTCGATGCTGATGCGTTTGCCCACTTTAAGGAGAATGGTATATTCGATAGCGCTACCGCTGATTCATTCCGTGAGAATGTGCTTACAAAGGGTGGCACCGAGCATCCGGCCGATCTCTATCGTCGTTTCCGTGGCAAGGATGCCTCAATCGATGCTCTTCTCGAACGTGACGGCATCAAGCAGCCTACCGAACCTAAACCCGGTAAACTTCCTATGCCCAAGGATAAGTAAGGGAAGCCGTAGACCGTAAAAAACACTGAACGCATAGATGCTTCTCCCTGATGGAGAAATCTATGCGTTCAGCGTTTTTTATGTAGTGGTGAAGTAAAGACCGGCTTATTTCACCATCTTTGCAAACGATGCAGGCACCGGTGTAGAGAAATTCATGTCCTTGCGTGTGATAGGGTGGACAAAGCGCAGTGTCTGCGCATGAAGTGCCATGCGGTGGATTGGTGAACTTTTCGCGCCATAACGGCGGTCGCCGGCAATTGGGTGGCCGAGATCCTTCATGTGGACACGTATCTGGTTCTTGCGTCCTGTGTCGAGCGACACTTCCATCAGCGAGTATCCGTTGCGCGAACGGAGGGTCTTGTAGCGTGTCACTGCAAGCTGTCCTTCGGCAGGGTTGTCAGTGGAGTATACCTCGAATTTGGAGTTCTCGGCAAGATAGCTGCGCACTTCGCCCTCCTCAGGCTCAACTTTTCCTTCCACCACGGCCAGATATTTGCGGCTCAGGACCATGTTGTTCCAGTTATGCTGCAGACGTTCTTTTGCCTCAATTGTCTTGGCGAACACCATGAGTCCCGATGTGTCGCGGTCAAGTCGGTGTACAATAAAGAGTTTGTTGCGCGGGTTTTCCCACTTCAGATGGTCGCGCAGTATGCTGTAGGCTGTGCCCTCCTTGATTTTATCTGTGCCCATCGATAGCAATCCATATCCCTTGTTGACCACGATTATATCATCGTCCTCGTACACCAGTTTGAGACGACGGTTGTAGAATATGCGGAACTCGCGTGTGAGATTCGCTTTCACCTCGTCGCCAGGGGCAAGAGTGGTGTCAAACTGCGTGGTGGGTATGCCATTGATGGCTATTTGGTTGTGAGCCAAAAGGTTTTTGATGGCCGTGCGTTTACGCTGAGGCATGGACGCGATGAGGAAGTCGAGCAATTGTCCCTCCTGTTCCACGTGGTATGTCTCTATAACATCAGGTTTGAATGTGTTGCGTTCCGCGCCCGGTTTTGTTGAATAATTCTTTTTGGGCATCTTGTTTATTACGCTTTTTTGCGCGTGGTGCGCCGTGTGGTTTTCTTAGGTGCTTTCTCCTGGTCGGCGATTATTTCCTTGACCTGGTCGATTGTGAGGGCCGCAGGATTCTCGACGCTTTTGGGAATCTTGTAATTATCCTTTTTATAGGATATGTACACACCGTAGCGTCCGTTGAGAATCTGGATGTCGGGATCTTCGTCGAAAATCTTCACAACTTTATTGTTGTCGGCCTCTCTTTTAGCTTTTATAAGCTCCTCGGCTTCCTCGATTGAGATTGAGGTCGGGGCTATATCTTTAGGGATTGAGACGAACTTTCCGTCATGGCGGAGATAGGGGCCGAAACGTCCGATGGCTGCGATGACCGGTTTGCCCTCGAATTCGCCTACCTCGCGGGGCAGCTCAAAGAGTTTGAGTGCATCCTCAAGAGTGATGTCAAACACACTCTGGTCCTTGCGAAGTGATGCGAACCTGGGTTTATCCTTGCTGTCCACAGAGCCTATCTGGACTATCGGGCCGAAACGTCCGATCTTTACTGAGATTGGCTCGCCAGTGTCGGGGTGTGTGCCGAGGATTCTCTCACCGACCTTATGCTCGGTGCGAAGTTCGTTGGCTTTCTCAACTTCGGGGTGGAACAGTTGATAGAATTCTGCTATCTCCTGGTTCCAGTTGCTTTCTCCTTCGGCTATCTGGTCAAACTTAGCCTCCATGCTCGCCGTGAAGTCATAGTCGAGGATGTCGGGGAAATGTTCGGTCAGGAATTCATTGACTATTATGCCGGTGTCGGTCGGAAGCAGTTTGCCTTTCTCTGCACCGACGTTCTCGCTCTTGATGCGCGCTGTGATTTTTCCTGCGGCGTCGAGTGAAAGTACATTGAATTCTCGTTTTTCGCCCGGTTTCTCACCTTTCACTATATATTCGCGGTGCTGAATGGTGGAGATGGTAGGAGCGTAGGTCGACGGGCGCCCTATGCCGAGTTCCTCCATTTTCTTGACGAGCGATGCTTCGGTGTAACGTGGGGGAGCGAGTGTGAAACGCTCTGTTGCCACGATGTTGTCGGGAGTCACGATTTCACCGGTGGTTATCTTCGGTAGCGTGGTCTCTTTTGCCGACGATTCGTTGTCGTCATCGTTTCCTTCGAGATACACTTTTAAGAAGCCGTCAAACTTGATAACCTCTCCTGACGCTGTGAAATGCTGTTCGCATTCCGAGGGGACGATGTCGATGGTGGTTTTTTCCATTTCGGCATCGGCCATCTGTGAGGCCATGGTGCGGAGGCGTATAAGTCGGTACAGACGTTTTTCCTGTGCGGTTCCGTCGATGGTTTCCTGATCGATATATGTGGGGCGGATGGCCTCATGGGCCTCCTGGGCACCTTTAGAGCTGGTGTGGTACTTGCGTATCTTGAGATATTTTTCTCCCAGTTCCTCGGTGATGAGCTTCGAGATGGTCGCGATGGCCAGTGATGACAGGTTGAGCGAGTCGGTACGCATATAGGTGATGTGACCGGCTTCATAGAGCTTCTGCGCTATCATCATTGTCTGTGACACTGTGAATCCCAGCTTTCGTCCAGCCTCCTGCTGAAGTGTGGAGGTGGTGAATGGGGGCGCCGGTGATTTCTTCAATGGCTTAACCGATATGTCGGAAACTTTGAATGTGGATCGCTTACAGTCCTCCAAGAATTTGCGGGCGCTTTCTTCGTCAGGTAGACGGCGGTTGAGCTCGGCCTGAAGCTGTGCACCTCCAGGGATGGTGAAGAGGGCGGTGACTCTGTAGTAGGGTTCGGATGTGAAATTGTTGATTTCATTCTCGCGGTCCACAATAAGACGCACTGCCACTGACTGCACACGGCCGGCAGAAAGTGCCGGCTTTATCTTTTTCCACAGCACCGGTGAGAGTTCAAATCCCACGAGACGGTCGAGCACTCGGCGCGCCTGCTGTGCATCCACCAGATGTAGGTCGATGTCGCGTGGATTCTCGATGGCGTTGAGGATGGCATTCTTTGTAATCTCGTGGAACACGATTCGGCGTGTCTTTTCCGGTTTCAGTCCAAGCACTTCATAGAGATGCCATGCTATAGCTTCTCCTTCGCGGTCCTCATCGGATGCGAGCCATACTATGTCGGCATCCTTGGCGGCTTTTTTCAATTCGCTCACCAGGGTTTTCTTGTCGGCCGGAATTTCATAGACCGGCTGAAAGTCGGTGCCTACATTTATGCTGATATCCTTCTTCCGGAGGTCGCGAATGTGTCCGTAGCTCGACATGACTTTGTAATCCTTGCCGAGAAATTTTTCGATGGTCTTGGCTTTGGCCGGAGACTCTACTATGACGAGATTTTTTAACATATTCAGTTGATCGGTGCCATAAATTGGCGTGTATCAAGGGCCATAATGTCAGACCCTTGGCAATTCAATCGGCAAAGGTAGGAAAAACTCTTAAATTACCGTTAATGATTTAACAATTTATCACATTTATAGTTCACAGGCCATTAGCGTGTGATGATGTAGGTCTGGCCCGGTGCGGTCGGGAGATCATATTCATAGACTTTGGGGACAATGGGCGACTGCGGGGTGATTTCGGAAGATATGAGAGGTGCCTTTATGGGTGCCTTTTTGAATAGATGATTGGGGTTTTCGCCTGTGGCAGGTATCAGGCCTTCACCCTTGAGCGGTACAAAAGAGCGTAGGCGCAGGTTTCCCCCGAGGCGTGAGGTGACGGTTGCCGTGTTGAGCTGACCGCCGTCCCAGTCCATGGCTATCTCAAATCCGCCACGAGCCACAAGCCCTTTCACCGTCCCCTTGTCCCACACTTCCGGAAGTGCCGGCAGGAGGTGGACCGCTCCGTCATGGCTCTGCAGCAACATCTCCGCCACTCCTGCCGTGTAGCCGAAATTGCCGTCGATCTGAAATGGCGGGTGAGCATCGAAGAGGTTGGGATATGTGCGCTCACGCAGCATATTGTTGATGATACGGTAAGCGTGGTTACCATCCTGGAGCCTTGCCCAGAGATTCACTTTCCATCCTATTGACCATCCGGTGGCTTCGTCGCCTCGCTGTAGGAGGGTGTTTTTTACGGCCTGAAAGAGTTGGGGAGAGGTGTAAGGTGAAATCTGATTGCCGGGGTACATGCCGAATGCGTGTGAGATATGCCTGTGCTGGTCTCGCGGATTGTCAAGATCCTCAAGCCACTCCTGCAGTTGATTGTGTCGCCCTATCTGCATCGGGGGAAGCTTCGCTATCATCCCTTCGAGTGAATCGGTGTATGATTTACACTCACCCAGGATGTTGGCGGCGGCCAGGGTGTTGGTTAGCAGCTCAAACGCTATCTGATTATCCATGGTGCAGCCTGCCGCTATTGACGACTTCCCTCCTCGCTGTCCTGCGGGACCATGCTCGGGCGACATTGATGGAACAGTCACCATCCACCCATAGGTCGGATGCTCTGTCAGGAACGCGAGAAAAAAGTCGGAGGCTCCTTTCATCACTGGATAGACTTCAGCGAGAAATTCCTTGTCGCCGGTGTGGAGATAGTGTTGCCACAGATGGCCGCACAGCCATGCGCCACCATTTGGCCATGTGCCGTAAAATGCTTTGTCAACAACACCTGATGAACGCCATAAGTCTGTGTTGTGGTGCGCAACCCATCCGGGGCATCCATACATGCTGCGCGCAGTGGTCTGAGCATTGTCGGCCAGTTCGCTGATTAGAGTGAAGAGGGGTTGATGGCATTCTGACAGATTTGTCACCTCAGCCGGCCAATAATTCATCTGCAGATTGATATTGATGGTATATTTCCCGTCCCAGGGGGCATATAGCTGGTCATTCCAGATTCCTTGCAGATTGGCCGCCTGACCGCCGGGCTGCGATGAGGATATCAGCAGGTAACGCCCATACTGAAACAGGAGAGCCGCCAATGCCTGGTCATTTCCATCAGCAAAACTTCTGATGCGCGCATCAGTCGGACGGTTCTCAGTGGCGTCGGAGGTCTCGCCAAGCGATATATCCACCCTTCCGAATTGCTCCTGGTAAGCGTCAATATGCGAGCGCCGTGCGTTGCCGTAAGGCTTCCGCTTGGCTTTCGCAAGGATGTCGCGGGCACGTTTGTTCTCGTTGGCTGTCACATTTTTATAGTTCACGAAGTTGGTGGTGGTTGAGACATAGATGGTTGCCGCTGTGGCATCTGTGACAGTGATGGAGTCCCCTGCGAGTGAAAGTTTACCCTCTTCGGGGACAACGTCAAGGATTGTTGCGCCTTTCACCATTCCTTTGACACCCTCATGGTCAGCACCGCGTGTCGAAAGAATTAGGTTTTTGCCTCGATGGCTCACCTCGTGGGCCATAGGGGATATAAACGATGCAGAGAAATTGAGCGAGTTGGGTTTTGAGGCAGTGAGGCGAATGATGAGTATATCGTCGGTGAACGATGTGAACATTTCACGTCTGAACTCAGTGTCACCTACCTTGTATTTCACAGTCGCCACCGCACTGTCAAGGTTGAGATCGCGGTAGTAAGCCGTTGGATTCTCGTGGCCCGGGAACTTCAGTAGCAGTGACCCTATGGTTTGATAGGGCATCCCATGGCTTCCTGTCAGAAATGTTGAGTCAATGAGTGACTGCGCTTCGGCATTATTTCCGTCAAACACTAACTGCCTCACCTTGTCCAAATGCGCGAGGGCGCGTGGTGAGTGGTTTGAGTGTGGCCCTCCTCCCCACATCGTTTCTTCGTTGAGCTGTATGGTGTCACATCCGTTTTGCCCATAAACCATGGCTCCCAGGCGTGAGTTGCCGAGAGGCAAGGCTTCTACCCATTGGCCGGCCGGTCGGTCATACCATAGTTTTAGTCTTGTAGCCTGGAGCATAAACGGCATACAGAGCGCGAGAAGGGAGAGGAGTGATAGTTTTTGACTGGTTTTCATGGTGTGGAATATGGATTGTTTAAGGTTGGTTGATTAGTTCCGGTTCAGTCAGCCGGTTTAAGCATGTCGATTAATTCGGCGACTCCGGCAGTTGCTGTTTTGGGGATGACGGTCACATTTGGTGGCACAGAGGCCGGACGAGGATCAATGTAATAGACCGGTACTCCCGGACGGACATAGTGGAGCAGACTCGCGGCCGGGTACACGGCAAGCGAAGTCCCTATCACTACAAATATGTCGGCCTCTTCTGCCCACTCGATGGCGCGCTCTATGTTAGGGACGGCTTCCTGGAAAAACACGATGTGGGGTCGCACCGGATCGCCATACTTATCGCGTGTGTCGGATGATGTTTCCAGATGAGCCTCGTCGAGAGTATAGACGCGAGTCTCGTCGGCCATCGACCTCACTTTCATTAGCTCGCCATGAAGGTGCAACACCTTATCGCTCCCGGCGCGTTCGTGTAGGTCGTCTACGTTTTGGGTTATCACATATACGTCATACCATTTTTCGAGCTCCACGAGTCCTTTATGGGCTGCATTGGGTTGGCAATTTATCAGACCTTTGCGACGCTCATTGTAAAACTGATGCACGAGTGCCGGATTTCGTGCAAACCCATCGGCACTGCACACTTCCATTACCGGATAGTTTTCCCACAGGCCACCTGCGTCACGGAATGTCGACACTCCGCTCTCGGCACTGATACCTGCTCCGCTTGATATCACTAATTTCTTTTTCATTTCTGATTCTTTTAATTGGACGTTACATATTTATTTTCAACGTCTGGACTGGAAAAAAGTGCGCATTAGTTCCGCGCATTCATCTGCCAGTACCCCTGAGGTGACTGTGGCTTTTGGGTGGAACGGCGAGCGGTTAACATACGTGGAGTAACCGCGTTTTTCATCCGCTGCACCATAGACCACACGGCTGATCTGTGCCCACCCGATAGCTCCGGCACACATGATGCAAGGCTCGACCGTGACATATAGGGTGCATCCTTGCAGATACTTGCCACCGAGAGTCGATGCCGCGGCTGTGATAGCTTGCATTTCTGCATGGGCCGACACATCGGTTAATGTCTCGGTGAGATTATGGCCTCTTCCTATCACTGATCCTTTGGCCGACACGATGACAGCTCCGATGGGAATCTCATCCTCATCCATGGCTTGCCGGGCTTCGGCCAATGCCATGCGCATATAATATTCGTCTTTATTGTTATGTAACATACCACCCACAAAATTAACACTTTTTTTTGAGTGCTCAAAATTTGGCTATGTCTCAGAGAATCACTAATTTTGTTTTTCACACCCTAATATCCGATGATTATGAGAACCCACCGAAAATTCCTCGGCAGCTTGTGCCTGGCGGTCATGGCGTTTACCATGATTTCAGGTCTGTCGTCATGTTCCGGCGAAAGGCGAATAGAGCAGCAGTCGGACCTCAATCGTGATTACGAGCGCGATGCCAGGCTGATGTCACAGTTCGTTGATGTCGACAGGTCATCGGGCCAATTATACATCAATGACGAGAAGCGGCTCAATCCGTCCGATTATGTCGTCAATCAGAGCCGGGAGGAGCTTGGCCGTGTCAGTTCGCTCAACCGTGACCGTTTTATGAGAGAGATGGGTGCTGTCAATGACCTGCTCAAATCGCTTATCGACGGTGGAGGAGTTGACTATGTGGCCTACAATCTGGCTGATGGGAAAAGCCTCATTCTGGACTTTTCGGATGACAGGGGCCTGCGCATGGAGGCCAGGATTCCTACCCCGGGCTACTCGCGAGGTTACGCCCATATCGATGTTGAGCCTAAACGACGCGCTGAAGCTCGCTTTGCCGCCGGCAATGAATTTATATTGGATATGAACATCAATTGCCAGGGCGATTTCTATGCCGTAGGACTTGATTTCGCCGATAATGCCGACGGAGTGGTGGAGAAAAGTATGGTGATGGTCGGAGTTAACACCCATCTGTCATATTCCTATATAATAAGCGATGCTGACATGCGTGGCGACAACGTCTGGAAGGTTATCGGATCATCTTTCCTCGACCGTCCGGGAGCCATGGATGTGATTTCGTTTGACGTTGTTGAATAATGTAAAAGTGCTATTATGAAGAAGATTGCGAGTCTGTTATATCTGTTGCTTGTAATGATATCCGTGACATCATGCGCAGAGGATGACTATTATGATTCTGGTGAGGATGATATAATCTACGCCCTTACTTCGGTCAGATGGCTGAACTCATATATGGTGGTACTCCCCGACGGCTCTATGGCCGAGGATTACAGTATCTGGAATTTCGATCCCGATGGACGAGGTTACTGGACCACCGGTGTGGAATATGAGGATGGCTATTACGAAGAGGACACATATTATTTCAGATGGGGCTTCACCAATCCCACATGCAGTGTGATTTACATGAACATCCAGGTGTACGGTGATTGCTATTGGCTCATTGATACGCTGTCGCCTGATTGGCTCGGTATATGGCAGGCACCTTTCGATCCTGTCATGAATCCGGGAATCGACAGGACATTTTACTCGTTTGAGGCTATACAAAAATAGTATTACTCAATAACGGACCGTCGGGTCACTTGGCCAATGCGTGGCTGAGTGACCCAACGGTCTGTTATTGTATGCTTTTTATTTTACAGTGCTTTTTGAATTCACACCCTCATGTCAATGTGTGTAGGTGACATGCACTTCTGCGCGCCGGTCATCAGCCGGAGTAGGGTAGGCGTGAGTCTGTCCGAGGCCCTGAGTCTTGATGTGGTCGCTCGGGACACCGTGGGCTATCAGATAGTCCCCGACGCTCTTGGCTCGTTTTTCGCTCAGGCGTTTATTGTAGTCAGGTTGGCCGCTTTCATCAGTATAGGCCACTACTGTCACATAGGCTCCGCTCTTGGCCGCTTTAGCCGCCACTTCGTTGAGAGCCTTATTGTCAGGGATATTTGACACGTTCAGCGGGAAGAGGTACACTACGTCGTCAGGCGCATCTGCGGCTGAGACCTGTGCGGCTTGTGCGCTTCCGGCGACTGTGTTTTGGGCCAATCCGTCGGCTGTCGCTCCGTTTGTCCCGACCACTGTTGTACTGGTGGCTATAAGCGAATCGGTGTTGCCAGTATGGCGTGGCGAGAACAGATATATGGCCCCGATGAGTACGGCCACCGCGAGAGCGGCAAGCGCGGCCCATCCTAATCCACCTCCTCCGTGCATCTCATCGATGTCGGCTGTGGCGGCGGGTTTGGCTTCCCTTACAGGAGGCATGGCAGCTGCTTTTTCCTCGTGCGCTGCTAATTCTAACGGCTCCGGGTGTTCCGGCAACCGGCTCTGATAATTGTCCGTTTTCATAATCGATAAGTTTTGAGGGGTCGGAATGCAACCCGGTGTCAATGTTATCTTTATAACAAATGACACCGTGTTAAAATTCCATTAAATATTCTAAGAAAAACTCAAAACCTATCGTCAGTGCTCTGTTGAGCCTGTGGCTTACCGGTCAAGCCCGATTGTCTGGCGCAAAAGCGCGACAGCCTCGCTTGCGGTTGAAGTCTTGGTCAGGCACTTGATGAACAGTGACCCTATGATGGCTCCCGAGGAGTGCCCCCAGGCTTCACTCAGTGTGGTGGGGTTGGAGATGCCGAATCCTATCAGACGCTTGTGTTTGAGGCCGAGGCGGTCGATGCGGCGGAAGTAGCTCAACTGTTCCTCCCCGAAGCTGTCGCGTGTCCCGGTGGTGGAGGCGGCCGAGACCATGTAGATGAACCCGTCGCAATTGTCGTCGATGAGGTGGATGCGTTCGTCGCTTGTCTCGGGAGTGATGAGCATGATCATCGGTAGCCCGTATTTCTCACACAGAGGTCTGAAATCGCGCATGTACTCATGGAACGGAAGGTCGGGGATGATGATGGCGTCAATCCCTATCTCCTTACAGCGGGCAAAGAGTGGCTCTATGCCATAGCGCATCATCGGGTTCAGGTAACCCATCAGCACCATGGGAAGATCCGGAACGCTTTTCCTGGCTTCCTCCACTTGGCTCAGCAGCAGGTGGAGTGTCATTCCGTTGCGTAGGGCTATGGTTGAACTTTCCTGGATGACCGGTCCGTCGGCCATGGGGTCAGAGAAGGGTACACCCACTTCTATCATGTCCACACCTCCCCTGGCGAGGGCTTTGATGATGTCAACCGTCGAGTCGCGGTGAGGATAGCCACATGTGAAATATATCGACAGGATTTCTGAAGGTTTGCGTGTGAAAAGTTGTTCTATGCGGTTCATATCTGTTTGAATTCTTTAAGGAATGATTGTAAAAGCCTGATGTCTTTCCGTCCCGGCGATACTTCGAAACGGCTGTTGAGGTCTATGCCGGCCAGGCGGGGATGGCTGAATGCCTTGATGGCTGCGACATCCTCAGGCGAGATGCCACCGCTTAATAAAAATGGTGTGTCATGAAGGTAGGTGCCGAGCACCCGCCAGTCATATTTTCTTCCGGTGCCTCCGTGGTGGGGGCTTTTTGTGTCGAACACAAAGAGGTCGGCCACGCCAATATAAGGCACGAGGGTGTCAAACGAGGTGTCCGAGTCCACTCCGACGGCTTTCCAAACCGTGATGCCCGCCTCTTTCAGCCGTCGGCAATCCGCGGGTGACTCGTGGCCATGTAGCTGGACTGTGGTTATCCCCACGTCGTCCGCTATGCTCAGGATTTCATCCGGTGCGCGGTCGACAAACACACCCACCGGCGTTATTCCCTCCGGAAGAGCACTGATGGACTCGCCGCACAAATCTTCTACATAACGTGGCGAAGATTTGTGGAAAATAAAGCCAAGATGCGTCGGCGAGAGATGCGATACTTCTGCGATATTGTCGGGATATTTCATCCCGCATATCTTGATTATAGGTGTCATAGGCCGGTGGTTGATTGGTCATAATGTGCCTTCGAGGAATGCGGAGAGGGCTTCGCCGGGATGGTCATGGCGCATGAATGTCTCACCTATCAGGAAACCGCTGTAGCCCACCTGTCTCAGTTGTTCTACCTCGGCTATAGATGTCAGGCCGCTTTCGGCTACTTTGACTGTGTCGGATGGGAGGGCAGCGGCGGCTTTTAGTGAAAGCGCAGGATCGGTGACGAAGGTGGCGAGATCGCGGTTGTTGACTCCCACCATATCTATCTCGGGACAGAATTTGTCAAGCTCTCGCTCGTTGTGGATTTCGAAAAGCACTTCGAGTCCGAGCGAATGGGCGTGGAGGGTGAAACGCCTTATCTCCTTTGCTGTGAGGGCTGCCGCTATCAGCAGGATGGCATCGGCGCCATAGCTCCTGGCCTCGTCTATCTGATATTCTGAGACAATGAAATCTTTGCGCAACAGAGGGAGCGAGGCTGCTTCCCTGGCCACGGCGAGGTCGTTGAGCGAGCCGCCGAAGTAAACCGTGTCGGTGAGGACCGAGCATGCCGCTGCTCCGGCAGCCTCGTAGGCAGGTACGATTTCGCCGGGGAGGGCGAGAGGATGAATTTCACCTTTGGAGGGTGAACGGCGCTTGAATTCGGCTATGATTCCGCTCGGGCTTTGCACAAGTGTTCGTGAGAGTGAGATGGGGGTGTGGTTGGTGGTCACTTCTGCTGTGTGGCCGAGCAGTGAGGTCTTTGCTTCGACTTCACGGCGTTTTGTTGCCAGTATGCGGTCAAGTATTGTGGTCATGATGTCAGGAGTTGATTTCTACAAAGCGGTGGAATCGTTCGGCTGCGCGTCCCGAGGAAATCGCTTCGCGTGCCTCGGCAATGGCTGTCGGCAGTGCTATTTCAGGCTCAAGTGTCGTGATGGCGAAAGCGGCATTGGCCACAACACAATTTTTCTGCTGCTCGGTGGCGCGGTCGGCCAGTACTGCATCGAATATTTTTGCTGCGTCCTCTACGGTTTCACCTCCGTAGAGGTCATCCTGGGATGCTTTGGCAAACCCCAGCTCCTCGGGGAGATAGACGCGCTCTCCATATCCCGATGCGACCTTGAATGGTGATGTGAGGGAGATTTCGTCGTATCCGTCAAGCGAGTGCACCACTGTGCAGTTGATACCCTCTTTCTGGGCTATGTAGTTGTAGAGGCGCATGAGTTTCAGATTGTAGACCCCGAGCAGCTGATGCTTGGGAAGAGTGGGATTGACGAGCGGACCGAGCATGTTGAAGAAGTTGCGCACACCGAGAGCCTTTCTCACCGGGGCTACGCTCTTGAGTGCCGGGCTGAAGAAAGGGGCATGCAGGTAACAGACTCCACTCTCGTCAAGTGATTTGTGCAGGCGGTCCATATCGTTTGTGAACTTCACTCCATGCTGTTCGAGCACGTTGGATGCCCCCGAAACCGAGCTGGCTCCATAATTGCCGTGCTTCACCACCTTGCGTCCGGTTCCGGCCACCACGAAGCAAGTGGCTGTCGAGATATTGAATGTGTTCTTGCCGTCGCCACCGGTGCCGACGATGTCAATGGCTTTGACATCGCCCATATCGACCGGGTGGCGTCGTTCGAGGAGCGCGTCGCGGAATCCGGTAAGCTCGTCGAGAGTGATGCTGCGCATGAGAAATACCGTCATGAAGGCCGAGAGCTGGGCATCGTTGTAGAGACCGTCCGATATATTAAGGAGCACATCACGCGCTTCCTGGCGTGTGAGATTCTTGTGCTCAAACATTTTATATAATAGATTTTTCATCTGGAGTCGTGTGGGGGTTGAGGTGTGGTAGTGAGAGTGTGGTTGACATAATCAGTGACGCAGCCAGTTTTCGAAGATTTTTATCCCTTTGGGAGTGAGGATTGACTCAGGGTGGAATTGCACACCCCTCACATCGTAGTCTCTGTGGCGCATGGCCATGATTTCTCCGTCGAGACTTACAGCCGTGACCTCAAGCGCTTCAGGGAGCGACTGGCGGTCCACCACCCATGAGTGGTAGCGTCCGGCTTCAATTTCGTCGGGAAGGCCTTCAAAGAGATAGTCTGGTGTGGTCACAACAATGTTCGACATGATACCGTGATACACTGTGGAGAGGTTGCGTAGCTTGGCCCCGAAGCGTTCGCCGATGGCCTGATGGCCGAGACACACGCCGAGGATGGATTTCTCGGTGGCATAGCGTTGGAGCAACTGTGGGAGTATGCCTGCCTCGGAGGGAATGCCCGGGCCGGGAGAGATGATGATTTTATCATAGGTGTCCACCTCGTCAAGTGTGATTTTGTCGTTGCGGATCACATCGGGTTGCTCCCCGAGTTCTCTCAGCGCATGGGCTATGTTGTAAGTGAATGAGTCGTAGTTGTCGAGTAGTAAAAGTCGCATCGTAAGTGGAGGTTAAGGGTTGTCAATTGCCGAATTGCATAGCATAAGTCACAGCTTTGGTGAGCGCCCCGAGTTTGTTGCGGGTCTCCTGGAGTTCGTTTTCGGGTACAGAACGCGCCACGATGCCTGCACCGGCCTGGGAGTAGAGGCGGTTGCCGAAACTCAGGAAGCTGCGGATGGTGATGGCCTGGTTGATGTCTCCGTTGAAGCCGAGGTAGCCTATGCAGCCGCCGTATAGAAGTCGGCTGTGGGGTTCCACTTCGTCGATTATCTGCATGGCCCTTACTTTCGGGGCTCCGCTCAGGGTACCTGCAGGGAAGGTGTCGGCAAACAGACGGTAGTTGTTGACACCTTCGGGCAATTCGGCTTTCACGCGTGACACCATGTGGATTACGTGCGAATAGTACTGTATCTGTTTCAGGAAATCGATGGTCACTTTACCTCCGCTGCGGCTAAGGTCGTTGCGGGCCAGGTCGACAAGCATTATGTGCTCGGCGTTTTCTTTCTCGTCCTCAAGGAGGGCTTTGGCCAGTTCGCGGTCGCGGGTGTCGTCGCCAGTGCGGCGGAATGTGCCGGCTATTGGGTCGATATAGGCTGTGCGACCCTCGATGCGCAGATGGGTTTCAGGCGAGGACCCGAACACCCGGAAATCGCCGAAGTCGAAGTAGAACAGATAGGGTGAGGGATTGATGCAGCGCAGCGCACGGTAGACGTTGAACTCGTCGCCGGTGAAGCTCTGCGAGAACCTCCGCGAGGGAACAATCTGGAATACGTCGCCACGCATGGCATGTTTGACGCACTTCTCGACGGCGTGGATGAAATCCCGGTCGGTCATGCTCGACGATAGGTCGTCATTGGCCTTGAATGGATATTGGGCCATATTGTTGTTGTGGAGGACCGAGATAAGCTCATCGGTGCTCGGTGCTTCGCCGTCAGGGCAATTCTCCACTATGGTCATCTCGTTGCGGAAATGATTCACCTGGATCACGTAGCGGTAAAGCACATAGAGCATGTCGGGGATGCTCTCAAATTCCTTTTCCTTTGGCTGGATGTTGACGTTCTCGAAGTATCTCACAGCGTCATAGGCTGTGAATCCGAAAAAGCCGTCGGGAATATTCCTGTCGGGAGTTGCCACATCATAGCTTCCTATGTAGGAGCGGAGCTGCTCGACCACGTCGGTATCTTCAGTGATGGGGATGAGCGTTTCTTTGCCGGAAGGGTAGGTGAGTGTTATCTGCTCCCCCTGGACCTTGAAGTGTCCGATAGGTCGCACGCCGATGAACGACACTGAGTTTTGAGATGTGTGGTAGTCGCTACTCTCGAGAAGGGCCGACTGCGGGTAGAGGTCGCGGATCTTCAGATAGATTCCCACCGGAGTCTCCAGATCGGCAGGGATGGTGGTGATATGTTGTGTGATACGTTCCATATTAGTCTTGGTATTTCAGATAGGTGTGCATGTCCTTATCGCCTCGTCCGGAGACGTTGATGACCACGATGTCATCATGAGAGAATCTTTTTTTGTCAAGGATGGCGAGTGCGTGTGCCGACTCAAGGGCCGGGATGATACCCTCCACCCTTGTGAGGCGGAAGGCCGCGTCAAGAGCTTCGCGGTCAGTCACGGCTATCACTTCGGCTCGTCCCGATGATGCGAGGAATGCATGGAGAGGACCGATGCCGGGATAGTCGAGTCCGGCTGACACGGAGTAGGGTTCGATGATCTGTCCGTCGGGGGTCTGCATCACCAGTGTTCTCGCCCCATGGATGATGCCTTCGGTGCCTACCGATATGGTGGCGGCCGTCTCTCCGGTGTCGACACCAAGGCCGGCAGCCTCGGCGGCAATGAGTTTTACTCCGGGAGAATTGATGAAATGGTAGAAAGCTCCGGCGGCGTTGCTGCCACCACCCACGCAGGCCACCACATAGTCGGGATTCTCGTGGCCGATCTGTGAACGAAGCTGCTCCTTGATTTCACGGCTTATCACTGACTGGAAATGTGCCACCATTTCAGGATAAGGGTGTGGCCCGACGGTACTTCCGATGATATAAAAGCTGTCAGGGTTGCAACACCAGTCACGGATGGCTTCATTGGTGGCATCCTTCAGGGTCTTGTTGCCGCTGTGGACCGGTTCGACCTTGGCCCCGAGCATGCGCATGCGCTCCACGTTGGGCTGCTGGCGCTCCACATCTGTGGCACCCATGTAGACCACACACTCCATACCCATGAGCGCACATACAGTTGCGGTGGCGACTCCGTGCTGCCCGGCACCTGTCTCGGCTATGATGCGGTGCTTGCCCATACGTTTGGCGAGCAGGGCCGACCCTATGGCGCTGTTGATTTTATGGGCGCCGGTATGATTAAGGTCCTCGCGTTTAAGATATATGTTTGTGCCGTAAAGCTCGCTCAGGCGGTTGGCACGGTAGAGAGGGGAGGGGCGTCCGACGTAATCGCGTAGCAGCTGGTCAAACTCCTTGTTGAACTCCTCGTCATCCACGTAGCGGTGGAAGGCTTCAAGCAGATTTTCGACATTCTTGTGGAGGATTTCGGGGATGTAAGCTCCTCCGAAACGGCCATAATAGCCATCCTCATCCACCGGTAACAGTGATTTATATGCGTTCATACTTCTGAATTGTGATTACTATGTTTAAGAAAAATACCTATGTGACACGGACTGACACACTGACTGTAGAAAAAAGCAAGCCACCGATTACGTCCGTAGTCGATGGCCTTGAATTGTATCCCTTATTGGAGAGGGTAAGATTGTAGCATTGCTATTGGCGCTTAATACTTTTATAGCCATCGATAATTATTACCGATGCGCCACCAATTAGCTTTAGAGTTGTATAGATTGTTCATTGATTTCTTAACTATGTCGCAAATTTATGTCATTACTTTGACATATCCAAGCAATTTGCCAAAAAAATTGAAAACTTGTTGAAAAATAGCAAAAAACATGTTTTTAAGCATAAAAAATATAACTTTTGAGTGCCTCTTGTCAAATTTTCGCATCTGTTCAGCCTCCCGACGTGGCCAGCAGAGAGACGCGACAGGCTTTTCAAACGAACCATTATGATTGGGGAGTGCCACTATGAAAGATAAACCCCACGCAACCATGAGGAATGGTTGCGTGGGGTGGGAATCGTCAGATAGACGGAGTAAGGTTACTTCCAGATGAGTTTTGAGCCCATACGTGAGAACTCGTTTGTCTTAACGAGATCGGAAGGAACAAGGAGTTTTTCGGCTTTCTTCACCCTGCGGGCAATTCCGGGGGCTGCTTTCGCTGCGACAGCATTCATGATTGACTCTGACATGGCTGCGGGAAGTACAAGACGAGCTTCCGAGTCGGTGCCGTAAGGACCATAGTCCTCACCGTCAAATTTGGGGAGAGTGAACGCGCAGTGAGTTGCGGCGATAGTGATGACATTGCCTTCGAAGGTGTCATTAAATCCACGCTGGATGATGTCATTGCTTGAAGCTCCGCTGAGCTTGAGATACTGAGCGAGGTTTATGATTTCAAACTCGCCATCCTCTTCGGTGGAGAAACCTGTGGCCTGAAGGGGGACATACACACACTGAGGGTCGGTAACATCAAAAGTGATGTAAATGTCCTGGTCAGTGGCCTTGCCATAAGGGAAAGCCGCAGTATAGGGGTTAAGGATACGGATAAGTCCGGGATCCTCTTCACACTGTTCCACCTGTACATTATAGGTGTTGTCGGGCATGTCCTCAAAGGCTCCGCAGATGAAGCCGTCGGTGTAGGCACCCTGGCCCAGCACTGTCCAGCTTTCCACGAGTTCGGGAGCACCCGGAAGCACTATCATGTATTGGCCTTCCTCGATAGTTCTCTCAAAGAGACCGCCATCCTGATAGAGTTCCATAGCAACGAGCAGAGCGGGGATATATATGCGGCCGTTGCGCATTGAACCGTAGTAGTCGGCAGCTGCGTCAGAGTCTCCTCTCATGAGATAGTAAGAGGCCTCGGATGTGCAGATGAACTGACCATAGTTAGGATTGGCCATTACGCCTGAATAGTAATAGGTGGGATTGCCATCCTTGTCGCTGATGAATACAGCCTCAGGATCAGTGGCGTTGATGTACATATAGTGTTCCTCTGAATCATCATAGATCAAACCGCCGATAGGTACATTCTGATAGGGATTGATGAGGCGGTAGAGACCCTTCTTCTGGGGATGCTCCTTTATCTGCACATCCCATGTCACGTCGGGGATATTGAAGAATGTGCCGATAAGGAAGTCGGTGTACTCACAGGCTCCAAGGTCCTCCCAAGGAATGAATGTGGCTTCGTAGGTCACAGTGTTGGAGGTGTAAGGGGTGTCATGACCATCGGTAATGGAGACTTCGATTTTGTAGGGCTCAAGGGGTGTGAGGTCGTTGATGTCGAAGGTCACAGGGATCAGCGTAGTGGTCTCGCCGTCGGCGAATGTCACGGTCGCGGGGATGTTGAAGGCGGTAGCCGCGTTAGCTCCCGCAGAGGTGACGTCGTGTGAGAGGTTGACGGTAGCTGTGCCTTCACCGTTTTCGCGGTTGACCGGGATGGTGAACTGGGTGTCTACCACGTCAAGCTCGACTTCGTTGACATACTGGAACTGGAAGTATGCTCCCGGAGCGTCAAACTCCTTGCCGACCACGTCGACATCGTCATCGTCACAAGCCGTGAAGGTCATTGTGGCGCACATGGCGAGCATTGCCGGGATATATGATTTGAGAAATTTCATGTTCTTACTTTTTTGAGAAGTGTGAAGTTTTTTAATCTACGATAGGTGTCGGGCGTGATGATGAGGGGTTGTTGTCGCCGACAGAAATCTGGGCGTTGGCTGTGATTTCAGTCTGGGGAATGCAGTAGAGAAGAGCACTCGAACCCGGCTCGATGTTGTAGGTGAACGCATTGGGGAATGCTCCGCCGCGACGGTCCATAGGCTTGTTGAGGCGCATGAGGTCAAACCAGCTTATACCTTCGCCCCAGAATTCGATGCGGCGTTCGTGCCAGATTTCCTCACGGAGCGCTTCAGGAGTAGAGGCGCTTGTGGTGTAGGTCGGGTTGCGGTAGGTCTGTACGAACTGCTCGAGGAAATCTCTTGCCGCAGGAGCGTTGCCACCCATGGCGGTAGCTTCGGCGTAGATATAGTACATTTCCTCCACACGCATCAGGGGGATATCGGAAGCATTGGTGCCCTGCTCGATCACATTCTGGTAGGGAGCATATTTCACCTGGGTGTAGGGCATCAGCACGTTGGTCTGGTCGAACTCGTAGGTCACGTTGCCATCCTTGCTCTTGAACTGGTGGAGATACTCGAGTTCGGCATCGGTGAGGTGGCTGCTGTTGAGGTTCTCGTCGAGGAACCAGCCTTTGCGCACGTCACGTGTCGGGATTGACTCGAAGAGGAGCTTGTTGCACCAGCGCCATGCTCCGTTGGTCACATATCCGTCATTGAGTGAGCCCATGTGGGAGGGGAAGTTGACGACACCTGAAGTGACCACGCGGTCGGTCTCGGCAACGGCGATACCCCACATCCATGACTGATCCTCAATGTTGTTGAAGGCCGGACGCTGCATCTCGGTGATGGAGTAGGGGCGTCCTGAGAATGAGTTGATGGCTGCGCGGGCATCCTCGGCGGCTCCAGCCCAGTTGTTCATCACGAGATTGACGCGGGCACGGAGACCGTAGGCAACGGCGAGGCTTACCATACGTTTGGGCTTGCTGTCCATGACGCGTTCGGGGGTGAGGTTGGTGGTCTCGAGAAGACGTACAGCCTCGTTGAGGTCGTTGATGATCTGTGTGTAAACCTCTTCTACAGTGTTGCGGGGAACACCGTTGGTGGCACATTCCGTGGCGTTGAGATTGGTGACGATAGGTACACAGGGTTTGCTTTCATTCCCTTTGTAGGTGAACTGGAATGTCTGCGCGAGGTTGAAGTAGTCGAACGCGCGCATGGCATAGGCCTGTGCGAGGAAGAGCATGAGCTCGGGATCCTCAGTGGCGGGGTCGATGGTGGCCATGACGTCGTTGGCGATTTTGACGTTCTTGTACACCAGCGCCCACATCATGTTGGAGGGACGGCCGTCGGGGTTACACTCGTTGTAGGCTGCCCAGCTCTGAAACCAGTTGTAGCCTGAGTATTTTGAGCCCATGTCCTGTCCCTGGCAGTCCATGCCGAGCATCAGTGAGGGATATCCGAAGTCAAAGTGGCTCGCATAGATTGATTCATAGGTGTTGTACTGCGAGAACATGGCTGTCACACCTGCGAGTGCGAGCTCAGGCTTCTTGTCAAGAGCATCTTTTTTCTGCTCGGTGGTGACATAGTTGCCGAGATACTCGGTGTCGAGGTCATCGCATGATGTCACTGCCACCGCGCATAGCGACAAAGCTAGTATTTTATTGAAAAGTTTCATAGATTTAACTGTCTGTTTGTTACACTAAACTGATTAGAACGACACGCGCAGACCACCTGTGAGGGTGCGGATGGGCGAGTAAGTGGAGTTCTGTGATGACACATATCCCTGGCGTGGGTCAAGACCCTTGCGTTTGCTCCAGAGGGCAAGGTTCTCTCCGGCAAAGTAGACGCGGAGTGATGAGATGCCTATCTTGTTGAGGAGGCGTTCGGGGATAGTGTAGCCTACTGTAAGGTTGTTGAACGAGATGTAATCGCTCGACACGAGGAAGCGTGTGCTGGTGGCGTTGGCATAGGAGTACTGTGCTTCTGTGGCCAGGCGCGGAACATCGGTTTTGGTGTTTTCAGGAGTCCAGGCCTTTAGGATGTCTTTGTGCCAAGTCTGACCCAGGCTGTTGCCTGAGTGCATATAGCTCTGATAAGAGTTGTCCATGATCTCGCCGCCGAACTGATATGCGAATGATGCTGACACGTCGAAGCCGAAGGCTGTGAGGGTGGTGCCGAAACCGCCGTAAGCTGTAGGCATAAGATTGCCGGTTGTCTTGCGGTTGGTGTCGCGGGCAGTAGCCCAGTCGGGGGTGAGATATTCTTCTCCGTCGGCATTCTTGGCCCAGTACTGCGCGAAACCAGTCTTTTCGTCTACGCCGCCCCACTGCACGAGGTAGAGCTGATACATTGACTCGCCCTCCTTGAAGTAGCGTGAGCCGTTGAGCCATTTGCCTTCGTCGTCAAGGATTGACTTGGAGAGGGAGAGCACCTTGTTGCTCTGGAACGTGATGTTGGCGTTGATGTCCCATGTCACGTTCTTGGTGTTGAACACACGGTAGTTGAGGTCGAGTTCCACGCCATTGTTGCGCATGGAGCCTACGTTCATCGGCATTGATGAGTAGCCGTTTGAGTCAGCCATCGGGATGTTGAAGAGCATATCGGAGGTCTGACGCTGGAAGTATTCCAAGCTACCTGAGAGTGTGCCCTGCCAGAAGCTGAAGTCAAAGCCGGTGTCAAACGCGTTGGAGGTCTCCCAGGTGATGTCGGGATTGCCTTTGTAAGCGAGTGCGCCGTCCGAGAATACGCCGTCCGAGCCGGTGAGTGTATATTGGTCTGCATAGGCGAGGTAGCGCACGCCGATGGCGTCGTTACCGTTCTGTCCGAATGAGATACGGTACTTCAGCATGTCGAGCCATGTTCTCTGGCCCTGCATGAAGTTTTCCTTGGCGATGTCCCATGCGCCTGACACTGACCAGAAGTTGCCCCAGCGGTGGTCGGGGTGAAAGCGTGATGACGCGTCGCGGCGGAATGAGGCCATGAAGAAGTAGCGTCCGTCATAGTTGTACTTGGCGCGGCCGAATATGCCTCGGTGTACCAGGTTGGCTTGGATGCCATAGCCGTTGCGGTTGTCGATAGTGTTGTTGACAGCCCAGTTGCCTGGAGCATAGAGGTTGCTGCCGATGGCCTGGACCATTTCTTCCTGATAGCTCTGGGTTTCATAACCTACCATGAGATTCATGTTGTGGACGTCAGCGAAGGTCTTCTGATAGCTTGCTATGCCCTGATACTGGAGCGAGCGGACGCGCTGTGCCACCTGTACGGCCTGACCGCCGATAGAGGCAAACTGGCCATAGAGACCGTTGAGGATCATGTGGGTGCGGGTGTTGTCGACATGGTAACCTGCTGTACCGGTGATGGTGAGACCTTCTACCGGAGTCAGGATGGCATACCATTTTCCGTCAAACACGTCGGCAAGGTAGTCTTCCTTGTCATACTGGAGCTGGCCCTGGGGGTTGCCCTGGGGCTGACGGGTGTGGCCCATGATGCCGTTTCCGTAGTCTTTACCGTCGCCGTAGTCGAAGATAGGCTTGTTGTAAGTCGTGTTCATCATCAGGGAGCCGTCGGGGTTGCGGACATACATCGGATAGACCGGGGCGAGTGAGTTGATGAAATAGAAGGCGTTGCCCGACGATGTGGCAGCGTCGTTGGTCTGGTCGCCGGGATAACCCGAATTGGTGTAAGTGTAGCTCATGTTTGTGCCCACCTTAAGCCAGGGTTTTGCTTGATAGTCCACGTTGATACGTGTGGAGAAACGGTCGAAATGAGAATTGTCGATGATACCTTCGTCGTTCAGGTAAGAAGCCGAAAGATAATAGTTGAGTTTGGATGTGCCGCCGGTTATTGATGCGTTGTACTCTTGGCGGAGGCCATGGATGAGAGTGCCTTTTTCCCAATCATCGGCGATGTAATAGTAGTTGCCGTCGCTGTAGCCGGGAGTGGCGTGGGGATTGAACTTGCCGTCCATGCCCACGATGGCTTCACCTGTGGGGATTGTCCATGTCTGGTAGCCGAGGGCGCTCCAGAGGTTGTTGTTGGCATATACCCAGGGGTTGGCTTGGGCGTTGGCGCCGAAACGTCCGTTCTCGGCGGTCATGTAGAGGGCGTTATAGCCGGTTACGAGGTACTGGCGGGGATCCTTGATGACGTCATACTGTGATACGGCGCGAGAGTTGCTACCCCAACGCATATCGAAAGTGACTTTTGCGCCACCTTCGCGTCCGCTCTTGGTAGTGATGAGGATGACACCGTTGGCACCGCGGGCACCGTAGAGGGCCGTGGATGCGGCATCCTTGAGCACGGTCATCGCTTCAATATCCTGGTTGGGGATAGTGGAGATATCACCGTCGAATGGCATACCGTCAACCACATAGAGGGGGTCGGCTGTGGCATTGATGGAGCCGACACCGCGGATGCGCACACTTGCTGCTGTGCCGGGCTGGCCGTTGGAGCTGAGTGTCTGCACACCTGCCACCTTACCTGAAATGGCATTGGTGACGTTTGAAACAAGTGAATTCTCCAGCTGCTCGGCGTTGATGACCGATGCAGCACCGGTATATTCCGATTTCTTGGTAGTGCCGTAGGCCACGGTGATGACCTCGTCAAGCACATTGGAGTTTTCGAGGGTGATGGTCATGAACCCGGGAGTGATGGTGACTTCCTTGGTCTCCATACCCACGTATGAGACGTTCAGTTTTTTCACTGAAGCCGGGAGAACGAGAGAGAAGTTGCCGTCGATGTCGGTGGCAGCTCCCTTCTGTGTGCCGACTCCGACCACGGTCGCGCCCACCAGGGGCTCGCCGTCGGCACTCATCACTTGACCCTCCACGCGCTGATTCTGGGCAGCTGCGCTGAGCGCGAAGGTGATGATGGCCGCAAAGAGTAGTAACAGCTTTTTCATACCTAATAGTAATACGAATTAATTAAAGTATTGAAATGATATAAATGAATGAGCCTGCTTCCATGCCATCTTTGGTTACCACCTTAAATTATATAATAAGGATAAACCATGTCCATAAAACTGAATCCCGGTTTGAGGGCTGTCGCGATGTGACAAAATGGTTTATAAGTGGCATTATAGGTAGTTTGCAAGAATCGAGATAGAATAGCAAAAAGTTCATATTTTTTTGCACATTTCACGCAATTCGGGAGCAAAAGTAATATTTTTTCAGCAATATGTTAATTGGATTTATGTAAAAAATTGTTAATTCAATGTGTTAATAGCGTCAATTTGGAATTTTGCCCCTAAAAACGCTAACAATTTGAAAGAAAACAGGCCAAAAAATTGACATTGCCACTACTTAGAGCCGATAATGCCACTTATCGGAAGTGAAAATCAGTCCGATGTGAGGCGTTGATACCGAGAGGAATCATATTATTTATTTATATTTCAATACTTTAATTAATTCGTATTACTATTAGGTATGAAAAAGCTGTTACTACTCTTTGCGGCCATCATCACCTTCGCGCTCAGCGCAGCTGCCCAGAATCAGCGCGTTGAGGGTCAAGTGGTGAGCGCCGACGGCGAGCCCCTGGTGGGCGCGACCGTGCTCGGAGTCGGCACACAGACTGGAGCTGCCACCGACATCGACGGCAACTTCTCTCTCGTTCTCCCGGCTTCAGTGAAAAAACTGAACGTCTCATACGTAGGTATGGAGACCAAGGAGGTTGCCATTACCCCCGGGTTCATGACCATCACCCTCGAAAGCACTAACGTACTCGACGAGGTCATCACCGTGGCCTATGGTACTGCTAAGAAATCAGCCTATACAGGTTCTGCGTCTGTCCTCAAGGCTGACCAGATTGAAAATACATTGGTGACCGACGTGACAAGCGCACTTGCCGGTACAGTGGCAGGTGTTCAGCTCCAGAGCTACAATGGTGCTCCCGGTTCTGAACCCACCGTGCGTATCCGTGGTGTCGGGTCAATCAATGCTTCTACCACTCCTCTCTATGTGGTTGACGGTATCCCCTACGATGGTGGTATGACCTCGATCAACCCCTCTGACGTTGAGTCAATTACCGTTCTTAAGGATGCCGCATCTGCAGCTCTCTACGGTGCACGTGGTGCCAACGGTGTGATTCTCGTTACCACCAAGAGCGGCCGTCAGGGCGACGCTGTGGTGACAGTGGATGCCCGCTGGGGTGCCAACTCTCGTGAAATTCCTAACTACGAGACTGTAAACAATCCCTGGGCTTACACCATGGCAATCTACAATTCTCGTCGCAACTATGCTTACTATTCTGACAAGAATTACATGGGTGACCCCATGGCTGCTCACGCCTATGCGGTAAGCGGTCTTAATGCAGGTCCCGGTTCTAATGTTCTTGGCTATCAGGTATTTACTATCCCTACCGGTCAGAGCCTCATCGGTACTGACGGTCGTTTCAACCCCAACGCTACCCTCGGTTACAACGACGGAACTCACTTCATCACTCCCGACAACTGGGAAGATCTCACTTACCACAACGGTTTCCGTCAGGAATACAACGTGAGCATCTCAGGTGGTAATGACCGTCTCAAATACATGCTCTCAGGTGCTTACCTTTCTGATGAAGGTATCATCCAGGAATCTTCATTCAAGCGTTTCTCTACCCGCGCAAGCGTGGAATACCAGGCTAAGAAATGGCTTAAGGTTGGTTCTAACATCTCTTATACCTACGAAAACCGTAACTATCCGCAGAGCCAGACTTCTTCAGGTTACTCAGGCAACGCCAGCTACGCTGCTAACTTCATCGCTCCTATCTACCCCTTCTATCTCCGCGACAGCCAGGGTCAGATCATGCGTGACGCTGCTACCGGCAACAAGCTCTATGACTATGGTATGAAGGGCCTTGGTCTGGATTACTCACGTGCGTTCCTCGCAGGTGCCAACCCCACCGGTGAACTTATCTATAACAAGTCAGAATATCTTGATGACAACTTCAATGGCAAGTGGTTTGCTCAGATCAATCCCATTGACGGCCTTACCATCACTGGTACAGCCGGTTACTGGATGCTCAACCGTCGCTTCAACTATCTTGCCAACCGCACTTACGGCCAGATGAGCCAGTACGGCGGTTCTGTTCAGCAGGATGTTACCCGCTACCATTCACTCAACCTCCAGGCTCTTGCCAACTACCGCAAGACATTTGCTGAACACCACAGCGTGGACATCCTCCTCGGTTATGAAACATACTCTTACGGTACAAGCAACGTAGGCGGTACAGGTCAGAACCTCTACAACAACTCCAACCACACTCTTTCAAACGTAATTGACAAGAAATCATTCTGGGGTTCTGAGGATGCTTATGCCACCCGCGGTATCTTCGCTCGTGTCAACTATGACTTCGACACCAAGTACTATGCAAGTGTAAGCTATCGTCGCGATGCTTCATCTCGTTTCCATCCCGATCACCGTTGGGGTAACTTCTACTCTCTCTCTGCTGCCTGGGATATCTCTAAGGAAAACTTCATGCAGGAGTTCACTAATGTGGACATGCTTAAGGCTAAGGTGTCATTCGGTCAGCAGGGTAACGATGCCCTCGGTAACGACTATCCCTATGTAGACCAGTACATCCAGAGCGGTTCTAACGGCGTTTGGTCGGTAGGTGAGCTCTCTTACAAGGGTAACCCCGATCTTACTTGGGAAACTTCTAACTCGTTCAATGCCGGTTTCGACTTCAGCTTCTTCCAGGGTAAGGTCGACGGTACTATCGAGTACTTCCAGCGTCAGACTTCTGACATGCTCTACTACAAGCCCACCGCTCCTTCGCTGGGTTACTCTTCAATACCTATGAACATCGGCTCCATGCGTAACTACGGTATGGAATTCGAGCTCCGCTACAACCCCATCAACCTCAAGAACATCACTTGGGATATCAACTTCAACCTCACTTACGTGCGCAACAAGGTCATCAAACTCGCTCCCGAGTTGAACGGTACCTGGATTTCAGGCTCACGTATCTACGAAGAAGGCAAGTCAATGTATCAGCTCTACCTTGTTAAGTATGCAGGTGTTGACCAGGAGAACGGTCTTCCCCTCTACTGGGCCAAGGATGCCGACGGTGTAGAGTTCACCACAACTGACTTCTCTGTGGCACAGAGCGGTAGCACCGCTACAGGCGCTCAGGCTAACCGCCAGAGCACCGGCAACATTCTTCCTCCCGTCTACGGCGGTATCGGCACTTCGCTCAACGTTTATGGCGTTGACTTCTCAATCCAGTGCGGCTATCAGCTCGGCGGTAAGATCATGGACTACGGTTATCAGCTCCTCATGCACAACGGTACAGATGCAGGTACCGCAATGCACAAGGATGCCCTCAAGGCTTGGACTGCTGAGAACCCCTCAACCACAATTCCTCGTCTCGATTCAACCTGGCAGTACATGAGCAACACCAGTGACCGCTGGCTCGTTTCTGCCAAGTACTTCTCAATCAACAACATCTCAGTTGGTTACACACTTCCCTCTAAGTTCACCAACCGCTTCGGTGTAAGCCAGCTCCGCATCTACGGTGCTGCCGACAACGTGGCTATCTGGTCAGCTCGCAAGGGTCTCGACCCCCGTCAGAGCTACGTACAGAGCTACGCCGGTTCTTACTCTGCACTCCGTGCTATCTCCGGTGGTGTGAAGGTGGTATTCTAACCAGTAACTAATGTAAACTAATCACGAAAAATGAAAAATCTGACAAAATATTTTGCGCTCTCGCTCGTAGCCGGCCTCACTCTCTCGGCCTGCAACGACCTTGACACTGAGCCGTGGGGTGATGTTATCACCGAGGATCAGAATGCGGATGTTGTCGCTAAGGACCCCTCTATGCTTGAGGCTACCATCTCAGGTCTCTATGCCAACATCAACGCATGGGAATCAGCTTATGAGGATATGTTTGACTTCGGTTATCCCGCAATCATGATCCAGCTCGAATCACGTACCGAGGACTTCGTGACAATCGATCCGGGTGCGTATGGCTGGTTCGCTAACTGCGTCGCTTTCACCGACAACACTTCAACAAGCCCTTACAACACTTGCCGCTGGCGTGTCCCCTACAATGTGATTTATGCCAGCAACAATGTGGTGGCACTCGTTGACAAGGAAGCCACCGATAACACCCTCCGCTTCTACCGTGGCCAGGCTCTCGGTACTCGTGCTTTCGGTTACTGGATACTCGCTCAGCTCTACCAGTTCAACTATGTAGGTCACCAGCAGGATCCTTGTGTTCCCTTGATCACTGACGAGAACCAGCAGGATGCCGCAATCAACGGTGCTCCCCGTGCTACTGTGGAAGAAATCTACACTCAGATAATCAACGACCTCACCGAGGGTATCACCCTCATGGATGGCAACCCCATGACCCGCCCCGACAAGCGCTACATCGACATCAACGTGCTCCGCGCTCTCCGTGCCCGCACATATCTCTGCATGCAGAAATATGCCGAGGCTGCCGCCGACGCTCAGGCTGTCATCAACTCAGGCCGTTTCACTCCGCTGTCAGCTGATCAGGCTGCTCTCCCCGGTTTCATCACACTCTCTGATGCCAACTGGGTATGGGGTATCAACATCAGCGAAGAGGATGTACATGGTCTCTACACCTTCGCAGGTATGATGGGTTCTTACACCTACGGTTATGCCTATGCAGGTATGTGGAAGTGTATCAACCAGAATCTTTTCGCCCGCATCCCCTCAGGCGACGTTCGCCGTGGTTGGTGGATCGATCCCGATGGCAACTCTAACGCTTCAATCTACATGCCCGACGGACAGGCTACCGAGTATCTCGAAAGCGTTGGTGCTCCCACTTATGCGGTCACCAAGTTCCGTCCTTATGGCGATGTGCTCAGCCAGTCGAACAACCCTGCCGACGTGCCCCTCATCCGCATCGAGGAGATGTATCTCATCCTTGCTGAGGCTCAGGGTCTCGGTGAAAACATCTCAACCGGTAAGGCTACACTTGAGAAATTTGTCAACGACTACCGTTGGAAAGGCAACGTGGCTTACACCTGTGCTGCCACTACAACTGAAGAGTTCATCAATGAAATCTGGTTCCAGCGCCGAATTGAGCTCTGGGGTGAAGGTCTCAACTACTTTGACGTGATGCGTCTGAAGAAACCTATCGACCGCAGCAACTCTAACTTCAACAACGCTAACAACAACGCTCAGTATGCATATAAGATTCCTGCTGAGTCAGCTGTGATGCTTAGCCTTATCCCGCAGTCGGAAATCAACGGTAACCCCGCTATCACTGACGCTGATCAGAACCCCACCGGTCAGGCTTCGCTCTGATAAATTTAAGATTATAAAATTAACAATCTGAACAATTAATCAATGAAAATCAAGAATATTTTGACCGCCCTCGCCGTTGTGGCCCTCGCAGGCTTCACATCATGCGGCGATGACGAAGTCAGCGCCGACGGCCTCTTCGGCACCAACACCGGCGGAGCATACTTCTCGACTGATCAGTCGTCACAGATTACACTTGCCAAGGATGCCTCCAGCTTTGATGTGACAGTGGCTCGTACAGCTACTGAAGGCGCCATGACAGTCAGCGTGACTATGGATGACCCCTCCGGTCTTTTCACCGCTCCTTCGACAGTGACTTTCGCCGACGGTGCAGCCACCGCTCCCATCACTGTGACTTATGACCCCACCAAGCTTCAGGCTGACCTTTCTTATCAGCTCGCTTTCGTGCTCAATGACAATGTGTCACCCTATGGCGACGGTGAGTATGCAATAAGCGCTGTCCTCCCCGGCGACTGGACTGAGTGGGAACTCCTTCCCCTCCCCGGTGTGTACACTTACACCGGTCTGATGTTCAACCCCGGCGAAGATGGTCCCTGCCCTGTCTACACTCGTGAGAATCTCTCTAACCCCAACGAGATGCAGTATTGCTTCGGCAACGTCGGTATGCCCGGCGTGTCAGCCGATGACGAATTCGGCCTGATGTATGGCATCAACATGTATGTAAATGTTGATCTTACCGACCATGACGGTGTTTACTATTGTACAGTTCCTGAAATCTTCACAGGTGTTCATAACTCAACTTATGACGAGGATGTGATGTTCTGCGACACTTACACTTATACAGGCAACCCCGGTTATCAGCCTAAGAGCTATTTCGATCCTAAGACTGGTCGTTTCACACTCAATGTCGTTTACTTCATCTCAGCAGGTGTGTTCGGCAATGGTGACGAGTTCTTCCAGCTCGGCGGTTACGCTGACTACAGCATGGAGCTCTCACGTCGCGGTAACTATGTGGAAGGTGAGAAGGAATATGCTCTCGTGTATGCTTACATGAGCCCGGATCTTGAATCATTCAAGTACACTGCCGTTAAGGGCGACCTCAGCTCTTCAGCCATCGAGGCTGCCGCCCAGGCTCTCGAAGCCGACGCTGATGCCGACGTTAAGACTTCAAGCTCTATGCTCGCATTCGAGTTCCCCGAAGAAGGCAAGTACACTGTCATCACCGTAGGTTACGCCGAGGGTGAAGTGAAGGTGGTTGAGTCAATCGTTTGCGATTTCACTACTGTACAGGCTTCCAATCCCTGGCAGAGCGAAGGTTATGTAGCTTATACCGATGGCTACATCTGCTCACTCTATCCTCTCTGCGTTCCCGAACCCTACTATGTAGAGGTTCAGTCAAACAAGGAGGATGATGGCGCTTACCGTCTGGTTAACCCTTACGGCGAAGCTTTCCCCTACAACGAACCCGGTGATTACGATGCCAACACCAACAGCTACCTCTACTTCAACATGGCAGATCCCGCCTATGTATACGTTGAGGAGTCTGAGTCAACTACTGACTGGGGTGACGGTCTCTTCTCATTCTCAAGCCTCGTGGGCATGCAGCTCGCAGGTGGTTATACTGTAGATGACTGCAAGGCTAACGGTGTTGCTGCCGGTACTCTTGCCAACGGTGTGGTTACTTTCCCCAACAAGTCACTCGTGGTATTCTATGGTAGCAATGGCGTATATGCTAACAACTGGATTTCAAACTACGCTGATGTGAAGGAGAACGGTGCAGCTCCTGTCTATGAGTCACCTGCCGCTATCGACTTCAACGCTGCAGTTTCAGCCGCTGAGGCAAAGGCAAGCATGACCAAGGCTGCCGTACGCATCGCAAAGGCTAACGCAAAGCGTAGCAACGCCGGTCTTTCTCTCATCAACGCTAATTTACGCCGTGCCCACAAGAGCGCATTCAACGGCCATGCCCTCAACATCAATAATGATGTGAAGAGCCTCCGTGTAAGCGGTTCTGCTCTCTAATCGGTAAGATATACGAGATTAACCCGATAAAAAGTCAGGGAGTGCATCATCATCTGATGCACTCCCTGGTTTTTTTTGTTAGTGGGGTTGGAAAGTGTGTTTTGTAGGGAGTTGCCCCATAGCTGGCCCGGAATCGTGTGGGATGGGTCAATCCTCGCGTGTGGCTGTGAGTGTAAACCTGTGGCCGTCATAGGTGAAGTCGAGCATCCCCATGGCGTGAAGACGTATCACAGTTTCCTCGGCAGTGGCTCTGGATATATGGGTCTCGACCATGAATGTCTCGAGCGTGACGCCCCCTTCGGTTGCCATGGCGAGCAGCCGGCTTTCGGCATCGCTGAGAGAGATGAGCATGCCTTCGGCCTGCGCGGCTCTTTCCCAGGCTCTTACCATGAGCTGCGGGGCGGCGATGTTCTCATCCTTAACGCGGTAATATGCGCGCCATTCTCCTTTGGACTCGTTGACCATCACTGGCCGCACTTGGGCGCGGTCAATCTCTACCCGGAACACGGTGAGCCCCCCTTCGGCCTTGAAGGCGGTGACATGGATCTCCTGCTCGGGGCGGCAATACATCTGTGCTGCCTGCTCTATGACATAGATATCCTCCTCGTTGCGCACACCGGCTATAACGCCGTTGTCCTTTACGCCCACGAGCAAGCGACCTCCGTCGTTGTTGGCGAAGGCCGATATGCTCCGGGCTATTTTCCGGGCGTCGGAGATGGCGAATTTGAAGTCTTGATGCTCGTGTTCGCCCTCCTCGATAAGTTTGGCTATATAGTATTTACCCTTTATTCCTTTCAGGTCCTTCATTGGTAGTTGAGATTCTCGTCGGTGATTACCGAGAGCACTTCGTCGATATAGCGTCGGGCAGCCTCGCGGGCTCCCTGCAGGTCCATGAACGAGTAGTTGCCGCAATCACGAGGCGAGGCGCCGGGGATTTCACCGTCGAACTGCGCCACGAATTCCATCGTCTCCATGATGAGAGTAACCATGTCGGCTGATTTCCAGTCGCCTTGCACGAGCAGATAGTTGCCTGTGCAGCATCCCATAGGGCCCCAGTAGACAATCTTGTCGCGCCATTGCGAATGGTTGCGCAGGAAAGTTGCGGCAAGGTGTTCCATGGCGTGGAGCGACTCGGGCGAAAGTGCCGGCTGGCGGTTAGGCTCTGTCATGCGCACGTCGAATGTGGTGACCACGTCACCTTTTGGGGTGATGTCGCGGCGTGACACGTAGATGCCTCTCAGAAGACGGTTGTGGTCGATGGTGAAACTCGGTATCTTTTCCATTTTTTATGACGTCTGAGGAATTATGTTCAGGATATCAGGATTACCTTTCAGGTGCGATTATATGCAGTTGAGGAGGCGGTGGACGAGGTCAAACGAGTGACGTGGCGCGTCCTCCCAGAAGTTTTCATATTGACGTGAATTGTCGTGGCTACACCATGGAGTGTCGCTTATGACACGCATACAGATGAAAGGTACTCCGCGCATGTTGCACACCTGGGCTATGGCTGCCGACTCCATGTCCACCGCCATAACATCGGGGTAATGCGAGCGTATGGAGTCGATCTGCTCCTTGTTGGTTATGAACATGTCGCCCGAGGCCACGAGCCCCTTCTTGATGTGTGCGTCGCTGAGGTCGATGTCGAGCGCTTCGGTGTCGAAGAAGCGGGGACATCCCGGTATCTGGCCCCATTCTTCACCTATGCACCAGAAATCATGATGGGCCACGCGGTCAGCAATGACAATATCCATCACGGCAACGTCGTCGCCGGCGCCGGCTGCCACGCCGGTGTTGATTACAAGATTGGGATTGAATGCGTCGATGAGAGTGGTGGCTCCGACTGCGGCATTCACTTTGCCTATGCCACACTGCATCACGGCGATAAGGTTGCCGTTGACTGTACCGGTGTGGAAAGTGGTGTTGTTGCGCATTTCTTTGTTGTGGCCGTTGAGCAGGGGGAGTATGAGGTTGAGCTCTTTCTCCATCGCTACGATGATTCCTATAGTCATGCTGTGTATAATATTAAATAGGTGATACAGATATTTTTTTATTGTCGTTAGTGAGTGGCAGGGGCGCGCGGCACGGTGAATGCCGATGCTTCCCAGAGGAGATAGACTGGCAGGAACACTACCATAAGTGTAAACGGATCCCCTGTGGGAGTTATTACGGCGGCAAGCACGAGAAGCGCAACTATGGCGTGACGACGGTAGCGGTCAAAGAGTCCGCGCGTTATCACTCCGATGCGTCCGAGCAGCCACGCGAGTAGCGGAAGTTCAAACACGATACCCATCACGAGGATGAGGACCATGAAGTTGTCCATGTAGGAGTCAAGCGAAATCTGGTTGGGGATCATCTCGCTCAGCTGATAGTCGGCTAAGAATCTCAGAGTTAGAGGAAAAACAAGGAAGTAGCCTACTGCCACGCCGAGAAAAAACATGAGGTTGCCGGCGAGGAAGGCTGCTCTCACTCCACGTTTTTCCTCCTCATAGAGCCCCGGTGATACGAAGCCCCACAGAAGATAGATGATGACAGGGAAGGCAAACACCACGGCAAGCCATGCCGAGAGGGTCATGTGGATGAAAAATTGCGAGGCCAGCTGTATGTTTATGAGGTCGACATGGAAATCACCGCTCCCGGGAAGCAAAGAGGAGTCGCCTGAGATGCGCCCGAGCACCCGGTAGAGCACGAAGTCGCCACGGCATGGCGCGAGGATGATGTGGTCGAAGATATAAGGCATCTCAACGAAAAACACCACCATAAGCACTCCCACCACAGCTATGGCGCGAAGCAACACTCGCCTCAGGGCTTCGGCATGATCCCAAAACCCCATCTCGTTGGTCACGGAAGGTTTCTGTGTGGTCACGGCTACACCTCCCGGTGGCTATCGGTTTGCTTGGTTGTCCTCTTTTCCCGCTTCTGATTCAGAGCCGGGAGCCGGTTTGCCGTCGGCCGGTTTTTGCAGTTCGTCGGTTACGTCGTTGAGCCCTTGCTTGAAGGAATGTACACCTTTGCCAAGGCCACGAGCCAGCTCAGGGATGCGTTTTGCACCGAAAAGCAGCAGTATCACCACCACGATGATGATGACTTCGCCGGTGCCGAGATTAAATATGCAGGGTATCATAAGTGTATATTGGAGGAGAAGTAAGTTGGACGATATTATGGACAATGACACAAAGTTAGTGATTTTCTGCAAGATATTTACGAATTTTGGCGAAAAAATCTTAACTTTGCACCCTTGAAAGCCTCGGCGCTTTCATCCGATAGGACATCTCTCCGTTCCTTCTTACATTTACAAAACTATAATTATAATATTGACATGAAAGCATTTGTGTTTCCCGGACAGGGAGCCCAGTTCGTAGGAATGGGCAAGGATTTATATGACAACAACCCTGTGGCTAAGGAAATGTTTGAGAAAGCCAACGAGATTCTTGGCTTCCGTATCACCGATCTTATGTTTGAAGGCACTGACGAGGATCTGCGTCAGACCAAGGTCACTCAGCCTGCCATCTTCCTCCATTCAGTTATCCTGGCCAAGACCCTCGGCGAAGAGTTTGACCCCGCTATGGTGGCCGGCCATTCACTCGGTGAGTTCTCGGCTCTTGTTGCTGCCGGAGCCCTTAGCTTCGAGGATGGTGTGCGTCTTGTGTCAGCACGTGCGCTTGCCATGCAGAAAGCATGTGAACTCAAACCCTCTACAATGGCTGCCGTGATCGCTCTCCCCGATGAAAAGGTTGAGGAGATATGTGCTTCTATCCCCGGTGTGGTGGTATGTGCCAACTACAACTGCCCCGGTCAGATTGTGATTTCAGGCGAAGAAGAAGCCATTGATGCAGCATGCGAGAAGCTCAAAGAAGCCGGTGCAAAACGCGCCATGCGTCTCAAAGTTGGCGGTGCCTTCCACTCACCCTGCATGGAGCCTGCCCGCGCAGAGCTCGCCGACGCTATCGAGAAGACCGAATTCCATACTCCTTCGGTTCCTGTCTACCAGAATGTTGACGCTAAACCCCATACTGACCCTGCCGAAATCAAGGCTAACCTCGTGGCACAGCTCACAGCTCCCGTGCGTTGGACCCAGAGCGTGCAGAACATGGTGGCCGACGGCGCTACTGAATTCGTGGAACTCGGCCCGGGCAAGGTGCTCCAGGGTCTCGTATCCAAGATCAACCGCGAAGTAGCCACCTCTGGCCGCCAGTAAATAGTTGGCTGAACCCACCTCGGGCTTCAGGCGTTATCATATTGAACAAAACAGAATATTATGATAACACCTCGCCAACCCCGGGGATATGTGGTTTCAACTATTACCCGCAAGAGGGATTCACAGCTCCGCTTCAAGCGCATCACGCTCGCCGACATGGACATTATACGCCCGATGCTAATGCAGTCGGGATGCAGGACATGCGACTTCTCGATAGGCGGAACATACATGTGGATTGACTATTTCGACTACTCATATTGCGTTTTCAATGACACGCTTTTCATAAAAGGTGTCACTGAGGACGACGTTACACGACCGGCTTTTTCGCTCCCTGTCGGCAAGATGGGGCTCGAGGAGTCGGTTGCTGTTTTGCGTGACTACTGCAATGCCAACGATATGTCTCTGCAGTTCTCGGCTGTCCCGGAGGAATATGTCGACAAGCTACGCGCACTCGGTGCCGTTAAAGTCGATAAACTTGATGACTGGAGCGATTACCTCTACGACGCACAGGCTCTGGCCTCGCTCTCCGGTAAAAAACTGAGCAAGAAGCGCAATCATGTCAACCGCTTCATGGCCGACAATCCCGACTACAGGTTGCTGCCTCTCACCACCGACATGCTTCCCGCTGTCAAGGCATTTTTCCATGCTACCCATCTGCCGCTTTCCAAGCCGGCCCTTGCCGACATAGAGCGGGAGCAGGTGATGCGTGTGCTCGACAATCTCGAACACTATCCTTTCGAAGGGGCTGTCCTCACCACGCCCTCCGACGGAATCGTGGCCTTCACCATCGGTGAGGTCATCGGTGACACCCTGCATGTCCACATTGAGAAGATGAACCATGATGTGGCCGGGGCAGGGGAGACTATCAATAAGCTCTTTGCCGAGATGATGACCAACCGTCATCCGGAAATCATCTATATCAACCGTCAGGAGGATGTCGGCGATCCCGGGCTGCGCCATGCCAAGGAATCATACCATCCGCTCAAGCTCCTCGACAAATATAATGTGATGATGTAATATCATCGCTCTCCGGATAGGATTGTGAAGAAAAATGCGTAACTTTGCACATCGCAATTGCAAAACTTACGAATGATTCATCACTATCATCATCCGCATCCGTTCAAACTCGAGCTGGGTGGGGAACTTCCGGAGTTACATATAGCTTACCATACTTACGGAACGCTTAACGAGGACCACACCAATATCGTATGGGTGTGTCATGCTCTGACTGGCAACAGTGACGTGCGTGACTGGTGGCCCCACACCGTGGAGGAGGGGAAGTTTCTTGATCCGGCCGACAACTTTGTGATATGTGCCAATATCCTCGGCTCTCCCTACGGCACCACATCCCCTCTCCATAACAATCCCCTCACCGGTGAACCCTACTATGGTGATTTCCCGAGATATACCATCCGCGACATCGTCAACGCACACCGTGTGCTTGCCGATGCTCTCGGCATAGGTCATATCCAGTCGCTCGTAGGATGTTCGGTGGGTGGCTTTCAGGCCATAGAGTGGGCTGTCATGGAGCCTGCCAGGTTTGATAAGCTTGTCCTCATGGCCACCGACGCTATCGCCACACCCTGGACAATAGCCATCGATGAGACCCAACGCATGTGTATAGAGGCTGATGCCACTTTCGGGCAACGTTCACCCGAGGCCGGACGCAAAGGTCTGGCTGCCGCGCGAGCTATCGGTCTGCTGTCATATCGCGGGTACTATGGTTACAACCTCACGCAGAAGGACACTGAGGAGCTTCCTGACATACACCGTGCTGCCAGCTATCAGCAGTATCAGGGAGAAAAATTATGCCGTCGTTTCGATGCCTATTCCTACTATGTGATTCTCAACGCATTTGACACCCATGACGTGGGACGAGGCCGTGGCGGCATGGAGATGGCCCTTAAGCGCATCAAGGCCAAGACCCTCGTGATAGGTCTGACCACTGACATCGTCTTTCCCCCGAAGGAGATGAAGGAGCTGTGCGAGAAAATCCCCGGTGCCGTTTACCGGGAGATCCAGTCACCTTTCGGCCACGACGGATTTCTTGTCGAGTATGACCAGCTCAATGAGCTCATGCGTCCCTTTATGAAGGAATAACCCCCATCAAGTGTTAAGTTGAGAAAAATGAAAGCGACGACCAAAGGATATATCTTGGGGGCCATCGCGGCAATCAGCTATGGCACCAACCCTCTATTTGCCGTTCCCCTCTACGATATGGGGATGCAGGCACCCTCAGTGCTGTTTTACCGTTATGCTTTTGCCACATTGATTCTCGGCCTCGTGATGAGGTTGCGCAAGGAGAGTTTCAGGCTCACCATGGGTGAGATACCGATGATGATAGGGCTCGGCGTGATGTTTGCCCTCTCGTCATTGCTGCTATTCGAGGCCTATAATCACATGGACGTTGGTCTTGCCTCCACCATGCTTTTTGTGGAGCCGGTGTTTGTGGCCCTCCTGCTGTGGATATTTTTCAGGCAGAAGACGTCTGCCGTGACCCTCATATCCATCGGGGTGTCGCTCATGGGAGTTACGTTGCTGTGCAATCCCGGCGAAGGAGCACATGTGACCCCGATCGGGGTAGTGCTCGTCATGGCATCCTCGCTCACCTACGCGGTCTATATGATAATGATCAACAAGAGCCGTCTACGCAGGCTTTCAGGCTCGGCATTGACATTCTATTCACTGCTTTTCGGCATCATAGTGTTTGCCTTGCGGCTTAATTTCTTCTCCGACTTGCAGCCGGTGCCATCCGATGGGTTGGCCTGGAGTTGCGTCATAGGGCTTTCAGTAGTCCCCACCATCGTATCGTTGATGACTGTTGCCATCGCCATCCAATGTGTCGGTTCTGTCGCCGTCTCTATTCTCGGAGCACTCGAACCCATCACCGGGTTGCTTTTCGGTGTGGCCATTTTCGGCGAGGTGCTGACCCCGAGGGCAGTCCTTGGCATCATATTCATTCTCGGCTCGGTGGTCATACTTGTTTTGGCGGAGCCGATAATGCATTATAGCGCCAGTGCGTTCCAGCGTCTGGCCGGAGCGGCCCACATCCTCCGTCATTCCGGCGCCCAGCGTCGTCGCTGATTGTTTTTTCGGCGCCTTGGCCGGCGATTTCGAAAATCACTAAAGAAAACCCATGAAGACTAAGATTTCCACATTCCTTTCTCTGCTGGCTCTCTGCGGCTCGTTCCTCTCCATGATGTCAGCCGGAGCCGCTGTTCCTGAACGACACAGGATTCTGATAAGCACCGATATCGGTGGCACCGACGCCGATGATAATCAGTCGATGGCCCATCTCATGATGTACAGCGACTGTTTTGATATAGAGGCTCTTGTCTCCACACCTACCTTTGGTGATGGATCAAAATCGGAAATCCTGCGCATGATTGACATATATGAAAAAGACTATCCGCTTTTGCACGCCCACGCCCCGGCTCTGCTCACGCCCGACTCTTTGAGATCGCTGTGCCGTCAGGGAGCCGACAGTGCTGCCCCATGGCAGGGATTCAGCCAGCCCACCGAAGGGTCGCGCGCCATTGTGGAGTGTGCGCGCCGGGTTGATGACCGTCCGCTCTACGTGCTTGTATGGGGTGCGCTCGAAGATGTGGCGCAGGCCCTGCATGATGCCCCCGACATCCTCCCGGCCCTAAGGGTCTATTGGATCGGAGGGCCAAATAAAAAGTGGGGAGCAAATGCCTATGCCTATATCGCGGAAAATTTCCCTGACCTCTGGATGATAGAAAACAATGCCTCCTACCGAGGCTTTATCAGCGACAATAAGGTCACTACCCATTTCCAAAACCGTTATTACGACGAAGTTATAAGTGGAGCCGGATACCTGGGTGCTGATTTCAAGTCATACTATGATGGAAATGTGAAGATGGGCGACAGTCCGTCGTTGTTCTACATGATGCATGGCGACCCTGCCGATCCCGAATCCGAATCCTGGGGAGGCCGGTTTGATAAAATGCACTTTAGCCCGCGTACGGTTTTCAACCGTGTCACCACCTCGGCTGACACGGTGGCCGTCTACTCCGTGATTGAGTTTCGTCTGCAAGGCCCTGAGGGAATTGTCAGTGAAGGCTCTCCGTGCTTCACACTCCATATCGACAGACAGGATTGGGAAGGAGTCTATGCCGGCGGGGGTGAATATGTGGTCAGATATGCACCCAAGGCCCCGGCTGTGCTCGACTATAAAATCAGTTCTGCCATCGGTGAGCTTGACGGCCTCGAAGGTACTATTGTGGTCGACACCTTGTGGCCAGGAACCATTACCGCTGACAGCTACAAGGTCGGCTCCAACTGGTGGACCGATTGCAGCGATCCCCGGCTTTTCAAGGGCAACTGGCAGGGCTATAGGACCACCGATAAATGGCGCGATGCCATCCTTGCCGACTGGGAAACCCGCTGGAACTGGCTGAAAAAGTAGCGGCAACGCCACCCGGCATATCATGTAACACGTATTTCGTATTATACAATCTTATTAGGATTGAGCATGAGTGTATCCTTCCTGTAGACGGATACACTCATGCGGCATGTTAATTAAATAGCCACTACCTATACTACTTATTTGCGTCCTCGCCATATACAGGCTTCTCTTGCCATCAACTTCTGATAGGCGGCTGGAAGCGAAAAGACTGAAAAAATAAATCCTTCCGGCTTAAGGCCGAAAGGATTTTGATGGTGACTCCTACAGGATTCAAACCTGTAACCTTCTGATCCGTAGTCAGATGCTCTATTCAGTTGAGCTAAGGAGCCGTTGTTTCCGTTTTGGTGATGCAAAATTAGACATTTTTATTCAATTGTGCAACATTTTTGGCGCTTTTTGTCTAAATTTATCTTTTTCTTTGGTTTTACGCCCTTTTTGATGTAATTTTGACACTTGAAAACACCGCAATACCACTCTTCAACAGTAATGAAAAAGTATCTACTTGCCATAGCGGCCATTCTGCTGCTTATACCCGGTTCCGCCAAGGCTGCCGGGCCTGATTTTATTGACTACGGCAAATCTTCCGATTTTATTGATATTGACGCACATCTTCTGTTTGGAGGGTCGTATGTGACTAACAATTACGCGAGCTGCTATTCTGAGATAAGCGATATGAACTCCACCATGGGATTTGCCTATGGGATAGGCCTCGGTGTAAAGTTCAACATCACTAACTTCTTCGGAATCGGCACTGGCCTGAATTACACGCGCAATGCCGGCAAAATGGATATGGTGACCACCAACGAGGGGTCGACCAATGTGTCGAATGTCTTTATCCGTGACCGTTACCGTAGCGTTGACCTTCCTGCCTATGCTTCGTTCACGTTCAATCTTGCATCACGCGTGAAATGGAATGTAGACGGTGGTATATATCTCGGTTTCGGTATGGGCGGCTCACGCCGTTGGACGGTCTACAATGCTAAAATCAATGAGATAGGGCAGCTCATAACCTCTAAACTTGATAATAAGTCGGGTTACTATGATGACAGCAAGGCGTTTATCAATTCATATAAAAAATTCGACTGGGGCCTTCATATAGGCACCGGCCTCACTTTTTATGAAAAAATATCTGTGGGCCTCTATACCAACATCGGGTGTAAGAATGTGGCGAAATCCACAGGCATAGTGCGCCCCTCGGCCCACAATTTCAACTTTTTCGCTGCTGTAGGATATCACTTCTGATATCCTCTTCAGCCACTCAGCCGGGTCAGATACCCATAAGGTCGCGGAATATATCCAACGCGGCCTTTATTTCTTCGGTTGAGGCGGTGCGGTCGATGAGGGGGGTGCCCGGTTCGGCAAGCAACGTGAAATTGATGGCGTCGCGTGTGGCGTTTTTCTTATCGTGGCGCATGAATTCCACCAGTGCGTCATAGTCGTCGCAGGAGATGGCGGGAGCACCGTAGGAATGCGCCTTCAGATAGTCGGCATAGCGATAAAGTTCCTGCGATGGATATCCTTCGGCAAGGTGGGATAATATCATTTCCACAAGCATCCCATAGGCCACGGCATATCCGTGAGGCATCTGGCTGTGGCGTTTGAGCGCCATACCCTCGAATGCGTGTCCGGCTGTATGGCCGAGATTAAGAGCCCGGCGCAATCCTTTCTCCTTGGGGTCGATTTCCACAATGTGTTCCTTGACTTTCACACTCTTTTCGAGAAGTGGTAGCAGCGATGGCATGTCGGCATTAACTATGTCGAATTCCAGAAGTTCCGTATAGGCTTCCCGCGATGACAGTAATCCGTGCTTGAGCATCTCTGCGTAACCTGAAAGGAGCTCCTCGCGGGGCAATGACTGGAATAGGATGGTAGATATCACGACGGCGTCGGCCGGAGCGAATGCCCCGATTTCGTTTTTGAAACCTTCGAAGTTGATGCCTGTTTTACCACCTACGGCTGCATCGACGGCCGACAGCAGGGTGGTTGGAACATTTATGAACCGGATTCCGCGTTTGAATGTTGCGGCGGCAAAACCGCCCATGTCGGTCACTACGCCACCACCGATGTTGATCACGAGCGAGTGACGGGTGGCATTCTGCTCTATCAGCCCGGCCCATATCTGCGACAGAGATTCGAGATTTTTATTCTCGTCACCTGCCTTCACACAGATGCGCGGATAGTCGAGGTTGAGCAGAGGGAGCACATCGCGCTCTACGTTTTCGTCGGTGATTATATGTACACTCACCGGCGACAGTTCGTCCACAAGCTTCTTTATGGCTGATGCCACATCGTTGGTATAAAGAATTGTCTGCATAGTCATTTATAAGTTTGCACTGAAGTTAAATATTCAATCAGTAAGTTAAGGTTCGATTATAGATATTGTCAGGAGCGACAGCAGCAGGGTAGGGAGGGACGCTGCGAATTCTGGCATGGAGTCAAACACGATGGCGGCGCCGGCCTCCTCCATCGTCTCGCGTGGAATCGGTCCGGTGGTGACACCGATGGTGAAAGCTCCGGCCTTGTTGCCGGCCTCGATTCCGAGCGGTGCATTTTCAACCACTATGGACTGTGATGGGGTCACGTGGGCCAACTGCATGGCGCGGATAAACGGTTCGGGATGCGGTTTGCCGTGTGTCACGTCGCGCGACGTCACTCTGAGCTTTTCGTCGAACAGATCGGGAAAGTCGGTAGCTATGCGGTTGAGCAGACTGTTTTGGCCCGACCCCGTCACAAGCACGCGTTTGATGCCAACCTGCTTGAACACCTCGACCATTTCTCTTGCACCTGCCATCGGTTCCACCGGCGGCAGCTGGTTGAAATAGATGGTCTTCATCTTATAGAGGCGCTCTTTCTCCTCTTCGGTGGCTTCACGCCCCCATTCACGCTGTATGAGATGATTGATGGTCGATGCGCCGGTGCGTCCTTCATAGAGATAAAACTCTTCGCGGCTACACTTTATCCCGGCTTCGGTCATAAGCCTGTGCCATGACGCGGTGTGATTTTTCATCGAGTCATAGAGGGTGCCGTCCATATCGATGAGGGCTGCCTTCGGTGTTATCTGATTATAGTGGTGACGCCTCAGGAAGCGTTCTATTTCGTGGCTGTAGGGTATCGGGGGTGTCATTTTTTCTTTTTTACGATGGGTTTCACAGTGTCAGGCGCGGATATTAGCCCTTCTTTGATAAAGTAGAGCGAATCGGCATGCGATATTGTATCCGCTCGGGTGTCAGTGGTCGGTATGGAAGTGCCGAGCTTACTGAAATCGAGACGTGGACGTGATTTTCTGGCACCGCGGCGGAATATATTGGTTATCTCCTTCACGAGGTTGATACGTGTGGTGTCGGCGATTGACACGGTCTGCGGCATGTTCTTTTCATTAAACTTCGCACGTCCGAGCCTTATCTTCATATTATCGGGATTGCCCGATATGTTGATGCCGAATTTGAAAGGAAGCGGCGACTTGAGCACGGCGACATGGTAGTTGAGGTTCATGGCCATGTCATTGTTGCCCATAACTCCGAGTTTGTAACGGTCGAGGTTGAAGACGAACGGGAACATGCGCAACTGCGAATTATCCACCACCATCTCCACGCTCATGCTGTCAATCATATTATGCTCCTTGTTCTTGAACAGAAGCCATTTGCCTATTTTGCGGAAAGTCTCATCATCGATCACCACCAGGCTGTCGCCAGAGAGTTTCACCGCTGCTTTGAGTGATGGAATGTCAATATTCATCCCCGAGTCAATCAGAGTTGTGGCAGCGATGTCGGCGTTGATTACGCCGTCGATTCCCTGGAGGAGCGGCATCATGGAGTCAAGAGCCGGCACCAGATCAAGGAAGTCGCCTATGTGCAGGTCGGCTACCTGCATGCCGAAGGCAAATGACACGTCCTTGCGTGTTGGTGCGTTGTAAAGCGCGTTGAGATTTACGGATCCCACATCTGTTCTCGCTCCGAGCTGACTCAGGTTGATGGCGCCGTTGTACACGTTGAGAGTTCCGGCAAAATCGTGGAACACAAGATTAGAATATAGTATGTGGTGTGCCTTGATGTCGAGTATGGCCTCTACGTTCGAAGGCACGACAAGCACAGCCACCGAGTCGGCCTGCCTCTCTATCGAGGCTTCAAGTGCATCCTCATCCTCTGTGTCGTCGGCTGTCAGATTGCTGAGCGAGTCCTCGTGCTCCATGAAGGCGGCCCCGGCAAACACTGCGGCTGAAATCTGATTGACATCGATGGTGTCGCTTGTAAGGTTCAGATTCATCACCAGTGGCTGGCGTCCGGTCACAGAGGTGAGGGCCCGCGTGATGTTGGTGATGGAGCCGTTGATGAGGAAGTCGGTACGGCCGCATTTCAGCTTGGTGTCGTTGATATTGATGGAGTCGGAGTTGAATTTGATGTCAAGTCCAGACAGTGTGTTTCTTACCGGGAAAAGTGGAGTGAACACCCTGGCGCGGTCGGCCCGCAGGGTGCCTTGTGCGTTCCACTTGCGCAGCAGTCCGCGCATCGTGTTGTCAACCTCTATGTCAAGTATCTGACCTTCGGCCACAGCCGCGCTGTCGCGTGTCAGATTCCTGAACGATGCAGGGATGGCCATGCGGTAGAGTGAGTCAGGTGCGAGGTCGGGATATATCTTCCGCAGTGAATCCATGCGTGCCTGCATCCGGGCTGACGTGCGCAGCGACTTCGGATGCACTGTCACGTAGGCGAAAGCCTTGGTGAGCATCGCGCGGTTTATGCGGTCGGCGTAGAATGCCCTTTTCGTCGCGATGTCAAGATGCAGTTGCGGTTGCTTCGAGTCTCCCTTGTAGCGTCGCAGGGTAGCCCCCACAGTGGCATCGCGTAGACGCACACGCATGGAATCCTCGGCCGATTTGAAGCTGAGGCGTTCTGCCACGATGCGTCCGCCGATGGGATTGATAAGAGTGGTGTCCGCGCTCGATGCTGTGTTCTGACATCCCACACCCATTTTCAGCCCTTTCCCTTCAAGGTCCATCCCGGGGACAGCTACTGATATGGTGTCGATTTTCAATGAGGCTGTCAGGAGCGAATCCACGCTTACTTCTCCGCGTGTGAACGAACTGTTGGTGCCGAGTTTCAACTCCATCTCGTGGGTATAAAGACTTGCCGGCAATTCAGGCATTGAAGCTGACAGATCACGTAAGGTGGCCTCTCCCGTGAGACGTATCCGATGGAAGTTGTCTTTGTCGAGATAACTTCTGCGGAGGCTGAAGTCACAGTCGGCCCGCAGGCTTCCCTTCACGGTGCAAGGCAATTTGCTCAACAGGAATTTAGGGAGCCGCTGGATCTCAACTCCCCCTTTGAAGGTGCCCTTGACTGCCGGATCGGAGAGTATCTCTGTGGCGGTTCCGTTAAGTTCAAATCCTACGCCGTCACCTATCGCGAGCAGACGGTTTATGGTGACTACTGACCTGTCGAGGTTACCGCCATCGATTTGGGCATCCGCATCCAGGGCAAACCGGTTGAGGTTAAGATTTTCATATTTTCCATGCCCTTCCGGGATGTTGATTGACATATTGAATGAGGGGATGGAATCTATCCCGACTCTGTAAGGGCGTGTAAGGGCAAGATTCATTGCCACACTCAGGTCGGCCCTCACTTTGTCGAGCTCGCCACGCATATCAGCCGGGATAAGAGCCAGGATATTGTTTATCGGGGTCTCGGGAAGCGCGAAACTGAGCGTCTCGACAATCAACTCCTTGTCGAAATCAATCCTTGATGAGATTTCCGTAGCCACATCTCCGAGCCTTACCTTGAATTGGTCAAGCGATACGGAATAGGGGGCTTTGGGCGACCAAGTGAGATTGCCTCCGAGTCCGACGCCGAGATTGTCGATGTGCAGGGCAGGAGTCCCGATGTCGGTCAGTCCCTCCACAGTCAGTGCGTACACCGGGGCGGCTTTCCCGACGAGGCTGGTGGTGGAGAGCACGACTGATGCCTCAATTGAGTCGGGACGTGAATAATAGCGCACCGGAAATCCATCAAGTATCTCGAATGTCCCGAGCGAGATGTCGGGAATCTCTCCGGAACTTTCTTTTTTCTCCTCTTCCGATTTCGGGAAGATGTCGAAGTTGGAGAGTTCGGGAGTGGCCTGCACCACATTCACCTTTGGGCGTGTGATGATTATGTCATAGAGGGCTATCTCCCCCACCAGGAGTTTAGGGATGTTTATGGCGCCGCTGAACCTCTTCACCTGCAGGAGCGAATCCGCGTACACCGGGAGTTCGGCCTTCAAATCAGGGGTGATGCGTTCAGATAGATGGCTTGTCACCTCGAGGTCGCGCACATCAACTTCGAGCTTTGGAAATGAGCTCCAGAAAGTAAGTTCCACGCGGCCCACATTGAGGGTCGCGTCAAGATACTCGTTGGCATATTTCTCCACGAGCGGTGTCAGCTTTTCAGGTTTGAGATAGCTGACAAGCACCGTCAGGGCTATCCCTGCCAGCAATACCACCACCAGGAGCGTGATGCCTAAGCCGCACAATATTCTGGCCCATAGCGGACGTCTTTTCCTTCCGTTGGGTTTCTGCTCCAGTTGGTTGGAGTCCATGCTGTCAATCTGGTTGGTGCTGTTTTCGCTCATGATGTTGAAAATGTGAGGTGCATGTTGAGTATCTGTCGAGCTTCTGTTGGCGGTAATCCGGAATAGGGGCCCTCAAAGATATTAAAAACTTTTGAGGAACTAAAGTTCATTGCGCCACCTCATTATGTTTATAGTGGGCGATAGCTCATGATTATTCTTTGGGCTTGCGCGCGGTGATATGGAAACAGGGTTGTTTCACTTCATATTTCACCCATATTTTCTCCTCCTCGCGCATGGCTTTCAGCACTTCGGCCAGTATGCCCTTAAGGTCATCCACACTGCGTGGATTGGCATCGGAGTTTGCAATGAATGATGAGTAGGAGATGTCAAAAGTAGTGCCAAGCTGATGCACAGACGAGTCGATGGCATTGCGGTTACGCCGGCGCAGGCGTTTTACCGTCTGTGGTGTGCGCAACACACTGGTAACCTTTATTCGGTAGTCGCCGCCACCTCTCGTCTCGAGTGTGTCGCGGAACCTGCGTCCTATTTCCCGCAGTGTGGCAGCAGCCTCCGGCACCAGGTAAGGGCGCGAGAAGATAAGGGTGTCGAGGAAATAATCTTTACAGGTAGTTACTTTCACGATCGGACGTCGCAGATTCCAGTGAGAGCGGGTGTCCGACAGCGGTTCGAGTCCATAAGCTTCGGCTTCGGCCCAGTGAACATAGTTGCTGTCGTTGAAAAACGGCTTGAGATTACCGAAATAATTCACTTTGATGCGTTTGGTCGGTTCCGGCATGGAGTCGAGCCGGTAAAGGAAACGGCTCACGGTGTCAATCTCCAGATCCAGCACTGTGGCGTTGGAGGCCAATTGCAGCACCGGATTCTCTTGTCCCTGCTGAGTGGCTTTGTCACGTCCTGACGGAACGCACATCATCACACAAAGCACAATGAACAGGCACACCGGTAGAAAAAGCCTCAGTGTCTTTCGCAGGCTGAAACGGCGCCTCACTTTTCGTCTCTTTGGTTGCGTCATGCTCAATCATTGTCAAGAGTTATCCCTGCGAATTCGAGAGCTTCGCGGCGTTCCACACATGTGCCGCATTTGCCGCAATGGTGCTCCCCACCTTTATAGCATGAGTATGTGTGGCTGTAGTCCACCCCCAGTTCCTTGCCTCGGCATGCTATCTCGCCTTTGGTCATTCCGGTGTAGGGGGCACGAAGTTCCAGATGTTCATACGTGCCGTCGGCTATGGCCTTACCCATTGAGCTTACGAATTCCGGGCGGCAGTCGGGATATATGGCATGGTCACCTGAATGGTTGGCTATCATCACAGCCTTCAGTCCGCGGCTCTCGGCCAGACCGGCAGCCACAGCGAGCATGATGCCGTTGCGGAATGGCACCACGGTCGAGCGCATGTTCTCGTCATCATAATTTCCCTCCGGGATTGCATCCGCTCCGTCGAGCAGAGAGCTCTTGAAATGTTTGCCCATGAACGAGAGGTCTATCTCTATCCACTCTATCCCGAGCTGCTCGCAATTCCACCGGGCACATTCCGCCTCGCGGATGTTATGATTTGATCCGTATTGGAAAGTCACTGCTGCGGCTATGCTTCCTGCATAGTCCCACAGCATGGTAGTGGAGTCCATTCCTCCCGAGAGGACAAGGAGCGCGTCTTTTGCCATGATGCTTTTTGTGATAGTGTGGATTAAAAATCGTTGCGGAATGATGCGAGCAGACGTTGTGCCGCCAGTTCCTTATGCTCATCGTCGCCGTAGTTGGCGAAGGGATAAATGGCTATGCCACCTCGTGGTGTGAAGAGTCCTGTCACCTCAATGTAGCGTGGATCCATGAGGGCTTTTAGATCCTTCATGATGATGTTGACACAATCCTCATGGAAGTCTCCGTGGTTGCGGAAGCTGAACAGGTACAGCTTGAGACTTTTGCTCTCCACCATCTTTTCACGCGGGATATACGAGATGATGATTTTCGCGAAATCCGGCTGTCCGGTCTTGGGGCAGAGCGATGTGAACTCCGGACATGTGAATGTGACGAGATATTCATTGTCAGGATGCTTGTTGACGAATGTCTCAAGCACCTCTGGTGCATATTGTGTGGGGTAGTTCACATGGGTGTTCCCAAGGAGTGAAACCCCGGTCAGTTCTTCATCTGAACGCATAGCTAACAGTTATTTTTGTTTACAACTGCAAATTTAATGAAAAATCCCCAATAACCTCCCCCTTTTTACATGCAAAAGGGCAGCCTTTAAGGCCACCCTTTTGGATTAGTTATGTGATTGCATGTCGTCAGCGGAGCCGCATGGCTTCGCGGCATGCGCAGGGCACGGTCTGCTATGTTATCAGAGACGAGCCTTGATGGCTTCAGTTTCTTTTTCGTAGCCGGGTTTGGCGAGGAGTGCGAACATGTTGCGCTTGTAAGCTTCGACACCTGGCTGGTTGAATGGGTTAACACCGAGGATATAGCCGCTGATACCGCAAGCCTTCTCGAAGAAGTAGATAAGCTGGCCGAGATATTTCTCCTCGAGTGCAGGAATAGTGATGAGGATGTTGGGCACACCGCCGTCCACGTGGGCGAGACGGGTACCGAGTTCTGCCATCTTGTTCACTTCGTCCACATGCTTGCCGGCGATGTAGTTGAGACCGTCGAGGTTAGCTTCGTCAGAGGGGATGAGCTTTTCGTGCTTGCTTTCCTCCACGGAGATCACAGTCTCGAAGATGGTACGTTCGCCTTCCTGGATCCACTGGCCCATTGAGTGGAGGTCGGTTGAGTTGTCGACCGCTGCGGGGAAGATGCCGAGATTGTCCTTGCCTTCGCTTTCGCCGTAGAGCTGCTTCCACCATTCACCCAGATAGTGAAGTTTGGGGTTGTAGTTCACGAGGATTTCAATCTTCTTGCCGGCAGCGTAGAGCGCGTTGCGTGTGGCGGCATAGAGGAGCGACAGATTCTGTGCGTCGGGTGCATTGGTCTGTTTTTCCATTTCGGCTGCACCGTCGATAAGGGCACGGATGTCAAATCCGGCAACGGCGATGGGAAGGAGACCCACAGGAGTGAGCACAGAGAAGCGGCCACCTACATTGTCGGCGATGACAAATGTCTTGTAGCCTTCTTCTGTAGCCAGACGGCGGAGTGCGCCGCGCTGTGCGTCGGTGATGGCCACGATGCGCTTGCGGGCTTCATCTACGCCGAGCTGACGTTCAAGCTGCTCCTTGAGCAGACGGAAAGCGATGGCAGGTTCGGTGGTGGTACCGCTCTTTGAGATTACGATGATGCCGAAGCGTTTATCTTTAAGGTAGTCCTGAAGTTCATAGAGGTAGTCCTCGCCGATGTTCTGGCCGGCAAAAAGCACTTTGGGTTCACCCTGCACCCCGGGACGGTAAGCTGCGAAGCTGTCGCTGAGGGCCTCTATCACAGCCTTGGCGCCGAGATAGCTGCCGCCGATACCGATGGCAACCACGGTGTCACATGACTCGCGGAGTGAGTCAGCTGTAGCGATGATGTCGTCAAGAAGAGCATCGGTGGTTTCAGTGGGGAGTTCTACCCAACCGAGGAAGTCGCTGCCGGCACCTGTACCGTTGAGCACCTTCTCAAGGGCCTCGGTGGCCTTGTTGTCAAGCTGATTGATCTCCTCCCGGCTCACTGTGCCGAGAACGTCCTTAATGTCAACATTAATTGTCTTCATGTTATATCTATTTTTTAGTTTTCGTAGGCTGAGTTTTTCAGTGGATTCTTGTTATTTAAGGGTTTGGGTGACGGTTGTCAGATGAACCATTTCCCGAGAGCTCTGATAGAGCGCTCGGCGTTGGCGTGACGGTAGAGGATGTCATAGACTGCGTCCAATATAGGCATCTCTATTCCATACTGTTTGTTGATTTCCTTTATGCACTTTGTGCCGTAGTATCCCTCGGCGGTCTGTTCCATCTCCATTCGTGCCGTCGACACGGAGTAGCCTTTGCCTATGATGGAGCCGAAATTGTGGTTGCGCGAGAACCGCGAATAAGCCGTCACCAGCAGGTCGCCCAGATAGACTGAGTCGCAGATGCAACGCGGACGCGGGCACACCTCGTCGACAAACCGTTCCATCTCCCTGATGGCATTGCTCACCAGCATGGCCAGGAAGTTGTCACCACCCTTCATGCCGTGGATTATACCCGCGGCTATGGAGTAGACATTCTTGAGCACTGCTGCATATTCTATACCCTCGACGTCGCTCGATGGGATGGTGCGAGTGTTGGGGGCCGCGAGTTTCTTGCCGAACTCCTCGGCGTTTGCCACATTGTGGCATCCTACCGTGAGGAAGCTGGGACGGTCAAGCGCCACCTCTTCCGCATGGCAGGGGCCGGCTACAACTATCACCTTTTCAGGGTCGACACCGAAGTGATGGACCATGAAGTCGGAGATTATCTCGTTGTCGCCGGGCACTATACCTTTCACGGCCGAGACTATGCACTTGTCAGAGATATCGACGGTGATTTTGTTGATGTGGGTCTTGAAGTAGGGCGACGGCATCACCAGAAGCAGTGTGTCGGCCTGCGAGCACACATAGTTGATGTTGCTCGAAAATTCTATGCGCGAGACGTCAAACTGCACGTCCGTCAGATAAGCCGGATTGTGTCCGAGTCGTTTGAAGTCCTCAATGCGGTCATCGCGGCGCATATACCACAGTATTGAATCGCAATTGCGCAGGAGGAGTTTTGCGAGAGCTGTGGCCCAGCTTCCGCCTCCCATAACCGCTATTTTGTTGAAATTCATGGTCTATGCGAATGATGAGGTGAGAGATAAGGGTTACTGTTTTTTTATCGTTAAGCCTCGGGTGTTGCTGCGGTGATCCACTGCTGCACCTCCTCGATGAGGGGATTCTTGAATCCGAGTTTAAACTTCTTGTTGATGCCACAGAGTTCCTGATGGAGTTTCCCGGCAGCTTGTGTGGCAAGCATATCGATGGTGTAGACACCGGCCTTGTAGAGGGGAGCTACCCACTCGGCAGGAACACCAAGGGCAGTGAAGGCTTCTTCCTTGTCACGGCGCTGAGTCTTTTCGGGACGCATCTGCGGGAAGAAAAGCACCTCCTGGATGGTGGTCTGGCCTGTCATCAGCATCACCAGACGATCCATGCCGATACCCATGCCTGATGTTGGGGGCATGCCGTATTCGAGAGCGCGGATGAAGTCCTGGTCGATGATCATGGCTTCGTCGTCACCCTTTTCGCCGAGTTTCATCTGCTCAACGAAACGTTCATACTGGTCGATCGGGTCGTTTAGCTCTGAGTAGGCGTTGGCAAGCTCCTTGCCGTTGACCATAAGTTCGAAGCGTTCGGTTAGCTCAGGGTTGTTGCGGTGGCGCTTTGTGAGGGGCGACATTTCGATGGGGTAGTCAATGATGAAGGTGGGCTGGATGTAAAGGCCTTCACACTTCTCGCCGAAAATCTCGTCGATGAGTTTGCCCTTGCCCATTGACTCGTCCACCTCTATGCCGAGGTTCCTGGCTGTGGCACGGAGTTCCTCCTCGTTCATGCCAGATATGTCAATGCCTGTATGCTCCTTTATGGCGTCGATCATGGTGACGCGTTTGTAGGGAGCCTTGAAGTCGATGATGTTGTCACCTACCTTCACTTTGGTGGTACCGTTGACATCGAGACAGATTTTTTCAAGCATCTTCTCGGTGAAGTCCATCATCCAGTTGTAGTCCTTGTAGGCAACATAAATCTCCATGCAGGTGAACTCGGGATTATGTGTGCGGTCCATGCCTTCGTTGCGGAAGTTTTTGGAGAATTCATACACACCTTCGAAGCCGCCTACAATAAGGCGCTTGAGATAGAGTTCGTCGGCGATACGGAGATACAGGGGGATGTCAAGCGCGTTGTGGTGGGTGATGAACGGACGCGCTGCCGCTCCGCCGGGAATCGATTGGAGTATGGGGGTTTCCACCTCCATGTAGCCGGCGTTGTTGAAGTATTCGCGCATCGAGGTATACACCTTGTTGCGCTTGATGAAGATTTCCTTCACTCCGTCGTTGACCACCAGGTCGACATAGCGGCGGCGGTAACGGAGCTCGGGATCGTCAAAAGCATCGTAGGTCACGCCGTCCTTCACCTTGACTATGGGGAGGGGACGCAGTGACTTGCTCAACACGGTAAGTTCCTGGGCATGGACTGAGATTTCGCCAGTCTGTGTGCGGAACACGTAGCCCTTCACACCTACGAAGTCACCGATGTCAAGAAGTTTTTTAAACACCACATTGTAGAGGTCTTTATCTTCGCCGGGACAGATTTCGTCACGGTTTACATACACTTGGATGCGGCCATGGGAATCCTGAAGTTCCATGAATGAGGCTTTGCCCATAATGCGGCGTCCCATGATACGGCCGGCTACTGACACTTCACGCGCGGGGGCGTCGTCGGTAAACTGGTCCTTGATGTCGTCTGCGTAACCTGTCACCGGAAACTCTGCTGCCGGATAGGGTTCGATACCGCGGTTGCGCATTTCGTCGAGGCTGCCGCGTCTCACAATCTCTTGTTCGCTAAGTTCAAGTATGTTCATACTTCCTTATATAATATATGTGGCTTTTTATCTACTATTATTCGCTTTGCACCGTGTGAGGTGGAGGATTGAATTGCAAAATTAAACATTTTCTCTCAATACCCCACAAAAATTAGATGTAAAACTAAGAGGGGGTTTAATAATAAATGTTAAACCCTACAGGCTGCTTAAATTGTGCAAATATTTGGTAATCAGGATTAAAATGACCACTGGAAGGTTTTTTAGACTTTAGCTGTAAGGCTGATTTGGTTTTTTAAGGAGATTATTTTAATTTGGTGCTTCTGCGATTGGTAAAATGCTTTAAAATCAGTTCAATAACAACTAATTATCGTTTTATTATATTCTCGAATGGTACTTGATATGATTTATGAATTTGAAAAATTTTTGTCAGGAAATTGTTGTCTGTCAAAGAGTACGTTAAAATCCTATCTATGGACGGTGGATTATTTTTATAAGAACTATGGTGAGTTCTCATCCTCCTCTCTGTTGGCCTACAAGGGGTATCTCGTGGAGCATTTCAAGCCTCAGACGGTCAATCTGCGCTTGCAGGCCATAAATCGCTATCTCGACTTTGCGGGACGCGCCGACCTTAAGCTGCGTCTCGTGAAATTGCAGAATAAAACATTCATTGAGAATGTGATAAGTGATGCCGATTACCGGTATCTCAAGTCACAGCTGATGGTCGATGGCCATGCCGACTGGGCATTTGTAGTGTGGTTTCTTGGTGCAACCGGAGCGCGTATCAGCGAGCTTTTGCAGATTAAGGTGGAGCATGTCGTCGATGGTCATGTGGACTTATATGGCAAAGGTGGGAAACTACGTCGGATATACATCTCCTCGACCCTTAAGCGGGAGGCGTTGGAATGGCTGAGTGCCAAGGGGAAGAGTTCGGGCTACATTTTCACCAACCGTTCGGGGGCGCGGTTAACACCGCGGGGAGTGGCACATCAATTGAAATTTTTTGCCGTGCGCTATGGCATAAATCCCGAAGTGGTCTATCCACATTCGTTCAGGCATTTGTTTGCCAAGAATTTCCTCGACCGTTACAATGACATTTCGCTCCTCGCCGATCTCATGGGGCATGAAAGTCTGGAGACTACCCGCATATACTTACGGCGCACTGCTTCTGAGCAGCGCGCCGTGGTTGATAAGGTCATAGATTGGTAGTGGCAGCCGTGGATTCAGCTCTACCCCTATAATAGTTAGCTTCGTGTCACCTGCAGCCCCGACCGGCTAAGTGTCATGTCGACCAGGCGGGCATTGGGGTTCAGTGGATTGTTTTGCAGCACCTGCTTGATGCGTGCGGCGGCTTCCGGATCCTTGGCCACCATGTAGAGATAGCCTCCGCCTCCTGCACCGGGGAGTTTGTAACCAAGACATAGGTCATCGATTAGGCGGGTCACGGCCTCGACTGCCGGTGGATTGGTGCCGGGGTCGAGAGCCATGTTCTGCTGCCACGTGGTCCTGACGAGTTCACCCATACGTGTGAAGTTCTGACGTTGGATTGAGTCATACATCTCCATGGCATGGGCCTTCATGTCGCGCAGCAATTCAAGTTGTGGGCCATGGTTGAGGAACATCCTGCGCACTATCTCGGCAAGTATATCCTTGGCTGTACGCGTGATGCCGGTATAGTAGAGCACATGGCATGACGCATATTCCGGGTCGGTGAAAAGTGTGTCGGGCAACCATCTCACAAGTGGGTTCTGGTCAAATCCTTTGCCTGTCTGCAGGAGTTTCACTCCTCCTGTCACACCTCCCGATTGATCCTGCCATCCTCCTCCGGTGGTGAGCAATTGCTCAAGCACAAGGGTGCGGTGGCATATCTCGTTCTTGTCCCATGCCAGGGAGCAGAAATCGCTTATGGCTCCCAGGACTGTCGCGGCAAGTATGCTGCTTGTGCCGAGGCCGCTTCCTGCCGGGATGGCCGAGAATAGGGTGATTTCTAGTCCCCCTCCCATCTCTTCGAGCTGAGCTTTCAGGTTGGGGTAGTTGACCTGGCAGAACCTGGGATGGAAACCGGCCAGTGCCAACGCTGCTTTGGGGATGGAGAAGGGGCTTCCTACTTTGTTGAAGTCAAGGAGTTGCTCGAAGGTGTTGATGCGTTCTTCGGCCCCGAGGTCAATGCTCCGGCACACGATATGGGGCTCTTTGCATGGCCGCACGTAGGCCTGGAGAGGCGGCTGGCCGTTGAGCTCGATGGCGAGATTTATCACATTGCCACCCTCCATGAGGCAGAAGGGCGGAGTGTCTGACCATCCGCCGGCAATATCGATGCGCACCGGAGAGCGGCTCCATACTATCTGGTCGACACACACGGCGCGACGCGGCAGCTGCTTGTCCTCAAGCACCGTGCGTGTAAGTCCGTCGCGGAGCAGCGCGAATGCCTCTTCCTCGTATGCCTTGCCATCCTTGCCGGTGGCCCTGAGTACTTCAGCGCGGAACATCGCGTCGTGGATACGTGTCAGGAGTGGTGTGTCCTCTCCTGGAGTGGCGGGCAGGGGCAGGCTTCTCTCGGCAAAGCTATGGGCTGCATCAAAAAGGTCTATCTGGTAGAACACGCTGCGGCGGTGGTTTGCGGCAAGGCCCTCAAGGTTGTCAGCGCGATACTGTCGGCGTTGTGCCACGAGGCGCCTCAGGTTGGCCACATCTGAAATCTCCTCGGCGCTCATAAGCTTAAGCCCTTCGGGAAGCGGTTGGCCGGCCAGCATGCGTTTCACGGTCTCGCCCATATTTTTTAGGTCGGAAACGACCGGGAACTGTTTGCGTTGTTGGTCAGCTCCGGCAAACTTTGCATCAATGTCATAGACGCGTACGGCTGAGTCCGTATCACCAACAGGCACAATGTCGATGCACTGCCCCGGCTGCAGAGTGACAGACCAATCATTGCGCGGAACTCCGGTGACGATGTTGTCGGATGTCAGTTGCCATCCATCGGCTATATGGCTATTCTCGACCCAGAGATTGGAATTATCACCGGTGAGGGTGATGTCGATTTGTGAATTTTGCACGAAAATTGACGGATGTGGCTTGCGGCCACGGTGTTTGATTTCCCGCTGGTCATTCACTATGTTCTGTATAGCCAGTGTCGAGGATATCATCTCGCGGCTTGTGCCGAAATGGTAGAACTCACCTTCGGGCAATGGTACGATGGCCACTTTCAGCTTACGGAGTTCGTCATCGATGATTGTTGGGTCGGTGCCGAGTGAGCGGCCGAAATCGGAATACAGGTCATATTCCTTCAGGTTGCCCTCGGCATCACGGCTACGCTCGCGCAGAAGCTGCACGGCACGGTCACTCAGGAGCCATATACCTATGTCGGTAAGATAGTAACCGCTCTGGAGCACACCGTTGAGCTCCTCTACGCTCGGTTTCTGGAGCATGCGGTGAAGCACGTTGGGTGTCTCGTGGCGACTCACGAACACGCCGTGGTTCTTGGCTATCGAGGCATCGAGCCACAGTCCGTAGCACACCACATCGGCTTCCGGCACCTTGGGGAGCTGTCTGGCGGCACGGATATAGACGTCGCCGCTCACAACCATGGTGTTGATACCCTCGGGTGTATGGGCCATTATGCGTTCGTAGAGCGGAAGTTGGAGGTCAAGTAGGGTCTGGCTGAGTTTCTGCCCGCGTTCCCAACGGAATATGGGTACGGGGGTGAGGATTTTACCGGATGGAGCGTAGGCCGGCAGGCGGCGGCTCTGTCCTCCGGCGTGGAGGAGGATTTTTTTCTCGCTGCCGAGCCACCTGTCGAAGTCGACGTCAGCATCCCATGCGCGGTGACACCCTTCGAGGAGCCATGTGGTGCCTCCGCCGCTGCCGAGGCGACGCCCTACAGGATCGCTTGTGCAGAAAAATTCGGAATCAGGGAGCGAGGTTATGTCATGGAAGCTGCCCACCAGGTTCGGGGGGAGCGAAAGCAGTTTCTTGGTCATTGTGTTAGCGGTTTGAACGTGAATAGGCTCTGAAGCCGTAAGTTGCTATGACGATAAAGCAGATTAGCGGTACGATGAATGACACGTTGGTGCAGGGGAGTGGGCCGATGCTGACACCTGAGTCGATGATGGCCGCCTGGATAGGCGGGAACACGGAGCCGCCGAGTATCGACATGATGAGCCCTGCGCTGCCGAATTTCACATTGTCACGCAACCCCTCGAGGGCTATGCCGTAAATGGTGGGGAACATCAGCGACATGCAGGCGCTGACTCCCACCAGACACCATACACCTTCTACTCCGGTCAGGGTGATGACTCCGGCGGTGAGTGCCACTCCGGCCACACCGAGGAGCGCAAGCAGACGGCCTGGCGAAATGTAGCGCAGGAACCATGTGCAGATGAATCGGCTGCAGGTGAAGAACACCATGGCGATGATGTTGTACTTCTGCGACAGGATTTCTGCCGCGCGTTCATCCATCCCTTCCGACATGAACACTCGTGCGCCATACTGGATAATGAATGTCCAGCACATCACTTGTGCCCCCACGTAGAAGAACTGCGCCACTACACCTTCACGGTAGTTCTTGATTCGGGCAAGCTCCGAAAGCGCTCGTCCGAGGCTCTTCTCCTCGCGTGTGTCGCCGGCTTTCGGCATTTTTATGAGCCGAACCAGGAGCAGAAGCACCAGTATCACGGCGCCGATGTAGATATAGGGTTGTATCAGCACCCACAGATCCTCGTTCTTGACAGCCTCAAACTCTTCGGCCGACAGTTGGGCACGTGTGGCGGAGTCGATGGGGTGCATGCGCGCCTGCACAAATTGCATGGCGACAAACATGCCCGAGAGGGCACCGATAGGGTTGAAAGCCTGGGCGAGATTGAGGCGTCGCGTGGCGGTGGCTTCACTGCCCATACAGTAGATGTATGGATTGCAGCTGGTCTCGAGGAATGAGAGTCCGCACGTCATGATGAAGTAGGCTATGAGGAACGGATAGTACATGCCGGTCATCTGCGCCGGGACAAACAGTAGCGCCCCCGCGGCGTAGAGTCCGAGTCCGAGCATCACTCCGGCCTTATAGGTGAAGCGCTGGATAAACATTGCGGCCGGAAAGGCCATGCAGAAATATCCAAGGTAAAATGCCACCTGCACGAGCGCACCTTCGGTGACACTCATGCGGAAAATTTTGGAAAAAGCCTTTACGAGAGGCCCTGTGATATCGTTGGCAAATCCCCACAGCGCAAAGCAGGAGGTGATTACGACAAAAGGCAACACGAAACTTACTCCGTCCTTGCTTAGGAGAGAGCCTCCTTGTCCGGGAGAGGCTTTCAAGGTATTATCAGTCATAGATTTTCAGATGGTGTGATTTATAGCCATGCAGAGAAGGGGGCCAGGACCATAAATGGGTGTGCGGATAGACCGCCGTTGACCATGATGTCCCCCCTTTCGGCAGGCAAAGTTACAGATAATTTTCTGAAAATCTGTTATGCGCCAGGCTATTAATTGGATTTTATTTCATTCGCCTGTGACTGGGCGGCGCGACGCATGGCAAGTTGGCGCTTCACTGATTTGTGGTTGGCCATTATGTAGAATACGCTGAATATTCCCGAAGCCACAAGCACGATGGCCTGGAAGCTCCAGCACACTATCGAGTAGGCCGCACCGTCGGTGTTGCTTATTCCGAAAAGGCTGAGGGCAAACATCACCGCTATGTTCCATGGTCCCAATCCGCCGTTGGAGGGGACAGCCATGCTGCACGATCCGAACACAAAGACAACCAGTCCGGGGATGAGCCCGAGCACATAGTTCGAGCCTGTGATGAGTTCGCGAGTAAAGGGAAATGCGAAGAAGCACACATAAGTCTCAAGGAAATAGCAGATCCAGATGCCGAACGTGAGCACAATGTAGAGTCCGGTGCCTTTCATGTGGAAGAGCACTTTGAAGCCGTTCCATATACGGAGTGCGCTGGTGTTGATTCCCTTCACGAAACCGGTGTGCCTGAAGAGATAGTCGGCTGCTATCAGTATCACCACGGCGGCTACGAGCCACACCCACATCATTCCGTCGGTCGACACGCGGTCGATAGCTTCTCCGAGGGGGTATTTGTCAAGGAATTTGTCGATTGCAGGCCGGGCCACAAACAGAGTCAGGATGAGCAGCATGAGTATCATGATGCCGTCCGAGGCGCGGTCGCCGAGATCGGTTCCCACAACAGTGGAGAGCTTGCACCCTTCGCGCTTTGTGATGTAGACGCATCTCCATGCCTCGCCGAGGAACGGAAACACGAGGTTGAGCGCATAGGCCCCGAATATCGATACGCTTTCAGCCACCGCAGGGATGCGCGGGATGCCGACAGCCCTCAGCTGTATGCCCCAGCGCACACCTCGGATTATGTGGGAGAGAACCGTGATGCACATCATGGCCACTATATAACGGTAGTCGACTCCATCCTTGATTATGGTGGAGATCTGGTGGAGGTTTATCTTATGGAAAAGCCATATAATAAGTCCTGCCGAGATGGCCAGCGGCAGTATGATTTTAACCGTGCGTCCTATGTAGTAAATCAAGTCATGACGCGGTTTGGCGGATGGGGATGTAGTCATATTATTCACATAGTCATAACGTTTTACACCCCGAAATTGATTAGGCCGACCACCCATATTTCTCTATCGCTTGCCATTGATTTAGCACAGCGGTTAAGTAATAGGTCCGTCACATACGTATTAACATTTGAAAACGACACGGCGAGCAGAGCCGCCGTGATCAACCTAAACATTCTAATAAAAAATTAGCCTATATGCGCCACTCCATTCTTTCGTTAAGCCTCTTCGTCATTATGTCACTGTCGGCTTTTATCGGTACCGGAGCCTCCGGATTGCCGGTCGGACGATATTTTGATTATGCGGCCGGTGAGGAGGGTGAGCGGTCTTATATCCGTTTGCCGAGAGGGTGTGATGAGGTTCGTGCGGTGCTTTACTGTCATCAGAACATGACGGAGGAGGTGCTTTTCCGAAGTCCTGTATTCTGCGGGATGATGGATAGCCTCGGTGTGGCTATGGCTTTTGTGCAGCGCGGGTCACAGAATTGGGACGTGGCCGATGGATGCCAGGAACGTTTCGAGAAGATAATGGCCGATTTTGCCACTGGCACAGGGCATCCTGAAATTGCCACCGCGAGGGTGATTCCGTTCGGCCATTCGGCCCAGGCCACTTTCCCCTGGAATTTTGCAGCTTGGAATCCCGACCGGACATTGTGCATAGTGTCGTTTCACGGCGATGCCCCCCGCACCAATCTTTGCGGTTATGGCCGGGAGAACATCGAGTGGGGGCGCACGCGCAACATCGACTTCATTCCCGGGCTCATGATTGAAGGGGAGTATGAATGGTGGGAAGCTCGTGTGCGTCCGGCTCTTGCGTTCAGGATGATGTATCCCGACAGCAGGATTTCATTTCTCTGCGATGCCGGCAAGGGGCATTTCGACTTGTGTGAGGAGACCCAGGTGTATATCGCCAAGTTTATAGAGAAGTCGCTTGCCACACCGCGTCCGCAGGGGGGTGTCTACATGTCGCGATGGATGGCGGACGGCACGGAGTGCACTGATCCGCATGATCAGTTCTGGTATCACGACCAGGAGATGGCTGACCTGACGAGGGCGCGTTATGCGGCATCGTTCGGGAAACGGATGCAATATGTGTCGGCCAAACTTGATGGTCGCCTTATCCCTTATGACGGAGAGAAACATATCAAGCTGAATGCCGAAGTCAGCACCGATGAATTCACGATTGAGCCGTTGTTTGTCAACGAATCGCGCGATGGAGAGAGCGACAGTCATGCGCGGGTGCATCCTCGTGTCACCATCCTGTCAGGACCGGTGATACAGACCGGCGAATACACATTCAGGATTGACCCCGATTATTTCGGCCACGATCCACGACGCCTTTGGTCAGGCATAACCCTCTGCATCGAGGCTGACGGTGACGATATTTACAAATCGGCCGTCCAGGAACTAAACCTCCGCTATCGCCCTCAGTAGCATCCCCTTTACATCATTTTATAGAGTCGAGGAGGCCAGTATATTCTTTGATTCCTGGAAAACCTGTGGTTTTGGTCACTGGTACATGCTCACGGTTGAAAATGAGGTAGGTAGGATATCCTTCCACCCCATATTCCTTTGTCAGCTTCTCTGACGATGAACGGCTTATCCGTATTTGTTTTCCTCCAATTGTCGGAGCATATTTTCGCCATTCTTCCTCAGGTGATGACTCGTCGGCTATGTAAAGAAACACGATATCGGCATATTCAGGTGAGGTAATGATTTTGTCGGTGGACTTGTGAGCCGAAAGGCACGGACTACACCATGTGTTCCATAAATCCACAACCACAGGATGCCCTTGGTAGGCAGAGTCGATATGATTCTTAAGGTCGAACGAGTCGGTGGCCGATAAGTCTGCTACAGAAACCGTGTGCAGGAGACGTTGTTTTAGACCGTCATTCCTGCGTAATAATATCTCACTCATGTCCGGGCTGAAGCCGGCCTTGATATTGGCGGTCTGTGTTGGTGTCAATATTGTTCCGTCATCATACTGCATCACGTATGATGTGGCTGCAAGCAGTTCAAGGAGCAGTGAGCTCGGTTGAGGTATAGCTGTTGCAAGTTTCCGGCTTGTTTCGTCCTGCCATTCTTTCACGGGAGATTCCCCTATAGGGGTGAGGCCAGGATAATTTTCAAGAATTTTTGTCAGGAAATGGTATGGGCCGAACACTGTGGTATGGTTGAGCAGCTCAGATGAATAATCAATGTCGTTAAGAAATGAGAAATATTCATCGCCGGGAATAGAGATATCATCTCCCCATCCAAAAGTCCTGCTTGCGCGGTTCTTGTATGGCAATCTCCAATTGCCGGCAAACCAATATTTGAGATTGTTTTCAAGCCATGGCTTGGTCGCTTCGGGCATCACGTGGCCGCCGAGGGCATAGTCGCGTTGCACTAAGAACATGGTGTCAAGTTTTGACGATATTACATCCCAACGGCCCTTATCGGTAGGTGAGAAGGTCGGCTCATCATCTGTGTCGCCTTCACGATAGCTGCTGAAACGCATCATGCTCGCCGAAACGAGTGGCGTGATATTTGTGTTGTCGGGAGTAAGCTAACGCGCTGATATATCAGATTTTTGATGTATATTTGCGTTTGAAATACAAACACTTATCCCCAAATGGCAAAAATAACGGTTCAAAATACTCCAATTACTGTTCTTAACATCGAAGAGCAGGACTATATCTCTCTTACAGACATGGCGACTGCCAAGGATGGCGACAGCAGGGCGGCGGATATTATCAAGAACTGGATTAGGAATAGATATACCATTGAGTTTCTTGGCACATGGGAACTGATCCACAACCCAAATTTTAAAGTGGTCGAATTTGACCACTTTAGAATGAGTGCAGGTTTGCCATCTTTTGTATTGAGTACTTCGGAATGGATAGAGAGAACCGGTGCAATAGGATTGGTTGTCAAGAAAGGACGTTACGGAGGGACTTATGCCCACAAGGACATCGCATTTGAGTTTGGGTCTGCGATAAGTGTGCCGTTCAAACTCTATCTGATAGAGGAATTTCAGCGGTTGAAAGCTGATGAACAGCGGCTAATCGGTTGGTCGGCGAAGCGTGAATTGTCGAAAATCAACTACCGTATACACACCGATGCCATCAAGCAGAACCTTATACCTGCGGAGGTCACAAAAGCGCAGGCGAGCATAATTTATGCCAATGAGGCCGATGTGCTGAACGTGGCAATGTTCGGCATGACAGCAAAACAGTGGCGTGAGGCTAACCCCGATCAGAAAGGCAATATCCGCGACTATGCGTCAGTCAACGAACTTATATGCCTCTCAAACATGGAGAGCCTCAATGCCGTATTCATAGAGCAAGGACTACCGCAATCAGAGCGACTTATCAAACTAAACCAAATCGCCATCCACCAGATGAGCGTGTTGGAAAACGACAATAATGAACGAAAATTACTACAATGAAGAAACCTGTCAAAATTACATTGATTGTTCTGAGTAGCATTATTGGATTGCTGCTTATCGGATTGGGGGCGTTGGTTTTGTACGCTCAATTCTCTAAAACACAACAAGAAGCGACCGTCAGGTATTATGTCGATGAATTGAGTATCGATAAGAATGATTTTAAGAGTGAATTTGAGGAAATATACCAACTCACTCTTGATAACTATTCGTTGTATAAAGCCAAAGGTCTGAATATGGATAGTATTCACAGTTCGTTTTTACAGCGATTTGAAAACACAGATGTTGACAAGGCCGAATTTGGCGATATTTTGAAAGAATTTTTCAGCAGCTTGAATGTTGGACATTCGTTTGTCTATCTGAGGGATTACACCGCAGGTTATGCTCCTGTATTTATAGAAAATAGGATTTTTGTCGATACTCCTAATGAGTACTTGTTGGCAAACGGCTTCAAAGATAAGGACGAGATAATAGCCGTGAATGGCACAGCCGTGTCAGAATGGTTGGATAAACATGAAAAATTCACACCGGCATCTACTGATGAAGCAAGAAGGCTGAATACGGCATTGGCGGTATTTCGTTCATGGAGAGATACGACAGCGATATATAATATTGTCCGTGAAGCGGACACATTGGAAATTAAACTGCCGTTAAAGAAATATGACCTTTTGCCGAAGGAGGTGGAAGATAACAAACTTGTCAAATGGTCGATAATTAATGACTCTGTCGGTTACATCAACATTCAGTCGATGATGGATCCTGTGACTGATGATTTTATAGAGGCATACAATAATGTCAGCAAACTCCCGCATCTGATTGTGGATATTCGGAGAAACGAAGGCGGAAACAGTGGAAATGGCATGGATATAGCCGAATATCTCATCAGGAAGCCGCAGCCACACTGTGTTTCTCCATCAAAAATCATGGAACCTCAAAATGACGCATACAAAGGGAAAGTTTATTTGTTGATAAGCCCGCGTACTTTTTCCGCTGCTGAGAGTTTTGCTTTGGATATTAAGGAAAGTGGAAATGCAATTCTGATAGGCTCTGCAACGGCAGGTGACACAGGCAATAATCCAAAAACATTTCAAACTTCTAATGGCATTTATTTCCGACTACCAACACGAGAACCGTCAAAATCACCAAAAGGATTTCCGATGGAAGGCATTGGCATTAGTCCCGATTGTAAGGTTGAGCAAACGGTCTCTGATTTTATGAATGGCCATGATACGGTTTTGGATTTTACCATTGACTTAATTAACAAGTAGCCAATACAATGTTTAAGAATTGACAAAAAGACGCTCAACTGATTGCATGCTGAGCGTCTTTTCGTAATAATGTCGTTCAAACAAATAGATTTCCTCAAAACAAAAATAAAGGCTGAAAATCAGATGATTTTCAGCCTTTATCAGTACCCAGACCCGGGATCGAACCGGGATGGATTGCTCCACTGGTGTTTGAGACCAGCGCGTCTACCGATTCCGCCATCTGGGCTTGTGGTGTGGTCGGTTTCAAAGCCGTTGCGTGGCTTTCGACGGCGCAAAGGTAGGGATTTTTTTTCGTTCCTCCAATAGGAGGGGCTATTTTTTTGTCGGGAAGGGTGGCAAAGTTGGTTATCCGGCTTTTGCCGGCCCTTCCCGGCGATAGGGTTGTTATTTTGCCTCGGCTTCGGGGTCGGTGTACCAGCGTGAGTACATGAGATAGTTGTGGGCTATCTTTTTGTTGAGTTCGCGCGAGGTTTCCGGATCGACCATCTTGATAAATTTGGCCGGAGCTCCGCCCCACAGTTCGTTGGGGCCGATTTTGGTGCGCGATAGCACTACAGAGCCGGCAGCCACGAGGGCTCCTTCGCCTACTTCGGCATCGTCCATCACCACGGCTCCCATGCCTATGAGCGCATAGTCATGGATTTTGGCTCCGTGGATGGTGACATTGTGTCCTATCGACACATCGTCGCCGATCTCGATGGTTGACTTCTGATAGAGGGTGTGGAGCACTGAGCCGTCCTGGATGTTGACTCTGTTGCCGATTCGGATTGAGTTCACGTCGCCGCGCAGCACGGTGTTGAACCACACGCTGCATTCGCTGCCCATCACGACGTCACCGATGATGGTGGCGTTTTCGGCAAGAAACGTGTCAGGCCCAATCTCGGGTGTGAAACCGCGTACAGGGATTATTAATGCCATGTTGGAGTTTTAGTTTCGGTTGGTTGCTGTAAATTAGTCAGTTAAGAAGCGCTGCGTTCACTTTGTGAGGGGCGCGGTGGCGGCAGCGAGCCATTGACGCTCATCGTCGGTGAGTTCGGGCGAAAGGCGTTCATAGACGGTACGGTGGTAATTGTTGAGCCATTCGATTTCGGCCTCCGACATGATCTCGGTCTGGAAGAGTGAACGGTCAAATGGACAGAGCGTGATGGTTTCGAACGCATAGAATTTGCCGAACTCAGTTTCCTCGTAGGGGATGGTGAGCACGAGGTTCTCGCAGCGTATGCCGTAACGGTCGGTGAGATAGACTCCCGGTTCGTTGGATGTCAGCATGCCTGGCGTGAGGGGTGCCAGCGTGTCATTGAGGCGGATGCTCTGCGGACCTTCGTGTACGTTGAGGAAGTGGCCTACGCCATGGCCTGTGCCGTGGAGGTAGCTCTTACCCTCTTTCCAGAGCGGCATGCGGGCCAGTGCGTCGAGCTGTGCTCCGCGGGTCCCTTCGGGATAGATTGAAGTGGCGATGGCAATGTGTCCCTTCATCACGAGGGTGAAGTCATGGCGCATATCCTCGCTGGGGGTGCCGATGGCTATAGTGCGGGTGATATCGGTGGTTCCGTCGAGATAGTTGGCTCCTGAGTCGATGAGCAGCAGATTGCCCTTGGTGATGGTGGTGTCGCTTTCGGGAGTGGCCGAGTAGTGGACTATGGCGCCGTTGGCCCCGAAGCCGCAGATGCTCTCGAAGCTGAGGTCGAAATACAACGGTTGAGCCGAACGGTGGCGCAGCAGTATGTCGGCCACACCGATTTCAGTGAGATGTTTGCCTTCGGCTACGGTGCGTTCGATTTCGATGAGCGAGCGCACCATTGCTACGCCGTCGCGGATGTGGGCTGCGCGGATGCCGGCGATCTGGACATCGTTCTTCACAGCCTTGGGCATAGCGATGGGTGAATCACCTTTCACGTAGTGACCTTCGAGTATATGGGCTATTGCTCCAGATGCACGGCTGCCACTGAGGAGTACATTTACATCAGCCGGCACGGTGGCGAGGAAGTCGAGCACTGAGTCATAGGGGGCTACGGCAACGCCTGCCTCTTTGAGATGGGCCTCGGCTTCAGGAGTCATTTTGGCGGAGTCGATGAAAAGGGTGCTCCCCTGGGGCGCGAGATAAAGGAACGATGTGGCCACCGGGTTGCAGGGCACATCGTTGGAGCGGATGTTGAGCACCCAGGCTATCTCGTCGAGCGCTGATGTGAAGAGGGCTTCGGCTCCTTTCTGCTTGACATCGGCAAGCACTTTGGCTATCTTGTCGGCTGCGGTCTCGCCGGCGTATTTCACGTCGTGGACAAACACCTTGTCGGCCGGGAGCGACGGACGGTCGGCCCATATTCGGTCAATGGGGTCGAAGTTCACGTCGAGTCTGATGCCTGACTTGTGGAGGCGTTCGCGCAGTGATGCGGTTTCGTCAATCGACATCAGCATGCCGTTGATGCCTACTGTCGCGCCTTTGTGGAGGTTTTCACAGAGATATTCCACTATTGAGGGTGTGTCGGGCAGACCATCCTTCATGAGGATAATGCCGGTGCCTTCAATCTGTTGTGCTCCCTGGAGGAAGTAGCGGCTGTCGACCCAGAGAAGGGCCGCTGTCTCCGTCACCACCATAGTGCCGGCCGAGCCAGTAAAACCGCTCAGGTAACGTACTATGTGCCAATGGTTGGAGATATATTCGCTGAGGTGGGCGTCTGTGCGCGGGAGTATCACCGCGTTGACTCCGGCCTCTTTCATTTCTTTGCGTAAGGCGACGATGCGCTCAATGATTACGTTTGACATGAGGTAATGGGGTTATTGATGGTTGTTTAATATTGTTTAGTCCGGATGAGGAGTTTGAGAATGATTTTTGCAAATTTACAAAAAGATTCCAAACATAGTGTGCGATAATGATTTTAAATTTTCAGATAATTTCTTCAGTCCTTCGCGGCATTATCGCACCTTTTGGGCTATGGCATGGTGGTAACTTTGCGGAAGCAACGACATCGGTGTATGTCGGCTATCACCATCTAAAAACCAAAAGTGAACTATGAAAAGTAACGCAGTAGTCGAGAAAGTGTTTGTCAATTTTGACGTGAAAACCAAGTCATTCAGCAGAGAACCCGGCAATATGTCGCGCAAGTTTCTCTCCTATATCGAGGAGCGTCTCGATGCGATGGTAGGGATAGGCCTGCTGCCATGCCATGAGGTTAATGAGGTGTTTGAACTGATATATTGCTATATGAACGGCGGTATATGTGAGCTTTACGAGTCAAGGTTCGCGCAGGAAGTGATGGTGATGTTTACCTTGCTTTTGCCCGAGATTGACCGTGCCATGGAACGCTCACGCAGGGCAAGGGCTGTGGCTGAACGTCGTCGCGCGGCCCGCATGAATGAGACGGCGAGGACAGAGCCTGCTATTAAGCCCGGAATAAGGAATGAGGATGTCGTTGAGGCTATTGAGGCTGCCGTAATCGCCGGAGAGGCAGCTTCTGAGGAGATGCGAACCGAAGACGCGGAAGCCGGTGCGAAGGAGCCAGATGCGTCGGCCGGCGCTTGTCCTCCTGGCAAATGGGTTGTCGACGAGCGTTTTGCCGATATGCTTGCAGGGGGGCCTGGGTGTGGCTCAGGGCCGGCGACTTACGGAATGTCGCGTCAGGACCGGCGCGCTGATAAGAAACGAGAGGATGAATTGCGCAAATGGCTGTCACGCCAGCGGGGACGTTGAGTGAACAATTGACTTGTTGTGTGTTATAAATATATGTAGTATCTTTGCACACCCAAAAACTCACGTAAAAATAATATGTCACAACACCCCATCAGGCTTACCGGCCTGACCGATGACGAGGTCAGGGAGAGCCGTAGAGTGCATGGAGCCAACATCCTGACTCCTCCTGCTAAGGAACCGCTGTGGAAGTTGTTCCTGTCAAAGTTCAAGGATCCTCTCATAATAGTGCTGTTGATTGCCGGTGTGCTGTCGGTGTTGATATCGCTATATGAATTTTACGCACTGGCGCAGGGCCCTGCAGTGTTTTTCGAGCCGGCCGGTATATTTATGGCCATATTTCTCGCCACGGGGCTGTCATTCTATTTTGAGAAAAAGGCTGAGGATGAATTCTCGGTGCTCAATCAGGTGAACGACGATGAGCCTGTGCAGGTGATTCGTGACGGCAACCCGACACAGGTGGCCAAACGCAATGTGGTGGTGGGCGACCTGGTGATTCTCAACACCGGCGAGGAGATTCCAGCCGATGCTGAACTGGTGGAGGCCACCTCGCTCAATGTTGACGAATCGACTCTTACCGGCGAGCCTATGGCTTCAAAGACGGTTGATCCGGCTCACTTTGACACCGAGGCGACATTTCCGTCTAACCATGTGATGCGCGGCACACGTGTGATGGAGGGACATGGCATAGCCAGGGTGTTTGCCGTTGGCGACAGCACTGAAAACGGCAAGGTCTATGAGGCAGCACGTATAGACGACGGACAGAAGACACCCCTGACCGAGCAGCTTGAACGTCTCGGCGCACTCGTGACTCGCGGAAGTTATCTGGTAGGTGGCCTGGTGATAGCCGGACGCGTCCTTCTCTATTTCCTTAATAATGATGCCTTCGATCTGGTGAGGTTCATAGCCTACTTCCTGCAGACCATCATGATAGCCGTGACTCTCGTGGTGGTGTCGGTGCCCGAAGGGTTGCCGATGGCTGTGACATTGAGTCTGGCCTACAGCATGAGGCGTATGCTGCGCACCAACAATCTGGTGCGTAAGATGCATGCTTGCGAGACTATGGGTGCCACCACGGTGATATGCACTGACAAGACCGGCACGCTCACACGCAATCAGATGCGTGTGGCCGAGGCTAATTTCTATGGTCTTAAGGATGGACATCTCGGCAGCGATGAACTGAGCCGGGAGATTGAGACCGGAATAGCCGTGAACTCGACAGCACAGCTCGACGAATCGGACCCGAAACATCCGCAGGTGCTTGGTAATCCTACCGAAGGAGCCCTTATCCTGTGGCTGCGTGAGAACGGAGTGGATTACAAGTCTTTAAGATCCGGCGCCAAAGTGGTGAGGGAGCTTCCATTCACAACCGAGCGAAAATATATGGCCACAGTGGTGGCTGATGATGCAGGCAAGGAGACGCTGTATGTAAAAGGAGCGCCTGAGATAGTACTTGGCATGTGTGATGACATCTGCGGAGGTGTGAGCCGCGGGCAGGTCGAGGAACAGTTGCTCGGCTATCAGCAGAAGGCCATGCGTACACTCGGTTTTGCCATGCGCGACCTGCCGGAAGGTGACCCCGGAATAGGGGATGAGGGTGTGGAGCGAACAGGTCTCACTTTCCTGGGGATAGTCGCTATCGCGGATCCTGTGCGTGATGATGTGCCTGATGCCATCAAGGAGTGCCTTGACGCAGGAATTGGCATAAAAATAGTTACAGGCGACACTCCTGCAACAGCGCGGGAGATCGGTCGTCAGATCGGCCTTTGGAAACCGGAGGACACTGACCGGAACATAATCACCGGACCGGAATTCGGAGAATTGTCGGACAGCGAACTTGCCGATCGTGTCATGGATCTTAAGATTATAGCCAGGGCTCGCCCCATGGATAAGAAAAGATTGGTGGAGGCACTGCAGAAGCAGGGACAGGTTGTGGCTGTGACAGGCGACGGTACGAATGATGCTCCTGCCCTCAATGCAGCCAATGTGGGGCTCTCGATGGGCGACGGCACATCGGTGGCCAAGGAGGCAAGCGATATCACTATCATTGATAATTCTTTCGCCTCGATAGGACGTGCTGTGATGTGGGGACGGTCGTTGTTCCAGAATCTTCAGCGTTTCATCCTGTTTCAGCTCACAGTCAATGTCGTGGCCTGCGTGGTGGTGCTCGCCGGTGCTTTTATGGGCACGGAGTCGCCACTGACAGTCACACAGATGCTGTGGGTCAACCTTATCATGGACACATTCGCCTCGATGGCTTTGGCTTCGTTACCACCTTCCCGCTCAGTCATGGACCATCAGCCGCGTGACCGCCGTGACTTCATCATCACTCAGCCCATGTGGTGGTTTATCGGTGGGGTAGGTCTTATATTCTCGGCAGTGGTGCTGTGTCTGGTATATGTGTTTGAACATGCCGAAGTGAACTCGCTGATGGATATCTGCCATGTGCGCCTCGGTGCACGGCAAGGTCTCTCGGCTTATGAGTTGAGTGTGATATTCACCACCTTTGTTATGCTCCAGTTCTGGAATCTGTTCAATGCACGTGCGTTTGCCACTCACCGCAGTGCCATGCATCTTGAGAAGTGCGGTGAATTTATGTTGATTGCCGCTATCATCTTTTTCGGGCAGATTTTCATCGTGACTGTGGGCGGCGAGTTTTTCAATGTTACCCCTCTTGCGGTGACTGACTGGTTGATAATAGTGCTCGGCACTTCGGTGGTGCTATGGATTGGTGAGATTGCCAGGGTAATCACCAGGCTTCGTGCCACCGTCTGATGTGTGGTACACTGGCTTGAAATGATATAAGAAACGAGGTAATGCAGCTACTGTGATGCATTACCTCGTTTCTTTTATGTCATGGCCGAAAAGCATATCCGGGATTGGAGACCTCCCGGTCAGTCAGGGATTTTTAGCAGGAGCGAGCGCAGGTCGCGACGCGAGATGACTCTGATTTCCGACGATGTGTAATCGATAAGCCCGCGCTCCTTCATACTGTCGAGCGTGCTGATGAATGACGATCGCTGAACTCCGAAAAGTGTGTACATGTCGCGCTGACGGCATGACAGGGTGATGTTGACGGCGTCACGCTGGGTCAGCGCTATGATCCAGAAGGCGATGCGCTCCTCGAGTGAGCCAGAGGTGAGGGCTATCACTCCGTCGACGGCTTTCTGCGCGTTGGTCGAAATGTAGTTGAGGTAGTTGTAGAGACACACTTCGTCCGTCTGGACTATGGATATGAAATCGTTCTTGGAAATCTGCATAAGCGACACTGTGTCCACAGCGGTCACGGTGGCGGGAAAGAGTGTGTTGCGTCCGAAAAGGAAGTCAGGCGAGATGACCGAAGGTGCCCCTATGGTCTGGGTGACGCGGAAGCGGTCATTCTGATTCTGTATGCTCAGCTGCACGTTGCCGCCTATCACAAACATCAGATGTGTGCATGGATCTCCGGCGTTGACAATACGCTCGTTTGGGAGATACTTCAGAAAGGCGAGCTTTGTGTTGCCTACTATCTCGGAGATGCGGTTGTAACTCACCCCGTTGAATAGGGGGAGCCCCATCAGTTGTTCATACATGCTGTTGAGTGCCATGTCGTTATGTCTAAAGTCTAAGAATTGATGATGGGGGTGTGCGCGGCCGGATAGTCAAGTCGGGTCCGGATTGGCGTCGCCCTTTGTATAATTAACGTTGTTTGTGATATTTTAGTTTTTCCGCCCGGCGTTTAGTTGGCTTGCGTCACGCTTGGCCTTGAAATAGAGTTGGGCTGAATTGATGGTGTTCTGCCAGGCCACATAAGCGGCCGGGGCTACTGAAGAGATGGGGTGAAGGTAGGTCAGAGCCATCCAGATGGCCAGCACGGTATTCTTTTGGCCGAGACCCTGTGCACCGGCTATCTTGTCGCCGCAGCGTCCCCCGATCTTGCGTCCGATGTAGAACTGCGCACAGCACACTATTCCTGAGAAGAGCGCCAGCCAAAGCATCTCGGGCACCATGTCGGCCGGCTCGCTCATGATGAAGCTGACGGCGCGACCTACGACTATGAACAGTGACACAGCCCAGATGTAGAACGACAGCGACTGATGGTTGGCGATGGCGCGGTGGACTTTCGGGGTTACGCGGAGCATTATGAGTGCCACGGCCAGAGGAAGCACGATGAGCGGTACGACCTTGACGGCTATGAGCTGCAAGGATTCCATGAACGGAATCTGGGCCTCGCTCCCCATGATGGTGAAGAGGATAGGGGCCAGGAAAGCAACCGTGATGTTGGAGATGATAGAGAATGTGGCGAGTCTCGGGACACTGCCTCCAAGCATTCCGGTGATTACCGGCGCTGCTGTGGCCGTAGGGCAGAATATGCAGATGAATGCGCCCTCGGCTATGTCGGCACCCATTGGCAGTAGGCAGAAATAGACCAGAAGAGATCCTATTACCTGCACTGTGAGCAGCCCATAGGAAAGGTAGGTGACCTTGAATTCGCTCGGCCTGACTCGGCAGAAGGTGATAAGGAGCATCACAAAGATGAGATAGGGCGCCAGAAATGCTATGGAATCAATGAAATTGTGGAACAGAAGTCCGCCCAGCATTGCTATCGGAAGCATCCAGGGCTTGATGCGTTGACGAAAAGTAGAGAAACTCATGTCGTAGAATTGAAAAATCCCGCAAAATTACTCAAAAAATTCAATATCGTAGCCTGATTTTACGCTTCTTTGCAGCAAGGAGTGGAATGATTGTTGGGATGACGGTTAATTTTGCGTATTTTTGCAGTAAAAATATGACTTAGATGGCTGACAATTATCTGGAAAAGAAAATGGAGGAATACCGCTCCGGGCGGATGGGTCACGGCTCCTCGTCAGGCGGCGCTAAAGTGTCGGTAAGGTTCGAGGCCGGTTTTGATGGCAGTGCATTTGCCGGTAAGCGTGTGTTGGTGACAGGTGGGTGTGTGACGGATGGTGTCGGTCGTGAGACAGTGAGGCTTTACCGGGCGCTCAGGTGCCGTGTGGCGTTTTGCTCCACCGATATGAAAGAGGGTGCTCGTCTGGCACAGGAGGCCGGTTGCCGCCATTATCCTATGGACTGGAGCGTGTCAGGTGTGGCTGAGAAGGTGCGCGCCGATATGATACGCCATTGGGGTGGCATTGACATCGAGGTGTCGGTGTGATGACCATGTGGCATGATGTGAGGCTCTGTTTTTTACGGACATAATGCGCCCGAATGACAAAAAATCGCTAACTTTGCGGAAATTATCAGTAAACCAATCACTCAGAATAAAAATAATAAGATATATCCATGGCACTCCAATGTGGTATTGTGGGGCTCCCTAACGTGGGCAAATCCACTCTTTTCAACTGTCTCTCCAACGCAAAGGCCCAGTCGGCCAATTTCCCATTCTGCACCATCGAGCCTAACGTCGGTGTCATCACTGTGCCTGATGCCCGGCTCAACAAGCTTGTGGAGATGTGCAATCCCAAAAGCATTGTGCCGGCCACGGTAGAAATCGTCGATATTGCCGGCCTTGTGCAGGGCGCGAGCAAGGGTGAGGGCCTGGGTAACAAGTTCCTTGCCAATATACGCGAGACTGACGCCATCCTCCACGTGCTCCGCTGCTTCGAGGATGACAATGTGACCCATGTGCACAACACTGTGGATCCGGTGCGCGACAAGGAGATTATTGACTACGAACTCCAGCTTAAGGACCTCGAGACCGTGGAGAGCCGAATAGCCAAGACCCAGAAGCAGGCGCAGACTGGTGGCGACAAGGTGGCCAAAATGCAGTATGAGGTATTGAAAAAATTCCAGGAAGCACTCGTGCAGGGCAAACCGGCACGTACGGTGACCCTCGAGACTGTCGACGAGCAGAAATTTGCCCGCGACCTCTTCCTGCTCACCAACAAGCCTGTGCTCTATGTTTGCAACGTTGACGACGCTTCGGCTGTCGACGGCAATAAACATGTTGAGGCCGTGAAGGAAGCCATCAAGGATGAGGATGCACAGCTTCTCATAGTGGCTGCCCAGACCGAGAGCGAGATTGCCGAACTCGACACATTTGAGGAGCGTCAGGAATTCCTTGCCGAAATAGGACTTGAGGAATCAGGCGTGGCCCGCTTGATACGTGCGGCTTACGCGCTGCTCAACCTCCAGACATTCTTCACTGCCGGTGCCGACGAAGTGAGGGCCTGGACTTTCATGCGTGGAAGCAAGGCTCCGCAGTGTGCAGGTGTCATCCATACTGATTTCGAGAAGGGGTTCATCCGTGCCGAAGTCATCAAATATGACGACTATGTGACCCTCGGCAGCGAGAGCGCTGTCCGCGATGCCGGTAAGATGGCGATAGAGGGCAAGAATTATGTGGTGCAGGATGGTGATATCATGCACTTCCTCTTCAATGTATAGACATTACTTGATGTGGCGCCACGGCCTGATTGCCGTAGCGCCACATTATTATATAATATAGTTTTACCTAACATTTCCAGAAATTACATTGCCATGAAACGTTTACTGTATGCAGCTGCCTCGCTGGTGATTCCGGCGGTGGCGATGGCGCAGCCCCTCGTGCTGAAGTATGACCGCCCTGCTGAATTTTTCGAGGAGGCATTGGTGATAGGCAACGGCAATATCGGTGCTATCCTATATGGCGGCGTCAAGGAGGAGCGGATTTCGCTCAATGATATAACTCTTTGGACCGGGGAACCTGAGAAAGGGGTGACGACCCCTGATGCCTATAAAGCCATTCCCGAGATCCGTGCCGCACTTGACCGTGAGGACTATCGCGCAGCCGATTCGCTTCACCGCAAGGTGCAAGGGCATTACAGCGAGAACTACCAACCGCTCGGTTCACTCGTCATAAAATATAAGAACATCCCCGAGGAGGTCGAGAACTATATGCGTGTTCTTGACATCTCTAATGCCAAAGCTTCGCGCAGTTTCAGGGCGGGTGGTGCAGCCTATGAGTCGACATATTTTGCTTCGGCTCCTGACTCTGTGATTGTGGTGACGCTCCGTAGCGACGTGCCGATTTCTGCCAATGTGTCGCTCGACTCCCAGTTGCCTCACCAAGTGACTGCGAAGGATGGCGAGATAACCTCAGTGGGGCAGGCAGCATGGATTTCGTTGCCCGGCTATACTTCATTTGACGAGAAATTACGTTACGACCCTGAACGAGGCACTCGTTTCTGTACCATAGTCAAGGCTGTGGCGCCTGACGGCAAGGTGACATCGCTCCCTGACGGTACTATTGACGTCGAAGGGCGGGATGTGACGCTTTACATCACCAATGTCACAAGTTTCAACGGATATGACCGCGATCCGGCAAAGGAGGGACGCGACTATCTGACTCTTGCCGCCAACCGCATCGAGGCCGCAGCCTCCAAAGAGGTGGCTGAAATCGAGAAGTCGCACCTTGAGGACTATTCATCTCTGTTCGGGCGTGTGTCGCTTGAACTTGGTTCCACACCTGACTCTATAGCGGCTCTTCCTACTGATGTGCAGCTGAAGCGCTATACCGACCTCCGCGAGGCGAATCCCGACCTTGAGGAACTGTACTTCCAATATGGACGCTATCTGCTCATAGCTTCTTCCCGCACCCCAGGTGTACCGGCCAATCTCCAGGGCCTGTGGAACGAGTATATCCTGCCTCCATGGAGCAGCAACTACACCACTAATATCAATGTGGAGGAGAATTACTGGCCAGCCGAAGTGACAGGCCTCGGCGAGCTTCACGAGACCGCGATGATAAACTGGATAAGCAATCTGCAGCGTAGCGGCGAGCAGACGGCTCGCCATTACTATGGGGTGGACCGAGGCTGGTGTCTCGGCCATAATTCCGACATCTGGGCCATGACTAATCCGGTGGGGCTTAATGAAGGAGATCCGACGTGGGCCAACTGGAACATGGGTGGCGCATGGGTGGCTACCCATATCTGGGAACACTACCTATTCACCGGGGATAAGGAGTATCTGTCGAAGTACTACCCGGTGCTCAAAGGGGCTGCTGAGTTTTGTCTCGGCTGGCTCATCGAGAAGGACGGCCATCTGATAACCTCACCATCTACTTCGCCCGAAAACAAATATGTCACCCCCGACGGCTACTGCGGAGCCACAATGTATGGCGGAGCGGCTGATCTTGCTATGGCGCGTCAGTGCATGTTGGATGCCCGCGATGCAGCTTTGACTCTCGGTGTCGACGATTCATTCTGTGCGGAGGTCGATTCAGTGCTTCCACGGCTCCATCCATATAAGGTGGGACACAAGGGTAATCTTCAGGAATGGTATTACGACTGGGAGGACGAGGATCCGACGCATCGCCACCAGTCTCATTTGTTCGGGCTCTTCCCCGGACGTCATCTATCGGTCGACACCACACCTGAGCTTGCCAAGGCGGCTGCAAGGTCGCTTGAAATAAAAGGTGACAATACCACAGGCTGGAGCACCGGATGGCGCGTCAACCTTCTTGCCCGCTTGCGTGACAATGATGGAGCCTATCACATGTATCGCCGGCTTCTCCAATATGTGAGCCCTGATAATTACCAGGGCCCAGATAAGCGCAGCGGTGGAGGCACATATCCTAATCTGCTTGATGCCCATGCTCCATTCCAGATCGACGGTAATTTCGGTGGTACAGCCGGAGTTGCGGAAATGCTTATTCAGTCTACGCCTGAATCCATAATTCTCTTGCCTGCTCTGCCTGCGGAGTGGAAGGATGGCAAAGTGACCGGATTGAGAGCCAGGGGCGGTTTTGTGGTGGATATGGAATGGAAAGACGGCAGAGTGACTGCGGCCACCATTAACTCTCCAAAAGGTGGAGCCACAAATTTAACCTATCCTGGAGCTGACGGACCGGTAGCCGTCAAGGTTCAGCTGGGTGTGGGAGAAAACTTCCATCTGTAAATTCCGAGGGTAGTGGTCTTTAAGGCTCCTGCCATGCGTTAAATTTATATTAGGGCCCATTGCCGGATAAGGTGATGGGCCTTGTTATTAATGCCAGATATGTATAATTGGTATTAATATATATAGTGACGGTTTGTGGTGCGATGATGATGCGATGATTTTTCTGTTGTTGTGCGGGGGATGTGCGGAGAGGGTGTTTCTGGAGGGTTTTGTGGAGTGATATAGGCGATGTTTTGGCTTGTATGGCGGATAAGTGTTAAATTTGCGTTAAAATAGCCGGGAATATTTGGAGGTTTCGGGTAAAGTGTCTACCTTTGCACTCGCTTTTGAGAAGCACACCCCGCAGCGGCGGGGCGGACAAGTTGAAACGCTTGAGATTATCGGATGGTTCGGCCGGCTGGAAAACAATCGAAAAAAAGTTGCCGAAAAATTTGCAGGAATCAAAAATTGGTTGTACCTTTGCAAAGTTTTCCGATAAAACTTCGAGAAAGCAACGGAGCACATTGAAAGAATTACAATAGAATGGAAGTAGTACAAGAGTCTTTTAAATAAGACCTCAAGTCAATTCCGAGAAGTCAATAAAATCAGCGGACCTGGCCAAGACGGTTTCTGCGAAAGCAAAACTAAAAGATAGAACTTAGGTTTGTCTTTCGGCTCTTTTTTATTAA
>CAJTMH010000001.1 GCA_910577255.1 uncultured Duncaniella sp. | reverse complement strand
AAGCGCATGTTCGCCAAAGAATATATCAAGGTTCTTGGCGAGGTTAAGGATGCGAAGGTGTTTGTGGACCTGTTCGGCGGTTCCGGGCTGCTGTCCCATATAACCAAACGACAATGCCCGGACGCTACCGTGGTATATAACGATTTTGACAATTACCGACGCCGGATTGAAAACATACCGCGTACCAATGCCCTTCTGGTGGATCTGCGGAATATTGTACGAGGAGTTCCAAAACACGGTTGTATAAAAGGAACAATGCGTGACGAAGTATTCGTCAGGTTAGAACAGGAGGAACGAACACACGGGTACATAGACTTCATTACTATATCTTCGGCGATCATGTTCTCCATGAAATACAAACTTAGTATTCCGGAGATGAAGAAGGAGGCTCTTTATAACAATATCCGACAGTCTGACTATCCTGCTGCTTCAGATTATCTTGAAGGGCTCACGATTGTTTCATGCGATTACAAGGTGCTGTTTGAGAAGTACCGTGACCGGGATGATGTGGTGTTCCTTGTTGACCCGCCGTATCTCAGCACCGATGTCGGAACGTATAACATGTACTGGAAACTGTCTGACTACCTTGATGTGCTCAAGGTTCTTGTCGGTCACAGATATGTATATTTCACCTCCAACAAGTCATCGATCATTGAATTATGCGACTGGCTCGACAAGAATAAAGAAATCGGCAATCCCTTCATCGGAGCCACACGGAAGGAATTCAACGCATCAATGAACTATAATTCCCATTACACGGACATAATGCTTTATAATGTTGCGTGATCTATATGCAAAAAAAGAGCATCGGATTTGCTTGCTTCCGATGCTCTTTTTTATCATTCCGATGTTGCGCGATTTATATTTCAATAACCGCTTGGAATTGTGATTTCTCCGGATTTTTGCCGGATTTTGAACCTTTCGTTTTGGTTTCTCCGGATTTTTGGATTTGCGGATTATACATGAGCTGATAATAAGCGTCGCGGTCCCACTTGCTGTAGAATTTGGCATAGAATTTTTCAATCTGCTCGATGGTCATGAACGAGTACTGCACATGTCCCTCGATAAGAAGGGCGATTCTGGCGCGTGTGGCCGGCGACATTTCGGTAATTCTTTCCCCGAATATCCTGCATTCGCCTTGCTGTGGACGCAGATAACCCATAAGTATGTTTATGGTGGTGGTTTTTCCTGTGCCGTTTTTCCCGAGAAGCCCGAGGATACGTCCTTTCGGGACTTCAAAATTTAAATCACTGTAAATCACTCGCCCTGTGCCATAGCGCTGGGTGAGGTGTTTTACGGATATTACAGATTCTGTCATTGGCGTTAGATGTTATTTATTAGAATTTAGCCCCGAGAGTCACTGCGGCTCCTTGCGAAAGTCCGTTGTCACGATAGTCGCACAGGGCGTAATCGAGCGAGAGGGAGAATACGATACCGTTGATGATGCGCGATGCCCCAATGCCGGCATTGAGTGCCATGCGGTCAGCCGACAGCATTTCGAAATTCGACATTACGCATTTGGCAAGCTCACTGTCCATGTCGAGCTCTGTGAGCACCGGGGTTGATGGAGAAGCTATTGAATAGCTGCCTCCCAGGCGGCCGTTCCATAGCCATTTGCCATGGGTTATGGAGGAGAAATCAAGGTGCAGACCTGGTGTGACATGGCTTACCTTCAGGTCACGCACTGGATCTTTGTAGCGCTCATGGTCATAGTCATATTTCACCTGTGGAGTGAGTGTCAAGTATGATTGTCCCCAGTTCAGCTGGACAGGGCATGTCAGTGACAAGTCTGAGATGTCGTGGGTATAGGGAGTGCGGCTCCCGATTTTGTCATAACTTGCTCCGGCCGATGTCCCAAACAGGTTCTCAGTACTCGTGCGGCTGTGGAGGTTACCGGTGAGCATCGGTGAGAGTGTGACAGACCGCGAAATGCCGATGGTGTACCCCACGGAGACATTGAGGAGATTATTGTCGCTGTAACCCAGAGTCAGATTATTGAAATTCCGAAGCTGCTGTTCCATCCGGTAACGGGTATAGGTGACTGAGCCTGCCAGCCCTTTCCTGAGTGTGGGAATCCATTGTGCCCCTACGGAAAAGCCGATTGAACTGTAGCCGCTGTTCTTGTTGGTGTTACCCATGAATCGCTTGTAATATGTCCCCAGTCCGGTGAGAGTATAAGTGTCGATATCATTGATCGGATTGTAAAAATCCAAATCACAGTTTTGATTATAGACATTGATACCGCCCGTCAGCCCGACGGCATGATGTGCAAGAACACGGAATGATGCTCCGAGATTGATGTCGAGGTCAGAGACTATGGTCTTTACACGAGGGTCACGGTTGCGGTAGGCCACTTCTGCCCGATATGACGCGTGTGCTCCGAAAGTCCATCTGTCTTTTCGTCCGGAGTATCCTCCAGAAAATGCATATTGACGAGTGCTGAGATTGCCGCCCACGGCATCGCCGAGCACGTAAGGTGCCACTCGTTCGTAATCTATGCAGTCGGTCCATCGTATGTCACGGTATTGTCCGGTGGTGAAGCGGGCATTACCCCAGGCCACACCGTCGGTTTTCAGCCGCATGTATGAATCGGCCTCTACGGTGAAAAGCGAGTGGCCGGTCCCTGTCTGTTCCATCACGGCTTTTTCCATGTCGAGATAATTGCCATTGAGGTTAAAGGATGACAATGAGACAGAGTCGCGATAGGACATGGCTGCGGGATTGCTGAGGTATATTCCGTCGGCAAAAGTATACACCGGGAGGGCTGTCCGCTGGACGTCGTGGAGTAATGACACAGACTGTGCCACAGTCTCATTGGTAAGGACTGTGGCAGCAGCTGTGGCCATTATGGCGTATAATATGCGAAATTGTCGCATGTTTGAGTCAGAGCGTGTGCTATATTATTTCACGGCTACGACCTCGAAGTCAGCAGCAGAGTCATTGGTATCCATGAGGATGGTGTTGCCTGCGGCAGAGACACCTGAAGTCTTGCGGACAAATTTGTGGCCGAAACGGTTCTTGTCGGAGTTTTTCTCGCTGATGGCTGCATAGCTCATGTCGGTGGCTACGCTGAGTGCGCCTTGTACCCATTTTTCGGTAGGACAGAGATTGACACCGTCAAGAATCCATTCGTATTTGATGAGATAGCATTTGTTGCCTGTCATTTCCTTGCCGGTGGCGGCATTGATGTAAGTATATGTGCCGTCCTGCTGTGCGAGGAATGTCTCTGCGGTCATACCTTCGGGGAAGCGCACGAGGGCATAGGAGCGGTTGCACTGGTTAGAAGGTATCCAGATGGTGGGAGAGTAGCTGTACCATTTGATAAGGTTGGGGACAGAGGGATTGTCGGTGTCAACGACTGATGCGGAAGATGACTCGTCATACCATTCGAAATCAGCATCGGTGTGGTTGAGCGCTCCGGGCACCTGCTCGTTCCAGTCGATGGCCTGGTCAACGATCTTGATTGATTCGCCGGGTTGGATAGCCACTTCCTGGCCGCTACCGGGAATCACATACACTGTCTGGACAGTGAAGTTGTTCTCACGATAGTTAGCTTCGGTGAGAATCTGGTCAGTGGCTGTGTTCAGGATTTTGCTTTCAACGATGGCGAGACCGTCGGCATACTGTACCTCGTCGGTGTTGTTGTAGATGGTGAGGTAGGTATCATAGAGACCGCTTGTGCCTTTGGCATTGAGTGTGCCAGTGAAGAAGAGTTCACCGAACACGAGGGTATTTTCAGGATTGTAGAAGAACCAGTTGAGCGATGTGGCCTGTGAAGTCTGGCTGATTACCACCTGGCTTGCCACGGTACGGAGGTTGCGTTCAACTTCAGCTCCGTTATCACCTGCGTAAGTTACCACCATGGAACCTTCGATATCGTAGGTGCCGGCAGGAAGAACATCGGTTTCATTGACAGGAAGTTCAAAGGTATATACGCGTCCTGTGTTGAGTTCGGTGTAAGTTATTGTACCTGACTTTACTACTGCTGAAGAGGGAATACCTTCGGGAAGGTTCTGTGTAATCTCGACAGGATAGGTAGGTGTTACATCGTCGTCATCTGAGCATGATGCTGTTATGACAGGAAGTGTGCCGCATACTACGGCTGCCATCAGAATCTGCTTGAAAGAGCGTTTGCTGAATGTCATAATGTAAGTTGGTTTTTAATTAAACTTTTATGATTTGAATTATTATATTTTCAGGTTTAGTTCCATGCCGAAGTATGGAGATGAATATCGGCGCACAGTGAGGCCGTAACGCGTGTAATCCGGTTCAATAGTCAGAAGCCGGTTGACATACACGGCAAGCCCGACACGTTTGTTCCAGAAAGTCTTTGTCGCCTTTAGGTTGAAGGTGGTTGAGCTTGGCACTGTCTGACGGTCAAATGCACTTTCGCTGTACACGCGTATGAGTTGACGCAGATATGGGTCGGTCATTGATTCAGCTGTGAATTCATGCAGGACCCCTTCGGGATCGAGGTAATGTGTAGGCACACCGTCACGGCGAAGTGTCTGCCGGGATGTGAACCATACGTTTTGCACACCAAGTGAGAAGTTCAATCCCAGAGTCGGAATGTCGGTGTCAAACATAAAGTTTGTGTTGAAACTTCTGTATTCGCTTCCGTCCACATCGTCATAGAGTCCCACATATTGTAATGCCTGATTGTTGACCACGATGGATGGTTTGTACCAAAGAGGCTGGCTATTGTTGTTGGTGGTTTGGAAATATGCACCTGAAATGGTGAGTCGAGTGTTGATCCCCGGGAGACGGCGTGACTGGAATGTGTACTCGACACCCTCTTTCAGTGTGCGGCTCCCATTGGTGATACGGCTTCTGACTGCCTGATGCACCACTTCGGTGGATGGAAGTTCCTCAATTACCGGAGCACGGTCGTTAATGGTCGGGTCATAGCCCGAGGCGTCGTAACGCCGATAGAGATAGCGGTGTACCTCACCCGAATGGCGGAATCCGTCGGTCATATTCTCACGGAAATAGGTCACGGAAAGACGGTTGCCACGGTAGCTTATGTCAGCTCTGACTTCCCATTTGAAATTGCGTGCGGCACGGAGGTCATAGTTAGTGAGATCCTCGACAAATGTCATCACGTTCATGGTGCGGTAGTCAGCTACATTGTGATAATAGTTGAGCTGTTCGAAATCGGAGTACAAAGGATCGGGGTAAAGGTAGGCTGCCACGGGCATTTTCGTGTGCCAGCCGAATCCTCCTGCCAGTTCCCAAGTGATGGGATGATTTTTGAGATATGTAGGAGGTAATACCCATGTGGCATTCACGCGCGGGTCGATGTATGGTCTGCCATTCAGGGCATAGCGAGAGTCGAGGTTGAGTAACTGCGTCTCGCGGATTCCGACGCTGAGTCCGACTGTATGGGCTCCTGCATAGAGTTTTCCTGCATATTCCACATAGGCCGACAGCTGGTGCATGGCGGGTATGTCGCTATAGGCTCGCGGGCGACTGTTGTTGCCGGCAGTGAGCGGGCGCATGAGGTCATAGACCTGTCCGCGTCCATAATTCTTGCTCATATTCCATTCCAAACCAGCCTTTATCTCGGTGTTGATGTTGGCGGAGGTAAACCGCAAACCTGTGGATAATTTTGTATAGGCGGTAAAAGGATTGCCGTATACATCGTAATTGGCAAGATACAGCATGGGAAGATATCCTACGTAGTTGCTGCCCGGTAAGAGGGAGACAGGCAACGGCATTACTCTGGAGGGTGACACATGCTTTGTCTGGCTCAGATGTTCGTCGGCATAACTTATGCCTGTTGTGAGGGTCGCATGGCGGAAGGGACTGTCTGTCACCGGCTTGACGGATAACGTGTTGTTCCAGGATACGGAGTGGTTGTCGGTCCGGTAATAGTCGATAGTGTTGTTGACCGAGAGGTCAGGATCATTGTCGTCACGTTCGAAAGTACCTGTGTAGTTGACCGACGAGTTCCAGGTGGTTGAAACCAGAGTTGAGTTCCAACGTTTGTTGCTGCGGATGGATGCGTTTACTCGTTTGAAGTTTTCCCTTTTGTCTCGAGGGTCGATTTTTGAATCCAGATAGTCGACACTCGCATTCAGGATCCAGTCGCTGCCTGGCATCTGGAATCCTTTGCCGATGTAGAACAGTTGGCTTTGAGTATCAGCTTTGAAACGTGCCTCCAGACGGCTTACACCGCTCTTACGTTTGATATTAACAAGGCCTGATGTGAGTTCGCCATATTCTACTGAAGGGATACCGCGCACGATTTCCACTTGGTCGATATCGTCGGTAGACAGTACGCGCATATCCACTCCTTTGCCTGTTGAGATGCGGCCGGTACGGTCAGCATCAGGAGTGGTCTGCATCTGTGGATTAGTATTTATGGGAACACCGTCGACCACGAACGATGTGCCAAGTGATGTGGTGGCATAGTCATCAGCAGGGGTAATGTTGGATGCCTGGCGAAGGGCAATGGCATTGACACTCCCCATTTCAGGATCTTTGGATGTATGACCGGGCAGAAGTTCAAGGAGATCTGTGAAGCTTGACGGTTGCAGGTGCTTCATGGCCATCGAATCGATGAGCGACGCGCTAGTGGCGTTGCGTGATTCACGTGCTGTCACAACGACTTCGGTAAGCGGTTCGTCAGGTGTCAGCGCAAATTTGTAGGTGGTCTCACGGCTTATATCTACTGACTTGCGCAATGGTTTATATCCCACAAGGTTTATGTCCATCTGCCAAGTCCCGGGATTAAGGGTGGCAGTGTATTCACCCTGGGGATTTGTGTATCCTCCTGTGGTTTGATGGGTGGCCGGACGTGTGAATGTGATGCCTGCAAATTCAAGTGGCTGTTGAGTATCACCGTCGGTGATTGAAATGTGAATAGTCACTGCGGAGGTCGCGTAGGCGGGCAACCACAGCAAGGCAATAAGGATAAGGGATAGACTACGCAAGAAAGTGAGCGTTTTTCTCATTGATTATTCACACTGTTTTTCAACTGCGAAATTATCAAATAATGGAAACGTGGGAAATACTCAAAAATAATGAAAAAACGCTCCCGGATGGGGAGCGTCTAATCAATTTATATGAACCGACAATGGGGACATCCCATTTCAGTCATTGATATCTTTCAAATATCTTGCGGCGGCTTCAGCAGCTCTGTCTCCGTCAATGGCTGCTGACACGATGCCTCCGGCATAGCCTGCACCTTCACCGCAAGGAAAAAGTCCATGGTAAGTGATGTGGCTCAGGGTCTCGGGATCGCGTGGGATGCGCACGGGGGATGATGTGCGTGTCTCAGCACCTATCAATACAGCTTCGTTGGTGAGAAATCCTCGGTTTTTACGGCCAAAATCCTTAAAGCCTTCCTGCAGACGACGTGCGATTCCGCGAGGTAGCAGACGGTCTATCCGGGCAGGATGTATGCCGGGAGCGTAGGATGTGGAGGGGAGTGAGGCTGATGGCTTGGAGTTGACGAAGTCAAGCATTCTTTGTGCTGGTGCATTCTGCGTGTGTCCGGCTTCCTTCCAGAACGCTTTTTCAATCCTCTCCTGGAATTGCATCATTTTAAGAGTGTTGTCTCCCTCGTCGCCGTCAGGCACATCTTCCGGGAGTATTTCCACGACCATACCGGAATTGGCCCATCGGGTGCCGCGGTTTGAAGGGGACATCCCATTGACAACAAGCTGGCCGTCAGCACTTGCTGCGGGGATGATGAATCCTCCGGGGCACATGCAGAATGAGTAGACACCGCGGTCATCCACACGTGTGAGCATGGTGTACTCGGCCGCGGGGAGATACTTGCCGCGTCCGTCACGCGAATGATAGCGCAGACAGTCTATGAGATGTTGCGGATGCTCGAGGCGCACTCCGATGGCGAGTCCTTTCGGTTCCATGCGGATGCCCCTGGCGAGGAGCGTACGGTATACGTCGCGGGCTGAGTGGCCGGTGGCGAGTATGACCGGACCGTTGAACTCTTTTCCGTCAGAAGTGACTGCACCTGTGACAGTGTCACCTTCAGTGATCAAGTCAGTGACGCGTGTGCCGAAATGCACTTCTCCTCCACAGTCGATTATGGTGTTGCGCATAGCTTTTATCACTTCAGGGAGGCGGTCGGTGCCTATGTGTGGATGGGCGTCCACAAGGATGTTTTCGTCAGCTCCGTGCTGGGCGAAAATGTTGAGTATTTTATCGACCGGACCGCGCTTTTTGCTGCGTGTGTAAAGTTTGCCGTCGGAATAAGCTCCGGCTCCGCCCTCGCCGAAACAATAGTTTGAGTCAGGGTCGACAATATTTTCGCGAGCTATGCGGGCCATATCTTTGCGACGCTCGTCCACATCCTTGCCACGTTCAAGGATGATAGGTCGCACACCGAGTTCTATGAGTTTCAAGGCTGCGAACAGTCCTGCCGGACCTGCTCCTACTATTATGACGTCGTGTCCATCGGTGACTTTATGGTATTCAACAGGTGCTACCAATGAAACGTCGGCAGGCTTTTCGTCGATATACACTTTCAGGGTGAGATTTACCATGACGCGTTTTTGGCGTGCATCGATGGAGCGTTTTGTTACGGTGATATGCTTTATGCGGTTGGCGTCAATGCCAAGGCGCCCTGAGACTTCGGCTGTGAGAAGCAGGGTCTCATGGGCGGTGCGAGGATCGACGCGGAGTTCTAAGATTTTTTCCATTAGTGAGATTGGTGGGAATTTAATTCGATTTTGCGCATCACATGTCTCATCCACCACCACAGGGTGACGATGGCTACTAAGAAGGCTATGATGTCAGAGGCAGCCATTGAGGCCCAGACCCCCTTGATGCCCCATATACGAGGAAGGAAAATGAGGAACGGAATGAGAAACAGGAGCTGTCGGGTGAGTGACAGGAAGATTGACATCTGCGGCTTGCCTACGCTTTGGAAAAAGTTTTGTATCACGATCTGACATCCAACCACAGGATAGCAGATAAAGTAGATACGGAATCCTTCGCGGGCTATCTTTATGAGAGTCTCGTCGGTGGTGAAAAGCGCGCTCACCACATCGGGAAATCCTTCGCTGACAAGCCAACCAACGCATGTGATGGCAGCCCCGATCCAAATGCCCATGCGCAGAGTCTTCTTCACACGGTCGAAATGGTTGGCACCCATGTTATAGCCGAGAATCGGCTGCATGCCTTGGGTGACACCAAACACGATCATCACGAAAAACATAGTGGTTCGGTTGAGAATACCGTAAGCTCCTACTGCCATGTTGCCGTCGTCACCTCCGTAGTCAAGAAGAGCGCGGTTGATGAAAATAACCACCACGCATGCGCATACATTCATAAGGAAGGGGGAGAGACCGATGGCGTAGATACGCTTTATAATTGTCCAAGTCAACCATCGGTTGTCACGCTTAAAGTGAATGGAACTGCTGCGTGATAGGAAGTGCCACATCACCCAGATGAATGCCGTGAACTGTCCACACAGTGTGGCTATGGCTGCACCCTGTATGCCCCATTTAAGTTTGAAGATGAAGATTGGCGCGAGGATGATGTTGACGAACACGGATATGAGAGCTGATATCATTGCCTTGCGCGGATATCCGGTGGCACGCATCAGGTTGTTGAGACCAATGAAGACGAATGTGATGGGGGTGCCTAACAATATGACCTTCATGAATTCACGGGCATAGATGATAGTGGCGTCCGTGGCACCGAAGAAGTAGAGAATGGGGTCAAGGAATATGAACGAGAGGCCACCGACCAAAATGGAGTGGATGAGACAGAGACTAAACACGTTATTTACCACATCCGTCGCACGGCTGTAGTTTTTTTGCCCGAGGAATATTGAGCTTATAGTGGCGCCGCCGGCTGCTATGAGCATACAGAAAGCCACCACAAGGTTCATCAGCGGAAATGTGATGGCGAGGCCTGCTATGGCCATGGCTCCCACGCCTCGTCCGATGAATATGCTGTCGATTATATTGTAGAGCGACGTGGCCACACTGGCGATAATGGCCGGGACAGAGTATTGTGCAAGTAGTTTGCCTATCGAACGTATGCCTAAATCTTCGGTTGATGAGCTTGCTGAGGTGACTGCCATTGTATATTTTCTATTTTCCCTTCTTGATTAAATGTGTTATGAAACGAGAGTGCAAAATTACTAACTTTGCTTCATACCTCTAAGAAACCGTCAAAAAATCTCATGAGATTTTTAACACTTCCCTATATTTAGTAAGTTTTGTAAGTGAAAAAAGTTCATTTGCAACCGTTTGACTTTATTGAAATTCCACTTGATTAAAATGTAATTTGTGGTGCATGCCGAAACTTACATTAAAAATGCCAAGCATTTGATGTGAAACGATTTTATAAACCTGAATTTAATGTCATCACCCTATTGCTTGCTCCTTATCTCCGGGTTTCACATAACAAAGTTACTAAATAATTCTAAAAAGGATTATAAAAATAGTACTTTATCGTATTGAAATTTAGATAAATAGGTGGAAATGCAAAATTTTTGGTAATTTTGTATGTATAATGACCATAATTAATAATTGTAAAGATCGCAATTCTAAAAAACACATGAGAAATTCAAGAATTTTCATAATAGCAGCATTTGTCATGCTCATGTTATGTGCTTGTTCAAGATCATATAAAAACGTAATTAGTAATACTGTCGGTGAATATTTGACGGAGGAGAGGAAAGCAGATGACGCTGTTGATGGAGAATCATCAGAGGAGGGAGCTGTACAAGAACCGGCGTGGACTTACTATGAGCGGTTGTCCTATTTATTCGGAGGCGATTCCATCTGCATTGGCATGAGTGATGATATGAATTATCCGGAATGGTACGCAGGCTGTTTTGTAAATGATATGGATCGGCTTACCATCAATGTCGTCGGTGACTCGACTGCTATCAGAAGAATGCTGGTGGAGAAATTAGGCGGTAATGAGTTTGATATGGGGGCCGGAGTCTGTTCAAGAGTAGAACAGTCGAGGATATTGGGATTGTTGCGGAATGCCATTTCAGAGAGTGATAGTGACACCGCGAAGGGAAATATTACAATCGGGACCAAGGGGGACGGTTCGATTGATGTGTGTCTGCAAGGTGATGAATCTACTGTCGAGCAATTCAGGAAAGAAGTGTTTGACTCGCCTATATTGCGTTTTGAGGCAGCCGACCGAGTGGGGATTATATCAGACGTGGAAACCTTGGATGCGGTTGATGAGGCAGATCGTGAGGAATTGCCACACCATGTGACCTCTCCGCAATTTCCCGGAGGTGAGGATGCAATGATAAGTTACATATATGACAATTTAATATATCCGCAGGAAACATATGATAAAAATATACAGGGCCGGGTGATGGTCAGATTTCTTGTGGACAGGACAGGTGTCATCGATTCAATCACAATAGTGAGGGGTAAGGACCCAAATCTTGATGTCGAGGCTAAAAGACTGGTGGGAACATTCCCGAAATTTAGTCCCGGAACAGTGGATGATACTCCGGTGGAGCAGTGGGTTGAGATGCCTGTCTTTTTCAGCATAAGCAAATATGATGAGAGGCATAGTAAAAAGTATAAGCCATTTCAATTCGATAATGGCGATGATTATATTTGTGATGGACTATATCGTGTAATTGATGAAAATGAGAAAATAGGGTATGCCGATAGTAATGGGAATACTGTCATATCTCCAAGGTTTGCATGTGCCTTCCCTTTTGATGACGGTAAGGCTAAAGTTGCTGATGTCGGGAAAATGGTACGTGATGGCGCAGAACATTGGTGTTGGGAGAGTGAAGGATGGTACTATATCGACAAAACAGGTAGGAAGCTCGATTGAGTTCTGATAGCTTTGATATGCTCCGTCTGTTCAGTCGGTTTTATAATTCGTAATATTAAAGATTCCGTAAAGAAGATGCGGATTGTTAAAAAATCAGTAACTTTGCACCCCCGAATCTCCGGTGTCTTCCTTAGGCATGGTCGGGATATGTTCAATAGGTAGAAAAGAATATGGATGAAAGCTTTAAACCTGAAGATGTGAACGACAACAGTGCAAAAGCCGTTCCTGAAAAAGCATCAGTCCCCAGGCTGTGGAACAGAAATTACTGTAAGGCTATGGTGGGCAATTTCATGCTGTTTTTCTCATTTTATCTTCTTACACCGCTGTTGCCACTGTATCTTGATGCGCAGTTTGGTGCTGACAAGGATTTGATCGGGCTTGTGCTGTCGGGTTATGTGATAGCAGCGTTGATAGTCCGGCCTTTCAGCGGTTTTATTGTGGATAGTTTTAACCGCAAAAAGGTGTTGATGCTATGCTTTTTTGCTTTCTTTATCTGCTTCACAGGATATATCGGAGCGGGCACCATATTGATGTTTGCGCTTGTTCGTACCATCCACGGATTGCCATTCGGAGCCACCACGGTGGCCAACAGTACGGTGGCTATTGATGTGCTGCCGTCAGAACGACGAAATGAGGGGGTTGGCTTCTATGGATTGAGTAATAACCTTGCTATGGCGATAGCTCCTTCGGCCGGTATATATATCTATTCGCTCAGCGGTAATTTTCAAGTACTGTTCTGGATATCGCTTGTGGTGGCGTTTGCGGGATTCTACTGTGTGGCCACAATCAAGTTGCCCCATAGGCCGATCGTAGCCGGCAAGCCGAAACTGAGCATGGACCATTTTTTCTTGAGCCGTGCATGGCTTATGGCTATAAATATTCTGCTGTTCGGCCTCTGCTGGGGTGTCATGAGTAACTATGTGGCTATCTACGGCAAGGAGGAACTCGGTATCACTGACGGTACGGGGGCTTTTTTCGCGTTGCTGTCGGTGGGATTATTCGTCTCACGTCTTTATGGTGTGAAATCGTTGCGCAAAGGGCGCCTTACACAGAATGCGCTACAAGGGGCCTGGATAAGCGCTGTGGGATTCACTTTGTTCGCCCTGTCGGTGGGGGAGTGGGCCTACTATGTGTCAGCCATATTGATAGGTCTCGGCAACGGACGTATGTATCCGGCATTTCTGAATATGTTCATTTGTGTAGCTCGTCACGACCAGCGAGGCACAGCCAATTCATCAATTCTCACGTCATGGGATGCCGGCATGGGGCTTGGTATTCTGATTGGTGGAATGTTGGTGGAGTATGTGGGCTATTCAGCTGCATTCTGGGCCACTGCTATCTCGCAGACAGCCGGAGCTTTGCTGCTCCTGTTTTTCACCAGGCGGTTTTTTATGGCGAGACAGCTTCATGCGTGAGTCCTGGCCTCAGAGCCATGCGTTGATGCGCTCACGGATGGCCACAGAGTCACTGAGCATCCTGATGAATTCGAGCATTGATCTCTTGCGGTAGCTGTCGCGAAGGGTGTGGACGCAGCCGCTCATCTCGTTGTCGGGAATATCGAGAGGTATGGCTTTCACTCCTTTGACGTTGTGGGTGGTGGCTTCAGCAAGAATCGTCACCAGGGAGCTCTGCCTAATGAGTTTAAGCAGTATGTTGACCTCGTTTAGCTCTATGCGTAGCCGCAGGTCGCAGAAATATTTCGACCTTATCTGCTCGAACGCGTTTCGCGCCTGCAAACCTTTGGATGGGAGAGCAAGGTCGTAGTTTTGCAGCTCTGCAAGGGTCACCTTGTCTTTTTTTGCCAATGGATGGTCAAGGTTGACTATGGCCGCGAGGTAGTTGGAGAAGAGGGTGTGTGATTCCACCTCGGGAAGTGCTTTGGATGGTCTGAATGCAAGCATGAAATCAATCTCACGTTCGCGGAGCATTTCGAGAAGCTCGGACATTGGCTTGTAATATATGTTGAGCTTCACTTTGGGGTAGACTTTCATGAATGAAATCAGGGTCTCGGTCAGTATCGGACTGAAAGAATAGGTCACGCCAATGTTGAGTGTTCCGGTGAGGAGTTCTTTCAAATCTGTCATTCGGTCAAGGCATACCTGGGCGTCGTGGATGGTGCGTCGGGCATACGGCAGAAGTTCCTGCCCCGCCTCGGTCAGCGACACAGCGTGACTGTCGCGTTGGAATAATTGCGAACCTATTTCCTGCTCCAGTTGCTTGATTTGTTGCGACAGAGTGCTTTGTGTTATGAAAAGAGCTCTGGATGCTTCTGAAAAATTAAGTGTTTCAGCTACTTTTACGAAGTATTTTAATTGGCGGAGTTCCATGAGTCAAATAGAGTGTGATGAAAGTGACATGTTGCCGTTACGGATAAGACTGTTAATAAAGCTATCGGGTGGCTTGGAATGAGATCCGTTTTAGCATAAATATAGGTGTGGTGGCGCCTATCACCATGCCAAGCAGAATGAATAGGCAGGTGAGGCCGTTGTTGGCAAACAGATAGAAATAGTGTGCGAATTCACCTTCGGAGCCGTGGTAGAGACACATTACGAGGCCTCCGAATGTGCGATAGGCATAGATGCCAGGAATCATAGGTAGCAGCGATGGGAAGAGGCATGTCTCGGCCGGTGTCTTAGCTATCGGTGAGAAGAGCACGGCAAGGACTCCTACGACAAATGATGCGATGGCAGTAGCTATCACTATGTGGATGTCAAATTGGGGAGTGTTGAGGAGAAGGAATCTCACCGAATGACCTACGGCTGCGATTATGCCGCAATATAGATAAGCTTTGCGGGGCGGATTGCTGATGGCCGCAAATCCGATAGCGGCTATCGCTGCAAACAATGCATCCTGTAAAAATTCGAGTATCATAATGCGTTTGAATTTGGGTTGAGGCATGAGTTCCGGGTAAGGGCAACTCTCAGAACATGCCCATATTCATCATCAACATTCCGCCACATAGCCCTATCGAGAGGCAAGCAGTGAGCACCACGGCATTCATGAAACGGCTGAAAGCACAGATGTAATGGCCGTCGATCATGTCGCTGAACGAATTGAGGAACGGTATGCCCGGGACGAGGTAAAGCACACTGGTGCCGAGCGCTATCTCTGGCGTGGAGCCAAGATGAAAGAGGGCGTCAGTTGCTCCGAGCACAGATGAGACGAACGCGCAGATGATGAACACGAGGCGGATATCGGTCTTGCTCTCGCAGAGTATCTGCTTGAGGTAGAAGCCACACAGAGTGGCCAGAAATACAATGCCGACTGCTTGCCAGTCGCCACCGAACAGGCGGCAAAAGGATGCGTTGGCGAGCGATGCCACCAGTAGCACGAACCTTTTATCGGCCGGAGGGGTGAGGATGATTCTCTCAAACTCTTCGCGTGCTCCATGAAAGTCAATCTTTCCGTCGGCTACAGCCCAGCTTAATTCGCTTAGACGGGTGTTGATGTCGAAGCTTATCACCGGATGGCATATCGAAGCGACAGCGGTGAACAGTTCGGTGCTACCAGGCTCTCTGACTGTCAGATGGATGTGACGTGGCATTATGGTCATATCGACTTTCTTGCCGAAGGTGGCAGCCATACGCTCTATATTCTTCTCCAGGCGGATACATGTTGCTCCGGAACCGAGAAGCCAACCGGCGTAATCAGACAGAAAGAGTCCGACTTCAGTCGAGGTGGGGTAAAGATGTGTTGCCTCGGTGATTTCAATCGTTGTCGTCGTTGTAGTCATACGTTTCGGTGTCGGGGTGCAGTCTGTCGCCAGGGACGAATATTTCCTCTCTTTCGGAGCCGATTTCGATGAATTTACGGTTGGCCCGCAGGGTGTTGTTACGGTTATGGCAGACTCTTAAAATGAATATTATGATCATTGCTATCGCAATGCAACACCAAGTGATTAATGGAGTGTTCATAATTCCTGAATGATTTAAATGGTTTCTTGTTTAATTTCGTTTGCAAAGTAAACACTTGTCAATCGTTCAGGTTGATGGTTCCTTAATGGAAAAAACGATAGCAATTATAGAACGGAGTGAATGTTAAAATAGTTCAAAAGCCAATGGCGGCTTTTGAACTATTCATATCATCCGACAGCTGTGTGTCAAAAAGGCTTAATGAGCATATTCGATTTTTCCCACCAATTTGCGGCTTACACCGGGATTCTCAACAGAGCGCACTGATGGCTGGTGCATATCGCGGGGGAAATAAAGGAAGAACAGATCGGGTGATGCCGGAGAGTAAGCTATCGGCTCGTCGGTAGAATAGTTTGTGCGGTCCTTTACAGGGTCATATTCATTGATCGGGGTCACATTGCCTGCGAGTCCCATGAGTTCGTTGCCTTCGAATGTGTACTGGAGGTCAATGAAGTCCTTGTGTGATTCGATCTTGGTGTCTTCGGCTGATTTGGGTGTGTACTCGAGGACGTTAATCCATAAGCGGCCTTCCTCGAGGACTATTTTCCCGGGTTGGAGAGTGGTAGGATCGGTTTCGGCGAGGAATTTGAAAAGTTTATCCCAAAGAGGCTTGTTTGCGGCATACTGAGTGGCAAATTCCACAGCGTCGATTGACTTGTCGGCGTTCACTTTCCATCCGTTGGCCCATTCGCGGCCTTCAACCCACTTTTCTGCATCCTGGAGTGAGATATTGGTTTCAGTTGACATGGTGAATTATGATTTGTATGGTTTATTATAGAATTGATCGGGTGCAAAAATAGTGAAAGAATATGAATTTTTCGGGGAAAAATCGTTAAATTTGCACTTTCACATGCTATTTTATCACATTATAAATAACGAGTATTTTAAATTTACCATGAAGATTAGAACTACATTAGTTGCTATGGCGTTATGCGCCTTTTCGGCATTTGGAGCGGAAACCTCGAGCTATCGGGCTCTATATGAGGGACTCCCTTTTGATATGCCGGTTATTGACAAGCCTAATTTCCCCGACCGTCAGGTTTCACTCACAGATTTTGGTGCGGTGGCTGATGGACAGAGCCTGAATACCGAGGCATTTGCCAAGGCTATTGACCATCTGTCAAAACAGGGCGGAGGCACACTGAATGTGCCTTCCGGCGTTTGGCTTACCGGTCCGATCGTGATGAAGTCAAATATCAATCTCCATCTTGACGGTGGAGCCCTGATTCTGTTCTCTCCTGACCTTGATTTATATGACACGATTTACACAGTGTATGAAGGTTATGAGGCCTTCAGGACCCAATCGCCTATCTATGGTGAGAATCTTGAAAATGTGGCTATCACCGGTGAGGGTGTTATCGACGGTAATGGAGCTGCATGGCGTCAGGTAAAGCGTGATAAGATGACTGCCGGACAGTGGAAACGCCTTGTCGAAAGCGGTGGCATTGTGGTGAAGGATAATACATGGTATCCCTCACAGAATTATATTGACGGAGAGAAGATGCGTGACAACCTCAAGTCGCTCACCAAAGAGGAAGCACAGCGTATAAAGCATTATCTGCGTCCGGTGATGCTCAAACTTGTGAACTGCAAGAATGTGTATCTCCAGGGTGTCTTATTCCAGAATTCGCCGGCCTGGAATCTCCATCCCCTGATGTGTGAGAATCTGATTGTTGACGGCATCTATATCAAGAATCCGGAATATGCACAGAATGGCGACGGCCTTGACGTTGAGTCATGCAAGAACGTGATTATCTACAAGACCACACTTGATGTGGGTGATGATGCAATCTGCCTCAAGTCAGGTAAAGATGAGGATGGCCGCAAGCGTGGCATGCCGACAGAGAATGTGATTGTAAAGGATTGCCGTGTGTTCCAGGGACATGGCGGTTTCGTGGTAGGCAGTGAGATGTCGGGAGGCGTGAAGAACGTCTCTGTGACTGACTGCCAGTTTATCGGCACTGACGTGGGCTTGCGTTTCAAGAGCACACGTGGCCGTGGCGGTGTGGTAGAGAATATCTACATTGACAAAATCAACATGATCAATATAGTTGGTGAAGCGTTGCTGTTTGACCTTTACTATTGGGTGAAGAATGCTCCCACCACCATCCCTCCGGTTGACGAAACCACGCCTCAGTTCCGTAACATCTGGATTAATGATGTGACTTCGTTCAATTCAGGGATGTCGCTGAAATTCAACGGCCTTCCCGAGATGCCTATCGAAAAGATTTCGGTGACAAACTCGGTGTTCACTTCCCGTCAAGGTGCGCTGCTGTCAGAGTCGACCAATATCACTCTCAAAAATATTTCATTGACTTCCACCCAGGGTGCGGCTCTGACAGTCAATAATGTCAAGAACGCATCGATTACCGATTGCCGTCTGACAGCGCCGGCCGGTGAAGAAACTGTGGTCTACAATGGAAAAAATGAGAATGTGAAAGTCAAATAATGTGACAGGCCATTAAAGTAACAATCGCCACGGATTGGTATGACACCAGTCCGTGGCGATTTGTTTTTCTGTTATTGGGCCTGTGGAATGTTAATCCTTCTTTGCCGCTTTTTTAGTGGCGGCTTTTTTCTTTGGTTCAGGTCGACGCAAGCGAAGCACCTGGGCCGAACGTGGAGGGAGATAAAGACGCAGCCATTCACGACCGGAAGGTGCAAAAAGCGGATCGTTCTGGGTGAGATGGGATATGGTCTCGTCAATGTTGCCGTAGCCTCCAAACTTAGGATTGTCGGTTGACAGCACCACATCATATTCGCCTGCAGGAGCAAGAATGCCGTAACCGGTGAACGCCTTGGACGGATTGAAGTTGAACACGAATACGAGGTCGCCACGCATGTAAGCCAGCACCTGGTCGTCATCCTTTTCCCAGAGTTTCACTACCGGGAGGGCCTGGAAGTTGTAAACTCCTGAGATGATGTGGATCATGGCGTTGTCAAAATCGTTGAGATAGACGTATTTAAGTTCGCCACGGTCAACGAGATCCCACTGGCGTCGGGCATATTTGTAGCTCCATCCGTTGCCTTCGCGAGGGAAGTCGATCCATTCGGGATGACCGAATTCGTTGCCCATGAAGTTGAGATAACCGCCATTTATCGTGGAGGCAGTTACGAGACGTATCATTTTGTGGAGGGCGATTCCTCGTGCCACCACCATGTTATCGTCATCCTTCATCATGTGCCAGTACATCTCCTTGTCGATAAGACGGAATATCACTGTCTTGTCGCCGACGAGGGCTTGGTCGTGGCTTTCGACATACGAGATGGTCTTTTCATCAGCTCGGCGGTTGGTGAGCTCCCAGAAGATGGATGTGGGATGCCAGTCCTCGTCTTTCTTTTCTTTGAGGGTCTTGATCCAGTAGTCGGGGATACCCATCGCCATACGGTAGTCAAATCCGATGCCTCCGTCCTTTACGGGCACGGCGAGGCCGGGCATACCGCTCATCTCCTCGGCTATTGTGATGGCGTGGGGGTTGATTTCGTGGATGAGCTTGTTGGCGAGTGTGAGATATGTTATGGCATTCGTGTCCTCGTTGCCATTGTAGTAGTCGTCATAGCTGCCGAATGCCTGGCCGAGTCCATGACTGTAATAGAGCATGGAGGTGACGCCGTCAAAACGGAAACCGTCGAAACGGAATTCCTGAAGCCAGTATTTACAGTTGGAGAGGAGGAAGTTTATCACATCGTTTTTGCCATAGTCGAAACAGAGGGAGTCCCATGCCGGATGTTCGCGACGGTGATCGCCGTAGAAGTACTGGTTGTAGCTTCCGTCCAGGCGTCCGAGTCCTTCCACCTCGTTCTTGACGGCGTGGGAGTGTACTATGTCCATTATGACGGCGATGCCAAGCTCATGGGCACGGTCAATGAGCGATTTCAGCTCTTCGGGAGTACCGAAACGGCTCGATGGTGCATAGAAGCTTGACACGTGATAGCCGAACGAGCCGTAATAGGGATGTTCCTGTATGGCCATAATCTGTATGGCGTTATATCCGTCTTTGGCTATGCGAGGCAATATAAGGTCGCGGAATTCAGAGTATGTGCCGACCCCTTCACGTTCCTGGGCCATGCCGATATGGCATTCGTAAATAAGAAGCGGACGAGTGTCGGGACGAAATTTCTTGACTTTCCATTTATAAGGCTCCGGTGACCATACTTGGGCTGAGAATACGTGGGTGTTCTCATCCTGGACTACGCGGTTGGCATAGGCGGGGATGCGCTCTCCGCTTCCGCCGTCCCAGGTCACGATCATTTTGTAGAGGTCGCCGTGGTGTATGGCATCAGGTTTGAGTTTGATTTCCCACACGCCGTTGGGCTTTGATTTCAAGGCGTATTTTTTCATCGGCTTCCATTTGGAGAAGTCGCCAATGAGGGTTATGCCTGTGGCGTTGGGAGCCCATTCTCTGAAGACCCATCCGTCGTCAGTGCGGTGGAGCCCGAAAAAGTTGTGGGCGTTGGCAAAAGAGTCAAGTGTGCCTTCCGTTCCGCACAGTTCCCGCTCCTTGTTGACGGCATCGTTGTGCCGCCCGATTATAGCTTCGCTGTATGGTTCAAGCCAAGGGTCGTTTTTAATGATGTTGAGAGTCTTCTTTTTCATAGATCTGATGATTATATTTCATGGTGAGGGATATCGGGGAAAAGCCCCAATCTTTCAACCCTTGCATGAGGGAATTGTTTTCACAAACTTAGTAAATTTTTTTCAATAATCCCTATTAATCATCGAAAAAAGTCACGGACCCAGACTTGATCAGAAGAGTCCGAGGCCGAAAATGAATACCGCCGCGATGCACAGAGGGGCAAGATAGCGCAAGCAGAAGACGATGAGGCGTACGCAGATGATGGTGGCGCGCCCCGGATTGACTGTGACAAGCTCACGCTGCACGACAGCCCTGTCGAGTACCCATCCTACAAAGATTGATATTATGAGGCCGCCGACAGGGAGGAGGATGTTGGACGATAGATAGTCGAAAAGATTGAATACCGTGAGCCCGCATATAGTGAAATCAGACAGCATACCGAATGACAGGGCGCAGATGATGCCGAGGACCATGGCTATGCCGATGTTGAGCCATGTGGCTTTGCGGCGGCTCATCCCGAATTCCTCTTGGAAGTAAGCTATGGAGATTTCACTCATTGATATGGTGGAGGTAAGTGATGCCAGGAACAGGAGGACGAAGAAAAGGGTGGACCATATCATGCCTCCCGGTAGGTTGCTGAAAATGGATGGCAGAATCTCGAAGACGAGTTTCGGCCCTGCTGCCGGCTCCTCGCCGAATGTGAAGACTGCCGGGAAGATTATTATGCCGGCCAAAAGGGCAACGAGGGTGTCGAGACCGGCTGTGATGAATGCGGTTTTCACCAATGGAGTCTCCCGCTTGAAGTAGCTCGAATAGGTGATGAGGCACCCAAGACCGAGGCTTAGGGAGAAAAAGGCTTGTCCCATGCCTCCGATAAGCACTGATGGGGTGACTTTGGAGAAATCGGGCTTAAACAGGAATGAGAGGCCTTCGGCAGCCGAGGGCATGGTGAGCGAATTGATGCTGAAGGCTATGAGTATGACGAAGAGCATTGGCATCATGATGTTTGACATCTTTTCAATCCCTTTCTGGACTCCCCGGGAGAGGATGAGGTAGTTGCAGAGGAGGAAAATGACGGTCCACATGGCAGGACGCCAGTTGGACTGGGCGAAGATGTCAAACTGCCGGTGGAGTCCTTCGGGTGAATGGATGCCGGAGAAGTCGGAGAGCGATTGTCCGATATATTCCAGGGTCCAACCCGCCACCACGGAGTAGAAGCTCAGGATGAGGATGGATGCGAGGATGCCGAGATAGCTCACTATGCCCCAAGGCTTTCCCGGGGCGAGCATTTTGAATGCCCCGCGCACGTTGGCGCCAGTGTGTCGCCCGATGATGAACTCGGCGCAAACCACCGGCACTCCTATTATAAAAATGAAGAAAAGGTCGATGAGCAGAAATGCTCCACCGCCATGCACACCGGCTTCGTAAGGGAACCGCCAGATGTTTCCCAAGCCTACGGCCGACCCGACTGTGGTGGCGATGACACCAAGACGCGTGGCGAACTGGGCTCTTTTTTCGGTCATAATCTAAGAGGTCAAGTAATATGAGTGGACAAAGGTACGAATAAAAAATATAGAAAAGCTGAACGGATGTCCCTCAAAAAATGTTAACGATGAGATTGTCACGATTGTAACGAGTGTCGTTAGATCGTCGCAGGAGGAGAAAAAGGGTGTTTTATGTGCGTACACGGTGGATGAACACATAAAAGATGCTAATGATTGATACAAGCTTTCATCATTAACATTTTTTCTGAAATTTTTGGTTGTAGATGTAGGATTTAAAGAAAATATTCTTTAATTTTGCGGTGGAGAAAAGGCGAAAGGATAGGAATGACAAATTCACATTTTCAACTTTTATTTTCCAATAATTGTTTCCAACAATAGAGCCATTTTTGCTAATTCAGAAACAAACAATAAAATTATAATCTATTATCAATTAAATTTTTCCAACCGTGTGCTCGCCGAGAGGCCGAGCTTTAAAAATCACTATCCACTTAACATTTAAGAAATCACAAAAAAGTTATGGACAGCAACGAAAAGAAAGGCAAGAGACCGCGTATCGGGGTCCGTCCTGTGAATGCCGACCAGCCCGAAGGCCGTCAAGAGGCTTCTGCAAACGATTTTAATGCCCAGAGTGACCACGCCCAGCAGGGAGACCTCCAGGAGCGTCGCCAGTCATACGGCAACAGCTACGGCAATCGTCCTTACCAGCAGCGCCCTTATAATAATAATCGTCAGGGAGGCTATGGCAATAATAATCGTTACGGTAATAATCAGAATGGTTATAACCGTTACCCGAGCAACAACCGCTACAACAATCAGGGATATCAGCCACGTCCCGCCAATCCTCAGGTAGAGGGTGAGCCTCAGGCGGCAGCCGAGGGTGCAACCACAGGTGCCGAGGGGGAAGCAACCGGCTCATATCAGCCTCGTCACAATAATTATAACCGCTATAATAATCAGGGTGGTTATAACAATAATAACCATTATAATAATAACCGTCAGGGCGGCTATAACAACAACCGTCAGGGTGGCTACAATAATAATCGTCCCGGCGGTTACAACAATAACAACCGTCAGGGTGGCTACAATAATAATCGTCCCGGCGGTTACAACAATAACAACCGTCAGGGAGGCTACAATAATAACCAGGGCGGCTATAACAACAACCGTCAAGGTGGCTACAACAATAACCGTCCCGGCGGTTACAACAATAATAACCGTCAGGGAGGCTACAACAACCAGGGCGGCTATAACAACAACCGTCAGGGTGGTTACAACAATAACCGTCCCGGTGGATATAACAAGCAGGGAGGTTTCAATAAGCAGAAATCTCCTCGTCAGAACCAGTTTGGTATGCCTCAGGGCGGACGCAGCTTCACTCCGCGTCCAAAGCGCATAGAATATGAGCTCCCCATCCCTGATTCGGACGAACAGATTCGTCTCAACAAGTTCATGGCTAACGCCGGACTGTGCTCACGTCGTGAAGCTGACGAATATATCCAGCAGGGCCTCATCAAGGTCAACGGTGAAGTTGTGACTGAACTCGGCACCAAGATTTCACACAATGACGTGGTGGAATATGATGAAAAGGTGGTAGCTCTGGAACGTAAGTGCTACATCCTTCTCAACAAGCCGAAGGATTGTGTCACTACGAGCGACGATCCCAACGGACGTCTCACTGTTATGGACCTTGTCAAGGGCGCATGCGAGGAACGCATCTATCCTGTAGGCCGTCTTGACCGCAACACCACAGGTGTGCTGCTGCTCACCAATGACGGTGACCTTGCATCAAAGCTGACTCACCCCAAATTTGTGAAGAAGAAGATCTATCACGTTTGGACCGATAAGGATATCGCCGAAGAGGATATGCAGCGTATAGCTGACGGCATAGAGCTTGAGGATGGTCCTATCCATGCCGATGCTATCTCGTATGCCACCGACACTGACCGCAACCAGGCAGGTATCGAGATTCATTCAGGCCGCAACCGCATCGTGCGTCGTATCTTTGAGAGCCTCGGTTATCATGTGACCAAGCTTGACCGTGTGTACTTTGCGGGTCTTACCAAGAAGAATCTTCCCCGCGGACGCTGGCGTTATCTGACCCAGGAGGAGGTTAACTTCCTCAAGATGGGTTCATTCGAGTAAATGAATAATTAGAAGTGTGGCGTGTGGAATGTGCGCCACACTTTGTAATAAGCAAATTTTTAAACATAAGATTAATGAAAAGAACTAAAGTAGTGGAACTTCTCTCGACTCCCGCGCTTATCGGGAGCGAAGTTGAGGCAAAAGGTTGGGTCCGCACCCGCCGTGGTAATAAACATGTGCAGTTTGTGCAGCTCAATGACGGTTCTACCATTAATAATATACAGGTGGTGTTTGATATGGCCAAGTTCTCTGATGAGGACCTTAAGCCTGTTACCACCGGTTCGAGCATCTGCGTCACCGGTAAGCTGGTTGAATCGCAGGGCAAGGGACAGAGCTGCGAAATCCAGGCTGATGCGCTCACCATCTACGGCACGGCTGATCCCGAAAGCTATCCATTGCAGAAGAAGGGCCACACTCTGGAGTTTCTCCGTGAGATAGCCCATCTGCGTCCGCGAACCAATACGTTCGGTGCTATCCTGCGTGTACGCAGCACTCTTGCGTTTGCTATACATAAGTTCTTCAATGAACGAGGCTTCTACTATCTCAACACTCCTCTCATCACTGCCAGTGACTGCGAGGGCGCAGGAGCTATGTTCCAGGTTACCACACTTGACCTCAACAATCTGCCTAAGGATGAAGAGGGCCGTGTGGATTACAGCTGCGACTTCTTCGGCAAGCCTACCGCTCTGACTGTGTCTGGTCAGCTTGAAGGTGAGCTCGGTGCCACAGCGTTGGGGCAGATCTACACTTTCGGTCCGACTTTCCGCGCTGAGAACTCAAACACTCCGCGTCACCTGTCGGAGTTCTGGATGATAGAGCCTGAGATGGCATTCTATGACATCACTGACAACATGGACCTCGCTGAGGAGTTTGTGAAATATTGCATCAGCTATGCGCTTGAACATTGCTATGATGATATCAAGTTCCTTCAGGATATGTATGACAAGGAGCTCATCGAGCGTCTGAAGTTTGTGGTTGACAACGATTTCGTGCGCCTCTCCTATGGTGAGGGTGTGAAAATCCTCGAGGAGTCTGGCAAAAAGTTCGAGTTCCCGGTTCATTGGGGCACTGACCTTCAGAGCGAGCATGAACGCTATCTGGTGGAGGAGCATTTCAAGAAGCCTGTCATCCTGACTGACTATCCGAAGGAAATCAAGGCGTTCTATATGAAGCAGAACGAGGATGGCAAGACTGTACGCGCAATGGATGTGCTCTTCCCGCATATCGGCGAGATCATCGGCGGTTCTGAACGTGAAGAGAGCTATGATAAGCTCCTGCAGCGCATTGAGGAGCTTGGCATCCCAATGAAGGATATGTGGTGGTATCTCGATACCCGCCGCTTCGGCTCTGTGCCTCATTCGGGTTTCGGTCTCGGATTCGAGCGTCTGGTGCTTTTTGTGACAGGTATGACTAATATCCGCGACGTGATTCCTTTCCCCCGCACTCCTGGTAAGGCTGAATTCTAACCACCTCATAGTGTGGTGTTGACATAACAGCTTGGCTGTATGTGATGCCCTGTCGGAACTTCTCCGGCGGGGCATTTTGCGTGCCATGTGTAGGCAGGGGATAACGATGTAAAATGACAGGAACCATACTGTGCCGGTGGCTGTGTATGGTTCCTGTGATAGGTGGGATGTGTGATGTGGCGAGGTGGTTATTTCTCTCGCATGAACACATTGATGGGTGTTCCGTGAAAGTCCCAGTGCTCGCGTATCTTGTTCTCAAGGTAGCGCCTGTATGGCTCTTTGACCCATTGTGGAAGGTTGCAGAAGAAGATGAATGTGGGTATAGGTGCCTCCTTGAGCATGGTGATGTATTTGATTTTTACGAATTTGCCCTTGTTGGCTGGGGGTGGATATGCAGCGATGGCTTCCTGCATCACGGTGTTGAGCTGAGAGGTGGGCACGGTGCGTTTGCGGTTGGCGCAGACCTGAAGGGCTGTCTCGAGCACTTTGTAGATGCGCTGCTTGGTGAGGGCTGACGCAAAGATGATGGGGAAGTCGACGAACGGAGCGAAGCGTTCGCGTATGGCGTTCTCGTAGTGTTTGATGGCGGTCTGTGATTTGTCCTCCACGAGGTCCCATTTGTTGACCACCACCACAAGGCCTTTCTTGTTTTTCTGGATGAGTGAGAAAATCGACACGTCCTGGGATTCGATGCCTCGTGTCGCGTCGATCATGAGGATGCAGACGTCGGAAGCTTCGATTGCTCTGATTGAGCGGATGACGGAGTAGTATTCGATGTCGTCGGTGACTTTGGTCTTTTTGCGGATACCTGCTGTGTCGACGAGGTAGAATTCAAAACCGAATTTGTTGTAGCGTGTGTAGATGGAGTCGCGGGTAGTTCCTGCGATGTCGGTTACGATGTGTCGTTCTTCGTCGATGAATGCGTTGATGATAGATGATTTGCCGGCGTTAGGACGTCCCACTATGGCTATCTTGGGTATGTCGTCGAGCTTTTCGGCTTCGTCCTCGTCCTTTTCGGGCATTCGTTTCACAACTTCGTCGAGAAGGTCGCCGGTGCCGTATCCGCTGGCTGCCGACACTCCGTAGGGATCGCCGAGGCCGAGACCGTAGAATTCGGCGGTGTTATATATGGAGTCGCCTACGTCTACTTTGTTGGCCACGAGTATCACCGGCTTGGTGGAGCGGCGGAGTATTTCGGCCACGTGGTCGTCAAGGTCGGTGACGCCGTTTGTCGCGTCGACGACGAAGAGGATTTCGTCGGCCTGCTCGATTGCGAGTTCTACTTGCTTGTTTATTTCGTTTTCAAAGATGTCCTCACTGTTGACTACCCATCCGCCTGTGTCGACGATTGAGAATTCTTTTCCGTTCCAGTCCACCTTGCCATATTGGCGGTCACGTGTGGTGCCTGCCTCATCGTTGGTGATGGCTGTACGGCTTTGTGTCAAGCGGTTGAAAAGAGTGGATTTGCCCACGTTAGGGCGTCCCACGATTGCTATCATTTGTCCCATAGGAATGATGATTATAATTCGTATTATTTATTTAAGTGTCAACAAAATGCTTTGCCTGTTGGTTCGGGATTTTAACATTTGTGGTATGTATGGGGCCGTAGCTGACACTTCAGTGCAAATTTAGCGATTTATTTCCGATTTTACAATTTCGGTAACTCATATTAGGTTAAATGTGGGGTTATAAGGTGTGTAAATAGGTGCTTTTGCTTAAAATAAGTGAAATTATAGGTAAAATATGTTAAAATATTTGGTGGGTTTGATGTAAACCTATGTCTTTGTGACAAGTTTTTCATGGTATTAGATTTAAGGTAAAAAAGTTATTCGTCGAGACGACGAGTAATTTTTTTTGTCTATACGGTTAGCGGTTATTTTCTTCCGGAGAGTGAAGAGGATGGCTGCTGACTTTGTTTTTATATGTATGTGGTGTGACAGGTATTAACTAAAAATGCATATAATCTTGCAATTTTTTTGCAATTTCGGATTTAATGTGTAACTTTGTCGCGAAAATCAACGATTTTGTAACAAAATGTCGGTTTTTTGATAGGTAAATAAGTTAAAGTTTAAATAAAATCCAATTTCAATTCAAGGTATGAAGGCAGTTGAAGTTATCGACGATTTGAAACGTCGTTTCCCTAATGAACCGGAGTATATCCAGGCAGTGGAAGAAGTGTTGACCACTATTGAAGATGTCTATAATGAGAATCCCGAATTTGAAAGATATAATCTGATTGACCGTCTGTGTATTCCTGACCGCATCTTCGCGTTCCGCGTTTCGTGGGTGGATGACAAGGGTAAGGTGCAGAATAACATGGGCTACCGTGTTCAGCACAATAATGCCATCGGTCCGTACAAGGGTGGTATCCGTTTCCACTCGTCGGTTAATCTCTCTATCCTGAAGTTCCTTGCCTTCGAGCAGACCTTCAAGAATTCGCTCACTACTCTCGCCATGGGTGGTGCAAAGGGCGGTAGCGACTTCTCACCCCGCGGAAAGAGCGACATGGAGGTGATGCGTTTCTGCCAGGCTTTCATCAATGAGCTGTGGCGTCAGATCGGTCCTGACACTGATGTGCCTGCAGGCGACATAGGTGTAGGTGGCCGTGAGGTGGGCTATATGTATGGCCAGTATAAGAAGATGGCTCGTGAGTTCACCGGCACTTTCACCGGTAAGGGCCTGGAGTTCGGTGGCTCTAAGATCCGTCCGGAGGCTACCGGCTACGGCAATGTATACTTCCTGCTTGAGATGCTCAAGACTCGCGGAATTGATATCTCCGGCAAGCGTGTTGCTATCTCCGGTTCGGGCAACGTGGCTACCTATACTGCCGAAAAATTGTTGTCGCTGGGTGCCAAGGTGGTGTCGATGAGCGACAGCGACGGTTCGATCTATGTCCCCGACGGTCTGACCCGCGAGCAGCTTGACTATATCTTCAAGCTCAAGAATATCTACCGTGGCCGTATCCGCGAGTTTGCCGAGGAGTATGATTGCCAGTACTTCGAGGGTGAACGTCCCTGGCAGCGTGTGGCTTGCGAAATCGCTATGCCCTCGGCTACCCAGAATGAGATTGACGGTGACGACGCACGCGCTCTTATCGCCAACGGCTGCATTGCAGTGAGCGAGGGTGCCAACATGCCTTCCACTCCCGATGCTATCCGCGAGTTCCAGAAGGCCCGCATCCTTTATGCTCCCGGCAAGGCTGCGAATGCCGGCGGTGTTTCTGTTTCGGGCCTCGAGATGGCTCAGAACTCACAGAAGCTGTCATGGACCGAGGAGGAGGTCGACAATAAGCTTAAGCAGATCATGAGCGACATCCACACCCAGTGTGTGAAGTACGGCACTGAGGCTGACGGCTACATCAACTATGTGAAGGGTGCCAACGTAGCAGGCTTCATGAAGGTGGCCCGCGCCATGATGGCCCAGGGTGTGCTCTAAGTCTCCCGGTATGGCTCTGAGAATCCATAAATATTCTTCATAACCATTCTCTTTAGTGTAAAGAAAGGTGCAGCCCACCCCCGGTGACGGGGAGGGGCTGTGTCCTTTTTTTGTATTCCGGGGTGTGGATGCCGGATAGGGTTATGATGGGAGTGGAGTGCGGGAGAGGAGGTGAGGGCTCACACTTCTTTCACGTAGATTTGGGCGTTTTCGTATTTCTCCACCCTCACGCGTGTGCCGGCGTATATGAAGCCATACATGGCCACTGCATCGAGGATTTTGCCGTCGATTTCCACTTTGCCTGCAGGGCGCATGTCGGTGGTGGCTGTCCCTTCGAAGCCGATGTAGTAGGTGGGCGACATGTCGACTCCGATGAAGCCGTCCTCGACTTTGAGCGACTGTGTGAGGTCCATGTGACGGCGCACCCATTTTGGGCCGTGGGATGATGTGAGGTACCATACAGCCCCTATGGCGAGGATGACGCCGACTATGAAGGTGAGCACCGACGACCAGATGGCTCCGCTGTCGACATGGGTGAGCGAGAAGGTGTAGTACTCGATGAGACCGAGGATGATGGCTACGCAGATGCAGGCTATACCCGTGATGCCAGTGACTCCGAAGCCCGGCACCACGAACATCTCGAGGACTATGAGGATGATTCCGGCCACGAAGATGAGGATGATCCAGCTGCTGGCTATGCCTGTGATGTAGAGCGGCAGGAAGTACAGCACTGCTGCTATGATGGCTGCGGCGGAGGGGAAGCCGACTCCGGGAGAGTGGAGCTCCATGTATATGCCTCCTACTATTATCATGATCAGGATGGCTTGCACGGCGGGGTTGGTGAAGAAGCCTATGAGATGGTCAAGCCAAGTGGGCTGGTATTCCTGCACTGTGTAGTCGGCGGCGTCGAGGTGTGAGAGAAGTTCGCTTACCGATTCTGCTTTGCCGTCGGCGTAGTGCCAGCGTATGGCCTCGTCGGCTGTGAATGTGAGCACTCTAGTCGAGTCGATGAGTCCTGGGACTATGACGCGTGTGTCGACCATGGCTTCGGCTATGAGAGGGTCGCGTCGCCATGATAGGGAGTCGGGTCCGTGGTTTATGCGGCCGTGGTGTTCGGCTGTGGCCCGCATCATTGCTCTCATATATGACTGGTACTTGTCGGGCATGGCTGCTCCGTCGGCACCGTTGACCACCGTGGCGGCTCCCATTGATGCCCCGCTGCGCATGTAGACTGAGTCACAGGCGAGTGCTATGAGTGCCCCTGCTGAGGCGGCATTGTTGTCGACGAATGCCACCACCGGGCGTGGATAGTTGAGGAGGGCTGTGCGTATGGAGTCGGCGTGGACCACGGAGCCTCCGTAGGTGTTGAGGTGTACTATGATGAGGTCGGAGTTGCGCTCGGTGGCGTGGTTGAGCGCTTCACGTGTGTATCGCCATGTCCGGGAGCCTATCTCGTCGTCGAGACGGAGCATGTAGGCTTCCTTGGCCTGTGGGCTGATGGATGTGATGGCGAGGATCAGGATTGAGAGAAGTAACCTGTACATGGTGATGATTGGTTTGGATGGGTTAGTGGTTTAGGTGTCGGAGGAGATGGAGGAGCGTTTCCGGCGAGAGAGTCTGATGCCCTGCCTTATCCACGATGGCATGATGCATGCGCCGATGATGAGGTAGACGTAGTAGCTGATGATGCGCCAGAAGAGGGCTATGACGAGGGCTATGCCTGAGCTGTGGATGAGGTCGCCGTAGTAGGTGGTGAAGAGCCATTCGCTGACACCTGCGCTGCCCGGTGTGGGGCTTATCATCATGACCACCCAGACCACGAACTGGCGGCCGAACACTATGAGTTGGTCGGCGTAGGGTGCGAAGCCGAGGAATAGTGCATTGACCACGAGGTAGCGTGACGACCATGAGAGGGCTGTGCCGCAGAATGTCTCGAGCCACCATCTCAGCGGGCGTAGCCGTAGTTCGCGGCCGGTGTCCTCCATGTTTTGTCCGAGGGTGTCGGCGCTGTGCTGCCATCTGCGCAGCCACCGGAGGCTGAAAAGCCAGTTGAGGGCACGGTGGATGCCGTGTGGGCGCACTATGATGCCGAGGAAGAGGATGGCTGTCCAGAGGAATATGACGGAGTAGACTATCCAGAATACTGATTCGAGCCCTATGGTGAATGTTGAGTGGCCGAATCCGAAGAGTTCGCGGTAGGGGATGGCGAGCATGATGACCGGGAGCGATACCACGAAGAAAAGTTCGTCGAGGAAGAGTGTCGTCATCATGAGCGTCGTGGCTCGTCCGAGCTCTATGCCTTCGCGGTTGAGATATACCATGCCGAGTGCGCTCCCGCCGACTGCTGATGGCGTGACGCATGAGGTGAATTCGCAGAGCATGTTGACTTTGATGGCCTGGAGCCAGGTGAGCTGCCTGTCGGTGAGGGTGCGGAATCGCCAGCTGAGTCCGAAGTCGCGTCCGATCATGAAGACCCATGCCAGAGCTATGCAGCCTATGACGCGGTTGTCGAAATGGATTGTCTCCCACACCCGGGGGTTGAATTCGCGGTGGAAGAGCCATATCACCACTGCCGCCCCTATGGCTATGGGGAGGAAGATTTTCCATGCGAGGCTCAGTAGCTGCCGGTTGTCGCGGGTCTGCTGACTGGGTTGCTGTGGTGAGGGGTTAGTGTCGGGCTGCTTCATGGCGTTCTATTATTTCCCGGTAGCGGTTGATGACTTCGTCCATCACGTCGCGCCATGAGCGCGAGAGGGTGGCTCTTGCGCCACGTCCGGCGGTGGTTATGAGTGAGCGGTCGGCTGCGAGGGCCGTTATGGCTTCGGCGTATGCCTGGGGGGTGCGTTGTGTGAGGAAGCCGTTGTGTGCGTGGCGCATTCTCTCGGCGGCTGTGGAGCCTTCGGGGAGTATGGCCGGGGTTTGCATGGCGGCTGCTTCGCGCACCACGAGAGGGGCGTTGTCGTAGAATGAAGGGAAGAGGAAGAGGTCGGCTGCGGCATAGTAGCGGCGGAGGGTCTCGCGGTCGAGTATCGAGCCGTGGAATGTGACGTTGGCGCTTATGCCGAGGGTCTCGGAGAGGCGGCGCATGTCGTCGAGGGCGTATCCTACGCCGATGAAGTGCATCCGGTAGTCGACTCCCTTGAGCGAGGCGAGTGCCCGGATGATGATTTCGATGCCTTTCTCGAGGATGTGCTGGCCCACGAAGAGGAGGACGAGTGTGGAGGGGCGGATGCCGAGCGTCTCGCGTGAGAGGCGTTTGTAGTCGTCGATGTCGGTTATCCCTTCGGCGAAGTCATTGCCGTTGTCCACGACGGTGACTTTGCCACGGTAGCCGTATTCCCTGAGAGTCTCTTCGACGGCAGCCTGAGGTATCCACACTTCGGTGGCGGCGTTGTAGAAGTCGAGGAGCCGTTTCATCTGGTATCTCACCATAGGTGCGGGGAGTGAGCGCTCGAGGTCGGTGCGGTACTTGGAGTGGAACGTGGTGACGAGAGGAATGTCGTGGTAGCGCGAGGCGTAGGCCGCGAGTCTTCCTGACGAGAATGGGCAGTGGGCATGTACTATCCTGAATGGCTGCCGGCGCAGTTTGCGCCAGATGAAAGGGTCGAAGCGCGGGTAGCCGTACCGGTAGGGGTGGCGGTTGTAAATGGGCAGGGAGAGATAGCGGTACATCTCGAAGTCGGGATGTGGGGGTGACTGCGGAGCCCATGGGGTCACCACGCATACTTTGTGGCCGCTGGCGGTGAGCCATTTGCAATAGTTCTCCACGGTGAGGGTCACGCCGTCGAGCACCGGTGGGAAGCTGTCGTTGAATAGGCCGTATGTGGTTTTGTCGGGCATCTCTGTGTCAAAATGGGTGAATGGGGGTTGCCAATGTGGATGAGGGAGACAGGAAGTATGCACAAAGTTACGAATTTTATTTCGCCTTTTGTCATTAAGTACCCTTTAAAAACACCGGAGGAGACCGAAAAGTTGGCTTGCGCCACATGGTCGCGCAGGTCAGAAGCGACGGCGTATTATCTTTTGTGAGGAAGTGAGGGCCATCTGCCTGTCAGTGAGCACGTCCTTGGGGCATGTGTGAGGCGGCAGGATTGGCTCGATGGTGTCGAGGATGGCTTTGGTGACCGAGGGGTTGTCGGTGACGAGGATAGCTTCCTGGCCCCACCGTCTGCTTTGGCGCGAGGTGACGTAGAAGCGTGTGCCATGCGGGATGTGCGGGGCTATGAGGCGTTCGAGCTCCTCGGGATGGATTTTGAGGCCTGCTGAATTGATGACGTTGTCGAATCGGCCCCGCCAGATGAAGCTGTCGTCCGACAGGAGGTCGACTATGTCGTTGGTGACGAGCCTGCCGAAGCTCATGGTGCCTGTGGTGATGACGAGGCATCCTCGGCTGTCGGTGGTGAATGTGAATCCCGGGAGTGCCGTGAACGAGGGGTGGCCGAGGCGACGCAGGGCCACGTGGCTGCATGTCTCTGTCATGCCGTAGGTGGCATAGGCGTTGACTCCGGCTGCGTTGACGGCGGCTTCGTCGGCGGGTGAGAGGGGGGCGCCTCCGATTATGAGTGAGCCCACGAGGCCGAGGTGGGGCGAGGCGAGAAGTCCGGCTATCTGCGAGGGGACCACCGGAAGCAGGTCGATGCGTGAGGCGAAACCGTCGGGGAGTGTGGAGAGCGGATGGTTGGAGGGTGGCTCGGTGATGAGGCTGCATCCGGCCTCGATGGCCCGCACTATGTGCATCTTGCCGGCTATGTAGGAGGGTGAGAGGGGCAGGTGGAGCAGGGAGTCGGATGTGATGCCGAAGTGGCGCAGGGTGGCGTGTGCCGAAGCGCGCATGTCGGCTTTGGGGAGCCGTATCTCCTTGGGTGTGCCTGTGGAGCCGGATGTGTGGGCCGTGACGAATGGCGAGGGTGAGCGCCACTCGGCCACGAAGGCTTCGGCCTGGGGTGTGAGGGTCATTTCCATGGCAGCTGAGGGATGTCCCACGCTGTGTCGGGGTCGAGGCTGAGGCGGTCGGCCACGAGACGCAGCGGCGAGGGGATGTTGTCGGTGAACAGTTGTCCGGTGCCGAGGCCCTGTGGGAGAGATGAGGGGTGTGTGGCCACCCACTGGGCTATGGCGTTGAGCCCCACGTTTGATTCGAGTGCCGATGTGGCCCACCAGCCTATGCCGCGTTCCCGGGCGAGGTTTATCCATCTGTCGGCCCCTGCGAATCCGCCGCAGAGGGTGGGTTTTAGGATTATGTAGGCCGGTCGGACGGTGTCGAGCATGGCTCCTTGTCCCGGAGTGTTGTCGAGTCCTATAAGCTCCTCGTCGAGGGCTATGGGGATAGGGGAGAGACGGCATATCCGGGCCATCTCGTCCCACTGTCCGGCGGCTATGGGCTGCTCTATGGAGTGGATGTCGAAGTGGGAGAGGGCTTCGAGACGTTCGAGGGCTTGGCCGGGAGGGAAAGCGCCGTTGGCGTCGAGGCGCAGCTCAACGGAGGGTGCGAGTGAGCGTATGTGGCGCAGCAGGTCGAGCTCGTGGCCGAAATCTATGCCCCCGATCTTGATTTTTATGCATGTGAATCCCTCGGAGAGTTTGCTGTCTATGCGTGAGGCCATGGTTTCCTTGTCGCCCATCCAGACGAGGCCGTTGATGCGTATGGATGTCTCCCCGCGGCTCCACGGCGAGGGATGTATGAGGCCGCAGCCTCCGTTGGCGAGGTCGGCGGCAGCCGTCTCGAGTCCCATGCGTATTGATGAGTACGGCCCAAGGAGCGATGTGTCGGCCAGGAACCGCGCAGGGTCGGCACACACGCGCTGCATCATCTCCTCATATCCGTCGAGAGGGTCGGGGCTCAGTCCGGGGAACAGGGCTGCCTCCCCGAGGCCTGTGACTTCGGGACGTGAGGGGTCGAAGAGCTGTATATAATATGTGTCCTTCCGGGTCATGCGTTCGCGCGAGGTTATGGCCGTGAAGCGGAAGTGGAGGGTGTGTCTGCACCATCTGGCACAGAGCTGCGCGGTGGAATCCAACCGGGGCATCAGCCAGGGAATTTGGGGAACTGGTCGAAGTCGGGGGTGCGTTTCTCAAGGAATGCGTTCTTCCCCTCCTGGGCTTCGGCCATGAGATAGTACATGAGGGTGGCGTCGCCGGCAAATTCCATCATGCCCCGCTGTCCGTCAAGCTCGGCGTTGAGGGCGCGTTTTATCATGCGGATGGCCATCGGGCTTCGGCTGAGGATGGTCTCGCACCAGTCCACAGTCTCGTCCTCGAGGCGGTCAAAGGGGACGACCTTGTTGACCATTCCCATCTCCTCGGCCTCCTTGGCTGAGTACTGGCGGCACAGGAACCATATCTCGCGGGCTTTCTTCTGTCCTACGCAGCGTGCCAGGTAGCTTGAGCCGAATCCGGCGTCGAAGCTTCCCACCTTGGGTCCGGTCTGGCCGAAGCGGGCGTTCTCGGAGGCGATGGTGAGGTCACACACCACGTGGAGCACGTGGCCGCCGCCGATGGCGTAGCCGTTGACCATGGCGATGACCGGTTTGGGGATGGAGCGTATGGCCTTGTGGAGGTCGAGCACATTGAGACGCGGCACGCCGTTCTCGTCGATGTAGCCTCCTATACCCTTCACTTTCTGGTCGCCACCTGAGCAGAAGGCTTTGTCGCCGGCTCCGGTGAGGATTATCACTCCTATGTCGGAGGCCTCGCGGCAGTAGGCCATCGCGTCGAGCATCTCGCGGTTGGTCTGCGGACGGAAGGCGTTGTACACCTGCGGGCGGTTGATGGTTATCTTGGCTATTTTGCCGTATTGCTCGAAAAGTATGTCGTCATACTCCTTTATTTTCTTCCATTCTCTTTGCATGGTGAGGTGTGTATTTAGGGGTTTCCGACGCAAAATTACGAAAAAATCTTCGGCGAGGTGGCAAGAATCTCGTTTTTGTTGCTTAAATTTGTAGCCATAACAATGACAAGAACCAACGCCAATGGATTCAAGTAATCTCGAACTTATCCTCATCAACATTTCGGGCCAGGACCATCCGGGTGTCACCTCGGCGCTCTCGGGCATCCTCGCCAAGTATGACGCCGGCATTCTGGACATAGGTCAGGCCGACATCCATCACACCCTCTCGCTGGGCATCCTCATCAAGACCAATTCAGAGGTGTCGGGCAACATCATGAAGGAGCTGCTTTTCAAGGCCACTGAGCTCAACGTCACCATCCGCTTTTCGCCGGTGAGCATAAAGGAGTATGAAGAGTGGGTGGGGATGCAGGGAAAGAACCGTTGGATCATCACCTTGCTCGGACGTCGCCTGACAGCCACGCAGATTGCCAACGTCACCGCCGAGCTGTCGCGCCAGGGGATGAATATCGACGGCATCCAGCGTCTCACCGGACGTATGCCGCTGGGCGAGGAGGAGCAGCCCAAGTCAAAGTCGTGTGTGGAGTTCTCGGTGCGCGGTACACCTACCGACCCCCACGCCATGCAGGCGCGGTTCATGCAGCTCTCACAGGAGGATGACTTCGACATCTCGATGCAGGAGGACACCATCTACCGCCGCTGCCGCCGCCTGATATGCTTCGATATGGACTCTACCCTTATCGAGACCGAGGTTATCGACGAGCTGGCCATGCGCGCCGGAGTGGGCGACAAGGTCAAGGAGATAACCGAACGCGCCATGAGGGGCGAGATTGACTTCTGCGAGAGTTTCAAGGAGAGGGTGGCCCTTCTCAAGGGGCTCGACGAGAGCGTGATGAAGGATATTGCCGAGAATCTGCCCATCACCGAGGGTGTGGGACGAATGATGCAGGTGCTGAAACGCGCCGGCTACAAGACGGCCATCCTGTCGGGCGGATTCACATATTTTGGTGAATACCTTAAGCGCCGATTCGGGTTTGACTACGTGTATGCCAATGAGCTTGAGATAGTGGACGGCAAGCTCACCGGACGTTATCTCGGCGAGATTGTCGATGGACGCCGTAAGGCAGAGCTCCTGAAGCTGATAGCCCAGGTGGAGAACGTGAATATAGCCCAGACCATCGCCGTGGGCGACGGTGCCAACGACCTCCCTATGCTTGCCACAGCGGGTCTGGGTATAGCTTTCCATGCCAAACCAAAGGTCAAGGCAACAGCCGACCAGTCGATATCCACCATCGGGCTTGACGGAGTGCTGTACTTCCTTGGTTTCAAGGACTCGTTCATAACCGAGAAATAATCAGTGGTGACATTGGCGGCTCACTCAGCATGAGCCACCTGTGACGATAACCCAGCCGGGTCGCACCTATCAGTGTGTCCCGGCTGTCTCATTTTGTCTCATTTGAGACGGATGAGACAAATGAGACAGATGAGACAAATGAGACGGATGAGACAAATGAGACGGATGAGACAGATGAGACGGATGAGACAAATGAGACAGATGAGACAGATGAGACAAATGAGACTGTGAGACACCCCCGGTAATAATTTTGTTATTTTTATCGCTCCCTATGCGTCATTATCGCACTCTAAAGCGGCTGATTGTGTCGTAACTTTGCATAGGCCCTTCCTCAGCCTCTCCAATAGCCTCTGTATCGTTGCAGTGAATCCGACACTCTCTGCTCCCCCGCCTCCCGCTTAAATAGGGAATCGGGTAGGGGGAGAGTATATTTACTTGTGGTAAACAGTTTATATGATGTATATATAAGCAATGCTGACACCTAATCCACGCACACAAGGCGGCGGGACAGGTGTCAGCAAAGTATATGTCTGTCAGGCTAAGACCTGCTTGCAGGGTCAGCGCAGACGATTGTAGGAGTTGAGCAGCTTGATATCCTTGCCTATGGCTGCTGTACCCATTATCTCGAATATCGCTGCAATGGGTAGCAGGATATCCCATACTGAGAAACGAGCCTCAAGGCCTTCCGACTCGGCTTGCTTGAAGAGTGTGAAGCACACCACGGCTATGCAGCATAAGGTGAGCATCAGCGATATCACCAGCACTTTACGCTGTAGCGCGAGGTTGCGGTAGAAGAAGATGTCGGCAAGCAACAGCAACACTGTGGCTCCTGCCGGGATGAGGATACCATACTCTGTCATGGTGAAGAGCTGCTGGGTGACAATAGGCTCATTGTCAAGGAAATCGACTTCGCCATAAGGCACTACGATGAAAATGGCCATAGCTACGAGGGCGAAGAAGATGTAGACTGTCTGGATACGTTGAATCTGCATGATCTATTATGATTTTTAGTTCGTGAAACGTAATTAATTGTCAAAAGTACTAAAAATTTAACAACCGGGAGGGTATTTAGTTGCTATTTTGTTGTAAATTTGTGGAAAATTCAACGAAATCACCCTCTATAGATAGCCTATGGAATCGAAACGTCCGCTCATACTCATCACTAACGATGACGGCTTCAGGGCACGTGGCCTGCATCATCTCACCTCGCTGGCAGTGACCCTCGGCGATGTCGTCGTGGTGGCTCCCGACACACCTCAGTCGGCCAAATCTTCGGCCCTTACACCCAACGCACCCCTTGAGATAAAGACCAGGGGCGAGATGGAGGGTGCGCCGGTCTACAGCGTCACAGGCACTCCTGTGGATTGTGTGAAACTCGCCATGCATGCCATTCTCGACCGCAAGCCCGACCTTCTGCTCTCAGGCATCAACCATGGCTCCAATGCCGCTGTCAACAACATCTACTCAGGCACCATGGGGGCTGCCATGGAGGGATGTATACTCGGAATCTCGTCAATAGGCTATTCCATCCTCGACCATTCGCCGATGGCCGATTTCGAACCGCTATCCACTTTTATCCTCGACATCACCCGCCGTGTGATGGCCGGAGGGCTTCCCTCGGGGATATGCCTCAACGTAAATTTCCCTGCCCACTGCACCCCTCTCGGACTGAAAGTGGTGAGGGCGGCCAAAGGGAACTGGACAGAGGAGTATGCCGATTATGCCACTCCCCACGGCACACCTTTCTATTGGCTCACAGGTAAGTTTCACAACGACGAACCTGACAATCCCGACACTGACGAGTACTGGCTCGCGCGAGGCTACGGCTCAGTGGTGCCTATACGCCCCGATCAGACTGCTGCCGACCGCATAGCTGCCGTTGCTGAAATCCTCGGGCAGAAGAGCTGATGCAGAGCCCTGCGGATAAGCATCTTACATTAGAAGAAGAAATCAACGCCAAAATCAAAGAATATATTAACGCCCCGCGGAGGTTATACATCCTCTTCGGGGCGTTTGTCTCATTTGTCTCATTTGTCTCATTTGTCTCATTTGTCTCATTTGTCTCATTTTGTCTCATTTTGTCTCATTATGAGACATGAGACAATGAATCCTACGGTAAGGCTATGGCAAATGAGAGATTAATTCTGCAGAGAGGAGTACACCCGGCGTGCGCGGATATAGTAGTCAAAAAGGATGTTGTTTCGTCCGTGCAGGAGGTCAATCTTGGGATGGACACTGTAAGCTGTGCGCATGCGCGAGAAGTCGCGGTGGGCCCTGAAGATGGCGGCCGCGTTGGCGAAATCGCCTGTCACCACATATTTTGCCCATGCTATCGTGTCGAGCAGACGGCGCCGGAGCAGGGTGGCTGCGCGGGTGGACGAGGGTAGGTTTTTGTGGAGCATCAGGAGGTTGTTGCGGAAGTTCAGATAGGTCTTCCTGGGGTTGGAAGCGGGCAGTGATCCTCCGCCGAGGTGGTAGACGTGGGATGCGGGGACGGCCCATATCTCGCGTCCCTGCAACTGGATGCGCCAACACAGGTCAATCTCTTCCATGTGGGCGAAGAACTCCTTGTCGAGCCCTCCAGCCTCGATATAGGCCGAGTTGAGCACCATGAGTGCGGCACCGCTTGCCCAGAACACCTTCTGAGGGGTGTCATACTGGCCGTTGTCGGTCTCCACGGTGTCGAATATGCGTCCGCGGCAGTAGGGATATCCGTTGGCGTCGATGAATCCGCCGGCGGCTCCGGCATACTCAAATCGCTCCGGCTCTGTGGCCGAAAGTATCTTTGGCTGCGCTCCTCCGGCGTTGGGATTGGCTTCCATGAAGCTGTGGAGCGGGGTGAGCCAGTCGTCGTCGACGCGCACGTCGGAGTTGAGCAGGACGGTGTATTTATACGTGTCGGCCACACGCTCTATGGCGAGGTTGTAGCCCTGGGCGAATCCGTGGTTCTCACCCAGCTCCATGATTTTCACCGTCGGGAACTGGCTGCGCAGCAGCTCCACGGAGCCGTCGGTCGAGCCGTTGTCGGCCACTATCACGTCGGCCAGAAGAGCTGGGGTATGCTCCACCACCGAGGGTAGATACTCGCGCAGCAGCTTCTCGCCGTTCCAGTTGAGGATTATTACAGCTACCTGTTTCATTGCAAGGGGGCGTGGGTGTGTGGATTCATATCATCACCTCTCCGTCCGACTCTTCGCCGATGTCGCTGATGGCGGTGAGCTTCACCGGCACCACCGTGTTGGCCAGTTCGGGCCGCGGGGCGAAGTTGACCCTGAGGTAATTGTCGGTAAATCCGGCCATCGAGCCGTCGTGGCGCGGATGCTCTGCCAGGACGGGGCGTTGCGAGCCGATGAAGCGGGCTGTGAAGTCGCGCAGTTTCTTCTCTGACACCCTGAGCATCTGGCGTGTGCGTCGGTGTTTCTCCTCGGGGCTGACGGCTATGTCGATGTCGAGGGCACGTGTGCCGGGGCGTTCGCTGTAGGTGAATACGTGGAGGCGCGATATGTCAAGCGACTCGACAAACCGTTTCGACTCCTCGAATCGCTCGAGGGTCTCGCCTCGGGCTCCCACTATGAGGTCGACCCCGATGAAGGCGTCGGGCATCACGGCTCTTATGCGCTCTATCTTGTGGCGGAATAGGGCCGTGTCATAGCGTCGGCGCATCAGCTTCAGCACCTCGTCGGAGCCGCTCTGGAGCGGGATATGGAAGTGGGGCATGAAGCGGCGCGATGAGGCCACGAACTCGATGGTCTCGTCGGTGAGCAGGTTGGGCTCAATGGAGGATATGCGGTAGCGCTCTATCCCCTCTACGGTGTCGAGGCTCCGGCATAGGTCAAGGAACGTCTCATCCGAGCCTTTGCCGAAGTCGCCGATGTTGACTCCGGTTATCACTATCTCCTTGCCCCCTTCGGCGGCCACCTGCCGGGCCTGTTCCACTATCTCGGCCACGGAGCCTGAGCGGCTGCGTCCGCGGGCCATGGGGATGGTGCAGTAGGAGCAGTAGTAGTCGCAGCCGTCCTGCACCTTGAGGAAGTAGCGTGTGCGGTCTCCGCGTGAGCAGGATGGTGAGAAGCTGCGTATATCCTTGGCCGGGGTGACGTAGGTGGCGGATGCGCCTGAGGCTTCCCTCTCCTCGGCGGCGAGGTATTCGGCCAGCAGTAGCTTGCGGTCGTTGCCGGCCACGATGGTCACTCCGGGCAGCGGGGTGATCTCGTCGGGTTTGAGCTGGGCGTAGCAGCCGGTGACTATGATTTTGGCTTCGGGATAGCGGCGTGCGAACGAGCGGATGGCCTGGCGGCACTTCTTGTCGGCAAACTCTGTGACGCTGCAGCTGTTGATGACGATATAGTCGGGGGTGTCCCCTTCCTGTACGCGCTGTATGCCTTGCGAGGCAAACAGTTGCGCCACGGTGGAGGTCTCAGCGAAGTTCAGCTTGCACCCGAAGGTGTGGAACAGTGCGCTGCGGTTGCCGAATGTCTCTTTGTCTATCAATGTGGATGTGGGGTAACGGTGGATGTTGTGGGGCGACTGATGCGTTACCTGCCGCAGGTCAGTCCATGTTCTCGGCCAGGATGGGGATGGGGCGCTTGAACACCTCTTTGAATGAGATGAGCGACTCGGTGCGGCCCAGTCCGAGGCTTAGTTTCTTGTGGATCACCTCGAGGAGATGGGCGTTGTTCCTGGCGAATATCTTGGCGAAGATGTCGTATGTGCCGGTTGTGAAGTGGCATTCCACCACCTCGGGAATCTCGCGCAGGCGCTTGACCACCTCGTCGAACTTGGTGGGGTCGTTCAGGATGAAACCGATGTAGGCACACGTCTCGTAACCTACGGCGGCCGGGTCAATCATCGACTCGAACCCTCTGATGATTCCGGAAGCTGTGAGCTTCTGTATGCGCTGATGGATGGCAGCTCCCGAGACGTTGGTCTCGCGGGCTATTTCGAGGAAAGGCTTTCGGGCGTTGCTTGAGAGCATCTCCAGGATTTTAAAATCCAGAGAATCAAAGTGTTGACGTGACATTAGATTTCTATGAACTATAGTGTGTGAACTGTTACATGAGGGGCAAAAACTTACTTTTGCTTTGCAAAATTAACAAATTATATTCAAATATTCACAATTTCTGCCCTTTTAATAACAAATATTCATGAATCCCGGCCTTTTGGCGGTCACTTCGCTCAGGTCGTCAAGCGGTGGCGTCAGCCCTGCCTGGCCTCGCGGCGCTTGGCCACGTTGGTCATCACCATTCCACCCACTATTATCACTATGGCCACCACCTGGACCCAGTGGAGCACGGCCAGGTGCATCAGCATCGAGGCTATGATGGCCACCACAGGGACAAGATACTGGTAGAGCGACACAAGTTCGCTCCCTATGAGCTTCGTGGCGGGCGAGAGGAGCAGATAAGCGAGGAACGTCGGACACAGCACAATGAATCCCACAAGTGCCCACGGCTCGAATGCGGCGTGGTGAAATATGGGCGCCCCGGGGAACTTGGGCAACAGCAACAGTGCAGGGATTGACGCGAACAGGAACACCCACCGCAGCAGCGACAGCGGCCGGTAGGTGTGTGACGGCTTCTCTATCACCACGAGATAGAAGGCATAGCACAGCGTGCTCGCCAGCGCGAAGAGGTCGCCCAGCAGCTTGTCGGTGGCATGTGCCGCTGCGTGTTGCGTGACTATCACGAGGAATGCCCCCGCGAAGGCCACGGCCACACCTCCGATCTCGAGCCACGAGGTGTGCTTGTGCTGGAAGAGTATGCCTATGAGGATGACAAACACCGGAGGCAACGTCATGATGATCGACACGTCGATAGGGTCGCCGTAGTGGAGGGCTATGTTGAAGAGGAAGATGAACGAGAAGATGCCGAGGGCACCTCCGCTCACTATACTGAGCCAGTCGCACCGCCTGATGCGCTGAGTGGGCACACACATCGAGGCTATCCACATCAGCAGGCAGCCCCCCATGAGCCTGAACACCGTCAGGTCCATCGCCGTCATCCACTCAGGCAGCAGCAGCTTCACCACAGGGATGTTGACACCGAAGAAGATGGTGGCTATCAGGATGAAAAGGTTCCCCTTGAGCATCTGCCCTGCCGGGATCCTGTCCCTGCCGGGCCCAGGGGTAGTATTGGGATTAGGAGTGTTCATACTATCAATAACGCCCCGGGGTGCCCGAGGTTCACATGCCGGTGCGCCGGCGGGAGGGAGAGGGATATATAATCCGGGAGGGAGAGGGATATATAATCTATGTGGCGCAGGGCATCTATCTTTAACATTTAGAAATATTACAGCTATTGGTCAATTGGGGAGAATGTAGTATCTTTGCAGAGTTTTTCCGACCGGCAATAGGCATAAGGTCCATTCACCCAGCATCACAACTGCCGGCCACCTCAGTGAATTAATCCGACACTTGACTTTGAGACAGTCTCAACTCTATATTATCATCTTAGTGCTGCTGTGCGCCCTTTCGGTAGGGGCATTCTCACGTCCTGTCACCACCCACGGCGCATTCAATGTCGACGAATACCCCGACACCGTGCCTGATGTGGAGCTGCTGATACCGGCCCCGGCCACCGTAGCCTCACCCGACACCACCGTCGGCATTCCCGGCCCCGATACCATCGCGGCCATCTCGTCCGACACCGCCGCGGTAGTCACACCACTCGATTCCGACACCATTCCGCAACTTCCGTCCGATACGCTCGCTGCGGCATCCTCCCATGCCACGGCAACCCCCGACTCCACACGCCGCAACCGTCTCAGCCGACGCCGCATCGAAGCCCCTTCGGCTGCCGCAGGCTCCAAGATTGTCCGCGCCAAGGTGGACCTCGACAACCCTGTCGACTTCTCGGCCAAGGACTCGATGGTGCTTGTGGGGCGCAACATGGCCTACATGTATGGCGAGGGACAGGTGGAGTATGGCGACATCAAGCTTGACGCCAACGAGATCGAGATGAATCTCCAGAACAGCACAGTCTATGCCGTGGGCACCACCGACTCCGTCGGCGAGCTCATGGGAAGTCCCATTTTCAACGACAAGGGAACCACCTACGAGGCAAAGACCATGCGTTACAACTTCAAGACCGAGTATGGCTACATCACCGACGTCATCACCCAGCAGGGCGAAGGATACCTCACCGGCGGACAGACAAAGAAAATAGACGAGAACACATTCTATGTTCAGAACGGCCGCTACACCACCTGCGACGACCACGAACACCCTCACTTCTACCTCCAGCTCACCAAAGCCAAGGTGCGCCCGGGCAAGGACGTGGTGTCAGGTCCGGCCTACATGGTGCTCGCCGACCTTCCGCTACCTCTCGCCGTGCCGTTCGGCTACTTCCCCTTCTCCGAAAAGTACTCTTCAGGTATCATATTCCCCACGTTCGGCGATGACTACAACCGTGGCTACTACCTCAGCAACGGCGGCTATTACTTCGCCATAAACGACAATATCGACCTCGCGCTCACCGGCGAAATTTACACCCTGGGCTCCTGGGGCATCCGCGCCACATCGGCCTACGTGAAGCGCTACAAATATTCAGGCAATTTCAACCTCTCATACCTCAAGACCATCACCGGCGACAAAGGTATGCCCGACTACGCCAAGTCGACTAACTTCCAGATACTCTGGTCACACAGCCAGGACTCGAAGGCCAACCCCAACATGAGCCTCTCGGCGAGCGTCAACTTCACCACAAGCGGCTACACCCGCAACGACCTGAACTCCTACTACTCCAACGCGTTCACCGAGAACACCAAGAGCAGTACCGTCAACATGACCTACCGCTTCCCTAACTCGAAGTGGTCAATCTCGACCACCGCCAGCGTCTCGCAGCGCACACAGGACTCCACACTCTCGGTGTCGTTCCCCAACTTCACCCTCACCATGTCGCAGGTCTACCCCTTCAAGCGCAAACGTGCCGTGGGCGAGGAAAAATGGTATGAGAAAATCAAACTCTCCTACTCGGGACAGTTCAACAACTCACTCACCTCGAAACAGGACGAATTCTTCAAGAAAAACCTCATCAAGGACTGGCGTAACGGCATGAAGCACTCAGTCCCCATCTCGGCCACCTTCAACCTCTTCAAATACTTCAACGTGACCCCCTCGGTCAACCTTACCGACCGAATGTATACCTCGAAGGTGCGTCGTCAATGGGACCCCAACTCATCAGCCGAAGTCCTCGACACCACCTATAATTTCTACAACGTCTGGGACTTCTCGGCATCCGTGGCGCTCGACACCAAGATTTACGGCTTTTTCCGTCCGCTTCCCTTCCTCGGCAACAAGGTGAAGATGATACGCCACGTCATGACCCCCACCATCTCCTTCTCCGGCGCTCCTGACTTCGGCGCACCGTTCTTCGGTTACTACGGCTCCTACCAGTATCCCAACGCGCAGGGCGAGATGCAGACACGTACCTACTCCTACTTCCCCAACACCCTCTTCGGAGTCCCGGGGCAGGGCAAGACAGGCGCGCTGAGTGTCTCACTGGCCAACAACCTTGAGATGAAAGTCCGTTCCGACAACGACTCGATCGGCGAGAAGAAAATCTCGCTCATCGAGAACCTGACACTCTCTCAGAGCTACAACTTCGCAGCCGACTCGATGAATTGGTCCAACCTCAACACCTCGATAATGCTCCGACTTGTCAAGAACTTCAACCTCAACCTCTCGGCCACTTGGGACGTATACACCTACGCCCTCAACGCAGCCGGCAACCCTGTGCGCGTCAACAAACTGCGCATCTCCCAGGGCAAAGGTTGGGGCAAGCTCTCAAGCACCGGCACATCGTTCAGCTATACGTTCAACAACGACACCTTCAAGAACCTCTTCGGCAAAGGTAAGAATGAGAATTCCAACCAGAACTCCTCAAGCAAAAAGAACGAGACCGAGGATCAGGACTTCGCTGACACCACCTCCGACTATCAGAGCCCCACACGCAAAAGTTCCAACGACAAGAAAAACTCAGGCGTGGAGATGAACGACGACGGCTACATGAAATGGTCAGTCCCATGGAATCTCACCCTCAACTATTCCGTCAACTACGGCTACGGAGCTTTTGACTATGACAAGATGGAGTATAAAGGCAAGATCACACAGAACCTCTCGTTCTCGGGCAACATCAGGCCCACCGCCAACTGGAACTTCGGATTCTCCGCAAGCTACAACTTCGACACCCATAAGCTCGCCTACATGAACTGCAACATCTCGCGCGACATGCACTGCTTCACCATGAGGGCAAGTTTCGTCCCGGTAGGGCCCTACAAGAGCTACAACTTCCACATCTCGGTCAAGTCGTCGCTCCTTGCCGACCTCAAATACGACAAGCGCTCATCGCTTGCCAACGGTGTCAACTGGTATTAATCCGGTAGCCGTCCTGGCCAACCAGAAACAAATCACACATCATAAATGTTATAAGGAGGAACGAGTCTACGTTCCTCTTTTTTCGTTTCACACGCGTAGCGATACGTTCAGCCCTCACTATGACTGATAAATTCTATGTCTTATAAAAACTATTTATGATGAAAAAATTTTTACTTATCATGGTTGCCGTCCTCGGGATGGCAGTGGGAGCCCAGGCTCAGCGTGCACAGTTCCAGATCGGCTATGGAGGCTACACACAGATGGACAACAGCGACATGCACGACGGAGGTAAAGTGAACAACGCATGGGGAGCCCTCACTGCAGGCGTCAACTTCAAAGTGGCACCCAGCTTCTATCTCGGAGCTTCCTACACCTTCTCAAGCGCAAGCTTCAAGCATTCTGACGACAACGTGTATTACCATGTCCTCATGCTCAACGGCCGCTACAACTATTACCGTAACAGCATCGTCACCCTCTACGGCCATCTCGGCATTGGTGTGGACATCTCACACGTCACTTATGGCGACGATTCAGTCAACAAGTGCTACTTCGCATTCCAGGCGTCACCCTTAGGAGCAGAGGTCGGCCTCTCACGTTCTGCCTCAATCTTCGGTGAACTCGGCTATGGCGCCCAGGGCCTCCTCCAGGTCGGTTTCCGCTTCAATCTCTAATCACTTAAAGCAACTTCCGAAATGAGCGACGTAATCTCTTACGACGAACGCAAGGATCTTCCCGACAGCGTGTTCGGTCTCCCCGAACGCCGGGAGTATCCGATGCCCGACGCAGCCCACGTGCGTGCGGCGGAAGCCTACTTCAGATATTGCCCCGAGGACCTCAAGCCGCGTCTGGCAAAAGCAATCCTGGAGCGTGCCGCACAGTATGGTGTCAACATCGAAAGCCCTACAATCCTTTCCTACGCCAAAAGCTGACGCCATCTACCCCCCTACGAAATGATAGCCCGGATATGCCTGCATCAACAGTCATATCCGGGCTGACTTTATTACTGTCCGGGAAGGTTAGAACATCAGTATCGACAGTGCCATAAGCGCCATGCCAAGTATCACACACCCGATGGCTATGTGGTGGTGTCCGTAATTCTCCGCGCCTGGGAGGAGCTCGTCCACAGAGATGTAGACCATCACACCGGCCACGGCAGCTATCAGCAGCGAGTTGACCGTCGGTGACCAGAAGGGGAGCAGGAAAAGCATTCCCACCAGAGCGCCCAGAGGCTCGGCCAGCCCCGAGATAGTCGACCATTTCAGAGCCTTCTTGCGGTCGCCTGTGGCATGATAGATAGGCACCGCCACAGCTATTCCCTCAGGGATATTATGGATGGCTATGGCTATCACGATCGGCAGAGCCACCTCCGGACCGTCGAGAGCCGACACGAACGTGGCCATACCCTCCGGGAAATTATGTATGCCTATGGCCAGAGCAAGCATCGTGCCGGTGCGTTTAAGATGCTTGTTGTTGCCCTCGTCGTGGCGGTTGAGCTCGTGTGGGTTCTCATCCTCCGGGATAAGCCAGTCGATGAGCGCTATCACAGCCATGCCACCGAAAAATGCCAGTGTGACATAGATTTCACCCGCCTTTCCCGGTATGACCTCGGCTATATCCTCGAGCGAGAGCGGAATGAGGTCAAGGAACGAAACGTAGAGCATCACACCGGCCGAAAATCCCAAGGCTCCGGCCAGAAACTTCTTGCTGTCAGCCTTGGCAAACAGCGACATCATAGCCCCAACGCCGGTCGACATGCCGGCCAGCAGCGTCAGAGCGAGAGCGATAAGTATCGCTTCAAGTGAAGGTGTTGCCATAATGGTAATTACAAATGTGGATATTTATGAATGTTTGATATTAATGTGGGTAATTATTACTTAACAACAATTATGAAATAAAATTGTGCCCGGTTAAGATAATTTTATTAAATTTGTCAAGTTGAATTAATCATTTTAAGGCTATGCCAATTGAGACTCAAATCGATGACCGTGACCTTGTAGCGCGTCTGAGGGACCCCTCTACGTGCCGTGAGGCCTTTGGCGAGGTCATAAAGAAATACTCCGAGCCTCTCTACAAGCAGATTCGCCGAATGGTCCAGAGCCACGACGATACTAACGACCTGCTCCAGAACACATTCCTGAAAGCATGGCAGTCCATCGAGAACTTCCGGGGTGATGCACGCCTCTCGACATGGCTCCACAAGATTGCCATCAACGAGAGCATCACATTCCTCGAGAAAGAGCGAAAACGCCTCGGGCTGTCGATTGACGACGAGGAGTCTCACCTCATAAACCTCATTGAGGCCGACACCGAAATAGACGGTGACACACTTGCCCGAAAACTCCGTGAGGCCATCGCTTCACTCCCTGAAAAACAAAGGCTTGTGTTCAATATGCGCTACTACGACGAGATGAAGTATGAACAGATGTCCGAAATACTCGGGACATCAGTGGGTGCCCTCAAGGCCTCCTACCATCTTGCCGTGAAAAAAATAGAGCAATTTTTTGAGGATAGCGATTAAACCTATATTAATAATGTCAGTCTAAACCTATACAAAGCCACGTTGATGCCACAATACTGATGCGACAGCAAGTGGGGATTTTGTCAATAATAAGCTCAAAAACAATGAAAGATATTCTCGAAAAAGTTAACCATAACGACGGAATGACTGTCCCTGACGGCTATTTCGACGATTTTGCAGCAAGGATGGCCGCTTCACTGCCGCAGCAGGAGTGGGAGAAGCCCCAGCCTAAGGTGCTTTCGCGCTCAGTGTGGCAACGTGTGCGTCCCTATCTCTATCTCGCCGCCATGTTCATGGGCGTATGGTGTATGATGAAGATGTTTGACCTGATGCGTCCCGATTCATCTGGTCTCTCGATCGAGAACAATCCGGTCATGACTGCTGCCCTTGACAATGACCATTTCATCAACGAATACTTCATCAACGAAGGTGAGATAATCGACTATCAGTTGATGGAGGACCTCTACGAGACCGGATTCTCTCCTGCATCCTACGAAGAGGACGAATTCCTTGACGATACCCTCTACGAGGCCCCGTCTACTCCTGACGCACCCGAGTTCCCTTTCTCCGAAATCTGACATACACGTATAAGTACATAATCAACATCATCAATTCTACTGCCCTTGAAGCTCTCCCGGGCAACTTATCTTCGATTTATTACCATTCCCCCCTAATTCTAATAGTGTAGACTTATGAAAAAGGTCGCCTTCCTACTTGCATTGATTCTCTCCGCTCTCATCCTACCCTGTGACTCAGTTGCGCAGCAGCGCCCTTCCGAGCGTGAGCGTGAATCATGGATGAAGGAAATCCAGCAATATAAGAATGACTTCATAGCCAAGAAGCTCGAGCTGACCGATGAGCAGCGGGCCAAGTTTCTCCCACTCTATAACTCCATGGACGAGGAGATACGTCGCGCGCAGGAGGAGTCGGAGCAACTCTACCGCCAGACCCTCAAGAAAGGCGACAAGGCCACTGACCTTGAATATGAGAAGGCTGCCGAAGCCGCTTATGAGCTTAAAGGACGTGAGAATGAAATAGAGATGAGATACTTCAAAGAGTACAAGGGGATTCTATCCTCACGCCAGCTCTTCAAGCTAAAGGATGCGGAGCGTGATTTCACCCGCGAGCTCATGAAGCAACACCGCCGTCGCAATAAATAAAAGCTCACGGCGCCTTGTCATATCCGCGTTTCCGATACTCGACATAACAAAATTAACTGATAGAGGTGGCGACCATGAATCCGTCACCTCTTGTCATATATCTACTAACCATTTACCTGTTTCAAGCATGCGTATACGTTTTGACTGTGGCAAACTGGTCCTATATGCCATCCTTATGTTTCTATCTTTTATGAGTGTACACGCTGAATCACCCAAGGCTCCCGACTTTGCTTTCCCTAAGACTGTGAGCAAACAGGCTCTCGCCGATCTATCCTTGGCTCTTGAAAAAAACGACGCTCCGGCCGTCACGCGTGATCTGCTTAACTACTATGTGGCCGAGCAGCTCGTCGACAAGAACTCGGTCACCACTACGGCAGCCCTTAATCGCATCGCGGAGGTCGCATCCTCCACTTCCGACAATGCTCTCCGGGGAGTTCTCTACACGTTACAGGCTAAAATCTATGCCGCCATTTATGGAGGCCAGCGTTGGGTATATGACTCACGCAGTCTCCCTTTGGAGCCATATCCTGCTGATTGCTCCGAGTGGAGCGGCGATCAGTTCAGAGCCAGAATTTGCTCGCTTGTCGACTCGGCCCTTGCCTTGGCTCCGGAGCTTCAGCGCGTCCCTTTGAGCGAATATTCTTCGGTCATCACCACCGGTGACACCTCTGCGACCTCGCGTCAGACCTACATATATTATCCTACTCTCTATGATTTCGTGGCCACTCAGTGTATCAGTGTCCTTAACAGTTGCGGTCGCTCCTCAGCCTTGTTCTCATGGGGGCTCCTGACGCGTCATGACCTGTATCTGCAGGCCCCATTCCCTCGGTACGACCAAATAGCAACGCGCATTCTTGACATATACGCATCTCTCCTGCGTCTGCATACCGGTCGGCCTGCTCCGTTGATTCACACCGATATCGAGCGCATTGCATTCATTGCCAATCGTGTCTATATGCCTGCCGACGCTGCCATCAACGCTGCTGACCGGGAGTGGGATTTACTGCGTGACCTCTATGAGGAATACAGCACATCCGATTATTCCGGCGACATCCTCATAGCTATGATGACCGATGACATGGCGAAGAAAAAGTGGCTATATGAAGCCATAAACCGCAATCTCACCTCATTTCCTGCCTATTGGCGCAATGACTGTCTCCTTAACATGAAGGCGGACATTGCAGCCAAATCGGTCTCTGTATCCCATCCTACTTCTGTTCAGCCGGATGCACCAATCACCTTTGAGGTCAAGCTCAGTAACCTGGAGAAGGCTGATATATACATCTACGATGTGTCATCGGCTCCGCTTTACAATTCCGACTATGAGCAGCCTGGATTGCCTGCGCAGGCACCTGTGGCTGTTCTGCCGGTCAAATCATCACAGACAGGAGTGCCGTTTGAATGCACTGTGAAGGTTGACTACACTTTCCCTCGCAAAGGAAATTACATAGCCATCCCTGTGGTTGACGGCAAAAGCGCCTCACGTGACTGGTATCAGAAAATACATGTGTCGGCCTATACCATAGCCTCTTCTCATTTCGATGAGCATCATTTATGGGTGCTGGATGCTGTTGACGGTGCACCTGTGGGTGGTGCGGCCCTGACGCTCTGGAAGAGAAATTCCAGATCAGCAGCCACATCTTCCAACCTCGGGCTGACTGACACGGATGGTATGTTGGCCTACAGCTCCAACGGTGTTGTTGTCGCTTCCAAGGGCAATGACCGTTACGCGGCACCCAAGAATGTCTATGCATACGACTACAGGCCTAATGACGTATGGCAGACCACAGCCGTGGGTTATCCCTCTCTTCCGGTCTACCATCCTGGCGACAGCATGGAGTGGGTGGCCATTTGCTATGAATACAAAGGTAATTACACGCGTCCACTTGCTGATAAGGAGGTGGATGTTGTGATACGTCATATTACCGGCACAGAGCTTTCCTCTTCAAAAGGAAAGACTGATCTATTCGGACGTGTGCATGGCTCATTCCTTATTCCTGACGACATTCTTACAGGCAAAGTCTTTATCGAGGTTGCCGGAAGTGGGCGTGTGGTGGAGTTTGAGGTCTCCGACTATAAATTCCCTACTTTCAGTGTCGAGCTGCAACCTGTGGAGCGCGATGTGCCGGCCATTGGCGACGTCACTCTGCGTGGTAAGGCAGCCACTTATACCGGATTCCCGCTTGTTGACGCAACAGTCTCTCTTGACCTTGGAGTGAGCCAGTGGATGCGATGGTGGTGGCGTGGCTCACGCAACATCTCGTTCTACACAGCTTCGGCTGTGACAAATGCGGAGGGCGAATTTGAGATAACAGTGCCTGCTTCGGTGCTTGCCACATCACCTATACCTGGAGGTGTCTTCTCGGCCACACTTTCTGTCACATCAATTGCCGGAGAGACTCACCAGGCATCAACATCGTTCATGACTGGTACACGTTATCAGATCCAGGCATCAATGCCTGAGAATGTCAACGTCAGTGCCGGTCGGGTGGACCTGCATGTGAAAGTGGTCAATTACCTCGACTCCGTGGTTCCGGTGCCTGTTAACTATTCTGTACTACGCGATTCCACTATCATACTTTCCGGCACATTGGCTGCCGGCAAGTCCGATGTGGACCTCTCTTCAGTTCCTTCCGGGCGTTATGACATCCTATTCTCATTGGCTGATAAGGACTTGGCTTCCGATTTGAAGCAGTCAGTGGTGATTTATCGTGCCGACGACACAGTTACACCGGTTCCCGGGACGCTGCTGTGGTCTCCGGTATCTATGGTCAATGCCGACGCGGCAGGAAATGCACGTTGGCTTTATGCCGTGGATTGTGACACCCATCTGCTTGTCACTATATGGACATCAGAGAAGATTCTGTCGCGTGAATGGGTAAAAGCTCCGGCAGGAATGCGTCATTACGCGTTCAAGCTCCCTAAGGATGTCAATGAGGCAAAGATGACAATAGGTGCCGTAGGGCATTACAGAGAAGCCTCTCTGACAGTCGATGTCCGTCGTGACGTTCCATCTCCTAAACTGAAATTCACCATCGAGTCGTTCCGCGATAGGCTTATCCCCGGTTCTGAAGAAACATGGACATTCAAGGTGACCGATGAGACCGGTGAAGGCAAGAAGTCAGCCGTTGTGCTCGATATGTACAATCGTGCCATTGATGCGATTGCCTCTACTGCATGGAGATTTAATCCCTATAGGGATGGTTATGGATATAATTTCGCATGGGATAGTCCTGCGTTAGGCTCCATGTCATCATCATTCTACGCGCTTCCAAGGAAAAAGGGAGCAGTATGTCCTGCTCTGGGTCTCCCTGATTTTAACACCTACGGATATGGTCTTGGCAACCGGAATTATAGGTTAGGATATGCTAATTCCTCCATCCGTGTGCGTGGCCTGGGAGCTGTTAAGATGATGGCCAAAGCTGAGATGGCTGATGAGACCGAGGAGGAAGCTCTGGTCGTCGCTGATATGGCTAATGCATCGTTCGACAGCGGCATGACAACCGCTGGAGGAAGCGCTCCTGCCGATGATTCTACCGGCGTGGAGCAGGAGACACCCTTCACATATCGGGAGAGTGAAGTGCCGCTGGCATTCTTCGCTCCCTCGCTTACCACTGACTCTGACGGTAATCTCACGTTTTCATTCAAGGTGCCTGATGCAAATACAACATGGGGATTCCGGGCCATAGCTTATACCGATAAGTTGTTGTCAACCAATTTCTCAGCCGATGTGGTCACTTCAAAGCCTGTCATGGTTCAGCCAAATCTTCCTCGTTTCATGCGTGCCGGTGATGAGGTGGCAGTGATGGCTTCTGTGATGAATGCCACTGACTCCGTGCAGACAATCAGTACACTTGTTGAGATTTTCAATCCTGTTGATGGTTCGGTTATTGATAGCCGTGAGCACACCGACACATTGTCGCCAAAAGGTAACATAGCTGTGCCATTCATGCTCAGAGCTCCTTCTGATGCTCCTTTCATTGGTTATCGTGTCAAGGCTTCCACTGCTTGTTTTGCCGATGGCGAACAGGCTCTTCTGCCTATCCTGCCTGCTGTCACACCGGTGATTGACACATATCCGTTCTATATGTCACCTGACAGTGCTACATATTCATCCACACTTCCGGCTGTGCCTTCGGGAGCGAAGGTGTCGTTGCAGTTTTGCGAGAATCCTGTCTGGTATGTGGTGACGGCTCTTCCGGGGATTCTTGACTGCGAGGCTTCAACGGCCAATGAAGCTGCCGCATCGATTTTCTCTGCTGCGGTAGCTGTGGGAATTCTCCGTGATAACCCCTCTATTGAGAAAATACTTGCCGAATGGGCTGCCAGCGACAAGTCGGAAGCCATGCTTACCTCCATGCTTGATCAGAACGCCGATCTTAAGACCATCCTTCTCTCGGCCACACCATGGATGCTTGATGCCAAGTCGGACACCGAGCGTATGACGCGTCTTGCCTTGCTGTTTGACAGGAAGACAGTGGACCGGACCTTTAAGGCCAATATTGCACTTCTTCAAAAGCTGGTGCGGCCTGACGGCGGTTGGGCATGGTATTCCCAGGCGCAGGAGTCATCCGAATGGGTCACCGAGAATGTGTTGATGCTGCTTGGCAGTCTCTATTCCATGGGATATCTTCCCGAGGATAAATCACTGCGTTCGATGATGACCGATGCCATCGGCTTCATGGATAAGGCTGTAGGAAGCAATTATAGAAAGTATAAGAACGGAAATTATGCCACCTACGTCTTGATGCGTGACCGGCTGAAAGGATTTGTCAAGTCGGCAGGTGCGACCGAGGCCATTTCGGCCACAGTCCAGACGATAGTGCGTGATTGGAAAAAATATGACGTGCTGCGTAAGGCTCAAGGAGCCCTCATCCTCAATTCGCATGGCTATCCCACACTTGCTGCCAAACTGTTAGAATCGCTGAGGGAATACTCCACCTATACTCCGCAGAAGGGTATGTGGTGGCCATCGCTTGACAACATGACGGTTTGGTCGATAGGCAAAATCGGAGCCACCTCTATCGTCCTCGATGCCTTTGCTGTGGTAGAGCCGGGATGCAAGGATATAGATAGGATACGTCAATGGCTGATACTCCAGAAGGAGGCTAAGGATTGGGGCACATCTGTCACCACATCCTCTGTCATAGCCTCCATTCTATCTACCTCAAAGTCATGGATTTCCGCTGAGTCAGGGGCCGAAGTGAAATTTGATGGTGTGGATGTGGCACCTTCAGCAGTGGAAAAAGCCACAGGCTATTTCAGAGTGCCGGTTTCTGTGGATGCCGGAGTAAAGCCGGAATTGAATGTGGCGAGAAACTCCGATACCCCGACTTGGGGAGCCGTCTATTATCAATATACCGACTCCATGACACGTGTTGAGCCTGCTGGATGTGATGCCCTCTCCGTGACCAAACACCTTCTCCTCGAAGAGTCCACTCCGCAAGGTGTTAAGACAGTAGAGCCCTCGCAGCTAAAGGTCGGTGACAAGGTGAAGGTGCAGCTTACCATCCGTGCAGACCGCGATATGGATTATGTGACGGTGATTGATGACCGTCCTGCATGCTATGAACCGGTTGAACAGCTCCCTAAGCCGATTGTGGCGGAAGGAATCTATTTCTATCGTGAGAATCGTGATGCATCCACTCGATTCTTCATAACACATCTTCCAAGAGGAACCTATCTGCTCACTTATGACATGTGGGTGAACAATGCCGGTACATTTACGTCGGGCATTGCCACTGTGCAGAGCCAATATGCTCCCCAACTTTCAGCCCATTCAGGAGGGACTCTGATCAGAGTCATGTAATAGGGTAGGAGAGTCTGGCAAATCATCGCCGCGGCATCGTGTGTTATATCCACATGATGTCGCGGCCTTTCTATCGTCTCCAATGTGGCTACTTTTTAGTTTTTTTAAGAGTCGTCACGGCGTTATTTTTTGAACGAAAATTTTTTCGCCTTATCTTTGCATAGATTTATCTCATAGGGGTGCCTGATATTCCTCCTGACATCACATTCAATAGTAACTATTTTTACCCTACGAACCTCGAATGAAACGATTCTTTCTTGGTATTTTCTGTGCTATCTTCGCTTGCTGTGACATTCCTGTCCGAGGGATGGAGTCTGACATGTCAACCGGCGAACTGCTTAAGCTCCTTGACAAAGAGCTGGAGGCACGCGAAGGGTACGTGGCCGTCCGGCATCATCGTGTCGACTCATTACGTTCACTTATCAACCATACTGAGGACAATCGCGAGAAACTATCCCTCTATTTTGAGATGGGCCTCGCGTGTAACGGTCTGAGCGCTGACTCGGCCATCGTCTATTATACCCGCGGTTTCAATCTTGGAAGGGAGATTGGTGACTCTGTGTTGACACAGCGATTCATAATCCTTCGTGCTCGTGAGCTTCGCAAGCTTGGCGCAGTGCATGATGGCCTGGAGGCTTTGGAACATGTGCGTCAGGTCGGCGTATATCCTGAAAACCTGAGTTATTTTTACGATGCCGGACGAAAAATCAATTTCACCATGTCGGCATTCTATCCGTTTGCAGCCGTCAATGGACGGTACCTTGAGGATGGTCTTGAGTTTGCCCGAAAAGAGATTGAGACTCGTGAGCCCGGAACACTTCCATATCTTCTGTGCCAATCTCTTATATATCTTGGCGAGGGGAAGACAGCTTTGCATGTGGCTATGCTAAACGATATCCTTGACAAGGCTGACATCCATGATTATGAATACCCACTTGCTGTGACCATGTTGGGTGAGTATTATGCCGAACATGGAAAGCACGAGGACGCAATACGATATTTCGCGCTTGGGGCATTGGCTAATATATATCGAACAAATCGCCACGGCACAGCATTGCTCCGCCTCGGCAACATCCTCTATCTCGAGCATGACATCGTAAGGGCTCATAATTACCTCTCCATTGCGCTCGAAAATGCCCTGAAGTCCAATGCTAAGATGAACGCTATGATGATATCCGAGGCCCTGATGCCTGTCTCAAAAGATATGGAGAGCCACAATCAACGCCGTTTCATGTTCATGACACTTTTGGTGGTATGTCTTGGTGTGGCTATCCTTCTTCTTGTGAGGTCCTACCTTTCAAATAGGCGCGAAATGAAGATGATGGTGAGGGTGAAGCAATCACTCGCGACTGCCAACCTTGCCAAGGAGACCTACATAGCCCAGTTCATGAACCTTTGCTCGAGCTATATGGAAAGTCTGGAGGACTTCAACCGTGTGTGTCGTCGTAAGATTACCGCAGGGCAGATTGATGACTTGTTACAGTTTATTAAGGCCGGTAAAGTCATTGATGAGCAGCGCACGAAGTTCTACGATATCTTTGACGACTCGTTCCTTAACGTCTATCCCACTTTCATTGAGGATGTCAATAAACTATTGATGCCTGACAAACAGGTTTCACTTCCGGCACCTAACGTCCTTACTACTGAATTGCGTATCCTCGCATTCACTCGCTTGGGCGTAGAGGATACTGCACAGGTAGCACGCTTTCTCGGGTTGTCGCTTAACACGATATATACCTATTGTAATAAGCTTCGCAACAAGGCTCTCAATCGTGAAACTTTCGAGGCCGACGTCATGAAGATCGGGACAATCGACGTGGAGGGCTAAAGATTCCGGAATAGTTAAAATACCAATAGCAATTACGCTTGAAATTCTACCGGTTGTTAGATTTTAAGCGTAATTTTTGTTTATATTATCGGTAATTAACGCATGTGTTAGTTTGCTGATTTACAATGGTGTATTGTTTTGATTTTATTTATATCGTTTAGATTGTACGAAAGTAGGGTTGTTTTCGTGTGAAAAACCCTTTAACTTTGCGTTATAATAATAAAAGAAATAATAAAACAGGGTGTCAAACCCTACTGGAATAACTGATAGGTCTAAGAGAAGAATTATTGTTAATTCGGAAAATATAATAGGTAAGAAAGATTTGTTTTTAAGTTAGATTGAAAATTTTACTACGTTAGATTCTGTGTGGAGCAGCCCTCGTGATGAAGGCCGCTCTTTTTTTGTGCCATATCCCTTTACCTATTCCTTGACATTGTCATCTGACTCGATGTGTGGATGTCAGATGACAGGAGGGGTAATTGTACGGAACTATGGTGTATAAGAGTTGGTTTTTATATAAAAAATTAGGCTGCATATTCTATATATGAGTTTAGATATATCATTGGTTTTGTATTTTGTATTTAATTGGGAATTAGGTTAGTAGTTAAAATATCTTTGATAGGACACTTATATTTGCTCTGATTGTGTCTAAATATGTGAGGTTTGTATTGTAACTTTGCGATGTGTAAAATTTTAATCAGTTAATGGATTTGCATTCAAATTGCTTTTATGTGAAGATAAATCGTGAATTATGCTAAGTGTTTAAACAGAAAAAGGGCTGCTTCGTGAGAAGCGGCCAGTTTTTTTATATATCCCTCGATGCTTTTGTCTGGCCTCAATCATAAAGCGGATTGCAGCAATTATATTGGAGTCAATCTATAGCGATCCTGTGATGTGCAGACACTGTGTTATGGTATGTATATGGCTCAGATTCCCCTTGCGTTCTGGTGGAATATAATTCTGTAGGTTAGGTATAACAAAGTAAAGGAGGTCGTGTAAATACACGACCTCCTTTATAGCAAATGCGGAGTTGTAATTTATTAATATACGAGTTCGATATCGTCAAGCCACATTGTCGAACCGTTACCACCGGTGAAGTAGTCTCCACCCTTTGACGCGGATGCTACAAGCATTATGTAGATCGGGTCACCTGAGTTGGTTGAGGTTACAGGAATGGTGAATTCGATCATTCCGCTACCCGCTGTGGCCTCAGTGAGGATTAATTCGCCATAGGAAAGCACGTAGGGTGCTGTCTTGTCGAATAACTGTACTTCCTTGGTGCGAACTATCACCGGATAGTCATACTTGCTGTTATCGCTGTTTATTTGATTTTTAGCGTTGATGGCATCTTCCGATAAGGTGGCGAAATAGATTATACCCTTATCCATGTCACCTTTGACATATTCGGCCGGAGCTGACGAGTCTTTGCTTGATATAGCGACAGGTGTATACTTCACATATCCCTTTACAGCCTTGGGTGTGCGCTTTACTCCATCAATCACAGGGAAGTCAAATTTCCTGCCCCAACCGAGAACACCATTTGTTCCCTGGGTCTCAAGATATTCACCGATGAAGATGTTTCCGGCTGCAAACTTGCCGAGCAGGCCTACACCCACGAATTGTGAAGAGAGTTTCACTGAGCGTGAGCCTGAGTGCTTGATAGAATTGTCAGGCAGAGTCACATTCTTACTCATTGTGGCAGATCCATGGTTACCGCTGTCCCAGAAAATTGCCTCACCTGCACCGTAGATTAGATAGGGTGAGCTGCTGTCCTGCCAGCTTTCAAATCCGGCATTGGGAAGCTGCGGGCCGTTGAGAGTGCTGAACGATACGATTTGTACTGACTTGAAGTCGTCAGCCACTGCGCGGAATTCATATTCAGTGCCGATTTCAAGTCCTGAAACCTCTGCGGCCATCTCAGAACCATTCACGGTAGCCTCTACGAATGTCCAGTCCTCGTATGCTCGTGAAGATGCCGATTTGCGAACCTCGAAACCATATTTCTCTGCCCCGGTTGAAAGCACTGTGCCTTTGAGTGTGGCGGAGGTGTAGGTGATAGAAGCTGGCGCAGCTTGAGTCGGTATGACAGGTGCCTGCGAGATGCTGAGAGTCAAGGTTGAGGTGTTGGTCTTTCCCTCCTGGTCAGTTGCGGTGATGGTGAACGTATAGTCCCCTACAGGAAGTGTAGCAGTGAGCTCGTTCTCCAGGTTGATACGCATTTTAGTGATGTTGGCTTTATCTGTCTCAACATTATTGTCAGCATTATATGTGGCGAAGTTTATTCCGGCTGCGTTAAGTGCCGGTATATACTTGGCATCCATTGTCAGGAGGTCATAGTTCTGGTAGCCTGTGAGGTCCATAAGCACATCGCTATCGATAACTACCGATGTGAGTGGCGATGAGCCGGATACGAGCAGCGATTTACGCCCCACATTGCCGGGTTCGCCCATCACCGGACTTTCGATGTCAAAGTCAGTGCCCTGGATGGTTGGGGCCAGTGTGATGAGCACCTCTTCTTCAGTGCCTTCTACAGGTTCGGGAATTACATCAATCGAGAGGTAAGCACCACCGATTTCTATATCGCCGCTGAAATCATATTTGATATTGAATACGTATTCAGTGGTGTGGCTGAGGAATGGGGCTTCAGCCACTTTGGCGTCGACATATTCACCTGATTTGGTGAAGGGTGTGCCGTTTTTCTCTTTGCCGCTCAGGGTCCACTTGAATCCCTTGGTGCGGGAGTTTATCATGTAATAACCTTTCGCATCGGTGTCGCCCACGAAAGTGAGCGAGTGGGAATCGTCGGTGATACCGTCATTCAGAGCTACAGTGAGGGTGTAGTCATCGAGTACTTCAGCAACTGTCGATCCATATTTCACAGACACCAGAGTGTTAAGGATAGGGCACGACAGATTGACCTGCGTTGTGTTGCCGCGGGTTATATCGAAGTCATAATATCCATGATAGTGCTTCTGGTCCCATGATGCGGGCACCGAGTCACCCACCCAAGCCTCAGCATAGTAATGGCCGGAGGAGAGGGGGATTGTCGATGGCACGGAGCCGATGCCGTTATATTCACGTATGAGTTTGCCATTCTGGTCAGAAATCCAGATTACAGCTGTGTTGCATAGTTTGGCCTGATCCTCGGCGCTGAGAGCTCGTGACACAACTTTGACATCCGACATCACAGAGGTGGTGAGCTGAAGGCTGCCTTCTCCATCTGTGAGGAGTTGCTCGTCACGGCATGCCGTGGTGGCTGTGGCGAGAAGTAGACCGCCACATATATATAATAATGACCTTTTCATTTTTATTTAGCTATATATTTAAGTACCTCTGAGTTCGTCTCGCCATTCGCATCCTTCACACTGATTATGAAACGGTGGGTGCCGGGGAATGAACTCAAAAGCGGGGCGAGTGCGGTAATATCGAAGTCTATAGAAGTTTTGCCCTTGACCTCATCGTTGACAGGGAGGCCGATGCTTGAAAGGGCGGCTGCAGTGTCATCGTCAAGATTGGCGAGGTCAAATTCCATTGGCATAAGTCCGCTGACCGATTCTTCAAAGCTGGCATTGTCTGTGGTTATTTTCACGTTGAGTTCGGCTATGCCATCCTTGGCAGCGATTACTACGACTGCTGGTGAGATAGACGGGTCGTTTGAATTCTCTTCGCCGAGCTTCAATGTGGTGCTCGTGAATTTGATTGCGTCAGTTGTGTCGGGGTCTTTGGGGTCATCGGGATTCTCAGGTTGTTCGGGATCGTCAGGCCATTCCTCATTTCCGGGACGCTGGTTAGCAGGGGTGTCTGGGTCATCACCTGGGTTGATGTTGCCGGCTTCGTCGGTTTCTTCGATGCCGGCATCAACAGTTATGCCTCCGTTTGGGTCTATGTTGCCGAATTCGTCAGGCACTGTCGAGTCTCCGCTTTTAAGTGTGAAGGTGATTATGTAGTAGTTACCCTTTTTCACGTCGGTGAACTCTTTGATTTTGGTGACTGACTGGCCCTGGACTGTGCCGTTGAATGTAGCGATGAGAGTGGTGCTGCCGTCCACTGCCTCGAAATATCCGGCGCGGGTCTCGGCCGAAGTCCATGTGAGCGCACCTTCATCGTTGCACACAACGTTTACTTCTGAGTCGGAGCTCATCACTTTTTTCAGCGCTTCGCTATAGCGGACTGAAACTTTTACGGATGCAAATGAGCATACCACTGTGCCTATCGAGGTGATTTCTCCATCCTTGATTTCAAAATCTGCAGAACCTTGATAGTAGGGAGTTGCCCAAGCTGCCTTTTCCTGTTTGTGGCTTTCCACAAACGCTGTATATGTGCCTACTGGCAGTGTGAACACCTCTGGCATCTCAGAATAAGTCCATGAGCACTCCTGATTGTTGAACGATGCTGTTTTACCTGTGGCCTTGTCGGTGATTGTCACCAGGAAGTCAGATGTGTCGATCGTGGAGCGTGACACCACGTTTGGATTGTCGTCGATGTCGACATCTATCGATGTCAGTGATACGCCGCCTGTGTTTTTGGCAAATTCATAGTCTCCAGGCTTCCATGTGTCATCGCAGCCTGTGAAAATCACTGCCGACATCATCATCATCACGAAGAGTGAATATATCTTTGTTTTCATTGTAAGTCAGATTAGTATATTAGCTGAATGTCATCAATAGTGAGCTGTGAACCCACATATTTGGAATCGGAGTATCCATTGAAGGTTCCTTTGCTGCCCTGACGGCTCAAGACAGTTGGATTGGCCTCCTCGGTGCTTGACACGAAGACCGCATAGGCGTGAGTGGCTTTGAGTGATGTGTTGCTATATGTCAGCTCTATTGAGTGTGGAGTGAAGCTTGATTTAGCCTCGTTTGACTCAAATTCACCTCTTGCGAGCTCGGTCACCGTGCCGTTGTCGCGGTTTTCAATGACGATATAGGCCTTGAAATTCTCATTATTTACCGGAGTGTACTTATAGTTGAATGAGAGCGCCGAGGGGCGTGAGGTGAAAGGCTTGCCATAGGTTATGGTCTCGTTTTGGCCGCTGCATGAGTAGTCTCCCACAAAGAGCATGCCGGGCTTCTTGTGTTTCGGGTCTCCGGTTTTGCCTGACGACGTGTGAGTATAGGTTGTGCCTTCCCCATAACCGAGTGTGCTGATTTCGGCAGCCAGCCCATTGTTGCCGCTTACTGAAATAGTGCTGCTGAATGAAGTATAAAAGCATGTTGTACCGGAAGTCTGACCGGTGGTCAATGGATTGCGGGTGGCCCAGAAACTGTCGCCTGATGCGTTGGGGAACCAGCGCTTTATGTCAGTTTCGCCTACCCAGGCAGCTTTTTTGCCATATGCTTGTTCACTGTACCAATTTTCCATCTCAGAGTTGGGGAACTGGTCAGCAGCTTCAGTGGTGAATGTGATCACCGATGATTCATCCTCGTCAATTTTAGCCTTCACATAATATTTTGTGGCAGGAGTGAGTCCTGAGAGGAGGAACGATACATTGGCCAATGCCCTCGATTTGATTGATTGGCGTTCGGCCGCCGGTGCTGCTGTAAAATTGTTTCCATCGGTGGAAAGATAGAACTGTGCAGCGTCAGCTTTGTTGACGTAGTCGGCATGTGTGATTGCCATGTCGATGGTGGCTTTTTTAGCCCAGACATTACCATCAGTGGCTGAGATGTTGAACGGACGGCGCTTAACCGAAAGCGGTTCTGACTTGATGCTTCCTACAGTTGCTGTAACGATAACCGGGTTAACTTCTGCCGGCAGATTGGTGAGTACAACCTTGTATGTGTTGGGCTCTGATCCGGGTATGATGCTCTTAACGACGAGCTTGTCAGTGGTGCCACGGTCGTTATTTGCTTCGAATATAACTGATTTTTCAAAATCACCTCCGTTATACATTACATCAAGAGTCAATTCCTCGGTGTCATCATTGACCTCGCCGTTGGTTATCGCCAGGGTGAGACGGTCTACTGTAACTGAGAATGAGAGTGGCTCGCTGACTTTCGACATCTTGTCCTTGACAGTGACAGTGAATGTGGAGATGTTCGAATCACCTTCGACATAAGCGATGTTTGACAGCACCTTGGTGAAGTCAATCACACCCATGGCCTGGGGATTGTTCCAGATACCGAGTGTGTTGAGTCCGAGTGCCTGAAGTTTTGATTTGGTTGTTGCGTCAACATTGGCCAGGTCCACTTCTGCAGGCCAGCCCTTCTTAAGCAGCGATGTGGATGATGTGGTGAGAGTCACTGACGCGATTTCGCCTCGAGCCACGACATTCATTTTGATATCCGACGCGGCGGCAGTTTCCACCATCGCGATGTTTTCGCCGTCGGTGAAGCCGTCGGGTGTCAGGGTGGGGGCTGCGGTGGTCAGGATGTCATCAGAAATATCGATGGTATATTCCTCGTTCTCCACGGTGTCGTCAAAGCTCAGTGTGAGTTGTGCGTCTCCATATCCATCACCTTCGATACCCACAGTCACTGTGTGGCGGTAACGGGGACGTGCGGTGAATTTGGCGGCTTCCACGGTGGCACTCTTGCCGTTGGGCTTTGTGAAAGTGACGTTGAGAGCTACCTCGCCGGGCATCACATAGAGTTCCTCGGTGGCGTTTTCGTTGTGGTCGAAATATTGGCCGCCCGCCGAATGGAATTGTGATGAATAAGTCGACATGAAATTCTTGAACTCGTCGGTGTACTTCACATCTACTATCGAGTTGGCCAGCGAGACGGTCATTGACACGTTGGTTGTCTGTTCGTTTCTTACTGTGACAGATTGCGAGCCATAATAATATGGTTTACCGTAACCTTCATCAGTGGCTTTGCCATAGGTCGCTTCGAACAGGTAATTTCCTGTCGGAAAATCCTCATTGGTGTCAAACTCTGAAAGCGAACCCCAACTTTTGGAAAATTCGCGTTCGGTTGAAGTCAACTTTAACGACAAGTCATCAACGGTGATAGGATTGAGGATTGAGCCGGTGGCGCGACTTGTCCGCGCGTCACGTGCCGTCAGCGGATCTGCGTTGAAGTCGATGTCGAGGGCGATGCGTCCGGCATCTGTCCCGACAAGGCTTGACTCCTCGCTACAGCTTGTCGTGAAGCTCCACAACAAGGCTGTACAAGCAACGCCCGCCAAGATGTTCTTTTTCATAATAGTTTGGTTAATCGTCAGTTATATATTTGCTGTGTCTCCCGACGTTGAAACGTGTAAGAAGCCATAAGCATTAATGCAATTTGGGGGCAAAGGTAGTTAAAAAAACTGTATTTGACAATAGAAAAAACGACTAATAACTCTCATTATCAGCTTAAAATATGGGCGAAAAGGCACTTGGTGTTGCAGATATGAAACACCCCGGTACCTTGCATTGTAGCATAGGTGGCGGGGTGATGTGGATAAGTGGAAATTATATGCTTCAGGCGATAGGAGCTGGCTTAACTACTACTCCGGTGCCTTTCAGTCCGTTAACACCGATCACCAACGGTTCCTGGAAAGTGACTATGCGGATAAAGTCGCTTTCGTAGACCGCTGGTTGGGCATTCAGGAAATCCACGTCGTAAATTGCTGTGGGCTCGGAGTTTTGGGCTGTTTTCTTCGCTGTGTCGATGGTGAAGTAGGCTACTCCAAACGAGGTGAGGTTCTGGAAGAAGTGGGTGCCTTGGCTTGGCTCTATGCGGTAATTTGGCAGTGATGATTCCACAATGAGTTTTGCTCCTGAAATGGCCGGCCATTTCACTGGTATGCCGAGGGCGGTATCGGATGAGCCCCAGCGGCCAGGTCCGATTAGGATATACTTTTCGTCGCGTTCCAGGAAGCCGCGGTTGATCTTCTCTACTTCGCGGGCTATCAATGAGTTGTTTGACGATGAGAACTTCTCCGGACGCACATACACTACGGTGTTTACCCCTTCGATGTTGCCATGTCCGAGCGCAGTCCCCGATTTGAGTAGCAACTGGTCATCAGGTGTGGCCATGACAGCCTCGTCCACATTCTCTTTTCTGTCGACAATCGGACGGATCTGTAGCCAGTAGAGACGCCCTTTTGATGTTTCGGTCTTGTCGATCATGCCGGCGAATTCTATTTCCACCGGACGTTGCATCTCTCGCTGTCCGGTTGTCAGCATGAAGTCCACCGCCTCGGCCAGTGGGAATACGTTGTGCTTAAGCACATTGTTGAATGTCACTACTTTACGGCCATCCCCGGTGTCGTTGTCGCGCAGCACATTGTCTCGGTAGTCATAGGTTGAAACCATGTATTTCAAAGCCCCTTTGTCGGCGAGGTCCTGTACACGGATTTTCGTGATGTTATATCCGTCATCGACTCTCAGATTGGCCAACGACGCGATTGGAGTGGAGATTTTCTCGCCTGTCAGAGTCGTCTCGCGTTCATCCCCTTTCATGTCGAGGGCATACATTCTTGTCTGAGTGTCGCGTAAGGCCAATGACAATTCTGAGGTCTGAAGTACACTCTCCGGGTGGCGAGGTGAGAAGCGAAGACCTACACCGCCGTCCACTATGTATTTTCCGAGACCTACAGCGATTTCCGCCACTCCGTCCTCAGGCTTCTCGTCATTCAGCGGGTAGTAGTTGAGCGACCGGCCTACGCCTGAGAAGCTGGGGAAGTAATATCCGTCCACATCACGGCCTACAACCTCTTGCAGTATTACTGCCATTTTCTCCTGGTCGATTACATTGGAGGTTGCTGTCATGTAGGCTTTTGAGTCGGAGTAGAATACCGATGCATATACACCTTTTATCGCATCCGTGAGCACCTTGAGCATCTTTTCCGAATCGGTGAACTTGGGCACCATGTAGGTGGAGTATATGCCGGCAAACGGTTGATAGTGTGAGTCCTCAAGCAGGCTTGAGCTGCGGACGGCAATGGGAGTGTCCACCACCTCTATCAGTGCCTGGAGGTCATCCTTGATTCGTTGAGGCAGCTTCCCGCGAAGGAAGTGGTTGAGGATTTCTCCGTCGGGGGCGTCGCTGAGCGCTATAGGATAGAGCTTGTTCATCTCCATGAACTCGTCGAAAATATCGGTACAGAGCACCACCGTGCGGGGGATGGATATGGTGATTCCGTTGAAGTTATCGCACACCGGATTCTTCTTGATGATGGAGTCGATGAATGCCAGGCCGCGGCCTTTGCCTCCCAATGATCCTTGTCCTATGCGGGCGAAATTGGAGTAGTGGTCAAAACGGTCTTTCTGGAATATTGCCACTACGCCTCGGTTCTTCATCTTGCGGTACTTCACTATGAGGTCGAAGAAGAGTTGTCGCACCCTCGGCGCGTCCTTCAGGTCTCGGAAGCGATGGTGCTTTATCACTTCGGCTATCGGGAACATGGCTCTGGAATAGAACCATCGTGAGATGTCGTTGAATGAGGCGTGCCAGTAGAGTGATTCAGCAGGGATATCGAAGATATACTTCTGCATATCCTTCAGCGATTTTATTCTGTAGATCTCCTCTCCTGTCTCCGGATTTCGTATCACGAAGTCTCCGAAGCCGAAGTTGTTGATGATGGCTTTTCCGAGGTCCACCGGGAATTTCTTTGAATTCTTGTCGATGAATGTGCCTCCGAGTTCGCGGACATCATGAGCGTTTTCGGTTTCCGATGATTCGATGATGAGGGGGAGATATGGGTCGCGTTTGCGCAACTCACGAGCCAGGCGTATGCCTGCCTTGGGGTCCTTTTTCCCTTCTCGGGCAAAAGAGACGTCGCTTATCACCCCTAATATGTGTTCACTGTATTTGTCATAGAGTTGAAGGGCCTCTTCATAGTCGCGGGCCAGCATCACTTTTGGACGTCCTCGCATGCGTAGCATCCGCTCATGCTCGTTAAGGGCTTCGGTGGAAAACTCGCGCGACTGTTTGAGTATGAATTTATAGACAATCGGCAACACCGATGAGTAGAACCTCACCGAGTCCTCCACGAGAAGAATCATCTGCACGCCTACACCGTTGATATCGGCATCGGCGTTCATTTTGTCCTCGAGGAGCTTGATTATACCAAGCAGTAGGTCCACATTGCCAAGCCATGAGAACACGTAGTCTATGCCGGAGAAATCCTCGTTTGACAGACGGCGTGACACTTCCTTGGAAAATGGGGTCAGTACCACTATTGGCATGTTGGGGTAGAGATCCTTGATGCGGCGTGCTCCGGAGAAAGTCTCCGACACATCATTGCCGGGCATCATTATGGCTATATCGAACCGCTTGTGGCTCAGAAGCTCCACGGCCTCCTCGGTGTTGGGGACCCGTGTCACTCGCGGTGGTGACGATAGATTTAGGGACGTGTACTCGAAATAGAGTTGCTCTTCCACTCGACCGTCCTCCTCCATCATGAATGCGTCATAGGTGGATGCGATGAGCAGGACATTGAAAATGCGTTTCTGCATCAGGTTTTGAAACGCGGTGTCTTTAAAGTACAATTGGCTTAGAACGTCGTCGTCAGTCATAAGCTGTAGAAATGTGAGAGTAAGCAGTGATTGGAAAAAGGAGAGTTTGCAAAGATAGTGAAAATCCTCCATATATGAAGAATAATGTTTTGACAAAAAGGAGAAATATTCGTGGAAAAGTCACAAAAAGAAAGAAAATGAAATATTTTTGAAAAATATGTTGGTGAAATGCTTGTATTTGTAGCAAAATGTTTACCTTTGCGTTGTTTTTAGGTTTTATAACATAATTACTCAACAGAGATATGCTTATGGCATCTCATCCGACAGTAAAGAAAGAAGTGATTCACTTCACGAAAATGCACGGTATAGGCAATGATTACATATATATAAACTGTATGGAATCAGCGCCCGATGACCTTCCCCGGCTTGCGATAGAGATGAGTGACCGACATTTTGGCGTCGGCGGTGACGGCATCGTCTTGATATGCCCCTCGGATAAAGCGGATTTCAGGATGCGGATGTTTAACAACGATGGCTCTGAAGCCAGAATGTGTGGCAACGCCTCCCGCTGTATCGCAAAATACGTCCACGACCATCGGCTCTCTGAAAAAAATACGATAAACCTTGAAACCCTCTCGGGTATCAAGGTTTTATCGCTTAATATGAAAGGGGATGAGGTGGAAAGTGTCACTGTTGACATGGGCCGACCTGAACTGCTTCCCGCAAAAATCCCGGTGGATTTCGAGGGTGACAAAATGGTCGAGGAACCGGTGACCACAAGTTGCGGACAGATCAACATCACTGCGGTGTCAATGGGTAATCCGCATGGGGTGATTTTCGTTGACAGCTTGGATGATGTTGACTTTGACGCGCTTGGCCCTGAATTGGAAAAACATCCGATATGGCCTGACCGGGCAAATATTGAATTTGTACAGGTGGTAAATCCTTCGGAGATCAGGATGAGGGTGTGGGAACGCGGCACCGGCGAGACTCTTGCCTGCGGTACCGGAGCATGTGCTACGGTGGTTGCAGCTGCCCTCACTGGCCGCACTGGCCGAAAAGTGACAGTACACCTGCGAGGAGGTGACCTGGGCATTGAGTTGACAGATGCAGGGCACGTCCTGATGACTGGGACGGCAACGAAAGTGTTTGACGGCGTTTACGAACGCCCATGAAGACCTATGGTTGATTGAAAAAGATTTTAAGGCAATAATTAAGAAACAAAGGTAAGAAGGATGTTTAAGATTAATCAGAATTTCACCAAACTCCCCGCGTCATATCTCTTCAGTGAGGTGGCTCGGAGGGTGAATGCCTATTCGCAGGCTCATCCTGAGGTAGAGATAATCAAGATGGGAATAGGCGATGTGACTCGTCCCCTATGCAAGGCTGTGGTTGATGCTCTTCATAAAGCTGTGGACGATGAGGCACAGGCCGCGACATTTCATGGTTATGGGCCTGAGCAGGGCTATGGCTTCCTCTCTGAGAAGATTGCCGAATATGACTATCGCCGTCATGGGATAGATATGGATGCTGATGAGATTTTTATCAGCGACGGAGCAAAAAGCGACACCGGGAATATCGGAGATATACTCTCGACGGCCGACAAGGTGGCTGTGACCGATCCGGTTTATCCTGTCTATGTTGATACGAATGTGATGGCAGGAAGAGCAGGAGAGCTGCTTGCTGATGGTTGTTGGAGCAATATCGAGTATCTCCCTTGTAATGCCGGGAATGGTTTTGTGCCATCCTTGCCCTCAGGCAATCCTGATGTGATTTACTTATGCTATCCAAATAATCCTACCGGTACCACCCTTACTCGCAGTCAGTTGAAGGAGTGGGTTGACTATTGCCGCCTGCATGGAGCGTTATTGCTTTTCGATGCTGCCTACGAAGCCTATATCCGTGAAGATGATGTGCCGCACTCCATCTATGAGATAGAAGGGGCCAAAGAGGTTGCCATAGAATTTCGCAGCTATTCAAAGACTGCCGGATTTACTGGTATTCGTCTTGGCTATACAGTGGTTCCAAAGGCTTTGAAGGGACTCGGCGACGATGGTGAAGCAGTGGCTTTGAACCCTTTGTGGCGTCGCCGTCAGACTACAAAATTCAATGGGGCAAGTTACCTTACCCAGCGGGGAGCCGAGGCTCTTTATACTCCGGAAGGGCAAGCCCAGGTGCGCGAAACGGTAGATTATTATCTTGAAAATGCGCGCATTATACGCGAAGGCCTGGCTGCTGCGGGCTACGATGTAGTGGGAGGCGTTAATTCGCCCTATATTTGGGTGAAGACCCCGGGCACGATGACATCATGGGAGTTTTTCGATTATCTCCTTGACCGTTACCATATAGTGGGTACTCCCGGAAGTGGTTTCGGCCCGGCGGGTGAAGGCTATTTCCGACTTACGGCATTCAACACTCGGGAAAATACTCTTCGTGCCGTTGAACGTCTTACAGGAAGTGGAAAGTAACTTCACTTCCGTGGTTTAAACAATAATGAAACATAACAACTTATTATATTCACACTTAACTTACTAATTTATGTCGAGCTTAAGATTTAAAGTAGTTGAAGAGGCTTCCAACCGCAAAGCCGTCCCTGTAGAGATTCCAAAGACTCGTCCGCAGGATTACTATGCGTGCAAAGTATTCAATCGCGGCAAGATGTTCCAATATCTCCCGATTGAGACCTACAAAGCCCTTATCAACGCTATCGACAACAAGGAACCGCTGTCACGCAAAGTGGCTGACAGTGTCGCCGAGGGTATGAAGAAGTGGGCCATCGACAATGGCGCACGTCATTACACCCACTGGTTCCAGCCTCTGACTGAGACTACGGCCGAAAAGCATGACGGCTTCGTAGAACATGACGGAAAGGGTGGAATGGTTGAGGAATTTAGCGGCAAACTCCTTGTGCAGCAGGAGCCCGACGCATCGAGCTTCCCTAACGGCGGTATCCGCAATACTTTCGAGGCTCGTGGCTATTCCGCATGGGATATTTCATCACCTGCATTCATAATTGACAACACGCTTTGTATCCCCACCATTTTCATTTCCTATACAGGTGAATCGCTTGACTACAAGACTCCTCTTCTGAGAGCTTTGTCAGCTGTCGATAAAGCAGGTACAGGTGTGGCCCGCTATTTCGACCCCAATGTGAAACACGTGGTTTCCAACCTCGGTTGGGAACAGGAATATTTCCTCGTCGACGAGGCTCTTTATGGTGCTCGTCCTGACCTTGTGATGACGGGCCGCACGCTTATGGGCCATGAATCAGCCAAGAATCAGCAGCTTGAGGACCATTATTTCGGCGCTATCCCTTCAAGAGTCCAGGCTTTCATGCTTGATCTCGAGATTGAGGCCCACAAACTTGGCATTCCGGTCAAGACTCGTCATAACGAGGTGGCACCCAATCAGTTTGAGCTTGCACCGATTTACGAGGAGACAAACCTCGCAAATGACCACAACATGCTTATCATGTCGGTTATGGCAGAAGTGGCACGTCGTCACAACTTCCGTGTCCTCCTGCATGAGAAACCTTTTGCCGGCATCAACGGTTCCGGAAAGCATTGCAACTGGTCACTCGGTACCGATACCGGCACGCTTCTTTTCGCTCCAGGAAAGACCCCGATGGAGAATCTTCAGTTCATCACATTCGTGGCAAATATCATGGCCGCAGTGCACCGCCACAACGGTCTTTTGAAGGCTTCTATCATGTCTGCCACCAACTGCCACCGTCTTGGTGCCAACGAGGCTCCTCCTGCCATCATCTCGATCTTTACCGGTAGTCAGCTTGCCGAGATCCTCAACAAGATTAAGAATTCTGACAAGGATGAGCTGATTGCTCTTGCCGGTAAAGAGGAACTAAATCTCGGTGTGGCGCAGATTCCGGAAATCATGCTGGACAATACTGACCGCAACCGTACATCTCCGTTTGCATTCACCGGTAACCGATTCGAGTTCCGCGCGGTGGGTTCAAGTGCCAACTGTGCTTCGGCAATGATTGCACTCAACGCCGCTGCTGCCGAGCAACTTTCCGATTTCAAGAAGAAAGTTGATTCTCGCCTTGCTGCCGGTGAAGAACTTAATCATGCCCTGCTTGCCGAAATCAAGGCACTCCTGCTTTATTCCGAGCCAATCCACTTCGATGGCAATGGCTATTCCGATGAGTGGAAGGAGGAAGCTGCTCGCCGTGGTCTGGATTGTGAGACTAATCCCGCTCTTATTTTTGATGCTTATCTGCGTCCGTCATCTATTGAGATGTTCCGTAAGACAGGTGTGATGAACCATGTTGAGCTTGAGGCCCGCAATGAGGTGAAATGGGAAATGTATACCAAGAAGATACAGATTGAAGCGCGTGTCCTCGGCGATCTTGCCATCAATCATATCCTCCCCGTGGCCACTCGCTATCTGTCCATCCTGCTTGACAATATGGTGAAAATCCGTTCGCTTTTCCCCGGCAACAAGGGCGTAGAGCTTTCTGCTCAGGATGCCGTGACTGTTGAGAAGATTATGCATCACTGCTCTATAATCAAGGAAGAGGTCGACAAGATGGTTAAAGCTCGCAAGAGTGCCAATAAGATTGACACCGAACGAGAGAAGGCGCTTGCCTATGCAGAGCATGTGGCTCCCTGCCTTGAGCTGATACGTTATCACATCGACAAGCTTGAGCTGATGGTGGATAACGAGATGTGGCCTCTCCCCAAGTACCGCGAACTTCTTTTTATCCGCTAATACCCTTAGCTGCTTATATTTCATAGTCGTGTCATGGTTATCGCGATTGACTGCCATGACACACGTCGAAGGCCGTGGGCCCGGGAGTTTTTCTCCGTGGGTGCCACGGCTTTTCATTATGAAATTATTGCATCTGAATGGGGAAATTTTATTAACTTTGCCATTAATTACAAAAAATCGTATTTGCCTCTTCATCAGTACTTATGGAGATATTAAAACATGAGTGTGGCGTGGCTATGATCCGCCTTCTCAAGCCCCTGGAATATTACAAAAAGAAATATGGCGCTTATGCCTATGGTATCAATAAGCTCTATCTCCTGATGGAGAAACAGCATAATCGTGGACAGGAGGGAGCCGGTATCGGAGTGGTGAAGATGCATGCGAAACCCGGTCATGAATACGTGTTCAGGGAACGAGCGCTCGGCAAAGATGCCATACAGGAGATTTTTGACACTGTAAAGACTAAAATACAGAATGCCGGTCTTACTGACCGTGATGCACGGTGGGTTGAGGAGTATGCCCCGTTTTTAGGGGAAATCTACATGGGCCACCTCCGTTATTCCACCACAGGGAAGAGCGGACTCTCATATTGTCATCCATTCCTCCGACGTAACAATTGGCGTTCGCGCAATCTGTTGATGTGCGGTAACTTCAATATGACCAATGTCGACAACATATTCCGTGATGTGGTCGAATGCGGACAACATCCGAGGATATATAGTGACACGGTAGTCCTCCTTGAACAACTTGGCGATGCCCTTGATAAAGAAAATCATCGCATTTACAGGCAATATCGCGACTCTATGTCAGGAGTGCAGTTGGCCGGTACCATCGAGGATAATCTTGACATCAGGCGTGTGCTGTCGGCCACCTCTCCTGCGTGGGATGGCGGATTTGTTATATGCGGCGCCACCGGATCGGGCGACATGTTTGCGCTTCGAGATCGACATGGTATTCGTCCTGCATTCTACTATTATGATGACGAGATAGTGGTGCTCGCATCGGAGCGTCCGGTGATACAGACTGTGTTCGATGTTCCGCGCAGGGCTGTCAGCGAGCTTACACCGGGGAGTGCCCTGATTGTTAGTAAAGCCGGGCAGGTTACTGTGACTGACGTTTTGGGCGAGGATGAGAACCAGCGTTGTTCGTTCGAGCGTATCTATTTTTCGCGAGGAAGTGATGCCGACATCTATCAGGAGCGTAAGCAGCTCGGCCGCAATGTGGTTCCGGCCATAATGAAGAGCGTTGACAATGATTTGGAGCATACTGTTTTCTCCTTCATCCCTAATACCGCCGAGGTGGCATTTGTAGGCATGGTTGACAGGCTTGAGGGTGAATTGTCTGAGCTTAAAATGGCCAGTATTCTTGACGCTCAGTCCAAAGGTGAGCTTTCTGATGAGAAGCTGCGTGAAATTATGGCACGCCGCTTGAGAGTGGAGAAGGTGGCAATCAAAGATATTAAGTTGCGCACATTCATAGCTGAAGGTGAGTCGAGAAACGATCTGGCAGCCCACGTTTATGATGTCACGTATGGCATCGTGGAGAATGATGTCGATAATCTCGTGGTGATTGACGACAGCATCGTTAGGGGCACAACCTTGAAGCAATCGATCCTTAAGATGCTTGACCGTCTGCACCCTAAAAAAATAGTCGTTGTGTCATCTTCTCCTCAGGTGCGTTATCCCGATTATTACGGTATTGACATGTCGCGTATGGGCGAATTTATAGCCTTTAGGGCTGCAGTGGCTCTGTTGAAAGACAGAGGTATGGAGCATGTGCTCGATGATACTTACAAAAAGTGTCTTGCGCAGGAGGACGTACTCGATATTGAACTCGTCAACTGCGTCAAGGCCATATATGCGCCCTTTACCCAGGAGGAGATTTCAGGTAAGATAGTAGAGATGCTTACAGCCGATGGGTCCATCAACGCAGAGGTCGATATCATCTATCAGACGCTTGAAGGACAGCGAGATGCCATTCCGTCTTGTCCCGGTGATTGGTATTTCTCGGGCGATTATCCCACTCCGGGAGGAATAAGGCTTGTGAACCGTGCGTTCGTCAATTTCTATGAAGGTAATACCGAGAAACGATGACACGTTTTATATCTCTCCTCCCGTTTCTTCTGGGTGTGGCATTTTCCAGCTTTGCCGCGGACGGTGTTCACTATGGTCGCAGTCCATTCGTGTGCGATAATTCATCGGTGGTTAATACATTGGATTGCGATAGCGCGGTGAGCCTCGTCCGTGCCGAAGTGCGTGGCGCAATGAAAGGAATAGGCGAACGGCGGGGGCTATCCTCGTCCTATTGGGGTTTGTCTCTGAACTTCCCGGCTGATACTGTCTGTGTGACGTTACGTCATGGCAATACCGATTTTGGTGACTTGCTTGACCGTAGATACACTGTTGTTACGCTCCTTTTGGATGGAGACGAGCTATGCTCAGAGGATGTGGGCGGCTTTTCAACGGCCTCTGGAGAGTATAATTCACTGGCTTTTGAATATGATGTCGCTGCCTGCGAGATTCGTGTGTCGGGTGGCGCGCATGCATTGGCTCCGCTTTGCGGATATAAGTTGGACACTATCGGCTCTGAACTGCCTACATCATTTTCAGTGTGGTCGCATGGGCAATTGAATGTTTCATCCATTTCCTGGGAGTATAGAAATTCGCCTGTGGCCTCGTTGCTCACATCGTGGACTCCGGCTTCATTGGACTCCTACATAAGTGCAAGTGGCGATCCTTTGGAAGGTTACTGGTCATATCTCGACAGGGAGAATGATCCCGATTACGCGCGGATGGGTGGACGCTATCTTCTCGCCATGGTCAAAAGTGCTGACGTGAGTGGCGGTTACGACATTTTATATATCGATGGGGCAGAGGTAATGGCCAAAGAGTGGCAGCCGCTGATGCGAAAAGGCCGTCTGCGTCCTACTATTTTCATGTCGCACTTTGACCTCGAATGGGTCGATTCGACTTTTGCGGACATGACTGATGATATCCATGCTTCCGTTACCGACAATGCCATCTTGACGCTTTCATTCCCTCTCTTGAAAACCACGATGCGATTCTCGAAAGTCCCTCGATAAAGCCGGGGCGGAGTGCTTTTACAGACTACCTATCACAAGGAACGTCAAGCCGATAAGGAGCAGGGTGAGGTCAATGAGTTTGAGCTTGATATTTTTTTCGTGAAGCATTATCACGCCATAGAAGAATGAGACTATCACACTCCCTCGGCGGATCATTGACACAACAGCTATCATCGAGCCCTCAAGCGACAGACTATAGAAGTAGGCAATGTCGGCGATGGTGAGAAACAGTGAAATAAGCGGAATGGTCCATCTCCACTGCAGTCTGGTGTTGGTTTTGGTGGAGCGCATTATGATGCCGATGGTGATGCCCATTATGATAAGCTGATAGAGCGAATACCATGCCTGCACTTCAAGAGGCTCGTATCTGGTTAGGAGATATTTGTCATAGAGAGCGCTGACTGCGCCGAGGGCTGTGGCTCCGATTGCCATCCACACCCATTTGTTGTGTTTGACTGAGATTCCTTCCTTGCCTCCTACTCTGCTTATGAAATATAGTGACCAGAAACCGATGATGACACCTGCCCATTGCCAGGCATTAAGCCGTTCGCCAAATAGCAGCAAAGCCCCAACGAGCACCATCACCGGGCGAGAGGCATTCACCGGGCCGGCTATGGTTAGAGGCAGGTGTTTGATACTCGCATATCCGAGCAACCACGATCCTAATACGATGGCGGATTTTACCAAGATAGCCCCATGTCCTCCAAGGGTGTTGCCGAGTCCATAGTTCCCATGTGCCAGTCCTATGATGATAACGGGACACATGAAGATGGCGCCGAATAAAGTGTTGAGAAACAATACTCCCAGTACATTGTTGCGGTCCACGGAGAGTTTCTTCATTACATCGTAGAACCCAAGGCATAAAGCCGATAACATTGCAAGAACTACCCACATAGCGATAACGTTTTTTTTACATTGTGAGGGCCGGATGGGAGCGATAATATCAACATAATCATGTCTTCCAAAGGCCAAATTTTGGGGTGCAAAGTTACGAAAAATAATCGTTAAGGTCGAGGTTGGGGCGCATGAAATGAGATTTTTGAATGCAATGGTTGGTTATTGCGAATATTTGTGCTAACTTTGTAGAATAAAAGAAATAAAAACAGACGCTTATGAAATTTACAGTTCCAAGCAAGACCCTCCATAATTTTGCCTCTTCGGTGAGCAAAGTCATCAACGCTAAGAATGCGTTGACCATACTCAACAATTTCCTTTTCTCCATCAAGGGCAATGTGTTGACTATCACTGCATGCGATGGTGAGAACACGTTGTGCGGGCGTATCCCCATCATGGATGTGGATGGCGAAGGTGAGTTCTGCATAGATGCGCGCCGTATAGTGGAGCTTCTCAGGGTCATGCCGGAGCAGGAGCTTCAGTTTGAGATTGATGACCAGACTCTTGCCATAGAGATGTCACATCCTAATGGCTCTTATAAATTTATGGGGCTCTCAGGGGCTGAATATCCGCGTTATAACCGTGTGGCATCTGAGGGTGCTCTGACCTTTAAGACATCCGGCTCGGTACTGCTCCGTGGGCTTGAGTTCACATCGTTTGCCGCCGGCACAGATATGCTGCGTCCGCAGATGATGGGGGTATATTGGGACATCAAGCCTGACCGTCTGGTGTTTGTCGCTACCGATACCCATAAACTCGTTAAGTTTGAGGATCAGAGCTTCGCACCTGGCATTCAGGGCTCGTTCATTCTCCCCAACAAGTCAACCAACGTTTTCAAAAGCGTCTTCGGCAAGGATGAGGAAGTGGTGGTGTCTCTTGACCCTGAGCAGGGTGTCACATTCGAGACTGATACCTTCACGTTTGAAAGCCGCCTCGTGAAAGGCCGTTTCCCCGATTATACACGAGTTATTCCAGAGAATAATCCCTATACCCTTACGCTCGACCGTCACTTATTCACCACCGCCGTGCGTCGTGTGAGTCTCTTCGTTGACGAAGGTCATGGCCTCATCAAATTCCGTGTGACTCCCGAACAACTTACCATCAAGGCTTCCGATAACGAGTATAACACATCGGGTGTGGAGAATCTTGCCGCTCAGTTTACAGGCAGCAACATGGTGATTGGTTTCAGTTCATCGTATCTTTCTGAGCTTGCGGGTGTGCTCTGGACTGACGACATCGTGTTTAAGCTTGCTGACCCATCGCGCCCGGCTGTCATCCTTCCCACCGAAGATAAGGCCGACACCAAACTCACCATGCTACTTATGCCGATGAATGTCACTGACTTCTGATGAAGTTTGTGATATGATATTTGTGGCCTGACACCAAGTAATCAGCAGCTATGCAACTGAATCTTAAGAAACCGATTGTATTTTTCGACCTCGAGACTACCGGCGTTGATATTACCAACGACAGGATTGTGGAAATTTCTTTCATCAAGGTGCTTCCCTCGGGGGAGGAGATTGAAAAAACTCGTCGCATCAACCCCGGAATTCCTATCCCGGCTGAGGCTACTGCCGTACACCACATCACTGATGATGATGTGAAGGATGCCCCGATGTTCAAGCAGATAGCACGCTCGTTGGCCAATGAGATGGTAGGGTGTGATATCGCCGGTTTTAACTCTAACCGCTTTGATATTCCGATGCTTGACCAGGAATTTCAACGCGCCGGAGTGAAATTTGATTTCTCCAAAGCACGTTTTATTGATGTGCAGACAATATTCCACAAGAAGGAGCAACGGACCCTTGTGGCTGCTTACCGTTTCTACTGTGGCAAAGAGCTTGATGGTGCGCATTCGGCAAATGCCGATACTCGTGCGACCTACGAAGTGCTAAAGGCGCAGCTCGACCGCTACGAAGATCTGCCTAATGACATGGAGGAATTGAGCAAGTTCTCGCAGCAGAATCGCAACGTTGATTTCATGGGGCGTCTTGTGCTGAATGATAAAGATGAGCCTGTGATAAATTTTGGCAAATATAAAGGCCGTCTCGCTACTGAGGTGCTTCGTCAGGATCCATCCTATTATGATTGGATTCTGAAAGGCGATTTCGCTCAGAACACAAAGGATTGCTTTACTCGTATCAAACTAAGCATGATGCAAAGATGAGCCCACTTCACGGAAAACACATCGTTTTAGGCATCTGTGGCGGTATCGCAGCCTATAAGTCTGTCTCACTCTTGCGTCTGCTTGTCAAGGCTGGCGCAGAGGTCCAGGTGGTGATAACTCCTGCCGGAAAGGAGTTTATAACTCCGGTGACACTTTCGGCTTTAAGCCAGAAACCGGTAGTGAGCGAGTTTTTCACGGCCAACACCGGAGAGTGGCATTCACATGTTGATTTAGGATTATGGGCTGACTGCATGGTGATTGCGCCTGCCACTGCCTCGTCGATAGGGAAGATGGCACATGGGATAGCTGACAACATGCTTATCACCACTTATCTTTCGGCCAAATCACCGGTGTTTTTAGCTCCGGCTATGGACCTCGATATGATGGCTCATCCGTCGACACAAGCTAACCTGAAACTGCTCAAAAGCTATGGTAATCATATCATTGAGCCGGAGGTTGGATATCTGGCGAGTGGACTTATCGGCAAGGGGCGAATGGAGGAGCCTGAAAAAATAGTTGAGGCTCTTGAGAAATTCTTCGTCCGTTCTCAGGACATGAAGGGGCGTAAGGTCTTGATAACCGCTGGCCCGACTTATGAGAAGATTGATCCGGTGCGTTTTATCGGAAATTACTCTTCGGGCAAGATGGGATATGCGCTTGCTGATGAATGTGCATCTCGCGGGGCTGAGGTTACTGTAGTGAGCGGTCCGGTATCAATCATTCCGGGAAATCCGGATGTGGCAGTTGTGAGTGTCGAGTCGGCACGTGAGATGTTGGCTGAGTGTGAACAACGTTTCCCGGATACGGATGTGGCGATAATGTGTGCAGCTGTGGCCGACTATGCTCCTGCGGAAGTTGCCGATGCCAAAATCAAACGTGAACATCAGGATGTCCCCGTGATACGTCTGGTTAAGAATCCGGACATTGCTAGGACTCTCGGACAAGTGAAAAAGGCTGGTCAGACCCTTGTCGGATTTGCCTTGGAGACAGACCATGAGATAGAAAATGCTACCGAAAAACTTGCTCGCAAGAATCTGGATATGATCGTCCTGAATTCAATGCGGGACAAAGGGGCCGGCTTTGGCACCGACACAAATAAAATAGCCATAATTACACCTGACGGCTGTCGCGCTGATTTCCCTCTGAAGTCGAAAGCAGATGTCGCTAAGGATATCGTGGATAAAATACTCTCTTTGAAAAATTGAATCTAATGTTTAGCATACCAATCCTCTCCGCTGTGTTTTCCTCTGTGGATGACCATGTGAAATGGTTGTGCATGGTGGTGGCGGTGCTTATCGGTATGTTAAACGGTGAGGCTTATGCCCAGGAACTGAACTGTCGTGTCGAGGTGAACACATCTCAGCTTGAGGGTACCAACAAAAGTGTGTTTGAGACATTGCAGAATGCCATAAATGAGTATGTCAACACCACCAAGTGGACTAATGCCCAGTTTTCGCCCAACGAGAAGATAGAATGTACGCTTTTCTTTACAATAACCGAGTATGATGAAAGCACCGGCGCTATGGGTGGCAGTTTGCAGGTTCAATCCATACGCCCGGTATATAACTCATCCTATACTACGACATTAATTAATTTCAAGGATAATAAGGTTGAGTTTACATACACAGAGAATGAGCCGTTGGTCTACTCGGAGAACACAATGGAGAGTCAGCTTACGGCGATACTCAATTTCTATGTTTATCTCATTCTCGCGGTTGACTTCGATAGTTTCTCGCAACGTGGTGGAGACCCATATTTTGAACGCCTTGAGACAATAGTTCAGCAAGCTCAGTCATCGGGTGAGACCGGATGGAAGGCTTTCGAAGACACGAAAAACAGATCGGCGGTGCTCAGCTCGTTCACCGATCCGGCTACTGCGCAATTGCGAGATCTTTACTATTCGTATCATCTGAGTGGCCTTGACCAGATGTCGGTAAGTCCCGACAAGGGCAGGAAAGCCATTGACAGTTCACTCGATATTCTCACTAATGTCTATAAGGTCGCACCGATGTCAGTTGGGCTTTCGATGTTCAAGGATGCGAAGCTTGATGAGTTGGTGAACATATATTCGAAAGCTACCCAGGAAGAGAGGCAGCATGCCTATGATCTTCTTTCGCCACTCTTCCCAACCGAGCAGTCGCGTCTGGAAGAGATTAAAAAGGGTCAGGTGGACTGATAACCTTTTTCATGGTTTCGTTCGTTTTTACATTATAAACCCAATTAAAAAATATAAAGTGCTCGAATCACTCCACATATCCAATTATGCACTGATTGATTTGATTGACATCCGGTTTCATAGCGGTTTCAATGTGATAACAGGTGAAACCGGGGCCGGAAAGTCGATTATACTTGGTGCCCTTTCCTTGATCCTCGGAGGAAGAGCCGACACGCGTGTGGTGTCGAATCCTCAAGCCAAGAGCGTGATAGAAGCGGTCTTCACGGTAGGGGAATATTCGGCTCTCAAGGAATATTGCCTGGAGGCGGATATCGAATGGGACGATGACAGATGCATCCTGCGCAGGGAAATCGCTCCGGCCGGAAGGTCAAGAGCCTTTGTCAACGACTCGCCTGTGCCTCTGGCCAAGTTGCAGTCTGTGGCTATGCACCTTATCGATATACACTCGCAGCATCAGAATCAATTGCTCTCAACTCCAGAGTTCCAACTGAAAATCATTGACACGCTTGCCGGAAACGGCTCAAGACTTCAAGAGTACGCAAAACGTTACAATGCTTTGCGTGAGGCAATAAGGCAGTTGAAGGTTATGCGGGCAAAAGTGGAGCGAAACAGGGAGGATGAAGAGTTTACCCGGTTTCAGCTTGAGCAGCTCGAAGAGCTCAACCTTCAACCTGGCGAGCAAGCCGAACTTGAGCGTGAACGTGAGGTAATGAGCAATCTGGCTGTCATTAAAAATGCTCTCGGCAGGGCCGCAGGAGCTTTGTCGAATGATGGCGATAATGCCTTATCACTTGTCCAGTCGGCCATGGATGCGTGTGAGGAGCTTGACGGAGTGATTAATCCGGGTGATAAGATTTCAGAAAGGCTTGAATCCGTGAAAATCGAACTTAACGACATAGCCTCGACACTTACTGACCTTAACGAAAATCTTTCAGCCGACCCCGGGGAGTTGATGATGATAGAGGATAGGCTCAATTCCATCTATTCGTTGTGTCATAAACACCATGTGGATAATGGCGATGCCCTCATTTCGTTAAGGGATAAATTGCGTATGCGTCTGATGGATCTTGATAATTCAGATGAACTGCTCAAGGATATGGAGAGGGATGCGCGCAGGGCTAAGGCATTGGCCAAAGAGATAGCTATGGAGATTTCTGAGGCACGAAAGGTAGAGGCCAAGCGCTTCGGCGAACGTTTAAGGGAAGTCGCGATGCCTTTAGGAATGAAAAATCTTCAGTGTGATATTCAAGTGTTGCCTGCCGACATGACAGCTACTGGCATGGACTCCGTGCAATTCATGTTTGCATTCAACAAAAATCAACCGTTGATGCCTGTTGGGGCGACTGCCTCCGGGGGTGAAATATCTCGCTTGATGTTGTCGGTGAAGTCAATCATAGCATCTCGTATGCAGCTCCCGAGCATAATTTTTGATGAGATTGACACCGGTGTTTCGGGCGATGTAGCTAATCGAATGGGTGAGATGATGCGTGAAATCTCTGCAAACATCCAGGTCACAGCCATTACCCATCTCCCGCAGGTTGCGTCGAAGGGCAATCACCAGTATCGTGTCTACAAAGAGGATGACGAGCACTCGACCCACACGCGGATTGCCCAGCTCTCGGATGAAGAGAGGGTAGGCGCGATTGCGGCAATGCTCGGTGGCGCCACCATTGACGAAACTGCGATGGCCGCGGCCCGCTCTCTGCTTGCAAATTAATAGGACTAAATAAATATATATAAATATGGAACCATCTGATTACATATATGGAATACGTGCTGTCATCGAAGCTATAGATGCCGGTAAAGAAATAGATAAGATTTTTATCGCCAAGGATTTGCAGGGCGATTTGGCTTCTGAACTAATATCCAAGGCCAGGCAGAACCGTGTGGTGATGCAACGTGTGCCAGTGGAGCGCATAAACCGTATCACCCGGAAGAACCATCAGGGCGTGCTGGCTATGATGTCGGCGATTACCTATCATAGGTTGGATTATCTTGTGCCTGAATTGTATGAGGCCGGAATCCTGCCGTTTATCGTACTCCTTGATGGGATTACCGATGTGCGTAACTTCGGCGCGATAGCTCGTACTTGTGAGTGCGCAGGTGTTGACGCGATTGTGATTCCTGAGCATGGAAGCGTGTCGGTGGGTGGCGATGCCATCAAGACATCGGCTGGCGCATTACATCATATCCCGGTGTGCCGTGTCCCATCTATTGCATGGGCTGCTAAATTCCTTAGAGAGAATGGCTATAATGTAGTGGCAGTGTCGGAAAAAGCTGATATCAATTATACCGAAGGCGCATATACCGATCCGGTGGCGCTGGTGATGGGTGCTGAAGACACCGGTATCTCCGCAGAGACGATGAAGCAGTGTGAGACAAAAGTGGCAATACCGATGTTTGGCAATATCGGATCACTTAACGTATCCGTGGCAGCCGGAGTTATGATTTATGAAGTGGTGCGTCAACGTCTGAACGCAAATTTAGAAATAATCTGATTTTACGAAAAATGATGATATATGCCGGAGGGAAAGGTCGGAAATGCCAACCTTTCCCTCCGATTTTTATGCCTGTTTTTGGGCCATGTCGGTTATGATTAAGTATTTGTTGCCTCCGGTTGCTGTCAGGCCGAATACCATCTCTGATCCTCCCTCTTTGATTTTTAATTTTTTAGCTAATTCCGGCGCTGAAAGCGGGAAATTGCGTACGGCAACATTGAGTTTAGGATATTGCGCGGAAAATCCTTTTACGGCTGCCTTTGAGAATGGCATGATGTTTTTTATGGCAAAGATCTCACCAGGAAAGTCGGGGATATATGTGTCGGAAAAAAACAGATTTGTATTGGGGTGAAATTTCCGCAAATCAAATACACGGCTTAGACATCCCATGCCGCCACCTTTCATTACAGCCGGATAGGGTTCGTAGAGATATCCGCATGGAGTGTCCTCAATGATTTTCATATCCCCTTCTCCCAGGGATAGGGAAGAGGTTCCGCGCTCAGTCGTTTTAGAAAAACTGAACTCGGGAGAGTCGATGGTGATGCAACGTATGACATCGGTAGCAGGATATTTTCCGGAGAGTATGAAGACTACCTCCTTGCACTCTTTCCTTGTCCCGATGACCACTGTCTCACAGCATTCAACTCCTAATTCGCGCCATGCACCTTCGATGTCAATCATCGGGGATGCCTTTATTATCAACCGGTCGCACCGGTCCATCAATAGATGGAGTGATTCAACAACGTCAGGCTGGCATTGTTTGAGCGCAAAGTGCCGGCCGGACGCATCACGCCTTGCCGGATCAATAAAAATCACATCAAAATGTTTGTCTGACTGGTTGCTGAGCCAATTGATGCTGTCACCTTCGATGACGCATACATTGTCCAAACCCAAAGCCGCTTTGTTGTGACAGGCGGCGACATAATTGTCATGGTTTAATTCCACAGCAGTCACTGACGCGGCTTTAAGAGCAAAATGGAATGTGTCGATGCCCAATCCGCACGTCATGTCAAGCACCTTGGAATTTTCGGGTATAAGAGAGGCGTGTATGGCGGCCACATCGTCGGAAGTAGCCATTTCGGCAATTTGTAATGATGGGAATACGAACTCCTGGCAACGTAGTGTGACAGGGAGTTTCTTAGCCGTTTTTGCGCGGCACTCTGCCTGTAGGATTTCCCATAATTTCTGAGGATCGCCGTGATGCTTCAGGCGCAGTCTGTTGAAATCGTTCACCCGAGCACGCTGTTTTTAGGTTTTGTTGCCTGAAAATCTTTGATATAATTAGGTACACTATATGCGGTGTCGATGAAATCTTTTTGCGAATATGCACGTTCGGCAAGTGCTATCATGTCAATGGCAAGTGGGGTTATGTCAGGGATAAAAACAGCATTAGACGCTGTGATTACTGATTTTGCCTTGTCGCTTCCATTACCGAAGAAAAGGACTTTCCGATGCTCTTTCAGTATAGGGCCATAGCTCTCGGAGTCAAGTATGAGAGGTTGCTGTGGCATTATATCCTGAAGAGCGAAGTCATAAGCAGCCGTATAGACCTCCATGCGCCTTGCGTCAATCATCGGGACGAAAATTTCGTCACCTTCGAGCTCATGGGTGAACATCACTTGGCATGCCATCAGCTGCAGTGTATTGATTCCGATAAGGGGGATGTCGAGGGCGTAAGCAAGGCCTTTTGCCTCTGAAAGTCCGATTCGGAGACCGGTGTAGCTGCCGGGCCCCATCGAGACTGCCACGGCTTCGAGTTTCAGCTCTTTTTCCGCCGCGAAATCAAGACAATATTTTATGAATCCGCTCAGAAGTGCTGCATGGTTTCTGCCCTCCATTTCTTCCTGATGGGCAAGTACCATACCTTCAGCGGTCAAAGCTACCGAACAGACGTTGGTTGATGTTTCAATGTTTAGTATGACAGCCATTATGTGATTTTTACTCGTTGAGGTGACAATTTTATGACGCAAAGTTACTCGTTTATGCTGAGAAAATTGTAATTTTGTGGGGAAAATATTCTTATTGATATCTGTTATCGGCGCGGATAACCTTTCCGTGTGCCGTGTACATGTCGTAAAAACTGACTACAGTATGTTATATTCAATGACGGGTTTCGGGAAGTCGATTGTCGAGCTTCCCGGCAAAAAGATTACAGTCGAGGTTAAATCGTTAAATAGCAAGCAGATCGACATCGCTGCGCGAGTGCCTTCGAGTTTGCGTGAGCATGAATTGCAGATGCGCAATTACATAGCTCATGCGTTGGAGCGTGGCAAAGTTGATTTGACTATCTATCTGGAGTCAGTTTCGGCCGATGCGGTGATGCGGTTCAATGTGCCTGTGCTTAAGGCATATAAAGCTGAAATAGAGGCTGCCGCAGCAGATCTGGGTATACCGACACCAGAAGATTGGTACAGTGTGCTGCTGAGGTTCCCGGATGTGATGAAGACAGAATCAGTCAACGAGGCCAATGAGGCTGAAGTTGAAGGTGTGATGACTGCATTGCATGAGGCTGCAGAGGCGCTGATGGCGTTCCGCCGTGTGGAAGGTGAAAAACTGGAGGCATTTTTCACTCTGCGTATTGAAAAAATCCGTTCGCTCCTCGCCCAGATACCGCAGTATGAAAGTGAACGTCTCGTGAAGATACGTGCACGTATGGAGGAGGGATTGGCCAAGCTCCAGAATATTGATTATGACAAGTCGCGCCTGGAACAGGAGATGTTCTTCTTCATAGAAAAACTGGATGTCAATGAGGAGAAACAACGTCTCGGCCAGCATCTCAATTATTTCATGGAGACGATGCATGGCGAAAAGGGACAGGGAAAGAAACTTGGTTTCATCACACAGGAAATAGGCCGCGAAATCAATACTCTCGGTTCAAAAAGCAATCATGCCGAAATGCAGAAGCTCGTGGTTCAGATGAAAGATGAATTGGAGCAGATCAAAGAGCAGGTGCTTAATGTGATGTAATATCTCGTAATGGAATTTATGAAAGGTAAGATAATCATAATCTCGGCTCCGTCAGGATGTGGAAAATCCACCATCATAAATGCTCTGCTGAAGCAGGGTGATATCGACATGCAATTCTCGATTTCCGCGACCAACCGCAGTCCGCGTGAAGGGGAACAAGACGGTGTCAATTACTATTTCCTTACTGACGAGGAGTTCAATGATGCCATTGCCAAGGACGCCTTCGTTGAATATGAGGAAGTCTACCCAGGCCGATATTATGGCACATTGAAGCGAGAGATAAGCCGTATCACTGATGAAGGCCATAATGTCATCCTCGACATTGATGTGAAGGGAGGCGTTAATGTGAAGAAGCTCTATGGTCAGGCTGCTGTGAGCATTTTCATACAGCCACCGAGCATCGGAGAGTTGCGGGCCCGACTCGAAGGACGCAACACCGACTCCAAGGAGGCTATAGAGCAGCGTGTCGGAAAGGCTGAATATGAGATTTCGTTCGCTCCTCAATTTGACTTTGTGGTTGTTAACGATGAGCTGAATAAGGCTGTAACTGAAGTCGGTGACACAATCAAGAGATTCATCGCAGATTAACATGTCAGGTGCGTGACATATTATTAGAAGCAATATAATTATGACTATAGGGATTCTTGGCGGTTCATTCAATCCGGTGCATATCGGGCACACGATGCTTGCGAGCTACCTGCAACAGTTTGCCGGCCTGGATGAGGTGTGGCTAACGTTGTCGCCATTAAATCCCTTGAAAGCTAATCCGGAGGAGCTTATCCCAGATGTGCAGCGCCTTCGAATGCTTGAGAGGGCTATCGGGAATACCAAAGGGCTGAATATTTGCGACATTGAGCTGGCGATGCCCCGCCCATCTTATACAATAAATACATTACGCTATCTCGCAAAGCGTTATCCGCGCCATACGTTCAAACTCATAATCGGCAGTGATAATTGGAAGATATTTGACCAGTGGAAGGACGCTGAAAGTATCCTGTCGGATTTCGGTGTCATAATATATCCGCGTCCCGGCTATCCTTTGGGCACGATTTATGATGATGGGGTTGATGTTGTGTCAGCTCCCACGGCTGATGTGTCAAGTTCTTTTATCCGGAAGGCATTGGCCAAGGGTAAGGATATGAACTATTTCTTGCCTCAGGGCGTCTATTCTTATATACTTGACAATAATCTTTACGGAGCAAAACGCTAATAGTTTTTGATTATGGAACTCAATACTAATTCTTTGGCATTCATAGGCCTATGCAATGAATATTGTTTTGCAGTGGAAAATTCAAGAGAAACCACACTGCATGAATTTGTCGCATCAATGTTGAGGCTTCTGCCCCGCATCTATATCTCGGCCTCTGACCTGTCGCCCGAGCCTTTGATGGATGATGACGAGCCATATCTTGACAGCTATCTTGATGAGGATTACTATGAGTCGGTGAGACGTCAGATTGAGAATCTGCTTGGACCGGATGACGTGTATCTTGAGGTGTTTGAGGAGGATATGAAATACTCTGACACTCCTATAGGCGCGAGTGTGGCCGAGGGGATTTGTGATGTGTTCCAGGTCCTGTATAATTTTATCGTGGCAGTGAAAGATGCTCCTGACGAGGCGATAAATTCTGCCCTTGTGGCAGTGAAAGAGGATTTTGCCACTTATTGGAGCCAAAAGTTATGTAATCTGTTGCGCCCGCTTAATCATATTTATTATAAGTCGGTTGATGAAGATGATGTGTAGGTGCTCATAAGAGAGCATTGCAGACCATTATAGACCATGAAAACTAAAGATAGAATCGAGTCCTTCGCATCCAAATGGCCATTATTTATGGTGGCATTTATCACTATGGCTTACATGGTGATATATAACTACATGGAGTATATGGGGGACGATCTGGCTTATCTTTGTGGATTTCATGGATTGAGAGGGGTACCGACAGGTTACTATGATGCCATTATTGATTTTTTCCCGCGGTGGGTGGTGAAGCACTGGATGGTCAACAACGGTCGGTTTGCCAATAATCTCCTTTCGTTCAATCTTCTTTGGTTCCCACACTGGTTCAACGCTTTGATTGTGGCTTTAGCTACCGGAGCGATGTTCCTGTTGGCAATAAAATGCTCCATGTTCAGACGTGCATCGGTCACATCACAAATGGTGTTGATTGCTTTGATGGGTTTAGGTTTGCCGTGGTGGGACAACTTTGTGATTTATGCGGTGACATATAATTATGTAGTGGCTGTCGCGTTTGCGCTACTGATGGTCTGGTGCCTTTTTGTGAAGCCGTCTGTCCTTAGTGGATTAAGAGGGTGGAAATTAGCCGGATGGTGCTGTATAGGGCTCTTGGCCGGAGGAATGCATGAGGCTTGTGGCGTGCCATTGGTAATCAGCGGTGCTGCATATATTTATCTGACACATTCGTGGCGAGAATTGGATAAAGGGACTAAGTGGGTGGCCTGGAGTTGTGTAGCCGGAGCATTATGGTGCTTATTGTCACCTGGAACATGGTTGCGTTTGGGTGAAATTAGTGAACCTGATGATCCGTTGGGTCTCCTGCTGTTAAAATCGGATTACATCCCCCTGGCATATTACATTGTGCTGATATGTCTAACGCTTTTCAAAAGTGGCAGGAGGTTGTTGACAAAGTTGTGGAAAACACCTTGGTTTCTGTTTTCCCTGGCTTCGATTGGTGCATTCTTGTTCAGCGCGGTGTCAGGTATAGTTGGACGAAGCGGATGGTTTGCATCAATTTTCGCCATGATCGGTTTCTTTATAATGATTAACAATTCAGATGTCAGGATTGGAAAGAAGTTTGGTGTGGTGGTCAGCGCTGCTCTGACGGTGATTCTTATCGTCCACTATGTCGGTTTTATGCAATGGCAGATCCGTTATGGTAAGGAGACTAATGAAGTGATAGAATTATACAAGAAGTCAGATGATGGCATTGTGTTCAGTGATGTCACACGTGATGATGCTCAACCATGGTGGCTGTTAAATAAGTCAAGAGGGGTGATAGATGCTGATGATATGTATCTCTTCTGGTGTTTCAACCGCTACTATGGATTAGGTGAAAAACGTCTGGTTATTCTTCCCTCTGAAGTCCGTGGAATTACCGTGGAGCCCCACAGCGAGGTAAGACTCGGAAATGGCGATTTCTTGGCTTCGGCGTGTCCCATGGGTTGTAGGATTGAACGAATGGAGAATATGGAGGATGGGGTGGATGTGCGCATCTTTACCCGCAACGGTGTTGACTGGGTGGCTGTGCCGTTTATGATGAATGGCCAGACTCTGTATCATCTATCTCCTAGAGTACTTGATCCCGGTGACCGTGTAAAATAGAATGGAACTAAAACAAAAATACGAGTAAAATTATGTCAATCTTAAAAGAAAATCTTCCGGTAGCATTTTGTAGCGACCATGCCGGCTACGAAATGAAAATGGTTATTGAGGGATATCTTGAATCACAAGGTATCGAATTAAAGGATTTCGGAACTTATTCGGCTGAGAGCTGCGACTATGCCGACTTCGCTCATCCTTGTGCATTGGCAGTAGAGGCTGGTGAGTGCTATCCCGGGATTGCTCTTTGCGGTTCTGGTAACGGTATCGGCATAACTCTCAATAAGCATCAGGGCATACGTGCGGCTCTTTGCTGGAATGTGGAGCTCGCGGAACTTGCCCGCAGGCATAATGACGCTAATGTGCTTGTGCTCCCGGCCCGATTTATTGATAATGTTACAGCGATAAATATCGTAGAGACATTCTTGAATACTCCTTTTGACGGTGGCCGCCACGAACGCCGCGTAGCTAAAATACCAGTGAAATAATCAGGCTGATATTATTTGAATTTACAAGACAGCGGCCTCCGGTGATCACCGGAGGCCGCTGTGCTATTGTTGTCAGTGTTATTTACGCTTGATTAGTCGCCCATAGTGCGTAGGAGCTCATCGTTGTCCGATGTGCGTTCCATGCGGTCTTTGATAAATTCCATTGCCTCGATTGAGTTTCGGTCGCTGAGGAATCGGCGGAGAATCCACATGCGGTTGAGTGTCTCGTTGCGCAGCAACAGGTCGTCGCGGCGGGTGCTTGACGCCATGATGTCGACAGCAGGGAATATGCGCTTGTTGGATAGCTTGCGGTCGAGCTGCAGTTCCATATTGCCTGTGCCCTTGAATTCTTCGAAGATGACTTCGTCCATCTTTGAGCTTGTTTCGGTAAGAGCGGTTGCAATGATGGTGAGTGAGCCTCCGTTTTCGATGTTACGGGCCGCTCCGAAGAAGCGTTTGGGCTTCTGGAGAGCATTGGCATCCACACCTCCGGAGAGGATTTTACCTGAGGCCGGGGCACAAGTGTTGTAGGCTCGTGCCAGACGAGTGATTGAGTCGAGCAGAATCACAACATCGTGGCCGCATTCCACCATTCGTTTTGCTTTTTCGAGCACGATGGAGGCGATTTTGACATGGCGGTCAGCCGGTTCGTCGAATGTCGATGCAATAACTTCAGCGTTGACACTTCTGCTCATATCGGTCACCTCTTCAGGGCGTTCGTCGATGAGGAGAATCATGATGTAAGTCTCGGGGTGATTCTCGGCGATGGCATTGGCGATGTCTTTGAGAAGTATGGTCTTACCGGTTTTCGGAGGAGCGACGATAAGTCCGCGCTGACCCTTGCCGATGGGGGAGAACATGTCGACTACTCGGGTAGAGAGATTTCCGCTTCTGCCTGATGTCAGGTCAAATTTTTCGTCAGGGAAAAGAGGGGTGAGGTGCTCGAAGGCCACTCTGTCGCGGATGTACTCGGGAGTACGGCCATTGACACTTACCACGGAGCTTAATGGGAAATATTTTTCACCTTCGCGAGGAGGACGGATTGACGCTTCTACGACATCGCCGGTTTTGAGTCCGTATTGCTTGATCTGCTGCTGCGACACGAGGACGTCGTCGGGCGAAGCGAGGTAATTATAGTCGCTTGAGCGTAGGAATCCATATCCCTCCGGGACAATTTCAAGCACTCCTGAGGTCTCAATGAGACCATCGAAATTATATGCAGGTTGCTGCTGACGTTGGCGGTCATCCTGCTGCTGATTCTTATTACGGTTTTTCTTATTCTTTTTGTTTTGTTGAGGCTGAGGCTTTTCTGCGGCAGGCTCTGATAGGACAATAGGAGCTGTCGCTGCTGCAGCTGCTGCAGCTTGGGCTGCCTGTTCTTTCTCCTGCTGAGAGCGTGGAGCGAATGTGCGGCCTCCGGCGCGAGGGAAAAACGAGCCGAGTGACGAATCCTTTGAACGGATGAATACACCACGTTGGCGAGGCTGATTGTTTTGCGTGTCCTTTGGCTGTTCTTCGCCTTGTGGCTGCTGCTCTCCGTCGGAGTTTGTTGGAGTGTTGGCCTCGTTGTGTGATACAGTGTTGTCAGCCGGCGTTTCCGTTGGGGCAGGGAGCAACGGTTTCTCCGATGAGGGGGTAGCCTCTTCTGTGGTTCGCTCTTCTTCTATACCTTGTTCCTGAGTGGAAGCGACCTCTGTATTATCCTGCTTTGCAGGACGGCCACGACGACGTTTGGGTTGGTCTCCCTGAGGTGCCGTCTGCTCACTCTCTACATTTTCGTGAGCAACATTTTCGGCGGTGGTGTCTACCTTAGGTTGCTCGTCGGTAGATGCCTGTTCGTCTGTGGGCTGGTTTTCGTTTTTAGGTTTTCTGCCTCTGCGCTTAGGAGCGGCAGTTTCTCCTTCCGAGGCAGGTTCCTGAGCTTCTGGCTGGACCGGAGTTTCGGTTGGAGTATCTTGAGTTTTCTTTTGGCGTGGTTTACGCTCTTTGTCTTCTTTGTTGTTCTTGTTCTTTCTGCCTTTGGCAGCCGGGGCAGTGCCCGACGCTGAAGCAGTAGCGACATCTACAGCCTGCTTGTCAAGGATTTGGTATACAAGGCTATCCTTGTCATCAGAGTTAATGCGCTTGAGACCCATGGACTCGGCCACTTCACGGAGCCGTGTATCATCCATTTCGTAGAGTTCGGAAAAATTGTACATATAATAATGTATAAACCTAATTGTTTGGGAGTGCGGTGAGCTTATAGGTGATTATAAGGCATTTTATTAGCTCGGATGCACGTAATAATCAATAATAGAAATGAAAAATGAGGAGATTCTAAATCAAGCCATTGGTGTGAATTGTTTCCGGCAACAAAATCTTTTTGTGATTGGCCGGATTGAAGGCAATTGTATAGTATGGAGACCACACATGCCTATCGGAGGGCTCAATGTGAACCGATGATTGAATATTTACAGGGGATTGTTTTTCATCAGTCTGCCTGTCTGGCAAACGTTCGCCTGAATTTAGGATTGAAATTGTTTCAATTTATATAGGCTATCCTGAAAAATGCGTTGCAAAGATACAATCAATTTTATGTTTTAACAAATAAAAATGGCAAAAGTTTCATTTTTATACTTGAAAAACATTTTACCGAGAGTCGGACGGAGTTGGCTATGCGTATTCGCGTCAGGTTTTAATCTTACCGCTCTTTTTCCGGGTAATTTTTAAATGATTTTACACCCGGATCTCATCTTGGTTCCATAGGGCCGGGTTGTCGTGTCAATCGCGGATGTGTCCCTGCGCTGAGGCGTAATAATACTTTTCAAAAAAATAAAAAATGGGTGAGAAGTGGGATATTCGGGGAATTTGTTGTAAATTTGCAGCCGTAAATTAACAGCAAGAAAACAATAGCTCTTTATAGTCATGATAAATCGAGTTTTGATAAGAATCAAGGTCGTCCAGTTGCTCTATTCATACCTGTTGACACAGAGTGAATTCAAGATAGAGCCCCCCGTAGAGAATCCTTCTCGCGACAAGAAATATGGCTATGCGTTGTATCTTGATTTGCTGATGATGGTGCTTGAAATGTCGGGCTACGACATCAGCGGCGGTCGCCGTGAGTCACCATTGCGCGGCATCGCCCTCAACAAGCATATCGATCATAATCTGTTGGCTCGTTCCCTTAACGGCATTGATGAAATCCGTTCGGTAATCCTCAAAGGGCGCTCAGGGCTGTCGCAGTTTGACTCTGTGATTCCCTCCATTTATGATGCAATCCCGTCACTCCCTGCTTATAAAAGCTACATTCGCTTGAAAAAGGTCGAGCTGAAGGATGATGTGGCGTTGTGGTCGTCGATTATCACCAATCTTGTTGCAAAGAATCCTGAATTTATGAGCGCAGCTCGTAAAAATCCTGATTTTACGCTTGCCGGCTTTACAAGAGGTGTCAATTCTCTGTTGTATACTCTCAACGATTACAACGATAACCGCACCCTCTTCAATCATGCGCGTCATGCGCTCGACTATTCGCTTGACAAGGCCTACGAGCTTTATCATAGCCTTTTCCAGCTTGCGGTAGAGATCACGCGTGCCCAGGATCTGCGTCTTGATGCGGCCAAGCATAAATATCTTCCCACTGACGAGGACCTGCATCCCAATATGCGCTTTGTGGAAAATAAATTCATAAAGGCGCTGACCGAGAATGAGGATTTTACAAATTATGTGGATGACAAAAGGCTCTCGTGGGATGCCGACGATATGTTGGTTAAGGGATTACTTGAGAAGATTACACAAAGCGATCTTTACAAGGAATACATGGAAGCTCCCGGTGAACCTTCCTATGAGGATGACTGCGAGCTTTGGCGTATGATCTACAAGAACATCATCCTTCCCGGTGATGACCTCGCTGAGGTGCTGGAGTCGAAATCGGTGTATTGGAATGATGATCTGCACATCATCGGGACGTTCCTCCTTAAGACTATCCGTAAGTTTGCGCAAAGCAAGACCCACGGTGAGGACATAAACCTTCTTCCTCAATACAAGGATGATGAGGACCGAAATTTCGGCCCTGAGTTATTTGAATCGGCCATTAAACATTATGATGAGTACAAGGCTCTGATTGATAGCTTTGTGAATCAGCATCGTTGGGATGCCGACCGCCTCGCTTTCATGGATATAGTGATAATGATTACTGCTATCACTGAACTTTTATCTTATCCGGCCATTCCTATAGCAGTGACACTCAATGAGTATATCGAGATTGCTAATGCCTACAGTACTCCTAAGAGCGGCGCATTCATCAACGGCATCCTTTATTCAGTCATTAACCATTTGAAGGCCGAAGGCAAGTTGCTGAAAAACTAATAATTTTAAAATAACCCTTAACTTAAATAAATATGCTCAACGCAATTCTTCTGCAGGCACAAGGCGCTGCCTGGACCAACATTCTGATGATTGTCGCCCTTATTGCGATTTTCTATTTCTTCATGATTCGTCCTCAGCAGAAACGTCAGAATGATATCCGTAAATTCCGCGAAGGCCTTAAGGCCGGTGATAAGATTGTCACTGCCGGAGGCATCTATGGAAAGGTAAAAGCTGTGAACGAAAACAGTTTCCTCGTGGAAATCACTGATGGTGTGCGCATCACTGTTGACAAAGGCTCTGTATATCCCTCTGCCCAGCAGGCAGCTCAGGACGCCGCCCAACAGGCTGATAAAAAATAATATTGTAATCACAGTAGACGGCGCGGCCTGGTAATCCGGTCGCGCACTACTTGTTTTATCCATGGCATGAAGAACGAGAAAGCTCAACAACTCGCCAATAAGGTCGGCGCGGCTCTACGCTCGAGTCGCGGTAAGGATGTGTTGCTTTATCTTCTGTTTGTTGCCGTGGCTTTTGTATTTTGGGTGTTCCTCTCGCTTGACACTGAAGTGCAACGTGATTTTGATGTGCCACTCGAGCTGCAGGATGTGCCTGATAGCGTGACGGTCATTAACCAGCTCCCTCCGACTCTCGGTGTGAGTGTGAAAGGAAAGGACTCTCAGCTCATCCGGTTCCTGTGGGGGAAAATGTCTCCGCTGAAATTCAAATGGGCTGACTATGCTGATGACAGCCATCTTCTTCTCACCAGGGCCAGGCTCGACACCCGATTGAGGGAGTATTTCGGCAATGGCGTTCAGGTGGTGGCATGCCGTCCTGATTCCGTGAAGTTGGCCTATACGTCGCAGCCCGGGATAAAGGTTAAACTTAATATTCAGGCTGACATACACACAAATCTCCAGTACATAATCTCTGGACCGATCAAGGCCGATGTCGATTCAGTGATGTTGTATTCCATCTCTGATTTGCCTCATACCCTCAAGTTTGTTTCTACAGAGCCGATTGTGAGGTCGGGTCTCAAGGACACTGTGCGCTATGAAGTGAAAGTCAAACCGATAGCAGGGGTGAGGATTATTCCCGACAAGGTTATCGTCACCGTCCCTGTCGAGCCTTTGATTTCACGCAAACGATCGATAAATCTTGATGTTATAAATAGGCCGTCGGATGTGAATCTGATTACTTTCCCCTCGAAAATCGAGATTTCATATCTTGTGCCGATGAATGCCTATAACGACGATTATCCGGTGAAGGCATTTGTGGATTTCAATGATATCAAGCCATCACGCAAGAAACTTCCGGTATCGCTTTCGGTGATTCCAAGCGTCTACCACAACGTTTCGTTCGCTCCCGATAGTGTGGAGTACATAATCGAGAATGGGAAATAATGATTCCCATTGCCTTCGTCTCTTAAATCTATATCACATGAATGACAAGAAACTTATTGCTATAACCGGAGGAATTGGTAGCGGGAAGACTGTGGTTAGCAAGATGCTCATAGCCATGGGCTATGAGGTGTATGATTGTGACAGTCGCGCTAAAATGCTGATGGACAACGACGAGAATATTAAAGCGCGTCTTGTGTCCGAAGTGCATCCCGAGTGTGTCATTTGCGGTGTGATTGACAGGAAGCTCCTTGCTGCCAAAGTGTTTTCCGATGCTGACGCACTTGCCTCTCTCAATCGGATTGTCCATTCTGCAGTCCGTGCTGATTTGTCGGACTGGAGTGCTGAGTCGGATGCCAGGGTTAAATTCGTCGAGACTGCGATTCTGTATCAAAGCGACCTTGACTTCATGGTTGATGAGGTGTGGGAGGTCGTTGCACCTGTTGATTTGCGGATTGAACGCGTGCAGGCTCGTAACAATGCTACACGCGATGAGGTGATGTCACGCATCTCAGTCCAGGAGGCTTACGATCCCGGTCGTATGCACCCATGCCGCCGTGTGCTTGTCAATGATGGAGCGGAGCCCTTGCTGCCGCAGATCGAACATTACCTGAATTTGTTGTCAAAATAGTATGCCGATGGATCACGTGAAAGTTTCGGTTGTAATCCCTATATATAATGTCGGGAAATACCTTCCTCGATGCCTTGATTCTCTTTTAGGGCAGAGCCTTAAGGAGATAGAGCTGATTTGTGTGGATGATTGCAGCAAAGATGACTCCACAGAGGTGCTTAAGCGCTACGCTGAAAAAGATTCGAGGGTCAGACTCGTGTTGAAACAGCAGAACGAGGGCACGATGATGGCCAGGCGGTCAGGATATGAAAATGCCGTTGGCCAATATGTTTTTTTCTGTGATCCTGATGATTTTGTCCCTGCCGGGGCATTGGAGGCGCTTTATAGACGATCTGTGGAGACTGCGGCTGATATTGTTGTTGGGCGTTCTCCATTCTATCGCCCTGATGGCAATTCCTATCTTCCTGCCAGGGAGTACAAAGTCCCAGCCGATGCCAAGGAATATGTGCTGGGAATGCTGCATTGGGGCTCATGTTCGTTGTGTGGTCGCTTGTTCAAGCGCTGTTTGTTTGATGGTGGACCATACGAGACTTTTAGGCATTGCCTCTACTCGGAGGACCGCATGCTTTTGCTTCAGTTGCTGCACAGACATAATCCATCCATAGCCTCGCTGCCTGAGGATGTGTATTACTATTGTATCAATGAAGGTTCGGCCACACGTATGTCGCTTACCTATAATCGCCTTGAAGGACAGCTTTTTTCCCTGTCATGGTGCCACAGTTTTGTGGAGAAGAATTTCAAGGATGAGCCATGGGGCGTTGACAATGACGGATTTTTCACACGATATATCGGTCTTTACGTGGAATCGGGCTACAATGTGGATGCAGTGTGTGACTATAATATGCTCACTGAAAGGCTGTCGCTATTCTCGCAGATGCGTAGGAATGTGGGACTGAAACTTGCTCTTCATTTTTGGAGTTGTTTCCACCTTCCAGGCTACAGTTCGGTTACCCATTCAGCCAGAAGATTGATAAGAAAATTGCAAGGAAAGGGGTAGAGATATGAGAACATTGACTGTTGCCAATATGTATCCATCCGAAGCTGACCCTGTGTATGGAACATTTGTGAAGATATTCTACGATGGTCTCTGCCATCATAATCATTGCGGCACTAATGATTTGGTGACTATCAGGGGAAAGAGAAGGGGAGTACTCTCGAAAATAAAAGCCTATATAGGATTCTATGCCTCCCTTTTCCGGACATTGTGTCTGAAAAACTATGATTTGATATATGTCCACACTGTGACATTCCCGATATTGCCTATTAAGCTGGTGGGATGCTTCAAGAAGTTGCCCCTTGTGTTCAATGTCCATGGTGGAGATGTTATTCCATCCAATGGTTTGAAGGCATGGCTGAAAGAGCGAGCCAAACCTCAGCTTAGAAAGGCTGCGATGATAGTCTGTCCCACAGACTATTTCAAAGCTGTGGTGCTTGAGGAATTTCCGGGTGTATCAGCCGAAAATCTGTTTGTTTCCCCTTCCGGCGGACTTCCCGGGCATTTTTATCTCGCTGCACCTAAGGAACGTCGTGAGATACCGGTTATAGGTTATGTCTCCCGGATTGATCAAGGCAAAGGCTGGGACATCTATCTCAAGGCATTATCCATAGTCAAAAAGGCCGGTGTGCAGTTCAAAGGTGTGATGGTTGGGCGTGGCGCCCAGGTCGACTCTATGATTGCCATGCGTGATTCGCTCGGATTGCAGGGATGTGTTGACTACCTTGGCCCGAAACCCCAGTCTGAATTGCCGGAAATCTATCGGTCGTTTGACCTGTTTGTGTTCCCGACCATACGCAAGGCCGAGAGCCTTGGGTTGGTTGGCCTGGAGGCAATGGCTGCCGGTACTCCGGTTGTGGCAAGTAACATGGCCGGACCGGCTGAATATGTCAGACACGGCGAGAATGGTTATCTGTTTGCGCCCGGCGATGCCGATGAATTGGCGGAAATGATATTGGCCTATACGCGCAATGCAACAAGCAGGCGTGATGTGATGTCAGAAAACGCAAGAGCCACGGCTTCAGATTATCGTGCTGACATCGTGGCGCGGAATTTATATGAAAAACTCCTGACTTTGCCTATTTTGGACGGAGTCAGATAATATTGGGATTTTTGCAACGTTATTATAAAAGGAAAAATAGTAAGAACTTATTATCGCATTTTTATAATGAAATTTAAACATATTTTAGTAGCCGTAGGTATTGCTGCTGTAATGTCTTCATGCTCTTCGCAAAAGACTGTATTGCCTTATTTTACAGATATCACAACAATTAAAGAAGGCTCATTCCCATTGGATGATGTCCAGGTTAAGATTCGTCCGGACGACGAACTCTATATCGCGGTGACCTCTTCCAATCCTGAAGCTACCGCCATCTATAATCTGCCTTCGGCCAACTATGCGTCAAGAGATAATCTCGTCATAAATACATCTCCCTCCTATCAGACCTATGTGGTAACCTCGAAAGGTGATATAAATTTCCCTACTTTGGGTACACTTCATGTCGAGGGTATGACCACTGAGCAGCTGCAGGCTGAGTTGACCAGGTTGATAAGCGCCGAAGTGGAGGACCCTATGGTGAGGGTGGAACTTGTTAACTTCAATGTCAATGTGGCAGGAGAGGTACACAAGCCTGGCATAATCCCGGTGAAACGAAACAAATTCTCCATACTTGACGCTCTCTCTGCTGCGGGTGATTTGACGGAGTATGGTGAGCGTTCCAACGTCCTGGTGATGCGAGAGGAGGATGGTAAGCGTGTATATGCTCATCTTGATCTCAATTCTTCCGATGTGTTCACATCTCCGTACTTCTATCTTCAGCAGAATGATTATATTTATGTGGAGCCCAACTCTATTAGGCAGGCTAATTCAAAATATAATCAGAACAACGCATTCAAACTCTCCGTGACCTCTACCATTGTCAGTGCGGCATCGGTCATCGCATCATTGGTTATTGCCCTTACTGTTAAATAAGCTATTCCTCATCACGTTTTGTCTTTATACGTAAATTTTATCCATGGCACATAAGAAACACTCTGATTTTATAGATGTAAAAGGTTTGATTCGCACCTATATTTCAAAATGGTATTATTTTGCGATATCAGTATTTATCTGCTGTGTGCTCGGTTTCATGTACACTCGTATCCATAAGCAGGATATGGTGGTGATGGCCAACATCCTTATTCAGGATGACACAAGTGGTCAGATGGCCAATTTTGGCGGCATGGCTTCGATTTTCCGTTCTAATTCCAATGTTGAAAATGAGGTGGTCGTTGTCGGGTCCCATTCATTGTTTCGTAACGTAGCCAAAGAGCTACAGATTAATAAGACCCACTATGTGAAGGATGGATTCCTTTCATCACATCTTGCCTATCCCGATTTCCCTGTTGATGTCGTGGCTCCAACTATAGCCGACACCCTGCGACGCACACTCGATTTCCGCATCAAAATTGATGAATCTGGTAAAACCGATGTGAAAGTCAAGGTTAAGGGTAAGGTCATTGCCGAGGAAAAAGGGATAACGCTCCCTGCCGTTGTCAAGACCTCGTATGGTGAATTTACCGTTACTCCTACCAAGTATATGCCTAAGGGTGAGGCGGTAAATACCACTGTGCTTTTCTCCGGATATGAAGGCGCAGCCGAAGCATTGTCAAAGGATGTTGTGTGTGATGTGCCTAACAAACGTAGCAATGTCATCACCCTTGAATTGGATTCCCCGAATTCAGAGTATGCAAGCGCAATCCTTAATGAAATCATTGAACAATACAACATACGTGGCATAGAGGAGAAAAATCTCCAGAGCGAGAAAACGGCCGAATTCCTTCGTGACCGTATTGAATTGCTCGCTTCCGATCTTAATGATGCTGAGGTGAAAATCCAGCATTACAAGGAGGCTAACAAGTTGGTGGACGTGGCCGGTGAGGCTGCTTACCAGACAGAGAAAAGAGCCGATCTGGAAAATGCTTTGATGAATGCCGAGACTCAGATTCAGCTTCTGAATCTTACTCGTGATTTCCTGCGTGATTCATTCCCGACTTATGACCTCGTCCCTTCAGCTCTTGACGGAAGCATCCAGCCTGTTATTGACTCATACAACCGTTTGGCAATGAAGCGTATAGAGCTCATGAAGAACGCTAAGCCAAACAATGCTGCTCTGCTCCAATTGCAGAAACAGATGGATGCGATGCGTGTGAATATCCTGTCTACCTGCGATCAGGCTTACGAAAAGCAGTCAGTCAGACTTCGCGAACTCAAAGCTGAAAAACGCACTCTCGACAGCCGACTTGGCGCAATCCCGACCCAGGAACGTGAATATCTCAACATGAAACGTCAGCAGGGGGTCAAGCAGCAACTCTATCTGTTCTTGTTGCAACGACAGGAGGAGACGGCCATCCTGCTTGCTAATTCTGTTCCTAAAGGTATTATCATCGACCAGGCGTATACATTGATTGAGCCTATAGGAATGTCGAATAAGATGATTCTTTTCATCGCCTTCGTGTTAGGTTGGATTATTCCTCCTGTATTCATTTATCTGCACAAGTTCTTCCGGAATAAATTTGAAAGTCGTGAGGAAGTTGAGCGTCACATCTCAGCACCGGTTCTCGGTGAAATGTGCATAAGCCGTTCAGGAGAGAATATCGTGGTGGCTGAGCATTCCAATTCATCTTCTTCTGAGCTTTTCCGCTTGTTGCGCACTAATCTTCAGTTTGTGCTGAGCTCTCCGTCCGATAAGGTCGTTCTGATGACATCGACTCGTTCCGGAGAAGGCAAGTCGTTTATCTCGATCAATCTTGCTGGTGCTCTTTCATTGCTTGGCAACAAGAAAGTGCTTCTTGTCGGTATGGATATACGTAAACCGGAGCTTGCCAACTATATCGGGCTCCCGGCTACTCCCGGTCTTACTAACTATCTGTCATCTGCTGACACATCGCTTGAGTCACTCATACATCATGTGCCCGGTTTTAAGAATTTTGATGTGATTGTGGCCGGTCCCATTCCTCCCAATCCCGCGGAACTCTTGACTTCCGATAAGATTGATGAAGTGTTTGCACGTCTGCGTGAAATGTATGATTACATTATTGTCGACACCGCACCGGTTGGCATGGTGAGCGACACCTTTACACTTGACCGCATATCCGATGCCACGATTTATGTCACTCGCGCCAATTATAGCTCTATGGATGATCTTGAATTCATTGAGGAGATTTATGAAGATAAGAGGCTGAAAAAACTTTCGGTTGTGGTTAACGGTACAACATCCAAGAAGGGCTACGGCTACGGCTATTCTGTCAAGAAAGAGGGATGATAGAGAAGTACAAGGCTTATACCGTCCCGCTTTTCACTGCGTTATGGATAGTGTTCTGCTGGGGATTTGTCGAGGATGAGCTCATTCCGGCTTTTGTCCCCTTGCGTCCTTACGTGATGATGTTGTGTGATGCTGTGTTTCTGGGGCTCGGCTTCATCTCAATAAAAACACGCGGTCAAATTTGGATTATTCTATCCTTCGCTGTGCTTACCATTCTGTCGGCTTTTGTGAACTATATCGGGATGGTGATGACGCTTAACGGTGTTCGCGAGTTTATAGGTCTGCTGTTTGTTGTTCCGATTATCTACAGAATGCTCACCTCAAAGCACCGTGAGCGTTTTGTTAAATCGCTTGATAAGCAACTGTTCATCTTTCTTGCTTTACAGACCATCTGTATTCCTTGGCAGTTCATTAAGTATGGACTTAGCGACCATGGCGGTGGCACATTGGGAAACATGCATTCCGGTGATGTGTCCACCTTGATGTATGCAATCTCTTTTTATCTCATGACTAAGCGGTGGGATGAAGGGAAGTCGTATCTGGAGAACATAAAAAGCAATATCGTGCTTGTGCTTCTTTTGCTGCCAACATTCTTTAATGAGACAAAGATAAGTCTTGTATATATTATGTTGTATTCTGTGTTGTTGATGAGAGTCAACAGACGGTTTATACTCAAGATAGTCGTTATGTCTCCGTTGTTCCTTGTTGTTATATTGGGAGCGTACTCTCTGTATATGTCCGTAGCCGGTCAGTGGAGCAACGGCGTTTTCTCGGAAGAAGGACTTGAAGTCTATTTTTTCGACAGCGAGGAATTGGACTTGCGCATAGAAGTAGCAGAGATGGCTCAGGAAGGATATATCGTTATGGATGACGATTGGGTTGCCGACCTTCCGCGCTTTGCCAAGATTGGCTTGCTCCCCGGCGTGTTGAAGCACACTCCCGGCGGCATGACGCTTGGCGCTGGAGTCGGACAGCTTAAAGGCACAAAAGTAATGGATATGCCACCATTTGCCAAAGAATATCAATGGCTATTGATTGGCTCGCGTCCTACTCTGTTTTTTATTCTTGTGCAGTTGGGCTGGTTAGGGTTGATATGGCTGATTGCTGATTTCGGCTACATCCTGTCCTTCCCGATTTCAGTACCGAAGGATTTAAATGTGAAATTATACGTAGCTGCTGTTTTCTGTTGCAACCTTGCCTATATTGACTGCTACAGAAACGTGGCTGTCTGCATGGTTCTGTTCTATATGGCTATGATAGGCTTGCAGAAACGTGAATGTAAAGGCCTGAAAAAAGCAGATGAAGAACCGGCCGTCATACAGCAGGGTTGAAATCGGCCAGAGGACGTGGCTGATTGGCTTTCTTCTCTGCTAACGAACGTGAATACTCCTTGTTCCACAATCCTACTATCCAAGGAATGCGGGCAAACACATGAATATTGAGATATTTAGATATCACATATTTTACATATTTCATGCGTGACACGGAGCTGATGCCATGGGCTCTCCTGATTTCAAGGTAGAACCAGTATTTATACACTGCGCTGTTTGATATCCCGCTTACATCAAAAATAGAAACTATTGACGGGATATAACGCTCTGTACATCCGCGGTCATATAATTTCCTTAGAAAGTCTCTGTCGGCAAACACTTTGAATGTCGTGTCAAATGGATGTCGCCGCATTTCCTCCGTGGCGACAAACATAGACTGATGGCAAGCCGGCATCGGAGCTATGCGTGATGCCTTTCGGAATGCATACCCTTTATCCGACTTTTCAAGTGTGTCGCCATATACCAGAGTTTCGTCGTAGGGACCTCCCCCGAATATCCGTGTTATAGCATCCTTGTCAAAGAACACATCTCCGGCATTCATGAAATTGATATAGTCACCGGAGGCATATTTTACCCCCTTGTTCATGGCGTCGTAAATACCGCTGTCCGGTTCGCTGATATATTTTGCCAGACGTGTCGAATATTTTTCAATGATATCGCGAGTGCCGTCTGTGGAGCCTCCGTCGATTATGATGTACTCAATATTGCTATACGTCTGCGCTAATACTGATTTGATTGTATCCTCAATCAGATTTACCGCATTGTAGCAGACGGTTATGACAGTGATTTTATTTGATATGTGGTTATCGGATATCATAATCTATCAGCTCTTATTTGTCCCAAAGTCCAGTGGCAGTCTGTGAAAGTAACTTCCGGATCTGCATGTGTCCTAAAACCCCTTGCATCACATAAACCACAAATGGAAGTACAAGTAATCCCGGGATTCCCCAATTATGGCACATGAACGACATTGTGGGATAGGCGATCACAGCGAAACTGACATATATGATAAGTTGAATCTGAATCTTCCCGGTGCCATTTATCAGGTGCATATAAATATTGGAAAGAATCAGGATTGATATATATATAGCCACGCTTATATTTATGATTGCCGGCACCATGACGCTGTCATTTATCCATAATTTATAAAATGCGGGAGCGCAGAGAAGCAGGATTATTGTGCAAGGTATTGAGACGAGCCAAAGACGTTCGAGCTTCCTGACCATATCTTTCATCCACGCGAAATCCTTTCGGGTGTAAGCGTCCGTGAATGCTGACCAGAATGGATTGAGGATTAGAAGTGCCACCATGTAAAGGATATTGAAATACTTATAGGAGATGTTATATTGGGTGACAGTCTCTGGTCCGAGCTCTCTTGATATTATCACATTCATCAGCTGGAATATGAATAGCATGGACGTCGTTATGACGAAGAATTTACTGCCGATACCAAGTATTATTCTTACGTAACTAAACCTGATAAGATGGAACGATGGGCGGTATTGACGGTAACGTGTACTGAAAAGTATGAAAGAATAGATGAGAAGCACCGCTACCGGCACACCTGAAAATATCATGGCCAACTGGGTTAAGGTGCCATGTCGAAGCGTATGTGTCAGTATATACAGGGCTATAAATGCTGCTAACTGCCCCGAGACCTGTATCAGCGAGGAGAAAGCAGGTCTTTGATCAGCCGTGAGTAATGTCGAGAATACCTGAAACACTATATTAAGCCCAAAGAAGGTGACAAGGAGTATGAATACCTTTCCTAATTCGATGCTTTCGTCTGTCTCCAGATTCAGAATCTCGCTCCAGTTGAGAAAATGGTTTATGGGCAAAATGACACACATCATCACTATGAATAGTATGAAGAGTGACGCATAAGTGGTGGAAACCAAAATCCTCGCCTTGGTGATGTCTCCGAGTGCTTTTGCTTCGGCAAATCGGTTTCTGAATCCGTTTGTCAACCCGATGTCAAAAAAGAAAAACCACGACATGAGCGAACTGAGTGTCAGCCACACTCCATATTGTGTCGGATTGACAAAATCGATAGTAAGGGGAACAACCTGAAATGATATCAGGATACTGATACATTTCAGGCCTACAGAACAGATGATGTTCTTCTTCAGAAGGACAGTCTGTGCATTTCCCTTAAAAAATGTCGTTAATTTCATGTATTGTCCTTGTTGTCAAGGACTCAGGCTTTTATTCCGTGATTTTTTTGAGCGCCTTTTTGTTCAGTTTCACAGAGTACTTATTGCGTAAGTCTGTTACCCAGTTTCGTTCCAACTGCTGCTGATAGTCAGTTGCGACTGCGCCACGCACATCGGCAGCTTCCTCGGGCGCATCGATTATGCGACCCTGGTATGCGAACCATTCTATCCATTTGCCGGATGCTTTCGGGCGCTCTGCGTTAAATGCAATATGGTCAATTACTGGGTTGTCACCCTTGGCGGCTATCACACGCTCTATTTTTATATTGCGTCCGTAGCGCCCGCGTAAGGTTTTAACGAGCGAGTCGGTCTCTACCTTGTTGTTTGCCAGATATTGTTTTGCATCGGATGCTATGGAATCAGAGGTCGAGAAGATTACATACCCCTTATAGCGAGGCATATCCCATGTGTACTTGTCACGGTTGGCTTTGAAGTAAGCTTCCAGACCCTCGCTATCCTTGGTCGAGCGTTCCCACACATTGTTGTTGCTTATCTCGAAGAGTAATATGCCGTCACGGTACTCGTTGATAAGGTTTCTGTAATCTGCGTCCTCAACTGCGAGCTGCTTTCTTGCATGTTCTATGGTCCGCGTGTTGAGGAGCTGGGTTGTTCCCTCTGAGAATGTTGTGAATGCATCCTTTGAATGATCCATCACATTCTGCGGGATTGACGCTATCACCTCTGAGGCAGCAATTTTAGTTTCGCCTATGCTGCCTACAGTTATATTGCTTGAAGCGAGGGCGCCAAGTGCGGCAGCGGAAGTTTCATGCTTTTTGATTACGGCTTTTACGTTTTCAAGACCTTCAGGCGACACTACAGCTCTGTACTGACGTTTGAGCTGGTTGAGACGTTCTGTTTCAGGCATTGATGACCGCATGTCACGGCTTATCGCAGCCATTATTGAAGCTCTTTCTTCTTCCAGGGTGCCTATGCCTTTATGGGAGAGAGTCTGCACGATGTGGTAGCCATAGGCAGTGGCGAAAGGTGCTGAGATTTCACCGTCATTCAATGAGAAGGCAGCCTCTTCAAACTCAGGTACCATCTCATTTGGGCCAAATAGAGGCAGACGGCCGCCGTTGGCTGCTGATCCGGGATCTTCACTTTCAGCGCGCGCAATCGCATCGAAATCACCTCCGGATTTCAAGAGTGAATATATTGAGTCGATGCGGGCTTTCTGAAGTCCGGCTTCTTCCTCGCTCATCCCTTGGGTAAGTTTCAATATGTGTCTGGCCTCCACCTTGCCGGGGTTGGTTTTCTCATCCATCACTTTTACGATGTGGAATCCATAGGGAGCATCTTCGAACACTTCCGACACTTCACCCACAGGGGTTGCATAAGCGGCATATTCAAACGGATAAGGATAACTGTTCACATTGATATATCCCATGCTACCCTTATTCCTGAGCGCCGAGCGGTCAGACGAGTATTTGATGGCCATTTCTCCAAAATCAGCGCCATTGAGCACCAATCCACGTATGCTGTCGAGACGGTTGCGGTTAGCTTCGCGCTCCTCGATTGTGGTTCCAAGCGGCAACATTATGTGGCTCACCAGGCGCGAAGTGGCCATGCGGGCGTACGCTTCGTTGACAAGGCGCGTCTCCACGAGAGAATCACGGAAGTATGGACGAGCCAGTTCTGCGCAATACCCTTCGAACTCTTTGCGGAATGTAGAGGTTGTGTCGATTCCTGCGGCTTCTGCATCGGCCACCTTAAGCTTGTAGACGACGAACATGTCTACATACTCATCCACAGTCTGAGGCTGCAGCTGCTGGAGATTATTCTTTTTATATAGATATTCAAATTCGCTTTGGCGTACATCTTTGCCGTTGATGGTCATCACGACAGGATCATTGTTTTTCGCAGCGGCTGCACTGAGTATGGCAGCGGCTGCCAACGCCATAGGTATGAAATGCTTTTTCATGAATAGGGGATGGTAAAATGTTACTAAAATAGTAACGTGGCATGTTGGTGATTATTGTGTCCTGATATGGATATGGTAGTGCGATAAGATTGCGAGGCATGGAATATGACAGAATCCGTTTTCTTTCCATTACGGATTGAAAACGGATTCTGTTATTTTGTGATCTTTAGTCCGATGACGGCCTATTATCAGCGGCTTGAAGCGCTATAGTTCGGCGCCTCGCTTGTGATCGCCACATCATGAGGATGACTTTCGGCCACACCTGCATTTGTGATGCGGGTGAATTTTGCTTCGTGCAGATGTTCGATGTCGGGGGCACCGCAGTATCCCATACCGGCACGCAAACCGCCAAGCATCTGATAAACTACCTCATACAGCAGGCCCTTGTACGGAACCCTTGCTGCGATTCCTTCCGGAACGAGTTTCTTGGCATCGGTTTCATTTCCCTGGAAATAACGGTCCTTGGAGCCTTTTTCCATGGCTTCAAGAGAGCCCATGCCACGATACGATTTGTATTTACGGCCATTATAGATGATGGTGTCACCGGGCGATTCCTCAACTCCTGCCAGCATGCCGCCAAGCATCACACTGTACGCACCGGCTGCAAGAGCTTTCACTATGTCGCCTGAGTAGCGGATGCCACCGTCGGCAATCAAAGGCACTCCGGTGCCCTTCAGGGCTTTGGCCACATCATAAACGGCACTGAGCTGCGGGACGCCCACGCCGGCGATAACGCGTGTGGTGCAGATAGAGCCGGGGCCGATGCCGACTTTTACGCCGTCAGCTCCGTTCTCCACAAGATATTTGGCTGCTTCGCCGGTGGCGATGTTGCCTACAACCACGTCGATGTGGGGATATTTTTCTTTGACTGCTTTAAGTACGCGTATCACACCTTTTGAGTGGCCGTGGGCAGTGTCGATGACAAGAGCGTCAACTCCTGCCTCAACGAGAGCGTCGACACGCTCCATGGAGTCAGGTGTCACGCCTATGCCTGCTGCAACGCGCAGACGACCGAGATGGTCTTTGCATGCAAAAGGTTTATCCTTGGCTTTGGTGATGTCCTTATATGTCACGAGGCCTACAAGATGGTTGTCCTGGTCAACTACCGGGAGTTTTTCAATCTTGTGCTGCTGGAGAATCTGGGCAGCTTCCTCGAGATTAGTGGACTGATTGGTGGTGATGAGGCCCTCTTTGGTCATTACCTCGTCAATCGGACGGTTGGGATCCTGCTCGAAGCGAAGATCGCGGTTTGTCACTATGCCTACCAATATGCGGTTCTCGTCTACTACGGGAATGCCACCGATATGGTATTCCTTCATCATGTTGAGGGCATCGGCCACAGTGCTGCCACGCTTAATGGTGACAGGGTCGTAAATCATGCCGTTCTCAGCTCGTTTCACGGCATGCACCTGACGAGCCTGCTCAGCTATCGACATGTTTTTGTGGATTACGCCAATACCTCCTTCGCGTGCTATGGCTATTGCTAAAGCAGCTTCAGTTACAGTGTCCATTGCCGCAGACACCAAAGGCACGTTGAGGGTGATGTTGCGTGAGAATCGGGTAGAAAGGTTAACTTCGCGGGGTAATACTTCCGAATAAGCCGGAATAAGGAGGACGTCGTCAAATGTCAGTCCGTCCATTTTTACTCTATCAGCAATAAATGACATAGGGGCTAAATTTATTGCGTGCAAAGGTAATTATTTTTTTTCAAATTCGTCCAATTCTTATGGCAAATTGTTAACTTTGTATGATGAAATTTTTATTTGCCTTTCTGATAGCCTGCTTTTCATTGTCGGCAGGGGCCCAGACCGCGGATATGGAGTTCTCACCGCAGGTCGAGGATTTGTTGCGAGCCTACCGGAAGACGCTCCACCCTTCATTGCCTGAGCCTGAAGGGCTGGATGACCTTACTTGTAATTACTCCTCTGCTCCGGGGCGTATGAGGCTTCCCAAAAACATTGTGGTTGACAAACCGCACACCCGGCTTTATATAATAAATGTGTTTGGCGACACGCTGAGCCGCTACCGGGTCTGTGCATCCAAGGAGCGTGGACAGAAGACAGGTAAAGATGATTGGCGGACACCCGAAGGGACGTTTAAAATATATGGTGTGTATAATTCCACCGACTGGACTTATCAGGACACTGATGACAAGTGTTATGGCCCGTTTTTCATCGCGCTTTGGACCCCTCCGTTCTATGGGATTGGTATCCATGGCACTAATTCCCCCTATTCAGTTCCCGGCCGGCGAAGTCATGGATGCATGCGTATGCACAATGAGGATATAGTGCGTGTTAAAAGCATGGTCGACAAGGATTCAAGGGTTATCGTCCTTCCTGACCCTGTTCCTGCCGAATGATAATGAGATAGAGTGTAAATATAGATTGACTTGTAAATTATGACTAAGATTGTTTTAGCCACCCTTCTTGCGACCACTGTGTCCTTGGGGTGCGATATGGCCAATGCGGCCAATCCTTCATTCACGCTGACAGAGGAGGGTGTCGGAAGTCTCAAAATGAAGCAGCCTTTCACCGATATGTCAAAGAGCGATGAGGGGCTCTACAACCGTGTCGAAATCCAGAAGTATGAGGATGAGGCGAGCGGTGCGATGATAACCGACTATACTCTATACATGGACAACGAGAAAGTCGCAGGCTTCTACCTTTCTGAATATGAACCGGTGATTGGCATGTTGCACATCTATTCTCCTCGTATATCAATGGTCAATGGGGCTAAGCCCGGCATGTCGATGTGCGATTTCATGGAGCTTGACGGAGTCTCGGCAAGTGTGGGCGAGGGGATGGACTTTGAGTATGAGGTCAGCATTGCTCTTGGTAATATTTGTGCCTATGGCTGGTGGTTGGGCGACGGAAGCGATATCCTTACTGATGAAGGGATGGAGAAAGCCCAGGGCGTGGCTGAAGGTGAATTTATTGATTTGACTGTCGATGATGTCCTGGACGAAGCGGTTGTGACCGATCTGTGTGTCTACCGTAAAGACGAATGACGTTGCTTTAAATTATAAAAACGCCTGGAGGGAACCTTTGTGGGTTTCTCCAGGCGTTTTTATTGGTAAAATTAGTGTCGTTGTCGCATTAGATCATCTCGGCGATGACATCTTTGATGCGTTGAGCGAGCGCATCAGCCTTTTCCATTGTTTCAGCCTCGCTGTATATGCGGATGATAGGCTCAGTGTTTGATTTGCGCAGATGAACCCATGAGTCCTCGAAATCGATTTTCACGCCGTCAATGTCGGTGATTTGCTCGCCGGCAAACCGCTCCTTGACAGCCGAAAGGATGGCATCAACGTTGATTTCAGGGGTAAGTTCCATCTTGTTCTTCGCTATCTGGTAAGCAGGATAGGTCTTTTTCAATTCGCTGACCTTTTTGCCGCTCTTGGCAAGCAAGGTAAGGAATAGGGCTACACCTACCAATGCGTCACGTCCATAGTGGGCTGCGGGGTAGATTACACCGCCATTGCCTTCGCCTCCGATTACCGCGCCTGTTTCCTTCATCTTTGTCGTTACATTCACCTCGCCTACAGCAGCAGCGGTATATTCGCAGCCGTGTTTGCGGGTCACATCACGCAGAGCGCGCGAAGAGCTGAGGTTGGACACAGTGGAGCCGGGGGTGTGGTCAAGCACATAGTCAGCTATGGATACCAGGGTGTACTCCTCGACAAACATTTCACCATTCTCCATCACTATTGCCAGACGGTCGACATCAGGGTCCACCACGAAGCCGACATCGGCTTTGCCGTCGGCCATGAGGTCGGAAATCTGGGTGAGATTCTGGGGGATTGGTTCGGGGGTATGAGCGAATTTGCCGGTGGCCTCGCAGTTGAGTTCAATGACGTTCTTGACGCCAAGAGCTCGCAGAAGTTGCGGAATCACGATACCTCCTACTGAGTTTACGGCATCTACTGCCACTGTGAAGTCGGCCTTTTTGATGGCTTCGACATCCACAAGGTCAAGTGCGAGCACCTGGTCGATATGGCGTCGGTTGTAAGTCGTGTTGGTATATTCGTGCCCGAGTTCGTCTACCTGGGCAAATTCATATTCCTCTGCTTCAGCTATACGGAGCACTTCTTTGCCCTGTGCGTCATTCAGGAATTCTCCGTCCTGGTTCAGGAGCTTGAGCGCGTTCCATTGTTTGGGGTTATGGCTTGCGGTGAGGATGATACCTCCGCATGCTTTTTCTTCTACAACAGCTATTTCTGTTGTGGGAGTGGAGGCCAGGCCGATATTCACAACATCAAAGCCCATTGCGGTGAGGGTGCCGACAACGATGTCGTTGACCATTTTACCGCTGAGGCGGGCATCGCGACCAACGACAATAGTCTTTGACGTACGAGTCGTGGTTTTTGAGATGAACGTGGCGTATGCCGCTGTGAATTTTACAATGTCAAGAGGGGAGAGACCATCGCCCGGGACACCGCCTATGGTGCCGCGAATACCGGAAATAGACTTGATAAGTGACATAGATAAACAGTTGTTGTGATATGATTCTTATTTATATCTGAGGCTTTGAATAAGTGATGTCGTAAAGATAGGGGATGACGTATGTCATGTCGCCGGCCGGTCCATCCTGTGATTTTATAACGAGACTCACCTTGGAATTATATCCGAGGAATTCGAGTGGCATCTGTATGCCTGTGCCATATTGATAAGAATCCTCGATGCTGAAATCGTCATAAATGAAAAACGTAGGGGTTGAGCTCATGTCATTCATGTTGCCTGCCCCGAGATCAGTGTTGTCTTTCCCTACCTCATAATAGAAAAGGTTGTAGCGCATATAGCGGAAATACACACGGTCACCCTTTGCAGGCTTCTCATCGGTGCCTTTCTCAAGCACCTGCATGTATACGTTGCCTTCATCGTCTATGCGATAGTAAGGGGCATTAGGGCCTGTCTCAAACACTGTGTCGGCCGGTATCTCATCTATTACACGGTGCTGTGATAGAAAGAGGTTCACTGCCTGGTTCTCATCCCTGAGGAGTTCGGCATAGCTTTTTGAGTCACTGCAAGATGAGATCGCGAGTGCAAATATCGCCAATATAGGGAATACTAATCGGTTCATACAAGATATTTATCGTAAGTTGGTATAATTTCAAGAAGTAGTTGGAGGGCCTCCTTCAACGGGCCTTTGAATTCGCCTCCTGCAGCATTGGTGTGTCCACCTCCGTTGAAGTGCTCTTCGCAGATTCGGCTCACCGAGAAGTCTCCTTTGCTGCGCATGGAGATTTTCACGTAGTCGGGAGCATCTTCACGGATGAAGATTGAGTATGTGACTTCAGGAATAGAGAGGGGAACATTAACAAGTCCCTCTGTGTCCCCTTTGGCATAATCAAACTCTTTGAGCTCATCCTCGTTGAGCATTATGATGGCTGCGTGATGAGGATGAAGTATCTGCATGCGGTACTGGCCGTAGCCCATGATTCGGACGCGCGACTCTCCCGAGGTGTTCATCACCAGTTTGTATAGATTATCCTTGTCTATTCCCTTTAGCAGCAGGTCATGGATGATGAGATACAGGTCCGGGTCGTTAGAATTATACGAGAAATTGCCTGTGTCGGTCATCATGCCTGTGTAGATACATGCTGCCGCTCCACGGTGCAGGAAGCGGGTCCAGCGGGCTTGCCAAAGGAACAGGTATAGTAATGCCGATGTCGAAGAAACTTCGGGCCGGGATATTATCACATCGGCTTCTATACATGGGTCCAGATGGTGGTCTATGACAACCCTGTGGGCCTTGGAGGCCAACAGGACTTCGCTCAGACGATCAATGCGTTTGGCGTCATTGAAGTCCAGGCAGAATATCAGGTCGGCTGCGGAGAAAAGCTCATGCGCGCGGTCGGCCTGGCGTGTAGCTGCCACTATGTCACGTACGCCCGGAAGAAACATGAGTCCCTTGGGAGGGCAATCTGCTGTCACCACACATGCGTTTTTACCCATGCTTTTCAGCACGGCGCATAGCGCCGACGAGGAGCCTAACGCATCGCCGTCAGGGCTCACATGGCATGTTATGACTATATTGTTGGAGGCCAATACCAATTGCTTGACCCTGTCAATCTGCATTGGATCAAGCTCTGTAAGGAATCGACTCTGTTTCTTTTCTATTGCCATAATGGCGACAAAGTTACAAAAAAATACTCAACCGACAATCCGCCTCTTGCAAAATGAGGTTAAAAAAGGCAAAGGTCACTTCCTGGGGAGTGTGAATACAAATCGCGCTCCCTGGGTGTACTTGGTGTCCAACACAAGGTCGCCCCCAAGGAGGCGGGCTATCAGACGGGAAATCGTAAGGCCCAATCCGGCTCCCTGTGTGCTCTTGTCGAGTTTGACAAAACGGTCAAATATTTTTTCCTTATTTTCAGGATTTATGCCGATACCGGTGTCGGTGACGGTGAATATGATCTTGTTCGCGCGTTCATCTACGCGGTATGACAGCGTTATTGATCCCTTATCAGTGAATTTGGCAGCGTTCACAAGCATATTAAGTAGGATCTGTTGGATGCGCTGTGGGTCGGAGAATGCATCGATGTCAGGAGCCTCGGGGTCCAATATCAGTGTCACTCCCGGTTTGAGTCTGTGGCGCACACTGTCTATTGCCGCGCGGCAGAGTGTGCGGCGTTTAATCACATGATTGTGTATGGGCATTGATGATCCTTCGATTTCCGACAGTCGCAACACGTCGTTGACGATAGTGCTCAAAAGTTCACTGTTGAGGTCAATGAGATTGGCAAACCGTTCGAGATACGGTTTGTTTGTCGCATCCGAACAGTCAACAAGGAGTTTTGAATATTCATTGATGGCCTGGAGTGGTACCATGACTTCATAACTCATGTTTTTGATGAAGTCTCCTTTTAGATTGTTGGCCTTTTGTGCCTGGTCGCGTGTGCGAAGGAGTTCGGAGCGTGACTGGCGAAGGTTGTCGCGCTCGGTTTTCAGTGTGTCGTTTGACATCTTGAGAGTCTTGACCAACGACCGGTTTTTACGGTACAGTCTGAATAGGATAAGTACTAAAATCAGGAGCACACACAGTGAAATGGAGGAAATAATGAGCACCTGCTTTTGCCGTTTTGACTCCGAATTGTGTTTTTCGAGTTCGAGTCGGGCATAATTATCCTTCAGATGATATATATCGTAGGCTATTTGGAGCTCTTTATACTTTTCATCAATGCGTTTTTTTATGTAGTTTTCGAGAATGGTGTTGTATTCAAGCGAAGCGTTCATCAGGGTCTCCTTGTCACCAACATGCTGTGCTGCCGTTATTAAGTGTTTGAGCAGAACTCGTTTGTATGGCCGGGTGTAATCATTGTCTATGCTCTTTTTGAGGAGTTGTAATGCTGTGTTGTAATCCTTGTGGTATAGGGCATAGTAGATATCCGGTCCGGGAAACTCTGCGAAAGTGGCTTTGGCTATGGGGTCGGCCTCGGCATACTCCATGGCCAGCCGATGGTAAGTCTCGACTTCCTTTTCCGACAGGATGGCGAAGTTGGATAGAAGACGATTATATATAATGTAGTAATTAGAAGCGTAATTTCTGTATTCTCGGCCCTTTGATTTGTAATATTTTTCAAGGTTTTTAATCGCTTCGAGTGTCTTTTTGTCGGTGGCTACAGCTTTTTCATGCTGGTTGTTGTCGGAATAAGCCACAGCGGCATATATGGCATAAGCGTTGCGTAACGAATAGGCATCGGCCGGGAGTTGGGACACTAAATTACCCAATGAATCAAGATAGGTGCACAGCAGGTCGCCGGGTGAGGCCTGTGCCACTAATGTGCAGACCGCATGGAGCATCACTATGTGGTTATAGAGGTCCTTGGGAGGAGCCATTGTGGCTGAGTCGAGTAATTCTCTGAGATGATTCTCGTTATTAGTGTCTTTTGAATATTTTGCGCGGTGCACATTGCGCCGCATTTTTATAAATGCCAGTGTCTCTTTTTTCGCATTGGAATCGGGATGCTTTTTTGTCTTCTCGTAGAGATCGACGAGCATGGAGTCGTTGCGTAGATTTCGGTTCGCTAAGTCGCGTATCATTTCCAGGGCGGCTGATTCGTCGCCGGCTCTTAAGGCTGTTCCGTAGGTTTGTAGCCCTAATTCATTGGTGAGATCTCTGGGTTTCAGGTCAAATAGGTCCAGAAGTATCGGTAGCGAATCGGCAGGAGTCTTGGCTTTCTGCAATTGAATCTTAAGTTCGTCTTCAATGTCAGATGCTTTTGCTGGCAAGCAGAGGACCATTGAGAGGAGTACTGCTGACAGTGTGAGGATGTGATAGCGCAGATTGGTCATTTTAGCTTGAAATGTTGATGGTCGGTAGAGTGGATGCTGGTTGTGATGTGTCAGTGGAGGGTGTCATGCGTCAAGCTCCAGCCCTGGCCGCTTTACTATGGCGATGATTTCCTCCGGGGTATTGACTATATTGTCGGCATGGTTGTCGCGCAACTCTTTCAGTGGTCTGAATCCCCATGTCACGCCTGCTGAATCCACACATGCGCGTCGGGCGGTCTCCATGTCAACGCCAGAGTCACCGACATAAAGCACTTTTGATTTTCGGGTCGGCACCTTGCCAAGTATGTCGAAAACAATCGAAGGGTCGGGTTTGGTGGGGAATCCGTCTTTCTGCCCTTCTACTGCTGCCCAGTGGATTTCGGGGAAATAGTGTGCGATTAATTCCGACACGGCTTCCTGGTATTTATTGGAGGCAACCGCGAGTTTCATCCCCATCTCCTGCAGGTTAAGAAGCATTTCAGGGATGCCGGGGTAGGGGACGGTGGCGTCGGTCTTGTGTTGGCCGTAATATTCAATGAATTTCTCCCTCAATCGTGTCACATTCTCCTCTGAACGCACATCCTCAGGGAGGGCGCGCTCAATGAGGCGGCTTACACCGTTGCCGACAAACATAGGATAGGACGTGAGGCTGTGTTCCGGATAGCCGAAGCTGCGCAATGCGTAGTTGGTTGCAGAGCCCAGGTCGTCGATCGTGTTGAGGAGAGTGCCGTCGAGGTCGAATATTACAAGCTGTTTCATCGTGGATGTTGTTTTTGAATAATGATTTCAGAAGGGATAGCCCACGGCGAAGTGGAATGTGGCGTCGCGGTGCCATCGGGGATGTATGAGTGGCCATCGTTCCTGGTCGCGAGCGGGATTGTAGGCTTTTAGGCCGAGGTCGAGGCGCAGGAGGAAGTATGTGAAGTCGAATCGCAGACCTGCTCCATAGGCCCAAGCGATTTGTTTCCAGAATGTGTTGAAGTGAAACATGCCGCCTGGCTGATTCTCATAATTGCGAATGGTCCATATATTGCCGGCGTCGATAAACGCACCTCCCTCTATTACCCAGAAGAGTTTTGCGCGGTATTCAAGGCTTAGGTCGAGACGGATGTCACCGCATTGGTTTATGAAGTCAGATACCGAATTGCGTGAATTGTAACTGCCGGGGCCGAGAGTCCTCACTCCCCAGCCACGCACGCCGTTGGCGCCACCGGCATAAAAGCGTTTCTCGAAAGGCAGCACCGATGAGTTACCATATGGTACCCCGATGCCACCTCCCACATGGAACGCGAGTGAGTGTCGTTGGTTTATGTTGCGTGTGATGGCATAATCCACCTCTCCCTTTGCATACTGTGAATACTGGATGCCGAATACCTTGTAGACTCCGTCATGGCGCTTTTGGCCCGAGATAGTGGAGCCGAGATAAAGAAGATTACCTGCTGTCTCGATTGAGGCTCGTATGGTGTAGACCACCGGCTGCAAAGTGTATCTCCGCAGCAGTGTGGATGGGATGCGCTTGTTGGTGTAATAATACTTGTAGCCCATGCTCATGATGAAGTGGTCCTCATAGCTGTAGCGCAGCAGAGGGTTGTCGGGGGCTATCTGGTCAAGGAAATCAAGGGTGCGTTCGGGCAGGTAGACATAATTAATGTCAAGGAGGTCAAAATTGTGACGGCGGGTGTTTTCGCGGTTCACCCATTTGTATTTCCATGCGCCACCGGCTATGATGCGGGTATATTCCGGGCGTTCCTGATAGTTGAATGAGAGGGCGAATTCGGTCGACACGTTTAGTCGCTGTTTCACTTTTTGAGAAGCGAACGGAAACTCGAATTTTGGGAATGTGATTCCCACCTCGCCGGCATATTCAGTGTAGCGGTCATTGATCAGTCCGTTGAATGTGCCTGACAGGCTCTCGTAATTCATGCGTAGTCGGGCGGTCAGAAGCTGGGAGCCACGTGCGAGATTGCGGTGCTGATATGTGGCTCCGATACCGAATCCCAGGTCACCCTCAGAGTTGGTGCCTTCCACGTCGAATGTTATCGACTGCTTCTTGTTACGGCTAAGCAGGATGTAGGCATCAAGCATTTGGTCGCTCCCCAATTTGCCTGCCGGTACGAGTTCGATATTGATGGATTTCAATATGCCTAACCGGGCCAGTGATTCGTAAGTACGGTCCACCTGCCAGGCGCGGTAAAGTTCCCCGGGGGTTATGAAGCATTTTTCCTGGAGGGATGATGGGGTGAGGTAGTGGTCCTTCCCATAGAGGATTATCACATCTTTATAGTAAACCGTGTCCTGCACCTCTGAACGCAGATCGGAGGTCGACACTCCGCCATGAGAGTCAGTGACAAAATACACATTGCGGATATAGAAACGGCTATGTGATGATAGCGAGTCGGCCGTGGCGGCCTCACCAACCACTCGCCGCGGAGGACGCACGGTCATTGTGAGATTCACCTCCTTGGAGTTTTCGGCGGTGTCGGCATAGAACGTGATGTATTCCTTGTTGAAAGCGTAGAATCCGACATCGCGGAGACGGGACGTGATCAGTGCTCGTTCGGCATCAAGATTGTCGCGGTTGAAGTTATCGCCCGGTTTGAGAGTGAAGAGCAGTGAGTCCCTCATTATGATGCGGGCAACAGTCGTGTCGGGAATGTCGTAGGCTATTTTGGATATCTTGTGCGGAGTGCCGGTGATCACTGAATATGTCACATCGACCTTTTTCTCACCGGAAGGCATCACAGTGTCGACATCGACTTTGGTCTCAAGGTAGCCACGGTTGATGAGGGCGAGTTGAAGCTGCCGTGCCGAGGCATCGGTCAGTGACTGGCGATATATCACCGGAGGCTGGCCCATGCGTCTCACCCACCTGTTATACCATTTTGTCGTGTCGTCTCCCGAAAGGTTGTATGTGCCGAGCTGGAGTTTCCAAAATCCCAATACCTCATGGTTAGGGGTCTGTCTCAGATAGTTGATGAGTTCTTTGCTTGACACCTCTTTGTCACCTTCGATGTTGATGGTGACATCATCGAGCAGATATTCACCTTCAGGTACGTGGCGCGTCGAACTGCATCCACCTGTGAGGAGGATGATTACTAAAAGCGTGATGAAGGTGTATATGTAGTGAGAAGCGGTTCTCTGCATGGTGTACGATAATCATGCAAAGTTACATCTATGGACCGAAATAAACAAACTGATAGCTTTAAAATGCACAAAAAATCGACAATTAATGTTCAATTAATGACATGAACTCCTCATGGGGATGTGACCTTGATTTTAAAGCTGAAAACTTTTTCATCTCAGATTTGGTTAATCAGCGAGGGTTTAGTAATTTTGCAGATTCAGTTACAATACGTTTTCATCAAGATACGGACAAGAAAATAAATTATCTCAATGAAGAAGAATTTATCCCCAATGATTATTGTGGCCATGGTTTTGGCTGGGTTATTGCTTATTGTTGTCGGATTCGGAGTTTTTCAGGTTGCTTCGCTGAAATCGCAGGTCCAGGAGGCTCAGATGGAGAATGAGGAATTGCGTCTTAATAACGAACAGCTCCAGCTCACAAATGAATTTGATATGCTGAATGCTGAATTCCAACAATATGAAGATCAGGCTCACCGTCTGGCAAACGATACAATTCTTGCAAAATATACTGCTGCCAAGGCCAAGGTGGAGCAATTGATGCAGGAGCTTAAGAGCGAGAAAGTCAAGTCGCAGGCTCGCATCAAGGAACTTCAGAATGAGATATCGACCCTTAAAGGCCTTCTGCGCCACTATATAGCCCAAATCGACTCTCTCAATAAGGAAAACGCCGGCCTACGTGCGGAGAACACTGAAATCAAGGCCCAGAATGAACGTTTGTCATCGCGTGTACAGGAAGTGACCCGCAGCAATGAGACTCTGAGTGAGAGGATGACTTTGGCCGAGAAGCTGAATGTGACAGGCGTGTCGCTCGTGGCTCTTAAGAAAAATGGTAAGGTGGAGAAAAATGTCACCAAAGCCAAGCAATTGAAGGTGTCATTCACTATTCCTCAAAACAATTCAACTCCGGTAGGTGAAAAGACTATATTCCTCCGCATTATAAACCCCGAGGGACAGCTCCTTGGCGGTAACGGCAGTTTCAGCTTTGAAGGAAAATCGGTTCCTTGCACCGCACGGAAGGGTATTGAATATGCAGGAGACGAATTGGCAGGTGTGACCCTCTATTGGGATGTCAACACCACTCTTACACCTGGTGATTATACCGTGGAGCTGTTCACTGACGGTTACCGCTTGGCCTCAAGGCATTTCACGCTTAAAAAGTAGGTGCTACGGCCTCGAAACAGTTAAAAATATTATCTACATCCCTATATTATTTATTTTATCGATTTGGACCAGTTTTGGCACATAGTCACCGGTGTGGAACTCACATCAACAACTGCTATTTTCCGTATATTCCTGAGCCTGGTGCTTGGCAGTTTGGTTGGCATAGAGCGTAAGCGGAAAGGGCAGATGGCCGGATTGCGCACATTCTCCTTGATTTCGATGGGCGCATGTATTGCCATGATGCTTTCGATTTACGTCTGCCAAGAGACGGTTGGGCTGCTCAGAGGCGATCCGAGCCGTATAGCTGCCCAGGTCATTTCTGGTATAGGCTTTTTAGGCGCAGGAACAATAATTCAGATGAAAGGCTCGGTAAGGGGCTTGACCACAGCGGCCGGAATCTGGATTATAGCGACTGTGGGTATGGCTGTCGGCTGCGGTCTATATTTGGTGTCGGTGGTGGCCACGGTGCTGGTGCTCGTGGTGCTTACCATACTTGAACAGATAGAACACCGCGTAAATGTTGGAAACGAAGCCCGCACCATCAGACTTAAGGTAAAGGGGATTGTAAAGAGTATAAAGCAATATGAAGATGTCCTTGAAAAATATAACATACATCTTTCAAGGGTGTATGTGGAATATGACTATGAGGCTGACACAACACGGCTCAACCTTCTGATTCTCATTAGGGAGCATTCGGATTTCATAGAGGTGTTTGATGCCATCCACAATGTGAATCCAACACTCTCGATATCTCTATCAAACCAAGCGGACCTCTCCTGACTTTTCACTCTCCTCACTCCTCACCATTCACAATGTCTGAATCATAATCACGAAATCACACTCAGATGCTAAATATGATCCTAACATCAGTCAGTGCGGCGACAGCCGAGAGTTTTAACGTAGAGGGGTTAATATCTGACCTTGCCTTTATCTTGATTCTCGGTGCAGTCACCACTCTTCTTTTCAAGTGGCTCAAGCAGCCTGTGGTATTAGGCTATATAGTGGCCGGCTTTTTGGCAAGTCCTCATTTTGAGTATCTTCCATCAGTAACCACTGAGGCTAATATCGACTTTTGGGCGCAGATTGGTATCGTGGTTCTTCTGTTTTCTCTCGGACTTGAATTCAGCTTCAAGAAATTGCTTAACGCAGGCGGCTCTGCTGTAGTGACAGCTTTGTTTATAGTGTGCGGCATGATGGGGGCCGGTTTCGCCGCGGGGCATATATTGGGATTTTCGAACATCAACAGCCTTTTTCTTGGCGGGATGCTTTCGATGTCCTCCACCACTATTATCATAAAGGCATTTACCGATCTGAATCTCAGGCACCGTAAATTTGCATCTCTGGTTTTCGCGGTGCTTATAGTCGAAGATCTTTTTGCTGTGTTGATGATGGTGATTCTGTCATCAATCGCCATCAATAACAGTGTGGAAGGGGGAGAGATGCTTTATAGTGTGAGCAAGCTCGCGTTTTTCCTTATCATCTGGTTTGTGGTTGGCGTATTTGTGTTGCCGTCGCTCCTAAATTCACAGCGTAGATTCCTGAATGCAGAGACTCTGCTTATCGTCTCCATGGGGCTATGTCTCGGGATGGCGGTGTTTTCAGTGGCGTGTGGCTTCTCGCTTGCGTTGGGCGCATTCGTGATGGGGTCTATTCTGGCAGGGACGAGTTTTGCCGAGCGCATCGAACGTCTTACCATGCCTGTCAAGGACCTGTTTGGGTCGGTGTTTTTCATCTCGGTAGGCATGATGGTCGACCCTCATATAATAGTGCAGTACTGGCTCCCGATACTCATCCTGTCGGGGGTGGTTATTGTGGGTATGATATTTTTCGGGACTTTTGGTATGCTCCTTACCGGACAGTCGCTCCGTGTGGCCATAGAGTCGGGCTTCTCCCTGACGCAGATAGGTGAGTTTGCCTTCATTATCGCTTCGTTGGGCATGTCGTTGGGAGTGCTTGACCCGCAGATTTATCCTATAGTGGTGGCAGTATCGGTTGTGACTACGTTCACCACACCTTATTTCATCCGCATGGCTGATCCTGCATGCCACTTTGTTGAGTCGCATCTTCCACGGCGTCTGCATTTCTTGATTGACAGATATTCAACCAGCGCGACCACCTCGGAGAGCGCCACTGGGCTATTGTGGAAGTCGTTGTTCAAACGCTATCTCTGGAGGGTTGTGCTGTATTCCATAGTGCTCATAGCTCTTTCGATTATATCACTGAATTACATCCGGCCTATAATGATTAATATCTTCCCATCGTGGGGCCGTCTGCTCACGGCTGTGGTGTCACTTGTGATTATGGCTCCTTTCCTCATGGCGCTGACCTATCCGGCCTCGAAAAAGACAGAGCGTGAGCGATTGATTGCGGCTAATGCTCGTTTTGATGTGCCGCTTATCATCATGACAGTGGTGCGCCTGCTGATAGCGATGGTCATCATTGTGTATCTGTTGAGCGCATTGTACTCCATGACCGTTGGATGGACCTTTGGAGTGGCATTGTTCCTTGTGCTTCTGCTGTCATTCTCAAAGAGTGTCCGCAGGAAAATGAACCGTATAGAGTCCAGATTCCTTGACAATCTGAATGAGCGAGAACTGCGGAGAAGCGGTGCTAAAAATCGTCTTGTGCCAAATATGCATCTTGCCTACATGACGGTCGGGTATGACTGTCCGTTCGTCGGGGAACAGCTTAAGAATTCCGGTCTGCGTGGTAAATACGGTGTGTCTGTGTCATCAATACAGCGTGGAAGCACCATGATCATGGTGCCAGGTGCGGATTCGCGCGTGTTTCCCGGTGATGTGCTGGGCGTGATAGGCACCGATGAGGAGATACAGTCGCTTTTGCCGATAGTCGAGGCTCAGCCTGACGAGACATCGACTACAGCCCCTGACGATGTGAAGCTGACAAGCGTGCGGCTTTCCGAGGAGTCATCGTTGGTCGGGAAGACAATTGTATCATCTCGTTTCCGCGACAGTTACGAAGCCCTTCTTGTGGCAGTGCAGCGTGATGACGATTATCTGCAGCCTGAGCCATCAACTGTGTTTGCCGCCGGTGATGTTTTATGGGTGGTATGTGATATCAAACATCTTCATGAAATAGCATCCTGACCGCAGTTTTAGATACGTGTAAACTCATAAATATAATTCATCCATGCCAATCAAATCACCATCTGACATTCTCCCTCTTGGCTCGATCATTCATGGTCGCTACAGCGACTACAGGATTGAAGGCTACTTGTATCAGGATGGGTTCGGAGTGCTTTACAAAGCCGTGTCGCCATCTCGTAACGGCATGGCCGAAAATGAGTTTGTGATACGCGAGCATTTTATGTACAGATGCTCGTCAAGGGGTGATGACCGCTGTACGGTGGTGACCCCTGAGGATCTCGAGCCGACTGTGGCTAATTTTCTCTCAATGTTCAATATTGTGCCAAGGTTTCGGCAACCTCGCCGGGGATTATAAATGTCATTGAGAATATCGAGGCTAACAATACATTCTACTATGTGGTGGAGTATCTTGACGGCGAAACGCTTGAAGACTACATCTATCGTAGGGGACCGCTCTCGCTCGAAGAGGCAAGGGTGGTGCTCGCCCCGATTTTTGACGCGGTAAAGGCTATGCACCGCATGCATCTCATACATACCGATATCTATCCTCGTCACATACGCTTTGTGAGTCATGGTAATGAATTGGTGCCTGTGCTTTTCAGCCTGTATGCCAGTCGGCATTTTGATGAGCGCGGACTGCCCGAATGGGATATGCCAGCCATGATTTGCCGGGAGGGGTATGCACCACCGGAACAATATGAGGCGATTGATCATTTTGCCCCTCAAGTCGACATCTATGCACTGGGAGCACTGATGGTGTTTGTGTTGTCAGGGAAGCATTTGCCTGATTCCAGAACGCTTACGGAGGAGCAGATACGGCAGACGCTTCCTGCCATGTTGCCGGAGACGGTGGTAAGCGCCATTATCCACGCGCTGCAGCCGGAGGCGAACAACCGAACGACTCTCGTGTCAAATCTGCGTGAGGATCTTATGGAGTTCTATGGCAGTAAAAAGCCATCGGTTGATGACCGGCGACATGTGTTGCATGCTAAAAATAATAAGGTGATTAGTGATGGTGAAGAAGCTGCTGATGAGGATACCCCCGTAGGCACTTCGGACATTGCCATATCCTGGCCTTTGGTGGGATTTGTGGTTATTTGTCTTGCTGTTTTGGTCGCAATCATGGTGTATTTCTGATTGTAAGATTAAAAAAATTAATTAAAACTATTGACAGGGCACATAAATAATCGTAACTTTAGAGCCGGATTTACTCATGACTTCCCATCAAGAAAATCGCGTGAGCTCCACAAAAATTTTTCATCGGAATTTTTCTTGGGCAAGAACTATTTTCACCTTGCGGTGTTATTAATGGTGTAACAATACTAACCCCTAAAAAACAAAATAAAGAAATGAAAGCATTAAACATCGTTCTCGCAGTTGTCGGTGGCGCAATCGCAGGTGCCGCAGTTGGTCTTCTCGTTGCTCCTGAAAAGGGTGAACGCACACGTAAGAACATCGTGAAGTATCTTGAGAGCAAGGGTATCAAGCTTCAGAAGAGCAAGCTTGAGGAACTCGCCGACGAAATCGCTGACGAACTTAAGAAATAAACCTCGTAGGATTACCTCGGCATGCTGGAGTTAACTCAGGCATGCCGCGTAATCACTTGGCGCCCGAATGGATCGGGAATATTAACAACAGGATTATAATCACTAAAAATCACCACAATTATGTCAAACTTATCTTTACTTTATGCTTTTATCGGCGGGGCAATAGTAGGTGCCGGTGCCGCTGTACTTTTTGCTCCTGAAAAGGGCGAGGATGTACGTGCGCGTATCGCTGACCTCCTTCGCAAAAAAGGCATTCTCTGCTCTGACAACGAAATCGATGCTTTGGTAGAGCAGCTCACTACTGAAATTGACGATTAAAGGATAATATATAAAGAAACTTATGACCCGGTCCTTCCCGCCACGATATGTAGGCGGGGAAGGGCGGAGGTCAACTCATTTTTATTAGTGCTCTCATCACACAATGGCTGATAAAGAAAATCAATTCCACACCTTATGGGTTGAGCTTCAGGATACATTTAAGCTCAATGTCGATTATGCCAAGCTGACACTGGCTGAGAAACTGACTGTATTGTTGTCAACAGCATCGGTTGCTCTGCTTCTGTTTGTCCTGGTTTCATTGGCCATGTTTTTTCTCTCGCTTGCCGTGGTGCGCTGGATAGCTACCGGGGTGGGAATCATGTGGGCCTATTTCATAATGTGTGGTTTCTATGTCGTGGTTCTATCGTTGATTGTTTCGTTCAGGAAGCAATTGATCGTAAATCCTATCGCACGTTTCGTGTCGCGGCTTTTCTTCAATAAATAGTCTCACGTTTTTCTATAACCGGATTGTAATAATTGCCTATATGAGTACAAAAAAAGAAATGCCTCACGAAAAGGATGAGTGGAAAGGTTATACTTTGGACGAATTGCGCTATATGCGGGCTTATGCAGCTGCACGCATTGAGATAAATCGCGATAGACTGCGTACCAATTTCCGTAATGCACGCCACGCCGGTCCGAAATCAATAGGTGGTGTGGTAGGGCGAGTGCTTGGCGCCCTCAGCTACATTGACATAGCGATAATGTCGTTTAAGGTGGGTAGCAAAGTACTGAAAACAGTACGGAGGATTCGCTCCTGACAGGGTGAGTCCCTGAACTATAAATGACCTCTTTCTTCCATGCCATTCTCTTCTCTCAAGTATAGATAAATTAACCAGTGCAATTGAAAAGTGAATGATTATGTAGAAGTGCGTCTTGACGTCACCCCATGTGACGAGACGCGCACAGATATTCTTGCCGCCCTGCTTGCTGAAGCGGGGTTTGAAAGTTTTGTGCCTGACGATAAAGGCCTTACAGCTTATGTTAAGTCCGAGCTTTTTAGCGAGGATGCGCTTGCTGACTTAGTTAAGACATTCCCTCTCGAATGTGACATCGTCTATAATAAGAGTGTGGTCGAGGGACGAGACTGGAATGCCGAATGGGAGAAGAATTATTTCCAGCCTATCGTGGTGGATGAACAGTGTGTCATCCATAGTTCGTTCCATCGTGACATACCTGTCTGTCGCTATGACATAGTCATAGATCCCAAAATGGCATTCGGTACCGGTCATCATGCCACTACAAGTCTCATACTTCGTCAATTGCTGTCGATGAATGTGCAGGGTCTCAATGTGGTGGATATGGGCACAGGGACAGGCATACTTGCCATCCTTGCCACCATGCGAGGAGCTCGCCGTGTCGATGCTGTGGAAATTGATGAATTTGCCTGTCAGAACGCCGGTGAGAACCTACGTCTTAACAATGCCGAAAGTGTTAGGTTGCATCTTGGTGATGCAGCCGTGCTAAAGGGTATCTCAGATGTCAATCTCTTCATTGCCAACATCAACCGAAATATTATAACGGCTGATCTTGCGGAGTATGTGGCGACCCTGGCCCAGGATGCTACCGTCCTGCTCAGCGGATTTTATGAAGAGGATGTACCGGTGATATTAAACGTCGCGGAGCCTCTTGGGCTTAAATATGAGTCACATACAGTCATCGATCGTTGGACTTGCCTCAAATTGACTAATCGAAAGTAAAAAATACGATATAAAGAGTGAAAAGTAATATTTGCTATCTTAGCCGCATCGCATCCTCAATATTAATATGGTGTCTTGTAATTCTGTTCTCACCATTTGCCGCATTGGCAGAGACTGACACGGAACAGAAATCGACAAGCGGATTTAGTTGGGGCGCAGAACTCGGCGTAGGAATAGATATGGGTGGTGACGACATGTCAACTATCGATCTGGATGCATATTTCGGCTATCACAATAGTTGGTGCAAGCTCGCCGGTATAGGCGGAGGCATAAATATGATGATGTCAAATTCATGCCGGTCATTTCCTGTCTACGGAATTTTACGCACATCGTTCACCTCACGTCCGACATTGTGTTTTATGGATCTCAGGGTTGGAGTGGGATTTAATGAAGTGCCTGGATGGAAGACAAAGGCCACATTCTATTGCCGTCCGGGTATCGGGTTCAACCTCGCGGCAGGAAAGTCATTCCAGTCATATCTGATATTGTCGTATGCGTATAACGACATGACTTTTCCGGGTGACAAGAAGGATACACTCGTCACCGGTCTGAATCTGGCTACGATATCACTCGGCGTTACATTCTAATATAAATATAAATGCGTTGAAAGGTATAAAGGAAGCGAGCAAAGACCTAAGCGAGCAAAGATCTAAAGGATGGAGCAAAAGATGCCTCGGCTAATATGGCTGAGGCGGGGGAAAAAGCAGGTGCTGTTTTGCCGAAAGGCATAAATTGGTAAGGATGGTGTTTGGGGCAGCTTATATCCGCAGTCTTATCCATATTTGACATTCTCAAAGATGGTATTGGAACACTTCTATATATGTCACACGCACAAATGTATTACCATTAAAACCACAATAGAATAACTGTATGAAGCTTAGTCCCAAGTTGTGGGAGTTGTATTCGTCCTCTCAAGACAATCAATATAAAATAGGGAAGTTCCACGACGCATACGATGCACCTATGCTGACAGAATTAATGTGTCACTACAATCCAGATTTGAATATTGACATGGAGTTGAAAGAGGAATTGCTTGAACTCCTATACCACTACAATATATCTGATTTTGAGGATGTCGAAATAGAGAATGAGGATACTGCCAAAGAGATATTTCATTCCATTATAGCCCATGGCCTTGTAGTGGATGATGGCTACATTATAAAACCGGGAGACTTTAAAGGAATGATGATGCTCATTCCAGATATTTCGCTATGGCTTTCCATATTATTCCCCAATTACTTCTTCCCCTATCTTTATGGTATTAAGTTCGGTACGCTTGTAAAAACGGCGGATTTGTTTGATATTGAACTCCCACAAATTCCAATGAAAACCGATTATGAGGGACGATGTTTATATTATTGGGAATTATGCAGCGTTTTCAATCAGTTCCGCAAGGAAAATGCTATGACAATGCCGGAGTTCTCATCATTCTTGTATGATTTTGTTCCCGATTATTTCTTTGAAGATAGGGATGAGCCAAGCGCCCGGCGGCATGGGAATCTATGGATTTCCGGTGGTGTGCCAGATTACAAACTTCCAGATGAATGTTATTGGGGATGTAATGCGGAAGCCAGACCGGGAGATTTGCTTTTGATTTATCAAACCTCTCCGATAAGTGCCATTGTGGCAATGTATCTCATATTGTCCAGTGGTGAAGTTGACCCATTTGGGAGTTATCATTGTTATTCCAAAGTTAGAAAAGTTAGCGAGTTGCCAAAAATAACGTTGCATGAACTTCAAAAACATCAATATTTTAAGAATCATCCGCTTATAAGGCGTAAATTCCAAGGCGTTAATGGAACATTACTTTCGTCTGAGGATTACGACCAATTATGTTCCATACTTTCAGCAAAAGGATTTGATAATACTGCTCTTCCAGAACTTGACACTTTCAGGCCCAATGTAAACTATAAAATAAATCTTGAAAAAGATGTGGAAGAACATCTACTGATTCCATTACTTGATGATTTGGGGTTGGTTAATGGCGTTGATTATATCCGTCAACTTCCCATTCACGCAGGAAGAGGACGCCGGATATATCCAGATTTTGCTTTATATTTTGACGACAGCCCTACGGAACCGACAGCGGAGATTCTTATTGAAGCCAAGTTGCACATAAAGAATAATAAAGAAAGGATTGAGGCGTTCATTCAAGCGAAGTCGTATGCAAATCTACTGCAGTCACATACTCTTGTATTGTGTGACGATGAACGGATGATTGTGTTCCCCAACAAAAATGGATTTGATAGGAACTATTATGAAGAGTTCTATTGGTCTGAACTTAGCAATCCTGATAGGTTATCAATATTGAAAAAGTATCTACAACGATAAATATATAACTATGAGAGAATTCTTGTTTTGCATTAGCATTGTACTGATGACCTCTATTATGGCATCATGTGAGAAACATTCTTCATCCCAACAGGTATCAACCGATGAAGATTCCGTTGTAATCACCGAAGAAATTGAACTTGATGGAAATACACTCATTATAACAGATGAAGATGGGACTGTTGAAAAGCTCAATCTTAATTAACAGAATGGCGACTGGTCATAACGACCAATCGCCATTTATTTTATCTTCATTTAGAATAAATTTATCATCTCAAACTCTGAATTTTGAGGAATGGATTTAACGTTATTTAGTGAAAATATAAGGAATCAATGTTTTATATAGAGAAAAACGAGATGATAACGGTACGCATAAAGGCGACAAGATAACCTTTTTAAGATATTTCTCTAAAAATACGAAGCACACCAATCGGATGAATGATGCACGTTGTACTTTTAATATGTTGTAGAACATATTGAAATATTGAATGAACATTTGTTTATTATTGAAATTATTACTATATTTGTATAGAGATAATAATAGTTAACCCATTAACAGAAAGGAGGTATAATATGACTTGAATGATGAAAGAATAAAACAAATGGTTGCAATCATTCACAACTTGCTTGATATGATTGAGAACGAAAGCAACCATAGGAGAGTCGCTCAAATAAGAGGACTGCTTCATGAGATAGTAAACCTATTGTAAAACCAGCCCCGGGTGAGAGACGGGGGCAAATTTACAAAAAAAATGTATTTAGGAAAACAGAAATTTCATAATCCGGAATTAGCGGAAAAACATAGAGAGGAAACAATATCCTTTAAAGAAGGGGCTATCTTTACAGCATTTCTTGATTTGGATGGGCTGATAAACAAGACTGCTCTTGCAAAACAGTATTTCGGTAAGACTCAGGGATGGTTCTCTCAGAAACTCCATGGAGCGACCGTATGTGATAAGGAACGTAGTTTTTCAGATGAAGAATCACATTGTTTAGCGGAATCGTTTCGAGATATTGCAAAGAGGTTGATGGCTCATGCTGATGAAATTGATAATACTTTGATAGCTCGTGAAAGAGAGTAATTTTTATGGAACTCAAAATGGCGGTTAGTCATCACGACTACCGCCATTCCTGTTTAACAAAAACGCATCGACACACAGCCGATTAAGTCCTAATTGGTGACTCCGGCACACTCCGCTCTATCCATTGGGTTTGGCTCTTCAAATTTAAGTACTGTGTGGCAGAATGTGCGTTGGTAGTTCATACTATATTCAGTTCCTTTGCCCTTGAAGATAAGATGGTAAACATCATCGCTATCCTGAGGTACTTGAATGCTGACATTACCCCTATACATCACCTCAAGAAACTTTCGTTTGTATTCCTTGAATTCTTCCGGGGAGCGCCCCTCGATAATAAAATCAAGAGTCAATTCGCGTGATTTGAACTTTATATTATTCTGGTCAAGTACCACGCGCTTTCCGTTTTCGAGTCTTGACTCATTTTCAACCGGGCCTTTGGGCGTGAGAGGTTCGTTTAGGGTGTCAAGAAAGCCATCACCCATCTTCACGCCCCAATCTTTCGCCATGGTGCTACTGCCGTTAATGCGCAGTTCTGGGGTCTTCAATTTCCTCAAGATATCCTACATAATCATCCATATATTGGGCGGCATTCTTGTAACCATCATCTGCATACTGCTTTATCTTGGCGTAAAGGTCGGGTGTATCTCTTTTCACTTTGGCCATTTCCTCGGATGTGAGGTGGAAGAATTGATTTGCACTCGTGACTGATTTGCCGACCGTTTCCGAGATGAAATTATCATCTTTGACTCACCGGAGCAGGATGATAATTTTTTTATTGTGGCTGAGATGTGGGTTTAAAGTATTAAATCCCTGATTTTTTGACTTGGATATGAGTTTTTTTATGTAATTTTGCACCTTGTAATTTTGAAAATAGGTAATCAAGCTCTTATATTGAAGTAAGATAGAGTTTTAGCAAATATAGTAAATAGATTGTTCGTATGAATTTTTCAGGTTCTATTGATTTCCGGCCGAAGTTGATTTCGGCTTTGAGTCACTATTCATTGGAGAAATTTAAGAATGACCTGGTGGCAGGTATCGTGGTCGGCATCGTGGCCCTGCCATTAGCCATCGCGTTCGGTATAGCCAGTGGTGTCAGCCCTACAGTCGGCCTGATCACCGCTATTATCGGTGGATTCATCGTGTCAGCTGCCGGTGGCTGTTCGGTTCAGATCGGTGGCCCTACAGGTGCATTCATTGTCATAGTATATAACATCATCGCCACTTTCGGGCTTGAAGGTCTTGCCATAGCCACATTCATGGCTGGCCTCATTCTTGTGGCCCTCGGCTTTTTCCGCTTAGGCACAGTCATTAAATTTATACCTTATCCTATTGTCGTAGGGTTCACCGCAGGTATTGCGCTGACTATATTCTCGACACAAATTAATGACTTTTTCGGGCTTGGACTGAAGAATGTGCCGAGTGAATTTATCCCTAAGTGGGGTGTGTATCTCTCGAATTTCGGTAATATCGACTGGATGACTTTGGCTGTCGGACTTGCCGCATTGGCCATTATCATCGTTACTCCTAAGATTTCACGTCGTCTGCCAGGCGCACTCATCGCCATAATTGTGGTGACGGCAGTAGTCTCACTTGTGCCCGGAGTGCATGTCGAAACCATCGGTGACCGTTTTGGTTCACTTCCTACCGATATTCCCCAGCCTCATGGTTTTGAACTCAACATGGCAACTATCAACCGTCTGCTTCCTTCAGCGTTCACCATCGCTATTCTTGGAGCCATAGAGTCATTGCTTTCAGCAACTGTGGCCGATGGTGTGACAGGTTCGCGCACCAATAGCAACACGGAGCTGATAGGTCAGGGTATGGCTAATATAATAGTGCCATTCTTTGGCGGTATACCTGTGACCGGTGCGATAGCCCGTACAATGACCAATATCACTAACGGCGGACGCACTCCGGTGGCCGGACTCGTTCATGCGGTGGTCCTCTTCCTTATATTCCTCTTTCTTATGCCGCTTATCAATCTTGTGCCAATGTCATGTCTTGCAGCTGTCCTTATTGTGGTGAGCTACAACATGAGTGGTTGGCGTACTATCAGAGGCATTCTGCATAACCCGAAGAGTGATATCTCAGTCCTGGCAGTCACCTTCCTGCTCACTGTGATTTTTGACCTTACAATTGCCATCGAAATGGGACTCCTCCTTGCCATCATCCTCTTCCTGCGTCGTGTGATGGAGAATACTGAGATAAAGGTGTACTCGGAGCAGCTTGACATAGCCGAGGGTTCGGAGACTACTATCCATGAAGTTCTCAATGTGAATCCCGGTGTGGAGGTTTACGAGATTGACGGTCCGTTTTTCTTTGGTGTGGCAACTAAGTTTGACGAGCTGATGCGCACTACTCTTACCGCAAAACCGAAGGTGCGTATAATCCGTATGCGTAAGGTGCCATTCATTGACTCCACCGCAATTCATAACCTCGAGATACTCATCAAGTCCTCGCAGGAATCGGATATACATGTAGTGCTTTCAGGTGTGAAACCGAATGTCAAGGAGGCGCTGATCAATGCGGGTATCGGAGCCCTTCTTGGCGAGGATCATATCTGCGACCATATCACTAAAGCTATCGTCATGGCCAACAGGCTTGCTCCCGTTTCCGGTGCCGATGTGGAGACCGGGATGGCGTAACCACTCTCAGCATAGCAAAAACGAAATGAACTAAGCCCTTGCGATCCTTGATAGATCGTTAGGGCTTAATTCATATTATGGACGTTTTTTGTCTTTTTTTGCATATTCGTTCCCGAGACTCTTTATTTCTGACATGCAATTTGATATCTCGTGTCGGGTGAAATTCCCATTGCGAGAATAGTATTCCTCCAGGTAAGCTCTGACATATACTTCATCAATTATATCCTTATGGCGGGAGTTGCGTACTGCCTGATAAGAATATTTGTTATATGATGCGGTAGTTTTCTTTCTCTTTTTGTTGTTATAGTCGGCATTGGGCCGGAGGGAGAGATTGATTTTATTTATGTTATCGCCATAGAACGATGGGAGTGGGCTGTCCTCAAGATTTACGGAAAATTTATCATGGCTTGACGGATAGTATGGATGGTAATTGAGCGAAAGTTCCTGTGCGCCTTTAACATTGTTGCATAGTGGACAGGAGGGCACAAGATTGTAGAGCGACATGCTCAGCATCGGGTAACCGGCCTTGTCGATAAAGTGGTCAAACTGCATTTCGGCCAGAAGCTCGATGTCAGCTCCATTGGACAGATCGGTTTCGACACAAAGAGTGAGATGCTGATTGCAATACGGGCAGCTTTTCACGTTGAGTTTGGATGCAAGTTTGGCAAGCGTGTCTTTCCGGAATTCAGAGTAGTTGAAAGCTTCGAGAATCTCTTTCTTGAGTTTCAATATCACATCGTCAACTACTTTTGGCGGGAGTTCCAAGCCATATATTTTACGAAGCATCTTTTCCTTGCGTGCAGCCCTCTTCTTTAATTTCATCAAGCTCTCAGGTCGGGCCATCAGCAGATCCTTGACATGCGAAGCTATGTCTTTGATGTATTTTCGCGTAGCTGCATCGGTGTGGAGCGGCAATACTTTGGTTTCAAGTCGTGACTTTATTTTCAGATAACCCTTTTTCTCACCGATTTTATATGTCATTTCTTCCAAATACCAATCCTCGATTTCTTTGCGTGTATGGAAGCGCCCATTGGTGTCAAGGAAGCCTTTATCCCAGTCTATTTTAACCATTTTCCTTGTGCTTTATTTGATGTTTTCAAGTTTTTCACGGCTGGTTGATTGACTGCATTGGTGTCGGTATAGACAAAAAAGCAGCATGAACTGTCACGGAAGTTCATGCTGCAAATATAATAATATTCGTCGAAAAGAATGGCTAATTAAAGCCAAATGCCGTAAGATTTACAGGCACCTGTCACTTGGGATGAATATGAATTCAAGTCGGGCTTATTCTACAAAATGAATATAGTCGGTTTTACGAGGCTTGGGTGAGGGTGCTTCCTGGGCCGGGTAACCTATGATACAGTTGCCAATACCTTCATAATCACCGTCGATGCCCCATTCTTTCAATAGTTCTTTACCTTCGGGGGTGTCGAAAACTTCCTTCGCACGATGCACCCAGCAGCTTCCGAGGCCCACTGAATGGGCGGCATTCATGAGGTTGCCCATCACGAGTGAGCCGTCATACACATAAGTCGGTACGCTGCGGTCGGCAAGCACTACGAATACCACCGGTGCTCCGTAAAAAGGATCGCGGTCGGCAGCTCCCATTACTTTGGCATTGAGGGCTGAAATCTTGTCACGTACTTCTTTATTCGTTACTGCGATGATGATGGGGGATTGCTTACCCATTCCGGTAGGGGCGTAGGTGCCGGCCTCAAGCACTTTGGAAAGAATTGCTTTATCGGGTACCTGTTCCTGATATTTTCTTATGGCACGGCGGGTTTCAAGAGTCTCGATGGTCTCGTTTCTCTCAGAGCAATTCCCACATTTGTCGTTGGCTCCCATGGCGGATAATGCGATGGCAATTGTGGCTGAAATCAGTAGTAATTTTTTCATGGACGTAAATAATTTTTTTTCAAGGTTTATTTCATGAATCTTAGATGTATAATTTTTCGATATCCTTAAGCGTTATGCGGTTTTCATATAGCGCTTTTCCGGTAATCACGCGTTTCAATCCCAACTCATTGAGCCTGATGATATCGCCGAGTGAGCTGATGCCTCCGGAGACTGTGAACACGACTTCGGGGAATTGGTCCTGCAGGCGCGTGTACATGTCAAAGGCCGGCCCCTGAAGCATTCCGTCTTTTGATATATCAGTGCAGATAGCCTGTGACAGACCTGCCGGCTTGAATTGATTGACAAGATCTTCGATGGTCGCAGATGAGTCCTCCAACCAACCTGCCACAGACACCTTGCCATCGCGCACATCGGCTCCGAGGATAAGGCGGCTGCCGGAATATGTCCTGAGCCATTCGGCCATCTTGTCGGGTTGGCGAACTGCGATGCTGCCGATTATGGCGTAAGTGGCTCCTGCATTGAACGTGTCGCGCAAGGCCTGGTCGGTTTTTATCCCTCCGCCCCATTCAACCTCGATTCCTGAGAGGGAGGCAATCTGTTCAAGCGTCAATAGGTTGGCCGGTGAACTTGCTTTAGCTCCATCAAGGTCCACGACATGTACACGCCGCAACCCGGAGTCAAGAAACCGTTTTGCCATATCGACAGGTGATGCATCATATCGAGTGCATTGGTCATAGTCGCCCTGTGACAACCTGACGCATTTACCGTCAATAAGATCGATAGCCGGAATTATCTCTATCATGATTGTTCTCTTAATCAAAGTTCAAGGAAATTACGGATAATACGCTCGCCCACATCTCCGCTTTTTTCGGGATGGAATTGAGTTCCGTAGAAATTCTCATATTTCAATGCCGCGCTGAAAAGCATATCGTCATAAAAAGTCGTGGCGATTGTGTCGGGACAGAGATTTGCGTAATAGGAGTGGACATAGTAGACATGTTCGCCAGGATTTATACCCTTGAAGAGTTTGGTGTCAAGGTTCGCTATGCTGTTCCATCCCACATGGGGGATTTTCACATCGTTGCGTTGAGGGAAACGCTTGATATGCGCGTCAAATATGTTCAGGCATTCCACATCACCTTCTTCGGAATCACGACACATGACCTGCATCCCCACACAGATACCGAGTACCGGTCTGCGTAGGGCGCGTATGACATTGCAAAGTCCGAGCGATTTCAGGTTTGCCATCGCTTCCGCATCATTCCCAACTCCTGGCAGGAGCACTTTGTCGGCCTTATATATGGTCGCGGGATCGGCTGTCAGAATCCATTCTGCGCCGAGGCGTCCCAGTGCATTTTCCACTGAGCGTATATTGCCCATCTTATAGTCGATTATCGCTATCATATCACACCTTTGCTTGATGGAAGTTCATAACTGAAAACGTCTCGCCGGATTGCCATGCGCAAAGCCCGCGCAAAGCCTTTGAACACACCTTCGATGAGATGGTGGTTGTTCTCTCCTGATGCCGAGATGTGGAGATTGCATTTCATGGCCACACACAGGCTTTTGAAAAAGTGTTTGTACATCTCGGTTGGAGTGTCACCTACATATTCACGTGTGAAATCAACATTCCACACGAAATCGGCTCTGCCGCCGAAATCAATAAGCACCATGGCGCGGCATTCATCCATAGGCAGGACAAAACCATAACGGTCAATGCCAACTTTTGACCCCAGGGCTTCCCTGATGGCTTCTCCGAGGGCTATTGCGAGATCCTCCATCGAATGGTGCTCGTCGACTTCGAGGTCACCTTTGCATTCGGCTCTGAGCATGATTCCTGAGTGGTGGGGTATCTGCCATAGCATGTGGTCAAAGAATTTCAGTCCGGAGTCAATGTGCGATTCGCCGTTACCGTCAAGGTCGACAGTGACATTTATGCGTGTCTCGGATGTGTTGCGCATGATGGTGACGCGCCTGTCGCACGATAGTATGTGGCGGGCTATCTTGGCCCAGTCGGTGGTCGCCAGATCGCAGTGAGCATCAGTCTCGTCGGGGTGGGCTATGAGTATGCTTTTTGTGCCGAGATTATGTGCCAGCATTACGTCGGTAAGTCTATCCCCGATGACAAACGAGTTGGCCAAATCGTAATCTCCGTTCATATATTTGGTCAACATTCCGGTGCCCGGTTTACGTGTGGGGAGGTTTTCATGGGGAAAACTCCTGTCGATAAGGATTTCGTCAAATTCCACACCTTCACCGCGGAGGGTGTCAAGCATTTTGTTGTGAGCGGGCCAAAATGTCTCTTCCGGGAAAGAGTCGGTGCCAAGACCATCCTGATTTGACACCATGACTATCTCATAGCCACGATTCATGAGTGCTCTCAATCCTCCGATGGCACCGGGCACGAATTCGAGCTTTTCGAGAGAGTCAATCTGTTCGTCGGCAGGCTCTTTTATAATTGTGCCGTCGCGATCAATGAACAATGCTTTTTTCATGATTCGAATTATCTGAATTCCTGTATCAGCTTCAATATTTTTTTGTTTTCGTCAGGGGTGCCGATTGTGATTCTCAAACATCCGTTGCATCCTTTCACTCTTGTGCGGTTTCGCACAATGACACCACTGTCAATGAGGTAGTCATACATCTCGTCGGGGTTATCAACCTTGACAAGCAGGAAGTTTGCGTCAGAATCGTAGACGTGGCGTATGGCAGGGAGCTTTTTAAGTTCCTCCTCCATCAAGTCGCGTTGAGTGATGATTTCTGAGACCTGGTTTGCCATGTCGCTTTGGCTGATGCGCCTGATTATTTCCTGCTGTGTCATGCCGTTGATGTTGTATGGATATTTCACACGTCCATACAGCTCGGATATTGCCGATGTGGCGAAGGCCATCCCAATGCGCAGGCCGGCCATGCCCCATGCTTTGGAAAATGTCTGTAGCACTATGAGATTAGGATGCTTGTCAAGGTAAGTGAGCATCGAGGGATATGCCGAAAAGTCAACGTATGCTTCGTCAACCACCACCATGCCGTTGAATCTTTCTGCCAGTGAGCAGATGGATTCAGGAGAGAAGGCATTGCCGGTAGGATTGTTAGGTGAACAAAGCCACATAAGTTTACTGTTTGAGTCGGCAGCCTCCAGAAGAGCCTGGACCGGCAACGAGTAATCATCGGCAAGCATTACCTCGCGCAGCTCCACATCGTTGATTCCGGCGCTGACTTTGTAGACTCCGTAGCTTGGTGCGATGGATATGGCATTGTCGACTCCCGGTGTGCAGAATATGCGGAATGTCAGGTCAATGGCTTCGTCACTTCCGGCTCCACCGATGAAGATTTGATTTTCCTTGACACCTTTGAGTGTGGCTATGACACGTTTGAGCTCCTTGTGATGAGGGTCGGGATAGCGGTTTACATCCGAGGGATAGGGGTTTTCGTTGGCGTCAACCCACACTGAGATGTCACCACCCTTGAATTCATCGCGAGCGGTGGAGTAGGGCTCAAGGGCAAGAATATTGGGTCTTACAAAATTGAGTGGATTCATACATTGAGATCATTAGTCCTTACTTTGACAGCGAGGGCATGGGCATCCAGCCCTTCGGCATCGGCCATTGTGATGATGGTGGGAGCGAGGCATGCCAAGCCTTCACGCGACAGTTTCTGGAAGGTTATTTTTCGCATGAAACTGTCAATATTCACTCCGCTGAATGATCGCGCCCATGTGGCTGTTGGTAATGTGTGGTTGGTGCCTGACGCGTAGTCGCCGGCACTTTCCGGTGAATAGTTCCCTACAAACACACTCCCGGCGGCTCTGATTTTAGCCGCGATGTCCCATGGCTGCGACATGGAAATTATTAGATGCTCAGGTGCGTAACGGTTGACAAATTCAATCATCGTGTCTCTTTCCGGGAATACAATCATTCGGCTGTGTGACAAGGACGCCTCTACCGATTCGGAGCGGGAGAGAAGCTGTGAGAGGCGTTTGACCTCCTTTTCAGTCTCCTCGGCTATGGACTCTTCGGTACATACGAGTATCGCCTGGCTGTCTTTGCCATGTTCTGCCTGTGAAAGCATGTCGGCGGCCACATAGGTTGGCGAAGCAGTCTCATCGGCCATCACGAGCACTTCGCTTGGACCGGCAGGCATGTCGATGGCCACCACGGACGTGAGTTGCTGTTTAGCCTTCGTCACGAAACGGTTGCCGGGGCCGAATATCTTGTCGACCTTAGGAATCGACTCAGTGCCGAATGCCATGGCCGCTATGGCTTGTGCTCCACCCACGCGGTATATATTCTTTATGCCACAAATGGAAGCGGCATAAAGTATTTCAGGTGCTATAGGGTGGTTGGCGCTTTGGGGGGTACATAGTATTATCTCCTTGCACCCTGCTATGGAAGCCGGGACAGCAAGCATCAATACGGTTGAGAAAAGCGGAGCCTGGCCGCCGGGGATATATAGGCCCACACGGTCGATAGCCACCGGTTTTTGTATGCACTTCACACCTGGAGCCGTTTCAACCTCTATTGTGGGAGGAAGTTGTGCCCGATGAAAAGTCTCTATATTTGCTTTGGCGTTCAAAATAGCATTCTTGACCCGGGGTGTGACATGCGTGATACCGGCTGCTATCTCCTCGTCGGTGATTCTCAGGTCGGTTATGTCGGTGTGGTCGAATTTAGCCGCCATTTCCCGCAAAGCTTTGTCGCCGTCGGTCTTGACTTGCTCTATTATGGCAGTTACAGCACGGTCTACCTCCGGATCGTTGGGAATGTTGCGGGTAATGAGTTCATCCCACGTCTCGGTGGCGGGATTTATATATGTTTTCATTACTTAACTATGTTTTCAAGTACAAGCACAAGTATGTCCTCGGCCCCAATCTCTTTGAGCTGTTCAATCTTTTCCCATAATTGCGACTCAGGGATAACCGCGTGGAGCGAAAGCCATTCAGGGTCGGCAAGATGGAGCACTGTGGGACTCTTCATGCCGGGTAATAGCGCCAGAGCTTTGTCGAGAGAAGCTTTGGGGAGATTCATGAGCACATATTTCATGCCGCGGCTCTCGATGATGGAGCGGAAACGGAATGTGAGTTTCTCGAGTTCTTTCTGCTTATCGATGGGTAAATCAGGGGTCGCAATCAGCACGGCTTGTGATTCAAGCACAGATTTTACTTCGACAAGGCCGTTCTGCACAAGTGTGCCGCCCGACGACACTATGTCGAAAATAGAGTCGGCCATCCCGATGGCAGGGGCGATTTCCACCGATCCGGTTATAGTGTGAATCTCAGCCGAGATTGAGTTTTGTTTGAGATATCGTGAGAGGATAGCCGGATATGATGTGGCGATTCGGCGTCCATTGAACCATTCAAGTCCTTTATATGCAGCTTCTCGAGGCACCGCGAGGCTGAGTCGGCATCCGCCAAATCCGAGATCCATCACCCGGGTCACGTCCACCTCTTTTTCTTCGACCTCGTTCAAGCCTACTATGCCTATGTCGGCAGTGCCCATTGCCACGGCCTGAGGTATATCATCGTCGCGCAGCAAGAGCAAATCCACCGGAAATCCTTTGGCATGAGCTATTAGAGACCTACTTCCTACTGACGCTGAAATCCCCGCATCGCCGAGCAATGCCATCGTTTTTTCATTCAGGCGACCTTTTGCCTGTATTGCTATTCGTAACATAATAATTGCTGTACCTTAGAATTTGAAATGCAAAGATAGGGTTTTTATTTCAAAAAATCACCTAAAGGCCGTTGAAAATATCAAATTGATAATTGTTGGTGGCGCCAGTGAAATGTGTTGCACACCTCAGAATTAGTTGTTATCTTTGCAATAAAGATAACTATATTGAATGTGTGACAGTCGATTATGCCATTTCCTCCGATTGGATGACACGGCTTTTACGGAAGATATCCACGGCTGACACGCATACGCTCCAATCCTCTCCTTAAAAATCACATACTCATGGCGACACGTGATAACACTCCTTCGGTAATAGTATCATTGACATCTTTTCCTGCTGCGATACCTTATGCCATACCGACGATAAAATCAATTCTTGCCGGGACGGTGCTGCCTGATAAGGTGGTGCTTTACCTCACCTACGCTCAGTTTGAGAGGGGAGAGGTGCCTGCTGAACTGTCGGAGCTGGAGAATGAGAACCCGATTTTCGAGATCCGCAACTATGATAGGGATATAAGGTCATATCGTAAACTGATTCCGGCTTTGAAAGATTTCCCTGATGCGATAATAGTTACAGTCGATGATGACACCTGCTATCATCCTGATATGCTCAAGGACTTGTTGCTTCTGTATGAGCAATATCCTGAGTGTGTCTTAGCCCATAGAGCAAAACGGATATTGCCGGATAAACCCTATGGCAAATGGCCTAAATTGAGGTGGTATCATTTTCTTGTCAATAGGTTTAAGCTAAGTTGCGACATAATCCAGACCGGTGTCGGTGGGGTGTTGTATCCGCCTCATTCATTGAAAGCTGAAATGCTTGACGAGGAATTGTTCACTCAGCTTGCTCCCACTACGGATGATATCTGGTTTTGGGCGGCTGCTGTAGCCAATGGGCGTGTAGTGATGCCGGTCCCTTTTGGCCCTCATAACAAGCCCAAGGGGCTGGGAAAACCTAAAGCGCTTGCATTGAAGACCGTGAACTTCAAGGGCGGCACTGACCGCAATGACACTGCCTTCAAGGCAATTTTGAATACGTATCCAATTATCAACCAACGGCTTAAGAACGAGCTATAATATACTATCCATGGAAATAGATTTGGTTTATTTATGGGTTAACGGCAACGACCCCAAGTGGCAGGCCAAGCGAAATGCCGTCATCGGAAAAACTGATGATAATTCGAATAAAAACTGTAAGGGTCGATATGCCGATAATGACGAACTGAAATATAGCCTGCGGGCCGTAGAGATGTATGCGCCTTGGATACGTAGGATTTTTATTGTCACAGATGACCAGATTCCTGAATGGCTCGACACATCTAATCCGAAGGTGCAGATTGTGGATCACAAGGAGATTCTGCCACCTGAGAGTCTTCCCTGTTTCAACTCGTCATTGCTTGAACATTTTTTCCACCGTATTCCCGGACTTTCTGAGCACTTCCTGTATGCGAACGATGATATGTTTTTCAACCGTCCGGTGAACCCGTCTGATTTCTATGCTCCTGACGGTCTGCCCATATTCCGTTTTGCTCATCGCCGCCCCTGCCGCAAACTTGAGCTTTGGTTCAGGGCCAATGTGCAGAGACGTCCTCTCAATCATTATAATCAGATTATAGAGAATGGCGCGAGGCTTGTGGAGCAAAAATTAGGTAAATATTATAGCAGTAAGTCGCATCATAATGTTGATGCCTATCTGAAGAGCGATTTCAGCAGGGTAAACAACATGTTTTGGCCAGCAATCGAGGCTATGCTTCCCAATCATGTCCGTAGCGATAATGACGTGCAGCGTCACTTGTATGCTTATGCAGCTTTGGCTGAAAAGCGCGGTCACAGAGTTTTTGTTGACCGTCACACCTCATTCCATCTCTATATCCATCGTCCGGATCATTATGAGAAACTGGAGCACTATAATCCGAAATTCTTCTGCATGAATGACTCGGAATTTGCTCATGACGCCGACCGCATCCATTCCAAAGAGTATCTCGAAAAGCGTTTCCCTGCCAAATCGCAGTTTGAAAAATAGGCGAATTGGGATGGCTCACTATGTTCATATTTAATGAGTTTATATCATTGAAATTCATTGATATAGGCTCATTGGTGCGTGTTAAGCTTATGCCTTATGTTAATAGGGGACTGGATGCAGACCAATCAGCGCTAAAATTTGTCAATTAGATATTATATTTCGGACGAATTTCACGCATTTATGAGGTAGTGAGATTTGGCTTGCAATGATTGATATTCCCAATGTAATAATGGCGACAACAATAGTCTGAATACCAGGATTGTATCAATTAATAAGGATAGAAAAATCCAATAGTAATGAATCGTTGATGAGTATTAAGATTAACCTATTATATTCTCAGTTTTCGTTATCCCTCCTTGATGTCGTTTAGGTCGTAGCGGTCGAAGTATTCAGTCGGGACGGTTCTCTGTGTGCCGCTTGCCCTGCCTCGGTTCTGCTTCTCGATGAACTCTTCGCGTGATCGGACGGCATAATGGTTTATGCGGATTACATCCTGCTGCGGCTCACGTTCGCGGAAGTTTTTGGTGATCAGGTTGCCATGTGAATCAACGGCTTTCCCATTGATTCGCGCCACTTCATGGCATCCGATCATTGAGAATACCCTGCGGGGATTAACTATGCTTTTGACATGCCTGTTCAAGGTATGGTCGGGGAGAGAATGATGTTTGAAACGTTGCATGACAGGAGCGTCAGACTTTTTGTCCGCTCCTCCGCTGCCGTAGATTAACCAGTTTATTTCAACTGCCGGGAAGTCCTCGTACTGCTTCAGGAATTCAGGAACTGATTGATGCTGCATCGGGACGATGAATTCATCAAGGTCAATGAAAGCGAGCCATCGAGTGTCGAAACGGTGGCGCTCTATGCAGTCGTCATAGGCGGCAAGCTGACGGCGGTAACCGGGAAAATAGATGTATTCCACCACTCCTGACGAGATGTAGGGTTGCAGCACATCGCGTGTGCAGTCGGTGCTTTCGTTGTCATAGATGTAGAATTTTTCCACTCCCTGGCTTATGTGCCAGTCAATCCATTCCTTGAAGTAAGGACCCTCATCCTTGGCGATGGCGCATACGGCGAGATAATGTGCCGGAGTGGCGGCGCAATGTTTCAGCTTATGTTTCAGCTTCAAGGCATTGACTATCCCATAACGCAAGATACCTCTCCAACGATTGCGGGCCATTTTGTTTGGAATCACTCCTGCTATTATTTCAGCTGCTATCTTATTCATCGCTGTAAATTAAAAAGGCTTTTGACACCTTAGGTGGCTATAATTCAAAACTTGATTTCTCAGGCAATATGCTCTCGAACGCATCCTTGATTCCTTGCATCACTTCGTCATAGTGACGGATGTGGACATTGTCGTTGAGACATATCAGAGAATATGACTGGTCATAGATGGCCCGGATGGCCTTTTTTGACTTTATCATCAGCGGGAACATCTTGGTGTCACTATATGTGTTGTATGGCTCAAAGTTTCCTTTACATATCTGCCATGTGCGGAATAGCTCGGGAGTATAGTCCGACGAGTCTCTGAAGCGGTTCACGGATGTTGCGGTGAGTTCCTTTCCGGCTACATCCCACACCTCTTCGAATGTCGCTTTCAGATATGGTTGGGCATTATGTGGAGTGCGGAGAGTGATGAATTTGTCATAGTATTTAAGCAGATAATTCCAACGGGCTCTCGATCCGTAGCTCTTGTCGAACCATTTGTCATGAAAGCGGGCCATAACTTCTTTTTTGTCGAAGTGCTGGTTGATGATCCTCAGATTGTTCTTGATTCGGCGGTACCATTGTGACCAGGATGGATTGTAAAGGAATGTGGCTATGTCACATGGCAGACCGTTACGGAAAAAACGTTCGGGCGTGATATGGTTTATGATATAAAAATCATCGTTGAAATACACAAAATGGTCAGCAAGGTCAGGTATTTTGTGTATGTAGCGTTCAATCACCACAGAGTTGTAGGTGGGAAGAAACTCTGAGGGGATATAGTCTTTGTGGTTAACCAGATTAATCTTGGGATTGCTCTCGTCGAGCCATTCCGGCTTCTGCCCACTTGTGACGAAATGGATTTTGCGTACCCAAGGGGCAAATTTTTCTATGCCACGAAACCAATACCTCAAGAAGCCATAGTCGCGGAAACGAGCGTCGGAGACACCGTTTTTCTCAGTATCCTTTTTATTGGAATATTTTGTAAATTCCTCTTTCCATTTCGGGTCATCCATATTGACCCATGTTACTACAAAATCAATTTCCATGTTCTGTAATTATGAGTTTCGTGTCAAGCTGTAGTGATTTGCTCCTGTGGGGTTAGCGGTTGGGCATGCTTAAACCGGTTGTGGGTCCATAGATACAATTCCGGTTGTTTCCTGATGACTTTTTCAAGCATCTGGAAATACATTTCTGTCAACTGGAAATCGGGAAGAGTTTTCGGATTGTCATGCATGTGGATAAACTCAGCCTCATAATAACCCCGCTTGATCCGTCTGGTGTACAGGAACCATGGATCAAATCCATAGTGCTTGATGAGTTTTTCAGTACCGGTGAGCACAGGGGTCTTGTGGTGCATGAATGGGATGAAGTGGTGCACTTCGCGCTTTTTGGGCGATTGGTCGGCAATGAAACCGATGATGCTTACCTGTTTGCGATGGGCTAATCCGGTGATGTAACGTGCGGTTTGATACATTTCTACGCTCACGGCCCCAAATGCGCTCCTGTGTTCAAGTATCAGTTTGTCCATCTCCTTGTTGCGCAGCTTATGGTATATCTGTGCCGCTACAGCACTTTTTTCAAGGTGTATCGGCATTGAAGAGACCCATTCCCAGTTTGCGTAATGTCCGAGATAGATGGCAATGGATTGTCCGTTGCGTAATACATCGTTGATCGTGTTGATGTTAGTGAAATTCATGCGACGGCTCATCTCCTCGGGCGACATATTTGCCATCTTGCAGCTCTCAAGGAGATTGTCGGCAAAGAAATGATAAAACTCCTTCTCTATTTTTTTAATTTCTGCCGGTGACTTTTCCGGAAAGGCTTCTGTGAGGTTCTTGCGCACAATCCGGCGTCGGTAGCGGATTATATAATATAGCAGGAAGTACACTACGTCAGCCAAGATGTAAAGTACCCTGAAAGGAAGGCGGGATATCAGCTTTAAGAAAAACCGAAGCAAGTGATATGTCATATCTCTTTGATTGTTCGTTAGAGAATGGACGACAAAATTAGCTAAATTTTCTTATATCAGCAAATATCTGCTTACCGGCTGATGCTGGAGGTCAGTGTGCTTTTGGGACTGTTGGGATCTTAATGGTAAAATATGGGATTGCATCTATAAAATTGTCGGTAATGTTAGGGCTAATTTTAAATTTTGTCTTAATTTTGCAATGCTAACCATATCTGCGCACAAGATGGAAATTAAATTTGAAGACGTGATACGCAATGCTGCCTCCGGGTTGCAGGTCGTGACCGTTGAGGCCGATGTGACTAATTCGGAGACTTCTGAAGAACTGTGGAGTCTCATCACTCGTGCGGCCGATGATTTGCGTAGTGTCACGGAAATGTCAGATATAAATAAGCGTCCCGGAATAAAGGCGACCCGTGAAGCGTACAAGGCATTGGGGAAAGAACCTAACCGTTATCGGCCTTCTTCTGAAGCCTTATGCCGTAGGGTGGTCAAGGGGCTGGAGCTTTATCGAATAAATGCGCTCGTTGACCTGATCAATCTTATTTCGATGCAGTCGGGATACTCTATCGGTGGATTCGACATCGATAAAATAGAAGGTGACACCCTCGTGCTTGGTGCCGGACGCTGTGAAGAGCCATTCGAGGGTATTGGCCGTGGTACACTCAATATTGAGAATCTACCGGTCTACCGGGATAAAGTGGGTGGTGTAGGAACTCCTACAAGTGATAATGAACGCACAAAACTTGATTTGACAACTTCGCGGTTGCTGATGTGTATTAATATCTACGGAGAAGAAATGCCAGTGGATGACACAGTTGCTCTCACAGTGTCATTGCTTGAGCGTTTTGCAGATGCGAAAAATATAAATGTGAAAATCTATCGGCCATGAAATCGTTACGAATGTATCCGAGCAGCATCAATGAGAAGTATCTTGATGATGTGGTGGAAACCCTCAGAGAAGGAGGGGTAATAATTTATCCCACTGATACCCTCTATGCGTTTGGGTGTGATGCACTCAATAATAACGCGATAGAGCGATTGTGTAAGATAAAAGGGATGAATCCACAGAAGCAGACTCTATCCATAGTGTGCGACGGTATTTCCATGGCAAGTGAATATGCTAAAATAGACAATGAGGCATTTAGGATTCTCCGCGCAAACTTACCAGGCCCATTTACATTCATATTGCCGGCGGCCACCACTTTGCCTAAAGTGTTCAAAGGACGTAAAGAGGTTGGAATACGTGTGCCGGATAACGAGATTGCTCGTGCCATAGCATCAAAGTTGGGGCATCCGGTGCTTTCGACTTCAGTCCCGCTTGGCGATGAAGTTTCTGTTGACCCTCAGGCGGTCGCTTATGACTATTCAGAAATGGCAACTCTTCTTGTGGATGGCGGAGAAGGTGATATCATTCCATCAACAATTGTGGATATTACGGATAGCCGCAATCCAGAGATTGTCCGAGAAGGTAAAGGTGTACTCGGCTGATGGCAGAAATGATTGTAAAACGGATTAGTGCTGAGGAATATAAATCGCTGTTCCCTGCTCCTCTACATGTGTTTAACCAAGTTGAGTTCAATGAGCTTAACAAAGGGAAAGTAGATGATGTGCATTATCTGATATTTCTTGATGGTAGGAAGGTCCGTTTTGGTATAATACTTGGCGAAAAAAAGGATGTATTGCAGGCTCCGTTCTCCGCTCCATTTGGAGCGATGGAGGAGAGGGGAGTTCAACGCCTAAGTCATTATATGGAAGCAGTGGGGCTATTGAGAATGTATGCGGACAGTTTAAACAGACGTGTGCGTTTGACTCTGCCCCCATCTATTTATGATAAAAAATCTGTAATATCCAAGCAGTTTTGCAGTGTGTTGACTCGTGGAGGTGATGTCGTGCATGCTGACTATAATTATCATTACCCCATTGGTGAATTCCCTGACTTCAAGGATAGAATGTGGCCTGAAGTGCGCAATAAGTTCTCCGGTGCGATGCGGCAGAATTTTGACTTCGAGGTTGTTTCTTCCGATGATATTGCCGGAGTGTCAACTGTCTATAGTATAATCAGCCGCAATCATGCTGCATTAGGCTATCCACTCCACATGTCGGAGTCAGATATTATTAATACATCGGCGATTATAAAGATGGATTTCTTTATTGTGCGCCATGAAGGATGCCCGATAGCCGGGGGAATGGTCTATCACACATCCTCTTGCGGTCGTCAGGTGATTTATTGGGGCGATGTGACTGAACACAGAGTCTTGAGGCCTATGAATTTCCTTGCGTTTAAAGTCCTGGAGTATTATAATACCGCCGGTGATGCGGAGTTTTTGGATATTGGCCCATCATCATCCGATGGAATACCATCGTTAGGATTATGTGATTTTAAAGAGGGGATCGGGTGTCAGTTGACTCCAAAATTCACAGTAGAACTCAAATGAATATAAAAATATCGGCCCACCATGAACGTGAGCCGATATTTTTATGTTTATTCGAGTTTTCGAGGATTATTCATCGAAAGTCATTTCGTCAAATCCTGCTGCGTCAAATTCATCTTCATTAAATTCGGTGGAGCCATAGAACTCGTCGTCAAGGTCAGTGGATGCTGCCACTTGAGCAGCCTTCGCGTCGATCTTCGCATCAAAATCATCGAGGTCGACAAATTCAGCAGGAGCTTCACCCATTGATATGGTGCACAATGGATCCTTCAGATTTTTCCCGGGAATGGATTTTTTCATCTCGATGAAGAATGATCGGTCTGTCATGTAATCAAACACCCATACAAGGCGTTGACCGTCATCCTCGATGAAATCACTAAGGGGAGTGTCTTCCATCAGATATACATCCTCCGACGAGTCGGACCCCATGTCTTCAAGGCATATTTCCTGATTGCGTTCCCATCCGTCATCACATAGGAAAAATGAGCTGAACTGGCCTTTGTCATAGCCGACTGAGTCACAAATGGCATTTCTTAGGTCCAGAAATGTTGCGTCTGCGTCAATCTGGATTTCTCGTTTGAAGTTGTCAACTTCGTCGGAAACAATACGGAAATTGAATATCATAGTCTGTGGTTTTTGTCGATGTAAAAGTATACTGCGAAAGTAATAACTTTTTTTTAAACCAAAAACATTTTATACTAAAAAAATATATCCTGACATATCCACAATGCCGGTCACACACGGAAAGACTATGATGGAATAAAATGAACCCCGGAAAACTGAATGGAATTCCGGGGCTCATTTGAGTTGATATGTGATATTTAAATCAAAAAGACTTACACTTCAAGGTCGAGGTTGAATCGCTCGTTCCAGGGCAGACCGTCTTTGGCAAGTTCTGTCAGGAATGGATCTGGATCAAATTCCTCAACATTGTGCACGCCGGGCATTACCCATTTGCCTGTCAGGAACATCATGGCTCCTACCATTGCGGGGACGCCGGTGGTGTAGCTCACTGCCTGCATGCCTGTTTCGCGATAGGCTTCCTCGTGCGAGCAGTTGTTCCAGATGTAATATGTGAGATGCTTGCCTTCTTTGTCAAGGCCTGATATGCGGCATCCGATTGATGTCTCGCCATGGTAGTTCTCGCCAAGATCCTGAGGATTGGGGAGTACTGCCTTAAGGAATTGCAGGGGCACGATTTTCTGACCATTGTAGTCAACTTCGTCGATGCGGGCCATGCCGATATTCTGAATCACGCGAAGGTGTGTGAGATATTCCTGGCCGAAGGTCATCCAGAAGCGGGCACGCTTGATTGATGGATAGTTCTTTACAAGAGATTCAAGCTCTTCGTGATAGAGAAGATAGCTGTCGCGCTCGCCTATATTCGGATAAGTCAAGGTCTTGTGGATTTCCAGCGGGCCGGTTGTGACCCACTTGCCATCCTGATAGTAGCGTCCGTTCTGGGTGATTTCGCGGATGTTAATTTCAGGGTTGAAGTTTGTGGCGAATGCTTTGCCATGATCTCCGCCGTTGCAATCAACAATGTCAAGATACTCCATGTCGGAGAAATAGTGTTTGGCTGCATAAGCTGTGAACACGCCTGAAACTCCGGGGTCAAATCCGCATCCGAGAATGGCGGTTAGGCCGGCATCCTCAAATTTCTGCTTATAAGCCCACTGCCATGAGTATTCGAAATGAGCTACATCCTTAGGCTCGTAGTTTGCTGTGTCAAGATAGTTCACACCACATATAAGACACGCATCCATGATGGTGAGGTCCTGATAGGGGAGAGCTACGTTGATCACCAGTTCAGGTTTGTGGCGGTTGAACAGTTCCACGAGCTGGGGCACGCTGTCAGCATCGACAACGTCGGAAGTGATGTTGGGCTTACCAATAGCTTCGACTATTGCATCACACTTGCTGCGTGTGCGAGAGGCGATAACTATTTCCGAGAAAACTTCGGGGTGCTGAGCACACTTGTGAGCTACAACGGTACCAACACCGCCGGCTCCGATGATTACGACTTTTGCCATTTCCTTGTGAAGAAGTTGGAGTGTATTAAAAAATGGTAATTGCTAACATTAGTCTCTTGAGTTTCCGAAGAAACGGAGGAGATAGAGGAAGAGGTTGATGAAATCAAGGTAGAGGCTGAGTGCGCCAATGGTGGCAAGATGCCCTACGTAAGATGCAGGAGTATATTGAGCCATCTGCTTGATTTTCTGTGTGTCCCATGCTGTAAGACCTACGAAGATGAGCACACCGGCAATCGAGATTATCCAGCTGAGGCCTGAACTTTTGGTGAAGATGTTTACCACACTGGCGATTATGAGGCCGAAAAGCGCATAAATCAGGAAGTTACCCCACTTTGTGAGATCCTGTGTGGTGAAATAGCCATAGATACTCATTGCTCCGAAAGTTCCGGCGCAAATGAAGAATGTCTTGGCGATGGATGTAGCGGTGTAGACGATGAATATCGGGGCAAGCGCCATGCCGTTAATCGCCGCAAATACGTAAAACAGAAGCGTGGCTGACATGGATGACATTTTAGTCAGGCGCGCCGACAGGGTAAATACGATTACAAGTTCGGCGATGAAAAGTCCCCAGTAGAACCATGAATGTGTAGCCATGAATGACATGTAGCTCATGCTGGTGGAGCAGAATAGTGAGATGAAGGCAGTGACGAGTAGCCCGAGGAACATCTTAAAATATACGCGTTTCATCACAGCCGATGTGGTCTGCACAGCTTCGCTTTGCGAACTGTGGTACCCATTGTAGGGTGGAGGTGTCGGTTGATTGTACATAATTATCTGTGTTTAGTGTTTGTTGTTCTGTTTTGATTGTGTCATAACGTGGCGTTATTACATGCGTTCCGGCACATCAATGCCGAGGAGCTTCATGCCTGTCTTCACGACGCGTGCTGTCTGACGGCTGAGTTCAAGGCGGAGCGAACGCACAGCTTCGTTCTCTTCCTTCAGTATCGAGCAGTCATGGTAGAATTGGTTATAGAGTTTTACCAAATCATATACATAGTTGGCAATTAGTGCGGGGCTGTAGGTCTGGCCGGCAGCTTCAACTACACCCGGGAAGTCAGCGAGTGCTTGGATAAGTGCGATTTCGCGTTCGCCGGGTACGACATTGCCATAATCAGCTATTGCCATTTTTTCATCAGCGGCTTTGCGGAGCACAGAGCATATTCGAGCATAGGTGTACTGGATGAAAGGTCCGGTGTTGCCGTTGAAGTCAATAGTCTCTTTCGGGTTGAAAGTAATGTTTTTGCGGGGATCGACTTTCAGGAGGAAATATTTCAAGGCTCCCAGACCGACCATTTCTGAAATGGCGGCAGTCTCCTCCTCGGTCAATCCGTCGAGTTTGCCGAGTTCGGCAGAAACGCTGCGGGCTGTTGACACCATGTCGTCCATGAGGTCATCGGCATCCACAACTGTGCCTTCTCGTGATTTCATCTTGCCTTCGGGGAGTTCGACCATTCCGTATGAAAAATGCACGAGGTCTTTGCCCCACTTGAAGCCGAGGCGGTCAAGGAGGATAGAGAGGACCTGAAAATGGTAGTTCTGTTCGTTGCCTACCACGTATATCATCTTGTCGATGGGGTAGTCCTCGTAACGCAATTTTGCAGTGCCGATATCCTGAGTCATGTATACTGAGGTGCCGTCGCTACGCAATAGTAGTTTGTGGTCGAGACCTTCACCAGTGAGGTCGGCCCAAACTGAACCATCCTCTTTGCGGTACATTTTACCGGCTTCGAGGCCTTCCAGCACTTTTTCCTTCCCTTCAAGATAGGTACGGCTTTCGTAGTAGATTTTGTCGAAGTCCACGCCCATACGTTTGTAAGTTTCGTCAAAACCTGCATATACCCATGAGTTCATGGTTTCCCAAAGGGAGCGTATCTCCGGGTCCTTCTGCTCCCATTTCACAAGCATTTCACGAGCCTCTTTCATAAGGGGAGAAGCAGCTTCGGCTTCCTCCTTGGACATGCCTTTATCCATAAAATCAGCTACTTCGGCTTTGTAATGCTTGTCGAAAAGCACATAGAAGTCACCGATGAGATGGTCTCCCTTCTTACCGGCTGATTCAGGTGTAATTCCTTCTCCCCATTTTTGCCAAGCAAGCATAGACTTGCAGATGTGGATACCGCGGTCATTAACGATGTTTGTTTTGATGACACGGTTGCCGCAGGCTTTGAGGATTTCTGACAGGCTATAGCCAAGAAGATTGTTGCGGATATGTCCCAGATGAAGGGGCTTGTTGGTGTTGGGCGATGAATATTCCACCATGACGAGGGGAGAGTTTTCATCAGCCTGCTTCAAACCATAGTTTTCAGTCTCTGCTATGTGGCTGAGCACTGAGTTCCAGTGGCAGGGAGCGATGGTTATATTTAAGAATCCCTTTACAACATTGAATTTCTCGACGGCCGGTTCGTTTGCTTCGAGCCAAGCCCCGATCTCTTGCCCTACGGCTTCTGGAGATTTTCGGGCAGCTTTGACCCATGGGAATACGACAATAGTGAGGTTTCCCTCAAACTCTTTGCGCGTTGCCTGAGGTGCGATACTCTCCGCGGGTGTTTCTATTCCGTAGAGTTCCTTGACTGCGCGCGACACAGCCTGCGAGATGATGTTATCAATCGACATTTCTATATTTCTATAAGTTTGTTGAGTGAATTGAGATATTTAATTTACAAAATTACTAAAAACATTATAGATTCTATTGATTTTAACATTTATTGTTTAAAAGATCGCATCTTGGATACGGCATTTCAGTGCTTTGGCAGAGGGTTAACCTTTGTCCCACATACTGCCTCGTTTGGGATATTTTGAGCCTTTGAGGAGCAGTCTGAGTGCCGTGTTATAGGTGAAATAGGCCCATATCCAGTTGAGAAGCACATTAATTTTATTGCGCATCCCCAACAATGAAATCAGATGGATAAACATCCATGCCAGCCATGCGAAGAAGCCAGTCAAGTGTACTTTATGGAGGTCGGCAACGGCTCTGTTTCTGCCGATTGTGGCCATCGACCCTTTATCGACATAGGAGAAATCCTTGACACATGTCCCGGAGTTAAGGCACTTAGCTAAATAGCGTCCTTGCTGTATGGCCACTTGTGCTAACTGGGGGTATCCACGTGGATACTTGTCGGTGATACACAGGTTAATGTCGCCTATGGCATAAATATTGTCGAGGCCTTTGACTTTACAATGTGAATCGGTTATGAATCTTCCGCCGGGGCCTGGTTTGACATCTGTCCCTGACATCGGGATGGGCGAACCGGTGACACCTGCGGTCCATATGACCATTTCGGTGTAGATCTCCTGTCCATCATCCAAGGTGACGATATTGTTGTCATAATTTTTTATGACATGGTTGAGGTTGACATCCACCATCAGATTTCCTAAATCTTTCAGAGCTGTCGCGGATGCTTTCTCGCTCATTGCTCTCAGTAATCGGTCGGAGCCTTCATAGAGGCGGATTGTCATATCCTCCTGCGGGATTTCCGGATAGTCGCGTTTTAAAATATAGCGTTTAAGTTCCCCGAGTGCTCCTGCAATCTCCACACCTGCAGGGCCTCCACCTACAACGACAAAACTTAGCATCTTGCGCCTTATGTCAGGGTCATGCTCTAATGCCGCACGCTCGCAGCGGTCGAGGATTTCGTTGCGGGCCCTGATGGCCTCGTCGGTTGATTTCAGGGTGAAAACACGCTCAATAAGATCGGGGTTGCCGAAAAAATTATTTGTTGTTCCGGCTGCAATCACAAGATGGTCATACGGTAAAGTCTCGTACTCCGTAGTCACTTCTTGTCTTGTCGTATCAATCCCTTTTACCTCTCCGATGTGGAAGTGCGCGTTTTCGGGGCGATGCTTGCGTAGCTCGCGGCGGAATGGGAAAGAGATACTTGTGGGGTCGAGCCCGGATGATGCCACCTGGTAGAAAAGGGGTGGGAACCCATGATAATTGTTCTTATCGACGAGGATTATATCGAATTTGTCATTGTCGAGATGCTTGACGAGGTTGAGGCCGGCAAAGCCACCGCCGAGTATCACGACTCGTTCTTTAGATCCCATAAATATAAATAGAAAATGGTGAGACGTTTTAATTATTTTTAATTATAACGCCTCACCATGTTCTTATGTTTGTGGGAATCCGATCAGACTATCGTTCTGTTTTCGCAGGTGATTACCCTCGCTGGGAACTGTTCAACCAGTGATAGATTATGGGTGGCCATAATGACTGTGGTGCCTTGTGAGGATATGGCATGCAACTGTTTCACTATAGCCTCACCGGTGGCAGGGTCGAGGTTGCCAGTCGGTTCGTCGGCTAAGATTATACGCGGGTGGTTGAGAAGTGCGCGGGCTATCACTATGCGTTGTTGCTCCCCGCCAGAGAGCTCATGGGGATTCTTATAGCTCTTGTTGAGCATCCCAACACATTTGAGTACCTGCTCAATTCGCTCCTCGATGGCTATTTTGTCTTTCCATCCTGTTGCCTCAAGCACAAAGCGGAGATTGGCGTATGCGCTGCGGTCGGTAAGTAATTGGAAGTCCTGGAACACAATTCCTATCTCGCGACGCAGGTAGGGGATTTCCTTGCGGCGTATGGTGTTGAGGTCATAGTCAAGCACTCTTGCATCACCGGCAGCAATAGGAATGTCGGCATATATGGATTTCAGCAGGCTTGATTTCCCGCTGCCTACACGTCCGATGAGATATACGAACTCACCCTCGTCGATTTCAAGATTGACATGCTTGAGCGCAATGAGGTCTTTTCGGTGGAGTTCTACATTTTTGTAGCTGATTACTGCCATTGATTCAGAGCGTCGGTTTTTTATCAGTTACCCATTTCGGAGAGGAATTTTATGCGTACAAGTCGGATTTCATCCTCCGAAAAGTCGCTTCCCATCTCCTTGTAAGCCTCGTTGAGGTCATCAGTCTCGCTTTCCTTGAAATAGTCGAAAAGCTCTTCCTGCGAATCCTCATCCATTATCTCGTTGATGTAGTAATTGATGTTTATTTTAGTGCCGGCATACACGATACCCTCTATGTCATCGAGGAGCTCGCTGAACTCCAGGCCTTTGGCACGTGCTATCTCGGGTAGTGGAATTTTGCGGTCGATTGATTGGATGATGAAGGGCTTGGTCATGTTCTTGCTGGCCACGCTACGGACACGCAAATCCTCGGGACGGTCAATCTCGTTCTCTTCTACGTGGCGCTTGATGACCTTTACGAATTCTTCACCATAGCGTTTGGCTTTGCCTGCACCTACACCGGGTATGTTCTGGAGTTCCTCCACCGATATGGGATAGGTAGTGGCCATGGCCTCAAGCGACGGGTCCTGGAATATGACATAGGGGGGGAGCTCAAGCTGCTTTGCTATCTTTTTGCGCAGATCCTTAAGGATGCTGTAGAGCTCAGTGTCGGCAGCGCAGGAGGCTCCGCTTTTCATCATTTCAGGTTCCGGCTCTTCCGAGAAGTCAGAGTCCTCGATTACCCTGAATGATTCGGGCTTGGATAGGAATTTGCGCCCCTTTGGTGTTGTTTTTAACAGACCATAGTTCTCTATATCGCGTTCGAGGTAGCCTGAGAGTATGGCTTGACGTATCACGGCGCTGATGAGCCTTTCGTCGCAACCTTGTTCACACCCGAACACTTCGAGTTGGTCATGTTGATATGATTTGACATCGGAGGTAGCCCGGCCGAGAAGAACGTCAGTCACATAATCGGCCTTAAATTTTTCTTTTAGTGCAATTACTGTTTCCAGCACTGCGCATAAATCATCTTTAGCTTCCACTTTTTTCTTTGGATTAATGCAATTGTCACAATTATTACAGTTGTCACTATTGAATTCTTCGCCGAAGTAGAAGAGGAGCGAGCGTCGGCGACAACTGCTTGCCTCTGCGTAGCTTTGGGTTTCAAGAAGGAGTTGGCGGCCTATTTCCTGCTCGGCAAGCGGTTTCCCTTGCATGAATTTCTCCATTTTCTGCAGGTCCTTGGCGGCGTAGAAGGTGATACATTGGCCTTCGCCACCGTCACGGCCGGCTCGTCCGGTCTCTTGATAGTAACCTTCGAGCGACTTTGGCATGTCGTAATGTATAACAAATCTCACATCCGGTTTGTCGATCCCCATGCCGAACGCAATGGTGGCTACGATCACATCCACCTTTTCGAGTAGAAACGCGTCCTGGTTGGCGCTTCGCGTTGCGCCGTCCATTCCTGCATGGTATGGCAGGGCTTTGATGTCGTTCACACGTAGCATCTCGGCCAGTTCCTCCACGCGTTTGCGGCTGAGGCAGTAGATTATGCCGGATTTCCCTTCCTGACTTTTGATGTATTTTATGATTTCCTTATCAATGTTGTTCGTTTTTGGACGAACCTCGTAATAGAGGTTAGCTCGATTGAACGACGACTTGTAGACCTTGGCATCCTGCATCCCGAGGTTCTTCTGGATGTCATGCTGGACCTTCGGGGTGGCTGTGGCTGTCAGGGCTATCATAGGACGCACACAGATTTCGTTGATGATAGGACGTATCCTGCGGTACTCGGGGCGGAAGTCATGTCCCCACTCCGATATACAGTGGGCCTCGTCTACAGCGTAGAATGATATGGGTACAGTCTTTAAAAACTCAATGTTCTCTTCCTTGGTCAACGATTCTGGGGCGACGTAGAGCAACTTTGTGCGCCCAGACACAATGTCTGATTTGACCTGATCAATAGCCGAGCGGTTAAGCGAGGAGTTTAGGAAGTGGGCCACATGGTCAGCTTCGCTGAAATGGCGCATCGCGTCCACTTGGTTTTTCATCAGGGCAATCAGTGGAGAAATCACTATGGCGGTTCCTTCCATCATTAAGGCAGGAAGCTGATAGCATAGTGATTTGCCACCTCCTGTGGGCATTAGGACAAAGACATCGTTACCTTCCAGAAGGCTGGTCATGATATCTTCTTGATTCCCTTTGAAGGAATCAAATCCAAAATGCTCTTTGAGTGCATCGTGAAGTCGTTGGTTCATGGAATATGTTCAGGTTAGAGGAGTGAGTTGTGAGATTTGAGGGGAATAGTCGAGGAGGAGGTTGATTGGGATATTTTTGCTTGGTTTATCGGTGGTTAACCGAGGTATGCTTTGTTTATCTTTTCTTCGGCATATTCGCGGGTTATCACCAGTTCTTTCACCTTCTTGGATGGGGTGTCATACATCGGATCAATCATGATGGTCTCCACGATGGTGCGCAGTCCGCGGGCGCCGAGCTTGTATTCAATGGCTTTGTCGACGATGAATTCAAGAGTCTCAGGTGCGAACACGAGTTTTACTCCATCCATTGCGAAGAGTTTCTCATACTGGCGTGTGATAGCGTTCTTCGGTTCGGTGAGCACCTTCAGAAGCGCATCCCTGTCAAGCGGGTCGAGATGAACGAGCACCGGGAGACGGCCGATGATTTCAGGGATAAGGCCGAAGGACTTGAGGTCCTGTGGGGCGATATACTGGAGATAGTTGTCGGCATTGACTTTCGAACGGACAGCATTGCCTGTAAAGCCTACCACATGAGTGTTGAGCCGTTGTGCTATCTTACGTTCGATGCCGTCAAACGCACCTCCGCAGATGAAGAGGATATTTTTTGTGTCGACAGGGATCATCTTCTGCTCAGGATGCTTGCGGCCGCCGTAGGGAGGCACGTTGACCACTGATCCTTCGAGGAGTTTCAACAGGCCCTGCTGCACACCTTCGCCCGACACATCGCGGGTGATGGATGGATTGTCGCCTTTTCGCGCTATCTTGTCGATTTCGTCGATGAACACAATGCCTCGTTCGGCTTTCTGGACATCATAATCGGCGGCTTGGAGGAGTCTGACCAGAAGGCTCTCGATATCCTCTCCCACATAGCCGGCTTCAGTAAGGACGGTGGCGTCGACAATGGCGAACGGAACATCAAGCTGGCGTGCTATGGTCTTGGCAAGCAGGGTCTTACCAGTGCCTGTCGGACCGACCATTATGATGTTGCTTTTTTCGATATCGACATCGTCGTCCTTTTGGGCGAGGCGTTTATAATGATTGTATACGGCTACCGAGAGGTATTTCTTCGCATCGTCCTGACCGATAACGTACTCATCAAGAAATTTACGTATCTCGTGGGGAGTCGGGAGTTTTTTTGTCGCAGGCTCCTGTGTTTTGGCGTCTTTTGCAGTGGTCTTGGCTGCTGAAGGGTTCTCGTGGAGATAATCCTTCAGGAGTCCTTCTATCTGTTCGACACAGTCGCTGCAGATATAGGTCTCACCAAGAGGACTTGGAATCAGGATGTCGGTATAGGTTGGCTCCTTACCGCAGAATGAACATTTTACCGAATTTGAGTTGTTTTTTTTTGCCATGTAGATGGAAATCCTTTATAAGCGATACTTATTTTTGAAGTGTTTGTGAGATTAGGCCACGGCCTAATCTCACACCGTCAAATAACGGTTATTCAGGTCACTTCTTTTCCGGGAGGAGGATTTTATCGATCATGCCATAGTCCTTGGCTTCCTGGGCTGTCATCCAGTAGTCGCGGTCAGCGTCGTTCTCGATGCGTTCGAGCGACATGCCTGAGTGCTCGGCTATGATCTTGTAAAGTTCTGCCTTATATTTAAGAATTTCACGAGCAGTGATTTCGATGTCGGATGCCTGGCCCTGTACGCCGCCGAGGGGCTGGTGTATCATCACGCGGGAGTGGGGGAGAGCAAGGCGTTTGCCCTGCGCACCTGCCACCAGAAGGACAGCAGCCATGGATGCTGCCATGCCGATACAGATTGTTGACACGTCGCTCTTGATGTGCTGCATCGTGTCATAAAGTCCGAGTCCTGCGATTACAGAGCCGCCGGGTGAGTTGAGGTAGATTGAGATATCTTTGCCGGGGTCCACGGAGTCGAGGTAGAGGAGCTGACCCTGGACAACGGTAGCGGTATAGTCATTGACATCAGTGCTGAGGAAGATGATGCGGTCCATCATCAGGCGTGAGAACACGTCCATCTGGGCCACATTGAGCTGACGTTCCTCAATGATGGTGGGAGAGATGTAAGAAGATGTAATCTGCGATGCTGCGGCTGACGTATATTGGTCGAGGGCTAAGCCGTTCATGCCAAGATGGTGCACAGCATAATTTCTAAAGTCTTTATTCATAGTTTTTCCAATAATTTCACTTGTTTTGCAATGTAAAATTACAAAAAAATATCGTTACTGCAAAAAAATATGGTGATTTAAACAGGATAATTTCTTCTATTTGATGACGTATTTTATTGCCACATGCCCTTGGCGTATTATATACAAGCCGGGCTGAAGCTGCCGGTGGCATTCTTCGAGTGAACTGAATGTGCCTGCTGTGCGTCCGTTGAGATCAACGACGGTCATCTCTTTTTCGGGATCGAACGCGCCATCTGCATCTATCTCCGGGCGTTCTATTCCGCTTTGACCCATGATAGAGGTTATTGCCAGAGCTGTGCATTGAGGAATGGTCAATTTGAGCTCCCCTCCTTCATAAGTGGCCACTGAGCTTGCGCTGCCATTGGTGGTGATGACTTTCCATCCGGTCACTGTTTTGGTCGGGTCGGCCGCCTCGGCTGTCACGTTGAGCGTCTTTCCTTCGAAATATTGTCCGGTGTAGTCGCGGTTGTGCAGTTTGATTCCATTCACGGTCAGCGCTATGTCGTCCTTGCGTCCGGCGTCGATGGTGACGTTGTGAGGAGTGCCAAGCTGATAGAACTCGGCCAGGTGCGAGTAGAAGAATGGGGTGCGTTGTCTAACCCATGTCTTCGCCCAGGTTAGTTCATCCGAATAGACCGGCCACCATTGGTTTATAAGCGCGCGGTGATGGGGGTATTCGTTTTTGATAAGCGCATACATTGCGTCAAGCTCCTTTTCGGTGCCTCTTGAGTTCATGAAATCAGCCATGTAGACGGCGCATCTGTCGACAAACATGTCTTTGAATTCAGGGATATCCATGAGTCGGCGGAATAGCCGTGTGTGTTCCGGTCTGTTGGCCCATGCGCGGTCGCTGTCATAATTGTTGTCATAAAGCCAGTTGAAGGTCTTGTATTCGGGGGTAGCTCCATAAAGTCCAAGCCCGAAATCTGTGTCCTTCGCTATCCAGCGCCATCTTCCTCCGTCGGCTATCGGGCGCCAGCACACTATGTTGTTGCCCGGAAAGTCTTTGTTGTCGTAATAGAGGTCCATGATCATGAGGTTGGCGAATTCGCTTGTGTCCATCCATTTCTCAAACTCCTCCAAGGTGTGCCCTTTTTCCGAATAGAATGAGGTGAAAGCGTTGAAATTGTCCCACGACCCCTCCTTTAGTTCCCACCAGTTTTCTATGAGGTCAATATCTTCTTCTCCGTCATAAAGGGTGTAGATATAGTCCTCATTGGTCCTGGAGCGAATGTTGAGCATCCCGAGGTATGTGCCATTGATGTAAACGACTGCTGGTTGCCACGGTTGCCAGTCGAGGTCGGCGTGGCGCCCCATCATCCTTTGGATGGCCGCGTCGCGGAAGTAGAGGTAGTCGAAATCATTGCCGGCATTGCGGAGCTCGAATGATTTCCAGTCGGTGAGACCGGGGGCATCCTCGGGAAAGAATTCATGCTCGAAACGCTTTGTGCCGAAACGCTTGTTGGCATACATGACGAGCGACTTGAGTTTGAAATCGCGGCTCGCTCCTCCCTTTACGCGGGTCTCGCACAGCTGATTGATGACGCTCCCTGCACCCTCTGCTTCAAACATCTCGAGGTTGACAGGTCTGCGCCAGTCGTGTTTGTAATTGGGGTCAGACTGGTTGTTGCCTTCGACATATATTCCGAGCTTTGCGTCGTAGAAATATTTGCTGTCGGTAACTATGGAGAGGATGGGCACTGTCATCTCCCTCGGTTGGAATATGTAGCTATGGGTGGTAGAGCGGGGTGACAAATAGCCGTCACAGAACAGTTTGGCCCTGATGGTCTGTGTCGACGATATCTGCAGCGGAGTGCTGAATTGCTTGCTCGTCGCTGTCGGCTCTGTGCCGTCGGTGGTATATCTCACCACTGTGCCCGCCGGAGAGCCGTCGGGGACGGATATGGAAAGCGATAACGGTGTTGAGGCCACGCGTCCTGCCTGGGAAAATACGGGGGCGCCGAGGATGTCCTTGTATACTTTCCCGCAATTTTTGGCGCCAGGGGTAGGATTAGCCTGGTACCCCCAGCTTGTCGATGCTTCTGTGGTGCGTCCGTATGCGATGTTGGGGGCCGGTTGCTTCTTCCAGTTCTCTATCTTGTCGATTATCTCGTCGCCTTTGAACAGATACACCGCGCCGCCTTTGCCTGAGTCGAGGCGGAAGTCCGTGTGGAGATTACTTCCCTCTTTATCGCAATAAATTACCACGAATCCTTTGGCAGGGATGGTTTTTGCCGGGAGCTTGAATGCCTTTGACGGCGATGTCTCATCGCCAAGTGCATAGCCCGAAAGGTTGACGGGACTTGTTCCGTCATTGTAAAGTTCTACCCATGAGTCCGGGAACTCGTTTAGGTCGTCCATTATGCAGTCGATGTTCGATTGCATAATCTCATTGATGATCAGCTCGCTGTGGGCGTTTGGCCCTGCTGCGGCTGCCAGAAGGGAGAGTGCGATGAGTTTCTTCATGGCGGAGGGATGGTGTTGAATTATGTGAGGTCTTTTGAAATTGGTTATTTAAGGCCGAGATGCTCGAAGAAGTGCCAGATGGCGATTCCTCCTGACACCGAAACGTTGAGCGAATGCTTTGTGCCGGCTTGGGGGATTTCGAGGCAGATGTCGCATTGGTTTACTATCTCCTGGTCTACTCCATTGACTTCGTGACCGAGTATCAGCGCATAGCGTCGTCCCGGTTGCGGCAGGAATTCCTGAAGTTCGATGCTGCCTTTTACCTGCTCAAGGCAGCATAGGGTGTAGCCGTCGCGTTGTAATTGGGAGATGCATTCTTCGGTTGATGAGAAGTATTTCCATTCCACGGAGTCCTCAGCGCCGAGCGCCGTCTTGTGTATTTCAGGCGACGGTGGACAAGCGCTGATACCGCACAGCATCAGCCGCTCCACGGCAAAGGCATCGCATGTGCGGAATATGGAACCTATATTGTTGAGGCTGCGCACGTTGTCGAGCACAACGGTGAGCGAGGTCTTTGGCTGGCGGCGAAAATGCTCCACATCTACTCGGTGGAGGTCCCAGATAGTTTTTTTCTCCATAGCACAAAGATAGTTAACTAACTTTAAATATGCAAATCCGGATTGAAATATGCTGGCTGCCCTCATGGGGAGCTGTATAGGTGTGAAAAAGCAGCGGGAGTGACCATTTGGTCACTCCCGCCGGATAGTGTTTCTTGAAGAGGTTCAGTCCTTGGAGCTATTATGCTTCGGCAGGCTGAACGTTGATGAACTTGCGGCCTTCTTTGCCTTCAGTGAAGACAACTACACCATCGATAAGGGCGAAAATAGTATGGTCCTTACCCATGCCAACGTTCAAACCAGGGTGGTGAACTGTGCCACGCTGACGCTTGATGATGTTACCGGCTTTGCAGTGCTGACCACCGAAAATCTTTACTCCGAGTCGTTTGCTTTCTGACTCACGGCCGTTCTTAGAACTACCAACACCTTTTTTATGTGCCATTTCTTTTTAGAGATTTAGGGGGTTAAGCTACAACTTCTTTTACTAACACTTTGGTGAAATACTGACGGTGGCCGTTTTTGCGACGATAGCCTTTGCGGCGTTTCTTCTTGAAAACGATGACCTTTTCACCTTTTACGAGGGGTGTGAGCACCTCGCATACAACCTTTGCGCCGTCCACTGTGGGAGCGCCAACTTTAACTGTTTCGTCGGCCTGAGTGAGGAATACGCGGTCAAATTCTACCTTGTCTCCTTCTTTAACATCGCCGAGATAGTGAACATACAAGAACTTTTCAGGCTCTGCCTTGAACTGCTGTCCTTGGATTTCTACAATAGCGTACATCTATTATTAAATTGGTTTACAGGTTATTCCGTCGGGCGAGATGCATGGAAGTTGGTTACATGCTGTCTGCTTAACGAGCCCGGTGCGGTTAAATCGGATGCAAAGTTACAACATTTTGCTGACATGACAAAGTAATTGCCGAAAAATAAAATAAATAAATCTTGAACGTGTTAGATCATTAAAGTTAATATTTATATGGGGCTGATTGTGATTGTTTGACTCAGGTTGGAAACCACAATTAAATCTCAGTTTTCTTGCGATTGTTAATTAGGCGAATCCGAAGAGAGTTGTTATTTTGAGGATAACGATAAATTTGTGAGAAATCGCAGTGCTAAACTTGATTTTGCCACGTTAAATTTTGTTGTCGTCTATTCCGCGTTATTTCACTCCGGTGGTGAAACATGGGTCTAACATTTTAGGCGAAAATGGGGATTTTTGAGCCTATTTTAGGACTAAAATTGCCATTTATAAGTATAATTAAAGGATATATACAAAAAAATGCCCTGAATGAACTGTTTAAACAGTTCATTCAGGGCATTTTGCAAGAAAGAGCGGCAAACGAGGCTCGAACTCGCGACCCTCAGCTTGGGAAGCTGATGCTCTACCAACTGAGCTACTGCCGCCTGTTTTTATGCTAAACAGGATTGTATCCGGCACTATTCAATGCTTTAGCGCCTTTAGCGATGCAAAATTATGGATTTTTTTTCAATCATGAAAATATTTATCAGCTTTTGTGCCTGCTGAATCTATTTTTTCTTCATTGTCCCGCGCTTCATGGCATTGGCTGAGCATTGCGCATCGCTCACATATTAATTGCGGTCTCTCTATATAATTATATAATTAATGTGTGGATGTTTATTTTACCATGGTAGCGTGTGTTGCCAGATCAAGCATCGGTTTGTCGCCGGATGAGTTGCCATAGGCGAAAATAGTGCAATTGTCTAACTGTGTTTCCACTTCACGAATCCTTCTGACCTTTTCCTCCCCATTGCAATTCGGCGATGAGAAACGCCCGGTAAGATTCTTGTCTGTGTCAACAGCGATGTTAGTCCCGAGTATTCTATCGGATGGGATGCCATGCAGTAAGGCCCATGGGGCTATCCATTCCGGTGTGCTCGCGGAGACGATGTAGACCCGATGTCCGGCTTTGACATGTCTGTCCATTAGGTCAACGATGTCGGTGTTGGTGATGGTGGAAATATGTGGTGCGAAGTCATGTCCGTAGTCCTTAAACACCTGATAGGACATCCCTTTATATAGTGAGGTGAATAGATGCTCCTTGGCTTTCCCTCCTTCACACAAGCCCAATTTCCACCTGATAAGCCATAATGCGTTCCGGAAAATGGCGCTGAAGAGCTTCCTTGTCCCTACCGTCTGCCTGGCAAACTCGATAAACGTATCCTTGGTTGTCAATGTGCCATCGAAGTCAAATATCGCGATAATCTCTCTTTCCATTAGCTGCGGCTGATAATTATTACTCCAATTATTATTACTGCGATCCCTATCGCTCGCATGAGGCGGATGGGCTCACCGAGAAACATCCATCCAAGGATGAACGTGATGACATATCCAAGGCTTACTATCGGGTATGCCTTGGATAATTCGAGCTCTGACAGGACTTTGAGCCAAAACACCATACTTAGTCCATAGCATGCCAATCCTCCTATGAAACGAAGGTCGCAGCACACTTTACCTATCTCCTGGATTGATGTCATTGCCGAGGGGTTTTGCACTGACAATTTCAATAATAATTGGGCGCATGCGCCCAAGGCGATGCTTAGGAGCGCAAATAAATAGACCATAGGCTTATTAAAAATATATTATCAATGCAAATGTGACGACCCAGCCCAATAACGAAGCCTGGACGAAACGATCATGGATGAGGATTCTGGTTGGGCTTCCACTTGATGTGAATACCACGGCCAACTGTATGTAGCGTAACAGCCCGATTAGAACAAAGAGCGAAGTGATGTATACAAGGTTGGAACTGAAGCGGGCGACAACCTCCGGTGAGACTGTATACATTATATAACTCACGAGCATCACCGTGGCAACCAGTGTGGTGGCTTGGCTCATGAAGTCGAGATTATAACTGTCGATATTGTGGCGCATCTTTTTGCCAGTGCGGTTGTAGAGCAGTATGTCGTCACGTCTTTTCGATAAGGAGAGAAACAGGGCCAAAAGGAAGGTCATGATTATGATCCAGTGACTGATGAAAATCCCGGTAGATGTTCCGCCAATAGCCACTCTCAGTACAAATCCTATTGAGATTATGACTACGTCAATCAACGCTATTCGTTTTAATTTGAGGCAATATGCGTAATTCATTACCAGGTAGGTCCCGACTACGCATGTTGAGTAGAGCGACGCCGGCGATGACAACAGCCAAGGGAGTGCCAGGGCAGCAACTGATAGGGCTGACATAAGGAAGATACATGTGGCTTTCCCAACCTCTCCAGAGGCAACCGGACGGTGGCATTTCTCGGGATGTTGGCGGTCTGCATCAGCGTCCATGTAGTCGTTAAGGCAATATATTGCACTTGAGGCCATGCAGAAAGCTGCGAATGCTACAAGGGCACAGCCTACTAATTGCAGGTCAAAGATGTTGCCGCTGAAAAATAATGGCAACATCACGAAAAGATTCTTTACCCACTGTGTCGGGCGGCACAGGCGGATTATTGATGCTATATTCATGTTGGTTAAGTTAGTATGCTATTTATATGATTTGTGTTACGACAATGTATAATTTATGGATTAAGCTGGAGGTGAACATTCCTACTAATGATTGTCCGCAGAACACTACGCCTATGCAGAGGGCAAAAACTGTTAGGATGGGCTTGCTGGGAAGCCAACGTGTGAATGTTTTGCTGAAAAGGTTATTGATCAGATGGTTGTATTTGGCTGTGAACATGTCAGGGATTTCATTGTCCTTAAGCGATAACCATACCAATAGTGACGATGTGATCCAGTAAAATGAAACTCGTCCGTAGTCGCAACTAAGAACAATCCACATTGGGAGCAGGCAGATGAACTGGATGACTATGACTTTTAACAAGTTGCTCATGGCTCCTTGGTCTGTTTTTCTCTTTGTGAAAGCCATTATCATGGCGATAGTCATATATGGTATATACAGGTAATAAAACACGGCGAATACCAGGCTTGGGATAGGGAGAGAGAATATACGAACAGGGAAAACGAAATTCATCATAATGTGTATTCTGAATGCCTCCGAGGCCTTGTTCCCGATGAAACCAAGCAGATATGGTGTGTTGCCATCCTCAAATGCCTCAGGAGCGTGGGCGGCTGCACGGTCCAACAGGGCCGGCAGGCTTTCGGGGGAACCTTTGAATACACAGCATATTAAAAACGCGATAATGGATGGCATCCACCATGCAGTGGATTTGATGATGCTATTCAGTTTGAGATTGGTGATGAGTATCAGTAGTGGAATGGAAAAGAAGAAAGTCGCTTCGTGGAGTAATATTCCGAATATCATTGTGAGATTTCCGACAGCTATCCATGGCTTGAACGCCATTCTCTTATAAAGGATGACTATCAACCCGAACAGCAGGACTTCGAGGAAGTCTCTGCGGAAAAGGCTGAAATTATATACGAGGACTCCGCCTAAGGCGAAACTAAGGATAAGGACATTAAGCGCATAGCCGCGTTTGAGGAATAGTCTGATGAGAATGTAGCTTAATGCGATATATGAGAGCCCTGACAGCAGATTGATGAAAATTAAAGGTGGAATGTGTAGATAATCCTGAACGAAGAATATGATTTCGCCGCCCAATCCTCTGCGGATAAATCCTCCTCCGAAATTAAACAGATGATCCTGGACGCACATGTCTGTCCAGCCGTTGACAAGGTCGACATTGATTACACGAAAAACGGCATAGATGAACAAAATCAAATAAACACACAAAAACAGCACATCATAACCTTTGTTGGGGAAATAAGATTTTAATTTCATTAGGCTATACGCAAGTTGTCATCTCCCTCAGGCAACAAGATAATTAGGTTGATAAAAAAAGCGTGGGAGATTACTTTGTCGCTCATCCCACCACTTGAGGCCTTCGCATTGCCTGTTGATGTAGGATAAGCAACGCAGAAGCCCACGCATGTATGCAAATTGCGCATCGCCCCATCTTGATGTGGTGAAACGCATGTCTTACATGCATATAGGCATCTACGATTGCTGTATTCCTGACATCAACATATTGAAAGTTGCGAAGTTTCAAGTGGTCAAGAATAAAACGTCATCGTAAACGCTTCATAGTTATTAAAATATGTCAGTTCCAGGCCTCTGCCAGAAAACAACGGCAAAATTAATCAAATTTTGTGTGATGACAAAATTCCAATGCCACAGTGCAAGGCTGATTCGTAGGCGGTTGTTGATGAAAACAAATATATGTCGTTGCAGGTTATTATTTATGTAAGTTTAATTATTTGTTACTATGAAAAAGATTTTGATGCTTGCCATATTGGCTATATCGGCAGTAGCGGCGTCTGCTGTCACCCTTAAGGAAACATTTGACAGGATTGCTGCCATTGATGGTTTCTCGTCGGAGATTCCGATTAATAATGGCCTTTCCTTCTCTACATCTGCGGATATATCCAATGTCGTGACGACATATTCGGCCGGGAACGGCCAGGAAGCTTCGGCTAATATATGTGACTATGTAATGGAATTGCTTTCGCAGCAGCCCATTTCAAGTATGCTTATAGGAGGAAAAAATTCTCAAGTCCTCGGGGTGGTCTACGCTGCTCCCAACGAGATGGGGCAATACGATCTCCTTATTGTGGCTCTGGCACCTTGTGGCGGTGGTTTCATGGGGGCCTTGTATGGAAGCTGCAATGAAACCACTAAGAATCTAATTGCGGATGGTTCGTTTAAAGTCGACCAATGCAAATTATACCTTGAGGTCCTTAATGCCGATCTGACAAGGGATTATTTAATCAATATCAATTATTAACAAACCTATTACAACTTTTGAAGTTATGAAAGTTCTAGAACATGTTTTTTATGTTGCGGGATATTTATTTATTGGGATTGCTGCCGGTATTGGAATAGCTGAACTCCGAAAATCCAAGAAGTCCTCTGTGCTTGCTGACAGTGTGCCGAAAGCTCGTAAATAGTTTTACATGTTATACGGTGATAAAGATTTGAGCCTCTGATGCGGAAGTGTCGGAGGCTATTTTTTGTCTGGGTGGGAAATGTAGTGGTGAAAATGGTTGCCAAATCGTCAATCGGGGTAATTTATGATTGTGGCATATTTCATAACTTTGCACTATGAAAATAGTGAAGTCTGACATTGACAAATTGTTATTATAAAATAAAGTTGTGAATATCCGTTTTAGTCAAATCGGGAGAACCTTGCTATCAGCATTAGTGTTTTCTCAGTTCGTTTTTATCCATTCAGCTATGGCGCATGACAAATTAAATCGCGTTCCGGTCAAGCAGACGGCCGGAAAGGAGCAGTTGGGCGAGTTTGCCCCTGAATTTGCACATCTCAATGACGATATCCTGTTTGAAGAAGTATGGGGCCGGAATGACCTTCTGAGTTTGCGTGACAGGAGCCTGGTGACAATAACATCGCTTATCAGCCAGGGATTGACTGACTCATCTCTCACATATCATTTACAGACGGCAAAGGCCAATGGTATCAGCCGAACGGAGATTGCGGAGATTATAACCCATGTTGCTTTCTATGCCGGTTGGCCTAAAGCATGGGCGGCATTTCGTTTGGCAAAAGATGTATGGGCTGATGATTGTGGCGAGGTGGGTGATATGGCCGCATTCCAGCGCAATATGATATTTCCAATTGGTGAGCCCAATACGGCTTATGCCCCATATTTCACCGGGCAGAGTTATCTGGCTCAGATATCTGATGAGCAGATTCCGTTCTTCAACGTCACGTTTGAGCCGGGATGTCGCAATAATTGGCATATTCATCACGCCTCTTCGGGTGGTGGGCAGATGCTTGTAGGAGTGGCCGGACGCGGTTGGTATCAGGAGGAGGGCAAGGCGCCTGTCGAAATTTTGCCCGGTACGGTTATCCATATTCCGGCCAATGTAAAGCATTGGCATGGAGCGGCCGCTGACAGTTGGTTTGCCCACCTCGCTTTTGAAATCCCTGGCGAGAATACATCAAATGAATGGCTTGAGCCAGTCGACGATAAGTGGTATGGGGCATTAGAAAAGAAATAAATTAGGTTTAATATATTTTAACCAAATTTCAAATGTTAATTTTACTGTAGTGAAAAATTAAAATTCTTAGTAATGCTTAGGGCTTTGTTGAAAGTTTTTAAACGAAGCGGCCGGAAAATCCTAAATATCTGCTTTATAACATATTCTCTGTGGTAGGCGGTGATTAGGATTTTAAAAATATTTGTTATAACTTTGCATCACCATCACGAAAGAGCATGACTCTTCGAGGTGTGACTCCAACTAAAGCATGATTAGACATTTGCATTATTAGACATTTATAAATCCACTGACGTTAAGTACTATGTGTAAGCAGCAAAGGGTGACCGGGAGGCCATCCTTTGTTTCGTTATATACTTTCCTTCCCATTTTCGGGGAGATGCATGTGACGAAACCTGTTAGGCGAGATGAGGAATTTTCGTTTGCATATTGCTTTTTGCTGTGTGAAATCTGCTGGCGGGTCGGGAGGAAAACCTTGATGATTAGGCGTGATATTTGTTAAAATAATTAACAGAATAATGGTGGTTGTAGGTGAATTATGTTAATAGAGGTTAATTAATGGCTGAAAATTTGGAGGGTATCAAAAAACTCTCTACCTTTGCATCGCTTTTCAGAAATATCGGGGTGTAGCTCAGTTGGTTAGAGTACGCGTCTGGGGGGCGTGAGGTCGCTAGTTCGAGTCTAGTCACCCCGACAAAATGAAGCGAAAAATGATGTAACCCAAAAGGTTGCATCATTTTTTTATTTGTGCTAAGGGCGCAATTCCGGAATGGCGGAGCAGGTTAAAGATTTTGAAAAATATGATAATTTTATTGCGTCTGATCAAGCTGTCCGGAAAAATTATTAACTTTGTCTTAGCCGAATTTTTAGCACGGCATAATTTTATTTCAGATTCATGATGGATAGACGGCATTTTTGCAAGATTGCAGGTTTGGCTGCTGGAGCCATTGGCCTTTCGCGCGCGGAAGGGCGGGCGTCCATTCTGTCTCGTGATGTCCAACCATCACACCGCACTATGCGGAGGGCCTGCGTGGTTACCGTGATGCGCAAGGAGTGCTACATGGATCTGCAGGCGCTTTATCTTGACGATCCTGAGTCAGGTGCGTGTTCGGCATTTTCAGTGGGAGAGAAGTTCCGGCTTCAAAAAGGGGCCGCATGTCCGGATGGATTCTGCAAAATGGCTTGGGAGATGTTGTGCGGTATGGTCGGTAATATTAATGAATGTTCACCTTCGGCTGTCGATGGGGTTGTGGTGGCGGCGTGTCCTGATGGCACTCGCCCGGTCATTTTCAGGATAGAGATAGTGTGATAGCCCTGCTATAGATTGGCGGTCATGCGTTGCGAATGATATTTAAATTTATTTATACACACGCATTTAGGTTTTTAGAATAAAAATTACTACTTTTGCAAAAATTTTCTCAAAAAAATTTATAAAGTATAGTTTTTATCTCTGAAAAACATCGTGCTATGGCCAAGAGATTCAAAGAATATAACGGCTTAAACTTGCCGGAAGTAAATAAAACAGTGCTCGAGAAGTGGGGCGCTGAAGATGTGTTCCACCGTACAATGTCGGAGCGCGAAGGGTGTCCGTCATTCGTCTTCTTCGAAGGACCTCCTTCAGCAAATGGCAAGCCTGGAATACATCATGTGTTGGCGCGTACGATAAAAGATATTTTCTGCCGTTACAAGACCATGCAGGGCTTTCAGGTGAAGCGTAAAGCCGGCTGGGACACTCATGGCCTGCCTGTGGAACTCGGGGTTGAGAAAAACCTTGGCATAACAAAGGAGGACATCGGTAAAAAGATCTCGGTTGACGAGTATAATGCCGCGTGCCGTCGTGAGGTTATGAAGTATACTGGCGAATGGGAGGATCTCACTCGTCAGATGGGCTATTGGGTTGATATGCCTAATGCATACATTACTTATGATAACCGGTACATTGAAAGCGTATGGTGGCTTCTTGGCGAGCTCTATAAGAAAGGGTATCTTTACAAAGGTTACACAATTCAGCCATATTCTCCGGCGGCAGGAACCGGATTGAGTTCTCATGAGCTCAATCAGCCGGGATGCTATCGCGATGTGAAGGACACCACTTGCGTAGCCCAGTTCCGTGTGGTTGATAATGACAATCCATCTCTTGCTCCCTACCGTCACCTCCTCTTCCAGTGGGGTACTCCGTATTTTCTTGCTTGGACCACCACTCCGTGGACACTTCCATCTAACACGGCTCTTGCTGTTGGACCGGAGATTCTTTATAACATCGTCCGTACCTACAATCCATATTCCGGCAAGCCTATTACTGTGGTTGCTGCTGATGCCCTCATGGGGTCGTTGTTCAATCCGAAGGCTAAAGACCTTGCGCTTGATTCCTACAACAAGGGTGACAAACTGATTCCATACGAAGTAGTGGCTCAGGTCAATGGTCTTGACCTTGTAGGTATCGACTACGAGCAGCTTCTTCCTTGGGTCAATCCCGGAGAAGGTGCATTTCGTGTCATTCCCGGTGATTATGTGACCACTGAGGATGGTACTGGTATTGTGCATATCGCTGGTACATTTGGTGCTGATGACCTTAGGGTGTCTAAGCAAAACAACATTCCGCCTCTCCATCTGATTGACAAGGACGGCAATATACGTCCGATGGTTGATTTGACCGGTCGTTTCTTCCTCCTCTCTGACCTTGATCCTGATTTTGTTAAGGAGATGGTGGACGTGGAGGCTTATAAGCCGTGGGAAGGTAAATATGTGAAGAATGCTTATGACGCATCTCTCCCTGAAGATGCCGAGTCGCTTGACGTGCAGATATGCATGGAGCTTAAGGCCACCGACAAGGTGTTTAAAATCGAGAAGCATACCCATAATTACCCCCATTGTTGGCGCACAGATAAGCCTGTCCTCTACTATCCGCTTGACAGCTGGTTTATAAAGACCACTGCGGTGCGTGAGCGTCTTATGGAACTCAACGAGTCGATTAAATGGAAGCCAGCATCTACAGGTTCAGGCCGCTTCGGCAAATGGCTTGAGAACTTGCAGGATTGGAACCTGTCTCGTAGCCGTTATTGGGGAACACCTCTTCCTATATGGCGTACTGAGGATGGCAGCGAAGAACTCTGTATCTCATCGGTTGAGCAACTGTACAACGAAATAGAGCGTGCTGTTGCCGCCGGTGTCATGACTGAGAATCCTTATAAGAAAGCAGGATTTATCCCTGGAGAATATAATAAGGATAATTATGACCGTATAGACCTCCATCGTCCTTATGTCGATGACATCGTCCTTATTTCTGCTTCCGGAAAGCCAATGAAGCGCGAAAAAGACCTTATCGACGTATGGTTTGACTCTGGCTCTATGCCTTATGCGCAGATTCATTATCCCTTTGAGAATAAAGAGGCATTTGACAACCGTGAGGTTTATCCTGCGGATTTCATTGCCGAAGGTGTTGACCAGACCCGCGGATGGTTCTTCACCCTCCATGCCATTGCAGGGATGGTGTTTGATTCTATTTCGTATAAGACTGTTATTTCCAATGGCCTGGTGTTGGATAAATATGGCAATAAAATGTCAAAACGCCTTGGCAACGCGGTTGACCCGTTCGGTCAGATAGGCCAGTACGGAGCTGATCCGGTGCGTTGGTACATGATTTCAAATTCATCTCCCTGGGATAACTTGAAATATGATGAGAAGGGTGTTGTTGAGACATCACGAAAGCTCTTCTCCACACTTTATAACACCTACGGATTCTTTGCTCTCTATGCCAATGTAGATGGATTTAATCCGGAATTGCCGCAGGTGCCTGTTGAAAATAGACCTGAGATTGACCGTTGGATTCTGTCTTTGCTCAACACCCTCGTGAAGGATGTGACTGAAGCGCTTGATGATTATGAACCCACACGCGCCGCTCGTGCCATAGGGGAGTTTGTAGGCGATAACCTCTCGAATTGGTATGTGCGACTTAACCGCAAGCGTTTCTGGGGCGGCGAAATGACCGAAGATAAACTTGCCGCTTACCAGACACTTTACACTTGTCTGCGTACTGTGGCTCTTCTCATGGCTCCATTTGCTCCTTTCTACTCTGATGTGCTGTATCGCGACCTTACCGGCGAAAATGGCTCTGTTCACCTTGCCAAATTCCCTGTCGCTGATGGTTCTCTTATTGATTCTGCCCTCGAAGCTCGTCAGAAACTCGCTCAGGACATCACATCAATGACTCTGGCACTCCGCCGAAAGGTCAACCTTAAGGTGCGCCAGCCCCTCTCAACCATTATGGTCCCTGTGGCTGATGACTCTCAGCGTCAGGCTTTGGAGGCTATTCAGGATCTCGTGAAGAGTGAAATTAATGTTAAGGAACTGAAGGTAGTCGGCAACGACGAAGGCATCCTGGTGAAGAGCGTCAAGCCTGATTTCAAGAAACTTGGCCCGAAATTCGGCAAACAGATGAAAGCTGTGGCCGAGGCTGTCAAGGCTCTTGACAATCATAGCATAGCCGCTCTTGAGCGCGATGGCTCAATCACGCTTGACATAGCGGGACAGCCTGCCGTGCTAGAGCTGGCTGATGTTGAAGTGATTTCTGAAGACATTCCCGGATGGCTTGTGGCAAATGAAGGGGCCCTGACCATAGCCCTTGATGTGACAGTCACTCCTGAATTGCGCCGCGAAGGTATTGCCCGCGACATCGTCAACCGTATCCAGAATATCCGCAAGTCTCGTAACTATGATATCACCGATCGCATCTCCCTCGTTTTCGCTCCCGGAGAAGCTACTGATGATGCCATAAAGGATTTTGCTGATTACATCTCTCGTCAGGTGCTCGCTACATCGCTTGAAATAGCTGAGTTGCAACCCGGTGATGAGGATGTGGAAACTTTATCGATGGACGATGTGAACGTTAACGTTAAAATTGCGTTAAATAAATAAAACATTGTTCTCAAACCGTTAAAAACATAAATCACTATGAGCGAAAAGACAAGATATTCCGACGAAGAACTCCAGGAGTTCAAAGAGCTGATTCTCGAAAAGTTGGCGAAGGCCCAGAAGGAATATGATTCGTTGCGCTCCAACCTCAACAATACTGAGGGCAACGACATAGCCGACACCTCGCCCACGTTTAAAATCCTTGAAGAAGGGGCCTCAACCCTTTCCAAGGAGGAAGCGGGGCAGCTGGCACAGCGGCAGATGAAGTTTATCCAGCATCTGCAGAATGCCCTTATCCGTATCGAGAACAAGACCTATGGAGTGTGCTGTGAGACAGGGGAGCTTATCCCCAAAGAGCGTTTGCGCGCTGTCCCTCACGCCACCCGCAGTGTCGAAGCCAAGAACTCTCAGAAAAAGAAGTAACACTAACAACAAACAATGCGTTCAAAAGGCATTATTGCTGCTCTTATCATTCTGGTCGTGGTTATCCTCGACCAGGCTTTGAAAATTTGGGTTAAGACCAATTTCTACCTCGGGGAAGATGTGAGAATTTTCTCGTGGTTCCAATTGTATTTTATTGAAAACAACGGTATGGCGTTCGGCATGCAGTTCGGAAGTAAATTGCTGCTGACGCTTTTCCGGATTGTGGCCGTGAGTGGTCTGATATGGTATATAGCAAAGATCTACAGGCTTTCGTCTGTTCCGCGTGGATATATCGTATGCCTGTCGCTCGTCACGGCTGGAGCTGCGGGCAACATTTTCGACTGTGTGTTCTATGGTCTGATTTTCAATAATCCGATTCCTCCTCAGGTAGCCACACTGTTCCCTCCTGAGGGAGGATATGCACCTTTGTTTCTTGGACGTGTTGTAGATATGCTTTATTTCCCTCTGTTTAGTTTCGTGTGGCCACAGTGGTTGCCGTGGATAGGAGGGGAGGAGTTTCTTTTCTTTCAGCCGGTGTTTAATCTTGCCGATGCCGCAATCACATGTGGCATATTTGTCCTTATATTCTTTTATCATCGTTACATCCTTTCTCCGGCAGCTTTGCGTGAATTGGCAGCTCCGAAGAAAGTAGAGGAATAAACTAACGGAATACGGTTTTGCGTCACCTACCTCATATATTATCGGCATTATGCCTTTCTGCGTTGGTTGCCTGCAGCGGCACTCCTGATTATGTCATCCCGCCTGATAAGATGGCTGCACTGATGGCCGATGTTCACACCGGGGAGTCAGTCGTGGAGAGTAATGCACGTAATTATCCGAATGACTCGACTAAGAAAGTGCTTATACAATCAATCTACATGAAGCACGGTGTTACGAGTCAGGAGGTTGATACTTCGTTATATTGGTATGGGCAGAATATAGAGAAGTATATGGATGTGTATGATAAGACCATCGAAATACTCGAAAAGCGTATTGCGGAGGCCGAAAAGTCGGGTGCGAAGGCTGATAAGAGCATGATGCGGGTCACAGTTGACGGTGACTCGGTTGATATATGGCAGGGTCCCACCTCGCGCAGGAACACGGAGATGCTTCCGTCCAATTACATCTCGTTCCATTATGCAACAGATAAGAATTGGGAGCGCGGTGACCGCTATACGCTCAATGTGCGGCCTGTGAATATCCATTCGCAGTTGTCGATGTCAATGGCTGTGGAATACAATGACGGGACTACCGAATATGTGTCATACAATCAGAGTGGTGATGGGATGAAGCATCTCACGTTGGTGCTTGACTCGGCAAAAGTTGCCACTCATGTCTATGGCTCGCTGCATTATGCAGCTCGCGGAGGTGAAGTGTCGTATCTCGACTCACTGTCGTTGGTGAGAACCAGAGGCAGGAATGACAATGTGAGAGCACGCAGCGCGCAGCGTGTCATCCGTCACAGATGATTGTCAGGCTATGCTTAGGTCTGTGTTGTGCCATGCAGTTATATCCGGACGCAAGATCTATCGTCACAGTATTGTTATCTATGACGATACGCGGCCGGACATCGCCCCTTTGATACGTGAGTTTGAAGGAGAAGTGCATTCTACCGAGGCATTCAATGGTGTGGCCGTTATCCTTCCTTATGATTTTGAAGTTCCTGCCGGCCTATCTAATATAGATGTGGTGGGCTTTTCCGCACAGATATCTGCCATTGCTGAGGTTTGTCCTGATGTCCATGGCTGTGCGAACACCCGCGTGCAGTTTGTACCGCTTACGTAGCGCAATTTTTCCTATCCGACAGCGTTATATATGTTATAAACCAGTTAAAAGTTTTCGCTATGTCGGTTATTCGCCATACCATTATATATGTGATAATGCTTCTTGCCACCGCAGAAGTCGCGGGGCAAATCAGGCTGCATGGTAAAATTACCGATGCGCAGAATCAGCCTGTGGAGTTTGCCACGGTTAGGATTGGTGGCACAGCTATCGGTGCGACTTCGGGCCTTGAAGGAGATTACAGCCTCTCGTGTCCTGCTGCCGACACCATTACTGTCTATTTTTCCTGCATCGGCTACAGAGAGGAGAAGCGACAGCTGATAGATCCGCAGCCCGACATTACCCTCAACGTCCGTCTGCAGCTTAACACCGAGGTGCTGCAGCAGGTTGAAATCACCGAGCTGAAAAAGCAGACAGGTGCCGTCGGTACAATCGATGCTTCCCAGTTGCGTAAAAGTCCCGATGTGTCGGGTGGAAGTGTCGAATCGCTGATCACGACCATGGCCGGGGTGACTTCTTCCAACGAGATGTCCTCGCAGTACTCTGTCCGCGGTGGTTCATACGATGAAAATTCGGTATACATCAATGGAATAGAGGTGTATCGCCCGCAGCTTGTCTCTTCCGGCCAACAGGAGGGGTTGAGCATCATTAACCCTGATCTCGTTGGTGCTATCGGTTTCTCCACAGGAGGTTTCCCTGCACAATATGGCGACAAAATGTCGTCGGTGCTTGACATCACATACCGTCAGCCTGAATCATTCGAGGGATCCGTCTCGGCGAGTCTGATGGGTGCGAGCCTTGCGATAGGGCAGGGGTCCAAGCGATTCTCCCAGTTGCATGGATTGCGTTATAAAAAGAACACATCTCTGTTGAGCTCTATGGACACCAAAGGGGAGTATGATCCTTCGTTTTTTGACTATCAGACAAGTTTGACCTGGCAGCTTTCAAAGAAAGTAAAAGCTTCTTTCCTGGGTAATATTGCAATAAATAATTACAAATTCATTCCTGTCAACCGCACGACCACATTCGGTACATCAGTGGATGCAAAACAGTTTACTGTCTATTTTGACGGACAGGAAAAGGATAAGTTCGAGACCTATTTCGGTGCGTTGGCGCTGGACTACCGTGTGAACCGGGGAACAAATCTGCAGCTTTTGGCATCAGGCTATCTTACCAACGAGCTTGTGGCTTACGATATTTCCGGAGAATATTGGCTCGATCAGGCCGGTACTTCGGATGTGGGAGGGGAGCTTGGCGTAGGGCGTTATCATGAGCATGCCCGAAACAGACTTAAGGCTTCGGTATTAGCGCTTTCGCTGAAAGGTGAGAGTGCGTTGAATCCGCGGCATACACTCTCCTATGGACTGCACGTGCAGTCGGAAAAGATCATGGATCGCAGCCGCGAATGGGAACTCCGTGATTCGGCCGGGCACTCTTTGCCTTCTACCGGTGCGGATGTCCGTGTCGTCTATAATCTTGATTCGCATCATGATGTGACTTCTACCCGCTTTTCTGCGTTTGTGCAGGATGCATGGAAGATTAATACCAATGCGGGTTTTTTCACTGTTAACGGGGGCTTGCGTCTAAGTTATTGGTCGTTCAATAAGGAGGTGCTTTTGAGTCCGCGAGTCTCTGTCGGATTTATTCCGGAGCGAGCCCCAGGATGGGCATTGCGTTTTGCCACAGGCCTTTATTATCAATCACCTTTTTATAAGGAATACCGCGTGCCGGTCACCGATGCCCAGGGGAATCAGACTATACGTCTGAACGAGGATATAAAATCGCAGCAAAGTTTTCATATTATTGCGGGAAGTGACTATACCTTCCGGGCTTTGAACCGGCCTTTCAAGTTCTCGGCGGAGTTGTACTACAAGGCGCTTTCGCGTCTGGTGCCTTATGAAATTGACAATCTGAAGCTGGTATACTCAGGCCTCAATGAATCGAGTGGTTTTGCTGCCGGCCTTGACATGAAGTTGTTCGGCCAATTTGTGCCTGGAAGCGACTCATGGGTGAGTTTCTCTGTCATGAAAACAAGTGAGACCCTCCATGGTGTTAAGGTGCCACGACCTACTGACCGTCGATATAGCCTCGGATTGTTTTTTACTGACTATTTTCCGAAATTCCCGAAATTGAAATTCTCACTCCGTGGTATTTTCATGGATGGGCTCCCCTCCACGTCGCCTCGTTCATCCCGCGACGAGGGATATTTCCGTATGCCGCCATATAAGCGAGTCGACATCGGACTATCATATGCGCTCCTGTCGCCATTGAAGGAAGGGGAGAGCCGAGGCGGATTCGGTCGCCATCTTAAGAGTGTCTGGCTTGGAGTGGATGTGTTCAATCTCCTTGATATTTCCAACGTGGCGTCCTATTATTGGGTCACTGATGTTAATGACATACAGTATGCGGTGCCGAACTATCTTACAGGACGGCAACTCAATGTCAGACTGACTGTTGACTTCTAAAAAATGTTAAAAGATTTGTGGCGGTCACCCAAAATGTCTACCTTTGCAGCCGTCTAAACAACCAATCACTAATAATTCAACCAATGAATCATTACGAAACCGTTTTCATTTTAACTCCCGTTTTGTCTGATCAGCAGATGAAGGAAGCGGTAGAAAAGTTTGAGAAGGTGCTCACCGACAACGGTGCCACCATCGTCAACGAAGAGGTATGGGGCCTTCGCAAGCTCGCTTATCCTATCCAGAAGAAATCTACCGGCTTCTACTCACTTGTGGAGTTTGATGGTGATCCTACCATCGTTAAGAAACTCGAGACTGCTTTCCGCCGCGACGAACGCGTTCTTCGCTTCCTCGTTTTCCGTCTCGACAAGTATGCTGCCGAATATGCTGAAAAGCGTCGTAACAACCGTGCAGCCAAAGTATCTAACACAGTCACAGAAGAAGTAAAGGAGAACTAAACTATGGCACAAGCATCAGAAATCCGCTACCTCACTCCGCTGTCGGTAGACGTAAAGAAAAAGAAATATTGCCGTTTCAAAAGAAGCGGAATCAAATATATCGACTACAAGGATCCCGAATTCCTCAAGAAGTTCCTCAACGAACAGGGTAAGATTCTTCCCCGTCGCATCACCGGAACTTCCCTCAAGTTCCAGCGTCGTGTCGCTCAGGCTGTAAAGCGTGCTCGTCACCTCGCTCTTCTCCCCTACGTTACTGACTTGATGAAATAACTTTAAAAGCTAATCAGGAATTATGAAGATCATCCTTAAAGAAGACATCGCCAACCTTGGCTACAAAGACGATATCGTCGAAGTCAAGAAAGGATATGGCCGCAACTACCTTATCCCCACAGGCAAAGCTGTGATTGCAACCGAGTCAGCTCTTAAAGTTCTTGCTGAAAATCAGCGTCAGCGTGCTCACAAGCTCGCTCGCATCAAGGCAGATGCTGAGGCTCTTGCTGCTTCACTTCAGGACATTAAGCTCACAATCGGTGCTAAGACTTCATCAACCGGCACTATCTTTGGTTCGGTTAACAGCATCCAGATTGCAGAAGCACTCGAAAAGCTCGGTCACAACATCGACCGCAAACTCATCTCTCTCGAACCCGTCAAAGAAGTTGGCGAATATGTTGCCACTATCAAACTTCACCGTGACGTGACAGTAGAGATTCCCTTTGAAGTGGTTTCAGAATAATATCTGTCATTTCTAAAAAAACAGGATATAAGACAATAAGTCTTAAAGATATATCCCAACCCTCCAATTTCCCCCTGAGAGCGCAGCCACTCCCACCCAACCGCCGGCTGCGCTCTCAATTTTTTATGTGCCTGCCGTCGCTGTTGACCGGCAGAACACTAAAAAATCCTAATTGTACATCCAGGCATCCAGTCTATCCGTTAAAAAGCTAAATAGGTCGAAAATAGGGGTGTGTGACCTTAAACTTTTTCATAACTTCGCGGTCGTAATTTAGAAGCCTGGGAAAAGGCTCAGTGCTAAGAGTTAATTATATTTATTTTTTACAACGAATCGAGAGAATGACACGTTTCACACGCATCACTTTTCTTTTATCATTATTCCTTGCATTGGCTCCGTCCTTACGCGCCGCTGTGATATCTGGTATAGTCAAGGACGCAACAAATTCCGAACCGTTGATGGAAGCGGCAGTAAAACTCATAACTGCTTCTGACAGCTCCTTTGTAAAAGGTGTCACTACGGATCTTGACGGTAAATTTTCGATAGCCGATGTCAAGGCTGGAAAATACATTGTCCAGATATCCTATATCGGGTATGCCGATTATGAGAAAAACGTCACTGTCGCAAACACAAATGTACGCCTGGGTCAGATAGACCTGCGTGAGTCGTCGCACTTGCTTGGAGAGGTAAGTGTAGTAGCCACCAAAACTCCCATAAAAGTCATGGAGGACACGGTGGAATATAATGCCGACTCATATCACACTCAGCCCAATGCCGTGGTGGAGGACCTTCTGAAGCGTCTCCCCGGTGTAGAGGTTGACAGTGATGGTAAAATTACCGCCAATGGCAGGGAGGTGACCAAGATTCTTATTGACGGAAAGGAGTTTTTCAGCGATGACCCTCAGGTGGCCTCGAAGAATCTGCCGGTCAATATGATTGATAAGCTCCAGGTGGTGGACCGCAAGAGTGACATGGCGCGCTTGACCGGCGTGGATGATGGCGAGGACGAGACTGTCATCAATCTTACGGTAAAAAAAGGCATGAACCAAGGTTGGTTCGGTACAATGGAAGGAGGATACGGCACGGATGACCGTTATATGGCTTCCTTTAATGTGAACCGCTTCTGGAACGGCAACCAATTCACATTGCTCGGCAATTTCAATAATACCAATCAGCTTGGTTTCACTGACAGCAACGGCAACCGTTTCCGCCGTTTCGGGGGCAATGATGGTATTACGTCGTCGCGTTCGCTCGGTATGAACTTCAACGTCGGGAAAGATGAGATTATCCGTGTGGGTGGCGATGTGATGTGGAGTAACACCGACCGAAATTCCACAACCCGCCAGGACCGTGAATATCTCTTTGCTGACCATTCCACATATTCAAATATCCGCAAGGCGTCACGTGACCGTGGCAATAACCTGCGTGGAGATTTCAGGGTGCTTTGGAAGCCCGACTCGTTCAATACTCTTGAATTCCGTCCGAATTTCTCATTCAACTTCAATAAATCAAGGAGCACGGAGCTTACCTCGTATCTTAACAGCAATCATGAGAAAGTGAGCGATAACAATGTGCGTGCTTCAAGCGACGGTGATTCATACGAAGCCGGTGGCCGTCTCATATATTCACACAATTTCAAGCAGCGTCGAGGTCGTTCGTTCTCTATCAGCGGCCAGTATCGTTTCTCAAATGTGATAGAGACTGAGACATCGCTTTCAGATTTCGTGCGCTATATGATGAGCGAGGATGAGGATAACACATCCGATGACGTGGATCTGCTTAACCAGTATATTGATAATCACACTTGGTCAAATCAGGTGATGGGGCAGTTTACGTGGACCGAGCCCCTCGGTGATGTGAAGAATGGCAATTATTTGACATTCAGCTATCGCATGAACTATCGATGGAACAATGCCGACAAGTTGGTCTATAATATTCCCGAACAGTATGACCTCGATATCTTTCCACCGGTAGGTGAGGAGCCTGATCCTCTGTATTCAAACCGCTACCGCAACAATTACTTCAACCAGAATATCCGGTTGGGTTATCGTAAGGTTACAGCTAACGCGAATATGGAAGTCGGCATGGCGCTTGTGCCTCAGATGTCAAAATCTATTTATCTTGACAATTCCGACAAGAACATAAGCCGTTGGGTGTGGAACTATGCGCCCTTCCTGCGTTACCGTTACAAATTCAGCCGCAACCGTTCGATCCAGGTTAACTACCGCGGTATGTCGTCGCAGCCCACAATGGCCCAATTGCAGCCGGTGCTTGATGTGTCAGACCCCACCAACAAGATCCAGGGTAACCCAAATCTTGATCCGTCATTCAACCATAATGTCATGGTGCGTTTCCAGGACTTCAATCTGGACTCACAGCGAAGCATCATGTTGATGGCTGATATACAGATGACCCAGAATTCGATTATCTCGAAGACTACGTTTGATGATTACGGCTCACGCCTTACGGAATATGTGAATGTGAGCGGCGTATGGAACGGCCGTTTGATGAATATGTTCTCGATGCCGCTGCGAAACAAGAAGTGGATGATCTCAAACCATGTTTTCCTCAATGGGGCCCGTAATGTCGGTTTCAACAACGGTCTGCGCAACACGTCGCTCTCCCTCAATATTTTTGAGAGCCCTGGTATCTCGTTCCGTCCCGACCATTTCGAGTTTGAAGTGCGTCCGCAGTATAATCTGCAGGTTACACATAACACGCTTAAGGGACAAAGTGACCAGACAGTGCATCGTTATGGAGGCCGATTTGACGGTACATATTACACCCCTTGGGGCTTGACTTTGCAGACCGATCTTAACTATTCGGCTACTGAGGGTTACGCTGCCGGCTACAACACCAAGACTTTGATGTGGAATGCCACAGTCTCACAGCAGTTCCTGCGCAGCAGGGCGCTTACCTTGGCTGTTAAGGTCTATGACCTGTTGAACCAGCGCAATAATATCCGCCGAAACATCACAGCTAACTATATTGATGATATCGAGTACAATTCTCTGTCCCGATACTTCATGGTGACTCTGAGCTGGCGCTTTAATACATTCGGAAAGGGTAACGAACCTTCAGGAGGCGGTGATTTCATGCGCCGTGGTCCCGGTGGCCCAGGTGGAGGTCCCGGCGGACGTCCTCCTCGTCATTGATATTACATGTTGCAATACAAAAACGCTCTGCGGTCATGATGACTGCGGAGCGTTTTGATATTGAGTGGATATGGTCTGATTGAATTGTGAAGTGCCGGCTTACTTTCCGGTCAGGATCGTGCGTATGTCATGAAGCTTGTTGAGGGCTGCCATAGGGGTGAGGTTGTTGATGTCGAGGCCGAGTATCTGGTCTCTCAGTTGTGCAAGAACCGGATCGTCGAGCTGGAAGAAAGAGAGCTGCACACCCTCAGCATTGTCGCCTACGGAGGCAAGATTTTTCACCACTTCTTTATCACCCTCCCGGTTCACATTTTCAAGATGGTGCAACACTTCATCGGCTCGTTTTACGATGCTCTGCGGCATTCCCGCGAGCTTTGCAACATGAATACCGAAGCTGTGTTCACTACCACCGCGGGCGAGTTTCCTCAGGAATACCACCTTCCCGTCAATCTCACGTACGGAGACGTTGAAATTAACCACGCGTTGGAAGCTTTTCTCCATCTCGTTGAGCTCGTGATAGTGGGTTGCAAAGAGGGTCTTTGGGTGGATACCTCCATATTCATGGATATGTTCAACGATAGCCCACGCTATGGAGATACCATCGTAGGTAGAGGTGCCACGTCCAAGTTCGTCAAAGAGTATAAGTGAGCGTTCGCTCATGTTGTTGAGGATTGAAGCGGCCTCGTTCATCTCGACCATAAATGTCGATTCACCGAGCGATATATTATCACTTGCGCCTACTCGGGTGAAAATCTTGTCGACCACACCGATGTGGGCGCTCTCGGCGGCTACGAAGCTGCCAATCTGTGCCATCAATACGTTGAGTGCGGTCTGGCGTAGCAGAGCTGACTTACCTGACATGTTAGGTCCTGTTATCATCATGACCTGTGTGCCGGTGTTGGAGAGATTGACACTGTTACTGATGTAGGGTTCGCCCACTGGGAGTTCTTTTTCGATGACTGGATGGCGTCCTTCCACTATAGATATCTCAAGCGAATCATCAACCACAGGACGGTTGTAGTGGTTCTCAAGCGCAACCCGCGTCAGTGAGTGGAACACGTCAAGCTGGGCTATCAGCTGGGCGTCAAGAAGGATTGACGGAATATAGTCGCAGAGGCGCGTCACGAGCTCTGTGTATATTCGTTGTTCAATAATGGCTATCTTGTCCTGGGCTCCAAGGATTTTTTCTTCATAGTCCTTAAGTTCCTGGGTGATATAGCGCTCGGCATTGACGAGGGTCTGTTTGCGTATCCAGTCCTGTGGCACTTTGTCTTTGTGGGTGTTTGTCACCTCGATATAGTAACCGAACACGTTGTTGAAAGCTACTTTCAACGATGGGATCCCGGTACGCTGGCTTTCTCGTTGCTGCAGTTGTAGCAGATAGTCTTTGCCCTTGAATGCGATTTCGCGCAGCTCGTCAAGTTCGGCATCGACTCCCTCACGGATGACTTGTCCGCGGTTTAATGCCGTGGGGGCATCATCCACAATCTCGCGGCCTATTTTTTCAGCCATACTCTCGCAAGGGTTGAGTTGCTCACCTATTGATTTCAGGGCTGCCTGTTCCGTGTTGCAGCACATTAATTTAATAGGTTTTATCATGTTGAGCGCATGGCGCAGCTGCACCATCTCGCGTGGATTGACTCGAGAGGCCGCTACTTTGGAAATGAGGCGTTCGAGGTCGCCTATATGGCTTAAGGATTCCTGCAGGAGTTCGCGGTCGGCCGGTTCGCGGAAGAAATATTCCACTATGTCAAGGCGTTTGTTGATCTCCTTACTGTCCTTTAGGGGAAAGAGAAGCCATCTGCGTAGAAGACGCGCTCCCATAGGGCTTATGGTGCGGTCCATCACATCAAGGAGACTTTTGCCATCCTCATTCATGGCATGCACGAGTTCGAGATTGCGGATGGTGAATCTGTCGAGCCTTACAGCCATCTCTTCCTCTATGCGGGAGAGTGATGTGATGTGGGAAATATGGGTATGCTGTGTGATGTCGAGGTAGTGGAGTATGGCGCCTGAGGCTATGATGGCCGATGGCATGGAGTGAACGCCGAATCCCTTGAGCGATGTGGTCTCGAACTGTTTGAGAAGGCGATCCATGGCCGCTTCGCCTGTAAACACCCAGTCGTCAAGCTCAAACGTGAAGTAATGTTCGCTGAACGTGTCCTCCACCAAACGGCGTTTGCCTCTCTCCACAAGCACCTCTTTGGGCGCGAAATTGGTAAGAAGTTTTTCGATATAGTCAAGGCTTCCTTCGGCAGTGAGAAATTCACCTGTCGAGATGTCGAGAAAAGCTATACCGTTGACTTGTTTGCCGAAATGTATTGCCGCCAGGAAGTTGTTTTCCCTATGGTTAAGGATGTTGTCGTTGATGGAGACACCGGGGGTGACGAGCTCAGTGATGCCGCGTTTTACCAATTTCTTGGTTGTCTTCGGATCCTCAAGCTGCTCGCATATAGCTACGCGCTTACCGGCTCTAACCAGCTTTGGAAGATAGGTGTCAAGTGCATGATGGGGAAATCCGGCGAGTTCCACATATTGCGCAGCGCCGTTGGCACGTCGGGTCAAAGTTATGCCGAGGATTTCGGATGCGGCGATGGCATCCTCTGAAAATGTTTCGTAAAAGTCACCAACACGAAAAAGCAGAATAGCATCAGGATGCTTCTGCTTCATCGCGATATATTGTTTCATCAGTGGGGTTTCGACAATCGGTTTTGCCATGGTAAAATCCAAATTTTCCGACAAATTTACGAAAAAAATTGATACCATTGGCAGAGATGCCGACCGGAGAGGAATGTTTTTACTGATAAATCTTGCCTGCTTTTAGAGCAAAGAGCGGGCAAGATTAGCGAGTTCGGTGGCTTTGTGGACTTTAAATTTTTCCATCAGGCGTTTGCGGTAGGTCATCACCGTGTTGGCACTTATGGAGAGCTGTGCTGAAATTTCGGCGGTTGAAGCTCCCTTGGTGATGAGGCGGAGTATGTCTATCTCGCGCTGGGTGAGGGTAGTGTTGGGGCGCTGTGCCTCTCTGAACGAGGTGCTGAAATATGACTTGTTGTTGAAAAAAGCCTCTATCGCTAAGTCAAGTTCTTCGACCGGATCTGATTTTGACACGGCAAGAGTCACACCTTCTTTGTCAAGTCTGGCACGGATCCATGGGGTGTCATGCATCGTATAGACGAGGATTCCTGTGGTAGCGCATTTCAAACGCAGATTGGTGATTAAGTCCCAGGCTGTTTCATTTCCAAGTTCAAGGTCAATAATCCAAAGGTCAATAGCTGCCGGCCTGAATGTCAGTGTCGCCATGGCTGAGAGGGAGGGGAGAATGGTGCAGTAGGTCACAGGATGTTTTTCAAGGCGAGCTTTAATGCTTTCGGCCACCAATGGATGGTCTTCGAGGATTGCGACGTTCGTCAATCTTGTTTCCATAAATAATAAAGGGATGGTAACTTTGTAGGTTAAAATTGCATTAAGTTAGGGGAACTGTAAGTGTAAAAGTAACAACTGATTTATTAACAACCCGCTCCACATGTCCGTTAAGCAGCTTGATGCGCTCCGCTATGGTGCGCATACCAATCCCTGACGAGTTTTTGAGGGTGTCGTCGGATGGTGGGTGGGTTCCGTCATGGTCAATGGTCAGGCTTACCGAGCGTGGCGAGATTGAGCCGGAAAGGGCCACATCGATATGAGTGGGATGAGCATGACGCAATATATTGGTCATCTCTTCCTGAAAAATACGGTATATCTCCAGTTCTTTATTGGAAGGGATATGCTCAGGTACACCGGCCGCAACGAAATCAATGGTTGGGAATGTGGTATTCTGGCCGTCCATATCGCATGACAGATTCTTCACGTAGTCGCCGATGACTTGCTCCAGTGTGGCATTTTTGAATTCTGGTGGCATCAGCCGGTGGGAGATGGCGCGCACGGTGGAACGGAGGCGTTCGGCGGCTTCGGCGCATTGCTGATTGTCGCCTCCTGCGTTGCTTAGCCGTAGGCGTAATGCCAGGAGGTCGGCTGCAACGCCGTCGTGAAGCTCGCGGGCAAAATAGCGTCGTTCTTGTTCCATACCTTCGATATAGCTGTGGGTGCTGCGTATCTCTGCTTCCCTTTCGCGGAGCAGCATGCGGCGTTTCATCCTGCGCTGCCGTTCGATCAGGAATATGACCAGCCCGACTGTCACAGCCAGCACGAGTGCGATGATAAGTATGGTGCGTTCTTTGTGGAGCACATTGGTCTGTAAACTCCGGTTCTCGATTTCCTTCTCCATAGCGTGGTACTTCACGTCAAACTCAGCCATGGCTTTGGCTGACTGGCGAGCCGACAGGGTGTCGGTCCACATGCGTGCGGAGTCCATGTATCGATAGGCGGCTTTGTCGTTTCCGGTGCGGGCATAACACTCGGCGATATCTTTATATAGCTCATTGCGTGGAGGCCCCATTGACATCTCCCTGAGCGTCAGCAGATCACCAAGAGCTGAGGCGTAGTGGCCTTTCGACATGCTGTGCTTCACTCTGGCTGACAGGAAGCCACCGGCCGTGGACGATCCTTGGGGGACTGACGGTAGGAGTGAATCACCTATCAACATATAGTAATCGGCCGAATCGGCAAGTTCTTTTTTGGAGAAGTAGCCGTAAAAAGAGGGGATGCATCTCAGCTGCAGGCTCGGATCGCCACTCTCTATGGCAAGTGCCCATGCCTTGCGTATTGCCGAGCCGGAGGCGTCAACGTTGCCAAGCTCGTTTTCTACTGCTGAGAGGAGTTGGAGTGAATAGAATTGCGACATGCCGTCTTCACACTCTTCCGAGTGGCTGGCAGCATTAATGAAGTATTGTTTCGAATCGGAATATCGCTTTTGATTATAGTAGAGGACACCGATGTTAAGTTCCGCCGTGGCTACCCATGAAAGGTCGCCTGAGCGGCGGGCATGTTCGAGAGAGCGTTCATAGCATATAAGTGCCGAGTCGATTTTATCGGAACGGTTGTAGGCTATACCGAGATTGTTCCATAGGCTCGTGTTGACTATCTGGTCACCGTCCGGATCAAGGACTTTCACGGCTTTAAGTGCGGTAAGCCGTGATTTTTCCCTGTCTCCGAGATAGCTGTAGAGCGTGGATTGCTCCACGAGCACACGCCCATACATAGTGTCGTTCTCGAAGCCGGGTATTGCGAAAATTGAGTCGAATATTCTCTGTGCCTCCTCAAGCTCACCATCTGCCATCAGCTCCTCTGCATGCTTATATGAGCTGACAGTGCGTCCATCAGCTCCGGAAGCAATGAAAAGAGGAAAAGATAGAAGAAGTATAATTATTAAGGGGGAAAGGAAGCGTCGATTCATGTGTTAAATTTTCTACAAATTAAATGAAAAATGTGGTCTCCTACCTAAGTTTAGGCCAAAAATAGACAATGTTTAACAATTAATAACGTTTATTGCTGCCCCTATCACATAAACGTGTGAGAATTATAATGAGCAAGAATTTATACTTTTGTCACAGAAAAATAAATGAGCAAGATTGGCTCGATTATTGAGACATTAAATTAGCAACCTAATTTTTTGAAATGTAGGAATAAAAATAACAGGTTTAATATGGGAAAACACACGGACGGAAAGGCGGATTTTATCGCCTTTCCGTCTTTTTATTGGTAATAATAGGGTGTGATTAAACAAATTTGATTAATTTTGTGAAAAATTATCATTTGTTTCGGCTGATATTTCTCTATCCGGCCCGACAAACCTTAAATTGCATGTATAGCACAACTACAAATATTTACTAACTAATCAGTCATTATTATGTTTAAGAGACTACTTCTCTTAGCCGGTACTATCTGGCTGGCAAGTGCGGCTGCTATGGCTGCGCCTGATGATATCAAGTGTAGTGGCGTGATTGTCAACGAGCTCGGCGAGCCAGTGATTGGCGCGACTATTTCAGTCCCGGGTACAAAAATCGTTGCTACCACTGACATCGACGGACGATTTGTTGTCACAGTGCCAAAAGGGCGTGACATTCATGTCAACTACATCGGTTACAAACCAATTGATCTGCGTGCCCAGGCCGATTTAGGAGAAGTGGCTCTCGATGTGGAGTCACAGATGCTTCAGGACGTGGTGGTTACGCAGTCAATAGCTCGTACACGCCGTACACCAGTGGCTGTGTCGTCGATCGATGCAATGAACATAGAGACCAAACTTGGCAACCAGGAGTTTCCTGAAGTGTTGAAGACCACTCCGGGTGTATGGGCCACAAAGGACGGCGGCGGATATGGTGACGCTAAAATCAATATGCGTGGCTTCAAATCAGAAAATGTCGCAGCGCTCATCAACGGTATTCCTATCAATGATATGGAGTGGGGCGGTATCTACTGGTCCAATTGGGCCGGCCTTTCCGATGTGACTGCCTCGATGCAGACTCAGCGTGGTCTGGGAGCGGCTATCGTGTCGGTGCCTTCGGTCGGTGGTACTATTAACATCACAACCAAGAGCCTTGATGTGAAACGTGGTGGCAACGTGTTCTACGGCATGGGTAATGACGGCCTTAATCAGATAGGCTTCTCGGTGTCGACAGGTGTCAACGAGAAAGGTTGGGCCATCACCCTTCTCGGTTCGCGCAAATGGGGCGACGGATATGTCCAGGGCACTGATTTCGACGCCTACACCTACTTCCTTAACATCTCGAAGCGTATCAATGACAAGCATCAGCTGTCACTTACTGCGTTCGGTTCGCCTCAGACCCACTATAAACGCTCATCGCAAGATGGTCTGAGCATCGAAGGATGGCAGGGAGTGAGAAACTATATGGATGGCGAGAGCATGTATAAGTATAACCCGACTTTCGGTTACGACCTTGACGGCCAGGTTCGCTCATCCAATAAGAATGTTTATCACAAACCGCAGATTTCACTTAACCACATCTGGCAGATCAACCAGAAGTCTTCTCTGTCTTCGGCCATTTATGTAAGCCTCGCTTCCGGTTATGGCTATAGCGGTCAGGGCCGTGGCTCATATAACGGAAATTCACTCAGCAACACCAGCTGGTATGGTGCGAGCAACGGTGTGCTCAACACCCTGTTCCGCCGTGCTGACGGCACTTTCGACTATGCTGCCATCCAGGAAATGAACATGGCTTCGACCACCGGTTCAAACATGATCATGTCGAAGTCCAACAATAGCCACAACTGGTATGGCCTTGTCTCGACTTATAAGAATGAGCTTAAGCATAATCTTAATCTCACTGCCGGTATTGACATGCGTTACTATGTAGGATTCCACAATAATAAAATCGTGGACCTCTATGACGGTGAATATTTCATGGACGACAGCTCGCGTAAGGGTGTACTCCCCGAAAATAATGCCGCTGCTGCTGATCCCAACTGGAAGTACCAGAAGCTCGGTGTAGGCGACGTCGTATATCGTGACTACGATGGCCACACCGCGCAGGAAGGTCTGTTCGCACAGCTTGAATACACATTCCTTGACAACAAGCTGACCACGGTGCTTGCCGGATCGTTCTCTAATACTTCTTATTGGCGTGTCGACCACTTCTACTACGACAAGGCACATTCCAAATCAGAGACAGTAAACTTCCTTGCAGGTACCATCAAGGGTGGCGCCAACTATAACATTGACCGTCACAACAACGTATATTTCAACGGTGGTTACATTACCCGTGCTCCATTCTTCTCGGGCGGTGCCTTCCTTCAGGCTGCCACTTCAAATGCAACCAACCCCAACGCTGTGAATGAGAAGGTCGGATCATTCGAACTCGGATATGAATTCCATTCGCCGATTTTCACCGCCACTCTTAACGGATACTATACTAAGTGGATGGATAAGACTGCAACCCGCTCAAGCGACATGTCGGATGGCACTAAATACTTCTTCAATATGGAGGGTGTGGATGCTCGCCACATGGGTGTGGAGCTTAACTTCACTTATCGTCCCACACGCTGGCTCGACATCAACGGTATGCTCTCTGTCGGTGACTGGGTATGGGATAGCAACACAAAGGGCTACTTCTATAACAGTTATGGACAGCCTATCACTAACACCAAGGACGGCGCTCTTGCATCAGGTGTCTATGCTCCTGACCATGCACATGCCATCCTCAACCAGAAGGGTCGTAAGGTAGGTGGTTCCGCTCAGACCACAGGCTATATCGGTGCCAACATCAAACCTCTCAAGGGGTGGCGTGTAGGCATTGACTGGACATTCAATGCCCGCAACTATAGCGACTTCTCTATCTCGGCCAGTGACTATGCTCCCGGCGCTGTCATTAATGTCGGCTCTCCTTGGGAAATACCCTGGGGTAACCAGCTTGACCTTTCGGCAAGTTATCAGTTCAACATAGGTGGTCTTGATGCTACAATCTTCGGTAATGTCTACAACCTGTGTAACTACAACTATGTGATGGATGCCTACACTGCTTCGGGTGTTAACGGTACCTGGGAGAATGCCTACAGAATCTTCTATTCTTTCGGCCGCACTTATGCACTGCGTCTCAAAGTGGCATTCTAAGAAGTCATAAAGTACATGTACAGTAAAAAGAATTACGATATGAAAAATTCATTCAAATATACATTGCTGTTTGCCGGGTGCGCCGCCTTGTTTTCAAGCTGTGACGAAAATGCCTGGAACGACAAACTTGACGGCTTTGAAGAGCCGCCGTCCTATTCAAAGGTTGAAACAGTAAGCTATACTCTGACCGAAGCCGACTATAAGTCAATCGCGTCCAATTCTACCAATAAATCTCTTGCTGAAGCTGCCGGTGAGGCTGATGCCTTGGCCGCTATCGGTACTAATTGTTCGTTTGCCACTCCTGAGGAGGCCCGCAAGTATATTCCGGCACTTCTGACCGACTCTTCGTTCCCCTATTTCTCAATGAACAACGAGTCGTCGGTTAAAGTCACCTATAATCTCGCGAGCAATCAGCCTGAAGAGGTTCTGACAATCAACAACGGTGTCCGCACATATACTGTCAGCAACGCCGATTATCAGCAGGCTTGGGGCAGTGAGGAGGATTATATCGGAGGTTTCGCCCCTGCGCTTACAGCCGCATCAAATCTTCCCTCGATTCTTAAGAGTGCCATCCCCGATGCTACAGCAGGAGAATATGTCGTGGTGAATTATAAGGAGGCTTCAACAAATCCTGTGTTTGGCAATGTCGGAGGCTCTGAAACACCTTCATGGGAAATCTCGAGTGTGCTCGGTTCGGTGAGTCTTGACGATGTGGTTGAGATAAATGGTATTGTTACCGCCATTGATTCACGAGGTTTTATTCTCACTGATGCTACCGGCTCAATTCTTTGTTATCAGGCAAGCGGGTTCGACACAAACAGTGTTTCGATCGGTTCGCAGATTACTCTCAATGGCACAATCGGTTCATATAATAAGGGCTATCAGATAGCCATTACCTCCGATAGCTATACAGTGGAAGGTGAGGATGAAAATTACTCATATCCTACACCTGTCACCGTCACAGGCCCTGATATGGATAATGCCATCACCCGCACTGATGATGCCCTCGCCCAGTATGTCACATTCCGCGGCAAGGCAAGTGTGAGCGGTAATTATTATAATTTCACCCTTGACGGAGCCTCTTCAAGCCAAGGTAGTGGTTACATGGTGCCCAATAACATCCGTGAACTTATCAGCGATGGCGAGACCTACACTATATGTGGTTACTTCATTACTATTTCAGGTGGTAAGTACTATAATGTGGTGATTACTTCTGTTGACGGTAAGACATCCAAGTCAATCAAGCACCGTGCGCCTGCTGCCGAAGTTCCTACCGAATCCAAAACCGGTATCTATTACTATAACGGCAGCAACTGGTCGGTACCAAATAATACTGTTGTTCTTCAGCCTGCTGATTACGCTGCTATGGGTCGAAATGCTGACTTGAGTGGAACTCTGCCTCAGGAACTTCTCCCGAAGTATCTTGGCAACAAGTTCCCCTATGCTGCTGAGGATGAGGTTAAAATTGTTGTATACAATTACTATGCCAATTCCGAGTCAAGCTATAAGGCTATGGAGTTCATCGCCAATGCCGAAGGTGCTTGGGTGCAGAACACCGGTGCCACTGTTGACCAGTTCACCAAGCAGCATGGCAATTGGGCATATAACCCCTCGGTGGTTGTGACTCTCCCTTATGCGCGCAATACAGAGCCTTCCTATAGTTATTACATGGCCTGTGTCGACTGGGTGTTCAATAATATCTCCAAGCCCATGGGTGCCACAGTCATTGATAAGACCACTCCGTTTATCGATTATCGTGGCAACGCTGAGTTCTGGTCTGGAGCCTCAGCCTACTATGGTAATGTGGATGTGCGTGCGGTTACTGCCAAGAATAATGCCCCCGAAGGCTATGAGGGTTATGACGGCTTGACTGACGACGAGATAACTGCTCTTGTCAAGAAGCGTTTCTGCACCGAGACAATGAAAAATGCGTTGAGTGCTCTGCATCCCGATGCTGCTCCTGTCGATGGTATGGAGGTGACTTATACCATTAACTTCACTGCCTATGACGGTGCCGCTCATGAGGAGACACTGGTGTATGTGGTGACCGGTCAGGGCGAATTCTCATATAAGAGCTGTACGTGGTATGCTGATGGCGAAGATGCCGATTGGTAATCACTTATGATAAATTCGGGCGAACACCCTATATGACGGTGTCCGCCCGAATCACATGACAGAAAGAGCCTGCAACTGATATCAGTTGCAGGCTCTTTCTGTTTGTCCTACTGTGTGGGGGAGGTGGTGGTTAACTGGATACCGGCTAAATTGTCAATCTCGGCCAGTTGCTCGGACGTGAATTCAAGATTTGCAAGTGATGATATGGAATCATCAAGTTGGGCTATGGAACTGCATCCCACTATCACAGATGTCACCTCTTTTTTCCTGAGCAGCCACGCCAATGCCATTTGTGCTAATGATTGGTCTCTGGATGCCGCTATGCGGTTAAGATTTGTGATTTTCTCCATCATTCCATGAGTGAGGTTGGCAGCGGATAGAAACTTGCCTGCCGCTGCACGTGAATCTGCCGGAATGCCGTGGAGATATCTGTTGGTGAGTAACCCCTGGGCTAAAGGAGAGAATGCGATGAAGCCGATGCCTGAATTTTCAAGATCGGTAAGCATCCCCGAGGTCTCAGGTGCACGGTCGAAGATGTTAAGTTTGTCCTGAAACAAGAGGCAAGGAGCATCCCGCTGCGAAAGAAACTGTTTCGCAAAGTCCATGGCCTTTTTGGGCCAGCGTGAGATGCCTATATAGAGGGCTTTGCCCTGGCGTACGATGTCAACAAGTGCGGTGAGCGTCTCTTCAAGCGGCGTTTCCGGATCATAGCGGTGGCTATAAAATATGTCCACATAATCCAGATTCATCCTTTTCAGGCTTTGGTCAAGGGAGGATATGAGATACTTGCGAGAACCCCAGTTGCCATAAGGACCGGGCCACATGTCATAGCCGGCTTTTGTGGCGATGAACATTTCATCACGGTATGGTCTGAAGGATTTCTGCATTACAATCCCGAAGGTTTCTTCGGCTGAGCCGTAGGATGGGCCGTAATTGTTGGCAAGGTCAAACGAGACTATTCCCTGGTCAAAGGCATGGTGCAGTATTTCCTTTGAGCGAGAAAGTGGGTTGACGTCCCCGAAATTGTGCCATAGCCCTAAAGAGATTGCCGGTAGCAGTATGCCGCTGCGTCCACACCGGCGATATGTCATGCTTCCATCATATCGTTTTGGCGATGGAGTGTAAATTGGTTCTATCATTGGTGGTAGATGATAAGCGTGGACTATTTCTTTTTAACGGTGGTTTTTACCGGATGCATGAGGTCGGTTTTCCATTTGGCAAGGTAGGAGAACCATTCCTCAGAGGAGCGGGGCGACGTTGTGTCACGCAGGGCTGCAGAGGTGAATGTATATCGGATATGCCCATTGGCATCGGCTTTCAGCAGGGTAAGATAATTCAGGTCATCTTCCACAACTGATTGAAGATATGGTGCAGTCACATATATCCCGAGTCCGAGGGTCTCGTCGATGTCAGGAAGATTCTTGTCAGGAATATTTTTACCCCAGCTTCCGGCCAGACCATCGGCATTGATGAATCCCACATTGTCGGTGGCGAGTTTTTGGATTCCGGTGCAATATGTATCCACGGCTTTTGCTCCGCGAAGCAATATGTCAACTTCCACATCACGATGTCCGGCATACATGGTGTAGCGTTGGCGCATATCTACAGGGGCTTTCCCGGGAGCAGATACCCAACCGCGGTCGTTGACTTCCACAATTGAGCGGATGGGCCCTGTCGTCACTACCCGTTGCATGCGTGTGGTGACGCTGTCGATAGTGAGGGGTGTTCCGTCTTCGTAACCTCTGAATGATCCTAAGGCGACCGAAGTCCCTGCCCAAAGAATGTCACGGCCATAACCCTGCTTGAGCTGCTCAGGAGTGGTGTAGAATCCGGTGACATCAAGTTCGAGCTGCGGTGTGTTTTTTGCGTACAGGTCTACACTTTGACGGTTGTCCATGTAGATGCGTATGGCGTTGAATAACCCTTCGAGCACTACGCCATGGCCATATATGCTGTTATACATCTGCCTGTTGTCGGCATTCCCGGGAAAGGCTATGGCATTTATCTTTGGGTGCTTTTTATTTTTGTCGTTCAATCTGATGTAGGCATTTGTGCCGGCGGTGAATTTTCTCGTCTCAGGCTTGTCGGAAAGGTTGATTGAGATTGTTTCCTTTGCATTTGGTTTCAAGTCGAGGAGAAACACGAGTTCGTCGGGGCGTCCGTCGTCGTCAAGGTCGTCGAGCTGATAGGGGAGTTCCGGATACCCCTTTATGGTGGCGGAGTTAATTTCTCCTTTGACGTTTGAGATGGGTATGATTACCGGGACGGCTTCTCTTGGAGAGTCAAGCGGATTTGTGACGGTGACTGTTAATGACAGGAGCAATGAAAGTGCTGAAGCTAACATGGTTTTGCTTATTAAGGTGGGTGATAGGTGGTGAATGAGAAAAAGGCATAAAGCACTTTAGGTTGTGACCTGATGATGTGCTTTATGCCGATAAGTTGAAGTTGACTCGGATGGGCTTATTGGCCTACTGTCCGAGATAGGCTTTAAGAAGATGACTTTTTTGCCCTTTGAGCCGGCGGATTGCCTTTTCTTTAATCTGACGCACACGTTCGCGTGTGAGGTCAAATTTGGCACCAATCTCTTCAAGTGTCATTTCCTGGCAGCCGATACCGAAGAACATCTTCAAAATTTCACGTTCGCGGTCATGGAGCTGCTTGAGTGCACGTTCCACTTCCTTTGAAAGTGATTCCTGAGTCAGTGTGGCATCTGCCATTGGAGAGTCGTCGTTGGTGAGTACGTCAAGCAGACTGTTGTCCTCGCCTTCAACAAACGGAGCGTCCACCGAAATGTGTCGGCCCGATACTTTCAGCGTGTCTGCGATCTTGTCGACAGGAACATCGAGCTTTTCAGCGAGCTCTTCAGGTGAAGGGCGACGTTCGTTTTCCTGTTCAAATTTTGACAGGGCTTTGCTTATTTTGTTGAGCGAACCTACCTGGTTGAGAGGAAGGCGGACAATACGGCTCTGTTCAGCAAGAGCCTGCAGGATAGATTGACGAATCCACCACACGGCATAGGAGATGAACTTGAAACCACGGGTCTCATCAAACTTTTGTGCCGCTTTAATCAAGCCGAGATTTCCTTCGTTGATAAGGTCGGGCAAGCTGAGTCCCTGATTCTGGTACTGCTTGGCTACAGATACAACGAAACGTAAGTTGGCACGCACAAGTTTGTCAAGTGCTCTTTGATCTCCTTGGTGAATGCGCTGGGCGAGCTCTACTTCTTCCTCTACGGAAATAAGTTCTTCACGGCCAATCTCTTGGAGAAATTTGTCGAGCGACGCGCTTTCACGATTGGTGATTGATTTTGTGATTTTTAATTGTCTCATGTCTATTTAAAGCACATAATTCGTACAAAGGTAGTGGTTTTTCGCGGAATAGCCAAATTAAAAATGCTTAAAACGTTTTATTTTGTCATTTGGTGATTAAAGATTTTTTCTGCCGTTAAATTTGGACGAAGAGATAATTGTTGCTACATTTGTCGGCTGAGGTAAGCCCTCGATGTATAATTAAATAATGTTATGAGAACACTGTTCTACTTTTTAATGCTGATGGTTGTTACCGGTTGTTCGGTGTCTAATTCATATAGCAATAGCCTGGATGATGCGCAGCAACTGATGAAAAAACATCCTCAGAAGGCTTTTGAGAAACTCAATTCGCTGGATGTTTCACAGTTTGACGATTCTGCGCAAATGGCGCGCTGGGCGCTGTTATACAGCGAGGCTATGGTGGCAAGCCATCTGCAGGTCCCATCCGATACGATAATAAATATAGCATTGAATTATTATGCATCTCATAATTTCAATGATGAATTAAGCAAGGCAAAGGAGCTGAAATTCACCATCTCTACTACGGCAAAAGGCGAAAATGACGCGTTGATTCAGGCTTTGTATGTCCAAAAGGAAAGGGAGTGCGCGCTCTTCAAGGCCAAGGTCCAGAAGGAACGTCTGGTGTGGTTTATAGTGTTTTTGGTGGTGGTTGCCTGTGGTGTCCTTTATTGGCAATATCAACGTCTTAAGTTACAGCGCATTGAAAATGATGCTTTGCTTGCCGAGGCTGCTGAACTCAAGGAGACTGTGGAGGCTCAAAGGGATACGGCTGACTGCCTGTCTAAAAAACTTAATGGTTTGCTTGGAAAGAGGTTTGAACTCATCGGCAAATTGTGTGACACATATTATGAGGCTCAGGGTACACGTTCGGAACGGAATGTGATTGCCGAACAGGTGAAAGCGGAAATTAATTCCATAAAGGATGATTCGAGCACTTTTGGATTGCTCGAATCTGCTGTGAATGATTGCCGTGAGAATATGGCTTTGCGTTTCAAGCAGCAGCTGAGTGGGTTGAAAGAGCCGGACTATAAGTTGATGGTGTATCTGGCTTGTGGATTTTCAAACCGAGCCATCAGTATGCTTCTCGGTCAAAATATTGATGTGGTCTATAAGCGCAAGTCTCGTCTCCGTTTCCGCATAAAGGAGAAAAATCCGGTGGATGCTGATCTGTTTTTGTCAATTTTCTAAGTCTGGATTTGCTGTGTCAGAAAAATAAGTTTTATACTGATGCAATGCATTTATTTGTAGAGTGTTATAGTTTTAGCTGTCAGACCGTAAATTAGGTGCGAAGCATGATGAGTGACTAAATTTGCACAAAACAAATTAGTCAAAATTATGCATAGGACGTATTTAATTTTTATTCTGATTTTAATGGCCTTCATTAATGCTGCCAAAGCTAATGGCGAGGTCGATACTGATTCGTTGACAACCCGCTTGCAGGAGATAGTTGTCACAGCCAAGCAACCTGCAACCCGGCTTGAGGGGACTTCCCTCGTGACGACGATTCCTGGATCTTCACTTGCGGAGGTGGGGAATGGGTTCGAGTTATTGGCCCAACTCCCTATGATAACGGTAACGGATGAAACCATTGTCAATGTTACCGGCAAGGGTACTCCGGCCATCTATATCGATGGGCGCCCATTACGTGATGAAAATGAATTACGGTCATTACGTTCGGACAACATTCGTCGGGTGGAGTTGGACATGGCACCGGGAGCACAATATGATTCGTCGACTACGGCGGTGATAAAAATTATCACTAAAAAGAATTTTATCCGGGGATTAAGCATTATCGAAGAGGGGCATGTGGCCGTCAGGCATAAAATCTCAGCTCATGACAACCTTGACATAAGTTATCATGGCAGTGGGTACGAATTATTTGCCTCTGGCTTTTATGCCAAGAATAATAGCCGTACACACGGCATGACGGTTAACACTTTTGAATATAATGATGAGCCGATGACGGTAGGAAGTGTGCAGAATACTGCCTATCCCTCATTGAACGGTTCTGCAAAGGTGGGTTTTAACCTGTCAACAGGAGCGCATTCTTTCGGTGGGTTTTATAGGTTTCATCCAGAGGTCGGGGATATTAATAATAATGGTGGGGAATGGTTCAACGTGATGGATGACATTATCGCAAGTAACATATCGCGTCACACTTCCTCCAAAAGTCATCTGGTGTCGGTGTACTATGATGGGGAAGTGGCCGAAAAATACCATCTGCATTTTGATGGCCTATATACGCTTGGCAACTCCAGGGAGCGTACATCTACAGTTTATCCTGAGGGTGATTACGAGGATGTCACATCGACGCAACGGCGGCATTCATCTCTGTGGGGAGGTAAGATAACACTTGATTTTCCGCTTGGCGGAGGGCGATTTGTGACAGGTTCACAGTGTTCGTACACCCACACCTCGCTTGACTACAGAATGCTGAATGAACAGGTTGGGACCTACCTCCCATCGTCATTTACTGATGTGAGGCATACGTCATCAGCCCTGTTTGCTTCCTGGAACCGATCTTTTGGTCCACTATCCGCTACTGTCGGAGCGCGCTATGAGTATCTGCGCTATGCATTCGAGGTGAATGGAGTGAGGGATGATGATATTTCTCATGTGGACCATCTTTTCACTCCTGATGTTACACTTGGATATACAATCAATGACGATGCGTCAATCAGGTTGAGCTATAAGGCCGCGACAGTAAAGCCTCCGTATTCGCATCTGACCGGAGGCCTGTCATATACAGGAGTGCACCAGATCGAAGGTGGTAACACATCGTTGAGGGATGAGAGAATGCATAACGTGCAGCTGTTCGGGATGTGGAAGGACTTTATGTTGCAAGGAATGTTCGTCAGAAGCCTCGACACCTACGCTTTTGTTAAAGAGTTATATCCAGCTCCTTCACCACAACTGCTGCTCCATCCTGTCAACGTGGATGTTTCCCAATTTGGATGCTATGTGGTATGGGGACGTCAGGTAGGTAAGTGGTCACCGAATCTTACCCTCGGTTATAGCCGGCAGTGGCTGGAGTTTGGCGGCAGGAACTATGAGAAGCCATTTTTCATATACTTCCTGAATAACACGGTTTCACTCCCGTGGAATATGTTGTTGACTGCTGACGTTTCAGGCCAAAGTAGCGGCGATATGCACACCAATCGGTTTCGTGCTACCTGGTTTACTATGGATGCGAGTGTGAAGAAGTCATTCCTCGAGGGCGCACTTGCTTTGAAAATTTCTGCGACAGATATATTCAACACCATGAATAATGATTGGTCAATGCTCACAAATGGAGTGCATGTTGTGAAAAAACAGAAATATGACCGCCGGGGAGTAATGCTTACCCTTACCTATAAGTTCCAACCAAAGAAATCGTCATACAAGGGTAATACCGCCGCAGAAGAGGAATCGCGACGGCTATAATGTAAATTACTGGTTTATGGCTCGATAGCACGACATACAGCGGCGGATATCTCAGCTGTCATAACTTCAGCCTTATCAGGCGAGCCATGGAAATTATGGATGAATACAGCCAAGGCGTATTCACGTCCGGATTTGGTTTTGATATAAGCCACATCGTTAATCGCGGTCACGATGCCGTCTATCACATCTCCTGTACCGGTCTTATGACCGATATGGGAGATTTTATTGCCAATCATCGCGGGGATTCTGTTTTGGCCTGTACGGCATTCAAGCATTATTGAGCGGAGCTCCTGCTGAGCTTGAGGTGATATAATGGAGTCGTTGAATATTCGCCAAACCAGGGCGGCTGCGGCTTTCGGCGTGCAATAGTTTTTCATCCATGCGGTTGAATCCCTATGCATGGCGTTTTCATCTTGTGTTATGGATGTGCGTCCTGGCAGCGATAGTGATGCGGTAAACCTGTCGGTTTGCGCTACATCATAGAGATGATTGAAGAGTATGTCGCATGCGTTATTGTCGCTCTGTTGCATGGTGTAGGCCAGCAGTTCTCTGACTGAAATGTCAAATTCATCTCCTCGGCCCTCTTTGGCCAAAGGGCTCCATGTGTCTTTGTGTAACTCTTCTGAGGATATGATATGCAGTAATGTGTCCGACTTGGCCCCGATTGAGTCAAGGCAGTGGAGTAGGGCGAGTGCCTGATGCATTTTGAATACACTCATCATCGGATAGATGGAATCAGCTTTTGTCCCGATGGTGTCTCCGGCGTCGGTGATCACGCATACGCCTACTCCGGGAGTGTCTTGATAGGGGAGAAGTGCTTCGGTGATTCTGCTCTTCTCGGTCGGGAGTGATGATGGCCGGCAGCAAGTAAGGGTAAGCAATCCTGAGATTACTGCTATCATTAAAATTCTCATTGATTTAATGTATGTCGGTGATGTCGGGGTGTTCAAGTTTGATGCGCTTTGGCAGTTTGGCTACGACAAGGCCGTAGCTATGGTTTATGAGTGATTTTATGGTTGGATCAGGGAGGGCGCCGAAGATATTTATCTGGTTCCAATGACGCTTGTTCATGTGGTATGCTCCGCTGATTTCGTGGTGTGACTCGCGAAGTTCGAGTGCATAGTCCGGGTCGCATTTGAGGACGAACCATTCAGGGTTATCAAGGTCAATCATAGCGAAAATCTTGCTGCAAATCCTGAAAACAAGTATGGTTTCATCGAATGGGAAATCCTCAGTCGCTTCCGGTAAGCTCAGGCAGTAGTCACGAATAGACTCTAAATTCATAATGCTTTAATTATAATTGACCTCGCCGGTAGGCTGGGTGTGCAGCCGGTATTGAGTGGGGCTTTCACCTGTCACTCGTTTGAACATGCGCGAAAAGTGAGCCGGATATTCAAAGCCGAGACTGTAGGCTATCAAGCTTATATCATCGTTGGTGGTGGCGAGCCGGTGTTTGGCCAACGAGATAAGATGCAGTGCTATCAGGTCCTTAGGAGATGTGCCTGTCTCTTTCCTGATGAGATCTCCGAAATAACCAGGCGAGAGATTTGCTTTGTCAGCAAAGTATGCCACGCTTGGCATCCCTGATTTACCGTTGCCATTGTCATAGTACTCTTTCAGTTGGCGTTCGAATTGAGCCACAACCTCAGAGTTGACTTTATGGCGTGTGATGAATTGCCGGTCGTAAAAACGGTGCAGGTATTCCAGAAGCACTTGTATGTTGGCAGCCAAAAGGATTGCCGAATGATGGTCGACCGGATGTTCCAGCTCCTCCTTGATCTTTTCAAGGCAGTCAAGAAACTTCGCGCGTTCATCTTCCGACAAGTGCAGAGCTTCCATCTGCGAATAGTTGAAAAAGTCAAAATTAGCTATTTTTTCGCCTAATGGTGTGCCATAGATTAGGTCGGGATGAAATATGAGTCCGACGACGTCAGGCGCCGGTTCTGCTTTATCCATGTCGACGTCGATGACTTGCCCCGGCGCAAAGCTCACTATGGTGCCTTCCTGGTAGTCATAATGTTTGCGCCCATATTTTAAGGTACAACTGACTCCATTTTTCAGAAAGAGGGCATAGACCCCATAATTGATGCGTATGTGGTTTACTGTCTGGGTCGCTTTCTTTAAGTCGATGACAGTTACCAGCGGATGATGTGTGGTCAATCCGTAGAGCTTGTTGTATGCGTCAATTGAATTCAGGTTTATTGTGTCCTTTTCCATCTCTTTGAGTAGTGTTTTCAATTCCATGCAAATTTAGTGTTTATTGCTTAATTTGCAATCAATAAATGGAATTTTGGTATGTGACTCCGCAATTTGGGTTGACTGGAGGCCGGATGCGGATACAATAATGCCCCGGGCTTTTAGGAGGGCCTGGGGCTATTGTGGGGATTGTTTCATCGTGGGATTAGTCTTCAAGATAATATACGATAGTGGATACGACCCTTACTTTTTTGATGTAAGGTGTGCTCGAGTCGCTGTCCTCTATCGAGAACTGCCCCTGGGATGCGGTCTTTATTTTCCCGATATGGCTTTCGCTGTCCGCCGCGAACTGATTGGCTGCCGCACGGGCATTTTTTGTCGCCTCCGCTATCATTTCAGGCTTGATGGAATTGAGCCCGGTGAACTGATAGTTTATGTAGGAGTTGGAGAATGCGATTCCCTCTTTAAGCAGATCGGATTGGCGGTTGAGGAGCTGTCTGACTTTCTCTACTTTGTCGGTGGTCACAGTGACTGTGCAGTTGATCGAGTAGTTGTAGTTGAATGAGTCGGAGCGATAGCGATTGGATGTGGCGTCGTATGTGTCGGGCGGATTGACTGAGATTTCGTCCTGGCTGATGCCATTGGATGTTAGAAACTTGACAATGATGTCATTGTTTTTACTCACTTGGTCATATATGGTCTGAAGGTTGTTTCCCGCCAGTGAATATGTGATGGGCCATGTCACAAGGTCGGCTGGGACTTCGCGTTCGGCCAATCCTCTTACGGTGACTTCTCTGTCGCGGAATGCGATGTTGTCAACTCCCGCTTTCAGGGTGAATCCGAGGATCACTATGCCAACGGCGAGAAGAAATGCGGGTGCGATTTTCGAGATTGATTTCATAATAGTAAAAATTTATTTGACGTGTGATTGTATTAGCGGAATGCAAAATTAATGGTATTATTTGAATCCGTCGGGTGGAGTGGCGGTTTTTTATGTTAAAAATAAGAAAAATGAATTAACTTTGCATGGCAGGCCCGCAAATTGTCTGCGTGTATCAATATGGCAAAACAGGATTATATAATCAAGAACCGCGAATGGTTGGAGGCAAAGTCTCGTGAAGATGGTGTGAAACCTTTGGATAAGGGGATATATTATAAAGTGATATCATCCGGTAAGGCTGATGCACAGAAGCCCAACCGCTCGAGTGTCGTAGTGGCGCATTACACAGGATGCACCATTAACGGAAAGAAGTTTGACAGTAGCAGGGGTGGTGCGCCACTGGCTATCCGCTTGAGGGAACTTATCCCCGGCTGGATCATCGCTTTGCAGCAGATGCGTGTCGGGGATAGGTGGGAGATATACATCCCGGCAGAGATGGGTTATGGCCGCTTTTCGCAACCAGGCATTCCCGGCGGTTCGACGTTGGTATTTGATATTGAACTTATCGGTGTAGGATAGGTTATTATAGTAGTTGCAATTATCAATAAATAAGACTAACCCTATTTGAATTTTGTGTATGGATAATACCATTGATACTATTTATTTTGCCGGAGGGTGTTTCTGGGGGACAGAACATTTCTTCAAGCAGATCGACGGTGTTGTGGCTACTGAAGTAGGATATGCCAACAGTCTCATTCCTCATCCATCCTATAAGGAGGTGTGTACCGGCGAAACCATGGCTGCCGAGGGTGTGAAAGTTGAATATGATACTTCAAAAATTGATTTGAAGTATCTCATTCACATGTATTTTATGACAATTGACCCGACGTCACACAATAAGCAGGGTAATGATGTGGGGACTCAGTACCGCACAGGGATATATTATACCACTGCCTCTCAGCAGCATGATATACTTGAGCAGGTGAAAGAGGAGTCACATGCCTATTCAGCGCCACTGGCTGTGGAGGTGACGCAACTTCAGAATTTTTATCCGGCCGAAGAGTATCATCAGGATTATCTCACAAAGAACCCCGGAGGATATTGTCATATACCGCCTCAGCTGTTTGAAATAGCCCGAAAAGCTAAAATTCAGGATGGCGGGTTAGCGTAGGTCGGATTATTTCGGCGGAATGTCCCCGAGAGGTAAACTTAGGGTGCTTTCCCATAATAAATGTTAATGCCCTTGTATTGGCATGCTCATTTGTTGTGGGGAAAGGCTGTATAATGGCTAATAAGTAGAAAATTTAACGGTTTATGAGGGCCGGAGTGGGAAAAATGAAAAAAAAATCGTAACTTTGCAATCTAAAACTTAAACATAGAGCTGTCCCCCTCATGATTGGTGTTCCAATAGAGGTGTCGGTTCGCTAAGACTATCACTACCCTTCATGGAGGCTAAAAAAGTATTATTCATCTCACAGGAAGTATCACCTTATCTCGCAGACACTCCAATGTCAGTGCTTGGTCGCGATATCCCACAAGGTATTCATGGCAAAGAGTTTGAAGTAAGGACCTTTACCCCTAAATATGGTTGTATTAACGAACGTCGTAATCAGCTTCACGAAGTGATTCGTCTTTCGGGAATGAACATCATCATCGACGATACTGACCATCCGTTGATTATTAAGGTGGCCACACTCCTTCCCTCAAGGATGCAGGTCTACTTTATCGACAACGACGATTATTTCCAGCCACTTCCCGAGAAGGGGCTTGAGACAGAGGTGCTTTGTGCAGATAATGACGAGCGTGTCATGTTCTTCACGATGGGTGTCATCGAGACTGTTAAGAAGCTCCGTTGGCAACCGGCTGTTATTCAGTGCAGCGGTTGGGTTTCTGCTCTTGCTCCACTCTATCTTCGTCGTAAGTACCAGGATGATCCCACTTTCCGCAATTCAAAGATTGTCTATGCTCTCCATCCCGAGAAATTTGAAGGATCTTTGGATCCGAGATTTGTGGAAAAACTTGAAATGGCTGAGTTCGCTCCTGAAGATATTGCCGCATTGGGTAAAGAGCCTGTCGATTTCAAGACCCTCAACAAGCTGGCTATCGACTATGCTGACGCAGTTATTGCTGTGACTGGTGATGTCGATCCTGAGCTCGTTGAATATGCCAAGGCTTCCGGAAAACCGTTCTTGCCATTTGATGGAGAGGAGGACCGCCCGGCTAAATACACTGAATTTTATCGTACACTTACTGAGGATTGATGACAGATGATGGCTTGACGCGTGAAGCTCTGCCGTCGAAGTATCCTTTTCTATACATTATTGAATAAAATGAACAAGTTTTCTCTACTGTCGCTCGGTGTGCTTGCAATGGCCTCCGTGACCTCCTGCGAAGAGGACTCCTCAACCGGCTCGAGCCTTGTGCAGGACGAAGTAGAAATCATAATGGACTCTACGTTTACGGTGACAGGACGTCCGGTCAGCAATGATTTGGTGCAGTCGAGGACTGTGCTCCAGTTGCTTGGCTCCTTGAAAGCCGAGGGTTATGGCACACTGACATCTGATGTGGTGTGTCAATACATGCCTGCTTCCGTGATTGACACATTTGGTGTCAAGGCAGAGTACATTGACTCTGTGAAACTCATCCTTACCATGTACAAAGATGGGTTTGCAGGCGACTCAATAGCTCCTATGGGGCTTAAGGTCTATGAGCTTAACCGTCAGTTGCCTTCTCCGATATACAGCGATTTTGATCCGACAGGTTACTATGATTCGGCCAATCCTATAGCGTCGGCTTCCTATTCAGGACTCATTGACGGTGCTGACCATGTTGCAGCCGACGAATCGGGCAATATATATAAGGATATAATGGTAACGCTTCCCAAGGAGTTTGGTGTCCGTCTATTCAACCGTTATAAAGAGTCACCAAATACGTTCTCTACCCCGCAGGCATTTGCGGAGTGGTTCCCGGGTTTTTACATTGCCAATTCGTTCGGCTCAGGTCGTGTGACTCGAATCAGCAGCAATATGGTTAATGTATATTACAGATCTGTTCATAAGATTGCCGATACGACCAATCCGCGTGATACCACCCTCTATCATGTGGGAAGTTATCTTGCCGTCACTCCAGAGGTCTTGACCAATAACAATATATCCTATACCATGTCGCCTGATCTTAAAGAGATGGCTGATAATGGTGAGACTGTGATTGTGGGCCCCACCGGATATGATGTGGAATTTACTTTCCCGGCTCGTGAGATATTGCAAAGATATAATGAGGATAGCGGTGCTTTGGCTGTGATTAATTCTCTGACATTCTCTGTACCGGTTAAGGATATAGAGAATAACTATGGGCTTACCCCTCCGCCCTATATCCTCATGGTAAAGAAGTCGGACAAAGATAAATTCTTTGCGAAATCGCAGGTTAATGATAATCTCTCGTCATTCTATGCCTCATATAACTCAGTAACCCGCAGTTACTCATTCTCGTCAATGCGTGAGTATATCATTGATTTGTTGAAGAAAGGCGAGGTGACAGATGAGGATGTTGAATTTGTGATCTGTCCGGTCCTTGTGTCGTTCTTGAATACGGCTACAGGTATGTATTCATATTATTCGACCCAAAGCACAGTGGTAGGGGCTATCACGCCATACGTTACTGAGCCTGTTATGGCTGTGCTTGACCTTGAAAACGCTAAGGTTGACTTTACGTTCAGTAAGCAAACCGTCGGTTTCTGATTATTGTCCTCCATGCAATTGGGAGAATAGAATAAAATATCTGCATACAGATTGAGACGATATCAAATAAATATCGTAACTTTGCAGTAGTGAAGGATTATAAATTTAGCCTTATGGGCTAAATAAGTCTTTAAGCCGCAATAGCTCAGTTGGTAGAGCATTTCATTCGTAACGAAAAGGTCCCGGGTTCGAGCCCCGGTCGCGGCTCAAACAAAAGAGCAGGAAAGCAAACGATTTATCGTTTGCTTTCCTGCTCTTTTAGATACAAATATTAATAAGCATTATTGGTAATGGTACGAAAAAAGTCCTCCCCGGGGTGTGGTCAGGGGGGAGGACTGGGCTAATGATAGATATATCGGTATTTTAGTTTCTGAGCTAAAATCGTTTATGTCGTTGCTGTGAGCCTACTGATTTAGTCGGCATCGAGAGCCATGTAGTGCTGATAGGGGTGGTCGCAAGCTGGACATGTCTTTGGAGGTTCGGTACCTTCAAATATGTAGCCGCATACCAGACATTGCCATTTGATGGGTTTCTCACGTTTCCATACTGTTCCGTCCTGAACCTGTTTCAGATAGCGTTCAAAACGTTCCTGATGATGACGCTCTACTTCGGCAATAGCCTTGAAGTGTTCGGCGATTTCAGGGAATCCTTCCTCTTCGGCTACTTTTGCGCTCTTGGTGTAGAGTTCGACACCCTCCACCATCTCTTCATGAGCGGCTGTGGCGAGGTTTGAAGCAGTGTCACCGATGACACCTGCATCCACTGGCATTTCGCAGCCTACAGAGCCGCCTTCAAGGAATTTGAAGAATATTTTGCCGTGATGGAGTTCGTTTTCAGCGGTTTCAGTGAAGATTTTTTCGATAGGGAAATAACTTTCCTTATTGGCTTGCTTGGCATAGTAGATGTAGCGGGTATAAGCTGATGACTCCGCCATATAGGCAATCACAAGATTTTTTTCTGTCTTGGTGCCTTTGATGCTTTTCTTAGTAGTGCTCATTGTTATGTGTGTTATTAAAAGATTTCGTTTATCTATTAAACACATATATGATAAATATGTTTAGGAATCCGAGGAAGATTAATGGTAATAGTTATGAAAAAGTTTTATCTTTGTGGCCTACAATTAGCTGGTTAATGAGCAACGTTTTATCATGGAGATATTAAATAGGTTTTCCGGCCGTATGAATTTGCCGGATGTTAAGGACGTGCTTGCTTGGATGGCCGGTGACGTGTCACGTAGAGAGGTGATTTTCTCTATGGTAGGCTCGTCGGAATCAAGAGTTGGAGTGAATGCGCTATGGGTGTTGACCCATAGCGACAAGGTGCATGATGAGTGGTTGCGGTCGAAACAAGATGTGCTGATAGATCATTTACTGGCTGAGACGAATGTGGCTAAGCGAAGGATGCTGCTTCAGCTGTTGCGTAATCAGGAATATGATAAGGATTCGATGCGTGCGGATTTTTTAGACTTTTGCCTCTCAAAAATAAATGCTGAGTGTGAGCCCTATGCCATACGTTGTTTCTCAATGTATTGTGCATTTAAAATGTGTCGGCATTATAGTGAATTGCTTGAGGAACTTAAAATACATCTGTCGATGCTTGCCACTCAGTCATTATCACCAGGCCTTAAGTCAGCACTGAATAATATCAACTCCGCTATTAATAAGATGGAACGTTGACATCGAACATAATTAAGCCTATTTCTGATTGATTCCCCTTTTTCGTTTTAAAATTTGCTCATACAAATAAAAAGGTTGTATTTTTGTAGAATCATTTACTCAGAATATCCGAATATTTCTTTCGGGAAAATATGGATTCCCTGTGAGATGAGAAATAAGTTATCTATGGAGATAGTAAAATGAGAAATATCATACTGATACTATTGGCGGTCGTTGCCGTGGGTGTGAGCATAGTGTCTTGCTCGCGGTCGACTTCGCATCATAATAAGGCTATAGATAGAGCTGAAATGTTGATGTTGGCAAAACCCGACAGCGCAATGTCGATATTGGATGCAATTGATCCTACCGACCTGACCGTTGACTCTGTAAGTGCCAAGTATCACTACCTGAGAGCCTGGGGCCACATGCGTCAAAATCGTTCCATGATAGCCGACTCGCTTATTTCGGTTGCACATAATTATTATAAAGGCAAGGATGTTACAAGGAATATCCAGAGTGGAACTGCTTTTGCCTGGTATAAGTTTTGGGTCGGTGATACGCCCGGGGCAATCAATATGCTTGACTCGCTTGTCGGGCTTGCCGGGATTCCGGATTCATTGTTGGTTCAGACATTAAGAATACGTGTCCTGCTTGGCGTTTCTGAATATCAAGGTCAAGAGCTGATTCCTTTAGCGAAAACGCTGGAGGTGCTCGAAACAGACAGCATGAGGAAGATGGAGGCCAAATATATGCTCGTCAGCACGTATGAGTCTGCGCAAGAATTTGATACTGCTTTAGCAATCGTCGATGAGCTGATTAAGTATGCACAGATAAATGATTTGGGTAAAAAGCAATTCTATTTTGAAACTGAACGAGCCCAGATTTTGGGTGAAATGGGGCGTATAACAGAGAGCAACGCTACAGTGGATGGGATATTCGCCAAATCAACCCCTGATAATGGAGCGGCTGATTACCTGCACATGCAATATGCCATGAATGCTTTGAATAGCGGAGATATCCACAAAGCCACGCGTGAGCTGGCGCTTGCCGACAGTTTCGCTTCTCATCTGAGGAACGAGGATGACACATATTACCGCAGTTATAGCAATCTGCTGCATGCTATGATTGATTTCAAGCAGACTGGCAAGATGAAACTCTCACATGTGAACGGTCTGAATAACCGCCAACTTGAACGCTTCAATCGTCTTAAAGCATCACAATGGGAGTCAGAACGCGGAGCATTGCATCAGCAAAGCCATGCGATGGCACTCAAGGCTGAAAGCGAGCATAAGACTGTGATTATACTCATAATATCATTGGTCGGTTTACTCATTCTTGTCGGAGCGGGATGGGTGGTCCATCACCGCCGACAGCGTGAACTTGAAAACGAGGAGCGCGCTGAAGCTCTGCAAAAGATGGTGGATGAGTTGCAGGCCCATGCAGTCAGATCATCTGACGAAAAAACGCCTTCAGCTCTTCGCCGTGCAATGATTCAGCAGCTTGGAATAATCAAGATGGTTGCTGAGACACCGACTGAACAGAACCGTGAAATGCTCCGCAAAATATCGTCGATCGAGAGTGATACTGATGGTGACCTGGTAAACTGGTCTAATATGTTTGAGCTTATCAACAATCTTTATGCAGGATTTTACGATAATCTTCATTCAAAATATGGAGATATGCTCACCGCAAAAGAGGAGCAGGTAATAGTGCTTATGGTAGCCGGTTTTTCGACAAAAGAAATCAGTGTCATCACAGCACAGACCACATCTACGATTTATGTGCGTAAATCCGCGATAAGAAAGAAACTCGGTATGCCCGAAAAGGAGGATATTGTGGCATTCATCCGGGACAGCCTGAACCATTAAACTTAAGACTGAATTAAAGAAATGCAGCTGCTGACTATCAGAGGCTGCTTTTCTTTAAGTTATTATACAGGCATGCTTTTTATTGCATGTATGTTGGCTTTAAGATATAATCTAATATAATAAAAACAGGTCTGCCAAATGAATGACAGACCTGTTTATTTTATTGGATAATAGCCGTTAATTGGCTATCGTCAGAATCTAAGGATTAGTCCTCGATGGCAGCCTGCGCCGCAGCTACGCGAGCGATGGGCACGCGGAAGGGCGAGCAAGATACATAGTTCATGCCAAGGTGTGCACAGAACTTAACAGATGAGGGTTCACCTCCGTGCTCACCACAGATGCCGACTTTGAGTTCGGGCTTGGTTGCACGGCCCTTTTCAACACCCATCTTGACGAGCTGACCAACACCTTCCTGATCGAGTACTTCGAATGGGTCGGTCTTGATGATGCCGTGTTCCTTGTAGAATTTAAGGAACTTGGGAGCGTCGTCGCGAGAGAAGCCGAATGTCATCTGGGTAAGGTCGTTTGTACCGAATGAGAAGAAGTCAGCAACTTCAGCGATTTCGTTGGCTGTAAGGGCAGCACGAGGAACCTCGATCATAGTACCAACCTTGTAAGGTACGCTGTGGCCGGTTTCCTCAAACACTTTGGCAGCGGTGATGTTGATAACGTCAGCCTGGTTCTGGATTTCCTTGAGTGAACCAACGAGGGGTATCATGATCTCGGGGTGCACATCGATGCCACGAGCTTTAACGGCAAGTGCAGCTTCGATGATGGCGCGTGTCTGCATCTCGGTGATTTCGGGATAAGTGATGCCAAGACGGCAGCCACGATGGCCGAGCATGGGGTTGAATTCTTCAAGTGAGTCTACCTTAGCCTTTACTTCTTCAAGGGTGAGGCCCATTTCAGTAGCAAGTTCTTTCTGGGTAGCTGTCTGGTGAGGAACAAATTCGTGCAACGGGGGATCGAGAAGGCGGATTGTCACGCCATAGCCGTCCATAGCTTCAAAGATACCTTCGAAGTCACCACGCTGGATGGGGAGGAGCTTGGCAAGTGCATGACGACGACCTTCTTCGTCGGATGCGAGAATCATTTCGCGTACAGCCTTGATGCGGTCACCTTCGAAGAACATGTGCTCTGTGCGGCAGAGACCGATACCCTGAGCGCCGAAGTGACGAGCCTGTTTAGCGTCGCGAGGAGTGTCGGCGTTTGTGCGGACGAGAGTCTTGGTGTATTTGGCTGCGAGGTTCATGATAGCGCCGAAGTCGCCACCGAGTTCAGGCTCGGTAGTGGGCACCTGGCCGTCATAAACTTCACCGGTAGAACCGTTGAGTGAAATCCAGTCACCTTCGTTGTATACCTTGCCACCCATTTCTACGGTCTTGGCCTTGTAGTCGACACGGATTTCACCTGCGCCTGATACGCAGCACTTACCCATACCACGAGCCACAACGGCAGCGTGGGATGTCATACCGCCACGCATGGTGAGGATACCCTGTGCTACTGCCATACCGCGGAGGTCCTCAGGTGAGGTCTCGATGCGGACGAGAACGACTTTACGTTTCTTTTCAGCCCATGCTTCAGCTTCTTCTGCCGAGAATACAATCTGACCGGCAGCTGCGCCGGGAGAAGCGGGAAGACCCTTGGCTACGACCTTGGCACGCTTGAGCGCTGACTTGTCGAATACCGGGTGGAGAAGCTCGTCGAGTTTCTGGGGTTCCATGCGAAGGAGGGTGGTCTTTTCGTCGATTTCACCTGCACGGAGGAGGTCCATGGCTATTTTCACCATAGCAGCGCCTGTGCGCTTGCCGTTACGGGTCTGGAGCATCCAGAGCTTGCCATCCTGAATGGTGAACTCCATGTCCTGCATATCTTTGTAATAGTCTTCAAGACGGTGTGCGATAGCGATGAGTTCGGCAGCGCAGTCAGGCATTGATTCCTCAAGTGAGGGATATTTTTCGTGACGAACTTCTTCGCTGATGCCCTGAAGGGCAGCCCAACGACGAGAGCCTTCGATGGTGATCTGCTGCGGTGTACGGATACCGGCTACCACGTCCTCACCCTGAGCGTTGATGAGGTATTCACCGTTGAAGATGTTTTCACCTGTCGCTGCGTCACGGCTGAATGCCACACCGGTGGCTGAGTTGTTGCCCATGTTGCCGTAAACCATAGCCTGTACGTTGACGGCTGTACCCCATTCTTCGGGGATCTGGTTCATGCGGCGGTAGATGATGGCACGTTCGTTCATCCAGCTGTCAAACACAGCGCAGATGCCACCCCAAAGCTGTTCCCATGCATTGTCGGGGAAGTCTTTGCCGGTGTATTCCTTAACGGCAGCCTTGAAGAGTTTAACGAGGTTCTTGAGGTCGTCAACATCGAGTTCGGTGTCAAGTTTGACGCCTTTTTCCTCTTTAACCTTCTCCATGATTTCTTCGAAGGGGTCGATGTCGGCTTTGCTCTTGGGCTTCATGCCGAGCACTACGTCACCATACATCTGGACGAAACGGCGGTAGCTGTCCCATGCGAAGCGGGGGTTGCCGCTCTTTTCAGCGAGAGAAGCCACGGTGGCATCGTTCATACCGAGGTTGAGGACGGTGTCCATCATACCGGGCATAGATGCGCGGGCGCCTGAACGTACTGATACGAGAAGGGGATTTGCGGGATCGTTGAATTTTTTACCGGTAAGGGTTTCGACATGAGCGATAGCAGCTTCAACTTCTTTAGTGAGGTGCTTTACCACTTCGTCGCGGCCATACTGAGTGTATTCGGTGCAGACTTCAGTTGTGATGGTGAAGCCCGGAGGAACGGGCATGCCCAGAAGGTTCATTTCAGCAAGGTTGGCACCTTTGCCACCGAGGAGATTGCGCATTGAGGCATTACCCTCTGCTTTTCCATCTCCAAACGTATAAACTCTTTTCATTTGTGATTAGATATTGATATTATAATTAATAATTTTATCGTGTTTGTAGTAAGGTTAACTTTGATTCCCTGGAGAGTGGGGCCTTAAGTAAAATGCAAAGATAAGGCTTTTTTTTAGCCGAATCAAGGGTTTTGTCCAACTTTTAATAAATTTAAGGTGATTTATGAATAGATGTGGTATTACTCATAATTGATGGCGCGTGATGGAGGGATGGTGGAGATGGCGGCCGATGGGAGTATGAGCACTATGGCCGACATGGCAGCTACGGCAATGTTTAGGACGATGACCGACGGCATGTCAAGCAGCACCGGGACATGGTCGAGATAATATGCCTCGGGGTTTAGCGGGATGACATGAGTATAGTGCTGGAGCAGGATTATGCCTATACCTACGATGTTGCCGATGACCAATCCATAAAACAGCAGACGCATGGTGAGTATGACGAATGTGCGCCTGATGAGCCGGTTGGATGCGCCGAGAGCTTTCAGCACACCTATCATATTGACTCGTCTTAATATGAGTATGAAGAGAGAAGACACGAGCGTGAGCATTGCAAGGAGAGCCATGAGAGTGAGTATGACCACCACATTCGTGTCAAGGAGTGCAAGCCAGTTGAAATATATAGCTGCTGAGTCATGTATGTTTTCCACTGTGTGGAGTTGGTTGGTTTTCCCCTGATAGAGCGACTCGATGGCCAGGCCGGTTATCTCGGAGGCAGTCTTGTCGATTTCGTCGTCGTTGCCGAGCCCGTTTATTTCCAGTAGCGTCGCAGAACCCTCCGGAAGCCCTCCGAGCCGTCTGAGCATAGGAAGGGATGCGAAAATGTAATGGAGGTCATAATCGCTGAAATGAGAGTCAAAAAGTCCTGCGATTTTCAGGCGCCTTGTGCGGTATGCCCCCCCGTTGCCCATGAAATATGCGTCAAGTTTATCTCCGGTTCCCACTTCAAGGTTTTCGGCAAGTGTTTTCGAGATGACTACGTGGTAGATTGTCGAATCCTGGGCATAATCGGGTATTGCTCCTTCTATGAGGTTAGAGCGGATGAACTTCCAATCATAATCTGCATCGTAGGCTTTTATGACGGTCCCGGCGAACGAGGTTGGGGTTTTAAGTATTGCCGGTTGACGGATGGTAAGCGCCGCGTTTGCCTCTGGCGGGAGCGATGTGGCTATGAGTGACACCATGGCTGAGTCAACCAATGGAATCATCGAGGTGGAATCAGCCGTTACCTTTGGCGCGACTATGAGTTGTGCCTCGAAACCCATTATTTTCTGTCTGACTTCTTGTTTAAATCCCATCATCACTGCTATTGACACAAGCATTACGATGATGGATAGCGAGATGCCGGTGATTGCGATGATTAACCCGCTGCGGGCTCCTTTTGAATGGGGATTAAGCGAAATGTGTCGGGCTAAAAACAGAGGGAATGACATGTCAAAAGCTTATTTATTGGGACTTTGGCGAATGACGGATTCGTGTGGCACGAGAATGAACTGGAGACGTGGAGCTTCTATGACATACACTCTGAACCGTGAGGTGTACTTCACTCTGATGATTTTCCCGGCCGGAATCTCCTCCTTCGACAATTCCTCATAGTGTTTTTCGTCAGCGTCGTCGCTCTCATCAACTTCCTTGAGGTAGGTCAGCGTCATGTCGCCCTTAGAGGATATATCCACCCTCTTCAATGCCACTGCTCTGCGTGCCTCCGGGGTGAGCATATAGTAGGTATAAAGGAACGACATCAACATCGGGGCAATGATGAACAGAAGCATCAATGCCAGCAGCAGAAAACGTTCATCGCCCGTCAGGGTCCCTATTCCCAGACAGAGCAGGGTGGGGAGGATGAGTGTCCACCCATAGCGGGGCAGCCATATTCCAAGCAGGACCGACAGGTAGTCGCCCGATGTTGTGGTGAATGGCAGCGTTGCCATCTCCTGGATTTGTATATGGTGATGCAATGCTTCAGTCAATGGTGTCAGTCGATGAAACGTCGGGTGATATCGCTATAGTTCTCGATGCGCCTGTCGCGTAGGAATGGCCACCACCTGCGCACTTGTTCGCTTCGATGCATGTCGACATTTATTACAGCGAGGGCTTCTTCATTATCCGGGGCCACATATATTAATTCGCCCTGCGGACCTGCCACAAAACTTGTTCCCCAGAACTGTATGCCGGCCGTCTGTCCGGAAGGATCCTGTTCGTGCCCCACACGGTTTACCGTCACAACTGGAAGTCCGTTGGCCACGGCATGTCCTCGTTGCACTGTCATCCATGCATCGCGTTGACGAGATTTCTCTTCAGGAGTGTCCGAACTTTCCCACCCGATTGCAGTGGGATAGATGAGGAGCTCCGCACCCTTCATGGCCATCAGCCTGGCTGCTTCCGGATACCATTGGTCCCAGCATACGAGTACCCCTAATTTACCCAATGAGGTTTGCACCGGCTCGAATCCGAGATCGCCCGGTGTAAAGTAGAACTTCTCGTAATAAGCAGGGTCGTCGGGGATATGCATCTTCCTGTAACGTCCTGCCATAGAGCCGTCTGTGTCAAACACCACTGCTGTGTTATGGTAAAGTCCTGGTGCGCGGCGTTCGAACAGTGATGTCACAAGCACCACTCCGGCTTTTCTTGCTATCTCTGAGTAAAATTCAGTTGTTTCGGAAGGAATTGATACGGCCAGATTGAAATTATCTACGCTCTCAACCTGACAGAAATATAGTGAGTCGTGCAGTTCCTGGAGTACGACGAGCTCCGCGCCGTCGGCTGCTAAATTCAATATCTTTTCGCCAAGACGGAGCCGGTTCTGCTCGATGTCTGGCGTGTTGTGCTGTTGGATTATGCCTATTTGCATTTGGATTAATATATGGAGGTAAGTGTTTTTTAGTTTTTGATATTATTGTCCGGCTCTATCCAGTTACCGTTATCTATACCGGCAATGGTCCCTGCGGGAAACTGCATGGTGACACAATGGAGCGAGCCGTGTTGCTGAATGAGGGCCCTGCAGTCAATAGGCACTACTTCGTGGTCAGGGAATGCTATGCGCAGAATTTGTTGCGCCAACAGATCCTTGCGTGGCTGCGAATAGACCGGCAGATATATCCTTCTTGGTGAGATCAGGAAATTGGCATAGGTGGCAGGTAACTGTTGCCCATCTTCGTCATATATTGGGGCGGGCGATGGCAACTCTACGAGGTTGAAAGGATTCCCCTCCTTTGTGCGGAAGGTCGACAACTGGTCACGCATTCTCTGCAATGAGTCAGTGTTAGGATCCTTGTCCATGTTCTCCTCGTCAGGCGCGCCTACATAAATTATGGTGTCGCCAGGTGCGAGTCGGGCCAATGTGTCGATATGGCTATCGGTGTCGTCGCCTGCAAGTGCGCCGTGGTCAAGCCATAGTGTGTGGTTGAATCCGAATGCGTCACATAGATACTCGTCAATCTGCTCTTGAGTCATGGCTCCGTTGCGGTTAGGCGAAAGCAGGCATTCCGATGTGGTGAGCAGTGTGCCTTGGCCGTCGCTCTCCACCGAGCCACCTTCGAGCACGAAGCTGAGATGATTCTCCAGAGGTGCGTTGAAACTCTTCGCTTTTTCAAGTCCGAGAGTTATCAGGTTATCGAGATTCGAAGCAAATTTTAATCCCCAGCCGTTAAATTTGAAGTCAAGCACTTTTTTTGTGCCGTTTTCGAGTTCTATGGTCAGTCCCCCGAAGTCTCTTGCCCAAGTGTCGTTTGTGGGGATATCCATGAACTTTACTCTGCGCGCATCGAATTCATATCTTCTGATTGAGGGTAGACATAGGTCAGCTGGCCCGGCTATGAGTACGCATTCCTCTTCTGATATGGCTCTTACAATGTTGGCGAAGCAGTCGCGTGCTTCGTCAAGCATGTAATTCCAGTCGGTCAGCTCGTGGGGCCATGCTATCAGTACACAATCATGGGTCTCCCATTCAGCAGGGAGACGTCGGGAAAGAGGCAAAATGTCCGTTTTAACGGAGTCATTCATCTTCATATTCATCTTTTAAGTTATCCCAGATGGAATCCTGTGATTCGAAGTATTCCTCGCAATAGTCAAAGAAACCTCGTTTCTCAGAGCTTCCTACTTCGTGGCACCAGTCCTTATACTGTTGGCGAAGCTCGGGATTTTCGTGGATAAGTTTTTTAAATTCCGCCTCGGCAATGTCGATACTCCCATATTGTTGTAGAAGTTCGTTGAAAAGGTCGGTCAGGTCAATCATTTTAGTTTAAGGGTTAAATTGTTACAGTATGTTAAGACTTGTATATGTATTTAACACAAGGCGCGTATATTGGTTCAAATATAGGTCATACTTGGGAATTAACCAAATTTTTGTAGATAGAAATGATGATTGACCAACTTTTGAAACGCTAAAAACGTTTATAATTCATATCGTACAATTCAACTAATGATGTGACTATGAAAAAGTTATTTAGCCTTTTGGCATTTGTCGCGTTGTTGCTGAGCGGATGTAGCCCATTTAGTTTGGTATCGAGTACCACATATAATGATGCAAATCTCAGGGCTTACACCACATTCCGCATCGTGACACCTGAAGAGGGGAAGTTGCCCCCTGGGATGGAGATGGTTACCTACTATAACATTGCTGCGGCTATCCGTGAACAGATGGTGGAGCGAGGTTATAAAGAGGATCCGAATTCCCCCTTGCTCATCAACATCGGCCTTACCGTGAAGAAAGAGATTGCTACCGAACCGGCCATTCCTCCCGGAGGATTCCCTTACGGCGGCCCCTATTACAATGGCTATGGTCCTTGGTTCATGTATCCGCGCGGATATTACTGGCCCGGATATGATTATTACAATTACTATGCTAATGCTAAGGTGATTACCGGTATCTACCGTGAAGGCGTGCTCACTATGGATATGGTGAATATCGTCGAGAAGTTGCCTCTCTACTCTTCCTCTGTTGCCACCATTCTTGAGAACGGTGACTCGCAGTTCAGGAATCTTGAGGGGATAGCACAGGCGGTTGAGACTCTGTTCTCTAAGTTCCCTGTGCCGATGTTGCCTCAGTACCAGGGAAAGTAGCAGGTCTGTCAGGCCGTAGCGCTATGTTTATGAATGAATATTCAACCCCGCTCTTAGGGTCTACGTAGTCAAACGTGGACGGAGGAGTGAATAAATCGGAGCCGATATGCGGAAATCGCGTGTCGGCTTCAGGTTTTTTCTGATTTATCACTGTCATTTCTATATTATCCGCCAGAGGGAGAGCCTGGCGGTATATCTCGCCACCACCGATTATGAAGATATGGTCATCATGCTTGCATAGAGTTATGGCTTGTTGAAGCGAGAAGGCGGTCTCGATGTTAGGAGCCGAATATTCGCGGTTGCGCGTGACGACTATGTTACGTCTTCCGGGGAGTGCGCCCTTGGGAAATGATTCAAACGTCTTTCGTCCCATTATTATAGGATGCCCCATTGTGAGCTCTTTGAATCTTTTCAGATCATCGCTGATATGATAGATCAGGTCTCCATGATTACCTATGGCAAGGTCGATGGTTGATGCGACTATTATCGTGATCATACGGCTACAGTAGCTTTGATGTGGGGTAGGGCATTATAGTTGACAAGTTCGAAGTCCTCATACTTGAAGTCAAATATATCTTTGATTTCTGGATTGAGCTTCATTGTGGGAAGCTGTCCGGGAGTCCGGGATAGCTGCTCCTTCACCTGCTCAAAATGATTGTGGTAGATATGGGTGTCTCCGAGTGTATGGATGAACTCGCCCGGTTCAAGACCTGTCACCTGGGCCACCATCATCAACAGCAAAGCATAGGAAGCGATGTTGAATGGCACCCCGAGGAAGCAATCGGCGCTACGCTGATAGAGCATGAGCGAGAGACGTCCGTCTGCAACATAGAATTGAAACAGTAGATGACATGGAGGCAGCGCCATCTGTGGAATGTCGGCGACATTCCAGGCGCTGACTATTATTCGGCGTGACGACGGATTGTTTTTGATTGTCTCTATTACCTCTTTGATTTGATCGATGTGTCCACCCGAATAATCCGGCCATGATCTCCACTGATAGCCGTAGACAGGACCGAGGCTGCCGTCAGGGCGTGCCCACTCATTCCATATCCTGACCCCGTTGTCCTGCAGATACTTGACATTTGTATCCCCTTTCAAGAACCATAGAAGTTCATAGATGATGGATTTAAGATGCAGTTTCTTGGTGGTGAGGAGCGGAAAGCCGTCACGCAGGTCAAATCGCATCTGATAGCCGAAAATACTGCGTGTCCCGGTTCCGGTTCGGTCTCCCCGGTCTATACCATCGCTCATTATTTTATTCAGGAGGTCGAGATACTGTCTCATATTTACAAGTAAAAAAGTGTCTATTAGTTTATTCCGTTGACTGTGATTGCTTTGATGGGGGCGGTGGGACAGACATACTGACAAGCTCCGCAACCGATGCATTTAGAGGCATCGACCACAGGATAGGACCATCCGTCTGCGTCGCGCGGCCCCATAGCTATCGCGTGTGCAGGGCATTTGGCCGCGCAGCGTCCGCATGACACGCATATCTGGGTGTCAACTCCTGCTAATCCTATGGGTGAGGTGTGTTTACCTTCTATTGTTAGGGGTGACAATGCCCCTGTCGGACATACGTTGGAGCAGATGGTGCAGTCATATTCACACCATGACTCATCAAACTTCATCACCGGGTGCAACATACGCAGAAGCCCATATTCGTTCAGAGATGGCCTTATCACTTTATGAGGACAACGGCTTATACAAAGTCCGCAGGCAGTACAGCGGTCAAGAAAACTGCGTTTCGACACAACCCCCGGAGGCATCACTGGTACCGTGGTGGTTTTTGATGTGGATTTTGTGATCGATTCTGCCTTAGCCACGATAGGAGAGGCGGCTGTGATTAACCCTATGGTCAGGAACGTACGGCGGTCCATCACTTGAGGCTTAGTCCCGGTCTTGCGAAGTTCGGATGTGGAAGGGGTGCTGTTGAGAGTCCCCACAGAGCCCTTGCTCATTCCGGCTGTGCTCCCGGCCAATGGGTTGCGCAACCGCTGCATCATCGGGATTGACAACTGATGACGGTCGTAAGTGTAGTGGATGGCATCGTTGGGACACACTGGCAGGCAGTCGAAGCAGTTGACGCATCGTGAGGTGTCCACTACATGATCTTCGAGGTTTATGCACGACGCCTTGCATACATGCTCGCAATGCCGGCATTGGATGCACTTATCCGTATTGATGTCTATCCTGAATATGGAATATCGGGATATATAGCCCAGCGTTGTGCCTACTGGACATACGGTGTTGCAGAATGTACGTCCGTTTTTGGCCGCGAGCCAGCCTATTACTCCTATTATAAGAAGCGTGGTGCAGACTCCGGTGATGGAAGCGGTGACAATGGTGAATCCTGGACTGGAAAACAACGATTTGCCAGCCTCGAAAATTGGCTGTAACACATTCAGACATAAACGGCCGTAGAGGCTGTATGGGTCAAGGTATGATGTGATAAGCGAAATGCCAAGTATGATTGACAGCACCACAACAAACAAGGCTATGTTTCGTAAAGCCGTGAGAGGTTGGCTATAATGATAATCTTTTCTGCAATGAGGCGTGAATATGCGTTTTAATCGAGGAATACGGGCGAAAATGTCCTGAAGTGTACCCATCGGGCACACTGAAGAGCAATAGACTCGACCGAATATCAGAGTAATAATGAGCCAAATGATGAATGTGGCCAGTGAAAAAGCCATTGTGGCCGGTAGAAATTGTATCTTGGCCAGCCATACCCCTGTTTCAGGGTATTTCATCCCGATATCAACAAATGTCCATGTGATGACAGCAAATATGACTACCGCCGTGGCTATTCGGCAATAGCGGAGAATCTTCCCGGTGGATATTCCCGGTTTGTGGTGGGAGTGCGGTGGTAAGAACTCGTTGTTTTGCATGACAAGAATTGTGTATTTATATCGGGTTGCGTGCCGATAAGATTGCAAAGTTACACAATATCTCCACGATAAACAATATTGGTGCCTGTTGTCGGCCTTTTATTTTTCAAGGGTGGCTATAGCCATAGCAGCTATACCTTCTCCTCGGCCGGTGAATCCCAGATGCTCGGTGGTGGTGGCTTTTACTGATACGCAATCAGCATCGAGCTTAAGGTCTGAGGCTATGTTTTCAATCATTTTGGGGATGTGGTTGAGCAATTTAGGCCGTTGAGCTATTATGGTGACATCCACGTTGTTGATGTGGAATCCTTTCTCGCTTATCAGCTCTGCTACACGGCGTAAAAGTATGCGTGAATCTGCTCCGGCATATTTAGGATCAGTGTCGGGAAAATTATAGCCGATGTCTCTAAGTGCGGCGGCCCCGAGCAGAGCATCCGAAAGTGCATGGAGTGCCACATCGGCGTCACTATGGCCTAATAGCCCCTTTTCGTAAGGGATATTTTCTCCGCAGAGTATCAAAGCTCTGTCTTCCACGAGCTTGTGTACGTCATATCCTAATCCTGTACGTATCATGCAGTCGGTAGTTTAAAGCTATTTTCGTCCGAATATTTCTTTGAGTCCGTCCATGTCAAATGTCAGCGTGAAACGGAGAGTCTGGTCAAGAGGCGATGTCTGCGCGGTGGCAAGCATATATGAAGCGTCGAGGCGCAGCACATTTAAGGCAAAACCGGCTCCGACGGCGAAATATTGCAGATTGCCTTTGCTCGGGTTTTGATAATAATATCCGCCACGAAGGAAGAACTGCTGGTTGTAATTATACTCCGCGCCGAATGATAATGAAATTTCTCTAAGCTCTTCACTCATACCTCCGGGAGCATCGCTGAACGATTTGAAAATACCTGTGATAGGTGACATATTCTGCCAATCCTCGTATGCCTTCACATACTCGATCTCACCCTCTGTCCCATCCTGATAGTCCACGCGTCGGGGCATTGTGGGGACCAGGAGCTTGTTGAGGTCAAGGTTCAAGGCCAGATTATGATAATCAGCAAGAGGGAATGTGAATGATGTGCCTATACGCAGATTGGTAGGTAGAAATGCAGGATTTTCACCGTGGTTATATGACACCTTTGTGCCTATGTTTGAAATGTTCCAGCCCCATGACCATTGGCACTCGTTGCGGCCGATGATAGGATAGGTAGTATAGTATCCGGCAATGTCCGCTGCGAATGCGGATGCCCCGGTGGACTGGTCGCCTGCATAGCTGTCGCTGAAGCCAAGGTCTGAATAAATATAGCGGAACACCACGCCCATTGAGAATTTTTCGGAAAGTTTACGTGAATATCCCACATCAAATGACATCTCGTAGGGATTAAGCGTCTGGCCTCCGGTGTCACCTGTGGTGTTTGTCACCACCTCGCCGAGTGAGAAATATCGCAGTGAGGCGGATACTGCCTGATTGTCATCGACACCGAGTTTCCAATATCCCGCTAAGTTTGCCAGGAAAATGTCATTGACGAGTTTGCGGAGCCAAGGGGTATAACTTAATGCTACTGACCCCCTGCTGTAGGCAAACGCATATTTCGAAGGGTTCCAGAATTGGCTGTTTGCGTCAGGGTCGGTGGCCGCACCGAGGTCGCCCATTGACGCGCCACGTGCATCAGGAGCGATGCTGAGCGATGTCACGCCTGTCTGGATTGGGTTAAATTCATCCTTGCTGTCAGCCAGGGCAGTGGCTGAGACACAGGAGGTAAGGCTTATGGCAATGGTTATTTTAGCAAAAAGATTCATCGGATTAATGATGTGGTATACATATAGTAATAACTGATAATAATCCGAAATATTGCTTATTTGTGGTTCGTGGATGTGAATTTTATCGCAGCTACTTAGATATCACTATTTTTAGGTATTTGAAAAGTCTGTATTTATGACGAAATTTGCATCCCAATTTATTTTGAGATAATTATGAGACTTGCTCAGCTTAAGACCGGTGAAACAGGTGTAGTGGTTAAGATTCTTGGCCATGGCGCTTTTCGCAAACGCATGATTGAGATGGGATTTGTTAAAGGACGTGAGATAAAAGTGCTTTTGGCAGCTCCTCTCAAGGACCCTATCAAATATGAAATAATGGATTATGAAGTGTCATTGCGTAGAGCTGAGGCTGAGCTCGTTGAGGTGCGACCTCTGACTGAGATTGTGGCTGGGAAAGGTGCTCATACCAACACCATCTCTGATTCAGTTGAGCGCGATGAGCAGCATGAGAAAAATGCCAACGTTATCAACGTGGCTCTCATTGGAAACCCTAACTGTGGCAAGACATCTCTTTTTAACATCGCCTCAGGAGCAAGGGAGCATGTTGGAAACTATAGCGGTGTGACAGTCGATGCAAAAAAGGGCTCTTTCAATTATCGTGGATTCCGGTTCAACATTGTTGACCTGCCGGGCACATATTCACTTGCTTCCTATTCTCCCGAAGAGCTTTATGTGCGGCGTTATCTTAAGGATGAGACACCTGATGTGATAGTCAACGTGGTCGATGGCTCAAATCTTGAACGCAATCTATACCTGACCACTGAACTCATCGACATGGATAGAAGCATGGTGATAGCGCTTAATATGGTCGATGAATTAGAGCGTGCAGGTACGCAGCTGGACTATAAGACTCTCGGTGAGATGATCGGTGTGCCTATTGTCCCAACAGCTGCACGTACCGGCCGTGGTGTCGATGAATTGTTTGATACTATTATACGCGTCTACGAGGGGACAGATCCTGTGGTGCGTCATATACATGTTAATCTTGGCAATGACCTTGAGACTGCGCTGTCGGAGCTTAAAGATACGTTGAAAGCCGATCCGTATATTGGTCGCCACTTCTCTCCGCGTTATCTGGCTATAAAGTTGCTCGAAAAGGATAATGAGGTTGAGCATTTGGTTAAGGCTCTTCCAAATGCTGATGACCTCTTTTCATTGCGCGACCGTCAGCTTGAACGTTTTTCCGCTCTTCATCCTGACGAGGATGTCACGGCTGCTATAGCAAATGAAAAATACGGATTCATAGCAGGTGCGTTGGCCGAGACTATGGTGAAGAGCAAAAAAGAGGAACTGTCTTCGACCCATATCATCGACGCCATTGTCACTAACCGTCTGTTTGGATTCCCGATATTCCTGGCCATAATGTGTTTCATCTTCTGGGCCACCTTCCAAGTCGGCTCATATCCGATGGAGTGGATTGAGAGCCTTGTGACTTGGATTGGGGAATTAAGCCGACAATATCTGCCTGAAGGCATTATCAGGGATTTGGTTTCTGACGGCATAATTGGAGGTGTAGGCGGTGTGATTGTTTTCCTTCCCAATATCCTTATATTATATCTGTGTATCTCTTTTATGGAGGACTCAGGATATATGGCCAGGGCCGCTTTTATCATGGATAAGGTAATGCATCGCCTCGGTCTGCATGGCAAATCATTCATACCTCTGGTCATGGGATTTGGCTGTACTGTACCGTCCATCATGTCGTCGCGTTCCATTGAGAGCCGCTCAAGCAGGATTATCACCATACTCATCAATCCGTTTATAAGCTGTTCGGCACGTTTGCCTATATATGTGTTATTGATAGGGACATTTTTCCCCTCTCATGCCACTCTGGTCTTCATGTCATTGTATATCATAGGTATTCTTGTGGCTGCACTTACAGCCAGATTACTGAGACGATTCTATTTTGGTCAGGATGTGACACCGTTTGTTATGGAGCTGCCACCATATCGAGTGCCGACCTTTAAGGCTACGCTCCGCCACATGTGGGGTAAGGGCGAACAATATCTGCGAAAGATGGGTGGTGTGATTCTCGTTGCAAGTATTGCCGTTTGGGCATTGAATTATTTCCCTCATCATGATTCTGACCCTCAGATTGCGGATACTCAGGCAGTCATCGATGATTCAGCAATAGATATGTCATCTGACAGTTATCTCGAAATGATGGGAAAGGCCATCAATCCCATTATGGAGCCTCTTGGTTTCCATTGGAGAGCATCCGTAGCCGCGCTTGCAGGTGTGCCCGCCAAAGAGATAGTCGTATCAACGCTTGGTGTGCTCTATACCGGTGATGAGGAGGCTTCCGAGCAGACTCTTTCAGCTCGTCTCACAGCTCCAAACCCTGTTACCGGACGTCCTGATTTCACTGCTGCTACCGCCTTGAGTTTCATGGTGTTTATCCTGCTGTATTGCCCTTGTATCGCCACTGTTACTGCAATAGTCAAGGAGACCGGTAATCCACGTTATGGATTGTTCTCGGTCATCTATAATACAGTTATAGCATGGATATGTGCGTTTATTGTATATCATTTGGTGCTTCTTTTTTGAAGCATACTACATAAACTTTTGAGTCCTGAAAGATTAACATAACGTAAATTTTTGTATTTTTGCAGAATCAATAGTATAAAAAAATAGTTACTTAATCATTCAGAGACAAGTTTATGGCGATATCACATCACAAAATCTATGGGTTAATAGGCTATCCTTTGACCCATTCCTTCTCGATGAATTATTTTAACAATATGTTTGAGTCGGAAGGTATTGACGCGGAATATGTCAATTTTGAGATTCCTGATATAGGGGATTTGATGGAAGTTGTCGCTGAAACTCCTGAGCTATCCGGGCTAAATGTCACCATTCCATATAAGGAGCAAGTGATTCCTTATATGGATGAAATGGATGATGAAGCCGCCCAGATTGGTGCAGTTAATGTTATCAAGATTATCCGGGATAAAAATGGAAATCTGCGTTTCAAGGGCTTCAACTCGGATGTGATAGGATTCCAGAATTCTATCGCGCCATTACTCAACGACAAGCGGAGTAGAGCTTTGATTTTGGGTACCGGAGGAGCGTCAAAGGCTATTAACAGAGGTCTTCAGAACCTCGGAATTGACACCGTGTTCGTTTCACGCACAGCTCGTGAAGGAGTCCTTTCGTATGATCAGCTCACCCCTGAGATTATGGCTACACACAAGGTGATAGTCAACACCACTCCTCTTGGGATGTATCCCCATGTGGATGAGTGCCCTGACATACCTTACGATTGCCTTACCCCATATCACCTATGCTATGATTTGATCTACAATCCTGACACTACAAAGTTTATGAAAGAGTCCCAAGCTCGAGGTGCAGAGGTTAAAAATGGCCTTGAGATGTTGCTCTTGCAAGCCTTTGAATCGTGGAGTATCTGGAATAGATAAGATATTTACGACTAAATTTAATATACAAATGAAAGAAATAGGAAAATATATTTACATTGTGCTCATCATCATGGTGATTCTGCCTATGGATTTGTTTGGGCTGGATGTTGTAAATATATCCCCGGCGTTTGCTCTGTTTTTGGGCTTGTTTTTTGCTTTTATTTTTGAATGTCCCTACCCGAAGTTCAATAAAAAGACATCTAAATATTTATTGCAGGCCTCTGTTGTTGGACTTGGTTTCGGCATGAATCTCATAGAGTCGCTCAAAAGTGGTTCTGAAGGCATGCTTTTCACCGTCGTGTCGGTTATTGGCGTTATGGTGATTGGTGTGTTTGTCGGTTACTGGCTTCATCTGAATCGCAAGACCTCCTATCTTATCTCATCCGGTACCGCTATTTGTGGCGGTAGTGCGATTGCTGCGGTCGGCCCTGTGATGAAGGCCGATGAAAACGAAATGGCAGTGTCGCTCGGTGTGATTTTTGTGCTTAATGCTATTGCGTTGTTCATTTTTCCTCCTCTCGGAGAGATGGCTCAGATGTCGGCACAGCAGTTTGGCACATGGGCGGCTATTGCTATTCATGACACATCATCGGTGGTAGGTGCCGGTGAAGCTTACTCAAACATTCTCCGTGCAGCCGGTGATCCGAATGCTGCAGAGGCACTGCAGCTTGCTACCCTCATTAAGCTCACCAGAGCGCTTTGGATTATTCCGCTTGCTTTGGTCACAATGTTGATATTCCGTGAGAAGGGAAGCAAGATTTCAATTCCCTGGTTTATCTTCCTCTTTATTCTTGCCATGGTGATAAACACTTACTGCAATTTGCCTTCTGCATTGACATCAACACTCGTGTATATTGCAAAGAAAGGTCTTGTCCTTACTCTTTTCTTAATTGGCGCAAGTCTCTCGCTTAAGACCGTTAAATCAGTTGGTGTTAAGCCGTTTGTGTTGGCGGTAACGCTGTGGATTGTCATCGGTCTGAGTAGTTTCTTTGTCGTCATGAACACAATTTCATAACCGGTATTTAACAACCTTTCCATCTCTTTATGGACAGGATTTAGCCATATAGCCTTTCCTTACATGTCCCGCACTCCACTTGTGCCTTTTGCCGCAGCTTTTATAATCGGCATCTTGCTTCAAGGATGGAGTGTGGGTTTATTATTGCCGCTTGTCGTTACGGTTGTGTCTATCGTGGCCTGTTGGAAGCGACATTTAACCTTGGGGATTAACTTATTGGCTCTCCCGCTTGGCTTTTTCGTTTCGTTTTTTCATCAGCCCATTCAGCCATCACAAAATATGATAGGACATGAATTTTTTGTGTCGGGAGTGGCTCGGGAAGTTAAGGCATATGAGTCTTTGCAGGTGTTGGTGGTTGATGTTGATAGTTGCGACGGACGTAGATGCCAACCGATGTTGGTGAAGCTGATTATCCCATCCTCCAGAGCGGGGATTGAACCGACTGACAGAATCAACTGTCCGGCCACTTTCAGTTTATTGTCCGACCGGCGTGATTTGCCTTATGAGGTTGACTACAACCGATCTCTTCGCCGTGCCGGGGTCAATTTGGAGACCTGGGTTGATTACAAAGCTATTGATGTTATTGGCGAGGAGCCTGGCTTGATGAATGGAATGAAGCGTCTGCAGTCTCGTTTGATGAGGCTGATTGTTGGGTCGGGTTTATCGACAGGCACCAAGGAATTTTTTGTGACCACTCTTGCCGGTGATTCTTCATTATTATCACAGGATACAAGGAGCTTATTCTCTGCTACCGGTCTCGCCCACATCCTTGCTCTGAGTGGCTTGCATGTCGGGATTATCACTTGGGTGATTTCCTTGATGTTATTTCCGCTTAGGCTTGCAGGTCACACTAAGTCAAGGGTGTGTATCACCATCATTCTGCTTTGGATTTTTGCGTGTGTGACCGGACTGTCGCCGTCGGTTGTGAGGGCTGTCATCATGGCGACGTTGTTCATGACTGCCTATGCGTTGCAACGTGTACGTTCGCCATTCAATTCACTGGCCGCAGCCGCGATACTGATTCTTTTCTTTGCTCCGGCATCGCTTTATTCAGTAGGGTTCCAGTTGTCGTTTTTATCTGTCGCTGCGATTTTACTCTTTGCGGTTAAGCTGAATCCGTTTAAGCGCTCGTTTGTCCTGCCACATCGAATGATGGCATTTGTCACAGTTCCTGTATCAGCTATGATTGGAACCGGCATAGTGAGCGCGTACTATTTCAACATTTTCCCTATGTATTTTCTTTTATCCAATGTGGTGGCAGCTCTGATATTGCCTGTGATATTGTCAGCAGGTATTCTGTTTGTCGTGGGGCTGGCGTTCGGTGTGGAAGTGCATTGGCTCGGGGATATTTGTGACTGGCTATATTCGTTGATGATGTCCGTGTCAGAGTGGATTGGTCATCTGCCAGGGGCGATGCTGACGCAGATTTATTTGCCGGAATGGCTGATTGTGATGTATTTTTCAGCAATTGTTTTTGTGGGAATCTATATCTACCGTAGACGAGTGGTTTGGTTGACGATAAGTTTGATGGTATTGGTTTTCTCTGTAACCTGCCTTGCGATAAGCAGTCGCGAAATATATTCTGATGATGTATACATTACTCGTTCTTCACGTGAAACATCTATGTTTATAGCGGAGGGAAGGCGGATGTGGCTTATCACCACAGCTTATCCTATTGAAAGACCCCGGCTTGTGTCAGAAGCCGAGGTCCGTTATTCGTCGTATTTATCTCGTAGGGGGATTGACTCTATTTCGGTTATGCCTGATAGATTTATTTCGCCTAACGTCGCCAGAAATGGGAATGTGGTGAATGTGCTGGGTAAGACATTTGTCTTCATAAATCATTCAAATCAAATTCCCTCTGATAGTGTGGAGGCCAGGATTGATTATGCTATTGTGTGTGGCGGATTCACCGGCAATGTGCTTGACGTTGCCGTCAGGTTGCATCCTGATACCATTTTTCTGAGCTCAGACCTCAACCGTAGGCGTCACGACAGGTATTTCAGAGAGTTGAATGCTGCAGGGGTGGCGTTTCGCTCACTAAGAGAACGTGGTTTTCATGCTGACTGAAAAGCCCCTTTTGCCAGCAATTCTCTATAGCCTTTGTTGAAGTAGTGCCGTTCGAAATTCCGCGGCCGTTTGATGCGTGAGTCCCAGATGACTAAATCCAGGTCGATAACAATGTTGCCTTCCATATTTTGGAGTTGGGTGCGTCCACACTCCTCTTCCCATGCTTTGAGGAATTTTATCACATCATCATAGCTGTGGTTGGTATATCCGTGTAGCACAGCATTGTAGTAAGGCTTGTCTACGCCATTGAATGCTTCCGATTCGTATACGGATGATACAGCGCATCTGTGAAAGTAGCCACACAGATGTTCAATAGCCTGTGTGATTTGAAACTCTCGATCCTCGGTGTTACTTCCCAGTCCGATTGTACAGGGGGTCTCAGAATCCATTAATTTTTTATATTTGGGGGTTAATTTGACAATCCTTTCATCGTCAGGGCGATGCGTCCGCGTGCCACGTCGATGTCCAATACTTTCACTCTCACGTTCTGGCCTATTGAGACCACTTCGGATGGTGATGAGATAAACCTGTCGGAGAGTTGGGAGATGTGTACCAATCCGTTTTCCTTCATTCCTAAGTCGACGAAAACGCCAAATGCAGTGATGTTGTTTACTTTGCCGGTCAACTCCTGGCCGAGATGGAGGTCGTCGATTTTGCGCACGGCGTCATCAAACGGAATCTCCTCGGCGGTTTCTCTCGGGTCGCGCCCCGGTTTTTCAAGCTCGAGGATTATGTCGGTAAGGGTAGGGAGGCCTACATCCTTTGTCACATACCTGTCAAGTTCGATGTTGTGGAGCATGTTTTTGTCGCGGGCAAGACGTTGGATGTCGGCATTTGCGTCGGCAGCCATCTGCTCCACGAGTTCGTAGCGTTCGGGATGAACGGCGGTGTTGTCGAGCGGATTTTCAGCTCCTGGGATGCGTAGGAATCCTGCGCATTGCTGGAAGGCTTTTTCGCCCATGCGTGGGACATTTAATAATTGTTCACGCGCAGCAAAATCGCCATTTTCTGTCCTATACTTCACAATATTTGCAGCAAGAGTCGGCCCAATTCCTGACACGTATGATAGCAATTGCTTGGAAGCCGTGTTGACATTTACTCCAACCGAGTTAACACAACTTTCAACAACGTAATCGAGTGCGTCCTTGAGTTTGACTTGATTCACTGCATGTTGATACTGTCCCACACCGATTGATTTCGGGTCGATCTTTACAAGTTCAGCCAAGGGGTCAAGTAACCTGCGGCCAATCGAAACAGCACCTCTCACAGTCAAATCCTCATTAGGAAACTCTTCACGGGCCGCTTCGGATGCTGAATATATTGATGCTCCATTCTCGTTCACCATGAATATCTGCACCTTACGTGGAAGCATGATGTCACGTATGAATCGTTCGGTTTCTCGGCCGGCGGTACCGTTGCCTATGGCAATAGCATCGATGCGGAATTGGTCCACATAATAACATAGGGCATCAGTGGCTCCCACGTAATCATTGGCCGGCGGGGTAGGATATATCACATCATGTTGCAGGAGATTCCCTTGTTCGTCAAGCACCACCAATTTGCATCCTGTGCGGAATCCGGGGTCAATGGCAAGGATGCGACGATGTCCCAGTGGAGGAGCCATCAACAGTTGTCGCACGTTGTCGGCAAACATCTGGATGGCAGCCATGTCGCTTTTTTCTTTAGTGGCTGCTGCAATCTCGTTTTCGATTGAAGGCCTCATCAGGCGGCGATATCCGTCCTTGACTGCTGTTTTGACAATTTCCGCTACTTCACCGTTGGCTGTTGAACGGACAAACATTCTACTCAACCGGTCGGTCATCTCGTCGTCCTCGATAGAGATGTTCACTTTCAGGATCCCTTCCTCTTCGCCACGTCTGATGGCGAGATAGCGATGGGAATTACATGTGCGGAGCGGTTCGGAAAAATTGAAATAGTTTTGATAATTCTTCCCTTCTTCTTCTTTTCCTGCTATGACTTTTGAAGTGATAGTGGCTGAGCGCTGATATCTTGACCTCACAATGTTGCGGGCCTTTTCACTCTCGCTGACCCATTCGGCTATGATGTCAGAAGCTCCGTCGATGGCCGCTTTCACATCCGCCACGTCTCCTTTCACAAACTTGGAGGCCTGCTTTGAAATATCGGCGGAATTCTGTGCCATTATCATTTTGGCAAGAGGCTCAAGCCCGAGTGTCCTTGCGGCCTGGGCACGAGTATTTCTTTTAGGCTTGTATGGCAGATATATGTCATCAAGCACCACCGGGTCAAGAGTTTCAGTGATTCGATCCTGCAATTCCGGACTCAAAGCGTTTTGCGATTTGATGACCTCAAGGATATACTCTTTACGCTTATCAAGCTCATTCAGGGCCTGGTGACGTTCGGATATGGCATGTACGATGACTTCGTCCATCCCTCCGGTGGCTTCCTTTCGGTAACGAGCAATGAATGGGATGGTTGCTCCCTCGTCAAGGAGTTTAAGACAGGCTGCGACATGTTTTCGCAGATATGTGCCAAGTTCTTTAGTGATTATATTAGCGTGAGCGTTGGCCATTGATTGCTATGGATTTTATTTTGCTTTGAGTGTGATCAAGGTTATCTCAGGAGTGGCGCCTATGCGGGCGGGAAGCCCTACGCAGCCAACACCGATATTTACATATAGTTGATGTGTAGAATCTTCATCGTTATAAAGTCCTCCCCATGTGGGATAGCGGTACTTGGCCGGTGACCATCCCATTACTTCCATCTGCATTGCATGAGTGTGGCCTGACAACGACAGTGGTATATTCACATCTTTCCTTTCAGAGATTGAATCTACCCAATGAGCGGGATTGTGTGTGAGGAGTATTTTCACAATGCTGTCGCCAGGGTTAGGATAAGCTTTTTTCAGTGAACCATATACATGGAAGGGTGGGTCTCCTATGTTTTCGACACCGATGAGAGCTATTGAGTCATTGCCATGACGGAGCATAGCTGTCTCGTTGAGGAGCAGTTTCCAGCCCATTTGCTTCTGGAGACGATACATGTCTTCCATATTCTGTCGTTTCGCAAAGTCGGAGGGCCAGTTCGAGTAATCTCCGTAATCGTGATTTCCGAGAATTGAATAAACCCCTTCGCGTGCTTTCAGCCGTGACAAGGGTGCAATGTGAGGAGACAACTCGGCTGTCTTTGAGTTCACTATGTCGCCGGTAAAAACTATGAGGTCCGGGTCAAGGGAATTAATGCGATCAACCACTTTGGCCACATAAGATGTGTCGTTGCCGAAAGTGCCGACGTGGAAGTCAGAGAACTGCACTATCTTGTATCCGTCGAAATCAGCCGGTAAATCCTGGATTTTCACAGTAACCTCGCGCACATCTATCCCGAAGCGGTTGATTAATGCTCCCCACCACAGAGTGACAAATGTCAACGCTGCGACAATCCATCCGGCGCACGTGAGCCACCTCAGACGGTGGCCGTGAAAGAGCCTGGGTATCTTTGCGATGAGGTCAAAGACTACGAAAAGATATTTAGGGATATAGAATGCGAAATAACCGTATAGCAGCCACATTATCAGCAGCAGCGTCGAGTTGCTGCAATTCCTGCGTGGCAGGAGAATCGTCACTATGATGGCTATGGCAAGAGCTATGGCACTCCATAATTGAATGCGGGATGGGAGGAGGCTACGGCAGCGATGCTTCAACAATCGGTAGATATATGAATCAACCAGAATGTTGATGAGAATCACTATGATCATTGGGGTGATGGGTAGGCGCATATCGTCTTGTTAACAACTGCCGGTGGCAAGAAGTTTGTTCCGAAGGGGATTTGCATACATGGTATACATGTATGTACGCATGAAGTTTCGCTCTTGCGGGGTTATGTCGGGAACATCCACTTTGTCAAGCTGGCCTTCGATATATTGTGATATCTCTTCGGCTTGTTCCTTGGTGTAGCGGTCGCTGTACATTTCGGTGTCGAATGCGTGGTCGTAAGCGACATAATTGATAGGATAGATTTTGTACCCTCCATGTATTCCGCAATCAATCTGATGGCAGATACGACGCACCACATCCTGCTTTTCGCAGTCGCTTGGGATTGACTTTATAAGAGGGGTTATGCAGGATGCGAACGAGAAATGGATGTTTCCCTTATTCTGGAGAAGGCCTGTTTCCATCGCAAACAGGTCGTCATGCTGCGACTTCTTGAATTCGGGGTCACGATGACGCAGAAGGTACTCACGCGCCTTTAGGTAATCGTTAGGATCGAATTCGTATGATATGGTCACAGGGAAAATGTTGATTTCAGCGAGATTCTCGGCTATGGTGCCTCCCCCGGCTAATGCGAGCATCTTGATGACGCTCTCCTGGGTGTGGTCGCTTGAGTCCTTGGCTCGGCCTTGGCGTTGTGCTATCCAGATGCTTTCGTGCTTCTCTCCTATGGCATAGTGGATATAAGCCGACAGTTCTTTTGCTGCGTCAAGGGCCTGCCGTGTAGGCAGGTTACGTTTCACTATGAAACTTCCATTGAGTTTCACCAGGTCGGTGATCCAATCATAGATGAGCAAGTTGTCACCGATTGCGACCTCAGATGTTCTCAGACCACGACGCAGGAAACACAAATTTAGGAATGAGGCATCAAGCACTATATCACGATGGTTGGTGATAAAGGTGTAGTTCATGTCAGGACGGATTTTGTCAATTCCCGACATGGATATGCCGTTGGTGGTGCGCTTCTCGAGTTGCTCAAGGAAGGTCCACATTACTTTTGTCTGGAACTCGTCCTTCGAGCGGCAGCTCTTCAGAAGCATTACTAAATCTTCGTAAGGAATATTGGGTAGTGCCCAACGTACAGCGTGTTCAAAACCAGGTTGAGTGACCAATTTGGAAATACGGTCAGAAAACTGTTTGTCGTCGTATGGGGCGATATCTGAAAAATCGTAGTTGAGTGCGTCCATTACGCTATTATAGTGGTGATTCAGATTTATAGAATAACTCAATATGACTAAACCAAAATAGTCGAAACAATAGTTGGGTCAAAGGTAGGGCTTTTTAATAAATTATCCAAAGGATTTAAGGAATTATTGAATTTGGGGCCCTCTAATTAAGGTTTTTTCGCAAATACTGGCTGACGAAGAGGCCGCGGAATGTTAAAATGGCATTGATTTTAAGTTAAAAACGCTTTGTGATATAGAAAAAAGTAAACAAATTCGTAATTTTTTAAGAAAATTGCCATTTTTCTTGCGTGGTTAAAAACTAAATGCTACTTTTGTGGGCGTCTGTAAGGATTTTTAAAGATTGTTTAGAATAGTTATGCAATTGGCTGCTATTATATGGCAGTTCATCTAAATGTTTTCTAAGGTATGAGACTTAACGGTAAAAAAATCAGTTTCGGATGGCTTGTGGTACTTGCATGTCTGATTGGAGTAAGTGTTCTCGGATTGCGGACAGATGTCGCACCGGGCCTTTTTGATTTAGGTGGTGATCACCTTTGGGCTAATGTGGCGTGGATGATTACGGCAACTATTTTTGTGCTGATGATGACTCCGGGACTCTCGTTTTTCTATGGTGGTATGGTGCGTCCAAAAAACGTGATTTCAACCATGCTCCAAAGTTTCATAGTGATGGGGTTTGTCAGTGTGATCTGGGTCGTTTTTGGTTTCGGTTTGGCTTTTGGTGATGACGTGTGGCATGTCATCGGTAATCCGTCTGATTTTTTCATGATGAAAAATGTTGGGGTGACCAATGTCACTGATCCGGCTGCTGAAACTTCCCAGATTGGTTTGGTGACCACCACCATCCCTCTGGCTCTGTTTGCGTTGTTCCAGATGAAATTTGCCATCATAACCCCTTCGCTTATCACAGGTGCGTTTGCCGAACGAGTGCATTTCGCGGGTTATCTGTTGTTTATGGTGCTGTGGACTATAGTGGTTTATTGTCCACTGGCACATTGCACATGGCATCCGGAAGGGCTTTTCGGAATGCTTCATGTGCATGATTATGCTGGTGGCATCGTTGTGCATGCCGCATCGGGTGTCGCAGCATTGGCAGGGGCGATGTTCCTGGGTAAACGCCGTGATTCAAAAGGGGAGTCATCCAAGCCTGCCAATGTGCCTTTTGTGCTTCTGGGGGCAGCTCTCCTATGGTTAGGTTGGTTCGGGTTTAACGGTGGCAGTTCATTGGCTGCCGATGGAATAGCAGTTTCAGCATTTCTCAACACAAATACCGCTGCCGCTACTGCTATGGTGGCTTGGATTACCCTTGATGCTCTCAGGGGCAGGAAGCCATCGGCTATGGGTGCTGCAATCGGTGCAGTGGTCGGGCTTGTCGCTATCACCCCCTGTGCCGGTTGGGTCACGGTGGGAGAAAGTATTTTTATAGCTTTCTTCATAACGGTGTGTTGCAATATGGCTGTATGCTGGAAAGGATATAGCAAAGTGCTCGATGATGCGCTTGATGTGTTTCCCACTCATGGTCTCGGTGGCATAATAGGGACTGTGCTCACCGGTATTTTCGCTTACGATTTCTTTGCCGACGGCAACCCGGACATGATTTCACGTGGCGAATTTTTCATGAATCACATCATAGTGCTTGGCGGGGTGTTTGTCTACACTTTTGTAATGAGCTATTTCCTTTACTGGCTCACTAACCGCATAGTGCCTATGAGAGTTTCAGGCTGGAACGAGAAAGTGGGGCTTGACTCATCGCAGCACGGAGAGGAATACGGCAATGAGGCTGTTGCCGGAGTTCCGACTGAGTCGGACTGGTTCAAGGGTATGGAAGAGAATTAAATCATAGATAATATTCATCAACTATTAAAATATATGCAGCAATCAATGATGAAAAATCGCGGACTATATGATGCGCGCTTCGAGCATGATGCGTGTGGTGTGGGTCTGCTTGTAAATGTCAGAGGTGTAAAGTCACATCAACTTGTCGAGAAAGGGCTTCAAGTACTCGAGCACATGGTGCATCGTGGGGCCGAAGGGGCCGATCCCAAGACCGGTGACGGAGCGGGAATCATGGTTCAGATTCCACATGAGTTTATACTGCTTCAGGGTATTCCCGTGCCGGAAAAGGGGCGCTACGGATCCGGATTAGTCTTCATGCCTAAGGATGAGGATGTGCAGCAGATGATGCTCGACATCATAGAAAGGGAGGCCATGGAACTCGGCCTTAAACTTATAGCCGTGCGTGATGTGCCTACCAATAATGAACAACTCGGATCAGTGGCCCGTCAGGCCGAACCTGCGATAAAGCAGATATTTGTCGCCGATGAGGAGACTAACGATCCGGTTGACATTCGCTTGTATGTGCTGCGCAAGTCGATAGAGAAGAAGATTGCTGCATCGTCATTGCCCGGTAAGGAGGATTTCTATATCGTGTCACTATCCTCGCGAGTGATCATATATAAAGGTATGCTGTCGAGTCTGCAGCTTAGGTATTATTTCCCCGATCTCATGAATCCGCATTTCACCACTGCCATGGCTCTGGTGCACTCCAGATTCAGTACAAACACCTTCCCTACATGGGCTTTGGCGCAACCGTTCAGGATGCTTGGGCATAATGGTGAGATAAATACCATCCAGGGTAACCGGCTTTGGATGAAGGCTCGCGAATGCATGCTCAAGCCGGCGGCGTTCGGTGATATTGACATGACCCCGATAGTGCAGCCAGGCATGAGTGATTCGGCTTCGCTTGATAATGTACTGGAATTTTTCGTGATGAGCGGAATGAGCCTGCCTCATGCGCTCGCCATGCTTATCCCTGAGTCATTCAACGACAAGAACCCCATCTCTCCGGAGCTTAAGGCTTTCTATGAGTATCACTCAATCCTTATGGAGGCTTGGGACGGTCCGGCAGCGTTGCTTTTCAGTGATGGCAGATATGCAGGGGGCATGCTTGACCGTAACGGTCTGCGTCCGGCTCGTTATCTCATTACCAATAATGATACAGTGGTGCTTGCATCAGAGATGGGAGTGCTGCCATTCGAGGCATCTGAAGTGAAGGAAAAGGGCCGTCTGCGTCCTGGAAAAATGATGATGATCGACATGGAGGAAGGCCGCATTTATCATGATGCCGAGCTGAAGGAGAAACTTGCCTCCGAATTCCCATATCGTGACTGGCTGTCACGCAACAGGATAAATCTCGATTCCATCAGCAGCGGACGAAAGGTGGAGAACTCTGTCGACAATTGCCGCTGTCTGCTCCATGCTTTCTTCTACAACCGCGAGGAGGTGGAAAAGATTATCACCCCGATGGTCACCGATGGGAAGGAGCCTGTCAATTCAATGGGAAAGGACACTCCGCTTGCTGTCCTGTCGAAAGAGCCGCAGCTGCTCTATAATTATTTCCGTCAGCATTTCGCGCAGGTCACCAATCCGGCCATTGACCCCTTGCGAGAGGAGCTTGTGATGAGTCTTGACAGTTACATAGGAGCTGTGAAACTTAATTTGGTGGAGTTCTCGCCCGAACTCTGCAAAATGGTGTTGCTCAAACGTCCTGTCATCTCCAACCGTGAACTTGACCTGCTCTGTAATTTGCGTTACAAGGGATTCAATACACGTAAATTGGCAATGACATTTCCTGCCAACGATGGAGCCGAAGGGTTGCGTAAAGCCGTTGAGCGTCTTTGCCGTGAAGCCGAAGAGGCAGTTGACGAAGGGTGTAACTATGTGGTGCTAAGTGACCGGGGTGTGGATGGTGAAAACGCTCCCATACCGTCGCTGTTGGCTACCTCGGCTGTGCATCATCACCTGATAGAGTGTAAGAAACGTGTGCAGACGGCATTGATAATAGAAACCGCCGATGCCCGCGAGGTGATGCATTTCGCCCTCCTTTCGGGCTATGGCGCGAGTGCCATCAACCCATATTTGGCATTCGCCATTATCGATGGTATGGTAAAGAGCCATGACATACAGCTTGACTTCGAGACGGCAGCCAAGAACTATATAAAGGCTGTGGACAAGGGCCTGCTTAAGGTGATGTCCAAAATGGGTATCTCGACCATTACGAGCTACAAGGGCGCACAGCTTTTCGAGGCTGTCGGACTCTCGGACGAAATGTGTGACGAGTATTTCGGGAATACCGTCAGCAAAATCGGTGGTGTGGATCTGACGCATCTCTGTGCCGATATACTCAAGGCTCATGCCGAAGCATTCGCTGATGAGTTTGAGGGAGATGTGCCGCTGCCGTTCATCGGACAGTATGCCTTCCGAAAGGATGGTGAGTCACATGCGTGGAATCCTGAGACAATAGCCACGCTTCAGTTGGCCACACGTCTTGGAAGCTATAAAAAATTTAAGGAGTTCACCTCCCTTGTGGATAATAAGCCCGCTCCGATATTCATTCGTGATTTCCTCGATTTCAAGAAAGGCACTCCTGTCCCGATTGATGAGGTCGAGCCTATCGAGGCTATAATGAAGCGCTTTGTCACAGGTGCGATGTCATTCGGCTCTATAAGTCGTGAGGCTCATGAAGCGCTAGGAATTGCAATGAATGCCATCGGGGCAAGAAGCAATACCGGTGAAGGCGGGGAGGATCCTGAGAGGTTCAATCCTCGTGCCGACGGCTCGTCGGCACGCTCGGCCATCAAGCAGGTGGCTTCGGGCCGCTTTGGCGTGACAACAGAATATCTTGTGAATGCCGATGAAATACAGATTAAAGTGGCGCAGGGAGCAAAGCCGGGTGAAGGTGGACAGCTCCCCGGATTCAAAGTGGATAAAATAATAGCCAAGACTCGCCATTCCATTCCGGGCATTTCTCTCATTTCTCCTCCTCCCCATCATGATATTTATTCTATCGAGGATTTGGCTCAGCTGATTTTTGACCTTAAAAATGTCAATCCTGCGGCCAACGTGAGTGTGAAACTCGTGGCTGAAAGCGGTGTCGGAACCATCGCTGCCGGTGTGGCTAAGGCTAAGAGTGACCTCATAACAATCAGCGGCAGTGACGGCGGTACCGGTGCTTCTCCGGCAAGCTCGATTCGCTATGCCGGTGTGCCGGTGGAAATCGGGCTGGCTGAAACTCAGCAGACGCTTGTTATAAATAATCTTCGTGGTCAGGTGAGACTCCAGGCGGATGGTCAGCTCAAAAGTGCACGTGACGTGGTCATCATGGCCATGCTCGGCGCCGAGGAATATGGCTTTGCCACAAGTGCACTCATTGTGCTCGGGTGTGTGATGATGCGAAAGTGTCACATGAACACTTGCCCTGTGGGTGTGGCCACTCAGAATGAGGAACTTCGTAAACGTTTTGTAGGCCGTTCCGAGTATGTGATTAATTTCTTCAAGTTCCTTGCGCAGGAGATTCGCGAGACACTTGCCGAAATAGGGGTGAGAAGTATGGATGAGATCATAGGCCGTGCCGATTTGCTGATGGCTAAACCGCAAATGGCTCCCTACAAGGGCGCGGGACTTGACTTCAGCAAACTCCTCTATGTCCCTGAGGAGAGTGTCACCAACGCCATAGTGAATGTGACCCGGCAGAAGCACGATATTGATCATGTGCTTGACAGGGAGCTTATAAGCCGAGCATACCCGGCCATTGAGTCAGCTATGCCTGTCGAACTTGAATTCCCGATTAAAAATACTGACCGCTCGGTGGGCGCGATGTTGTCAGGCGTGGTGGCTAAGAAGTATGGCGATGCAGGATTGCCCGACAATACCATCTTGTCGATATTCAAAGGGGCTGCAGGTCAGAGTTTCGGCGCGTTTCTGGCTCACGGTGTCACATTCCGTCTCGAAGGTGATGCCAATGACTATGTGGGCAAGGGTCTCTCAGGAGGTAAGATAGTGATAGTGCCTCCGCAGGGTTCTGCTTTTGCTCCGGAAAAGAATATCATTGCCGGCAACACTATTCTTTATGGAGCAACTTCGGGTGAAATATACATCAACGGTCGTGTCGGCGAACGCTTCTGCGTTCGCAATTCAGGTGCTACCGCCGTAGTGGAGGGCGTGGGTGACCATTGCTGCGAATATATGACCGGAGGCCGCACTGTGGTGCTCGGCTCGACAGGCCGAAATTTTGCGGCCGGTATGAGCGGTGGCATCGCTTACGTCTGGAATCCCGACGGCGATTTTGACTATTTCTGCAACATGGAGATGGTGGAACTGTCTCTCATAGAGGAGATGGCCGATAACCGGGAGCTCTATCGACTCATAGGCAACCATTATAAACACACTCATAGCCCGCTGGCCGGGGCTATGCTCGATAACTGGGACCACTATGTGGGTCAGTTCATAAAGGTGATTCCTATTGAGTATAAGAAGGTGCTTCATGACGAGAAGGTGGCCAGTCTGGCACGTAAGATAGCCTCTATGGAGGTAGATTGAAAAAACATTAACATTAGACTGAAAAAACTTATGGGAAATCCAAAAGCGTTTCTTAATATACCGCGTAAAGAGGCCGGGTATCGCCCCGTGCATGACCGCGTCAATGATTACGGAGAGGTAGAGCAGACTTTGAATACCGAGGACAGGCGCCTGCAGGCATCAAGATGCATGGAGTGTGGTGTGCCGTTCTGTCATTGGAGCTGTCCGCTCGGAAACCGTCAGCCAGAGTGGCAGGACAGGCTGTATAAAAATGATATTAAGGGGGCTTATCAGCTCCTTACCATGACTGACGACTTCCCGGAATTCACTGGACGTGTTTGTCCGGCACTCTGCGAAAAAGGGTGTGTGCTCAACAAGGAGCATGAGCCGGTGACTATCCGTGAGAATGAAGCTGCCATAGTGGAGCGTGCATTCAGTGAGGGATATGTCGAGGCTCGTCCCCCTCGTCACCGTACAGGTTTCCGCGTGGCCGTCATAGGTTCAGGCCCTGCCGGACTTGCATGTGCCAACCAACTGAACCGTCGCGGGCATTCCGTTACGGTATATGAGAAAAATGAGGCACCTGGAGGACTTCTGCGTTTCGGCATCCCTGACTTCAAGCTCAATAAGAGTGTGATTGACCGTCGTCTCAATCTGCTCAAAGCCGAAGGCATTCAGTTTGAATGTGGAGTAAAGGTCGGAGAGGATATCAAGGCCGACCAACTTCTCAAGGACTATGATGCGGTGTGTCTTGCCATGGGGGCTGAGGTGCCTCGCGATCTTAAAGTTGAAGGTCGCGATCTCAAGGGTGTGCATTTCGCGCTTGAGCTTTTGCAGCAGCAGAACAGGGTGAATGCCGGTGTTGAAATAGCGCGTGACGAGCGTATCTCGGCCAAGGGGAAGCATGTAGTTGTAATCGGCGGCGGTGACACCGGTAGCGACTGTGTCGGCACGGCGCGCCGTCAGGGAGCTTTGTCGGTGACGCAGATTGAGATTATGCCAAAACCTCCGGTGGGTGATAATCCTGCCACTCCGTGGCCCTACTGGCCTGTTGTACTAAAGACTTCGAGTAGCCATCTTGAAGGATGTGAACGCCGTTGGCTCCTTGATACACGCCGATTCGTGGCCGATGAGTCCGGTAAAGTAAAGGAGGTCGAGGTGGAGGAAGTGACATGGGAGAAGGATGAGTCCCCCGGACGCATGAATCTGGTGCATTCGGGAAAGACTGAAACACTTAAAGCTGACCTGGTTTTGCTCGCGATGGGGTTCACAAATCCTGTGGCTGAGGGATTGCTTGAACAGCTTGGCGTGGAGAAGGATCAGCGAGGCAACGTGATGGTGGACGATAGTCTGCGCAGCAGCGTGGATAAAGTGTTCGCCGCTGGTGATGCAGCCACAGGGGCTTCGCTTGTGGTGCGCTGCATTGCCTCAGGACGTAAAGCCGCCTCATCGATTAATGACTACCTCATGGCTTCTGCCAAAGCCTAATCCGAGGCTAAGATAAGCGAAATTAGTTGCTTGATTGAAAATAGTGATTGACGCCCGGTGCTGAGTGAGCATCGGGCGTCAATCTATTTGTGATGTGTGGTTTTATCGCGACTACATTTTCAGCAGTGACGAGCCGCTGTCGGAATTGTTGAGGGAGCGGCGTGCAGAACGGAATATCGAACCGAAATCGGTTGAGTAGCTGACTGAGAGTACCACCATGTTACCGTTATTCTTGATGTATCTCTCCCTGTAGGAGGGATTGGTCTTGGAGTAGTTCCATGCAGGATACTGTGTGCCTTTGGTTTCAAACATGTACATCCAGCTTGCGCCCAAAGTCCAGTGTTTGTTTGGCTGATATTCAAAGCTTAAGGCATCGCCATTTTCATCTTTGCGTACGTAATGTCCTTGCAGGTATTTACCTGGAATCTTGCGCCAGTAGGAGATTGTATAAGGTCCTTTGTTCCACCATAGAGTGAAACTTGCATTAAAGGAGGTGAGTGAGTGGCTCCAGTCGGTGCCGCTTGCGTTGTAATGGTTGAGACCGAGGTTAGCATTGATCCCGAAGCCGGCAATACCGCTTATTTTCATGTTCAGGTTGCCGCCGGTCATTCTGAATCTGTGCGCGTTGATGGTCTGCGAAAGGAAAAGTCCGTCACCCATGTATCTAACATCGTCCATGGTGAAGTTGTTGATGGTTTGGTAGTTCATCAAAAGCGAGGCGCTGAATTTTTTGTATTGAAAGGACGGCATGAGCTGATACAGGAAGTTCTCTGAAACTTTAAGATCGGGATTGCCGTTTGACACCAGGTAGGGGGTGGTCTGCTGAGGATAATCAGTAAGGGCTGTGAGCGAAGGTATACCTGGTGAGTAGCTGAAAGCTCCGGCCAATCTCCATTGGCTTGAAATGCTCCATGAAGCTTGTGCCGATGAAATGTTCTTTACGAAATGACGTTTGTTGAGGTCGTTTTCAATCCAGAAAAGTTTTGCTCCTGTGGCTGCCGAGAGATAGACTCTGCCTATTTGTTGGCCAAGACGCAGATAAACGTAGTTGTTGTTTTCGGTAAGAATCGGTTTGTAGTCGGATGAGAGGTACGTGTTTGTGCTTCGGGATATGGTGTTTTGGTATCCTGCCGAGAGGGATGTGTGGTCACTGAATTGGTGCACATAGCTTATTTCGCTGATTAATGAACGGCGGCGGCTGTCTACGTTCATGATGTAGTTCTTTTCGCTGTCACCGAACATATACTGGTTGTCGCGTCGGAAATCACTTGAACTGAATGTTCCAACCACCTGGAGTTCTACTGAGTTTTTGTCATTGAAGTCCTTGCGCAAAAACAAGTCGAGAGAAGGTGCGAGATCCTTGCTTGTGCTTACGTTGTAGTTGTCGTATTCGCCTAATTGGCTGTCGGCTGTGTGGGCTATGGATCGGCTTTTGTCGTAACTTGGCGTGATTCTGAAAGTGGCTGAGAAGAGGGTGGTGGGATCGGGGCTGTAATCGTATTTAAATTGCAGATTATGGTAATGGTAATTGAATGGATTTCTGTCATGCATCTCAAGGTCGACTTTGAACTCGTCGGAGATATAACTTTCAGTGGTGTTGTCGTACACATCCTGATAGTTGCGCCATGAAGGATTGTAGGAAAGAGTGAACTGTGAAGGGCCCTGATGATAAGAGGCACGCACGTTGGCGTCGACAAAGGTCGTGGTCACGGCGCTACGGCCCCAGGCGTATATCTGACCACCGTCGTCACGCTTTTTAAGAGTTATGTTCAGAAGACCGCTTTTGCCTTTGTCGGCATATCGGGCAGGAGTGACGAGTGAGAATTCTATCTTCGCTATATCTTTTGGCTGGATGGCATTCACATCCTCGATGGTGGAAGGAACACCATTTATCAGAATCATGGGAGTGCCACCATCAACACTGAGTGAGCGGTTTATAGGATTGGCTTCGAGCCCGGCCAAAGGGAGTTTCTGAAAGAGGCCGATTGATGTGGCTGAGGCTTTTACATCTGCAGCTGATGGATATATGATGGTGCGGCCTTTGGACTCAATCAGATAATTGGCATTGACCGTAACTTCCGAAAGGTTAACCCCATCGTTCATATATACATCGCCCAGTTCGATGTCCTTGTTTCCTGACTCAATTATTATCTCAGTGTTGTTGAATCCGGGCATGCTTATTTCGAGGACTAATCCTGATTTAGTCTCGGTTGATATTGAAAACACACCCTGAGGATTGCTTGTAGCTCCGGTGATGAATGTGTCATTTGCCATTAGGCGGCAAGTGGCTCCTGCGATTATTGTTGAATCTCGGTCGGCTCTTACTGTTCCACTGACGGTTCGTGCTGATACAGGGATGACTGCGGCAAGGAGTGCAGGCAATAAAATTGAGAAACGTGTCATAATTGATTAATCGGCAGCAAGCATAGGCTTGCAATGAGAATTGTGGATGAATGAATATTGACTTCCAGTAGAAGATCGGTATTCAGTCATGCCCACTGGATGCTTATATTACAAAGATACAACTATTAGCATTAATGGCAAAATATTTAGGGTAATATATGGATGATATAAAATAGAAGGCGTAATGATACTCCAATTGGGATTTAAAAGCAATTTTATTACTTTTGCATAAATTTAATCTGCTGAAAATGGCGCTGCCAAAACCCAACATAGTCCCTTACTCAATCCCGGTGCCTAACAATATGGGCGTCGTGAGGTATGTCCTTGCATTCAGTGTAATAGTTGCCCATTTTAATACTCTTGTTGGAGGGGATGTATGGTTTCCTATTACGAGTTATGCGGGAGTAGGAGGTTTTTTCGCTCTCAGTGGGTTTCTGATTTACGGAAGTTTTCTGAAGCAGAATCATACTATGGGATATGTGCGTCGGCGAGCTGTTAGGCTTTTGCCTGCCTATTGGACTACGGTGCTGCTTTTCGCATTTGGGCTTGTCACCGTATCTTCTCTTTCTGTCATAGAATATTTCGTATCACCGCAATTTTGGAAATATCTTGTAGCAAATCTCACTTTCCTTAATTTCATTGAACCGACATTGCCGGGAGTTTTCTGCGGGATGCCAATCGGTGCGGTCAATGTGTCATTATGGACTATGAAAGTGGAATGGATGCTCTACTTATCCGTCCCAATAGTAGTGTGGCTGATACGCAAAATCTGCTGCCGACCGGTTGTGATGTTCTGCTGCATATATCTGTCGTCTGCGGCCTACAGATTGGTTTTTGATTGGCTTTTTTGCCACACAGGTGATGAGATATATTATATTCTTGGTCGTCAGTTTGTGGGGCAGATGATGTACTTTTATGTAGGGGTGATGGTTTATTACTACTATGATGCGTTCATGCGTTATAAATGGCCTATGCTTTTGGTAGCCTTGGCATTGTTGCTGTGCCAGGACTGGATTCCATATTTCAGCATCCTGGTCCATCCGTTGGCTTTCGGAGTAGTAGTTATTTGGGCTTCAATGGTCGGACGTTGGGGCACATTCGGAGGTCTGCGTGATAATGTTTCCTATAACATATATCTTGTACATGCTCCGGTGCTCCAACTTTTGGCCTTTTTCTGCGTTTCGGAACGTATAGGTATGTGGGGGACATTCTTGTTTGGGGTACTTATCATAACCATTCTCTCAATTGCTATCAATATTTTGGTCGAGAAGCCCATTCATAGGTGGCTTCATTCTCGCAGTTGATTTAAGATGGTCATGCTGCACAAATTTACAATCAAACATAATGACGCACAATGAATAAACTGATTTTTCTGGTTATATCGTCGTTTGCTGCCGCAATCGTCATGAGTAGTGGCGCAGTGACCCGCTATTATATAGGCAATGCCGAAGTCCCTGAATCGCTGTGGATTTCAATCCCAGATTCACTCCGATGGAGTACTGCCGAATTCGATTTTGATTCTGTAAGCGTAAAAGTAGTTGAACTGCCTCTCACGCATTATCTTGATTCCACATCGGGCGATGGCGGATATAAAATCGTTGCTCGTTCTGAGGAGCAGGTTGCCGCTATGGAAGAGGCTTTGGGCAGAATGGTGGTACAATACCGGTCGCGGACACTTAGCGCAAATGTCGGTGAGGCGGCTCCTCAAATAGATTTGGTGCTGTATAGGGACTCGATGCTGTGTGCTGATTTTATCCGGGAAGGGGAGTGCTATTTATTGTCATTTTGGGCGACATGGTGTGGAAACTGTCTGCTTGAATTGCAGGAAGAATATGTACCATCGGTGGTGAAACGGTTTTCTGAGAATCCGCATTTTAAGTTCGTCCCGATATGTATAGACGTTGCGGTCTCAGATCTGAATCGCTTTTTTGCCTCATCACGTGGCAAAAGGTGGGAATATCTGGCCGATATAACATATCTGGATTCTCACAGGATAGCTAATGGTAAGTTTGGACAAAGCGGTGTCATGCCCCTGAATGTGGTGATTGGCCGAGATGGTGCGGTGAAGTACATTCATTCAGGAGTCTTGACAAGCAGGGAATCGTTAGATGAATTGGAGGCCGTCATCAATCAGAATTTATAAGCAGTTCCGATGAATGCGGAGTGAGTGATGTAGTTGTTCCGCTCAGGCAATCCATGATAGTTTCGGGGGCGGCCTGAATATAGGCTATAGTTGGATATGCCGTAGCCAATGAAAAATATAAGGCGGTCGAGTTGTAGGTTTACGCCTCCTTTGAAGTCCCAATTTACAACTTTTGCATTGTGGCTACCACTGGCGCCGGGGGATAGGATAAGACCCGGCTCGGCGAACAGATAAAATCCTGCGTCTTGGCTTTTCCAATTGATTATCCTCGGAGAGCGCAGCACTATGGCCGGGATAAATTTAAACCTTACGGCGTATTCGTGGTGTGTGATACAGTCATCATTACCCCAATCCTCTATTGTTTCGATTTCTCCGGCCGTACCAATGTTGGCTTTGATGCCTATATATTGGAGAGGAAAGTAAATGGCTCCAAAGTCTACTTGATATCCGTCGTTATTCAGCCCGGCACATATGTTAGCCTCCCAGTGGGAGAGGTCATTGTCAACATGCAGTGTCTGAGCATGTGATAATAGTGCAATGATAGATATGATTATTGCTGATGTTAACCGCATAAGAGACGGCTTGAATTATGTGATTAAATGTCCATGATTTTGTCATGTCGATGCTCAACTGTGGCGACGGAGCAATTCTTTTTCAAGTTCAGGAAGTGTGATGCCCATTTGTTCGATGAGCACGAGAAGATGATATATCAGGTCACATGCCTCATAGGTGAAACGGTCACGATTGCCATCTACAGCTTCCACAACTGATTCCACGGCCTCTTCGCCGACCTTCTGGGCGATTTTTTTCACGCCTTTGATGAAGAGTTTGGTGGTGTAACTGTTTTCAGGCATTTCACGATGGCGACGCTCGATAAGTGCGGAGAGTGAACGGATGAAGCCCTCTTCAGCCGGAGTGTCAAAGCATGAGGTAGTGCCACGGTGGCATGTGGGACCATGTGGATTTGCTTTTATAAGCAGTGTGTCATTATCGCAGTCGGAGTATATGTCAACTACGTCAAGGAAATTCCCGCTTGTCTCGCCCTTAGTCCACAACTCATTACGTGTGCGGCTATAGAAGGTTACCTTTCCGGTCTCGATGGTTTTCTCATAAGCCTGCCGGTTCATGTAGCCGAGCATCAGTACTTTCAGCGTCACTGCATCCTGGACTATTACCGGGAGTAATCCGTCGACACATTTCTCAAGATTGAAATGGTCAAAAGTCATATCCATGTGAATTTTTTATTTTGAGAATAACAGACTATGTTTAATTTATGGCTTTCCCGAATGGGAAGAGGGCCAGATGCATTAATTTGAAATGTTGCAGCCCGAAAGGGATGCCAACTATTGTGATGCAAAAAACAATACCCCAAACAAGATGGGTGAGGGCGATACCGATTCCTCCAACTATCCACCAGATGATATTCATTATGCCGGCCAGACAACCGTTAGGGCAGCCTGTGCTGGTGATATCTGTCCCGAATGGCCATAATGCGACCATGGCGAGTTTCATCGATTGGAGTCCGAAGGGTATGCCTATGATTGTTATCATCATCAGAATGCTTGAGACGGCATATTCAAAAGCTATCATTAAGCCTCCAAATACTACCCATATTATATTTAATAATGTGTGCATGATATCTTACTTGTTTATAGTCTGACCGGTATTGATTGTGCAGCCAGTTGGCGTTTCAATTCTGCGATGGATATTTCGCCATAATGGAAGATGGATGCGGCGAGCGCAGCGTCGGCACGCCCCTCGGTGAGCACATCGGCAATGTCCTTTACGCTGCCGGCTCCTCCTGAGGCGATGATGGGGATTGACACCGTGTCGGCAAGCCGGGCGAAAGTCTCGCATGGATACCCTTCGCGTGTGCCGTCGTGATTCATGGAGGTGAACATAATCTCTCCTGCGCCCATATCCTCCGACTGCTTGGCCCATGTGAATAGCTCACGGTCGCTTAGCCGGCTTCCGCCATGGGTTGTCACTTGCCACACTCCATCGGTTAAGCGGGCATCGATGGCTACTACCACAAATTGACTTCCGTATCGGGTGGCAATCTCACTGATTAATTCAGGACGTCGCACGGCTGAAGAATTGATGGTAATCTTGTCAGCTCCAGCATCCAACAAGCGTGAGGCATCATCTATGGATGATATGCCTCCACCCACAGTGAAGGGGATGTTCAGGCGGTCAGCTATGCGGCTGACAAGTTGGGCGAAAGTGTTTCGGCCTTCCAGTGATGCACTGATATCGAGATAAACCAGCTCGTCGGCTCCTTCTGCCGCATATCTGGCACCAAGCTCGACCGGATCGCCGACATCGGTCAGTCCGACAAAATTAACACCTTTTACAGTTCTCCCATTTTTGACGTCAAGACAGGGTATGATGCGTTTAGCAAGCATATTGCAATTATATATATTTATTTTAATGCAAATTTAATGTAAAAAAATGATGGTTGCAACCTATATGCTATTTTTGTTGTGGGTATGGCCGGGGGTTGAAACTGAATGCGATGGAGACAAAGGGGATTAAATGTTAAAAAATCGGGGATAAAGTTACAAATTTTTAAGTTTTTTAGCTAAAAATCAAAATTCGGCAAAAAAAAGACTAAAAAAAGTTTGGTATCTTGGTTTTTTGTCGTACCTTTGTGGCGTTTTTGAAGCTTAAAATTGTTTTATAATTTAATCAAAAAGAAAATGAAAAAGTTAGTTTTATTACTCGCTGTTGTATTCAGCGCATCACTTTTCTCTTGCGGTTCTTCTGACAAGCAGGCTGAAGCAGCTGACACTGCAGTTGTAGCTGAAGAAGTAGTTGCTGTTGAAGAAGTTGCTCCCGTTGATAGCGTTGTTGCTGATAGCGTAGCTGCTCCTGCTGACACTACTGTTGTAGCTGAATAATTCAGATTCAACAATTTTCTCTAAGAAAAAATCAAGCTGATTGCTCTCAGAGCGACCAGCTTCTTTTTTTGTATGCTGCAATTAATGGATTGCGGCATTTTTTATTACGGTCTTCATTGACGATAGTGAGCATGGACTAAGGTATGAATGACGTAAGTAGCGATTGGCTTCATTCTCTTATTTTGTGGTATTTCCGGACAAAAATATAGCGCTGTTGGGATATTTTGCTTAATTTTGTAGTACCAATAAACCAATCAGAAGAATATCCACATGAAAATAGGCACTATTGATTTAGGTCCCACTCCGGTGATGCTTGCTCCTATGGAGGATGTCACCGACCGTTCGTTCCGATTGATATGCAAGGAGCAGGGGGCTTCCATGGTGTATACCGAATTTGTAAGTGCCGATGCCCTTATACGCGATATTCCTGCTACCACACGTAAGTTGGCCATCGATCCGATGGAGAGGCCGACGGCTATTCAGATTTATGGTCGTGACGTAGAGTCGATGGTAGAGGCTGCCAAGATTGTGGAGGCTGCTAAGCCTGATATCATTGACATAAACTTTGGTTGTCCTGTTAAAAAGGTCGCCGGAAAAGGAGCCGGAGCAGGCATGCTCCGCGACATACCGAAGATGTTGGCTATCACGAGTGCTGTGGTCAAAGCAGTCAATCTGCCTGTCACCGTAAAGACTCGCCTCGGTTGGGATCACGAATCAAAAATAATCGTTGATCTGGCTGAGCAATTACAGGATTGCGGTATTCAGGCTTTGACAGTACATGGACGCACACGTTCGCAGATGTATACCGGCTCGGCCGATTGGGAAATGATAGCTCGTGTAAAAGAGAATCCGAGATTGAATATCCCTCTCATTGGCAACGGTGATATAACCTCGCCAAAGCTTGCAAAGGAGGCGTTCAGCCGCTATGGGGTGGACGGAGTGATGGTTGGCCGAGCTTCCATCGGGGCGCCATGGATATTCCGCGAGATCCGCCAGTTGCTGGATGGAGAGGTTGGCGTGGCTATCTCAAATTCTGAGAAATTTGGGCTGTTGCGCCGACAGATTATTGAAAGCGTGGACCGAATTGATGAAGTGAGGGGCATACTCCATATACGCCGTCATCTGGCGGCCTCTCCTTTGTTCAAGGGTATAGCCAATTTCCGGCCCCTCAGGATCGAGATGTTGCGTGCATCCACACTCGACTCTCTTTTTGAAATACTTGAGCGGGTGGAGGATATTATAAATAATAATCAACCAATCAATCCCTTAACATAAATGTCTATGAAAAAAACAATTTTATTTCTGATGCTGATTTGTGGTGTCATGGCTCATGCTCAGAATCTCACAAAATATGAGCTTAAGGTGGGCGAATTTGACGAGCTTAAAGTGGTGGATGGGATAAATGTGGATTACCGTTGTAATCCTGATTCGGCAGGGCTGGCCGTGTTTACCTGTCTGCCTCGTCAAGCCTCGTCATTCATCTTCAATAATAATAACCGTAAGTTAGTGATGCAGATTTCCACCGAAAGTGTGGGAATGAAGGATATGCCGGTAGTGACTGTTTATTCATCGTATCTGACGAAGATTGAAAATTCAGGCGACTCTACCGTTAGGGTACTTACCATAGCCAAAGGTCCCAAGATTTCGGCGACATTGATGGGTAATGGCCGACTTTCGGTGCGCAATTTGGATGCAACAGAAGTAAACGCCAAGATTTCTACCGGTCATGGCACTTTGGTTGTGGACGGAAAATGCGAGAAGGCAAAATATTCCTTTATGGGAACAGGGGTTATTCAAGGAGACGGTCTGTGCGCTAAGGATGTCTCGGTGAAAGCAAGCGGAACCGGCTCAATAGGGCTTTGGGCTGTGGATAAACTCTCGATTCTCGGTGCCGGCTCAACTAAGATTTACTATAAGGGCTCGCCAGAGATTAAGAATCGTTCTGTGGGCTTGAAAGTTTCGCAAATAGAGCAATAAACTCTCCGTCAGCCATTGATGGCACGGAGTATAGCTTCTGTATCGGAGGTGGTGAAGGTGCATGGATAACTGGCCATACCTTTCACTGCCTTCAACCCTTTCTGGTGATACCTCCATTCCGAGAGCTGTGATGCCCAATGAAGAAGCCTGTGCTTCGAAATAAAAGAATTGACCTTACGTTTAAATATGACGCTTGGGCTGTCCATGGGGCAAGCGCTGATGTAGCGCATATACTCCTCGGCATCCTTGATCTCAATGCCTTCCTTGTCGGCCAACATCAAAGCTAAGGCTGTGATGAAACCACCATATTCATCCTTGTAGACCGGTGAATTTTTTATCACCGAAAGCGGGGTAGTGGTTTCAGTTGCTGATCCCTTGATGCGCTCGCGTGCGCTGAAAAAATAGGGAAGAGTGGCATATTTGCCTTGGATTAGCACTGCATGGTTGAAAAATTCCTCAGCCAAGAATAAATTCTTATACCGGAGGTTGCCTTGCTCATTAAAGCAGTAGCCGTAGATGGTCCGGAAGACTTCTGTTCTGGTAACACCATAAAGCATGGAGGCATACATCCCTTTTTCATGAGCGAGTCTGGCTTTCGCATTATCATCGGATATCTTGTTGAGGAAATTACGAATATATCTCGGATAGAATGTCACTTTGCCATTCTGTTCAGGCGTGAATGTGAGGTAATGTCCTTGTGCTATGCTGTAATCCTTGTTCTGTTCAAGAAATTGCACCATCTTGGCTATTCCTGCGGGGACAGCGAAATCATCGTCGGCACAATATAGGACATAATCGGTGGAGATGAGTGGTAACACTTCTCTTACTTTGACCAACATGTGTTCTTTGGGGCGGTGTACGTAGGTTATGTTGGGTGAATCCAACTTCCCGCTGAAACGTGTATCAGATGAATCTGGGATCAGGATACGTATGTCGGTGCCGCTGTAGTAGTCCAGCAGACGTTGGAGCCGTTCAGGTCGGTTATGGGCCGGTATAATTACTGTCACATTTTCAAGCATAGCGGTAAACGGTATCTATGATTTTCGTTTAAATAAGTATTGAATCGTCTCACGGAAAACTACTGAATTCAGACGCCACATGAGCAGGGTATAAAGTGATGCTGCGATAACTATTTTTGCAATCAGCGATAGGAGGGGAGAAGATATGGGCCGAGTCATCCAAGTGGTCAGAGCCATTACCAATAGTGAGATTAACAGATAAGGTGCAATGTCGGTGAGCACTTTCCAGAGTCGCAACCCTGCGTATTGATTGCCGAAATGATGCCATACAAAGAGCCACAACACATTTATTGAAGTATAGACTACTAACATGGCTTGAAGTCCCCACCGGTAACTGATAAGCACACTCACAAGCTGCAGCAGACCGAGGGCAATGGTGTTCCACATGTATATATTTGGTCGTCCCAAACTATTGAACAGGTTGGAATAAAGCGTGGCGATCGGCATGAATGCCCCCCAAACACATAGGATCTGCATGACGGGGACACAAGGAAGCCATTTGGCAGTAATGGTGAGTACTATGAGTTCTTCGGCAATTATACCAAGTCCAAACATGGCCGGGAAGCTGACAAATGCAGTGAACCGAAGCATTTTATAGAAGACCCGCTGCAACCTTTCAGGATCGTCAATCGTCTCCCGGAACACAGGTTGCCCCACGCTGTTAATCATCCCGAATATGGTTGAATAACCCATTGTGGTCCATTTACTGCCCTGGGTATAATAGCCAGTCTCCCGCATTCCGTAGAAGCGACCGAGAAGAACCGAAAAAAAATTGTTATTGATATGGGTAAATAGCGAGGTGAACAGTTGCTTGCTACTGAATGGCAGCATGCTCAACAGAGCCGGCATCTTGAATGACAGGGTAGGGTGCCAGGGGCAGCGAATCCATATACAAAGGGCATTAACCCCTGAGTAGAGTACGGTCTGCATGGCTATGCCCCAATAACCCCATCCACATGCTGCGCAGATAACACCGACTGTCCCTGACACGAAGATTGCTATAATCTGAATCTGACTTCGCTCTTTGACTTTTAGGTTCCTGAAGAAATAAGCAGTTGGTGCTGCGGCTGTACTTCCAAAGAAGAATCCTAAAAACAAGAACCTGGCAAGAGGTATCATTTCAGGCATGCGGTAAAATGCAGCTATAGCGGGTGCTAAAGCGAATAGCAACAAGTAGAACGCGAGCCCTGCAACGAGATTGAACCAAAAGACAGCATTGTAGTCGTCGTCGCTAATGGTCTTCTTATTGACTATTGCAAGTGTGAATCCACTTTCGGCAAATATGCCGGCGGTAGCTGAAAAGATGGTCAGCGCACCAACAGTTCCATAATCGGCCGGGCTGAGAAGCCTTGACAGGAATATGCCGAAGAAGAGATTAAGCAACTGCATAGCACCATTGCCAATCCCTCCCCACAATAGCCCCTTGGCTGTTTTGCTTTTCAGTTGAGGTTCGCTCATTGTGACAGATAACCGGTTTATTTTATCGTCAGTCTCCTTAATAAAATAGAATGGATGTAACCAACGAGGATTCAAAGTTACACATTTTTTCTCTTTCCGATGTGTGTACTTGCTGATTTTTTAAAGAGAGGGCCGGAAGATGGGCTCTATGTGCTCTTCTTCCGGCCTTTCGTTAATGATTATGTCAATGGGATTATCTCAGATGTACCGAGCCGCCTGAGGATTGGCGGACGTTGGTCTGCTTCACATCAAGATTCCAAGCTTCCACTTCTCCGCCTGATGAAGCATGGAATGTGCCAGTCTGGGCTTTCCCTGCCAATGTAATGTCTCCTCCCGACGAGGCAACGCAATTGAGGCTGGTAGTATTCAACTGTGATACCTTTGTGTCACCGCTTGAAGAAGCTGTGGCGTTCAAGGTGGTACTTGTGAGTGTGTTGACTCTGACATCGCCAGATGAGGAGGCAGCCGCGTTGACTGTCGGTGCCTTGACTTCGTCTACCTTTACATCGCCAGATGAAGATGCAGCCAAATTAACGGATGTGGCGTTTACGGACTGTAATTTTATATTGCCGGATGAGGATGCCGCAATGTTGATTGTTTTACATTTGATAATTGGGAAGATGATATCACCGGATGAACTTGCGGCAAGATTAACCGCTGATTTCTTGAATTCAAACCATTTAGAAGAGGTGATGGTTGCTCCTGATGAAGCTGCGATGTTGGGTACGAGTGGGCCTCTGACTGTGATGGTGACGCCTTTGGCCAAATTGCCAGCACGCATATTCTTGTTTTTTACCACAGTGATGTTGAGCGATTTGTCTGTGACTGATGCCTGAATGTTATTTATACGGTCAGCTGGGCCATCAATGGTGATGGTGGTGCTTTTGGTCTTACCAGGCAGATAAGTCACCTTAACTCCTGCAGATACATGGATGCCTGTATAGGCGGTGGAGATGTTAACTGTTTTTGTGTCGGCCGACATGCTGAAAACTCCGGCGACAACTGCAAGGATGAATGTCAGTATTGATTTTTTCATAAATAGTGAGGATTACGTTTTCATATATTAGACGGAAAGAGTAGAATTTAGTTACACTATTTTATGAAAAAAATCAAGGCTCTCACACCGGCTTTTGTGTAATGTGGTGAGTATCGGGAGTTTCCGAATCACTGCGAGGGAAGATTCTGTTTATGATTGCCGCAAGAGCACCATCGCCAGTTACATTACAAGCTGTCCCGAAACTATCCATGGCTATGTAAAGGGCGATCATCATGGCCACCATTTGCTCGTCGAAACCTAATATGCTTTGCAGCAATCCGATTGACGCCATGATTGCCCCACCAGGAATACCCGGAGCGGCGATGATGGTGACTCCGAGCATTCCTATGAAGTGACAGAAAAGCCCAAGGTCATGTGGCTGATTGTGCATAATCATAAGTGCCAAAGCGCATGCCACGATTTTAAGCGTACTTCCGCTCATGTGTATTGTGGCGCATAGAGGCACCACAAATCCTGCGATATCTTCGCGAACGCCCATTTTTATTGTCTGACGGAGAGTGACAGGGATGGTTGCGGCTGAGGATTGTGTGCCTAAAGCCGTGAAGTAGGCCGGTAGCATTGTCTTAAGCATTTTGAACGGATTCTGACGGGAGAACAATGCGGCTATACAATATTGAAGCACCAGAATGAACACATGGAGTATGAAGATGATGACAATTATCTTGAGGAAGCATTTTAGAATCATGCCTACCTGTCCCTCCACGGTCATGTTCAGGAATATGCCGAAAATATAGATTGGCAGTAAAGGGATGATGGCTGTGTCAATGGTTTTCCCCACAATATCGCGAAATTCTTCAAATCCATGTTTGAGAGCTTTGCCTGATGAAAAAGCGATGCCGAGCCCCATCATGAATGCAAGCACCAACGCTGTCATTACAGTCATTAACGGCGGCATTTCAACTGTGAAAAAAGGGAGTATTTGAGTGCTGTCCTCAGTAATCGCTACGCCCTCTTCTCCGGCTATGAGGGCCGGGAAGGATAACGATCCGGTGAAATATGACAGTATTCCGGCAAAAAATGTCGCGAAATAAGCTATAGCAGCTGTGACAACAAGCAATTTTCCAGCTTTTGCACCGATGTCGGCAATGGCAGGTGCCACGAATCCCACTATGATCATGGGAATCATGAATCCGAGGAATTGAGAGAATATCGCGTTGAATGTGGCAAATGTTCTGGCACACCACATCGGGGCTATAAAACCAATTAAGATGCCGGCTAAGATGGCAATGGCTACGCGTGGAAGCAGTCCGATTTTTTTCATTGTCAAAGTTGTGTCCGTTTATTTCCAAAGGGCCGATGACGCGTCAGACGGCATGCGCCAGTCACCGCGCGGTGAGAGGCATACGGAGCCGACTTTCGGGCCGTCAGGAAGGCACGAGCGTTTAAACTGTTGATTGAAGAATCTGCGCATAAATATTGCAAGCCAATGCTTTATGGTCTCTGAGTCATATTCTTTCGGAGTGAAGGCATGACGTGCGAGATAATAAATTCGTTCAGGAGTGAAACCATAGCGCAACATATAGTAAAGGAAAAAGTCGTGCAGTTCATACGGGCCGACCAGATCCTCGGTTTTCTGCTTGATGTTGCCTTGTTCGTCTGCAGGAATCAATTCCGGACTTATTGGTGTATTGATTATGTCGAGCAACAATAATCTTATGCGTGAGCCTTCAGGATGCTGTATGGCAAAGTGGTTAACAAGATACTTGACAAGTGTTTTCGGAACTCCTGCGTTTACACCATACATAGACATGTGGTCGCCATTGTAGGTGGCCCAGCCGAGAGCGAGTTCCGAGAGGTCACCGGTGCCAAGCACTATCCCTCCGGTCTGGTTGGCCACGTCCATAAGTATCTGGGTGCGTTCGCGTGCCTGGGAGTTTTCATAAGTGACATCGTGGACGGAGGCATCATGTCCTATATCGCTGAAGTGCTGGTTTACGGCGTCGGCAATCGATATTTCACGGACGGTCACACCGAGCTCCTCCATTAATGCAACAGCGTTGTCGTGGGTTCGTGACGTGGTGCCGAATCCAGGCATGGTGATTCCAACGATACCTTTGCGGTCAAGATTCAGGCGGTCAAATGTTTTAACCGCTACCAAGAGTGCAAGTGTGGAGTCAAGACCACCGGAAATACCTACCACCAATGATTTACAATTGATGGCATCAAGCCGTTTTGCCAGCCCGGCCACCTGGATGTTGGTGATTTCATCGCACCTCATGTCTATGGCTGCATCCTCAGTAGGGACGAAGGGGCGTGGGTCAATGGTTCTGAGCAGTTGCGCAGGCCCTTGGGTTTCATCAGAGCAGTAGAGGCCATCTGGAATTGGCTCAATGGTGATTTCCTTGCATTCGTTGGCGGCGCAGTCGGCAAAAGTGGTGGTGTGCATACGATCACGGTCGAGAGCATGGATGTCGACATCCACAATCGCAGTGTTGTCGGAGGGCTCCCACCGCTTATTGGCGGCAAGGATGCTGCCGTTTTCGGCAATGATGGCTTTCCCATCAAATGTGAGGTCGGTGGATGATTCTCCCCATCCGGCTCCGGCATATGCGTATGCACACAGGCATCTGGCTGATTGCTGCTGTATCAGCGATTTCAGGTAAGCGTATTTACCTATCAGGTCGTCAGATGCTGAGAGATTGAGGATTACTTGTGCTCCCCCCATGGCAAGCCGGCATGACGGAGGTATTGGCACCCAAAGATCTTCGCATATCTCGATGCCTATTTTTACACCATGGGAATGGAAAATCCGGCCGGTGCTTATTTCGACTGATTCGCCACCTATAGGGGCCTGCAAGGTTATTCCTAATGGTAACGGACGCCACCAGCGACGCTCGTAAAATTCATTATAATTGGGGATATAGGATTTGGCTACAAGGTTAAGCATTCCGCCACGGAATAGCGCTGCGCAGTTGTAGATAGAACCATTGCATCTCACCGGTACACCTACAGCGAAATGAGTCCCTACGTTCTTGGAAAATTCCTTGAGGTCAAGAAGGGCTTTCTCGGCGGCGTCAAGCAATGTGAAATTATGGAAAAAATCGCCACATGTATAAGCCGTCACGCACATTTCGGGCAGGACAGCAATCTCCACCCCATGGCGGTCAAGCTCGAGGATTTTATCCTTGATGTTCTTTATATTATAAGCCACGTCGGCCACTTTGACCTGCGGGGCAGCAGCTGCTAAACGAAGAAATCCGAATTTCATTATAGATGTGAGTTTTGGGATAAACTTGACCACGAAATTAGAAATAAATTCTCAAATTTTCTCAAATATCCTTTGTTAAATTTATAATATAAGTTAACTTTGTGGCAGACGAACCTATATTAGCAACCTATTCTGACACGTTGTCCATACTAATTAATGACTGATTTTGTAATGCTCACCTCGTTTATTTTTGGCGCATGGGGAGGCCTCTGGTGGGGCCTTTTGGTGGCTTACGGACTTTTGATAATGTGTGTGATAGGGATTGTGCTGAGTGAAAACCGCAATCCCCTGAAGTCATTGGCTTGGGTTACCGGGCTTTTGCTTTTTCCGGTGGGGGGAGTGGTCCTCTATTTCTTTTTCGGACGCAGCATCAAAAATGTGAAGATGATTTCGCGTCGCAACCGCCGTAAGTTGCTTCAGCAAGAGGCTACTCAGCCGTTGCCTAAACTTGACCGCGAGATTTCGATAGAAAACCGCCAGCTGATAAGGCTTGGCTATTCTGTGGCCGGTGCTTTAATATATTCGGCCAATGAAATTGAAATCTATAATGATGGGGCCACGCATTTCAAAGCTCTCTTTGATGATCTGCGTAGGGCAGAGTCATATATAAATCTGCAGTTCTATATTATTGCAAATGACAAACTGGGCCGAGAATTGCGCGATATTCTTGTGGACCGTGCCCTTGCCGGAGTAAAGGTGAGAGTGATTTATGATTACATCGGTTCATTTGATGCACGAAGACGCGATTTTTTCCAACGAATGAAAGAGTATGGGGTGGAGGTGCATTCTTTCTTCCGCCTTGTTTTCCCTAATCATATAAACAGGGTCAATTGGCGCAATCATAGGAAAGTGGTTGTGATAGATGGAAAAATAGGCTACATAGGCGGAATGAATGTCGCGGATCGCTATATAAACGGAAGGCCGTTTAAGAAGTGGAGAGATACAGCAGCGCGAATCACCGGTCCGGCAGTTGCGGGATTGCAATATAATTTCGCTGTGGATTGGAAGTTCATGGGCCAACCGTTGTTGTGTGACGAGGTGAGTTCTGTGGCTCAAGGTAGAGGCGGTGCCATAGCTAATGTCCCGGTGCAGCTTGTCACGTCAGGTCCTACGAACCGGTGGGGCAATATGGCACTCCTGTTCTTCAAGGCTATCTCAAATGCAAAAAGGCGAGTGCTGATCCAGACACCTTATTTCCTTCCGAGCGAAGGGTTGCTTAAAGCCTTGGAGAGCGCTGCACTATCAGGTGTCGATGTGCGTGTGATGTTGCCACGTCAGGCTGATTCAACGCTTCTGACCTACGCTTCGCAGAGCTATGTGGAAGAGTGCCTGCTTGCCGGCATTAAGATATACCTATATGAGGCAGGGATGCTTCATGGCAAGGTATTGGTGGTGGATGATGATTTTGCCACCCTTGGCTCTACGAATTTTGATTTCAGAAGTTTCGAGCACAATTTCGAGGAGAATATTGTCATGTATTCCTCGGAAGCCGCCCGCAGTCTGGCTGATCAGTTTTTTGAGGATGCGAAAGAGTGCGTGCGGGTGAAGATTGGAGAATGGAACAGACGACCTCGTTTTGACAAGGTGCGTGAATCAATTTACAGGCTCTTGAGCCCTATCCTTTAGCGGGTTGGCTGATTGACAGAGCCCTTGTTTGAGAAGAATGTTTCTTCAAGATAGTCTTTCAGATTAATATTGTATGACTGAGGAGTCCGTGCTGCTACAATTCCGGCTCCGGTTGACACATTGCTATAAGCCCATAAGGGATCTCCGAGACCTATGTCGCCAAGTTCTCCGATATAACCGTTTTCTCTTTGCCATAGATATTTAGTCCACTTGTAATAGCTCTCGGATACTGACGAGAGTGTGATTGTAAGGCCACAATCAAAAAGGTCGGGATTGTATTGAATGGAGTTGACACGGTAGATTGCATTTGTGAATTGGAGATGCAAGGTGTAGGGTTCCCCGCTGAACTGAGTGTCGGTGAAAAATGTGAATCCGAATGAATCACTTCCCATAACAGATTCAAATATCCCTATGTGCTCGGAAAATATAGGTTCGGAATCATATTCAAACGTCCCACTCCAGAACGTGGTGGAGTTGATAGGATGTGACACATTATAGTCTGGATCGTAGTCGCCGTCATATCCGTTGTTATAGAAATCAGAGTATGTTAAGTGGTAATAATCGCGTGTGTCGACCGGGTCGGAGAATTGGAATTTTACCAGAATGTTGAAGGTGATGTCTGCGAGCATTGAATAATCCGGTATTTCGTTGTGCCAGTAATTCTGTAGGGTTGGCGTCCATTCTACATTTTGGATCGTGGGGTGGACCGGAACTGTGACTTCGGCTTCGGCATAGCCATAGGTAGCACTTTCGACCGTGATTTTGATAGCGTCTCCTTCGGCCGGAAGGTAGGATGGATCTTTCAATTCACCGTTCGCATATATTTTAATGACGGCATCGGCTACCTCCGGTTTATTCCAGGAGGTGTCGGTGTAAAGCTGGGTGTGGGTTACATCAACGCAAATAGGCTCTCCGGCAGTGATGAGTGAATTGACGCATAGCACTGGCGTGATATTTATATCGGGGGTAAATTGCTCATAGCAAGCAGTCAGCATAAGCAGTAGGCAGGTGGTTGCCAGTCGGTTTAGAATAGCCATGTGTATGATATGGAGGGGATGATTGGTAAAAGTTTGACTTTCTGGAATATCGGTTTGCCGGTTTTGTCGTGACTCTGTCTTATGGCTACGGTATTCAGATGGCAATAGGCATTGTAAAAACTATAAGTCCAGTAGCCACGACGGTTTTTGACTGTTATCGCAAGATCAAGACGATGATAGAATGGGAGTTGATAATTGTTGATTTTCTCTTTTAACGGAACCATATCATCAATGGGGCTGTCGGGTGTATCGAGGCCTGTCCACACTTGTGGCATTAGTGTGAACTTGTTGCCGGAATGACCTGTCCAGGCTGCGCTTATATTAACTTTATCGCTTGGCTGCCAATTGAGAAATATGTTGATGGTATGGCGATTGTCAAAGCGGGCAGGGTAGGTTACGCCACCGTTTTTATCCTTAAATGTACGGTCGACCCAACCAAGTGAATAGCTGATGTGGCCTGTCAGTTTTCCGGTGTTTTTCCCTACTTTCAGGTCGATGCCTTTGGCGGTCCCGTGACCTGTGGTTAATGTCGAGTTCCACATCTCAATGGGATTGTAGAGATAATATTCGTCTTTGTATTCGATAAGGTTATGTGACCATTTATAATAACCCTCCGCAGAGAGGGAATATGTGCCACTTGTTGATTGCCAATAGGCTCCTAATGAAATTTTGTCGGCGGTCTGCGGCTTGAAATTCCCTGTGATAGGTATCCATTGGTCAGTCGGAAGTGCCAGATAGCTTTGCGTTAGCTGATGTATGTATTGTGTGGTCCGGGAATAGGCCGCTTTCACCGCGATATCCGGATATGGACGGTAGCTTATGGATGCACGAGGGGCTATGCCATGGCGCAAGCGGGAGTCAATATAGGATCCGGAGGCATGTATGCCGATGTTGGCCCGGAATTTCTCATTTATGGCCCATGAGTCCTCTATATAAGCATTAAATTCATTGGCTTCATATCTTTCAGTCGAGTCCCTTGAAGTGGATGTCAGGTCATTGAAAGATATCTTGCGAGATGTCTTGACAGGTAGGAAGGAATGATGCACGTAATTGGCTCCGAATCTTACATGGTGATTCCCTGAAGGTGTCCAGTTGAAATCTCCGCGCAGTGTCCAGTCGCTGATATTATTGTTTGTCCTGAGGTTTGTGATGGTTAAGTTGTCCGTTTCGTTAAAGGACTCCTTGTAATACTCGTAATGTTTCATGCTGGAGAAAAAGCGAGTGTATGAAGCGGAAAATTCGGCTGTCATGGATGGGCGTATCGTATGGTTGATGCCGGTATGTATCATGAGGTTGCCCCAATGGAACCGGAAGTTGTCATCATCATACCATCCGTTTATGTCAGGGTCGGTGTCTTTAGATCCTGTTTTCAGTAGGTCGTCGCCAAAGTAGATGCTAAGGAATCCGTTTGTCTGTTTGGAGAATTTATGCGTTAGTTTGGCATTCAGATCCATGAAATAGTATTGAAATTTAATTTTTTCGTATGTGTCTGAATTGGCGAGAGCCACAATGGGCATAGTGAGTAGTTCATACCAGGATTTGCGTAATGCTAACAGATAGGTTGTTGACTTGCCTATCGGACCGCTTACATTAAAAGAACCGGATGTCAGCCCGAGTTTTGCTGAGCCATGATGACCATCATGAGAGCCATTGCGAAGTTTGACATCAAGAAAAGAGGATAGGCGGCCATCGTATTTAGCCGGTACTGATGATTTGAAAAAATCTATATGATGTATGGCATCGGCATTGAAGGCTGAGAATAATCCTGCGAAATGGTTGGCATGGTATAAGGGGACGTTATCTAACAGATACATATTTTCATCAGAATTTCCGCCATGCACATTCATGCCTGCCATTCCTTCGGTCCCTTCTGTTATGCCGGGTTGTAAATGTAATGCCTTTATCACATCATGTTCACCAAAAAGGGTAGGCGTATTGAGAATCTCTTCCATTGTCAGTTTTTTAGCTCCTATTTCGGCGGTTTCCACTGCGGGGGCTTCAAGGCTTGAGACAACCACTACCTCGTCAAGGAGAGTGGGCGGGATTTCAGCTTTGACAGGTGTCGGGATAGTGCGTTTCAACACCGGTATGCGAGTCCTTTTCTCTTTTGGTTTGCGTTTGAGCATGACATCATTGCCCTTTATCTTATATTCAATGTCAGAATTACGGAACATTTGAGCCAATACTTTCTTGAGGGGTTTGCGGTTGGCATCAATTGTAACTCTAAGTCCGGTAAGCAGGTCAGAGGAATACACGAAGTTTTTGCCGGTCTGCCGCATGAGATCGCGGAATACCAACTCGGCGGATTCATCCTGGACATGCAAAGTGACTTTTTGTGCTACAGATGACATGGTGCAGCAACAGATGATACAAATTATAACTATGATACGTCTCATTATTCTTCGATTTGCATGTCAGTGTCAAGGATATCGTTGATAGTGTTTATCAAATCGGTAGCATTGCCTTGATAATGAAGTGTTAGGCGATATGACGACGCTTCATCAGGGAGATTTGTGACGTTGACATCATATACACGATTTATCTCCTCTACTACCGCCGGTAGGGGGGTGTCGACAAAATCTATGGCCTTGACGATGTGTGTCGTAGCGGGAGTAGATGTGGTTATTTCATTGCCAGCAGAAGTACCGGTTATGAAATGCCTGTTGATTATGATTGAGGCGGTAGCGCCTAAAACGACAACTCCGGCTATTGCAGCTGCGATTTTGGATTTGCTCCACCATGTAGACGCGGTTATTCCGAGTTTTCGCCATCCGGCGGAGGTCGAAAATGCCCCTTGACGGTAATGACGTGCTACGAATTTAATATCAGACTCTTTCATAGTTGTCAAAAATCAATGCCAAGGCGAATGGCAAACAGACATTTTGTCTCATTTTTTCTCTTAAGACTCTGGATGATATACGTGCCGTCATAGTATGAGAACTCATAGATGTCTACTTTATTCCCTTTCACAGTTAGCCCGACACCAAGGTTGACTCCGAGTTTTCGTCCCCAATTGAAACGGTAGCCAATAGCGGGGGAGAAGTAGATGCCACCACCATCAGTGAGATTATATCCTATTCTGACTTCGCCGAAAGGAGTGAAAATTCCAAATTTCTGATCGGTACGTAGATGAAGATAGGCCGGGATTATATATCTGTTAAGAGAGCGGTAATTTTCTACTCCGATTCCGACTCCAAGAAATATATTTGGATTGAACTGATAGCCATGGCTCGTTGATATACCCGAATAGTAATTAGTAATTTTCAGGTCGTCATCATAGCGTTCGGTTGCGATATCGTTATTCCAGTCGAGAAATCCGCGGTAACCACGTTCAGGTTGACGTGCCATTGCTGTAGCGGCCATGGCGATAAGAAGCATAATGATGATGTAGCGTTTCATTGTGATAAAATTTTAATAGTATCTGCCGTGGGCAGCTCTGTTTTACCACTATGACGCGAGCAATTGAAAAAAGTACTATTCTAAAATTAGAAAATAGATTTTTTATAGAAAGGGGAGGAAAAACGCTTTAGGATGCTCGGAGAGGGCGGTACGTAATTTGTCAAAGGCTTTTGACATCTGATTTTTCACAGTGCTGACAGATAACCCGAGCTCGTCGGCGATTTCCTGATTTGATAGGCCATCGCGCTTACTCATAAGAAATATTTCACGGCATCGGTCGGGGAGGTCATCGATGGCTGCCCACAGTTTTGCATCGCGTTCAGAGGTGTCAACCTGTTCTTCGGGGACATCTCCTGCGTCCTCGATGGCAATATTTGTTTTACGCTGACGGAGAATGGAAATAGCTTCATTTCTGACCATCCGGTAAATGTATGACTTGAAATTGCCAATCTCAGCGCCGCCCTCTACTTGTATCCAAGCCTTTGCGAATGCTTCCTGCACTGTGTCCTCAGCCTGATCAATATCTTCGACAATACGCAAGGCATACATACCTAACGGTAGGTATAGGGCTTTGAAATAAGATTCAAATTCACGTATCGTCATGATGCTGCTACGATTTATATTATGGATGTGTTTCTACTATCTAATGATAATAAAAATAAAAGCCCGCTGAATTTCAGCGAGCTTTCAATGTATTTGCGGAGAGGACGAGATTCGAACTCGTGGTAGGATTGCTCCTACGTCAGTTTAGCAAACTGGTGGTTTCAGCCACTCACCCACCTCTCCTTGGAGATTTAGGATTTCGCCAAATTTTGATGAAATCTTAGATTTTTACGTGCTTTGAGGTCGTTTTTCCATCGCTCTTGATGGCCTGCTCTCAAAAAGCATTGCAAAGGTAGGGCTTTTTTCATAAAACACCAAATCTTTTTCCAATTTTTTTATCTTGTTGAGGCGATTTGGTGTGATTTCTCGATTTTTATCGGGTGAAAAACACGGTAATGGCATAAATTTATCACATGGGGAGATGGTGTGGAGTTGCAGATTTCGATAATATGTCGTAACTTTGTGCTGTAAAAACAAAGCCTTGGTAGTTCAACGGATAGAATGGGAAATTCCTAATTTTCAGATAGGGGTTCGATTCCCCTCCGAGGTACAGTGATCCCCTTTAACTTGTTGGGTTAAAGGGGATTGTTTTTTATAAGCAAGCCAGTAGGAGGTTTCCCTGAATTATTCTACTTCAATGTTTCCGGTCAGATTTGAGATAGGTAAAGTGACTGTGACATCTTCATCGTTTATGCGAATGGTCACAGACGTTCTGTCAAACGTGGTCAATTTTGTGAATTTCAGTTTGTAGGTTGCCACCCCATTGTTGAGGTCGCAATCTATATTCTTTGCTTCATGGTCTTTTCCATTGTTATGGAGGACTGCTTTATCAACTTTTACGTTTTCACCTGCTTCGTTATCCACGAGTATCAGGTTTGTGCCTGAATTGTTGTCGAGATGCTTGAACGTGACTTTTGCCGAAACGGATAATGTGCTGGCAAGGATTGCCACTGAGATAAGTAATGCCTTTTTCATATTGTAAAAAATATGGTTAACAGAATGTTTATTTCTATTAAGACGTGGAATCCGGATGAATGTTACACCTGTGCAGCCGTTTTTTTATCGTGCAAGTGAAAGATTGATATTGAAGCCGAATGATGTGTTTGTGGTGGGGTAAGAGGTTGAGGAGACTATCGGTGTGTTGATCTGATGGTCAAAGAATGCACCCAATGTTAAGCGGCGTGACATTATGTAGGATGCTGTCAGGTTCATGGTGAGTGTCCTTGTGCCGGATGTGGCCTGGGTATAAGCTGTTTCAATACGGCGGATGAGGGCCTGGGTTTCAGCGAATGAAAAGTCTCCGTTGATGCTCAAGTCGTTAGATATTCCTCGGCCGGATCCTTTCATTTTTAAGACAGTGTTAAATCCTACAATTTTATATCCAAGACCTATGGTCATGCCTCGCTGATTGGCTTCGACAACCTGTCCGGCCGAAGTGTTCAGTGTGAGCGTGCGCGAGTCTCGATATTCGGCTGATATTGTCATGTCATTCTTTAGAGTGACGGCAGCTCCGATAAGGGGGGCAAACTTCTCAGTAATTGCCACTGACGATATGTTGTAAGGGGAGGAGGGGATAGGATTCCCGGTGAGTTCATCCAGGATGAAGCCGTTGTCACCCCCGCCTGCCGACATCCAGTTTAGATATGAGGAATATGAGCCGACAGAGTATGTACATTGATATGCGTGGCTGAGGGTGAAGCTTTTGAATATGTTACGGAGATTACCGAGATATATCAGTCCGTCATAGGTCACACGCCAGTTGGGCAGGGCTTGTACGAATGATGGGAATGGTGATAGATATTGTTTACGTGCGTCATTGCCTGAATATGCCGCGATAAATGCCGGGATAAGAACATCCGAACTTGTGCGGCTCACTGTCCCTACCTCGGGGTTATAGGGATTTCCGGCATTGATATTACCCTCCATGAAACCACCCATTGGATAGTTTACATTATGGTAACGAGCCTCTATGCGGTCGGCAACGACAGGTATGTTGGCCAGGAACTTGTCAAAAGCCTCTGACTTGTATCCATTGTCGGCACTGAAATGCTTGAGAGCCGTTTTTAATGCCACGTGCGTCTTGGTGTAGGATCCGGCAAGTGATGTCGGCATATTGTCGTACATGAACTGCACAGAACGAGTGCGGTTATCTGTCCTGTTAGTCGTGAGGAGTATTTTGAGTCCCTTGATTGGTTCCAACGTCAATTCGATGTTCAGTTCCTGGGTCTGGGAGAAAATCGCGGGTGAAGTCTGTCCGTCATCAGTGAGGAGCCAACCACGGCTGAGGGCTTTGTCAATGTAATTTTCTCCTGCAAAACCGAATGCGAAGTCAAGTCCGGGTGACATCGGTCCATAGCTGCGCGACTGCCCGAACACATTACCGATATCAGGGCGGAATAGGGGGAGCGACAGTGAACGTGTGCTTCTGAAACGCACGGCGGCATTGCGTGGCGACATGACAAGGCGCGATCCGTACTCGGCAATTTCACGCCACAGAGATTTTTGCTCCTTTAGGATTTCTTCGATGGTGAATTTCAAATTCTGGTCGCCACGGTTGAGAATGATGATATTGTTTGCGTCAACCACGCGATGAGTCACTCGGTAAGGTTTTCCATCGGTGGTAGTTGCCGTGACTTTTACCTTTGTGTTTCGGAGGTTATGCTTGATGTTGAGAGTGGTGTCTGGCAGAAGTGAGAATGTGCGTACGAACTTCTTTGGCTTTTTCGGCTGGGTAGTCGATTTTTTTGCCTGGAAACGTTGATTTACCTTCTTTGAGAATGCCCATTTATTATACAGCGATTCAAAATTCAGTCGTCCGTCCACGTTCCATGCCGCCTGATTGGCTATTGAGTTACCCATCGACACACCGTCGACTTCCGCACCTCTGTCCCAGCGATATGTGGCATTGTAGGATGCATTGGCTGAAATCCAATCGAGCGAAGGGATTTTGTTGAATGGCGCGCGATAGGATGCAACGAATGACTGATTGTAGCTCCATGGTGTGCCGAGTTGCAGGATACTCTGCAGCACGGTGTCTTTCCATTCCTTATATTTGTCAGGGAACAGTTTGCGGTTCACGGCTCCCATTGTTTCCTCGATACGAGCCGACGTATTGCTGTTGAAATTAAGGCTGAGAGATTTGGTGAGGTTCCAGGTCAAGGCAAGCTGACGGTCCCATATAAAGTTTTTGCTTACCGATACCGGCAATTGGAAATCCACATCCGTCTCAGAACGTGTCTGAAGCTCATAATAATAGCGCGACATGGTGGTGAGGAATGAAATATTGTTTGGCAGATAATTGAGCTCCCATTCCTTGAAAAATTTCAGATGCTTTGATTTGCTTGTGATGAAACCGAATGGTTTCCATCCTTTTACGTATGGGGTATAAGTATACTGGAATGATCCGCGGTAGTCATTCGTGTTCTCATACTCTGTCGTCGGGTCGCTCTTCGACTGCTTGTTGAACGAGAAATTGAAAGTGAAGTTAGCGGGGTCCCATGGCATCGGATTTTTAGACTTCACATCAAATTTCAACCCGGAGATAGAGAAACTCTTTATGGTGGAGTGCTCTACAGCGTAGTTAAGGATTGAATCCTTCTGCGATTGTGTCACGCATGCATCCAGGGCATCCTTTAGTCGGACATCCTGGTCTAACGGATTATATTTAGGCGTGATTTTCTCCTTTGATACTGAATAGTAGATCGGGGCCCTTAATTTAGCTTTTTCAGGAAGGAACCGACCTGCGTCTACCTGCATCGCAAAGTTATACTGCTCATAGTCATCCATGCGTCGGGCATTCAGGGCTTGGTCTACTGAACCGAATCCTGCGGTCTCCACATGTGCGCCTACGTTGAGGGTTGCGATGTCAGATACTCCAACATTGAGATTCGCTTTTGCCGCCCATCCACCTTCACTATCGAAGTCGGTGACTTTAAGCTCGTTGAGCCATACGGTCCCATCCTTTACTGTGCTGGAATTGTTTCTGATACCCACGAGCATGACACGGATATCACTCAGCGACGGATTACCCATCACTGATATCTTGTTGCGCTCATTCTGGGGATCTCGGTCCGAATAAATCGTGGCGAAACCGACACCGGGTTGCTGTTCGTTTTTAGCTTGGTTACGCTGCTTTTTAAGGTTGACAAGTGTCTGTAGCTCAAAGTCCATATAGTTGTTCTTTGGCCATACCTTGTTGCGGTCCGACCCATCGTCGCTGTAATGTCCGGCGGGGGTTAGTTCAAGAGGAACTTCATATTCGTAGTAGTTGCTCTTCACATCGCTGCCAAGACGGATGAAGGCTGAAATCTCTCCTGACTTTAGATTTGTGAGATCGTCAATCAGTTTTTCAGCGTGAATCCACATCTGCATGCGCTTGTAGTTTCGCAGGTCAAGCTGGGTGTTTTTATAGACACCACGACCGTCACCAGGCTGAAGCCCGGTAACTTTCATCGACATAGACTGTTCGTTGAGTTGGACTATCTGACTTTGTCCCGGGTCGGTGATACGGTTTACTCCAGGGGGGAGCACGTAGTTTACAGGCTCACGGTCAGAGTTTTCTTCGATGTTTACAACCGAGATGTCAAGCTGACCTTCAGCTGGGGTGTCACCGCGGGTATTGAGATTGAAGTCATAGGGGCGCCATTCTCCTTTTACTAATTCGAATGTCGCGAAACGCAGGTGTGTCACAGCTTTGAAACCTGTCATGAACATGCGGGCGAAACGGATAGTGGAAAAGTCATTAATATTTCCCACCACTTTTTCATAGTCGCTCAAAGGTATTTTGAACTGGTACCATACAACTTCCTGTGTCGAACCGTCATGGTTGGGGACTATGGAGACCTGTTTGTCTGTGATATAATTCTTGCCTACTACAAGGTCCTCTGGTCTGATGGATATGCGGTATTGGAAATATCGCTCATATTCATTGAGGGTGTTGTCTTGGTTTATATCCTCCACGTCGGGAAGCGAACGTGACGATTGATAGAGTGGGTCAGGAGCATCGGAAGGGGAGAGGGAGTTGCCTTCCACCCCATTGTAATGTTTGTATCGTTCAAGGACACCTACGCGTTGCTCATCATAGTCGTAACCCCTGAAGAAATGATAATTATCTCCTGCCGGGTCATTGAATGGTGAGAACTGGTCAGCCTGCATACGTTCAATGGCTGTCGGATTAAGTTTTGCGCGCAGTTGGTCAAGATAGGTTGAATAGCTGTCGAATCCAAACTCATCCTCGTTGATAAGTCCGTCAAGTCCGACGTCCTGCGTCAGACGAGAAGATGTGTTGTTATCAAATGCGTATGTAAGAGAGTTTTGTGATGATACACGTCCCCACACGGTGTTTTCCATATACTGGTCATTACCATCTACCGGAACTCCGTTCTCATAACTTTTAAGCCCATCCTTCAATATGTCTTCCGATACCTCTCCGAAATTAAGGTACAGGTCGCCCCCTGATAGATTGTCATTATCAGGATCAAGGAACGGTGACAGCATCCAGAATTGCACATACTCTATGTTTGATGCCTCGAAGTTTGTGTTGTCCATCTTGCGCATGATGCCGCCCCAGCGTTTCTCCGGGTATAGAAGATTTCCTTCGTCATCAATGTTTGTGGCGTCAAGATTATACGGACCCCTCTCGGTTGGATAGAATGACAGATTAAGTGTCTGGATGGTATTTGATTCCCCATAAGTCTGCTGTCTTGCAGGAAATATTTCCCGGACAGTGATTTCCCTGACGTAAGGATTGTTCTGCATCTTTGCGTCGCTCTTTATGTAGCCGGGACAGAGTGAGGAATTCTTGGCTGTGAACATACGGTCGATGAAGTACCAGTTAAGCAGAGCCCTGTTCTTTCCATAATCTACATTATTTGATAGGGCGGCTTCTGGGAATAAGGCGTTAGCTGATGGATCGTATGGCGTGGACGCGAGAAACCATGAATATGGCGAACGCAGGTCAATGCCTATCTGCGTCGATTCGAAGTCGTCAATATATGAGGAACCCTTGTTGCTGCCACTCTTCTGTTTGTGGGGAATCAGCTGTGCAAATTCTGCTTGTAGACTCATTGTCGACGGCTGGATAGCGTTGACGGTGGGGATTTTGTTAAGAAGGTTGGTCAGCCACATGAACTGAGTGTTATACTGCATGTTAAAGCCGAACATGGTGTTGTTGACCACTTCGTCACCGATGTTTACCTTTTCAGTAAGCGATTTCTCTGAAAAGTGCATTAATGTGGCACCGATATTGAAATCCTTGTTGAACTTATAGTTAAGGTCGAGTCCGAGGAGGGTCTTTCGTTGTGTGGAGTAGAGCGATTGGTTTTCCAGGGTCACACTGATGCTTTGGCCTGAGTCAATTATGCTCTGGTTGGTTATGGTCACGATTCCCATCGAATAGTCCACGGTGTAATCACTGTTTTCTGTCAATGTCACGCCACCCGCTGTAACCACCACTGAGCCACGAGGCACATTCATTGCGTTAAGACGTATCTGTGAGCCTGCCGATGCTTGATACTTACCGCTGAGTATAAACTTGTTCTTGTCGGCAAACTGGCGCGCCACAATAAGAGTGGAGTCATAAAGCTCCTGATAGACATATTTTTCGGCAATCACCGGATTGCCAATCTTGGTCGCGAGATGAGAGCCGAACGGCTCAACCACAGGGAAGATAATCTTACCTTGTGATGAAAGGATTGTATATCCTTCAATAAAGTCAAAGAATCCGTCGGGGTTCGATGCTTCATTTGAGTCAATGCGGTCGAGATTCATGACCTGAAGCAGCGGCACATTGGAAATACCGGCAATCGGAAGATAGTTGATTTCAGTACCTGTGGTGTCGCTGAGATATTTGATGTTAAGCCTGAAATTTGATTTCTGAACCTGGTAAGCCCCAAGTGAATAGACATTCTTCATCATAAGGTCCCACATAGGCAGCTTGGGATCTATAGTAGTTGACTTGAGCATCTTCAGGTAGAGGGATTGGTCTGTTGTGGTGATATCTGCCGAAAATTCACCTACCTGGTATACTTGGCCGTTATATGTGTATTCGTATGCCACGCCTAAAACTTCGTCGGCGCTCAATGCGCTTTTCAGCGATATATAGCCCAAAGTGGAGTTGAGTGTGTATTCCGACGATGACAGAAGTCTTGCCGACTCAACTTTTTCGTAATCTTTACCCCCCTCGATCCCATAGGCATTAAGCGGTTCAAGTGCTTGTGTCACAGTGTTTATATTGCGGGCACCTGGGTATTCGGTCTTTATTACAGAAAGGAGGTTGTTCGATGTATTGGTTGGGTTGTTTTGGGCCGTGTTGATTTGCCAATAACTGTTGGCGAGGACACGGTTTTCACCTAAGTCCATAAACCCCACGAAGTTTCGGCTCTGGTCAAATTTCCCGTTCTTGTTTGTTATCCAGACTTCAATACGTGTGATTTTTATCCCCGATGATACAAAGGGTAGGCGGGAAGCGAACGAGTCGTAATTGTCGCGGAAAAAATGGGCTAAGAAAAAGTGGCGGTTCTGGTCATACTGGTCAGCTTGTATGGAAAAATCAGTGGTTTGGACCCCGCCTTTTGAATTTACCGTGGTGGATTCTGAATTCTGTTGTGACACAAGGGCCGTGGCCGTAAGTTTGCCGAATTGAAGCTGTGTCTTAACGCCGAACAAAGCTGTACTACCACGTATGAGTGAGGATCCGGTTGTCATTGACACATTACCGGCCTCGATTGACTTGACTATGTCGTCCTCTTTCCCTTCATAGGCAAGTTTGATATTCTTGGAGTCGAAGTCAAAAGTGGCGTCGGTGTTGTATGTCATATTGAACTTCATCCTGTCACCTACGCTTGCCGCAATTGTTGCTTGGATTTTTTGGTCAAAATCAAAGTAAGTCTTGCGGCGCGAATCGAGTGATAGAGCCGGGTTGTCGGTTTTGTTTGACTTAACACCCATTGATATAGTCACGGATCCTTGTGTGCGTAGTTGCACACCGCCTGGACCAAATATTTTCTCCAATGGACCGAGTGCAAAATTCATGTCAAGGATATTGAATGGCTCCTTATCAGGAGTCACGATAGCCTCTGCATTGCGTTGGCGGAAATAGTTTTGCATCGACAGTCTTGTCTGCCAACTGTTGTATTGCTCGGGTGTAAGGAAAAATGGCGTTACAATATCGTTTTCCCCCAGTTTGGTCCTTACCACATAACATCCAAGGTCCGGATCATATTCCGTCACTGTACGTATATTGGACGGAGTGGCAAGATCGGCAGCAAACTCAGTTTCCATAAGGCCCTCATAGCTTTGAGGCACAGTCTGTTGGACCGGGAATGGCATCATTATGCTGTCGGCAGGATTTACCGGCGGTGGGGTGGCTACATTCACCGGTGCGGGAGGGGTGAATCCCGGAGTGATGAATTGAGCCGAGGTATACAACACTCCTGTCACGAGCAAAAATAGTATGCCCATGACAACCGGGAAGATAAAAGTGATATGTTTATTGTTGGTCGACAATAAGTTACTAACTATGCTACACTGAATTACATCATGCTCAACGCTTTCTTTATGGCAACTTCAACTTTAACGATCGGGTCGGCATCAAAAATCCTTTTCAGAACTTTTTGCGACTGAGGCCTTGCAAACCCAAGGGCCGTAAGAGCGGCCAGCGCTTCATCGTAGACTTCGTTTGCCGCCGAGAAAACATTAGGCTGTATAGATAACGTGTCGTTGCTCGGTTTTATTTTATCCTTGAGGTCTACAATTATTCTCTGTGCGGTTTTTACACCTATTCCTTTAACGTTTTTCAGCCGTGTGTGATCACCTGAAGTGATTACTACCTCAAGTTCTTGTGTGGGGATGGACGACAATATGAGAAGTGCAGTGTTGGGGCCTACTCCTGAGACACCGATGAGCAGCCTGAACAAATCGCGCTCCTGTGTCGTCATGAAACCATAGAAACTCCATGCATCTTCACGGATTACCTCATGGAGCAGGAGCTTTACCTCTCCCTTGCAGTTCTGCAATGCTTCAAAAGATGATAACGAGATGTTTACCATATATCCTATTCCGTGATTTTCCACCACTGCGTATGTAGGCGTGAGTTCAGTGATTGGACCCTTGATATATTCGTACATTATTATTCTGTGATTTTATGATATGCCAAAATTTTCACAAAGTTAATCTTTAATTTTCATATTCCTCCATAAAATTTTAACTTTGCGTAAAATATCAATTCATCGATTGGCTTCTGTGTCCATGAGGGATTGAGGTATTATTTTATATCAGACTATGGAAGTAGTTTACGAAGACAACCACATTATTATAATAAATAAGGCACCGGGCGAGATTGTGCAGGGTGACAAAACCGGCGATGTGCCGTTGGTCGACATTGTACGTCAATGGATCAGAGAGAAATATGCTAAACCCGGCAACGTTTTTTGCGGGGTGGTGCATCGGCTGGACCGTCCTGTGGGAGGATTGGTTGTGTTTGCGAAAACCTCTAAAGCCTTGGCACGTATGAACGAGATGTTCCGCAACGGTGAGGTGCATAAGACATACTGGGCTATAACGCGTAACATGCCACCAAAAAGCAACGACCGCTTGACACACTATATAACCACCACTGAACGAAACAATAAGTCGTATGCATCCCCGACACCTAAAAATGGGGCTAAGGAGGCCATATTGGGATATAAACTCATGGCATCGTCAGATCGGTACCATCTTCTTGAAGTCAACCTTGAGACCGGGCGCAAACATCAGATAAGAGTGCAGCTCTCTGCTATAGGATGTCCCATAAAAGGGGACCTTAAATATGGTGACAAACGCAGCAATCCTGACGGATCAATATCATTGATGGCCCGGCGCATCAGTTTTACTCATCCTGTGTCGGGAAAACATATTGATGTCACAGCTCCACTACCAGCTGACAACCTATGGCAAGCCCTCGGAGCAGCAGTGCAGGATACATCAGCGGAGAATCAGCATGAGTGAGATGGCCCAAACATCAGAGGATGCGGACAAGAAGATTGCCCCTATGAAAATTGATGTGGATGCTGTGTTGAGGCAGCGTGCACAGCGTTACTATCCGTTATTACCGCGGTTTGTGATCAGTTGGCTTGAGCGGGTAATATGTCAGGACAGGCTAAACGAGCTTCTATCCTCCAACGGCGATATGACAGGTGTTGATTTTAGCCGGGGAGTTCTCCGCGATCTTTCCATAAAGTATAATGTTCATGGTTCCCTCCCCTCCGATGACCGCCGTGTCATAATTGTATCCAATCATCCGTTGGGTGGTCTTGACGGCTTGGTGCTTTCCGATATGGTAGCTTCCCAATATGGTGGCAATAAGAAAATGAACTTTATAGTCAATGACCTGTTGAATTTTGTGACTCCGCTCAATGATATTTTTATCGGTATCAACAAGCATGGAGCCCAGTCACGCACCGCGGCGGCCAGGCTTGAGGAAGCTTTTAACAGCGATGCACCGATAGTGATGTTCCCTGCTGGAATGGTGTCTCGAAAAGGGGACGATGGACGTATTGCCGATCTACGTTGGCATAAAATGGTGGTAGGGAAAGCCATTTCTTCAAAACGAAATATAATTCCTGTGTACTTTAGTGGTGAAAATTCCCAGTTTTTTTATAAATTTGCACGACTAAGAACGCATCTTGGATTAAAATTCAATATTGAGATGATTCGGCTACCACGTGAGATATTTAATCGCGAAGGTGCCACATTCGATATAAATATCGGTTCTCCGATTGCATGGCAATCACTTAAAGGAGGAAAAGATGCGCAGTCTGAAGCAGACCATCTTAGGGAAATAGTTTATAGTCTGAGGGATATGTCTACCTCTGATTCTTAACGATAGCTCCATAACACGATGACAGAAAACATAATTGCCCCAGTTGACATATCGCTTATCGAAGCTGATTTGACTCGTGACCGCCTGCTGCGGATCACGAACAAAAGCAACAATGAGATATATGTCATAGATGGGAGAGAATGCCCCAATACTATGCGCGAAATAGGACGTTTGCGAGAAATTGCTTTTCGTGCGGCTGGTGGCGGAACCGGTAAGAGTTGTGACATAGATGATTTTGATGTCATGGATCCTCCGTGCCGGCAACTTATAGTGTGGGATCCGGAGTCAAAACTCATACTTGGCGGATACCGCTTCATCATTGGTAATGATATAAAGATGAATGAGTCCGGTAAGCCACGTATCGCCACAAGCCACATGTTTGACTTTTCTGACAAATTTTTGCAGGAATACCTCCCGCAGACAATCGAATTAGGTCGTTCATTTGTTAGACTTGAATACCAGTCCTCAAAAGCCGGCGCAAAGGCTCTATTCGCATTGGATAACCTTTGGGACGGTTTAGGAGCTCTCACGGTAATATATCCTGAGATACGATATCTTTTTGGCAAGATGACCATGTATCCCAACTATTCTTCCGCATGTAGGGATATGATTCTTTACTTCCTGCACAAACATTTCCCTGACAACGAGCGTCTGGTATGGCCGATGCACCCGATTCCCAACAAGATTGATGAGAAGGCTATGAAGAATCTTTTTATCGGCGAGAATTTCAAGGAGGACTATAAAATCCTGAATCACGCCGTGCGCGAATACGGTTTCAACATCCCGCCGCTCGTCAACTCATATATGAGTTTGTCGCCCACGATGAAAATGTTTGGCACGGCCATAAACGATGAATTCGGGGATGTGGAGGAGACAGGTATATTCTTTGCCATCTCAGAGATTTTTGAAGAGAAGAAAAAACGTCATATAGGTACATTTCAGATGTCCATGTCAAATGATGATTGATAAAAACTAACTTTTACTATATAGGTATGAAAAAAGAGAGAATCTTAGTGACAGGAGGTACCGGATACATCGGTTCTCACACCGTCGTGGAGTTGCAGCAGGCCGGTTACCCGGTTGTAATTATTGACAATCTGTCAAACTCGAACCGCGATGTTATTGACGGTATTGAACGAATCACTGGTATTCGCCCCGATTTTGTTGAGGGCGACTGTACAGATATCGATACTCTTGCCAAGCTTTTTGCTGACTATCCTGATGTCAAAGGTATCATTAACTTTGCCGCTTCGAAAGCCGTCGGTGAGAGTGTGCAGAAGCCTATATTGTACTACCGCAACAATCTTAACACTCTCCTTAATCTCCTTGATTTGATGGGGCCCAATGGTGTGAAAGGTATTGTTTTCTCCTCTTCATGCACCGTCTATGGCGAACCCGATGAGAACCCTGTAACAGAACAGGCTCCCATCAAGAAGGCGACTTCACCCTATGGTAACACAAAGCAGATATCCGAGGAAATCATTACTGATGTAATCAACGCCGGAGCTCCGTTTAAGAGCGTGATTCTGCGTTACTTTAATCCGGTGGGAGCCCATCCTTCGGCTGAGATTGGCGAACTTCCCAATGGCGTGCCCCAGAATCTCATTCCATATCTTACACAGACAGCTATCGGTATCCGCAAGGAGCTGAGTGTGTTTGGTGATGATTACGATACTCCTGACGGTTCATGCATACGCGACTATATCAATGTGGTCGACCTGGCAAAAGCCCATGTCATCGCGGTTGAGCGCATGCTTGAAGACAAAAGCGATGCTAAGATTGAGATTTTCAATCTTGGGACAGGCAATGGAGTGTCAGTGCTTGAACTTATAAATGTATTTGAAACAGCCACTGGAGTTAAGGTGCCTCATAAGATTGTAGGTCGTCGCACCGGCGACATCGAAAAAGTATGGGCTAATCCTGCTTATGCAAACGAGGTATTGGGTTGGAAAGCCACCTCTTCCCTGGCCGATACTATGCGGTCTGCATGGGCATGGCAGCTTAAACTTCGTGAACGAGGGATAATGTAATCCCATACCTCTAAAGATACACTCAACAGGCCAGCACCCCAAAGATTAGATGAAAAATCTTTGGGGTGCTGGCCTGTTGATTATGACACTGATTATTTCTTAGAGTATCTGGGAACTCGTATTCATAGGAAGACGCATCGCAAAAGTGTGGTGGATGATCTACACTTTTAATGATTCAAATTATCTTAGTTTATGCCTTGTGATGGCATGAGAATAGTATAACATGTTTTTTTTAAGACTTTCAGCAGCGGTTGAGTTCGTGTTAATCAGACGATTGTAGTTTAGTCTTTTCTCTTTCCTTACGGTATTGCGCCGGCGTAATTCCGTACAAACGATTGAAGTGGTTATAGTAAGTGGCGCGTCTGACATATCCACAGCTTTCTGCAATCGCGTCAATAGTCCAGTTTGGGTGCTCATTTATCATCTGAACCGAATACTCCACACGCAATCTGTTTATATAATCATTGACACTTTCTTTAGCGAATCGTTCGATAAGTTGCGACACTTTCGCACGGGAGATGCCTGTAGCCTCCACTATGCCATCTCGGTTGAAGTCTGGTGATTTGAATAACCCCTCTTCTACAATATGGCGCTGCATTTCAGTGAAAACTCGGAAATCCGCTTTCTCTTCTTCAGACGACATGGTTGTCATCTTGTGCATGGCGAGAAGTTCATCAATCTGTCTGGCAGCCAATTTCTGCCGTTTTATGGAGAGGCTATACGCACGTATTGTCAAAATCAGAATCACAACAACAAGCATAACGATACCAAAAGAAGCTATCAGAAGTATCTTCCGTCTCTGTGATTGAGCCTGTGAGTTTACTAATTCAAGTTCTTTCTCATTAAGGACGAAGACAGTGGCCAATTCCTGGGCATAAGAGTTTTTCTCTCGGATATACAGGCTGTCTTGTATCGCGGAGGCTCGTTGTATGAGTCCATATCCTTCTCGGTAATTTCCAAGTCCTGCTTGGGCTCTGCCATCAGATGTCAACAAGCTTTGATAGTCACCATTTATGGTGTCCCCTTTGGCTAATATGGGATATAGTGGTGCGGTAAATTCAAGAACCCTTTTCCACTGATGGGAGTCAAGCAGATAATCCATTATATATGCTCGTCCCATAGGATACTGGGCATAATCGGTGTTTATGAATGAATTGTAGGCCTTGCTGGCTTCTGAGAATTTACCGGCTCTTTCGGCGCAGGAGGCGATACGAGCGTATGCGTACGCTCTCTGTTGGTCCGTGAAACCACCCGGAGCACCACCTGTTTTGTCTATTTTGTCAATAATTGCAAGTCGTTTATATCCTTCGGCAAGCCCATCGCTGAACCGGTCATCGGTATAAAGTTCCACTATCTTGACGCCGTATGCTGCGGAAACATTTGCCAACACACGAGCATCGTCAGAGGATGCCCCCGATGATATGATTTTATCGAGATAATCATATCCCTGCGTACGGTTCCCCATAGCGAATGATGCTTTTGCCATGGTGGTGAGGATATTATATTCAGCTGCCTTGTTCCCTGTCTCACGTGCAATCTTCATGGCTTCAATTGCACTTTCGATACATCCTTGATAATTACCGAAAAAAGAGCGAGCCACCGACTGGAGTGTCAGAGCATTAAGTTTCTCTTTGGGATGATTGTTTATTGAATCTGCCAATAACGCTTTTGATGAGTACCTGTCTACGAGAGAAAACATTCGTTTCTCATTGTAGGCAAGTCCCCTTAACAGATCGACTTGATACGAGGACAATATTTCAGATTTGGAATTCTCTATCTTATCCAGTATTTCCAACACTGAATCCGGCTTGGATACGATAGCTTGACGAAGGTCGTTTGCTATAGTTCTTCCGTCCGTTTCTCCAGCTATTACAACTGAGGTAATAGATAGGAGATAAATGAATAATATGGTAAATATCCTGAATTTCATTTTGCAAATTTAATGAAAAACTACGGACTGTGGTAATTGTCCGCATTTTGAATACGTTAAAAGTGATGAATGAGTAATTTGCTGATTATCAATTATTAGTTAAAAAGAGTACACAAAATAGTACAAACTTTAGGTAGTCTGTACTCAATAGGGAATCATTTTGGTCGAAAAGGGTACAAACTTGTAGGTTCATTACATGAACATTTTACCTCTCCTATGCTAATTTTGTCGACATTATAATCAATCTAAAAAACGGAATTTGCCCATGATGGAAAGAGAAACATTTATGGAACGTATAAAATCAGGGTTGCCACTCCTGTCCGGGATTGCACTCGTTATCGTAAGTCTGCTCGGCATAGTGATGATTGTATGTCTCCTGAAATTGGCAAACACGGCTACATAGATTCGTCTGTTTGAAAAATATGCAATTCTATTGGCAAGAGACTGTGATTAAGAATTAAAAAACAACTTTAACCTCATCTTTAGAATCCATTAATGAATAAATCAATCAGATCACATATTACTGAAAATATGGAAAATATCAACTTAAGGGAATGCTTGATTATCCGAACAATCATGCTGTGCGCAATGTGTTGCTTTCTCTGCTTCGGTATTATATCATGTTCGGATGAAAAAGTCTTGACCCCGGCTACAATAGAGATGCCCGAAGGTGCAAATCTCATGGAGTTAGAGATGTGGAGCTATGAGTTACCCTTTTCTATCACAACAGAGGGAGAATGGATTATCGAAACCACTGGCGATTTCTGCTATGCGACTCCTTCGCAAGGACGTGGTTCTGCAACCGTTCAACTTGCCATTTTGGACAATAATGAAGAAGAACGCCAAAAAGGTGAGCTAAAAATAATCTTCCCTAATTCTCCGGAAAACAGTGTCACTTATACCCTGGAGCAAAAATGGGCCGGCGATTACGATGACAATGCGGTAGAAATTGGCCGCGGAAACAGCATTTATGCTGTCGGCTATGGCTACGATGCCACTAATGGCTATGCTACTCCTAACTCAATCAAGAATAATCCAATTTTGAAATTCGCTGAAATGGTAAGCAATGGAGAAATTGTTTATGGTACTCAGCAGACCAATCTGGATTTCCAGTCTTATACAGGCTCTACTATCACTGACATTTCTAATGAACTGCAAGTTAAAGCAGGAGTTAGTGGAGGCAGTTGCGGTTTTAAGGGAGAGTTTAACTCCTCTTTCAATAGCAGTTACTTCCAGTCAAACAATCACGAGTATGCCTTGGTATACTATAATATATTAAAAGAGCGTATTCTCGTAGAAGCCGACATCGCAGATTTGCGCTCAAAAGATTATATGACTACGAAAGCATACAAAGCAATCAACGGGCTTTCCTCTGCTTATGCAAATACTCGTGAAGGCTACAAGCAGTTGATTATGGATTATGGCACCCATATGCCTCTGAGCGCCAATCTCGGCGGACGAATCCGTTACAGTATGAGCGTGGATATTAGCAAAGTCACCAGCGAATATGACATCAACGCTTTTGCATCCGCGTCATATAAAAATGCGTTCGTGAACGTAAATGCTTCTGTTGATGAAAAATTTAAGAGTTCGTACGAAAGCAATAAGAAAAATTGTCAAACCAGTTTATCTGTTACCGGCGGTTCCACAAGTTCAATAAATGCACTTATTGGCGAAAATGGTTTCACATCCTCCAATGTGACTGCATGGCAAAACTCTCTCACCAATGACAATATGGCACTTGTCGGATTCCTTCAGGGAGACCTCATACCTCTTTACGAACTCGTAGACCAGGACAACTATCTCGACCGTTATAAAGGACTTAAAGCCTATATGGAAGGCACTCAGATGTTGGAAGATTTTCCTCCAATTGAAACTTCTTTCCAATGTGGAACAGTTGCAAAATTCAATGTTCCAACTTTTAGCGATGACGAAACCCTTATTAAGGAGGTGAGTATTAACGGACACGTGGTTGCTCAAATTTGCAACGAATTTATTCCATTATTAAACAAATCCCAGCGTGTTACAGTGGTTTATCCTGTCATTGATAATAAACCTCGGTACAATATGGGCTACTTTATCGGCAACTCATCCCATAAACCTTGTAGGGTTGCATGGTCAGGAAAGAACGTCACCATTAAGGAATATGAGCAGAGCGCATTTGGCGCAAATTCAATACTCTATCTTCGTGGTGCCACTATAACCCCATCCACAGATATGCCAAAAAACTCAATAGTTTCAGGCAAAGTTGATGGTGTCTATCTTGCTGCACGTGATATTTGCCGCGAAGATCCCGCAAATGGTCAATATCCCATTGTGAAGATTTTTGATTTGATCTGGACTAAAACTAATTATCGCGGTCGTGCGCTTAATGACGGAACTGCAATTAAAGGTTGGTGGTCCGGAATATCGCAGTCAGATGGCTATACATTATATGTAACTCGACTCCCTAATTTCGCTCCTACTGGATGGTCAGTTCCCAGCTCAAATGATTACCAAGAAATTATAAATTATCTTGTTAATAACGACATTACAGGTAACAATATCGCTAAGGCTTTTTTTGATGGAGGAGGTGCATTGGGTTACAATTGTCACAGGTTTGAAGAAGATAATACTGCTGATTATTGGACATCTGACCCCGGTAATAACCCCAAGATGATCCATTTTGACACTGCCAAAGGAACCGTAGCAATAGTGGCCGCAGACAAAAGTTCGATAGATAAATCAGCGGAAGATAGAAATGTAGGCAAGCATAATCCGGTGAGGTTTATAAAAAAACTGTAAGTAGAAACTAAAAACAGAAACGATGGACATTATAAAACGACTTTTCAAATTCACATGGTCGGCAGCAATGCTGGGCTCTCTCTCGTTGGTGTCGTCTGGATGTTCATCGGAGCAAGATGAACCTACTCCGCCATCATCGGAACCTACTCCACAGATTATAGTACTGTACGGACCCGGTGGCCTTGGAGATCAGGGCTACAATGACTGTATTCTTGTCGGAATACAGAATTTCAAGAAGGCTCATCACGATGATGTTGAAATGTACCAATACTCTCCCGGCACTATCGAGGAGGCAGAGCGTTTGCTTTCCGATTGGCTGTCACTTCCCGAAAGCAATATACCCGCATTGTTTATTGCAGGGAGTAACGACTATGAGGAATTGGTGACGGATGCTCTGAAAGTCCGATCCTTGACACCGAACAAGCGTCTGCTTCTCTTTGAATCAGATAATGAGGAAGGTCTACCCATCACTACATTCCGTATGTCGATGTATGGCGCATCATATCTTGCCGGAGTGACTGCTGCAACATATCTTCAGCAACGCAATGCCGGGACAGAGAGCAAGAAAGACGCTCTTATTCTCCTCGCGCATCAAGGCGACAAGACAATAGCCAAAGCCGGGAACGGCTTCCGCGACGGCTTCAAGAATTCCGGGGTGGACGCCGAGGCATTCACCGAGTACCTTGCAGACGACTGGACCGGCTACATTTCAGCGCAGGTTGCTTATCAGCGTATGAGCGACTGGACCAAGAGTTATGATTTTATATTTCCCGTGGCAGGTGGCAGCAACCAAGGCATCTACCGCTACACCCGCGAATATGCCAACTCTCCACTCACAGCCGGCATGGACATTGACCAGTCCGGTCTGTCGCGCAACATCACCGGGAGCGTCATAAAGCATATTGACCAAGTGGTTTACAACTATATGGAAATATGGCTCTCAACCGGAGAGTTGCCCGAATCAGCCGTATTCGGTCTTGAAAGTGGTTATACCGATTGGTTGCTCTCGCCTTATTTCACCAATTATCAATCCATCGTTGATGCTGCCCGAGCCGATGCGATCAGAAAGGAGGCTGCTGATTTATGAGACACTGGAGAATATTTTTATTGACTGCCATACTTTCGCTGACTTTCTTGAATTGCAGCGATGACAATATGAACGATGAGCCAACCCTTGGCAAACCGGCCATTGAAAAATCGGTGGTTGTAGTGCTGCCGATGGATAATGGGCTTGATGCACATTGGAAGCGCATATTCACCTTGCTGGAGCATAATATTGATATGGCTTTCTCTTCACAGGATAAGAAAGTGAAACTGACGATCGAATATCATGACGAGACTTCCGAGGATTTGGAGAAACTCTCACAGAGTCTTGCCGTTCGCGAGGATGTTTATGCTGTTATCGGTGGACTTTACTCAGACAACGCCAAGACCCTTGCGGCTACTTTGTGTCGCTCGGGGGTGACCTTATTCACACTCGCAACTACCGAGGAACTTGTCCGCGCCTTTGCCTCAACAGGTAATCTCTGGGCTATGACCGAGACCGACATTACACAGTCGGAAGTACTTCTGAGCAAGGTTGTCAACTATGGAGGTCAGTCCGTAGCCCTGATAGCTAACGGCGATGATACCTACGGTAAAACTTTTGTTGACTGGTTCGCATTCCAAGCCAAAGAATTAGGTCTTGACGTCAAGGGGCTGCATACGTATTCAGGTTCAGACATATCCGATGCAGCCCGGAATGCGACAACCAGTGGTGCGGACTATGTAATCTGCGCTCCAAGCCATGTCAAGGATATTGCCACAGTCGTTGAAGTATTCAACTCATCCACGACACTGGCTCCTCGACTGCTCTTTTCCGATATGGGCTATGGATCTGATGTTATCAGTGAACTGGGGCAAAAGGCCGAAGGTATCGAGGGCGTTTGTTTCGGGGCGAACCCCGAATCAGGATTTGATGTTTCCTACAAGACTTTTTTCGGAGTTGACCCTACTGTGGGTTCCGCCCAGCTTTATGATGCCGGAATGCTTATCGCATACGCCATCTGGTATCAGGAACTTCACCCCGACATCACACTGCGTAATTCGCTCCGACAGATAGTTGACGGACGCGACTTCAATCTGGGGTCATGGATGGGTGAGGATATGCGCAATGTAGTAACTGCCTTGACAAAGGGGGATGAACCGTATGTGCGCGGAGCCTCAGGGTGGTTGGATTTCGACAGCAAGGTTTACACCAACGTGCTTTCAACCATATATTACAATTATAAAGTATATGACGGCCGATACATAATTCTTGATTATAATACTGCCGACGGTGGCAACCGCACGGATGCCACTCTTGCCGGATGGAACTGGAAAGCGACACAGATGCAGGAGTTCGGTGCAGGGTCGTCAATATCATACGCCCCATTGACCGACCATCAGGCGTTGATTGTAGCCACTTCAACCGGATGGAGTAACTATCGCCATCAGGCCGATGCCCTCGCTATGTATCAGCTGCTCAAAGAGCATGGATACACTGACGACAATATCATTCTCATCGTCGCAGACGACATTGCCGGGAACAGTTCAAACCCGGAACAGGGTGTGATAAAAGTCAAGCCCGGCGGTGATAATCTTTACACCGATGTCCGGATTGACTACCGCCTGAAAGATTTGACCGGCAGTGATTTCTGCAACATTCTTGCCGGTAATGTCACGGATAAGACTCCTGCCGTCTTGAAAGGCGATGAGGGAACGAACCTTTTCTTGTTCTGGAGCGGTCACGGCACACCCGGCGCATTGTGCTGGAATGAGACGGCAATGGGTGTGACCGGGGCGCAGTTGAAGTCGGCTTTGACGCAACTTCATAGCAACAACGGCTACCGCAAACTGGCGATGTTTGTAGAGACCTGCTATTCAGGCAGCGTATTGGAGCAGTGTACCGGCTTCCCCGGCATGATTTTCTACACTGCAGCCAACCCCAACGAAACTTCCAAAGCCGACGTGTTCAACACCGATTTGGGCGTTTGGATGAGCAACCGTTTCACCTCCACGCTCCTTGAAAACCTCACCAACAAGTCCGTAATCTCGATGCGCGACCTCTACAACCGCCTCTTCATCAACACCGTCGGCAGTCATGTGATGGTCTACAACGCCGAAAACTACGGCAACCTCTACAATTCCTCAATGGACGAGTTTATCAACCCCTGAAATCAGAAATCAAAAATCAATTAACAATAAACTACAATGAAAAATACTATCATTTCAAAACTCATGCTCAGCATAGCCATCGCGGCAACCGCCCTTGCCTTCGCCGCTTGCAGCAACGACCAAGAGCCCGTTTCGCCCGAAGAGGGAGAACTCGCTGAGCTCCACAACCGTATCTTCTACGATGACGACTGCCTGTTGTTCTCTCCAACGGAAGACAACACTTACTATTACACCCATTGTCCTTCCCAAGAGATGGCAATCAAGCAAATCGAATACTATACCAATACCGTCGGTATAAACTCTACAGGCGGCACCTATCATTGGCAAGGAGATAATGGGTATTTTAAAGTATCACCGGGCAACGATGAGGGACTTTATTATGAAGTCTTAATGTCGTTAAAAGATTTCAAACCCTTTACGGTTGCCTTTATGCATCCGGGATACGAGAACAGTGAAAATCTTTCTATACCGAAGCCCTCAGGCGGGTATATGATTCCTTTTTTTGTATGGGCTTGCCGCAAGTGCTTGACGTCTGTGCCCAAAGGTAATGCAGAATATGGAGGCACTGGAGATGCACCTCCAACAAAACCTTGCCGCGTCTGCGGTGCAAGTGACTGGTATCGGAAATCCGTAACCGATCCGGCGGCTCCCTAAATACCTCACATGCATTAATTTAATAAACGCTTGAAATGAAGAAAGTTTTAGGATATAAATTTCTGCTGAGCTTGCCCGCTGTTGTTGCGAGCTGTTGCCTGACGGCTTGCGGCGATGACGAGCCTAAAGTGAGGATAAATTCACCACCGAGTACACTTTTGATGTTGCATTCTCAGCTGACCTTCTCGCTACCGCCGATGTGAAGGCTTACATCCTTTCTCCCGAAGGCATTGTGAACGAGGAGATCATCACCAAAGCAAAGAACACTTGGACACTCAAAGGCAATTCCATACCCGACAAGGCCGGGGTGAGATTTGATTTCGATGTCAAGTCGGGTAATTTCTCGGGTGACTACGAGGTGGCATACCAACTTACCACCAACATTACCTGCTTTAAGAATGGAAGCATTATAAGCTTAAAGTCCGAGAAGTCAGATGAATCGTACACCGTCCCAGCCGAAAATCTCACTGAATTTTATGGCACTTCGCTTCTCCTTGGAGGACAAGTAAATGCAAACGGAGAGGCCAGTGTGACTGATGGTTCAGACCTTGACTTTGGTTTGAACTTAGCATCTAATCGACCTCCTTTTGGCTCATATCCTTTATAATAAAATCCAATAATACCATTGTAGATATATGAAACATCAATTCAAATCATTAAAAACATTGTTAGCTGTTATGCTGGCAACCATTGGCCTCTCACTTTCCGCCTGCGGTGAAGGTAACAATAACGATAAATCTGAGGAGCCTGATACATGGGCTACTTCATATGTCGTGAGTATAACATTTAAGCCTGATTTCCTGGAGGTTGCTGAGATCACAGCTCATATTGCCAATCCTGATGGGTCATTCTCAGAAGAAAAAATCCTGACCCAGTCAACATCGTGGTCATTGAAAGGGAATAAGATTCCTGATAAAGCCGGAGTACTGTTCACTTTTGTACCAAGAGCTGATATTGACCCTTATAGGGTTTACAACCTTGGCATTTCAGGCACAATCAAATGCAGTTCCTATAAGAATAGTGATGTATTCTCATATCTGGGTACTTCAGTTGGCCCTGATAATATGCCTGTCAAAGGAGACCGTGTAGCTGAGTATCTTACTAAGGAACGTGTTACTATGGTTTATGGTGTAAATGCCGAAGGGACGGTTGTCGAGGTCAATAGTAAGACTTTTGACCTTGGTTTGAACGGCGTTTTAGAGTAGATTCCATTCCCAACGAGTTCAAAAAACTGAAATTAACCAAGAAATTTCTTGGTTAATTTCAGCGCTTCCATCGCCGTGACTCATGGAGGTGAATACAAGGTGATGACCTGCATTTTGTCCAATCTCTTCTCAGATGAGAGAAATATAATAATCAAAGGCGAAGCAGAAGAAGGTAAGGATGCTAAACTTAATCTCATCATGAGTTATAGTTATTCCTTATGTTGCAGTTGATGCTGCCACTGATAAGAACACCATTTTTGTGACAACAAATTTACTCGGGGACACAAATACCACTGACTATAGTGACTCGTAATGCACACTTCACCCCGGAAGTTTCATGAAACTTCCGGGGTGAAGTGTGGGTTATAACGCAGATGACGATATAGTCATCTGGAAGCGGGTTACTTAATTGATATGCTCTCTGACGCGTGCGAGATATTTTTTCATTGCGTCGCTGTCGCGTCGCGCTATGATTTCCTGAAGTTCTGCAAGCTGACTTTGTATTTTCTCAAGCTGTGCAGGAGTGTTAGGGTTGAAGAGGATTTCGCTGACAAGGTAGTCATCTTCCGACATCAGCCCTCTGGCTATCTGCATGTGGCGCTTGAATGTGGTGCCGGGAGCCTCTTGATGTTTCATCACCCCTGCAAAAGCCAGTGTTGCGGCAAACGGTATTGACAATGAGTAGGCTATGGTCTCATCATGTTCCTGGAACGTGTATTCCACTATGTTGAGATGAAGGTGGTTGTAGAGATCTCTGAAAAACACTTTTCCGAGATGGTCACCCTCACTGATTATTATTGCGTTCTCATTGCTCAGGTTGCTCAACGATGCGAATGTTGGTCCGAACATCGGGTGGGTGCTTACGAATGGATGTCCGCATGCGGCATAAAATTCGGGTAGACCGGTCTTTACTGATGCAATGTCGCTTATTATAGCAGTCTTAGGCAGGTGGGGGAGCACAGCCTTGAATGCGTCCAATGTATACTTGACGGTGGATGCGTTTATCACGAGCTGCGGCTCAAAAGCATCTATTTCATCCAGCGAAGTGAAGCGCTGTGCATTGTATGTGAATCTCAGCCGTTTCGGGTCAGGATCATAGACTGCGACCTCATGGTCGAATGAGAGGATGTCACAGAAGAATGTCCCCATTTTCCCGGCGCCCAGAATTAATATCTTCATATCAGGTGGGTACTTTTGAAAAAATGTTATTTGTTGTCGTGCAGCTCTACCTGAATTCTCACTGACTCCTCGTGGATCGCGGAGAGGATAGAGCGCATGAAGTCCTCGCTCATGCCCATTGATTTTGCCGCCATTACGCGAGTCGACATAATGTCTCCGTAACGTCCGGCCTGTACCACCGGCATATTGTGGTTTTTCTTGTAAGCACCTATCTCACGTGAGATGTTCATGCGTTTTGAAAGCACTTCAAGCAGCTCGTTGTCAAGTTGGTCAATCTGACGACGAAGTTGGGCAAGGCTTTCGTTGGGGGTAGGAGCATCGCGGTAGATAAGGTTGTCAAGGATTACACCAAGCACCTCAGGTGTCACTTGCTGATTTTTGTCGCTCCAAGCGCAATCAGGGTCGCAGTGGCTTTCGATGATAAGTCCGTCAAAACCCATGTCGAGAGCCTGCTGTGACAGAGATGCTATGAGTTCACGTTTGCCACCGATGTGGCTGGGGTCGCAGATTATAGGCAGTTGCGGGTAGCGGATGCGGAGTTCCAGGGGAATACGCCATTGCGGATGATTGCGGTAGATGTGCAGTCCATAAGTGCTGAATCCTCGGTGTATCACACCAAGGCGTTTGATGCCAGCATTGTACAGGCGTTCAAGTGCGCCAATCCACAATTCAAGGTCAGGGTTGACCGGATTTTTCACGAGGATTGGAATATCTTTGCCGCTTTCCTTAAGCACATCTGCTATTTCCTGCATGGCAAATGGGTTGGCCGAAGTTCTGGCACCAATCCATAGAAGGTCTATGTCATACTCTAATGCCGCCTCTACATGTCCGCGGTTGGCCACCTCGGTCGAGACTTTCATACCTGTTTCCTCCTTTACCTTGTTGAGCCAGGCGAGGCCGGGGACACCGACACCTTCGAAACCGCCTGGTTTGGTGCGAGGTTTCCAGATACCTGCGCGATATATCTTCACACCCTGACGGGCAAGTTGACGAGCGGTTGTTAGTACTTGCTCCTCAGTTTCGGCGCTGCACGGACCGGATATGATAATGGGTTTGGTGAGTTCTACACCATCTATGGCGAGTGGTTGAAGATTTTCCATTTTATTTAGTTTGAGTTGTTGTTATTTTCTGTTTTTATAAATCCAAAGCTTTGATGCGTTTGAGTGCTTCCTGCATCCGCTCGTTAGTGGCGCAGAGCGAGATTCGGATATATCTCTCACCGTTTGAGCCGAAAATGAAACCGGGAGTGATGAACACTTTCGCTTCATGGAGCAGCCGGTCAGCCAATTCTTCGGTTGTGATTGACTCGTCCTGAAGGCGTCCCCATAGGAAGAGGCCGCTCTGCGATGGGTCAAATGTGCATCCCAGCGTTGTCATTATCTCCTCGGCTATTTTTCGCCGCGAGGCGTATACCTCATTCACACTGTCGTGCCATGACTTATCGGCCTCGAGGGCCTTAGCAGCCGCGAGCATCAGGGGTTTGAACTGACCGGAGTCAATATTGCTCTTCACCTTAAGTATCCATGAGATAAATGTCGGATTAGAGGCCGCCATCCCAACACGCCATCCTGGCATGTTGTGGCTCTTGCTGAGCGAGTTCATCTCGATAGCTATCTCCTTGGCTCCGGGAACCTGAAGAAGGCTCATAGGCTCATCGTTAAGGATGAAAGAGTAGGGGTTGTCATGAACGATTACTATACCATGCTTTTTGCCAAACTCAACCGCTTTCTCGAATGTCTCCATGCGAGCTTTTGCTCCGGTTGGCATGTGGGGATAGTTAATCCACATGAGTTTGATTTTATCAAGCGGCAGCTTTTCGAGAGCTTCGAAATCTGGTTGCCAGCCACCTTCTTCCGTCAAGTCATATTTATATATGGTGGCACCCACGAGTTGGCTTATCGAGGAGTAGGTGGGATAACCGGGATTGGGAACCAACACTCCGTCGCCCGGATTGAGAAATGCGAGCGATATGTGTGTCACACCCTCTTTCGATCCTATCAGTGGCTGGATTTCTGTCTTGGGGTCGAGCTCCACTCCATACCATTTTTTGTACCAGTTGGCAAAGGCTTCGCGCAGCTGCGGAACCCCGACGTGGGGTTGATAACCATGATTGGCAGGGTTTCTCACAGCCTCGGTCATTGTGTCAATCACATTTTGATGAGGAGGTCTGTCCGGGCCACCAATACCCAGTGATATCACGTCAGCTCCGGCTGCGTTCATGGCTGCTACTTCTTTGAGCTTTGTGGAGAAATAATATTCCTTTATATTTTCAACTCTTTGCGATGGCTTGATTTCCATAATGATATAGTGTGGATATGATTTTTCTATTTAATTGCGAGGACCGGTGTCATGGATGTGTGATAGTGGCTTCGGCATATTCGCCAAGAATCTGGAGATTTTTGGTGAGGGGCCGGATGGCTTCGATTGATTGATGATACCTTACAAGGCTGTCAAATGTCACATCCACGTAAAAACGGTATTCCCATTCACGTCCGATAACCGGAGTGGATTGAATTTTTGAAAGATTGATGTCGTAAAACGATAATATAGTTAGCACTTTTGATAAGGCGCCGTGAGTGTGTGGCAGAGTGAACACTATCGAGGCCTTGTTTATATCGCGCTCATTAGGCCCGATCTCGGCAGCCAATAATGGGTCGGCTACGATAAGAAATCGGGTAAAATTTCGCTTGTTTGTCTCTATTCCTTTCTCGAGGATGTTAAGACCGTAAAGATTGGCGGCATATTCCCCGCACACTGCCGCATGGCCCATGAGATTGCCTTCGGCTATCTCTTTTGCGCTTCCGGCTGTGTCGAGATGTTCCACGATTTTAAGATTGGGGTGGCGGCGCAGGAACTGCTCGCACTGCATGAGAGCCATAGGATGGGAATTTACTTCGACGAGTTCCTCGATCGTCTGACCCTTGATGGCTGCAATCACGTGCGAGATGCGTAGTTTCAGCTCACCGATAATCCGTAGATTGCTTTGGCGTAAAAGCTCATGATTCTGGAGGAGACTGCCTGCTATTGTATTTTCGATTGCGACAATTCCAATCAGCGATGCGTCGGTTGACAGGGTCTCAAACATGGCAGGAAAAGTGTCGCATGGGATGGTCTCGACATCTTGTCCCGCGAAATATAGATGTGCCGCTGCATCATGGTAGCATCCGGCTACCCCTTGAATCGTGACTTTTTTCATTGTTCCTTAATTGAAGAATCCCGAAACCTTAATAGGCTCGGGATTCTATTATTAACTTATTGGTTAGTATTGGCATTGAATATTTATGCACATAAAATCCCGTTCTTATTTTTTGGTAAAATAAAAATAATAAGAATAGAAGTATGCATAAAATCGATTCATAATCCTGTTGAGGAAAGAGGTGTAAAGATGTTAATTTGTTGTGCAAAGGTACATAAATTTTACTAAACGCCAAATTTTAGCGCATAAAAATTACAATTTTTAATTTTATGCCGTGCCAATCGCACCTTTTGGTATTATTGTATTTATTTCAATGCTATTTTAGTGGTTATTCTTCCACATCTTATAATATATAGGCCGCCTTTTAGATCGAGGGTCGCGGTTTCGTTATCAGATTCTATCTTTTGTGAGAGTATGTGTACTCCAGCGCAATTGTAAATATCAAGAAGTTGTCCTTGCAGTCCACGAAGCGAAAGCACGTTGGAGTGACATGTTATTTGGGGTGTGAGCTCTTCAATATTAGCAATTCCTGATTCCGATGTTTCAGGAAACACCGGTAAAGATGGAAACCAGTAATTAGCTATCATAGGATAATCCTTTATTTTTTCACCGTTGGCTGTGTAGCGTCGGGTGATGTAGCTTTGCTGGCCATACTCGTGGTAGAGCGACATGTAGATTTCATCGGTCACTGGATGAAGCCGCATCGAGCAGCCATATAGTTTCCAGTTTTCATTATCGTCATCGAGGTCGATTATTTTCTCAAGTTTATGTAAATCAATATCGTAGCGGAATATTTTTGTATTGGAGAACCAGGCATTCGACCCTCCGGCCCAGTACAGTGAATTTGTCACAGAGGATGCGCAGAATGAATCCGGTGTCCATGCATACCATGAATTGGACGGTGGATACATCCCTGATGGGATGCTGATTACATCACATGAAAGGGTTGCAGGCTCGACTCTTACTATGTAGGGCAGAGTAGCCCCATTACCTTGGGTTGTTTTCGCAACACTGGCCCATACCGAGCCATCTTTTGCCAGGATCACGGAGCCAATACCAGCTTTTTCATCAACAATATCCATAGATATGGTCTTTGTCACTGTGTCCGTTACAGGGTCTATTACCAACATCCCATATTGCTGATGTGCGGCAAATACTTTCCCGGCAGAGTAAACCATCGATCCGCTTTGTCCATGATAGAGTGAGCCAGTAGGATCGTTAGGTAGTTTGTCATCACCGATGTTTGGATTGGCGGTCCCTTTCACCTGTCCTTTCACTTGAAAGGTGTCGAGGTCAAGAATCCAGATACCGTTGCTGGATGATATGTAACCTTTATGACTGTCAATGCCTAAAAATCCTCTGCCATCACATTGAGTGCCCTCCGGATCTATTTCCGGAGTCTGGTAAAGAACCTTCATGGTCTTGGCGTCTGCAACAGTTATGCGTCCCCCTGTGATTGCGGCTCCAGGGTCTTTTGCTTGCTTGGCGATGAAGTAGAACTTTCCATCCCAGATTGCGCCATATTGGTTTGTGCATCCGAGCTCAATGCCTGGATTTTCATTCTGAATCACTCTGTAATGCCAATAATTGCCATCTGCATCATCAGGCATGAGATAATTGACTGTCGAATTTTGATGACCATACCAGTCCTCATTTACAATGAAGACGCCGTTGGTATAATCAATGCCTCCGGTATTGACAGTTGAAGCTGCCAACACCGGAAACAAAGAAAAAAGAATACCGAATTTCATTCCTTGGATTATTTGATTATAATCTTGGCCGTTTTGCCATTATTGGCTCTCAATACATAGATGCCCGCAGGGACGGAAGGTGTTATTTCTGTATAATCGCTGTCAGCCGAGATAGAGGTGACGGCGATGCCGTTCAGAGTGTAGAGAGTAGCTATCGTTCCGCTCATGTTGGTGAGATAGATTGTTGTGCCGTCACATGAGATTTGGCCATGATTTACTATGGTATTCTCAATTTGAGAAGTGCTCTTGACACTCACCGCAATCTCATGGTTCACTACTCGTCCGTTTGATTCGAGAGCCAATGCGAGTGTCTGGTCACCGGATGTTTTCGGGGCTATTGTCAATGTGCGTCCATCGAGGGTTGTCTCGCAAACAGATGTTGAGCGTGCAGCGACATCATCAGCTATTGTTACGGAAATATTTTTGTTAAAATTATCGGGGTCATCGAGATATTCGTTGAGATCGATGACTATCGGCTCATCGTTGATTGAGAGGTTCACTTCGTCAAGGTTGACTACCGGATTATGTTTGTCGGGGAAGATAGGCATAGCAGGGAACCACCAATATTCAGGAAGTTTTATGCGCGATTTTACTTCACCGGTAGTCGCATCGATGAAATGGTAATAGTTCTGCAAAGCCGAAGTGCCGAATCCTGGCATGGAAGCAAACATATATGTATCTGTCCTGTCATCATAACCGGGGGTAGCATAGGCTCCTCCGTAAGAGATATCGTCGATTTTGGATGTATGTGTGTACACCGGTGTTAAGGTGGCTGGATCGCTTACTTCATCAAGGTCCCAGCGATAGAATGTGCCGCTGCCCCAAAGCAGTGTATTTGAAACTGTTGATGATAGAAGGTTGCCTTTTCTCCATGACCCTGATGAACAAGTGATGCTCCCGGGGATGGTGTATGTTTCACCCTCTTCGAGTGTCTCTGGATCAATTGGCGTGATGGTGTTTGGGTTGGCATACCACACGCGTCCGTCGGCTGACTGGGCCACTGTCTGTATATTGGTCGCTGGAATTGTCTTGACCACTTTGTCGGTCTCTGTGTCGATGATGAGTACACCGATACGCAGATTTGTCGCGAAGACATATTTCCCGCTTTTTACCATATCGCCAATCTGCCCCATACGGTCTGCTGCAGTACCCGGTATATCCTCCTCAGCGAGCTGCATATTCTCGATGTCAAGCACTCTGATACCTTTGCTGTGTCCAAGATATACTTTGGATGGGGAAACGCCTACACACGTACGGCCGTCACCGCCGATTTCATCGAACGCCGCGATGTGTTTCATGGTTTTTGCATCGGCAATCACCACTCGGCCACCGCTTTTAAGAGGACGCGTGTCACCGCCGTCCCATGCTTGTTTTGACATGATTATAAGTTTATCGGCATAAATGGTGCCGAACTGAGAGGTGCAACCGAATGCCATATTGTTGTTCTGGCCTCCATAAGCTCTGTAGAGGATGCTGCCGTCGGCATTCAGATAGTTGAGTGATCCGCTTGTATGGCCAAACCATTCTTCGTTGAGCCAAATGACGCCGTCCTGATATTCATCAGTCGGTTTTGTTGTGTCGACATCCTTTACATGTACCCAATATGTTGCAGAGGCATTTCCATCAAGTGATTCGATGGTGAGTTTGGTGGTTCCGGCCTTATGGGCTACAATAGAATTCACGTTCTTGTAGATGTTTGCTACGCTTTCATCTTCGAAAATCGCGTTGTACCCACTGAAATCCGGGGTGGCCGGTTCATAAAGGGGAGTTATTATTGCGATACCCATGTTGTCCACTTCGATTGTTCCGCCTTGCTCTATGCCGTCGAGATAGATTGCACTGACAGGATTTGCTATTACCGGGGTCACTTTAGAAGGCATGTCGCCATATATTCGTTTTATTGTCAGCTTGCCGGAATTATCCCAATCTTTTCGGATGTTGAGATATAGCTTTATTATTGCATTTCCCGGTGACGACATGGAAATTCGGCATGAAGATCCACCTTTTGTTCCGTTGGCTACATAGGTGGTGTAACGGTTTGTCGTGGTTTCGCCGTCTATTTCATAAATCTCACCCCCTATGCCTGCCCCATAGAGGTCGGTCGACTCAATGGTCGTGGCTATGATCGGAAAATATTGCATCTTACCGTCCTTGGTGTCAAACACAATGTCTTCCTGCATCCACACACCCATCTCGTCATCCGGACGAAGATAGAAGCTATAGGCTTTATCTGCCGGTTTGCTTGTCTCGGGTGCTGTATATTCAAGTTCGATTATATCGCCTGATGCCACTGATGTCGAAGTATCAACAAGGGTGCCATTGACAAATGTTTTCCATACACCTGTGTCGGAATTAATGGCCCAGTGGTCATAGGCTGAGGAACCTGTAGCTGAGGCGTAGTCGATCTCGGCAGTTGCGATACCGTTTACCAGAGTAAGCTGTGTGCCGTCGATTGAAACAGCTGCCGAATGGTCACCGTTAGTGTCAAATCCATACGCGACAGTGGTGCCGTTTCCATCTTTCAGAGCATAGAAGCGGCTGTCACCTGCTAACGCTGACGAGATTATGTCCGACACACTGACATTACCTTCAAATCGCACTGCACTGACGAGATTATCGAGCGCGACATTATCACCCCAATGCAACGTGAGTGATGCGTAATTATCACCTTCGCCAAGAATGTTCCTGAACTGTTCGGGGATTACAGTCTCAGCTGACAACAGTTGGGCACTTGCCAACATTGCCGATAGTAGAGTAAGTACTTTTTTCATAAATGTGATATTGTTAAATTATCTCAGTTACTATTTTATATAGATTTTCTTTGTCGTGTTTCCTTGTTTAACTATGTAGAATCCAGGGGATAAATTTAGATAATCACCGGTGATGTGAGTAGTTACGATTGATCCGTCCGGACGATATATAATGGTCGGCTGTAGAGGAGTAGGGTGGAGAATGAGTGTGGTAGCTGATTCGGAATCAAAATGCGTATAGTTGGGTTCGAGCCATTGTGGAGATGCACCGCTGTAACCGTCAACCTCTTCAGAGTCATCATTGAGAAGTCGGAATTTCCAGGCATTAACCATATTGTCGGAGATATTTACGGAACTCATGCCAAGACCGGAATATGCTAAATCATCAAGGTCCGTACCACCTACATAGTAGCTCCAGTATCCATCATACCATCCGGCATTCCAATACTGTCCTTCGGCTGTTGATTGCAGTTGCCACCAATCGTAATCATAGGCGGGATATCCGTAGGCGGCATAATCCAGCGGATGATTGATAATGTGCGTTTCTTGACTCTCGGCAAGCGCATCGTATATCATATTCAAACCTTCTTGGCCGGGTGCAGAGATCTGTCCCATTATTGTGTTTGGGGTAAAATAGTCAAATGATATTCTCGAATCAGTTGATGCCCCATCAAAATCAAACATGAGGTTGTCAACAAGTCGCGAGACATCTGAGGCATACCCGATACCATCGAGGGTATTACCCATGTTGCCGGTATACTGTGTCAGTATGATCAGGTCAGGGGAGTTGCGGGCGATATCGCATATCATACTGTGACCGGTAGGTGCATCGTCGCCGCTCCATCTGTAACCCCAGACAATTGCTCCGGGATTGTCTACTCCATCCTCGACCTCAAATTGGACGACGAGTGCGGCACGTTTGTCACCTTCTCCGGTCCAAAATTTGATTTTGTCCCATTCAATCTCGTAGGCGTGGATAGCAGTCATGCTGAACATGGCCAAAGCGCCCGCAAGTGTGATAATCTTAGGTTTCATAGATATAAATTTATTGTGATGTAAATGAGTTTTTATAAGGTTGTCATGGCTCGGGCATGAATGGGGGCATTAATGAAATGTGCAAATCCTGAGCCCGGCACAATTCTGTGGAAGTCTCTCCCAACCATCCGCAATATTGATTCACTCCGGTATAGACCCGGATGAAGTCTATGCCCGGAAGTTCGACATGGTGGCCATTACTGTCAATAGCCCATGAAATATCGAAACTGTTAAGATCGGCATAGTCATTAGGGTGATTGTCAACATATCCCCAATCAAAACAGTAAAGAACGTAATAGGTCCCCATGCCGCTTAAATCCTCCGCGTTCTGAGGCAATAATGATCCAGTAAACGATAATGTCGCATCATTAATCCAAAGCGGATAATAATTCTGTTCATGGAAACGATTTTTTGCTATATACCCGAACTTTCCGTTAGAGTCCTCCCATGCTATGTAGTGTACATCGCAGAGCATTCCGCTCTCATCCTCCTCTATTTCCCGCATAGGGTCAGGTTGGTGATAGGTTATGGAATAATCATGCAAGGTGGCAGGATTGAAATATGCACTGCCGGCAAGTTCGTACCATACATCGTCAGGTTTGCCATTGCAATTAACATCATAGCTCACCATTACAATCCCAGGTTCTGCAGAGCCACCTTTTTTATCAGGCTGTGTCAGTTCGTAGAAACTGTTACCCCAGATTCGGAAATCCATCTTTCCCGGATGATTAATCACGGTATGGTCAAAGCCGAATGTCACATATCCGCCATATCCGCCAAGGGAGACCATTATGTCGTTTGTCCCTGAGATTGATTCCTCGACTTTGCGTAGAATGTCTGTGTAAGTGTCACCTGGCTCGTAGCGAGGCATCTCGTTGATGAACTGACCCGGAGCCGGACGGTATTCATATACCTTTGCTATATATGGACTATACTCTATTTCCTCATGAAGCACATTTATTTCAAACTCGAAATGATAAGGCGTTTTGGCGTCAATGATGTCGAACGATATGTTATAGCAGCCTTCATCTTCAGCTAAAAATATGAACTCCCGATTCGTTGACATGACGTGACCATTCACTCTCCATTCATAGTTATTACCGGTAAGGGCAGGGGAGAGTTGGAGTTTCTGCATACGATATATATAGTAGGTGTCATCGATACCTAAATTTACCATAGGGACGCTTGACTCGCACGCAGCCAGAGCGAGAAGGACCATAGATATGGGGAATAACTTTGTCATTTGGGAAGAAATGTTAGGTGTGCTGGTATATCACCGGTGCGTACGCTCCACTTTTTCCGGCCATCGGATGTGAAGCAGTAGAGGGTTCCGCTGCTGACATAATTTTTAGCGTCGGTTATAAAAATATCGCCGTTTTCCGGATGTATGGCAATACCATAAGGTATGGTTATCTCTTTCTCTGTGCCATCTGTTATGAAATTGGTCGATACCACTTTCTTGGTGCGGGTATCGATGATTCCATAGGATATCGTATTACTTCCTGTGTAGTTATTCCATTCGGTGGCATAGTAATAAAGCGAGTCACCACGGATTGCAAGATTGGAGCATGCCACATTGATGGTGTCTGTCACCACCATCTTATTATATCCCGGCTTTTTGCTCATGACAAACAGACGTGATGGGATTGACTGGTAATCGCCTCGTGATGTGATCCACAATTTGCTGTCACTATCCTTTTTTATACGGTGGAGGTTTATCCCAACCGGAATTTGTTGCACCTGTTTGAAATCGATCATCTGTATTACAGATACTGTATTATCGTAATTCGGAGCGCGGTAGCCGCCTGAGTTGGCTACATACATGTAGTCATCCACGATTTCCATTTCCTCCGGTTGATATCCTACCGTTACTTTGGCTGTCACTGCCAATGAGAGAGTATCTACTTGATAGACGGCACCTTTCGGCGCATCCGGGTCAATGAGTACTGGTCCTACGTAGGAACTAATGTATGCTTTGCCGCGATAAAAACGTATGTATCGGCAGTTGGGAATGTCGATCTGGCCGCAGCGGATGCCTGTATGTGCATCCATAACTTCAACTTTGTGAGAGCAATTTACCACCACATATAGTTTGCTGCCATATATTCCGATATCGTTGCCAACGTCTCCAAGTTCCTTTATGACATCAGGATTACGTTCGGCATAAAAATTGCGGGCATACAGACCTGTCATATAGTCGAAATAATCCAATGTGCATTTGTTTGAACCCATATTACCCTCGTTTACAAGGTAGAAACCGCGTATCTGAGAATCTGAATCAGGCTTTTCTGGAATAATGTCATACTCCGTAGGCACCACGAGTTCGTCTTCGCGACAACTCGTGATGGCCAGCAGGAGCGACAGAAAATAAAGAAAAATAATATGCTGTTTCATGTTTTTTAAAGCTCTACAGTGAGGGTTACGCGATAATTACGTTTTGGCATAGGATAATTGAGAATGACATCATAATCCTGGCTCAGAAGATTGTTTATCTCAATCATGGCACGGCACCTGACATTTGAAAATTTAAAATCACGGCTTACTGAAATGTCGCTTGTATACCATGGTTGGGTATAATTATAGCGTATGTTTTCTTGCTGGTTATATCGTTCGCCTACATATATGAAGCTGTAGTTGAGATTCCACATCCTCCATGTCATGCCTAACACCGCAGATCCTGAATGCCGTGGAATGTATGGAATTTGATCCCGGTAATAATTATCTGATGGATTGGTGACATCAATGGCGCGTTGGAAAGTATATTGGAGTCGTAGAGAGAGAGTTAATGAGGTGATTGGGTTTACCGTGGCCAAGGCGCTTAAATCTATGCCCCTGATATCGACAAGGCCAAGGTTCAACATGGTCCATCTGAATTGCTGGCCTTTCGGATAAGCCACAATTTTGTCTTTTACCTTATTGTAATACACATCGCCGCTTATGCGAACAGATGACAGAAAGCCTCTTGAAGAGCGAGAGAAAAGCAGTCCGGCATTATATTGGGTGACATGTTCAGGGTTGAGCTTTGAGTTGCCCATGTCAGCATAATATAAATCATTGAACGTCGGCATCCTGAATGAGCGTTTGTAGAATGCGCGCAAAGATAAATCGTGTGTCCCCAACGGATACAATGCCATATAGATGGCAGGTGTAATGACCGCTTTGTCCTTCGGCGCTTGTTGGCCAACAAGACGGTCATGTACCGACGTCAGGAGTGCGCTCGCCTGTGCCTTGATGTAGCGTGAGCTTACCGACGTGGCTAAGGCTGCCATGTTGGTATATCGTGTAGGCTTGGCAAAGTCATACATGTCGGCTGAAAGGGTATTCCACATAAAATCATAACTTGCGGCTATCCTCCACCATGAATTAACTATGTACTCGTTGGCGCTCGATAGATAAATCTCTCGTTGCCGATATAGATTATCTACTTTAATCTGCTTGTCATCATTATTTACGTAGTGGGTACGGTAGAATGAGTATTTGATGTTGTTGAGCGTTGAGAACCGACCGATTGTCTTGGTGATACCTCCTTGGACAAAGGAATTGGTGTCCCAGATGCGTTCGCCTCTACGCCACACATTATTGACGATTGCTCCCGGAACTCCTCGTTCAGAATTATAGTTATATGCCTTGAAATTCCATTCTCCATTATTAAGTTGACCATTGAGGTTACATTCTAAACGAGTGGCGTTTATGTCGCCGTTTTCTCTGACTGCCACTGTGTCATAAGCAAGTTCGCCGGCCGGATTCACTCTCCGGTAACGAAATTTGTACTTTCCTGTCGATGTAAGATATTCGGCGCTTAGCGAGGCCGTGATTTTCTCGGACAGTTTCAATTCAATCAGTCCGGATGGATTTAAAAGATCGAATGAGCCGAAGCGGACATTCAGTCTGGTGTGAAATGAAGCACCGTCACTGAAATCAGGTTTTCTGGTGCGCAAGTATATGGATGCGGCGCTCCCGAAGTCGCGTGCCGGTTGGAGTATTTCACTTTTCTGTCCATTATATAGAGAGATGGCCTCTATGTTGTCAAGCGAAAATTGTCCCAGGTCTATCTGTCCGTTCTGTGCATTGCCGAGTTCCACTCCGTCATATACTACGCCTGTGTGGTTTGTGCCCATTGACCGGATGTTGACGGTCTTGATGCCACCAACACCGCCATAATCTTTGACCTGCACACCGGAAAAATAGCGCAGTGCGTCAGCTACGCTATTGCTGTTGAGGCGTTGCAGTTCATCGCCTGAAAGACGTTGTGCAGGTATGACTTCCACTTCAGGACGATGTGCAGTCACCACGATTTCGGTGAGCACATTTGTAGTGTCAGGTTTGATATCAGCCCATGCTTGTGAGCATGGAACTATGATTGATAAGATTAGGAGCAGGGACTTGTGTAATGAGAGATTCATGAAGAGGGTATGGGAGAGAGGGTGGTGCAGAAAATAGAAAATCCCGTCTGCGCTTTGATGACACGCAACGGGAAATATGGTATGTAGGTAAGAAAAAGGCATGATAAAAATGCCATCTTCTCCTCATGAAAATCTGAAGTCAGAATTTAGCCCATAGTCCCGTAGGCGAATCTTATGTTGCGGCTATGGCAGGTCTTCTGACTTATCCCGGTCAACCTCGTCTTCTCAGAGTTGTACTCCAATGACTTTTTGAGTGGTGACTGTTCAGTGTGATTTACACAACTGGGGGGAATTACAGCAGCGGGTACTGTCCCGGACTTACACCGGGTTCCCTTTTGATGCTCGTTTGTTGGGGAGACCGACTCTTCGGTCACGAGCAACCATAACGGTGGCGAAATTAGGTATTTTATTTTATCCGGCCAAAAAAAGTGGCTGATTTCTTAGAAAAATATATTTTGTGAGATCTATTTTTTATGTCAGGCAATGTGTACATATCGTGCCACACTGAGTCGGGACACTTATACTTTTACTATTGTGCCTGTGTCAAGATAGTAGAGATATCCGGTCACATTTTCATAACCCAGGCCGGTGAGAATGTCGACATATTCTTTGACCTGCTTTTTGTAGCGTTGGGGCGGTTGCTCGCCTGATTTATAGTCAATTATGTGGATTTCTCCATCTGCAGTCCATACGATGCGGTCAGGACGACGAGTCTCCGACATGCCGATAGCGATAGGGCGTTCAATCAGGAGGCGTTTATAGCCATCAAACCACCGGGCCACTCTTTTGTCGGAGACTCGTTGGGTTATGAGATGACGTATTTCCTGGATATCAGCTGTGGTCAGCGACTTGGCATCGGGGGAGACGCGAAGTTGGTTGATTGCATTCGGGATGTCGGCCGGTGTGCATATTTTGGCCATCAGGTCATGTAAGATTATGCCTCGGTCACGCGCCACTTCGATATCATGGATAGTGTCGAGGCGTGTGTTATCCCATGGAGCGGACGTGTTGGTGGTGCGATACGCCGGCATAAATTGTGGTGCGGCAGGTGACATGGCTGTCTTTTTGGCTCCTTTTTCCTCGATGTGCTTTACTGTAGGTGAGCCGATACTGAGCACTCCATCTGAATTGAACGCCATTTGGGTGAATGGTGATACTGTTGGATTGCTTATGGGATGCGTGCGCTCGAGTTCTTTACAGAAGTCAGGAGTGCAGTCCATGGCAGCTGAGTATATCAGTTCGGAAAGAGTGTTTGGCAGTGTCGTACCTGTTTCCTTGCGGGTTGTCTTTTCGGATGGCTGGAGGATGCCTATGTGCAGTTCGTCCACAGCCCTTGTGAATGCCACATAGAGTAGATTGATTGCATCGAGGAGATTCTGCCGACGGATGTCAACATATCTCTCCTCAAATACGGTATCAATCATGGCGCTCGAAATTTTCAACGGCACCATAGGTGGGATGGTGTCGGGGGAGATTCCTGCTATAGGTGGAAGTTCAAACCATGCTGTCTCAGAATGAGTCCCAGTGTTCATGTCGGCAAACGGTATGTGGACACAGGGGAATTCAAGCCCTTTGGACTTATGAATGGTAAGGATGTTGAGTGAATAATCATCACGGGCACCTGCTATTGAAGATTTATAGCCGGTTTCGTCCCACCATTTCAGGAACGTGCGGATGTCTCCTTGGCCTTTGGCTACAAAATCAGTCACCAGGTCCTGAAAGGCTGTGATAAACTGGTTGTCGGTGGCTAAGTTCTCTTTGGGTACAAATTCGTCAATGATGCGTTCTACCACCGACACGAGGTCGGCTTCTGTCAGGGTTTCTCCTGACGAATGCTCTGCTGGAATATGAATATCGTCCGCGGGGGATTCAGCATTTGTTATGGCTTTCGAAAGGGCCTGCGACGGATTAGCTCCACTACTGTGAATAGCCTCGAAATCATTGATCAGGACTGCAATTTCACGCTGAGTCTTTTTGTTGGCTCTCGGTGCGAACTCTGTCGATGACATTAACCTTAGACGGCTGAGGATGAGAAGCACTGCAGGTGAACGTGATATCAGCAACGAGCTGTCGGAAACAATCCGGAATTCCGGATAGGTGCTATCGGCTTCCTTGATAGCCTCAAGATGGCGTATTATCATTTCTCCTTCTGACCATCTTCTTACCAGGATGGCGATATCGCCGGGACGATAACCTGACGATAACTGGCGCCGTAATTCCGCGGTCAGGTTGTCAAGAGCTTGCTGGTTTTTTGCTTCAAGATTGTCCCCCGAATACGCTCTGATTGTCACATAGCCGTGATGAGTGCAATGTTTTGGGGATATCTGTTGGGCTACGTTTTGATAAATTTCGTTGAACCCGATGGCTTGGGTCAGTGCTGAGAAAATGGTGTTGTTGAACCGTATGACGTCTGACGAAGAGCGCCAGTTGGTATTCTCCTTTATATTGTCACCGCTGATAACGGCATGCCCTTCCACACATTCTTCGGAATGCAGATTGTGGAGTAGGGTCGGATCACTGTTCCTAAAGCGATAGATACATTGCTTTTCGTCGCCGATGACGAGGTTGTCATGGTCGTATGAGAGGCTCTCGCTGATTAACGGCCTGAGATTTCTCCACTGACTAAGAGATGTATCCTGGAATTCATCTATCAGAAAATGCTTGAACCAGACACCGACTCTTTCGTAGATGAATGGTGTATCATCATTGCCGATTATTTTTGAGAGGAGGTTGTTGGTGTCGCTTAGAAGAATAGTGGAATTCTCTTGCCGATATTTGTCAATATAGCTTATTAGCGTGGACAGTAGTCCTAACTGATAGAGATTGGCAGTGATGATATTGATGAATTTAATTTCCTTACAGCTATGCTGCATGGCACCAAGAGCTTCCGCGATAAGTCCATCAACCGACTGGGTCCGCAGTGGCGAGGTCTGGCCCTTTTTCGTATATGCAGAGTCGATGTTTTCACATGCCTTCAATACGGTGGCTGAGAGGGCTGCTTGTGAGGATGAGCCACGGTAATAGCCGTTTCCCATCCAGTTTTTAATGGCAGTGAATACCGTGCTGTTGACAAGTCCCTGGTCAAGTCCGGTATTGACAATGGCATCCACCGCATCAGTACATGCCTTTATGGTCGAGAGCTTTATGTTACGGCTGAGCTCAGCCATATCATCTTTGAATTTATTGAACCGCGAGAGGTCAGACAGATATTCTATGATACGCGCCTCATTATCTTTAAAAGTATCATCAGTGATGTCACCGATAAAGAGAATCAGCTCTTTGTGCACCTGTGAGGAGCGATTGAAAAGATTAAACGATTTTCCGTCCTCGATGAGCTGGGTCATATAGTTTGACAGCCAATTTATGAGATATTTGCTCTCTTTGGTCTGTTTACCATGGTTAAGATCCTGGAGCAGTTGGTCCACTCCCATTCCTATCACGGCTTTATCCTCAAGCTCAAGTTCATAGTTGCCTGACACCTCTGCCTCGTGGGCGAATGCGCGGAGTATCAGTTGGAAAAATGAATCGATGGTAGATACGCTGAAGAAATTGAAGTCATATAGCAAATCCCTGAGCGCTCTTCCTGCCACATCCTTTAATTCAAGCGCTGAACAATTGAATGTCTGGCACAGCTCATCTTCATAAGGGCTTTTTTCTTCCCACCCTTTCTCATATCCCGCTATTACGGCTAACTCATGGATAATGCGGCTCTTCATTTCCTCGGTCGCCTTGTTGGTGAAGGTTATGGCAAGTACCGAACGGTGAGAGTCAAAAGGATTACGGTTGAGCTTATACGCCCCATTTTCGTCCTTGCGACCTAAAATCAACTTTATATATTCACGTGCAAGGGTAAATGTCTTTCCCGATCCGGCCGAGGCTTTATAGATATTGATCATCCTTTGACCTTATATCCCATTTCAATCAGGTGTGCCTTGACATCGTCACGGCGATCACCCTGTATAAGGATTTCTCCACCTCGCGCCGAACCGCCAGTACCTAAACGAGTCTTTAGGGTCGTAGCAATTCGCTTAACCTCTTCATCATCAATCGTAAAGCCTACTATTAGGGTTGCCACCTTGCCTTTGCGTCCCTTCTTGTCAATCAGTATGGACAACGTGTCGGTCTGGCCGGATTTCGTCAGAGCGGGTTCCTGTTGGGATATCTCCTCATGAGGTAGAGTCCCTTCCGCAACCTTTTGGCTTAATATATCTTTCCAGTCCATGATATTATTCGGCAATAGAATCGGAGTGACAGGCAGGGGTGAGATATTGCCCAATTGAATCAAGGGATGACTGGCTGTCATGGTCGGCTGGAATCTCGCGAGGATTGTCAAGCGACTGCACTAAGGTGGCAAGTGTCATGGCATACTTGTCGAGTTCAATCGGGAGATTTGTATAGTAGTGCCGTGCTGAGTCGGCATTGAGTTTGAACGCATCACGATAGCACTGGGCCGCAAGTTCCACAGTCTCAGGATCGTCAGTGCGCTCATTGAGCTCCATATAAAGTATTGACAGACGCGCCATTTCGGTAGCTTCAATGCCGTTGGAGTCCTTATGACCGACCAGTTTGTCGCAGATATGCCGTGTGGTGGCCACGTCTTCTCCGGCAAGAGCCATTTCAGCAGTAGCTACATCATCCGAAATGGAGTCAGTGTGCCCACAGCTGCCTAAGGCTGCCATGAGGAGCAAGAGAGGGAGGATGAGGTATGTTTTCATAAGATTATGGAGATTCATTATAGGATTGTCTATTGACTTCTATTTCATCAAGGCTTTTATTCTGCTCTTCGCTGGTAGAGATATGTCACACCGTCATTTTCGAGTTGAAGAGAGAAATCGTTATGTCCGGCAACTTTCCTGGCCACATGATTTGGTATGTTCCCTATCAGAGTGCTGTCACCATCATGTTTTAGGGTCGCAGGATCAAGTGTCAGGAGCAGAGAGTCGTTCTCGACATTCCATTTCCCTTCCACACTGTATGTCAGCACGCCGGGTTTGATTGCACGTATGAGGCACGTGGCATTTTTGTGAAGCTCCATCACAGGTTCTGTCTGTGAAATCTCAGGATTGTAGTATATACCGACAATCTCTTTAGCCTCGTCTGATAGCTTTCCACAGCCGGTCAGGAGCATTGATGCCAAAACCGGGGCTAATGAAAGACTGACAATGCGTAGTAGGGGATAGGTTTTCATTTGTAGGAATTTCTAATAATACAAAGGTAAATAATTTTAGACTTATACGCCAAATTAATTTCACTTTTTGTATTCCGACTCAGTCATCCGTGTTATATGCACCCTATAATCTCGTTGATATCATTGATTCCATGGCGTGTGCAATACTCTTCCATGAAGTCAATGACTTTCATCGTCACTGCAGGGTCAATGAAGTTCGCTGTCCCGATTTCCACTGCAGTAGCGCCCGCAAGCATGAATTCAATGGCATCACGACCATCCATGATTCCACCGAGCCCGACCACCGGTATGTTGACCGCTTTTGCTACCTGCCATACCATCCTTACTGCAACCGGACGCACTGCGGGCCCGGAAAGGCCTCCGGTGATTGTCGACAGGTGTGGTTTGCGGCGTTCCACATCAATAGACATACCCATAAGCGTGTTGATCAGCGACACGGAGTCAGCACCTTCTGCCTCGACAGCGCGGGCTATGTCGGCGATTGATGTAACGTTAGGCGATAACTTTACTATAAGTGTTTTGGGGAAGGCGGCTCTGACGGCACGAGTGACTTCGGCTGCTCCTTGAGTGGTGGTGCCGAATGCCATGCCTCCCTCTTTGACATTGGGGCATGATATATTGACTTCAATGGCGTTTATTCCATCAAGAGCGGCCAGTCGGCGTGCAGTCTCAGCATAATCCTCTACTTTGGCCCCTGACACATTCACTATGAGCTCCGAGTCAAAATGCTTGATGCGCGGATATATATTGTCGATGAAATATTGTACCCCCTTGTTTTGAAGACCGACAGCATTGAGCATGCCGGACGGTGTCTCTACCATGCGTGGATAGTCATTGCCTTCACGAGCATTGAGTGTGGTGCCTTTTATTATATATCCTCCGAGCCTGTTGAGGTCTATGAACGGTGTAAATTCCTCACCATATCCAAATGTGCCTGAGGCGGTGAGCACCGGGTTCTTAAGATGAAGGTTGCCTATATTTACTGATAAATTAGCCATGATTCTCTACGTGTATTCTTGATTGTTGTCTAAAATTTTACCATGTGAGTTGGTCTATGTTGAATACAGGACCTTCTGTGCACACGCATACATTACCTTTGACTGTTTTCTCAACGCAGCATAGGCAAGCGCCTAAACCGCATGCCATCATGTTTTCCAATGACACCTCGCATTCGGTCCCGTTATCTTTTGCCACTTTGGCTACAGCCTTCATCATAGGCGCCGGGCCACAACAATAATAGCGATGGAATTCAGATTTTAACACAGAGTGTTGGGTGACCAATCCCTTTTCACCTTCGGTGCCATCTTCGGTGCTGATATGCACAGGCCCGACTTCACGGAACTCATCAAGTTCGAGGATGTCGGCCGCACTTCTCGCGCCGAGCAGAAATTCCGGTGTAAATCCTTTGGCACGTAGTGCTTTGCCGAGATAAAGCAGGGGGGCCACGCCGACACCTCCGCCAATGAGCAGAAGCTGTGCACCGGCAGGGGCCTCACATGTGAATCCTTTGCCCAAAGGCAACAATATATTTGTGTGCGAACGCTCCGGCAATGCGATAAGTGCTTCAGTGCCACGTCCGGCTTTACGCACAAGAAGGTCTATGGTCTGGTTGACTGTATCCACATCATTTATTGAAATGGGACGGCGTAGGAACACCCCTGGAGTTGAGGTGGCAACCTGTACGAATTGGCCCGGTAAAATCTCCGGGAGCTTAGAGCCGTCGGCCGGTGTGAAACGCAGTCGTGAATAGTTGGCGTTGATATGGTCGTTTTCCAGAAGTATGAAATCCTTAGCTTCTTTCACTGTATTATGATGGCATTAAAATTAGTAAAATCAATGGTTGTCTTATGTTGCCACAAAATTACAATTTTCGTATGTAAATTCAAACCATAAAGTGTAAAAATGGTATGCGAGGCCGTATTTATGGTAAGTAAATTATGTGATATTATTAGTAATTTTGTGTCGGATAAAAAATGCACTTATGAAATCATATCTCATTTTCTTGTTCTCATGTTTTGCTATGTCAGAGGCTCACTATTCTATGGCTGCCGATATCGATTCCATCCCTGGTCAGAACTTGGATGAGGTGGTGGTTACGGGCAGCAATAATGCTGTTAAGCGTAATCTACTACCGTATGCAGTGAGTGTGGTCGGTGCCAAGGAATTGGAGTCTTCAGCTGAATCACAGTTGTTGTCAGTGCTTTCAATGAGGGTGCCAAGTCTTTTCGTTACTGAACGAAACCTCCTCGGTTTCGGTATAAGTAATGGTGGGTCAGGAGGTGTGAAAATAAGAGGGGTTGGTGGTTCTCCGACTAATGCGGTGCTAATGATGGTTGACGGTCAGCCTCAGTATTCCGGAATTTATTCCCATCATGTGGCTGATTATTACGAGATGGAGTATGTCGACAGGGTTGAGGTGCTTCGAGGGCCCGCATCAATCTTGTATGGCTCTAATGCGATGGGTGGCGTAGTGAATATCATAACGAAGGATGCAAAAAGAGATGGCATCAGTACCACATTGTCAATGGAATACGGCTCATATAATACACTGCTCTCATCATTGACAAACACATTGCGCTATGGGCGCTTCTCCTCTCTAATATCTGTAGCATACAATCGGACTGACGGTTTAAAGAAAAATTTTGATTTTAATGATGTAAACGCTTATGCAAAAGTGGGATATGAATTATCAGATGTGTGGAAGATAGCTGCTGATTACACATTTATGCGATTTGTCGGCAACGATCCAATATATCCGACACTTGCCAATCCGGAATCAACAGATATATACCATCAGAATATCATCAGGGGTGATGCGTCGGTAGCCATATCCAACCATGCCTCATCGATCAACGGCAATATTCGGCTATATTATAGTTATGGTAATCATTTTGTTGATGATCCACGCCATTTTCACAGTGTGGATGACCGTTTTGGAATATTGGCATACCAAAACTTTTCGCCATGGCGTGGTGGGTATGCGACAGCGGGCTTTGATTTTGACACATACACTGGTAAAATCCCGATGTCAGGAGGTAAACCCCATGAACCGGGTTCTCTCAGCACTATTGAGCGGAAAAGAATTACGGAATACTCACCTTATCTGACATTGTCACAATCGTTTGCCGGCGAGATGGTCAGTGTGAATGGCGGAATCCGTATGGCTAATTCCGATAAATTTGACACACAATGGGTGCCACAAGCCGGTGTGGTGGTCCATCCGCGGCTTGACTGGACCATAAAGGCATCGATAGCCAAGGGCTACCGCAATCCGTCATTTAAGGAGCTGTACCTTTATCGGATGGCCAATTCCTCGCTTCAGCCGGAGTCAATGGTCAACTATGAGGTCGGCATCGGCAATAGGTTGAGCCGATATCTGGATTGGGAACTTACCGCTTATTATTCAAAAGGCGCGAACCTCATTCAGACTGTCGATATGAAGAATGTCAATACCGGCGGATTCATAAACAAAGGAGTAGAGCTTTCATTGCGAAGTGTCATCTCCGCAAATCTTACCTTTCACTCCACTTACAGCTACCTTCATTCGTCACTTGCCAATTTAACCGGAGCTCCGCGTCATCAATATTTCGCAGGGGTGGCGTGGTCTCCTTGCACTCATCTGAATATTGATGCGCAAGTCAAAGGGGCTTCACATCTGTACGTTTCTCCGCAACAACTTGACGAGTCCTTCGCGACCCTGGATGTGAAGATGAGTTACAGTGTGGTAAAGCCGTTGTCGCTCTTGGTGAAATTTGATAATATTACAAATACTCGTTATCAGATAATGAACGGCTATGATATGCCCGGTTTTACGGTGATGGGCGGCTTTAAGATAAACTTTCAAAAATAAGCTGAATTAACTATAAATCAATTAAATTTATGAAACCAATAAGAACTGCAATGCTATGCTGGACAACCGGTTGCTTATTGCTTGGATGCACATCTAATGCCACCGCGACTGCTGCCGCTCCAACCGAATCAAATGACTCGTCTGTGTCTAAGGTTTATCATATTAAGGATATAACCCCCGGCAACCTGATAAAAATCTATGAGGCCTTGGGCAGGAAGGCTGAGGGTAAAAATGTGGCTATTAAGCTTTCTACAGGTGAGTCAAATAAGTCAAACCATCTTGACACGGCCCTGATACGGCCATTTGTGGAACTTGTCAATGGCACTATAGTGGAATGTAACACTGCTTATGGTGGCAACCGTTCGGCTACGGCTGATCATCTGCGAGCAGCAGAAGAGCACGGATTCACCAAAATAGCGAAGGTGGATATAATGGATGCCGATGGCGACACAGCCCTGGTGGTCAATGGAGGTGAGCATATTGCGTATGACCTGGTGGGTAAAAATTATCTAAACTATGACTTTACAGTGGTGCTTTCGCATTTCAAAGGTCATGCGATGGGTGGTTTTGGGGGTGCCTTGAAGAATATATCCGTAGGTATCGCCTCCTCCAACGGAAAAGCTTGGATACATACAGCCGGAAAAGTCAAGGATCCGGCGCAGTTGTGGAGCAATCTTCCTGAGCAGGATGCATTCCTTGAATCGATGGCAGAGGCTTCAAAGGCAATTGTAGATCATGCCGGGGAGAGGATTATTTATATAAATGTCGCAAATAAACTTTCGGTCGATTGTGACTGCGACGGTAATCCAGCAGCTCCGAAAATGGCGGATTTAGGTATATTTGCGTCGCTTGACCCGGTGGCTTTGGACAGAGCATGCGTAGATATGGTGATGAATTCAGAGGATCCAGGGAAGGGAGATTTGATTGAACGTATAAATTCGCGGCATGGCACTCATATATTGGAGCATGCTGAAAAGCTTGGTGTCGGATCTCAGAAGTATGTTATCGTAGAATTATAACCATATATCTCATTCTTGATATATAAAGCCTGTCTCTATATTGGGAGATGGGCTTTTTTGTGTGGTTTCGTTGTGTGGATTTGTGCCTCTTGGAGATAATTCGTATCTTTGCAAAACTAATATAAACCATGAAAAAATATGAAAAAAGTAATAATTCCCGCTCTTGCGTTATTTAGTGCCATTACAGTTGCAGCTGAAGGGTTGGCACCGGCATTTCCCGGAGCTGAAGGCCATGGCCGGTATGTCACAGGCGGCCGAGGAGGTAAGATAGTCCATGTCACTAACCTTAATGACAGCGGAGCCGGTTCACTCAGGGAGGCTGTGAAGGGTAGCGCAAAGAAAATTGTAGTTTTTGATGTGAGCGGATATATTGATTTATCCTCTGATCTCTTAATTGGTGCGAACACAACCATAGCCGGGCAGACGGCACCTGGAGCAGGTATTACAATACGTTATCGGACATTGCGAACCAACGGAAACAATATCATAATCCGTTTCATCCGCGGACGCCGTTCGCAGGTGACAGATGTTAATGACGGTGCTGATGCTATCTGGGATCGTCACAGAACAGGCATCATCCTTGACCATTGTTCGTTCTCATGGAGTATTGATGAGGTGGCATCATTCTATGATAATAAGGACTTCACGATGCAATGGTGCACTGTGGCCGAGGGGCTTGCGAATGCAGGTCATGACAAAGGCGCGCATAGCTACGGTGGTATATGGGGCGGCAAGAATGCTTCATTCCACCATAATTTCCTCGCTCACGTGCAAAATCGTATCCCTCGTTTTTGTGGCGCTCGTTTCAACTGGACAGGGTATGATAAGACTAAATACGCTAATGCCATCCAAGGTGAACGTGTAGATATGCGAAACTGCGTGATGTATAACTGGGGCAATGGTAATGGGTGCTATGGAGGCACTGGTGGTGGCCATATCAATATTGTCAACAATTATTACAAGGCAGGTCCCGGCACTAAAAATAAGACTCGTGTGACTCAGGTTTCTTTTGAGGCAACGAACACATCATATTCTTTTGGCGGTTATTGCTGCCGTTATTATATTGACGGAAACTATGTTGCAGCGGCGTCTACCCCTGAAAGTTACGACTGGAAAGGAGTTATCTATGATAACGGAGCCTCGATCATTGATGGAGAACGCTATATTCCTGATGCCCAACACCTATATGGCGATGATGTCAAATATGTGAAAAACAGCTCGGGGGTTGACTGTGTGGCTATAAAAATGGAATCAGGCATAGAGCCGGGTGAGGTTACCACACATAAAGCGACTGCGGCATTTGACAAGGTGCTCGCTTATGCAGGAGCTTCACTTTTCCGTGATGGGACAGATGCCAGATATATGGAAGAGGCACGGACTGGTACTACTACATATACCGGCCATATTTCAAAGACAAAAGGTATACTGGACGTCATCAATGATCCGAAACTACCGGAAAATACTGAAAATCCAACTGCAAGTTTCCCCGAACTTCCCACAGAGAGTCGTCCGGCTGATTTTGATACTGACAAGGACGGCATGCCTGATGCGTGGGAGATTGCCAATGGCCTTAATCCAAATGACGCTTCGGATGCAAATTCCTATACTCTCTGTTCACGCGGATGGTATACTAATGTCGAAGTATATATCAACTCCCTTGTCGAGCATATCATGAAAGGTGGCAATGAAGATGCCATCGATTCTGTTGATGAATATTATCCCGCTTATGTGCAGAGCGGCATCTCTGACGTTACGGTTGACAGCGAGGTCCTCCGTATTGAATATTACAATCTACAAGGCATAAGACTGGCAGAGCCGGGACAAGGCCTTAATATCCGACGTATCATCTATAGCAATGGTAAAGTAGTAACAGATAAGGTTTTAATGTGATGAAAAAGCAACTGATCTCACTACTTGTTATCTCTGGCTTTGTACCGTCATGCCTGATGGCCAAAGTGCCGGAGATACCGCGTGATACTTCGTTTACTGCCTATTCCACCAATATCAAAGTACGCAAAAAGCATCCTGAAGTCCAGTTGGCTCTTCCGGAATTGCCGGCAGGTGTAAAAGAATATCGGGATGTCGTGTACACGACTATCAAAGGCACACCTTACGGCAACCGTAAATTGCATGTCGATATTTTCCGCCCTGATGATGATAAAACTTATCCGGCACTATTGATGGTGCATGGAGGTGGCTGGAATTCAGGCAATAAATCCCTACAGGTCCCGATGGCCCAGCAGATAGCCGCCCAAGGATATGTCACCATTCCGGTTGAGTACAGATTAACCCCTGAGGCCACTTATCCGGCCGGTCTCCACGATTTGAAGACAGCCATACGTTGGGCTCGTGCCAATGCCGCCAAATACGGAATTGACCCGGACAAGATTGCTGTGTCAGGGTGTTCGGCCGGTGCGCAGTTGGCGACCTTGGCCGGAGTGACCAATGGCTCGAAACGACATGAAGGTTCCGGACAATGGTCGGGAGTGTCAAGTGATGTCCAGGCGGTAATCAACATGGATGGCATAGCTACTTTCGTTTCGGAGAGCAATATCGCAGATGCGAACGAGCGCTTGGCTAAAAAGGGTGTGAAACCTGTGAATGCCTTATGGCTCGGCGGCATGTATGACGAGGCGAAAGACAATTGGGAAGAAGCATCCGCTTTATTATGGATCACCGATAAATCAGCTCCGGTATGTTTCATCAGCAGCGGCTTGCCTCGTTATAGTGATGGCCGTGACTCACTGGTTCAGATATATGACACAAAGGGTATATATACTGAACGTAATCAGATCCCTGTCGATGTGCATCCCTTCTGGTTCTTCCATCCATGGGTTGACACCACGGTTGACCATGCCGTCAGGTTTCTTGACCGCATGTTTAAGCCGGAGACCATCAATTCAAAAAGGAGTGATGTCTTGGCTGCTCTTCGTAAAGCCAATGATTATTTTCTCGTGACATACCCTGATCCTCATGCTCCAATTAAGCTTGAGGCAAAGAATACGGAGTATCCGTCAAATATCTGGACTCGCGCTGTGTATTACGAGGGTTTGATGGATCTGTACAAGATAGATCCACAGATCCGCTACTTAGACTACCTTAAGGCTTGGGGCGATTCGCATGAATGGAAAATGGGCGGACGCGCACAGGACGCTTATACCCGAAATGCTGATAACCAATCGTGCGGACAGGCTTACATGCAGCTTTACCAGCTGGACTCTGCGGGTTATGCCCATGCCATAGTCAATATCAAGGAGTCGCTTGATTCAATGATGCGTACTGATAAGGTTGACGATTGGTGGTGGATTGACGCTTTGCAGATGGGTATGCCTAATTTTGCGCTGATGGGGCGTATAACAGGTGACACCACCTATTATCAACGTGCCTATGATATGTATCGGTTCACTCGTGATAATCATGGGGTGAATGGCTTATATAATCCTGAGGATAAATTATGGTGGAGAGACAAGGACTTTGTGCCTCCTTACACTACTCCTAACGGAGAAGACTGCTACTGGTCAAGAGGTAACGGATGGGTCATCATGGCCATGTGCAGGATGCTTGACATCCTTCCCGAAGACGAGTCTCATCGTGCCGAATATGCCAGGATGCTTGTTGATATGTGTGAGGCGTTGGTGCCTTTGCAGCGTGGGGATGGATTTTGGAATGTGTCGCTACACGATGAGGCGGATTTCGGCGGCAAAGAATCAACCGGGACATCCATGTTTGTCTATGGTATGGCCTATGGCATTAACCATGGTCTCCTTGATGCGGCAATATATCGCCCGGTGGTTGAAAAAGCTTGGTCAGCGTTGGTCAGGGATGCGCTTCATGATGATGGATTCATAGGCTATACCCAAGGCACAGGCAAGCAGCCATCTGATGGCCAGCCGGTGACCTACGACTCTCAGCCTGACATATATGACTATGGTTTGGGTGCGTTTTTGTGCGCAGGGGTTGAAGTATATAAAATGCTTACTGCCGACTTGCAGGCTCTTGCTAAATAGAAATAAAAGGAATAATATCATTAATATAACGGACAAATGAAACGTTTTGCATCATTTTTTCTGGCTGCGCTTCTTTCAATGGGAGCTTTTGCGCAGGAGGTGACAGATTCTATTACAATTTTTATGATTGGCGATTCTACAATGGCCAACAAACCCCTTAAGGATGAGAACCAGGAACGTGGATGGGGACAGATGTTCCCTCTGATGGTACAAGGACCGGTGCGTGTGGAGAATCATGCCGTGAACGGCAGGAGCTCGCTTAGCTTCATCAATGAAGGTCGTTGGGAAAAGGTGCTGTCGCGCATCAAACCTGGTGATTATGTTATAATCGAGTTCGGCCATAATGACGAAAAAGCTAATTCGCCTGAGCGCTACACAGTGCCTGGGGAGAGCTTTGATGAGAATCTCCGTAAGTTTGTTGTCGAGGCAAGAGAGAAAGGCGCCAATCCAATTCTTATGAATTCAATCGTTCGCAGGAATTTCCCGGCTGAAACCGAGACTCAACAGGATAAAACTGCATTGACTTCTGACAAAAGTAAGAAACTGGATGAAATGAATGACGCTCCGGCCGATGGAGAAGTGCTTGTTGATACTCATGGTCTCTATCGTGATGCCCCACGTAACGTTGCTCAACTGCTTCGTGTGCCATTTGTGGATATGAATACGTTGACCCATAATTACGTCCAGGCTCTCGGTGCCGAGAAGTCAAAGGAGCTCTATATGTGGATTCCTGCCGGTAAATACGCTTTCTGCCCTGATGGCAAGATTGACAATACTCATCTTAATATTAAGGGTGGCACAATCGTAGCCCGCATCGCTGCCAACGCACTTGCAGAGACTGTTCCGGCTTTGAAGCAGTACATCAAGCCTTGTTGCGGTTCATCATGCTGTGCGAAGTAGGAGATATGTATAAGTCTATTTTGAGTGCTGCACTATGTGCCATCATGTCGTTTGGCTCTACATTGTCGTCCAAAGAGTTCAGAGTCACTGACTATGGCGTGGTGAATGACAGCACCGTGGTGCAGACAGTGGCTTTGCAGCGGGTTATTGACCAGGCTGAAGCTGAAGGTGGTGGAACTGTAGTCCTTCCTCGAGGGACGTTCCTTTCGGGAGCTCTCTTTTTTAAACCTGGCACTAAATTCATACTTGAAGATGGAGCAGTGCTCAAAGGTTCGGATAATATCGAGGACTATCCTCTGCTCCCTTCGCGAATGGAAGGGCGTAGCATATACTATTATGCTGCATTAGTCAATGCTTATCATGTGGATGGCTTTGAACTGACAGGCCCCGGAACTGTCAATGGCAATGGCTTGAAATTTTGGCAAAGCTTTTGGGATAATGTAGCATCGGCACGCAAGGAGGGCCGGAAATGGACTAATCTTGAGGTCCATCGTCCTCGTCTGGTCTTTATATGGGGGTCTGATAAAGTCACACTTAGAGGTGTGCGTCTGGTCAACTCGGCCTTTTGGACAACCCATTTCTATCAGTGCGACGATATACTGATGGAAAACTGCGAGGTGCAGGCTCCACGTGAGCCGGTGAGAGCTCCAAGCAGTGATGCCATTGACCTCGACGCATGTAATCGTGTCGTTATCCGAGGATGTTATCTTAACTGTGATGACGATGGAGTGTGCTTGAAAGGTGGTAAGGGTGTGTTTGCCCATAAATCCGTCGAGAATGGAAGCGTCACAGATGTCCTTGTTGAGGATTGCACCTTCGGACCTAATCTCCATGGGACCATTACACTCGGGAGCGAATGTATTCATGCCTCGAATGTGACATTGCGTAATTGCCGCTTGGAGAACGAATGTGCGCTCTTGCGACTTAAAATGCGTCCTGACACTTATCAGGTATATGAGAATATCACCATAGAGAATGTCAGTGGCACATGTGGCAACCTTATCGAAGTATTGCCCTGGAAGCAGTTCTTTACTCTTGAGGGCACTAATGAGCATCCGGTTGGGCTGATCCGGAACATAACGATGCGCGATATAGACGTGACGTGCAAGAGTCTCGGAGTCATTGCCACTAACCCGGATGACACAGTGGAGAACTTCAGGCTTGAAAGAGTGCATGCCAAGGCTCAGTCCGACATTTTCCGTTGCAATTATCCTACAGTCACCCTTACGGATGTTACCGTTAACGGCAAAGCACCGGTGGTCATGACTGCCGATGAAGAGCAGAAAGTGAAGCTGAATTATGATTCAGGCGATCTGGATAAATCTAATGAAAAATAGATTCCGGAGAACTACTTCATGTATATTTGACGATAACAATTTGTTAATCTTTTTATTAATGATTTCCGGCTGTCCTCGCTTGTAGGATAGCCGGAATTTTATGTTGAGTTATTGATGTGAATAGCTTGTAATAATCAGAAATGTTTGCTAACTTTGCAGTGTGATAAGCATAGCTGAGCATATTGAATATCTGTTGATGCACCATGATTGTGTTGTGGTGCCGGGGTGGGGTGCATTCCTTGCCAATAATTCAGCAGCTTATTTCGATGATCGTACAGGCTATTTCATGCCACCGTCACGCAGCATTGGCTTTAATCCTGAATTGAAGCATAATGATGGCTTGTTGGTGGGTAGTATTTCAAGAAAGGAAGAAATAAGCCTTGATGCTGCTCGTGTCGCACTTGACAATGAGGTTTCCTCCTTACGTCATCAGTTGGAATTGGTTGGGGAGATGCCGTTGGGCAATCTTGGAATGCTTTTCAGAGGAGATACCCCTGAGACTCCATTATTTGAGCCGGCAACTGATTCCTATGCCGTAAATCGGTTTTCAGGATTGCTTCCGCTTTCGATAAAACCATTGGTCGAGGAGCAAGAAGTGGCTGATGGGGCTGTAGCTGCTGAATCGGAACCTACAGCACGGATAATTACTATTCCTACTCCGCTCAAGGTAGTCGCTTCCGTGATTATCGTTATGGTATGTATGGGGATCTTGTATTCTACTACAAGTCTTGTGCATGGGCCGCAAGTCAATTTCGCTTCGCTTGACACCGGTTTCAGTTCTCATGTGGAATCAACTGTCGCGCTCGACACTTTTGATGAGTCGAATCTGTCAAGGGAAATAATACTTAATATCGCAATGCCTGCCGATAAGGGAGCAGTGCATTCGGTTCAGTCTCCTTCGGGGGATTCAGATATGTCGCAGGCCTCAGCAGCTGCTACTTATCGGTTTAATGATGGTGACCGCTATCTTCTTGTGGTGGCTTCGCTCCCATCCTATTCGTCGGCTTTGAAGCATATCAATGGCAATCCCGACCTTCGTGTAATAGAGATGGATGGTAATTATCGCGTATATATAGCCACAGCGTCAACCATCGGTGCAGCGAGAGCTAAAGCTACCGAAATCTCAGCAACATACCCTAATGTATGGGTCTGCCGCAGATAAGAATCCACAATTACTCGTTTGATAACATACCATAACAATGACTTTTCACGACCTTCTTATAGAACGCCGTAGTATCCGACGTTATACCCCTGAAAAAATTGATCCTGAACAGGTGCGCCTTATTCTTGAGGCTGCACTTCTTGCACCGACCTCCAAGAGCTCAAGAGCCTGGCAACTGGTAGTGGTTGAGGATGGCGATATGCTTCAACGTCTTAGCCAGTGCAAAGAATTCGGAGCCGCTCCTATCGCCAAAGCTCCACTTGCAGTGGTGGTGACTGTTGACTCTACGGCTTCTGAAGCTTGGATTGAGGATGCATCTGTCGCAGCGTCATTTATGCAGTTACAGGCTGCTGATTTGGGGCTTGGTTCATGTTGGATTCAGGTGCGCGGACGTTTTGCTGCTGACGGCACTCCGTCGGAAGAATACGTGCAGGATGCGCTCGGTATCCCGGAGACATGCCCGGTGCTTTGTATAATAACCATTGGACATAAGGATGAAGTGCGTAAGCCCCAGGATTTAGAAAAACTCCGTTGGGAAAATGTGCACATAGATAAGTGGTAATGTGTCGTAAAGCTGTCATAATCGGGGCAGGAAATGTAGCATCGCATATTGGTCCGGCCATAAATGACGCAGGATTCTGTGTGGCGCAGATCTATAGCAGGACTTTGGCCCATGCCAATGCTCTTGCCGAAAAAATAGGAGCCGTTGCCACAAATCGGATTGATGATATTTACGCTGACGCTGACATATATGTGGTGAGTCTTTCTGACGATGCTATTCTTCCTTTTGTGAAGCAGATGGCGCCAAATGATGCTCTGTGGGTTCACACTTCCGGATCTGTGGGTATGGAAGTGTTATCAGAATTGACATCTCGTTATGGGGTGTTTTATCCGATGCAGACATTTTCGAAGGGGGTGACTCTGGATATGAGTGCGGTGCCGCTTTTTATCGAAGGATGTAATGCAGATGTGGAGGGTGAAATCCGAAGCATCGGAGAGCAAATTTTTGCTCATGTCTATCATGCAGATAGTGAGTTGCGTCGACGCATGCATATCGCGGCTGTGTTCAGCTGCAATTTCACTAATTATATGTGGGTACTTGCGAGCGAATTATTACAGAAAGAGGGCTTGTCATTTGACGTGATGCGCCCACTCCTTGAGGAGACGATGCGGAAGGCTTTTGCAAACTCTCCGGCAGCCGGCCAGACCGGGCCCGCGGTGCGAGGGGATAAAAATATCCTTGCTACTCATCTCGGGCTTCTTGACGGTATCCATAAGGATGTATATGCGTCATTATCCGAAAAAATATATACCCACTTTCATCCCGAAAAGTGATTCCATGCACTGAAAAACTATAAGCCAAATGAGCCGTATTGATTATGATTTGAGTATGATCCGTGGTGTCGTGTTTGACATGGATGGTGTCCTGTCGCCATCAACTGTCAATGTCAGGGAGGATGGCACTCTCGAACGCCATTCGAATGTCAAGGACGGCTATGCCATTCAATATGCTCTGCGGCGAGGTCTACACCTGGCAGTGATATCAGGTGCTCGTGATTTGACAATGGAGCCGGCGTATAAATCTCTTGGGATTAAGGATGTGTACTTCCATTGTGGCCATAAAGTGGCTACCTTGCACTCCTGGATGGAAAAACATGGCTTGGCTCCGGAGGAAGTTGCTTTTATCGGTGACGACATCCCCGACATAAAGGCTATGATGGAGGTGGGGTTGCGCGTGACACCGGCTGACGGAGCTGTGGAGGTTAAGGGTATAGCCACATATATATCACCTGTTAAAGGAGGCCAAGGAGTGGCGCGCGATTTAATATCACAGATTCTCTCAGCAAAAGGGGAGTGGTTGCTTGATGATGCCTATGACTGGTAAGCGCTAAGGTTGCATGTAGAGTGGAAGGCAACGAGTGAGATATTCTTTAGCCGCTTCCCAAGACGTATATATGGTGCTGCGTCCTGGAATTAATGTCACAGGGACCTCGTTTAGCTCTACACGGACATAGTAGTGCCCGGTATTGGACTTGAACAACACCATCTGCATATTAGCTGCCATTGGCACCACATAGAAATCCCTCCAGTGTAATCCAACGGTGTCAAAATAGTTGGTCATATAATAACAACCGGGAAGGTGCATAAGCGCGAAAAGAGGCATTAGTGTCTCTGCATGCCCGAAGCGCAGTTCAACGGAATATTGATTATTCCCCTTGACGGCTTCATCCGTTGTGGAGATGAGATTGAGCAACAGATTGCTGGCCAATTCCGGGGCCGATGACGATAATGTGGACGCTGAATGAGTGAGGTAATGATGCAGGTTTTGGATTGACCAGAGGGCATTGTATTCCTCTTTGGAGAAATATTGGCTCCAATCTGCATTGATTGACATTGCCGAACAACCTGACACTACCTTATATATGTTTATGGCGATATCTCGGCTCTCCTCAGTGGTGAGCGGATATTTCTCACCAACGATTTTTTTAGCTACCGATAGAGGTGTCACTTCATCTATCCGGTTTTCATAAATCTCTTTCCAGGCTTCACTTTTCATGTAGTCCTGATATTCCCTATCTTCATCCCATGGACGCATTATGGATGAGTTCTGCCGCCCTGACGATGTGTATATTTCAATCTTATTGTTGAGTCGCGAAAGCTGATGAGTAAACTCGTCCATTGACATGATGCATCGTGGCACATACGATGAAATCGCGTGTATCTTTTTGTTGTCAAACAGATTACCGTACAGCATAAATGTCCGGGATGCTATAGCCCTTTGTTCTGCCATGCCGAGTGAATCGAGTGCGCCCCATCGTCCTCCGGTTTTAGCTATGATGTTATTACATAGTTTAATCAGTTTCTTACCTGCCGGAGTTATTGTCCTGAGGCTGTCAGCCCTGTGGAGTGTGCGCAGCAGCGAAGCGGTGTATTTTGATGACGAGAGAAATCTTGCGCCATGTCGTCCCACATGATTTATGAATACGGGGGTCAGCGAGTCGGGATAGGCGAGAAGTGCAATATCTGGTGTGGGATAGGGCATTGCCGACCCTTCACACTGTGCTCCTGAATAATTAGTTGCGGTGGGGTCCGTGGCATTTACCATCAAACTTGTGGCTATGGTAAGGAGCAATATAAATCGGCGTATCATTGGCTATTTAAATAGTTTTGCGTAGATTTGCATATAACAACACAACATTTATTGACTGTCGTTGGTTTTATACGCATCAAATGTAATGATTTAATGGAGAATAGCCAAAAAATAGGTGAATTAATTTCATCAGGTAGATTTCATGAGGCAATCGGAGTGTTGACTGAATCGATCGCGCAGTCCCCTGATGAAGACAACTTGTATTTTCAGCGAGGAAAATTAAAATGGCGCATAGGCGACCGCACCGGTGCTGCCAATGATTATTCAATGGCCATAGAGCTAAATCCACACTCTCCTGCTGCGTTTGCTTTAGAGCAAGCCAGGGATGTGGCCGATTTTTTTAATCCTGATCTGTATAACCCTTAATTATAGTTAGGCTTTTTCTGAAAGTTCAAGCCATCTGAGTTCTTTTTCGTCAAGTATATCCTTCAATTGACTATAGCGTTCAGCTTTTTCAGCGATATCCGAGATTTCCGCACCTGAATTGAAGATGGCTTCAAGAGTTGTCTTTTCGGCCGTGAGACTTTCAATTTCTTCAGTAAGAACTTCAAATTCTTTCCTCTCTTTGAAGGTCATTTTCACACGCTTCGGTTGCGAATCCTTTTGAGTCTGTGGTTCGTTTCGCTGGCTGTTTTGAGCTTGTTGGACGGCTTTCTGTTCGGCTGCTTTCTGTTCCTTGAGGTAATTTCGGTAATCAGTATAATTCCCTGGGAAATCTTTAATCACACCGTTGCCTTCCATTACAAAAAGATGATCGACGATGGAATCAAGGAAAAAACGGTCATGGGAAATCACTATGACACATCCCTTGAAATTCTGTAAGTATTCTTCCAGTATTCCAAGTGTCATTATGTCAAGATCATTCGTAGGCTCGTCGAGGATGAGAAAATTTGGTTGGGTGATGAGTACAGCCGCAAGATTCAGACGACGCATTTCACCTCCGCTTAAGGTAGAGATATATTTCTGTTGGTCAGCGGGTGAAAACAGAAACCGAGTCAAGAACTGCATGGGTGTATAATGCGTGGTACCATTGACCACTACATCCTCGGTGATGTCAGTGATTGCGTCAATTACTTTTTTCCCATCCGGTAGTTGCAGACCTTCCTGGGAGAAATAACCGAACCTAACAGTTTCACCTACATTCCATTCTCCACTGTCCTGCGGCACGAGCCCTTGGAGCATTTTGACAAACGTCGATTTACCGACACCGTTACCGCCCACTATGCCGACTTTTTCATATCTGGCAAAGGTATATGTGAAATCATCGAGGATAATCTTTTCGCCAAAGCGTTTAGATATTCCTTCCGCTTCAAATATTTTCGAGCCGATATAGGAAGATTTTACTTCCGAAGGGTCGATGTTTTTTTCATCATACCTTGCTCTCGCTTTTTCCTTAAGGTCGTAGAACGCATTAATGCGGTAGCGGGCTTTCCCGGCACGGGCTTGAGGTTGCCGTCTCATCCACTCCTGTTCCTTCCGCAAAGTGTTCTTTACCTTGGCCAACTCTCCGGTCAGGGCTTCGATTCGTTCAGCACGCCGACGCAGGTAATAGTCGAAATTACCCTCGTAAGTGAATATTTGTCGTTGGTCTATTTCAATTATCTTATTGCATACACGGTCGAGAAAGTACCGGTCATGAGTCACCATCAGGAGTGTGACACGTTGGCGAGTAAGGTAATTCTCAAGCCACTCCACCACGGCAAGGTCAAGGTGGTTGGTTGGCTCATCGAGAATCAGAAGATCCGGGTTGCCAAGGAGCACTCTGGCAAGTGCAGCACGTTTGATTTGTCCGCCGGATAGATGGGCTACAGATTGATATGCGTCATCGATACCAAGCTGTGACAACATCTGCTTTACTTTATCCTCGTGGCTCCATTCGTCATGATCATTTTCAGGTATGACGGCCAAAAGGTTTTCCATGAGGGTATCACCTTGTGTGAATAGAGGGGATTGTTCGAGAAATCCTACCCGCAATCCGTTGCGGAAAGTTATCTTACCGCTGTCAGGCGATTCTATCTCAGCCAAAAGCCTGAGTAAAGTTGATTTTCCGGTGCCATTTTTAGCTATGACACCAATCTTGTCACCTTCGTTTACGCCAAAAGTGATGGAATCAAATAGCAGGCGGTCGCCGTAACTTTTTGTAAGTTCCTCTACCTGAAGATATGGTTTCATAGCTTGGAGTGTTTATAAGTCAAGACATGCGTCCAGAGCCTCTGTTATAGCCTTACGGTCAAGATTTTGACCGATGAACACTATTTTTATCATGCGGTCACCGTAGTCTTCGTCCCAGTCACGCAATATGCCGGGATCGTTTTTTACAAGTTCCTGAAATTCTTCTTCGGGAGCTGTTGCGAACCACATGCCAGCTTCACGGAGTTGTTTTTGTTTCCCGGCTGATTCGAACAGATATGACATGTCAGGATTATTACCGAAATAGCAAATACCTTTTGCTCGGATAATGCTTTTAGGCCAATTCCTGGCAGCAAAATGGTCGAACTTGTTCAAATCGAATCCAGGACGACTGAAATAAACGAATGTGCCGATTCCGTATTCCTCTGCTTCTCCCTCTCCGTGGTGGTGGTGATGGTGGCATCCGCATGTGCATTCTTCTCCATGTTCATGATGGTGCTCATGCCCATGGTGCTCATGTCCATGCTCATGGTGGTCATGTTCATGATGATGATGTGTGTCTTCTTCATCCTCATCGTGATGTCCATGGTGATGGTGATCCTCCTCCAATTCGTCAAGAGGCTTTTCTATTTCCTGGATCCATGCTGCAGAAGTGGCAACATCATTAAAATTAAAAAGATTGGTGTTTATGAGGCGTGTGATATCAACATCGGCATAATCACATTCAATAATCTCTGCTTTAGGTTGAAGAGCGCGAATGATTGTCTTGATGCGTTTACGTTCGTCTTCGCTTATTTCCGATATCTTATTCAGAAGGATTATGTTACAGAACTCAATCTGTTGTATGATAAGGTTTTCGATATCCTCTTCATCGATATTCTCTTTGTTTAGGCGCTCGCCACATGCAAATTCATCCTGAAGGCGCAGAGCATCGACAACTGTGACTATGCAATCGAGTTTCGGAGTTCCGTATTGTACGAATCCTGCTCCCATCTGCGGGATAGAACAGATTGTCTGTGCTATTGGAGCAGGTTCACAGATGCCGCTCGCTTCGATTACGATATAGTCAAAGCGGTCCATTGCCATTATGTCCTCAATCTGTTTTACCAGATCCATCTTAAGTGTGCAGCAGATACATCCATTCTGCAGAGCCATCAATGAATCATCCTTGGTGTCAACGACACCACCGCGCTGTATGAGTTCGGCATCGATGTTGACTTCACCGATGTCATTCACTATGACGGCAAATTTTATGCCTCGTTCGTTAGTGAGGATATGGTTTACTAATGTTGTTTTCCCGCTTCCGAGATAGCCGGTCAGGAGTAATATTGGTGTCATGATTATATGTCGTTTTCTTGTTTTTTTTGATTTAGTGTTGGTGATGCGTTACCATTCTATTTTTACAGCAACGCTGTCGAGTTCGCATGAAATAGGAGGCGTCAGTTTTGCCAAACGGATGCTCCCACCTTTTATGAGTGGATAGTGTGTTTCGAATGACTTTTTTATGCGATATACCACATGCTCCAGAAGGGCTGACGGTTTGTCCATTTCCTCCTTTATGAGAGCGACTCCTTCGGCATAATTTAAAGTACCGTCAAGAGAGTCGTGACAAAGGGCAGCATCCATCGGATAGCGCAAGTGGACTGTGACTTCAAACATATTTCCCACCGCACGTTCCTGTTCCATGACTCCATGACGTGCAAAAATGCGCAGACCGTTTATTTCAATAGTTCCGTCCATTTTATCCCCACGTCATGTTTTGGCCTCGTTTTACAAATCCTTTGATTCTGTAATAGAAATTATAGATTGGATGGTAGGACATGAACCATGGGAATGTGAGCAGAATGCTACGCGAGTGGAGGGCCTTAGATGTTTTTCGCCATGATATCATCAGGATTATACACTGCAACAGAAGCACGACGATTGATGCAATCATGGGAACAAGTGATGGCCATCCGATTATAGATAGAGCAACGGCACAGCCTATTGTCATCCACCATACCAGTGAGCAACTTCCAAAGAACACTCGGGCCCACGTCTTAAGTGACTTGGCCGTATAGTCGTAACGCAGTTTCAGATGCTTGTGGGCTACCTGAGGATTCTGTTCGATTGTCTCTACGATTGATGCTTCTGACAATTCCACAGCAGTGTTACGTCCGGTACTTACTTCATTGACGAAAATGTCATCATCACCAAATTTCAAGTGCAATGAACGAGAAAAGCCTTTATTCTTGAAAAACAAACTGCGGCGATAGGCAAGGTTATTACAGTTGCCTCGGTAAGGACGTCCGGCAATAGCCCATGACAGGTATTCCGTTGCATTCCAAATAGTGTCGAATGCTCGCAGACGTTTCCAGTTGTCAGGAGCATCGTCAGCAGGACATGGCGCGCCATATCCAATCACTACCTCCTTGCCTTGTGCAAAATGACGCATCATGGAGCGTAGCCACAACGGAGAGCTGATGCGGCAATTACCCATCGTCAGCATCACAGTTTCATAGCGGGCTGCTTTGATGCCAAGGGTCACGGCGAGTTTTTTGCGTGATAATGAACGCGACTCCATGGGAGTAAATGTCATGTATAGATTGGAGTAGCGTTGTTCGAGTCGGGCTATCACATCTTTAGTCGCTCCGATAGCTCCGTCGTTCACCACTATTACTTCCATCGGCGACGGATAGTCCTGATCAAGAATCTGCGGAAGCAGCAGCTCCAGATTTGCTGCATCATCTTCCGAATACACTATCACCGACACGGCCGGATAAGATTCAGGTGTCTCGGGAAGGTTCTCATCACTGTCTTCCGTGACTCTCCGGGCCACTGATGCGACATAGTGGCGGAAGCCGATTATAAGATACAGAAAACAAAATATGAGGACCGAAAATAGAACTATAAGGGTAGGGGTTATCTCTATTTCAAACATTTTCTTTGCATTTAGAGTACAAAGTTACAAAATTGTCGGAAATTATAGTGTCTGCGCTCTCTGTTTTTTATATGGCGACTTATATATTACATGGACATAAAAGAATCAGAGGGCAGCCTCGTTTCCTGCAATTGCTGTACACAATTGATTTAGGTTGAAGTATTTCTGTGCCATGTGGGCAAGCATCTCTGCGGATAGTTTACCGGCCACATCTTGCTGCGTCTCGAAATAGTCAGGTGGAGTCCCGACATATATGTGTGTCTGGAAGAAATCCATCTGAGTGAAGGGAGTGTCGAGAGTAGCTGCAAGATTTGATGTTATGAATCTGCGTAACCTGGTGATTTCATCCTCGGTATAGGAGTTGATATCTTTCATTTTCTCTATCTCTGACTTTATTTCACGGATGACCACTGGTATGTAACTATTGTCAGCTTGGGTCGAGATAGAGATAAAGCTTTCGTCAGTATATCCAAGAAGTGATGCGCTGATTCCGTAGGTCAATCCTTTATCCTCTCGGATGTTTGTCATCAATCTGCTGCCGAAATAGCCTCCTAACGCTGTGACAGCACAGCGTAATGCCACGAAGTCAGGGTGATTTCTGCCAATTGCCGGAATCATCATCTTTATAGCAGCCTGCAGTGCCTCAGGTCGTTTTATATGGGCTGTCGCAGGATGATATTCTGTCGGGAATTTGACACTTGCCAGGGGGAAACGCACATCGGTTGGGATCGAGGCGAATGTTTCCTTTACGGAATCAATCATTTTGTCAGATAGTTTTCCGGAAAGGAATATGTGGGTCTCCTTAGGGTCCAGGCGAGAGAAATGATACGATGCAAGCATTGCCGGCGTAAAAGCCTTGATTTTATTTACATCCTCAGTTTTTGCGAATGGGTGGTCAGCGCCATAGACCATTTTCCTGAGTGCTTCGTCGGCATGAAAAGTTACCTTTTCTCTTTCGACCTCTATTTTTGCAATGGTGCGTCGAAGCAATCGTGATGTCGCGTCTTCCGGGAATGTCGGACGGAGTATCATATCAAGGATTATGGGGAGCAGGGAGTCAAAACATTCATTAAGGCAAAAGAGCGAAACTGAAGAGTAGTGGGTGGATACCGATGAATTAATCCATGCTCCGTTATACTCCAGGGTGTTAGCTATCTCCTCTCCGGTCATTGACGTGGTACCTTCGACAAGTAATGATGTGGCACATTGGCTCATGCCGGGAATTGGTGATTCATATTCTCCGCCGGGGAGTGCGATGGTTAGTCGTGACACCTCGTTGTCACCACCTGAAATCAGATGAAGCCTTATTCCGTTGGGTAATAAGTGGTGTGTTACAGGGGATAGGGTGAGATGTCCGAAGTCATGGACTTCGGGAGCTATTTTGCGGTCAAGTATCATTTGTTGTTATAGATAGAGTCGATTTTCTGCTCAATGATTGAGTTGAGCACCTGCATTCGTGCATCCTGAGGAGTTAGTTCTTTGCTGACTTCTGAATTGGAGGTCTCAGCCGGTGTGATTACAGTTGTTGTGACCGGCGCGGAAGCTGCCGCCGCTGCGGTTGTGGCTGCTTTCTGAGGAAGGGATTTAACCGGTGTCAGCTGATATGCCGGAGTGTCATTTATCTGCGTTTGTGGTAGCGGTTGCTGAGGTGTTTCTTCTTTAAACGCAGTCTCAATTTGACCCGGGGCTTCCTGTTTCTTGTCGGGTACAGGAGTTGCCAGCATGGCATGGTATTGTGCCACACTTCCGGCTCCAGCAAAGTTTCTTACATAATAATCGGCATCTATATCACTGATAATAACTCCCTTTGACGCGGATGAGTGGATCATCCGGCCATCTCCGATGAAAATGCCAACGTGTGACACATTGTCACTCCCTTTTGTCGTGGAAAAGAACAGCAGATCCCCTGGGATAAGGTTCTTTTTGTTTATCGGTGTACAATATTCTGATTGAGCTTTGGAATTCCGTGGAAGCTTTATATCAAGAGCCGTCTGGTAGACATTCCATACAAGGCCTGAACAGTCAACACCCACTTTGTCAGTCCCGCCATATTTATATGGGGTCCCCAACCAGGTTTTCGCTTCACTGAGGAGAGCTTCCGACCGAGGATGAATCCCTGCCGGAATCGTTATGGTTTGATTGGTTGACACCGGTTTACCTTTGGCTTCGGAGTTAGTGACCGTCACCACTTTGCCGCTACCACATGATACAGTGACAGCGGTGAATATTGGCAATACTATGTAGTATAAAAATCTACGCTTTGACATAATGATGCAAATTTACAGAAAAATTGTGACAGAAATAGACCTTTATGTCAGTCGTTTCAAAAATAAATCAGGTGAATATATCTTAAATGGGATGTTTTCCTCTTAAAATTGTTTAAAGTGGTCGATTTTGGGGTGATTGCGATGTAACATTGCATGATTTTTGCCGTCTAACCAATAAAAATCATCGCAAATATTATTAAAAACGGTCTGCCTATCACACGGACCACAAAGCAATATCAATCAATAAATAATAATCACAATAAGAAATGAAATTATCCAGCAAAATCATCATGTTGGCAGCAGGTTCAGCCGTTTTAGGCTCGACTGTTACAGCCGTTGCTATGAAGGAGATTCTGTTTTCAGGAGATGACTCACTTGACATGAGTCTCTATCGCGAGTCGGATGTGTCGTCAGTCCGTTCCGGATATTATACTGTCTCGCAGGCTCCAGTCAATTCCGCTGACTTTACCACGGCAGCTGAAAGCACCATCAATGGTGTGGTGTCCATCAAGAGCTATGCTACACCTCGTGGTGGATATTCGCAGGGTGGTGGAGGCTTTTTCAATGATCCTTTCTTCGAATACTTTTTCGGTAATCCCGGAGGTAGCCAGCGCAGGCAACAACAGGAGCCCAAACAGCAACAGATGGGACTTGGCTCGGGTGTCATCATCAGTTCTGATGGCTATATCGTCACAAACAACCATGTGATTGACGATGCTGAGCGCTTGGAAATCACACTTAATGATAATCGTACGTTTGATGCTACCGTGATAGGTGCTGATGCTATGACCGATTTGGCCCTGATTAAAATCGATGCAAAGGATCTGCCTGTTATCCCCATGGGTGACAGTGAGAGTCTTAAAGTGGGTGAGTGGGTGCTTGCCGTCGGCAATCCTTTTGGTTTCACATCTACCGTGACCACCGGTATTGTGTCAGCTAAAGCCCGCAGCATCGGGTCGGCCACACATTCACGCCCAATGGGTATCGAGTCATACATCCAGACCGATGCAGCTGTGAATCCAGGCAACTCTGGCGGAGCGCTTGTAACTCTCAATGGCGAACTCATAGGCATCAATACCGCCATTTATAGCCAGACCGGTAACTATGCCGGTTATTCATTCGCTATCCCCACCTCTATCGTAAAAAAGGTGGTCAGTGATATCCGTCAGTTCGGCACTGTGCAAAGAGCTGTGCTCGGAGTTTCGATTTCCGACCTCACCAATGAGATTGCAAAAGAAAAAGGTATCACAGCTGTCACCAAGGGAGTCTATGTCGGAGAGGTCAGCGACCGCTCATCAGCACGTGAAGCCGGAATTCAGAGTGGTGATGTCATTATAAATGTCAATGGCGTTCCGACCGACAATGTGGCCCAACTTCAGGAACAAGTGGCAAAATATCGTCCCGGCGATACAATCAAGGTGACTTATATCCGCGATAACAAATCGAACACTGTAAATGTGAAACTTCTCAATAATCAGGGGACAACCAATGTGACAAAGGCATCTGATTTCACCGATCTCGGATGTGCCTTCAAGAAGGTTGATGAGTCGACATTAAAGCAGCTCGGCATAAGCAACGGAGTGCAGGTAGTTGACCTTAAGGATGGCCGTTTCCGTGATGCAGGTATCCGTCAGGGTTTCATAATCTACTCTATCAATGACTCTCGCGTGGGTTCTGCCGATGATGTGGAAAAAATATACAAAGCCATCATGAAAGGCAATGGTGATGAGAAACTCATGATTGTAAGAGGTCTTTATCCTACCGGAAAGAAAGGCGTATATGCCGTAGATTTGACCGGTAGCGAGGAGTAAGTCCGGATTTTACGATAACATACAATAAAAATGTGTCCACCTCTGTAACTGATGGTGGACACATTTTTTATTGTATGGACCGGATTTTAATCTCTATCATACTGGAGGAATACTCCGTCAGAATCAAAGAGGAGGTCAGCTCCGGTCACCAATTCGACTTCATATCCTCGTGCCGTTTTCTGGATCTCGTTTATTCCTGCACCACCTGCTGATGAAGCGATGTAAGTGTCAATCTCAGCAGGATAGAATCCGGATGGGATTGTCTGCCCTACAGGAGCTTCCACATCTTTCCATTCGCCGTCTTTGGTGAAGTCGACACTATGACCATTGGCAAGGACAACGTCATACTCATTCTTATCTTTTGTGGTCGATACTATTTTGATTGACGGATAATACGTGTTGAGAAATGTTTTAGCAGCTACCGGGAGCTCATCGGCAGGAATGGGATCATCATCGTCGTCGCTACAGCTCAGCATGACACTACCTAACACTGCCATAAAGAAAAATGGCAATAATTTGAATAATTTTTTCATTTGATAAGATAATATGTGTTTTTAATTAAGTGGAATCTACTTTTTGTATAAGCATGAATAGACAAAATGATTCACCTATAGTTTATCCAACACAGTAGCTTATCAAATAGTTTTTGGTTGGTGTCGCCGTAATAAAATTTTTACAGCTTATTATTGGGTCGACATCATGCGCAGCCACTTGCGATAGCCAAGTAGCGCTATTACAGTGTAGATACAATAGAGGGTGGAATAAAAATATAGCCCCTTATAGAAATATAGGCCGCAGCATACGATATCGACAATGAACCACACTAGCCACTGCTCGGCATACTTTTTAGCCAACATCCATAATCCTACTATAGATAAGGCCGTGGTGAAAGAGTCGGCTACCGGAACTGTTGAGTCTGTATAGTTCACAAGCACAAACCATATTGCGCCCCATAAAACACCTGCACTTAACATCGCTCCCAACCATACCATTGGAGTGGGATGGCTGATTGGTTGGGCGGTTTTTTCTCCACTGTCAGAGGTGTGGCTACCGCGTGTCCAGATGATGAATCCATACACGGCAATCACTAGATAGTATATGTTGATGGCGAAATCGGCATATAATCCTTTTGAATAATAAATCCACATTGATATGGCCGGCATCACCACCGACGCCAGCCATACTTTGGGATTGGCATGATATTCCCACCAAAGATACAACAGACCTACGCTGAAACCAAGAAATTCACGGACTATGTCAAATGTCATGAAGCAGTGTCGATGTGTGATTATTTTAGAATTTCAGAGTTGCTGTGGCCATCACATGAGTAGGCGCTTGAGCAGCATACCCTGCATAACGATAAATGACTTTTTCATTGCCGTCTATATAGTAACCGGCGCCGGCATAACCATTGTTGAAGTATTTCTCGTTGAAGAGATTATAGATTGAAAATCCGAGCCTGAATTGCTTCATGCCGAGAAGGTTGGTGAATGTGTAGCCGAGATGCAGGTCCGATACAAAATATGCATCTAAGAGTGCTTCTTCGCTTTTAGCATTGTTCATGTACTGCTTGCTGACATATCGGCTTTGCAGCGATGCGTCCAACCCTCTGTAATTAAAATTGAAAGAGTTGTTTAAAATAAAATCGGGTGAGAACGCTATGGGCGTATCTCCAAGGTTGAACGAGATGGGATTGGTCCATTCATCCTCGTAGATATACTCAACGAAATCCTTTATGCGATTGCGTGACAGTGTCATGTTCAGCTGCCAGTCAAACCATTGGCATGGCTTAAGTGCAGCCTGGAGCTCAATGCCGGCCCTATAGGAATTAGGAACGTTTACGCTCAGAGGATTGCCTGTGTCAGAGAGTTGCCCGGTGGCAACAAGCTGATCCTTGTAGAGCATATAGTACAGGTTAACACCTACGGAGAAAATCTTACGGTTATATGTGTACCCAATTTCGAAATCATTAAGACGCTCTGATTCGGGGCGATGATTGATGTCTCCGTCAGTGAAATTGTCGCGGGTCGGCTCTTTCTGCGCCACAGCCCATGAAAGGAATGCACGGTGGTAGCCGTCAGTGAAATTCACACCTAATTTAGGGTTGATAAAATCCCATCTGCGGTTGACATCCAGAACCGCCGGAGCGGCAATGTTCCAATCCCAATTATCTGATTCTCCTTTTATAGTGTAATGTATATGTCGGTATTGGATATCACCGAAAGCCGAGAACTTGCTGCTGATATCGTAGTTGGCGCGGAGATATACGTTTGAGTCAAATTTTCGGCCCCTGTTGTCGTAATATTTCTGCAAAGGGTCGATGGCTCCGATATAGTTACGTACCCATTTGACTTGACCGAAGTGATGACCGCCGAAATCCGTTATGGCGCCCCCTAACACAACGTTCCAGCGTTCGTGGTTGTAATTGAGTGTGAGCTGTCCTCCCCCGAAACTGTTTACATTGTTTTTTAGACGTATCAGGTCCGACTTCTTGATTAATGTTCCTTGTTCATCATAATATGGCGCCAATCCATATTCTTCAAGGGTTCGCCCCGCCTTATACTGGTCGTAATAACCGTCATCGGCAGTGTAGTGGAGAGCCGCGTTGAGACGGAATTTATCACCGAGGCGCTGCGAGAGCAGTAATTGCAGGTGGTGCTGTATGTAATTGTCATTCTGATCCTTGTAATAAGCCCGGTTGCCTTCACTATCGATATACTCGCCACACGGATTATATCTGCGCCCAAACTCTTCCATCTGCTCCTTTGAGGCATAATCCCATGCCATGTAAGTTTTTTCTTTTCCGCCGAAGGCAAGAAGTCGAACAGTAGTGTTATAGCTGTTGTACGCAGCCTGGCCGAAATAGCTCCAAAGATCTGAGGAAGCTCGATCTATGTAGCCATCCGAACCTAAGTGGCTTATTCGCGCATCAAAACTCCAATGTCCGCGCAGTAAGCCCGAGCCGACCCGCAAAGTCTCCCTATTGGTATTGTATGAACCATAGGCGCCTGAAAGTTCAGCATAGGCATCCTCTGACGGTGCGTCAGTGACCATGTTTACACTTGCTCCAAATGCTCCGGCTCCGTTGGTTGATGTGCCTGCACCACGTTGTATCTGCACGTCCCTCAGCGAGGATGCGAGGTCTGGCATATTCACCCAATACACATTATGGCTTTCGGGGTTATTGATAGGAATACCGTTGGCAGTAACGTTAATTCGAGAGCCATCGGTGCCCCTTATTCGCATTGATGTATAGCCGATTCCGCCTCCGGCATCAGAAGTGGTGGTGACTGACGGTGTGAATTGCAACAGATACGTCATGTCGCGACCGTCATTATTGTGCAAAAGTTCCTTTTTGGATACGTTTGTGAAAGCGACCGGAGTCTTTGCGGTGGCACGGTTGGCCACAACTTCCACTTGATTGAGCAGCAAGTTTAATGAATCGCTGTCATTTGATGCTGATGGTGTCGCCTCAGCATACGGCATTACCATCCCCGCAGCGAGGACAGTAACAGGAAGAATCGTTTTCTTCATAAATTTTTTCTCTACGCCGGTATTACCCGGATCAGGTTCAGAGGGTATGATCTCAGCCCGGTTGGCTCGCTTTTGTTTTGTAGCTAAACCGAACACCCCTAAAACTATGTAAATAATCTCTTGAAATTATTTCAATTTCAGTGCAAAGGTAGTAATTTGTGCGAAAGAATGAAAGAATACGACAGGATAATATTGTGGGTTACATTGAAATGCCTGCAAAAAAATCATACGGCCATCCGATTACTAACCGGAGTGGCCGTATGATATGTGGACTGATATTTTAGAGGGCAGCAATTACTTCTATTTCAACCAATACCTGTTTGGGAAGTTCGCGGACAGCAACAGCTGAGCGGGCAGGGAATGGTTCTGAGAATGTTTCTGCGTATACTGCATTCATTTCGCCAAAGAGGCTCATATCAGCAAGGAACACTGTCGTTTTGACCACATTGTCCACGCTGGCGCCAGCTTCTGCCAATAGAGCTTTCACGTTGGCAAGTGACTGGGCTGTCTGTGCTTTGATGCCTTCAGGAATCTCGCCTGTCTCAGGGTTGACAGGAATTTGACCTGAACAGAACAGCATATTTCCACATTTGATAGCCTGGCTGTAGGGGCCGATGGCTGCAGGAGCTTTAGTTGTTGAGATTACTTCTTTCATGATAAATTTGTGATAAAAGTTGGTGATAATATTGTGTTTATATTATTGTTGTTCAGTTTTTAATTCGCAAAGTTGAACATCAGCGTTGGCTTTTTCGATTTCATGCATTATATTGTCACATACTTCGCAGATGCCTGAAAATCGTTCGTCGAATCCGGGAATGAAACCGGATTCGCCATGTTCGCGGATTATTGACAAGACATTACCTACGGTGTAATGTTCAAGACTCATGGAGGGTTGTAACGGTAAGTCGTCCTCAATATCCTGCACATTTGGTGGAAGCACCTTGGTCAGTAGTCCGCATTCAAGCATGTACTTGATCAGTGTTCCGGTGAGACGATGGGGAATCATATAGCGTGTGGATATTTCAGCCACGTTAAGTGGAGGCTCGTTTGATTTAAACCTCTGCACTATTAATGTCAGGATGGCGATACACACCTTCCGGCGGTAACTCATGGATATGTTTTGTGTCTGATGGTCAAAGCTGAACATGTATATGTTCTGTGACGCACAGCAGATGAGTGCTCCGGCAAGCGTGATTAGCCATGAGAACTGCATCCAGATAAGCATTAAAGGGAGGAAAGAGAAGCTGCCGTAGATGGCGTTGTACTTTGCCACATACACCTGTCCGGTTACGAATAACCACTGGAGAATCTGGAAAGCTGTACCTGCGATAATGCCGGCTACGAGTGCGTTTTTGAACCGGACTTTAGTATTGGGTATGAGCATATATGCTCCAACGAAAAACAGCCACGCGAAGACGTATGATACTCCGTCGAGAACCCATTCGAGGATAGGGCTGAGAAAGTCGAATGGCAAAAATTTCTGTATGGTTGTCGACATGAATATCTGCAAGCCGCCTGAGCATATCATGAGGATGGGGAGGATGATGAAGATGGCGAGGTAGTCCGTGGTCTTGCGCAGCATGGATCGGTCAGGAACGCCCCAAACCTGATTGAACACTTCTTCTACATTGCTCAACAATGATATTAATGTCCACAGCAAGAACACTATACCCACGCCGACAAAAATTCCTTCTGAGGCCTGTGCAAGGCAAGAGTCAACAAATGAGAAAGCCATTTGGAGAGCCTTGTGCTGTGATGGGAAATAGTTGAACAACTGATTCTGCAGCAAGTTTTGAAACCCGAATCCACGTCCGATGGCAAAAAGCAACGCCAATGCCGGGACTATTGCCAACAGAGTTCTGAAGGTCATGGCGCAAGCCTTGGATTGCAGGTCGCTGCTCATAAAGGTCTTGACCGTGAGATTGAGTGTCTTGACAATGTTTACTTTCCAATTGTCTCGTCTGTCAGCCCAGACTCCGGAACTGCAATAGTCCCATAGTTCAAGCGCTTTTGCGCTTAAACGTTGAACCCATCCGGAGGCATTTTCAGTGTGTGGTTTTTCTTTCATAGTGCTATGCTGATTAGGATGTAGGTGTAAATATCAGGTATGACTATTCCTCGGTAGGAGTCTCTACGTATGTGCGTGCCGCTTGTGATCGAGCAAGCTCGAGGGCTTTGGAAAGACGTTCTTTTTCCAAAGTTGCGATTTTAAAGCGACGAATGAGCGTGGAGTAATCGTACACGAGAGCTATCTCGTGTGCTTGACTTTGTGAAAGCGGCTGTGAATAGGTCGATGTGCCGTTGAATGTGACTGTCATGGGTGACGCGTAGTTTTCGCTTACGAAGTGGCCAACAGAGTCACATTCAGCTCCCATGAAAGTGATGACTTCTGCACCCATGGATCGGTCATTGCGTTCACCATCATGAGCAACATTGGCTGTTGTAGCGCTCGCGGTCGCAGTGCTGACAGTCACAGATATGCTTTTGATTGCTGTGGCTTTGAGGGATGACATGAGGTAGAAATCCCCGTCAGGACTCATGCGTGCCTGAAGTCCGGTCGAACCTATAAAAGTGGCGGGATTAGCCGTCTTGGCAACATAATAGCCTTCTATAGGATTTGAAACAAATTTCATCTTTTGCTGCAGAGAATCAGCCTGAATGTTAAGCTGTGCGACGAGTGAGTCTGCTGATTCAAGTTCCCGCAAGGTCTTGCCTTCAGTCGCTAAGGCCGAAAGATGCAGAGCCTCACGCCTTACGTCGATTTCTCGTGGAAATCTGCTTTTAAGTGAGTCTATTAACCCAAGGGCTGCAGTGTAGTCCTTGTGCTCATAGGCGGTTTGTGCTTCGGTCAGGAGCGCCTTGGCTTTCTCCTTTTCGCTGCCACCACCGCAAGCTGTGATTAAGAGGGGCAGCCCCAAAAGCATTCCTCGAAAAATATTATTGTTGATGAGTTTAATTGCTGCGTTGTACATCTTTAACTCCTTTAACTGTTTTTATTTTCTTTATTACATTGTCAAGTGCAGAGGTGTCGCTGACACCGATTACGAGAAAACCTGAAAAGATTCCGTCATGCGATTCGATTGATATGTTGCGTAGGGCCACATCCTTCTCCTTATTTATTATGGAGGTGATATTTGTGACGATACCGATATCATCATTACCAACAATTTTTATAGTAGCTGCGAACTGACTGCCAACCTTGCCGGACCATCGTGTGCGGATTACACGGTAAGGATATTTATAGCGTATATGTTGGGCGTTCGGGCAATCGTTGCGGTGGATTTTTATAGCTCCTTCTGCCGAGACAAATCCGAACACATCATCACCATATATCGGGTTGCAGCAACGAGATAGTCGATAATTGATACCCTTTATGTTATCACCTATTATAAGAATGTCGTCAGATGCTTCACCTTTTTTTTCAATAGGTTCAATCAGTTCAAATTCTTCGGCGCTTCTTTTTTCCGTTTCGATTTTCTTATCGGAGCTTTCCATCATCTCGTATTGGGTTATCACGTCATTGACGTCGATAACCTCATCGGAAATGGCTCGGTAGAAATCCGTCACGGTTTTATAGCCCATCTTTTTGATGGTTCGCATAAGGTATCCCTCATCAAGCTCGATCTTGCGGTTCTTACACCTGCGTTGCAGAAGTTCCTTTCCCAGTTCAACTGCACGGCTGGCACGTTCGTTAAGAGTCTGGCGTATTTTATTTCTGGCTTTTGACGTCACCACAAAATTGAGCCAGTCCTGTTTAGGTGTCTGGCCGGGAGCCGTGGTCACTTCCACTGTGTCGCCTGAATGCAGCTTGTAGTTGAGTTTGCGGTTGCGGCCGTTGACTTTTCCTCCCACGCAGGTGCATCCAAGCTTTGAATGGATGTTGAATGCGAAGTCAAGAATGGTTGCACCAAGGGGGAGTTTGTATAAGTCTCCTTTGGGGGTGAAGACAAATACTTCCTTGTCATAAAGGTCCATCTTGAAGTTTTTCATCAACTCCATCGGGCCTTCGGCTGTCTCCAGAATGTCGCGTATGTTGTTCATCCACGTGTCAAGGTCGCCTTCACTCTTGATACCTTTGTATTTCCAGTGTGCAGCCAGACCTTTTTCAGCCACAAGGTCCATTCGACGAGTCCTGATCTGCACTTCCACCCATTTGTTATCCGGCCCCTTTACTGTGGTGTGGAGTGATTCGTACCCATTACTTTTAGGTATCGACAGCCAGTCCTTCATTCGGACAGGATTAGGTGTATACATGTCGGCGACGATAGAGTAGACGTTCCAGCAGTCAGCTTTTTCGCGTTCCAGTGGCACATCCAGAATGATGCGTATGGCAAAAAGGTCGTAAATACCTGACAGTTCGACCTGTTGCTTTCTTAATTTATTCCAGATTGAATAGATGGATTTCGTGCGCCCTTTAATCTCAAAGTTAAGACCTGTCTTTTCAAGTTTTTCTTTAAGAGGGGCGATGAAATCAGCGATATATGCATCGCGTGCCACTTTTGTCTCCTTCAATTCACGTGCTATTTTTGTATATGTGTCACGTGAGGTATATTTCAGAGACATATCTTCAAGCTCGCTCTTTATCTTGTAGAGGCCAAGGCGGTGGGCAAGTGGTGCGTACAGATAGTTGGCTTCAAAAGCCGTGTCGGTGACAAATTTTTCGTCAGGATGATGATTTATGGCACGCATAAGTGTGAGACGTTCCACAATCATTATTATGATCACCCTTATGTCCTCAGCAAATGTCATCAGGAGCCGACGGAAGTTGTCGGTTTTTACAACGCCCTGCTTACCATAGAGAGTTGACACTTTCAGCAGTCCGTTTACCATACGGCCCACATCTTCTCCCCATTGTTTCTTCACATCTTCAATCTGAAGGAATCCGGTGGAACACAATCCGTAAATCATTGTGGCCACAATCATATTACGGTCAGGTGATACCATTTCACATAAGGCCACAGATGTGTCCAATGCGTGTATTATCTGATTAGTGCCATGTCGGTCCACGAGGGGTGTCTGCTTTTCGATTGCCTGAGCTATTATTCCCTTTATGTTACGGAAATCAGCCGGCATGGCAACTTCTGAGGAATCTCGGAGCAAAGTCCTGATTAGATTTCGAAGCAGGGATGCTTCCTCGGGTTTGAAAAACTTTTCGTCCATTGTGAGGTAAGATATGTGAAAGAGAGGATAGGGGAGAACTCTGTGAGGAGAGAGTGATGGTTATCAGTCACGACGGTGAATGCATGCCCCGATGGAGTTGAGGCGTGTGTCAATGGCCTGGTAGCCGCGGTCAATCTGATCGATGTTGTCAATCTGTGATACGCCCTTGGCACTCATAGCTGCTATGAGCATGGCTATGCCTGCACGGATGTCGGGTGAGTGCATCTTGTTGGCGCGGAGTGGGAATCGGTGGTCAAGACCTATTACAACAGCTCTGTGTGGGTCACACAACATAATTTGCGCCCCCATATCGATAAGACGGTCCACGAAGAACAGGCGGCTTTCAAACATCTTCTGGTGGATGAGCACACTGCCTCTGCACTGTGTAGCTGTCACCAGCATCACTGAGAGTAGGTCAGGTGTGAGTCCGGGCCAGGGAGCATCCGCGATAGTCGGGATTGATCCGTCAAGGTTTGTCTCTATTTCATATACATCCTGTGAAGGGATGAAGATGTCGTCTCCGCGTCGCTCAAGGTTGATGCCGAGTTTACGGAACGAGTCCGGGATGATGCCAAGGTTGTCGTATGACACATCGCTGATGGTAAGCTCGCTTTGGGTTATTGCTGCCATGCCGATAAAACTACCCACTTCAATCATGTCCGGCAAGATGGTGTGATCTGCTCCACTAAGCTTTTCCACTCCGGTAATGCGCAGGAGATTTGACCCTATGCCATCGATGCGTACCCCCATGCCTACGAGCATTTTGCATAGCTGCTGGACATAGGGCTCACATGCCGCGTTGTAGATGGTCGTGGTTCCTTCGGCCAAGGCGGCGGCCATTATTATATTGGCGGTACCTGTCACGGATGCCTCGTCAAGAAGCATGTAGCAGCCTTTCAGGCCATTTACAGTGACGAGATAATAGGCTTGTCGCTCCTCGTTGTATGCTATCATCGCACCGAGCTTTGATAGACCGGTGATGTGTGTGTCTACTTTTCGGCGTCCGATTTTGTCTCCTCCAGGCTTTGCGAAGTAGGCTTGGCCGAGGCGAGCTAACAACGGTCCCACCACAAGTACAGAACCGCGCAAGGAGGCGCATCGGGCCACGAAATCCGCGCTCGAGATATAATCTTCATCGAGGTCATCAGCCTGGAAGCGGAATGTGTCTTCGCTGAGTTTCTCGACTTTTACACCCATCGCCTTGAGCAGGTTGATGAGGTTGTGTACATCAAGAATATTGGGCACATTGTGGATGGTGACAGGATCAGATGTCAAGAGTGTGGCGCTGATGACTTGAAGAGCCTCGTTTTTAGCTCCCTGTGGTTTGATTGCCCCACTGAGGCGATGGCCTCCTTCGATAATGTAAGTGCTCATAAATAGATAGTTGATGATGTGGATATGTCAGTGGCGAGGATTAGCCCGGCGGTTGAATCCTCACTATAACATAAGAATGCTTTAATAGCTAAATGTGTTCAACTTCGGGGTGCAATGTTATTCCGAATTTTTCTTTTACAGATGTGATGATTCGTTGTTCGAGTTCGATTATCTCCTGAGGGGTCGCCTCTCGGTCGGGATTGACGATTACAAGGGGTTGTAAATGCCATACGGCAACGTTGCCTTCGGTATATCCTTTCCACCCGCATTGGTCTATGAGCCATGCCGCAGGAATTTTATACGACTCGTCTATTTTGTAATTAGGTACGTCTATTCCATTTGCGGCTTCCTTGATATGCTCGAATTGCTCAGCTGTGATAACCGGGTTCTTAAAGAAACTCCCGGCACTGGGCACCTTTGCCGGGTCGGGCAATTTAGAGTCTCTCACCTCAATTATGGCTTCACGCACTTGCTGTGGGGTCAAGGTCTCCATCTTCTGATCATCAAACCTCTGTTTGAGCGCCGGATAGCCAATCCTTGGTGCCGGAGATTTTGAAAGACGGAATTCCACGTGATGTATCACATACCGCCCTTTCTCTTCTTGCTTGAAGATTGATGTGCGGTATCCATATTCGCAGATATCGTCACGGTTCTCTATGGTCACGAACTCACGGTTTACATTGTCGTAGGCAAATACTTTTGTGATGGCATCGGCTGCCTCCATCCCATAAGCCCCGACGTTCTGTACGGCAGCCGCACCGGCTTCCCCAGGGATTCCTGACAGATTTTCAACCCCCCAAAGATGCTGATCACATGCCCATTTGATGAAGTCGTCCATTTTCTCCCCGGCACCGACTTTCACAAATACATGTTCAGGTGTCTCTTCTGTTATGGATATCCCTTTTATGGCGCTATGAAGCACCACTCCAGGATAATCAGATGTGAAGAGAAGGTTGCTTCCGCCTCCAATATGAATCCATTCCACACCGTGCCTTATGGTCGAGAGCAGGAATGGGATATCGTCAGGGGAAGTATACTCCATGAAACATCCACATTTCACTTTCATTGCAAAAGTGTTGTGTGAAGTTAGATCAAAATTATCGTGAGTTGTAATCATCTTAGTTGTGTTAAAGTGCGATTTCAAACGTGGGGTGTGAAATCATTCCACAAATATAATGAAAAATCCGTGCTAAATGTTAAAATTATCGTTAAAAAATATGACGGTTTTTATGATGGGATTGTAATGGCATTCATTCATAGGAGATTATCGGACCCTAATTTGAGATATGGTGGAGGAGAGTGGAAAAATAGCTCGCGAAAGAGTGGGCGATTAACTGAAAATTTATTAATTTTGATGCCGAAAAAATTAAAACCAAGAGTTTATATGATCAAGCATATCGTCACATTTAAATTGTCCGGAACGCCTGAAGTGCGCCGTGAAGTCGCTGAAAAGTTCAAAGCCGCACTTTTGGAGCTTCCCTCACAGATTGAAGTGCTCAAGTCAATGGAGGTGGGAATTAATGAAAACCCGGCAGAGGATTGGGATGTGGTGCTTATTGCAGAAGTGCCGACCATGGCTGATGTTGAAATCTATGCCAAACATCCTGCACATGTGGCGGCAGCCGGTATTCTGTCCGGTCATAAGGAGCTGAGAGCATGTGTTGATTTTCCTGCTTAGTTATTTGCCGATATCTCTCCTCTTGACCTATGGTTGTCGTTTTTGACCTGGATGATACTCTTTTCCAGGAGATGGATTTTGTGCGTTCGGCCTATCGAGCCATAGCACGTATATTCGGGAAGGAATACCTCCCTGGAATGTTGCATTCGGGTTCTCCTCGGGAAGCGTTCGATTCCACAGGGCTACCAATTGACGTGTTGTTGGAGATATATCGCAACCATGTCCCTGACGTCAGGTTGCCTTGGATGTCCCTTTATCTCCTTGCGTCATTGAAAAATGCGGGCCATACTTTGGGATTGATAACGGATGGTCGTGAGGTTACACAGCGAAACAAAATAGCGGCGCTTGGGCTTGATCGCTATATTGCTAAGGATATGATCTTTATATCCGGAGTTTATGGCGAAGGCAAGATTACCGGGAAGGCAATGCGTGAGATAATGGAACGTAATCCCGGTGAGCGGTATATGTATGTGGGGGATAATCCTGAAAAAGATTTTGTCAGGGCGAATGAATATGGTTGGACGACTGTAGGATTGATTGATTCCGGCAACAATGTACAGCATTATAATTTTGGAAATTATGATGGTGTGCTAAGGCCTGATTTGGAAATCCGGAATGTTTTGGAAGTTTTAGATTTTTGTAAATCTTAGATTGGGTGTATTGTGTAAAAGTTTTCCAAATTGAAATGTTAAATATTTGATATATAGCATTTTATATAATTTTGACATCTAAAAAGTTTTCCAAAACAGAAAACTTTGATGAAAAATAAATAACAAAAGTCTTGCGTATTTGTTATGTTGTGTGTACCTTTGTGACGTGAAATTTATCATATCACAAACAATTATTTATTAATCTCCTTACTAATCCCTCCAAAAGCTAAAAATCAAAAAAAATGATACAGACGGTGGTAAAGCGCGATGGTCGCATCGTGGGTTACAATGAAGAAAAGATTAAAGCGGCTATCCGCAAAGCCATGCTCACCACTGAAATGGGTGAAGACGAAGCGTTGATTTCTCGTATCGCAGATCGAGTAGGTATGATAGGGCAAGAGCAGATGACGGTTGAAGAGATCCAGGACCGTGTAGAAGTCGAGCTCATGAAATCATCGCGAAAAGAGGTGGCAAAGCGTTACATAGCATATCGTGACCAGCGCTCCATTGCTCGTCGTGCCAAAACTCGTGATATGTTCCTCGAAATTATCGAGGCGAAGAATAATGATATCACACGTGAAAACGCGAACATGAACACCGATTCGCCGGCAGGAATGATGATGAAATTTGCCAGCGAAACCACAAAACCGTTTGTTGATGATTACCTGCTTTCAGCAGAGGCTCGCGAAGCTGTTCAGAGTGGATATCTTCATATTCACGACAAGGATTATTACCCAACAAAGAGCCTGACATGTGTGCAGCACCCTCTTGACCGTATCTTGAAATATGGTTTTATCGCCGGCCATGGGGAATCGCGTCCCGCAAAACGTATTGAGACCGCAAGTATCATCGGCTGTATTTCTCTGGAGACTGCCCAGAATGAAATGCATGGAGGCCAAGCTATTCCGGCTTTTGATTTTTACCTTGCACCTTTCGTGCGCTCATCGTATATTGAGGAGGTAAAGAAGCTTGAAAACCTCACAGGAAGCGATTTGTCGCATCTTTACGAAGCTGAGATTGCTGACTATGTTAAGGTTGACCTCGCAGGGTTAGAAGGTGAGAGCCGTTGGAAGCAGCATGCCATAAATCAGACCGTTAGCCGTGTACACCAGGCTATGGAGGCATTCATTCATAACATGAATACCATACATTCGCGTGGTGGCAATCAGGTGGTGTTCAGCTCTATAAATTATGGTACTGACACATCGGCAGAAGGACGTTGTATCATTCGCGAACTTCTCAACTCGACATACGAGGGAGTGGGTAATGGTGCCACAGCTATTTTTCCCATTCAGATATGGAAAAAGAAGCGAGGCGTAAGCTATCTTCCCGAAGACAGAAACTACGACCTTTACCAGTTGGCATGTAAAGTCACTGCGCGCCGTTTCTTCCCGAATTTTGTGAATCTTGACGCGACATTCAATCAGCACGAAAAGTGGGATGCAAATGACCCTGAACGATATAAATATGAGGTGGCCACGATGGGGTGCCGCACCAGGGTTTTTGAGAATCGTTTTGGCGAAAAGACTTCTATCGGCCGTGGCAACTTGAGCTTCTCTACCATAAATATCGTGCGTATTGCCATCGAGTGCATGAACATTATAGATAAGGAAGAGCGCATAGCAAAGTTCTTCAGCAAGCTTGATGAGGTGCTCGACATAACAGCTCGTCAACTATGCGACCGCTTCAATTTCCAGAAGACTGCCATGGTGAAGCAATTCCCGTTACTTATGTCACGCTTGTGGAACGGAGCAGAGAAGCTTGGCCCCAATGACACTATAGAAAGTGTGATTAACCAGGGTACACTTGGAATTGGTTTTATCGGGCTGGCAGAATGTCTGATAGCCTTGGTGGGCAAGCATCACGGAGAAAGTGAGGAGGCGCAGAAACTGGGCCTGAAGATCGTGTCACACATGCGTTCGCGTGTGAACGATTACAGTGAGAAATATCAGCATAATTTCTCTGTCCTTGCCACTCCTGCAGAGGGGCTTTCAGGTAAGTTCACATCACGTGACCGCCGCTCGTTCGGTGTAATCCCCGGAATTACCGATAAGATTTACTATACAAACTCCAACCACGTCCCGGTTTACTATCACTGTACTCCTCGACACAAAGCCAAAATCGAGGCTCCTTATCATGAACTTACAGGCGGTGGACATATCTTCTATGTGGAAATTGATGGTGATGCCACACATAATCCGAAAGCAATCAGTGATATAGTCGATCTGATGGATAAGCACAACATCGGATATTGTTCAGTGAACCATAACCGAAACAGATGTATGGACTGTGGATATGAAGATGCTCAGGAAAACCTTTCAGAGTGCCCTCACTGCCATAGCCACAACATTGACTGTCTGCAGCGCATAACCGGCTATCTGGTTGGCACCACCGACCGTTGGAATAATGCCAAACTGGCGGAATTGAAGGATAGGATCGTGCATAAATAATAGGTGCAATATAACAAATTCCGGTTTCTCGCGCATGCCAGATTATGCATGAGGAACCGGATTTTTCACGTGTAAATTTTTTGTATGAGAGTAATGGATATAGTCGGGGGTACGTCGGTAGATGGCCCCGGATTGCGGACTTCGATTTATTTTGCCGGGTGCACACATCATTGCCCCGGTTGTCATAATCCGGAGTCATGGGATGCGGCAGCCGGCCGAGATATGACTATTGACGAGATTGTGGCTGAGGTGATTGAAAACGACTTTGATGTCACTTTTACCGGCGGGGACCCGATGTTTCAGTGCTCCGAGCTTTTGGAGCTTGCGAAGAGGATTGATGCCCTGGGTAAAACTATATGGTGTTACACCGGATATAGTTATGAATCGGTGGCTGCTGATAGCCGTATGTCAGCATTGTTACCTTATATTGAAGTGCTGGTCGATGGCCGTTTCATGGAGGACCTGCGCGATGTTAAATTACTGTTCCGTGGTTCGTCAAATCAACGTCTTATCGATGTCAAAAAATCGACTCGCGATACTCCAGTGATTTGGGATGAGTCTTTCTAAGATAATTGAATATAAGCTTATGCCAATAAAAAAAGCAGCCAACTGGCTGCTTTTTGTTATTTCATAGGTTGCTCATGTGACACCACGTAGGCTTTTACTTTTTGGAAAAGGTCATTGGCAAACACAAAGTCATTCAATGCTTCATTTGTAGTCTGATATATCTCATGCATGTCTCCGACCCATTCTCGATACCCTTTGTTGATGAAAATGATGTTTTCACCGATGCCAAGCACGGAATTCATATCGTGGGTGTTGATGATGGTTGTAATGTTATACTCATGAGTGATATCGCTGAGCAGTTCGTCAATCAATATTGAGGTTCTTGGATCAAGACCGGAGTTAGGCTCGTCACAGAACAGGTATTTCGGATTGAGAGCTATCGCTCTTGCGATGGCAACGCGTTTCTGCATGCCTCCGGAAATTTCCGAGGGGTATTTTTTGTCCGCTCCTTTTAGGTTGACACGTTCGAGGCAAAACTGCGCGCGGTCTTTCACCTCAGCGGGAGTCATGTCAGTGAACATAGTAAGGGGGAACATCACATTCCCAAGCACGGTTTCAGAGTCGAATAGTGCTGATCCTTGAAATAGCATGCCGATTTCCTTGCGCAGCTCTTTGACCTGGGTCTCGTTCATTTGCATGATGTCACGGCCATCATAAAGGATTTCGCCAATTTCGGGCCTCACAAGGCCGACAATTGATTTCACCAGTACCGTCTTTCCGGATCCGCTCTGTCCGATAATCAGATTTGTCTTTCCTGTGTGGAAGGTGGCGCTGACATCATGCAGGATTGTCTTGCCGTCAAAGGATTTGGTTATGTTCTTGACTTCGATCATTGCAGGAGGAGTTTGGTGAGTACAACGTCGAGGAGGAGGATTAGGATGCTTGAGGCCACGACGGCGTTGGTGGACGCTTTGCCGACTTCCAGGGCGCCTCCATGTACGAAATATCCGTAGAACGCTGCTACTGAGGTTATGATGTAGGAGAAGAAGAGCGATTTGATGAGGCCATACCATACATACCATTCCTGGAACATGGTCTGCAGACCGTAAACGAAACGGCTTAAGGGGATGATGTCGGTGAACGTTGCTATAAAGAAGCCGCCAAGGAATGATGTGAAGATACAGAATATCACAAGGATAGGCATGTAAATCAGAAATCCTACAACCTTAGGCAGAACAAGGAAGTTGGCCGAGTTGATTCCCATGATGTCAAGGGCGTCAATTTGCTCGGTAACTCGCATCGTGCCTATCTCGGATGCAATGTTTGAACCAACCTTTCCGGCGAGTATCAGACACAGGATTGAATTGGAGAATTCAAGCAGGATGATTTCGCGTGTCGCAAGACCGGTAGAATAAGATGGCACAAGTGGAGACACGATGTTGATCTGCATCTGGATGGTGATCACCGCTCCGATAAAGAGAGAGATGACTATCACCAGTGGTATTGAATCAACGCCGAGTTTGGAAATCTCGAAGAATGTGCGGCGGAAGAATGTTTTCCAGCGGTCAGGAATCGCAAACACCCTGCTCATGAAGATGCAGTATTTGCCGAAAGTGGCCAGTGAGTCAGTTATTACCATAGAAGAGTTTGCTGAATTGCAGCGCAAATATATCAATTATTTATCCATGATGACGGTATGATGGAGATAATGACCATAAAATAGTCATGAATGGATAACGTCAGCAGCCTTATTTAAGTTTAGTTATTACTTCCTCGATGGTGAGGGCTTCCTGATTGCCTGTAGTCATATCTTTCAGGGTGATGGTACCGTTCTGCAGTTCGGTTTCGCCGATAATGGCCACGTAGGGAATGCCGAGAGTGTCGGCGCGTCCCATCTGCTTTTTCATTTTGGCTGCATCAGGATAGATTTCGGCAGCAATGCCGGCTTCCCGAAGGCATTTGATAGCTTCAAGTGACTTGGCTGCTTCTGCTGCGCCGAAGTTGGTAAACATCACTTTGGCCGCTCCGGCAATATCTTCTGGATACAGGTTGAGGGCGTTGAGCACATCATATATACGGTCGGCACCGAATGAGATTCCCACGCCTGACACTCCCGGAAGTCCGAATACACCGGTAAGGTTGTCATAGCGTCCACCGCCGGTGATGCTTCCTATCTCCACATCCTGGGCTTTAACCTCAATGATTGTGCCGGTGTAATAATTAAGGCCGCGGGCGAGCGAAACGTCAAGCTCGAGTTTCGCGTTGAGTCCGAGGGCATCAGTACCTGACATTACTTCGCGCAGCTCTTCGACGCCTTTGAGGCCGATTTCGCTTGTCGCAAGAAGTTCGGCCAGTTTGGCAAGACGCTCTTCGTTTGTGCCGGAAAGGGTTATAACAGGGGTTATGGTGGCGATTGCCTCGTCTGAAATGCCTCTCTCCTTGAGTTCTGCCTTTACGTTGTCGAGTCCGATTTTGTCTATCTTATCGATGGCAACCGTGATATCCACAATCTTGTCAGGTTCGCCAATCAACTCTGCTATTCCGGCAAGTATTTTTCGGTTGTTGAGTTTGATGGTAATATTGATGTGGAGGCGTTTGAACACTTTGTCGATGAGCTGTAGGAGCTCTATTTCATTAATCAGAGAGTCAGAGCCTATCACGTCGGCGTCGCACTGGTAGAATTCACGGTAGCGACCCTTCTGTGGGCGGTCAGCTCGCCATACAGGCTGGATCTGGAACCGTTTGAAGGGGAATGATAATTCGTTGCGGTGCATGACCACGAATCTGGCGAACGGAACTGTGAGGTCATATCTCAATCCTTTCTCGCAGAGTTGCGCTGCAAGTTTGGGGCAATCGGCCGATTCGATTAGTTTGGGGTCGACACCGCGAAGAAAATCTCCGGAGTCAAGTATTTTGAACAGAAGCTTGTCTCCCTCTTCACCATATTTACCCATAAGTGTTGAGAGGGTTTCCATAGCCGGTGTCTCAATCTGCTGGAATCCAAAAAGATGAAACACTTCACGGATTGTGTCGAAAATATAATTGCGGCGAGCCATCTCGGCCGGAGTGAAATCACGTGTACCCTTGGGGATAGAAGGTTTCTGTGCCATTTTCTGATATATGAATGTGATTATTCTAATTATTCAGTATTTTTTGCAAAGATACGATTTATTTACTAAATTTGCGTCAAATTAATGCGTAAACTCTTTTTCGATGAAATTCATAGGAGCTCATGTGTCAGTAGAGCAGGGGGTTAGTAATGCCCCGGTCAATGCACATTTGATTGGAGCAAAGGCCTTTGCTTTGTTTACACGTAATCCATCCCGCTGGACCTCAAAACCCATCTCTGCAAAGGAGGCCGAGGCCTTCAAGGAGAATTGCATTAAGTATGGCTATACTTCTGATGTGATACTTCCGCATGACAGTTTCTTGATAAATCTTGGCTCTCCCGATGCTGAGAAATTGGAGAAGTCACGAACGGCTTTTCTTGACGAACTGCGCAGATGTGACCAGTTGGGACTGACAATGCTTAACTTTCACCCCGGCAGCCACCTGAGGGAGATTGAAACTGATAAATGTCTTGACCTTATAGCTGAATCCATGAATAAAGCCCTTGACCAGACATCAGGAGTGAAAGCTGTGATTGAAAACACGGCGGGACAGGGCAGTAACCTCGGGTTCACTTTTGAGCAGATAGCCCATATAATTGACAAAATTGAGGATAAGACTCGTGTGGGAGTTTGCATTGATACTTGCCATGCCTATGCCGCCGGTTATGATATGGTGTCGGAAGAAGCCTATAATTCCACTTGGAAGGCGTTTGGCGACATAATAGGGTTTCAATATCTGTCAGGTATGCACCTCAATGATACTCTTAAAGCTCTTGGCTCAAAGGTTGACCGTCACGCACCGATAGCCACCGGAAATCTCGGAGAAGAGTTCTGGAGATTACTGATGAGGGATTCACGCATGGATAACATACCTCTTATTCTGGAAACTCCTGATGAAAAGATTTGGGCTGAGGAGATTGCCAGGCTATATGAAATGACTGCTGATTGATAGCATGGATGGATAAATCGGGCCACATGAATCCCGCTTGAAAGCCCGATATGACTATGAATTATTTTTAAGATTTTATTTTCAATCATGATTAAAAACAAACCGGATCAAAGTTTTGCAAAGCTCTGGAACTTAAGTTTCGGCTTTTTTGGCGTGCAGATAGCGTACGCGCTTCAGAGCGCCAATATTTCACGAATATTCGCCACGTTGGGTGCCGACCCGCATGCGTTAAGCTATTTCTGGCTATTGCCTCCAATTGCAGGGTTGATAATTCAACCTATCGTCGGGGCAATGAGCGACAAGACATGGTGTCGCTTCGGCCGCCGTCTCCCTTACCTTATTGTCGGTGCCATAATGGCTGTCATCGTGATGTGCTTGCTCCCTAATGCAGGCAGTTTCCATTTGGCAGTTTCCGGGGCGTTGATTTTCGGGGCATTTGCGCTCATGTTCCTCGACCTTTCAATTAATATTTCCATGCAGCCGTTCAAGATGCTTGTTGGCGATATGGTTAACGAAAAACAGAAAGGTTTGGCTTATTCCATTCAGAGCTTCCTTTGTAATGCCGGATCGGTTGTCGGCTACGTATTCCCATTCTTCCTTGCGTGGATTGGTATCAGCAATGTGGCTGAGGGCAACCGTGTGCCTGATTCAGTTGCGTTCTCATTCTATATCGGAGCTGCTATTCTTATTGCCTGTGTGCTCTATACTTTCTGGAAAGTAAAGGAGATGCCTCCAAAGGAATATGCCGAATACCATGGCATCACCGAAACCCAGAAGGAAGAAAAGAGCAATGTTTTCTCTCTGTTGTTTAAGGCTCCAAAAGTGTTTTGGACAGTCGGTCTTGTACAGTTCTTCTGCTGGGCAGCCTTCATGTATATGTGGACTTATACCACAGGAGGCGTTGCCGAGCAGGCTTTCGGCTGGAATCCTGCCGAAACCACCCAGTCAGTGGCTTATCAGGAAGCCGGTAACTGGACTGGTATTCTTTTTGCCGTACAAGCCGTGGGATCTGTAATCTGGGCAGCGTTTATCCCGAAATTCAAGAGCCATAAATTTGTATATGCTCTCAGCCTGATTCTTGGAGGTGTAGGCTTCATTTCCACAACTTTCTTTACTGATCCATATATGCTCTTCATATCATTCTTCCTTGTAGGAGCAGCATGGGCAGCTATGCTGGCATTGCCGTTTACCATTCTCACCAACTCTATTTCTGGCCGTCACATGGGCACATATCTTGGCCTGTTTAACGGAACCATTACCATTCCGCAGATTGTGGCAGCAGCTTTTGGTGGCATCTTATTATCTTTGGTAGGCGGCAGCTCTCACCATCAGATTAATATGATTGGTTTGGCCGGTGTCCTCTTGATTGTGGGTGCTTTCTGTGTGTTCTTTATCAAAGAAACTTATGCTGAGTCTACCGCGAAGGAGGTAGAAGCCGAGTAATCATTTACTGGTAGCATCATAACAAATGGTGTGAGGCAGAATATTCTGAACTGCCTCACTCCATTTGTTATGATGCTACTGATAGACCATTTAGGATGCGCCATCAATGATTTCGACAAAGCCGATAACCTTGAGGAATGGACAACTGATAACGAAGAAGAGGCCCAATTCCTCTTCGCCTTCTATGTTATATCCTTTTGCTTTCAGATAATGGTGCGAACCACTTTTCGGCATTCTTGAGAATATCCTCAAAGGTGTATGCCGATTTGCGGATTTGCGGTGTGTAATGCATGGGCTTAAAGAATTGAGTCGTTGTTTGGATTGTGGCGGTAATAGTTGGCGAGTGCTGAATATTGGGTAGTGTTGGCATAACAATATGCGCAGCCGTGTGGACAAGTGTTATATGCGCCTATGTCCTTTGATAGTATGCAGCCACAATGCTTGCGCTGGCCACCGTCAGTGCGAGCGTTGAAAAGAAAGTTTTGAAGAACTGCGTCAGTAGGTGCCAAACGGGCTATCAGTTCCGGATCTATGCATCTGTTATGCTCAATATTGAATTGTTCTAAGGCGATTGACTCGGAGCAGGTGGCGAGTCGAAGCCCCCATGATGCGTTTAACTTAGACAGTTTTTTAGCAAAACTCAACATCGATTCATTGTCCCATTCTTTATATTTGATTCCGGCCTTAATCAGATTCTTTCCCACTTTTTTATATGAAGCGATGTCGGCAAAACTGAAAACGAGTTTTTCTGTGTGGCCGCATAAGTACTTCGCAATATTATCAATCTTTTCAAGCAATGATTCCTCAGAAACGGCATCGGTCAAAACAAGAGGGTCAAAACGCCAGACAACTGAGCCTTCTCCCAAAGTGTCAACAAGACGCTTGAAAGTATCAATCCTATGCTGCAAAGCAGGCACATTGGATTCAAAACCATCTTTCTCATAATCGTTGAGTGTATATTGCACATAGCAACCAATTCTGCTCTCTCTGAGTATATGAAGATGTGGAATGAGAGGTGCAGGATTCTTTGACCAAAACACGACGAAACGTGTATTTGCAAATGACACAAAGGAGTCCTTCCCGTTAAACGGATTATGCCATCTTATATATCCCTTCTCCAATCGATCGAAGAACCAATCGGCATAGAACGCCGGAATATCCGTTGCTCTGCTGGCAGAGATAATTATGGGAGCGTGTGCTACCACCTCCTGTTTATGGTCTGTGATGATTTTTATGGTTTTATGCTTCATTAGCTTGTATTTAAATATTGCAAAGATAAGACCATCAATGTGCAGGTTTGTAATACATGCGGTTTAATATATGTTAATTAGTGCGCGAAAAGCAAGGGTCATATTGTCGTTATATTAAGAGACGTTCCAAATATAATAAGGAAATCCACAATTATCAATTTTAAACGAAGAATAATCTACATAAAAAGGGTCGCAATCATAAGGACTGCGACCCTTTTGGGGTAGATTTATTTACATTTAATATTTTACTTCACTTCCTCGAATTCTACGTCGTCGACGTGGCCTTCGCCGGGGTTAGATGATGCACCGGGGGTAGGACCTGCCTGTGCGCCACCCTGCTGGCCGGCAGCCTGCTGAGCGTTGAGGATATCCTGCTGGATAGCACCGAATGTCTGCTGGATTTCGTTAATAGCAGAATCGATACCTGCGAGATCCTGAGCCTTATGGGCTTCTTTGAGCTTGGTAAGGGCGTTTTCTACAGTTGCTTTCTTGTCAGCCGGAATCTTGTCGCCGAGTTCCTGAATCTGTTTCTCAGTTTGGAAGATTACGGTGTCGGCATGGTTAAGTTTGTCGATTTTCTCTTTTTCCTTAGCGTCAGCAGCAGCGTTGGCTTCAGCTTCTTTCTTCATACGTTCGATTTCTGCGTCTGTCAAGCCGCTTGAGGCCTCGATACGGATGCTCTGTTCCTTACCGGTGGCTTTATCCTTGGCTGAAACGTTGAGGATACCGTTAGCATCGACTTCGAATGTAACTTCGATCTGAGGTATGCCGCGGGGAGCGGGAGCGATACCGTCAAGGTGGAATTTTCCGAGTGTCTTGTCGTCCTTGGCCATGGGGCGTTCACCCTGCAGGACATGGATTTCAACTGAAGGCTGGTTATCAGCTGCAGTAGAGAATGTTTCACTCTTACGAGTCGGAATTGTGGTGTTTGCTTCAATCATTTTGGTCATTACACCGCCGAGGGTTTCGATACCGATTGACAGAGGCACAACATCAAGAAGAAGAACGTCCTTGACATCGCCAGAGAGGACACCACCCTGGATAGCAGCACCAACAGCAACTACTTCGTCGGGGTTAACACCCTTTGAGGGAGCTTTGCCGAAGAATTTCTCAACTACTTGCTGGATGGCAGGGATACGGGTAGAACCACCAACGAGAATAACTTCGTCAATATCCTTAGGAGTCATGCCGGCATCCTTAAGAGCCTGCTCGCAAGGTTTGATAGTAGCCTGGATAAGACTGTCGGCAAGCTGCTCGAACTGAGCGCGGGTAAGAGTCTTTACCAAGTGCTTAGGACCTGTGGCTGTCGCGGTGATGTAGGGGAGGTTGATTTCAGTGGAAGTGGTAGATGAGAGCTCGATTTTAGCTTTCTCAGCTGCTTCCTTAAGACGCTGAAGAGCCATGGCATCCTGACGGAGGTCAATGCCTTCTTCTTTCTTGAACTCGTCGGCAAGCCAATCAATGATCACGTGGTCGAAGTCATCGCCACCAAGATGGGTATCACCGTTGGTCGATTTAACTTCAAATACACCGTCGCCGAGTTCGAGGATTGAGATATCAAATGTACCGCCACCGAGGTCGAACACGGCAATCTTCTGATCCTTGTTTGATTTGTCAAGACCATAGGCAAGAGCCGCTGCTGTAGGTTCGTTGACGATACGTTTTACTGTAAGACCTGCAATTTCACCGGCTTCCTTGGTTGCCTGACGCTGAGAGTCGTTGAAGTAGGCAGGAACTGTGATAACTGCTTCAGTCACTGACTGACCGAGATAATCTTCAGCGGTTTTCTTCATCTTTTGAAGAATCATGGCTGAAATCTCCTGAGGAGTATATTCGCGACCGTCAATGTCGACACGCGGGGTGTTGTTGTCGCTGCGTACAACTTTATAAGGTACACGGTCTATTTCTTTCTCAACCTGGTCATAGGTTTCACCCATGAAACGCTTGATTGAGTTAATGGTACGTTTAGGATTAGTGATGGCCTGACGCTTAGCGGGATCACCGACTTTACGTTCGCCACCATCTACAAATGCTACAATTGAAGGGGTTGTGTTGCGGCCTTCGCTGTTAGGAATAACAACTGGGTCGTTACCCTCAAGTACAGAGACGCAGGAATTAGTTGTTCCAAGGTCAATACCGATAATTTTTCCCATAATGAGTTAAATTTATTTTGTTTCTGAATTAATTTATATTTGTTTTATGCCGGTGATGAATAGGTGGTAAGTAATCTGGAGGGGCTTACCGTGCTTTCCTCCGGCAGTCACTAATGAAACAAATTTTATGCCAAAAAGGTTGAGAAATTTATAACTTATTAGAGGATAAATGATTGGATTTTATTGCCACTGACATTTTGACTGACAGTTCTGTCAGTCGGGTAGTGACGTGGTCGGACATAATGACGCGAAAGGCCGGAGATGCGGATGCCAGGGCCTTTCGCGTGCAAGGGAGGGAAGAGATGAGGAGGAGAGCGGTGTCAGGTTTGGATTATAGTCATCAGAGTAGGCTGATTCCGGCTTTACTGCAGGCTTCTATCTGTTCCTCAGGCCATATTGAAGCCTGCACTTCTCCTATGTGGGCTTTACGTAAAAGGAACATGCAGAGACGGCTTTGGCCGATGCCTCCGCCAATAGAATAGGGAAGTTCACCTGCAAGCAGCATTTTGTGGAATGTCAGGTCGGATTTCTCAGGACAACCTCTTTCTTCGAGCTGTTTACGCAAGGATTCCGGACTTACTCGGATGCCCATCGAGGATAGCTCGAATGGTATTTGAAGAACCGGGTTCCAAAGAATAAGATCGCCGTTGAGGCCAGTGTATCCATCCTCGTTAGGTGATATCCAGTCGTCATAATCCGGAGCACGTCCGTCGTGTGGCTCACCGTCAGATAGGCGTCCACCGATACCTATTATAAATATAGCACCATATTTTTTTGCCGCTTTGGCCTCACGTTCGCGCGGCGAGAGTGAGGGGTACTCTTTGGCAAGCTCTTCGGCATGGATAAAAGTCAACTGTTCGGGGAGTACCGGGGTGATATGGGGAAATTTCTCGAACACCATCTGCTCGACCTCACGCAGAGTCTGATAGATGTCCTCTACTGTTGATTTTAGATATGTCAGTGTACGATCGCTCTCATTGATGGTTTTTTCCCAATCCCATTGGTCAACATAGAGGGAATGCAGGTTGTCAAGGTCCTCAAATGTACGGATTGCATTCATGTCGGTATAAAGCCCATAGCCCGGGGCGATGTCGTAGGCACCGAGTTTATATCGCTTCCATTTGGCAAGTGAATGCACTACTTCGGCCTTCCGGTTACCCATAGCGTCAATGGTGAAACTTACGGCATGTTCCACTCCGTTGAGATCATCGTTGAGGCCGGTGCCTGTGAGCAGGAAGAGGGGTGCCGTAACACGGCGGAGCTTGAGGCGACGTGCCAATGTGGTCTGGAATGCATCCTTCACCATTTTGATTGCTACTTCGGTGGTTTCGGGCAGTAGTTTCTGCTTGTATTTCGGGGGGATGATTAATGCCATGACTTGGTGATGTTTTAGAAATTAGTACCTTTTATGTAAACCTTTATTTGATGCGGTTGACGAATTTTATGGCGACAAAGATATATGTAATAAATAATATAAACAAGCAAAATGTTAGAAAATTTCAAAATTTTCTAACATTTTGCTTGTTTTGCGCTTGTTTTGGTTGGATATTTCTACAGTTTATTGTCGTCCAGTACTCTGGTGGAATGGAGATAGTGTTTTGAATAATATGCACCGTCGGGAAATGACTGTATGACCACGCCGTGCTTCGTCGAAGCATGGATGAATTTAAGTTTGCCGGCTTTCTCGTCGACTTCAATGACCATTCCCACGTGCCCAACTGTAGAACCTCCGCGTCGACCGCTGAAAAACATTAAATCACCCACTTGGATTTCCTGTAGGCTCACTCGTTTCCCTTCTGCGCCTTGCAGGCGGGATGCCGGGCTTAATGTAATGTCGAAATTGCGGAATACATAGCTTGTGAAACCTGAGCAGTCAAACACGTATGGCCCCTTGCCTCCGGGTTTATATCGACGTCCGAGATGACTTTTGGCATATTCCACGAGGTCGTTTTGGAAATTGCTGATGGAGTTGAAGCTGTCACCGAGGCCGTCATCCTCCCCGAGGAGTTCCCATGGTGAAAGGGCGATAACGTCGGTTGTCGATTCTGAGTCCGAAGATAGTGGGACTGCCACTTTGTCAGGTTGCCCGGTGCTGATGGCAGGTGTCAATTGGTCTGAATAGGCTGGTAGTGTTGAGGATGTGATAATAAGGGCTATGATGATGTTCCGAAAGTTCATGGCTATGGTGAAAATTGAAAAATCGTCACAAATTTAGGTATTTATTTTTGACTATATTCGATAAAATATGTTAATAGGCCTTTAGCGTTGATTGAGATAGATATATCTTCGTCCTACTGACAAGTTGTAATTCTGAATCATTCCAATTTAAACATGACTTCTTGTACTCGTATGGGAATCTCTAATATCATGGAGAGGCTTAAGATGCTTAGATTTTTGATAATTTAATGTATAATTAATGTGGATAATACAAAGAAATAGCTTAAATTTGCAATGTAATAATCCACATTAATCATTCACAATTAGCAATGACCTTTCCGGAAGACATAGAAGCGGCGGTTGCCATAATGAGGCAGGGGGGAGTAATAGTCTATCCGACTGACACCGTCTGGGGCATAGGCTGTGATGCCAGATGTTCCGATGCTGTGAGGCGTGTATTTGAGATAAAGCACCGTTCCGATTCTAAAGCCCTTATCACGCTTGTGAGTGATGAGGATATGCTCAGTGAGTGCGTGGGCGAGGTAAATGATGCTATCAGGGAGGTTATGAATGCCGTCGAGCGTCCCACCACCATTGTTTATCCTTTAGCCAGAGGATTAGCCCCTGAGCTCCTTGCCGAAGATGGTAGTGTAGGGGTCAGATTGACACGTGAGGCATATTCTGCGGCTTTGTGCCGCGGACTCGGGGCCCCTGTGGTGTCGACATCTGCAAATATCAGTGGTGAACCTACCCCCGGGTGTTTTGCCGATATATCGGAGCAGATCCTTGACAAGGCCGACTATGTGGCACAGGCACGTAGAGACGAGATGGCATGTCCCTCTCCGTCGAGGGTGATAAAAGTGGAGGCTGACGGCTCTATTACTGTGATTCGCCCATGAGAGAATCTGTGAGGAAGCTGCGACTGACCTACCTTCTCTCCGATTATATATCGACTTTGGGAGGTGTGGCTCTGTTTACCCTGTTGCGATTTTATATCATACCGGGTATCAAGGAGGTGTATACTTCGGCTTCCCACTTTTTCATGTCTGGCGGGGTTGTGTTTACAATCGCGTTATTCCCATTGGTGATGATGCTGCTTTATTATCTTTCAGGATACTACGAGCAAGTCTATAATAAATCGAGGGTCAAAGAATTCCTGTCCACACTCGCAAGCACAGTGTTGGGAGCCATAGTGTTCTTCATGGCTGTGCTTCTCAATGATGTTCTACCGCTCAGGATTTATAATTACGAGGTGCTTTTGATGCTCTTCGTGTGCCTGTTCTGTGTGGTGTATATGGCGCGCCTTGTGCTTACGACGGTGTTGAAACATAGGACAATGGCAGCGGGCAGAGAGCGGCGTATTGTGCTTGTCGCACGCAGGAAATCAGTTGATGGCTGTGTGGCTCGCCTTGCATCCGTGATGAAAGACGAGGGGATGAAAGTAAGTGCTTTTGTCAATACTGCGGTTGCTGATGAAACTTCATGTAACACGTGCGTGCCTGAAATAAATTATGCTGATCTTCCTTCCTTGGTGGCAGAAAGAAAAGTGGATGGATTCGTGTTATGCATGGGTGAGGAGGACAATGCTTCGATGTTGAGGGTGGTCAATCGCCTCTTTCCTCTTGATTGTCCTATCTATGTCACGCCGGATGAATGTGGCCTTGTTACAGCTAACGTAAGATATGAGAATGTCTTGGCAGACCCTCTGGTCGATATATCCCGATCTGATATGCCAGGTAACGTCTTGGCCATAAAACGTTTTTGTGATATAGTGTGCGCTTCCATCGGACTTGTGGTTGTGTCGCCTGTGATATTGGCGCTTGGAATCATAATCAAGCGGCAGTCTCCCGGACCTATCTTCTATTCCCAGGAGCGTATAGGCTACCACAAGAGGCCGTTTCGTATATATAAGCTGAGGTCTATGGTGGCCGAATCTGAACCGGATGGCCCTCAACTCTCATCGGATGAAGATCCGCGAGTGACGCGTATAGGGCATTTTATGCGCAAGTATCGTCTTGACGAGTTGCCTAATCTTTGGAACGTGATACGAGGCGACATGTCAGTGGTGGGTCCGCGCCCCGAAAGGGAATATTTTATAAAGCAGATATTGCCGCATGCGCCTTATTATACCCTCTTGCATCAGGTGCGTCCGGGATTGACATCATGGGGCATGGTGAAATATGGTTATGCCTCGTCAGTCGACGAGATGATAGCACGTTTCAAGTATGATCTGCTTTACATACAGAATATCTCTCTGTCACTTGATATAAAAATTATGTTCTACACTGTCCGAACCATTTTGAAAGGTGAGGGGAAGTGATGCCGGAATTATTTTAGATTTCTTTTTATGACAGCTAATTGGATAAATAGAATAGGCGGAAGTCTTCAGAGCGCGTTTCTTGCGCTGCTCGTGTGGAGAGAACGCCACATCAAAGAGCGTACATTTGTGATAATACTGGCCCTGCTGGTCGGTATATTCGGAGGTGTTGCGGCTCTTGTGTTGAAATATTTGATTCATCTTATATCCGGGTTGCTCACAGCCCATGTCAGTATTTCAGGTGGCAACTACCTCTTTCTGCTCTATCCGGTGGCAGGCATACTGTTGGCAAGCCTCTATGTTAAATATGTGGTGCGTGACAATATATCACATGGTGTCACCAGGGTGTTATATGCCATATCGCAGAATAAGTCACGACTAAAGAAGCACAACATGTACACGTCGGTGATAGCCAGCTCAATCACCATTGGATTTGGCGGTTCAGTTGGAGCCGAGGGCCCTATTGTATATACAGGTGCAGCCATAGGCAGTAATCTCGGGCGTGTCTTCCGTATGTCTCCTCGTATCTTGATGATTCTTGTCGGGTGCGGTGCTGCTGCTGGTATCGCCGGTATTTTCAAGGCACCGATAGCCGGAATGCTTTTCACTCTCGAGGTGCTGATGATTGATCTTACCACAGTCTCAGTGATGCCTCTGCTGATAGCTTCAATCACTGCTGCCACTGTAGCTTATGTGTTTACCGGTTACGATGTTGAGTTTTTTTTCGTGCAGAGCGAGCCGTTTGTCACTGCGCGCATTCCTTATGTAATTCTTTTAGGATTGTTCCTCGGGTTTGTGTCGCTCTACTTCACCCGCACTATGAACATGATGGAGAACTTCTTCAAATCGCTTGGTACTCCATGGAAAAAAGTTGCGGTAGGTGGTAGCATCCTTGCGCTGCTTGTGTTCTTGTTCCCACCTCTTTATGGTGAAGGCTATACATCCATAACCGAGTTGCTCAACGGACATACATCATCCATTGTCAATAGTTCGATTTTCTATAAGGATCGTGACCAGGTATGGTGGATTCTGGGCTTCATTGCAGCTCTTGTGTTGCTTAAGTCATTTGCTACTTCGGCAACTAATGGCGGAGGCGGTGTCGGTGGAACTTTTGCGCCGTCGCTTTACGTTGGATGTGTCTCCGGCTTCTTTTTTGCATTTCTGCTTAACACTATATTTGACCTTGACTTATCCACCAAAAATTTCGCATTGATGGGGATGGCCGGGGTGATGTCGGGTGTGATGCATGCTCCGCTTATGGGAATCTTCCTGACAGCCGAATTGACAGGCGGCTATGACCTTTTCCTCCCTCTACTCATAGTCTCGACGATAGCTTACGGCACTATTAAGATTTTCGAGCCGTATAGTATCTACACCATGCGTCTTGCGCGTGAAGGCAAATTGCTCACTCATCATAAGGATAAAGCGGTGCTCACGTTGCTTAAAATAGACAATGTGATTGAGACCGACTTCGTATCGGTCAATCCCGATATGAACCTGAAGGAGATGGTGAATGCTATCGCTAAGTCGTCGCGCAATCTTTTCCCGGTGGTGAATGCAGAAGGCGAATTGCTTGGGGTGGTGATTCTCGACGAAATCCGCAATATAATGTTCCGCCCGGATTTGTATAAACGTATGTTTGTCAATCAGTTCATGTCTATGCCTCCGGCCCGCGTTGAGGTAGGTCAGAGCATGGAATCGGTGATGAAATCATTTGATGCGACTGGAGCATGGAATCTGCCTGTGGTTGACAATGGTAAATATGTAGGGTTTGTGTCCAAATCGAAAATATTCAATTCCTATCGTCGTGTCCTTCGCCATTATTCTGAAGATTAATTGTGCATGATGATTCGCCGCGGCGAAAAAAACATTGCATCCCGCTCACGAAGGTATAATACCCGAGATGAGGGGGATGCAATGTTTTTATTGTTGGTATAATCAGTTTATACGATGGAGCTCTTTTCCATTCCTCGTTCTTTGATGATTCCGTGGCGGAAAGCATAGAGGAGTTGGGAGAGCTCGTCGATTTGGCTTTGCAGGATTTTGCCTTTGTCGGTGTCGCGCACACGTATGCGTTGCGATGTCTGTTCCACCATTTTTGTCGATCTTACGATGTCCGTTCCATTGCGGATTGCCTCTTCCTCCGAAGAGAATGGTTCATGCTCCACGAGTTCGAAGTTGCTGCTGTGGTAAATGAGAGTATACCCGGCTATTCCTGTGGTCTTATGATAGGCTTTGGCGAAACCTCCGTCTATGACCATAAGTTTGCCGTTAGCTCGTATAGGACTTTCACCTTTGCGGGTCCTCACGGGCACATGACCGTTGATGATGTGGCGCTGAGTTCCGTCCACTCCGAATTCGTCGAGAATCATGTCGCAGATTTTCTCATCCTCACGCAGAGAGTAGTAATAGCCTTTTTCTTCTTTACGTGCGTCAGGATCTGCCACAAAATAACGCTCGAACGTTGTCATTTTGTTCTTGTCGAATAGGGGAGAGTCAGGCCCGCACCATAGATACCAATAATAATCACTGGCATATTCCTTGTCGGCTGCCGGCGTGTCGTCATTGAAAGCTGACCTCACGAGCATCCCTATCTGATGCATTAACGCCTTGCCTTTATAAGGTGTGCCTTTGACTTCGACCTCTTTGAACGAACCGTCGGCGTTCAGGGGCAGTGAGGCATGGAAAAGCAAGTTGGAATTGTAGACCCCATACATGCATCCATGTGAGAAAAGGCACTCGATATGTCGGCGCAGAGCAGTGCTGACAGTGAATGAATGGTGGAGTTTGTGTACGAGATGGCGCTCTTCAGCTGTAAGTTTGTATGGATCGGTAGGATCGATGGTCGGGAAATTGGTATCGGTCATCTTATACTCTTTCCCCTCGATATTTACAGTGCCTTTTGTGTAATCTATTCTGTGCAGGAGGTTTCTGTCTGCCATTTTCCATTCGGGGTGTTTGTCCACCATGGCGCCTTCGAGCTTGAATTGGATTACGGCGATTGCCTTGTGCATCTTCGACATCAATCGGAGTGTCTTTTCTGAATGTGTCTGGTCATCTTTGTCGACATGTGATTTGAATTCCTCACAAGGGTCGTCGGCATACGTCTCCATGGCAAATGTGGCAAGCGGAAGCAGGTTGATGCCATATCCGTCCTCAAGTGTGGCAAGATTGGAGTACCGGAGTGACACCCGCACCACATTGGCTATGCAACAGTCATTCCCGGCGGCTGCCCCCATCCAGAGTATATCATGGTTGCCCCATTGGATGTCAAATCGCCCATATTGGCATAGGGTATCCATTATCAGATGAGCACCTGGTCCGCGGTCATAGACATCGCCGAGGATATGCAGCTGGTCAATGCTCAGCCGTTGTATCACCTGACACATGGATACGATGAACGAATCGGCTTGTCCGGTAGAGATTATCGTCTCTATGATGCGGTTGAAGTAGGCCTGCTTGTCATAGTCTGATGGAGACTCATGGAGTAGTTCTTCGATGATGTATGCAAACTCCTTGGGAAGGGCCTTGCGTACCTTGGAGCGGGTGTATTTCGAGGATACGCTCTGGCACACGCTCACAAGTTGATGGAGTGTTATGTTATAGAAATTCTCAAGGTTACTTTCGGTGGCCTTGATGATCTGCAACTTCTCCTCAGGATAATATATGAGGGAGCAGAGTTGCCGTATCTCATTTTCACGCAGTGAGGTGCCGTAGATGTCGGTGACTTTGCGCTTGATGTTGCCTGAAGCATTTTTGAGAATGTGGCGGAAAGCCTCATGTTCCCCATGCAGATCGGCGACGAAGTGCTCGGTCCCCTTGGGCAGATTGAGTATGGCCTCGAGATTGATTATCTCAGTGCTTGCTGCGCTTATACTGGGAAATGTCTGGGCAAGGAGTTCAAGGATGCGGCGGTCGCTCTCTATTTTTTGAGGGTTGGCCACGGGTGATAGTGGTGCCATATAAGGTTATTAGATAGTAGACAATATGTTGCAGCAAATGTACAAAAGATTTTCATAAATAGGGTTATAAAAATGCGAATAAAATAGGTGAAAAAGATTGTAAATTCCAATATGAATGAGTGAAGAATCTATTTAAAACGTATTTTTACAAGATTTAAGGTGTTAAATTTGTCAGATAGTGTTAAATGTAGTAATTTTACATCCGATTTTCACTCTCCCCGCCTTAACTCATTAACAGGCAGCCAAGAGGCTGTTTTGGAAAATACCAGAAACTTAAATAAACAAAGCAAATATGGTTAGTTTTTCACTTGAAGGAAAAGTTGCCCTCGTGACCGGAGGTGCGTATGGTATCGGACTCGCAATAGCACAGGCTTATGCAGAAGCCGGCGCAAAAATAGTGTTTAACTGCTCACGTCAGGAGACAGTTGACCGTGGCCTCAAAGCATATAAGGAGCTTGGGATTGAAGCAAAAGGCTATCTATGTGATGTGACAGATGAAGAAGCTGTCAAGGCAATGGTGGCAGATATCGAAGCCACAGTCGGCACAATTGATATACTTGTGAACAATGCCGGTATCATCAAACGTATTCCGATGACCGAAATGTCAGTTGAGGATTTCCGTCGTGTTGTTGACGTTGACCTTATCGCACCTTATATCTGTGCAAAGGCTGTAATCCCCGGCATGATAAAGAAAGGCCACGGCAAGATTATCAATATTTGCTCTATGATGTCGGAACTTGGACGCGAAACAGTTTCAGCCTATGCAGCAGCCAAGGGCGGCCTTAAGATGCTCACACGCAACATCTGCTCTGAGTTTGGTGAATACAACATCCAGTGCAATGGTATAGGCCCGGGTTACATCGCCACCGAACAGACCGCACCTTTACGCGAACGTCAGCCGGACGGTTCACGTCATCCTTTTGATCAGTTTATTATATCCAAGACTCCTGCCGCCCGTTGGGGAACTCCTGAGGACCTTATGGGTCCGGCCGTTTTCCTTGCTTCTGACGCAAGCGACTTTGTCAATGGCCACGTGCTCTATGTGGATGGCGGTATTTTGGCTTATATCGGTAAACAGCCTAAATAAAATATCATTTATAAAATGTCGTGATTGCTCCCGGAGTGGGGGCAATCACGGCTGTAATCATCCCAATCCTTTCTCTCAAATTTAATGGAACAAGTTTTTTCTTATATCATTGGCCTTGGGGCGGCAGTGATGATGCCTATCATCTTCACCATCCTGGGCTTATGTATCGGTATTAAGTTCGGCAAGGCACTTATGTGCGGCCTAAAGGTCGGCGTGGGCTTTGTGGGACTTTCAGTCATTACCGGTCTTCTCACATCAAGCCTCGGACCGGCGCTCAATAGCGTGGTGGGCATTTATGACCTCCAGCTGCAGGTGTTCGATATGGGTTGGCCTGCGGCAGCGGCTGTGGCCTACAATACCGCTGTCGGTGCTTTTATTATCCCGGTGTGTCTTGGTGTAAACCTTCTCCTTCTTCTTCTGAAGGGCACACGTACGGTCAATATCGACCTTTGGAATTACTGGCACTTTGCATTTATTGGCGCCGTAGTCTATTTTGCTTCCGGATCAATCCTCTGGGGCTTCTTCGCAGCCATCATTTGCTATATCATCACACTTGTGATTGCCGACTTGACAGCTGAGAAATTCCAATCATATTATAAGGATATGGAGGGAATCTCAATACCTCAGCCGTTCTGTGCCGGATTTGTGCCTTTTGCTTGGGGCATAAACAAGGCGCTTGACAAGATTCCCGGTATGAACAAGCTGGAAATCGATGCGGAAGGTCTGAAGAAGAAGTTCGGCATCCTCGGTGAGCCTCTTTTCCTTGGCGTGATAGTGGGCGTGGTGATTGGTTGTCTCACCTGCACCTCAGGTGCTGAGATTGCCGACAAAGTGCCTTATATCCTTGGCCTTGGCATTAAGATGGGTGCTGTTATGGAACTCATACCGAGAGTGACAGTGCTATTTATCGAAGGCCTTAAGCCGATATCAGATGCCACCAGGGAGCTTATTGGCCGCAAGTTCAAGGGTGCCAAGGGCTTGTCAATAGGTATGAGCCCTGCTCTTGTGATCGGACATCCCACCACTCTTGTGGTGTCGCTCCTCCTCATCCCTGTGACATTGCTTCTCGCCGTGGTGCTTCCCGGCAACCAGTTCCTCCCTCTGGCATCGCTTGCAGGTATGTTCTACCTCTTTCCGCTTGTGCTCCCCTTCACTAAAGGTAATGTGGTTAAGACCTTTATCGTTGGTCTTGTCATCATTGTTTTTGCCCTTTATATGGTGACGTCTCTCGCTCCATTCTTCACAGAAGCAGCCCAGGATGTTTATCGCAACACAGGCGACGCTGCAGTTGCTATTCCCGAAGGATTCTCAGGCGGTAGCCTCGACTTTGCAGGAAGCCCATTCTCCTGGCTCATTTTCCAGTGCTGTCACAACCTCACTTATGTAGGTGCAGCCATCCTTTCGCTTGTGACCTTGACTCTTGTAGTGTGGAACCGCAAGCGTATCACTGCTTCTCCGTCTGAATTTCCGGCAAAAGCTGAAGCAAAGGATGCAGTGGCTGACTGAAATTCATCACTCCTCCTCTCTCCTTAACCTATTCTACTCTCCAAGTTTAATATTTGATAACACTATTGTAATCATCAGATAATGAAAAAAATATTTATCACCGTTTCTCTGGCGTTAGCCTCAATCACCGCTATGGCTCAAACAGATTATACTATTCTCCGCGCTTGTCATCCCGACGATGTGAAGCGCTATGACACCGAGCAACTCCGTTCTCACTTCATGATGCCAAAAGTCATGGAGGAAGATAAGATTAATCTTACATACTCTATGTATGACCGTCTGATTTACGGTGGTGTGATTCCAGTTAACAAAGTTGTGGAGCTTGAGACTATCGATCCGCTCAAAGCTGAATATTTCCTGGAACGCCGCGAGTTGGGTGTCATCAACATTGGTGAACCCGGTATCGTTACTGTTGACGGTAAGGACTATGAGCTTAATTTCAAAGATGCTCTCTATGTGGGCCGTGGCAACAAAAAGGTTACATTCCGCAGCAAGGATTCATCGAAACCTGCCAAGTTCTACATCAACTCAACTCCTGCCCACAAGGCTTACAAGACTCAGCTTATCACCATAGACGGTCGCAAGGGATCGCTTAAGGCTAACTCGTTTGCAGCAGGTTGCATGGAAGAGAGCAACGACCGTGTGATTAATCAGCTCATTGTCAATAATGTGCTCGAAGAAGGTCCTTGCCAGCTCCAGATGGGTCTTACAGAACTCAAGCCCGGTAGCGTGTGGAACACAATGCCGGCTCATACACATGACCGTCGCGTTGAAGCTTATTTCTATTTCAACGTCCCTGAAGGCAACGCTATATGTCATCTGATGGGCGAACCGCAGGAAAACCGTTTGATTTGGCTTCATGACGAGCAGGCTGTCATGGCCCCCGAATGGTCTATTCATGCAGCGGCAGGTACTTCCAACTACATGTTTATCTGGGGCATGGGTGGCGAAAACCTTGATTATGGTGACATGGACAAGGTGACCTACCTTGAAATGAAATAAACTGTAGCGATTATTCGTTGAAGTCACAGTTTCTGTAACCTTTATTGTCATTTATAGGCCTTCGCCTACACTTGGCCGGCTTAACTCATAAGTCTCTATAATGAACAGAATTAAAGAGATAATACGACATTCCGAACACACTGCCGAAGTGGTAATCGAGTCTCCCTCGATTGCCCGTTCGGCTCGTGCCGGTCATTTTGTCATAATTCGATTTAACACCGAGTGTCCACGCATTCCGTTTACTATTGTGGATACAGACATAGCGGCAGGTACTTTCACCATCATTATCCATAAGGGAGCAAAACTTACCGATCTTATCAATTCGCTGGAAGTTGGCTACGAGCTCACCGATTTGCTCGGTCCGCTCGGACAGGCTTTCGAGGTGAAAAATTATGGAACGGTGCTCTGCTGTGGCGATGGGGTAGGATTCGTTCCAATTCTTCCGGTGATGCGTGCTCTCAAGGAAGCCGGCAATAAGGTGATAACCATATTGTCGGAGTTCACCGCTAAGACCTCATGTCTACGTACAAATGCCGAACGTTACAGCGATGTGATACTACATTCTGATAATGAGGCTGACACGTTGAGCCTTGTCAGACAGGAAGTGGAACGAAGCCAGCCTGGGCTTGTGGTCATGACAGGGCCTACCCACATGATGAAAAGCATTGCGGAATCCACTCGTGGCAAATCGATACCTACCCGGTGCATCCTCAACATGGTGATGCTCGATGGAGTAGGGCTTTGCGGTATATGCCGTGTGATGGTTGACGGACAGCGCAAGCTCACCTGTATTGACGGTCCGACATTTGATGCCCATAAGGTGGATTTTGACCAGTTGCAGAACCGTCAACGTCATTTTGTATAACCTCAAAACATCTGCTTAAGTAAAATGGATAACGAACGACTTACATCACGTGATGCAGAGTGGCGCGAGGAATTACGCAAACGTTACACTACAAAGGAACGTACTACGTTGCCGCGTGTGGTGATGCCTGAGATTCCGGCCTCTTACCGCATAACATGCAATGATGAAGTGAACCAAGGCCTTTCTATCGAGCAGGCTGTGCTTGAGGCTCGCCGTTGTCTCGATTGCCCTGACCCTGGATGCATGAAAGGGTGCCCGGTGTCAAATTTCATACCGGCTTTTATAAAAAATGTAGAGCGCCGCAACTTCTCGGAGGCACTTGAGGTCCTTAATCTCACCACGGTACTCCCTGCCGTGTGTGGACGTGTATGTCCTCAGGAAAAACAGTGTGAGGCCGGATGTATTTACAACAAGATGAAGAAACCGGCAGTTGCCATCGGCCATCTTGAACGTTTCGTGGCTGACTTCAACCGTGAGATGGAGAGAGCCGAAGCTCATCCCGATGCTGTATCCGAGCGACGTAATGAAGGGTCGCCATTCTTTGCCGGAATAAAGATTGCTGTAGTGGGATCCGGACCCTCCGGACTCGCATTTGCCGGTGATATGGCAAAGCGCGGTTACGATGTGACCATTTTCGAAGCCCTTCATCAGTTTGGTGGAGTGTTGAAATATGGTATCCCTGAATTCTGCCTGCCGAATGATGTTGTGGATGCCGAGATTGCAAAACTCAGAAACCTGGGCGTTAAATTCGTCAAGGATTCTTTTGTGGGTCATACTCTTTCCTATCATGAACTTCAGGAACAAGGCTTCAAGGGGATATACGTAGCCACGGGGGCTGGAAAGCCTCGTTTCATGGGTATTCCAGGTGAGAATTTGCCTGGCGTAATGACTGCCAATGAATATCTCATACGTCTTAACCTGCTTGACAATGAGATATATGGCCAGAACACCATGACTTTGCGCCGTAAGCGCGTGGCTGTCATCGGTGCAGGCAATACAGCGATGGATGCTGTGCGTGCTGCCCGGCGTATGGGAGCCGAGAAGGCAATGATAGTCTATCGTCGAGGCGAAGATGAGATTCCAGCTCGTGCTGATGAAGTACGCCATGCGCGTGAGGAGGGTGTGGAATTTCTGACCCTCCACAATCCGGTAGAATATCTTGCCGATGAGAACGGATTGCTGCGCGCCATGCGTCTTCAGCGAATGGAGCTGGGTGAGCCGGACGAGTCGGGCCGGCGTGTTCCGGTGGAGATTCCCGGTGCCATCGAAGAGGTTGAGGTCGACCTTGTGGTGGTATGCGTAGGGTTCTTGCCCAATCCTCCCATGTCTCTCCCGGCCATTGACATGTCACGTCAGGGAAAGATTGTGGTTGACTGTGCGTCGATGCAGTCATCATCACCTGATATTTATGCCGGAGGTGATATAGTGAGAGGTGCTGCCACCGTGATTCTTGCCATGGGTGATGGACGTCGGGCTGCAAAGTCGATGTCCGAAGCATTTGAAAACATTATCCGCAACACAAGTCTTGTTTAATCGGCGATATTCAACACGTTCAACATATTATTTAACTGAAACAATTTTTTTACCTGTTTTAAATACCATAATTAATTATGAAAGTCATCACTTTAGGCGAAATCATGCTTCGCCTTTCAACTCCCGGTAACAGCCGCTTCGTACAGGCTGATTCATTTGACGTATGCTATGGCGGCGGCGAAGCAAATGTGGCTGTAAGCTGTGCCAATTATGGTCACGACGCACATTTCGTAACAAAGCTCCCCAAACATGAAATCGGTCAGTCAGCTGTGAATGCTCTCCGTCGTTACGGTGTGCACACCGACTACATCGCTCGTGGCGGTGACCGTGTAGGTATCTACTATCTCGAAACCGGTGCTTCAATGCGTCCTTCAAAAGTTATCTACGACCGCGCTAATTCTGCTATCGCAGAGGCCGATCCCGAAGATTTCGATTTTGATGCTATCATGGAAGGTGCCGACTGGTTCCATTGGAGCGGTATCACTCCCGCTATCAGCGACAAGGCTGCCGAACTCACTCGTCTTGCTTGTGAAGCAGCAAAGCGACACGGCGTGACTGTGTCAGTTGACCTTAACTTCCGCAAAAAACTCTGGACCAAGGAAAAAGCTCAGTCTATCATGCGTCCGCTCATGCAGTATGTTGACGTATGTATCGGTAATGAGGAAGATGCCGAACTCTGCCTCGGCTTCAAGCCTGATGCTGACGTAGAAGGTGGCGAAACCAACGCCGAAGGTTACAAGGGCATCTTCAAGGCAATGGCTAAGGAATTTGGCTTCAAATATGTCATCTCTACTCTCCGTGAATCATATTCTGCCACTCACAACGGCTGGAAGGCTATGATTTACAATGGTGAAGAATTCTATGAATCAAAGCGTTATGACATCAATCCTATCATTGACCGCGTAGGTGGTGGCGACTCATTCTCTGGCGGTATTATCCACGGTCTGCTCACCATGCCCAACCAGGCTGATGCTCTTGAGTTTGCTGTGGCTGCTTCTGCTCTGAAGCACACCATCCCCGGTGACTTTAACCTCGTATCTGCTGAAGAGGTGAAATCACTCGCCGGCGGTAATGCCAATGGCCGTGTGCAGCGTTAATGTAATGTCGTAATGACAAGATAATTGACCTGATAATTTATGCAAAGGGTCTCGCCATTGCGGCGGGGCTCTTTTGCTTTTAATGTGATAGACGTTATTAATCTTAACTCGTGAAATTCTTATGCTTGCCGAAAATTGGAAAATATGGAAAATTTGAGTAATTTTGCACTCTTGATTCTCTCCAAGTAAAGATTACGATTATGGGATTTTTTAACTTCTTCTCACGCGACAAAAAAGAGACACTTGATAAGGGCCTTGAAAAGACCCAGAGAGGTTTTTTTGACAGATTGTCGCATGCTATTGCCGGTAAATCGACTATTGACGACGAGGTGCTTGACAACCTTGAGGAGGTCTTCGTGACTTCTGACGTCGGTGTTGACACCACTTTACGTATTATAGACCGCATTCAGAAGCGTGTGGCCAGAGACAAATATGTCGGATCATCGGAACTCAACAAGCTGCTGTGCGAGGAGATTTCCGAGATGTTGGCTGAGAATAGCAACGAGTCTTCGCAGGAGGATTTCACCGTCCCTGCCTCACATAAACCTCACGTTATAATGGTGGTTGGTGTCAATGGTGTAGGCAAGACTACTACTATCGGCAAAATGGCAGCTCAGTTCAAGAAGGCAGGCAATAAAGTGCTTCTCGGTGCAGCCGACACGTTCCGTGCAGCAGCTATAGAGCAGCTTGAAGAGTGGGGGCGCCGTGCTGATGTGCCTGTGGTGAAACAGAAACTCGGTGCCGATCCGGCTTCAGTAGCTTTCGATACTCTGCAAAGTGCTATTGCCAACGATGCCGATGTGGTGATTATAGACACAGCAGGACGTCTTCATAACAAGAAAGGACTCATGGACGAGTTGACTAAGGTGCGCAATGTGATGCAGAAGCTTGTGCCTGATGCTCCACATGAAGTGCTCCTCGTGCTTGATGGCTCCACCGGACAGAATGCTTTTGAGCAAGCCAAGCAATTTGTGGCTGCCACCCAGGTGAATGAACTTGCTATAACTAAGCTTGATGGCACTGCTAAAGGCGGAGTGGTCATTGGTATCAGCGACCAATTTAAGATTCCGGTTAAGTACATAGGCCTTGGTGAAGGTATTGAGGATCTCCAGGTGTTCCACAAACGTGAATTCGTGGAATCACTCTTCGGAGAGAAATAACAAATATCATCCTGTCGGATATAAAGAAATCTACGATACACACACTGGTTCGTTATGGTGAAAAAGATTGCGGTTATAACTCTCGGATGTTCCAAGAATCTTGTTGATTCGGAGCGTCTGATGAGCATGCTGAGCAATGTGGGCTACGATGTAGTGGCTGCTGATAGTCCTGAGTTTCAGGAAGCTGAACCGGACATGAAATCAGTAGTGATAAATACTTGCGGTTTCATTGGTGACGCCAAAGAGGAATCGATTAACGAAATCCTGTCATGGTGCGAAGAAAAAGCCAACGGAGGTGTGGCCGCGGTATATGTGATGGGATGCCTCTCGCAACGGTATGCTGCAGAGCTACCTGGTGAGATTCCGGAGGTGGACCGTTGGTATGGCAAGACCGATTGGCCTAAATTGGTTACAGACTTGGCGCGTAAGTCGCCCGGCAGTGTCTCTTATGACCGTCTTATCACTACTCCACGCCATCATGCCTATCTGAAGATTGCTGAAGGCTGTAATCGTTTCTGTTCGTTTTGCGCTATCCCTCTTATAACAGGACGGTATAAATCGCGCCCTATGGAGGAGATTGTCGATGAGGTGAAAATGCTCGTTGGTCGAGGAGTAAAGGAATTCAATGTCATAGCCCAGGATCTCACTAATTATGGTAAGGATCTTTATGGGAAAGTAGAAATAGCCCGACTGGTCGATGAGATTGCATCCGTGGAAGGCGTGGAATGGATTCGTCTGCACTATGGCTATCCGAAGGACTTTCCTCTTGAACTCCTTGATGTCATGGCAAAGCATCCCAATGTTTGTAAGTACCTTGACATAGCTCTTCAGCATGTAGCCGATAATGTCCTTGAGAACATGCGTCGCCACATCACCGGCGCGCAGACACGTGAACTACTTGCGGAAATTCGTCGTAGAGTGCCTGGCATCCATATCCGTACCACACTCATGGTGGGTTTCCCCGGCGAGGGAGAAACTGAGTTCGAAGAACTGATGCAGTTTGTGGCCGAGCAAAAATTTGAGCGTATGGGTGCTTTTGCATACTGTGAGGAGGATGATACGTTCGGGGCAAAGAATTTTGCGGACGATATACCTCAGGAAATAAAGGATGAACGCCTCGGAAAACTTATGGAACTTCAGGAGAAAATCTCTGATGAGCTGCAGCAGCAGAAAGTTGGGACAATCCAACGTGTGGTTGTTGACCGTGAGGAGGCGGATTTCTATGTGGGCCGTACTCAATACGATTCTCCGGAAGTAGACCCAGAAGTGCTGATCTCCAAGACCGAACCTTTGGTTACAGGCCAATTCTACAATGTAAAAATCACATCGGCAATGCCTTTTGAACTTATGGCAGAGCCGGTAATTGACAATGGAAATTAACGAGACTTATCTTAAGGCGGCCGAAGGTTGCCTCTATTATAATATACCGTTTGCCCTTTTTGCCCTTCCGGGCGAAACCGACTTCACATTTTTTGCATCCTTGCCTGACAGCGAGGGGTGTTCGCCTGCATTCGCTGAAGGCGATGACGGTGACACATTTTTCATTAATTTCTTTGACAATGATGAGCCCTATACTGCCGGAGTGCGTAGAGAGTTGTCGGCTGAAGAGGTGCTGGAGTATGTGGCTTCATGTAATCCTGCTGACACATTCCGTGATCCGGATATTTATCCGCTCGTCTCGTCGACACATAGGGTTAGTTATGCCAACATGTTCCGTGGCGTGATGCCACGACTGAAAGAGTTCGGAGGCAAGGTGGTCATTTCTCGTCACGAGGCTCTTTTTTCACCTCGTCCGCTTCTTGATGTAGTGTGCGAATACTTTCTGGCTCTTCCATCCACATTCCGTTATCTGGTATATACTCCCGAGAGCGGTGTATGGTTCGCGGCCACTCCTGAGCTGCTCCTGCGCACACATAGCAGCTGTGACTGTGTAGAGACAATGTCATTGGCCGGTACAAAACTTACATCTGACACCGCACCGTGGGATGATAAAAATGTTGAGGAACATGAGTTTGTTACCGAATTTATCCGTGACAATCTTGCTGATGAAGGGCTTGATGTCGAGGTCGGATCTCTCTGCGAGCTGCAATTCTCCCATATAAAGCATCTTTGCAATCACATTCGGGCAACCGGACATGTGGATCCGTTGCGCCTGATGTCGCGCCTTAGCCCTACGCCGGCTGTGGCGGGGATGCCGAGGGAAGTGTCACTTGTGGAGATTGATACGTTTGAGACTCATTGTCGCCGTTGCTATGGGGGATATGTCGGTGTTCGCCTATGCGGGGATTACCATGCTTACGTCAACCTGCGATGTGCTTTTGCCGCGAGGGCGCGGACAGAGATAGCTGAAGGTTGGCTCTACAATCTCTATGCTGGTGGAGGTATTGTTAACTCGTCGGTAGAGGCCGAAGAATGGGCAGAGGCCTGCTCTAAAACGAGCCTTTTGGAATCGCTGATTACCAAGGATGTCCCGTCTGAGATGCTTGTTTTCACACCTTCTAAAATCAAGTTCGTTGGTCAGACGTAGAATAGTCTGACTCCTTCGCTTTAATAGCACCTCTCAGTGTATGCCTCATCTCCTCGTAACATCACAAAATCACATTAACGAAGATTCTAAATTCCGAATATGAAAAAAGGTAGTCCGCTCCTCATCATCTTCATCGCTGTAATAGTTGTAGTGGCCATTTCGTTCCTTCCGCTTTCACGTATGACCGGAGGGAAAGTGAAGAATTTCAGCTTGTTCAGCGACATATTAAAGGAGGTGGGAATTCTTGATGGAGAACCCTCCTATGCTTCGGAGGAGGATATTGATCCTGAATTGGTCAAGGCAATGAATGAGGGAGAGAATGCTGCTCATCCGTTATATGCCACCGACTCGGTGTTGAGCCAACCTATCGACACTATTATTTCTCCTGTCAAGCCGTCGCGTAGCGGCGAGCTTGTTGTGATTGAGGATTACACTACTCTCGGTGTCGGTCTTGTTAACCTCAAGAATGCTATTACAACAGGTCGTTTGGCACGCATCGCAGTTGTCGGCGACAGCTATATAGAGGGTGATATTTTCACTCAGGATCTCCGTGAACTTCTCCAGTGCGAGTATGGCGGTGAAGGTGTGGGATATGTCAACATGCACAGTGACTTCCCCGGATTCCGTCGCTCGGTGAAACAAGGTGGCTCTGGATGGAAGACTTTTTTTGCCAATAAAAAGGCCGACAGCAAGTATCTTGATCTGTCTGAACAATATGCTATTCCGACCGGTACTGCAACTTCCACTTATGAAGGTACAAAGGCTTTCACGCACACTGAATCATGGTCACGGTCACGATTCCTCTTCATTGCACCCGAAAATACTTTAATCAGTGTTAAAAGCGGAGACGGGGAATGGGAAGAACGCAATATAGTTGGGAGTCCCGACGTTCAGTGTATAGAACTTGCCGAGACAGTCAGCAATTTCGGAGTCAGGACAGCATCCACATCGCTAATAGGCCTTGGAGTTTGGCTTGACGGCACTTCAGGCGTCAGTCTCGACTGCATGTCTTCACGCGGTTTTTCAGGCATTACGCTTACTAAGATTAATCCTGAATTATGCCGTGAGATGGCCGACGTAATTGACTATGACCTGATAATCCTTGAATTCGGCATCAACGCGATGTCGGCTCAACAGAAGGACTACAGTATATACTGTTCGCGAATGGTTGAAGTGATTAACCATGTCCGTCGTTGCTATCCTCGTGCCGATCTCCTTGTGATGGGGGTTGGTGACCGTGGTGAGAAACGTGGCGGCCAGGTGCGCTCGATGTCCACGGCTCCGGCCATGATTGCTGCCCAGCGTGACGCGGCTCGCCGTGCCCACTGTCTTTTCTGGGACACACGTGAGGCCATGGGAGGCGAGGATGCAGTTGTGGCTTGGAGTAATGAAGGACTCATCAACAAGGATTATATCCACATGACTCACAAAGGTGGCGCTCGTCTCGCAAAGGAACTTTTTAACGCTATACAACACGACATAAAATGAAACACAGTGTCAGCCTTATATTGCCGGTTATCTCATTGTTCTTCCCGGTTTATCCCAGTGCCCAGACTGTCGCTCCTGATGAAGGAGAGGTGGTCAATGAAGAGGTTGTGGATGAGGAGAATGATGACGAAAAGGATATAAGGGAGAATCTGGTCATTATTCCCGGTGAAGCGGATGATATCGATATCCCGGTTCCCAACTTCATAAAGCAGAATCTGAATCACATCATATTCAATGGTGCTGATTGGTCTAAGCTACGCACGGCTTTCACCAATAGTAATAAGACTCCGGTCTCGATTGTGCATATCGGTGACAGCCATGTGCAGGCCGATATAAACACAGGGACTACTCGTGAACTTCTCCAGTATGACTTCGGGAATGCCGGTAGAGGGCTAATCTCTCCGCTGAAACTCAGTGGCACGAATGAGCCTTCCGATTATTTCTTCCAGAGCCGGAATTCATGGAATGCAGTCAAGCTCATGAGTGCGTCATGGCGCCAGACAGTCGGTTTTACCGGAGCCTCCATACGTCCGACGAGCAGCTCAAGCGAATTCTCCATAGGGACATCCGAACGTGATGATTACAATCCATTTTCATCTGCAACCATTTTTCACAACGGCAAGCTGAACATCAAGAGTGTTACTAATGCCGATGGTAACCCTGTGCATTACCGCACTATTCCGTCGCGAGACTATACTCAGATTGTCATGGCATCCGACGAGACAAAAATCAATGTCCAGTTCTCATCGGCAGGTGATCTTACGGTTTTCGGTGCATCTTTATCAGGCGATCGTCCCGGTGTGTTCTATCATGCTATTGGTAATAACGGTGCCACCTATGACACATATAACCGCATAGGAAATGTAGGGGCAGGTATAAACCCTTTGCAGCCTAATCTTGTTATAATCTCGCTTGGCACCAATGAGGCTTTTGGACGTCTTGACACACGAGGGTTCACACGGTCAATTGACCGCCTTGTCAATAACATCCGTACTGCCAATCCGGAGGCCTTGATTCTGCTCACCACACCCATGGAGTGTCACCGCAGCGTCAAGTCTACTAAAAAGGTTAAAGTGCGCACCAAGCGCCGTAAAGGACGTAAGGCCGGTTACCGTACCGTCACTAAGACCACCAAGTCCTATGCTGTCAACAGTAACATTTCTCCTCTCCGACAGGCTATTCTTGACTATGGGAAAGAGAATGGTATAGCAGTCTATGACTGGTATGATGTCGCCGGAGGGAGTGGCGCAAGCGCCAACTGGATAAGCAACAATCTGTTTGCTCCTGACCGCGTCCACCACACGCGCAAAGGTTATAATCTGGAAGGGCGCCTGCTTTATGATGCCTTGATGGATGCGTTGCGTCAGCAGTCTCAAGAAGTTGTCCAAGCAAATTGAACCATTGCACTGAGGTGTCGGTATTCTGTTTAATATCGATATCATACGGATGCGTTCAAGCACAGTCCCCTTTTATCCATCACAACTTTTTATCGAATTAAGAACGTTGGAATTCATTACTCGCTGGCTCTCTGAGCTTTCTTCTATACTTAATCCGGCCCTCGAACGCCTAAACATAGATGTCGACAAGCTGACTGATCTGCTTGCCTACGACCCTGCACAGCCGTTGCTCTTCAATACCGGACTGTTCATGGTCTTGTTTGTGCTGTTTTTGGCTTTCTATCGTCTTCTGGGTGGCTTCAGGGTTGCGAAGATGATATTTGTGATCCTTTTCTCTCTCTACTTCTACTATAAGTCATCGGGAGTGTATTGTCTAATCCTCATCGGGGTGTGTCTGAGTGATTACATCCTCGGTCTTTGTATGCAGCAGTCCGTCGGAGAGGGTAGAGGGAAAGCTTTTTTGAGGAAATTCATCGTATTCCTTAACGTCGGCATAAATATAGGAATGCTTGCCTATTTCAAGTATTTCAATTTGATTATCGATACTTTCTCGCAATTTTTCAATACTCGCATCGATGCAATGACATTGTTATTGCCTGCCGGTATATCATTTTTCACTTTCCGTTCCATAAGTTATATCGTCGACATATATCGTGGCGAGATTAAGGCTTGCCGCAATTTACTTGACTATATGTTCTTCCTCACCTTCTTCCCGCCTCTGTTGGCCGGTCCTGTGGTGAGGGCTAAGGACATGCTGCCACAGATAAAAGCCAATCCGTCACCTACGCGCGAGATGACATCAGAAGGTATTTTCCTTATAATCACAGGTCTGGTCAAAAAGGTGATCATCGCTGATTTCATCAGTGGCAACTTTGTGGATCGAGTGTTTGACAATCCTGCTCTTTACAGCGGATTCGAAAACCTTATGGCTACTTTCGGATTCACCATCCAGCTCTATTGCGATTTTTCAGGTTACAGTGATATGGCCATCGGTATTGCACTGTTGCTCGGTTACAGATTCAAGGAAAACTTCAATGCTCCCTTCAAGGCCCAGAATCCTACTGAGTTCTGGCATCGTTGGCATATATCCTTATCCACTTGGCTCCGTGATTACGTATACATTCCGCTCGGGGGCAACCGTTGTTCACGACCGAGAGCCTATTTCAACCAGTTTGCCACAATGGTTATAGGTGGTTTATGGCATGGCGCGTCATGGATGTATGTGATATGGGGAGCAGTCCATGGAGTTTTGCTCGTGATTCACAAGATGCTTCGGAGTGTGTTACGGATGTCGGCGTCGGGAGCGGTTGTCACAGGCGATGGCGAGCTGATGATGATATCTGCTCCTCAGAAACCATCGTCGTGGATGAGAGGTGTGAACGCGCTGTTCACATTCGTGTTGATTGCCTTGGTTTTCATGCTTTTCCGTGCTCCCTCAATGGAGGATGTAGGTATGATGTGGCATCAGATTATTTTCGATTTCCATATCTCGGTGGCGCCGCAGTTTGTTGGTGGCTATCTTACAATTGTGGTGGCCATGGCGGCAGGATATCTGTTGCATATATCTCCAAGCAGTTGGACTTGCCGTTTGAGGGCACTGTTTGATGCTTCGCCTGTTATAGTGCAGGCGCTTGTGCTTGCTTTGGTGCTACTTATTGTCATCCAAGTGCGTCAGAGTGACATCGTTCCCTTCATCTATCTCCAGTATTGATTCCTTCCGTCAATAAAGTTTTGGTGTGAAATCGTTACTCTTTTAACCAATTGTTTTAATTTTACCATAAAAATTTAAACAGTTTCTTGGAAAAAAGTGTAACTTTGGGGTGTTGAAACTAACACTTAACATTATTCTCACACCATGCTTAGACCAGAAGACCTTGAATTACTTAAACAAAAGGGAATTAGTGAATCAGAAGTAGAAGCGCAGTTACAGCGTTTTGTCACAGGTTTCCCTTATCTGAAAATTGAAGATGCAGCGCGTGTGGGTGCCGGCATATTCCGTCTTGACGATGAAGAGATAGCCGCAGCCCTCGACCGTTGGAAAGAATATCTCCATCATGGAGGCGAAGTGTGTAAATTCGTGCCTGCGTCAGGTGCAGCTTCGCGTATGTTCAAAGCCCTTTTCGAATATGTTGATGGTGGCACAGACGAACTCAAAGAGGGTAGCCCTGTAGCCACTCTCATTGAAAATATTGATAAACTTCCTTTCATCCCCGAGCTCAATGCTGCTGTTGGAAAACTCTATGGCAAATCTCTTGACGAGCTTTTGAAAGAGGGTCGTAACCGCGACATTATCGCAGCCATCGTAAATCCTGACGGCATGAATTACGGAGGGCTGCCCAAAGGTTTGCTGAAATTCCATACATATCCCGAAGGATCACGCACACCTATTGAGGAACATCTCGTGGAGGGTGCCCAGACAGCAGCTAATTCGAAAGGCATTGTGAATCTTCACTTCACCGTGTCGCAGAATCATCGTAAACTCTTTGAGGAGAAGCTTGCAGAGGTAATCCCCGCAACAGAGAAAAAGACAGGTGTTAAATTCAATGTGTCAATGAGCGAGCAAAAGCCCTCAACCGATACCATTGCTGTCAATCCTGACAATACCCCCTTCATGGAGGATGGCCATCTTTTGTTCCGTCCCGGAGGTCATGGTGCGCTCATTCAGAATCTTAATGATATCGAATCAGCTGTAGTTTTCATCAAAAACATTGACAACGTTGTGCCTGACTCAAAGCGTGCGGATACCATCCGTTATAAGGAGGTTCTTGGTGGCCTCCTGCTTCAGGTCCATGACCAGATTGAAGAGGATCTCATCGCTCTTGATGAAAAACTTTATACTCCTGCCGATCTCAAGCGCATGCTTGACTACCTCCACACTGTACTCAATGTCAAGGATGCCTCGACAGAGAACCTCGATGATGACGCTGTGGTTGAATATCTGAAACGCAAGCTCAACCGTCCTTTACGAGTTTGCGGCATGGTGCGCAACGAGGGAGAACCTGGCGGCGGTCCGTTCATAGCCTACAATCCTGACGGCTCTTCATCACCCCAGATTCTTGAAAGCAACCAAGTTGATCCAAATAATGATGACTACAAGAAGATGATGGCATCAGCCACTCATTTCAATCCGGTTGACCTCGTATGTTATATTAAGGATATCCACGGTAAGAAATTTGATCTTCCTTCCTATGTGGATCCGGCTACAGGATTCATATCATCCAAGTCAAGCCACGGCAAGGAGCTTCGTGCAATGGAGCTACCCGGCCTTTGGAACGGAGCTATGAGTGACTGGAATACAGTGTTCGTTGAAGTACCTATCTCTACTTTCAACCCTGTCAAGACAGTCAACGATCTTCTCCGTCCGGCTCATCAGGGATAATCGCGGACTCACACAGGGCATAAACCTCCGTATTTCATGACGAGTGGTTTATGCCCTTTTATTTCACCACGCTAAATGTGAGATGTCGATAAGCGGTCAACACTTTTTAACTCTCGCTTGTTATACAATCAACATGTAATTTATCTATTTGATGAGTAAGAGAGATGACATAAGAAAAATCTGGCAGGAGAGTTTCAAGGACTCACGAGAGTATGTGAAGATGTACTTTGACCAGGTTTACCGCGACGAGGACGCATTGCTGTTGCAAAACGAAGAAGGATTGCCGGTGAGCAGCTTGTTGCTTCAGCGTTATGCGATGACATTTCATGGGGCTCTCCCTACGGTGAGCTATATAGCCGGTGCCGCCACGCGCCGTAACCAACGGGGCAAAGGCTACATGTCGCGTTTGATGGTGGATGCTCTTGAGGCATCAGCAGCACGTGGCGACATGCTCTGCTCGTTGATTCCTGCCAATGAGGCCCTCTATTATTTCTATCAGCGCTACGGGTTCAGCACTGTGTTTTATACAAAGGAGCAGCGTTTCACTGCGCTTCACCCCTTCCCGGTTCATGGCGAATATCATCATCTCGATGATACTATAACTGATGAAGTATGGGAGGCGTTCAACCGTTTCCAGATGGAACGTAGATGCTATATCATCCACTCGCAGAGGGATTTCTACAATATTCTCGCCGATCTTCAGATGGATGGCGGTGATTTCGTGGTGATGGCTCGTGATGATGAGGACCATGGTCACGAAATCGTGTCTATGGCATGGGCCAGAATGAACGATGATGTGCTGCTTGTCACTGATGTCATGGGTGAGTCAGAGGACGCCCGGGCCGCTGCCTTGCGACAGTTGCGTGGCATGCATGGCGACACTCCGTTCTTGCTTTACGGTCGTCCCACTGACACGATGGGAGGACGATTGATGCCGAGAGGAATGGGACGTGTTGTGAATGCAGGGAAAGCGCTTGAAATAATAGCTGGGGCTTATCCTCGCTTCGCGGCAAAAATAAAAGTGACAGATAAACTGTTGCCTGCTTATAATTCGCACACCTATATCGTGGATGGTGGCACGTGTATGATTGATGACGGTTACCGTGGCAGATTGGATTTCGATGTCACTGTCGACGTGTTTACCGACATCCTTTTCAGCTCACCGGTGACCGGTGACATACTCCGTTTCCCCAGCGAAAGGCCTATGATAAGTCTAATGCTTGATTAAGGGCCGAAGAATAATGAACGAATAATACAGAATAAAACATATACCGACATGATCATCAATTCCGCTCGTTTTTCCATATCAAATTCAAAAGTCAGCAAATGCCCTTCTGACCAACGCCATGAATATGCTTTCATCGGTCGAAGCAATGTGGGAAAATCGTCTCTAATCAATATGCTTACAGGCCATTCTAAGCTTGCCAAGACATCCTCAACTCCCGGTAAGACTCTGCTTATAAATCATTTCTTGATTAATGACGATTGGTATATCGTTGACTTGCCCGGTTATGGTTTTGCCAAGCGTGGCAAGGCTCAGCGTGAAGAGTTGGAGAAGATGATAAGCGGTTACATCCTTCATCGTGAGCAAATGACCAACCTGTTTGTGCTTATCGACTCGCGTCATGCTCCCATGAAGATTGACATGGAGTTCTTTGACTGGCTTGGTGAGAATGGTGTGCCTTTTGCCATCGTCTTCACTAAGCTCGACAAAATGGGAAATGTGGCTGGTAAGCGTAATGTTGAGGCGTACTGCAAGAAGCTCCTTGAAACCTGGGAGGAACTGCCTCCGATATTCCTCACGTCAAGTGAGGATGGGCGTGGCCGACAGGAACTGCTTGATTATATCGAGGAGCTTAATAAACTCCCTATTTCCGCCGTGGAGGAATGAACCCATCGGGGCGGTGAGGTGTTTTACTAACAAAATAATCACTTAAAACTATTATGTTATGGAAAAGAAACCTACCGCTCAGGAAGTAAAGGAGTCCAAGAAATATCGTGGTGTGGATGTAAACATTGCCGACGATGATAAGGTGTCCCCTAAAATGGTGAAAAACGAAACCGCAGAGTTGAATAACAACCCGCGCAACACCGATGCTGAGGACATGTGATATCTTTGATGTTCATCGAGAAATTATAATAACAATTTGAGTCTCCGGGCTCTGTGGCAATCCCCTTTGGCGCAGAGCCTTTATTTTTTCTCTTTTTGTCGATAAGATGGCGAACAAGTAGCGATGAGGGTGTTGCAAATCAGCGGTAAATTTTGTAACTTTGTAAGTTAGATAATCCACTAAGCCCCTATGAAATATCTGTCAATAATCTTATGCGCTTGTCTTTCTCCTTTTTTCGCCAATGGTGCGGAGTTAGCTTGGAGCGGAAGTCCCGAGAAAATAATCCAAATAGATGCTCCCGCCTCGTCGGGGCTCGACGCCGTGTACGTGCTTGACGGATTGAGTGGGGTGAAAGCCGCCTATGCATCGCCTTCTGCTGCCGGTGTGAAATGGTTCCGATATTCAAATCTTGGAGGCGGTTACGCCGAAGAGCTGTCGGGTGTCAGGGTAGATGGTGGCTCTTCCATCCTTGATGTTGTGGAAGGAGACATGGGCTATATAATAGAGGATGGCAATGAGAGGCATTATTTCTGGGTAGTTGACTATAGTCGCCATGAACTTGCATTGTCAGGAATCACGGAGGCTGAGGAGCGTGATTGTGACCGGATTGGGTTGACTGTGGCCGGTAAAGGTGATGAGATTGTGTATTATTCCATCAACGGTCGACGTCTTGTCCTGTCACGTGACTTGCAGCTCGACTACACATCCTTGTCTTATGACGAAGACAGCAAGAGCTATGTTCAGGTGCCTGAGGAAGCAACGTTTGAATACCTTCCCACAACTCTTCATGTAGAAGCTCCTCTCTGTGCTACGGATTTTACTCTGACAGGTGACAGGTTCCTGAAAGAATGGGGACGCGAGATTTCTGTGAGTTCATCTACGGTACAGCCATTTGCCGTACAGGCACAGACCTCAGCTATCCAGACTGAACGTTCCAATGATAATGAGATTGTATCAGGAAGCGGCGGAGATCTCGGTGGATCTGCTCCTTGTGAAATTGAGTTCTCGGCAGCTGTTACAGATGCGGCAATCTTTACTGAATGGCAGTTCTCGTCCTATCCGGAGTTTGAGGATGTTGATATACGTATGTCGGAATTGAATGTTACCCATACCTTTACGGAAGAAGGGATGACTTATGTCCGCTTCGTCTGCGCCAACGCCTCGGGAGAATGTGAATATTACGGTCCGACTTACGAGATATCGATAGGTGCATCATCCCTGAAGTGCCCCAATGCTTTCTCTCCGGGGAATGCAGATGGAGTGAATGATGAGTGGAAAGTGAGCTATTCGTCAATCGTGGATTTTGAATGTCATATCTTCAATCGCCATGGTCAAAAAATGACATCATTTTCCGATCCCGCCCAGGGATGGGATGGTAAGTATAAAGGTAAGCTTGTCCCGGCTGGAGTGTATTACTATGTCATCACCGCTCGTGGGGCGGATGGAAAGAAATATAACCTGTCAGGCGATATAAATATAGTGAATTATAAATAGTCATACTACCATAAACAAACCAACACATAACTAAAATTTATTAATCTGCAATTCTAATCAGCTTATGAAATTACAACGAAAGATAATGTTTGGTGCTGTATGCGCTACAGCCGCCATCGCGATTATAGCTCCGGCTGAAGAAGCCTCGGCAGTGACTCCTGCCACTGTTACCGACGATGTAAGAGTGGAGTTGTCTGATGTAGTAAATCCGGTTGTCCCCGAAACAGTTACGTTTGCCGGAAAGAAAATAAGTCTTGATCCCACCCACATGTGGGAGCGTCTCGACCGAGAGTTAACAGCCATGAGCTATACGCATGGCAATACCTTGCTTGCCATCAAGCGGGCCAACAGATATTTCCCGGTTCTGGCTCCAATCCTAAAAAAGAACGGTGTGCCCGACGATATGATATATCTTGCAGTTATAGAATCAACACTTAATCCCAGGGCTCTTTCCGGGGCAAAGGCTGGTGGCTTATGGCAATTCATGCCTTCCACTGCAAAGGAGTATGGACTCGAAGTGAACGACTATGTGGACCAGAGGTATGATCCGATAAAAGCCACAGAGGCTGCATGTAAATATCTTAAGAATGCTTATGCCAAATATGGCAATTGGGAATCAGTGGCTGCAAGTTATAATGGTGGAATGGCACGGATCACTAATGAACTTGCCGCACAGCAAGTGTCATCTGCCTACGACCTATATCTCGCAGATGAGACAATGCGCTATATCTTCCGCCTTCTTTCCATGAAACTTATCATGGAAAATCCTCAGGCTTATGGCTACAATCTGACAGCCGATCAGCTTTATCAACCTATGGAATACACCGTGGTTGAGGTCTCTGAGCCAGTAGACGATTGGGCAGATTGGGCTAAAAAGCATGGGACTGATTATATGACTCTGCGTGAAAATAACCCCTGGATACGTGCTAAATCTCTCCCAAACAAAACAGCGAAGACATATCAAGTGTATATTCCCACCAAGGATTCACTTTCACGCTCTAAACAGAAGAAAACAGTCTATAATCCAGCGTGGGTTGTGGACAGATAAGGGAAAAGTAAATTATACCGATGAATTCCAATTCCGTAAACAGTAATAGTCTCAGTGTGCTCGGCGCAAGAGTGCACAATCTCAAAAATATTGATGTGGAGATTCCCCACAATGCTCTCACGGTCATTACCGGTCTGAGTGGCAGCGGGAAATCCTCCCTGGCTTTTGACACGATTTTTGCCGAAGGCCAACGTCGTTATATAGAGACATTCTCAGCTTATGCCAGGAATATGCTTGGCAATCTTGAGCGTCCGGATGTGGATAAAATCACGGGACTCAGTCCGGTGATTGCCATAGAGCAAAAGACAATCAATCGAAATCCGCGAAGTACCATCGGCACCACTACCGAGGTATATGACTTCCTGCGCCTGCTTTATGCCAGGGTAGGAACAGCTGTGAGCTATGTGACCGGTGAGCCGATGATTAAATACACGCGTGAACAGATTGTCAACCTCATACTCGAAAAGTATGACGGTCGCAAGGTGTATATTCTTGCCCCACTTATCAAAAACCGTAAAGGACATTATAAAGAGCTCTTTGAGCAGTTGCGCAAAAAAGGGTTTCTGACAGTGCGTGTTGATGGCGAATTGCGTGAACTCACTCTCAACATGAAGGTGGACCGTTATCGCAATCATGACATCGAACTTGTCATAGACCGACTGAAGGTTTCACCCAAGGATCTCACACGCCTTGAAGCAACTGTCGGTGATGCATTGAAACAGGGTGACAAGCAGGTGATGATTTATGATGTCGATGCCGACCGTGTTAGCTACTTCTCGCAGACACTAATGGATGCTGCAAGTGGCATATCATATCGTGAGCCGGCGCCTCATAATTTCTCATTCAATTCTCCCTTGGGTGCTTGTCCGTGTTGTAAAGGTCTGGGTTATGTCAATCTCGTGGATCGTGAAAAGATAATACCCAACCCATCGCTTTCGATTCATGAGGGTGGAATACTGCCGCTTGGCAAATACAAGAACTCGATGGTGTTCTGGCAGATAGACGCTATATGCAAGAAGTATGGCCACACCATCAAGACTCCAATCAAGAATCTCCCTGAGGAGGCGATGGGCGACATTCTCAACGGTACTCCCGAACGGCTTGTGATAGAGAATGACACGATGGCCACCTATAATTTTTTCCAAACCTACGAAGGTCTGGTTAAATATATAGAAATGCAACAGGGGGAAGAGGCATCAGCAGCTGCAAAGAAATGGAGCGAAGGGTTCTTCTCACGTGCCGTATGCCCGGAATGTAATGGAGACCGGCTCAACCGTGAGGCATTACACTTCTTTATAGATGGGAAGAATATTGCTGACCTGAGTCGGCTTGATATATCCGAACTCTATGAATGGTCACAGACTGTGGAGGAAAGGCTTTCACCTACGCAATTGTTGATAGCACGTGAAATAATGAAGGAGATAAGGAGCCGATTGAAGTTCCTGGTGGACGTCGGGCTCGATTATCTGCAACTCAACCGAGCTTCTGCCACATTGTCGGGTGGAGAGAGTCAGCGTATAAGGCTTGCAACACAGCTTGGCAGCCAGTTGGTCAATGTCCTTTATATTCTTGATGAACCTTCCATCGGACTCCATCAGCGAGACAACAGACGCCTGATTGACTCGCTCAAACAGTTGCGCGATGCTTCCAATTCAATCCTTGTGGTGGAACATGACAAGGATATAATGCTCGAGGCCGACCATATAGTGGATATAGGTCCGAATGCCGGACGTAAGGGTGGGGAAGTTGTATTCTCCGGCACCCCGGAGGAGATGCTTGATACAGATACTCTCACCGCCCGTTATCTGAATGGAAATTTGTCAATCCCTGTGCGAGAGAAGCCACGCAAAGGTTCCGGTAAGAAAATCGTACTCAAAGGGGCATCAGGAAATAACCTACGCGATGTTACGCTGACACTTCCCTTAGGTAAATTCGTGTGTGTGTCGGGAGTTTCGGGCAGCGGGAAATCATCATTGATCAACGCCACTCTGCAACCGATTCTAAGTCAGAAATTCTACAGATCACATACGGCCCCTCTGCCCTATAAGTCGATTGAAGGGTTAGAACATATTGATAAGGTAGTGACTGTTGACCAGTCTCCACTCGGCAAATCGCCACGCTCAAATCCAGCCACTTATACGGGGGTGTTTACGGCTATCCGTGACTTGTTTGCAAGTCTTTCGGAGGCTAAAATCCGAGGATACCGTCCTGGCAGATTCTCGTTTAATGTAGCTGGTGGCCGATGTGAGACATGTAATGGCAATGGATATAAGACCATTGAGATGAACTTTCTTCCGGACGTTCTTGTGCCATGTGAAACCTGTGGTGGCAAGCGGTATAACCGTGAGACACTTGAGGTAAGGTTCAAAGGTAAATCTATTTCCGATGTCCTCGATATGACCATCAATCAGGCTGTGGAATTTTTCGCAGGTGTCCCTGCTATCCTGAATAAGATTAAAGTATTGCAGGATATCGGCCTTGGCTACATAAAGCTTGGCCAACCATCTTCGACGCTCTCCGGAGGTGAGAACCAACGTGTGAAATTGGCAACTGAACTTTCTCGCCGTGACACTGGCAATACCTTGTTTATACTTGATGAGCCTACCACCGGATTGCATTTTGATGATATCCGAGTGTTGCTTAATGTGCTTAACCGTTTGGTTGAAAAAGGCAACACCGTACTGGTGATCGAGCATAACATCGAGGTGATATGTGCCGCTGACCATGTGATAGACATGGGGCCGGGTGGAGGAAAAAATGGCGGACAAATAATAGCCACCGGTTCTCCGATTGAGATTGCAGCCAAGGCTTCACCCACTGCACCCTTCATAAAAGAGGCTATTGATGCGGTCCGAAACCGTGTCGGCAATGCTACAGAATAACTATTAACTTTCAGATATTTGACTTACTGATGGTAAAACAGAATGAATTTTCTTTGAGTCCACGTAGACGCGGTGTGCATCTTGTGACAGCTGAAATCGTGGCGCACTTACCGGAGTTGCCTGCGGCCGGAATCGTAAACCTCATGATCAAACATACATCTGCTGCGTTGTCGTTGAATGAGAATGCAGATCCTGATGTGCGTGAAGATTTGAATGCTATATTTGACCGTATGGTGCCTGAAAATTCCCCATATTTTCTCCATACGTTTGAAGGTTCGGATGACATGCCGGCCCATGCAAAATCGGTGATAGTTGGTCCCTCTCTGACTATTCCTGTGACTAATCACAGGCTTAATCTTGGCACATGGCAAGGCATATATCTTTGTGAATTCCGTAACCATGGTGGCCCTCGCAAGGTGGTGGCTACTGTGATAGGTGATTGATTTAGCCTGTTGACTATGTTGGAAATTATTGCTTATGGATTATATACAGAACTGCAACAAAGCGATATGTGATAATATCGAGATCCTGAGTCGGGAACACAGGCCACTGCTCTCGCAAAACATTCTCGGACAGATGCGAAATCTCCTTGATCACATCTGTGTGAAAATCTATGAGGCCAATGGTGGAGCGATATGTGATAATGAGTATCAGAACATCTGCAATGCACAGGCATTTGTGTGGCGATTAGGTAGGCTTCACTTCTTAAAGGAGTTGCATGATATGTTGCAAATATCTGCCTCGCACTACACGTTTGATCCTGACAGTTCGGAGCGGTTGATGCTGAAGTATTATGAGTATCTTCTCCGTATCAGGGAATTGATGGAGCGGGATTTCGGGATTCATTTGCTGCATAATCTTGAGAAATTCCCGATGGATACCGACACGTCATTCCGTGAGTTCCACGCGGCGATTGCCGAGAAGATTGAAACGTTATCGATGGTCAACGCCAAGACTTATGAAAACAGGTTTTATATCGAGAAGATAAAACCCATCTTCGTTGACGGTCGAATATATTACGAGGTCACTTTCACTCCGGCTAATGACAAAACAAGCAAGTTTGACCGTATCATAGCTTTTACAAAACTGGATTTACCGTCATATTACGCAGTAAAGTTACGTCTGGTATCGGAAACAATTTCTTTAGAGGGCGCTCCCATGCCTATTTCGGTGATTGTTGGTTACGATGTGGCTGTCCGACCTTGTGAATTCACGAATCTGGCAAGAATTTTCGGTTACAAAATCCCGATGTCGGTCACAAGGGAGTATCTGAATCTCATGAAGTTCCTGCAGCTGACGCATCTCTCGCTCACGGATGTAATGGATTTTAATGATGATGATTTCGACTGGTTTATAGAGACTTTGCGACAGGATGCAAATACATCCCATCTTGAGAAGCTCCTTACTATATGCCGTGAAAGAATTGTGGGGCGGAAATCGGGGCATAACGTGTTGCGTTATCTGCTTCGCCATCTACCGAACAAGGTGATAAAAAGGCAACTCTTCCATGAACCATGCAGGATTTTCGACGGCCTTTACCTCAGCCCCCAAGCCAAGCCGTTCGATCGCATGCCATACTATTTCTCATTGTCGCAGCACAATCCACGTGTCAGTGATCTGCTGGCCACAATTCCGGTGGATGGGCATAAACATGAACTATTGGCACGTCGCATTAAGTATAATTGTGAGCAGGAGGGACGTCTTTATACAGATATAGAGGAATTGGAGAGTTTCGGTGATGCGGAAGCTCTCATCAGGGAGTTTAACGATGCATTACATCCGGCTCATGCTCATTGTACGATAGAGCGTTATCGCACATATTGCTATATACGTGAGTATGAGAACAATGTCTATGAAGTCATATCGGCCCTAAAAGACCTGAATAATGCCGGAGGGGTGACAAATTACGGAAATACAGTCAGAGCATGGCTCTCATCTCCTCTCGTGACTATTGACGAGGATAAAGAGAGGGTGTTGCTGTCGCTTTTTGCCGATTCAAAAGTGGGATTCATATATGGAGCTGCCGGGACAGGGAAATCTACTCTTATAAATTACATATCCCATCTGTTCAGTTCCCAGTCGAAGCTTTATCTGGCCAACACGCATCCGGCTGTGGAGAATCTGCGTCGCAGGGTGGATGCAGGAAATGCTGTATTCATGACTGTTGCCGCCTATCTGTCCAGTCAGGCTTGCCTGTTGCCACGCGATATTTTGATAATCGATGAATGCAGTACACTCAGCAATCAGGATATGCGTGCTATTGTGCAACGAGGCAATTTCAAACTATTGCTGCTTGTCGGTGATATGTTCCAGATAGAGGCCATACTTTTCGGCAATTGGTTTAGTGTGGCGTTTAACGCTTTTAATGGAAAAAATTGCAGGGCAGTCCTTGAAAAGACCTACCGTACCTCTAACCCAAGGCTCCTTAAAGTTTGGGAATGCGTAAGGAACGTCTCCCCTGACATTCTTGAGTTTCTCACCAAGGGTGGCTTTTCATCGAGGTTTGATAATTCAATCTTTGTCCCGGCCGATGATGACGAAATTATCCTCACGCTTAATTATGATGGATTATATGGCATAAATAACATCAATAAATTTCTGCAACATAGTAATCCGAACGAAGCTGTGCAATGGGGAGTGCATACCTATAAAGTCGGTGACCCAGTGCTGTTCAATGACTCATACCGTTTCTCCCAATGGCTCTACAACAATCTTAAGGGGCGTATCCTTGATATTGAGGTGGGGGATGACTGGATTGACTTCACGGTAGAGGTCGCAACGGTGCTTAACGGTCTGGAGATAGAAGGCGCTCCTTTTGAACTCTGCGAAGCGAGAGAGGCCAACTCATCAGTCGTAAAATTCAGGGTGCAAAAAGAGAGCGATGCCGATGATGACAATGACAGGGAGGAAACCATAGTTCCGTTTCAGATTGCCTATGCCGTATCAATACATAAAGCCCAAGGCCTGGAATATAATTCGGTCAAGATTGTCATAACCCGAGAGGCTGAGGAGCAGATAACTCACAACATATTCTATACGGCAATTACCAGAGCTCGTGACAAACTTAAGATTTACTGGAGTCCTGAGACAGAAAATCACGTGCTTTCGTCATTGAAACAGAAATTCAATCATAAGGACTATGGCATATTGCAAAGTAAATACCCATGTTTTCGTAAAGGACATTAAAGAGTTGAATCATGAATAATAAATTTGAAAGTCTGCGCCATTTGCTTGAACTTGATAGAAGTGTGCGCCGATATGATGAGTCTCGTGAAATTTCAATCCCCACGTTGGAGCGCCTGATAGATTTGACACGGTATTGCGCATCGGGCCGCAATATGCAGCCGCTACGTTACCGTATGGTGGTTAGAGAAGATGAGAAGCGTGAGTTGTTTCCCCTCCTTGCATGGGCCGGATATCTGAAAGATTGGAATGGCCCGGAAGAAGGAGAGCGTCCGGCTGCTTATCTCGTGCAATTCCTTGATACACGCTATGGTGAAAACTGCCTATGTGATGATGGGCTGCAACTTCAAGCTATTACTCTTGGCGCATGTGCACTTGGGATAGGGGGATGTATCATCAAAGCGTTCAATCAACCTAAGGTCAAGAATCTGCTTGGGCTTGATGACCATCTGGTGCCTCGTTATGTCTTAGCCCTTGGTTACCCGGCTGAAACAATAGAGATTGAGGATATGTCAGGACTGCCTGATGCCGATTGTAAGTATTACCGAACTCCCGATGGTGTGCATCACGTACCTAAACGTCCGCTATCTGAATTGATTGTAGAATAATCACGTAGCAAATATTCTCGACCATAGGCAAATAGGAGATTGGTGATTATGTCAGCGATCTCTTCCGCCATGTCCGGCAAGTCATTATATAATGACTTGCCGATTTACTATGTTGTTGATGCAAAACCTACACGTCAGCCCCATCTTTGAGTGCCTGTCCGAGCCATGCAAAGAAGCATACAACCATAATTATTATAGACATATTCAAGCTTATCTTTAAGTCCTTGGAAAGCCACCATGGCTTTCGTGAGCAAAATTAGTTATGTGCCGGGCCATAAAATTGCGCATGCAAGTTAAAAAATATTTTAATAGGCCAATTATGTTGCATCGTCTCTGACTTATGCTCGTACTCCAATATTACCGGGGTATAATAATTTAATGGGGGAACTTGAAATAGCTTATGGTAATTGAGATTACAGATTATAGTATATCCGTTTTCGCAATAATGTGAGGATACCTCCACGTGATAATAGATATGCCAGAAACGCAATCCACAGTCCATGGTTCCCCATGGTTTCATAACAGATATTGTATATGATAAAGTATATGGCAGTGGCTATTGCCATTGAAATTAACATGCTTCTGGTATGGGTGGCGCCTATATAAATGCCATCCCATGTGAATGCCGCAAATCCAACGCATGGAATAGCAATCACCCAGTAAAAATATTCTTTTGACGATTCTATGACCGTGATTTCGCTGCTTAACAGTCCCATGATCCATGTCCCTCCGAGCATATATATCACGGTAAAGATAATGGCGGTGGCTGCTCCCCATCTGAATAATGCATTTATGCAGAGCCGGAGATTATGTTTGTCACGTGCCCCGATATAATACCCAGCCAATGATTCCCCCGCGTAGGCGAAGCCATCCATGAAATAGGAAAAGAGAATGAAAAACTGCATCAGCAGTGTGTTGACAGCAAGGATTATTGTGCCTTGTGAGGCTCCGACGCGTGTAAACCAAACCGTAACGGCTATCAGGCATAGTGTGCGTAGAAAAATATCAATGTTGACCGAGAAGAACCTACGTAACTCATCAGTTTTGAAAAGCCTTTTAATATCTGGAAGGACAGGCGCATATCTGACCGTTATGAATGAGACACCGACTATCATTCCTATCCATTGGGCGGTGAGGGTTCCGCAGGCCACACCCTTGATCTGCATTTTAAACACAATGACAAGCACGAGGCTTACCACAATATTAGATATATTGATTATAAATGATATCCACATCGGTGTCTTTGCATCCTTCATTCCGAGTAGCCATCCGGATATGACGTAGGTGAGGAGCACTGCCGGAGCTCCCCATATAAGAATTGAAAAATATTCCTTTGCCATATATGCAGTCTCACCGGTCACATCCATAATTGCCGTTGAAATCCGGATTATAGGATACTGGAGGCATACAATCAACATGGAGACTATAAGAGCAATCAAGCCTCCTCGATATAGCACAGTGTCGCATCCGGTCTTATCTGCTGCGCCGTTGGCTTGTGCAGTCATCCCGCTTGAGCCCATACGCAGGAATCCGAAAAGCCAGTATATCATGTTGAATATTGTTCCGCCAATCGCGATTGCCGCTATGTAGACTGCGCTACCTAAATGACCAACAATCACCACATCCATCAGCGCGAGCAGTGGTGTGGTGATGTTGGTCATAATCGACGGAATGGCGAGTGCCAATATCTCCCGATTAATTTTCCGCATATAAATGTCTTATCGTTTTACTCGCATGGAATCCCATATTAGATATACAATAAGAAGTGCATAGACACCTAACCCGGCCCATTGAACAGATATCGCATCCATCGGATTCACATACTCGAAGCCCAGGAAGCGGGTCAATGCAGCAAATACTCCGAAGAGTGCGCCACCGGCGATTAGGCCAGAGGAGATAAGTGTGCCTCTGTCTCTACGGGCATCGTTGAGAGCCTTATCGGTTGAACGGCTACCAACGAACCATGCGATGGCACCACCGATAAGAAGAGGTGTATTGAGTGACAATGGTATGAACATACCGAGGCAGAATGCCAAGGCAGGAACTCCAAGCCAATTAAGGAGGAGTGCAAGAATGGCACCTACCATATATAGAATCCAAGGAGTGTCGCCTCCCATCATCAGAGGTTCGATTACTTTGGCCATGGCATTAGCCTGTGGCGCCACCAAAGCATTGTCGCCGGTGAACCCATACACCTGGTTGAGCAGCAAGATTACACCACCGACAGTTGCCGCTGACACAAGTGTGCCGAGGAATTTCCAAGACTCCTGTTTTTTAGGAGTTGAGCCAAGCCAGTAGCCAACTTTAAGGTCTGTGACAAAACCTCCGGCCATTGAAAGAGCCGTACATACCACACCTCCTATCACCATTGAGGCAACTATGCCGGACGTGCCGCTGAGACCGATGCCTACGAAGATTGCCGATGCGATAATCAGTGTCATGAGTGTCATGCCCGATACCGGATTAGACCCCACGATAGCTATGGCGTTCGCAGCCACAGTTGTGAACAAAAATGCGATTACGGTCACGACAATCCAGGCGATAAATGCCTGCCAGAAAGTATGGATTACTCCAAACCAGAAAAACAGGAACACTGCCACCAAAGCAACAGCAATGAAAAACACTATATGTTTCATTGAAATGTCGCTTTGCCAACGCACGGTTTTCTCACCCTGGGATTTACCTTTTAATTCTCTCCCGGCAAGTCCGACTGCGTCCCTGATGATTCCCCACGATTTCACTATGCCGATGATTCCGGCCATGGCTATACCTCCAATACCAATGAGGCGCGCATAATCACTGAAAATTTCGTTAGGTGATAATGCCGCAATTTCGGCCGCACCATAGGTTCCCATCAATGGTATGATTACCCACCATACGAACACAGAACCGGCTACTATTATAAAGGCATACTTCAAACCGATGATATATCCTAATCCAAGTACGGCTGCTCCTGTGTTGCAACTAAGTGCCAATTTGGTTTTCTCTGCCAATGTTTGGCCCCAGTCAGTGACCATCGTGTTGAGGGTTCCTGCCCACCAGCCGAAGGTCTCGACAAGGTAGTCGTAGATACCACCTATCAGTGAAGCTACAACAAGTGTCTTGGCCTGTCCATCGTTTTTGGACGACGCTTTACCAAGACCGCTTGCAAGCACTTGTGTGGTGGCTGTCGCTTCCGGGAAGGGATACTTTCCATGCATATCCTTTACGAAATATTTGCGGAAGGGAATGAAGAACAGGATGCCGAGTATGCCTCCAAGAAGTGAACTTAGGAATATCTCCAAAAAGTTGACAGTGATTTCCGGATATTTTGCCTGTAATATGTAAAGCGCCGGAAGTGTGAAAATCGCTCCCGCAACGATTACGCCTGAACAGGCTCCGATGGACTGGATTATGACATTCTGCCCAAGCGGATTCTTCTTCTTGAGCGCGCCTGACAGTCCTACGGCTATGATAGCGATAGGGATAGCGGCTTCGAACACCTGGCCTACCTTTAATCCAAGATAGGCTGCCGCTGCGCTGAATATCACAGCAAGCAGAAGTCCCATCGACACGGAGTAGGGGGTTACTTCCGGATAGTCATGCGCTGGATGCATGATGGGGCGATACACCTCATCTTTCCCAAGTTCCCGGAATGCGTTTTCCGGAAGTTCGAGCGGGTCAGCATCTTGATAAATCTCCTCACGGATTGATTTTTCTGACATAATTTCTGATTGGTTTAGTTATTTAAGGTTGTTATTGTGCCGAGAATACTGAATGAGGCAACTTGCGGCAATTGTACTGCGAAGCCATAATCTCACCGTAGGCTCCGGCTGATCTTAACGCCAGTAGGTCACCGCGTGAGATGGTAGGCAGCAGCTCATCTTTGCCAAAGCAGTCAGACGATTCGCAAATGGGCCCTACCACATCGTAATGATGAAGTTCGCCATTGGGATTTGATATGTTCTCTATCTTATGATGGGCATTATACAGCGCTGGACGAATAAGGTCGGTCATGCCAGCGTCAACGATGGCGAATTTTTTTGTAGTGCCTTCTTTGACATAGAGCACCTTTGTGATAAGGGACCCACACTGAGCCACCACAGAACGGCCTAACTCAAAATGTACTTCCTGGCCATCACGAAGTTTAAGATGGTTATGGAAAGTCTTGAAGTAATTCTCGAAGTCTGGTATAGGACGGCGCTCAGGATGAGCATAGTCAATACCCAAACCGCCACCAACATTAATTGAGGAGAATGTGATGCCCTTGGCATTATATTCATTCTGCAGACGATTGATCGTTTCGCACAGCATCACAAATGGCTCTGTCTCTGTGATTTGTGAACCGATGTGGAAATGCAGCCCCTTAAAGTCGATATTATCAAGCGAGATGGCTTTATCAATCATGGCAGGTAGCAGTTCGAGATTAATGCCGAACTTGTTCTCCGCCAACCCCGTAGTGATATATTCATGGGTATGAGCGTCAATATTTGGATTGACGCGGAGTGCAACAGCTGCCTTCTTACCCATTTCGCCGGCTATCTCATTGATTATAAGTAGTTCGGGTTCTGACTCAACGTTGAAGCATCCGATGTTGGCTTCAAGTGCGAAGCGAATCTCCTCGTCGCTTTTACCGACTCCGGCAAAAACGATTCTTTCTCCTCGGAATCCTGCTTCAAGCGCAGCTTCTATCTCACCGCCGCTCACACAGTCAACGCCCAGACCAGCAGCCTGGATGTTGCGTAGCACTCCGGGATTGGCATTGGCTTTTATGGCATAGTGCACCTTAAACCTCGGGTCGCGAGCTGTCCTCTTTATGTCCGAAAGAGTCTGATCGAGAAGTTTCAGATCATAGAAATAGAAAGGTGTTCTAAGTCCTTGGAATTCATCAATAGGAAAACGTGTCATAGCTATTATTCTCCTTTGAAAAGTTTGTCACTCAGACGGTTGAGAGCCGCTACTTTATCTTCTTTCCTTATGAGGAATGATATGTTATAGTTTGATCCACCGTATGAAATCATGCGCACAGGGATGTCGGAGAGGGCCTCCATAGCTTTTGACTCATAGCCGGTGTTAGTCCATTCCATATTGCCTACAACGCAGATGATCACCATGTCCTTATCCACGCTTACGGTGCCGAATTGCTTCAGCTCATCAACAATTTCGGGGAGAAAACGACCTGAATCGATGGTTAGTGACACACCGACTTCACTTGTCGCTATCATGTCGATAGGGGTCTTGTATTTTTCAAATGTCTCGAAAATACGAGTCAGGAAGCCGTAGGCAAGAAGCATGCGTGAGCTCTTGATTTTTATAGCAATCACATCATCCTTAGCGGCAACAGCCTTGATGGATGGCTCGGTGATATTGTTGTATATCAGGGTGCCGTGTGCATCCGGTTCCATCGTGTTCAGCAAACGCACAGGTATGTTGTTGACTTTAGCCGGGAGCACACATGTCGGGTGCAGAATTTTAGCACCAAAGTAGGCTAGCTCAGCAGCTTCTTCGTAGTGAAGTTCTCCCACAGGTTCTGTGTTATCTACGAAACGAGGGTCGTTATTGTGCATGCCGTCGATGTCAGTCCATATCTCGATTTCGTCAGCCTCAATGGCAGCGCCTATGAGCGAAGCGGTATAGTCGCTGCCGCCACGCTGGAGGTTGTCGATTTCTCCTGTGGCGTTTCGGCAGATGAATCCTTGTGTCACGAAGATGTCGGCATCCATGTACTTGTCAAGCAGCGGCTGCAGGTGCAGCTGTATATGCTGGGTGTCAGGCGCACCGTTGGCGTCTGTCTTCATGAAATCAAGAGCGGGAAGAGACTCGGCATATAGACCTCTCTCGTTAAGGAGAATGGTCATCATTGCCACACTCATTATTTCACCTTGCGCAAGGATTATTTTCTCCTCCACAGGACCGAAAACATCACGGGTCGTGAATGAGCGGATATAGTTAAAGCAAGCCTTGATCTCTTTGAGTGCTTTCTCTCGGCTCTCGTGCTTGTCATAGAGAGCTGCGATGGTTTTAAGATACTTTGACTCCAATAAGTTGATAGTTTCCTTGGCGCCGTTTGTATTCTTTTTATACAGGTAATCAGCTATTTCCACAAGGGAATTAGTTGTGCCTGACATGGCAGAAAGGACGATGATGTTTTTCCCTCTGCCGCTTACGAGATCGGCTACGTGGCGAATTCTTTCAGCCGAACCAACTGACGTGCCACCAAATTTTAATACTTTCATAAGTTATATAATCTGCTTTAACTGTTTGAACCGTTTTAAATCTTTTTTGTGATAAATTTTAAAAATTCGCCCCAAAATTACAACAAAATTTCCGAAAATTAAACTAATTGCTTGCCATTTCGTCACTTTGCAAGTCCGCCGGGGCAAAATTACATATTTACCGTTCCTTCCCGCCTATCTTGCCGACATGCGTTTGAGTAGATTGTAGGAGGGGACAATCCCTAATTGGCCCGCTCGACTCAAATCGGCAAATGCCGCATCCTTATTACCGAGATAGAGATATACATATCCACGGTTGTAGTATGCTTCTCCGAAGTCCGGTTTCAGCTCTATGGCTTTGTTGAACGCCTGTAAGGCTGAGGTGTAGTCACCGGTTTCAGCCAAAATCACACCTTTATTATATTGTGCGATAGGCATCGAGGGGGAAAGCTTTATAACCATTTCCAGGTCGGAGAGAGATAAGTTTGCTGCTGAAATCTCTTTGGCCGGGATAATTTTATTCTTGTCACCTGTTGTTGGCTCGTCGGTGTCTGTTAATTTCGAAGCAAGGTATCTTGCGTTAGCTCTCAGTAGATAAGCCAAAGTGAAATCAGGAGTGATGCTTATGGCTTTGTCAAGGTCAGAGATGGCATTCTCATAATCCCGCAATGTGATGAAATCCATTGCACGGCCAAGATAGTCGATTGCGCGTGGAGTATGGCTTGACAGGTAGGAATTATAATATTGTATGGAGTTGAAATGCGCCTGAGCGGTTTCTTCGTCTGTCATGGATGGTTCATGATTGGTCACTTGGAGTATGAAACGCAACATGCGTGTGGCATTAACATCGTCAACTTCCCGCATATAGTCGCCGCTCAGTTTGAGCTCGGTGGGCGAGGTATAATATGTGACTACGAAGATTGGCTCAATCTCTATGGTGATGTTTCTGTCCTGCACCTTTCCACGGATCTCTTTACTGTTATATACCTGGTCGGGGGTTGAGTTGTCAGATATGGTGGTCAGAGAGGTAAAGCGGCGTTTGACTTGCTCCTGGGTTTCACTTATCATGGCAATGTCATCCGAATCAGCACCGGCGGTTACGGAGTCGGCAGCGTTAAATTGGCGGTCAGGAGTAAGTTGCACACGTGTTTTGGCCAGGGCTAATGATTTCTCATAGTCTTTTTCAGCACTTCTCAGGTCGCCTTTTCTACGTTTTATGTCAAAACGCAGAAAGTATGCTGCCGCAAAGTCAGGATATGCTTCAAGCACTTTGTCAAGGTCGTTAAGCGCCTTGTCAAAACTACCGATTTCAGCAAGTAATATGGCTCGGTTGTACAGGGTTTTGTAATCATTGTCGTCAAGTGCGAGAACCGATGAGAAATCATCAATCGCCTTGTTGGTGTCATGCACTTCAGCACGCAGCAAACCACGGTTGAAGAGGGCTATGGTGTTGTGAGGTTCAAGCTGCAGGGCATAATCGTAATCTGCAAAAGCTCCTTGAAAATCATCGGTCATATAACGGAGGAAGGCTCGGTTGATGAAAAATCCGGCATACTGAGGTTGGAGACGGATGGCCTGGTCCATGTCGGCTAACGCCGCAGCATAGTCCTTGTTACTGTTTATCGCAATGTCAGCTCTCATCACATACCCGTTTACAGCATTCTTATTTATGTCGAGAGCCTTGCTGATGTCGTCAACTGCGCCGACAGTATCTTTTTGTTCCAGCCTCAAACGTGCGCGTCCGAGATAGCCTCCTTCAAATTTCGGATAAGTCCTAAGCAATTCCTCGAAAGTAGCCGACGCGCCATCATAATCCTTTATGTCATGTTGGGCCAAGGCTTTATTGTACATCAGCCCACGGTTTTCAGGAAGCATTTCGAGCGCTTTGTTATAGTCCTCGATAGCCAGACGGTTTTTACCCAGGTTCTGTCGTGCCACACCTCTCACTTCATAGGCATCCACTATGAATGGATTGCGTTCTATGGCGAGTGATGCATCTTCTTCCGCACCGAGATAATCATCCAGGTTCAGTTTGGCTATCGACCTGTAAAAGTATGGTTTTGCCAAGTATGGTTTGACATTTATCACTTGATTAAAATACTGGATAGATAGCACATAGTCTTCAAAATAAAGAGTATTTACACCTATGCGCATTACCTGGTCGGTGTTAATCTGTCCCTGTGCGCAGACAGATGAAGATATGATTACTGCAAGAAATATGATGCGAAGGATGATATGTTGCATTGTGATTAGATTCTGAAATCAGCTACAAAAATAGCATTTTAAGGTTAATAAATGGCCATTTTAAGTATTTTTCATACATTTGTGCCCATGAATCCATTAAAAACAATGATAGTTGCCGCATTGCTGGCTTTTGAAAGTGCTCCTATTATGGCTCAGACTATAGAAGAAAATTTCATAAAATATGGTTTTGTGGATGTGGCTACTTTGTCGCCGTCGATCAAAGTAGACCTTATGTATGGTAGGGCTGATAATTTTACAGGCGTAGTCCTGTATGACGGCATTGACAAAGCTTATCTACATCCGGAAGCAGCTCACGCGGTGGCGAAAGCTCAGGAGGAGCTTCATAAACTTTTCCCGGAGTACAATCTGCTGATAAAGGACGCTTCACGGCCTATGAGTGTACAGACTAAAATGTATAGGGTGGTGCAAGGTGGTCCTAAAGCCAAATATGTATCTAATCCGAAAAATGGTGGTGGCTTGCACAATTATGGATTGGCAGTTGATATTACCATAGCCGACGCAGATGGTAAAGAGTTGCCTATGGGTACGCCTGTTGACCATCTCGGTGTCGAGGCTAACATTGACCGCGAATTGGAATTGGTGAAAGCCGGTAAGCTTACCGAGACGGAACGTCAGAACAGGTTATTGCTCCGTTGCGTGATGAAAGCCGGTGGCTTTACTCCGCTACGTACTGAATGGTGGCATTTTAACCTTGTGTCAAGGGCTGTGGCCAAGTCGCGTTACAGGCGTTTGGATTTCTAACCTACATTTTGTAATTTTGCAGTCCCAAAATCACAATCATAATTATGTCCCTTCAAGAAGAAATAAGCCGTAGACGCACGTTTGCAATCATCTCACACCCTGACGCAGGTAAAACAACTCTTACTGAGAAACTTCTGCTTTTCGGTGGTGCCATACACATTGCCGGCGCAGTAAAATCGAACAAGATAAAGAAAACAGCCACATCCGACTGGATGGAGATAGAGAAACAACGTGGTATCTCTGTGGCTACTTCTGTGATGGGTTTTAATTACGGCGATTACAAAATCAATATTCTTGACACTCCCGGTCACCAGGATTTCGCCGAGGATACTTATCGAACGCTTACTGCTGTCGATAGTGTGATTATTGTGGTTGATGTGGCCAAGGGCGTGGAGCAACAGACACGAAAGCTGATGGAGGTGTGTAGAATGCGTAACACCCCGGTGATAATTTTTGTCAACAAGCTTGACCGAGAAGGGCGTGATCCGTTTGATATCCTTGATGAACTTGAGAGTGAACTTAAGATCAGTGTCCGTCCTCTGTCATGGCCTATTAACATAGGTGCGAAATTCAAGGGGGTTTACAATATATATGAGCATTCTCTTGACCTATTTACCCCTGACAAGCAGCGTGTGAGCGAGCGAGTGGAAATTGAGTCGGTGGATGATCCCCGAATTGATGAAAACGTCGGCGAGACTGATGCTGCGAAGTTGCGTGAGGACCTTGAGCTGATTGAAGGAGTATATCCTGAGTTTGATGAAGCCGCTTACCTTGAAGGCAAGGTCGCTCCGGTGTTTTTCGGCTCAGCGCTTAACACATTTGGTGTCAAGGAGCTCCTTGATTGTTTCGTTAAGATTGCGCCTACACCGCGCCCGGTACAGACGGAGGAACGCCTGATAAAACCTGAAGAGGAGGGATTCTCTGGTTTTGTATTTAAGATTCATGCCAACATGGATCCGAACCACCGGTCATGTATCGCGTTTGTTAAAATTTGTTCCGGCAAATTTGAACGAAATGCTCCCTATAAACATGTGCGTTCGGGTAAAATGATGAAGTTTGCTGCTCCTACAGCCTTCATGGCCCAGAAAAAGAATATAGTCGACGAGGCTTATCCGGGTGATATTGTCGGCATTCCTGACACAGGCAACTTTAAGATTGGCGACACCCTGACTTCGGGAGAGACATTGCATTTCAAAGGGTTGCCGAGCTTTTCACCTGAAATGTTCAAGTATATCGAGAACAGTGACCCGATGAAGGCCAAGCAGCTCGAAAAGGGTGTTCAGCAGCTCATGGACGAAGGTGTAGCGCAGCTTTTTGTGAACCAATTCAATGGCCGAAAGATTATCGGTACTGTAGGACAGCTGCAGTTTGAGGTTATCCAGTATCGCTTGCTCCATGAATACGGAGCGCAATGCCGGTGGGAACCGTTGTCATTGTATAAAGCTTGTTGGATCGAGAGTGACGATGCAGAGGCTTTGGCTGCATTTAAAAAGCGTAAGTTCCAGTTCATGGCTGTAGACAAAGAGGGGCGTGACGTTTTCCTTGCCGACTCCAACTATGTCCTTCAGATGGCGCAGAGTGATTTCCCGAAAATCCGGTTCCATTTTTCGAGCGAATTTTAAGAAGCAATAGTAGAACAATACTGAATAAACGGCCTGCGACCCGGAAGTTTTGCGTGAAACTTCCGGGTCGCAGGCCGTTTATAGCTTTTGAGGAGAATATTATACGATATCCTTGTTCATGTTATTTCAATCGATTGTCTATATATGAAACAATATCTCCTGGTTCCTCACAGCCAATAATATACTTCTTGCCATTCTTTAACTCGACAAGAAAGCGATCGGATGACTTGCCATAATATGCGAAATATCGACCAATCGATGCTTCGCTGAACCAGCCCCAGTAACCAAACCATCCGCCACTGCACAAAAGGCGATGTTCGGCCATTGTCGGAGGGCAGAGTTTTACAGATTTGATTTCTGACAAAGGAATACTCTTTATGCGCAGCGACCGGTTGATGTTGAGTTCCGACTCATTCACTGAAATCGACAGTGGCATATAGAACAGTGCGAATATGCTCCAGACTATTATACATGCGCTAAATAATACGATATTCCATGTGTTTCTAAACAAATAGGCGCATGCCAATAAAGTGATAAGACATAATGTCGAATAAATTAAAGTAAGTGTGCTTAGGTGAACTTTCTTTTTCATATAAATCTATTATTAAACGTGATTAGGTATTGATTTTGAGATATAGGAGCTAATGTCGCGACCGTCTATTTGATGCCTCTGCGGTTGAGTTCGGCTTGATAGCGTCGGGCATTCGCTTGATGTGTGGCAAAATCGGGTGCGAAATTGTGGTATCCTGAGAAATCCTCCTTGGCACACATGAATAGGTAGTCATGCTTGGGGGCGTTGAGCACAGCGTCAATAGTGGCAGCTGTCGGTACACGTATCGGGCCAGGTGGGAGACCGTTGACCTTATAGGTGTTGTAGGGTGACTGGATGGCGAGATGTGTGCCGGTGATACGCCGTAGAGAGAAATCCCCGGTCGCGAATTTTACTGTCGGATCTGCCTGCAGGCGCATCCCTTTTTTGAGTCGGTTGAGATAGAGTCGGGCCACTTTCGGTTTCTCATCGGCTTTGGCTGTTTCCTCCTCAACTATTGATGCCACTGTGGCTACTTCGACAGGGGTGAGTCCGAGTTTTTTTGCTTTCTCGCGTCGATCGTTGTTCCAGAAGCGGTTTCTGTAGTCAAGAAGGCGTCTCACTATATTGTGAGGAGCGGCGCTCCAATAAAACTCGTAGCTGTCCGGAATGAATGCTGCTGGGTAGCCGGCTTTATTGAAGCCGCTATCAGGCAGGACTTCGTTGCACGCTTCCAGAAATTCTTCGGGTGTGCACTGTAACTGGGCTGCTATTCTTTTTGACAGCTGCTCCATGGTGCGTGTACCGTTAAAAGTCACGTTTACCGGGGTCTGTCGTCCAAGTTTTATACGGCGGCTTATTGAAAGTGCGCTTTGCCCTGATTCTACCTTATAAGCTCCTTGCGAGTCATCGGGTGCTCCGCCCATTAGCTTCCAAAGCACATATACGCGTGTCCCCATTGAAGATCCGAGATTGGTTTTGAGCGAATCTTTTACGGATGCTTTAGTTGCTCCGCGGGGAATGTATATCCACTCCGTGTCTGAATTTTCGTGTCCCATGAACGGAATGAACGCAAAAGCCATCGCAGAACCTATGGCTATAACCACAGCTATGCATGCAATCATGATTCCGAGAGTGTGGCGATGGAACCATGACTCTTTCTTTTTGCGTCGACGAGCCGGTCGTTTCGGTTTGGCCGTTTTGGTATTCCCTTCAGTCTTCTCCATAAACTTTTCTTATTTATCTGAGTTTGTGCAGCGCGTCAAGCATATTCTGAAGCTTGTTGCGCACTCCTTTCAGTCGTTCAATTGCCTCATGTTTTTTGCTCACACCATCCTTGTTGCGCTTTATCTCTTCCTGTGCCGCCTCAAGTTTTAATCCTTTCTCTTTTACAAGAAAGTAGACCATTTTGATGGTTTCTATATCACGCGGAGTATAGAACCTTGTGCCACGGTCATTGCGTTTGGGATGTATGATTGTGAATTGTGATTCCCAGAACCGCAATGTGGAGGGCGGGAGGCCAAGTATCTCAGCCACTTCGCTTATCTTGTAATACTTTTTGTCGGTCAGTTCTTTCATCGGAAATATTTTCGGGGGGTGATAGATGGCGCAATTGTAGAACGAGAAGTAAATTTTCTATGCAAATTTACGAATTTTTCTTTACCTTTGCATCTAAATAACTCTTTACTGATTAATCTGTCATGATAATTATAGGCATAGCAGGAGGCACCGGTTCCGGAAAGACCACGGTAGTCAATAAAATAATCAATAGCTTGCCTCCGGGCGAAGTTGCGGTATTGCCGCAGGACTCTTATTATAAGGATTCGAGCCACGTGCCGGTGGAGGAGCGCAGCAAGATTAATTTTGATGAGCCGGCTGCTATAGAATGGAGCCTTTTGGTTGATCATATCAAGCAACTGAAGGAGGGCAAGACTATCGAAATGCCTACGTATTCTTATCTGACATGTACACGTCAGGAAGAAACCATCAGAGTGGCTCCTCGCGAAGTTGTCATTGTAGAAGGTATCCTTGTGCTTACTGATCCTACTATCCGTGAGATGATGGATGTGAAAGTGTTTGTTGATGCTGATGCTGACGACCGTCTCATCCGTGTTATTGCTCGTGACTGCGTCGAGCGCGGCCGTACACCGATGATGGTGCTCAACCGCTATCAGGATGTGCTCAAGCCTATGCATGAGATGTATATTGAGCCCTCCAAGCGTCATGCTGACCTCATTGTCCCTCAGGGAGGCAGCAATGTCGTGGCAATCCAACTGTTAACTGATTATATCGAATCACGCCTTCGCAAGGCATAATTTAATTTATTAGTATGGCTGAAGATGGCGTAATATCTGATCAGTCTGTGGTGGATGATGGTATTCCTCACGGTACCCCAGAGAGGATGGTGCTTCGCACTGATAATCTTGTCAAGAAATATGGTAAACGCACGGTAGCGAACCATGTATCGATAAATGTGACTCAGGGGGAGATTGTTGGCCTCTTGGGCCCTAACGGAGCAGGCAAGACCACGACTTTCTACATGACCGTGGGACTTATCACCCCTAATGAAGGACAGATATTTTTAAATGACCTTAATATAACGAAATATCCCGTCTACAAACGTGCTCAGAACGGTATAGGTTATTTGGCTCAGGAGCCGAGCGTTTTCCGGAAATTGTCGGTCGAGAACAATATAAAAGCTGTGTTGCAGATGACAAACACATCGGCCGAGTATCAGCGCGAGAAACTTGAAAGTCTGATTTCTGAATTCCGCCTTGAGAAAGTAAGGCGTAACCTCGGCGATCAATTGTCGGGTGGTGAGCGACGCCGAACAGAAATTGCGCGATGTCTTGCCATCGACCCGAAATTCATCATGCTTGATGAGCCTTTTGCAGGTGTAGACCCTATTGCCGTGGAGGATATCCAGTCAATCGTCTATCGTCTGAAGGAGAAAAACATCGGCATATTGATTACTGACCACAACGCGCAGGAGACACTGCGTATCACCGACAGGGCATACCTTTTGTTTGAGGGAAAGATTCTCTTCCAAGGCACTTCAGAGGAACTTGCCGAGAACCCGACAGTGCGTGAAAAATATCTCGGGCGCGACTTTATGTTTTACCGTAAGAAATTTGATTATCCCACACAGGAATAATCAACTCAATAAAAATAGCGGCCAATTGCTTTAAACCTTGCAATTGGCCGCTTCTTTTATGCTAATTCAATTCTATTCATCTTCATCGTCAAGGAAATCGATATCCCAGCCATCGGAGAGTGATTCTGTGAAGTTGGCCAGTTCACGACCTTCGCGTTTTGTCGGGCGTCCGAGTCCCTTGCGTCGGTCAATGAACCCTGATATCCTCACGACATCCAACAAGTCAAGTTCGCTCTTAGGAGTGATATTTTCCATGTACTCAGGGACAAGTTTCGCTCCCAATCGATTCTGAGCGAGTGCGAGTACACGGAATGAATATGTCACCGGAGGCTTGCGCACATTAATGACATCGCCAACTTTTATGGTGCGTGATGGTTTGGCCGCGACATCGCCTACATATACTCGACCCTTTTTGCACGCTTCAGTAGCTATGGTTCTTGTCTTGAATACTCGCATGGCCCATAGCCATTTGTCAATTCTAACTTCGTTCATAGGGAGATGGCAGATTAGAGGATAACGCAGTTATTTGTTGTTATATGTGTTCATTGCAGTCTGTATACCTGCCAGACAGAATGTTTTTATTGCATCCACAGCTAATTTGATGCGCTCAGGGAATAGTTTTTCCTCTTCGTCAGAAAAATGTCCTAACACATAATCAACCTGAGTGCCGCGTGGAAAATCATTGCCGATTCCGAACTTTAGTCTCGGATACGATTGTGTGCCAAGCATCTGGGCGATGTTTTTCAATCCATTATGTCCCGCATCACTTCCGCGTGGTTTGATTCGTATGGCTCCGAATGGGAGGGCACAGTCATCTACAACCACCAGAATATTCTCGAGCTCTATGCCTTCCTTATCTTTCCAGTATCGTACTGCATTTCCTGAAAGATTCATGTAGGTTGAAGGTTTCAGTATGACAAGTTGGGCATTTTTTACCCTCATACGAGCGATATCACCATAACGCTCGGTCGAAAATGAGGCATCACCGCTTGCTGCGAGTGCATCCACGATACGGAACCCAGCATTATGGCGCGTATTGGCATATTCTGCACCTATATTTCCTAATCCGACAATAAGATATTTCATTTCAAAGACTTGATTTAATCAAAAAACAGATTTTCTCCATGATAGAATGAGAAAATCTGTTTTTTGAATTTGTTACTGGACTCTATTACTGAGCAGCGGCAGCCTGAGCACCACGAGCAGCACGAGTGAGCTGTACAGCACAAACAACTGCATTCTTGGCGTTCATCAGTTCGAGACCGTCGAAGTGGAGTTCGCCGATCTGGAGAGTCTTGCCGAGGCCGAGGTGGTCAACGTTGATAACCACACGTTCGGGGATTTCAGTATAGATAGCCTTAACACGGATTTTCTTCATAGAAAGAGTGAGCTTACCACCGGCTTTCACACCTTCTGCGTGGCCTTCGAGCTTCACGGGAACTTCGATAGTTACAGGCTTCTTGTCGCTAACTTCGAGAAGATCCATGTGGAGGATAGAATCCTTTACAGGGTGAATCTGGAGATCCTTGAGGACTGCCATACGAGTTTCACCGTTTACAGTGAGTTCGATAGCGTAGATGTCAGGAGTATAGACGAGCTTGCGAACTGCATCCTGGCTAACTACGAGGTCGGTAGTGATAAGACCCTTGCCGTTGCCGATTTCTACAATCTTTTCACCGGGCTTAAGTTCCTTTTCGTAGGGGAGGTTGATAACTTCACCACCGTTGAGTACTACCGGAATTTTGTTTTCCTTACGCAGAGTCTTAGCTGCTTTCTTGCCGAGATCTGTGCGGGGTTCGGCAGTCAGTTGAAATGTCTTCATTTCTTGAATTGGTTAAATTGTGTTACTCAAAATTAAGTTGTAATTCACTTGCTCCTTAATTTCCCATCACACGGGGATGCTAAAAAGCGACTGCAAAGTTACGCATAATTGTTAACATACCACAGGTTGCCTCGCGTATATTTTGTTTTTTTTAACAAAATTGTGTTTTTGCAAAGAGGTAAGTTTACCCGATAAAAAATCCATGGCGCGAAATCTATAACAGTTTCACGCCATGGGTTCTATAAATTAGTTGTCGCGTAGGGGAGGAGTTAGTCTACCTTGTACATTGCTACTTCCGCAGGGTTGAAGTTGGCAATGAAATCTGCATGTTTGGTCACTTCGGCCTGGGCAAGGTTGGCATACACCTCGGCTGAACGCTTGAATGTTTCATTACGGTTGGCATCCTGGAGGAGGAGATAAGCCATGATGATGTCACCTGCCATCTCAACAAGACGACGAGCCATAAAGTCATTGTAGGCTGTGTCCTCAACCGCTGTCACGGCCTCGACTGCCTTTGCATATCGGTCGGTCATTGCAGCCAGACGGTCCTTGAGAGCCTGAAGTTCAGGTTTAACTTCCTGTGCCTGATAATCACGAATAAGGTTCAGATAGGTGCCAGTGGTTACGTGACGGATAGCTGCCACAACTTGTAACTGGGTAGTACCCTCATAGATTGATGTGATTCGCGCGTCACGATAAAGACGCTCGCAGGCATAATCTTTCATGAACCCTGAACCACCGTGAATCTGGATACAGTCGTAGGCGTTCTGATTGCAATATTCACTGCCCATACCCTTTGCGAGGGGTGTCAATGCGTCGGCAAGCTTGCTGTAGTGCTTCGATTCTTTGCGTTCGTCGGGAGTGAGTGAGCGTTCTTTGGCGAGATCATCGTATATTTTGTAGATATCCACATAGCGGGCGCACTCATAGAGCAGCGAGCGGGATGCGTCGAGCTTCGCTTTCATCACGGAAAGCATCTCATACACAGCGGGGAATTCAATAATGGATTTGCCAAACTGTTTACGGTCCTTTGCATAAGCGAGAGCTTCGCGGTAAGCCAACTCGCTGACACCTACTGACTGTGCAGCGATGCCGAGACGAGCACCATTCATCAAGGCCATCACATACTTGATAAGACCGAGACGACGAGAGCCACAGAGTTCAGCTTTTGCATTTTTATATACGAGTTCACATGTGGGAGAGCCCTTGATACCCATTTTATTCTCGATGCGGCGAACATCCACGCCGCCGTCACGCTTGTCATAGATGAACATCGAAAGTCCACGTCCATCCTTGGTACCGGCTTCGGAGCGGGCAAGTACGAGGTGGATATCGCTGTCTCCATTGGTGATGAAGCGCTTCACGCCGTTGAGTCGCCAGGTCCCGTCGGGCTGTTCGGTAGCTTTCAGCATCACTGACTGAAGGTCAGATCCTGCATCCGGTTCGGTAAGGTCCATTGACATGGTCTCACCTTGGCAAACGCGGGTAATGAAACGCTTTTTCTGGTCCTCATCAGCAAATTCATAAATAGTTTCAGCGCAATCCTGCAGACCCCACAGGTTCTCAAATCCGGTGTCTGCGCGGCTCACAATGTCAGCTGCCATTATGTAGGGTGTGATGGGGAAGTTGAGACCTCCAAATCGGCGTGGCATAGCCATACCCATGAGGCCGGCTTTGCGGCATGCTTCAAGGTTTTCCTTTGTGGCATCGGCATATATTACTCGGCCATTTTCCACGCGTGGACCCTGGTGGTCAACATCCTCGGCGTTAGGGGCGATGATGTCACCGCAGACTTCGCCTACGATTTCGAGAACTTTGTCATAGCTGTTCTGTGCATCCTCATAATTAAGGGGAGCATAGTCAAATTTCTCGGCATCAGTATAATTGCGTTCTTTCAAGGCCACGATTTTTTCCATCAACGGATGGGTAAGGTGGTGCTTGAGATCGGGGTTATCTGTATAAAAGTTAGCCATTGTTAGCTCGTTATTTAGAATTCTTCTTATAGTATTTAATCAACTTCGGTATCACCTCCTCGATATCGCCGGTTATCACATAGTCGGCTATTGTGTTGATCGGGGCATTGGGGTCATTGTTGATTGAAATGATAATCGCGCTGTCCTGCATACCGGCGATGTGCTGGATCTGTCCAGAGATACCGCATGCTATGTAAAGCTTCGGGCGGACAGTGACACCTGTCTGGCCTATCTGGCGCGCATGTTCTGTAAAACCTGCGTCCACAGCTGCACGTGAAGCGCCTACTTCTGCTCCAAGAACGTTGGCCAGGTCATGGAGAAGTTGGAAATTCTCTTTCGAGCCGACGCCATAGCCACCTGCTACGATGATAGGTGAATTTTTGATGTTGATTTTTGACTTCTCGATGTGACGGTCAATGATTTCGACCACAAAATCCTTGTCGCTGACATACTTGTTCGCGTCAAGTTCAATTACCTCACCCTTATGTGATGCATCGAAAATCTCTTTCTTCATGACACCTTCGCGCACGGTTGCCATCTGAGGACGGCATTCGGGATTGACGATTGTGGCCACGATGTTGCCGCCGAAAGCGGGACGGATCTGGTAGAGGAGGTCCTTATATTCAACTCCCGTCTTCGGATCCTTATGGTCACCGATTTCCAGAGCTGTACAGTCGGCTGTAAGACCACTGTGGAGGCAAGAGCTCACGCGAGGGCCGAGGTCGCGGCCGATGCAAGTGGCACCCATAAGGCAAATCTGGGGTTTGATTTCCTTGAAAAGGTTGATGAGCACCGCCGAATGGGGATTGGAGGTGTAGGGTGACAGACGCTTGTCAGAAACCTTATAAAGGCGGTCTACTCCGTAGGGAAATACTTGTTCTTCAATACCGTCGAGATTATCACCAACCACCACGGCTTCGAGTTTCACACCGAGCTTGGAAGCAAGCACACGTCCTTTGGTCAGCAATTCGAGGCTGACATCCGCAACGCGGCCATCTTCAAATTCGAGATATACTATTAAGTTGTTTTGATCCATTGTAATGAAGTTTATCCTATGGTATGGTTGGCAATCAGTTCTTTGACGAGTTCTTCAATCTGTGAGTCGCTATCATCAAGCTGGCGGCTTTCCTTAGCGGTGAATACCACGTTTTCAATAGCTTTTACCTTTGTGGGCGAGCCGGGAAGACCTATCTGGGCGGGGTCGGCATCCACATAAGCTGCGCTCCATTCCTGGAGATTGAGATATGGACGCTTTTCGAGCAATTCTTTGCGGTCGTCGGGCAGTTTGGCTGCTTCGCTGGGCGATGCGGCGTATTTATATTTCTGCACTCTCATTGCATTGCGCGGACGGCAGTCAGGTGCTGAACCATTGACTGTGACCACACAGGGCAGTGGTGATTTCACTGTTTCCACGCCATTTTCAAGACGGCGTTTTACAGTAACATATCCGTCTTTAAGTTCGATGATTTCCTCTGCATAGGTGACTTGAGGTATACCGAGTTTTTCTGCAATCTGTGGACCCACCTGGGCTGTGTCGCCGTCAATAGCCTGACGTCCGCCGAGGATAATGTCATACTTGCCGAATTTCTTTACGGCCTGGGCCAGAGAATAGGAGGTGGCGAGGGTGTCGGCACCGCCAAGCACACGGTCGGTAAGCACTATTCCGTTATCAGCTCCTCGATAGATAGCCTCACGTATGATTTCGGATGCGCGGGGAAGCCCCATGGTTAACAACGTGATTTTTGAACCTGGATTGGCGTCTTTCAGCCTGAGAGCTTGTTCGAGCGCGTTAAGGTCCTCCGGGTTGAAGATGGCTGGCAGAGCCGCACGGTTGATGGTGCCATCTTCCTTCATTGCATCTTTACCCACGTTGCGGGTGTCAGGCACCTGCTTTGCGAGTACAATGATGTTTAGACTCATATTGGTTGATATAGATTGGTTATTTTATACTAACTCGAGAGATGGTATAATGAAAATTTGATTTAAAGTACACGACAAAATTACTACATTTTAAGTGAAAGTGTGTAAAATGTATGTGAATTAATGTGAAAGAGGATGCCATCGGCATCCTCTTTCATCTATTTTCAACGATTTTTATTTCGCGTGAGCTTCAACCCACTTGCGGGCATTGATAAAGGCATCAATCCAGGGGGTTACCTCATCTGCTGCGCGTGTGGATGGATAATATCCGCATTGCCAGGGGAAGATGGCGCGTTCAAGGTGAGGCATCATGGCCAGATGGCGACCGTCGGCTGAGCAGATGCCAGCCACCGAGCAACGCGAACCGTTCGGGTTGGCGGGGTAAGCGTTGTAGTTATATTTAGCAACGACATTGTAGCATTCCATCGGCATTGGAAGGTTGAATTTGCCCTCACCGTGCGCTACCCAAATGCCAAGTTTGCTGCCAGAGAGAGAGCCAAGCATCACTGATTCGTTGGCCGGGATAGTCACGCCGAGGAACTGTGATTCAAACTTGTGGCTGTCATTATGCAGCATCTGTGTCTTCTTGGGGTGCTCGGGATTGATGAGATTAAGCTCTATCATGAGCTGACAACCATTGCAGATACCCAGTGAGAGTGTGTCCTCGCGGTCATAGAAGTTTTTCAACGCACGTTTGGCATTCTCATTCCAAAGGAAGCCCGAAGCCCATCCTTTGGCCGATCCGAGCACGTCGCTGTTCGAGAATCCGCCACAGAATACTATCATATTGACATCTTCAAGATTTTCGCGTCCGCTCATAAGGTCGGTCATGTGTACGTCCTTGACATCAAAACCTGCAAGGTAAAGTGAATAAGCCATTTCACGGTCGCCGTTCACGCCCTTCTCACGTATGATTGCCGCTTTCACGCGATCACCATGTCCCTCACGGCGGAGGGTGATGTTGCGAGAGGAAAGTTTGCCGTCAAAACCGGCCGGCATACGATAGCGGATAGGCTGCTTCTTGTAGTTTTCAAAACGTGAACGTGCGCACTTCTCTCCACTCTGGAGGGCATCCATCAGGTAGCTTGTGTGGAACCATACGTCACGAAGATGGTCTATGCCGAGAAGACGCTGTGTACCGTTATGGTTAATGATAAGGGTGCGTTCGCTTGTGGGGGCACCGATGTGGCAGAAGCGTACACCGGCCTTGGTGAGCAGTTCGTCCACTTTCGCTATCTTGGCAGCATCGACTTGCGCGACAAGTGCAGGATTTTCTGCAAAGAGAATTTTTACAAGGTCCGATTCTCCAAGTTCCGCAAAGCCTGTGGTGTCAAGCTCAATGCCACCTTCGGTATTGGCGAAACACATTTCAAGGAGGGTAGTCACGAGACCACCGGCAGAGACATCATGTGATGCAAGGAGCATTTTTTTCTTTACGAGCGACTGCACAGCCTCGAATGTTGTGACAAATTTCTCTGCGTCAGTGACTGTCGGGGCTTCAGCTCCGAGTTTGCCGAGGGTCTGTGCAAATGCCGAACCGCCAAGCTTGAGGCTATCGGACGAGAAATCGATGTAATAAAGGATTGAACCTTTCTTACGCATGACAGGAGAAAGAGTCTTACGCACATCGCTGACTTCACCGGCGGCAGATATAATCACGGTGCCGGGGGCAAAGACTTTGTCGTTGCCATATTTCTGAGTCATTGACAGAGAGTCCTTACCGGTGGGGATATTCACGCCCAGTTTGCATGCGAAATCGCTGCAAGCCTCGACGGCACGATAGAGGGCGGCATCTTCACCGGGATTTTTACATGGCCACATCCAGTTGGCGCTGAGCGATAATCCGCGTATACCGTCTGACAAAGGTGTGCCAACGATATTGGTCAGAGCTTCGGCCACAGCAATGACCGAGCCTTTGGCTGAGTCAATAAGAGCTACCTGGGGCGCATGGCCGATAGAAGTGGCTATGCCCTTGGTTCCGCTATAGTCCAATGCTACGACGCCGCAGTCGCTCAATGGCAGCTGGATTTCACCCTGGCACTGCTGACGTGCAATTTTTCCGGTGATCGAGCGGTCAACTTTATTAGTCAACCAATCTTTACAAGCCACAGCTTCGAGGCTTAGCGTGGATGCCACGTATTCCTCAATGTTCTCTTCGCTATAAGCGGCGTCTTTATATGTGTTGACAACAGTAGTGTCAGTAAGTGTGGTCTTAGGTGAAGAACCGAACATGTCTGACATGGCAAGGTCAATAGGCTTAACCCCATTTTTCTGCTCGAAAACGAAACGGTGGTCTCCGGTAGTTTCACCTACCACATACATAGGAGCACGTTCGCGGTCAGCTATGGTCTTCACATAGTCGATATCCTCTTTCTTGAGCACCATACCCATACGTTCCTGGCTCTCGTTGCCGATAATTTCTTTCGACGAGAGAGTGTGGTCACCTATGGGAAGCGCGTCTATTTCAATTTTGCCACCTGTCTCCTCAACCAATTCTGAAAGGGCATTAAGGTGGCCGCCGGCACCATGGTCATGGATAGACACGATGGGATTGTTGTCATTTTCGGCAAGTGCACGAATCACATTTGAAACTCGCTTCTGCATTTCGGGATTAGCTCGTTGCACTGCGTTGAGCTCGATTCCTGATGCATATTGGCCGGTCTCGACTGATGATACAGCGCCACCACCCATGCCGATACGGTAGTTGTCGCCACCCATCACCACTACGGCTTCTCCTGCCTCAGGAACACCCTTTATGGCATCCTTGGCAGCTGCATATCCAACGCCACCGGCGAGCATGATCACCTTGTCATAGGCATACATTTTTCCATTCTCGTCATGCTCGAATGTAAGTAGTGAGCCACAAATCAGAGGCTGTCCGAATTTGTTGCCAAAATCCGATGCTCCGTTTGATGCCTTGATCAGGATTTCGGCCGGAGTCTGATAGAGCCATGCTCGTGGATTCATCATGAGTTCCCAGGGATAACCACCGAGGCGTGGATAAGATGTCATATAGACAGCTGTACCTGCCAAAGGTAAGCTTGCGCGTCCTCCACCCAAGCGGTCGCGGATTTCACCACCGCTGCCTGTCGCTGCACCGTTGAATGGCTCTACCGTGGTCGGGAAGTTGTGGGTCTCTGCCTTCAGGGAAAGTACGGTAGGCATATCGCGAACCTCAAAGTAATCGGAACGTTCGGGATGGGTAGGGTAGAACTGTGCTACGGTGGGACCTTCCACGAATGCTACATTATCCTTATAGGCAGATACGAGCTTGTTGGGATTTTCCTGAGAGGTCTTTTTGATGAGTTTGAAAAGTGAAAGAGGCTTTTCTTCGCCATCTATCACAAATGAACCATTGAATATCTTGTGACGACAGTGTTCGCTGTTGACCTGTGAGAAGCCAAACACCTCGCTGTCGGTCAATGGGCGACCGAGACGCTCGCTCAGTTGACGGAGATAATCCTCTTCCTCTTTGCTCAGGGCAAGGCCTTCTCGTGAGTTGTACTCTGTGATATCGGCAATGTGCTCGATCGGGGCCGCGGTGGTGCTTGTGGTGAACACACGGGAATTGAGCCCATCGTAAAATCGGGAGAGCATTTTGTCGAATGTCGGTTCATCGGTAGTAACCTTGTGAAACTCTTCGATTCGGCTTACGCCTGAAATACCCATGTTCTGGGTGATTTCCACTGCGTTAGTACTCCAAGGTGTGATCATCTCTTTACGAGGACCGATAAAACGACCTTTAACACTTGTGGAGGCGAGGGGCGAGGCACCGCCGAAAAGCCATACAAGTTTCTCAACTTCCTCGGCTGAGAACTTGTGGTCTGTTTCTACGGCATAAATAAGGTTTGCACCTTTTTTGAAAAATACAACCATAGGTGATGAAATGGATAATGTCAATGATTTTATTTGGTCGCAAAGTTAGGCAAAATCCTTGATACAAGCAAGAGCCATAAGTATTGTTTCTGCGTTCAGGAGGTTATTATAATCCGGATAGAATTTATGCTTATATAGCATGGCCGATTAATGGGGATTCAAATAATTTAGCTATCTTTGCACCTCATTATTAATCAGTATATTTCAAAACAACGTATTTATATCTAATGAGTAATAATAAAATAGGTGTGCTTTTTGACCTTGACGGTGTCCTGGTGGATAGCGAAGGTGAATACTCTAAGTTTTGGGGTGCGACTGGCCGTAAATATAATGTGGGCAGCGAAACGTTTGCCGCTGATATCAAGGGAACGACTCTCGGAGAGATATTGCTTAATTTTGATCCGCAATACCGCGATGAGATTATTGCAGCTCTCCATGCTTTTGAGAACGACATGGCATATCCCATCTTTCCCGGTGTGATGGAGTTCCTATCTGAACTCAAACAAAAACAGATTCCGGCGGCAATCGTTACAAGCAGTGATGACGTTAAGATGAACTATCTCTTTTCCAAACATCCCGAACTTCTTGACTATATCAATGTGGTGATTACCGGTTCGATGGTGAGCCATAGCAAGCCGGATCCTGAGGGCTATCTTCTCGGAGCCTCGAAAATCGGTGTGCCAATCAAGGATTGCTACGTGTTTGAGGATTCATTGCAAGGATTGGAAGCCGGTCGTAGTTCGGGTGCCACTGTTATAGGCATTGCAACTACCAATCCTATGGAGAAACTAAAAGGCAAAGCCCACAAACTCATTAATGAATTTGCAGGCTTTACGTTAGATGATATGCTGAATGTGGTCCGCGATTAGGACACAGCTTTAAAGCTCATATCAAGACCTTTCACGGAGTGGGTGAGAGCTCCTACGGAGATGAAATCCACTCCGCATTCACCATAGTCGCGCAGGGTGTCAAGAGTGATACCTCCGGATGATTCGATTTCTACGCGTCCGTTGATGAGCTTTACAGCATCGCGGGTTCTCTCGGGTGTGAAGTTGTCGAGCATAATGCGGTCAACTCCTGCTGCAAGGGCCTCATTGATTTCATCTGTATTGCGGACTTCGACTTCAATTTTCAGGTCTTTGCCTTTTTCTGCAAGATATTTTTTTGCAGCATCGACAGCCTGGGTGATTCCACCTGCAAAATCCACGTGGTTGTCCTTGATGAGTATCATGTCAAAAAGACCGATTCGGTGATTGCAGCCACCTCCGATTCGCACAGCTTCTTTTTCAAGCATGCGCATGCCGGGAGTCGTCTTGCGGGTATCAAGCACCTTGGTCTTCAAACCTTCGAGGCGAGCCTGATATTTGGCAGTCTGGGTTGCAATGCCGCTCATGCGCTGCATGATGTTGAGCATCACACGTTCTGTCTGAAGGAGCGAACGCACGCTGCCCTCAACTTCAAAAGCGATATCTCCAGGGATAACATGGGCACCATCTTCGATATATACGGTCATTTTGAGCGACGGATCGAATTTCTCAAACACCTTTCGAGCTATTTCCACTCCTGCAAGTATGCCTTCCTCTTTTACGATAAGGCGTTGTTTACCCTTTTCGTCGGCAGGGATTGTGCTGAGCGTGGTGTGGTCGCCGTCACCTACATCTTCGGCAAACGCCAAAGTCAATAGGTCGTCAATCAGTTGGTCTTTAGTCTTCATATTTTGTAATAAATTTTATATTGTCACATGAAAATTATACTTATGGCAGTTGGCAAGACTGCCACCGACTACATATCCAAAGGGATTGAAGGATTCGTCAAGCGAATCAATCATTATCTTCCAATGGAAATGGTAATAGTGCCCGACATAAAATCGAGCAAGGCTCTTACTGAGGATGCACAGAAGCAACGAGAAGGGCAGACAATCATCTCAATGCTTCAGCCGGGTGATGTGGTAGTGCTCCTTGATGAGAGGGGCAAGGAATTCACGTCCCGAGAGTTCGCGGCCTATGTCGACAAAAAGATGGTGCAAGGGATCAAGCGCCTCATCTTCGTCATCGGTGGCCCTTATGGCTTCTCCTCTGAGATGTATCAGCGGGCCAACGAGAAAATTTCGCTTTCAAGGATGACATTTACCCACGAAATGGTCCGGCTATTTTTTGTTGAGCAAATCTACAGGGCTATGACAATCCTTAGAGGCGAACCATATCACCATGATTGATCGTCAGGTTAATATGAGCAGGATTAACACTATCGCCATTGCAAACAGAAAGTAAAGTCCACTACTCCTGAGAAAGAGTTTCATCCCTTTCAGTTTGCGAGGTGATATCCAGGTGTAAAGCGCGCCTGAAATAAGCCCGAAACTCACTGCCGCAAGTAGCCAATACCATAGATTGCCCATTATATCTCAGTTTTCTAAGCTAAGCTATTTCTTGAATTTGCTTCCGCCTTTGATGCCACCTTTTGCACCTCCAGTCATAGAGAAGATATTTTGATCATAGCTCACGGTCTTCTGCCCCTGCTCGCGTTTGCGTTTTAAGGCAAGGTGCACCAGTCGGTCCATGAGTTTGTCAAATGACAGTCCGGTGGCTTCCCAAAGATAGAATGACAATGAGCCCGGGATGGTGTTGATTTCGTTGACGAAGATTTCGTTTGTGTCATCATCCACGATAAAGTCAATACGGCTCACACCGTGGCAGCTGAGCACACGGAAAGTCTCGCCTGCAAGGAAGCGGATTCGATCGGTCATATCCTGTGGCAGTTCGGCGGGAATACGCTTCTGGGATGCCTGCATGCCTTTAGCACCCTTTGTGCCTCCCATGTACTTATCCTCGTATGAAAGAATCTCGGCACTCTTTATAGGTTCTTCAAGCACAGATGATTCATACTCGTCACAATCACCGAGCACCGAGCAGTTGATTTCCTTAAGGTTATCAACCATGTGCTCTACGATAATGCGGGCTGAATACTTCTCTGCCACTTCGACTTTTTCAATCAGCTGCTCTCTGTTGGCCGCACGTCCGATACCGACGCTTGAACCCAAATTAGCAGGTTTGACAATCACAGGATACCCAATCTTGCTTTCGATTTTTTCAATTAGGGCATCACGCTGCGCAAACCATTGCTTATCGGTAAACCACACATAATCAATCACAGGTATGTCACATGCATGGAGAATCATCTTCATTGTGATTTTATCCATGCCGTTGGCGCTTGCCAAGGTGTTGCACCCGGCATAGGGGATGCCGATGGTTTCGAGGACACCTTCAAATATTCCGTCCTCCACGTTTGAACCGTGCAGCACAGGGATAACAACGTCAAGAGTGGTTACCACTGCCGACCCGAACATAGGCTTTTTGACACGATAAAGGTTATAGTCACCATAGGATGGTTCCATATACACCTGCGTGCATTTCTCCAGCAGGGCTGGTATATCTCTGTAATTAGCTATATCAAACAATGCGTCACCGGTATAGTATTTACCTTGCTTTGATATGTAAATAGGGGTGACATCATATTTGTCGCGGTTTATGGCATGCATCGCTTGCGATGCTGAAATAACTGAAATTTCGTGCTCGGTGGAACGTCCGCCGAAAAACACTCCAATGTTGGTTTTCATTTATGGTGAGTTTATTGTTTTCTAATAGATTAAATTATTGCGTTTTCTGCACGGTTACGCATACGTTATTTGAACGTATCCGGAAGGTCGTTTTCATATAAGATTGTGTCGCCGGGGCGGAGAATGGAGGCTAACAACGCCTGAGCCTCAGCGAAAGTGTTGACTTTATGGACACGTGCTATCCTGTCATCCACGCTTTCAATGCCTCTTATGATAGCCTCGCGGTTATATTCGCCCACTATCACTGCTTCGTCGGCACATGTGGCTATCTTTTTGCCGAAAATCTCATTGAGTTCTTCCTGTTTATCACCGAGCTCAATCATTCCTGGTGTGACAACGATGCGTTTGCCCTGAGTCATCATTGCGAGGACATCAAGGGCCATTTTGGAGCCTGTAGGGTTCGAGTTGAAGGCATCGTCGATAATTGTGACCCCGCCGGGTGTTCTCTTCATGTTTAGACGATGTTCAACCTGCTCTATCTGGCTTACGGCATATCTGATTTTTTCCACAGGGACGTTGAGCTTCAACGCTACTATTATGGCAGCCAGTAGATTTGACACGTTACATTCTCCGACAAGGCGGGTTTTGAACTCCAGGGAGTTGCCTTGGGAGTCAGATACGGTAAAAGTTGTCCCGGTGGGGGAATAGGTGATTTCTTTGGCCACATACTTAGCGGCGCCGGTGGTCGAGACGGCATAGCGTATACACTTCACATTATCCACATCACGGTTTGCCACATACTCGAAATCGTCATTGACCACGGCAAGGCCATCGGCAGGAAGTGAATCCACCAGCTCGAATTTTGTGCGCTGTACATTTTCTATTGTCTTGAAGGATTCGAGATGCTGCTCGCCTACAGCTGTGATAATACCTATTTCTGGATGCACAAGATCGCATATTTCTTTTATGTCGCCAGGCTGTTTCGCTCCCATTTCCACGATAAAGACCTCGTTGTAAGGCTTGAGATACTCCCTGACTGTTCGTATCACACCCATTGTCGTGTTGTAGCTGCCGGGAGTCATCATGACATCATAATGTTCCGAAAGGATACGATTTAGATAATGCTTCGTGCTTGTCTTGCCGTAACTGCCTGTAATACCAATGATTTTGAGGTCCGGCATTGAATTAAGTATTCGTTGCGCGTCATTGTAGTATTTTTGGTTGATACTCTTCTCCACCGGTTTGAGGAGCCAGTTTGCAGCCAATGCAAAGACGTGCGAGAAGCAATATATAAGCAGAGCGGTGATGGCCCCGAATTCAAGCGAGTAACCTTTGACAACGCAGAAAGCAACCACTGCACCTAAGATAATAGCAGCTAAAAGCAACATTGTGGAAAAGATACGCCACGCACGGCGTGTCATCACCAACGGTTTCTTATATTTCTTATTTGCCAGGTTGAAGATATTCACAATTGACACCAATGCCACAAGATTGCATGCCACGATGGGAATGGAAAGCGTGGAGAGAGAGGCAAGCACCACTGCTCCAGACACCAGGCGCATGGTCGAGGTCGTGTCCTGCGATGTGGATAGCCACCGGTTATAGCGTTCGTTCCGATAAGAATTTTGTTGAAGCATCATCAAATCCCGGCGAAATTCCAGCACCACATTGACGACTGCGATAACTATTGCGATTATGCTGATTGATAGCATTTTATACTGGTTATTTATATTTGTGGTTTAATTGATTCATGAGTTGAGAAAACTCTTCAAGACAGCCTTGAATTGTCCCGGATTATCGAGGAAACTGTAATGGCCACATCCCGGGAATGACACCAATCCGGCATCAGGTATGAGTTTTTCCATCTTTTTTGCGTCCTTAAGCGGTGTGGCAGTGTCATTCTCACCCCATATCAGCAGAGTGGGGGCAGTGATGAGTGAAAGCCTGTCCGTAAGGTCCTCGTTCACTACTTTCGAGAGTATTTTGCGCATTTTAGGTGAAGCTTGCGCATAGTCACTTGATCCGGCTTTGGCGCGTCGCGCATCAAGTTTTAGTTCGGCCTTCTCTTTTCCATATATCAAGTACATCAGCCTTTTCATTGCCTTGAAGGTATAAACTTTCCAGTAGTATTTAAGTGTCCTTGTAGGTTTGATTCCTGCAGCGTCCACGAGTATCATTTTGCTTACATCATTGCGCGACGCGTATAGAATACCTACACGTCCTCCGAATGAATGCCCCAAAAGGGCAGGTGATGTGATACGCAGATTCCTGACCAATTGCTCGACAACACGTGTGTATTGTTCAACTCCCCACACATCATCCGGTTCTTCCGAATCTCCGAAACCTGGGAAATCAACATTTATGACTCTATAACCGCATTCCAGTGCTATGCGTTCTACGGATGCAAGTGTGGTGTGATTACACCCCCAGCCATGCATGAGGATTATAGTTTTCGACCCGATACCTGAGTCAGTGTAATGGAACTTTAAATTTTCGAGAATAGTGTCAGTCTCCATTTGGGTTTTAAAAATCTGAGATGCAAAGTTAGGGAAAAGGGGCAAAATACCCAAGCGATAAAACAAAAAGATTTGTAAGAGCGGATTTTGTTGCGTAATTTTGCAATAATTCCACAAAAAGATGTAACAATTTCGCCGGAAGGAGGTGATAATTTTGCGGTTACATTCCGCCGGTTGGCGGCAAGTTATATAATATTAGTCTGATTAACCCACTTGTATGAGAAGTATTAAAATGAGTTTCAGAGGTTTAGCCATTATATCGGCTTTGTTTTTTGTAAGTTGCCATTCTAATGACCATGAGGCTGAGTCCGAGGAGAAAGGACATGGCCATGGTGATGATGAAATAGTGATGAGTCCAGCTGATGCCACGCGCTTCGGAGTTAGTGTGCAGGCCGTAACCTCCAAGCCATTTAGTGCTGCAATAAAAGTCATAGGTGAGGTGCTTCCTTCGACTGCCGACCAGGCTATTGTGACGGCACCAACTTCCGGCGTGGTATCATTTGTCAAAGGTATTACTCAAGGTAAAACAGTAAAAGCCGGTGAGGCTATAGCCTCTATCTCAGCCAAGAATATGTCAGGAGGCGACGCCAATGAAACTGCACGCATAGCTCTCCAGGCGGCTAAGCGTGAACTGGATAGGATCACGCCACTTGTAGCTGACGGAATAGTGACGAAAAAAGACTATAATGATGCCTTGCAGGCTTATGAAAATGCCAAAGCGGCGTATAGCTCAAGAGCGGCCGGCGGAGCTGCCACATCACCCATTTCTGGGGTCATCAATGCGGTTTCTGTGTCCGACGGCCAGTATGTGGAGACCGGTGCACCGATTGCATCAGTGGCTCGCTCTACACGTCTCACATTAAAAGCCTTGCTTCCACAACGTGAAGTCTCTTTTCTCCCTCTTATTCAGTCGGCCACTATTCTTGCCGATGAATCACCAGTGTCTTTGAGTGATTACAATGGACGCCTTCTCTCCAACTCATCCTGTGCCGCTACCGAGACACCAGGTTATATACCGGTGTATTTCTCATTCGACAACCCCGGAGTTGTAATCCCGGGTGCTCCTGTTGAAGTCTATCTGATAGGGAATGAAACGGCCGAGGTCTTGTCAGTTCCTGTTGAGGCTCTTTCTGAGCAGATGGGCGAGAAGTTTGTGTATGTCAAGATAGATGATCATGGATACAAGAAACAGCCTGTTACTGTAGGACAAAGTGATGGGCGGAAAGTAGAAATTAAGTCTGGTCTTGCCTCTGATGATTCCGTGGTTGTGGCTGGCACTACTTTTGTGCGCTTGGCAGAAACGTCGACTGTAGTTCCTGAAGGTCATTCTCACTCTCATTAATTATCAATCCGGCACTTGTTATGCTTAATAGAATTATAAAAATATCGCTTGACAACAGGTTAGCTGTGGTGATCATATCAGGATTGCTGCTGATCTACGGTATGATTGTCATGATGAAAACCGAGGTTGATATATTTCCTGACCTCAACGCGCCAACGGTCGTTGTTATGACCGAGGCCCCCGGCATGGCTCCGGAGGAGATTGAAAAAATTGTCACATATCCGGTAGAGACAGCCGTGAACGGTGCTACCGGTGTAAGACGTGTGAGGTCATCATCGGCCACTGGATTTTCAGTAGTCTGGGTCGAGTTCGATTGGGGCACAGATGTCTACCGGGCCCGACAGATTGTGTCGGAGAAACTTTCTGAAACAGAGGGTTCTCTTCCCCCAGGAGTAGGCAAGCCTACATTAGGGCCACAGTCATCTATCCTTGGAGAAATAATGATAATCGGTCTGACCTCCGACTCGATTACCGATACAGAAGAACTGCGCACCATAGCAGACTGGCAGATACGTCCGCGCCTGCTGTCTATTTCAGGAATTTCGCAGGTATCAGTAATCGGAGGTGACGCAAAAGAGTATCAGATTCTTTTATCGCCTGCTGCAATGCAGAAGCATGGAGTGTCATTGACACAGGTAAAGGCAGCTGTGTCCAACATGAATGCTAATGCTTCCGGTGGTGTTATTTATGAATACGGTAATGAGTATCTGGTGAAAGGTGATGTGACTACATCTGATCCCGAGATATTGGCCCAGGCGGTTATTAAGAGCGACGTGAATGGCATAGTGCGCTTATCTGACATCGCGGAGGTGAAAGTCGGTGCCGAAGAGCCTCGTTTGGGTGTCGCGTCGGTCAATACACACCCGGCCGTACTTCTTACAGTCACTAAGCAGCCCTCAGTGGGGACAATACAACTTACGGAAGAGATTGAGCAACAGCTCGACATTTTGAAGCGTAGTTTCCCGGCTGATGTAAAAATCAATACCGATATATTCCGTCAGTCAGATTTTATCGACAATTCTATCGGTAATCTCCAGGAATCACTTTTCATAGGCGCTATTTTCGTTATAGTAATCCTGTTCTTCTTCCTGATGAACCTACGCACCACGCTTATTTCGCTTGTTGCGTTGCCTTTGTCGATTATCATTACCATTTTGGTACTTCATTTCCTTGGTCTTACCATCAATACAATGAGTCTCGGTGGTATTGCCATCGCCATCGGGTCACTGGTGGATGATGCGATTGTTGATGTGGAAAATGTCTACAAACGTTTACGTGAGAATCTAAAGGCTAAGAGGCCAATAGTAAGTGTGGTCTATAATGCGTCCAAGGAAGTGCGCCTTCCCATTTTCAACTCGTCCTTGATTATAATGGCGAGCTTCCTTCCGCTCTTTTTCCTTGACGGTATAGAGGGCCGAATGCTGAAACCACTTGGCATTTCATTTATCGTGGCTTTGATTGCGTCTACTATTGTTGCTCTCACTGTCACCCCGGTACTCTGCTCATTTCTTTTAGGCGGTGACAAGGTGGCAAAGAGTCTTGATCGTGAGTCATGGCTTGCACGCAAACTTCGTATCGGTTATGAGAAGGCTCTCCATAAATCGTTCAAGGCGATAAAGCCTATTTTTATTGCAACAGGAGTTCTGTTTGCAGTCGCTTTAGGCTTATTTTTCACATTAGGACGTAGTTTCCTCCCCGGTTTTAACGAGGGCTCACTTACTATCAATGTGAGCACTTTGCCAGGGATATCTCTGGAGGAGAGCGACCGATTAGGTCGTGAGGCTGAAAGAATCATACTTTCTATGCCCGAAATTTCAGTTGTTGCACGCAAGACCGGTAGAGCAGAACTTGATGAGCACTCTTTAGGCGTGAATGTTTCAGAAATTGAAGCTCCTTATACTCTTGATAATGGACGTAGCCGTAAAGAGCTTTTAGCTGATTTGCGTCATGAACTTTCGCATCTGCCGGGTGCGAATATTGAGATCGGTCAGCCGATATCCCATCGCATCGACGCTATGCTTTCGGGCACGGAAGCGCAGATTGCCATAAAGCTTTTCGGTGATGATTTGACACGTTTGTTTAATATCGGAAATCAGATAAAGAAACATATTTCGGGGATAGATGGCGTGGTTGATGTGAACATCGAACAGCAGGTGCAGCGCCCGCAAATCGACATCCGTCCGAAACGTGACATGTTGGCCTACTATGGCATTCCGGTAAATGAATTTACCGAATTCGTAAACGTGGCTTTAAGCGGAGAGAAAGTCTCTCAGGTATATGAGAATGGTATACCTTATAATCTGACGCTTAAAGTCGCCCCGGAGAGCCGATCCACAATAGAGAATATTTCGGTATTAACCATTGATTCCCCTAAAGGTAAAATCCCTTTGTCGGAGATTGCGGATGTGGTTTCTTCGTCTGGGCCTAACACGATTAACCGTGAGAATGTAAGCCGGCGTATAGTTATCTCTGCAAATGTCGCGGACAGAGACTTGAAAAGCGTCATTGACGATATCAAAGAGGAGATTGGTGAGGAAATAACACTCCCGGAAGGATACTATATCAATTATGGTGGCCAGTTTGAAAATGAAGCCGAGGCCTCACGTACACTTATGCTCGTGTCATTGATAGCATTGGTGATAATATTTATCCTTCTGTACGGACAGTTCCATAATGCCACCCAGGCTGCTATTATCCTTTTAAATATGCCGTTGGCCATCATAGGTGGCATTTTCCTCCTATGTGTCACTTCTGGCGAATTGAACATCCCTGCTATCATCGGATTTATATCGTTGTTAGGTATCACGACCCGAAACGGTATGTTGCTGATGTCCCGCTATGACCAATTGCGTGACCATGGAGTGGGACTTATGGAACGTATTATGTTAGGCTCTACAGATCGTCTCAATCCTATCTTGATGACGGCTTTGAGCTCTGCATTGGCGTTGATACCTCTGGCTATCAACGGAGATAAACCTGGCAACGAAATCCAGTCACCGCTTGCGATAGTAATCTTAGGTGGTCTCCTCACCTCTACTGTCCTTAATATATTTATTGTGCCTTTGGCTTATTACCTCACACAAAAGAAAAAACATAAATCAACATTATAAAATTTTTATGAAGCGACGCATCTCATTGATCCTATCTTTCACCTGCGCCATTATTAGTTTCGCCTCTGATTTTGACGAGGTGCTTAACACTGTCGTGAAAAATAATCTCACTCAGAGGTACTCAACCTTATCCGATGAGGCAAAAATTGAAGGCCTCAAAGGGGAGAATCAGCTCGAGGCTCCTGAACTTGGCTTTGACCATGTGTGGGGAGCCGGCAGTGTCGGTAATAAACTGAGTCTGTCGTTATCACAATCTTTTGACTGGCCAGGTGTATATGCCGCGCGTCGTAAAGCTATTGAAACATCCTCGACAGCCATGCAATATCTCCGAGAGGCTACTTTGCTTGACACTCGTATGGAGGCACGATTGCTCCTCATCGATTTGATTTACACAAAGCAGCGTATTAACATTGTGTCTGACATGGCTGATGGAATGGCAACCTTGGCTGACAATTACAAGAAGGCTATGGAGGATGGCTCAGAGACTCGGCTTGATTATAATAAAGCTGTTATAGAGAAGATAAGCGTGGACAAGGAGTTGGAAACATTGAGGGTTGAATATGAAGGGCAAGTGGCATCTCTTGAGGTCATGAACGGAGGGAAGGATGTGGCTGCACTTCTTGATAAGTTAGGGACAGATTATCCCGAACTGCCCATGTCAGCTTTTGTCCCTGATATAAATATGCTTCGTGAACGTGATCCGGAATATGCGGCTGCAATGGCTTCGGTTGATGCGGCCGCATCGGTGGTACGTGTTGAACGGTTAAGCCGATATCCGGGATTCTCTCTGGGATATAATTATGAATATGAAATGGGAGACATTTTCAATGGCTTTTCTTTCAGTGTCACGTTACCATTCCTCTCGCGCAAGCACAAGGTGAAGGCTGCTACTTTTGAAATGGAGGCGGCCAAAGTGGATGCGGAAATGAAATTGACTGCTCGTGCCAGCGAATTCAATAGCCTATACCGTCAGGCCCAGGTGCTGCGCCGTTTCCTTGACCGCTATGAAGAGGTGGTCAAGGACGATTCAAATCTTAAACTATTACGAAAAGCCTTGGATGGAGGACAGATTAATTTCCTCACCTATCTTCAGGAGGTAAATTTCTTCCTCTCTGCCCATAAAGATTACCTTGACACTCTCTATCAGTATCATCAGACTTTAGGGCGCCTGTCGCGGTATAATTAAATAATCTAAAACGTATCAACAAAATCATTCCATAGAAGTTATATAGATAGTATATAAACATATTCCTTATAATACACTTTACTCACTATGGAATTTCTTACAGACGAAAAACTGGTCATTGTCGGAGCTGCCGGCATGATCGGCTCAAACATGGCTCAGACTGCGATAATGATGGGCCTGACTCCTAATATTTGTCTTTATGATCCTTATGGCCCTGCACTTGAAGGTGTGGCTGAAGAGCTGCTTCAGTGTGGCTTTGAGGATGTCAACATTACCTATACAACTGACGTCAAAGAGGCTCTCAGCGGAGCCAAGTATATCGTCAATTCAGGTGGCGCTGCACGTAAAGCAGGAATGACTCGTGAGGACCTTTTGAAGGGTAATGCTGCAATTGCCGAGGAATTCGGCAAGAATGTACGCCTTTATTGTCCTGATGTAAAACATATTACAGTTATATTCAATCCTGCCGACATAACCGGATTGATTACTTTGTTGTACTCAGGACTTAAACCTTCGCAGGTCACCACCCTTGCGGCGTTGGACAGCACTCGTCTACGCAATGAATTGGCTAAACAATTCAAGATTCCGGCCGACGAGATAGTAAACTGTCGTACCTATGGAGGCCACGGTGAGCAGATGGCTGTGTTTGCCTCAACCACAAAAGTTGACGGCAAACCTCTGACGGAGATTATAGGCACCGAGATCCTTCCTGAAAAGGACTGGGAAGAACTTAAGCAACGAGTTATCCAGGGTGGTAAACGCATCATCGAGCTTCGTGGTCGTTCCTCATTCCAAAGCCCGGCTTATTTGTCTATAGAAATGATTGCCGCTGCTATGGGCGGAAAGCCGTTCCGTTGGCCGGCAGGCGTATATGTCAACAATGATAAATTCAGTCATATAATGATGGCTATGGAGACAAGCATCACAAAGGATGGAGTCACATGCCGTCCTATCACCGGAACTCCGGAGGAAGAAAAAGAACTGGAGGAAAGCTACAAACATCTCTGTGCCCTGCGTGATGAGGTTATAGCTATGGGGGTAATGCCTCCTATTGACAAATGGAATGAATTGAATCCTTATCTTGACGAAAAGACTTGTTAACAGTCTTAAGGTTTTGAAAACTATATAGTTTGGCCGGTTGGTTTATTAAAATCAGCCGGCCAAATTTTTATTTGTAAATTTTGAGTATTATTTTCTGTCAATTCGTATATATTTGTAATTTTGCAAATTAACTAACACCAACCTGAAAATTCCCCTTCCATGAAACGTAGCATTCTTGCATCTCTACTCGCGCCACTTATTCTACCGTCATTTTCACATGCTCAGTCCACCTGTCTTACCGATAGTGTGGAAATGGCAGCTTTTTCGGCTGCCGACGGAAATTCGGGGCTACAATTAGCATGGAAATCTGCGCAGGATGATGTTTGGGTTTCAATCGGTCAAGGGGTTAATTTCGTAAATTCCGATTTTGGACCGTGGGGAAGTCATAAAAAGATGTTTACGCCTGTTCTCTCCTGCAATTCCGACGGCATGTGGGAGCTTACATGGATTGCTGACCCTGCCGAGCCGGTGCTCGCGTCAGCCACAACATCCGATTTCATATCATGGAGTCCACAGTCCTATCGGATGGTACCGACACGAATCACAGATGCCATTCGGATGACAGTGAATGGCCGAGAGGTTGATGGCACAGTAAGAAAAGTACCAATGGGTTTGGTAAGCAAACTGACTGAATTCGTTGCCCGGCGAGACAGTTTGAATCAACTCTATGCCGAGCGCATGGCCGATGATGCCGAACGTTTTGCCGGTCTTCAATCGCCGGTCTACAAAGTTTCAGTTGATAGATCTGTGACAAAATCAATCAGTGACAAGCTTATAGGCGTGTTTTTCGAGGATATAAACTATGCTGCCGACGGAGGGCTTTACGGTGAGTTGATTCAAAATCGTGATTTTGAATATTCGGCATCTGAAAGACCCGGTGATGCAGAATGGAATTCCTTGACTGCTTGGCGGATTGCTGGAGACGAGGATAGTTTTCACTCTTCTATCGATACCATAGCACCTATTCATTTGAATAATCCCCATTATCTTCATCTTGTGGTGTCAAAGCCTGGGGTATTAGTGATAAATACAGGTTATGACGGCATAAATATAAAGGGTGGAGAAGATTATGATTTTTCAATGAGAATCAGGGGAAATAACGGTGCGAAGTTTCGCATAGAGCTTCGTGATTCGGCCGGCGATTGCCTTGGTGAGAAGTTATTTGACATCCGAAATTCAAAGGAGTGGCAAACAGTCAATCTTACTCTTACATCGATGTCATCATCAGCGGATGCTGAGTTGGCAATAGAGCCTCTATCCACCGGCACATTTGACATAGACATGGTGTCACTTTTCCCGGTTAACACATTCAAAGGTCGTAAAAATGGGCTGAGGGCAGATCTCGCACAAACGTTGGCCGACCTCCATCCTCGTTTCGTGAGATTTCCGGGAGGGTGTGTGGCTCATGGCGACGGTGTGGATAACATATATGACTGGAAAGGCTCCATTGGGCCTCTCGAAGCCAGACGACCGCTGCGTAATTTATGGGGGTATCATCAAACAAGAGGACTTGGATATCACGAATATTTTCTTTTCTGCGAGGATATCGGAGCAGAGCCGGTGCCTGTTTTGGCTGCAGGTGTACCCTGTCAGAATTCCGGCAGACCGGGACACCATTCGCATGATGCTGTGACTTCCAAGGGGCAGCAAGGTGGACTCCCGATGGCGGAGATGGAGGCCTATATAGGGGATATACTGGACCTTATAGAGTATGCCAATGGTGATACCTCTACTGTCTGGGGCTCGAAACGAGCTGCTGCCGGTCATCCCGAGCCGTTCAATATTAAATATATCGGCATAGGGAATGAGGATATGATAACAGACGTTTTCACCACCCGATTTAAAATGATTTATGACTCCGTGCGAACTCACTATCCTGAAATCACAGTGATCGGTACGGTTGGTCCTTTTCATGAGGGTACCGACTACCGCGAGGGCTGGACACTCGCTCGTCAGCTTGATGTGCCGATGGTGGACGAGCATTACTATGTATCACCAGGATGGCTGATTTACAACCAGGATTACTACGATTCTTATCCTCGCGAAGCCACTCAGGTTTATTTGGGTGAATACGCTTCTCATCGGCCCGACAGAGCAAGCACAATAGAGACGGCGCTCACCGAGGCCGTCTATCTCACAAGCGTGGAGCGTAACGGTGATGTCGTAAGCATGACGTCCTACGCGCCGTTGTTGGCCAAGGATAATCATACACAGTGGCGTCCTGATTTGATATATTTCAGCAATTCAGATGTTCGTCCAACGGTTGATTACTATGTGCAGCAATTGTTCGGACAAAATTCAGCGTCATGCTATTTGCCCGCCAATGTCGAGATTGATTCAGATAATGCCAAAGTTGTGTCACGTATCGCTTCCTCAGTGCTTTGGGATGAGAGGAGTGGTGAATATATTGTGAAACTTGTTAATCTGCTTCCGGTCGAAGTCAATACATCAGTCTCACTTCCTGACACCACAGATAGCCCCTCAATAATTTCAGGTACACTCCTTATGGGCCATCCTGATGCGGATGATTCTGTCCCACAGTCAGCAGAAGCGATGGTCGGCTCACAGACGCTGTCCTATAGCATGCCACCATACTCTCTTTCTGTATGGAGGGTCATTGCGAAACCTTGTTCCGACCACCGGCATTTGAGCGAATCTTCACCATCTTGGCAACATTTATTCTAATTTCCACTCATCGAAGGGAGGTCTTGCAATAATAAAAGTGCTGAAGGTCGTCAGATCGTGGATGTGAAAGTGTCGAGTCATCAAGGAATGTGGCATTTTCCATCAGTGTCGCTAAATCTTTTAGATTTTCCTTTGTTAGGACACTTGAGCGACCGAATGTATCCGAGAACAGGTGCTGGTTGCCATAGGTGCTGAAGCCGACAGATATTGAACTACCGTCAGCAATAGTTTTGAACATGACCGTGTAAGCAGCGGTTTCATTTCATGTGGATAATATTTACGCTCAATAGCTACGGCACTCTTTTCAGCATTTCCAGCGCGCTGAAGGAATATCACGTTGTGTACGATACATCTCCGCAGGTGGGTAAAGTAAAAATATCTTCATCTAATCACGGATATTGAAATTTTATAATTAAATTTGCACGGAAAGCTCACTCGTTTCTCACATGTTCATATCCATGCAAACTATACCTGAATATATCAAAATCCTTGATGCGGAATTTGGCACGACCTGTTCGCTGCCGTTTGCCTCGGCTATTAAGGCTGGCTTTCCGAGCGTGGCTGACGGATATGGCAATGACTCTATAGACTTTAACCGCGACTTGATACGCCATCCGGAGTCAACTTTTTATGGGCGCGTTTATGGCGACTCAATGATTGAAGCCGGCATCTGTGATGGTGACATCGCCGTTATTGACCGTGCTGCCGATGCTGTTGATGGCGATATCGTGGTCGCCTTTGTGAATAATGAATTCACCATAAAATATCTCGATCTCGGTCATCGTCACGAGGGATATATACTTTTGCGTCCGGCCAATCCTAATTTTTCACCTATCCGTGTGAATGAAGATGATGACTTCAGGATATGGGGTGTAGTGGCCTGGACCATAAAGCAGTGGAAGAAGAATTGATTCGCCAACCCGGATATGCTCTACGCCATTTGTGACTGTGACAATTGCTTTGTTAGTTGTGAGCGTGTGTTCCGTCCTGACCTTGAGGGGAAAGCGGTGGTGGTACTCTCTAACAATGATGGCTGCGTTGTGGCCAGAAGTTCCGAAGCTAAGAAGTTGGGGGTCAAAATGGGAATGCCATACTATCAGATGCGTCAGATGTATGGAGAAAGTCAGGTAATAGCCTTCTCTTCCAACTATGAGCTGTATGCCGACATGACAGCCCGCGTGATGAGTCTGCTTCGTAAAGCTGCCCCATCTTTTTTCCGATATTCTATAGACGAGGCCTTCTGTGTGCTTCCCGATATGGCTATGGATGAAGCGAAGCGGTGGGGCGAGGCGCAGGCTGCCTGGATTCGTAAAGCGACCGGAATGCCGTTGAGTATCGGGATTGCACGTAATAAAACTCTGGCTAAGTTGGCCGTGTCTTTTGCAAAGAAATATCCCGGATATAACAAATGTTGCGTTATTGATGGTGAAGAGAAACGCGAGAAGGCTTTGAGACTTACCGATATTGGAGATGTATGGGGTATAGGACGACGCATTGAACGCAAGATGCTTGACCAGCGTATCAGTAGTGCCTGGGATTTTTCTGTAATGCCATCTGAATGGGTGGAAACTCGTTACAATGTGGCGGTGTTGCGCACATGGCGTGAACTCAATGGGATGGATTGTATTCCCGATGAGGAGATGGCCACCAGGAAGAGTATCACTGTCAGCCGGAGTTTCGAGCATCCTGTCAGCGATTATAAATTGCTGTCGACCCATGTGGCGAACTTTGCTGCCAGATGTGCTGAGAAACTACGCAGGCAGGAATCTGTGGCTGCCATTGTCGGGGTATACATCGTCACCAATCGATTCCGTAAAGACGTAGCCCAATATGGCAATACTTTGGATTATCGTCTTTCCACACCGTCATCGTCTTCGCTTGACATTGTAGCGGGTGCCCAGCAAGCATTGAAACTGATATATAGGTCAGGCTATTCCTACAAGAAGGCAGGAGTTATACTTATGGGTGTGAGCAAAAATGATATCTACCAACCCGATTTGTTTGAATTCTCACCTGAGCGTAATGAAAAACGCCGAAAACTCGACTGTATTTTGGACGAAATAAATCATTCGCAGGGACGAGACACAGTGATTCTTGGTTCACAGCAGTACACCCATGAAAGAGGAAAGGGGAAGGCCTCTGCATTCAAGGATATAATCCGACATGAATATCGGTCGGGGAGTCCGACAACCAACTGGGATGATCTGATAGAATTACATTAGTGTCTGTCACAAGTATCTGTCTCATAAACAACCTCATCATCGCGGCCCACAGTTGTTGCATCGCAACAATTCTATTATCAGTTATGTTATTAATATAAAATGACAAACCAGGCATGTTGTCGCTTCACCACCGCTATGCAGGAATGGAGCGGCATTATGCCATAACTATGAAAAATCATGAAAAAGAGTATTTTTATGTCGGCGGCTGTGGCCCTTATGTTTATGTGCGCTTCCCCTGCTATGCTTGCGCAAGCACCACGATATAATAATGGCGGTATGCCGGGATTGGTTGTTGCCGGCTCGGAAAACTACCAGCAACTCCCTGAAAAAGCCCGAAAATTTGTAGAGAAGCACTTCAAGGATTCAAATGTGGCAAAATGTGAAAAATATTTCGCTAAAGGTAAATACGAAGTCGAACTGACCAACGGTATAGACATCGAATTTGATGCGCAAGGCACCGTTACAGAAATTGATGCACCCGACCGTGCCTACATAGCTTCGTCCATTGTCAAGGACATTCTTCCTCATAAGGCTTTCTCACGCCTCGAAAAAGAAGGCTTGAGCCAGACTGTTGAATCCGTAGAATTTAAAAAGGGCAAGGTATATGAGGTTGACGTCAATATACCCGGCCCTGATACGTATGTCTTTGATATAAACGGAGAGTTTCTGATGATTGAGGATTAAAGATTATTTCCCTGAGTCGAAATGACTCTTGAAATTATCGAGGATAGGGTAGATAACCTTATTCCAGTAAGGCCATGAATGATCACCCGTGGCTGTGAAATATGTATGCCCTATACGGTGGTCATTCAGACTTTTGCTGAGTTCATTGTTGACATCAAAGAAGAAATCTTCCGTACCGCAGCAAAATATTATGTTGAGCTGGCCTGGTTGTAATCCCGGCACAAGAGCAGCCACTGTATGTTCGCCCCACCTTACGGAATTGTCCTTGAATTCTCCAAGACGTTCTTTCATGCGCCATTGGTCATGGAATTCACGCTTGGTAATGTCGACTCCGCCACTCATCGAGCCGGCATTTTTCCATATATCACTGTGGCGCATCGCAAGCCATAAGGCACCATGTCCGCCCATACTCAGGCCGACTATTGCTCTTTGCTCAGGTGATTTCCTGGTACGGTAGAGCGAGTCGATTGTCGGTACAAGCTCTTGGGTGAAAAAACTCTCCATCTGGAAGTCAGGATTGACCGGTGAATCCCAGTACCAGCTGTCTCGGCCGTCGGGGCATACAATAATCATGTTGTAAGCTGAAGCAACCGAATCGAGAGGCATACGTTTGGGATAATACGAATAGTCGTCGCTGTAACCATGAAGTAGGTACACCACCGGATAGTGGGCCGTATCACCTTTTGCCAGATATGTTTCAGGGAGAGCTACTGTGACTTTCATTGGTGACACGATGTTGTTGACCGAATTGATTTTCACGGTGTCGACCTGCATCTGAGGTTTAGCTGCACCCCAAGCAGTAAGCATGACTACCGAAAAGAGTGCGCAGGAGAAGATTTTTTTCATATTAGGTAGGTATTAATGGAGCAAATGTAGTAAATTTGCGTGAAATATGGGAAATATTTTCATCAATAAAATAAATCGGTTTATAACTGAGCATCATCTTGCCGACAAGACATGTCGTGTGATTGTCGGTCTGAGTGGAGGTGCTGATTCAGTGGCCCTGCTGGCGGTGATGCATTGTCTCGGCTACGATATTCTTGCCGCTCATTGTAATTTCCATTTGCGGGGAGAGGAGAGCGACCGTGACGAGCAGTTCTGCCGTTTGTTATGTGATTCTCTCCATATTCCCTTCGTCAAACGCGATTTTGATGTCGCCATGCAGCGGGAAGCCACTGGCGAATCTGTTGAGATGGCATGCCGTACCTTGCGCTACGAGTGGTGGGAATCCATGATACGCGATGGCCGTGGCGCAGTGGTTGCTGTGGGGCATCACCGCGAGGATGACATAGAGACTTTTTTCCTTAATTTGCTACGTGGTAGCGGGATTGCAGGCCTTAAAGGCATGATGCCAAAGTCCGGCAATATCATACGACCGATGCTCGATGTGACTCGTGCAGAGATTGAGGAATATTTAGCAGTATCAGGTCTCGACTATGTGACCGATCATACTAATCTGGAAAATGATTTTAGCCGCAACCGTCTGCGCAATATCATAATGCCGGAGTTGCAGCGCTTATTTCCCGGAGCCGCCGACGGTATTGCTACATCAGTAGCATGTCTTAAGGATAATTATGGCTTGTATACCGATGCCGTGGAAACCCTTCGGCGTAAATATGTCGAGGAGGGTGGGGTGATTGACTTGTCACGGCTCATCACCACTGAGCCGCATCCAGCGATAGTTCTCTATGAGTTGCTGTCACCGCTTGGCATAAACATGACCCAGGTCAAGAATATGCTTGGCGCTTTGGACGAAAATGGCCGATGCCTTGCGTCCGGGCTGAAATTCTCATCACCTTCTATTTCATTTTTGCTTGACAGGGGACATTTAATACCGATGGCGGTCACTGATGCCTCCGTGGACGATTGCAATGTGGAGCTGGACTCTCCACCGTTCAGCATGCGACGAATTACTCGTGATGAGTTCACCTCTGTCCTCAGTCAAAATAAAGACAATCGTTATTGCGTATATTTCGATGCCACCATACATGATGGCTCTCCTGAATTTCATATCCGTTCATGGCGTAAAAGCGACCGCATCTCACCGTTTGGCATGAAAGGTTCAAGACTTGTCAGCGATATATTCAGTGACGCCAAGATACCGGTGGACAAGAAAGAATCCATCCCATTACTTTTGCGCGGTGATTTAATACTTTGGATAGTAGGCATGCGAGCCTCTCGACATTTTGCAGTGACCGATAAAACAAGGGAAGTAATTGTGGTGGAATATCATCCCGAAACCTCAAAAAAACAAAGTTAGCACGATGGAGATTTTGATTAAAAATATGGTATGTAATCATTGTGTAGAGGCAGTGAAAAGAGTGTTTGACTCTTTGGATCTGCCCACAGATGACATTTCATTGGGTAAGGCTGTAATAGCAGGTACCCCTGACAAAACTACATTGCATAAACTTGACCAACTGCTTGAGGAGAATGGGTTCAGCCGCATACGTGACAACGAGGAAGCCCTTGTGGAGAAGGCAAAGATGGCTATCCTGCACCACATCCGTGAGGAGGAGGATTGCCGGTATAATCTCTCTGACTGTATTGACAGCCATCTTGGTGTTAATTATGACACTGTGAGCCGCATTTTCTCGGCGCGGGAAGGACGGACAATTGAAAAATACCACATCGCCCAGAAAATAGAATGGGTCAAGGAGCTGCTTAACTATGGCGAATTGACACTTAGCGAGATAGCATACAAGACAGGCTATTCGAGCGTGGCCCATCTGTCGCGACAGTTCAAATCAGTGACTGGGCTTACCCCTACCGAGTATATGCGCTCATCGCGCGAACGCAAAAGCATCAGTGAAGTTTAGAGATTACCGGCATAATCGTTGCACATTGGCAAATCTGTAAAATTTATCCGAAATTGTGTAACGCCCAAGGGACTTATATGTAGTAACTTTGCATTGAAAGATTTAACTGTTTGTTTAACGCCTGATGTGGGACAGTTGAAATCATTTAGTCAGAATAAGTAAATGTCAAAGTTATGAATTTCTCTCATTTTATAATTTCCTTGCTCTCGATTGTCAACGAGATGTCACCTTATATATTATTGGGGTTTCTTATTGCCGGATTCCTGCATGTTTTTGTGAAGCCATCCATGATGTCGCGTCATCTTTCAGGACATGGTTGGAAACCGGTGTTTAAAGCGGCGATGCTTGGCATACCGTTACCTCTTTGTTCGTGCGGAGTATTGCCCACAGCGGTCTCACTTCGTCGACAAGGGGCATCCAAAGGAGCCTCGACCTCATTCCTCATAGCTACCCCTCAGACCGGTGTGGATAGCATCGCAGCCACCTATTCACTTCTCGGATTACCGTTTGCTATAATCAGACCGGTCGCAGCCCTCGTAGGGGCGATGATGGGAGGCTTGGCTGTCAACAAATTTGACAAAAGCACTGAACAGGTACAAACTCTGGCAGAGGAGTCAGATTGCTGCTCTGTCGAGTCTTCCGAATCACTTTCAATGAGACAAAAACTCATTGAATCCGTGAGATATGGCTTGGTCGATATGGTGGCAAGTGTTGGCAAATGGCTTGTTATCGGTCTTATAGTCGCAGCCCTCATCACTGTCTTGGTTCCTGATAATCTGTTCATAAGCCTCAGCAAATATCCGCTTTTGGCCATGTTGGTGATGGTGGTAGTGTCTGTGCCTATGTATATCTGTGCCACAGGCTCAATTCCCATTGCTCTTTCATTGATTTGCAAGGGGCTTACCCCAGGTGTAGGTTTTGTGCTCCTTATGGCCGGTCCTGCCGCCAACTTTGCCTCAGTCATGATTCTCAACAAGTCAATGGGGCGTAAGTCGACGTTCATCTATATCCTGTCAGTTGTGGTCACCGCCATGATGTTTGGCCTTGCGATCGACTATCTTCTTCCGCGTCATTGGTTCATGCCGGATGCTGCTCCTGCGATTGCTGGATGTCACGTGTCATTTGGCATATTCGAGACTTTATGCTCACTCTTACTCGCCGGACTTCTTATATACTCGGCGTTCAAATCAAAATCACACAAACATAATCACTCAACCGAAAATATTGATAATATGACAAAAGAATATCAAATCAAAGGCATGGCCTGTGCTCATTGCAGAGCCACAATAGAGAAAGTTATCTCTTCACTTCCCGGTGTATCATCCGTAACTGTTGACCTCGGAGCCGGTAAGGCAATCGTGGAGGGCGACGTTGCTCCCGCGTTGATAAGGGATGCTGTATACAATGCCGGATTCACCATGGATGAATAATTAGCCCTCTGATTATATCGAAACACAGCGCCGCTGACATGTATGACTACATACCTCTGTCAGCGGCGCAATTGTTAATTGTTATTCCTCCTAATCTTCGTCGGCAGCGCTAAGGGTTGAAGACGCTAACTGCTTGGATGCTTTCACTCCCAATGCTTGCATTTTCTGCGCACGAGCCACCAGGTTGCCCTTACCTGACGATAGTTTGGTCATAGCGTCCGAGTAGGCCTTCTGAGTGGAATTGATAGCTTTCTCGATGCGTTCCATATCGGCGGTGAAGTCAGCGAATTTGTCATACATCTTCCCGGCCTCTTCTGCGATTTTTATTGCATTTTTAGTATAGCGGTCCCTGCTCCATAATTGAGCTATGAGGCGTAGGCCTGACACCAAGTGGGTGGGTGAAACTATCAGCACCTTGCTGTCATAGGCATTCTGCCAAAGAGTAGGGTCAAGGCGCATAGCTGCTATATAAGCCGGCTCGTTAGGGATAAACATCATCACGAAGTCAAGTTTGGCTTCGCCCACATAGTCCTGGTAGCTTTTCCGTGCCAGTTCGTCAATATGGCTCTTCACCGAGCGGATATGCCTTATGGCTGCTCTTTTTTTAGTTTCCTCGTCGTCGGCATTCACATAATCAACAAACGCTGTCAGGGAGACCTTGGAATCAATTATCACACATCGTCCGTCGGGATATTTCACCACTACGTCAGGGCGCAGGTTCCGTCCCTCTTCGTTGCGTAGCGTATTGCCTCCCTCGTCAGTTGTTGCCTGGATGAAATATTCTTCACCTTTCTGAAGTCCTGACTTCTCAAGGATTGATTCAAGCACCATTTCGCCCCAGTCGCCTTGCACTTTACTGTTGCCTCGAAGGGCATCCGCAAGTTCGCGGGCCTCTTTGGAGATTGACTGGTTAAGGTCCACCAGTTCTCTGATGCGTTCGGAGAGCGAAAATCTTTCCCTGGCCTCATTATTATATGTCTCTGCAACCGTCTTACGGAAATCATCGAGATTAGCTTTCAGCGGATCAAGAATCTGGTTGAGGCGTTCTTCGTTCTGAGCCTTGAACTCCACAGAGTTTTGCTTAAGAATATCGTTGGCCAGATTCCTGAAATGAGTTTCAAGATGCCTCTCCCTCAGTTCCTCCTCCTCGCGGTAATGACGTAGACTTGCCGATAGACGAGCATTCTCTTCACGTGTTGATGCCAACTGTTCATTGGCGGCATCAAGCCTCGCAAGAGAACTCTCTATCTGTTGCTGTCTTGTCCGGTCAAGCTCACTCATTGTGGCAAGCTCAGCCTTTCGGGTTTCGACTGAGATAATAAGACTTTTGTTCTCTTCCTGAAGGGATGAAAGCTGGGCCGACAGTTTCTGTGAACGCAGCAACGCTAATGCAGCAATGGCGGCAAACACCACTGCAAGGATTATACAGACCGACATGTTTGGTGTGATGGAGGGAAGACTAATTCAGTATGAAGCCACCCAAAGTTCCTGCGGCCTGATTATAGGTATAGGCTCTTGCAAACTGCTTGATCTTTGCAAGCGTTGATTTACGAGGCGTAGGGATGCACTTGTCTGCTGAAGGTTGAAATAGGGTGGAAGGAGTAGAAATTTTATCCATAGGCATAACAGGTTGGTGAAAAATAAAAAATTAGTGATGAACTTGAGATACTCAATTTACTCATATAACGCCTCTGTCACCTTTTTTATTGTCACATTTGGTTTTTTTGTTAAAATCCATGTCCTAAAACATAAAATTAATTTGTCGTAGTAAATAATTTAATTATTACTTTTGTAGCCGTTAACCTTACCATAATTATATCATGGATTTAGTCCGGCTTCAATCCGACAGCAAACACAGGCTGCCGTTTTATCTTGCCATGGAGGAATACCTCGCACGTAATTACAACGACAGGGAATTTTTCTTTATGTGGCAGGTTGACCCCACTGTGATTGTTGGTAGAAATCAGATGATTGAAAAAGAGGTCAATGTAGAGTACTGCCGATATAATAATGTGGATATATGTCGCCGGAAAAGTGGAGGAGGGGCCGTAGTGGCCGATATGAATAACATCATGTTCTCCTACATCACGTCATCTGACGATGTCGCTACTACTTTTTCCCATTACACTTCAAGTGTGGTACGCGCACTTCGTTTGTTAGGCCTTGATGCGTCTGATACCTCTCGTAACGATGTCCTGATAGCCGACCGAAAAGTTTCCGGGAATTCTTACTATCATATCCCTGGTCGAAGTATCGTACACGGCACAATGTTGTATGATTTCGATGTTGACAGGATGACAAACGCACTCTGTCCATCGACCAAAAAACTTTCCTCACATGGGGTGGCTTCCACACGCAGCCGTGTAACTACTATCCGCGAGCATCTTCCTAATCTCAGTATCGAGGAATTCAAACGCCATATAATCGACACTATGATTGATGGCGAAACTCTGATTCTCGATGATGAGGCCATCAAGGAAATACAACATATCGAGAGTGAATACTATGCATCGCAATGGCTGGCCGGTAAGAATCCAAAAGGGTCAGTCAATGTGTCAGAGAGAATTGACGGAGTGGGCGAGATTGCGGTAAGCTTGTCGGTCAACCGTGGTAAGATTACATCCTTGACAATCAACGGTGACTTCCTGGAGACTACCGATGCTGAAGCCGAGATCTCCGGCATACTGCAAGGCGTGGATTATGACCGCGACGCAGTAAGGTCGGCACTCGAATCATTGCAACTCGGCAGGATAATCCCCGGGCTTACAGTTGAAGCTTTCGTAAACATACTTTTCTGATAATAGTTAAACTACAAAAATACCATCAAACAACACAACAAAATGGAAGAGATTAAAAAAACATGCTTGCATGACAAACACGTGGCGATGGGCGCGCAGATGAGCCCTTTCGGCGGATTTGACATGCCTATCCAGTATAAAGGGATAGTCGAGGAGCATAATGCCGTACGCAATGCTTGTGGCGTATTTGACGTTTCCCACATGGGTGAAGTCAATATTTCCGGTCCGGATGCCGAACGCTATGTGAATCACATATTCACCAATGATGTCACCGGAGCTCCTGCCGGTAAGATATTCTATGGTATGATGCTCAATCCGGAAGGCGGAGTGGTGGACGATTTACTTGTCTACAAGCGTGGCGACAATAATTTTTTCCTCGTCATCAATGCTTCCAACATAGACAAGGACATGGCTTGGATCAATGGTCATGCCGATGGTTATGATATAGAGATTGACCCGCTCAGTGATGATCTTGGCGAACTTGCTGTGCAAGGGCCCGACTCAGAGAAAATCATGGAAGAGGTTCTTGGCATTGCTTGTAAAGAGCTTGAGTTCTATACTTTCAAGGAATCAGAACTCGACGGAAAGCATATATTGGTGAGCCGTACAGGCTACACCGGTGAGGATGGATTTGAAATCTATTCTGATCACGACACTATACGTTCACTCTGGGATCAGCTGATGGATTCCGGGCGTGTCGAACCATGCGGTCTCGGTTGTCGCGACACGCTTCGCTTTGAGGTTGGCCTGCCTCTGTACGGTGATGAGCTCGCTGACGATATTTCACCTGTCGAAGCATGTTTGTCAATGTTTGTCAAACTTGACAAGCCGGAGTTTATTGGCCGTGAAGTTATTGCACGCCAGAAGGCCGAGGGTGCTCCTCGTAAACTCATTGGCCTCGAACTTGCCGACAGAGCGATAGCCCGCCATGGCTATGAAGTGCTCAACGATGCCGACGAAGTGGTTGGCTATGTTACCACCGGTTATCGTGGCATCTCTGTCGACAAGAGTATTGCCGCAGCACTAGTCGATACACGTTATGCTGTAAAGGATTCTGAACTCAAGGTGCGTATACGCCGCAAAGTATTCCCGGCTCGTGTTGTCGCAAAGAAATTCTACAAAAAATCATACAAAAAATAACTTTCTGAAAATTAATTATCAAAACCATTTAAATTAAAAAATTATGAGCAAGATATATTATTCTCCTTCACACGAGTATGTAAAAGTTGATGGCAATATCGGTTATGTGGGTATCACCGACTACGCACAGAATGCCCTTGGCAACGTGGTTTATGTCGATATGCCCGAGGTAGGTGACGACGTTGAAGCCGGTGAGGATTTCGGTGCGGTGGAAAGCGTAAAGGCTGCCAGCGACCTTATCGCACCTGTCAGCGGTGCCGTGGTTGAAATCAACGAGCACCTCATTGACAATCCTCGTCTCATCAACGAAGACGCCATGAACAATTGGATCATCAAAGTTGAGTTGACAGATCCGGCCGAACTTGAAAACCTCATGGACGAGGAAGCCTACAAGGCACATTGCGCTACCGAACAGCACTAATATCCTAATATCTTGTTTATGCTTCACAGATATTTCCCTCATACTCCCGACGACATCTCACAGATGCTCTCCAAGTGCGGCATGACCGACCTTTCGGAGCTATATAGTGATGTCCCCGAGGAGTTGAAGCTCAACCGCGACTATGATCTGCCTCCGCAGATGAGTGAGAAAGAGGTGCGTGATTTTTTTGAGAATCTTGCCCAGAAAAATCAGCCTCAGACATGCTTTGCCGGCGCCGGATTCTATGACCATTATGCTCCTGCTGTTATACAGTCGATTATCTCACGGTCAGAATTCCTGACAGCCTATACCCCTTATCAGCCTGAAATTTCTCAAGGTACGTTGCAGTACATCTTCGAATACCAGTCGATGATGACACAGCTTACAGGCCTTGAGGTGTCCAATGCCTCGATGTATGACGGCACCACAGCCGTAGCTGAGGCTATGATGATGGCTGTGGCAAGTGCGCGCAAGAAAAACCGTGTTCTTGTTTCCGCGACCCTCAATCCGATTTATCGCGAAGTAGTTGATACCTATGCCCACTATCATGGTGTGGTGATTGACACTATTCCTGAAGCTGACGGAGTCACTGACCTTGAGGCTTTGCGTGACATGCTGACGAAAGGTGACGTGGCAGGTGTGATTCTTCCCACGCCTAATTTCTATGGCATACTGGAGGACTATACCGGTGTCGCCGATATGGTCCATGCAGCAAAAGCACTTCTCATAATGACAGCACCGGCCTCGGCTCTCGGTGTCATAAAGTCACCGGGTGAATGGGGCGCCGACATTGCCGCCGGCGAGGCTCAGTCGCTTGGTATGCCACTTAATTATGGTGGTCCGTATCTTGGCTACATGTGTTGCACCAAGGCTTTGATCAGAAAGCTTCCCGGCCGTATTGTCGGTGCCACAACCGATGCTGACGGCCAGCGTGTCTTCGTTCTTACCTTGCAGGCTAGAGAGCAGCACATACGTCGTGACAAAGCCACCTCCAACATCTGTTCCAATCAGGGACTGATGGCTCTGTATGCCTCTATCTATCTATCATTGATGGGCCGCAACGGATTGCGTGAAGTAAATGAACTTTCGGCAGCCGGAGCACATTATCTCGCTTCAAAGCTTGTTGAATCTGGCGCTTTCGAACTCAAGTATCCCGACAAACCGTTCCTGAATGAATTTGTGGTGCGGTTCAAGGGGGAGGTGAAATTGGCCGATTTCGTTGAGCTTTGCGGCTCATGCGGATGTCTCCCTGGGGTGCAGCTCAGTGACGATGAACTTTTGATATGCGTGACAGAGACACGCACACGCGAGGAGATTGACCGCTACATCTGGAGAGCAACAACCTTCTCCAAGGCAACCCCTCCGGCTCTCAATGTTAACCCAGGTTCCAATAATTAATTCTTTGCAGCCATGAATAGAAAATATTACGGAAAAGTTATTTTCGAACTGTCCCGCCCGGGCCGAGTAGGGTATAGCTTGCCAAAAAACGGTTGTGAAGACGCTTTGGCTACCATCCCGGCGCATTTGCTCCGCACAAAACCGCTTGAACTTCCTGAGGTTGACGAGCCAACCGTAGTGCGTCACTATAACAATATGTCGACCAACAATTTTGGTGTCGACACAGGTTTCTATCCTCTTGGATCATGTACCATGAAGTACAATCCCAAGATTAATGAAGAGATGGCATCTTTGCCAGCTTTCACTTCTCTCCATCCCTTCCAGAGTGCCGACAGTGTTCAGGGTGCTCTTGAGGCATATCACACATTGCAGTCAATGCTGTCGGAGATAGGTGGAATGGCTGAGTTTACGCTCAATCCTTATGCCGGCGCACATGGCGAACTTACCGGATTGATGGTGATTCGCGCATATCATGAGAGCCGTGGCGACATGAAGCGCACCAAAGTCATTGTCCCTGACTCCGCCCATGGCACCAATCCCGCCTCGGCGGCAGTTGCCAGACTGAAAGTCGTGGAGGTTAAGAGTTTACCCGATGGTACAGTTGATGTGGAGGCTTTGAAGCCCCTCCTTGATGATACTGTTGCCGCTGTGATGATGACAAACCCCAATACAGTAGGTATTTTTGAGCATAACATCCCTGTCATCGCCTCTTTGGTTCATGACTGCGGCGCACTTCTTTACTATGATGGTGCAAACCTCAACCCGCTTCTGGGTATAGCGCGTCCCGGTGATATGGGATTTGATGTCATGCACATCAATCTCCACAAGACCTTCTCGACTCCCCACGGAGGCGGCGGTCCGGGCGCAGGACCTGTAGGTGTCCGTGCAGGATTAGAGGAATTCCTTCCCAATCCACGTGTGGTGAAATGCAAGGTCAATGATGACGATGTATTTGCATTGGAGTATAAGACTGAGAAAGGTGAGAAGGCACTTGGACGGATATCGGCATGGCTTGGCAACTTCGCTGTCGAACTCCGTGCCCTGTCCTATATTCTCTCTCTTGGACGTGATGGCCTGAAGATGGCCGGTCCGCTCGCCACACTCAATGCCAATTATGTCAAAGAGGCTTTGCGCGACCTCTACTGCCTGCCTATCGACAGAGTGTGCAAACATGAATTCGTGTTTGACGGATTGGCTGACAAATCAACCGGTGTAACCACTCTGAATGTCGCAAAACGTCTGCTTGACCACGGATTCCATGCTCCTACCATCTATTTCCCGCTTCTGTTCCATGAATCGCTCATGATAGAGCCGACTGAGACAGAGAGCAAGGAGACTCTTGATGAGTTTATCTCTGTGATGAGGGATATAGCCCGCGAAGCATCTGAGACCCCCGATGTGGTTAAGGACGCTCCTTTGCTCACACCGATACGTAAGCCTGATGATACGGCGGCCGCACTTAATCCGGTGGTGACGTTTGCTGATTTAGGCGCATAATTCTGATTGAAAAATTTCTTTATTTTCAGTGTGGGCCAGACATAAACGGACTGATCCGGGTCTTGTCCACACTGTTTTTCATTCTTGTATATGGAAAAATCCGATATTATAATCATTGGTGCCGGTCCGGGTGGATATGAGACTGCTGTTGAGGCAGCTGCCGAAGGTCTTGCCGTAACGCTGATTGAGCGCGATAAGCTTGGCGGGACATGCCTTAACCGTGGATGTATTCCAACCAAGACTTTATGCCGTTCCGCGGAAATAGCGCAGAATGTAAATGACGCCGCGGAGTTCGGAGTGGAGATTTCTTGTCAACCTGCCATCAATTATGCTAAGGTGGTGGAACGGAAGGACCGTGTGGTCGATGAATTGCGTTCTGGTGTGGCTACTCTCCTCAACCGTGTTAATATTGTCAATGGAGAAGCTGTGTTCACGTCTCCCGACGTCTTGGAGGTTAATGGTGTGAGCTATACAGCACCTAAAATCATAATTGCCACTGGCTCACGTCCGGCATCCCTACCTATTCCGGGGGCAGAGTTGGCCCTGTCGAGTGATGACATGCTCTCAGCTCTCCAACTTCCGAAATCGCTTATCATCATAGGAGGTGGCGTCATAGGCATGGAATTCGCATCTATCTTTGCCGCTTTTGGAGTAGCTGTGACAGTCATAGAGTATTGTAAAGAGATTCTTCCGCCGTTTGATGCTGAGATTGCCAAGCGACTTCGCATGTCATTGAAGCGTAAAGGAATAAGCATCATTACCGGAGCACAAGTTACTGCGATAGAGGAAGGGATGACAGTATCGTATACAGCAAAGAATAAGCCACAATCAGTTACGGCTGAGGCCGTGCTTATGGCTGTAGGACGTGTACCTGTCATTCCCGGAGGTTTTGTAGAGACCGGTGGAATGCTTACCAAGCGTGGGGCAATTGCCGTGACTGATGACATGAAAGTCGTGTATGCCGACGGCGCTACATCCGGCTCTACGGAGGTCTATGCTATAGGCGACGTTAACGGCCGTTGTATGTTGGCTCATGCCGCTACAGCACAGGGCCGTGTAGCATTAGGCCATAATCAGCCTCTTGATGTTATCCCTTCAGCTGTGTTCACAATTCCCGAGTGTGCCATGGTGGGCAGGACAGAGGAACAGTGTCAGGCTGCAGGGTTAAATGTCAAAATCGGGAAAGCAACTTTCCGAGCCAATGGGAAAGCTCTCGCCATGGGTGAACCAGATGGGCTGGTCAAGATAATAATTGACGCTGATACAGACCAACTGTTGGGTTGCCATATTTGTGGTGCACATGCCGCTGATCTCGTGCAGGAGATAGCCACTGCTATGAGCGCGGGAGTGAAAGCATCGGAAATATCGCTTGCCATACATGGTCATCCCACATTGACCGAAGTTGTGAAAGCAGCCGTTGTCTGATATCTTCTCACATCGGACATTATAATAGGCCAAGTACTTCCCGACGATATTTCAGTATCACCGGGAAGTACTTGACCTTTTCAATATAACGTATTGACGCAGGTCTTAATCTTCTTTCGGGAAGAGTTTATCCTCCTGGTCAAGATGGAAATCCTTGGTGAGCAGCGCGATGAATTTCGTTATTTGTGCTATGGCGTTTTGTGTATCAGGAGTTATCTCCTTGCTTTGCAGACGCAGCATCAGCATCCCATACAGAGCATTGAAACAGGTCTCGATTTCTCCGGTCGGGTTCTCTCCGGCCTTAGCCCTAAGCTCAACTATAAATGGGAGGGTCTTATAGAATTCCGCTGTGTAATCCGGGAAGCGTGGGTCTTTCAGGAGAGCCAGGTGCAAATCAGTGAGCTGGATAATCACGTTCTTATTCAGCTGCAGATGTCCTGATTTTTCCACACCTTCGCGTCTCATCATGTCGATAAGTGACTCATACCATTCAGTCAGTTGCTTACGTTGCTCGTCATTGAGCTGGAACTTGTCGATGACATTAGCCTTTATCTTATCTATGTCCAGGCCATTGGCTCTGATTATATCCTCTATTTGCCACATGTAGAGCAGATATTCCGCTATGTTCTCTTTTCGTTTTGCTGAGGCGATATACATGATGCTTGAAGTTTATATTGCTAATTCTTAAAAAATAATTTCCACTACAAAGATAACATTTTAGCAGAGTATTTTGATGAAAAGTCATCAGCTTTTTTAGGACTCTTCCGAAAAAGAAAGTTGAGTGTGTTAATCATGGCTGAGGCAAACTGTTTTCGTATTACGAAAGGTTTTTGTAATTTTGCCGGAGTGCCAGAGCACCCGATAAATCAATAAGTGGTTATGGAATCTACTGATAAACTATCCTGTAATATATTGGCCGATTTGCTGATTGCACATGGTGTCAGCCATGTAGTGATGTCACCCGGAAGCAGAAATGCACCTCTGATCGTTGCATTGTCGCGCCGGGAACAATTGACATGTCACGTAGTAATTGACGAGCGCTCAGCCGCATTTGTCGCTTTAGGCATGGGTGTACAGAGCGGCAAAGGTGTGGCGCTGGTATGCACGAGCGGCAGCGCACTCCTTAACTATGCTCCTGCAGTTGCCGAGGCTTTTTACAGGCAGGTACCGCTGATAGTGATATCGGCCGATCGCCCGGAGGAATGGATTGACCAGGACGATTCTCAGACCATCTGGCAGCAGGACGCACTCTCGCCCTACGTAAAACGCAGTTGCGACATAAGTGCTAATCTGAATTATACTAATGGAGAGTGGGTGTGTAACCGTTTGATAAACGATGTGTTGCTCGAAGCACTTAATGGGCGCCGTGCCCCGGTGCATATCAACATCCGTCTTGATGCCCCTCTTAACCTTATGGAACAATATGAACCGGGGAGGTCTCGCGTGATAAATATGCTGCGTCCAAAGGATGAACTCACCACCGCGGAAGCTCGTCAACTTGGAGCCTTGATAGCCTCGCCGCGGAAAGTGCTGATTATAATAGGCTTCATGCAACCTGATGCTCGTCTTAACAAGGCGTTGGCAAAACTTGCCCGCATCCCGAATGTGGCGGTTATGACCGAGAGCATTGCCAATCTGCATTCGCCTCTTTTCATTGACCGTATTGATGCCACGCTGTCAAGCATGGAGGGGGAGGATTTTATCAATCTGCGCCCTGATGTAGTGATAACAGCCGGCGGTGCTTTGGTGTCACGTTTCGTTAAGGACTGGGTGCGTAGCCTCAACGGAGTGGAGCATTGGCACGTCGGTCCATCACATACCACCATTGACTGTTTCAGGCACCTCTCACTCAGAGTGGAGATGGATCCGGCCATTTTCTTCCGGCAACTGGCCTCCGCCCTGCAGATATTCAAAGAGCCATCCGCATATTCTCATGATTGGAGTGCGTTGGCTTCAAGGAGCCTTGTGAAGCATGGTATGTATGTGAAAGATGCTCCCTGGTGTGATCTAAAAGCATTCTCGATGATTATTCCTGCGATTCCGCGTAGCTGGAATGTACATTTTTCTAACGGCACACCTGTGCGATATGCACAACTCATGGACTGCACACATCTCCATCGCTGCGATTGCAACCGTGGAGTGAGTGGTATTGATGGCTGCACATCAACAGCTCTTGGTGCTTCTGCCATATACAATGACATAACTTTGCTGATAACAGGAGATATGAGCTGTCAATATGACATAGCAGCATTTTCGTCCACGCTGGTTTCTCCAAAGTTCAAGGTCATAGTGATATGCAATGGAGGTGGAGGGATATTCCGATTCATCAATAGCACATCTGAACTTCCTGAACTCGAAAAGTATCTGTCGGTTGGCACACGCCTCCCATTGAGTGACATAGCGCACGGCTACGGATTCCGGTATTTCGAAGCTGATTCAGAGGTGGCACTTGCAAATTCCTTACGCCAGTTCATAAGTTGCAAGGATGCTCCGGCATTGCTTGCCATAAATACTCCCGGTGAACTTTCGGCTAATGTGCTGAAGCGATATTTCGCGCAATCATAAGGGATTCAGGCTTCCCTATGTCGACCCAATTATAATGCTCTGATGGGGTATAGCCCATTATCTTCAATTCCCGGCACATATCCGTATAGAATGGGGTGATGGAAAATTTCGGTTCGGAACTGTAGCGTCTGAGCAACGGATATATTGCCGGATTGATAATATGCACACCTCCGAAAGCCATCGGGACCGCATCCGCTACCTCTTCTTCCGTAAAAGGTGAACGCTTCTCTCCGGTTTTCACGTTCTCCCAACCTACCATTCGTCCGTCAGACGAGAACAGGAGATAGCGAGAGGTCTCACGTTCGCCAATGAGCAGCATCGCGTCAATTGAAGACGTTCCGTAGGCTTTTATCATCCGTGGCAAGTCAAAATCCGTGTAAATGTCGGCATTATGTACCACGAACGGCTCTTCACCGTCAAGCCATCGGGCCGCTTTCAGTATACCACCCCCGGTGTCAAGCAGTTGGTCGCGCTCATCACTGATATGAAGCCTGATTCCGAAATCATTATTCGCCCTGAGAAAATCTATGATCTGATCAGCGAAATGATGCACATTGACAACAATCTCGTCAATACCGGCGCTCTTCAATTTCAGAATCACATTTTCTAACATTGGCCGCCCCCCTACATCCACAAGCGCCTTGGGACAATTGTCGGTCAGAGGCCTAAGCCTTGTACCGAGGCCGGCGGCAAAAATCATACCTTTCATAATATGGTGTGTATCTCTTGTTCGCGATGATTAAGGACCACATTGACATGTGGATATTTCTGCTTTATATGTTCAGCGAGATGCTGTGCGCCGTACACACTTCTATGCCGTCCGCCGGTACATCCGAAACTCACCATCAATGATTGGAAGCCACGTCGATCATAGGTCTCCACCGAGGGATCAACAAGGCTGTAGCAGTTGTCAAGGAACTTCTGTATCTCTCCTTGATGCTCCAAGAAGTCTATTACAGGTTTGTCAAGACCGGTCAGCTGCTTATACTCTTCATACCTGCCCGGGTTGTGCATGCCACGGCAGTCGAAAACAAATCCCCCTCCGTTGCCGCTGGGGTCGTCAGGGATACCTTTCTTGTAAGAGAAACTTGTGACAATCACTGTGAGGGAACTTTCATTTTTTGTCTCCGTCACTGTTGTCTGTGATGCTATCATGCGCTCAAGCACTGAGCATAGGTAAGGGTATTCGTTGAACGGATGCGAAAGCAGTTCACACAGATTTTCAATTGCCGCAGGTATACTGTTGAGGAAATGTGGCTTCCGTTCAAACTTGCCTCTGAAACCATAGGCCCCGAGCACTTGCAGAGTGCGAAGCAAAACGAATTCGCGCAACCGGGCATGGAATTTTTCAGGATTGATTTCGACATATCTTGTAGCTGAAGCGATATATTCGTCAATCAATTCATCTTTAAGCGCTGCAGGGAAACCGGCTTTGGCCTGCCATAGGAAAGAAACTACGTCATATTCCACAGGACCGCGTCGTCCCCCCTGAAAATCGATGAAATAAGGCTTATTGTCCTTAATCATAACGTTTCGTGACTGAAAATCACGATACATGAATGTGTCAGAATCATTGTTGCCCAGTCTGTCAGCCATTGTCCGGAAATCATGCTCAAGCAGGTCTTCCTTATACGGCACCCCGGTAGTGTTGAGAAAACAATATTTGAAATAATTGAGATCCCACATTATGCACCTGGCGTCAAATTCTGCCACCGGATAGCATTTGCTGAAATCCAGGCCCTGTGCTCCCAAAAATTGAAAGTCAGGCAGCTTGCGCATAGTTTCAGCCAGCAGTTCGTGATTATCCCTGTGATTGAACAGTGATTCATCTCCCAAATCCTCCTGGAGATAGCATAGGCTGTCATCGCTCGTGGCAATAAGTTTTGGCACAGGTAAGCCCTTGGCATGGAAATGCCTGTCAAGGTATATAAAAGACTCATTTTCCTCGGCCGAAGTACCCTCGACACCCACCACTGTTGTCTCCCCGGTCAGGCGGAAATAGCGTCTGTTTGAACCGGCAGCCGTCAGCGGGGTTATCATTTCAGGCTCCACACCGTATGTTTTAGTGTATAAGTCGCGTAAAGTCATAGACGGTGACATTTTTAAGTCTACAAAATTACTAAAATATTCACCGGGCCGCTAAGTGGTTTTGATTTTTTTTGAAAAATAATTACCTTTGATAAAATTTTCCACGATTGAAACAATGGTTGTACTGACTCATAACATCTGCAAGCTAATCAAGTCGCTCGATGAGCGGAAATACCGCAAAAAGGAGGGCGCATTTAAAGCCGAGGGGACTAAATGTGTTGTCGACACGATGGACCACTTCGAACTGCGATATTTTGTCGCCACATCCGAATGGCTTGAGACACATGCTGACATTGCCTCGTCGTTGCCCGACGACAAGTTGGTCAAGGCTCCACGCCGTGATATGGCAAAAATGAGCTCGCTCGTCACTCCTCCTGAGGTTATAGCTGTGTACGACTTACCGCAGTGGGAACTCAATAATGATGCAGCATCCTCCAACCTTGTGCTGGCACTTGACACCATACAGGATCCAGGGAATCTCGGCACTATAATCCGTGTGTCGGATTGGTTTGGTATCACTGACATAATATGCACCCCGGAGACCGCTGACTGTTTCAGCCCAAAAGTCATCCAGGCGACCATGGGCTCCATATCACGTGTGCGCTTGCATTATTGCAATTTGGTCGACACCATTGCAGCCATGCATCCGACGGCTGTCTACGGGACGTTTCTTGATGGCGACTGCATCTCGGATGCCAAACTCGGCTCGTCAGGCATAATCGTGATAGGGAATGAAGGGAAGGGGATATCATCAACCGTTGAAGCCACTGTGACCCATCGGTTGCTCATTCCTTCCTATCCGGTTGGTCGCCCTACAGGCGAATCCCTTAATGCCGCTGTCGCCACTGCTATCACGTTGGCGAAATTCAGAGGAGTGTAATCACTTTTAATGTATCCGTGATGAAGACTGCAAAGACTGCATGGTTCTGCAACAGTTGTGGGGCCGAATCGCCCAAATGGCAGGGCAGATGTCCTGCTTGTGGAGAATGGAACACTATGGTGGAGGAACGCATTGCTCCCGAAAAGAAAAGTCGCACACTCTCACCGGGAGGGAAACGTGTGGCCAAGGCTCGTCCTCAGAAAGTTTCAGAGATAGAGACCTCGGAAGAGCCACGCATAAAAATGCCGAGCAATGAACTCAACCGTGTGCTTGGTGGTGGTCTGGTGCCAGGCAGTCTGGTGTTGATTGGTGGCGAGCCCGGCATAGGCAAATCAACTTTGGTGCTCCAAAATATTTTATCAATAAAGTCGCGCCGCATTCTCTATGTGTCGGGCGAAGAGAGTGCCCAGCAGCTCAAGATGAGAGCTGATAGGATAGGGCGCTTGAGCGATAACGTATATATTGTGTGCGAGACTTCGTTGCAGAATATTAAAGAACATATCGAGGAGGTGGAACCCGGCCTGCTTGTTGTGGACTCCATCCAGACTATAGCCTCCGACGACATTGAATCTGTGGCCGGTAGCATTTCGCAAGTGCGTGAGTGTGCTGCGCAGTTGCTTAAATATGCTAAGGAAACATCAGTCCCCGTACTGCTCATAGGCCATATCACAAAGGAAGGAAGCATCGCAGGGCCCAAGGTGCTCGAGCACATAGTGGATGCTGTGTTGCAATTTGAAGGTGACCATCAGCACATGTATCGCATCCTCCGTTCCATTAAGAACCGTTTTGGTTCGACTTCGGAACTCGGGATATATGAAATGTGTCAGAAGGGGTTGCGCGAAGTAACCAATCCATCCGAAATGCTTCTATCGCAAGGCACAGAGGAGCTCTCAGGCATCTCTATCGGGGTTACTATGGAAGGTATCAGGGCATTCCTGATTGAAGTGCAGGCGCTCGTGAGCACAGCTGCTTATGGCACTCCTCAGCGCTCTGTGACCGGATTTGACTCAAAACGCATGAACATGCTTCTGGCCGTGCTTGAAAAGCGGGTCGGTTTCAAACTTGCGGCCAAGGATGTATTTCTGAATATCGCCGGAGGGTTGAAAGTCAATGATCCTGCCCTGGATCTTGCCGTCATTTGTGCCATTTTGTCATCAAACGTCGATATGGTGATTCCTCACGGTGTATGCATGGCGGGCGAAGTAGGGCTCTCCGGTGAAATCAGGCCGGTCACCAGGATGGAGCAACGAATACGCGAGGCTGAAAAACTCGGCATGGAAACCATACTGATTCCACGTCACAACCTGAAAGGTGTCGATACCTCCAAACTGAATATCCGAATAGTCGAGGTAGCCAAAGTAGAGGAAGCATTCAGAGCACTGTTTGCATGATTTCAGTTTCAGCAGTCCGGATTTCGGGATGTTTAAACAGAATTAGATTTCTTCACCACTGAAATGCTACCACCTCAAATCACTTGCGCCACCAACAGTCATACACAAAACCATTGGTGGCGCAAGTGATTTATACCGGGCTTTTATTGGCTTGAAATGTCTAAGGTTCTAAACTGCATGTTATTTTGCAACCATTATTTTTATCGGTAAGTAGCATTTTAATCGTCTTAACCGGCTGTGATCGGGATGATGCAACACTCTTTTCCCAACCGAAATCGAAAATAGAGTCAAATAGTGACATATATTCGACATCGCCACCCATTGTGTACTCATAATCATACAATGGAGAATCTGCACCGTTATTATGATGCAGTGAAAACCGCATAGTGAATATATTTGTGCCGCTGCGGGTTATATCGAAATTTCCCTCACCGACAGTCATGAGCTGAAATGTCATATTTTGTTGCCAGACAACTTTCACAGGCATAGTATTGTCATCATTTCGTATAAATCTGATCCATCTGCCAACCTCAAAGAACTCATTGGTGTTTCTTCCCTCGATTTCGGTAATTCTGAAAGACATATAGAAATCTTCAACAGTGAAATGAAGAGTGACAATGCTTTCAGCCTTTACGTCCTTGATGGTCAGATAGGACTCGCCTGTCTTTGCCGGCTGTATGTAAAGGTAATGATCAGGCGTTTCAATTCCAAATTTGCCCAAAACATCGGGATTACTTGCGGTTAGTTCATACACACCTCCACCGCCGGTAAATGGGATTGAAGCACCCTTCCCGAACATTATGGAGTAGTCAGTTTCTCCAAAATGTATGGGAGTGATGGTTTCCGGTCCATCGTCATGGCCATCGCTACATGCGGCCAACAATAGGCCGGTCAGGAGTGCTATCATGTGGAATATCTTAGTCATATATCTTTGGAATTATTTAAGATGATTGTTCTCAGTGCAGATTATCGATAGTCCCTGACACATAAGTATCAGATTTGTGTTTCCATAAGTCGCAAAGATAATGTATTTCTGAACACTTGACAAATTTGACCGGCCATGATTGAGCGCGAATTCTGAAACAATTACCATTGTTTAGGACTTTTTTCTCCAATAGAGAATAAAAACGAGAGTGACAGGTTGCGTTTTTAGCACTTTTTTATTATTTTTGCAAAAATTATGTCTTTGCGAAAATGAAAAATCTGATATTACGTGCCCTTACGGGAGCAATATATGTTGGGTTGATATGTTTCACTGTCCTCTCCGGAGGGTGGTGGTTCATTGGATTATCGGCCCTGTTTACTATTCTTGCGTTGCAGGAATTCTACAGCCTCTCCAACTCGTCGACCGGAGGTGAGAACATCACCACTCTCATTGTTGATGTGGCAGGCGGTCTCATTCTCAGCCTTGGGCTCGGATGTGTGAATCTCTCGTTGCTTTCACCTTACACAACTGCAGTGCTCGGAGGCACATTTTTCACCGTTTATCTGCTCTACCTGATAGTGCGTCTTGTGATGCAACTTTATAGCCAGGAATCGTCACCGCTGACCAATCTTGCTTATTCCTATATGGGGCAAATGTATATTGCTCTTCCTCTGGGTGTGATGTCGATGTTCTACACATTGCCCGACGGTAAAGCCCTGTTGCTCACCATGTTCATCATGATATGGCTGAATGACACAGGGGCATTTCTTGTGGGGTCGGCCATCGGAAAGCATAAACTGTTCCCCCGCATATCACCAAACAAGTCATGGGAAGGTTTCATCGGAGGAGTTGTTTTCGCCATTGCCTCAGCGTTTGTTTTCAAATATTGCTTCCCGGCTTATTACGAGACTATAGCCCTCCCATCTCTTTGTGGCTTGGGACTCGTGGTCGGTGTGTTTGCCACATGGGGTGATCTTGTGGAATCTCTTATCAAACGTACTCTCGGAGTAAAGGATTCAGGGTCGATTCTACCCGGACATGGTGGCATTCTGGACCGTATCGATTCACTCCTCCTTGTCATCCCAGCCTCATTGTTCTATCTCATCACAATGACCCTTTACACATGATGCAGCCCATCTGAATCGGCAATCATAATCAATGAATACATACTTACACTAAACAATAAATCCAATAATGAAGAAAAATTTATTCTATGCCGTGACAGCCCTCGGGCTTTTGTCGGCATGCAGCGGCTCTAAGGATGCTGCCGTCGGTAATGCCGACACTAATGATGACGTAATCCTACATGCCTGGTCCTGGTCATTCGACACCATAGCAGCCAACATGAAAGAGATTGCAGAATCAGGATATGCTTATGTGCAGACATCTCCTGCCAACACCTGCTTCATAGGCGAGGATGGCGGTATGGCTCTCTTTTCACAGGAGGGTGATTCCGTCAGAGGTAAATGGTATTACTATTACCAGCCCATTGACTGGAAGATAGGCAACTATCTTCTTGGCAACCGTGATCAGTTCAAAGCCATGATGGACAGTGCAAACAAATATGGCGTGAAGGTTATAGTAGACGTGCTCCCCAACCATACCGCTATCGACCATACCGCAGTGCTGCCTGACCTCAACAATGCAGTAGGTGGCCACGACAAGCTCTATCATGCCAACGGATTTACTCCTATCAAGGATTACAATGACCGATATGAGTGCACCACTGGCGAAATGGGTGGACTGCCCGACGTTAACACTGAGAATCCTGACTTCCAGCACTATTATATGACTTATGTAAACGACCTTCTGAGCCTCGGCGTGAAAGGTTTCCGTTATGACACCGCAAAGCACATAGGTCTGCCGAGCGATCCGCTTGACAGTTTGGCTACCCGCAATAATTTCTGGGATGTCGCCACCGGACGCGAGGAAGTCAAAGGTCTCAAAATGTCAGTTCCTGCCGACAGCCTTTTCATATACGGTGAAGTCCTTCAGGATAAGAATGTGAAAGAGGAGGAATATGCCGAGTATATGGATTTGACAGCCAGCTCTTACGGTCATGCGCTGCGCAATGTGCTTGACAAAGGTAATTTCAGCGCTGACAGCCTCCTGACATGGCATCATCCTGTGGATGGCAAACATCTTGTGACATGGGTTGAATCACACGACACTTACGCTAACGCCCATGAATCAGCCGGTCTTACTGACGAGCAGATTCGTATGGGTTGGGTGTTCCTCACCGCTCGTCAGAACGGCACACCGCTCTTCTTCAGCCGCCCGGCCGGAAGCACACGTGAGAACTATTGGGGCAACAACCGTGTGGGTGCACGTGGCAACGATGAGTTCAAGCATCCCGAAGTCGTGGCTGTCAATAAATTCCGTCGCGCAATGCATGGCGAGGAAGAGACTATCAATGTATCCGACAACGGTGCTGTGATTGAAGTTGGACGTGGCTCCAAGGGTGCGGCACTCATCAATCTCTCCGCTTCTGTGCAGGAAGTGTCACTTGCTACCAATCTTCCTGACGGAACTTACACCGACAAGGTGAATAATACAACATTTACCGTTGCCGACGGCAAAATCGCAGGCTCGCTTCAGCCTCTGACATCGTATCTGATTTACTAAAAAATCATAATGGTTCAGACCGGGTGATACTCAGTATCTTATCTCTGTCTGAACCATTTTTACATGAAATTTGTTAACAAATTGATTGGAAATTTACAAAAAAAACGTAAATTTGCATCGCTATAGACCTAATCATCAATTTTTCAGGTCACTAACAATCATAGTAGACAGTTAAAATTATTGTGTAATTAAAAATCACTTAACGATGAACACTGAAATTATCGGTATGAACGCTGGAAGCGTGTGGGCCGCACTTAATGAAGCTCAGACTCTTGGCACTAAGCAGTTGAAAAAGAACGCCAAGCTCAAAAATGATAAAGAACTTTTCGCTGCTCTCGGATGGCTTGCCCGCGAAGGCAAGGTAGACTTCCAGGAAAGCGAAGACGGCAAGGAATTGCTCGTTTCTCTCGTACAGGACAAGTAAAAATTGCCCATTATTAGGTCATGTTCTCACGATTGAGCATGATTAATCAGATATATGGCTCTGGTCAACTATGACGAGAGCCATTTTTTTATTGGCTTTGCGACATTATCGCACCTTTTTACTACTCCGGCGTGTGTAACTTTGCTCCAGTTTATAACCAGATCATGTAATAGCAATGAAAATCAAAACACACACTCCACACAACAATGTCGCCAAAACCCCTCGTCACCGTTATCCGGTATCTGAAAAAGTTTATGCCGACCTGACAGGACGCATCAGAGGCGGACTTAAGGCTTGTGGCGACGAGCGCCTCACCGATGATGCTATAAGGATTTTTGACATATATCTTAACACCAGGATACTCCCCGACAACCTTGACGGCACCATCAGGATAATTCTCTTCATATTACGTCCTGAGATCGACAGGGCAATAGCTCGTTCGGCCCGGGCAAGGATGAGAACAGCTGCCAAGCGGCAGACTCTTAACTGTACAAAAGAGAAATCGGGAAACGAATCATGCACACCCAAGCCTAATGACGTAGAGCCTAAGATTTCCGCGCAGACTATTGATGAGAGAATCCATGAGCTCGTCACAAAAATATGCTCTGATTCGGCCATGATGGAAGATGAGGAGGAAAGTGGAATTGAGCCGATACTTAACCGCCGTCAACGCCGATTGATGGAACAGGAAAGGAAACGCGAAGCACGACGTGCGGCTCGACGGAGAGTATAGTATTCGTATTTTTATAAATTTTAAAGGTTTTTAAAACAAAAGATGTAATTTTGTGGTTATAATTTCGAGCCAGTATCCATGTCATCTGATTGTGGTTGGCTTTAGAATTTATTTTTAACGTCCTCTTAAAATTACATCACATTGAATCCGAAGCTGGGACATAAAATATTGAGGGGTTTCCTCTGGACTTTACTTGGATTGGTTTTAGTCATAATGGCAATACCGGTTCTACTCTACATTCCTTTCGTACAGGATTTTGCCGTAAAAGTGGCCACGACACAGGTGGCTAAATCGACAGGTATGAAAGTGGAGATTGGCAAGCTGCGTTTAGGATTTCCGCTGAAATTGCATGTAGATGATGCAACCGTGATTCAGGAAAATGGTGACACCATGCTTACATCACGCCATCTCGCGGTCGATGTAAAGCTCATGCCTCTTTTCAAAGGTCAAGTTGACGTGGCAGGTGCTCGGCTCGATTCTGCATTTTACCAGATGGGCAACCGCGACTCAGTGCTTTGGCTTCGTGCTCGGATTGCGATGGCCGACATTGACGGCACAGACATCAATCTTAAGAATGGTACCATTGACCTCTCGCGAGGCGAAATAAACGGAGCCAATGTCAGACTGCGTATGCTCAACGACACAACTCCCACGCCCACTGATACGACACCGTCCACCCCATGGAATATACATGCAGGATTCATAAGAATGCAGGATGTGACGTATTCCATGGAGATGCTGCCGATTATCGACACACTTGACTGCCATATCGGTGACGCCACGTTGTGTGAGGCTATCGTAGATATGGCCAGGCACCGCATCAATGGCCGAAGTCTGAAGATTGACAGCGTATCTGCCAGATATATCTATCCAGCATCGACCGGTGACGCCACCGCAACTGCCGCCGACTCTGTTTCATCCTCATCAGCAGGTGAGATGTGGACGATAACCGCCGACACGCTGCGGCTCACGGCGCGCGGTGCATTGTATGCACAGAAAGGAGTCAAACCGGCTCCAGGATTCGATGCAAGTTATATCAGCGGCTCAGACATTGAGATTGAGATAGACTCTTTTTATAACCGAGGAACTTCAATCAGAGTGCCGTTGAAAAAATTCACAGCTAAAGAGCGGTGTGGACTGATGCTATATGCCGACGGACTTTTCAGCATGGACGAAAAGTCGATGAAAGTGTCAGACTTCGACATCGAGACACTTAAATCATCACTCCGGCTCTCGGCCGAGATGGGGATGGGAGATCTTATGACCGATGCCAATCTTCCTCTCAGTCTCAAAGGGGCCGGACGAATAGATCCGGCGGAAGTTGTCATGGCCTTCCCCGACATGCGTGCCATGCTGGCTCCTATGCGTCCGCTTTCGCTTGAGGCCGATGTTGACGGAACAAGTGGATTGCTCAACATATACAGCCTGAATCTCAATATGCCCGACATTTTCCGTCTGGCAGCGCAAGGTGAGGTCTCAAATCCATTCAATCCAGACAAAATAGGGGGCGAGATGTCGCTCAACGGTCGGTTGGCCTCAGTCACTGACCGTCAATTCTCGTTCCTGCCTATCAAGAGTGTGCCGGCACTTGCGCTTGACGGTACCGTTGACTATATGCCAGGGAATGTATCAGGCGATCTAAATGTGACTACACGCGGTGGCGAGCTCGCCGCCGCCGGCAGATGGAATGCGAAGAGGGAAGATTACAGCGCCACCCTCAGGCTCGATGATTTCCCGGTGGACGCGTTTGTGCCTGAATATGGTGTTGGACGTCTGACGGCTAATCTCAAAGTGGATGGCAAGGGATATAATCCCATGTCAAAATCAACCTACATTGATGCTGACGTGAACCTGAAGAGTGTGGTTTATAACAAAGAACCTTATCAGGACATCATTCTCACAGCATCTCTGCATGACGGCAACGCCAAAGGCAAATTGACAAGTCTTAACGCTGATGCCAACTTGTCGGCCGATTTCGATGCACAGCTTGACGGTGACAGCATCATCTGGGACGTTACCGGCGATTTGCGCAATCTCAATCTCTACGCGCTTCATCTAACCGATACAGTCAATAATGGCGCAATGCAGCTTTCCACTAACGGATGGTTCAACATAGCTGATAATTCGCTTGATGCCAATGCTGATATTTCGAATTTGAAATGGGAGTTGCCTGGTGTGAAGATTGCATCTCCGTCGCCCATCTCACTTGAAGTTGCCTCTGCCGACTCGCTCCTGAGAGCAAATCTCGCCAATGGTGACCTTAGCCTGAAACTTCGTTCACACACATCTATTTTCACATTTATGGATGCCATCACGGCAGGGATGAACGAGGTGAACTCCGAGGTTGACAGCATGCGCATAAATGTTGATCGTCTCCATCAGGCATTCCCACGAATGGATATGCTTCTGGAAATGGGGCGCTCAAATGTCGCTTCCGATTATCTGCGCGATGCTTCGGGCATAAACTTCAACCGCTTCCTTGCATCAGTGCATAATGATTCGCTCATATCTCTTAATCTCGCGCTCAACGGTTTTGCTTCCGGGTCGACACGCCTTGATACCATCACCTTCAATGCCATCCAGCACGGCGATTATCTGATCTATCGCGCCATGGTAGACAACCGTCCGGGCACTTTTGACGATTTCGCACATGTGGGACTCAACGGATTCGTAGGGTTCAACAGGTTGTCCGCGTTCATGAAACAAGAAAATATCAAGGGTGAAACCGGTTTCAATATCGGCCTTTCCGCCATGCTGGAGGATAGCGTCGTGACAGTGAAACTCGTTCCGCTAAAACCAACTATTGCATACAAACCTTGGACACTTAATGAGGATAATTTCATCAGTTTTGACCTGATGACCAAACATATTGATGCCAATCTGGAACTTACTGGCGACAAGAGTTTCGTGAAACTCTTCACAGAACATCCCATGATGACCGACTCAATAGGTGAGCATCACCACGACCATGCCACGGCTCAAGAAGATGTGGTGTTACAGATATCTCAGATACACCTGCAGGACTGGTTGTCGATCAATCCGTTCGCTCCCCCGGTCAAGGGGGACCTCTCCGCCAACCTGCGTTTCCGTTACGATGATAATGTGCTGACAGGAAAGGGAACAGTGGGACTCGACGATCTGTATTACGGTCGTGACAGGGTAGGCACATTCGGACTTGATGTCGATGTGGCAAACTCTCCCGGTGGCAAACTCATGGCTAACGTGGCCCTGATGGTTGATTCAGTCAAGACAATAACCGCATCTGGTGTGCTCAACGACAGTACTGCCGGCAATCCATTCCTCCTTGACTTCCAGATGATACATTTCCCATTACGTGTGGTGAATCCGTTTATCCCACAAGGTATGGCCTCACTTTCAGGTATGCTTAACGGTGAGATGAAAATCACCGGCGACATGGCCCATCCGATTTTTAACGGTTCGATAAACTTTGACTCCACCGCTGTGAAAGTAGCAATGCTCGGCACTTCGTTCTCATTCTCTGACGAAAAGATTCCGGTGGATAGCAATATTGTCAACTTCAATGATTTCGAGATTTTTGGATGTAACGAAAATCCATTGGTGGTTAATGGCAATGTGGATGCACGAGCTCTTTCAAACATCGGTTTGGACTTAGGTCTCAGCGCCCGCAACATTCAGGTGGTGAAGAGCGACCGTGCAAGAGGTGCTGACATCTATGGCAAAGCATTCCTCGATCTTGACGCGACTGCCAAAGGGAATATGGAATTATTGAATGTGGATGCCAATGTCTCACTTCTGCCGGCAACCAATGTCACCTATGTGCTATCGCAGTCAGAACAGACCTTGACCTCGCAAAGCACTGACGATATGGTGCACTTCGTACAGTTCAACGACACGCTCCAGATGGCCAATGCCGATTCAATAGTCTCCACATCCATGGCTCTCAATCTTGAGGCCCAGCTCCATCTTAATGAGGGGTGTGCCATCAACGTCGACCTTTCAACCAATGGCAAGAACCGTGTACACTTGCAGCCGTCGGGCGACCTCACATATACGATGTCGGCACTTAACGGTGACCGTGTAACCGGACGTATTAACATCGACGAAGGGTTCGTAAGATACACACCGCCGTTCATGAGCGAAAAGAACTTCGTGTTCCAGGAAGGTTCATACGTGGCCTTCAACGGTGACATGTTGAATCCCATACTTAACATCCATGCTGTGGACCAGATGAAAGCCAATGTTACTCAGAGCGGACAGAATTCCCGCCTTGTAAACTTCGACGTGGCTTTATCGGTGACCAACACGCTTGAGAATATGAATGTGGCGTTTGACCTCTCGACCGATGATGATATAACAGTACAGAATGAATTGGCCTCCATGTCGGCTGAACAGCGCGCCAACCAGGCCATGAACCTTCTGCTCTATAATGTCTATTCAGGAGCGGAGACAAAGGCTACTGCCAAACTTGGCGGCAATCCTCTCTATTCATTCCTGACATCTCAGCTTAACACATGGGCGGCCAACAATATCCGTGGCGTAGACATCTCGTTTGGCATAGATCAGTATGACAAGACATATCAGGGATCGACATCTACAACGACGTCTTATAGTTACCGTGTGTCAAAGACACTGTTCAACGACCGCTTCAAGATTGTGGTTGGCGGAAACTACTCGACCGATGCCGACACCGACGAGAACTTCTCGCAGAATCTGATCAATGACATATCTTTTGAATACATGCTCAATCAATCAGGCTCAATGTATGTGAAGATTTTCCGTCACACAGGATATGAGAGTATTCTCGAGGGCGAAATCACACAGACCGGTGTGGGCTTCGTGCTCAAACGCAAACTCAATTCTCTCTGGGAACTCTTCGGCATACGCAGGGATTAACCATCGCGCCGATAAAAACACATTTTATCCGAACATAAGCAAGCATTTCATATAATGAACACATTAAAGAAATTACTCGCATATATTTCTGCCGGGATATTGCTGGCAGCATGTTCCACGACATCTCGGCTCGGTAAGGACGACATACTCTATACCGGTCTCAAAGGGGTGGATGTGCAGACACCGGGAGCAGAGAAGTTCCCCGATGATGTGAAGTCATCGCTAACTGAAGCTGTGTCGGTGAAGCCCAACAACTCCCTCCTGGGGTCAGCCTCCATACGTTATCCATTCCCATTAGGGCTATGGGTCTACAATCATTGGCCCAATCCGCCTAAGGGTTTCAAACACTGGATTTATAATAAACTTGCGTCCGATCCGGTGCTCGTCAGCGAAGTCCGCCCTGAGGTGCGGATCCACATGCTTGACGAGATCCTTGACAATAACGGATATTTCTCAGGCACTTCAAGCTACGAACTGGTACAGAAAAAGAACAAGAAAAAAGCATCGATCCTTTACACTGTGAGGACCGGCCAACCTTATATGCTTGACTCAATCATCCTTCTGCCTGACACTACCCACCTCTATCACATCATTGATTCGGTGGCAAAGCGTTCGAGCTACTTCAAAACCGGTTCACGATATTCAGTCGACTCCCTTGCCGTGCTCCGTGTCGATATTGCCAATGTGGTGAGAAACAGAGGGTATTACTTCTTCAAGCCTGATTATATCCAGTATCTTGCCGACAGCACCATAGTGCCCGGTAAGATTGCAATCAAGATGGATATCGCCGACAATGTACAGCCGAGGGCGCTTGCACGATACCGCACAGGGGAAATCACCACTTATATTTACCGCAACAAAGGTGGAGGCACGCCTGACACTGTGGAAACCAACCGTGGCACTATCATCAGATATCTGCCCTCACGCCTACGCGACGGTCTTATACCCTCGTGCATCGCATTTCGCGAAGGTCGCACGTTCTCTGTGCGCCAGATGAACAACACACAGGCAAGATTGTCACGCCTGGGAATATTCAACAGTATCAATATTGATGTTGCACCCGACACTGTTCACCGCGACGAACATCTGCTGAATGTGATGATAGAGTGTACTTACGACAAACCGCTCGAAGCCTCAATAGAAGCCAACGTAGCCTCAAAATCCAACTCTTACCTCGGCCCGGGTATCACACTCGGCCTTACAAACCGAAATCTTTTCGGTGGGGGAGAGCTGCTTACGCTGTCACTTACCGGCTCATACGAGTGGCAGACCGGTGCCGGAAAGAAAAGCTCGGTGTTCAACTCCTATGAAGCCGGATTGAACGCCACATTGGCATTCCCGAGACTATTGGCTCCACGATTTATCCCGCGTCTACGCAGAGACGTGAGCTGGACTCGTCTGTCGTTGGGGGCCGATGTGCTCAACCGTCCGCATTATTTCAAACTTGCGCAATTCAACATGGGAATTGCCTATGACTGGCAATCGTCGAAGTATATATCAAACACGTTCACTCTGTTCAAGCTTACTTACAATAAGCTCCAGAACACAACTGCCGTGTTCGATTCAATCATGAATGCCAATCCGGCTATCGCTCTCAGCTTCCAGAGCCAGTTCATCCCCCAGATGTCATATAGCTTTGTCTATGACCGTGCCATGAACAGGAACAACACCATTAATGTCCAGTTCTCGCTCCAGGAAGCAGGCAACATCTTTTGGTCAATCTATGAACTCTGTGGGAAAAAGGGAGAAAAAACTCTTTTCAAGACTCCATTCTCACAGTTCGTCAAAGGCTATGCTCAGGTTGTCTACGGCCACCGTCTTTGGGGCAACCATTGGCTCGTGAGCCGCCTGGGGACTGGTGCGGCCTACGCTTACGACAACTCATCGCAAGTACCCTACAGCGAGCAGTTCTACTGCGGTGGTGCCAACTCTGTGAGAGCTTTTACAGTCCGATCAATCGGTCCGGGCTCATATAGGGCACCCGCCGACCAAGTGAACGGATATTTCGACCAGACAGGTACATTCATCTTCCTGGCCAATACAGAATATCGCTTCCCGATACTTGGTCCGTTGCACGGAGCGGTATTCCTTGATGCAGGAAATATTTGGACCCTGAAAAACGAACCGTCACGTCCCGGCGGACAGTTGCAGGCTAAAAGTTTCTTCAAAGATCTCGCATTAGGAACAGGAGTCGGCCTACGTTTCGATATCTCTATGCTTGTCATACGCGGCGACCTCGGCATTGGAATCCACGCACCCTACGAAACAGGCAAGCATGGTTACTACAATATGGAATCCTTCAAGAAATCACTTGCCTTCCATCTTGCCATCGGCTACCCATTCTGATCTGTTTCAGCAATTTTACCATACGAGACCGCGCCAAAAGTGTCCAACAGAACATTTTGGCGCGGTCGATTGTCTTATATTATATAGACTTAAACAAGTATGTTATGAAGAAAACAATGAGTTACATTGCATTCTTCGTTGTCATGGTGCTTCTGATCTCAGCATATTCTCAACGCGTGGTTAAATCAGAAAAAGGTTATACCGCTCCCGAGATTGAAGCTCTTGACAATGATTCGGCGCATATATCGCTCAATAGTCTGCGTGGTAAGTATGTGCTGGTTAACTTCTGGGACTCGAATAATGCAGTGTCACGTATAGCAGCCGGTGAATATGACCGGTTTTCAAAGGATTTGAACGACAATAGTTTACGCCTTTTCTCCGTGAATACCGACGAGAACAAGAAACTCTTCCGCGAGATAGTAAAGAAGGACAATCTTGACGAATCGACACAGTTCCATATTGACGAAGCTAAAGCTAAAAATCTGCGCGCCGACTACCGTCTGGAGCAAGGTTTTTCATCCTATCTTGTCGACCCGCAAGGTAAGATAGTGGCAGTCAATCCCTCAGTAAAAACTCTTGAATCCTATCTTGCCCAAAAGTAGGGCAGAGCAGGATGAGAAGTTGGTAAAATGAAAAATTCTCCCTAAATTTGCAGTAATATTCATCATGAAAAGAATTATTTTAAGTGCAGCGATCGCAGCCGTCACACTCATTTCATCACAGGCAAAGGTGGTGCGTAATTATGCTTCTCAAAGCGACAACACGTTGACTTTTCAGGTCGACAGTGTTGATTACCGTCCTGATTTGACGCGTGTGTATGGCAAACTTATCGGACGTCCTCACACTTCGGGACGCATTGACAACATACAGTTGTTGGGCTCCGGAACGGTAAGTGGCGCTACTGATATTGACGGGGTTGATTTCAAGCGTTACTTCCAGTGGGAAGATGACGGTATGATACCAATCGAGATTGATTTCCCTGCCTTGAAAACATTAAAGGAGGCAAAGCTGCTCTTTGACACTGCTCATGGCCAATCAACCACTGTGATGACTGTCAGCGCAGCCAAGAAACGCAAATGAAGCTCTGTATCACTGAGAAACCAAGTGTAGCGAAAGATATAGCGGAAATCGTCGGCGCCAATGTGAAGCGCGACGGTTTTTTCGAAGGAGGAGACTATGTTGTCACCTGGACCTTCGGCCATCTATGTACCCTTAAAGAGCCAGGCGATTACACCGAACGATGGAAACGCTGGGCATTAAGTGTGCTCCCGATGATTCCTGAAAAATTTGGCATAAAAGTGATTCATGATGCCGGCATAGAACGCCAGTTTCATGTAATCGAACATCTGATAGGCCAGGCCGACGAGGTGATAAACTGTGGTGATGCCGGGCAGGAAGGTGAGCTGATCCAACGATGGGTTATGCAGAAGGCCGGAGTAAAATGCCCGGTTAAACGTCTGTGGATATCCTCGTTGACTGACGAGGCAATCAGAGAAGGGTTCAGTAAACTTCAGCCTGAAAAGGATTTCGATAATCTGTACTATGCCGGGCTTTCACGTGCCATCGGTGACTGGATTCTCGGCATGAACGGCACGCGCCTTTATTCGTTGAAATATTCCTCGCCAGGAAACGTGCTGTCAATAGGCCGTGTCCAGACTCCGACACTTGCCCTGATTGTGCAACGTCATTTTGAAATTGAGAATTTCAAGCCTGAGGATTTTTGGGAGCTAAAGACTCTCTATCGAGGTGCCGTGTTTAATGCAACTGCCGGCCGCTTTAAGAATGTGGAGGAGGCTAATGCCTCAATGGAAGCCATCAAGGATTACCCCATGGTGATTAAAGATGTGCAGGAGAAAAAGGGGCGCGAAGCACCCCCGCGCTTATTTGACCTGACATCGCTGCAGGTGGAATGTAACAAGAAATGGGGATGGACAGCCGACGAGACTCTCAGGCTTATCCAATCGCTATATGAGAAGAAAGTTACCACATATCCTCGTGTCGACACCACATATCTCAGTGAGGATATATATCCTAAAGTTCCGGGGATCCTTAAGCAGATGACCCCTTACGCGACATTGACGCAACCTGTGCTTGCCGGGAAACTGCCTAAGAGCAAAAAAGTGTTTGACAACACTAAAGTAACTGATCACCATGCCATTATCCCGACCGGACAATCGCCTGCTGTATTAGTGGGCGACGAGCGCAAGATGTATCATCTCATAGCTCTGCGATTCATAGCTGCTTTTTATCCTGATTGTCAGTTCCTTGCCACGACCGTACTGGGTGATGTTGACAAGGTCTCATTCAAAGCTAACGGAAAAGTCATAACAGATCAAGGCTGGAGAAAAGTATTTGAATCAACTGCTAATCAGACGGTTGCCGATGAGACTGGTGATGAGGACAAGATACTTCCTGAATTCAGAGTAGGGGAGTCGGGACCTCATGAGCCGTCACTGCTCAAAAAGACCACCCAACCACCTAAATACTATACCGAAGGTACTCTGTTGCGCGCTATGGAATCAGCAGGTAAAACCGTTGACGATGAGCAGCTTAGAGAAGCCATGAAGGAGAATGGAATAGGGCGTCCATCAACAAGAGCCGCTATAATCGAAACTCTATTCAAGCGTAAATACATCTATCGTCAGCGTAAGTCGATAATGGCTGCACAAGCAGGCATCGACTTGATTAAGACGATTAATGAAGAATTGCTTAAAAGCGCGAAGCTGACGGGTTTATGGGAAAATAAACTCCGTCGAATTGAACGAGGCGACTATTCCGCCGGCTTATTTATAGCCGAGCTCAAGGAGCTGATCAATCAGATTGTGATAAATGTGCTGAGTGATAATTCGCATTCCAAAATTCTTGTTGACAACAAGGGAGACGAAGAACAGGGCTTCACGACTAAGGAGGCGAAACCAAAAGGACCGAAGAAGCCACGCACTCCGTCCGTAAGGAAATTCGAGCAGGTTGAATGTCCGATTTGCGGAAAAGGTCATATACTGAAAGGAAAGACAGCTTTTGGATGCAGCCGTTTTCGCGAAGGGTGCTCGCTGCGTTTGAATTTCGAACAGTATCCTGAAGATTTGACTCCTGCAAAGCTCAAAAAATTGCTCCAGAAGAAATAATCGCATCATGTTTGGGAAGTCAGATATAGTTCATGACTCTCAAAACATGAAAAAATCAGGGGTGGAGGAGGCAGCGGTAAATAAACAAAAAAGCAAAGCGAGATGCTATTTAACATAATAGAGATTATGAGAACACCTTGTGTTTTTAAGCATAATCTCTTTTTAATATATTTTTAGTAAATTTCAAGCATAAAAATGCCCTTTTAGAGCACGATTAGTTAAATCGGTCTGAGTTATAGCCAATTAGAGTTGTTTGAGAAAACAGCAAAACCGATAATTAGAATTGATGATTATAATTTAGACCGTCCTCCGCGTGAGCAGAGGGCGGTCTGTCATTTAATTCTTTTCAGTTTTTAATTATCTGAGAGTCAGTGCCACTACATTTTCCACATGTTGTGTATGTGGGAACATATCAACAGGTTGTACGGCTTCAACATCATATTTTTCATGCAGAAGAGCCAAATCTCTGGCCTGTGTGGCAGGATTGCAACTCACATACACTATCCTTTTCGGAGCAGCTTCGAGTATCACTTTGACAACATCCTCATGCATACCGGCTCGTGGAGGATCCACAATCATAACGTCGGGATGTCCGTGGGACGCGATGAAATCTGCCGTCAGCACATTCTTCATGTCACCGGCATAAAATTCAGTGTTGGCCAGCTGATTTACCTCAGCGTTAACCTTTGCATCCTCAATGGCCTCCGGCACATATTCAATGCCGATTACATGACGTACGTGTGGCGCGATAAAGCATGCTATCGTCCCTGTGCCGGTATAGAGGTCATACACAAGCTCATCTCCTGTCAGACGAGCGAAATTGCGTGCCACCGAGTAAAGACGATAAGCCTGACGAGAATTTGTCTGGTAGAATGATTTTGGACCTATACGGAACCGCAGACCTTCCATTTCCTCCTCGATATATTCCCTACCTTTGAACAGGATTATCTCCTGATCGGAAATCGTATCATTAACCTTAGTGTTGACCACGTAAAGCAATGAGGTTATCTCAGGGAATTCGTTGGCTACAGCTGTGAGCAACTCCCCTATCCTTTCCTTGTCATCCTCGCCGAATACCATCACAGCCATAACCTCGCCTATGGATGTGATACGTATCATCAGTGTACGCAATAGTCCATGCTGCTCACGCAGATCATAGAAACTATAGTCGTGTTCCTTACCGAAATTCTTAATGAATAGGCGCAGACGGTTGCCCAAATCATCCTGAAGATGACATTTATTTATATCAAGTACTTTGTCAAAGGCTCCAGGGATGTGAAATCCTGCTGCCCTACGGTCGGGAAATTCCTCACCTGAACGCATCTGATCAAATGTAAGCCACATTTTATTGGAGAACGTGTACTCCATCTTATTGCGGTATTCCCAAATCTCCTCCGAACCGAGAATCGGTGTGATTTCAGGGAATGGAATCTTTGCTATACGCTGCAAGGCATCCTGCACCTGCTGTTGCTTACATTTCAACTGGAAATCGTAAGGCAGGTGCTGCCAACGGCATCCGCCACATACTGTGAAATGCTCGCATTTAGCCTGTTGACGAATTGGAGAAGGCGTGATGAGTTTGTCAATATGCCCTTCAGCATAATTACGCTTCTTACGGTCAATTTTCACGTCGGCAATATCTCCCGGGGCACCAAATGGAATAAACACAACCATATCATCGACTCTTGCGAGCGAATTGCCCTCGGCTGCGACATCAATTATTTCCACACCGTTCAACAACGGCAAATCTTTCTTTTTTCTTCCCATTATATGATTACAAAAATTTACGCCGGCAATGGCGAGCTTAAATATTCCTCACTTTTACCGACGAATTCATGTCAGAATTGAAACCGTAAATTTCAGATAACAGTTTCAATGCAAAATTAAGTATTATTCCACCCACAGCAATACCGGACTTCTCAATATTAGCATTTTTTAACTAATATAAACCGGTAGATATGTTATCTTTGTAAATCGAACTATTATTTATCAGACGCATTTACAGATGAACCCTTTATTTTCAATCATAACTATAACTTACAATGCATCTTCTACTCTGCCATCGACGTTGCGGAGTGTTAAGGAGCAGACATGTCATCTGTATGAATATCTGTTGATTGACGGTGATTCACAGGACGACACTGTGGCCATTGCGTCAAAGTCAGGGATAGAAAATATGACCATCCTTTCGGAAAAGGACAAGGGGCTATATGATGCGATGAACAAAGGGTTGGGAATGGCAAAAGGTGACTATGTAATATTCCTTAATGCCGGAGATGCGTTCCACTCCCCTACCACTCTCGAGACCATAGCTGACGCAGTGATGGATAACGACTATCCCGGCATAGTCTATGGGCAGACTCAAATAGTAGACAGTTCACGACGAAGAATCGGTGACCGCCACTTGACTGCCCCTGAAGTACTCACTCTTGACAGCTTCAAGGAGGGAATGGTGGTATGCCACCAAGCTTTTATAGTGCTTCGCAAACTGGTGGATAATTATGACACCCGCTATCGATTTTCGGCCGATTACGAATGGTGCATAAGATGCCTTCAACGCTCGCACCGGAATTTTTATATTGATGATATCCTTATAGATTATCTGTCTGAGGGCCTGACAACGGCCAATCACAAGAAATCATTATGGGAACGTTTCAAGATAATGTGTCGTTATTACGGAACATTTCCCACCATCGTGCGCCACGTCTCGTTTCTGATTAGAAACATCCGACGCAAACATTAATTGATCAAAAGAGGTAGTGTTTTATTTTACCCTATCGGGATTCTTTGCGATAAAATCCTTCCATGATTTAGGTCCAGCCGATGGCACCGGACGCGATGATTCATAGAAATGACATAGAGCCGCCGCAAGCGCATCAGTAGCATCGAGTTCGATGTCAAGATCTGCGTCAGCAATGTTGAGTATGCGTCTCAACATCTCCCTCACCTGCTCCTTGCTTGCAGCGCCGTTGCCTGTAATAGCCATCTTTATTTTTCGTGGTTCATATTCAGTAATCGGTATGTCGCGTGACAGAGCGGCAGCTATCGCGACACCTTGTGCACGGCCGAGTTTAAGCATTGACTGCACATTCTTACCAAAAAATGGGGCCTCGATGGCAAGCTCATCAGGCAGATACTGCTCCACAAGCCCGACCACTCGTTCATGTATGCGAAGAAGTCGTAGGTAGTGGCTATCAAATTTGTTGAGTTTCACCACTCCCATCGCAATCAGCGACGGCTTCTTGGCTTTAATGCCGAGAATACCATATCCCATCACATTTGTGCCAGGGTCAATACCTATTATTATTTTGTCGTGCATCCGATATATGGCTTATAGATTGACGGTCTCCATATAAGTGGTGAAAAACACCACTCGTTCACCGAAACGCTTAATTAATCCGGAGCGCAATTGCTCCCCCTCGTTGTCATGCCATGCCACCGCTGCCTCAAGTGAAGTAGCCTTAAGTTGTACGGCATAACTCACAGCATCCTCCTGCACCTCGATGAGGAGCTTTGCAAATGTTGGCTCAGTGATAGCCTCATTTTTCAGTGCAGCCGGAAAATACTCCTTGCGCACCCACGCGATGAATTCATCCTTTACTGAAAGGTGAACATGAAAGGTAGTGTTGAAGATGATCATATTGATTGTTCTGGAGTTGCTATAGGATGAGAAACTCTTGTATTCACCATAAAGCCGAGGCCGACGGTGGTTACTGCTGCGAGGATAAATGCAATTATCCTGTTCTCTATGCCGATAAACTGAGGAGAGACATAAACGAATGAAGTGACAATGAATGTCATGGCCACTGCAGGTATAAGAGCAACCCAGTAATTCTTACCACGGCTTGCCAGCCATACATAGATGGTCCAAAGCACGGCTGCTGCCAATGTCTGGTTTGACCAAGCAAAATAGCGCCACACAATGTCAAAGTTCACCAATGTGATGCCGTAGCCGACTATGAACAATGGGATACATACAGCAAACCGTTTAAGGATAGGCCGTTGGTCGATGTTGAAAATATCTGCTACAATGAGGCGGGCTCCACGAAATGCCGTATCTCCTGAAGTGATTGGTGCCACCACGACGCCAAGAAGTGCGAGGAACGCGCCTACCTTGCCGAGAGTGGTGTGAGAAATGACATCCACCACCCATGCGGCATTGTTGCCATGTTCGGCCAGCTGCTCTCCGAGGGCTGTAGGGCCGTGAAAGAATGCCATGGCAATAGCCGCCCATATCAAAGCTATGACGCTCTCGGAAATCATCGAACCATAAAACACCGAACGGCATTTTTTCTCGCTGGTGATACAGCGGGCCATCAGAGGTGATTGAGTGGCGTGGAAACCAGAAATTGCTCCGCAAGCAATGGTGATGAAGAGAGTCGGCACAATTGGGAGAGCCTCCGGATTAAGCTGGAAATTATGAAGAGTGGTGAGTTCAGGTATCTGATATTCGCCGGAAAGCAGGACAATAAACAATCCTGCGGCCATTGCAATCAGAGCTACCCCGAATACCGGATATATCTTACCGATAACTTTATCAACAGGCAACATGGTGGCGACTATGTAATAGGCCAATATGATCCACACCCAGACACTCTGCGAGACACCGGGGACCATTGAATCGAGGAGCTGAGCAGGACTGAGAATGAAAACCGCGCCGACAAGCACCATCAAGCCTATAGAGAAAACACGGACCACAGTTCTTGTGGTGGTACCGAGGTATATACCTATAATTTCAGGAAGACTTTTGCCGTCATGACGGAGAATCATCATTCCCGAAAGATAGTCATGCATGGCACCGAAGAAAATTCCGCCTAATGTAATCCACAGGAACGCAACAGGACCGAAGCATGCACCAAGGATAGCACCGAATATCGGGCCTGTTCCGGCAATGTTAAGTAGCTGGATGAGAAAAATGCGCCAGCGAGGCAGCTTGATGTAATCAATGCCATCCTCCATCCTGTCGACGGGAGTTGAATTCGAGTCATCAGCATCGGCTAATTTTTCAAGATAACGGCCATAAGTAAAATAGGCCGTGACGAGAAGCACTATACAGATAATAAACGTAATCATATTTTATTGCAAGTGTATAATTCAGTGATAGAAATGCGAAGTAAGTTATATTCAGAAGTACCACGGATGGTCAATGACCTGAGTTATCCCCTCGGATGGAATCATACCGTCAATACGTGATGCCCCCCTGTAGACACGGTTGGAGAAATCCGGATCATCGTTTGACATAACGTTGGTCTTGACCCTACCGGATGAATGGATGTACCGGCCATCAGAATCATATATGGCAACATGTCCAATTCGGCCATCGGGAGTGGAACTGAAGAAAAGCAGGTCGCCTCTACGCAGAGCAGCTGTATCGGTAGCCGGAATCCTCTCCCCTATTTCTATTTGCTGGCGGGCATCACGTAAGGTCAAAATGCCGTTGGCGAAATAGCTCACCCGGACCAATCCGGAGCAATCTACTGACTTGGTAGAGCATGCTCCCCAGAGATACGGAGTCCCCATGAGGGCATAACAGCGGGCGATTATGCTGTCGGCATCAAACGGTTGCGAAGCCCACATCTCAATCGGAGTCAGAGCTGTCCGCTTAGCCCAACCTTCCCTACCGTCCGGAAGACGTAATAAGTTCATATCTCCGACTGAATCAATAAGTTCGGCAATTGAGCCATTGACGAGTTCAGTGACAGTGTTGCGAGAAGAGAAATCACGAGGGTTGGAGTATAGTTTTATTTCCGGGTATGAGGTTACAGTCATTCGCCTCGCTTTACGCCAGGCCTCCATTTCACTACTCGATTTGAAAGCGACACTTGACACATTCATATATCCTTCATAACCATCAGGAGCCTTGATGTGGAGCCATTCTCCATTCACACTGTCGAGCAGCAACAAAGGAGTTCCCATTATGGCTTGTGATGTCATCTCAGTGGCATGTCCTTTGCCATCACGGATGCATGCAACCGGTATGCGGACCTGTACCCAACATGAATCCTGGGCAAATAGGGAGCCGAGGGTGAAAATGAAGGTTAAGGATGCGATAAAACGTTTTATATCAAGCATTATTCAGACATTTAATTTTTGGTAAGTTATGCTAAGTCAAACAGGTCGGCAGCATTTCTTGTTGTTATGGCTTGCAGTTCATCCGAGGTGCAACCCAATGAGGAAGCGACGAAATCAGCTGTATGCACTATGTAGGAACTCTCGTTGCGTTTACCTCTTTTCGGTACCGGGGCAAGATATGGCGAATCTGTCTCAAGAAGGATTCGCTCTGTTCCGATGTGAGGGAGCACAGAACTCAAACGTGAGTTTTTGAATGTCACAATACCGTTTATCCCGAAATAGAAGTCACCGACTTCTCGTATACGATCCACGTCCTCTATTGTCCCGCCAAAACTGTGGAATACTCCGCGAGGGACTTTCCCCGCACCACGTATCACTTCGAGCACATCATCAAGGCCCTCTCTGCAATGTATGATTATGGGTAGATTGTGAGCATTTGCCCACTCGATCTGATGGCCGAACACCTCCATCTGCTGTGCCCGGAATGTCTTATCCCAATATAAATCAATACCTATTTCCCCAATGGCTACGTATGCCTGCGGATTAGCCTCAAACTCATCATGAATGGTCTGCAACGAGGATTGCCAGTCGGCATTCACTTCGGTAGGATGAAGGCCTATGGCCATATATGTATGCCGGGGAAACTGTGCATGTAGTTGCTTCATCGGCTCCAAAGTGGATAAGTCGACATTCGGAAATATCATTTTTTCCACTCCGGAATCGATGGCGCGCTGTACCGTCTCCATGCGGTCAGCCGAAAACTCGTCAAGATATAGGTGGGTATGGGTGTCAACGAGCATGATGTCACATCAACTTTTTCGGGTTGCTGATTTCAAGGCGAGATCGATGAAGAAAGTGCGCGCTTCCGGCATCATGTCAATGTGGTCAAGACAAGCGATTGCCGTGTCAATATAAGCACGAATAAGCTCATGTATGCGGTCGGGAAGCTGAAGTGAGTCGTATATTTTCCGTACGCGGTCAATCTTTTCAGAGGGCTCGATATCCGACCCTATAATTTCTGACAAGGTGCCGGTCTTGTCCTCACGGAGTGCCATGATGAGCAGCCATGTTTTCTTGTCATTAAGTATGTCACCACCGATTGCCTTACCAAAGGTCTCCGGATTGCCATAGGTATCGAGATAGTCATCCTGAAGTTGGAAAGCCAATCCGAGATTCACTCCATAGTTGAAGAATTGGACCTGGGTTTCAAAGGGTGCATCGGCCATAAGTGCTCCCATACCGCATGCACATCCGAGCAGCACAGATGTTTTGAGGCGTATCATCTCCATATATTCCTCTACAGTGACATCCATACGCTTCTCGAAATCCATGTCATACTGCTGTCCCTCATAGATGTTCATCGCAGTACCGTTGAATAATTCCAGAGCTTCCGACAAATGATCGCCGGCCTTTATGGCAAGCAGCATGGTAGATGTGGTGAGCATGGCATCACCAGATAGGATGGCTGTCTCCTGATTCCATTTCTTATGGACAGTGGGACGGCCACGGCGCACGTCGGCATTGTCCATTACGTCGTCATGCAGCAAGGTGAAATTATGGAACATCTCAATGGCAATAGCTTGATGTATTGCAGTGATAGGCTCCTTTCCCATAGCCTGGCATGCTGCAAGGGTGAGAACAGGGCGCAGACGTTTGCCTCCGGCTTCGAGTGAATAACGAATCGGGTCGTACAAACCGGCCGGTTGCGATGGTAATTTTAAATTGGCCAATGCATTGTTGACCATTGAAATATATTCGTCAAATTCCTTCATTTCTTTTTTTTATATTAGTTGGAGAGTTATTTTTACTTCAGATGTCGGTCAAGGAAATCAGTTATGCGACTGCATGCATTGCCGTCGCCATAGGGATTTACAGCCTGACTCATAGCCTGATAAAGCACTTCGTCAGTAAGCAACGCGCTCACTTCATCCACGATTTTTTGGTAGTCAGTGCCTACAAGCCTCACGGTCCCTGCCGCAAGCGCCTCAGGTCTTTCAGTTGTGTCACGCATCACGAGCACTGGTTTTCCGAGTCCCGGAGCCTCTTCCTGGATACCTCCGCTGTCGGTGAGCACGATAGTGGCGTTGCTCATCAAGTACACAAACGATAGGTATTCCAACGGTTCGATGAAAAACATATTGGACAGTGCATCGGCATTGTCATAGAAAATCTCTTTTATCGGACGGCGGACATTGGGATTAAGGTGCATTGGATATACAAAATCGACATCCGAGAACTTTAATGCAAGTGTCTTCAGCGCATTACATATATTAAGGAATCCGTCACCAAAATTTTCTCTGCGATGTCCGGTAATCAGCACCATACGTCGATGATTCTCCCCGACACGTGTAGCCACATCGTAACCATTGGCTTTCAAACGCATGCTCAGAGAGGCATTGAGCTCACTGTCACCTGACAATTTTTCGGTCACACTCAACAGTGCATCAATCACAGTATTACCTGTCACTGTTATAGCCTCCTCCGAAATGTTCTCCTTCAACAGGTTGCTACGGCTTAGGGGTGTGGGGGCAAAATGGAATGTTGCGATACGTCCGGTTATCTGTCGGTTTGCCTCCTCGGGCCAAGGGCTGTGAATGTTGTAGGTACGCAGGCCTGCTTCAACATGTCCCACCGGGATCTGTTGATAAAATCCGGCCAAAGCAGCAGCCGTGGATGTCGTGGTGTCACCATGCACAAGAATACAGTCGGGACGCACTTCATGAAGGATGTCACGCATGCCTGTTAGGACACGACTGGTGACATCGGTCAAATCCTGTCCGGATTTCATGATATTAAGGTCAAAATCAGGTTTGATTTCAAAAATCTCAAGCACCTGATCGAGCATTTCGCGATGTTGGCCTGTGACGGCCACTATGGTGTTGAATTTATCAGGATATTTCTGGAATTGCTTTACCAGCGGAGCCATCTTTATGGCTTCGGGACGAGTCCCAAAAACAAGCATAACGGTTTTCATTACATCACATCATTAAAGTTTACCGGTGTAGAGCAACCATGCATATTTGAGATACGGAACTATTCGACGTATGCGGGTGGGTTGAGCCACAAATCGCCAGAGCCATTCACCTCCCATGCGCTGTATGAGCTTAGGGGCACGTTTGAAATTTCCGACATAGAGGTCAAAACTGCCACCAAGTCCTTGGTAAACAGCCCGGTGTACCTGTTTGATCTGCTGCATCAGCAGTTCCTGCTTTGGCGAGCCCATGGCTACGAATACAAAGTCGGGGGCTTTAACTGCAATATCTTCAATTAATCGTTCGGTGTCACCCTCTTTAAGGTAACCGTCGCGATAGCCTACTATATTTATCGCAGGAAATTCAGTCCGCAATTTAGCCACTGTAGTCTCAATGACATCAGGTGTTGAGCCGACAAGGTAAAATGTGCGCGACTTGTGAAAGCGCTTGATGATTTCAAGCCACAGTTCACACCCAGGAATACGTACAGCCTCATGATGACCTTTGCGGTGAGCAGCTTTCACGGCGCCGGCGCCATCACAATAACCTATATTATCGTTAATCACCGCTATCAACGGAGCTTGTGCATTTACCGATTTTTCAGCGTTGACAGCGACAAGTATCCCTTTCTCCTTATCAGCGTGTTCAATAAGTTGATTGACTGATGAGAAGGGATGGACCTTAATATCTCTAATCGTGAATGTCTGCATAACAACTGATAAACGGTGCGGGGCACACCACTATTGCATCCGACTGTTACTATTTCTTAAAAATGCCGCAGAAATCCAAAATAGGCTTATCCGTAGTATATGGAAGTGTCTTGAACACGGAGTGGGCAGTGAGGAAAACTATGATATCAGCCTGCTCATAGGCTGTGGCATAATCAGCCAGTTCATAGCTGTCGTGATGTGAGATATTAGGTTCTACGACCATAAATTTCACATCCGGATTATCCTCTATTACCTGCTTGGTTATAAGTTTCGCGGGTGATTCACGCAAATCATCAATATCAGGCTTGAATGCGAGGCCCATCATGGCCACGACCGGTTTGCGATTAACGGCAAGCTCATACTTGAGAATGGCATTATTTATTTTTTCAATCGCCCACGATGATTTATAATTGTTGATTTCACGTGCTTTGGCTATGATCTGTGACTCCTCGGGGTAAGCTGCTGTGATGAAGTAAGGGTCCACGGCAATGCAATGTCCTCCCACTCCACATCCCGGTTGAAGTATATTGACTCGGGGATGACGGTTGGCCAGGGAAATAAGCTCCCATACATTTATGCCGGCTTTGTCGCAAATCATTGACAATTCGTTGGCAAAAGCAATCTGCACGTCGCGGCTTGAATTTTCAGTGAGCTTGCACATTTCAGCTGTACGCGAGTTGGTGAGATGAAGCTCCCCTTTCACAAAACGAGAGTAGAATTTCTTTGCCTCCAATGTAGACTGCTCGTCTATTCCTCCAAGCACACGGTCGTTATTCACAAGTTCGTGAATAACATTGCCTGGCAACACACGCTCGGGACAATAAGCGATGAAAATTTTACCTCTGAGCTCAGGGCGCTCCTCAAAAATAAGACGTGCCATCTTCTCAGTTGTGCCGACAGGAGAGGTCGATTCTATAATGTAGAGGTCACCTTCTTTAAGATAAGGGATTACACTTCGTGTCGCTGCTTCCACATACGATATGTCAGGCTGATGATCACCCTTGAATGGTGTGGGCACGACGATGAAAAAGGCATCAGCCTCCTCAGGGGTTGATGATGCATGAAAAGCTCCACTCGCAAGGACCTCCTTGAGCATGCTTTCCATACCCGGCTCGATGAAATGGAGGTGTCCTTCATTTGTCTGACGCACCACATCTTTATTTATATCCACACCGGTAACATCAACGTCGCCATTGGCGGCTGCGATTATGGCCGTCGGCAAACCTATATAACCAAGCCCTATAAAGCAGGCTTTATACTTCCTTTCCATAGAATGTGTGATGAATTTCAAATGGTATTATCTTTGCCCCCGATATTTTTGTAAAAACGAGGTATATAAAAGGTTGATTTGTCCCCGCTGAGCGGGGACAAATCATCTATTTTCTTCTGCGTTTTTTCTTTCCGTGTGAAAGAGCTTCCTGCACTGACATTTTGGAGCCCATATCATCCTCACGTCTCATGGCATTGCCTTTGTCATCGAGAAGCACGAAATCAAGCTGTTTTTTCTCAAGATCAGCACGAGCCACCTTGATGGCGACATTATCACCGAGACGGTAACGATGGTTGTGACGACGACCGATCAGACAGTGATTTTTCTCATCGAAGTCATAATAATCATCTGCCAAATCACGCATTGGAACAAGCCCTTCACACAGGTTGTCGTTAAGCTCGACATACAGGCCCCATTCTGTCACACCGGAAATGATACCGGAATATGACTCGCCAAGATGTTCCTGCATGTATTCGACCTGCTTGTATTTGATAGAGGAACGCTCGGCGTTGGCTGCAAGCTGCTCCATTTCGCTGGAATGTTTGCACTGCTCCTCAAGCTTCTGCAGATTCACGCTTCGTCCGCCATCAAGATATCGTTCGAGCAAACGATGGACCATCATGTCAGGATAACGGCGGATCGGTGATGTGAAGTGTGTGTAGTATTCAAACCCCAGTCCGTAATGCCCGATATTATCCGTAGTGTAAATAGCCTTGGCCATTGAGCGGATGGCGAGTGTGGCGAGATAATTCTCTTCGCCACGACCCTTCACCTCTGCAAGCATCTTATTGATTGAACGGTTGATTTCGCGTGGTGTGCCGGATGCCTTGACTTTATAGCCAAAATTGCGGGCTATAGCAGCAAGGTCAGCGAGACGCGAAGGATCGGGTACGTCGTGTACACGATACACAAAAGCTTTAGGCTTTTTCTTGCCTACCGGTTTGCCTACATAAGTGGCGACGGTGCGGTTGGCAAGGAGCATGAATTCCTCAATAAGCTTATTAGCATCTTTCGAGACTTTGAAGAACACCCCAAGAGGTTTGCCCTTCTCATCGATATGGAACTTCACTTCAGCGCGGTCAAACTCTACAGACCCGTTTTCGTAACGCTGACGACGAAGTATCTTTGCCATCTCGTTAAGTGCCTGAATCTCTTCCACACAATCGCCAAGACCGGTTTCAATCACTTCCTGCGCTTCCTCATAGGAGAAACGGCGATTGGACTTGATCACAGTTCTGGCAATCGTTGAATTCAGCACCTTGGCATCCTTGTCCATCTCGAAAATAACCGAGAATGCAAGCTTCTCCTCATCGGGACGCAACGAGCAAATCCCATTGCAGAGGTGTTCGGGCAGCATGGGCACTACTCTGTCGACAAGATAAACAGAGGTGGCGCGCTTCTGCGCTTCCTTGTCAATAATTGTATCGGGATGGACGTAATGTGTCACATCGGCGATATGCACTCCAACCTCATAGTTTCCGTTGGGAAGAGTGCGGAACGAAAGCGCGTCGTCAAAGTCCTTGGCATCAACTGGGTCGATGGTAAATGTGAGCACATCGCGCATATCAATGCGGTTTGCTATAACCTCGTCGGTGATACCGGCATCAATCTTGTCGGCTGCTTTTTCAACTGCCGAAGGATATTTATATGGCAGGCCGTATTCAGCCAGGATGGCATGGATTTCGGCGGTGTTTTCACCACTTTTGCCGAGGATGTCAATCACTTCTCCACTCGGATTCTTGAAATCTTCCTTCCACTCGGTGATTCTTACAACGGCCTTATCACCTGTCTTGCCTCCTTTAAGTTTTGCCTTAGGGATGAAGATGTCGGTTGAAAGGAATTTAGAGTCGGTAAGGAGATAGCCGAAATGCTTGTCTACCTTAAGAGTGCCGATGAATGTCTGTTCCTTTTTCTCTATGATTTCCACTACTTCAGCCTCAGGCTCAACGCCACGTCGGCGGGCAGCGATGTTGACGCGCACTCTATCGCCGTTGAGAGCATGCATAGAGTTGCGTTCGGCAACGAAGATGGCTTCGCCGTCGGTTTCAGTGACAACAGAGTTCTTGCCGTTGCTTCGGCGCACAAAGATGCCAATAGCCTCGTTGCCTCTCTGGGGAGATTTATATTTACCGGGCGACACTTCTATGATATCGCCCTTGAAGGCCATTTCCACGAGCTGAAGCGCGATGTTGCGCTGCTGTGTAGGGGTTTTGGCGCCAATGGCATGAGCCACCTGCTTATAATTGTAGGTGTTGTTTTTCTGTTGCAGCACAAAATCCTCCACCTTCTTCTCGAGGGCATTGGATTTTGATTTTGACGTTGATTTTGATGATTGTGTCATAGGGGAAACGTTAAATATTTTATTAGAGTAACACTCTACTATGCGTCTATGTTTGCGTAATTTGCATTTGCTTCGATAAAGTCACGACGCGGGGCAACATCTTCACCCATGAGCATAGAGAAAATTCTGTCAGCCTCGGCAGCGTCACTGATGGTGACCTGCTTAAGCAGACGTTGGTTGGGATCCATGGTAGTGTCACGCAGTTCTTCGGCGCTCATCTCACCAAGACCTTTGTAACGCTGCACTTTTGTTTTATCGCCGTTGACAGCTATGAACTGCTGCACCTGGGCATCTGTCCAACAGTATTCCTCGACCTTTCCACGTGAGCATTTGTACAACGGTGGAGTGGCAAGGTAGAGATAGCCCTGTTCAATGACCGGACGCATACGACGGAAGAAGAAGGTCATGAGTAGTGTGGCAATATGGCTACCGTCCACATCAGCATCGGTCATGATTATAATCTTGTGATAGGCAAGGCGGGAGATGTTTATTTCCTTGGGATCATCCTCGGTGCCGATGGTGACACGCATGGCCCTGTACAGACTGGTGATTTCCTGATTGTCAAGAATCTTGTGGTCCATCGCCTTCTCCACGTTCAAAATCTTACCACGGAGAGGGAGGATGGCCTGGAAGGTACGATCTCGACCCTGCTTTGCAGTTCCGCCTGCAGAATCACCCTCGACGAGGAAGAGCTCACAATCCTCGGCATGACGTGATGAGCAGTCAGCCAGTTTGCCTGGAAGGCCGCCACCTGTAAGAGGTGACTTGCGCTGTATTTTTACTCGTGCGTTATATGCGGCATGGCGAGCCTGTGCAGCAAGCACGATTTTGTCAACAATGGTGCGGGCCTGTTTGGGGTGCTCTTCCAAATAGTTGCGGAGAGCTTCGCTAACAGCCGCCGATACAGCACCTACCACCTCGCCGTTACCAAGTTTTGTTTTGGTCTGGCCCTCAAACTGTGGCTCAAGAACTTTTACGGAGACCACAGCGGTCAATCCTTCACGGAAGTCATCGCCGGCCACATCAATCTTGACTTTTTCAAGCAGCTTGTTGTCCTCGGCATACTTCTTAAGCGTAGATGTGAGACCTCTGCGGAAACCGGTAAGATGGGTACCACCTTCGATGGTGTTGATATTATTGACGAACGAATATACGTTCTCGTTATAGGAGCTATTGTAAGTCAATGCGACTTCCACCGGTATACCTTGACGTTCGGTGTTGAGGTGGATCACATCGTTAATGAGCGATTCCTTGTTGGAGTCGATGTATTCCACGAATTCGCGGAGACCATCTTTGGAATAGAAGATTTCCTGTTTGGGATTTCCTTCCGAGTCAACGTTGCGGAGATCAGTCAGAGTCAAGGTGATACCCGCATTCAGGAATGCAAGGTCGCGTAGACGGTTAGCAAGGGTGTTATAGTCATATTCTGTGACTGTGAAGATGGTGTTGTCAGGCTTAAATGTGATGGTGGTACCTGTAGTGTCGCTCTCCCCTATCACCTGCAAATCAGATGTGGGCTTGCCACATGAGTATTCCTGCATATAGATTTTACCGCCGCGGCGCACTTCGGCACGCAGATAGGTTGACAAAGCGTTTACGCACGAAACACCAACGCCATGGAGACCACCCGAAACTTTATAAGAGCCTTTGTCGAATTTACCACCTGCATGGAGGACTGTAAGCACCACCTCAAGAGCGCTCTTGTGCTCTTTTTCGTGCATGTCGACAGGGATGCCTCGGCCATTATCCACAACTGTGATTGAGTTGTCGGGATTAATGGTGACTTCAATGTGTGATGCATAGCCTGCCAAAGCCTCGTCGATAGAGTTGTCGACCACTTCATATACAAGATGATGGAGACCTTTGACACTGATGTCGCCTATATACATCGCGGGGCGTTTTCTTACAGCCTCGAGTCCTTCAAGCACCTGGATATTACTGGCGCTATATTCACCTTCTCTTTCTTTGTCTTCTGACATAGTTGGATATTTATAATTTTCTTTGTCATTAACGCAGCCATACAGCCGCAACGATTATCTGTCCGCTCACATCCCCCATTGAAAGGGAGCAGCATTTGAGCAAACAAAATTACTAAAAAAAATCCACACCCCAAAACTATCCACAATTTAATTTCGGCGCCATATCACACGCCACACATCTTTTGGCTATCCCCCTATGACTGCCGCCCGCAAAAACAGCATATCGCACCAAACCGGCAATTAGTCATTCACCATTATTTGTGACAACCTATGTTCGAGTTCGGTTGAGCTTAATTTGGTTGTCAGAGTTCCGCGATGGGCCACGGATATATTGCCTGTCTCCTCCGACACCACAATGGCAAAGGCATCGGTGGCCTGTGATATACCTAACGCCGAGCGGTGGCGCAGACCTAAAGCGCGCGGCACATTCCTGTCATGACTCACCGGCAATATGCAACCGGCACTCCTGATACGATCGTGGTCGATTATCATGGCTCCGTCATGCAGTGGCGAGTTTTTGAAGAATATATTCTCGATAAGGCGAGAATTGATGTCCGCATCAATTATGTCACCGCTTTTCTCATAACTCTCGAGTGGCATCTCCTGGCGAATCACGATCAAAGCGCCAGTCTTCGTCTTCGACATGTTCATGCATGCATAAACTATTGGCAGCACATATTTTCTGGTATCAGCAGCCCCGTCACTTCTGTCGTGGGTGAACAGCTTCTTCAGGAAACGCCAACGCTTATGGTCGCCAAGCTCAACAAGAAACCGTTTTATCTGGTCCTGGAAAAGAATCACGAGCACCAGCAAGCCTATCCCCATGAACTGATCAAGGATCGTCCCGATGAGCTTGAGCTCGAGAATCTGCGAGGTAAGCACCCATACCACAATGAAAGCCAACACTCCGAAGAATATATTAAGAGTGCCACTCTCTTTCATTATCCTGTAAAGATAGAAAAGGAGCAGAGCGACTATCGCTATATCAAATGCATCTCTTATGCCGAAATGGTCCATCAGTTCTATTTTTTAGTACACATATTAAATATATTGAGTGCTTGCACAGCTTCCTTCACGTCATGGACACGCAGAAAAGCCGCCCCCGTCCCAAGAGCCACCACGTTCAGGGCTATAGTGCCGGCAAGAGCGTCAGAGGCCGGGACATCAAGCAGCTTCGTCACCATTGACTTCCGGGAGACTCCAACCAAGACAGGGCAACCGAGCGAATCGAACACATCAAGATTACGCATGAGCTCATAGTTCTGCTCCAGTGTCTTGCTGAAGCCAAATCCCGGGTCCACGATAACATCCGACACTCCGCGAAGACGCAATTCGCGCAACTTCTTAGACAAATCGGCGACAACGTCAGCAGTGACATCCTTATACTCAACAAGGGTCTGCATGGTGACCGGAGTCCCCCTCATGTGCATTAATATATAAGGTACGTGAAGACCGGCTACCGCATCAAACATATCTCCATCCAAATCCCCTCCGGATATATCATTAATCATGTCCGCTCCAAGCTCCTCGATAGCCACGCGTGCAACCTTGGCTCGGAATGTGTCAACGGACACCGGAATCTCACGGTCAATATCACGCAGGACTTCCATGCCCAATTTCAATCGGTCAATCTCTTCTTGTGTGCTCACTTCGCTTGCACCGGGGCGAGATGAGTAAGCCCCCATATCAATGAAGTCAGCACCGTCAGCAATCATCTTACTTATCCGCGCCGCTATAGCCTGCCGAGCCATGGTGCGCGACCCTTCATAAAATGAATCAGGGGTAACATTTATTATCCCCATAATCTGAGGTCGGTCATAGAAGCGGAGTGTCTGGCGAATGTTGAGTGAGAAAGGGCGAAACATAATGTGTCTGGGTATTATATGAAGACCGGCGGTCTTAGCTTAAATTCTCAAATAGTTTTATCGTGCGAAATTAGCAAAAATCCTCGTCACGGCAAAATAAAAAACGGCACATACGACAATACGGCCTCTCCTCACGGAGTGGCCGTATTGTTGTCTTAGCAATAAGACTCTACAAACCTAACATAAAAACACATTTACTATTATGCAAATTTTTTCATCGCTAAGAATACTAACAATCTATACTAACCCTAAAACTAAATATGCAATCAAAAAAAATCGTTGTTTTCGAGAGACGAATGAAGCTGGATTTTCGCCAACCCATTGGTTTCTCTGATGCAAAATTACAACGAATCAATATTTCATGCAAGAGTTTGAGACGATGATTGAGGAAATATAAATATAATTACAATTTATATCAGCTGATAATCAGATTTATAACTATATTTATTATTGTTTAAAATATAGATAAGATTTAGAGAAATTGAAGTGTCAAAAACGAGAATTTATAGCCTGTTTGATATAAATGACACCCTCAAATGTAATAAAATCCCATCATGAAATCGACTTTATTTTCATTACGTTTTCCTCAAAATCCTCCCTTGATACAGCACGGTTTTTCAGTTTATTGCGATATGTATAAATCGTGTAGACAGAATAGTTGAGCATCTGTGCGATGCGAGCACTTTCCTCTATGCCAAGGCGCATGAAAGCGAGGATTCTCAAGTCGGTGTTGAGCTTCTCACCATCGCGCAGCTGAATCTGCTCCTCAGGACGGAGCAACGCATTGACATCAGCAACAAAAGTTGGATAGATGTGCAGAAAGGCATCATCAAACACATCATAGAATTCCTTTGACTGCTCTTCGATAAATTTCCCTGACTTTGTGATTTTATAAAGATCATCAACTTTGCCAGCTGAAATTTTACGATTAACCACCTTATTAAACTGGCTCAACTTATCCATATAAATCGAGCATAGGTTCAAGAACTGCGTGATATAGACATCCTTGGTTTCGTTAGCTTCCTCCATACGGTTGGCAAGCCTGTTCATCTGCTGGATTTTTCTGCGCAGCAAAATCAGCGTCACGCCAAGAATCATAAGCAGAATTGCCATGACAAAGACCGCAGTGTAGATGCGATGGCGCGAATTCTCAATCTCTACCCTATGTGCCCTCTCGATGATAGGGAGCACCTGCGACGACTGGAGTATGCGCAACGGCGCATGACAGTCAACCGCATTACGCAATGCCAGCGAGAGATATTCATGCGCCCTCTCGATGTCATTGTTGAGATACATGATCCTGCCAAGTTCCTGCAGGGAGGTCACCTCAAGAGTCGCCCCGCGAATATCGGCGATGGCCGATAAAGCGAGATAATAGGTATACTCATGGTGTTCTCCACGAGCCTTGGCTATATCAGCCAGGAAGTGGCATGCCCGCGCATAAAGATTGTCCTCCTCCGGAATCTGCTCAAGCAGATCGGTAAGCACCGCCTTCGCTTTGGAGTATTCCTGATGATAAAAGAAAAATTCACCCTGATTGAGCTTAAAGCGCGGAGAGGTTTCATCAAGATACGGAATCAGTTTCACCTGCGCATCCTTCGTTTTACTCATATACTCCTCATACACCTCTGGGTAATTGACAAAGAACGCAGCTATGTAAAAGTACATTTGCCTCTGAGCGTCATAATACTCCTCCTTAAGTCCTTCAGGAAGATTGTTCACATCAATAGCCTCGAATTGCCGGAGAGCATCTTCGGTGAACGCGAGGAGCGGCAGATAAGTCACCATGCGCAATTTGAAACGCATGTCAATGGAGTCAAGGCCACTTTCCAAGGCTAATTGATGCCCCTGAGTGTAGAAAATCAGGGCCGAATCGGTGTTAAACGAATTATATTCGTCGCCAAGACGCAAAAGCGTGGACAGACGCGTTGATTTTTCCACCTTCGGAGACGCTATGACTCCACGCAAGGAATCAATAACCTGTTGACGTCCTTCGATATAATAGTCTCTTTTCTCCAGCTCGTCATCAAGGCGCTTCAACATCGAGCTGACCTCTCGCTCCGTGATTGTGGCGGAATAGACTTGCAATGCCGCCACAGCACAGAGCATAAGGGATGTCAGCCAACGTGTTGGTTTATATTTATGAATTAATGATTTTAGATCAGGCATTAGATTAGGGAAGATGGACTAAATTGTTACTTTACGCGGACTTGCAGCTTCTCGTAAACACGTTCGGCTTTAGCACGAGCTTCATCCACAGAGTCTGCAGTGGCCAGAATCACGGCCATGCGGCGATGTCCTTGGATTTCCGGTTTGCCAAAAATCCTCATCTGGACGCCTGGTTCCTCGAGCACCTTGTCAAGGTTTTCAAACTCAACCTCCTTGGTGTCGCCTTCAACTACCACTGCACGTGATGCCGACGGCCCGAGGAAGCGGATTTCCGGGACCGGGAGACCAAGAAGAGCGCGTGAATGGAGGGCGAATTCGCTTAATTCCTGTGAAATCATAGTCACCATTCCGGTGTCATGCGGACGAGGAGAAACTTCACTGAAAATCACTTCGTCGCCTCTCACAAAAAGCTCTACACCAAAAATACCATATCCGCCAAGCGCATCGGTCACTTTTCGGGCAATATCCTGGGCCGCAGCCTTCGCTTCAGGAGTCATTGCCTGCGGCTGCCATGAATAACGATAGTCGCCATCGACCTGGATATGGCCGATGGGCTCGCAGAAGGATGTACCAGCAACTGAACGCACTGTAAGGAGAGTGATTTCATAATCAAACTTAACAAAACCCTCCACAATAACTCGTCCGGCTCCTGCACGTCCACCCTCCTGAGCTATTTTCCATGATTTCTCAATATCTTCGGGGCTCTTTATCACACTTTGCCCATGACCGCTTGACGACATTATAGGTTTCACCACACAAGGGATACCTACAGCGTCAACCGCAGCCTTAAACTCCTCGAAATCCGAAGCAAATCTATAAGGCGACGTTGTCACGCCAAGCTCTTCAGCCGCCAGACGTCGGATGCCTTCGCGATTCATGGTTAACCAAGCCGCCTTGGCAGTAGGAGTAACATGGAATCCGGCCTTTTCGAGGTCTAAAAGCACAGGGGTGGCGATAGCTTCCACTTCAGGGATAATGTGATCAGGCTTTTCTGTCTCGATGGCTTCGCGAAGCTTATCAGCGTCGAGCATGCTGAACACTCTGCTGCTGTCAGCCACCTGCATAGCCGGAGCATTAGCGTATTTATCGCAAGCCACTACTTCCACGCCCATGCGTTGCAGTTCTATTGCCACCTCTTTACCTAATTCACCACTTCCGAGAAGCATTGCCTTACGGCCGCTCGGAGTCCATTTGCTTCCTATATTTGCCATAAATTGTGTTTGTGATAATGTTGTTACCGAGTGCAAAATTAGTGATTTTTTTCAAAAGAGAGGCCCTCCAGGCTTCAAAATATATCGCCGTCAAGACTCCGGCTGCCATTTATGCGAAATAGCACCAAGAGCCAACTGCGTGAAACATTATAACCCTGTTAATTTTGATTTGAATTTTTCAACGGAATTTGTTAATTTTGCCGTCAGAATTTTCTAATATTAATTTTTATAGGTAAAAATGAGAAAAAATATCGTAGCAGGCAACTGGAAGATGAACACCACGCTGCCCGAAGGTATCAAGCTCGCTGAAGAGGTTAACGCCGCTTTGGCAACTGCCACACCCAAATGTGACGTCATCATCTGCGTTCCCTTCACCCACCTCGCTTCAATTAACAATGTAATCGACAAGAACAAACTTGGTCTTGGCGCAGAAAACTGTGCTGACCATCGTTCTGGCGCATACACCGGCGAAGTTTCTGCTCCTATGGTTGCTTCTACCGGCGCTACATACGTGATACTCGGCCACTCAGAACGCCGCCAGTATTACAACGAAACTTCTGAGACACTCCGTGAAAAGGTGCGTCTCGCCCTCGACAATGGCCTCACCCCTATCTTCTGCATCGGTGAAGTCCTTGAGCAGCGCGAAGACGGAAGCTACTTTGATGTGGTTAAAGCTCAGATCGAGGAAGGTCTCTTCAACCTCGACGCAACAGAGTTTGGCAAAATCATCCTCGCCTACGAACCTGTTTGGGCAATCGGCACAGGCAAAACCGCCACTGACGACCAGGCTCAGGAAATGCACGCTTTCATCCGCAAGACCATCGAAGAAAAGTATGGCAAGGACGTGGCAGAAAACACATCTATCCTATACGGTGGCAGCTGCAAGCCTTCAAATGCCGCACAACTTTTCGCAAAGCCCGACGTTGACGGTGGCCTCATCGGTGGCGCAGCTCTCGAAGCTGAATCATTCATGGGCATCGTAAACGCTTTCTAAAATCAGAGACATTCTGTTTACCCATAATCTCGCGCAAAGGCGAGCGCACCCTATCACGATGCGGTAACTTTGCGCGAGATTCCATTTTTTCAAGCAATCCCCTAACACGCAAGTCGCATACACAAATCAAATGAGAACTATCCTGCTCCCCATTCTCCTGGCTTCTCTCGCATCCACAGCTAACGCCGATGTGGTGGTGACTACAATCGTGGACCATATTACCACCGGCACAGAGAATGTAGTCACACAGCCTGATCAGTTGCTCCAACGTCTCATCCCCGTTGAAACGACCGAGGACAACTCAGAGAAAGAGGAAGTGGCCCGACCGGTCAATGGCCGAATGGCTGGCTATCGTGTACAGGTTTTCAGCGACAACAACACACGCACGGCCAAAAACGAGGCTCGCTCCAAACAAAGGGTCATCTCATCCCGCTTCCCGCAGTATCAGACTTATGTGATGTATACGTCACCCTACTGGAGATTGAAGGTCGGGGATTTCCGCACACAGCAGGACGCAAACAATGCCGCAGATGAACTCCGCAAAGCATTCCCCGCTTACAGCAAAGAAATACGAGTGGTGCGCGACAGAGTAAACATATCTGATTAAAATCAACCCGCAAACTGCCACATTTATTATAATCTGACTGTCTATTATATTTCATCAATGCAGCAAGAAATCACCCAAAGCACTATTGAAGAGATAGCGCGTCATTACGAAGCCATAATCACATTGCTCGGCGAAGACGTGACCCGCGAGGGATTAATCAAGACCCCCATGAGGGCTGCTAAAGCGATGGTATATGCCACCCGGGGCTACCGACAGGATGCAGATACCATAATCAACGAAGCGATTTTCACCCATGAAGGTTCGCGTATGGTGGTGGTTAAGGATATTGAGTTCTATTCGCTGTGCGAACACCATATTTTGCCGTTTTTCGGGAAAGTTTCCATAGGCTATATTCCTAACGGTAAGACCATAGGGCTAAGCAAACTGGCTCGTTTAGTGGATTTTTATGCCCGCCGACTCCAGGTCCAGGAAAGGATGACCTCGCAGATATGTAAAATAGTCATGGATAAGCTTGCGGCAAAAGGCGTAATAGTGGTTTGCACAGGAGAACATTTGTGCATGAAGATGAGAGGCGTTGAGAAACAAGACTCAGCAACCACTACCGTAGAGACCGCAGGTGTTTTTGACGAGCAACCCACTCTGTGCGATGAATTTTTCAGGGCTTTAGGCCATTAACCTATTTTTAAGCGCATGCCCATACCGGGCCTTCGGCTTACTTTCCAAGCTCGAATTCAGCTTTAATGTCCTCAAGCTTGACGAGGTTTGAGACGATGGCATAGATAGTGAGGCCTGCCGGAGTATGTATGTGCAATTTTGAGGCAATATTGCGCCTGTGAGTCATCACAGTGTTGACTGACACATTCATGGCCGATGCTATTTCCTTGTTTGAAAGGCCTTTTACAATCCCGACTATCACATCTTTTTCTCGAGGGCTGATTTCCTTGCCTTTGTCATCCTCGTCGTCGGCCGCCATATTTTTCCTGACAGTTTGGATGATAGAATCCTGACCGTCATAAATAGAGAATGTATCATCCATCCATTTCAATTTTTGAGGTGGCAGTTGAGAATGGACCAGTCCGATGATTTTCAACGACGAACCATAAGCAGCCTTGACTTCTTCCCATTCACCATCCACGCATAACGCATCAGCAATAATGATGGAGGGGTGAAGACGCTCAATCTCCTCTCGAAGATTTTCCCCATCGATTGTGACCACATTGCAGTTTGCCTCCGTCATGGCACGCAGGATGGAGGTCACGCCAAGAAAATGGATTTGCGATGGAAGCATTAGAGCTATGGTAAGATGTCGCATTTTCCCTACTGTTTTTCGATTCGTGTTATCATCGGAATCAGGATGCTGTTCTCGATTTCGGCATGCGAATCAAGATCTTCTTCACAATTATAGATATCCACCAACACATCATACATCTTATATGGCATCGATGTGGTGTAGTATCGTAGGATTATATTCTTGAGTTCCGATAGTTTTTCGCTGACTTCATCGTCGTGATGGCGACGAAACACGTCAATCGTATAGTTGGTTTTCACCCCCTTCGCAAGCGATTTGACATAGGGGAACACCACTTCCTCCTCATATTTGAAATGCTGCCTCACCAGACGGATATAATCGTCAAAGAAATTTATAATTATCGGATTGATATCACTGTGGTGCTGATCAAGCGCATTTAAAAGATTGGCGCGGATGTGGGGAAACTTATATGACAGGTAGTAGTCATGTGAATTATGCAGGAAGTCGACCACATCACTTGCGGATACCTTCCCTACAAGCTTTTCATCAATAGTCCCCGACAGTAAAAAGTTGACCATCAGCAGAAACACATTGACATCAATGCCCGAATCATCACACAACTCCCCTATCGTCTTATTGCCAAATCCCAGGGGAAGAGAGAATCGGCTCAGCACAGGCAAAATGTTGTAGTCCTCATTTATGAGGGCCACAACATTATCCTTTGCTGTGAATAATTTTGTTATTTTCACGTTGTAAAAGTGGGTGCTTAAGCGTGAATCAGAGGAGTGGAGTATCTGTTATTCACCCTTGGCCTCTTCGCCCTCTTCAGCAGCGGCTGTTTCTTCTTCTTTTTCTGCAAACTCAGTGATGCCGGCAGCGAGCAGAAGATTGTACCATGTGAGGAGCTTCTTGATATCGGTTGTATAGACTTTCTCCTCGTCATATTCCGGAAGGATAGTAGCGAAATATTCGCGAAGTTGCTGATCATTACCGATACCCTTGATATCGACAGGCTTAGAGTCATTTTTCTCTTTTACTGTCTCGAGGACACCTGACAGGGGAACATCACCTTCATTAGTATAAATAGAAATATCGCCGAGAGAAATCACTTTGTCATGAGCATAAGCCGGAGTACGCTTGCCTGTAGCTATGGCTTCCACGATGAGCATATTCTTGCCTCTGTTTACGAGACGGAACAGACCGGGGCGTCCGGCTATTGATAGGATAGTTTTGAGCATGGTTTTGATATTATAAATTTTGCTTTACAAAGTTACAACATTTCCACTCACACCACAAATTTTCCATGCAAAAATTCATTTCTCTGAATCCGGCGATGCCCCTTGTGAAACAGCTTGCGGTTTCACATCTGTCATGTGGTTCGTCAGGAAGACTGTGAAAATAGGGAATAATATAAGCCCCCCTGCCGACAACACGACCCCGAGCACACGCCCTGTCGGTGTCACAGCATGGATACTGCTTCCCACCGTTGTCATGCTCATGATCGACCACCACAATGCCGACCAATAATCGGTGACTCCGGGATTCACATAATGCTCGGCGACATAAAATGTCAAGGAACAGAAATAGACACCTACAATCAGAACTATCAGATATGTGGCAAGCATAGTATTGACCCAGCGGGAAGATGTTGTCGCACCGGTGACGATGGCAAACACATAGGCAGCCCGAATCATGGGGACAAACCGGAGGACATATTGCCATTCAGCCGCCACATTCACGTCAAAATGGTGGATAATATTCAGATATGGGATGGATATTAAAATGAAAAGCAGATGCTTGACGAAATAATGCCACCTGCGCACCGAGAAAACAATCTCAGCCACAACATCCAGAAGGAAGACCATGCAGCACCAAAACTGCACCTTGAGATATAGATTGTCAGCCACAAACGAAATATTCTCAAGGGTGTCAAACGTAATCATAGCTATGAGAAACACAGAGCAAAGGATTACAGCCAGACGCATCGCCATCAGCAATCTGGCACGTGACTTGTGATGATTTTCAGCAGGGATGGATGAAATGGTCGACATGGCAGAACTATTTGTTAAATATATGCAATTTTAACAAACATCTCCGACCTTTTGTTGAGGGATAAATCAGGCAACTGCAGCCGCAGGACGAAATTTTCTTAACTGATGCGCCACCATGAATACTGTCACCATCGTTGCTATAAAGTCTGACGCCGGGAATGCCATCCACACACCGTCAAGGCCAAACCGCGGAGGCAAAAGCAACAATAACGGAATCAGGAATAACACCTGACGTGTAAGAGACAAGAATATCGAAGCTGTAGCTCTGCCTATCGACTGGAATAACGTGGTTGAGACAACCTGGAATCCGACGACCGTAAATGCCAACAAAGATATGCGCAGGCAACGTGCCGTCTCAGATATAAGTCCCGGATCGGTTGAGAATGCACGGCCTATGTAATCAGGAAACAATAAACCGATTGATTGTCCCAAAGTGACAACGATGGTCGACACTCCGACCGCCAACCAATATGTGCGTCGGAGTCTATGAAGCTGCGATGCACCATAATTATATCCTATTATAGGCTGCATGCCTTGGCAGATCCCGACCACGACCATTGTCATTAGCGACGTATAGGTGGTGAAAATTCCGGCTGCTCCCACCGCAATGTCACCGCCATGGGCATAGAGTGTCTTGTTGACAATCACATTTATAAAACAGGCGGCCGCATTGACCACCGAAGGCGCCGCACCGATTGACACGACAGAGCCAACCACTCTGGCCCGCAGTCGGTAAAGAGACATGTCGGATGTGAACCGAATCACGCTTGACCTCGCAAAGAAATGGCTCATCACGAAAAATGCTGATATTCCCATTGATATGTCGGTGGCAATCGCGGCTCCCTTGATACCCCAATCAAAATAAAAAATAAAAAGAGGCGCAAGCACAACGTTTACTCCCGCACCGATAAACATGGTGATCATAGCTTTAACCGGATAACCCGATGCCCTCATGAAATTATTAAACGTAAAAGCAAAATTTGTCATGAACATACCGGGCAATATATAGAGCATAAAGTCGTGTGCATACGGAAGGGTCACAGCGCTCGCCCCAAAAGCAAGAAGGATGTCATCGATGAAAATAGCAAAGAGAGTCAGATAGCAACAGATTATGCAGAACAGCAACACCAGAGAATTCCCCAGCACTTTCTGAGCTCCCTCATAATCTTTCGCACCAAGCAATATAGATATGCGCGCTGAACCTCCAGCACCAATCAGCACACCAAGGGCCGCCGAAAGGTTCATTACCGGGAATGTGATGGCGAGCCCGGCTATAGCCTCGGGGCCAACACCTTGCCCTATGAAAATGCGGTCAACGACATTGTATAGAGACATCACAAGCATGCCCACCACGGCCGGCAAGCTATAACGCCACAGCAATTTCCCCACCGGGGCATTCTGCAGCTCCTGCAAATTCTGTTTATCGTTATTATTTCCCATTGCGTCAATGCAAAGTTACCAATAAATACTTGAGTCCGGGGTATTTTTTAGCAATTTTTAGCGTTTATTTCACACATAAATCGTATCTTTGTCAACTAATGCGACTCCACATGGGAATCGGGGCTATGGCCGTTGACATCATGGCGGATGTTTCGTATTCAGATTAAGACATCAATTATTTTTCACATTTTTGCTCATGAATAAAATTGTTGAAAAAGAGCATTTTTCCGACCGTGTGGTCAAACTCGTAGTGGAAGCCCCTCTGATAGCACGTTCACGTCGTGCAGGGCATTTTGTCATAGTACGCACCGGAGAGGGCGGAGAACGAATCCCTCTGACCATCGCTGATGCCGACCCGAAGAAAGGGACAATCACTCTTATCATCCAGGCCGTAGGCGATTCGACTCGCAAAATCTGTGCGCTTGAACCGGGCGACACCCTTACCGATGTGGTAGGCCCTCTTGGTCAGGCAACTCATATCGAGAAGGTTGGCACCGTGCTTTGTTGCGGCGGTGGTGTCGGCGTAGCGCCCCTTCTCCCCATCATCAAGGCCATGAAGGAAGCCGGTAACCGCGTGATATCTGTATTGGCGGCTCGATCAGCCGACTTGATCATTCTGGAAAAACAGGTTTCGGAATATAGCGACGAAGTAATCATAATGACCGACGACGGCTCTGCCGGACGAAAAGGACTTGTGACCGCCGGCGTGGAAGAGGTCATCCAACGAGAAAAAGTTGACCTTGTCGTGGCTATTGGACCGGCTGTAATGATGAAATTCGTGGCACTCACCACTAAAAAGTATGAAGTTCCCACGATGTGTTCACTCAACACCATCATGGTCGATGGCACCGGGATGTGTGGAGCATGCCGTGTGACCGTTGATGGCAAGACAAAATTCGTGTGCATCGATGGCCCGGAATTTGACGCGCACAAAGTGGATTTTGATGAAATGATGATGCGTCTCAGAAGCTATAATTAACTTCAGCAAATAATTGTCTTTGCATACGAAACGCACATATTTTCTGCAACAAATTTAAAGAGACTCAAAACAATGATTCAAGATAACACCCGCGAGGCTCAATGGCGAGAAGAGCTCCGCAAATCACACAGCGTAAAAGAACGAGTAGCGATTCCAAGAGTCGTCATGCCTATGCTCGATCCCTCCTACCGTATCACTTGCAATGACGAGGTCAACCAAGGTTTGTCAGAAGAACAGGCCGTCGTGGAAGCTACCCGATGCATGGACTGCCCTGACCCTCAATGCATGGAAGGGTGTCCGGTATCCATCAACATTCCAGGATTCATTAAAAACATTGAGCGCAAAGAGTTCCTTACAGCGGCTGCAGTGTTGAAACAGACAAGTGCGCTACCGGCAGTGTGCGGACGCGTCTGTCCTCAGGAAAAGCAGTGCGAGTCACGCTGTATATACAACAAGATGAAAAAAGCGCCTGTGGCAATAGGGTATCTTGAGCGATTTGCAGCCGATTTCGAACGTGAAAGCGGAGAGGCAGCCACACCTGTCATAGCTGAAAAGAACGGCAAGAAGATAGCGGTTGTCGGTTCTGGCCCTGCGGGACTTTCGTTTGCCGGTGACATGATAAAGAAAGGTTATGATGTGACTGTCTATGAGGCTTTGCACGAAATAGGCGGTGTGCTGAAATATGGCATACCGGAATTCCGATTGCCAAATTCAGTGGTCGAAGCAGAAATTAATGGGCTCAGGGCCCAGGGGGTTGAATTCGTAAAAGACTGTATCATAGGAAAAACCATTTCCTATGAGCAGCTGCACGAATTAGGCTACCATGGAATTTTTGTCGCTTCAGGAGCCGGTCTGCCACGTTTCATGGGTATCCCCGGAGAAAACTATATTGGCATAATGTCCTCCAACGAGTACCTCACCCGTATCAACCTCATGGGTGCCGGACGCCCTGGCGAGGACACACCGGTACTCAAGGGGCACAGAGTGGCAGTAATCGGTGGTGGCAACACGGCCATGGACTCTGTTCGCACCGCACGTCGCCAAGGAGCAGATGTGGCGATGATCGTATATCGCCGAAGCGAGGAGGAAATGCCGGCGCGCGTCGAGGAAGTCCATCATGCAAAAGAAGAAGGTGTGGAATTTCTGACACTTCATAACCCTATTGAATATCTTGCCGATGAGAAAGGCCGCGTCCGTGCCATGAAAGTGCAGCGCATGGAACTTGGAGAACCTGATGCATCAGGCCGACGCTCTCCAGTACCTGTCGATGGGGCTATTGACGAAATTCCTGTAGACTTAGTCATTGTAAGTGTCGGAGTCTCCCCCAACCCGCTCATACCCAATGCGATTTCCGAGTTGGAAGTCTCCCGCAGAGGCACTATCGTCGTCAACGACGCCACTATGCAGTCATCCCTTCCTGACATCTATGCCGGGGGCGATATCGTCAGAGGAGGCGCTACTGTGATTCTGGCTATGGGTGATGGCCGCAGGGCAGCAGCCGCAATGGACGAGGCTCTGCAATCGCAACAATAAGAGCGCCAGCTATTGCCGTTACGCGTATTTTTATTAATTTTGAGCAACAAATTACAAGACGAATGAAAATACCATTCCGATCATTCCTACTCCTGCTTGCGCTTCCGGTCTCGGTGGCCACATTAGCATTGTCACCGGAAGAGATTGACAAAGCTGTCCGTGCGGCCAAGGACGCGCCAAAGAATCAGACGCTCAACAAAGAAGCTGCTGATCTGCTCAAGGAAGCAGGTAGATACAATGAAGCAATCCAACATTATCTTAAGAGCGGCAATGCTGGCAACCTCGGCATTGCGGAATCATATTTTTACCTTTATAATTATGACAAGGCCGAGGAATATCTTGAAAAGTATCTTGCCAAGCGCTCTAAAGCAGAAGCCGCCAAGGACATGGACTTCTCATACGGTGACGGCAGCGAGACCATTGATTGGACTGACTACTTGAGCTCACGTATTGACCTCGGACGCTCCATGCTCGACCGTGTGGAGAAAATCCAGGTAATCGACAGCGTAAATGTACCGTCCGACACCTTCTTCAAGTTCCTGACTCTCGCCAAAAGCGCAGGTTCACTCAAAGATGAATCGGCAGTGGAGAATATCCTTAGCCAGCGTCAGATGCAGCAACTTGGCGTGACAAATCTATGGTCGCCGGTCTACGTATCCGACGGAGGTGAAGATATGATATGGTATGCCTCGTCAGATGATGGAAACTCAAAACTGTTTGAATCCAGTCGTCTGTCTGACGGCAAATGGGACTCCCCGAAGGCTCTTTTTGACTATGAGAGCATATTCGGTGACAAAAATGGCTCGTGGGTTGCATATCCGTTTCTCATGAGTGACGGTGTCACTCTCTATTTCGCGGCCGATGGTGAAGCGTCACTCGGCGAGTTGGACATATTCATATCACGACGCGACGAAGATGGATTCTTACAGCCATCAAATATCGGCATGCCTTATAATTCGCCGTTCAACGATTATCTCTATGCCATAGATGAGGAGACAGGTGCAGGATGGTGGGTTTCTGACAGAAATATGATTGAAGATTCGGTAACCATCTATACGTTTATTCCCCAGGATCTGCGCATCAATTATCCAGTCGACACACCTGACCTCGCTTCATACGCACGCATAAAATCCATAGCAAGCACACAGGACAGTTCCGCTGACTACACCCAGTTGCGCGACAGAATAAAAGCCGCCGCTATGGCAAGCCGGACAGAAGCGGACAAGAAGGAGGAATTCAGATTCGCTCTGCCTGGCGGAAAGATCTACACTACCCTCGGTGATTTCAAGAATCCACAGGCTAAAGCTGCAATGGAAAACTATCTCTCCGAAAAGAAAAGCTATGATTTTCTGAAACGACAGCTAAACCAGCTCCGGGCTACTTATCGCAACGGAGATGTGCGTATCAGTTCCGACATTCTTGATATGGAACGAACACTTGAGCACAAACGTTCCGAACTGCTTAGGCTGAAAAACCAAGTAGTGTCATCGGAAATGTAGATACTATCCAAGAACAAAACCCTAATAACTCAAACAATATGGAAGTAACCTTAATCCTTGTTTTGATCGCGGCAATTATAGTGCTGTGCATCTTCTTCTATTACGTGCCGTTTTTCCTTTGGATATCGGCTCGCGTAAGTGGCGTCAGGATTTCACTAATGCAGTTGTTCCTGATGAGAATACGCCAGGTCCCTGCGTCAGTCATAGTCCGCGCCCTCATCGAGGCACACAAGGCAGGCCTTAACGATGTGAGCCGTGATGACCTTGAGGCCCACTACCTTGCCGGTGGTAATGTCGAGAAGGTGGTTCACGCTCTCGTGTCAGCATCTAAAGCCAACATTGACCTTGGCTTCAAGATGGCAACTGCGATTGACCTTGCAGGACGTGATGTGTTCCAGGCTGTGCAGATGTCAGTTAACCCTAAAGTGATTGAGACACCTCATGTGACAGCCGTGGCAAAGGACGGTATCCAGCTCATAGCGATTGCTCGAGTGACAGTGCGCGCCAACATTCGCCAGCTTGTAGGTGGTGCCGGTGAAGACACCGTGCTTGCCCGCGTAGGTGAAGGTATTGTCTCATCTATCGGCTCATCTGAAAGCCACAAGCAAGTGCTTGAGAACCCTGACAACATCTCTAAATTAGTGCTTCGCAAAGGTCTTGATTCAGGGACTGCATTCGAGATTCTCTCAATTGATATCGCCGACATCGACATAGGCAAAAACATCGGAGCTGCACTTCAGATTGATCAGGCACAGGCCGACAAGAACATAGCCCAGGCCAAAGCCGAAGAGCGCAGAGCGATGGCAATAGCACTCGAACAGGAAATGAAGGCAAAAGCACAGGAAGCCCGCGCCAAAGTCATCGAGGCAGAGGCTGAACTTCCGCGCGCGATGGCCCAGGCATTCATCAATGGCAATCTCGGCATCATGGACTACTACAAGATGAAGAACATCGAGTCGGACACCAATATGCGCCAGAACATAGCCAATCCTCCCACATCCACTAAATAATCAAGATGCTTAACGAAGTAATATCCTCAACGCGAGCATATAACTTTCATTCTCATACTCAATTCTGCGATGGGCGGGCCCCTATGGCCCGCTTCGTGGAAGAGGCTGTAAAAGATGGGTATATCCATTATGGATTTACCCCTCATTCACCTATTCCATTCGAATCGCCTTGTAACATGAAGAATGAGAATGTTGAAGATTACATTGCGGAATACAAAAGATTAAAAGAAGAATACGCAGGACGAATCAATCTATATCTGTCCATGGAAATTGATTACCTGGGTAAAGATTGGGGCGCCACAAACGAATATTTCGACTCCATACCACTCGATTACCGGTTGAGCTCGGTGCATTTCATCCCGGCATTGACGGACGGACAATTAATCGACATTGACGGACGCCCTGAATCCTTTATGCGCAAGATGGAAGAATCGTTCGACAATGACATACGCTATGTAGTCGATACATTCTATGATCACACACTCGAGATGATCAAGGCCGGCGGATTTGATATTATCGGCCATTTTGATAAAATAGGATTCAATGCCTCCCATTTCAAAGCCGGAATAGAAAACGAGGCGTGGTATCAGCAGCACATCGACGATGTGATTGAGGCTCTCAAGTCCACCAATATAATAGTGGAGGTGAATACAAAAGCCTGGGAAATCCCCGCTAATGCCACCGTAGAACAAGCTGCGACATATATACCCCGATTATTTCCGGGAAAAGAAACTATCGGGAAGTTAATCGCCGCCGGATTGCCTCTGGTAGTAAACAGCGACACACATTATCCTGACAGAATCTCATCAGGGCGGCAAGCTGCCTTCGACATAATCGACAGTCTTTCCTGAGGCCGGATATCATCGGATATCAAGAAAAAAGAGAGGGGGTCTCACGACTGCCTCTCTCTCCATTCATCACATTATGCTTATTCTTATTTTAGTGCTATTACGTTTGTATTATCACCTGTTTTATATGAGAAAAGTACATATCTGCTACATTTTATAGCAATGTAATCAATTTCTTTATCTTTAATCACTAACAAATAATCTTTATCAGATATATCGGCTGGCAACTATGTCCCAATCGACAATCTTCCACAATTCCTTCAGCGCGTCGAGTCGGCGGTTGCGGTAATCAATGTAATAGGCATGTTCCCACACATCGAATACCAGAAGCGGCGTCAGCCCCTCGGTAAGAGGATTGCCTGCATTTGAAGTCTGGGTTATAAATAGCTTGCCATCCTTATCTTTGGAAAGCCACACCCAGCCTGAACCGAAAATCGATGCCCCAGCATTCTCGAATTCTTTCTTGAATTCCTCGAACGAGCCGAACTGCTCATCGATTGCCTTGCGCAGATGTCCGTCAGGTTCATGTGCCCCATCAGGAGAGAAGGTGAAGAAATAAAAAATATGGTTCCATGCCTGTGAGGCATTGTTGAACAAAGCTCCGGAAGCGGAAGTGATAATTTCCTCAAGCTCCATATCCTCGTAAGGGGTATCTTTTATGAGGCGGTTGAGATTATCTATATATGTTTTCTCATGCTTGCCATAGTGGTATTCCACAGTCTCACGAGAAATCGAAGGGGCAAGCGCATCATTCGCATAGGGAAGATCGGGAAGTGTATAAATCATTGTCGTATTCGTTTTGAAGTTTGTATACTCTAAAAACATCGGTGCCTGATGTTAGTTCATATTCCATGTGTTAAAAAATCCAATACTCTTCGCCATTTTTTGCGAGGTTAATTTTTTATAATAAAATGATGTGATTAAATTTGCAGCAAAATAATCGACTCTAACCATGAACACATCTTTTTCCGTCTCCTCAAAACAACAGCCGGAATGGGTATCTGAAGCTATGGATTTACTGACCATTGTGTTGGGGATAGCCATCTACTCAATCGGGTTCTGTGTTTTCATCCTGCCTCACCACATAGTAATCGGCGGAATGGCAGGCTTCAGCACCCTTATTTATTATGCCACCAGCCAGTCCGTACCGGTCGCAGTCACAATGTATGGCACAAACATACTCCTGCTAATCATAGGATTCAAGTTTTTGGGACGAGGATTTGTGTTGAGGACTATATTCGGAGCCACTGTTATATCTCTCATGATCGGTGCTATGGAGGGCTATTTCACCACTCATCCCCCGATTGTATCGTCAACTCCCATGAGCGTGATTATGGGCGCGGTGATGCTCGGAATTGGCATAGGTGTATATTACAGTCATCATGGGACTACAGGAGGCACCGACATCGTCGCTGCCATAATGTCGACAATCAGCGATGTAAGCATGGGTCGTGTGATGATGATAATCGACATATCTATTGTTGCCTGCTCTTTTTTCCTGCCGTTTGACGGTGATATGGAGGAACGAATCCAATCACGCTCCCAGTCAATCATATATGGGTGGCTTGCCATATTCCTATATTCGTATATTGCAGACAAATTTGTATACCAGGGACGACAGACTGTGCAATTCATAATCCTATCAGACAAATGGAATGAAATAGCCCACCGCATCACCCATGAGACAGGCCGAGGAGTGACTACATGGGATGGACAGGGCTATTGGACCGGAGATGGCCGAAAGCTGATGCTTGTATGGTGTCGACAAGTGGATACATATCATATTTTCTGTATCGTAAAGGAGGAGGATCCAAACGCCTACATCACCAACTCGTTTGTCCGCAGTGTGTATGGCAATGGTTTCGACACATTAAAGATAAAGCCTCGAAAGTGGAAAACGCCACATAAAAAGCAGTGACAAACCCATCTCTTAATAAACTGTAGTTAATGACATAAAAAACCGGACTCAAGGAGAATTCCATTTGAGTCCGGTTTTTTATTATCCTGAGGTGTCAATCAGTTATTCTTCAGGCGCAAACATGGGGTCCCATGGCGGAAGAAGAATTGGCTGCTGCTTCATTATCTTCTTAGCCTCCGGGGTCAAATATTTTTTATTGACCACAACCCTGAACATATACTCGTCAAACCACTTGTCAGTCATGATTAGGTGTCCGTCATTTGCACCGTTGCCCCAACTGTTCTCCACCATCCATTTACGCGGCGTGTCATTTTCGTCGAGGTCCACAGCCACAAGAGTCATAGCGTGTGATGAAGCACTTGAATGAGTTCGGATGCGATCAGCCTTATCCATACCGAATTTTGTGCCGAAAAGAGATTCGTAATCATAGTTGTCTGGATCAAGCAGGCCTCTCTCACGGTCAAGGAATTTATTGACGTCACATGAGAAATACATGGCTTTGTTATCTTTAATGGATGCTATAGCCATTTTCTTAATCTCTTCGATAGGCAGATTGATATAGGTCCAGTTTGCTCCGTCATATAAGTGACGGTCAAATTCTATTTCATAAAGTTTACCGAACTCGCGGGTGGGATCATTCATCAGCATCACATAGTCATTCTTCAAATCATTACCGGCAAATTCCTTGTAAAACGACTGTGGGGTATATGTCTTAGTCTCAATGGCATTACCATCTTTGTCGCGGCGAGTCCACTGGAATTCTGTGGGTGGTTCACCAAGGTTGAGCACAAGTATCCTATACACCTGGCCGAGCATCTCAATCTTTCTGTCCGCCAATTCCTTGTCCGATTTCCCTGCCTCAGCCATTCGTCTAAGTTCAAGACCATCCTCCCTGAGACGCCAAGTAAGAAGCTGACGCATACGGCTTGTGCTCTTGCTGCTTGCCGTTTCAACCATAGCCTCAATTGGCACCACGCCATATTTTAAAAGGTTATCAGCAACCCCGGTGTACTGACCTCCGTCGCTGAGGGCATGTTCAAACAGCCAGTCAACAGTTCTGTCATCCATTGGCTTATCGGCTGTGTCTATTATGCCTTGAAGGAAGAGGTTTGACTTCTCAAGCTGGTCCCAGAAAAAGTTGTAATTCTGCGAAAGCTCAAGTTTAGGCAAATCATGCTCTGACATCATTTGCGCACGCAGCACATTCAACCCGGTGAAGAGCCAGCAACGTCCCGATGACCTCTGGTTGGTTATACCTTTGCTTGGCACACGGTGAGAGAAATGTGTGTCGAAATTATTCTGATTCCCAGAGTTCACCGCGAGCACATTGATGTCGTTACGATTGATGGCATTCCGCAGAGCCTTGTTGGCCGGCGTGGCCTCATAAGCAGCTCTTATTATTTTCAGATTTTGCTCCGTCAGTCCACCGTTGTCATCTTTGGTGGAGGCTCCATAAATAGCCAAGGGGCACATTCCTGCCGTACCTGCGGCTAAGATAGCAGTGATGAATAATCGCTTCATGGCATTTGAAATTTAAATAAAGTATGAGATTTGGTTATGTTATGCAAAGTTAACAGATTTAATGGATTTTGACAAACTAAACATAATAATTGAGCATAACCGGGATTTTTTCATCGGAATATCATTCATGACAATTCCTACATTTACAGAAAATTACATACTGCACTCAGGTATTATTTACCCCACATCAGGAATTTATTACCTGATTTTTTTGGCGAAACACTTGCACAATTCAAAAATACATACTACCTTTGCAGCGCAAAACCACAGCAGGGTTCCTTGGCCGAGTGGTTAGGCGCCGGTCTGCAAAACCGTTTACAGCAGTTCGAATCTGCTAGGAACCTCAAAAAATCCCGTCCTTTCATCTGAATTGGCGGGATTTTCTTTTATCCCCCTCTGCGGATAAACTTGCCCTCCGCTATCGATTGCGGAATAATATGTTTTTAGTAATTTTGTGGAAGCTATTCCAACACATATCTACCAGTCACACCAAATATGGTATTTCCTGAAAAAATAGAAACTAAAATCGGATTTGACGGCGTAAAATCACAGATAACCCATCGCTGCCATTGTGACGGAGCGCGCTCACGCTGTGCGCAGATGTCATTCATGACCGATTTCAACGCAATAAAAGAGTCGCTTGAAGCCGTAGCCGAGATGGTCGCTGCCAATCACAGCGAAGAGGCGCTCCCTCTGAATGGGCTCCACGACATTGACCAAAGCCTAAGCCTCATAAAAATCCCCGGCACTTTCCTTGAAATAAAGGAGTTAGTAAAAGTAAGGAGGATGATCGGATGCTTTGCGGATGTATCCGCATTTTTCAAGCGCCATACCACCGAAAGCGGCCACACAAACTACACGGTGCTGAAAGAAATCGCGGAACCACTTGATTTCTTGCCGCCGACAATCGCCCGCATGATTGACAGAGCCATCGATGAGGGCACTTCTACCATAAAGGACTCAGCCTCTCCCGCATTAGCAGATATCAGAAGCAGGCTCCGCAGCATGTCAGGGAGAGTCAACTCAATACTCCGCAGGGTGCTTGGTAATGCAATATCCCAAGGGCTTGTCGACCCTGACACAACTCCTTCGATGCGCGACGGCCGCCTGGTGATTCCGGTACCACCGATGAATAAGCGTAAAATACAGGGCATCGTGCATGACGAGTCAGCTTCCGGCAAGACATTGTTCATCGAACCGGCCGAAGTGGTCGAAGCCAACAACCTGACAAGGGAACTTCAGCTGGAGGAACATCGTGAGATAATTCGCATCCTCACCGAGATAGCCGATGAGCTGCGTCCGCACATCCCAGAAATCATGGCGGCAGCTGATGTCACCTATCATCTTGACTTCATCAACGCAAAAGCACTATATGCCGACGCCGTAGGTGGACTGTACCCGCATCTGCATGACGGAGCAGAACTGGAATGGTATCATGCATGCCATCCCGGCCTTAAAATGTCGCTCGAACGCCAAGGTAGAGAAATCGTGCCCATCGACATCTCATTGAACAAAGAGCACCGCATACTGGTGATCTCCGGTCCTAACGCAGGTGGTAAATCTGTATGCCTGAAGACTGTCGGAACTCTTCAATACATGTTGCAGTGCGGCATTCTCCCGCCGGTATATGAAAATTCCCATTTCGGAATATTTCAGGACATATTTGTGGACATAGGTGATGACCAGTCGCTTGAAGATGATCTTTCGACCTACAGCAGCCACTTGCGCAGCATGAAGTTCATGGTCCAGAAAGGCAAATCAGGCACTTTGTTTCTCATAGACGAAATGGGGTCCGGAACAGAACCTCAGATAGGAGGAGCCTTAGCGCAGGCACTACTCGCAAAAATGAATGACAACGGCATGTGGGGCATTGTCACCACTCACTATCAGAACCTTAAGCACTTCGCCGATGAGACCCCAGGCCTTGTGAATGGGTCAATGCTTTATGACAGGCATCTCATGCAGCCTATGTTCAAATTGTCCATAGGCAATCCTGGTAGTTCTTTTGCAGTCGAAATAGCCCGAAAAATAGGCTTACCGGCAGAGATAATAGCCCAAGCTGAAGAGATCGTGGGAAGTGAATATATCAATCTCGACAATTATCTTCTCGACATAACACGCGACAAAAGATATTGGGAAAATAAACGCACGGCGATCAGGCAGAAAGAGAAAAAGCTTGAACAGATGCTTGCCCAATACACAGAAGATGCCGATCAGCTACGCACCCGCCGCCGTGAAATAATAGAAGATGCCCGCAATGAAGCAAAACGCATTCTTGACTCATCAAATGCCACCATCGAGCGTACCATCGCCGACATCAAGAAGGCAAATGCCGAACGCGAACAGACATTGGAGGCACGCAGAAAGCTCAAAGAGGAACGACTTGCCCTTGAGCGGAATGGCAATAACCGCACTGATGACCATTCTCTGCTTGCAAAGGCTCCTAAGAAACATAAAAGCAAGTCAACAGCCGCTGCTCGCACGGCGTCCCCTAAGACTCAGCCCATCGAGGTCGGCACAAATGTAAAGCTTGACGGTGGCGGCACAGTCGGAACCGTCATCGAGATTTCGGGCAAAAATGCAGTGGTGGTGTTCGGCAACCTCAAAACCTCAGTGAAGACCGAACGACTGACCCCTACTAACGCAGCAGCCACTTCCACGAAGAAAGCGACTGTAAGCATGCAGACCATCGACTCAGGTTATGACCGGCAGCTGCAGTTCAAGCAGGAAATCGACGTCCGGGGCATGCGCGCCGACGAGGCCATACAAGCTGTCACATATTTTATCGACGACGCCATCCGTTTCAGCGCTTCACGAGTGCGCATCCTGCATGGAACAGGCACAGGCGCATTACGTCAGTCCATAAGACAATACCTCTCCACCACCCCCGGAATCGCCTCTTATCACGATGAGGATGTACGGTTCGGAGGAGCAGGAATCACCGTCGTGAATCTCAAATAAGATAGCATCATGACTTGTTTTTTACATTTGTTATTCGTAAATTTGCGCATCTATAACTGCAATTTAACAGAATCATCAAAATCATATAAACACTCATCAAATGGCAACCAAACCGTTTAAATATCAGGAAATGTTCCCTCTTGGGCCTGATACCACCGAATATTACAAACTCACGTCTGATTATGTGAAGGTAGAGAATTGGGGTGGTCACGAATTTCTCGTAGTTGACCCCGAAGCACTTACCGTGCTTGCGCGAGCTTGCACACATGACAATGCGTTCATGCTCCGTCGTGAGCACAACGAAATGGTGGCCAAAATCCTCTCTGACCCTGAAGCATCGGAAAACGACAAGTTTGTAGCTCTAACTATGCTGCGCAATGCCGAAGTTGCTGCCAAAGGTCAACTACCATTCTGCCAGGACACCGGCACCGCTATCGTCCATGGCGAAAAGGGCCAGCGTGTGTTCACCGGCTGCGATGACGAAGAAAAACTAAGCAAAGGCGTGTATCTCACCTACACCACTGACAACCTCCGCTACTCGCAGAACGCACCTCTCACAATGTATGACGAAGTCAACACCGGATGCAATCTCCCTGCGCAGATTGACATACATGCCACTGAAGGCGATGAATACAAGTTCCTTTTCGTAGCCAAGGGTGGTGGCTCTGCTAATAAGACATATCTCTATCAGGAAACAAAAGCTATCCTCAACCCCAAGACTCTTGTTCCATTCCTCGTTGAGAAAATGAAGAGTCTGGGCACAGCAGCTTGTCCTCCTTACCACATCGCGTTTGTGATTGGTGGCACATCAGCTGAGAAGAATCTTGAGACTGTCAAGAAAGCCTCAGTAAAATATTATGATTCGCTGCCTGACCATGGCAATGAACTCGGCCACGCGTTCCGCGACCGCGAATTGGAAAAGCAGCTTAAGAAAGAGGCTGAATGCCTTGGCCTTGGCGCTCAGTTTGGTGGTAAATATTTTGCACATGACATACGTGTCATCCGCCTCCCCCGCCACGGAGCATCTTGTCCTGTAGGCCTCGGCGTATCATGTTCGGCCGACCGTAACATCAAAGCTAAGATTAACCGCGAAGGGCTTTGGATCGAGAAACTCGATAGCAATCCAGGCGAACTTATTCCTGAGGAATACCGCAAAAAGGGCGAAGGTGAAGTTGTGAAGATTGACCTTAACCGTCCCATGAGCGAGATTCTGGCTGAACTCACAAAATATCCGGTATCAACACGACTCTCCCTCAACGGCACAATCATTGTCGGACGAGACATTGCCCATGCAAAAATCAAAGAACGTCTTGACCGCGGAGAGCCCATGCCTGAATATCTCAAGAATCATCCCATCTACTATGCAGGACCTGCCAAAACTCCCGAAGGAATGCCTTCAGGTTCGTTTGGTCCCACCACAGCCGGACGTATGGACTCATACGTTGACCAGTTCCAGGCTGCCGGAGGTTCGATGGTTATGATTGCCAAAGGCAACCGCAGCAAGCAGGTGACTGACGCATGCCACAAGCATGGTGGCTTCTATCTCGGATCTATCGGCGGTCCGGCTGCCATTCTGGCTAAGGACAGCATCAAGAAAGTTGAACTCCTTGAGTACCCCGAACTCGGCATGGAAGCTATCTGGAAAATCGAAGTTGAGGATTTCCCTGCGTTTATCCTCGTTGATGACAAGGGTAACGACTTCTTCACCGAGATATCAGAGAAGTGCAAAGGTTGTGGTCTCGCGCCTGAAAAGCACTAAGCCGACCATTGACTCGGATATAACACAGCTAAAGGGAGATGTGGCAAAATATAAAAATTTTGACGCATCTCCCTTATTACTATTGATTTGTTTGGCAATGATATGAGCCGCAACATTTATGACATACGCCGTTGGGGCATAATCCTGTTTCTTCTGCTGTCGATGATAGTGGTGGGAGTGTTTCTTGTCTATTCCGATTCGTTGGTAAAAGATTTGTCGGAACAGGAACGCGACCGAATGCAGATATGGGCCGACGCTACACGCGAGATAGTAAACGCCGGCTCGTGGGACGACAGCGAGTCGGGTGGCTCTAATATGGACTTCCTATTGTCAATAATCGAAGGTAACCGGAACATCCCGGTACTATTGACTGACGATAATGGGAATATAATCATGCACAGAAATTTCAGCCTGCCTGAAAAGCTTGATTCAACCGCACCTTTTTTCATCAGTGAGGCCAACCAGGCATTTCTTCAAAAAAAGCTTGATAAGTTGCGCCACACGCCCAATGTTATCGATATTGACATGGGAAACTCAGGGCCTCAGCATCTTTATTATGAAGATTCCAAACTTCTCCGCAGCCTGAGCTTCTATCCTTATGTCCAGGTCCTGGTGTTACTTGCCTTTGTCCTAATAGTATATTATGCCGTATCATCCACCAAACGGGCTGAACAAAACAAGGTGTGGGTTGGCCTATCAAAAGAGACAGCCCATCAGTTAGGCACCCCTATCTCATCATTGATGGCATGGATGGAAATACTTCGGGAATCGGGAGTTGAACCCGATATGGTTGCCGAAATGGATAAGGACGTTAAGCGACTCTCTACCATAGCGTCACGATTCTCAAAAATCGGATCAAAGCCGTCGATGGAGACTGAGGATGTGAATGATGTTGTCGTAAGATCGGCATCATATATGTCGACCAGAATATCACGGCGCATAAAACTCACCATAACCCCTAACTCGGAACCGCTGCCGGTCAATCTCTCTGCCCCCTTGACAGAGTGGGTCATGGAGAATCTCATAAAGAATGCCGTGGACGCGATGGAAGGAAGCGGAGCGATATCCGTCACTGTGTCAAAAGGGAAAGAACGAGCAGTCATTGATGTAACCGACACCGGCAAGGGTATTCCACGCAAGAATCAGAAAACAATTTTCAATCCCGGCTTCACGACCAAAAGCCGAGGCTGGGGTCTTGGACTCACATTGGCCAAACGTATCATTGAAGAATATCATGGCGGCGCAATATTTGTGAAAAAATCAGAAGTAGGTGTAGGCACCACATTCACTATCGAATTCCCTTTGGCTACGTAAATCCACATGTAATCATCATCACAAAAATATCCCGAATGAAACTTAACGACATCATTAATAAAACTGTTGCCAAACTGGCTCCCCATTATGGCGATAGTGAAGCAAAATGGTTGACACGGACAATTATTGAGCATATCAAAGGTTGGAATCAGGTAGACATCCTGATGAATGGCGACAAAGAACTGTCAGAATTCATAATTGGAAAAATCGACGACGTTGTCACACGCTTACTGAACGACGAACCTGTACAGTACATATTCGGGGACACTTACTGGTATGGGATGACCTTGAAGGTTTCACCTGATGTCTTGATACCTCGACCGGAAACCAGTGAGTTAGTTGATATGATTGTCAAGGACAACAATGCCTCTGACCTTAAAGTGATTGATGTATGTACAGGATCAGGATGCATTGCAGTTGCGCTTGCCAGAAATCTACCTTTCGCGTCGGTAACAGGAATCGACATATCATCAAAAGCATTAGCTATCGCCAAGGAAAACGCCGAGATTCAAAAAGCAAAAGTTAAATTGCTTCAGCAGGATATACTGGATGAGACCTACAGTTTACCTTCAGGTCTTGATATCATTGTCTCCAACCCTCCTTACATAGCTGAGAACGAAAAAAGGTCGATGGATGCCAATGTCATAGACCATGAGCCTTCAATTGCACTCTTCGTTCCTGATGATGACCCTCTGAAATTCTATAAACGCATATCTGATTTGTCAATGGCATCATTGAATGACAACGGGAAATTATATTACGAAATCAACCCTCTCTATGCCACTGACCTGACTGAAATGATGTCACATCAAGGATGGACTGACATACAGTTATTCAAAGATATACATGGGAAAAACAGATTTTTGAGAGCTATAAAATAACACAGACATGAAACCTCGGCAACCACTCACGTTAGAGAACGCATTGTCACGTGCGGCCGCGCTATGCGCGCGCTGCGAACAGTGTACTCCTGACTTAATAAAAAAACTTACAGCATGGGGGTTGACACAAACAGATGTCAAGAAAGTGATAGCGGAACTCGAGCGGTTACGCTTTGTTGATGACAGCCGTTTCGCTAAAGCATACGCACATGACAAGCTTCACTTCAGTGGTTGGGGACGGAGAAAGATAACACAAGGGTTATGGGCAAAACGTCTACAGCGGGACATCATCGATGAAGCTTGTGATGACTTTGAAGAGGAGGAATATCATGACATTGCACTTAAGGTCATAGCTAATAAGGCCGGCTCGCTCAAAGAGGAACCCCACTCGTATGAATGGCGTGCGAAGTTATTCAGATTTGGAGTCATGAGGGGATTTGAATCATCCCTGGTGTCAGAAATCATCAAACACGAAATCCGCAAGGATGACGCCGATGAAGAGTAAAATCCTGAACAGTATCACTCGTTGGTTCTCGGATCTGTTTGACCTTTTTGTCCCGAGACTATGCACGGTGTGTCACAAGCCATTAATCGATGGAGAGGATATCATGTGTCTCAACTGTCTCCTGGACTTTCCGCGCACCCATCTCTACCGCACACAGCCAAATGAGATTCATGAACGGCTCATCTCGCTAAAATTTCCTATCGAGAAAGCGTCGTCACTATACTGGTACTATCGCGATAATGTTTACGCAGCTCTAATCCATGACTCGAAGTATCGCCATAGGCCTAAAGTAGCTGTAGCTCTTACTGAAATGCATGTGAATGAGCTAATTCCAACCGGATTTTTCGATGACATCGACTGTATCGAGTTTGTCCCTATGCATTGGTCAAAACAATTGCTGCGAGGATATAATCAATCGGAAATAATAGCCGAGACAGTCAGCGGTCTTACCGGTATCCCGGTAAGTAACCATCTGAAAGCGAGGGCTCATAAATCGCAGACACGCAAAGGAATGGCGGACAGAAAGCACAATGTGACATCAAGATATTACATCGAATCTCCTGAGGATCTTGATGGTAAGCACATACTGGTTATAGACGATGTGATCACCACCGGAGCTACCATGTATGCCTGCCTTGAAACTATCCATAATGAGTCGCAAGGGAGTAGGTTCAGCGTATTCTCACTTGCCCTGACACATTTGCGATAATATCCATAAACTCCCATTATTGACCAATGGATAGTCTTTTATGGCAATAAATGAAGAATAAACCGCCAATCTTTCGCCTACTAATAGTCTTTGAGACGTCTGAAATAAGAATAAAAATATGTAATTTTGCACACATGTTTCGGCTATGGCGCATATCAGTATGTATTATTGTCATGACATTTGCTTCACATGGGCAAGTCATGGCATTGACTTCTGATAGCGATACTGTGGCGGAACCGAAACGGAATATTGTTGAAAAATTCCTTCATTATTTCCAATCATCCAACAAGAAAGCCATTACTTCACGGCCAGATTTCTCAGTAATCGGAGGGCCTCATTATTCAAGTGAGAAAGGGCTCGGTTTAGGAATTGTGGTGGGTGGACTCTATTCCACATGTCCATCTGACTCACTGTTGCCGGTCTCTAACATATCTTTAGTCGGAAATATAGCCACCAAAGGATTCTATATGCTTGGCCTGAGAGGTGTGCATGTCTATCCTGATAATGCCCGGCGAATAAACTATGATTTGTCATTCGAACTGTTTTCCACCTATTTTTGGGGGATAGGATATGATTGGGGAAATGACAACAAAAATAAGGTGAAGTACAATCAGCTGAAACTGCGTTTTACGGCAGACTATGAATGGAGACTTGCTCCAAAATTGTATGTAGGCCCTGCCACAAACATAGTCTATATTCGTGCTAATGACTTAGCATGGGATGTGCCGTGGCAAGGCGAAGCCTTAGGTCATGCCTCGGTCGGTGTGGGCGGACGTATTCAATATGACACCCGCGACAACCTAACCGCCCCTAATACCGGAATGCTTTTAGAGGCCATACAGCTTTTCTATCCTCGTTTCACCGGCAACGGGATCTATTCATTCAGTTCTTTTGAGATTGGTGGCAATTTCTATACCCCTATATGGAAAGGCGGCATATTAGCCATGCGCGCCCATGGGCTATTCACCACCGGGAAAACGCCATGGGGCATGCTCCCTACAATCGGAGGGGGGACTATACGCAGCTATTACGAAGGGCGCTATCGCGATAAAAACGAAATTGATATCACAGTGGAATTGCGTCAACACGTATGGCGCAGAAGCGGTATTGTAATATGGGCCGGAGGTGCTTCCGTATTTCCTAAAATAAGTGAAATGCGCTCCAAAGAGCTCCTGCCGGACTTTGGCTTCGGTTATCGTTGGGAATTTAAGCAAAATTGCAACGTGAGGATTGACTTAGGATTCGGCAAACATTCTACCGGTTTTCTTTTCGGCCTCAATGAAGCCTTCTAAGATTAATGTTCAAACTGAGTGACTTGTTTTTTGATATTGATATGGGAAAAAAGTTTGTTTTCTATTTCTTTCTCCTTTCTCTCATAATCCCCAATGTGGCCCTATCCGTCACTGAACCATTTTCTGTAATTGGGGCTATTGCAAATGTGGTACTTCCGGCTGGAATCATCTATCTTTTGCTGACTCTTTCACCGAAACTCGGAAAATCAATTTGGCTAATGTTTCCATTGGTTTTTCTGGCGGCATTCCAGATAGTACTTTTAGACCTGTATGGACGAAGTATCATCGCTGTTGACATGTTTCTTAATCTTGTCACCACCAATGCCACGGAGGTTTCGGAATTGCTTGGAAACATGCTTCCGACATTAGCTCTGGTATTCATTCTATATCTTCCGACATTAATTATGGGTGTGATTTATATACGCCGACATGTCAGATTGCCACAGACATTCCTGAAAAAGAACAGGGCCATAGCATCAATCCTTACTGCTATCGGAGCAATTATTCTTATTATAAGTTGTATCTTCCCGCAGGGCAACCGTTTTGTTATATACCAGGATCTCTATCCGGTAAATGTGATTTATAACATATATCTTGCATACGACCGCACGGTCAGGACTGCCAGATATGCAGAGACCTCAGCGGCATTCACTTATGACGCCAAGTCATCCCATGACATCGAGGCAAGAGAACTATACATATTAATTATCGGTGAAACGTCACGTGCTGAAAACTGGCAGTTGGCCGGGTATGACAAAAAGACTAATCCGTACCTCTCCGACCGCAACGACATATTTTTCGGACGGAAGGCCATAAGTGAGAGCAATACAACCCACAAGAGTGTGCCAATGCTAATAAGTCCGGCCGAGGCATGCACATTCGACTCTACGATTTATAATGTAAAAAGTCTGATCACCGCCTTTAAAGAAGCGGGGTATACCACAGCCTTCATCTCCAATCAGCGTTATAACCATTCATTTATTGATTTCTTCGCCAACGAAAGTGATTCGGTCATATTCATAAAGGAACTCCCTTCTTCTCCTTTCGGGAGCAATTACTATGATGCGGATTTGCTTCCATACATAGATAAAATCATCGAGCAACACAAGCGCAAGCAGCTGATTGTGGTACATACTTACGGCTCTCACTTCAACTATCGTGACAGATACGGAAAGACTGACCGTGTGTTCCTCCCTGATGATTACGAAGAGGCCACAAAAGCAAACAGGGAGAAGCTGATCAATGCCTACGATAACACCATCGTAGCTACCGACCGCTTTATCAACTCCTGTATTGAACGTGTTGACACTGCGTCTTCATTTCTGGGGGCCGTGTTATATACATCTGACCATGGCGAAGATATTTTTGATGACGGAAGCGGAAGATTTCTCCATGCTTCTCCCCTTCCGACCATCCATCAAATACATGTGCCATTCTTAATATGGGTTTCAAACGGATACAGAGCTGCATTCCCAAATAGGGTCGAGACTCTCTCCACGAATATAAACGAACTGATATCAACTTCTCGCTCATACTGCCCAACTGCCATCCAAATTGCCGGTATAACCACTTCAAAAATTGACACTACGGCATCATTAATTTCGAGAGGTTACACACCACGCGAACAACTCTATCTTACTGATCATAATACGCCGGTAGAACTCAAATCAATTCTATAAAGTCTTGCCGCATTTGGTATCACATTCCTCGGAGCCATATATTTCTGTTGAATGTATGTGGTGTAGAACTTTAATCTGTGAGGTTCTATTGGAGTCCATTTACTGATGAATACTGCTGGGGTGCCATAAGCTGTGTGACAGTCTAATTTTGTGGATAGATAATACTTGGGACCCGCTTACTCAGATATGGCGTTGTTGCTTTGGCAGGCTTTTACAACAAATTATATGGTTGGATTATTTCTCCTGCAACTGCGGATCTGGATTTTCGTTCCGGCCCTTGATTGAATCCTGCTCTGACGGTGACAATGCAGGTTCTTGCTGGCGATCTTCATCCGTTGGCTTGGATGACGGCTTCTTCTTGCGTCGTAGGAATGAGAAGAAGTTGTCGAAATCACGCTTAAACACTAATCCTACACCCTGAGTAGTCAAAGCGCTCTTCAGATAATAGTTTTGGTCATTATAACGATTGTAGGCTTTCAATTGGATTGTGCCGGCACGATTAAGCAGGTAGCGAATATCAAAATCGCCAATAAAACTATTGTTGTTCAATGATTTATCACGATAGCCGAAATTGCCATTGAAAAGAAGCCTGTTGTTAAGGAGATGGCTTGACAGAGCCACATCCACCTCCACGTCCGAAAAGTCGCCACGGTCACTGCGTATGGTCGGGGCGATACTCCAGTTATCGCTCAATTGACCCAACATAGAACTCAGGCGTGACGAGAGTGTAGATGACGCGACAGACACAAGTTCATTTCCGTGGGTGGTCGACATATAGTCCGGAGTATAGAACCTGTTGAGAGCCAACAGATATATAATCTGACGATTCATCATCTCCTCGGTGGAGACAATCGAACGGACCTTGCGGTAAGTATCGCGTGTTAATGTCGGGAATTCAAGGTCAAAAGATATGTCGGGCTGACGCATATCGCCACGAACCATCAACAAAGCATTCACCGGCACATTAGTGCGGTTAAGTTCCCTATCCTCAAGGAATGATTCGTCGAGGTCGCTCAAATTGGCATTTACTGTATATGAAGCCTCTATGTTAAGCTGAGCCGCGTACGGATCACCGAGGAAAGATATGCGGCTACCTTCACGAATTGTGAAGTCCTTGATAATAATGTCCTGAAGGGTGAAGTTATAAGAACCTCTATCGAGAGTATAATCCCCATACATGCGTAAATCACCATCAGAATTATAGGTCATGCGCAAATGTCCCGATCCGTTGGCTACAATCTTGTCGCCACCAACCGGGTCCATGATAAGATTCATCGTAGCAGCAGGTGTGATATCGACATTAAACTCCATAGCATACAGCGATGGTGCTCCCTCCTCCTGCTTTTTAATCCGTTCGCGTAGCTGTCGGACGATCAGTGGTGGAGCGTTGAGAGCAGCTATTGAATCCTTGCGGGCAGCATCCCTGTCGCGGAATGTAATGAAGTCGTATTCGGTGGCATTCTCCGCATCGCTAAGCACAAATGTAAACGTCGACTTGGCAGCGGTGGACATGGAAACATTGATGTCAACCTTCCCGGGTTCACCAGTGACCACAGCTCCTCCATTGCCGAAAATTCGACCATACCAAGGATCCTCCGTCGTATTTTCACCAACATCATATACCAACAGGTCCTTAGCTTTAGTAACATTAAACTTAAAGGCAGGATCATGGAAATATCTATGCTTGACATATCCGCTGAGGCTCGCCGTGTGTCCGTAAGGATCTTTCAGAACAACATCCTCAAACTTAATCAATCCCGGAGTGATATGAATCGAATCAGTGGTTGTATAAGTTACATTTGTGAAATCGAGCTTCATGTTAAGATCCTTCACAAATATATCACCTGTCATATCCAAATCTTTAAACGTGCCGAAGAGATGTGCATCACCCGACACCTCTCCTGATATCTGCGAGGTGAATGCCGACATGAACGGCAACATGAATCCGACCGGAGCTTTACGTGCCGAAAATTTGAAGTCAAGCTCCTCGGTAAACGGTTTGATAAAACCATTAATCAAAGATTCTCCCCCATTTGCCTGAGAGATGACGGCATCAATGGTTATAGATTTTGTCTCGTTATGCCATGCGCTGCGGATGTCACCATCACCCATCTCACAGAAGTTATATTTCAGACCTTTCACATTGAGACGCGGGGTGTAGAGCACCGGTTCCTTTGACAACAACGCCGAGCCATAAAAATCGCCGGTGGCCTGTCCACCAAACATGACAGCATCACCGATGTTAAGTGTCTCAAAAATATAATCGAGATCAATGTCATGGAGCGACACCACAAGGCGGTCAGTCGAGTCGGCCGCGGCAATACCATTTATACCCAGATATTGTTTGCCTCTGTAGCCTCCGAGATTCTTAACATCAATGCGGCCTGGAGCCACCATGATATCCGCCCTGTTTACATTCCACACCGAATCATTAAATATCATGTGGGTGGGGATGACCTGAACCGATGTCAGCAATGTCCCACTTACATCACGCCTGAAAATGGAGTTGAAGTCAAAATCGCCACTAAACTCCTCCTTACGATCAATCTTCCATCTGATACCGGTGTAAATCGAATCAGCTTCTCCCTGGGATTTAAGACGTAGATCAAGCATGCCATTCTTGGTCGGGAATGAAGTGTGAGCGGTAAGGACGGAATTCTTGTCATGCGAATTAACTATAGCTGACAGAGATGTCCCTTCCACCAGTTTATCCTTTTTACGCAGATATGGAGCATCAAGATTCATCGTCAATAATCCGGCATCAGCATCAGCTGTGGCATGGACGGTTGCGGGATAAATCACATCAATCGGCAAATTGAAGAAGCGCGACAACACCGAGTCCTCCTTGATAGTCATATCAAACGCAAAATCAGAACCGCAGTTCTCATACTCCTTTCGAGGGGGCAGCAATGAGGGATAAACAGTGTTGACAATCCCAAGCACGTCCTCAGCAAGATGACGATATGTGAACGTACCGGTCAGATCAGCATCCAGATGTTCACTGCGCACAGTCACTGAACGGACAGAATCGACCTCAGCAGCCTCAATGTCAATTTGAGACAATCTCAGCTCCTTGTCCTCCGGATTACCAAAATACACATCGCTGATTTTCACCCAACCTTCAACATCATCGATGTTACGTCCCTTGAGCGAGGCATCGGTCTCGAATGCGAGAGCATAGCCGGAATATTTCCCTTGCACAAAGGGAGCGAGAAGCAGATGACGCACATCGACAAAAAACTCAGTGGCCGGATTGTCGGCATGCAAATCGGCACCTCCGGTCAAAGAGAAATCCAGGAGAGATGAATGGGATGCGACCTCACCTTCCACACGCTGCCCGAGGAATGTGGCAAGCGCTGAGATATCGGTAAAATGGAAACCTTTCCAGACGACAGCAGGTATTGACAATTGAGCCGTACCGTCGATTGCACCTTTTTTACCCAATGCCAAATCGACATGCGCATCAAAACTGATATCAGTAAGCTGAGATAACGCAGGAAGCAACCCCGAAGGATTAAATGATTCGGTGACAGCCACACCGTCAATCTTCATCGGTGCACCGGCCGATGCACGAAACAAGCCGCAATCAATGTCTATGTTGCCACAATCAGTGTCAATCGAGCCATTGAAATCCAGACCCTTGGGAGAACCTGACAAATCACCAAGCAGATTCACTGTCCCGAGCCCGGAAAACGGCAACAATTTCGGATATAACGAATTAAGAGGATTAACAGGATCGGTCAAATAGGAAAGCAAGCCCGGGACACTGATATTCACATTTATTCTTTTGAAATCAAATGTTAATTCCTGGCCTCCTTTGGTCACATTGGTAAGCAGTCCATGTCCGCTCACCCATGTGTCATGATCCACTACCGACACATCAAAACGATTAATCTCCAGGCTGTCAATTGAACCCTCGACATCCAGATTCACATCAACACGTGCATCCTGATTACGAAATGCAGGTATGACAGACTCCAGGTCGGACAGTGTAACATAACTGTCAGGGAGAGTGGCTAACGGCGACTCCAATGCTTCGGACAATGAGAATCCGGGAGCCAAAGGCGATGATATCGTCAAATCAGCAAGCGCGATGTGACTGTTAGGAAGAGAGAGGGAGAAATCATTAAGATGTGCAAGTTTTTTACCTACCGTCACAGCCGCTGAGAGTTCGCTCAGCACGAGGCCGGATTTCTCAACCGCCCCCATACGGCGCAATTCCACATTAAAGAAATCATTGGATATACGCGGAGCCCGCAAATCGGCACGGATATCAGAAATCCTTAGATGGTTGGGATCAAACACATCGTCATCCTTGTCAGGAGCAGCTAAAACATCATAGCAAACCTCCGACTGACGTATCACGACCAAATTAACAGCCAAATCAAATTTTGAAGGCCCTTTATCATCTTTTTTCTTAAACCGGTCGATGATGGGCTGTATATTCAATGGACTGCCGACAGAGTCACGATAAAGATTCAGATCAAGATTCAGAATTTCGGCATAGGAAATCACAATCCTGTCGTCACCAAAGAGTGTTTCCCAAAGGTTTATTCCGGCGCCAAGGTGACCGACACGGAGTGCTTCGACTCCGTTGCTGTCATCAATACTGACATCTTTAAGCACTAAACGATTGAACGGAGAAAAGGCCACACTGCCAATACGGACCTCCGATCCCAAAAGATTGGTTAGTTCGCTTTCAGCACGCTTGCCAGCTGCTTGTTGCACGCCAGGGAATGACAGCACTATATACAGGATTGCCGGTATTGCCACGGGCAACACCAGCAACGTCACGATGACAAACCGTAATATCCTGTAAAAAGTCTTCAAACGAATGAATGATGAATCAAAGGAGACGTGCTATCTCTGAATCAAGGGTGTTAATGTCAGTGACACGGCTGACAAGTTCACCGTTGCGGTTGAAGAGGAATATAGTCGGGATAGAGACGACATTGTATTTATTCAGGACTTCACCTCCGTCGGCGATGTTATTAAGCACGGTAATCCACGGAAGATTCTTTGCGGTCTGTTTCCAAGTGTATTCATCATTGTCCACTGAAACCTGATATATCTCCAGGCCCTGCTGATGATATTTTTCATAGACCTTATTAAGGGCAACATTGAATGCAGGAGAATCCTCGGCAGTATAAGCAGTGAAGTTAAGGAGTACAACTTTTCCGCTTTCAGTAAGTTCGAGAAGCGAGTGAGCCTTACCTGCATTGTCAAAAAGATTGATTTCGAAAGCCTTCACTTCACTTGCCACAAGCTGATTGGACGAAGTGGATGATGATGGACGGTTGTCGAGGTAAAGACGCTTCAGATAACCTGTGCGAGGGTCGGAAGGACGCTTTTCAGAGAAAGCATTAGCCACCGCACCGATAAGACGCAAGTCCTCTTTGACGGCAGGATTAAACAACGGTTTACCATCCACTTTTTTACTGATGATATAATATGTCACTATACCGGCAGGGTCGGCAAGAAGCATCTGTCCGAGCTGTCGCTTGAGATTCTGATTAGTTATAACAGCATCGCCGTTAGCCACAAGCATACTGTCGACTCTGAAAAGGTTGAGTGCCTGAGGGGTGCCCTTGATGGTATGCGTGCCAGCAATGTCTGGTGCATCAGCAGTGATCGTAACAGTCTCGATGCTGTCAATAGGAAAATAGATTGAGTTATCCCCTACTCTAAGTCGATAAATATCAGGATAGCCCTGCGCTTCATGAGAATATTTGAACGAACCGTCAGAAGAGATATCGAGAGTATCCATAGGATACCAATAGCCCTGGTTGCTACCTTCAAGCACCACAATGTCAGAGTCAGCCAACCCTGAAATCTTACCGTCGATGTGCCACTTGTCGCCACCTCCACATGAGGTCATAATTGCCATGGCGCTGACGCCACAGGCCATAAGTATTTTTTTCATACGTTGAGTTTGTTGTCGTTTTCTTGGTTTTACCTTGCTAAGGCTGTCAGATTTTAAAGTGCAAATTTAGCATATTTCCCTTTAAAAGGCAAGAAACCGCCATTCAAGATTATTTTTCATCAGGGAAAAGAAGCAATCTGTCTCTTTCAGCAGCCTCATTTACGACATCAAATGGCACAAACTGCCAATTTTTGGTCACCTCAGGGGTGATATGGCCACGCTTCTCAACAGCTTTGATCAGATAATAGCGCAAATCCTTATCAGTAGAGGCGATAATACGTGATGTAAGTTCATCATGCGGAATTCCGGCACCTTCGGTAAGCAGGTTGCCACCGCCATTACCACGGTAAGAATTGATGGCCACACGATAAGTTCTGTCCATGTCGAACGGAGTACCGTCGGCCATTGACAAAATGGTGATTTTCTCACCGCGAGGTTTTGTCACATCAACTTGATAGTTTATTCCGGCAGCCGAGTCAAAGTTGTATGATGGATTATGAAGTTTGGCATAGTCACCTTTGGCCGGCGCGCCATCGGCAAATAGTAATAAGTGATCCTCGGGGGATTGCATCTGTGAGGTCCATAATGAATAGCTCATTTCAAGATAATCCTTGATTTCATGTCCAGTCATAGCCATGGTGTAGAGCATATTTTCATACTTATAGAGCGTGAACATATCGCTCATGAGCAAATCGCCTTTACGGATGATAGCATCAAATGACAATGGAGCCGCGAATGAGATTTCTGCGTCGGCAATCTCCAACTGGAGGTCATGAAGCAACTGCATGAAAGCCGAAGGCCCGAAATAGGCATCACGCACCGAAAAGTCACCTTCGGCCTCACCTATTTTCCTGGTCACGAAATCCTCAATGACACGACGCTCCGGCTCAAAATTGGCAATAAAACCGGAATCAGGCTGTAAATCATTTACTGACACTATTCGGCCTGATATCTTTTTATCAACTACCTTTCCATCCTGCTTGACAATCATGACATCAGTTTCCGCGATATTGTTGGCATTGTTGGCCGGATTAAGCACCAATGGTCTTTGGCCTGATTGGGAGTTATACACTTGATGATCATGTCCCATAAATATGATATCGAACCCCGGGACTTGTTCAGCCACAAGCAATGAAGCATTCTCACGCCACTCGCCTGTCATACGCGATGAGTCATGTCCGGAATGGAAAAGGCCGATCAGGACATCGGGGTTCTCTTTTTCACGGATAATGGGAACCCATTTTGCCGCCGATTCCACCATATCCTCAAACGCCATACCCTTCCAGATATTTTCGGGGAGCCAAGCCGGAATGGCAGGAGTAAGGAGACCGAGGACTGCAAATTTGACACCATTACGCTCTATCACCGTATATGGTTGGAAATATGGTTGGCCTGTTGCTTTGTCAATTACATTTGCTGCCAGCAATGGAATCGGTGCTAATGTGGAACGGTAACGATCATATACCGCATGACCGGTCTCCACATCATGATTGCCGATGGTCTCGGCATCATAGGACAGATAATCAAGCATCCTGGCCACCAAATGAGGCGATACGGTATCGATAAAATTATAATAATATGCCGTAGGCTGTCCTTGAAGGATGTCGCCATTATCAAGCAAAATAACGTTGTCGTCACCTATAGAGTCACGGATTGACTTAACCTTAGTGGCTATCCGGGCCAACGAGCCGTCAGCGGGTTTCAAAGTGATGAAATTGTAGGGATAGAAGTTCCCATGGATATCTGTGGTGGCTAATATTTTGAAATTAACCTCCTCTGCACTTCCTGAAGGAGTGCAAAGGAGGGTAGATGCCATTGTCATTGCAAAAACGATTGGTTTAAGTTTCATTATCAATTATCTATATGATTAATTTCAATTAAGGATTTGGTCCGGTGTACAAGGCCCTTACTTTTCCTACCGGAAGTGAGCCTTCCACCTTCAGCGGGATACGCTGGGCATCCTTGGATATCCATCCCGAAATCGGCTGCGAACTCTCAACCCCCTTCCTGGTAAATGTGAAGTTGATATAATACGTATCATATTCATGACCATTCAGTGTCACGGTCTGTTCGCCTTGATATGTAATTTTGAGTAACTCTTTCTTGGATCCCGAGAATATGTTCACTGTGACGCTCTGACCTTTCGTCATATTATCGAAGTCGAGCGTGCGCAAATAGAAAAATGAGCTGAGCATGTCGACAGTCATACCCTGTCCCTCGAGTCGGAGAGTGGATGATGTGATTGGTGCACCTTTTGAAGCCTGCTTGTAGCGGATGGCATCGGCCGTGAACGTGTTACCGCTGTGTGTAAACGTCAGCACATCTTTCTTATATTTCCCTGCTTCATGGGCAATATATGTATATTTTACAGGATATAGCCCCTGTTTTGTCATTGTGGTGTAAAGAGTGTCGCGCAACATGTAAATACTGTTGGCCCAAGGTGCATTTTCGGCATATACTGCAGCCTTATAGTAATCGCCGTCATTGCGTAAAGTCATCGTGGCATAGCCCGCCACTTTGTTGATGAATCCCCATTTGTAAATCACGTCATAAGTAAGGGTCTCATCGAGCAATGGGACTACTGACTGAGCGTTTGAGGCCAAAGGCACGAGCATCAGCAACGAAGCTATAGTGCTAATAATTTTTCTTTTCATAGTTGGTTGGTGAGTTATAATTCATTCATGGGACAGTTCCCTGAATGGTAAAATCGAGCGGTAGGACTGCTCAATCCGCTTATTGCGCCAGCATTTACGGCACACAGCGATGTAACGGTCGTCGCCGCCTATCTCCACCTGTTCTCCCTCTTCCACAAAATCACCGTTACGGTCTATTCGGGCATTTATGATTGTCTTACGGCCACAAGTGCAGGTTGATTTGATTTCATCAATCGTGTCTGCAATCTCAAAAAGCCTCCGGGAGCCTTCGAAAAGGTGGCTCTGGAAATCAGTACGTAAACCGTAGCATATCACATTGCTGCCGAAATCATCTACGACTCTTGATAGTTGGTCGACCTGGTCAGGAGTGAGAAACTGAGCCTCATCGACCAAAAACCAATCAATCACGGCTAAAGACTCCTCAAAGAGGTGCTGAGCCATCTCGTAGAGATCGGTTTCGTGATATATCCATTTACATTCACGCTCAATGCCGATTCTTGATTTTATGACGTTGGTTGCTTCCCGAGTGTCGACTATGGGCTTGAGACACACGTACTTCATGTTGCGTTCTTCAAAATTATAGGCTGTGGTAAGAAGCAGGGCTGTCTTAGCAGAACCCATAGTGCCATATCGGAAATATAATTTACCTTTTCTGTTCATTGTTTTAGTTCGTAGGGTGGAGATTTACAATTCACAGGCAAAGGTAGAAAATTTTTTCTTAATTCGAATCACCCTGTCGGGTCAAGACGTAATCTGTTTTTCCTATTTCAAATTTCAGGATGGGACCTTTTATTTTCACATCGTCAAGACGCCTTACAGAAGCATAACGGATCACCAGTGCCTGGCTTAAACCTTGCGAAAGGTTGGCACAAACCTGCGGCCGTAGTGAATCAATGTCAGGGGAATCGGCGCCGGAAAGCACATTGGTATTTACCATTATAGCTTCAGGATCCACCTCGACCTTCAACGTCTCGGGTTTCAACATCACAGCCACTTCGTCGTCGTCAATCACATTCCATGTGCCTTCGATCGAGGATTTGGCAGCTGCAGTCAGGGTTATAGGCTCGATAAGACTGCCATTGCTCACCACCTGTGTGGTTGAGGATATCATACCTGTAATAAGTATATCGCCCCCACGTAATGACTTCTGTTGAGTGTCAGGATTTGAAACGATAGTGTAATTTTCAATAATCGTGGCGGTTATGGCCGAGTTGTCGGTGAAATTCTCAGGCGTTCCGGCCCAGGTGCCGGGAAGTTCTTTGGCCAATCGGGCGGTATCATCACACGACGTCACCGAAAGCAGGGTAGCCAAACCAAGCAGATAGTAGAATCCTTTCATGACTGTAAATTATTATTAACTATTTTTCAAGATAAACACCTATCAGTGAAAATATGTTTCACAATCAAGAAAAAATGTCTAAATTTGCGTCCAAACGAACAAAACCCACTTTTTTGTATTGTGAGCATCAATAAGGTCATTTTAATAGGAAACGTCGGGAAAGACCCCGAGATAAGATATGTCGAGACTCGTCCTATAGCCTCATTCTCGCTGGCGACTAATGAAAGGGAGCGGGCTTTGGCTGACGGGACAAAAGTGCCTGAGCGCACTGAATGGCACAATATCATAATGTGGGACCGCAATGCGGAATTTGCGGAAAAATATATCCGCAAGGGAGCCAGGCTATATATAGAAGGAAAAATACGCTACAGGATGTGGGAGGACCGCAATGCCATAAAGAGGAATGTGACTGAAATATATGTCGACACATTTGAAATGCTCGGCAACAAGTAACAGCTCAGCATCTCTTCTTATGGCGTGAATCTACTGGATTACGTTCAGAAAAGTGACGGATAATCCATCTTCACCTTACTATTAGAATTCTGGCCATGGCATGCGAAGGCCGGTTGGAGATTTTCGGACTTAAATATAAGATTGTGGCTTTGCACCCACCCCTGAGTACTATTGCGCAACCGCAAAGTAAGGATTCCCTCTGATTGGGTTGCCGATTTTATCTTTCTAAACACTTCGCCAAGTGAAGCCACTCCACTAAGGCAAGTGGAAAAAATGGTTGCACCACCTTTGATGGCTGTAACATAAAGCAGGTCTGTACGATTTATAGCGGTCATAATCATCAAATAGTTAAGAGGTTTAATTTCACGATACAAAGGTAAAACCGACAATGGGCAATAATCAGGCACACGTATCACAACATTAGTTAAAACAGCTTTTGTTTTTCTCGTAATTTTAGGATTTTAATTCCACAAGCACACTTTATAAAGAACTGATTGAAAAAACCACTTGTTATAAGTGTAATCTGTCAGTTATTTATGAAAGCTATAATCCACGTTTTAACTATTTGCAGCGCTGTGATTGCCTCTGGTATGAGTGTAAAAGCGCAAGCACCCGACTATCTCAACCGCCCGATGCCGGAAAGATGGGAGTATACCACTGACGTCCAACAAACTTTGCCGTCAGATGACAAATGGTGGACTCTGTTTGAGGACGCACCTCTCGACACATTGATTTCCACGGTGATTGACAATAATTACAACCTACGTACGGCATACCACCGTATGGAGATAGCACGTCAGACAATTAGCCAGGCGGCCGCCCAGTATTACCCCACGTTCTCTGCCAGTGCGGGATACACCAACAGCCGATCTGCCGGAGCAATCCGAAACAGCGACACACCGTCGTCCAATTCAAGCTATTTTTCACTTGGGGTCGACATGAACTGGGAGATAGACCTATTCGGCAAAATTTCATCACAGGTGAAAAATAAGAAGGCTCTTTACAACGCTTCTAAAGCCGACTATACAGCCACTATGGTTAGTCTCACAGCACAGGCAACCACATATTATATCAATCTACGCACGCTTCAAAACAAACTTGCCATAGCCCGGGAACATATTGAATCGCAGGGTAAGGTGGTGAAGATAACAGAAGCCCGCTATGAGGCCGGACTCGTGTCAAAACTCGACGTGGCACAGGCAAAAACCATCTATTGCTCAACAGAAGTCACCATTCCGCAGCTCGAATATTCCATCCGTGAGACCATAAATGCCATAGCAATCCTGATGGGTGTATATCCCTCCGAGGTCCCCGCAAGCATAACGGAACCACGACAGCAACCGGCCTACACACATCTCGTAGCCACCGGTGTCCCCATGAATCTCCTTCGACGTCGGCCTGACATCATGGAGGCGGAATATCAACTTGCCGCCTACGCAGCGCAACTCGGAATAGCCAAGAAGGACTTCCTGCCAACTCTCTCGCTACAAGGTTCCGTAGGTGTGGCCGCCCACAAGATGGGCGATATGTTCAAGAAGAACAGTTTTGAATACTCCATAGCCCCTACCCTCTCATGGACCATGTTTGATGGCTTCGCACGCAAATATGCCGTCGCAGAAGCAAAGGAACAGATGCAGATTGGGATAGACAACTACAACCTGACAGTGATGACAGCCGTGCAGGAGGTGGATAATGCACTGAAAGCCTACTTCACCACCCTTGAAACCATTGACAGATACGTTGAGGGATTCGGCTATAGCAAGGAGGCGTTTGATCTTTCAATCGACCAATACACGCAAGGCTTATCTCCATTCACCAACGTTGTTAATGCGCAAATCGACTGGCTTAACTATGCCACTTCAATGGCAGAAGCGCGCGGCAATGCCCTTCAAGCCCTCATAAGTCTCTACAAAGCACTTGGAGGCTCGCCAACAGAATAAAAAAATAAGTTTCTTACCGAAATAAACTTACAGCTATGAATATAAATTCGACACTCAAAGGGATGGTCATAGCAGCAGTTGGCATTAACTGCCTTAGCTGTGACAGCGATAAAAAATCTAAAGCATCGGCCGACAACGAGGTTGAGACCATCGACGTGGCATATCCTGAACAAGACTCCATTTTGATCACATATAGCTATCCCGGATACCTGACAGCCAAAAGTGCGATTGACGTGGTGGGCCGAGTCAACGGACAACTGTTGTCGCAGAACTACAACAACGGCGACAAGGTGGCTAAAGGAGCGGTCCTGTTCCGCATAGAAGATACGAAATATCGGGATGCAGTCCAACAAGCCGCCGCAGCCCTTGCTACAGCCAAGAGCAATTACGAATATGCTCAGACGCATTACGAAGCAGTGAAAAAAGCTTTTGCGAGCGATGCAGTGTCAAGGATGGAAGTGGCACAGGCTGAAAACAGCCTCCACCAGGCAGAGGCTGACATAAAGAATGCCACTGCCTCGCTTGAATCAGCAGAGAAAATGCTAAGTTACTGCACGGTCACTGCCCCAATTGCAGGTGAAGTATCAGCTAACAAACTCAGCGCCGGAGCATACGTGGGTGGCGAAGGTTCGCCGGTCACACTGGCAACCGTATACGACAACACAACCATGACCGCCAATTTCTTTATTGAGGATGAGAAATACCTTCAGTTGCTAAAGGTAAATGACCCGATGAATAATCCTCAGTTCAAGGCGGTGGAAATGGAGTTTAACGACACTTTGCCACACCGTTACACCGGCGAGCTGTCATATCTTGCGCCGGCTCTTAACAAATCGACAGGGACAATGGAGCTCCGGTGTCGTATACAGAATCCATACGGAGAATTAAAAGCAGGAATGTACGTAAAGATAAAACTCCCCTATGGGACTGACACTAATGCGATACTTGTCAAAGATTCATCAATAGGTTCCGACCAGCTTGGCAAATATCTATACGTGGTCAATGACTCAAACCGTGTAGTGTACACACCTATTAAAACAGGCGACTTATATCAGGATTCTATGCGTGTGGTCATTTCCGGTCTTTCGCCTAAGAGCCGATATGTCACAAAGGCTCTTCTTAAAGTCAAGAACGGAATGACAGTGAATCCGAAGGTGGTAAAATAAATACTAACCTAAACAAGAGTAGACCAGTATGTTTTCAAGATTTTTCATAGATCGACCTATCTTCGCCACTGTCCTGGCGATAATTATGGTCATTGTCGGGCTGATTACCGTGAACACCCTTCCGGTTGCTCAGTTTCCTGACATCACACCGCCAACTGTTATGGTTTCGGCCTCCTATCCCGGAGCTGATGCCGAAACTGTGGCAAAAGTGGTCGGTGAACCAATTGAAGAGCAAATCAACGGTGTGGAAGGCATGATGTACATGAGTTCCAATTCAAGTGATGGATCATACAATCTTACAGTCACATTTGAGAATGGCACCGACCTCGATGAAGCGGCCGTGAAAGTTCAGAACCGCATCTCGCTTGCTGAAGCCACGCTTCCTTCTGCCGTAAAGGAGCAAGGTGTGTCAGTGATGTCGGAATCGTCAAATATCATTCTTTTCATCGCGCTCGAAGGTGATGACAGCGGTCGCTACAACTCACTATACCTTACCAACTACGCGCAACTTCATATCATAGACGAACTGTCGCGCATTGATGGCGTCGGTGGCGCAAGTGCATTCGGTGGTGGTGAATACAGCATGCGTGTCTGGCTCGACCCCGACAAGATGAAAGTCAGGAACCTCACCCCTGATGATGTCATGGAAATGATCCAGTCACAGAATCTTGAAGTGTCAGCCGGTAGCGTCGGCACCCCCCCTGTGGACGAAGATGTGGACTTCGAGTTCACGCTCACGGCCCAAGGTCAACTTGACACATCGAAAGGTTTCGGCAACATAATTCTGCGTGTCGATCCTGACGGTTCGATGCTACATCTTAAGGATATCGCAACGGTTGACCTCGGAAGCTCAAGCTATTCAACAGTTTCACATGTGTCTGGCAAAGAGGCCGGTCTCATCGGCATACAGCAACTTCCGGGAGCTAACGCCCTCGAAGTGGCAAAAAAAGTACAGGCCAAACTTGATGATCTGGCAGAGTATTTCCCCGAAGGTGTGCATTATGAGGTCATAATGAATACCACCGACTACGTCACGGCATCCATTGACGAGGTGCTTGTGACATTCGTCGAGACAACCCTCATCGTCATGGTGGTTATACTCATTTTCCTTCAAAGTTGGCGTGCTGTGATGATTCCAATGATAGCCATCCCAGTGTCACTGATAGCCACGTTTGCCGTAATGAAACTGCTTGGATTCTCACTCAACACCCTGACTCTTTTCGGGCTTGTGCTGGCCATAGCCATTGTGGTCGATGATGCGATTGTCGTGGTGGAGGATTGTGCGCGTCTCGTGCAGGAAGGGAAGCTTTCTCCGCGCGAAAGCGCCATAAAAGCCATGGAGGAATTGCAGGGGCCGGTTGTCGGGGAAGTCCTTGTGCTGCTTTCGGTGTTTATCCCCACAGCATTCATCAGTGGCATAACAGGGTCGCTGTACAAGCAATTCGCCCTAACCATCGCAACCTCGGTGGCATTCTCTGGATTCAACGCATTGACTTTCACACCCGCGATGTGTGCTTTGTTCTTACGCAAAAAGACAGATCCTAATCCCCATTTCTTTCTTTACAGATGGTTCAACAAAGGATTTGGATGGACTGTAAAGAAATATACCTCTTGGGTCGGGAGTCTGCTCAAGAAACCGATAGTTGCCATCTGCGTCTACTTCGGTTTATGTGCACTCGCGTTCTGGGGTTTTGTGAAATGGCCGTCAAGTTATATACCCGAAGAGGACATGGGCTATTTCATGACATCTGTGCAACTCCCGACAGGAGCTTCGCTCGACAGAACAGACAAGATCGTAACCTCTCTCTCATCGCGCATCAGGGAACTGCCGGAAGTGGCGAATGTAATTGCCATTTCAGGACAGTCTATGATGGGCGGAGGTTCAGGGGGAAATATGGGATCACTCTTTGTGGTGCTCAAACCGTGGAAAGACCGTAAAGGTAAAGGGCATGATGTGGAATCTGTCATGGCAAAAGTCGATGAAATAGGAAATGAGTTCCAGGAACCCATCATATTCTCTGTAAATCCTCCTGCCATACCTGGATTAGGCATGACATCAGGCATGCAGATGCAGATACTTGACATCAACAGTTTGGGCGTGAGCGCTCTTGAAGATGCGATAAAACGTATGCAGGAAGACGCTAAGGATGACCCACGAATCGCACAACTCACCACTCAGTTCCAAGGCGAAGTTCCGCAGTATGCGATAAACGTTGACCGAGAAAGGGCAAAAATGCTTGGTTTGAATCTTGAGGATATATACTCGACCCTATCGCAATACATGGGAAGCAGTTATGTCAATGACTTCGTGAAATTCGGTCGCACGTATCAGGTCACCATCAGTGCCGACAGTGAGGCCAGAAGCCATATTGAGGACATATCACGCCTGTCGGTACGCAACTCATCAGGCGAGATGGTTCCTTTTGCATCCTTTGCCTCCGTTGACCCATCAGCCGGACAATCTACCGTAAGCAGATATAATATGTATAACACTGCATCCATAACCGGCACCCCGGCCAAAGGTGTTTCAAGTAACGATTGTATCCAGGCGATGGAAGAACTGCTGAAAAAAGCGGTGGGAGAGAATTTCTCTTACGCATGGACAGGCGAAGCATATCAGGAGACCCAGTCAGGAACCACTATTTCCATTGTCCTGATTTTCGCCATTGTCATAACTATCCTTGTTTTAGCAGCCCAATATGAGAGTTGGACCGATCCTATTGCGGTGGTCATCTCAATGCCGACCGCAATCTTGGGAACTGTGCTCGGATGTATATTCTTATCACAGTCGATCTCCATCTATACGCAGATTGGTATAATATTGCTATTGGGGCTCTCAGCCAAGAACGCCATCCTTATTGTGGAATATGCCATTGATTTCCGAAAAACTGGAGTATCAATATCTGAAGCCGCGCAGGATGCCGGGAGGATTCGTTTCCGTCCGATTATGATGACAGCTTTGGCATTCGTTTTCGGTGTGCTGCCAATGTTATTTGCCACAGGAGCCGGAGCGGCTTCTCGTGTGGCGTTGGGAACGGCAGTAGTATTCGGTATGGCAATAAACGCCATTGTCGGCACCCTCTTCGTTCCGGGCTTCTGGGAACTGTTGCAGAATTTCAAAGAAAAACATCTCCAGAAAATATTTGCAGCAGCCAATGAGGGCGGAAGCACCAATTCAGAGCAAAAAACCACTGAAAGCGGTGGAGTGTAACCCACCCCGATACTGACTATATCACACAAACCTGATAAACAAGGAGGCCGATTCATAAAATGTCCTTATGAATCGGCCTCTTTTCTTGCTTTTGATTATTGCATGCTTACACTTTCCGCATCAAAATGCGCGGAAGTTCAGTTTGAATGTCAGTGTGGGATACACCGCGAGTGCATTGCGGATTTTATTGTACGTGTTGTCATCCTCATAGACACCTTTGCTGATTTCGCCGTAGTCAGTATATACTTCAGGCTTGCCCTCGAATTGCACACCAAGATCTATGCCGAAAGCCAGCAGGCGACCGGGGACAGCTCTACCCCAACCTATACCGAGATATGGACGGAAACCATTTACCTTAAGGCCACCCTTGATATTGCCCTCGGAATCAACAGGGATGATATAGTCACCGATGACAACCTGTCCGTTGGTGCTCTGTCCTGCAAGATCATCGGCATGTCCGGTGATTTTAAGCAGTTTATCGCCGCCGAAATATCCACCTGCCGCCACATAAAGCCCGCAAGTGGGAATGGGATACACATTGAAAATCACATGTCCCTGAACACGGCCAAGATCACCCTTCAGATTAACAGTGCCTGGAATGACATCGCCAGTCGGGGCTGTAATGTTATAATCGGCATCAGCATTAAATGTGACACCGGGCATAATGTCAACACCGGCACGAATATTGACAAACCGTGAAATGTTTGATGCCACATCGATTGAGATACCATTGGTACCAACACCCACCCCTGCTCCGAGGTGATCAAAGAATTGTGCGTTAGAAGTTACACTCGCGCCTGCCATGAACATAATTACAGCGCATACTTTCTTAAATAAATTCATTGTACTAAATTATGAATAGATTGATAATGATTGGTCTGGCAAAAGGATGCCGATATTAATGATTCTGATTATTCGTGAATTCGCATTTGCAGGTTTTAGCTAACATCAACGAATCCCCATAAGTCAACAATTTTGAAGTACACCTAACTTATCATGATTTATACAAGTTCACTATCATTTACACAAGTTCTTACGACATGATATAACGGAAAAGTAAACATGATAGCTCCATTAAACAAGATATACTGAAAAATCAACACCGCAAATGTAGTGTTATTTTTAGCATAAAGCAAATTTCAGATAAAAAAAGCCAAGTTTAGTTAAAAAATACGGTGTTGCAGCAATCTCATCGAGAGGCTTATCTCCACTATCAACTTATTGGAATTCACCTCGTTAGACTACAGCAATAGTGAATTAGATTAGTAAGATATAGTGAAATATAGGAAAAAGTTGTAACTTTGCAGATATATTTAGGACAAATCCTTAGTATGATATGGCCTCCAAAACACGCGAAAGGCTTCTTGATGTGGCACGTCAACTGTTTGTAAGCAACGGAGTTGAGCGTACTACAATGAATGATATTGCTACTGCTTCTGACAAGGGGCGGCGCACCATATACACCTATTTTAAAAATAAGCGTGAGATTTATGATGCGGTGATTGAGCGTGAAAGTGATGCCATCATCATGCGCCTCAGGGAGGTAGTAAGTTCTGATCTCGGCCATGAAGAGAAATTGCGCAAATACCTTGAGGCCCGGTTTGACATAGTGGAAGAGACAATAAGAGCCTCTACTACAAGCCAGATCATCTCCTACCTGACCCTAGACTATAAGCGACTTGAACGAATACGTCTTCTTTCGGTAAGAAAGGAACAGGGATTGTTTAAAGAGATGATTGATGCCGGTGTAAGGGATGGCGTTTTTGACCCAAAACAAGCGTTATATTTACCACAGATTCATCAGATGATATTCCAAGGTGTCGACTACTGCCACCTACGGCGAAGTTTTGACGAACTTGGCATGTCGGCCGATTCGATTCGAGAAGCCGTGATAGAATTCGTGATTAACAAACTGGTGGTGACCAAGTCCTAAAAAATCAATCAAACACATTAATTACTACAATTATACCAATCATCAATACAAACTATATAATAAAAATCAACCAATGAAATTACTTGAAGGAAAAGTGGCGCTCATCACTGGAGCAGCCCGAGGAATCGGCAAAAGCATTGCCCTGAAATTTGCACAGGAAGGTGCTGACATCGCATTTACAGACCTTAACAGAGATGAAAACATGGAGGCTACCGAGAAAGAACTTGAAGCTCTCGGAGTGAAAGCCAAAGGTTATGCCTCAAACGCTGCCGATTTCGCCCAGACAGAAGAAGTTGTAGGCAAAGTGAAAGAAGACTTCGGTCATATCGATATATTGGTCAACAACGCAGGTATCACTAAGGACGGCCTTATGATGCGTATGACTGAAGCCCAGTGGGATGCGGTTATTGCCGTAAACCTCAAGAGCGCATTCAACTTCATTCATGCTGTGCTCCCCATCATGATGCGCCAGCGCAGCGGCTCAATCATCAACATGGCATCAGTGGTAGGTGTACACGGCAACGCAGGCCAGGCAAATTATGCAGCATCCAAGGCCGGCCTTATCGCACTGGCCAAGAGTATCGCCCAGGAAGTTGGCTCACGCGGCATCCGCGCTAATGCCATCGCTCCCGGCTTTATCGAGACAGCGATGACTGCTGCCCTCCCCGAAGACGTACGCAAAGAATGGGCTCTTAAGATACCCTTGCGCCGCGCCGGTCAGGTAGAGGATATCGCAAACGTTGCCACATTCCTTGCTTCTGACATGTCAAGCTATGTATCAGGCCAGGTTATCCAAGTGGATGGCGGCATGAATATGTAAAAATAGCTTAAATTTTAACCATAAGGACAAACGTACAAATGTTTTTTTGTACTTTTGTCCTTATGTTGTTTATAGACACCGAATAATAATGCTCACTTACAATACACAACGAAAGCGACTGATTCTGCCCGAATACGGACGAAACATCCAGCAGATGGTGGATCATTGCCTCACTATCGAAGACCGCGAGGAGCGCACACGGTGTGCCCACTCTATAATAGCCTGCATGGGGAAGCTTTTCCCGAAATTGCAGGAACAGGAGGATTTCGGACACAAACTCTGGGATCACCTGGCAATAATGAGTGATTTCAAACTTGACATAGACTATCCGTGCGAAGTTGTTGGAGCTGAGAATTTCAATACAGCACCGGCCAAAGTCCCATACACCAACAATCACATACGCTATCGCCATTATGGCAAGGATGTGGAACTCATGATAGTTAAAGCTGTCAGTATGGAACCGGGCGAAGAACGCGACGAACTTGTGCTGCTGATAGCCAACCACATGAAAAAATTGCTATTGGCTGTCAATAAGGACGGCGTGGAGGACGAGAAAATATTCAAGGACCTCGCAGAATATTCACATGGCGAAATCCGCCTTGACACAGCCACCACCCGACTCCACCAGTTCAAGATGGCCCCGGCTCCAACCACAGGGAAAAAGAAAAGGAAAAGATAATCCATAAAGGACCAAGTAGTGATAAGAGCCACTGAAATAACCGAAGCCGGCCGTTTCAACAAGCCACATGGCATAAAGGGAGAAATCTCAGCCACCATTGACCTTGACGTCGATTTGGACGACGTCAAATGCATCGTCATGGATATCGAAGGGATATATGTACCATTTTTCATCAATGGAATACGTCCCAAAAACAGCGACACCTACCTGCTGACCATTGACGGAGTCAATGACGAGGCTGCTGCCCAACAATTCACCAACAAAGCCATTTATGTACTGAATTCCGATGTGCCTGAATATGAAATTGACCCTGACGGTTTTTATGCAGCCGATCTGATTGGTTATCGCATAGTTGATTCAGAACATGGGGACCTTGGCGAAATTTCTGACATAAACGATTCGACCCAAAACGTGCTGTTCGTTGTTACTACTGACAAAGGAGGCGAAATTTTCATTCCTGTGGCCGATGAATTTATCGACGGTATAGACACAGAATCAAGGACAGTCTTCACCACTCTGCCTTCCGGCATAGTGGACTTGAATTAACCACCCCACATCATTTTAATAGAGAACTATTATGGAGTTTGACGAAAAACAAGCCATCAGATTAATGAGGCAAGCCATATCGGCAGAATCATCCGCCAAGTATAATGATGACGAACTGCTCAACATCATTGACATAATATGGGAATGGTATGACGACCAGGGACTGCTGGAAATTGACAGCGAAGCTGACGATGAGGATGTCAACGTCGATGCCCTGATAAAGCATACCCGAAAAATGCTTTCAGGCGACAAGGATTGCCCTGTGAGCATGGCCGATGTAGAACCACTCGTCATGGCCGAACTCCGCTACGAACAATCACTCGAGGAAAATCTTTGATAAATTTGGGATGAAGAATGTTGTTGCCATATTGTTAGCCATTTTCCTTGCAGCAGGCATAACCTCATACAGCAAGGATAAGTATGTCGATCCATACAAAGGGTATGATGAATCGCTCTATATGGATATGGATTTCGAGGAAAATATACTTACTCCCGAAGTCCATTCAGGAGAGAAGTCCGCTATCCGAAAGTATATGGGGCGTCTGGCTCAGGATTTGGCAAAACGTCATTACACAGTTGATTTGACACGTGATGACGAGGTGTTGATTGTCACCATTCCGTCCGACGATCTATTCCTTCCCAATGACACCCTTCTTGCGCCCAACGCGACATCAAAACTCACTCCTATTGTAAAGCTGCTTCAGGATCCGGAAATGATGAAAATGGTGTATGCGGTCCACACCGACAACACTGGTTCATCAACATACAACATGCGGTTGTCACACGAGCGCAATACCTCAATCTATGACTGGCTACTTGACCAGATAAGCGAGGACCTGATAGTCATCCCTTATGAGTTCGGTGACGCCGAGCCGATTGTCCCGAATGACACGCGAAAAGGGCGCGCCGAGAACCGACGGATAGAGATTTATCTTATACCCGGGCCGAAGATGATCACTATGGCCCATAAAGGACTGCTAAAATAGATTGCAGATTGAATATTTTTTGCTAATTTTGCACTCCTGAAACATCATCACTCTGTAAAATATAAGTAACAAGACAATATACAATGGCAAAAGAACTCAAGGACCTCACCAAGAGAAGTGAAGACTATTCCAAATGGTATAATGAACTTGTAGTAAAGGCTGACCTCGCCGAGCAAAGCGCTGTGCGTGGATGTATGGTAATCAAGCCTTACGGCTACGCCATCTGGGAAAAAATCCAGCAGACACTTGACAAGATGTTCAAGGAAACCGGTGTACAGAACGCCTACTTTCCCCTCCTTATACCTAAGTCATTTCTTTGCCGCGAAGCTGAACATGTAGAAGGATTCGCCAAAGAATGTGCCGTAGTGACACACTACCGACTCAAGAATGACCCGAACGGCAATGGTGTTGTAGTGGACCCGGATGCCCGCCTTGAGGAAGAGCTCATAGTACGTCCCACCTCAGAAACCATCATCTGGGGCACATATAAGAACTGGATTCACAGCTACCGTGATCTTCCGGTGCTCTGTAACCAATGGGCAAACGTAATGAGATGGGAAATGCGCACACGCATGTTCCTACGCACCGCAGAGTTCCTATGGCAGGAAGGCCACTGCGCTCACGCCACAGCCGAGGAATCAGAAGCGCGCACCGTACAGATGATTAATCTGTATGCTGACTTTGCAGAACGCTACATGGCGATGCCTGTGATCAAGGGAGTGAAGTCGCCAAATGAACGATTTGCAGGCGCACTCAACACATATACCATAGAGGCCATGATGCAGGATGGCAAAGCACTCCAGTCGGGGACCTCACACAACCTCGGCCAAAACTTCGCCAAGGCATTTGATGTAACATTCGTCAACAAGGACAACAAGCCGGAATATGTATGGGCAAACTCCTGGGGTGTGTCAACACGCCTTATGGGTGCTCTTATCATGACCCACTCTGACGACAATGGACTCGTGCTTCCCCCGCACCTCGCCCCCATTCAGGTGGTTATAATCCCGATTTACAAAAACAGTGACCAGCTTGCTGAAATTTCAGCTAAGGTTGACCCGATCGTATCAGAACTCAAAAAGCTCGGTATCAGCGTTAAGTATGACAATTCCGAGAACAAGCGTCCGGGATTCAAATTCGCAGATTACGAGCTCAAGGGTGTGCCTGTGCGTCTTGCCATCGGTGCACGTGACATTGAAAATGGCACTGTTGAGGTAATGCGCCGCGACACCCTCGAAAAGCACGTTGCTCCTCTGGAAGGAATTGCTGAATACGTACAGAATCTCCTTGAAGACATCCAGAACAACATATTCAAGAAAGCTCTTGATTTGCGCGAGTCAAAGACCCGCACTGTCGAGACCTACGAAGAGTTCAAGGAAGAAATAGAAAAAGGTGGTTTCATCCTTGCCCATTGGGACGGCACTCCTGAAACTGAGGACAAAATCAAAGAGGAAACCAAGGCTACCATACGTTGCATACCGTTGGAAGGCGACAAGACGCCAGGCTTCTGCATGGTAACAGGCAAACCATCAGCTCAACGTGTGATATTTGCACGCAATTATTAATTAGCGCGTCCTAATTTCAACACAAAAACTCATTTGGCCGCTCTTACACCTTACTAAGAGCGGCTTTTTTCACTTCTTATCGCCAAAATAATCACTCATTATAGTCGATGATAGGCGATAAATTCGTAACTTAGCGAAGATTCTCTATAGATTACACGAAAAAACAATGGATAACAAGACTTTCTTAGCACGACTTTCCAAAAGGCTCAACCGTGAGCCGGCGGAAATATCCGTACTCGTCGAAGGATTATGCAAAGTGTTCAAAGAAACCGGTGCGGACCTCGACTCTATAGCCATACCCGGATTCGGCACATTCAAAACCTCGAAGACCGACGAACGGATCACGATTGACGAGACAACCGGACAGCGAACCCTCCTCCCACCGGTAATCGCTATGGAATTTCAACCGAGTATTGTACTGAGAAAAAAACTTGCAAAATGAATCAGAAAATCCCATTCCACGACCTTGCACAACGCGTATCTCTCGCCACCGGCATAAGCGAAGATGGTGCCGAGGTCTTTGTGAAAAGTTTTTTTGAGCAGCTTTCGGATGCTCTGTTGGCAGGTGAACCGGTAAAAATCAAAGGGTTCGGCTCATTTTCAGTAAACAGGGAGAATGGTGACAATATTATCGAGTTTGTCCCCGACAAAGATATCGCCGACACACTCAATGCCCCCTTTGCCCCCTTTGAGGCAGTGGCCTTAAATGAAAATGTCACTGAGGAAATGTTGTCGGAAACAGAAGAGAAAGAAGAGATTGCCTCACCTGCAATACAAGAAACTGAATCCCAGCCACAGCAGATGCAGGAACCCACTCCGGCAACAATAGCAGCGGGAGAAACGCCTCACGTAGATGAAGAAGCAGTAGCTGAAACTGAACCGCACGAAGAACGCCCTGATACAAACGACGCCCCCGACACTGCTATTGAAGTCAAAGAGGTACTTGTGGAGACAAGTAACGTTGACATCGTAGAGACAGAAATATCCGGGACCGAAACTACCACCATTGCACAGCCCTCCTCACAAAAACCCGCGATACAACCTGAGCCTGCTCCAAAATCAGAGTCTGCGCCACAAGCAGCAGAACCTGAGCCTCCTGTGACCCAACCATCAGCTCCGGCCAAACCATTCGTATCCACCACGCCGCTCCCCGTGGCTCCCAAATTCAAGCCTCTTGAAGAGGAACCCGAGGAATACGTAAGTGATTCAGAGTCCGCAGGTAAACGAGGCGGTGGATTCACGCTCGGATTTATCGTCGGAATATTAGTCGGAATGGCCATCGGTGCCTGCGGTGTATACCTTGCCATTGACCATCTCTTCCCGGGAGGTAAAGGCGTGGAGTCCGTGTCCATGATTCAAGAAGAGGAATTGATGGCCGAACCTGTCATCGCTCCCATCGATGAGAATTCAGCCCAGGAGGCCGAAAGCACCAATATAACTGAGTCAGCACAGCCGGCAGCGACTGAGGCGTCAGATGAAAAGCCATCAGCGGAAGAGCCTCAGGTTGCCACCCCGGCCGTAAGGTATGACACTGTGCAGAAAGGTTATCTGATCCATGACATGGCTAAGAAATATTATGGCAACAAAGCATTCTGGGTATACATCTACGAGGAAAACAAGTCAAAAATAGGCAATCCCAACAAAATGCAACCGGGCGACAAACTTGTAATTCCAGATGCAGCAAAATATGGCATAGATGCTGACAGTCAGGAAAGTTTGAAACGCGCACAGGCAAAAGCCGGCGAAATCCTTTCAAAATACAAATAATCGCATCTAATTGGACAGAATAAAAGGCTTTCAGGACGCCCATGAACCGCATCGGTTCCACCAGCTCTTGAAAGCCTTCTTCGCATTGCTATAATACGTTAAATTTTCTCAATGTTAAACGAAATATAGCTAAAATTAACACACTTTTTTCACACTTTGTTTGTTCTTATTTATAATTTTGTAATCAGTTTCAAGCATATTTACGAAATAACATAAAACTTCTAATATATCATTTTTCACCACTGAGACTATGAGCGAATCGGTTAATATCAGAGAACTCAACGACCTCGTTGCCAGCAAAAGCGACTTTATCAACCTCGTCACCAGAGGTATGGACCAAACGATTGTCGGACAAAAGCATCTCATCGACTCCCTTCTCATCGCTTTACTATCCAATGGGCACGTACTTCTTGAAGGTGTCCCCGGACTTGCGAAAACCCTTGCCATCAAAACTTTGGCACAAATCATCGACGCTAAATACAGCCGTATACAGTTTACCCCCGACCTTCTCCCTGCCGACGTTATCGGTACAATGATCTACAGCGTGCAGAAAGAACAGTTCCAGATTAAGCGTGGCCCGATATTTGCCAACTTCGTGCTCGCCGACGAAATCAACCGCGCACCGGCCAAGGTCCAGAGCGCACTTCTGGAAGCTATGCAGGAACGCCAGGTGACAATCGGCGAAAAGACATTCAAGCTCGACGAACCGTTCCTTGTGATGGCGACACAGAACCCTATCGAACAAGAAGGCACCTACCCTCTTCCCGAAGCACAGGTTGACCGTTTCCTTCTCAAAGTCATAATCGGTTATCCGACCAAGGATGAGGAGAAACAAATTATCCGTCAGAATATCAATGGCGAAAAGAAAGATATCCGTCCATTGCTCCGCCCCGAAGAGATTATCGATGTCCAGAGAATCGTCGAAAAAATATATCTTGACGAAAAGATCGAACGCTACATCGTCGACATCGTTTTTGCGACTCGTAACCCGGCCGATTTCGACCTTAAGGATCTTGGCAGCATGATCAGCTTCGGTGCATCGCCTCGTGCATCTATCGGCCTGGCCCGCGCATCACGTGCTTATGCTTTCCTGCGTGGCCGTGGCTATGTGATACCCGAGGATGTGCGTGCAGTATGTCATGACGTGCTCCGTCATCGTATCGGTCTCACCTACGAAGCCGAGGCAAACAATATCACAACCGACGAAGTCATTTCTGAAATCCTTGATAAGGTTGAAGTGCCCTGATGATTCTGAGTCAGGTAATTTTTTAATCTTCCCCCTACGTTAACACACCACGATGGAAGCCAACGAACTATTAAAAAAAGTACGTAAAATCGACATTAAAACCCGAGGTCTCTCCCAGAATATATTTGCGGGAGAGTACCACACGGCTTTTAAGGGACGAGGCATGACATTTTCGGAAGTGCGCGAATACCAATATGGTGATGACGTCCGCGATATCGACTGGAATGTCACTGCCCGCCACAACCATCCCTACGTCAAGGTCTACGAGGAGGAACGCGAACTCACCGTAATGCTCCTCATCGATGTGTCACGAAGCCGTCTGTTTGGAGCCGTTGGTGAGGAAAAGCGGGAAATGATTGCCGAGATTGCCGCGACCCTTGCCTATTCCGCCATCACGAATAATGATAAAATCGGAGTGATATTCTTTTCCGACAAGATTGAGAAATTCATTCCGCCTAAGAAAGGCAAGAAGCATATCCTGCTCATAATCCGAGAACTGCTTGACTTCACGCCTGAAAATCCCGGAACTGACATCTCTGTGGCATTGCGTTACTTCACCGATGCGCTTAAGAAGAGATGCACCACATTCCTGATCTCGGATTTCATAGACTCACACGACTATACACGCCAACTTCAGATAGCCTGCAACAAACATGACATAATAGCCGTCCAGGTTTATGACAAACGCGACACCACTCTGCCAGATGTCGGCCTAATGAGAGTATGCGATCTTGAGACAGGTGAGAACCGTTGGGTCAACACATCCTCCAAAAAGACTCGCCAGGCATTCAGCAAGTGGTGGTACGAACGTCAGCAAGCCATGATGGAGACACTAAGCAAATGCCGTGTCGATCATGCATCAATAGCGACCGACGAAGATTTTGCCCGAGCTCTCATGGCTCTTTTCAAAAACCGGGCACTAAGATAACCCACACCCTGATATACATTCCACAATATTTATTACAATAATGAATATCTTGCGCCACATCAAACTCCTGATTTTAATCGTCCTCGCTTTCTCGGCAGGAAATACAGCCGTAGCGGCATCGCCGACTCTGAAAGTGAGCCTCGACTCGGCATACCTGTTAATGGGGAAAACCACACCTCTGCATGTCGAGATAGTCAACGATGAAAGCGCCGACGGACAGCTGATTATACCCAAGGATTCTATTTGTGATAAAGTGGAGATATTGAAGTTGCTTTCAGCTGACACAACCTCGGTAGGAAGCGGCCGACGTGAAATCCGTCAGGATATCATCCTGCAGTCGTTCGACTCCGGAGTCTATCGGCTCAACCCTATCAAATATGTGGAGAATGGTGAGACAATTGCCTCTAATCGCTTGGTTCTAAAAGTATTTCCGGTCAGCGTTGACACCTTGGAGACCATACATGATTATGCCGACATCGCAGATATCGACAGAAGTTTCATCGACTATCTGCCAGACTTTGTGGTAGATTATGGCTTATGGATATTGGCTGTGATTGTCGTTCTGGCGATACTTGGTTATGTATATTATGTGATTCGACGCAAGAAAAATCCATTTGCTCCGCATCAACCTAAGCCTGTGCCTCCTTACGAGAAGGCTATCGATGCCCTCAGCCGCTTACGTGGCGAAAAACTCTGTGAACAAGGTCGGGAAAAAGAATTCTACACCAGGCTTACAGACATCCTGCGTATATATCTCCAGGGACGATTCGGAGTGAATGCCATGGAAATGACCACTACCCAAATCCGTCATGCTCTTCAGGCGAACGAGGAAACCCGACTGACAAAGCGAAATATGGAACAGGTGCTGGAAACTGCCGACTTTGTGAAATTCGCGAAAGTTCGTCCACTCCCCGACGACAATGTGAAGGCATTCAACTCGGCCATGCAATTCGTCGAGGACACGAAACCGCAACCTGTCACTGAAGGAAACAACGAAGAAACAGAAACTAAAAAACAATAAACTCCTGATATGTTACTGGCTCATCCCGGATATCTTTGGCTATTTCTGTTATTTATACCATTGATAATATGGTATATCTACAAGCACCGTTCGTTACACCCATCCATGGGTATATCGACCGCTGCGCCATTTGCCAAAACACCGCGTTCGCTGAAAGCCTATCTCAGACACCTGATGTTCGTGCTCCAGCTCGGAGCCATCGGTTGCGTCATAGTAGTATTGGCGCGTCCTCAGACTCGCGACTCATGGAACACTTCAAGTGTAGAAGGCACTGACATCGTACTTGCAATGGATATCTCGACCAGTATGCTGGCTCGAGACTTCAAGCCCGACCGATTTGAAGCAGCCAAAGAGGTGGCATCCAAATTCGTGGCGGGCCGTGAAGGTGACAATATCGGTGTAGTGATATTCGCAGCCGAGAGTTTCACCGCCATACCTATGACGACCGACCGTTCGACCATCGCCAACTACATATCTGACATTAAGATGGGAATGCTGCAGGACGGCACTGCCATCGGTGACGGTCTCGCGACATCAATCAACCGCATAAAAGAAGGAAAAGCAAAATCCAAAAGCATAATCCTGCTCACCGACGGCTCTAACAACACCGGAAATGTTGCTCCGATCACAGCAGCTGAGATAGCAAAACAGTATGGCATAAAAGTATATACCATCGGCATTGGCACTAATGGCACAGCACCATATCCACAGGAAAACATGTTCGGCCGCATCGAATATGTCAACCTGCCTGTGGTGATTGACGAAGCTACTCTTCGCACCATCGCGGAGACCACCGGAGGTAAATATTTCCGTGCCACCGGCAACAATGTGCTCAAAGAGATTTTTGCCGAGATTGACCGCCTTGAAAAAACCAAGATGGATCTCCGCAATTTCACCAGCACAGAGGATGACTACCTGCCATGGGCCATCGCCGCATTGTCGCTCTTCGGATTGGTCGTGTTGCTGCGCTACACCATTCTCCGTACTATTCCTTAAGCAGATTTAGACTATGATTACGTTCGCATACCCACATCTCTTATATCTCCTCCTGCTACTTCCAGTAGTGTTCGGCCTTTTCCTTTGGGCCCGCTACAGCCGTAAGCGCAAGCTCATGCGCTATGGACGTCCGGAAGTGATAGCACATCTGATGCCCGAGGTGTCAAAATATATGCCATGGGTAAAAATGGCAATGTCACTCCTCATCATAGCCACACTTGTCATAATGCTTGCACGTCCTCGTGCCACAGGAGGACTCGAAGCTGATGGCGCGGAGACCAAGATGTCACGAGGCATTGAAGTTATGATTTGTCTTGACGTGTCCAACTCCATGCTTGCCTCATCCACCGACGACGACAGGGGCATAAGCCGTTTGCAGCGATCAAAGCATATCCTGGAAAAACTGATTGACAAAATGACCGACGATAAAGTTGGTCTGATAGTATTTGCAGGTGATGCCTATACACAATTGCCAATCACGTCCGATTACATCTCAGCCAAGATGTTTCTCAACAGCATCACCACCGACATGGTACCGACCCAGGGCACAGCGATAGGCTCTGCAATCGAAATGGCCATGAACTCATTTACGCCTAACGACGAGATGGGTAAGGCAATAGTGGTCATCACCGACGGTGAAAATTTTGAGGACAATGCCGTGGAGGTGGCAAAACGAGCCGCTGATGCAGGCATACAAGTTGATGTAATAGGTCTGGGGACAGCTCGTGGAGCACGTATCCCTACAGGCAAGGGTACCTATATGCTCAATCCTATGACCGGAGAGGAAGTTGTCACCAAGCATGACGAGACCACTGCAGCCGAAATTGCAAAAGCAGGCAAAGGTATATACGTCAACGGAGCCTCTAACTCGGCTATATCAGCCATCGACGACAAGATGGACGAGCTTGCAAAGGCTGAATTTGAAAGGAAATCATTCTCTCCGCAGAGCGAACAGTTCCCTATAGTGGCATTCATCGCCTTGATTCTCCTGGTGATTGACTGCATTGTAGTAACACGAAAGATTTCATGGTTGAAGAAGTACCGTTTCTTCAGCAAAGAGGAAGGAGGTAAGAAATGAATAGATTTATAACTGCTCTTCTGCTTGCGTCAGCCATTCTGCCGGCATGGGGTGAATCAAAAACCACCTCTACTCGTCACGAACGCAACTACATAGTGGAGGGCAATAAACTCTATAAGGAAGAAAAATATGCTGATGCCGAAGTAGCCTACAGAAAAGCGCTGCAGGAAAACGCCATGAATGAAATAGCGCAATTCAATCTTGCGGCTTCGCTTCTCCGTCAAGGCTCGGCATCTGGTGAGACCCAGCAGGAAGCCACCAGGATATTACAGAACATCCTTCGTGATGCCGAAAACATATCTATTGCCGAAAAGGCTTATTACAATCTCGGCAATCTTGCTTTCAATGAGCAGGACTATGCAAAAAGCATAGACTTGTACAAAAATGCCCTGCGTCGTAACCCTGACAACGACAAAGCCAGGGAAAATCTTCGCTTGGCCCAAAAGCGTCTTGAAGAGCAACAGAATCAGGACCAGAATAAAGATCAGAACCAAAATCAGGATCAAAACCAGGACAAGCAGGACCAAAACAAAGATCAGAATCAAAACAAGGACCAGAATCAGAATCAGGACCAAAATAAAGACCAGGACAAGGACAAACAGGACCAGCAACCTCAGAATCAGGATCAGAAGCAAAACCCTCAGCAGCAGCAACAGGGTGGCATAAGCCAGCAGAATGCCGAAAAGATCCTCAAGGCCATGGAGAATGAAGAGAATGCCACCCGCCAGCGCATCAATGCCGAGAAGAAAAAAGGTGGTGCCCCATCAAGGAAACCTGTCACTAACCCATGGTAATACCGATTTGGCTGAAAATCTTTTGGATCTAAGTTAAAACCACAATGAAACGTTACATACTATTTATATTACTTCTTCTCCTGCTCCCGGCCATGCGAGCCGAAGTCAGTTTTACTGTCAAGCCCCCCACAAGGGTCTTTGAAGGGGATAAGTTTGCAGTGACATTCCGCCTCACAAATGCAGAGGGCACAGATTTGAAAGTGGCACAGATTAATGGCTGCACATTGCTCTACGGTCCGTCTACGTCACAATCACAGAGTTACCAAGTGATTAATGGCAAGGCATCGTCAACATCGGCGATAGAGTATACATATTATTATCGTGCTGATAAAGCCGGTAATTTCAGCATTCCTGCTGCCAGCATCCTTGCCGACGGCAAACGCCTGTCCACCAAAGCCATGTCGTTCACCGTGCATGAGCGCGCCGACCGTGACAAACCGGCATCGCAACGTCCTGTCGATCTTGACGACGTAGACACACAGGAAGCCGGCAGAAAGGTGAATGCCGACGATGTATTCGTCCGCATCATCCTGTCCAAATCATCGGCTTATGAGCAGGAAGCAATAGGCTGTACAATAAAACTATACACCAAGTACTCCATATCATCCTTCATGCCTACCAAGCAGCCGTCGTTCGACGGATTCCTCATCCAGGAACTTGATGTGCAGCCATCCCTTAATGAAGTGGAGACATATAAAGGCCAGAACTACATGACAGCCGTCCTGAAACGGTGCATAATATTCCCGCAGAAGAGTGGTAAGCTTACAATCAATTCCGGCAATTATGACATCTCTGTCATCCAATACGCCAATGTCAACATGGGCATGTTCCAGGTACGGCAACCCAAGGAAACAAAAATCAAGGTAAGCTCCAACACCGGCTCTATCGACATCAAACCTCTCCCCCAGCCTCAGCCTGAAGGATTTGCCGGAGCTGTCGGGACCTTCTCTATTGACAGCCGCCTCGTTGGTAATTCGTTCCGCACAAATGACCCGGCCACTCTTATCTACACCATCAAAGGTACAGGCAACATAAAATACGTAAAAGAGCCTGTGATCGACTTCCCGTCAGAGTTTGAACAATATACCCCCAAAAGCGACATTGAGACCTCGGTCCATGGCAATGATGTGAGCGGGACAATGACTGTGGAATATACTTTCGTTCCCCAAAGCGTAGGTAAATTCACAATCGGAAGTGACAAATTCGTATATTTCAATCCGGAGTCGAAAGAGTATGTTACCCTCACCACCCCCTCCTATCCGATTTCAGTGGCCAAGGGTGTTTCGGCACCTGTTACTGCTGATCAGAAAGAGGTGGAAAACAAAAATTCCGATATCCGTCACATATATCTTGGCGAGAAACAGCCACAACAACATCATTCGTTGGTGGTGCTGAAATTCTACTATTGGCTCATCTATGTTGTGATGCTCATCCTCACTATTTCACTCATAGCCATCAACCGCAGACATGCCAAACTCAATGCCGATGTGGCAGGCCGCAAGCATGCCAAGGCGAGCAAGGTTGCAGGCCGCAGACTCAAAGCGGCGGCTGCCTTCATGAAGGCCGGCGACAGTGACAAATTTTATGAGGAAATGCTTCGTGCCATCTGGGGATATTTGTCCGACAAACTTGCTATGCCGGTATCACAACTCTCTCGCCAGAACATTGTCGCAACCCTTGAGGATAAAGGCTATCCTGAGTCAGCCACACAGGCACTCATAGAGGTACTTGATGAGTGTGAGATGGCTCGTTACACCCCCGACAGTTCCTCACGTATGGACACTGTGTACGGCCAGGGCGTAAACGCAATTAATAACATCGAAAGCTACAGAAAATGAAAAAGATAATATCACTCCTCTTCTCATTAATGGTATGCTCGCTCGGCTTCCAGATGAAGGCCGATAGCTCGATGCTCCAGCAAGCCGATTCGGCATATACAACTGACAGCTACCAGGAAGCAGCCGAGCTCTATAACAATGTCATACGCAACTCGGGCAGTTCATCCATGATATATTATAATTTAGGTAATTGCTACTACCGGCTTGGAGAGATGGGCAAAGCCATCCTCGCTTATGAGCGGGCTCTCCGTCTTGATCCGTCCAATGAGGATGCGCGCAACAATCTGGAATTTGCCAACACACGTATAGCCGACCGTCCAGGTGAACGCGGTTCATTTATAGGAAATGCTCTCGATGCCGCCGCTAACTCCTCTCATTCCAACACGTGGGCCTGGATAGGGTTAGGATGTTTCATCCTAACTCTTCTCGGTGTTATAGCCTACATATTTTCCGACATTATCATCATACGTAAAATCGGATTTTTCGGAGGCATACTCACATTTATAGCCTGCGGCATATTCATCTTTCTGGCATATAGGTCGGCTGCTTTAGCCACTGCCGATGATGTGGCTATAATCACCGCACCTTCTACCATCCTCAGTACGGCCCCACGTGAGCCAAAGGACCGCACCCAGGAAGCCATGCTCTTGCATGAAGGGACCAAGGTTGTGATACTGGATTCAGTAAAATCCACCACGGATACGGTTGCCACCATGTGGTATGACGTGCAGATTGACAACACCCACAGAGCCTGGATTAACGCTGAAGCCGTCGAAAAGATATAAAGCCGGCGGATAGCCAGCTGGAATACAAGAGATTAATTTCAGCTGAAAAAGTTCAACCGTAAATAATGTTTTATAACATATTAAAGTTTTTCAGAAATAATTTGGCAAAACCGAAATTAAACTCTAATTTAGTGACGTGGAATTAAACTTCTACACATTGTATAATTAACATCAATACTACTAACCCCCAAACCCCATAAGTATCATGACTAAAACTATCTCATTCAACGACCTGCGCCGCATCAAAGACAGTCTGCCCGATGGTTCTGTACGCCTTATAGCTGATAAGCTAAATGTGACCCCTCAGACAGTTCGCAATTATTTTGGCGGAACCAACTATGAATTTGGTAAAAACTGCGGCGTTCATATCGAACCCGGACCCAACGGGGGCATTGTTGTTCTGGATGATACCACAATATATGACATGGCAGTAGAAATCCTCCAGACGCAGAATAAGGAAGATTAAATTTCAGAAAAACGGATTTTGAGAAGGACAAAAAGCCATTTTATTAAAAATTTGACTTTTTGTCCTTCCGCTTGTTTATATATTGGCCACCATCAGTTACTGGCCGATACACATTATACTGATTACAATTATTTAATCATCATACGACAATGAATTCCGACCGGCTTATAACAGTGGCAATCCACACTTATGACAAAGCACACCAGCTGAAGTCAATCCTTGAAAGCGAAGGGTTAAAAGTCGTTCTCCAGAATGTCAACCTCACCAATCCGGTCATATCGTCGGGTATCAGAGTACGCATACCGGAGAATGAACTTCCGCTTGCGCTTCGTGTCATAGAGAACATTGAGATATTTGCTCCATCAGCCCAGAAGGATGCCGATGTAAATGGCGCTCAAGTGTTAGTACCGGTGGATTTCTCAGACTATTCCCTTCAGGCCACGGCTCTCGCATTTCATATAGCGGAAGCCCATAAAGGCACAATACACCTTCTCCACACTTTCGCCGACCCTATTATGACCAACGGGGCCGCTCTGCAGTTGTCGGCCACCATGACATTTGAGCCTGACACAAATATAATCGAGGAAGAGAAGGAGGACCGGACTCTTCGAAATATAGCAAAAGACCGCATGAAGGAATTTGAAAACGTCCTTAGGGAAAAAATAAAGGATGGCGTCATTCCTCCTGTCAAATTCACATCTGAAATATCCGAAGGGCTTCCAGAAGAAGTCATTGATGACTATGCAACCACTCACCATCCGCTTCTGATTGTCATGGGGACCCGGGGCACCAACAAAGAGAACCGGAACCTTGTGGGAAGTGTCACAGCCGAAGTTCTTGACAATTGCCGCACCACAGTATTCACCGTGCCGCAGTCGACACCTTTACGCTCTTTGGCCGACCTCCACAAAGTGGTTTATTTCACCACCACACAACAGGAAGATATCCTGGCGCTCGACGCCCTCTACCGAGTTTTCCCCGACATATCCCTTGACGTGACACTCGTCGGTATTCCCTCCAGGAAAATGCCCGACGGAAATCCGGCCGGGTTGAACAATCTGCTTGATTACTGCAAAAAGAATTATCCGGCTTATACCTTCGCCATAGCTCCAATGACGATGAAAAATGCCGTCGAGGACTTCTCGCTCCTTCAAAAGGAGCGTCACATCGATTTGATTGTGCTACCGACCCGCCGGAAAAATATTTTCGCGAGAATATTCAACCCCACTCTCGCCCACAAGCTCCTATTCCATTCCGATATCCCGATGATGTCAATTCCCGTGTGATAGATTCGACATTATTGAAATTTAAACAAAAATTACTAACTTTGTAAAAAATTTCTCAACCCATCACGGATGGATTTTGTTTAACATTCACGTGTACGAATTAATTATGAGTGACCAGCGCTATAATCTTCGCGGTGTATCAGCCTCAAAAGAGGATGTCCACAATGCTATTAAAAATGTTGACAAAGGCATATTCCCGAAGGCCTTCTGCAAAATCATTCCTGACATTCTCGGTGGCGACCCTGAATGGTGCAACATAATGCATGCTGACGGAGCCGGCACCAAGTCATCGCTTGCTTATGCCTATTGGCGTGAAACAGGTGATCTGTCGGTGTGGAAAGGGATTGCGCAGGACGCGCTCATAATGAACATTGACGACTTGCTCTGTGTAGGCGCCACCGACAACATTCTTGTATCATCCACTATAGGACGAAACAAAAATCTTATCCCCGGCGAGGTTATCTCAGCGATAATCAACGGAACCGAGGAAATTCTCGCTCAACTGCGCGAACTTGGCGTCGGCATATACTCCACAGGTGGTGAAACCGCTGACGTCGGTGACCTGGTACGCACCATTATTGTCGACTCGACTGTAACTTGCCGCATGCGTCGCTCGGATGTCATAGACAATGCCAACATCAAAGGCGGTGACGTGATTGTGGGACTGGCATCGTTTGGACAAGCCACGTATGAGACAAAATATAATGGAGGTATGGGCAGCAACGGCCTTACCTCGGCTCGTCACGATGTGTTCTCGAAATATCTTGCTGAAAAGTATCCCGAGACTTTCGATGCAGCAGTACCATCCGACCTTGTTTATTCAGGCTCGAAGAAACTCACCGACACGGTTGAAAGTTCACCAATTCCCGCAGGCGAACTGGTGCTCTCGCCCACCCGCACTTATGCGCCTGTCATCAAAAAGCTCTTACAGGAAATGCGCCCCGATATTGACGGTATGGTACACTGTACAGGCGGTGCTCAGACTAAGGTGTTGCATTTCGTTGAGAATAAGCATGTAATAAAGGATAATCTCTTTCCCATCCCTCCGCTCTTTGAATTGATCCAGAAAGAAAGCGGAACCCCATGGAGCGAAATGTACAAGGTGTTCAATATGGGACATCGTATGGAAATATATGTCCGTCCCGAGGCAGCCGGAAAGGTTATCGAGATTGCCAACAGCTTCGGCATAGATGCCCAGATTGTGGGCCGCGTTGAAGAAGCACCTGCCAATAAGCTTACCATCACCTCGGAATACGGTACATTTGAATATTGATCTCGCGTAGGTCCATTCAGCCAAAAACCTAATACCCAATCTCACAAGTGCAATATTAACTTCACATTAAACAAAACAGTATATGAGAAATGGGTTACATATTTTAGGCATCGCGTGCCTGTTGACAGCATCAACACTCGTGGGTGCATGCGGAGGCAAGAAAGCTAATGAGAGATCGGCAAACGGCTCTGACAACGTGGAACATCGCTTCCCGGACACTTTGAAAGTGGCAACACTTTATAGCCCGGAAGCCTACTTCATATATCGAGGACAGGAGATGGGCTATGACTATGAACTGGTCACTGCCTTGGCCATGGATAAAGATGTGGCTCTTAAACTCGAACTCGCGCCGTCACTTTCACGTGCCATCGAGATGCTTGATTCAGGCAAAGTGGATCTTATTGCCTATGAGGTGCCGATTACAGCCGAGTACAAGGAACGAGTGGTGCCTTGCGGCCCTGAGAATATAACCACCCAAGTACTTGTGCAGCCTAAAAAAGGTGAAGCGGAACTCATAACAGATGTCACAGATCTCGTAGGCAAAGATGTATATGTGGAAGCCGACTCTAAATATGAGGCTCGCATCCGCAATCTCAACCAGGAAGTGGGTGGCGGAATCAATATCCATACCGTAAACCGCGACACAATGATTACCGAGGACCTTATTGCCATGGTGAGCGAAGGGTCCATTCCGTTGACAGTGGTTGACAGTGACATTGCCAGAATCAACAAGACATACTATAACGACCTGGACATCACTCTCCCATTAAGCTTTGAGCAGCGCTCCAGTTGGGCAGTCGCGCCTGATAAAGCTTGGCTCGGCGACAGCATCAACGCATGGCTGAACCAAGACAAACCCCGCAGCGAACAGGCCCAACTCCTGAAGCGATACTTCGAGCTGAGCAAAAATGAAATCGGTAGCAATCCATTCACACTGAATAGCAGCATGGTCTCACCGTTTGACCACCTGTTCAGGAAATATGCCGCTGACTACGACTGGGACTGGAAACTTCTTGCGTCACAAGCGTATGTGGAGAGCAAGTTTGACTCTACAGCCGTGTCGTGGGCCGGTGCACGAGGATTGATGCAGATAATGCCGCGCACAGCCAAAGGGTATGGCCAAACAGCCAAATCAGTCATGAAAAATGACATAGCCATCGAGACCGCGCTTAAACTACTGCGAGATCTTGACAAACAACTCGCATCGAAAGTCCCTGACGAGAACGAGCGTAAAAAGTTTGTCATCGCTGCATATAACTCAGGAATAGCCCATGTGTATGACGCTATAGCCCTTGCGAAAAAATATGGTCTTAATCCGCAGAAATGGGACAACAATGTGGCAAAAGCCATACTGTGGAAATCAAACCCCAAGTACTATAAAGATCCGGTGGTCAAATATGGTTATTCACGAGGCCGTGAAACATTTGATTATGTCAACCGCGTCTATTCATTTTATAGCAAAGCTAGGACAAAGGCTTAAAACAGCAACCACATATAAACGACATTTTTTCAACTATTTATCCCTAAAATAACAAATCAGTCAGATGAAAAAACGTATTTTACCTGTTGCCCTCGTAGTGGCATTGACCGGATCCATGATGATGTCATCATGTATCGGAAGTTTTTCACTCACCAACAAGCTTCTTGGATGGAATAAGCAAGTAGGCAACAAATTTGTCAACGAGCTCGTGTTCTTCGCATTCTGGATCATTCCGGTATATGAAGTGTCAGTAATCGCGGATGCTCTTGTGATTAACTCCATAGAGTTTTGGAGCGGCAGCAACCCTGTGGCTTCAGGCAAAAAAGTAATCGATGGCAAGGATGGCCGCTACCTCGTGGAATGCGATGGCAAGGGCTACACTATCACATCTGAAAACGACAAGTCTGTCGTGCGTTTCGACTTCGATGTTGATGATCAGACCTGGAGTGTGGTTCTCCCCGACGGTAACAGCTATGAGTTCATGACTTTCATTGATGAGAACCATGTGGCAATGCCTGCCGCCGACGGAAGCCGTCAGGTGGTTGAACTTTCAGCCAACGGTCTTTTGGCATATCGCCAGATGGCTATGGACAACTATTGGGCATTTAATAAATAAGCCTGAAAAGTCCTGAAAAAATATTTCAAACATATCCCTGATTATCAACTCACGATGTCAGTCATCGTGGTGATACTCTATCTCACCCTCCTTCCCAAACCATTTGGGGAGGAGGAACTTCCTTTATTCCCGGGAGCCGACAAGATAGCTCATTTCATGATGTTCGGCGGCCTCACAGGAACATATATTTTCGACCGTTGGCGCGCATCTCATCCTTGCGGCATAAAAGGGGCACTTCTTGCCGCCCTCATGTCGGCAATTTTCGGATGTGTAGTGGAATGGCTTCAGGCGTACATGCAGATGGGACGTACAGGCAATGATGTATGGGATGCGATGGCCAATACAGCCGGAGCGTTTACAGCAGTCCCGATATGCTATGCCCTACATTGGATCCACATCGTAGTAAAGCACCGCTCCTGAAAGTTTTTTGGTGTTGACCATTTCTATCTGCACGTTACGCAGCAAATCCTTTACCTTCGATATCGAGGCATTTACCTCGACCTTAAGCATTATCCTTCTTATATACAAGCTCTGAACTCTCGCCACCGACGGTTCGTCGGGACCGCTCACACGGTTACCAAGCAGACGTCGCAGTCTGTCGGCAAGATCAAAAGCGATAGTTGATACAGCGGTCTGATCCTTGTGCTTGACGTACACATATATCACGCGTACAAATGGCGGATAATTGTACTGGCGACGTTCCTCTATTTCATGGTCATAGAATCCCTCGTAGTCATGCGTAAGTAGATATGGGAATATAGGATGGGCCGGATTATAGGTCTGTATGGCAACCGTCCCTTCCGAATGTCTCCGACCGGCACGTCCTGCTACCTGCTCTATCATGTTGAAAGCCCTCTCCGACGCTCTGAAATCAGGGAAATTAATCATGCTGTCAGCATTGATGACTCCAACCACGCTGACATTGTCGAAATCCAGGCCTTTAGTGACCATCTGAGTCCCCACAAGAATCTGAGCTCTCCCTTTTGAAAACTCTTCTATGATATTTTCATAACCATCCTTGCATCTGGTAGTGTCCAGATCCATCCTCGCAATCTTCGCCGTAGGGAACAACGAGTCAATCTCCTCTTCCACACGTTCAGTGCCATATCCAAGCACCTCTATGCCAGGCTCCTTGCAGGCCGGGCACACCTCAGGAACACTGTAAGGGGTTCCACAGTAATGGCATATCAACTTGTCGGAATGGCGATGATAGGTGAGCGATACGTCACAATTGTCGCATTTGGGCACATAACCACACATTTTACACCTTGCTATCGGGGCATAACCGCGTCGATTAAGGAATAATATAGCTTGTTTACCACCGGCCAATGACTCATTTACCAATCTGCGTGTGAGAAGCGAGAATGTACCGCTCACCTCACCTTTTTTCCTTGCAGATGCCATGTCTATGAGTTCCATTTTAGGCAAGCTCGCCCCTTCATAACGCTCTTTAAGCTCCACAAGGCCGAATCGTCCGGTCTTGGCCTTATAATACGTGTCGACAGCCGGAGTAGCACTGCCAAGGAGCACCTTGGCCCCATGCATGGATGCCAGTACTATGGCCGCATCACGTGCATTATATCTCGGAGCCGGATCCTGCTGCTTGTAAGCCTGTTCATGCTCCTCGTCGATTATCACGAGCCCCAATGATGAGTAAGGCAGAAACACAGATGAACGAGCACCTATGACTACACATGGTTCGGAGGACGCGAGAAGTTTTTTCCATATATCCACACGCTCATTGTCGGAGAACTTGGAGTGATATATCAACACCTTGTCGCCAAACACTTTTTGCAGACGACCTGTAAGTTGGGTGGTCAATGCTATCTCAGGCACCAGATACAGAGCCTGTCTCCCCTGTCGCATCACATAATCTATAAGATGGATATAAATCTCCGTCTTCCCACTCGATGTGACACCGTGAAGGAGGGTTATATCCTTATCGAGCCACGACTTGTGAATCTTATCAAGAGCGCCCCCCTGAGGTTCGGAAAGGGATGGCATCACACCGCTCACAAGACCGGAGTAACTGAACCGGCTGATTTCCTTATGGTAGATTTCAATTATTCCCTTTTTGGCCATCGAAGCAAGCACCGATGTCGTAACGCCTGATTTTTCAAGAAGTTCCGAACGAGTCACCTCTGTAAGCTCTGACTGACTCTTACGCATGAATCCCGAGAGTTCTATCAGTGCTATCAGCGCAGTCTGCTGCTTAGAGCCATTACGGACCGAATCAAAAGCCTCATGCAATGCAGCGGAATCATCGCGTTGAACTGTTAGTCTCACATAACACTCCTTGCGTGACCGATACCGTTCCACTAAATTTTCCGAGATAATCACCGCGCCCTTTTCAAGTAATGAATTCACCAGGGGGCCGATTGACGAGAATCCTGTTTTTTTACCAAGGGCGTCAAGCGTGATTTTTTTGTCAGACGTGAGTAGAATCTCCATTATCACCAACTCCCGGTCAGATAGCCGAGCCTCCGGCGACTCCTCATAATCAGGAGCGAGGGAGATGAATGTCTCACTCTCGATCTTCAGTCCGGCGGGCACTGCGGCCTTAAAGACCTCGCCGGGAGTGCAAAGGTAATAGTCGGCGACCCACTGCCAGAATTTAAGCTGAGGATGACGTACCACCGGATCATTGTCTATAAGTATCGCGATCTCCTTTACCTCATATCCCTTGGGGGCGATTGGAGTCAAAGCCGCCACTATACCAGTATAGAATTTCTTACGACCAAAAGGCACTATAACCCTGTGACCCACTTTCACAGTTCCCTCCATCTCCTGAGGTATACTGTAAGTAAAAGTCCCCTGAATAGGCACCGGCAATAAAACTTCAGCAAAAGTCATAGACAAATTATCAATTATAGGATGTAAAAATACAATAAAAATGGGCTAAGTGCAAGAGATTTGAAATATAATTACTAATTTTGTAGACGGTAGCAGGACGGTCGTGTCGCTTGCCGAGGGGAAACCTGAGCGGCAAGAGGAAAGTCCGGGCAACACAGAGCACCATACTTTCTAACAGTAAGCTGTCGGTGACGGCAGAGTAACGTGACAGAAAATAACAGCCTTCTTATGGAGGCAATGGTGAAAAGGTGGGGTAAGAGCCCACCGGATGCTATGGCGACATAGCATGCCGCACGTCTTATGGGTTGCAAGGCCATGTATACCGGCATGTGGAAATGTTTCTTCGAGAATGCCACAATGGATTGCTCGTCCATCGCCGGGGGGTAGGCTGCTCGAGTGCCGAAGCAGAGCGAGGCACCACTTAGATAAATGACATGACCGCCGCGGCAACCTTATGGCTTCGGCCATATAGAAGTCCCGCGACGACATAACCCGGCTTATAGCCCTGCTACCTTTTTTATTTTATCCTCCCTCTGCACCTATCATTCTCACATACATAACACAATCTTCTTACCTAATCCACCCTTAACATGATTGCCAAATCGTTATCGACCACGACATTGATGATGGTCGCATTGGCTTCAACAGCCTCTCCGCTGACAGTGTGGTCGCCCGACTCATGCCTACAGGTCTCGGTAAAAATGACTGATGCGAACAGGCTGACATACGATGTCACGTATGGCGGCACCGTGATTCTTGAACCTTCACCCCTCGGATTCATCGCCGACACAGGAAATTTTGCCGATTCGTTAACCATTGTCAGTCACCGGATATCCCCTATAGAACGCAACTACACTCTTAACAGAAGCAAGAAGCACGATGTGCATTATACTGCAAATCAGCTCAACGTCACTGTAGCCAACAATGCCGGCAATAAGTTTGATATCATATTCCGAGTCTCTGACAATGACGTGGCATTCAGATATGAGATACCGCGACTCAACAATGACACCACCGGAGCTATCGTAATAGAAAAAGAAGTGACAGGCTTTGATTTCCCAGAAGAAACCACTGTTTTTCTAACCCCGCAGAGCACCCCGATGATCGGGTGGAAACGCACTAAGCCAAGTTACGAAGAAGATTACCAGTTTGACACACCGATGAGCGAGCGGTCAAAATTCGGAGAAGGATACACCTTTCCCGGACTATTCAGAATCGGAGACAAGGGATGGGCCCTTGTAAGTGAGACCGGAGTTGACCGTAAATACTGTGCTTCACATCTGTCAGACATGACCGGTAACGGACTCTACAGCATCGCATTTCCGATGCCAGGAGAAAACAATGGCAACGGAAACACCGGGGCAGCGTTCTCACTACCCGGAGTGACACCTTGGCGCACCATAACTGTCGGCACCTCACTGGCCCCTATAGTCGAGACAACTGCCGCATGGGACAATGTGGAACCACTTTACACCACGGACAATGATTACCAATTCGGCAAAGGCACATGGAGCTGGATAGTATGGCAAGACCCATCCATAAACCTCGAAGATCAGAAGAAATTTATAGATCTGGCAGCAGATATGGGATATAAATACACTTTGGTCGATAACTGGTGGGACACCAACATCGGGAAAGATGGTATTGAGGAACTGGTGAAATATGCAGCCGGAAAAGGTGTTGAACTATTCCTATGGTATAGCTCAAGCGGATACTGGAACGACATTGTTCAAGGACCTATTGACAGGATGGATTCACCGATAAGCCGTAAAGCTGAAATGCGCTGGATGAAAAATCTCGGTATAAAAGGTATTAAAGTTGATTTCTTCGGCGGAGACAAACAAGAGACTATCCGCCTCTATGAAGATATACTTTCCGATGCCGAGGACTATGGACTGATGGTCATATTTCATGGTTGCACCCTACCTCGCGGATGGGAAATGATGTATCCTAACTATGTCGGTTCGGAAGCTGTGTTGGCCTCCGAGAATCTGATTTTTGACCAGTATTATTGCGATGAGGAGGCACGAAACACAGCATTGCATCCGTTCTGCCGAAACACGGTGGGCTCCATGGAGTTTGGAGGGTGTTTCATGAACCGCCGACTGAAGCGAGGCAATAAAGAAGGACACATCCGACGGACTACTGACGGTCATGAGCTCGCCACTACCATACTATTCCAAAACCCCATTCAGAACTTTGCCATTACACCTGAAAATCTCCTTCCCGAAAATGAAGGAGGTGCCCCGGAGGTTAGTTTGGATTTTCTGCGGCGGGTCCCCACCACATGGGACGACACAAAATTCATTGACGGTTATCCGGGCAAATATGTGATATTGGCGCGCAGACACGACAATAAATGGTATATAGCAGGTACAAATGCCGAATCGGCCACAAAAAAACTCACTCTTGATCTTTCTCGATTCATCAGTAATGGTGATACCATAAATATCATCACTGACAATAAGAAAACGAGAGAACCTGAATCTAAAACTATCAAGATAAAGAATGCTGCAAGAGTGCCCATTGATATCTTGCCTATGGGTGGTTTCGTCATGGAGGTTGAATAGACCATAATCTACCCTAACGGCATAGGGTTAGAACAAGAATTCATAGAAAAATCAGGCCCCAAAAGTCATGAAAAACTTTTGGGGCCTGATTTTCTATCAATCCTCCATGATTATTCATCCGTCCTTTCGGACTCCAACAGTTTTGTTCCCCAATCGCACATTTGGAATATTACAGGCAAAATCGACTCCCCTAATTCAGTAAGTCCATACTCAACTCTTGGTGGCACTACCGGAAAAACCACACGGCTCACAATGCCATCTTTCTCCAGATCACGCGCCGTTTGAGTAAACATCTTGTTTGACACCCCCGGCATTTTCCGTTGCAAATCCGAGGAACGCAATGCTCCATCTTTCAGCATATATATCATCATGGTCTTCCATTTGCCGCCAATGAGGCTTAATGTCAAATCAAGGGAACAAAAATATTCCTTACCCCTAAATTTTATCTTCTGTATATCTTCTTGACAACCCATAAAATACTCTTTTAAGTTACTATATTACATTTTAGTGCGTACTTGCAAAAATAAGAAAATAGCAGTTATTTTGCAAGGAAACTAATCTGAAATATATGAAAACAGTAATCATCAATGGAAGTCCACGCAAGGAGGGAAACACGGCTAAAATGTGTAACGCATTTGCCGAAGGGGTCATCGCAGAAAATCAGGATGCGACAATCGAAATATTTAATCTATATGATTTCGATTTTAAGGGATGTAAAAGCTGCTTTGCCTGTAAATTAAAGGGAGCGCCGACCTACGGAAGGTGTGCAGTAAAAGATGCAATATCACCGATACTGGATAAAGCCCTCGAAGCTGACATCCTCGTTTTGGCTTCTCCAATCTATCTCATGGATGTTTCCGGGGAATACAAATCATTTCTTGAACGACTGTTATTCCCTTTGGCAAGCTATGAGGCAGGTTATAAATCACTCGCGACTAACAGAATGCGCGTATCTACAATATATACCATGAATGTGCCGAAAGAAATGTGTCCTGACCAAGTGCTTTCAACCACGGAGTATTTCATAGGTCACATACTCCGCGAACCTCGCAGAATTTGCGCATACAACACATATCAATTCCGCGACTATTCAAAATATAAAGTTGAAGTATTCGACGAAGAACAAAAGAGGAGATATCGTGACGATAACTTCCCTACAGAGCTAAAGGAGGCATTTGAATTAGGTAAAGAAATGGCCGCGACAGCAAAATAGAATCTCATTAACGCACCATCGGCCATCTCGAATTCATTCAAGATGGCCGATGGTACGTTATCAGTATGTTATTTCCCTATCATTTTCAGGAATTCTTCCTCATCAATTATAGGGACACCCAGTGATTTTGCTTTTTCTAACTTCGAAGGCCCCATATTGTCACCGGCAAGGACAAAGGAGGTTTTCTTAGATATAGAGCCGGAATTCTTCCCACCGTTTTTCTCTATCATCTCCTTGTATTCCTCACGCGAATGCCGTTCAAAAACACCGCTGATCACTATGACCTTATCCTTCAACAAGTCAGTATGATCGCTTGTGTCAATCTCAGGCATAGCCATTTGCAGACCGGCTGCTCTTAAGCGTTCCACAATCTCCCTGTTACCAGGATATGAGAAATACTCCACGATTGCATCCGCAATTCGAGGACCGATATCTTCGATGGCCACCAGTTCATCATGCGAACGAGACATGAGACGGTCAATATCGTGTACACCTCTGGCAAGCTTGCGTGCCACTGTTTCGCCAACGAACGGGATGGACAGAGCATATACAACACGCTCAAAAGGCACCTGCTTTGACGCTTCAACTCCTTCGATGATACGCTGGGCAGTGCGCGGGCCTATCCTCTCAAGTTTCTCCAAATCATCGGCCTTGAGGTTATAGAAATCAGCGATATTCCTTACCAGATCCGCCTCATAGAGAAGCGCACAATTCTCCTCCCCGACTCCGTCGATATCCATCATGTTACGGCCGACAAAATGCTCAAGACGCCCGATAATCTGAGGACGACATCCGTATTTATTGGGACACTGCCAGGCTGCCTCACCCGGCAGACGAATAAGTTTTGTGCCACAGTCAGGACAATATTCTATGAATTCGACCGGTTTGGCATCCTTCTCGCGAGCAGCCACATCCACACCTGTTATTTTAGGTATGATTTCGCCCCCTTTCTCCACATAGAGCATATCATGTTCATGGATATCGAGGGCCTTGACAATGTCTTCATTATGCAATGAGGCGCGTTTCACAATGGTTCCTGACAGCAGGACCGGCTCAAGATTCGCAACCGGGGTGACAATGCCCATTCTGCCAATCTCGAACGACACGAAATTCAAACGCGTCAACGCACGTTCTGCAGCGAACTTATATGCAATGGCCCATCTCGGCGACTTGGATCTGAACCCGAGATTTAGTTGCTGACGCAGATTATTAACCTTGAACACCAACCCATCAGTAGCAACCGGGAGATTTTTACGTTCCTCGTCCCAATAGTTTATGTAATGATCCACTTCCTCGATGGAGTGAAGAAGAGTCATGGAATCACTCACCTTGAACCCCCACTCTTTAGCTTTGAGCATGTTATCATAATGATTGTCGGTAGGAAGTTCATCGGATATCAGATAATAGAAATAAGCATCCAACCCACGGCGCGAAACTTCAGCCGAGTTAAGCATCTTCAATGTCCCCGCTGCGGCATTTCGCGGATTAGCAAACAACGGCTCTTCATTGAAAGCCCGCTCTTCATTCAACCGGTCAAACGCTTTCCATGGCAAAACTATTTCACCCCTTATCTCGAATTTTTCGGGATAATCTCCACCATGCAGCATCAGAGGGATACTTTTTATAGTCTTGACATTCTCAGTCACATCATCACCCTTCTCGCCATCGCCACGTGTCACAGCCCTTACCAACCGACCGTACTCATATATCAACGATATGCTGGTTCCGTCAAATTTCATCTCTCCGACTATCGGCACTGACCGAAGTCCCTCCGAATTACCAAGAAGTTCATTGCACTTGCACACCCATTCATCCACCTCGTCGATTGTATAGGTGTTGCTGAGCGACAGCATGGGATGCACGTGGACAACCTGTTTGAACCCTTTGGTAAGGTCCGACCCTACGCGATGAGTCGGCGACAATGGGTCATCAAGTTCGGGGTTATCCTTCTCGAGCTTTTCAAGCTCCTTCATCAGCATATCGTAATCATAGTCACTGATAGTTGGAGCATTCTCCACATAATATGAATGGTTGTGTCGATTAAGTTCCTGGCGGAGATGGTCTATACGTTCTGAAGCAGACATCGAATATGAAGTTTTGATTTAGTTGTTACAGTCATTACAACGCTTTAGGGCGCTTACTCTTCCACAAAGTAACTAAAAATTTCTTAAGAAACCGGGTTATTTTTATTAAAAAACAAGAGCAGGGTGTGTTTTTTACGCACCCTGCTCCCGATTATTCTATCTGATATAACTCATCAGCCACAATAGAAGTATTTGTTTACAAGCTGTTGCATCTGTTCAGGATTGTCATGGAGCTGGGCGGCCAGATTCTCATCTTCAAAATCCTTCAGGCGCTTAACCTTATCATCAATCATGGCCGGAGCGAACACACCCTTCTCCTCGAAGTATTTACGCTGCGATTCAAGGCATTTAGCAGACTCGACGCAGCATGTGGGCAGTGTGTTAAGCGAGGCGAGTTTTTCAGCATTCTCCGCAGCATGGATATTAACATCCACATAGGTACGCTCGGCTACCTCCAGGGCATCCTCCATTTCAAATCCTATGCGCGCTGCCACACAGAGCGAGGCAAGAAGCTCATATACATTGGCTGAACAGTCGGGAGAACGCATCTCAAATGTCTGTTTGCCGTAGGTTTCCATCTCGCACGGACTTGAAGGATTGGCCTGCACACACATATCTTTGCCTGAGGTCCAGCCAAGCGGCACACGCACGAGCACCGAACGGTTACGGTCGCCCCAACAGATATTTGTAGGAGCCTCCTGATGGGGAACCAAACGGAAATAGGATGTGGGATTGACATTACCGAACGCGATAATCGACGGAGCAAGGGTCATGAGACCGGCTATAACCCTGCGGGCGTCATCGCTGAGTTTGCGGTCCTCTGTCTGGGTGACATTCTTACCATCCTTCATGAGGCGCATGTGGACATGGAATCCAGAGCCGGCTTTTCCTACGGTGATTTTGGGGGCGAATGTGACATTAAGGCCTTCACGCGCTGCAAGATTACGTATCACCCATTTGGCAAGCATGAGCTGGTCGGCAGCTTCAAGGGCCGGATTGGGAAGGAACTCAATTTCATTCTGCTCGTAGACCATGGAATTCTGGGTGAAATTACCCACCTCCGAATGTCCATATTTAATTTTTCCACCGATCGAGGCTATCATCGCCATGGCCTTCACGCGGAAATCATTGAATTTGGCGAATGGAGCTGACTCGTGGTAACCCTTCTGATCAGTTGCGGGGAAATTGCCCGGATCAGCTGAGATGACATAGAACTCCAACTCACCCATGCACTCAAACTCCATGCCCGATACCTCCTTGAAGGCTTTGCATGCACGTTCGAGGACACCGCGGGGATCACTGTCAAGGGGATTTCCGTCCTTGTCAAAATAGCTGCACAGCATGGTGAGCGTAGGGATTTCGGCCAACGGGTCACGGAAAGCAGTGGCATAACGAGGTATCACATAAAGGTCACTTCGCGAGGCCTCAATGAAAGAGAACAGGCTTGATCCGTCAACACGCTCGCCGGTGGAGAGGATGGTCTCCAGATATTCGAGATCGTTGATGACAAAATTCAGAGTCTTGAGACGGCCATCGGCAGCAGGATACATGAAATTAACCATTTCAATCCCCTCCTCTTCAATATATTTGATTATATCGGTACGAGTAAATTCCGACGGCAATTTCCGTAGTGTACGGACAACGTGATTGCGAGTCATCGCAATCTGTTTTTCAGCATTCATGACTATAAATTCAAAAGTAGTACTTTGGTAATAAATATATTAAGGTTAACAGATGCGGAGCCGGAAGCCCCTTCAACATCATGCGTCAAAATTAAAGAATTATTTCTCTAATTCCAAATAAATATTGAAAAAAAGGACTAATGTTCCTTTCCTATATATAAAAGGTAACTCACTAAACCTCTTTTCGGGCACAAATGTTAGACATATAAAATCTACATATATGAACTTAGTCATAGCAGCCAATTTTGACAATGTGATGTCGGCAAGCATCGCACAGGGAATGCTCGAAAGCAACGGTATCGAATCACAGATACAGAACCCGACAATGAACACACTCTATCCCACACCCATGTCAGGACTTTGGGATGTGACACTAATGGTCCAGCCATCTGATCTTGACAAAGCCATACAACTCCTTAAAACACACGGTGATTTATAGTTATCATAGCCACGCTGCGCGGTAAAAATCCCCAACAAATCTGAAAAATATACAAAAATACGCGTTTTTGACCATTTTTTAGATTTATTTCGTAACTTTGCGGCATCTTACACACCTGGAGAAACCAAGTAATTCTCCGGCTGCTAAAATATTGACCAATCATCTATCCAACTAATTATCCAGGATTGTATATGTCACACAAACTGCCTATCCACCAGGCTCAGGGAATCTCCGTGTTTCGGTCACTGGACGAGATTTCATTCATCAATTTCCCTTCACGGCTGGCATGGATGCTGCTGGTAGTATGCTCCAAAGGTGAAATATCAGCGACTATCGACGTGGCGACCCGACGACTCTGTCCGGGATCGCTTATGGTGTTACGCCCCGGCCATATAATCAACCATTGCAAAGCGAGCCAGGACTTTGAAGGCTTTTTCATAGTGGTACAGGAGGACAAACTCAACGAGATGTTGCCGTCGATGCACTACGTTGTCCCCTACACTCTTCATTACAACTCCAATCCCATCATCGAGATTACCCCGGAGGAGCTCAGCGCACTTGAGCTTATCTACACTATGCTCCAGCGTCAACTGACCGGATCAGCACGTCCGTTCAACAACATGGCGCTCACATCGCTATGCGAAGTGCTATTCTACAACACACTCGGCATTTATGCATCACGAATGAACGAGACGAAACCACGTTCACGCCGCGAAGAGCTATTGGCCAAGTTCATCGAGCTTATTGAAATGCATTTCCGCTCGGAACGGTCAGTTAATTTCTATGCCGAAAAACTGTTCGTCACCCCAAAACATCTGTCGGCAGTACTCAAGGAGATAAGCGGCCGCACTGCCGGAGAATGGATTGACCATCGCGTGATTCTTGAAGCAAAATTGCTGCTGCGCACCACCGGCATGAACATTCAGGAGATAAGCCTTGCTTTGAATTTTTCAAACCAATCATTCTTCGGAAAATATTTCAAACATCTCACCGGAATATCTCCTCGCGATTACCGAGCAAAACTCACAGAAGCATGAGACGCATCCTACACATAATTGCCCTGTCGCTCACATGCGCCGCAGCCATGGCCGAAACCCCTTATATGGAGAAGGTCGACGAGGCTGACAAAGCATGTGCGGAAGGGAAATGGAAAGAAGCCGAAACAGCTCTACTCGAAGCCCTCAGAGCCGAGCCGGCCAATCCGTCCAACATACTTTTAATATCTAATCTTGGCATGGTCAGGTTTAACATGGGCGAGGATTCACTTGCCTTGGCAACGCTTGACGATGCACATGCCATGGCACCTGCATCTGTGACTATCCTGTCAAACCGCGCAAGGGTGCTGACGGCCATAGGTGACGAGGCCGGCGCCTACGAGGATTACACCAGGATACTCGAGTTGGACTCCATGGTGATGACCGCCAGATTCCATCATGGCCTATTGGCGCTAAAGAACAGAAAGTTTCCCACAGCCAAAGCTGATTTTGATTTTATGGTAGATAAGTTTCCTGACGCTGAGGAAACACAGATAGGCATGGCTACTTTCCTTAGTTCAATAGGAGAATATGCCGAGGCGTTGCCTTATTACAACAAAATATTGCTGACACAGAAGGAGCCGGAATACTACGGAGCACGTGCGTACTGCTACCTGATGACCAATCACCTCCAGGAGGCTTCAGATGACATCGGCGCAGCGATGGAACTTGCACCCGATGACGGTGAACTTTATCTATACCGTGCAGCGTTAAATAAGATGCGGTTTCGTCCGGATGATGCTAATGCCGATGCGAAACGCGCCATTGAATTAGGGGTAGATCCAAACCGTGCTCTGCCTCTCATGACTAAATAAGATTCTATTCAAATGACCGGACTCGTAATAAAAAATACAGGAAGTAATTATCTGGTAAGGACTGACGACAGGAAACTCATCACCTGTAAAATAAAAGGCAACTTCCGCCTCAAAGGTATCCGCACCACAAATCCGGTGGCCGTTGGCGATAAGGTGACTGTAGCTGCTACAGATGAGGAGACCGGCTATATCACAGCTATAACTCCCAGAAAAAACTATATAATCCGACGTGCCAGCAATTTGTCAAAACAGGCCCATATACTTGCCGCCAATCTCGACCAAGTGTGCCTGGTGGTAACGCTCTTTCATCCCACCACATCCACCACATTCATCGACCGTTTTTTAGCGACGGCCGAGGCCTACCGCGTGCCTGCTGTGATTGTGATTAATAAAATCGACCTTCTTGTGGAAGATGATGACCGCGAATACCTGTCAGCCGTAAAGTACTTATATGAATCCATCGGCTATCCGGTCATTACATTATCGGCAAAGACAGGTGAAGGGCTTGACAGATTAAAAGATTGCCTGAACGGAAAAATCACCCTTTTCTCAGGAAATTCAGGAGTAGGAAAATCCACTCTGATCAATGATTTGATTCCGACGCTCAATCTTGCCACTGCCGAAATCTCAGCCTCTCATGACACCGGGATGCACACTACCACATTCTCTGAAATATTTGAAGTCCCCGGAATGTCACCCGACACATATATTATCGATACCCCCGGAGTGAAAGGGTTTGGCACGTTGGAATTTGACCGCCATGAAGTAAGCCACTTCTTCCCGGAGATATTCAAATACAGTTCAGGGTGCCGCTACGGAGACTGCACTCATACCCATGAACCGGGGTGTGCGGTGCGCGAGGCTCTTGATGAAAATTTGATTTCCCAATCACGCTACACATCTTACCTCTCAATCCTCGATGATGCCGAGGAGGACAAATACCGCAAGGGTTTCTGACCGAAACCGGACTGTTGCATCGCAACGGATTACAACCTTAAAGTATTGAGGTGCCTGAAATACCGTTAAGACGACCAGACACTTCCTCAAGCAAATCGAGAGGGAGTGACAGCGTGATAGTACAGGTATTGTCAAACTCTTGCGAGACGATCTTCACAGCGCCATCCTGCCCTTGCGATTTGATAAGTCGCATCACATCGTTCATGGCAAGATAGGGAAAAGTAAAGGAAAGGGAGGTCATTTCACGCCCCTCTATTATCGCTGCCTCCTCTATGGCAAGTTTTGCAGCTTCGCGATAGGCTGCTATCAAACCGGAGGTGCCGAGCTTAATTCCGCCGAAATAACGCACCACTATTATCAATATATTCGTAAGGCCGAATGAATTTATCTGCCCCAAAATCGGTTTGCCGGCAGTTCCTGAGGGTTCTCCATTATCGGTAGAGAGATACTCCTTACGGTCGGCCCCTATCATATAGGCCCAACAGACATGCCTTGCGTCGTGATACTCATTAGTGTAAAGGGCTATATACTCCTTAGCCTCCGACGCCGACGAAACAGGTATGGCAAAAGAGAGGAAGCGGCTCATCTTCTCTCGAAAAACCGCTTCGCTCTGTGATGCTATTGTAAAGTATTTTGCCAATTTAGATTATCAGCATGGCGTCGCCGTAGACACCAAATTTAAATCCTTCCTTAACAGCCTTGTGATAGGCTTCCATAACAAGGTCATATCCGCCAAAGGCAGCCACCATCATGAGCATGGTAGAATATGGAAGATGGAAATTAGATATCAATGCGTCGGTGACCGTAAAGTCGTAGGGAGGGAAAATAAACTTATTTGTCCATCCGGTATATGTCTTCATGTGCCCACCCATACTTACTGCACTGGCTATGGCACGAAGCACTGAAGTGCCGACAGCACATACGCGATGGCCATCATCCTTAGTCCTGTTCACAAGATTGACGAGTTCTTCCGAGGCATCCATCTCTTCTGAATCCATGCGGTGTTTGGTAAGATCCTCGACATCTATCTCACGATAGTTGCCAAGACCGCTGTGAATAGTTATGAAACCTTGATTGACACCTTTGATTTCAAGACGTTTGAGAAGCTCGCGTGAAAAATGCAGACCGGCAGCAGGAACCACGACAGCACCTTCTTTACGTGCAAAAATAGTCTGATAACGATCCACATCCTCCTCTTCCGGCTCACGCTTGATGTAATAAGGCAGCGGAGTGGTACCGAGCTTGTATAATTCGGATTTAAACTCATCATGCGGACCGTCATAGAGGAAGCGGAGAGTGCGTCCGCGTGAAGTGGTGTTGTCAATCACTTCAGCCACCATCGACTCATCATCGCCGAAATAAAGTTTATTGCCGATACGGATTTTTCTGGCCGGCTCAACAAGCACATCCCAAAGTTTATTTTCGGCGCTCAGTTCGCGGAGCAGGAACACTTCGATTCGTGCTCCAGTCTTCTCCTTGTTACCGTAAAGACGTGCCGGGAACACCATTGTGTCATTGTAGACCATCAAATCGCCATCGTCAAAGTAATCAATGATTTCTTTGAAAACGCGCTCTTCAATGGTGCCAGTACGGCGATTCACCACCATAAGGCGAGATTCATCACGCGTAGGATTAGGACGCTGCGCAATCAGCTCCTCCGGCAGACGGAATTTAAATTGTGAAAGTTTCATCCGTTATTTCTTTATTGTATGTCTTAATCTTTTTTATCCAAATCTTTTTCTTCGTCAGGCAGCTCTATATCAGTAGTCCGTATGAGTTCAGCAGCCTGTTCAATGGTGAGACAATCAGCAATGCCTACGTCTCCGACTCTGGTGCGCCTAAGCGCGGTCAAATGGCCTCCGGAATCCAAAGCCTGCCCGATGTCACGAGCTAGAGCCCTGATATATGTGCCCTTGCTGCACACTATGCGCAGCGTGAGCGTCATTTCATCGGCATCAAAATCCACAAGCTCTATAGTGTCGATAACAAGCACCTTAGGCTTCAACTGCACGTCATGACCTTTACGAGCCATATTGTAAGCACGTTTACCATCCACCTTACAAGCTGAAAACGAAGGTGGCACCTGCTCTATCCGACCGACGAAAAGGGGGAGCTTTTGCTCAATTAATTCCCTGGTGATATGTGATGTGGGATAAGTAGCATCAATCTCAGTCTCCAGGTCAAAAGATGGAGTTGTGGCACCAAGTTTTATAGTGGCAACATACTCCTTGACACCGGCTTGAAGTGTCTCAATCTGCTTGGTGGCACGTCCGGTCACAACAATCATCACACCAGTGGCCAACGGATCCAACGTACCGGCATGCCCTACTTTCATCTTCTTCCGGTGGAGACGGTGCAGCAGAACCCCGCGCAGACGTTTCACCACGTCAAACGAAGTCCACTCCAAAGGTTTGTCCACATAGAGAATCTCACCTGTGATAAAATCCATAAGCTGACTCAAATGGGGTGTTACCAAACAATACAGAGAATACCCACGATAAGACAGTAGATGGAGAACCAAACAAGCTTGCCTTTCTTGACAAGACTGATCATCCATTTACATGCCATACAACCGACAATGAAGGCAGCTATGAAACCAACGACGAGAGGGAGCGCACCCACACTTTCTCCTACTCCTTCACCGGACACGAGATCCTTCATACCAAGCAGAGCCTCACCAAGAATGGGGATAATCACCATAAAGAATGAGAACTGAGCAATCTTGTCGCGTTTGTCTCCAAGGAGGAGGCCTGTGGCAATCGTAGTGCCTGAACGGCTAAGACCGGGTAGAACTGCCACAGCCTGTGAACAGCCTATCACAAAAGCGTCAGTCCATGTTATATCATGGCCACGTTTGCCTGTAAGACGTTCCTTTTCAGGATTGCGGAAATAAAATGCAAAAGCAAGAAGTGCGGCAGTGACAATAAGACAGATGCCGACTACGAGAAGTCCGTCGCCGAAAAACTGTTCAACAAAATCCTTAAAACAGAGACCAACTATGGCCACAGGGATGCAGGACAGAAGAATCTTGCATACATAAAAGAAATTGTTGTCACGAGCCACGGTGAAAAACGACTTACAGAGGGGTACAAATTCACGCCATAACACCACAATAGTGCTCAGCACTGTTGCGACATGGAGCACCACATCAAACTCAAGCGCATCAGCGCCAGCAAGTTTCAAACCGAGAATCTCGCGAAAAATCTCAAGATGACCACTGCTGCTTATAGGCAGATACTCCGCAAGGCCCTGTACTATCCCTAATATCAACGCATCAATCCAATCCATGACTTATTCCTCTCCTTTCTTTTCTTTGGGTGAAAACATTATGGCATAACCCATATAGAGAAATCCAAGGAATGCTACAGTCGGTCCGACAACGATACGGCGCACTGAAAAAATATCCTCGTTGAACACGTTCCAATCGGAAGCTCCACCGGCCATGAGAGCAAATCCAATAACAATCATTGCTCCAGCCACAGCCATTTGGATAAAGTTTTGCTTTACAAGCGGCATCTGCTCCCGGTTTTCTTTCATAAGCTCATCCCCGGGACGAGATGTGCCTTTTTGTGATGGTTTTTGTACCATATATACGTTCTTTATTTAAACATTTCATCATAAGTCAGGCGCAGATACCGGTTAGTGGCAAACAAGGCAGCGATAAAGCAAATCAGCATACCGACGATGACCACGGCAACCAAAATCGGAGCCACAACTGTCACATCAAGCACAGATGCGACAGTCAAATCCAACGCTCGACAATAATATACCAAAAGCGATAGAGCTACCACTGCGATAAGTCCGGCCACCAATCCGTTGACGATATTGTCGACGAGAAATGGACGGCGGATGAAGCCGGCGGTCGCTCCGACGAGTTTCATTGTGTAGATAGTGAATCGGCGACTATATACCGACAAACGCACTGTGTTAAAAATCAGCACGAACGAGACAATCAGCAATGCAACGGCAACCAGCGAAAGCCCCAATGCTACATTCTTCAGAGTAGCGTTAATCTGGTCGATCAACTCAGTGTGGACCTTAATTTCATTGACCTGAGGCATAAGCATAAGCGGCGCCACGATTTCGTTAATGCTGTCGGCCGACGCATGGGAAGCCTTCACATGCACGTCAAGTTCACCTTGGAATGGATTCACCCCTGCAAGCCTCATGATATCCTCTTCCTCCCCCACCATCTTCTGCCAGCGGTCAAGCACAACTTCAGGCGATGAATATTCACATGACGCGACAGCCTGACTCGACATAATACGTTCACGTAACGAGGCGATGTCAGACGCTGTGACATCATCATTGAAAATCACCACAAATCCCATATTCTCCTTTATAGAGGATGTGACCCGATGCGTCACTACGCCCACAAAGGCCGAGATGCCGAGAATAAACAATACCAAAGCAACCGAGATGGTCGCTGTGGCCCGGGTGCTGAACAAGGGGATTAAATGATGCCGCTTTTTTGCCATAATAGTCAATAGAGTACAAAATTACTATATGCGAATGCCCTTGTCAAGTACTTTAACTAAATTTTAACATTAGCATTTGCATAGCCTTCCCATTTTTCAATGAGGGCCTGCATGTCGGCCGGAATCGGTGCCGAGAAAAACATCTCTTCACCTGTGTCAGGGTGCACGAAACCAAGGGTTCTGGCATGTAAAGCCTGTCGAGGACAAACATCAAAGCAATTGTTGACAAACTTCTGATATGAGCCGCTACGCTCACCGCGAAGAATCTGGTCGCCACCATATCTTGCATCACAGAACAAGGGATGACCTATGTGACGCATATGGACACGTATCTGATGCGTACGTCCCGTTTCGAGCACACATTTCACGAGTGCGACATGCCCTAAATCCTCAAGTACTTCATAATGGGTCACAGCATGCTTGCCTGTCGGATCATCAGGCGGAAGGACGGCCATCTGCAGCCTGTCCTTTGGATTCCTTCCTATATTCCCCTCAATCCTTCCTGTTGACGGAGAGGGTACACCCCACACCAAGGCATTGTACTCGCGCTTGGTAGTCTTGTTGAAAAACTGCTTCCCGAGATGTGTCTTTGCATCGGGGGTCTTAGCTACGACGAGGAGCCCGGATGTATCCTTGTCGATACGGTGCACAAGGCCAAGACGAGGGTCTGACACATCATAATCAGGATTGTCCCTGAAATGAAACGCCAACGCATTGACAAGCGTGCCGGAATAATTGCCATGACCGGGATGCACCACCAACCCGGCAGGCTTATTGACCACCAGCAGCGCATCATCCTCATACACGATATCGAGGGGGATATCCTCAGGAATTATCTCCAGTTCGTAGCGAGGACGGTCCATGACCACCTGAACCACATCAAGTGGCTTCACACGGTAGTTGGACTTTACGGCTTTGCCATTGACAAGGATGCACCCGGCATCAGCAGCTTGTTGGATGCGGTTGCGAGAGGATTTTTCAAGGCGGGTGACCAGAAATTTATCAACCCTCAGAAGTTGCTGGCCCTTATCGGCCACAAATCTGAAATGCTCGAACAGTTCCTGGCCTGTGGCCTCGTCAAACTCAGCATCCTCAATCTGGTCTACATCGGTGGTTTCTTCTGCCATAAGATTCTTTAGAAAAGATCAAGTTGCTCTGAATGGTTTAACTCCTCAGCCGCGAGCGAATCAGCCTCTATGATTTCTGCCATTCCCTCTCCCACTTCAAGTTCAAGTGTGGCATTGACAGGCACACGTGCGCCCGGCGACAAGCGGGTGCCTTTGTAACGGACACCGAGCACAAGGTCTTTGAAGTCACTGGGGACACGCTTCTCAACCACATTTTTTATCTCAAGGCCTTCAAGTATCGACTTAGCCTGACGCAATGACATATCGGTGAGCGTAGGCAATGTCACCATTTTGGGCGAAAAAGCATTAATGGTAAGATATATTTCACGGCCCTCCTTAACTATAGTGCCGACCTTAGGATTCTGCTCAATAACCGTGCCTGGAGCTGTGCGCTTATCATATACCGAGTCACTGAGCACAGCTACCAGTCCCTCGGCAGCCAAGGCTTCCGAAGCTCTGTCGTAGGTCATGGATTTCACAGCCGGGACAGAGATAGTGTCACCATGCCGTGTCCAAACATCAAGCCACATCATGGCAAACCAACAGATGGCTACTGCAGCTATGAGCATCAGGCCTATGTTTAACAAGATCTTTTTCATTTCATCGGGAGAGCTATAGATAAAACTTCATCAATTGTGGCGACATAATGGAATGTCAGTCCGGTAAGATAAACCGGACGGATATCCTCGATGTCCTTGCGGTTGTCATTACACAATATTATATCAGTGATACCGGCACGTTTTGCCGCAAGAATTTTCTCTTTGATGCCACCTACCGGGAGCACCTTGCCTCGGAGCGTGATCTCACCAGTCATTGCGAGACGTGATTTCACCGGGACACCGGTAAGCGCCGACATAATGGAGACACACATGGTGATACCGGCCGAAGGACCATCCTTCGGGATCGCGCCCTCAGGCACATGTATATGCAACTGCTGCGACTCGAACATATCCGCATCAACACCATAAGCCGATGCACGACCTTTGACGACCTTGCATGCTATCACGGCCGACTCTTTCATGACATCGCCAAGGTTACCTGTTATGGTCAGTTTTTCACCTTTCCCAGGTGTCAGAGATGACTCAATAAAGAGAATTTCACCGCCAACAGCAGTCCATGCCAAACCTGTGGCTACACCTGGAGTATCGGACACTTCATAGCGTTCAGGGGTGAACATCTCAACGCCAAGATAGTCACGCAAATCATCCACATCCACATTGAGCGAAAATTCCTGTCCGCGCATCTTTTTGAGCACTATCTTACGTATCACCTTAGCGATACGCTTGTCGAGCTGACGCACACCACTCTCGCTTGTATAGCCCTCCACAATCTTTGTAATGGCTTCGGGAGTGAAGACTACCTCATCCTTTGCAAAACCGTTTTCAGCAGCCACGCGCGGTATCAGATGCCGACGTGCAATCTCAATTTTTTCCTCAATCAGATAACCGGAAATATCAATAATCTCCATACGGTCAAGAAGAGGCTGAGGGATGGTTGACAAAGTGTTGGCCGTCGCAATAAAAAGCACATGCGACAAATCATAGTCCACGTCAACATAATTGTCATGGAAATGACTGTTCTGTTCAGGATCAAGAACCTCAAGCAATGCTGCCGATGGGTCACCTTTGAAATCATTTCCGGTCTTGTCTATTTCATCCAGCAACAATACCGGATTCGACGCTCCTGCCCGCTTTATCGCGTCGATGATTCGACCTGGCATAGCACCTATATAGGTACGGCGGTGGCCCCTGATCTCGGCCTCATCATGCAGTCCGCCAAGTGACACACGCTGATATTTCCGGCCAAGAGCTCGAGCTATCGACTGTCCGAGAGAGGTCTTGCCTACACCGGGGGCTCCGACAAGACAGATGATGGGAGATCGGCCATCAGGAGTGTTCATCATCACTGCCAACTGTTCGAGGATACGCTCCTTCACCTTCTCTAAGCCGTAATGGTCCTCGTCAAGGATGCGTTCGGCGGAAGGGAAATCGGTTGAAAGCGGATCCCCTATTCCCCATGGCAGATCGGTGAGAAGCTGAAGGTAGGAGTACTGCACCGAGTAATCAGGACTCTGAGGATTGAGCCTGCGCAGTTTCTCGAGTTCCTTCTCGAATGTGCGACGCACCACGTCAGGGAATTTTATATCCTTTGCCTTCTCCTCCAATGCACGGCAGTCGTCATCGTCGCCATAGAGCTCATCACGTATCACATCGAACTGATGCTGCAGGAACATGTTGCGCTGCTGGTCGTCGATGTTTCTGCGGGCCTTACGGTTTATCTCGTCACGAATCTCCGCGAGCTGCTCACTTTGGGCAAGCTGAGTCAGAAGCATAAACGCACGGTCCTTCAGACGATTCTTCTTAAGCAACTCATATTTCACTTCCTGAGGGAATGGCGAATGGGTCGCTATCATGTTGATTAGCAACTGTGGTGTTGGTATGTTCTCTATATTGAAAGCGAGATCCGAGACCTTGTCATTTCCCCCCTTGTTGAGTATATTGAGGGTCGTCTGGCGAATATCATCCACCAGGACCAAGAACTCTTTGTCAGATTGACGTGGCACAGTGTCATGAATGCTCTTTACCCGAGCCGACAAAGCACCGGGAATAGTCTGCCCCTCAGACTCGCCAAGGATTTTGACTTTATCGCGAGCCGAGATGATAGCTGTATGTGTGCCATCAGGGAGATCAAACACCTTTAGGACATCGGCGACTACACCATATTCAAAAAGGTCATCAAGAGCCGGCTGCTCGGTGGCCGCCTTTCGTTGACAGAACACACCCACAGGAATACTGTGCTCAGTAGCATAGGATGCAACCGTAACCGATGATTCGCGCCCAAGAGTTATGGGAAATGTAACTCCCGGGAAGAGCACCAGGTCACGCATTGCAATCACTGGTAGATCATCAAAATTGGGCTCCGGACGTTCAGTGGGGAGTCCTATATCAATCTGTCCGACAGAGACTATCTTGGTTTCTTCTTTCATATATTATTGTTACAATTGGGCCATGGTAAAAAGCCGGTAAACAGACTTGCCGGCCAATTTTCAAAAATGCGACCTCAAAGGTAGTAATTTTTCGCCAAATAGCTCCTAATTCGGCGCTGCAATTTAGCAATCCCACACAATAAACATAAGGGCGGGCTATTCGCAACTCCTTACCACTCGGCTCTTCAATAGCACAACTGTGGCGGCCGTCAACACTACTGACACTAATATCAGCCAAAGCGAATCAACACCAAAACCATCAAACGAAGAGGCCACCTCGCCATCAACGCCTCTTTCCTTCCAAGAAAAATATACCACAAGGCCATTGTTAAGCGCATGGATTATTACAGGTAGCCAAAGAGACCGCGACCAGTACAACAGATAGCCGAAGTATCCACCGAGCACCAACCTGGGGAAAAAACCGAAAAACTGCATGTGGAATGCACTGAATATAAAAGCCGTCAACCATATGGCCAAATGATGGTTGAGCGGTCCACTCATGATAAGCCGCTGGAGAGCCCCGCGGAAAAATATCTCCTCACTGAATCCGGCAAGCACAGCGACGATGAGTAGTCCTACTATCAAATCGCCATAACTTGTTCCGCCCAACAGGACCTCTACCGCACCTTGGGCTTGCATCTCGGCATTACGCATCCATGTCTCCACCCCCGACAAAGCAGCAGGCAGAGTCAACGATTGATTCCACTCCACAAGCGCATTCATTGCAGGGATGGAAGCCACCAACGCGGCGATGGCAAGCACAAGGGAATCGGGCGACATCATGCGGTCAACCTCAAGTAACCTGGCCGGAGTGCGGCTCACCAACATAGCGGTAACCACGGCCGGCATGATGAACATAACCACATCCTGTACCACTGTTCCGATACGCATAGCCACCGCTGTCTGACCTCCCATAAGAATGGCCCCGACGGCGATAGCTCCGACAATCATGCAAAGCAGAGCGACAAGAAAAAACAGAAATATCCGTTTAGGATAATTATGCATCAGCGATAAAGACTCGTGTTTCATTTATCAAGATAAAATGGAGATGTTAATGATAGGTATTCTTTGGTATAACCGTTGGATTCATCACGGATATACAGCGCACTTTCCTCAACGCCATGAGAGTACTTATCGGCAGTCACTTGCCATAAACTTCTCAACGGCTTCTTACCCCGGCGAGAATACACAACCGTGTGACGACATGGTACAAGACGGTGCAGGGAAAGCAGAAACTCCACCTCATCATCGCGCGATGATGGTGCTATGAACGCCAGTGAATCACCCTCCCCGATAATCCATTCACTACCTAATTTTATGAGTTCCTCGACACCAAACCGGGTGCCATGACGAGCAAGCGCCCTCTCCTCATCGGGCGAATGGAGAGCCTCGTTGAAAAACGGAGGATTGGAAACTATGAGTAACGGAGACGCCCCCTTTTCAACCTCAAATGTCATGGCATCGGCATTTAAGATGCACACCCGCCCACTCCACGGCGAACCCAGGACATTATCACAAGCATCAGCATAGGCCGCCTTGTCAATCTCGACTCCTGTTATCACCGCATCCGGATTTCTTTGCGCCAACATCAGTGCGATCAACCCTGATCCGCATCCTACATCTATTACGCGGGCAGCTTTGCTGATGTCCACCCAGGCTCCAAGCAGCACCCCATCAGTGCCGATTTTCATGCCACAACGCGAATCATCCAAAGAAAATTGCTTGAAATCAAACCGGCCCATTTCCAATCAATAGGAAAATCCGACATTATCCACATACATAGTAAGGCCTTCGGTGCCGACGTATGGCTCCCCGTTACCTGCAGAGAACATAACGACAACATGTGTAGGCGTAGCCGAAGCATCGTCCCACCCCTCTTCAATCACCGGCACCATCTTTCCCTTGGAATTCTTAGCATAATATGCATTGGCCTTCGACCGAAGTCCAAGATAAGGGGCATAGCCGCTTTTAGTGGAAGCATCGCCATACATTATCGGCAGTTTGAATTTGTTGACCCATCCGGATGATGCATTGAAAAGCTTCCCTGCGGTACCCACCCTCTTTGCATGGATATTCCCCTCATTATCCTCCCAACGCCTCTGGAGGAATATGAACACCACACCTTCATCGCGTCCGGACAATTTCTTTTTTGCGCCGAATCCGCTTGATTTTATACGGTAATCCACATTTGGCATGTCAATCTTATAGTCAAACACTAATGCCTTTGGCCGTTTTGTAAACGGAATCCCCATCTCCATCTTGGAGTACGGATTCTTCGTGGAGGTGATAGGCTCGAACATACGCCCGAGAAACATTGATCCGGCCACCATCACATCCATGTTGATCAGACCAAGCACCTTCACGCTTTCAATCTGAGTACACAGCTTGGCACAACGGTTGCCGCCACCCCTATCAGCCGGATAGACCGCATTGGAGGTCTTAACCACACCCGATACCTTGGCATAGACATTGCTTGTCGCCCATGGCGATCCTCCGAGGTTAGTATAAGGTTTGTTGCCTTCTATGGTCTGTGTAGGACCAATCTCATAAATCGTCTTATCGTGGCCGCCGATCACAGCCGACTCATGCAGATGGCGAGTGACCCATGAAGAAAAATCACCATACTTCACTCTCTCTGTAGTCTGACTATCAGCCTGGAGCGGATACATAAAAGCCGCTGCAGCCACCAATCCCACCTTATATATATATTTAGAAGTACTCATCATGACAATAGTCGGGAAAAAACGTGATTTAAAACTGCAAAGTTGGGCAATTATCTCCAAAAAGCCTAATCCGACTCTGTTTTTTTGCCCTTTTGACAAACAATTGTAACCTTAAGCCCCAAAATAAATGCTAAATCAAGTTAAGTCATCTATCCTGATGCTTTAAAATAATAACCAACACCAATTTGGATTTGTTTATACCAACGAACAGGGATATATCCATCCTTAACCAAGAATAATTACAACCATAAATAAAAAACATTATGAATTACAATGACATAATCACTTCAGCTAAAGTAGTATTAGTGGAATTTTACGCATCATGGTGTCCTCACTGCCACAAAATGGTGCCGGTCATGGACCAAATAAAGGAGCTACTGGACGGCCGCGTGCCAGTCTATCAATTGGATATAGATTCCAATCAGGAAGCCGCCGATAACGAAAAGGTAAAATCAGTTCCAACCTTCCTGATCTACAAGGATGGCAGAGAGGCATGGCGACAGAGCGGAGAAATAGATGGCGAGATACTCCTGTCAAAAGTCGAATCTTATCTCTAAAGCGGCATAGCATGACACAAGGAACCCTATTCTCTGACTTTATTGAGGCATTGGCTGTCCCGCACACTTCCGGATATTCCAACCGTCAATACGAAACAATGCCGTTTCACACACTGTTCGGCTTGACAAAACTTTTGGGTAAATATGGAGTTGACAGTTGTGGATACAAGCTGAACGACCCGACAGAAATACTGAAGATCTCGCCACCATTTCTGGCGCGGACCAACGGCGGATTCGTAATAATAACAGACATAACCGACAACAAAGCCAGCTATATCACCGAGGGTGAAAATGAGACTATGGCCATACCAGAATTCTATGATGCATGGGATGGCGTGGTCCTATTGGCATATCCCAACGCTTCGTCATGTGAACCAGGCTATCATTCCCACGCACGGACACTCCTCCTTGAAAAAATGAAGAAGTGGGTACTGGCAGCGTGTTGCATTGCTCTGTTTGCCTACCTGTTCATAAGCAACGGCATATATTCCCGCATATCATTAGTGCTGCTGACTATTATTGATCTGTGCGGATTATATCTCACGTATATGCTCGTCCAGAAGTCGCTGAAGATATCCAACAGACATGCCGACAAGGTGTGCGGAGTCCTTCAAGCTGGAGGTTGCGACAGCATTTTAGAGACCAAAGCATCGAAATTTTTCGGTCTTTTCGGATGGAGTGAGGTAGGGTTTGCCTACTATAGCGTAAGCCTTCTCACACTCCTTATCTTCCCTCAATGGACCTGCTATCTGGCACTGTGCAACGCATGCTGTCTGCCATTCACGGTCTGGAGCATCTGGTACCAGAAGTTTAAAGCAAAGACATGGTGCACTCTGTGCGTATGCGTTCAATGCACTCTGTGGCTATTGTTTTTCTGCTACCTGTTTGGAGGTTGGTTCAAAGGAATTTTCCCGCTGAAAATCGAATTTTTCGTACTGGGAACGACTTATATTACAGCTCTGCTCGCGCTCAACCGCTTTACACCTTTATTTGATAAATCAAACCCAACAGACGATAATGAAGCCTAAAATAATAACCCCCACAACATTTACAAACGCGGCCAAACTGTCGGCCATCGAACTAAACCGCATCCATTTTGGAGATAAGCACACAGTGCTCACCCCAGAACGCCTAAAGCGCCTCTCTGACTCATCATCAAACAGATAAAGCACCGATTATCAAGTAAGCCCCATAAGCCCGGCAAGGATGTAAATTCAGGCCGGGCTTGTTTGTTAAAAATAACACACAAATGCTCATTAGTGCAAAATTCATTAAAAACAAAATATAATTAGTTAATATAGGTTAATATCATAATATTTCTTTATTTGCAATTTGTTATATGAGTAAGAATCAATGAGATGACTTCTGACAATCAGTGTGGATCAGATTACCAACTTGCAATTTACAATCTCACACTATTTCTAAATTTGAATTATTGAACAGACAGTTTGCAGTTACAATTTATTAGTAACAAATGCAACTTCAAACACAAGTTTGATATTAATTGCAAATCCAACCAAGAGATTTACATTTGAATAATCCCAAATCGCAATCTTCAAATTATCTAATTCACCATCTATTTTACCGAAAGTCTTACTTACAGTTTACAATTGACAATCTATTCCAAAATTCAAAATTCAGAACCATTTCATTGATTAACATTCTTTATAATCCTCATTATAACATTAAAAATCAGCAATATTACATAAATTATTATAAGTAAATCTTTAATTATACGCACCAATTCTGCCTATAATTGAAGATTTTAATACTTATTACACACTAATATCCTATTATTTCGATATGTTACATATTTTTATCTAAAGTAACAATTTAGATACTGCAAATTTTCACCGTATACTACAATTCCAATTTGCATATACAAATTAGGGAATTCCAGGAATTAGTTCTTGTTTGCAAATTACAAGTTTTCATCCACAAATTTGGAGTTTTCAAATTATATGATTACATTTGCACACGAATTACAATGTGAAATTTCAACCTGTTTACATTTATGGACCTTGTTTCAAGACTCAAACAGTATTTGGATGCCAACCAAATTAGCGTAACTCAGTTTGCAGATGAATGCTCTATTCCTCGCCCAACAGGCTCTCAGCTACTTGCAGGCCGCAATAAAAAGGTCAGCGACGAGATCATAGGCAAAATCCATGCCGCCTACCCCAATTTATCCATCGTATGGCTCATGTTTGGCGAGGGGAATATGGAAACAGCTGCAAATATTGAAACCTCAGAGGCCCAAAATCAAGGTATTCTTGACTTTCAAGACACAGAACCACTTGACAAACAGATTGATAGCATAGCAATGGACTTTTCTAAGAACAGTCCGGAAAATATGCCAGAAAAAATTGGCGCCCACCAATCCAGCAATTTCATGCCCGATTCCAATGATATGGACCGATTGCACGCCGACACTGCACAGACACACCCTGCCCGCAACACATTTTCCTTTACTCACACACAGGATGTAACTCCAGGACAGGCACCCAAAGAGACAGCGCCCCAACCAGGCGCCAGCTCACCGTCACCACAGGCAGAAGCTACATTAAAAAACAACGACTCCAAAGATGACTCCATCACGGTCACCCCTGGCAAAGGGAAACGCGTCACCGGAATCGTTGTCTATTACGACGATTCAACCTACGAGTCATTCATCCCTGATCCGACACATGGTCATCCCTTTATGCGCTGACCATTATCAAAGTCACACAGCAACCGACCTACAGACAAACCGAAGCATTCCAGAATTTGACTATTTCCGATATTCTACGTAAATTTGCACTTCAAAATTCACCCCACATTTTGAATGGCAACCGATGAGCATATCAATAAATAACCTCAAAGTAGAGTTTAGCGCAAAGTGTCTTTTTGACAACATATCCTATATCATCAACACCAAGGACAAGATAGCCCTTGTCGGGAAGAACGGTGCCGGGAAATCCACAATGTTGAAAATAATAGCAGGCCTCCAACACCCCACATCGGGCAGTGTTGCAATCCCTCATGACACCACCATAGGATACCTACCCCAGCACATGACCATCAGCGACACCTCGACAGTAATAGAAGAGGTGCGCAGCGCGTTCAGTCACATTGACAAAATGCATGCTAGGCTTGATGAAATAAACGAAGAGCTGAACTCGCGCACTGACTATGAATCACGGGAATACCAGGAACTCATCGAAGCAATGACGAGCATCACCGACCGCCTCGCCATGGAAGAAAGCGATAACTGCGAAGCCGAGATGGAGAAGACACTGATGGGCCTTGGCTTCGTGCGTTCGGATTTCAACCGCCACACATCAGAATTTTCAGGAGGATGGCGAATGCGTATCGAACTCGCCAAACTACTGCTCACTCGGCCCGACGTGCTGCTACTTGACGAACCGACCAACCATCTTGACATCGAGTCAATCCAATGGCTTGAAAATTTTCTTGTCACAAAAGCCAATGCCGTTGTGCTCGTCAGCCATGACCGAGCCTTTATCGATAATGTGACAAACCGCACAATCGAAATCTCGTTAGGCAAGATTTATGACTATTCGGTCAACTATTCAAAATATGTGGTGCTTAGGCAGGAAAGGCTCGAGCAGCAAATGCGAGCCTACCAGAATCAGCAGAAGATGATTCAAGAGACCGAGGATTTCATAGAGCGCTTCCGTTACAAAGCGACGAAAAGCGTGCAGGTCCAAAGCCGCATAAAACAACTCGCAAAAATCGAACGCATCGAGGTCGACGAGGTCGACACATCACACCTCAATCTCAAATTCCCTCCCGCTCCACGTTCGGGCGACTATCCGGTAATAGCAGATAATGTGGGAAAAGCATACGGTGAACATCAGGTGTTCGACCATGCTACCTTCACCATAAAGCGAGGCGAAAAAGTAGCGTTCGTAGGCAAGAACGGTGAAGGCAAATCGACGCTAGTAAAGTGCATAATGAACGAGATACCTTTCACCGGAAATCTGAAAATAGGTCACAATGTAAAGATTGGCTACTTTGCCCAAAACCAAGCACAACTCCTCGACGAAGACCTTACGGTGTTTGACACGATCGACCGTGTAGCAGTAGGCGACATCCGCACTAAAATTCGCGACATACTCGGCGCATTCATGTTTGGCGGAGAAGCGTCAGACAAGAAGGTCAAGGTTCTTTCAGGTGGCGAAAAGACGCGCCTTGCCATGATACGCCTTTTGCTCGAACCAGTCAACCTGCTGATACTCGACGAGCCTACCAACCACCTTGACATGAAAACCAAGGACATTCTCAAACAGGCCATAAAGGATTTTGACGGGACAGTGATAGTGGTGAGCCACGACCGCGAGTTCCTCGACGGACTCGTGGAGAAAGTCTACGAATTCGGCGGCGGCCATGTGCGTGAATGCCTCGGTGGCATCTACGAGTTCCTTGAGAAAAAGAAGCTCGCCTCGCTGGCCGAGCTCGAGCGCACCACCCCGGCACCCAAACAAGCCGACAAGGAAAAGGCCGCAAAATCTGCACAAGCAACCTCAACCGCCCAGCGCGAAACAACAGAAACGCGAGACGATAACGCCCCGCGTAAACTGACCTATGCCGAGCAGCGCGAACATGAGAAACTCGTGCGCAAGGCAAGAAAAAAAGTTGAAGAAGCCGAAGCCGAAGTATCACGTCTCGAGCAGGAAGTCTCTGACATCGAAGCAATCATTGCCGCCGGGAATCCTCCTGCCGACATTTATGATCGCCATGCATCAGCCACCAAAGATCTTGAAAATGCAATGTCGCTCTGGGAGCTCGCATCAATCGACCTCGACTCAATATCCAAAAACTGATTTCGCGGCGGGCGCTTACTCAGCCGACACCACTAACTGGATGCCACCCGGAGTTATCTCGATCACTTTGTCACGATAGAGATGACCAATGGCTTTTTTGAAATCCTTCTTGGAACACTGGAACGTTTCCCTGATCGATTCGGGAGACGAAGCATCACTCAAGGGCAGATACCCTTCCGGTTCTGCAAGCAGACGCTCCTTGATTTTCTCCACGAGTGAATCCACACGTCCATCGTTTCCTCCATTAAGCACAAGGTCAATCTTTCCGTCTTCCCTTATCTGTTTCACATAGGCAGTGATTGCCTCACCGATTTCGAGAGGCCGGTAAATCTCATTCTCGTAAATCATGCCATGGAACAGATTATCGACGATAGCCTTATAGCCGAATTCAGTGTGCTTATACACCAATGCCTTCACCGATGCCCCCTGCTTGTAATGAGGATATTTATTTCCAAGAAACTTTTCTATCTTAGCTGACGCCACCACTCGTTTTGAAGCATCATCAAGATATACATACACCGGGCATACCATACCCTGGCGCATTTTGACCTTCTGCTCACTGTAGGGCACCAGCAACTCCTTTGCCACAAGCCCCCAATCGAGGAAAGCACCTATTTTATTCACAGCGTTAACCTGGAGGAAAGCAAATTCGCCTACCTCAGCAAATGGATGCTCAGTGGTAGCCACCGGTCTGTCCTCCGAATCCTTGTAGACAAAAACATTCAATTCGTCACCCGGCTGCAAGGGTGATATGATATAGCGGGCGGGCAGCAGGATTTCTTCTCCGTCACCTCCATCGAGGTAGGCTCCGAAATCCACATTCTTCACCACCTTCATCGTGTTGTATTTTCCTATTTTTACCATATATTGTTAATTTACTCGCAAATTTAACCAAAATATCACAAATATGGGTTAATTTTGCAAATCTCTTAATATATTTACAACGCACGACCTCCTAAAGTTGTTAACACGAAGATGGAAGAACTCATTAAATATTTCCCACAGCTGACTGAGTGGCAGATCGACTGCTTCAACAAGCTCGGCACCCTCTATCCGGAATGGAATGACAAAATCAATGTCATTTCACGTAAAGACATTGATAATCTTTACGTACATCATATCCTACACTCTCTTGCCATAGCAAAATTCATAACTCCCAAGCCGGGCACAACGTTCATTGATCTCGGCACCGGCGGAGGTTTCCCAGGCATTCCGCTTGCCATCATGTGGCCTGAGTGCCGCTTCCATCTCATTGACCGTATCGGCAAGAAAATCAAAGTTGCCTCATCTGTGGCTGAGGAGATAGGGCTAAAGAACGTGACATTCCAACATGGCGACATAGCCGAATGCAAACTCAAGGTTGACTTCGTCATATCGCGCGCCGTGATGCAGCTCGACGAACTCCTGCGTCTCATAAAAAAGAACATCTCACCTGACAGCAAAAACGGATTTCCCAACGGACTCATCTGCCTGAAAGGCGGCGACCTGAAAGCCGAACTCGGAAGAGTGAAACGGCCGATAATCGATGTGCCTCTCAGCGACTATTTCAGCGAGGAATATTTCACAACCAAGGACTTAATCTATGTAGAACTATGAAAGTAAGCAGATTCGTGTTCAACATGTTCGGCATCAACACATATATAATGTGGGATCCCGAAAGCAAGGAGGCCGCTATAGTGGACCCCGGAATGATTGATGACCGAGAACGCGAGGCCATCGACAGTTTCTTGACGCGCAACTCATTGAAGCCTACGCAGCTCATCAACACCCACATGCATCTTGACCATATATTCGGCAATACATATATTAAAGAGAAATACGGTCTTGAAATCAAGGCCCATCCTGAAGATGACTTTCTTGGCCGCACGCTCACATCCCAGGCCGAGAGATTTCACCTTCCACTCACCCTCTCCAACGCTGGCCTCGACGTGGAATTACATGACGGTGACACACTGCACCTCGGAGAAGAGAAAATCGAGGTCATCTCAGTGCCCGGCCACTCCCCCGGCAGCATAGCACTATATTGCCCCGAATCATCATTCGTAATTACAGGTGACGCACTTTTCCAAGGCTCAATAGGACGAACCGATCTACCTCGAGGCAACCATGCCACCCTGCTCGACTCAATCAGGAGGCGCCTGTTTACCCTGCCAGATGACACAGTGGTACTTCCCGGCCACGGCGGTGAGACCACAATCGGATATGAGAAACAGCATAACCCCTATTTTTAAAATAATCTAAAAAAATTAAAGAAAAATTTCTTTAATTACAGGATATTTACGTAAATTTGCATGAAATTTAGTAAATCTGTTTAACATGACAAGACCTAAACTAAAAATACGCGATTTGACATTGCGTGACGGGCAGCAATCACTTTTTGCCACCCGTATGAATCAGGCAACTATCGACAAGCTGCTCCCCTACTATGAAGATGCCCACTTCTACATCATGGAAGTATGGGGTGGCGCCGTACCCGATTCAGTGATGCGTTACCTTGACGAATCGCCCTGGAACCGCCTGCGCACCATCTCAAAAGCCATGGACTCAAAGAGCGAGCACCCCATCTCACTGCTTTCTGCCCTTTCGCGTGGACGCAACCTCTTCGGCTATGTTCCTTACCCCGACACGGTACTTGAAGGATTTTACAAAGAGGCCATCAACAACGGCCTCAACGTGATGCGTATATTTGACGCGCTCAACGACATCGATAACGTGAAGGAATCAATCCGCCTCATCAATCAGCTCGGTGGTATAGCCGACGGTGCGGTGTGCTACACTGTCGACCCAAAACCCGAAGCGCCCAAACAGGAAGGTGGATTCTTTGGCAAACTCAAATCAATCTTCAACCGCCCGGCCGAGCCCGAAAAGATATTCACCGATGAATACTTTGTCGAGAAGGCAAAAGCCATGGAGAGCCTTGGAGCCAAAATCATCACCCTTAAAGACATGGCCGGATTGGTAAATCCTCTCCGTGCGGCATCTATCATCTCAGCCTTCAAACGCGAGCTCAAGGTGCCGGTGGATTTCCACACACACTGTACTCCCGGGTATGGCCTTGCATCCGCGCTCATGGCAATCATCAACGGAGTAGACATCCTCGACACCAACATCTGGTGGTTTGGAGGAGGTTCGGCAGCTCCTGCCATAGAGCTCATCTACATCTTCTGCACACGTATGGGTGTGGAACTTGAAGTCAACATGGAAGCTGTGGGCCGCATCCGCAAGGAACTCTACAACGCCCGCAAGGCTTTGGCAGACTTCGACCTCAACCGCGACCACATGCCTATCGAGTTTGATCCGCTCAAAGATCAGCTCCCGGCCGACATACTCGCACTCTTTGACAGTGCCATCGAATTTGCAAAAGCCCATGACGAGGCCGCCCTCCTTGACGCCTGCCATAAGATCGAGGCTTACTTCAACTTCCCCAAGCCCAACGAACTTGTCAAGAATGCCGAGGTTCCGGGCGGTATGTACTCCAACATGGTTGCACAGCTCAAGCAGCTGAAGAGCGAAGACCTTCTGGAGGATGCCATGCGCCTCATCCCGATGGTGCGCCGCGATGCCGGTCTGATTCCGTTGGTGACCCCTACAAGCCAGATTGTGGGCAGCCAGGCCGTACTTGTGGCCCTTGACCGCAAGAATGGCAAGCCCGACTACTCCAACACCTCTAACCAGTTCATCTCACTCGTGAAAGGTGAGTACGGCAAAACACCTGTGCCCATCGACCCAGCATTCCGTGAGAAAATCACAGGCAGCCCGGTAGAGACCCCCTACGATGTGACTAAATACAAAAAGCCGGAAAACCCTGAACTCCCTGAGCTCGGCGGAAAGAAACTGGCTTCAAACAATGAGGAATATCTCCTTCTGGAACTTCTGCCATCGGTAGCCAACGGATTCCTCCGCAAACGTCGCTCTGAAGAGTTTGCCAAGGAAGAGGCAGCAAAACCGAAACCAGTGGAAGAGGAAGTAAAGGTAGAGGTGGAACCCATCACCGGCCCAGTGCTTTCTGCTCCTATGGGAGGGCGCATTGTCTCAATCGCAGTGAAGGACGGACAAGCCGTCAAGAAAGGCGACATTCTTCTGGTGTACGAAGCGATGAAAATGGAGAACGACGTGATGGCCGAAAGCGACGCCGTGGTGAAACGAGTGCTCGTGTCAATCGACGAAGTTGTCGGCACCGACGCCCCTCTCATCGAGTTCCAGGACTAATCATGAATTCTTAGTCTATTCAAAATACACTCGTAACAGACTCGAACAACCCTAAACCTCACCCCTGATGCGACCATACAGCATCAGGGGTGTAAGTTTATATAGCGCCATAAAATCATACTCTGTAATTGCTAATGATTCAAAATATTATAATTAACTTTGCTGCGACGCGATGACCTGTTGACCCTCGCGTGTGAATAATATGAAAATATACTCCTCCTTAATTGTTCTGCTGGCAGCCTTGACAATACAAAAGGGTCACGCCCAACTTAATATAGTGACACCCGGAGACGGCATAGTCGAATATACTATACAAAATGCCATACCATACGATAGCCTTGCTCCGTTTCATCAGTCCTATCACAATTATCCAAAATTTCCCGGACAGACATTATTCTTTCAAGGGATGAAGAATGATACCAACGGCTATCCGGATGCTTTCTTCTCCGAGAATCCTCTTTTGGGCAAAGCCCCTACCTACCATCGCATGGAGGAAGGTCCTGGCAACACTGCCCCTGATGCCGTGGTAGGAAAATATTTCCAGGTGATCAAAGTTTTCTGTCAGCACAATTCCCGATATTGCTTTTTATTGCAGGAACAGCAGACAGGCGATGAAGTATACTATATCCCGAGTTTAATGACCACCTACAATTTTATATGTCTCGGAAATTATGAGAAAATGAAACAGCTTCATGTCGGAAAAACATTTTATGCACTGGGCAAGCGGATAGGACTCGTAGATGGAGGTACTGTGCAAACCGAAGAAAAAGCGGAATACAAAGCCGTTGACATGGGCGTCGAGCTGCATGGGAATGGCGCATACCTCATACTTGATGATGGGAAAGGCCAACGGTTGCAAGGAATTCCTTATGGACACATAGTAGCCGGATTCGTAGGGAAGGAACGCCGAGATAGCCTGATTGAAAAATACGGGGAGGATTATGGCGAGAAAATTGCATTCCAGCACGTCACGGAAGGAATGTCGCAGGAGATGCTCACCGAAGCGTTCGGAGAACCCATAAGAAAGGAGACTGCCACTTTCAACGGCAAATCTGCTGAAATATGGCGGTATCCGGAGGGATATGTAATTGGTGTGCAGGATGGAAAAGTCGTATCAGCAAGGAAAAATTCTTACTATTGGTAGAATGACCGACCGATATGGACACAAGCCGAAATTATTTACCGCAATAACATCCGTTTTTAAAGAATAAATGTTTAACTTTGCAAAAATAATCATATTTCCATACTTAACTTATGAAAGCTATCAAAGTCATTTTCATGGCATTAATTTTGATTGTTGGTGCCTCATCAATGCCTGCGCAGGCTCAGTTTAAATTCGGTCCGAAAGTTGGTCTCACTGTCAACAGCATGCACTTTGACAAGAGCGTGATCGACGCAGACAACCAGACAGGATGGACTGCCGGTGTCATGACTGAATTCACAGTGCCTGTCATCGGACTCGGATTCGATCTTTCAGCCATGTACGTCCGCCGTAACACAAAATTCCTCACCGAGAACAATCTCACCAAGGACAACCGTGACTATATCGAGATTCCCCTTAACCTCAAATACAAATTCTCTCTTCCGGTTGTGAGCAAGCTGCTTGTCCCCTACCTTGCCGTAGGTCCCAGCGTTTCGTTCCTCACAAGCCGTCAGCACATCGAGAATGCCTACAAAAACAAATCGGTTGACTGGGCTGTCAATTTCGGCTTCGGCGTACAGCTTTTCAGCCATCTTGACGTAAATGCCCGTTATGGCCTCGGCCTCACCAAAGCAGTCAACATGTTCAATAGCGCGGAAGCAGCCGGCATCGAAGGCAAAAACCGCTATTGGACCATCTCACTTGCTTATCTGTTCTAAGCCAAATTCATAGCTTAAAATATTTTACGGCCACCTCATGCGACATCATGAGGTGGCCGTTATCTTATATGTAATTCGGATGAAGTTTAACACGGACAGCACAAATCAGGGCTCAAACGGCATAAGCCAATGAGCCCTGATTTTGTAAGTTCTGATTACTTAGGAGAGGATTACTTTCCAGCGATAGAATCAGATACTGTCAGACGTGCACGACCTTTAGCGCGACGACGTGCGAGTACCTTGCGTCCGTCGGGGGTAGCCATACGAGCGCGGAAACCATGCTTGTTAACTCTCTTTCTGTTAGAAGGTTGAAATGTTCTTTTCATTGCCGTATATTTTTATTTTTTAATATTCCACAATTTGAGGTGCAAATTTAAGAATAATTTTTCACATCGGCAAAACATTTTCACATTTTCTAACATATTTCTTTCTTAAGCTCATCACACCAGGCTTTAACTCGCGCCTTGGTCTCATCGGGATGATTAGTATTATCGATGCACAGACCTACTATCACGCCCTCCACATCGCTGCCAGAGTGCTCATAGTCATAGCCTTTATTGTTAAACGGACCGATGAAATCAGGATGCGTGTCATGCAGACGATGATAAATCTCACCGACTGAATCGCAGAACGTGTCACTCATCGACTCATCGCCACAACCAAACACCGCTACCTCCTTGCCACGCAAGTCGAGGGCCTGCACTCCATCAAGGAATGTGGCCATATCCTCCTGCAGATCACCACTGCCCCACGTGCTGGCACCAAGGATAAGGACATCGTAATCACCAACTGCCGAAGGCGCTGTTGATGCCACATCATGAACATCTTCAGGATTAACTCCGAGCTGATTTGCGATCTCCTCAGCCACTTCCATGGTCGTGCCGGTAGTTGAACCGTAAAATATACCAATTTTTTTCATATTATTCTGATTTTATAATTCTTTTCAATTACACTAATTAAACACCGTTAATTAACTGTTGGTTCATGCAAATAATCTAAGGCTACTGATTGATTTTGTAAAATAAAATTCGTAATTTTGCTATTCAAATTGCATTCATTCGTAATAGCAAAAACAACATTATAGCACAGTCAAGAACTTTACTGCACACACCAACCACACCAATAATGCCAACTTCTTACTCACCTATCGACGAGACATCATACACCGACTCCACGTCCTATGATGCGGAGGCAATCCTCAACGGCAAAAATAACCGTCAGGAGCAGCGCTACACCTCTCAACCCAGTGACCGTCCCACGATGGCCACTCGGTTTGACGACGAAGCATCCGGCAATGTCACCACCGGGAATGCGGCGACAGCATCCGCAGGAACGGCAACGACCACAGTCGATGATATACCGAAAGCAAAGCCAAAAGTCAACCCATCGGCTACCTCTGGGTTCGCAAGAGCGCTGAAAGTAGTCACCGATTCACGCACAGTGCGCTTCCTCGGCCTCGTATTCGTTATTTTCGCAGCATATACTCTTCTGGTATCAATATCATACTTCGCCAATATCGGAAGCGACCAAAGTGCCGTGCTCAACGACGACCTTGACCCTGAACTCATCGGCAATGCCGGGGGACCGTTCGGAGCATGGCTCGCACACACCATCCTGTATGATTGGCTTGGCGTTGGATCTTTCATCCTCATATATTACCTCGCAGCTTGCGGACTTGGCATGCTGAAAGTCTATCGTCCCGGCTTCTGGTCGCTGACAATGCGATGCCTGCTGACAGCGATAGCCCTCTCTATTGTGTGCGGCCTTGCCACCTATGAACTTGCGTCCCCGGTCTACTGGGGCGGACGACATGGCCATCTGCTGAATGAACGTCTCATCACCTTCACAGGGATTTGGGGTGCGCTTGGAGTGAGCATAATAATGGCCGGCATGGTAATATTCCTCTATCTCACTGAACTCAAGAGAATATTCATGATATTCGGTGGTAAATACAGCCAATTCCGTGAGCATCAGGCCCGGCGAAAGGCTGAGCGTCTCAGAATGGAAGCCGAGGAAGAGGCCGCACGTGAAATCAAAATGCGTGAAGAGGAGGCCAAAGCGCGCGAACATGAAGCTCAGATAAGGGCACAAGAGAGCCAGTCAGCCGTAGCGGACGCCACCACACAACCCCGGCAGGAGAGCAAACCTTCCGCAAGTCAACTCTTCACCCCTGCCGCTCCACCCATCAAGGCGACCCCGACTGAGATACAGGAAACGGAGGAAAACGAACCGGATGAAATATCCGTGGTTGATGACGAGATACCCACGACCGAAATGCCCCTCTTTGACAACACCCTGGCGGACAACATGGAATGTGAGCGTGAAGAAATCGGAACCGAGGAGGAGCCCGATGAAGAAGAGTATTCACCTCTTTTCGGCAACCAGGAAGATGACGGTCAAGATGAGGCGCTTGACACTATCGAGACAGAGGAAGACGAGGAGCAACCTCTGTTCAGAGACACCCCGACAGCCGCTATAAATGAACCAGGAGATCTTTACGACCCTACAGCCGAGTTGTCGCATTTCAAATTTCCGTCAATTGACCTGCTTCGTGCAGTAGAGCACAACGGACAAAGCGTTGACTCGGAAGAGATGGAAGAAAACAAAGCCCGCATCACTAAGACATTGAATGATTACGGCATTCCCATCTCACAGATAAAAGCGACTGTGGGACCGACTGTCACTCTATATGAAATAGTGCCGGCCGAAGGTGTCCGCATAGCCAAAATCAAGCGTCTTGAAGATGACATCGCCCTCAGCCTCGCAGCTCTTGGCATACGCATCATAGCACCTATCCCTGGCAAAGGCACCATAGGCATAGAAGTTCCAAACAAGGATCCTCAGACCGTGTCGATGCGGTCCATAATAGAATCAGAGCAATATGCCAACAGCTCTATGGACCTTCCCATGGCCATGGGCTGCACCATCTCCAACGATGTTTTCATGGCTGACCTCTGCAAGATGCCCCACCTGTTGGTTGCCGGTGCGACCGGTATGGGTAAATCAGTGGGGCTCAACGCCATTATCGCCTCTCTGCTCTACAAAAAGCACCCCGCCGAACTGAAGTTTGTGCTTATCGACCCGAAGATGGTGGAATTCAGCCTTTATGCGAAGCTCGAACGCCACTACCTGGCCAAGCTACCCGACGAAGAAGATGCCATCATCACCGACCCTTCAAAAGTGGTGGCCACGCTCAACTCGCTTTGCGTGGAGATGGACAACCGCTATGCGCTGCTCAAAGACGCCTCTATGCGTAATATAAAGGAGTATAACGACCGCTTCGTACACCGCCACCTTAATCCTGAAAAGGGACACCGTTATCTCCCCTACATAGTGGTTATAGTTGACGAGTTTGCCGACCTCATAATGACTGCCGGCAAGGAAGTCGAGACCCCGATAGCACGAATTGCCCAAAAGGCCCGAGCAGTAGGCATACACATGATTCTTGCCACCCAGCGTCCGTCGACCAATGTGATAACCGGTGTCATTAAAGCCAACTTCCCAGGTCGTGTGGCATTCCGAGTGTTCCAGATGGTTGACTCCCGAACCATCATTGACCGTCCCGGTGCTAACCAGCTGATAGGCAGAGGTGACATGCTCTTCTCTAACAATGGCAAAATTGACCGAGTGCAGTGTGCGTTCATCGACACTCCCGAAGTCAAAGCCATCTGCGACGCCATCGACTGCCAAGTAGGCTATCCACACGCTTACGAATTACCCGAATATATACCTGAGACCACTGATGGCGGAAGCCTTGCAAGTTTAGGAGACCGTGACCCGCTCTTTGATGAAGCAGCCCGACTGGTTGTCTCCACCGACACGGCTTCAACTTCGTCGTTACAACGAAGATACTCTATCGGCTATAACCGCGCAGGTAAGATCATGGACCAGATGGAAGCCGCCGGCATTGTCGGCCCCTCGCAAGGAGGTAAGCCCCGACAGGTACTTGTAGATCCGATGACATTGGAACATATCCTGGAGAATAACTAACACTTAAGGGCCATTCTGAACATTGGCCCTTGCTATTTGTTTATCAGAATGATGAAGAAGTATTTAGCAATATTAGCGGCACTGCTGATGGTAACGCTTCAGGCCAAAGCGGCTGAAAGCGCAACCTCTATACTGCAACAGGCAGCCGCCAAAGTCACAAAAGCCAAGTCGCTGGTGGCTGATTACACCATCTCGGCCGACGGCCACAGCCAGAACGGCATCCTCACCATTTCGGGTGAACGTTTCACCTTGTCATCGCCCCAGATGGTGTCATGGTATGACGGCAAGACCCAATGGACTTATTCTTCGCATATCGGAGAGGTTAACATCACCGAGCCGACACCGGAGGAGTTGCAGCAGGTCAACCCATTCGCCATCATCCGTACATTCAGCAAAAATTACAAGGCCACACTTGAAAAGAGCGCGGCAGGGACAAAGCAATTGCGACTCACCGCCATCTCGGCGAAAAGCGACATAAAGACAGTGGTATTGACTTTGGATGCAACCACCCTCTACCCCACTAAAATACAGCTTGTGATGGCCAACCGCCAGCAGGTCAACATAAAAATCAACAAGCTTACCGAAGGTCCCACACTTCCGATGTCGCACTTCCGATTCGATCCGAAAAAATATCCTGATGTGCCGGTTGTTGACCTGAGATAACACATTTATAACACTCTAATGTAATTTATTATAATCATCAATAACGAACTATTTTAAAACCGTAACAACCATGTCTGACATTAAAACTCGATGCCTTATCATAGGCTCAGGACCAGCCGGTTACACGGCTGCCATCTATACATCGCGCGCCAACATAGCACCCCTCATGATCGAAGGATATCAGCCTGGAGGACAGCTCACAACCACCACTGAAGTAGAGAATTTCCCCGGACATCCGGCAGGCATCACAGGCCCGCAGCTCATGGAGGACCTACGTAAGCAGGCCTTGAGATTTGGAGCCGACATCCGCCCTGGCTTCGTGAAAGAAGTTGATTTCTCTCAACGGCCCTTTCTGGCAAAGACCGACACCGGCCTCAGCATTGAGGCTTCCACAGTAATTATCTGCACAGGTGCATCTGCCCGCTACCTTGGACTCGAAGATGAGAAAAAATATTCCGGACTCGGCGTATCAGCATGCGCTACATGCGACGGATTTTTCTATCGCGGCAAGAAAGTAGCGGTCGTGGGTGGTGGTGACACTGCTTGCGAGGAGGCTCTCTATCTGAGCAATCTCGCTGCTGAAGTGTATCTAATTGTGCGTAAGGACCACTTGCGTGCATCAAAAGTCATGCAGGCACGTGTGCTCGACAAAAACAATATCAAAGTCCTCTTCAACACCACTACAGAAGGGCTTTATGGCGAAGAGTATCTCGAAGGAGCACACCTTGTTGAAAAGGTCGGCACTGCAGAAGAGAAGCATTACGACCTCCCGGTTGACGGATTCTTCCTCGCGATAGGCCACACGCCAAACACCGAAGTATTCCGCCCATTTATCGAATGCGACCACACCGGCTACATAAAGGTCAAAGGCGAAACCACCATTACAAATATACCCGGAGTATTTGCCGCAGGCGATGTGGCTGACCCGATGTATCGCCAAGCTATCACAGCAGCCGGCATGGGCTGCAAAGCGGCCCTTGATGTGGAACGCTTCCTTGCAGAAGAGGGCTAATCGTACACTATATAAATATAAATAGGTGTATGAACGGTCCGCTTCTCACCAGCCAAAGAATAACACTTCGCGCACTTGAGCCGATAGATGTCGATATCCTTTATACGTGGGAGAACGATTCATCGCTTTGGTGCACCGGAGTCACCATTGCTCCCTACTCTCGCAAACAGCTGTGGGACTACGTCAACAATTATGATGCTGACATATTCTCTGCAAAGCAGCTACGGCTGATGATTGAGCTGACTAACAGCAAAGAGACAATCGGCACACTCGACTTGTGTGAGTTCGACCCAATAAACTCTCGGTGTGGAATAGGCATACTGATAGCCAAAGGACACCAAGCTAAGGGTTATGGAGCCGAGGCGTTAAGGCTTGTTGAGAATTACTGCAGGACGAGATTATCGCTCCACCAACTCTATTGCACTGTTGCAGAGAGCAATCTCCACAGCCGCCATCTATTCGAGAAAGTAGGCTACCGTATCAGCGGACGGCTAAAATCATGGCTGAAATCGGCAGGAGTATACACGGATGCATATCTCTATCAGAAAATGCTTTAAGGAGCCATAATAACCGATCGGCCCGACATCCCAGTTCTTACTCGGAATGTCGGGCCGATTATTTTGAGCTCACACATTCAACGCTTAATCGAATCAGAGAACAGGGTGCGGTTAAGGAGCGAACGGCCAAGTGTAATCTCGTCAGTGTATTCAATCTCATTGCCAACCGATACCCCTCTGGCAAGTTGGGTTATCTTGACATCGCTATAGGGAGCAAGCCGTCGGTAGAGATAGAAATTAGTCGTTTCCCCCTCCATCGTGGCACTCAACGCCAATATCACTTCCTTAACATCACCACCTGCCACACGCTCGACAAGAGAATCAATCTCCAGCTGATCAGGGCCAACCCCTTCCATAGGGGAAATCACACCACCAAGCACGTGATACAGACCGGAATACTGTCCGGTGTTCTCGAAGCTCATCACATCCTTCACGCTCTCCACCACACACACAGTGGAACGGTCGCGGCGTTCATTGGCACATATCGGGCATACCTCAGTCTCTGAGATATTATGGCAGACACCACAATACCGTATGCCGCGACGCATATTGACAATAGCCTCACCAAGGGCCACTCCTATGCTTTCGTCACACCGCAATATATGAAGAGCGAGACGCAAAGCCGTCTTGCGCCCTATCCCGGGGAGACGCGACAACTCTGTCACAGCCCCCTCCAAAAGTCGTGAAGCAAATTCCTGTTGCATTATCTATCCTTTAAAAGGAAGTATAAAGGTACGAAAATAACCCTGAAGTGGCATTATCCATCAACGAGATTTAACACACAAGCCTCTAAACGTTAAATAATCAAAACGGTGGCAAGGCTGTATATTCAATTTGCCCGCACCTCTTCCATTTATAGTTTACACTATTGTGGATGTCAGCATTTTAAAGTAACTTTGTCATGATTACCTGCCAATCCACTACACAACATAGATTTCCAAGGGATTCAGACCGGAGCTTATCAAAACATCTGATACACGGACCATTTCCCGGCGAAATAGTTGATTACATAAAACCAGATCATGATACGTATGAACAGAATAATAACTGCCATAGCTGTGGCCATCATGACATCAGCTGCGGTTGCGCAAGAAAGGGCTGACATAGAGGTCAGCTACAATGCCCACTCTTTCTACGCCAATGGCAGAGAAAGAGATCAGAATTATCATCTTCTTGCCAACTCTCAATACTCCAAATATTATAGTCCGAAATCTGAACAAATCGACTCCATCACATCAACACCCGAAGGACAAGCCAATTATAAGAAGACCCAGTTGGCTGCCATGGAAGCAATGATTTCACAGGGCGTAATAGATATGAATAAGCTCCCTCGCAAAACTGAGAATATCTATGTCATTAAATCATCGGCTAACTCAACATCAACAGTCTATGATATGTTGAGCGACGAGCCGGTATTCTACACAGAGCCGTTCAATGAAATATACTGGGAAATCGGAGATTCAACAAAAAATATTCTTGGATACGAGTGTGTAGAGGCCACGACCAATTACCATGGACGGAAATGGACTGCTTGGTTCACCACTGAAATACCGATTCCCGATGGTCCATGGAAGTTCCGTGGTTTACCCGGGCTGATTCTTGAAGTGTCAGTTCCAAGTGGATTAGGGTTTTATGCCGACGGTATTATCATGACCGACAAACCAATCGGTGAAATTTATGGAATTGAAAAATATGAGCAGTCTGACAGAAAAGAAATACTTAGGACAAAGCGTGCGATAGCTGATAATCCGCAAGGAGCTTTAGCCGCAAAAGGTGTAATTGTCAGGGTAACTGATCCTGCAAATATATCAAAACCCGATGAAAAATTTGATTTCCTCGAAACTGACTATCATTAAAGCTATGTCATCAAGAATTAAATATATTGTAGTAACATTAGCAGTATTCACTTTAATAACTCCATTGATTGCTAATGCCCAAAACAATCTTCCGGAGATTGAAATGATTTTTGTGCAAGGAGGAACGTTCCAAATGGGCTCTGATGAGAATGACGAATCGGCCATGCACATCGAGAAGCCCAAACACAAGGTGTCAGTCTCGGATTTTCATATAGGAAAGTATGAAGTAAGCCAACGGCTATGGGAAGAAGTCATGGGGACAAATCCCAGCAAAATCAAAGATGACAATCTGCCGGTAAGTAACGTCTCATGGAATGATGTTCAGGAGTTTATTAAGCGACTCAACAAAATCTCCAATAAAGAATACCGTCTTCCGACTGAGGCCGAATGGGAATATGCCGCTCGTGGTGGTAATCAATCACAAGGCTTTATATTCATTGGCAGCAATCATCCAGATTCCGTAGCATGGCATTTCGATAATTCAGACAAATTGCCACATGCAGTTGGCACTAAACAACCAAATGAATTAGATATCTACGATATGGGTGGCAATGTCCAGGAATGGGTCAATGATTGGTATGACGCATATCCCAAAGGGGCACAGAATAATCCCAAAGGGGCGAAATCATCGGATATCGGCAAGGTGCTTCGTGGAGGCCATTATTCAATATTATCAACCCATGGTCGACCGGCATGGCGGTGTGTAAGCAATCCGAACTTCCGGTCGTCTTATATAGGTTTCAGATTAGCTATGTAAAAACAGAAAACATTTATGGCCAGAATAACTACTTTCATAATCTTGTCAATCATGACATTAGCTACGGTTGCGCAAGAAAGGGCTGACATAGAGGTCAGCTACGACTACCATCATTTTCATCGGACTGGCAAGGATCAAAATCATCAGTTGATATTGCTTGCGAACGCAACCGAATCCAAATTCTTTAGTCCAGAGACTCAATATGTGGATTCACTGGAATATACTCCGGAAGGCAAGGAGATCTACAATCAGATGAAGATGGCCGCCTTCTCATCCGGCAATATCAAATCAGTACCATCACGCAAACTCCCTATGTACATCCTGAAATCTAAAACCAATGGAACCACAGAAGTGTATGATGGGCAGATAGCCATGATGTTTACATACACCGAGCCTTACGAGACACAGAACTGGACAATCGAAGATTCCACCAAGACAATTCTTGGTTATGAGTGCGGAATGGCGACATGCAACTTCAGAGGTCGCACATGGAAGGCCTGGTTTACGACCGAGATTCCAATACAGGATGGACCTTGGAAATTATCAGGATTGCCAGGGCTGATCCTGGAGGCATCGGAAAGCACAGGTCAGCATAGTTTCACGGCGACCGGCATTCACGCCACACAGCGAGAGATTGGTCCTGTGATAGGAAAAGACCATTATGAAAAAACCGACCGCATTTCAATGTTAAAAGCACTGAGAAAATTCGAGGAGAATCCAGAGGCCGGTCTTGGAGCGGCTTTAGGCATTAAAGTGTCTGTGAAAGGGAAAATAAAGTTAGATAAGAGTCTTGATTTCCTTGAAACTGATTACAGATGACTTCATAGGCCGTTAAAAGGTCCTTGTAACCCATGAAGTATCGGCAATTCCCAGCTCTACACTCATCTTCTGAAGACAGTTGGCATCAAACCCATTCTTATGACTCAGCATAAATGTAAAATTAAAGAAATATTTGCGACTGTTGAGAATAATATGTAATTTTGCGGTCTGAAATTTCAGATGTTATAACAAATGGAAATAATTCGCACTGTAGCAGAATTAAAAGCCAAGCTATCGAAGGCTCGTGAAGCCGGAAGCGTAGGTCTCGTTCCCACCATGGGGGCACTCCATGCCGGCCATCTGTCACTGATAGAACGTGCTCGCAAAGAGAACGATACAGTGGCTGTAAGCGTGTTTGTAAACCCTACCCAGTTCAATAATCCCCAAGATCTCACCACCTATCCGCGAACCGAAGAGGCCGACATGGCCCTCCTTGAGAAAGCCGGTGTTGACTATGCCTTCATCCCCTCGGTTGAAGAGATATATCCTACTCCTGACACAAGGGTGTTTGACCTCGGCCCGGTGGCAGAAGTTATGGAAGGCGCGATGCGTCCAGGCCATTTCAACGGTGTGGCACAGATAGTGAGCAAGCTCTTTGATTTCACGCGTCCCACCAGAGCTTATTTCGGCGAAAAGGATTTCCAGCAGATAGCTGTGATACGCCGCATGGTAGAACTCGAGAAATTCGAGATCGAGATAGTGGACTGCCCCATCAAACGTGAGGATGACGGTTTGGCCATGAGCTCACGCAACGTTCGTCTCACCCCTGAACAACGCGCAATATCCCCTGCTATCCATCGCACACTTGAAGGTAGTCTCGAATGGGCGGCAGGCCATAGCGTAGAGGAGACCAAACACTATGTGATAGATGAAATCAACTCCTTCCCTCACATGCAGGTCGAGTACTACGAGATAGTGGACGCTTTGACCATGCAGCCGATAACCGACTGGAACGAGACACAACAGGCCGTAGGATGCGTGACAGTGTTCTGTGGCGATGTACGACTCATCGACAATATTAAATACCCGTCAAAAAAATGACACTCGAACTTCTGAAGTGCAAGATACACCGCGTCACAGTCACGGAAGCACGTCTGGATTATATAGGAAGTATAACAATCGACCAGGATCTGATGGATGCAGCCGGCATTTTCCCCGGCGAACGCATCTATATCGTAGACAATAACAACGGCGAGCGGTTTGACACTTATGCCATAGCCGGCGAACGCGGCACAGGAGTAATCTGTCTCAACGGTGCGGCCGCACGTAAGGTCCAGGTGGGCGACGTGGTAATACTCATGTGCTATGCATCCATGACTCCCGAGGAGGCCAAAACCCACAAGCCGGTGGTGCTCTTTCCCGACACCAAGACCAACAGGCTTATAAAATAGGCTCATCCTCCCGGCCAAGCGTAAAAAAATAATCAAAACAATAATAGAAAAACAACCCTCACAGAGGCGAGAAACCCAAAATATAACTGATGTTTGAGAATCTAAGCGAAAGACTTGAGAGAAGTTTTAAAATACTTAAAGGTGAAGGCAAAATCACCGAAATCAACGTAGCCGAAACCCTAAAGGATGTACGTCGTGCCCTTTTGGAGGCTGACGTCAACTTCAAAGTGGCCAAGCAGTTTACCGACGAGGTGAAGGCCAAGGCCATGGGCCAGAACGTGATCAACGCCATCAAGCCGGGAGAACTTATGGTGAAGATTGTGCATGACGAACTCGCACGCCTCATGGGTGGCGAGACCGCCAATGTCAATCTTTCAGGCAATCCGGCCATAATCCTGATGTCAGGTCTGCAAGGTTCCGGTAAGACAACATTCTCAGGCAAACTCGCGCGCAAACTCAAGTCGGAACAGGGCAAACGTCCCCTCCTTGTGGCTTGCGACGTGTATCGTCCCGCGGCCATCGACCAGCTTAAGGTTCTTGCCTCACAGATTGATGTTCCTGTCTACACAGAGGACGGCAACAAGAATCCTGTGGAGATTGCCGAGAACGCAATCAGATACGCAAAGGCCAACCATAACGACCTCGTCATCATCGACACCGCCGGACGTCTTGCGGTGGATGAGCAGATGATGCAGGAAATCGCTGCCATCAAGAAGGCAGTAAAGCCTCAGGAAACTCTGTTTGTGGTTGACTCGATGACCGGTCAGGATGCGGTTAACACAGCCAAAGAGTTCAATGACCGTCTCGACTTCGATGGTGTTGTGCTCACCAAGCTCGACGGCGACACACGCGGTGGTGCGGCTCTGTCAATCCGCACAGTGGTCACCAAGCCGATCAAATTCGTGGGTACAGGTGAGAAACTCGACGCGCTCGATCTCTTCCATCCCTCACGTATGGCAGACCGTATCCTCGGCATGGGCGACATCGTCTCACTCGTGGAAAAAGCCCAGAATGCCTACGACGAAAAACAGGCTCGTGAACTTCAACGCAAAATAGCAAAGAACCAGTTTAATTTCAACGATTTCCTGCAGCAGATCCAGCAAATCCAGAAGATGGGCAATCTCAAAGAACTTGCCTCTATGATACCTGGAGTAGGTAAAGCCATCAAGGATATCGATATCGACGACAATGCTTTCAAAGGCATCGAGGCTATCATCCGGTCAATGACTGAACAGGAACGTCAGCATCCCGAAATCATCAACGGCAGCCGCCGTAAACGTATAGCCAAAGGCTCTGGCACAGACATCCAGGAGGTGAACCGCCTCATCAAGCAATTTGAAGACGCACGCAAGATGATGAAGGCTGTGTCAGGCATAAAGAACCCGATGTCGATGATGCGCAACATACGTGGTATGAGACGATAAATCAACCTAATCACACCAATAAATCCCCAATAGATTCATGACACTCATTGACGGTAAAAAGATTGCCGATGACATCAAGCGTGAGATAGCAGCTGAAGTTGACCAGATGGTGGCTGACGGTCATCGTCGTCCCCACCTTGCAGCTATCCTCGTGGGCCATGACGGAGGCAGCGAGACCTATGTGGCCAACAAAGTTAAAGCGTGCGAGATGTGCGGTTTCCGCTCCACACTCATCCGCTTTGAGGACGATGTGACCGAAGAGACACTCCTCCAGACCATCGACGAGCTTAACCGCGACCCCGAGGTTGACGGATTCATCGTGCAGCTTCCTCTGCCCAAACATATTTCCGAGCAAAAAATCATCGAGGCTATCGACTACCGTAAGGATGTTGACGGATTCCACCCCATCAATGTTGGCCGCATGTCAATCGGCTTGCCATGCTTCCTGTCAGCCACTCCGGCCGGCATCATAGAACTTCTGCGCCGTTACGAGATTCCCACCCGCGGAGCCAACTGTGTGGTGCTCGGGCGCAGCAACATTGTCGGCAAGCCCGTGGCAACTCTAATGATGCAGAAAGCAAATCCGGGAAATGCCACCGTGACTGTGCTTCACAGCGCATCGAAGGACATCAAGGAAAAATGCGCGGAAGCCGATATCATCATCGCCGCACTCGGAAGTCCAGGCTTCGTTACTGCCGATATGGTGAAACCGGGAGCTGTAATCATCGACGTAGGCACCACACGAGTGCCTGATGCTACCCGCAAGAGCGGATTCAGATTGCGTGGTGACGTTGACTTTGAGAACGTGGCAGAAAAATGCTCTTTCATCACACCAGTGCCCGGCGGTGTCGGTCCGATGACCATCTGCTCGCTGATGAAGAACACGCTGCTTGCCGCAAAAAAGGAGATTTACTGCTGACAAGCCACTTTGCCGGCAACTAAAGCCGCATAACTATCACAGAACTGATTCATGCCTGCGGGTGATGCCGTCACCTCTTCATGGTTTGAATCAGTTCTTGCATATCCTCCTCACGCAAAAATCCGATCTATGCACCTGATAAGCCTGCTTCTCGCACTTTTACCGCTTGCCATGCCCTCTGACACGGCAGAAATAGTGTTTGCTGGTGATGCCATGCAACATCAGCGACAGATTGACGCGGCGCGCCGTCCCGACGGCTCACTTGACTATGACGTCTATTTCCAGGCGTTGGAGCCGTATATCTCCTCCGCCGACTTTGCGGTGGTGAATCTTGAAACACCTCTGGGTGGCGCTCCCTATTCGGGATATCCGATGTTCTGCGCCCACGACAATTACCTGAGAGCAATAACGAAGTCTGGATTCGACCTTGTGCTTGCCGCCAATAATCATATCCTTGACCGGAGAGACAAGGGGGTCATACGAACTATCGGACAATTTGAAAAACAGGGGATACCATATGTGGGAGTATACCGCAACAAGGCTCACCGCGACTCGATATTACCGGCAATACATGACATCAACGGGTTCAAAGTGGCATTCCTCAACTATACCTATGGCACCAACGGCATCAGCAAGACAACTGACATAGAAATCGATTACATCGACCGCGACCTAATAGCCAAGGATGTGCGTGAAGCACGTGAGAAGGGTGCTGAAATCATAGCTGCATGCCTGCATTGGGGTGATGAATACCACCTCCTCCCTAATACAAGTCAAAAACGTCTCGCAGCCTATCTTGCCGATCTCGGGGTCGAATTGATAATCGGCGGACATCCTCACGTGATACAGCCCATGGAAATGGGGTATAATGAGAAGAACGGCAACAACTACTTCCTTGTATATTCGCTGGGGAATTTCATATCGGCCATGCGCACCACCGACACGCGTGGAGGTGCTATGGCCCGCGTAGTGCTTGCCCGCGACATGAAGAGACGTGCATACGTGAAAAGCGCTTCCTACCGACTGGTATTCGTGGAGCCGCCGGTGACACCCGGCGACAACTACAAGCTGCTTCCGGCCGAATCGCCTGAGCTGGCGCCCGGATGGAGGCAGGCAAGAAACGCGTTTGTAAAGAACGCGACATCGATTTTCGACAGACACAATATAAATGTGCCACGCGACACAATGTCAATCTCCGTCGCTTACACAAGACGGAAAGTCGAGACTTCCCCGATCATCATAACCGACAGCGTGACACCGGCAGAGGCGGTAGTCCCGACACCACCTACACCCTATCCTGGTTTATAGAAGTCCTGCCATTTTTGCAGTATTTTTAACAGATTTTGTCAGTATTCCTATTTGGCATTTTATTTGCTGAAGTGTTATAGTGGTAAGGGTTTAATCCCTGCATTCAACTGTAACAAACTAAAAATCAACTTATACTATGCAAAAAGGACAAATTGGAGTTACCACCGAGAATATATTTCCGGTCATCAAAAAATTCCTTTATTCCGATCACGAAATCTTCCTGCGCGAATTGGTGTCAAACGCCATTGACGCGACACAGAAATTAAAGACCCTTGCCTCATTCGGCGAATACAAGGGCGAACTCGGCGAAATGCGTGTCGAGGTGAAAGTCGACAAAGAAGCCGGCACACTCACCGTCAGTGACCACGGCATCGGCATGACATCCGATGACATCGACAAGTATATCAACCAGATAGCATTCTCCGGAGCAGAAGAATTCCTAAACAAATACAAAGATACAGCCAATGCTATAATCGGGCACTTCGGTCTCGGTTTCTACTCTGCATTCATGGTAGCCAAGAAGGTTGAAATCCGTTCTCTCAGCTACAAAGAAGGAGCTGAAGCAGTGAAATGGGAATGCGACGGTAGCCCTGAGTACACGATGGAGCCCACCGAAAAGGCAACACGAGGTACTGACATCATCCTGTATATCGATGATGATAACAAGGAATTCCTTGAGCAGGCACGTATCGATGCGCTTCTCAAGAAGTATTGCCGCTTCCTCCCAGTGCCTGTAGTGTCAGGTAAAGAACAAGAGTGGAAGGACGGAAAATATGTCGACACCGATAAGGATAAAGTCATCAACTCCACAGAACCCACGTGGACCAAAAAGCCAAGCGAGCTGACAGACGAGGACTACCGCAATTTCTACCACGAGCTCTATCCAGGTCAGGAAGACCCATTGTTCTGGATTCACCTTAACGTGGACTATCCGTTCACGCTCACAGGCATCCTCTTCTTCCCTAAGATCAAAAGTAATCTTGAAATCCGTAAGGACCGCATTCAGCTCTACTGCAACCAAGTGTATGTCACAGACTCGGTCGAAGGTGTTGTGCCTGAATTCATGATGCTCCTTCAAGGTGTGATTGACTCTCCCGACATTCCGCTCAACGTGTCCCGCTCCTATCTGCAGAGCGACACTGCAGTGAAGAAAATATCAGGGTATATAACAAAGAAAGTTGCTTCACGTCTCGATGAACTCTTCAAGGCCAACCGTGCCGATTTCGAATCAAAATGGGACGATATAAAGATTTTCATCGAATACGGCATGCTAACAGATGAAAAATTCTGTGACGCGGCAATGAAATTCGTACTCCTCAAGGACACTGAAGAGAAATATTACACCCTCGATGAATACCGCACCCTCGTGGAGGCTTCGCAAACCGACAAGGATGGCAACATCGTCTATATCTACGCAACCGACCCTGTGGCACAGTATAATTATATACACGCCGCCAACGAGAAGGGATATAACGTGCTCCTCATGGACGGACAACTCGACGGTCACTTCATCTCAATGCTCGAAAGCAAGCTCGACAAGACTCGTTTCGTGCGTGTCGACAGCGATGTGGCTGAGAACCTCATTCCAAAGGAAACAAAGAAGGATTCCGGCCTGACTCCCGATCAGATATCCTTGCTCACCAACCTCTTCCACAGTCAGGTACCTAAGACAGAGAAGTGCGATTTCCTCGTTTCATTCGAGTCACTTGACCCGGCGGCCAACCCGATTCTCATCACCCAGAACGAGTATATGCGCCGAATGAAGGACATGGCGGCCACACAGCCCGGAATGAGTTTCTACGCAGAACTGCCTGACAATTACAATATGATTGTCAACACATCGCAGCCTGTGATTGCCCGGATACTCGAAGATGCGCAAAAAGCTCTTGACGAGAAGGTAGGCCCATTACGCGCCACAGTCAACTCCGACAACGAAAAGCTCACAGCCCTACGCGCTGAAATTAAGGACAACAAACCTACCGACGAGCAAACCGCCCAGGAAAAAGAGCTCCTCGCTGCGGTAGACAAAGCACGCAAGGAGCAGGAAACTATAATCACTGACTATGCTGCCACTCAGCCTGTTATCAAGCAAGTGATTGATATCGCACTCCTTGGCAACGGACTTCTGCAGGGACGCGATCTGAGCGAATTTATCAAACGCTCCATCGCACTTCTTTGATTGCCCCTCCATAGCGCAACATAAAAAGGTCATAGAGGCACACCTTCCCATCGCCTCTATGGCCTTTTTTACATGCCGTCATATATAGCCGGCACGCTGATGTGTGTTTTTCATAGAATAAGTGTGTGAGAATCAGTAAGAATCATGAAATTTTTGCCATATCGGAATGTCGCCGTGTATCCTGCACCACATAGAATCTTATTATGGCATAAACGACATTCTGCATAGGGGTCAGCGTATCCTCCGGATTCTGTCCGAGAATAAACTCCATGCTCAAGGCATTGGAAATGGGTCGGCGGTCGGTATCCGAAAGAGAGTTGATAGTGTCGATGACACGAGGGGAAATGATTACCGGAGTTTCCATATCTGCTATTGATTAAAGGTGATGAATGATAATTTTAAATGTCACGTCACAAAGTTAAGTGCCCGGATGAGCAACATCCGGGCACCACTATGCAAAAATATGTTAACACTTTATTTTATATACACCGGTTCCGACTCACAAGACGCACCGTCGAGCACACAGACGGCATATCTGTATTTCCCCTCCGGCACTTCATAACGAGGCAGATAACTGACGCCAAGAAGATAGTCACCGCTGATGCCGTCACCGTCATCAGCCATCGCGTCATCATAAGGCACAGAAGCAGGGATGGCATAGACCGTGTAACGCAGAACCTCATTCCCCAGCGTGGCCTCATTCCATTCAAGCCTGCTGCCATGCTTTTTCAATCCTGTGACACCGGGCAACTCCGGCGTGGATTTCCATGTCATAGCCGGAGTCACCGACGGAGTAGCGAAGTGGCCATCAATAAGTTCATCGGAAATCTTAGGAAGAAACTTGGCGCTGTAAATCACGGTTCCGAGGTTACCGTCAATGCTGCTCAAACGGTTAGTGGCTATCTGCGTAAGCAATTGCCTGTGATTTTCAGGAGTATCATTTTTAGCAAACGACTCCATCGTCACACTTCCATAGAAATGCCGGCCATACAGATTGGCAGCGTCGCTCCACCAGCGTGAAAGCGGCTCGTAAGGGGCAGTTGCATGTGTTGTAGGCCAATAGATCTGCGGTGATATAAAATCGACTGTATGCTGGTAAAGCCATCCGAGAGGATCGGAATATATCTCCCGATACTGCCAGTCGGCGGCCTTAACGTCACATTTTTCCATTCCCCACTTCTTGGCCGACGTATCGCTCTTTCCGGCAACACCGGCTGGGGAAATACCGAACTTCACCCCCGGACGAGTGTCATTGATCATGGCATATACATCAGCAACGGTCTTGTGCACATTAGCCCTACGCCAATCACCGAAATCCATCCATGGGGCCGTGGATTTATAAAGCTCATAGTCAGGAGCCGAAGAGTTCTCCGGAATCTTGTTTGGATAGAAATAGTCGTCAAACACAAGGCCATCAATCCTGTAACCCTCAACAATCTCTCTGCATATCTCGACAATATGCTCTCTCACTGCTTCCAGACCTGGATTAAAGACAGTATATTTGCCATGAGCGAGCAACCATCCCGACTGTTTCCAACGCTTGTCAGGCACCGTATTATAGTCTGTCCCTGAACTCCATCTGAAAGGATTGACCCATGCGTAGCACTCCAATCCCCTGTCATGGCAAGCCTCAACCACATAGGCCAAAGGGTCCCAGCCGGGCGACTCCCCCCTTTTGCCGGAGACGAATGCCGACCATGGCTCCAAGGAAGACTGATACATCACATCGCCCATCGACCGCACCTGGAAAAAGACGGATGTCATGTTTAGGTCGCGGCATCTGTCAAGCAGATCATCCAATTCCTTCTTTTGCTGCCGCTGCACTGCCTGTGATGACCCCTGTTTCGAAGGCCAGTCGATCCCCCACACAGTTGCCACCCACACGCCACGGAATTCGCGCTTAGGTCCATCGGCCCATGCCGGACCAATGGCAGACAGAAACAGAGAGAGGAATAGGATTATATGCGTTGTGATCTTTATCATCGTATGCTCAGATTTGCATCCGCAAAATTAATACTTTTTGGCAGAAATCAGAGGATGTGCCACAACAAATGTCAATTATGGGTAGCCCAGTCACTATACCATGTCAATTTCCACTATGATTCACCACGACGTCCCTGCTTATCATTAACATTTTTTGTGGAAAAGCTTCTTAAAAATAATATGTGCGAAATTAGGAACATCATGGAAATTTTTACTAATTTTGCAAGTTGAAATATCGACCCCTCATAAGAGCGTCAAAATAATATGCGTAAATACATCTACATTCTGCTCACAGCCATGATGTTCACCTCGTGCGGTGAATACCAGCGAGTGCTTAAGAGCACCGATGCCGACTACCGGCTCGACTACGCCAAGCGCGCATTCGAGCAGAAAAAATACACACAGGCAGCCACTGTGCTTACCGACATTGTCACAAAGTTCAAAGGATCGGAAAAAGCAGAGGACTCACTGTATCTCCTTGCCCTCTCCCACTACGAAAACAAGGATTATGAAAGTTCAGGGACATATTTCAAGACATATTATACCCACTACCCCAAAGGGAAATACACCGAGCTTGCCCGCTTCTATGCCGGATATGGCTACTATCTCGACTCCCCGGAGCCTCAGCTTGACCAAAGCGGCACCATCAAGGCAATAGAGGAGCTGCAGTCATTTCTTGACTACTTTCCTCGCAGCGACAAAGTTTCAATAGCCCAGAATGCCATTTTCGAGCTCCAGGATAAGCTCACACTCAAGCAGCTTGAGAACGCGCAGCTATATTATAACCTCGGCACATATCTCGGCAATAACTACGAGAGCGCCGTCATCGTCGCCCGCAACGCCATCAAGGACTACCCCTACTCCAAGTACAAAGAAGACCTCGAGCTGCTCATCCTCAAGGCCCGCTATCAGGAAGCCCGCGAGAGCGTCGACGAGAAAAAGCCCGATCGTTTCCGCGAAGTAATCGATGAATATTATTCATATATAAACAACTATCCTGACACCCCCAACCGCGAAGAGGCTGACAACATATTCAAAATAGCCCAGCGCTACGTGAAGGATTAAAAACATCAAAGCTGAAAACCAAACAACAAAATATAACATGGATTACAAGAAGACAAATGCTCCTCTGAACACCCAGACACGCGACCTCATCAGAATGAGCCAAGACACCGGCAACGTCTATGAAACTGTATGCATCATAGCCAAACGATCAAACCAGATCGCAGGCGAGATGAAACATGACCTGGAAAAGAAGCTCCAGGAATTCGCGTCGCTCAGCGACAACCTTGAGGAAATCTCGGAAAACCGCGAACAGATTGAAATCTCACGCTTCTACGAACGTCTTCCCAAGCCCACCCTCATCGCCACACAGGAATATCTGGACCACAAAATCCACTTCCGCAACCCCGCCAAGGACAATCTCAACCTCGATTAATAGGCAAAAGATAAAAAACTGCCCGAAAAGTGTTGCAAATGTTAAATTTAATAATTACCTTTGCACGCTCATTTGAGCAAACTATAATATTTTAATCACTTTTAAACATCTGTATCAATGCATTTGAACTCTGATGAAAAAGTAGAAATCTTTGAGAAGTACGGTAAGGGCAAGACTGACACTGGCTCTCCTGAAGCACAGATTGCATTATTCTCTGTCCGTATTGCTCATTTGACCGAACACCTTCGGTCAAATCACAAAGATTATACGACCGCTCGAGCACTCAAGGCTTTGGTAGGTAAGCGTCGTCGTCTGTTGGATTACCTTATCCGCAAGGACATCAACCGCTACCGTGCCATCATCGCCCAGAAGGAGCTCGGTATCAGAAAGTAAGCCGAAAGGTCGTTACTTGAAGATTACACTTGGTTGCCTCGGTCTCAGACCCCGGCAACCATTTTTTTGCATCAACCCATCCCATCTCTCGCCTGACATGCAAATTGTAAAAAATATATGTTGTATAACATTTTTTCTTTCTAAATCACTTTAATTACTGAGTTATTTTCATTAATTTTGCAGTCTCAAAATCAATACTTACCGCATGTCTGACAACAAACGAATCAAGACGGCTCTCATCTCGGTCTTCCACAAGGACGGCCTTGAGGAAATTTTGTCGTCACTCAATGAAAATGGTGTAAAGTTTCTCTCAACTGGAGGAACTCGTTCATTTATCGAAAGTTTAGGTTATAAATGTGATGCTGTTGAGGATTTGACAGGTTATCCATCAATACTCGGCGGTCGCGTCAAGACCCTCCATCCCAAAGTGTTTGGCGGCATCCTTAACCGTAGAGACAACGAAGGTGACCGTGGCCAGATAGCTCAGTATGAAATTCCCGAAATCGACCTCGTAATTGTCGACCTTTACCCCTTCAGCGCCACAGTGGCATCAGGAGCACCCGAAGCCGACATCATCGAGAAGATTGATATAGGTGGCATCTCTCTCATCCGCGCTGCTGCCAAAAATTACAAGGACGTGATTATCGTAGCGTCAAAAGCCCAGTATAAGCCTCTCGCCGACTTGCTCAAGCGCAACGGAGCCGATTCTTCTCTTGAGGAACGCCGTTGGTTCGCTGGCCAGGCATTTGCAGTATCATCAGGCTATGACACCGATATATACAACTATTTTGCCTCGACCGAAGTAGAATCGGAAATCCCCTCTTGCAAGGAACTCCGCATAGCTTTCGACGACGCAAAGCACATGCGTTACGGTGAGAATCCACATCAGAACGGCACATTCTTCGGTGATTTCGACGCAATGTTCTCGCAGATTCACGGCAAGGAAATATCCTATAATAATCTCCTTGACATTGATGCGGCTGTAAGCTTAATCTCCGAATTCACTGATCCGACATTCGCCATTCTCAAGCACAACAATGCATGTGGCCTCGCTACCCGCTCAACTATAGCTGAAGCATGGAAAGACGCATTGGCCGGTGACCCGGTGAGCGCATTCGGCGGTGTGCTTATCACAAACGGCACTGTCGACGAAGCTGCCGCTGAGGAAATCAACAAAATCTTCTTTGAAGTAATCATCGCCCCCGCCTATACTGACGGTGCGCTTGAAATACTCAAACAAAAGAAGAATCGCATCATCCTCATCCAGAAGGCACCGCTTACAACAAAGCGTCAGTTCCGTTCAATACTCAACGGCGCCCTGGTTCAGGATCGCGACCTCAAAATCGAGACTCCTGACGAATTAAAGCAGGTGACCACTCTGGCTGTTACCCCCGAACAGGTTGATGACCTTCTCTTCGCCAATAAGATTGTCAAAAACTCCAAGAGCAACGCCATTGTCCTCGCTAAAGGCCGTATGCTTCTCGCAAGCGGTGTGGGTCAGACCTCTCGTGTCGACGCGCTCAAGCAGGCTATCGAGAAAGCACACTCATTCGGCTTTGACCTTTCAGGTGCTGTCATGGCTTCCGATGCCTTCTTCCCATTCGCCGACTGCGTGGAAATCGCAGGCAAGGCCGGCATCACAGCAGTGATACATCCCGGAGGTTCAATCCGTGACCAGGAGAGCGTAGACTACTGCAACGAGCACGGCATGGCTATGGTGACAACCGGCTTCCGTCATTTCAAACATTAAACAACACTCTTCTTGTTGACTTCCAGCATAATGTATGCTGGAAGTCAACACCCCCATAAAATACAAACCTCTGAAAAATCATGGGATTATTTTCATTCACAAAAGAAATTGCTATTGACCTTGGCACGGCCAATACGATTATAATTCACAACGACAAAATCGTCATCGACGAGCCCTCGATTGTCGCTCTCGAAAAACGCACCGGCAAACTCATAGCCGTAGGTCGCGAAGCCAAGCTGATGCAAGGCAAGGAGAATGACGGCATCGAGACCATCCGCCCCTTACGTAAAGGTGTCATCGCCAACTTCAACGCGGCCGAAATGATGATTCGTGGCCTTATCAAGAAGGCAAGTTCCAAGAGCAATTGGTTCTCTCCCTCCATGAAGATGGTGGTGGGTATCCCATCAGGCTCGACAGAAGTGGAAATCCGTGCCGTCCGCGACTCATCCGAACATGCTGGTGGCCGTGACGTTTATATGATATACGAACCAATGGCAGCAGCCCTTGGTATCGGTATCGACGTGCTCGCACCCCAGGGTAACATGATTGTGGATATAGGTGGTGGTACCACTGAAATCGCTGTCATATCGCTTGGTGGCATCGTATCAAACAAGAGTATCCAGGTGGCCGGCGACGACCTTACCGACGACATCATGGAGCACATGAGCCGTGTGCACAATGTCAAGGTTGGGGAACGCACTGCTGAACAGATCAAGATACATGTAGGCTCGGCCCTTACCGAGCTCGAAAACCCACCGGAAGATTATATTGTGCACGGTCCCAACAAGATGACCGCGCTCCCGATGGAAGTACCAGTGTCATATCAGGAAATCTCACACTGCATCGAGAAGTCCATATCACGCATCGAGGCTGCAGTACTCCAGGCTCTTGACGAGACACCTCCTGAACTTTACTCCGACATCGTGATGAACGGCATATTCCTTGCCGGCGGCGGCGCTATGCTCCGCGGTCTTGACAAGCGTCTCACCGACAAGATTGGAATCCAATTCCACATTGCCGAGGATCCGCTCCTCGCAGTGGCCAAAGGTACGGGTGTTGCGCTTAAAAACATCGAGACTTTCTCATTCCTCATCCGATAAGAGGAATTTCACCAATATCACCGGCGGACAGTTGGACCATGAGTGTCCGATTGTCCGTCGGCAACTCTGAGACATTCCCCTTTTAACAGTCCATCGTCCATCGAAATCAGTAATCTGTGAGCGATTTATTAAAATTTCTTGTCAAATATAGCGCATGGTTCCTGTTTGCGTTTTATGTGGTGATCAGCTGCATCCTGCTCTTCTCCAATAATCCGTTCCAGCATCATGTCTATCTTTCGTCGGCAAATGTGGTGACATCAGGTGTATACCGCACCACCAACAGTGTCACGTCCTATTTTTCGCTCCGTGACATCAACGAGGACCTCCAGCGTCGTAATTCCGACCTTGAACTGGAGATCTACCGTCTGAAAAGCGTCATCCGTGACTATCAGCAGCAAATCTACGCCGACACTATGACTGTGGATTCAGCGCTCACACGTTACAACTTCCTTATCGCTCACGTAATCAATAACTCCATCAATCACTCCCATAACTATATCACAATTGAAAAGGGACGTCTCGACGGAGTGGAACCTGAAATGGGCGTGATGGACCAGAATGGCATCGTAGGCATTGTCAACGTTGTCGGCGACCACACCGCCAGGTTGATTTCGGTGCTGAACCCCTATCTCCGCCTTTCATGCAAGGTCAAAGGTGAAGATCAAGTGGGCTCTCTGGTATGGGACGGCCGTGATCCCGGTGAAGCCATCCTTGAAGAGCTCCCGAAGCATGCCAAATTCGTGAAAGGTGACACAATCGTGACCAGCGGTTATTCCTCGGTATTTCCCGAAGGCGTTCCGGTGGGCACCATCCTTTCAGGCACACGTGATCATGAGGATAATTTCTATACCTTGAGGGTGAAACTGTTCACCGACTTCTCCACCCTCTCCACAGTGCGCGTGATACGCGACAATATGAAAGAGGAACTGCGCACAGTGGAAAAGGAACTTGAAATAAAAAACATTGACTGACAATTAACACCGATGAGTAAGACATCACTCCAATTCATTCTATTGGGAATCATATTGGTCCTTGCGCAGGTGATTGTGTTTAACCACATCTGCCTCTTCAATGTCGCCGTGCCCATGGTGTTCATTTATCTGATCATACGCCTCCCGATCACCCTTTCGACCAACTGGCTGCTCACCATAGCCTTCCTGCTCGGTCTCATAGTCGATATATTCTCGGACACTTACGGCATGAATGCTCTGGCATGTACTGTAGAGGCAATGTTACGCAGGCCTATCCTACGTCTTTATGTGCCGCGCGAAGAGGATTTGACTCGCCCAGAGCCTTCAATGTATACACTCGGAACCGCTGCCTACCTGAAGTATCTTCTCACGATGACACTTCTCTACTGTGCGCTCATTTTCACTATTGAAGCGTTCACATTCTTCAACCCTATCCAACTTTTACTCAGAATCATTTTCAGCACCATCCTCTCCATGGCACTTATGGTGGGAATCGACAGCCTAATGACCCCAAGAAGTGAGAAAAGATTATAATCTCGAGAAACGACGCTATGTCATAGGCGGTTTTATCGTGATTATCGCCTTGATATATATTGTGCGCCTGTTCAATCTTCAGGTGCTCGACACTACGTACAAAAATTCAGCGGATTCAAACGCCTTCCTCCGTAAGGCTGTGTACCCTTCGCGTGGCATAATCTACGATCGCGACGGCAGACTGGTGGTGTACAACCAACCGGCCTACGACGTGATGATGATTCCACGCGACGTCAAGGATTTCGATACGCTTGATTTCTGTAGGGCCGTGAACATCGCGCCCGAGGACTTGCGTAAACGCATTGCCGACATGAAGGATAAGAGACGCAATCCGGGGTATTCAACCTATTCGCCACAACGACTCCTGACACACCTCACAGCCGAGGAATACGGACGCCTTCAGGAAAAGCTCTACCGCTTCCCTGGTTTTTATATCCAGAAGCGCATTCTGCGCGAGTATAATTACAGGGCGGCTGCAAATGTGCTCGGCAATGTCAGGGAGGTAGCGCAGAAAGATATAGACAAAGACCCATATTATATGGCCGGCGACTATATCGGAGATATCGGCATCGAGCACACTTACGAGGAATATCTCCGTGGCACTAAAGGAGCTGAAGTGTTGATGCGCGATGCTCTTGGTCGCATCCAGGGACGATATGAAGAGGGTGCTCTTGACCGCGACGCTGTGGCCGGACGCAACATAAAGTTGAGTCTTAACATTGAGTTGCAGCAGTATGCTGAATCGCTGATGGTCAACAAGAAAGGTGCGGTAGTGGCTATTGAGCCTTCTACCGGCGAAATACTTTGTCTCGTATCGGCTCCAACCTACGACCCTCGTCTGCTCGTGGGTCGTGAGCGTGGTGCCAACTACAACAAGATGATGAAGGATCTTGACAAGCCGCTCTTCAACCGCGCGATTCAGGCCACCTACCCTCCTGGGTCGACATTCAAACCCACTCAGGGCCTTATATTGCTTGAAGAGGGTATAATCAACACGGGTACAATGTTCCCATGTAGTCACGGATTCATCTCAGGAGGCCTGCGTGTTGGTTGCCACGGCCATGGCTCCCCACTGCCTCTCAAGCCTGCGCTCCAGACATCCTGCAACGCATATTTCTGCTGGGGTTTCAAGGCCATGATTGACAAGAAAAGCAAATATGGCACATCAGCCAAGGCATTTGATATCTGGAAGAAACACATGGTGTCGATGGGCTACGGTTACAAATTGGGCATAGACCTTCCCGGCGAATACCGCGGCTTTATTCCCAACGTGGACTTCTACAACAAATGGTATGGTGACGGTCACTGGAGTGCCAACACGATCATCTCAATAGCCATAGGGCAGGGTGAGATTCTGGCAACACCGCTTCAGATAGCCAATCTGTGTGCCACCATCGCCAACCGTGGCCACTACATCACGCCTCACGTAGTCAAAGAGATTCAGGATACCGTCATGCCGGCAGAGTATCTTGAGAAGCACACCCCAACCATCGCCTCTCACTGGTATAACGACATAGCAGAAGGCATGCGCATGGCTGTTACAGGCGGTACCTGCCGTCTGGCCAATCTCGCCGACATTGAGGTATGCGGAAAGACCGGTACAGCCCAGAACCCGCATGGCCGTGACCACTCGGCATTTATGGGCTTTGCTCCTTATCACGAACCCAAAATAGCAGTGGCGGTGTATGTGGAAAACGCAGGATTCGGTGCAACATTCGGTGTGCCAATCGGCTCACTTGTCATGGAAAAGTACCTCCGTGGTTATATACCGCCCGAGCGTAAGTATCTTGAGGAGAGGATGCTGCAATCCAACACCATACAATTTGCCGGGACTAAGAAACATTGATAACAAATATATCGAGACTCAAACGTGCAACAGGATACAAGCTCATCGGTTCTAAAATATGTCGACTGGTTCACAGTTGTCATTTACATTCTGCTCGTGATGGCAGGCATGGTAAGCATCTATGCAGCAAGCTATGATTTTGACCACGCCAACATGTTGAGCTTCACCGAGTTTTCAGGCAAGCAATTTCGCTGGATAGGCCTGTCACTCGGACTTGGGCTTGTGTTGCTCCTGATTGATGTGCGCGTCTACGAGAATTATGCCTACGTCATATATGGTGCTGTATTGCTTCTGCTGCTGATAACGATATTCATAGCCCCCGACATCAAGGGTTCGAGATCATGGCTTGTGCTCGGCCCTATGAGTCTTCAGCCGGCAGAATTCGGCAAATTCGCCACCGCTCTTTGCCTTGCCAAGCTATTTTCGAGCTATAATTTCGTACTGAATGCCTCACGCAAGAACTATGTCAAGGCTCTGCTTATCATCTTCCTGCCTGTCATACTGATTCTTGGACAGAAAGAAACCGGATCAGCGCTTGTATATCTGTCACTCTTCTTCGTGCTCTACCGCGAAGGCATGAGTGGACTTGTGCTACTCGCGGCCCTGTGTGCAGTGGTGTTTTTTGTTGTGGCTGTGAAGTTCACCGGGAGCATGATACTTGACATCCCTTCCGGGCAAGCCACGGTGTTCATGATGATAATGACACTGATTGTGGCAATGCTTGCCATCTACTGCAAGCAGATGACGGCTGCGCGTAATGTGGCCCTTTGGTTTATCGGGACAGGAATCATAGTGGCCATCCTCTCGGCTACCGGTATTGCAGTCCCCGGGACCATCTATTTTCTTGTTTCTATTTTTGCGGCATTGATTTATTGTGTGCTGCTGATGTTCAAGACCAAGGCACGCAATCTCATCATCACTGTCGGAGCCGCCATTGTCTCCATCATCTTCCTATTTTCCGTCAATTATGCCTTCACATCAATTCTCCAGCCACACCAGCAGATGCGTATAAAGGTGGCTCTCGGTATAGAAGAGGATCTGAGAGGAGCCGGATATAATGTCAACCAATCCAAAATAGCTATTGGGTCCGGTGGTGTATGGGGCAAAGGGTTTCTCAATGGCACCCAGACTAAATTGAAATATGTGCCGGAACAGCACACTGACTTCATCTACTGCACCATCGGAGAGGAAGAAGGTTTTATCGGCGCGGCAGGAGTACTCCTTCTCTTCCTCATATTGATACTGCGCATAATTTCACTTGCCGAACGTCAGCCTACTGTATTCGGCCGAGTATATGCCTATTGTGTGGCGAGTTACCTCATCTTCCATATAGCCATCAACATAGGCATGGTGATCGGATTGTGCCCTGTCATAGGCATTCCGTTGCCATTTTTCAGCTATGGCGGTTCCTCGCTCTGGGGTTTCACCTTCCTCCTGTTTATACTGCTTCGTATCGACGCGTCACGACGCGAACGCTCTTTCTGATAGCGTAGCCGGACACCCATCCGGCAGGACCGTATCAGCACGCAATCAGCCGGTAACTTATTGATCAGATTGATTCTTACATACTTCTTCCATAAATAAACCGATTAATTGTCAGATGGGACAGATAAAAAACATGCTTATTGAGGCAGAGGATAAGGAAAACTTATTGAGCACCTTGGACATGGCCTTGAAGAACAAGAAGTTTGAATATGTTGACACCTCGGAAGCTGTCGCCAATATCTTCTACTTAATTAATCAGCTCGAGAAGATGGAGCACAACTCATTTGAGTATATCAATTTCCTATCCGATATTCTCCCTGATGAAATCCAAGATATAGCTCGTCAGATATGCGAGATAGCATTTCGAGATAATAAACCGGAAGCTGACGAAGCGAAAAAGCAAGCGCTCGTTTCGGAACTTACAAAACACCTCAAACGAACCGGCTACAAAACAGACCTCATTTTACATTTAGTACGCTAATTTTTAATACTATAAAGAGTTTAGGTAATACTAATGTAGTACTATCTGATCAACTATTAGAAACTGAATAGAAACAACTTTGAAAGATTTAAGATTCATTTGTTATTTTTAATTTGATTGATTTTCTTCTTTTGATTTTTTCTCTGTGGCAAGACGAAAGTACACGAGGGAAAAAATGAACGTCAGTATCATGCGGAATAGGTTTTCTTTTTTGCCAAGCCAAATCTCATCTGATTATGGTTTGGATTGGTTCACGGAGATATAACCGTGAACCAATCCAAACCACCGATTTTCCAGACTTTTGCAACGTTTCGTACATGGTACATTCAATAAAATTTACTAATTTTGCTTTTGGAGAGACACCACTCTTTCCAAAACATAGAAATAAAAAAAGAAGCGTTTTGTTTATCTTGCGAAAGAAAACCTGGAAATTTTCAACGAATGCAATAGATAATAAGTCGGTTCTTACGCTATAGCGTGGGCTGCTGTTTCATATGTCGCATTCAAGGTTTTCTCAGTACCGTATTTCGGAGATGTGACGAAGTTGGCTCTCGCTTCTTTTAACCATCAAATCCATAGAGCCAATGGATGTTTTATAAAAATGACATTTAAGGTTTTTAAGAAATTGTATTACTTAATTGTTTTTTTGACGATTTGCTCCTGTAACAATCAGCCAACCAATACTGATAATGGTAAAGGACAAGCTATTGACACCATCGTTCCAGAGGAGAAGCCAATCTCGGAGATGACAATGGAGGAGATTGAACAAACTCCTCGTTTTAAGGCAAAAATGAGAGAACTTGCACCTGTATATGCAAAATATAAGGTCGAATTTAAGATGTTATGTGGCAAATGGCGTCGTTGTTCAACTAATAGAGAAAAAATACAGTTCATACATGAAAATGAATATTACGTTGGAGAATTATTCGACGTAGATATAAGCACAGTTTCTAAAGCTGAAAATCTCTTTGTAACTCACCCTAACGAGTTTCTATATGCTATGGAGTTGAAACTAAAAGCCAGGGCCTGTAGAGAATTAGCTGAAGAAAATTATTCAAAAGCGATGGAATTAAGATATTCAGAATGAAGTATTATCCCGACATTTATGTCATAGACAGTTAATAATATGTCAAAATCCGCATCATCATTGACTTTTACTCAGATATCAAGTTTTCTTGAATTTGATTTGCGAATGATAAGCCAAATCGGTAGACGTAAAATATTTAGTACGCCTATTGGTAAAATATATTATAGGGGTTCTAAGGACTATGGTTATTCCAATAAAAATTGGTGGTACAGCATTGATCCTGACATTATAATTAAGGAAAACGTAGATTATCTATGTCTTGCCGCTGATTACATTGGATTCTTTCTGATACCATCAGAACTCTTCAATGAATATCGAACTCACAACATAGTAGGAGGAGTAAAGGGAGGACGTGAAAATTTTACAATAATCAAGGATGGTACAAGATTAATTAGGCGTGAATCCAAATGCCACGACTGGGATATTTCACAGTACTTTATCCCATATAAACATTGAAATTAACATTCGCAATAACATATCATTTCACAAAATGAAACAAATTAAATTCATCTTGATTTTGCTAGCTTTTCTATTTGTGGTGTCACCAGCAGAAGCACAGCTCAAGAAATCAGCATCAGTAGAGAAAGTAAAGTCTTTCACCACTGGATCGGTGCCACTATATAAATCTGCATTAGACGATGTAGATGTCTATTCAGTAACTCTCAAAAATAACTCTCGATACTTTGAGCCGATTATTCTTTTCTTGGGGACAAAAGAGGAAATTATTTCCAACCTTAAAGATTTATCCGCCGCTCTAAATGATGGAAAGAAAGGTGACATTTTTGAATTTGAGAGTTGCGGAAGAAAGTATCAGATGTCTTTCCACAAGGTGATTGGCCAGAAGTGCTTTAAGGTCTGGGAGGAGAATAATATTCAGTCTGACTATGGTACTTTTTTCAAAAGTACGATTGATGATATATTGAAATATTTTGAAAAGGAAGATACCCGCAATTGATATACTGATATCCCAAAGGTTGACCTTTGGCTAATTCGGGATATTTTCAGTGTTGACTTGTCAATGCGGCTAGGAAAATTCCCTAATGTGCTAAGGAACTTCCGACTGTCGTAATTTCCGTGCTGCCACTGGACGGATGGAACTGCACTCATTATCGACAGAAAACTACATATATGGCTATGGTGATTACTGTCATCGTAGCCATTTTTCTTCGTCATCGACTAACACTATTCCCATCGGGTGAAACAAAGAGCGACTTCGATAGAAGTTGCGGAGTTATGTTGGTCGCTTTGAAAAAGAAATCCCATAACATATCCTTGCCACTCCGAATCTTCTCCGTCTTTCAGTCATCGCTTTTTTCCCTTTTTCCAGCCATATTTATTCTGGGTGAAATCTTATCAATAAATCAAACCATCGGACAGGATTCAGCCCTTTAGAGTTCCTCTAAAGGTATCTTGCCATTACTACTGATGCCTATTCTTTTTTCATTGCCATACTTGTTACTCTCAGAATAGAGCCAATTATAGGAAGAGTTTTATCTCTCAATTCACAATCTACCCCTTGACAGTATTGACACTTTGGCATTTACTTTTCATCGGTCCACTTATCTATACCCCATTGAGGATTGTGTTGGTATAGGTAATTGAAATAACTATATTGGTGAAATTGGTGTACCGGTGTACCAAGTACACCATTGTAAAGCGAGGCTGAGCAAGAGCGTGATGAACTTCAAAAACGACTGGTTGAGCTTCAAAAGGAAACGGAACGGAATAACCAGTCTTCGGAAAGAGAGCGTGAAGCACAGGCCCTGCGCATTAAGTCGATTGAGCAATCCCTTGGAAAAGCAAACCAGCAAATCAGCCTGTATCAATCAGAACTCGAAAAGAAAAAGAAACAGGAAAATGCCGTAGCGGAGTGGAACAGTAAGATAAAGAGTGTATTCACCGAGATGAAGTCCTACCTCGCACCGATCAAGGAGGAACATAACCGTCTGAAGTGCTTGTTTTACCTTTATCTTGCTCTCACTATCATAGTTATAGCCATCATAGTGATGTTAGAGATTGTGATATGCTATAAATTCAGAGACGCTCAGGATTTTCCGTCATGGCGCGACTACATCTTCATCATGCTCCCGATACCTGTGGGAGGTGCGTTGCTATGGGCATTCATTTCACAACTCAACCGAGCCCAACGTCAGCTTGTAATCCTGGCTAAACATATCCATGAGATTGAATACGTGGAAGGACTGTTGACTTCGCTCAATTCCCTGTCGACAGATATAAATGACTCTATGAAACGCATCAACGCTGCGATTGACCGTCTGCTCGACAACCATCTGTCCTCTCAGGAAAACAGTTGTCACTATGACGAGGCCGCTATCATAAAAGAGGAGAAGAAAGACATGATTCCCTATGATCTGGTCTTGAAACTAATATCAGAAATCAAAGGCTTGACAAAGTGAACACAATCGGGTGATTAAGGATATCCGACACCACCCCAGCCTCTGCACAATTACAAAAAACAAATATTCCCAGTATATCAGATCGCAGCTACCACCTTAATAGAATAAAATATAGAATCCGGACAATGTATTTATGACATTGTCCGGATTCTATATTCTATTATGTTGTTATATTACATTCTCTTATGCCTCGCCATCAAGACGCATTTCATCATAATCCTTCTTGATGTTGGGAGACTCAAGGCCATAATGATGCTTACCATTAAGATATTTGAGCCACAACGCAAACAGCAGGGCAAGACCACCAAGGGCGGCAAACATCAACATCGGGTTAGTATAGTCATAATCCATCGGATCAGATACACCGGGATTGGAAGCCTCAAGGAACTTACCGAAAAGGATAGGCACCCCGAACAGACCGATATTCTGCACCCAGAAAATCAATGAATAGGCACTGCCGAGGAATCGGGCATCCATCACTTTGGGCACTGATGGCCACAAGGCTGCAGGCACGAGCGAGAATGACACACCGAGCACAATGATGGTGGTCAAGGCAAGTGCTTTGGAAGGATAAGCCGGAAGCAGCAAGGCAAAAATGAGGTGACAGCAAATGAGAAGAATAGAACCGAGGATAAGCATTGTGGCACCACGTCCTATCTTGTCAAGCAGGTAGCCGAGCGGCGGGGTGAGACAGAGTGCACCGATGGGGAACCAACGCAAAAGGTCAGCAGCCTCGGTGTCGGAAATCTGAAGATTACACTGAAGCATATTGGTGCCAAATCGCTGGAAGGGGAAAATGGCCGAATAGTAAAGCACACACAGCAACGCTATGATCCAGAACAGACGGCTGCGAAACAGGTTGGCCACATCGCTGAGCTTGAATTCCTCTTCGCTTTCCACTTCACCCTCCTTGGCTCCGAGCTGATGGTCAAGGCGAGTGTCCATTATCGTAAACACTGTATATGAGAGCAGACCGATGATGAGAAGCGCGGTGCAGAATGCTACCGGCACAACTACCGATGGATCTCCACCCATCCACATCGACAGACGAGGAGAAAGCGAAAGCACGGCGAACACGCCAAGACGCGCAATAGCCATTTCGATACCCATGGCCAAAGCCATCTCCTTGCCCTCAAACCATTTTGCTATAGCCTTGCTCACAGTAATACCGGCCATCTCACAGCCGCAACCGAAGATCATGAAGCCGAAAGCCGCCAATTTAGCGCTACCGGGCATCTCTACCCACCATGAGTTAAGCCATTGCTCCAAGGCGGTTCCTGTGAACCAGCTGCTGATAGCATATAGCTTTATGACTGCTCCGATCACCATCACAGAGGCCGAGAGCACACCTGTGAATCGCACTCCCATCTTATCGAGAATGATACCGGCAAGAATTAGAAAACCGAACACGTTAAGCATATACTCGGCACCGGCATAATAACCGAAGGCTTCGGCTGACCAGCCAAGGTTGTCGTTGACAAGCGCCTGCAACGGCGACATGACATCAACAAACATATACGCGAAAAACATCATGGAAGCCACAAGAGTCAAGGCTACCCAGCGAGCCAGGACACTGTCGGACAGCAGCCGACGTGCAGCATTAGTTTTGGAAGTCTGTTCCATCAGAAATAGTTACTAATATTTATAAGGTATTAATTTTATATATTTTTGACAAAAGTAGTGAAAATAATGGAATTTCAGAATATAATTCGTAATTTCGTGTCATAAATCAATCATCAGAAACATGCTTACCCGCCAACCCTATGACCTTGACCGCACGGTAAGGCTCGTGATAAATTGCGTACTCTTCATCGGAATCGTATGGCTCATCAACATCCTCAAAGGTGTGCTATTGCCCTTCTGCGTAGGATGTCTGATAGCTTATATATTCGAACCGTTCGTCCAATTCAACCGCCAGCTGCTCAAACTAAAAGGCCGCGTCCTCGCCACATTCGTTACCCTTTTCGAGATGACGTTCTTCCTCATGGTACTCTGTTACTTCATAGTCCCGATGGTCATAAGCGAGTCGGCCGAAATGGCAGCTATGCTGAAGACATATACCACTACACGCCATCAGATCCCATTCGTGCCTGAAAGCCTGCACGAATTCCTAAGGCGTCATGTCGACTTCGAGCTTATTGCCTCCAAACTCACCAGGGAGGAATGGATAAAAATGATAGAGGAAGGGCTTTCCACCTCATGGTCAGTCATCACTGGTTCCATCTCACTGCTGCTCTCCCTGTTCAGTTGGATCATAGTATTTCTATATGTAGTGTTCATAATGATTGATTACGAACGCATCTACACCGGATTTCGCCGCATGGTGATGCCAAAATACCGCCATATCGTCTTTAAGATAGCCCACGACGTCAAAGTATCCATGAACCACTATTTCCGCGGGCAAGCATTGGTAGCATTCATTGTCGGCATACTCTTCAGTATCGGCTTCCTTATCATAGGCCTTCCACTTGCCGTAGTGCTCGGCATGTTCATAGGCCTCCTCAACATGGTGCCATACCTCCAGCTCATATCACTCATCCCAACCACACTCATCTGCATAGTGTGTTCCGTGAGCGGCAATGTGGACTTCTGGCCACTCTTTTGGGAAGCGATGGCGGTATATATCATAGTGCAAGCCATACAGGACCTCATCCTTACCCCTAAAATCATCGGCAAAGCCATGAGCATGAATCCGGCCATCATCTTCCTTTCGCTCTCGATATGGGGGACACTTCTGGGCCTTATCGGATTAATCATAGCCATTCCACTCACCACTCTCCTGCTCGCTTATTATGACGAATATATCATAAAGCCACACGAGAGCCGGCGTGACACTACACTGCAAACACATCATTCCGACAAAGAATAAACGGTTAAAACTTGACCAAAGTTTCATCTAAAACACGCTTTATCCACATTTCCCTTTATTTTTTAGCAAAAAAGTCTTTAAAAAATTTGCACATATCAAAAACTACCACTACCTTTGCACCGTCAAAATGAGAGAGCGCAAGCGAGCGCACTAAGAGACAACAATCTCCCACCTCTCAACCGACACAAATTGCCTTGTGGTGTAATGGTAGCACGTCGGATTCTGGTTCCGCCTGTGAGGGTTCGAATCCTTCCAAGGCAACACAAAGAAAGAGCTAAGTCATAAAGACTTGGCTCTTTCTTCTTTTTATACCATATATCAAAATCCACCATCCGAGTGAGGAGCTCTTTCTGACGTCGTAGCGTAAATATTCGGTGAGGTTAGTTTTATTCACCATCTTCCGGTAATAAACATTAAGTTGTGTCGTTTTTATGATGAACACTTAACCACCAAAGACATGAAATTAGCCCAATATATCCCCGAGTTACCCGAGTATCAGACATTGCTTTCAGCTGCTTTCACTATGGCTGAGAATGCCGGAGACATACACATGAAATATTTCCGTAAAAGCAACCTTGAGCAATCCACCAAACTGAATGACAGCGATGTCGTCACAATAGCCGACAAAGAGGCCGAGGCCTCGATTCTGAATTTCATCCATCAGCATTTTCCCTCACATGGAATCATCGCCGAGGAGTCAGGAAGAGAAAATGACGACAGAGAGTGGCGCTGGGTCATCGACCCATTGGACGGCACTACCAATTTTGCAATGGGTCTTCCAGCCTTTTGTGTCTCAATCGCGTTGGAACGCAACAAGGAGACTGTGCTCGGAGTGGTATATGCGCCATATCTCGGAGAATGTTTCTATGCAGTCAAAGGCAGAGGTGCATGGCTGAACGGAAGCGCCCTACATTGTTCAGACAAAACGAAATTATCCACAGCGGTAGTCGCCACAGGTATGCCATACGACCGCAACGACAACCCCGACAACAATCTCGCAGAGATCTGCCGGATGGCATTATGTGTGCGCGGCATACGACGCATGGGGTCAGCCGCTATCGACCTTTGTTATACAGCCGCAGGATTTTTTGACGCCTATTGGGAGCTGAATCTGAACCGGTGGGATGTGGCTGCCGGCCAACTCATAGCAGCGGAATCGGGGGTAATAATAGAATCGCTCCGCTCCAACCGCAATCACTCACTCCTTGCTTCAACCCCCCATCTCTACTCTTCAATACGCCACATCCTTCTGCAACAAACGGAGTGATGACATCAGATTAACAGCAATATAATCGCTTATAGCAATAAGGCGCCAATAAATTATTGATTAGTCAACTTTTCCAAACCTATGGTTGTTACTTTACTGAAAATCATAAAAACCAGGATTATTATGGAAAAGAAAGTCGTAATAACTAATTTCACTGATCCGCTCTGCACTTGGTGTTGGGGATTAGAGCCTGTGTTCCGCAAACTTGAGACACATTTCCCAGACGAAATCGAATTTCGTTATGTGATGGGTGGACTCGTAGAAAACATTGAGGAGAAATGGGATCCGGCAAACGGCATAGGGCATGCCGATATCCCGCGTATCAACCAGCAGATTGAAGCTCATTGGAAAGATGCATCACGCCATCACGGTATGCCGGTAAAAGGTAACGGATTCTCACTTTTTTCACGAGAATACCCATCCACTTATCCACAGAATATCGCATACAAGGCAGCACAAATGGTCGACAAGAAGAAGGCTGACCGTTTCCTTCGTAGAATGAGAGAGGCTTCAGCTGCCGAATATCTTATGACTTCCCATGCAGACGTTCTTGACAAGCTTGCCCAGGAAGCAGGACTCGATGTAACCGAATTCCGCAAACATATAAATGACGGCTCCGCAGAAAAAGCCTTTAATGAAGACTTGAAAATCACAAAAGCCTTTGGAGTGACTGGATTCCCCACTTGCCTCGTATCATACGGAGACAAACAAGTGTTACTACGCGGCTATAATGACTATGACACATTTGTGAAGGTAATCGAGATGGCAACTGATGGTAAAATAAAGCCTATAGAAAAAGTCTCACCCAACGATGAGGCCATGCTTGAATTTATCAAGGATCACGGACGCCTCGCTCTTGCCGAAGTCAAAGAAGCATCCGATTTCCCAGACGACCAACTCGCGGACTCTTGGGTTAAGAAGATGAAATCAGAACACAAGATTAGCATAATCCCTGTGGGTGAAAGCTATTTTGTAGAGCCGACAACGATCCATGAAATAACCGGTAAACATTACTGCGACACCAATACGGGACAATGTGTCTGAAAAACAGATTATTCCCACAGATAAACATAGGCGGTTCCGTGGGGCCGCCTATGTTTATCTAACTACACGAATTAGAACCGGCCCACCATTGATTAGTCAATAATATTTATTACCTTTGCTCCATCGTCCAATAAACACCCAAAACATGACAAATCAACCAATCAGCCGCATAGGGTTCATGATGGAACAAGCGTTAGGCGCTATGACCTCAACACTTGCCGCCGAATTTATGAAGGAGGGCATTGACCTTCCGCACTCGCAGTATGCAGTTCTGCGCCTCATATATACACACGAGGGCCTATTAACACAGATCAGGATAGCTGAAATACTGAAAAAAGATGCTGCCGCGATAAAGCGGACAATTGACATCCTTGAAAAGAAGGGATTCGTCACAAGAGAAGCACAGAGTGGAAGATCAAACTATGTGACATGCACAGAGAAAGCCCTTAGGCTGAAGAATATAATAACCGACATTGCCAACAGAACCCTTTTAAGCATATTCGGGACATTTACTGATGATGAGCTAAATATTTTCACGGATATACTTGGCAAGATAGCCGCTTCAAGAAATGGCTGATATTCGACTTTTCAACCGTAACTTCTTTTTAGTCGCGGCAGGTAATTTTTTCCTCTTTCTGAGCTTCTATGCTCTGATGCCTTTACTTCCATTCTATCTGTCAGCAAAATACTCTGCTGACGGGACCGTCATCGGACTGGTATTGTCGTGTTATATGATTTCATGTATAGTGGTACGACCTTACTGCGGTTATCTCCTTGACTCTATTAGCCGCCGTCCGGTTTATATAATGGCTTACTTGACTTTTGCGGCAATATTTTCCGCGTATGCTTTCTGTGCATCCCTATGGATATTTATAGCATTACGTATCCTCCATGGAGCGTCCTTTGGTTGTGCCACAGTGTCAGGTGGTTCTATCGTCACTCAGGTCATCCCACGAAATCAGCTCGGCGAGGGTATCGGGTACTATGGATTAGCCAACACAATCTCAATGTGTATTGGGCCATTACTTGGATTATATGCGTATCAGCATTTCTCATTCACCATTATTTTTCTTGGACTTACAGCCCTGGCTATTCTCGGCACCGGAATAGCAGCAATGGTTGAGATTCCGACCAGGACACATACAGTCGTCAAACAAATCTCGATTGAATCATTTTTCATAAAATCCGGCATCCGATATTCTGTGATACAGATTCTCGCATATGTGACTTATGGGGCCACCACCACATATATTGCCGTCTTTGCCAGTCAGAATATGGTAGAAAATCTTAGCGGATGGTATTTTAGCTGCATGGCCGTAGGATTAGGCCTCTCACGGCCTTTTGCCGGGAAGAAAGTGGACAATGGGAATATCTGCAATCTTGTGATATGCGGACTATCTATAGCCATGACAGTAAGCATGCTGCTATTCACCTTCCACTCTTTCCCTTTAACAATCCGCCCAATAGTTTTCTTATCATCAGCTTTCATTCAAGGTATCGGTTACGGCGTGCTACATCCGGCTTTCAACACCATATTCGTCAGACTCACCGATGAGGCCCATCGTGGGGCAGCCACATCAATGTTCTTTACCAGCAACGACCTCGGCATAGGGGTTGGTGTACTGACCGGAGGAATTGCAGCGCAACATTTTGGTGGAGTATACTCTATATTTGGCATAGGAGCCATACTTTGTGCCATATCTCTTGCAATGTTTCTCACTATCAAACTACCAAGGGAAATGCAATGACATGATATTTCAGTGCGGCAACATCATCTATTGCATCAATCGGGAATCCATTACCGTCTTTTATCACCCCGAGGGATTGCATTTCAGAGAATAATTCCTTAATTTTGTGGCCATAAAAATCATTTTACCATGACAGTAGTTGACCGTTTTTTGCAATACGTCAAATTCGACACTCAGAGTGACGAATTTACCAACATGACCCCATCGACACCCGGACAGATGGTGTTTGCGCAGCATCTTGAAAAAGAGCTTCGCGCCATGGGACTAAAAGATATCACCCTTGATGACAATGGCTACCTTATGGCTACTCTGCCGGGCAACATCGACAAGAAAGTGCCCACCGTAGGTTTTATAGCCCACCTCGACACATCTCCCGACATGAGCGGCAAACATGTATCACCGCGAATCGTTGAGAAATATGACGGAGCCGACATCATCCTCAACAAGGAGAAGGACATCATCCTGTCACCGACACAGTTCCCGGAACTTCTCCATTACACCGGCCAGGACTTGATAGTCACCGACGGCAACACCCTGCTCGGAGCCGACGACAAAGCCGGTGTGGCCGAGATAATCACGGCTGTTGACTATCTCCTCCACCATCCCGAAATCAAACATGGCGACATCCGCATCGCCTTCAATCCCGATGAAGAGATAGGCCAGGGAGCCCACAAATTTGATGTAGACCTCTTCGGAGCCGACTGGGGCTACACAATGGACGGCGGCGAAATCGGCGAGCTTGAATATGAGAACTTCAACGCGGCAGTAGCCAAAGTAACATTCAAGGGGCGCAATGTGCATCCCGGCTATGCAAAGCATAAGATGCTCAACTCCATCCGGGTGGCCAACCAGTTTGTCATCATGCTCCCCCGCTGGGAGACTCCCGAGCACACCGAAGGCTACGAGGGCTTCTATCACCTCTGCTCCATCGAAGGTTCGGTTGAGCAGACAGTCCTCACCTACATAATCCGTGACCACGACCGTGACCGCTTCGAACGCCGCAAGAAAGAGCTCGAGCATCTCACACGCAAAATCAACAATGAGTTTCCCGACTGCGCCTCAATCGAGATCAAGGATCAGTACTACAACATGCGCGAGAAGATCGAGCCTGTAATGCACATCATCGACGTGGCCATCCAAGCCATGAAGAACGTCGACGTGACACCCAAGGTACAACCTATCCGCGGAGGGACTGACGGCGCACAGCTCTCATTCAAAGGACTGCCCTGCCCCAACATTTTCGCCGGAGGCCTCAACTTCCACGGTCGTTTCGAATTCGTGCCAATCCCCTCGATGGAGAAAGCCACTCAGGTTATCATCGAGATAGCGCGTCTGGTTGGTGAACAATAAGACACTCATAATAGTCACAGGCCCTACCGGAAGCGGTAAGACCGACCTGGCCATAGAACTTGCCGAGAGTCTCGGGACTGACATAGTCTCGGCCGACTCCCGGCAACTTTATCGTGGCATACCCATAGGGACCGCGACCCCTTCACCGGAGCAACTCAGTCGTGTGCGCCACCACTTCATTGCCACTCTCGAGCTCGACCAATACTACAGTGCAGCCTGTTACGAAGAAGATGCACTCCGAGTCCTCGAAAGCCAATGGGCCTCATCGGACTACGCAGTGATGTGTGGAGGATCTATGATGTACATCGACGCGGTGACCAACGGCATCGATCCGCTGCCAACCATCACTCCCGAAATCCGAGCCAAAGCGCTCGACATATACACCTCCGGCGGCCTCGATGCGCTCCACGCCACGCTGAGTGATATAGACCCTGCATATCTCGCCACCTGCGATCCCAATAATCACAAACGCCTCGTACACGCAATCGAGATCACCCTGCAAGCCGGACAACCATATTCCTCATTACTCACCGGCAACAGCAGACAACGGCCATTCAATGTCCTGAAACTCGCCATAGGGCACTCCCGCGAGGCTCTGTTCGAGCGTATAAACCGGCGTGTCGATGCCATGATAGAAGCCGGGCTTGAAGAGGAAGCCCGATCAGTCTATCACCTACGCCATCTCAACTCACTCAACACCGTAGGTTACAAAGAGCTCTTCGCCATGATGGACGGCATCATGGATCGCGACACAGCTATAGCGCGTATAGCCAAAAACACACGCGTCTATGCCAAGAAGCAGCTTCTGTGGCTCTCCAAGGACCCCGGTGTACGAGTTATCAACCCCGAAAAACAGGTCCTCGGGCAAGCGTTAAGATTTATTAAAGAATTTAAAAGTTAGAAATCACCTAAAATTCTTAATTTTGTGCCGAAATTGCCGAACTACGTTTTTACCACCTAAAATTTATGCAACAAAGAGACAGCCTCAATTTATATTATCAGGATTCAATCCGCAACAACTGGCATCGTCCCGCTTTCACTGATATAGGGGGCGTTACACTATCTTATAAAGATGTGGCGCGTAAGATTGCCAAGCTTCATCTACTCTTCAAAGAGGTAGGCATCCAACCGGGCGACAAGGTGGCCCTCTGTGCCAAGAACAGTTCAATGTGGTGTGTGGCCTTCCTCGGCACAATGACCTATGGAGCGGTGATAGTCCCCATACTTCATGACTTCAAGCCCGACAACGTACAGCACCTCATAAACCATAGCGATGCCAAGCTCGCCATAATCGACGACTCCATCTGGGAAGCTCTCAACCCCGATGCCATGCAGAAGATACTCGGTGCTCTGTCGGTCAAGGACTTCTCGCTCATCCACAGCAACGACCTCCGTCTCACCGAGGCTCGTTCGCACCTCAACGAGATCTTCGGACGCCGTTATCCCGACCGTTTCACCCCCGAGGATGTAGTCTACCATGTAGATTCTCCCGAAGAGCTCTGCCTTATCAGCTACACATCAGGCTCCACAGGTTTCTCCAAGGGTGTGATGCTTCCCTACCGCAGTCTCTGGTCCAACGTCCAGTTCTGCCTCGATGACCTCCCAACAAATCCAGGCGACGGAGTTGTGTGTATGCTCCCCCTCGCCCACATGTATGGCCTCACCATCGATATGCTCCGCCCATTTGTGAGCGGTAACCATATCAACATCCTCACACGCACACCATCACCGCGCATCCTTATGGAAGCCTTTGCACAGGTCAAACCGCGCTACATTGTTGTTGTGCCACTGATTCTTGAGAAAATCATCCGCACCCGCGTGTTCCCGCTTCTTGAAAAGCCCCTCATGAAACTCCTCATGATGGTACCGTTCGTCGACGAGCGTCTTCTCAGCAAGATTCTCTCACGCCTCAACGAGACATTTGGCGGAAACCTCCAGGAAATCATCATCGGAGGCGCAGGCCTCAACCGCGACGTGGAGAAATTCCTCCGTCGTTGCAACTTCCCATACACCGTAGGTTACGGCATGACCGAATGCGGCCCGCTGATTTCCTACTCACCATGTACCGACAACCGCATGGCATCGTGCGGGCGCATCGTTGACCGCATGGAGGCCCGCATCGACTCTCCCGATCCCGCTAACAAGCCTGGCATCCTCTGGGTCAAAGGTGCCAACGTGATGCTCGGATATTACAAAAATCCCGAAGCCACCGAATCGGCAACTGATTCGGAAGGATGGCTTTGCACTGGCGACATCTGCAATCTTGACCACGAAGGATTCCTGTACATCCGTGGACGCGATAAGAACATGATTCTCGGCCCATCGGGACAGAACATCTATCCCGAGGAAATAGAGGATAAGCTCAACAACATGCCCTATGTGGCCGAATCGCTGATTGTCGACGGCGGCGAAGGGCGTCTGGTGGCTCTAATCCACCCTGACCTTGAAAATGCCACCTCACAAGGCATGACCAATCAGGCCATCGAGCATACAATGGAGGAGAACATCAAACACCTCAACGAGAACCTTCCGGCCTACTCTCAGGTGACACGTTTCAAGATCTATGACGAGGAATTTGAGAAAACGCCCAAACGTTCCATCAAGCGCTACCTCTATCAGAAAATCTGAAAAGAAAGCGTCGTAAAAGTCGCTGACTAAATAAAAAACACGCATCGACCAGCAAGTCAGATATAGCTGACATCAACGGTCGATGCGTGTTTTTCTTTTATTCCAGGTATTTTTCAGAACACGTAGCTTATACCAAGCGTGAAAATCCCGGTGTTATAGTTTTTCACCCAATTGAACTTACCTTCGAGCGAAACTTTGAGAGTAGGTTTGGCATACCAAGCCAGACCGGCACCAACATCCAGGCCGAAACGGTTCTTGCGCATCGTAACGTCATCGTCAGTATCGTTGTCCATCTCACCTGCGCGCGAAATATTCTCCATGCCCTTTGGCAGATGCCTGTTCCAGGAGGCATAATTCACACCTATCACATGGTAAACATACCAACGGCCATCGGTCGTCAGATTCCATGGACCATGATAATCAATATTGAAAAGCAAGCCGTCACACCCTTCATGGCGGAACACATAGTCGACACTCGGAGCCAGTATGAAACGTTTTGAAAAAGTATATTCAAACTGAAGCCCGGCCGAGGGTGCATTATTTCTGGTCACATAGCCTCCTTTAACCCCAAGACTCTTTTGGCCTTTCGTCACCTGCGCATCCGCACTCGCCGACGCAGCAATCATAATGGCGAATGTAAACATTAGAGACAGAAATCTTTTCATTTCGATAGGATAATACGTTGGTGTTGCAAATTTAACACAATTTGTCTAATATAAACACTTTTCAGCCACTTTTTGTTAAATGGGCTTTTTATTAATAAAAGTTAACGCCAGGATTGTTCAATCCTGGCGTTATTAAATTGTTTTTGGTGGAGCCAGCGGCTCTATATAGCCAACTCCATCCGTCAGAAAGTGAAATGCATCGCAATTCTTACCCCGCCACGACACGCGTTTGGATTATCCCTGTAAGTGAGACGCCACGTGTAGTCCACGCGAAGAATACGGAATATATTGTCAAGCCCCACTCCAACCTCCATATACGGAGTATGGTTCATGAGCTGCGTGCCGGCAATCTCCGGGAACGCATACAGCTCATTGTGGAGCCAGGGTTTATTGCGGTCGCTCAGGTGGCCATAGAATCCTCTGAACATGAAAGCCTCTCTCAACTTAAGTCGTTTAAGATAAGGAATAAGGTTCAATATCGCCCCATTGGCCCAATAAGTCACATCCCACTGCGCGTATGAATCGTTTATGAACTCCATGGGGTTAAGGCATGCAAACGCCTCGGGCTGGATGATATACGAAAGGTTGGCATTAGGTATCAGCAGATTAGGATAGGGAGAGCGTGACCACACATGTCCCCCTTTCACGAGAAAATCCACATACCCGAAAGCCGACAGCCAAAATCGCTTCTGTATCGAAGCCTCCGTGGTGTTGACCGCAAACGGATTGCCCATAAATCCCTTGGGGGCATAGGTATGGGTCAACAGAAACACCGGAGCGTCAAGATTGATAGGCAGACGCGTAGTCTTCATCTGATAGAACTTCTCACCAGGGGCATAACGCAGCTGCACTGTAAGCGAATTGATGGTATAGTGCCCGAAATTTCGTCCGTCACCGTTTCTGAAAGTCATATACTTGGTGGCCTCCTGGCGCTCGCTTTGCACCTTGGCCTGAAATGAAAAATTATTCTCCATCTCAAGTATATATTCAAGTTTCGACACCCTGTGATAGGTTATCTGATGGTCAGTCATCCGCTTGAGCGACAGAAAGACATTGTCGGGATTTGTGAAATTATAATGCTGCCCGAGCATATCGATGTCATAAAGCTGCGTAGCCCTCAACGAGTGTACAGGAAACTCGCGCGAATGGTAATTCTTGTCGCGGAATGAATACTCCACCTCACCCATGTACTTCCACTTGTGATCCCGGAAGCCATAAGCACCGTAACCTCTGGCAAACCATCGCCGTGACAGATTGGCCGTGGTCATTCCACCGGCCCTCAGACGCAACCCCTCGAGGGTGTTAAACGATATGGTGGTATTCATCGGGCCGACATCGAATTTAGAATTCTTACCGGTGGAAATATATCCGCTCACAAGCACTTTCAGCACCTTTTCGCCCCAATAGTACAGCGGGACTGAGCGCAACTTCTCCATCATCCTTTCCATCGAGTTCTCGCCATGGGCTATCGTTGCCATACGGTTAAGATTCCAGAACGACTCATCACGATACTCAGCCCCCGGGGCATATATCTGCGATGCGAGCCTGTCGAATATAGTAGGGTCAGGTGCGGGATTAAAGTCATGGTGATCATACACCGTGTGCCGCCGGGCATATATCCCTTGCGTCCCGGGAATGATGCTCGCCTCAATCACCATATCATCCTTCATCTTCAATCGGCTTCCGTCAGGAGCCTGTTCATAGTCCTGGGTTATCAGCAGCCCGTCGATAAAATTCAGGTTGATGTCATGGGGCACACGCATGATTATGCGCTTGATAAACATGGTCGAGTCGCCGAGCGGCACATAGAAACGACCTGTGAACCCGAACGAACTCGCGTTGCGTGGCACAAACGTAAGCTCCACACATTTCACGGTATCAACAAACACTGTGTCAGTAAGATAAAACTTATAGAAATCAGGCGCAATCTTCGACAACGGACTCACAAACCTGTTCTGCAACACAGCTATATCATTCTGATACACATCAATTTCACGCATCACATCTTCATAGAACAGCTGTGTGCTCTGGCGGTCAAGCATCTCGTCGAGTCCGGCGGTGCGAAGCCCTGTCACATACTCCTTTTCACTCTCCGGAGTGCTTCTGTGATGGATACTCGAAGCCTTTTCTCGCAGTGCCACATTAAGAATTGGCTTACCCGACACCTCGGAGGTGTCGATATACTCCTTTATGAATGCGAATTTCTTGTCGATTCCTCCCTTGGCCGAATCATTGAAATGATAGTCATTGATGGCAAGTGTGATTCGCTCATATTTGTCATAATTATAATGTTCGCGACGCCTTGGGTCAGTGAGATCCTGCCGGGCCCTTATCTTCTCCATGAATTCGACCGCAGGATTATTCTTCTTTGAATAGTGTTCCTTCTTCGGTTTGGCAGTCACCTCACTGAGCAACACCCCTGTGGGATGCAGTTCAGCCTTAAGGTTGATAATTGACGTCAGCCGTGGGGTATATCTCTTTGTGTCATAACCCATTGCCGCAACCTGAATCCCGGTGAAATGCAGCCCCGTGGTTATCGAGAAACGGCCGTTCTCATCAGTCAGAGCCCCGCGGTCAGTCCCGAGCAGCAACACCGAGGCATAAGGAATCGGCTCATGTGACAGCGAGTCGCTTACGACACCGCGCACTGTGACATTCTGCCCCAATGCCGGCAAAGCCGAAATCCACATTATCAATACATATATATAGGTGCGAAAGCACATGTTTTAGTCAAAATAAATTTGTTATTGGAAACAATCTTTTTTAATTTTGCAAAATTAGGCATAAAACTGCACACAATGTCACAGTTATGACCTAAATATTGGTAAAAAAGTAGAAAAAATGGCTCAGGAAATCGAACGTAAGTTTCTCGTCACCGACAAATCATTCATCAATATGGCCTTCGCGTCACACCGCATAAGGCAAACATATCTTTCCGATAATCCGGATGCCACCGTACGCCTGCGCATCAAGGATAGTGACGCATTCATCACCGTCAAGGGACGCAACCACGGTGCCTCGAGGCTCGAGTGGGAATATCCGATACCGGCCACAGAGGCTGAGGAGATGGCTGTGAATCTCGTGGGAGGATTCAGCATTGACAAGACTCGCTATCTTGTCGACTTCGAGGGATGGATATGGGAAATCGACATTTTCCATGGGCGTCATGATGGGTTGATACTTGCCGAAGTCGAGATGCCAGAGGCATCTTGTCGGCCACCCCTTCCCCCTTTTGTCGGGACAGAAGTGACCGGCGATCCACGCTATTACAACTCTGTGCTTTCACGTTCATAAGCACAGGCATCGCATCCATAGTGCCACCAGCAAAAGAGAGGGAGGAACGGTTACGGCGACCATTCCTCCCTCGGCTTCAAAATCAACGTCAAAACTATTGTTATTTAGCGCCGTACGGTGTCGATTCGGCCATCGGCGATAGCTCGGCGGAAATCGATTTTTCTTTAGCTAAGTTTATCTGTTGGGGTACATGATTAAATCTCTCATCTGATTCAGGCAGTGCCTGAAAATTTCTTAAGCATCGCAGCGTTCTGGTCACAATCCTTCTGCAATTCGGGTTGTAGTATTCCGGCTTCACGCTGGTCAATCATCTTGAGGTCCACATAACGGTCCTCATTGTTGATATATTCACCAACCAGTGTCACAGGTTCCGAATTCGGATAAGCCGGTGAAGTTGTCTCCGGTGTCGAACCGTTCGAACCGCTATTGTCTGTCCCGGGCACCGCGCTGTCAATCGTCAGAGCCGGTTCACCTTTGGCGAAAGCCTGTGGATTAAACCTATAGAGTGGCCAATAACCTGCCTCCACAGCGCGACGCTCCTCCACTATTGAATGTCCGAGTCCCGGACGGATACCATGGTTGATACACGGACAGTAAGCTATCACTATTGCCGGCCCGGGATAGCGCTCAGCTTCCACAAGCGCGTCGATGGCCTGCTGATAATTGGCCCCGAGAGCTATCGATGCCACATAGACAGTGCCATAGGTCATCATCATCCGGCCAAGCTCCTTTTTGGGTGTACGCTTTCCGTCGGGCGAATATTTTGCCACCGCGCTACGCGGTGTAGCCTTCGAGGTCTGGCCGCCTGTGTTGGAGTAACATTCGGTATCCATGACGAGTACTTTCAGAGGCTCACCGGAAGCAAGCACATGGTCAAGTCCGGCAAAACCTATGTCATAAGCCCATCCGTCACCACCTATGGCCCAAACGCTCTTCTTGGCAAGCATATCGGCAGCCTCAAGCAGCTCTCCATAAGCCGGAGAGAGCTCCTTCACAGGAGTCATCATAGCCACAAGCTGGTCAGCAGTCTGACCCGACAGTTCAGCGTCATCCTTCGCGTCATACCATGCCTGAAGCGGTGCTTTCAGGTATGGAAGAGTATCCGGACTCTCTATCAGAGCCTTAACCTGATCAGCAACCCTGCGCCGGCGCTGTTCGATGGAGACGAGCATTCCGTAACCATACTCACCGTTATCCTCGAAGAGCGAGTTACCCCAAGCCGGACCTTTACCCTCCGGATTGGTACAGTAAGCGTTAGACGGGAAATTAGCACCCCATATCGAACTGCATCCTGTAGCATTTGCTATGATCATCCGCGACCCGAACAACTGGGTGAGCAACTTGACATAAGGTGTCTCACCACATCCGGCACAGGCACCTGAAAATTCCAGGCATGGCTGTTGAAACTGCGAACCATTGACTGTAGCGGCAGGAAGAAGCTTATCCTTGAGGGTCACATTCTCACAAGCCCATTCCACCATTGGCACCTCCTTTTCGAGCACCTCTTCCACCGGTGTCATCATCAGAGCATGTCCCGGGCAGATGATGGAGCAGGACGAACATCCGAGACAATCCTCGGGATAATTCTGTATGTGGAACATATATCCCTCCAGAGCTTTTGCGCCCTTTGCCGGCTTCATCTTGAAACCAGCCGGTGCATTCGCCGCCTCGTCAGCCGACAATATAAATGGCCGGATAGCTGCATGGGGACATACGAGCGAGCACTCCGCACACTCCACACATTTATCCACATCCCACACGGGCACCCTTGTGGCTATACACCGGTGCTCATAAGCAGTGGTACCCATAGGCATGGTGCCATCGGCTGTCAATGCCGACACAGGTATAGTGTCCCCCTTGCCTTTTATGCAAGGTGTATGAATCTCTTCGATAAACTTTCTCACAGCCTCGTTGGCATACCTTACCTTGCGTGGTTTAGCTGTGTCAGGAGCAGTGGTCCAGTCGGATATTGATGAATAGTCCACCTCTTTGAGTGCATCCACAGCCATTGATATGGCCTTAAGGTTGCGTTCGACAACCTCGGCCCCTTCATGCATATATGTGGCACGGATCTGATTCTCAAGCTGTGCATAGCTCTCTTTGAAAGGCACTATCGCGCTGAGATAAAGAAAAACCGTCTCCATCGGCATATTGATACGCGGGCCAAGACCGACTTTAGCTCCTATTGAGTCAGCATCTATGTTATAGAACTTCAGATGCTTCTCAGCTATGACACGGCGCATAGCCTGAGGGAGTTTCCTGACCATATCTTCTGCTTTCCATGGCGAATTAAGCACAAATGTGCCGCCATCCTTTATATTGTCGAGCATCGAGAAACGGTTGACATACGATGCCTTGTGACACCCGACATAGTCAGCCGTCTGTATGGCATAAGCTGATGTGATAGGACTCTTGCCTATGCGCAATTGCGATATGGTATAGCCTCCCGACTTTTTGGCAGAGTAGCTGAAATAAGCCTGGGCATAAAGGTCCGAAGAATTACCTATGATGTTGGCAACCTGTTTAGTACCACCCACAGTACCGTCATTTCCTATACCATAGAATATGCTCTGATAGGTCCCGGCTGCAGCGTTGGTGTCGATGGTCTCGGTGACATCGAGCGACAGATGGGTCACATCATCATTTATGCCGACAGTAAACTCCGTCTTTGGCTGCGGAGATGCCATTTCATCAAATATAGCCTTAACCATTGATGGGTTAAACTCCTTGCTCGAAAGGCCGAAACGTCCACCGATCACCTTAGGCAAGTCACCACCGACCGTGGACATGGAACTAACCGCTGAAATCACATCAAGGCAAAGAGGCTCATGCTGTGCGCCAGGCTCTTTAGTACGGTCCATGGCAGCAATCACCTTGACACTCTTTGGAAGAGCTCTCAGGAAAGCATCAACCGGGAACGGCCTGTAAAGACGCACTTTCACCACTCCTACCTTATAACCCTTCTCTCTGTTGAGATAGTCGACGGTCTCGCTTACCACATCAGCACCCGAACCCATTATCACGATGACACGGTCAGCATCAGGCGCTCCATGATAGTCCATAAGATGATACTGGCGTCCTGTAACTGAAGCCACACGGTCCATGGCATTCTGCACTATGGCAGGGAAAGCATCATAATATCTGTTGGGAGCCTCGCGGTTCTGGAAGTACACGTCAGGGTTTTGGGCGGAGCCACGCAGATCAGGGTGCTCGGGATTCATGGCACGGCGACGGAAAGCATTCACTTTCCCCCAGTCCACGAGCGGGCGCATCGACTCGTAGTCGATTACCTCAATTGTATCCATTTCAGATGATGTCCGCCATCCGTCGAAAAAGTGTAACACCGGGAGCGATCCATCAATTGCAGCGAGATGGGCCACAAGGGCAAGATCCATGGTCTCCTGCACCGACGCAGAAGCAAGCATGGTGAATCCAGTGGCCCGGCAAGCCATCACATCCTGATGGTCGCCGAAGATCGAAAGCGCATGAGTGGCGAGAGAGCGGCAACCGACATGGAAAACTCCCGGAAGAAGTTCTCCCGAGATTTTGTACATGTTTGGAATCATTAACATCAGTCCCTGCGAGGCTGTGAAAGTCGTGCCGAGAGCACCGGCAGCAAGTGCGCCGTGGACAGCTCCGGCAGCTCCGAGCTCGCTCTCCATCTCGCGTACTTCAAGGGGTTGCCCCATCAGATTGCGTCTACCCTCCAAGCCCCATTTCTGGGCTGTCTGCCCCATCGATGCGATAGGTGTGATGGGATAAATGGTGGCGACATCACTCAGGGCGAAAGCCACATGAGCCGCAGCCGTACATCCGTCAATGATCTGTTTTTTCATATCTTCTTTCCTGAAAAATGAATTTAGAAACCAAAACAGACATAAGGGACTTTGTCACCCTTGTGGCAAAAGCCCTTATGTCAGTCAATAATGTTTTTAAGCGTTAGAGGGCGCCTCCCACGCAGAGATCGGTAATCCACAACCAGAGAGGACAGAAACCTACGAAAAGTATCACTGAAAGAGTAAGTGATGAGGTACCTGTTGCCACATAAGTGTCGTACTCGTCGGCGATGATGATACCGGAGAATGCAGGAGGAAGTGCAGCGGCTACCACAAGCATCTTAAGATTCAGAGGATCCATGTGGAATACAAGACCGAGGATAAGAATAACCGCAGGCATCATGACCATCTTGAGAATTGAACCAAGCACCACCTGCCAGTTGATGGAGACCTTGATTGATGAAAGGGTGATACCGGCTGAGAATACGGCCATTGAGGCATTGGCACCCTTGATAAGGTCAAATGACGGACTTGCCCATTCAGGCCAAGGTATCCCGACAAGAACCCATACTACAGCGAGGATAGGAGCCCATGCCACAGGCTGTTCAAGTGCATGGAGCACCGGAAGCCACGCACTCTGTTTCTTGGTTGAACCCGGATGCTGCTTCTCGAGCGAGGCATTCATGAGTGAAAGTCCCACCGGAATACCGACGGCATTGACCACGATACTTACGATGGCCACCACGAGTGCCACAGTAGGAGTGGTACCGAAAATTGGCTCCAGGACAGCAAACCCGAGGAAGCCGATGGTTGGCGAACCGCTGATAAGGGCCGATACTGCGGCATCAGCACCGGTATTGGACTTGAAAAGACGGAATACATAGTAGACAAGCATGAAACAGAACATGATGCCCACAAGTGAAATCAGTGACAGTTTGATGTCGGCGGCCAACATATCACGAGTGGCCTGCACGATTGATACGAACAAAGCTGCTGGAAGTGCATAATCAAGCACAACCTTGTTGAATTTCTTTGAATCATCACCTGAGAATATGCCTTTCTTTCCTGAGATGTACCCGGCCAGCATTACCACGATGATAGGAACAATCGCGTATAGAAGTATATGTTCCATAAATAGTTGTAATTGAAATTAATATAATGTGTGTTTTTTGACGGAGGAGCATCTGGAGAGTGAATGCTCCTCCGATGTTGATTTCGGGTATGCAGGTTAGACCGTGATATCCTGAAGAGGTGCGGGATTCAGATAGCCGATATGGCCTGATTCCTTGCCTGAGTCGGCAGCAAGCTGCACGTCGATCAGACAGGGCTTCTTGCTTGCGATGCTCTCCGTGAGGGCCTTGGAAAGTTCCTCGGGAGTCTGTACATAATAAGTCTGTGCGCCGAAAGCATCCCCCAGCTTGTCGTAGCGGGCATGGATGTCAAGAGTGGTAGGCGCAGGATCGGTGGTCTTATCCATAGGAACACCGACACCGTTATAGATACCGCCGTTATTGAAAATAACCACGGTCACAGGGAGTTTGAAGCGGCAGGCGGTTGAGAAGTCCATGCCTGAGAATCCGAATGCCGAGTCACCCTCGATGGCCACAACCGACTTTCCGGTGGCGACAGCGGCACCGATCATCGAACCCATGCCCATACCCATGATGGCCCAAGTGGCACAGTCCACACGATGACGAGGAAGCGACATATTGACAGCATCACGAGTATCGTCGAGCGTGTTGGCACCCTCGTTCACAAGGATAACATCGGGATTAGCTTCAATGATAGGCTTCACAGCACTCAACGCAGCCCAGTGGGTCATAGGCATTGCCGTCTTGGCGGCATCGATTCGGGCCGCGAACTTGGCGTTCTTCTCCTTTGACTCGGCTTGGAGTGCAGGAACCCATGTCGGATCGGCACTCATCTTTGCACCGTCGAGTTTGGCGAGGATTGCATCAAGGGCAAGCCCCATGTCGCCAACCACAGGTGCGGCGATAGGTACATTCACATCCATCTCCTCCGGATCCACATCAAGCTGTATGAATTTCATATCGGGGTTCCATTTACCACGGCCGAATGAAAGCATCCAGTTGAGACGTGCTCCGATGACCATCACAACATCTGATTTTTCCATGATGGTCGAGCGGCATGACAATGCACTCAGAGGGCCGTCGTCGGGCATAAGACCCTTGGCCATGGACATCGGGAGATAAGGGATATTGTATTTCTCGACGAGCTGCTTGATCTTGTCATCGACCTGCGCGTAAGCCGCACCCTTACCGAGAAGGATGGCCGGACGCTTGGCCGATGTAAGAATCTCTACAGCACGGTCAACTGACTGAGAATTAGGAATAACAGGTGAATACAGGTCGACAGGTTCATAGAAGAGCTTCTCGGCATCCTCGCGGTTCATCACCTGACCGAGAGCCGGAGTGGTCATGTCGATATACACACCGCCGGGACGACCGCTGACGGCCGCACGGTAAGCACGTGCAACAGCCGAAGGAATATCCTCCGCTTTGCTGCAACGGAATGCTGCCTTTACAAGAGGCTTGGCGGTGTTGAACTGGTCAAGCTGCTCATAGGTGCCCATATTCATGTCGACCATCGTCGGATCGCTGGCACCTGAAATCTGAATCATAGGATAGCAGTTGACAGTGGCATTTGCAGTGGCGGTCAGGCCGTTCATAAATCCGAGCGATGACACGGTCATGAGCACACCGGGCTTCTTGGTGAGATAACCTTCGGTGGCTGCTGCCATGCCTGCCTGCTGTTCATGACGGAATCCGACAAAACGTATACCCTGACCCTGTATGAGATAACCGGCCTCGGTGATAGGGATACCCACCAGACCGTAGACATTCTGGATGCCAATATTTTTCAACGCTCTGGCCAGAATATACATACCTGTCACCTGTTCGGGAAAGTGAGGGGCATTGCTCTGGGGAGCGGGAGTGGTTGTTGTAGCCATATTAGTAGATTGAATTGTGAGAGATTTAGGAAATAATAAGAGGGGACAACCAGCTATTTGGCTTGCTTGACAAGACAATTTCTGATTGTCCCCTCTGCTATGTTTTTATCGACTAATGTTGATAGTGAATACGTGTGATTACGTTCCGACCGTTACATCTTGCCGTCGGCGAGAGGTGCGGTTGTGCCGTTCTTGGCGAATGATTCGATTTCAGCGTCAGTATATCCGAGCCCCTTGAGGACTTCGTCGGTATTACCGCCGAGTGAAGGACAAGGACCATAGGTAGGCTGGTAATTGCTGATAGTGAACGGACATCCTACGGTTACGAATTCACCGATTTCACCACCCTGGTTAATCTTGACGAGGGTATTGCCGTCATAGAGTGACTCATCGGACATAATCTCCTTGGTAGAGAGGACAGGGCCGACAGGCACACCATACTTACTCAGGATTTCAGTTACTTCGAATTTTGTCTTATCGGCTGTCCATGCGCCTATGCGCTGATAGATTTCATCCTTGTGCTTGTCACGTGCGTCAGCAGTGGCAAAGTCAGGATTGGTAAGCCAATCCTCGAATCCGAAACCTTGGCAGGCAAGCTTGAATTCCTTCTCGCCACGCTGGAGGATAATGTAGACATAGTTGTTGGCATCGACTGCAGAGTCCATATCACCGGCAGGTTTACACTTATAAGTCCAACCGAGCACACCGCCGCCTTCGATATTACCGCTACGAGGCACACAGTCGCCGAACTTACCGTTAGGATACTGCGGGAACTGGGTAAGATAACCGATTTTTTCAAGTGTCAACTGGTCACGTGTCTTGATACGACAGAGGTTAAGACATGCGTTGTGCATTGACTGATAGACGAAGCTGCCCTCTCCTGTGCGGTTACGCTGCTGAAGAGCCGCGAGAAGACCGATAAGAAGGTGCATACCGGTGTTCGAGTCACCAAGGGCCGCACCACTCTGGGTAGGGATGTTGTAATCACCGTCATACCAGCCTGTGGTTGATGCAGCAGCTGCTGTAACCTGAGCGATAGGCTCGTAAGCTTTCAGATCCTTATATTTTGACGATACAGGGAAGCCCTTGATAGTACCGTAGATACATTTAGGATTGAGCTTGTGGACTACGTCCCAGCTGAAACCGAGCTTATCCATAGCACCCGGGTGAAGGTTTTCGATAAACATATCGGCCTCCTGGATAAGTTTTGTAAGGATGGCCTTGCCGTCAGGTGTTTTAGCGTCAAGCGTGAGAGACTTCTTGTCAGAGTTGAGCTGAAGGAAATAATAGCTTGGGAGATTCGGATTGAACTGAAGTTCCTTACGTGTGGCATCGCCTACGCCCGGACGTTCGATTTTAATAACATCGGCACCGAGCCACGCAAGCATCTGGGTACATGAGGGACCCGACTGAACTTCTGTAAAGTCAATGACTTTAATACCTTGAAGAGGAGCTGTATTCATAATTATTTCTTACCTCCTGAGTAAGTGTTTTTAATATTTGCCCCGGCCTTGGCGAAGCCTCCACCCGGACAAAAGGGGTTTGTAACTATTGAATCTTTAATCTGTATGTTTTTCGTTTTGTGTTTTTATAATCTCTAATTTTAGAACAACATAACCGTAAAAAAGTTGTGATATACATTATTTTGCGCAGTTTTTTGTAATTTTGCAGCCGGAAAAAGCAACACACCTCCCGATGAATAATATCTTCATACAGCTTTTTGTCACATTCTTCAAAATCGGGGCCTTTACCTTCGGAGGAGGATGGGCCATGATATCGATTATCGAAAAAGAGATTGTAGACAAGCATAAATGGATTGAGCGCGAGGAATTTCTCGATCTTCTGGCTGTGGCGCAGTCACTTCCGGGCATTCTCGCGGTAAATATTTCAGTGGCAGTCGGCGATAAGCTCCGGGGCATGAAAGGCTCAGTGGCGGCCTCAATAGGCACTATATTACCGTCGTTTCTGATAATTCTTGCCATAGCCATCTTCCTGACCCCCGACCTCATCAAGAGCAACCCTACCCTTTCGAGCATCTTCATGGGGATACGTCCGGCAGTAGTGGCACTGATAATCGCCCCGGTGATCTCCTCGGCCAAAGCAGCCAAAATAGGATGGAAGACCGCTGCTATTCCGGTGGCAGTAGGCCTGCTTATATGGTCGAAGCTGCCTGTAGTGTCAAACCCTATCCTCTATATAGTGCTTGGTGGATTTTTCGGGTGGCTGTGGTATTCACGCCACTACAAGGAACTAACACAGGTAGAGAAAGAGATACGAAAGGAGGATGAAAAGCTATGATATATCTGCGACTTATATGGGCTTATCTCAAGATCGGACTCTTCGGATTCGGTGGCGGCTACGCCATGTTGGCTCTGATAGAGCGTGAAATCGTGGGACCCGGATGGATTTCCGAACAGATGTTCACTGACATAGTGGCCATCTCACAGATGACACCCGGACCTATCGGTATCAACTCAGCCACCTATATAGGATATGTGGCACCAGGTGAATACTCCGCGGCATTTTCCTCTCCGTTGTTCGGTATACTCGGTTCGCTCCTCTGCACTCTTGTAGTCGTGCTACCGTCATTTGTGCTCGTTGCTTACACAAGCCATCTGATACGCCGCCACAAAGACAGCGTGGTGGTAAAGGGCATTTTCGCCGGATTGCGTCCGGTGGTGGTGGGCCTTATCGCCTCAGCTGCGTTGCTCCTGATGAATTCGGCTAATTTCGGCGAGACCAATTACCAGGTGTTGTGGAGCATCGCCCTCTGCGTGGCAGCATTTGTGATGGTCTATAAATTGAAATGGCACCCCATACTTATAATATGTATAGCCGGATTTGCCGGATGGCTCATATACTGATAATGAAATGACCTATAACGAAGCCATAGAGTTTCTATATAACTCCCTGCCGGTGTTTCACAACATCGGAGCGGGCGCCTACAAGCCCGGACTCGCCACATCGATGGCTCTTGATGACATATTCGGTAATCCACACCACCGCTACCCTACTATCCACATTGCAGGGACCAACGGCAAGGGATCGACAGCACATACCCTCGCTGCCATACTCCAGAGGAGCGGTTACAGGACCGGACTCTACACGTCGCCTCATATATTCGACTTCCGAGAGCGCATTCGTGTCAACGGCCATAAAATCAGCACAGAGGCAGTGGTGGATTTCGTCGAGAGATGGAAAAAAATCAATACTACCCATCAACTCACTCCCTCATTTTTCGAACTCACATCAACCATGGCTTTTGAATATTTCGCCAATTCGAAAGTTGATGTCGCTATTATCGAGACAGGACTTGGAGGGAGACTAGACAGCACCAACATCATCTCCCCCATACTCAGCATCATCACTAACATATCACTTGATCACACCGCATTGCTTGGCGACACTCTGCCGCAGATCGCTGCAGAGAAAGCCGGAATAATCAAGGATGGCACACCGGTAGTGATTGGAGAGCTCCATCCAGAGACAGCACCTGTGTTTGACAAAAAGGCCGCTGAATCAATGGCATCTATAACCTATGCTGCCCCGGTGGAAGGGAAGCATTCAGGAAATGGCATCCTCTATCCCGACACGCCATTCGGAGAAATATATGGCGAACTCGCCGGTGACTATCAGATAAACAATACAGCTACCGTAATAGCCGCTGTTACCGAACTCAGAAAACTCGGACTAAACATCTCAGACAGTGCCGTAAGAGAGGGTTTTGCCAACGTCATCAGCGACACTCACCTGCAGGGACGCTGGATGAAAATAGCATCCGCACCTCTCACCATCTGTGACACCGGACACAACTGTGGGGGCTGGGAGTATATAGTAAAGCAGCTTGATGATTTTTCAACCGGAGCAGTCCACCTGATAACAGGTTTCGTTAACGATAAAGATATCTCAACAATCCTACACCTTATCTCATCAATCAAAACTCCTTTACAGCTATATTTCAGCTCACCATCAGTGGCACGAGGCCTTAAAGCTGAGGAACTTGCAGCTAAGGCCGCAAAGGCAGGCCTACAGGGGAAGGTGATTGATGATGTCAATGCTGCCCTCGCAGAAGCCAGCTCTGTTGCGCATCCTGACAATGACATGATACTGATAGCAGGTAGCAACTTCCTCATGGCCGACTTGAAAATAGAGGGTCAGTAAGTCATATATACATTATATATAAACATCACGTCCTCACCACCGACTTACTTATATGGTGGTGAGGACGTGATGTTTTGTTCAGGTCAGAACCTCAGGTTATGTCATGCTTTAGGCGCATCACCATTGTCTTTCGGGACAAAGGGAGGTGGTGTCGGCTGCGAGGGTGACTGAGAGGAGGCATCGGCAGGGGTGGCTTCGACATCTTCCACATCCTTATTCTGATTCTTGTTCTCGATATGATTACCGTCGGCATCAGAAGCTGTGCCTCCATTTTCAGCGAGACGCTTGGCATCACGCTCGGCCTGGAGCTGCATAATCTCTTCAGTACGAGACTTCCATTGACGCTTGCCGAAAATGGCCACAAGATCCTCCGAGTACATTACCTCCTTCGTGAGTAGCGTCTCAGCGAGCTTGGCGTGACCATCCTTATGTGTACGGAGTATCTCCTTGGCACGCTCATACTGCTCATTGATTATACGCGACACCTCATCGTCAATCTGCTTGGCACGTTCTCCACCATAAGGTTTGGAGAAGCCATAGCTATTTCCGGTGGAATCGTAGTAACATACGTTGGGAATCTTATCACTCATACCGTAGTAAACCACTATGGCATAGGCCATTTTGGTTACTTTTTCAAGGTCATTGAGCGCACCTGTGGATACCTGGCCCAGGGTAAGCTCTTCGGCAGCACGTCCGCCAAGAGTCATACACATCTGGTCAAGAAGCGCCTGGAGGGGTGTAATCTGACGTTCCTCAGGCATATACCATGCAGCTCCTAGCGCCATGCCTCGAGGCACGATGGAAACCTTGACCATCTCATTGGAATATTCCAGGAACCATGACACCGTGGCGTGTCCGGCCTCATGGATAGCTATGGCCTTCTTCTCCTCGGAGGAGATTATCTTGGAGCTGTGTTCAAGGCCGCAGATTATACGGTCTATTGCAGCCATGAAACTGTCGCGGTCGACACTCTTCTTATTGTTACGGGCGGCAATCAACGCAGCCTCATTGCACACGTTGGCGATATCGGCACCGGAGAAACCGGCGGTCTGACGAGCCATGACCTCCACATCGACTGTTTCATCAGTCTTTATGCGGCGCAGATGCACATTGAAAATCTCTATTCTGTCCTTGAGTTCAGGAAGATCCACGGTGATCTGACGGTCAAAACGACCGGCACGCATGAGGGCCTTGTCAAGGATATCGGCACGGTTGGTTGCGGCAAGAATGATGACACCACTGTTGGTGCCGAAACCGTCCATCTCGGTGAGGAGCTGGTTGAGGGTGTTCTCGCGTTCATCATTCGCACCCATATTGGGGTTCTTGCCACGAGCACGGCCCACGGCGTCAATCTCGTCGATAAACACAATACAGGGGGCTTTCTCCTTGGCCTGACGGAATAGGTCGCGCACACGCGAAGCACCCACGCCGACAAACATCTCCACGAAGTCGGAACCTGACATTGAGAAGAATGGCACATTTGCCTCACCTGCCACAGCTTTGACAAGAAGTGTCTTACCGGTTCCGGGAGGGCCAACCAGAAGGGCGCCCTTTGGAATTTTACCACCCAGATCGGTGTAACGCTGGGGATTACGGAGAAATTCCACTATCTCACGAATCTCGGTCTTAGCCTCGGAAAGCCCGGCCACATCCTTGAATGTGACATTGACTCCCTCGCCTTTGTCAAAGACTTTGGCCTTTGATTTGCCGACATTGAATACTCCACCGGGACCACCGCCATTGGCTGCCCCTGACATGCGGCGCATCATGAAGAACCAGAATGCCACAAGGAGAGCGATAGGACCGAATGTCCAGATGATAGCTGAATAGTCAGATGATTTCTCATAATTCACCTCACCATTGAACTTTCCTTCCTGATGCCAGAGGTCAATCTGATCCTGCAGCTTATCGGCCGAAGGGATATCGGTAACAATCTTGGCCACGGTGCCCTTGCCTGACTGATACTGGCTCTCATGGAAAATTTTCTGCGCGAGAGAGTCGGAAAGAACCGCCTCGGCTCGGTTGGAATTGGTGAATACGGTGATTTTATTTACGCCACCGGCTTCGACATACTCCTTGAATTTAGTGAAGCTGACATCCTTGGTGAGAGAATTGTCATCAATATAGAGCATGCCAAGCAGAAAGACAATGATGATGGCATAGGCCCAGTACATACTGAATTTTATGCCTCCTGTCTTCTTGGGCTTTGGATTGGTTGGAGGGGTTGGTGTGTCCATTGTTGTATAAGTCGTTGGTTGGGGATGTGGCTGCAGAATGCCACACAGTTAGACATAATGTTAGAAAAGGTGATTATCGCACCATGACGGACATCAATCTTCATCGGGATATTCGGTAATCACAGCATCGCTCCACAGACCTTCGAGGTCATAGCGCTGACGCGCCTGCGGGAGAAACACATGGACCATCGTGTCGCCATAGTCAATCACAATCCATTCAGAATTGCCATAGCCGTCATAATTATAAGGCTTTACGCGCGCTTCTTTAAGGAGATAGTCTCTCACACTGTCGGCCACGGAGGCTACATGCATCGTAGATGTGCCTTCACATATCACAAATCGGACAGCTGCAGCCGTATCGATGTCACTCATGTCGACCGTTGTGATATTGCGACCTTTGCGCTCGCGAATCCCCTCAATAATCATGGGGAGCAAATCAGTTTTGTTTCCTGTCATGTATATTTCTAATACTTAGTTGAAACTTGGTGTACTTACATCCAGGCTATCATGGTAGCCCGGAGCAATCCATAATATATTATTAATGTGATAAATTAAGACACAAAGGTAATAATTTTTCCACAATTACCATCTGCTTAATCCATATCATTTCAAATTTAACAAATATTGGTGAAGAATGGTTTTGCCGGTTGCACAATCAAGTAGAGGGAAAATAGGTGGAAAAACAAAAAAGGAACCCATAATCGGATTCCTTTTTTGTTGTAGCGAATCTGGGAATCGAACCCAGGTCTCCACCGTGAGAGGGTGGCGTGCTAGGCCACTACACTAAATCGCCATTCGCTACATATCAGGGACGCTTTCCCTTAATTGCGTTGCAAAGTTACGTGTAAAAATCCAATACCACAAGCCCCAAATAAGGTTTTAACTAAATTTTAACATTTACCGATGTCCACATGCAAAAACGACAAAGAAAAGGATGAAAAAGTGGCAAAACGTTTTGGATATTCAAACGAAATGGTGTAATTTTGTGTTATAGAAATAAAGCCACAAGAGAGTGGCGCCGAGGCATCAATCAAAGCAAACCACAGCACACCTGATGCCACGGAAAATTGAAGAATTCACCACACCAGAGAACGATTGGGAAACTCATCAATTTTATATGAAATACCGAGACAAGCTTAGTCGCCCAATGGCGGGCCTCGACCCTCGTAAGAGGGTGGCTTTTACGCCCGGAGGATTACAAAGGTCGGCGAGCACTCAAATCCTGTCATTCGGAGTTTCATCATCTTCCTCTGGCGTGGTTTTTGTATCCCTACGCGACATTATCGCACCTTTTCGGGGCTTGGCATGATGTAACTTTGCCGGAAAATAGACAAATTAATCATGAGCACGCCACCCACCAAACGCACACAACGGCGACGCAAGTCAGCAAGACTCCAGGAACGCCGCAAACCTATATCGGAAAAGGTATATGACGACCTGACAAGGCGCATAAGAATGGGCTGCATATCAGTCTCCCCTTTCCCATGGCCAATAAACCGCGCCCTGAAGATGCTCGACGAGTATCTCGAGGACCGTACTATCCCCTCAGCCTTCAAAGACCCTCAGACAGCTATGATTTTCGAGCTGTTACGACCGGAAATTGACCGCGCCATCGCACGGTCGAGCCGCGCACGTACCCGCCCCAAACTCAGACGTGAAGCCAAAGCCAGAATGCAGGAAACTGAAAAACCGCCCACCGGGAATGTGGCCATACCAGCGACCACCAATACAGAAGAAGCCGAAACTACGCAGACTTCAGACAAGAGCCAACACACAGGCCACGCCCTGCCGCCCAACCCACCCACTCATCAGCACACCACAACAAACACTGCCCCACAAACACTGTCCAAACCGAAAGCCCCCACTCCCGCCGCCCAAAATCTGATACATAATGAGCCGAGGGAAACTCTTCAGGACAAAAAAAAGAGCTCCGGATGTGGCGACATTACCACATCCGGAGCTCGAGCAAGCTGTAAAAAAGGATGAAAATATCTTTTAGTACTTACGACGTTCCTGCTCGTAAACGAGTGTCAGAGCGGGCTGATCGCACACCTCAGCAGGACCGAAGTACTGGATAGGACCGGGATAAGTGTAGCAAGTGTTATACTTCCAATCGTCGCGCTGCTTTGCGAATTTGAGGAAGGGGGCGCCATCGAGCTTCACAAGGGCCTTTTGGATCACTGGCTTCATTTCACCGTGACGACGTTCCATGTTCATCATCATAGTGATGGGGATACCACCGGCAATCCAGTTGACAGGTGCGAAGGTGAGGTTGCGGAGACTTGACATATAGCCTGTAACACCTGAAGCGATAAGATTGGCAGCTGTGTAACCGAGGCCATAGCAATAGTTAGCGTCGAAGTTAGAGGGATCGGCGCAACGGCCTTCGTAACCGAAGAAGTGGTGCATAGTAGCGTATTTGCCTTTGTACTTGCCTTCGGCTGCGAGCTCTTCAAGACGCTTTCCTACCATCTCGGAAAGGAGTTTTTCAGTCTCGATAAGTGACACCTGAACGTTGCCGTGGGGGTCACGGTCAAGAGTGAGCTGACGTGCCACACCTGCAGGGAGTGACTCGTAGGTCTTGGCATTCTCTTCACTGAGGTGAGAAATCACCCACTGGCGCTGAGCCTCTGCATCAACAGCTGCAAATTCCTCGGCCTTGGCAGCAAGGAGGTCATTGAGCTCGGCGATAAGAGCCTTAACAGCCGGGATGAACTCGATGAGACCTTCGGGGATGAGGACAACACCATAGTTGTCACCGTTGGCAGCACGAGCCACAACAGCGTCGGCGATCTGATCGACAACCTGACGGAGTGTCATGTTCTTAGCCTCAACCTCTTCAGAGATGATGCAGACATTGGGCTGGCACTGGAGAGCGCATTCAAGAGCGATGTGTGAAGCTGAACGGCCCATGAGCTTGATGAAGTGCCAGTATTTCTTGGCAGAGTTGCAGTCACGCTGAATGTTGCCGATAACCTCTGAATATACTTTTGTAGCAGTGTCGAAACCGAACGAGGTCTCAATCACGTCGTTCTTAAGGTCACCGTCGATAGTCTTAGGCACACCGATAACCTGCACACCTGCGCCAATTTCCTTGTAATATTCAGCAAGGATTGCAGCATTAGTGTTAGAGTCATCACCACCGATGATCACAACAGCCTTGATGTTGAGTTCGCGGAGAATTTCGAGGCCTTTGTCAAACTGCTCTTTGGTTTCGAGTTTTGTACGGCCCGAGCCGATGATGTCGAAGCCGCCGGTGTTGCGGTATTCATCGATGATATCGGCAGTGAGTTCTTTGTAACGATGATCCACAAGACCGCCGGGGCCCATGAGGAAGCCATAGAGGCGACTGTTCTTGTTGATTTTCTTGATACCGTCGAAAAGACCGCTGATCACGTTATGGCCGCCGGGAGCCTGCCCGCCAGAGAGGATGACGCCGACATTGATAGGTTCGCGAGATTCATTCTCGGGAGCCTTTTCAAAACGGAGTTCGGGAAGACCGTAGGTGTTAGGGAACAGTTTCTTGATCTCTTCTTGATCAGCAGCCGACTGAGTGGGCTGGCCTTCAACTACTTTAACACCACCAGTAAGCACGATGGGAAGTTGAGGACGATAAGCCGCGCGGGCTTTTTGCAACGCACTTTTTTTCATTTATCTTAGAATTGAATGTTGTTCTGTTGGAAAATTTACCCTGCAAAGTTCGCAAATTTTTCCGAGAATATCAATAGGGGCAAGTAGCCAATTTAGGAACTCTTCAATAATAATAATGTGAAAAACATTTAACAGGGCTGGAACCGAGGTGAAACTAAAGGAACATACAGTATAGGGCTTGTGAGAATCAGTGACACGAATGAAAAACAGATGGTTAAAAGTCGCTATTTTTACATTAAAATATGTAAAATATTGTTTCCATAAAATCCCAGTCAAAAATCATATAAATCTAATATCAAGCTACTTAACTATACAACCATGCTATAATATTTTAACAATAGTTAATTACACAACTGCGTATTTTTACATTCCTCTTGCACAAAGGCTTCCTAAACGCGCAATTCAACAGTTAAAATATGCAAAATATTGTAATCACATGGGCTTATATCGCTTGATATTTTAACATTCACCGAATTGGTGCAAATTTATGTTACATTCTCTTTCGGAATGTTACATTTAACGTAATCAGCGCATCCACAAGAGATTGCAAGTTGGCCAAACCGTCATTTTTTCGTAATTTTGCAATGTGAAATGATAATCACGACATCATAATCACTCTTGCAATTTAAGAATCATCAACAATGAAAACATATTATAAGTCAATAATCACATCTGTGTTCGCAGCAGTATTGGGGATCAGTTCAATGGCTGCGGAACAGACCAATCCAACCCCTTATCCACTCCCTGCCTCTCACGCCATCTCAACCATCGATGTGGCCAACGGACTTATCGAACGCGCATACGAATCAGTACGCGAGAACTCCCCTTTCGCTCAGTTTGAAGAGGAGGATAGCTCAGACGACATGCAGCTCATCGGCGAGATGACCGACTATGCAGCCAAGTATCTTGGCACCCGCTATCGACTCGGCGCCTCAGGGCCTAAGGCATTTGACTGCTCAGGCTTCATCGGGTATGTGTTCAAAAAATTCGGTTTTAATCTGAGCCGCACATCCCGCGCCCAATACACCCAGGGTGAAAAGGTGAACAAGAGCGACCTCCAGCCCGGCGACTTACTGTTTTTCTCAAGTCGCTCAAGCGGACGCGGAAAAGTAGGCCACGTGGCAATGGTGGTAGATGTGAAGGATGACGGCTCATGCACATTCATCCACGCCTCCACGAAGCACGGTGTGACATATCAGAAGTTTCCCGACAATGGGTATTACTCACGCCATTTCATAGGCGCAAAACGAATTATCGGTTCAACCAAAGCATAAACTGACAGAAATATTTCAGAATAACCAAGCAGACATAGCAGACAAAACCGGGTCGCCCAGAGATTGGGCGACCCGGTTTATTTTGAAGCTCACGACTTGTCGATAATCAAAAGAATCGTTTTAAGTTCAAGTACGTAAGAGAATTATTTAGCTATGCAGAGGTTAATCCAATTTATGGATCACGAGACCCGAGCGCAACTTAGGTTCAAACCATGTTGTCTTGGGCGGCATTATGTTACCGGAATCGGCAATATCCATCAGCTGCTTCATCGAGACAGGGTAAAGAGCGAGAGCCATGGCCATCTCACCGGAATCGACACGACGTTTAAGTTCGCCCAGACCGCGGATGCCGCCGACGAAATCAATGCGCTTGTCGCTTCGGAGGTCGGTTATGCCGAGGATATCGCGGAGGATAAGGTCGCTGGAGATAGTGACATCAAGCACACCGATGGGGTCATCGTCATTATAGGTACCCGGCTTTGCTGTGAGGGAGTACCATTTACCTCCAAGATAAAGAGAGAAGTTGTGGAGGGCTGTAGGACGGTATTCCTCCACGCCTTTCTCCTCAACTATGAAGTTGTCGGCAATTCGAGCCAGGAACTCCTCAGGAGTGAGACCGTTGAGATCCTTAACCACTCGGTTGTAGTCGATGATGTTGAGATGCGAGGCCGGGAAAGCCACGGCGAGGAAATAATTGTACTCCTCTGCACCATGGTGAGCGGGGTTATTGACAGCCTTTTCATGTCCAACCAGCGCAGCTGCAGCAGAACGATGGTGTCCGTCGGCTATGTATAGATAAGGGATTTTGGCAAACTCTTCGGTGACCTTGGCGATAGTGGCAGGATTGTCAATCACCCAGAAATGGTGACCAAAACCATCGGGGGCAGTGAAATCATATTCGGGCTCTCCGGCAGTCACTTCGTCGATGACAGCCTGAAGCACTTCATTGTCGGGGAATGCAAAGAATACCGGCTCGATATTAGCGTTGTTGACACGCACATGCTTCATGCGGTCCTCTTCCTTGTCCCGACGAGTAAGCTCATGCTTCTTGATGCGGCCTTCCATGTAGTCGTCAACGTTTGCTGCGACAACTATGCCGTACTGCGTGCGGCCGTTCATGGTCTGCGCATAGATATAATAGTGGTCCTTGTCGTCCTGCACCAGCCAACCGTTCTGCTGGAAGGCGTTGAAGTTCTCCACAGCCTTGTCATAGACTTTGGGGTCATGCTCGTCGGTGCCGGGCTCGAAGTCAATCTCAGGCTTTATGATATGGTAGAGCGACTTGGGGTTACCTTCGGACTCCTTGCGGGCTTCCTCGGAGTTGAGCACGTCGTAGGGACGCGAGGCGACCTCAGTCACAAGATGGCGCGGGGGACGCACACCCTTAAATGGTTTCACTTTAGCCATGATAGAAAAGATTTAGAGGTTAAGGTATAGTATTTATTATGACCTGAGGGGTCATTTCTTTTCACGCACGATGGTCTGCGAACGGTCAGGACCAATTGAGACTATGGTGATAGGTGTCTCGAGTTCCTTTTCGAGGAAATCGATATAATCCTTGAATTCCTTTGGGAACTCATCCTCGCTCTGCATCTTGGTCATGTCGGTCTTCCATCCGGGAAGAGTCTTGTAGACCGGCTCGATTGATTCATCAATCGAGAAGGGGAACTGGCGAGTCTCCACATCCTTGATCTTATAGGCCACACACGCCTTAATCTCGTCGAAGCCGTCGAGCACGTCGCTCTTCATCATGATGAGTTGTGTGACACCGTTGAGCATGATGGCATAGCGCAGAGCCACGAGATCAATCCAGCCACAGCGACGTTCACGACCGGTGACAGCCCCATATTCATGGCCGAGGTCACGGATGCGCTTGCCGGTGGCATCGAAAAGTTCGGTGGGGAAAGGTCCGCTGCCTACGCGGGTACAGTAAGCCTTGAAGATACCGAACACCTCCCCTATTTTATTAGGAGCCACACCAAGGCCTGAGCAAGCACCGGCGCTGATGGTGTTGGATGAGGTCACAAAAGGATAAGATCCGAAGTCAATGTCGAGCAGAGTGCCCTGCGCACCTTCACAAAGCACGCTCTTGCCCTCCTTAAGGAGTTGATTGATGAGGAACTCAGAATCGACGATTGAGAAGCCCTTAAGATATACGATGGCGTCCATCCACTTCTCTTCAAGCGCCTCGAGATCCTGCGGCTCGGCGCCAAGGGCCTTTAGCTGGTCGAGATGACGCTGACGGAGTGCAGAGTATTTCTCCTTGAAGTTGTGGAAGACGTCGCCAAGACGGAGGCCGTTACGAGAAATCTTGTCAGTGTAGGTAGGGCCAATGCCTTTGCCTGTGGTGCCAATCTTCTTGCCACCCTTGGCTTTCTCGTTGGCAGCGTCGAGAAGACGGTGCGTGGGAGTGATGAGATGGACTTTCTTGGAAATGCGCAGTATGGAACGGAGGTCTACGCCACTCTTTTCAAGCTCTTCAGCCTCCTGCTTGAAAAGGACGGGGTCGAGGACCACACCGTTGCCTATGATATTTACCTGGCCATGCTGGAAAATGCCCGATGGGATGGAGCGAAGCACGTATTTCTTGCCTTCAAATTCGAGGGTATGGCCTGCATTGGGGCCACCCTGAAAACGCGCTACTGCATCGTAACGCGGAGTCAACACGTCGACAACCTTACCTTTTCCTTCATCGCCCCACTGGAGCCCGAGAAGCACATCAACTTTCATCTTGGTATTACTGTAAATATAAAATTATATGTGTAGAAAATTTCATTTTTTGGTGCGGCTTCTGCCTCCACCACGGCAGCGTGTGCACACGCCTGAAACGTAGAGGTCGAAACCGCTCATGACAAACGATGGGAAACGCCTGAGCGACAGCATGCGCATCAGCTCCGCATCCTTGACCTCGCGTTCTTTCCCACACCGGGAACACACAAGGTGGATGTGTTGGCGAGAACGTCCGTCAACACACTCGAACTGCTCTGCACCGTCGCTGACAGGCAGCTTGCGAATGATGCCGCTGGCCTCGAGAAGATTGACACAGTTATAGACTGTCGCCCTGCTCACATAGTAGCCTCCGGAAAGGAGTGACTTGTAGAGATCATCGACGACGAAACGGCCGTTGAGTTCCATCACCTTGTCCAGGATAGCCATGCGCTCAGGTGTGCGGCGCATCTGATGCTGAGCAAGATAATGGACGAGCCGTGTCTCTGCGTCGGATTTTCGCTTCTCCTCGTTCATCAACCGACAAAGTTACTATTCAGAGACGGAAAATCCAAATTTTTGTTAAAGAAAACGTCCCCGCAACCTAACAAAACTGCACACGAGGGATGAAAACGTGCCAATCGGGGTACAGATGGCTCAACCCACTATGCCACGCGTGGTGAGGATGCGGAAAACGAGATCCTTAAGCAGGTCGTACTCATTCTGTCGCGAACCTATGCCCTTGCTTCTGGTGTCAAACTCGCGTATGGCAGAAATTACATCAATGGTCTGACGCACGTTGTAATTACGCGCTGCGACCTCATAGTTTTTCAGAGCCCAGGGGGACTTCAACCCCAAAGCATCCATATAGCCGCCCTGGGTCTTGTCGCGTGTGTACTGGTAGATGAGCAGATTGGAAAACTGATTGAACAATGACGAGACAGTCATCATTGTCGGGTTGTTCTTAGGATTGTTACGGAAGTACTCCACAATGGCAAAAGCCTTGGCGGCATTGCGCTGATTAATGGAGTCAATAAGCTCAAAATTGTTGTAGTCCTTAGAGATGCCGATGTTGCGCTCTATGGCCTCCGGAGTAATCATGGCTCCGCGGCCCAGGATAAGCGCCAGTTTGCCTATCTCATTGTAAAGGCGCGAGAGGTCGGTACCGATATAGTCGCGAAGCATGGATAGCGCTTTAGGCTCGACATTCAACTCCTTCTCCTTGATAAGATCAGAAATGGCAGGAAGGATGTTGCGTTCACTGAGCTTTTTCGACTCGAAAATCACACCATTCTTCTTCACTGCCGCCAATAGCTCCTTACCCTTGGCCAAAGCTCCGCGACAGCTTATCACAAGTATGGTGGTGGGGGTAGGCTGTGAAACATAGTGGTGCAGTTTATTAAGGACATCGGCACGTATTGCCTGAGCCTCCTTGACTATCACAACCTGGTATTCAGCCATCATAGGATAACGGCGGCACACATCCATCACCGTCTCCACTCCCGATTCGGGAGCATAGAGGGTATAGAGGTTAAAATCACGCTCCTCCTCCGGCACAAGCGACTCGAAATCCTTGACAAGCTCATCAATAAAGTAGCCCTCCTCTCCATGCAGAAGGTAGACAGGCGATAAATCACGCCTTGCTATCATCTTGCGCAGCGCAGGGAAAGTTAGAGATTGAGCAGGTGAGGCCATAATTATCCGAGAAGTTACAGGGAAGGTGATTACACGCTGTAAATTTACATATATTTGCCGGAATACGCAAAAAAATCAGTTCGGGGAGCAGGACATAACGGCAGAATGAGTAAATTTGCAGGAATAACAGGCTCACGCCAATCAATATAAATCCATGATCCAGGCTCCCCCCGCTCTAAATCTCCCCCCGGCACAACTGAAACTGCGCGCGACAGCACGCGGTGTGGAAATATATGACCGCCTACGCGAAAAGTGGGTGATAGTGACGCCTGAGGAGTGGGTAAGACAGAACTTCGTGAATTACCTCGTAGAGCATAAAGGTTTTCCGGCCGGAACTATGGCCAATGAGATAGCCATATCACTCAACGGCACAACCAAGAGATGTGACACGGTCATATATGACCGGACGCTGCAACCTTTGGCCATAGTGGAGTATAAGGCACCACACATCCCAATCACCCAGAAAGTATTTGACCAGATTGTGAGATACAACCTGGTCATGAATGTGAAATATCTAATAATAAGCAATGGAATGCAGCATTACTGCTGCGAGGCTGACGCATTAAACAATCGCTGCAAATTTCTTAAGGAAATACCTGCATACAGAGATATTACATAGAATCACACCGACATCAGCTCGCTCTCGATTTTAGAGATGTCCTCCTGAAGTTTCTTCTCAAGAGGCAGACGCTCGTCGATGAGGCGGCAGGCATAAAGCACCGTGGCGTGGGTGCGTGCCAGGCGTGTGCCGATGGCTTTGAGGGGCATCTTGGTATGCTTCTTGGCAAGGTACATCACCATCTGACGCGCATCGGACACTTCACGTTTGCGTGATTTTGTGAAGATCTGGTCGGGATCAATGTTGTAGAACGCGCTGACCTGACGAGTGATTGTCTCGAAATTGAGTGTGCGCTTGTTGAGCTTCACAGCATTGGAGAGAACACGGCGAGCAAGCTCCACAGTAATCTCCTGATTCAGGAAAGTGGCGTGAGCAAGGAGGGAAACCACCACTCCTTCAAGTTCTCGAATACTTTCTGTGACATTGGAGGCAATGAATTCCATCACATCAGCAGGGAGCTGGAGACCGTCGTGGTGAGCTTTCTGCGTAAGCACATCGCGGCGAAGCTCATAGTCGGGCTTTTCAAGCTGTGCTGTCATGCCCCATTTGAAACGTGAGAGGAGGCGATCCTCCATACCTTCCATCTGCGCAGGGCAACAGTCGCTTGACATGATGAGCTGCTTATTGTTCTGCTTCAGGTGATTGAAGATGTGGAAGAATGTTTTCTGCGTCTTGTCCTTGCCAATGAAATCCTGGATGTCGTCGATAATGAGGGTATCGATGCTCTGGTAAAAGTTGATAAACTCATTCACCTTGCTGCGCTGTACAGCCGCCGTGAACTGGCTCTCAAACAGACGCGCAGTGATGTAGAGCACTCTGGCACGAGGATTGCGTTCCTTTATGCGGATACCGATGGCCTGAATGAGGTGTGTCTTACCAACTCCGCAAGGACCATAAATGAAAAGAGGATTGAATGTCTGAAGTTTGGGGTCGTTGGCAATGGCCTCACCTATCGAACGAGCCACCTTATTGCTATGGCTTATGCAATAGTTTTCGAAGGTGTATTCAGGATTGAGCTGCGAGTCAATTTCCTCTACATATTTTTCCCTGAAAGGATTGGCTGAAGCCCCGGCAGTGGGCTTCACTGCCGCGCTGGGCTGAGCACTGCCCATGCTTACAACAGAGGAAGGATCGTCGGCAACAACCGGGAACTCATACACGAGACGAATGCGTCCGAACACTCGGGTGAGTGTGCGACCGAGGACAGTATAATAGCGTTCTTCAAGCTGCTCGGCGAAGAACTCAGAGGGACAGCAAATGGTCAGAACGTTATTTTCAACGCTCTTGAACGACAGCGGGCTGAACCAGTAGTTGAACTGTTCGGAAGGGATAATGTCCTTGATAATAGCAAGGCATTTGTCCCACAGTTGTGAATAATCCTGTTGCATTGTTTATCTCGTTATGACAGAGGGAAGGACATAAAATGAGCTGACAAAAGTCCAAAGATTTCAAGCGGAATTTAGGGTGAGCCTTAGAAATTTCAAAGGGTAGTCAACTCGTTTCTGTGAATGCAAATTTCCAAATTATTTTTTATAAAATAAAGTGTTTTTTTATTTGGATTTTGTAATTATTCTACACTTCACTGAGTGTCAGCAATTTACAAAACAGAGTCACCAATACTTAAAGTAATGCTTTATATTTGCATCATACTAACCTATCAAACCGAGCAATTAGAATAAACGATTAAACCAATTATACAATGTTAACTTTTGTTTAACATTCATGTAAAATGCTTGAATTCTGAGGGGATTATACCTGCCACTCTAAATTACAAACGGCAAACACTATTTAGACACAATCTAAATAATGAGTCAAACGCCCCATAAATGGCAAGAATGAGAAATAAAAAAACGTCACTGCATCACAAATGAGAAAACTCGCCCGGAATTGACACCAAGCGCTCTTGCAGAAAAGAATATTCCCGGATGGCAGCGGGTACACATCGAAGCGGAAAAAGGGGTGATATTTCCGGAAGGCAAACCGCACACCATAAGTTTATCGCAGATATAACGCTGAAGATCGACATGGGGTTTAGGCCAAGTGTCATTTCTCACCACACATTCAGGGGGAAACTGGTCAGCGACCTCCTCTCCCACCTCAAAACACTTGACACAAATCGACGGGCCCAAAGCAGCAACAATACCCGATGCAGCGGCACCTTCGCGCAACATTGTCTCGACAGTACGTTCAACGATGCCACCTACCGCTCCGCGCCACCCGGCATGGACCACCCCGATGACACCGGCAGAATCGTCGGACAGAAGGACCGGCACACAGTCAGCAGTGGACACACCGATAGCCACACCTCTCAAAGAAGTGACAAGAGCATCAACGCCCTCAATGGATTCAGAAGGCACAGGGAATGATTTTATCACTGCGACATTTGTGGAGTGAGTCTGCCTCGGCACCACCAGTCTATCAGCGCCGACACCTATCCTTGAGGCAAGCAGACGACGGCAGTCACTGACATGCGAGATGGAATCGCCGGTGTAATGACACACATTAAAACCATTGTAGGAGCCATCAAAACCATCTATCACCCCACGTGAGGTGAAAAACGCTAAGGCAGATGAACACCATACGACAGGATGAAGCCATTCGGTAGACATACATGAATTACAGGTAGTGAGATTATCACCTGAGTTTTTTTGGTCAGTCATCAATTTTATTATACTTTTGCGGCGATTTTTCAAAAACGTCATAGTTGAACATGAGAGAATTCAAACTCAAAGGGCATATTGCAATGCTCGGAGCCAATACAATGTGGGGACTTATGTCGCCCATAGCGAAACTCGTGATGACGGCAGGCACCGTGGCTCCCCTGATTATGACCGACTTCCGCATATTCGGAGCAGCCATACTGTTCTGGATCACATCATTCTTCATGCCAAAAGAACATGTACCGGGACGAGACTTACTCCTGCTGGCAGGGGCAGCGATGCTCGGCATAGTATTTAACCAGGGATGCTTCATATTCGGCGTGGGCCTGACATCCCCTGGCGAAGCGTCGATAATCACCACCACAATGCCTATATGGGTGATGCTTTTGGCAGCAGTCATCCTCAAAGAGCCTATAACTCTCAAGAAATGCGGCGGAATAGTGCTTGGTGCATCAGGCGCACTTCTGCTCGTGATGACAGGTGGAAATTCAGGTCTGGCCGGTGACAATCCCACACTCGGTGACATACTGGTGCTCTCGGCCCAGTTGAGCTACGCCTTGTATCTGACATTCTACAAGAACTTCATAAAGAAGTATTCAGTGGTCACGTTGATGAAATGGATGTTCACGTTTGCCTCGGTGGCCATCATCCCTGTATCAATCCCGGTGCTCGCACATACCGATTGGGGAAACATCTCGCCGGATGAGGCAGGCGGAATAGCCTACGTGGTTATCGGAGCCACATTCCTGGCATATATCTTCGTGATGATAGGGCAAAAGAACCTCCGCCCGACACTGGTGGGGATGTATAATTATGTGCAGCCTATTGTTGCCTCACTCGTAGGCGTATATCTCGGTCTGGATCACTTCACGCCATTGAAACTTGGAGCTGTGGCACTGATATTCGGAGGGGTTTACCTCGTCACAATCAGCAAGGCGGCCAAAACCACCACCGACCCTACCGCCTGAACGGAATCGGCAAAATGCAATAGACAGGCACCGGGGTGTCGTCAATCTCACCGGCCATCCATTTGGGCATCTCGGAAATGATGCGCACAGCCTCCCTGTCAAGCGATTCCTCGACACCTCGAATCACAGAAATGTGGGTAAGAGAGCCATCCTCACTGACCACAAAACTGCAAAGCACACGCCCTTGTATCCCATCATGATAAGCCTCAGCGGGGTAACGGCGCTCATTGTTGATGAAACGAAGCATAGCAGTGTCGCCTCCGGGAAATTGCGGCTGCCGATCGACACTCTCCATGTCGTAAACATCAATACACACTTGCGTGTGAGCCACCTGCCTACGTTGCTGGGCGTTGGCTTGAGTCGAGAAAGCAATCGTGACTGTGATAAGCAGAAATGAACGGAGAAGGGTGTAAAACATAGGAGTTTCAACTATTGTACAATGCAAAATTAATTAATAGGGGATGTCGGAGCAAGCATTTTGTGAATGATTACGATTGTTTTAATTTTATTGACATTTGACCTGAATCAAGATATAATATTACCGCCGCAAGCACGTTTATCTTATGGATAAGAAGGCCAATTTTCAATCCCCATATCAACTGATGACATCACGATCCATCCACTCATACAAACGCCATCTGATTCTCGCACTGGTGCTGCCACTCATTGCGGCAGTGATTCCTTGTCGTGCTCAGGACTCGCCGGCGTCCTACAACTTCCTCAACATCCCATCATCCACCTTAATATATGGATTGGGCGGAGTCAACATCACCACAATCGAAGATGACCTCAACTCCATTGACCAGAATCCGGGGCTCCTCGGGCCGGAAGTGGATATGCAGCTTGGCGTAAACTATATGCGCTATGTCGGCGACAGCAACTTCGCAGGGGTGAAATTCGGCCGTCGGGCAGGCGACCATGGCGCATGGGCTGCCGGCATACAGTATTTCGGATATGGCGAAATAAAAGGAGCCGACATCAACGGAGTGCTTACCGGGAACTTTTCGCCGAAGGATATGGTGTTTAACGCCATCTATTCACACGACATAAGTGACCGTTGGCGCGGTGGCATCAATCTTAAGTTGGTCTATTCCAGCTATGACTCCTTCACGGCCATGGCGGTCGCCACGGACCTGGGAGTAAATTACTACGACCCGGAGCGCGACCTGTCGTTCTCAGCCGTTGTGTCGAATCTCGGCGGCCAGGTAAAACGATTCCAGGACAAATATGACCGCCTCCCCATCGACCTCAGGGTCGGAATCTCAAAGTCGATAGGCTCACTCCCCATCGTATGGTCAATCACTGCGTGGAACCTAACCAAATGGCATCTGCCATACTATGACAACGGAGATGGAAGCGACGATAAGAAAGCAGAAATCAAGGACTCGTTCTCATCCAATCTTTTCAGACACCTGGTCTTCGCAGCTGATTTCGTGCCAAGTGAGAAATTCCATGTAGGTATAGGATATAATTACAAGACACGCACCGACATGTCGACCTACAAGCGCAGCTTCCTGTCGGGATTCTCGGCCTGCGTAGGTCTGAATGTCAAGAATTTCGCCGTAGGGGTCGCCCTCTCCCAACCCCACACTGGGGCCACCACAATAATGTTAAATCTGTCAACAAAACTATATGAATTCTGATAAAATCATCATAGCCATCGACGGTTACTCATCGTCGGGCAAAAGCACGATGGCCAAGCAATTGGCCAGAGAGATAGGTTACCGCTACATCGACTCAGGCGCGATGTATCGTGCCGTCACCCTCTATGCCATGCGTCATGGGCTCATAGGGCCCGACGGCAGTGTTGACGAACCCGGAGTGGTGAACGCGCTTGAGGACATATCAATAGATTTCCACGTGGAAGGAGAACGACAGTATACCATGCTCAACGGTGAAAACGTGGAAACACAGATACGTACCCTGGAAGTGTCGAACCACGTCTCCCCCATCGCAGCCATAGCGCCTGTGCGCCACGCCTTGGTGAAAATGCAACGCGCCATGGGTAAGACCCGAGGAATAGTGATGGACGGACGTGATATAGGCACTGTGGTATTTCCCGACGCGGAGATGAAAGTATTTTGCGACGCGAGTGCCGAACGTAGAGCCGAACGGCGCTATAAGGAGCTTTCAGACAAGGGAGAACAAGTGAAGTATGAGGATGTGCTCGCCAACGTGATAAACCGTGACCATATTGACGAGAACCGTGCCGAAAGTCCCCTCCGATGTGCCGACGACGCTGTGAGACTCGATAATTCACGCATGACCATCGAGGAGCAAAACCGGTGGTTGCTTGATCTATATAACCGCATCACCAGACAGTAAAGTAAACAGAATTGAAGTGTCAACGACAGCCAACACACCTACCATAGAAATAGATGCGCGTTCGGGATTCTGCCATGGGGTAGTCACTGCCATACGCAAGGCCGAAGAGGAACTCGAACGCAGCTCCGAGCCCCTGTATTGCCTCGGTGACATCGTCCATAACAGTGACGAGGTAGAACGCCTGGAGAACAAAGGGCTCTCCACCATAACCCACAGCGACCTCCACAACCTCAACGGAGTCAGAGTACTCCTCAGGGCCCATGGCGAACCCCCTTCGACTTATGAACTTGCCAAGCAACAGAACATCGAGATCGTGGACGCCACATGTCCGGTGGTGCTCCAGCTGCAACGCCGCATCAAAGCCACCTACGACACCTCATCTCCACGCCCACAGATAGTAATCTACGGCAAATCGGGCCATGCGGAGGTCAACGGACTTGTCGGCCAAACCTCAGGCGAGGCGATAGTGGTTGAAAACATCGACCAGCTCAACCGCATAGACTTCTCACGCGACATAGCCCTCTACTCGCAGACCACAATGTCGCTCCAGGGGCTTGCCGAAATGGTAGAGGAAATCAATCATCGGTTGCAACCCGGAGTGACGTTCAAATATTATGACACTATTTGCCGTCAGGTCGCCAACCGCGTCAGCCATCTCCGGGAATTCTCATCGAGCCACGATGTGATACTTTTTGTAGCAGGAGCCAAGAGCAGTAACGGAAAGGTGCTTTACAACGAATGCCGTGATGTCAACAGCAGATGTTACCTCGTGTCGCATTCAGGTGATTTCCGGCCGGAATGGATCAACGGAGCCAACAGCATAGGAATATGTGGAGCCACCTCAACCCCACGCTGGCTCATGGAGCAGGTGCGTGACATAGTAGCATCACACATTAGCAGAAACGAGGAGGAGCCCAAGTGAACGATTTTGTAGCCATTGACGTAGAGACTGCCAACGGCGAGCCATCTTCTATATGTGCCATTGGAGCAGTCAAGGTGACTGACGGATATATCACGGATAGGTTCTATGAGTTGGTAAAACCGGAGCCTGATTACTATTTCAGACATTTCACACTTAACATCCACGGCATTGGGCCGCAGGACACAGAAAATGCCCGCTGTTTTGCCGATGTGTGGGCCGATCTTGAAAAGATGATTGGCGACCTCCCGCTGGTGGCACATAACAAAGCCTTTGACGAACGTTGCATAAAAGCCGCCCACAGAGTCTATGGAATAGATTATCCCGACCATCTGTTTCTCTGCACTCTCCAGTCGGCACGGCGAATGATACCACGTGCGCAACTAACATCCTACTCGCTGCCATTCGTCTGTGAGTTCCTTGGCATACCTTTTTATAATCACCACAATGCATTGGCCGATGCGGAAGCCTGTGCAAAAATAGCCATGACACTCTTATGAAATCATATAAGCAATTTCTCCCGGTAATCATAGCAGCGGTCATAACAGCCGGTTGTAGCTGCGGCAGCAAAAAAGAACAGCCCCAGGCCGCTGTATCCACCGGCAAAGTCAAGGACTGGAAAGCATATAATCTTGGAAGCGAGCATGCCAACCGCCTGCTCGAACAAGCCGACAATGAAGCTGCCGTGCAGGATGCTCTCCTTGACGTGAGAGCCCGCATAACCAACATAGAAACAAATCTCGGCCATCAGGCAGCTACCGACTACGAACGTGGATTCGTGGAAGAAATCAGGGCGAAAAACGATTCGTTGGCCAAAATCATATTCTAAGAAATTGGCAATCTTGCAGGTTTTGCTTAATTTTGCCCGGTTTTGCAATCATTCGCGAATCAACGTCTACACGCAACATTAATCATCAGTTCAAGTCAAGCATACGATTTCAGCCATGAAATTTTATAGCACCAACGGCCAAAGCCGCAACGTTTCACTCGAAGAAGTGGTGATGACGGGACTGGCTCCCGACGGAGGACTCTTTCTGCCCGAAAGATTCCCCGTGATTCCCCGTGCGTTTTTCAACAACATGGGGGAAATGACGGTCAGGGACATTGCCTATGTTGTGGCCAACACCATGCTTGGAGAAGATATCGACTCTGCCGAACTCAGAGAAATAGTCAACGACACTTTTACTTTCGACATCCCGCTGCGCCATATACACGATAACGTGTATTCGCTCGAACTATATCATGGTCCTACCCTTGCGTTCAAGGATGTAGGAGCGCGCTTTCTGGCCCGCATCATCAGCCATTATTCAAAAAAAATGACTGGAGAGATCAATGTGCTCGTGGCTACCTCGGGTGATTCGGGTGGTGCGGTAGCCTCAGGTTTCCACAAGGTGCCAGGGGTTAATGTCTATGTCCTATACCCCGAGCGAGTGCTATCGGCCATGCAGAAACATCAGTTTGTCTCACTCGGCGACAATATCCACCCAATCGAAGTGCTCGGCAACTTCGATGACTGCCAACGCATAGCCAAGGAAGCGTTCAACGACCTTGATCTACGCGCCAGGATGCACCTCACATCGGCTAACTCCATAAACGTGTGCCGTATGATACCACAGATGTTCTACTATTTCTACGGCTATGCCGATCTGCTCAGACAGAATCCGGATGTACACGATGTGGTAGTGGCAGTTCCTTCCGGGAATCTCGGCAACCTCACCGCCGGATTGTCGGCAAAGATAATGGGCCTTCCGATCAAACGGTTCGTGGCAGCCAACAACCGCAACGATGTCTTCACGCAATATCTCGCCACCGGCTCTTTCACGCCAAGACAGTCAGTAAGGACACTCGCCTGTGCAATGGATGTGGGGAACCCATCCAACTTCTCACGCATACTCGAAATGTATCATCACGACCACACAGCCATGTGTGCCGACATTAATGGCTATACCTTGACCGACCGCGAGATAGCTGACACGATGGTGGATGTCCACTCTATCCATAATTATCTCCTCGACCCTCACGGCGCCACAGCATACAAGGCTCTCGAGATGGACCTGAGGGATGGTGAGACCGGAATATTCCTCGAGACTGCCCATCCGTCAAAATTCGCCAAAACCATGCGTGAGGTCACAGGCGTGGAGTTTCCGGAGCCAAAGACCGCAACACCACAGCGTATCCACCCTAACGAGATACAACGGATATCTCCATCACACGCCGCGCTCAAAAAAATACTGCTGAATGCAACATAATTATCATTTTTATTGTTAAATTTGCAGTATCACGTTAATTCAACTAACACCAACCATCAAAAAATATAACTACTATGGCAGCTAACAAACGTCTCCTCAAGAAGGAAATCCGTAGCATCTGCGGCGCTCTCGCCGGTGAATGTGTAATCGCTAAAATCACCGTCCCCGGCATGGATCCCGAGAAAATCAACGCCATCATCTATGAGCTGGCCGACCTCCAGGAAAAAGCGCTCAGCCGGGTTTCTCTCGACTTCCCTCAGTCGCCCAAAGCCTATGACAGCGCCCTCGCCTACAATCAGGCCCGCAAAAAATACTTCAAGGCTGCCTACAAGTCACTCAAGGACGAGTTTAACAGCCGCGTAGAAGCAATTGTAAAAGAGATGAACGCCGCTCTCCCCGCAGCACAGAAAGAAGCAAACAAAGAAGCGCTCAAAGGGAAATAAGCGATGTCGATTAGCGGATTCATCCTTAAACTGTTCGGGTGGAAAGTAGAATGCACCGTACCGGATTATCCTAAAAGCATAATCTGTGTGGCACCTCACACCTCCAACTGGGATTTTGTGCTCGGTAAACTGGCTGCATGGTCAGTGGGTCTGCAAGCAGGATTTCTCATGAAAGAGGCATGGTTTTTCTTTCCGATGAAATATCTGTTTAAGGCCCTCGGGGGAATTCCGGTGCCAAAGCGCCGAGGCTCGTCCCTCTCTGAAACGATAATCAAACAATTCAATTCAGCCACCACCATGACTCTGGCCATAACCCCCGAGGGGACAAGGGCCAGAGTCAGTCAATGGCGCACAGGTTTCCTCCACATCGCCTACGAGGCCCACGTGCCTATCATACTCGGGGCTATCGATGCCTCAAAAAAAATGATATATCTGACAAGGACTTTCACCCCGACAGGTGACATGGAGGCAGATATGAAGGCGATTAAGGGGTATTACAAGCAGTTCCAAGGAATCAGGCCTGAAAAATTCTGTGCCGACTAATTGGAAATCCCATTTATAACCATCACAAAGCAACGGCATGAAAATCTGCATCATCCCCCTCGACATAGCATGGGCAAACAAGGATGAGAATCTTGTGACCACGGCACATCAGCTCAATCAGGTGGAGCCTGACACGGATCTTGTGATTCTGCCCGAGCTTTTCACTACAGCATTCGTCCCGGATGCACATAAATTGGCCGATCTGGCTGAGACAAACGACGGACACACCGTGGACTCCATCAAACGATGGGCGCAATACTTCGGTTTTGCCATCGCTGGCAGCTATCTTGCCACCGATGGGAAAGGGCATTATTTCAACAGGGCCTTTTTTATCGAACCGATGGGCGACGCCACTTTTTATGACAAGCGCCACCTGTTTCCATTGTCGGAAGAAAGCCGCACTTATACACCGGGCGACAGTTTTCCTCCCATCATACGCTACAGAGGTTGGAACATAAAGCTAATCATCTGCTTTGATTTAAGGTTCCCGGTGTGGTGCAGGAATGTGCCCGGCGAGCTATACGACCTACTCCTCCTCCCATCTAACTGGCCTCATTCGCGTGACTTCCAGTTCAGGACATTGCTCTGTGCCAGAGCTATTGAGAACCAGGTGTATTCAGCAGGGGCCAACCGCACTGGCTCTGACAAATATGGGGAGTATGCCACCGGACAGTCATGTATCTATGACAATCTCGGGCAACCAATCCATGAGACACGCCGCAACGGCCACTTATATGCGTTGCTCGACAAGAAACATCTGGAAGAGGGACGTCATAGATTTCCGGCTTATGAGGCAGCCGATTACTATTCCATCGACCTCTCACGGAACTTCGACAAAGAATAGGTTCATCACAAAAACACGATAGAAATTTCAGCCTCCTATAATATTTAACATATTTTAGGAAAACATTTTCATGCCCCTATGCGTTATATTAGCGTAAGAATCTATTTTCACATCTAACGTAAAAACTTTGCAACTATGGAATTCAACTCTGACAAATTTTCTACCGTACATGAAGACTTTTTCGGTAATGTAGTAGGTGCTGTAGTAACCACCATCCGTGCCACAGTGATCCAATCGCAGGAGTTTATCACCGAATGGTTCATTCCTTCGCCACAGACACCATCTACATCAGTTCAGTAAAGCAAGTGATTCCCACTTGATTTGTGACCAAAGGAAAAGAAATCGAAAAAAACTAAAGCGGGTCCGTCATTTTCATACGGACCCGCTTTTAGTTTTTAAGTCATTCCGGGACTTATCCGCAACGCGATGTCCCGCAGGAGGTGCAGATGAGACAGCCCTCCTGATACACCAGTGTCTCCTGACCGCAATTTGGACATTTCTGCCCGCTTGCCGGAGTGCCTGACGGCAGATATTTCTTAAGCGCGCGTTCCACACCCATCTTCCAAGTGTTGATTGACTGTGAATCCAACTCAAGACCATTTACAAGCTTTATCACCTGGTCGATCGGCATACCGTAGCGCAGCACACCCGAAATCAGCTTGGCATAATTCCAATACTCAGGATTGAACTTATCCGACAATCCTTCGATAGTGGTCTTATATCCTCGCTTATTGATGAACTGGAAGTCATATCGCTTATTCCCCTTGTCGTCCATCGCTTTGATGATTTTACCCTTCGATACTGACTTAGGGCAGAAGATTCCGTCATCATCATCCGCAAGACCGGTGAAAATCTCGTAGGGACGGCCATCTTTAAGGCCAACGAATGCAATCCATTTCTCTTTATTATTCTGGAAACGTACCACATCCGCCTCAAGCTCGATGGGTCGCTTGCCTACATGAGGAGCCATGGGCATCTCAAGCCCCTTTCCTGATTCGTCGGGAAGTCGCTCTTCCTTTTCGCGATCCTTCTTCTTGTTCTCTCCTGCCGAGATGAGCACCCCTGAGCGGCTGCCGTCGCGATAAATGGTACATCCTTTGCATCCGGCCTTCCACGCCTCCATATAAAGCTTATTGACTAGTTCAACGGTAGTATCAGCAGGAAGATTTATGGTCACGGATATAGAGTGGTCAACCCATTTCTGGACAGCTCCTTGCATCTTGACCTTTTCCATCCAGTCAATATCGTTGGCGGTTGCCTTATTGTAGGGAGAGCGGGCCACGATGTCATCAAGTTCAGCCTGGGAGTAATCATTACGCTGCTCTATACCATTTATTCTCATCCACTCAAGGAATTTGGGATGATATACCACATATTCCTCGAATGCGTCACCCGACTCATCCACATAATCAATGTGGACATCAGCATCGTTGGCATTGACTTTACGACGACGCTTATAGACCGGCATAAACACTGGCTCGATACCTGACGATGTGCGGGTCATGAGCGAAGTGGTGCCTGTCGGGGCAATGGTGAGACACGCTATATTGCGGCGTCCATGCTTCTCCATATCAGCAATAAGATCAGGAGCCGCATCACGCAGACGCGCAATGAATGGATTTTGGCGTTCACGCTCAGGATCATACACCTCGAATGCGCCTCGCTCCTTGGCCATCTGAACTGAAGCACTGAATGCTGCAAGCGCCAAAGCCTTGTGGACCTCCACTGACTGTGCGGTAGCCTCTGGTGTGCCATAACGCAGGCCAAGAGCCGCCACCATGTCGCCCTCGGCAGTAGTGCCGAGGCCTGTACGGCGCCCCTTGAGTGTTTTAGCGCGTATTTTCTGCCAGAGGTGCAGTTCGGTTTCCTTGACCTCGGCAGTCTCAGGGTCGAGCTGGATTTTCTCGATTATGCGGTCAATCTTCTCCATCTCGAGGTCGATGATATCATCCATGATACGCTGTGCCTTAGCGATATGATCGCTGAAAAGCTCATAGTCGAAATATGCCTCGGGAGTGAAAGGATTCTTCACGTAGGAGTAAAGATTTATAGCCAGAAGGCGGCAACTGTCGTAGGGACAGAGGGGTATCTCTCCACAAGGGTTGGTGGAGACAGTCTGGAATCCGAGATCAGCATAACAGTCAGGCACCGACTCTCGGAGTATAGTATCCCAAAAGAGCACACCGGGTTCTGCTGATTTCCATGCGTTATACACGATTTTGCCCCAAAGCGCACTCGCATCCACCTCGCTGGTAAATTCAGGTGTGTCACTATCTATCGGGAACTTACGCATATAAGGTTTACCCTCCTCCACAGCTTTCATGAACTCGTCGTCGATTCGGACTGACACGTTGGCACCTGTAATCTTACCCTGTTCGAGCTTCGCATCGATAAACCGCTCTGAATCGGGATGCTTGATGGCCACAGTGAGCATGAGGGCACCTCGTCGGCCATCCTGAGCCACCTCGCGGGTTGAATTAGAGTAGCGTTCCATGAATGGCACCAGGCCGGTGGATGTCAAGGCTGAATTCTTGACCGGTGAACCCTTGGGACGAAGGTCGCTCATGTCATGCCCCACTCCGCCACGACGCTTCATGAGCTGCACCTGCTCCTCATCAATCTTGGCAATAGCGCCATAGGAGTCAGGATGACCGTCCAGACCTATCACGAAGCAATTGGAGAGTGAACCGGTCTGGAAATCATTACCGATACCGGCCATCGGGCTCCCTTGCGGAACCACATACTTGAACTTATCCAACAGACCATACACCTCCTCCTCACTCATGGGATTAGGATAATGGCTTTCAATCCTTGATATTTCACGCGCGAGGCGACGGTGCATATCGGCCGGAGTCTGCTCATAGATGTTACCCTCCGAGTCCTTGAGCGCATACTTGCTCACCCATACTTTAGCGGCAAGCTCGTCTCCGTCAAAATACTTTACCGAAGCCGCGTAAGCCTCGTCGAATGTATACTTTTTCCTTTCCATACAAATTATAAAAACTGCGATGCAAAGTTGACCAATTATTTTATATAATCCAAAAAAAATTCCAGCAAGTTATTTACATCTGGAAATAAAATTGTAACTTGCACCATAAATCATTTTAACCATACATCACTATGCATAGCAACGAGTATTTTTCTACCCGACGCACCATACGACAGTACGACCAGAACCGCCCTGTTGATCCCACCTTGCTCACAGGCATGCTAAAGGCGGCCGCCCAGGCCCCTAACACGGGCAACATGCAGATTTACAGCGCTATCGTCACCACCGACCCGGCAATAAAGCGAGAACTGGCCCCTGCCCATTTCAACCAACCGGCAGCTACCGGCGCAGCAGCCATTGTCACATTCTGCCTTGACCTCAACCGGTTCAACCGATGGTGTAGGCTTAACAATGCCGACCCCGGGCTCGACAACCTGCAGGGATTCACTTGGGGGGTGATTGACACCTCTATATTCGCCCAGCAATTCTGCACCATAGCCGAGCTTCACGGGCTTGGCACATGCTATCTCGGCACCACAACCTACAACGCCGAGACAATCGCAAAAGTGCTTGAACTCCCCATGGGGGTCATTCCTGTCATCACTCTTGCTGTTGGCTATCCTGCCGTACCGGGCGAGATGTCCGAACGCCTCCCTGTTGAAGCTACCGTCCATGCCGAAAGATACCACACCCCCACCGACGATGAAATAAGGGAATATTACGCAGAGAAGGAATCTCTCCCGGCATCCAAATCATTTGTGGAGGAGAACGGCAAGGAGAACCTCGCTCAAGTATTCACCGACATTCGCTATCCTCGTGAAGCAAATGAAAAATTCTCCCATGTTTATCGCGCGTTCCTGAAAAATCAAGGGGTAGAAATATAATATTCGGCCTCTTTGACAAAAAATCACACAAAATTTGAAAAAAATTCAGGAAAAATTTGCACATATCAAAAATAACCCCTACCTTTGCACTCGTTAAAACAAACCACCTACCACGCCTCACTGACTAAGCGAAGTCAACCAAGTGAAGCGGTAGACAAGGAGAGATGGCAGAGTGGTCGATTGCGGCGGTCTTGAAAACCGTTGAGGGTCACACCTCCGGGGGTTCGAATCCCTCTCTCTCCGCAAAACACAAACAAACCCGCTGAAATTTCAGCGGGTTTTCTTATATCCATTATCCATAAAGAAGCTGCCCCCAAATCACATAGATTTTATTGCCCCCTGACCGGAGAAGAGGTTCGTTACTGCGCCTCGGATATCTATATATGTTTCCCACCAACCGGAAAAATCTATTGTCCCTGATTGACATCAACAACATCACGCCCATATTCATTGTTATATAATGTGAAACTATATGAAGCAAGTATAATATATGGACGACATACTCATTATTTGTGGATTGATTTTGCTCAACGGCGTATTTTCAATGTCGGAGGTGGCTCTCATTTCCGCACGAAAATCTAAATTGTCAACTGATGCTAAAAGGGGCAACAAGAGTGCAGCCATCGCACTCGCACTGTCCGAAGAACCTGAGCGATTCCTTTCGACCGTACAAATCGGGATAACTCTCATCGGAATTCTGACAGGCCTTTTTTCAGGAGCAACCATCGCAAATGATTTCGGGACGCAACTCATCGCATGGGGCGTCAAGCCCTCCATAGCTATAGGAGTGTCAAAAATAGTGATTGTCACGATCGTAACATATCTGTCAATCGTCGTCGGTGAACTTGTCCCGAAAAAAATTGGCATGAACATGGCTGACACAATATCACGTCTTGTCGCGCCCGGCATGAAATTATTGTCAATGATCACCTACCCTTTGGTCTGGATTCTATCAGTATCTACATCCGGTATATCCAAAATTTTAGGAATCGACAAAAAATCCTCGGCGGTTACAGAGGAAGAAATAAAATCACTAATCAAGGAAGGCACCGAAGGCGGTGAGGTCAAGGAAGTCGAACAGGACATTATGGAACGAGCCCTTGTTCTCGGCGACTTAAAGGTCGAGTCCATAATGACGGTTCGTGGAGACGTAGCGACTCTATCGGTCAACATGACTTCCGACGAAGTAATGCACCTGATCTCGCAAGAACTGCACTCCTCATATCCGGTCTATGACTCTTCCAAGTCTGAAATTATTGGCATCGTTTCTTTAAAACAATTAATTTTGTCGCTCAATGGTGCGAATTTCAACCTTTCGGACATTGTGACTTCGGGGCTTTATGTTCCCGAAAATATGAGTGTGTACGATGCGCTCGACATGTTCAAAGCAAAGAAAGTTCATTCAGCCCTTGTCTGTGATGAGTACGGAGCATTCTGCGGTGTGGTGACTCTGCGTGACATTCTCGATGGTCTTGTGGGTAATTGTCCTGATGAAATTGAAGAGCCCATGATAGTGAAACGCGATTCCAAAGATGAATGGCTTGTTGACGGCAAATGCTCTGTGTATGATTTCCTGTCGCATTTTGACCGAGAGGACTTGTATATACCTCAGTCATATACTACAATCGGCGGCATGATAATGGATTATCTTCAAAGAATTGCCGTTACCGGTGATATAGTCGTATGGAATGGATTCCGCATTGAAGTGGTCGATATGGACAACACAAGAGTTGACAAGATAGCGGTATGCCTGGACCACGAAGTATAATTTATGTGGGATAGATTATTGCATAGCCTGAAATATTAGTTGTCACTCCGTTCGTTTACCTCAGTATGATTAATGCCATTTTATATCCCCTATCCCCTTAAGTACAAGAGAATGCGCTGAAATTCCAGCGCATTCTCTTGTATTCATAAAAATAGTATTACCGATAAGAATCCCAAGATACACACATTACATAAATTAAGCGGAATCAAATATTATAGTCATAATATCTGTTAATCAACTTCGTATCTGAGACCATATTGGCTACTCATGCTACATACCGGTTTGAATTAACCGTTTTTCCCCATCAATTATATAGATACCGGATTTTTCTATGTTCGGTATTTTCACTCCATTCAAATCATATATATCGTTATTTCCATTTGTCAAGACTTGAGTTTCTTGGGTTATTGCCGATAATTTTTTGGATAAAGTTACAGTAGCATTAGCAGTCTTTATTATCAATGCCTGCGGCGTGAGTGAAGAAATAGTGAAATGCAATGTGTAATGATCTCCTACAATGAGGTGTAATTTATTTGAGTTGCAGATAAAATAATCAAGTAAAGCATTGTCCCCCTCATAACATCCTGTATATTTTGTGGCATCAACACTTTCCACACCTTTGATAAGCCCTGAACATGGATAGTCATATCCACATTCCTCATACTCATCGTATGATTCACCTAATTGTAACCCTGAAAATTTTTGAATACCGAAAGGCAACGTTCCTTCAATTGCTTCCACAGACCATTCTCCCTCAAGAACATCTTCATCAAATTCCTGAGCCACACACACATTCAGCACAGAAAATAAAACACTAAAAAGAATAAACTTTTTCATAATTGATTTTTTATCCTGTCAGCTCTCAGAACAGGTGTAAATAAAAAAAGCGTGAGAGCCATACTTGCTGCTCGTTCTGCTGCCAGAGGCCTTCGCATTGCCCATCATTGTAGAACGAGCAAACTTGCAGAAGCCTCACGCAGAATATGATATAAGCCAGCATCCAATACTCTCGTACTGGACCCAGACAGAATATACATATCCACACTAAGACATCTACTGTTTGCTGCATCCTTGACAATGATTTGAAAGTTGCGAAGTTTCTAACAGCCAAGAAAGAGCGTAAAGTAAACGCTTTTGTATGTTTTTGAAGACCCATACGCATTCCCGACACCGGGGTTCTGCGACACAATCTTCAATCGCAAAATTAAAAAGTTTTTTTCATTCTTGCAACATCTGACTCAGATTATGGCAATCAGGGAATGTCCGAAAAGATTTTGAATTCTCATTTTGGTAAGCGGTAGGAGTAAGTCCGGTTCGTTTTCTGAAAAATCTTGAGAAAAAACTTGGATTCGGGAAGTTCATCATCTCGGCCACCTGCTGAACAGTATAGCCACCATCCATAAGCAAGGCTTTTGCTTCGAAAATCACAAGTTCATCAATAAAGTCCGAAGCGTTTCGGCCACTTTCTTTTTTTACCACCATTGACAGATATTTAGGCGTGACACAGAGAATCTCAGCATAGTGTCTCACACTGCGGTGTGAATGATAATCTTCCTGAACCTTGGTAAGATATCTCGTATATAGGTCAGACGGCCGTGACATTCCGGTTATCACCTCCCGGTGACTGTTTAGCCATGCATTGGTAATGATGCTACAGGCTACACCGACATACCCTTTGGCAATCATGCGTAGAGACTGATCGCGACATCGGCGTATTCTGGAATTAAGCATCCTGTAGATATTAATACACTCATCAAAATCTGAATCCGATAGTTTTACTATGGGAGAAGCGCGCATTTCGGCACTCACATCCACTATCGCTTCGAAGTAATCCGTGGCAAACGACAGGGATGCTGTCTGCATATCGTCGCTCACGTCGAGTATCTGCATTATCGACCCAGGAAGCACCACTATCACATCGCCCGCTTCAGCTATGTGTTCGGAAAGATTTATCCTACACTTCATGCTCCCACACACGCACAGAAATATTGATGCACCGACCACTTTTACCGGATTAGAACCGAAAGAGCTCCTCCGGTCAAAGTCACAGAGTTGGTGATCGAGATTATCAAAAAGCACAAGTTCGTGACCTATATGGGCTGCGGAGATATCGCGTGCGAGCTTCTCAACCTCCTGAGGATCCTTAAGTTTATTGATATCCATAACTTTCATGCCAAAACAGACGCAATTGCAAAATTAATGTAATTCTGGTGAAAACACCTGGTAAATCGTGTTTTTTACTAATCACATTGTTTGTTCAAGTTCATGATATACTGCCCCGACCCTATGGAATGCTTCTTTAGGCTGCCAAGGCGGCATCAGCATCGACCTGGGGTCGTCTTTAGGAAAGCTCTTTACTATCGGATAAGCTGTGAGATCGGAATCAAGACCTTTCTCACGGTATGGCGCAATCGGGAATGAAAATTCGAATACAAACATCCCCTCTATACCGGAATCGCTGAGAAGTCTGATCTGCTGCTCATCATAATCCGCTTGCTCTTTTTCGCTTCGCAGTGGCGCTTCTCCACCGGCATAGATTCCATTGCCGTTTTTGTCGACACCTTGAAGCACGGTGAAGCCTCCCCCGCCGAGTTTCGCAGCTCCCTCATAAGTACAGCATCCCACTTCCATCACCCACACAGGCTTACCATGTTTCAAATATTCCTTCACCCCCGAAAGATATTCCTCATCCGACTGCCGGTCACGGTAATAGTCAACACCTACAGCATCAAACATGGTCCAGTCAACATGTTCCCAAGAGCCGGCCGAATAGACCACATCGCCGCTGAAATTTTCACGCACCCCTTCGACTATCATTCCGAGAATCTTGTTAAGTTTCATGGATATCATATCTGTAGCCTCCTTAAGTTTCTGAGGCTGGGATTGCAACTCCTGTAGTTTCATCATGGAAGCGAGACGCTCTGACACATTTTTACCCTCAAATACACCCTCGTTGAACAATGAGAACTCACATCCGGCCACAAAAGTTATATCCACACCTTCTTTGCGAAGCCTCTCCGCAATTTTAGCAGCCTCACGCATATAGTCGGCAACAGGCTCAGCCCCTGCATTCATCCACCACGGATTAAAAAAGATCTTCATCCCTGACTCAGCCGCCAACTTAGCAGCTTTCTCAAGCCGGCCGATATCTTCCCCCTCTATCCTCACACCATTGCAGTGGAGAGTGTCCGCAATCACTTTCATGTCATACCTCACAAGGTCTGTATTGAAATCTTCCACAGAATATTCCCCTGGATTGTACTGCAAGCCTACATCATATACCATTCCACGATACTTCATTGCAGTCGCATCCGAGAATACCATCAACAGCACCATAAGAATCAAAAGCTTTGTTTTCATATATTTATCTATTTTACATTTTGGGTGCAAAGTTAGAATCTACGCCCACTCACGGCAAGCCCCCGTGGTAAGCGATCCTGATCTTTTGTCCTTATTTTGCCACCTATTTGGAGATACAAGATATTTGCCCCACTCAAAAAAATAAATATAAACGCATATTTGAATCATGGTGAGTGACCATTTTCATAAATCCTCTCCACCGGAAACATGGCAGATTTATTATCAGAATTTGTGGAGAAATTCGTAAATTTGTGACATTATATTTAGCTGTGGGCCACCCCTCTTATTGAAAAGTATTAAAATATATGACGAATTTTACCGACAAAGATAAAACCGAGGTTTTCAGTCATAAGGATAACGACAGTATGTCGACACAAGTCTTCGCGCCTAAAGTTGACCATTGGGTGTATGCCGTCGGCATCTTCACTGTGGTAATCTGCATGATAGGCCCTGTGCTCGACGATGACATTTTGTTCGGAATTGTGTTCGCATCGATAATGCTTGCATTATTAATCTTCTGTTTCACAGGAGTAAAATATGAAATTCGCGGACAGCAACTCGGTATCAGAAACCTCTACCGATGGATGTGGATCCCTATCTGCCATATCAGCGAGGTGAAGAAAACGAGAAGCATTTTGGCTACTGCTGCGATGTCGTTCGACCGCTTGTCGATAACCCTCTCTAACCGAAGTGTAGTCAAAAGTTTCATGCCGATTGAAATTGCTCCCAAACACCCTGACAAGTTCATAGCCGCCCTAAAGCGAATCAATCCGGACATAAAAGTCGGCTAAAACCACATTAATTCATACGCTGATAAAGTACCCCCTCATGGATATTGAACAATTGAGAGAATATTGCCTGTCATTTAATGATGTGACCGAGAAAACACCGTTCGGGAAGTTTGCAGCGAGATTTGACTCCATACTTGTGTTCTATATCAACGGCCACATGTTCTGCATGCTTGATATGGATAATTTCACTGGGGTGACAGTCAAAGGAGCTCCCGAGCGCGTGGCCGAACTGCATGCCACACGCACATCATGTTCAAGCCACCGCAATATGAGCCGTAAATATTGGATAGAGCTCACATTCGGCGGCGATATCTCCGACAGCGAAATCCTTGAGATGATTAAGGACTCTTACGAAATAGTCAAGGCAAAACACCCGGTTAGGAAATGACATCTGCCTCCGGCATCAATCACCACAGCTATCAAGACCGAGCTGAACCAGTCCGTCGGCATCATCCTGACACATCGAGCAATAGGATTTTGATGGAATACGCTTGATGAATTTTGCAGGATTCCCGGCCACTATTGTATCCGGTTCCACATCTCTCGTGACAACGCTACCGGCCCCGACCACTGCATTTTCTCCAATAGTGACCCCGGGGAGCAACGTAGCCCCCGCCCCTATCCATGCATTCTTGCCTACATGCACAGGCTTGCAGGTGATAATCTGACGCTCGTAGAGGTCATGATTGTTGGAAATCAACTGCACATTCGCGGCAATCATAGCTCCGTCGTCAATGATAATACCTCCGGCCGACATCATAAGACAACCGGGCATCACTATCACATTCCGGCCTATTTTGACCTTGTGTGGCCTCACAGCCGTCACAGGTGCCGACACTCGGCTACCTTCGCCCATCACAGGAAATATCGAGTGCATCAGTTCATCATATTCAGCCGTTCCGGGCATAGTATGATTGAATTTAAACACAAGCTGCGCCTGCTTGTTTGCTAAATCCAGTTCCTGCTGAGTCTGCCGGCTCACATCAATCCGTATCTCTTCCACATTCATGTCATTCTTCATTTTGGTTCTTAACAGTATAACGCATGAGTTGACATAAAAGTATGATTAATCCGGGTTAGTTACGAATGTAACTGATATGAAAGTAATCCGGGCTAAAAGAGCTGTGATTTTTGCAGAACAACAGTTTTTATTTTAGTAACTTTGCAGTCGGATATGAAGAATTTGCTTTGGATATTGGTTATAATAACCGTGGGCTTGGTTTCTTGCTCTCGGTCGGCGCAACATAGACAGATCCTGTCGGAGGCTGAGAAAATCGTCTCTGCCTATCCTGATAGTGCCCTCATTATACTGGAAGAGATTGATCCGGCTGATCTGGACATGGATTCCTTGAAAGCATTGTATGCCGTTATGGTTGCCACTGCACATAAGGCAGGCGACAACTCAATGGTCGCGGATTCTCTGACAAAATACGCATTTGAATATTATAGAGACAACGATTTCAAGAGGTTTCTACAAGCGGGAGACTTATATGCTCTGCACAGATTTTGGCTTGGTGATGGCAGTGGATCGCTAAGTTTGCTTGACTCCTTGCTGTCGCTTCCGAACATTCCGGATACATCAAAAATTGAGTTGTTACATTCACGAATGAAGATTGGAGGGCAACTTTTAGATGGAAGTAGAAATATTTCAGCCATTCGCCAACTGCTGGAAATTGATAGTAATGCGGATGCTCAAATGGTCTACAAACATCAGCTATACCTCAATTACTGTTTTGTCGGGCAGAATGATTCCGCCTTAATTCTGCTTGATGAACTTATTGATGAAGCCAGGAACAGAAACCTTGCCGAGCAGGAATTTGAATATAAATATGAGAAGATTGCCGTTCTTGAAGAAGCCGGCAAGTATAATGAAAGTAATCAGCTTGCCGACTACATAATCAAGAATGCGCCTGATAACTCGGCTATACCATTCGTGCGTTTCTGGAAAGCTTTGAATTATCTGAATATGAATGATTATAAAGATGCGCACGAGGAATTGACCATCGCGGATAGTCATGCTAAGAAATTTTCGCAAGAGGAATACAACTATTACGAAAGCTTTGCCGGACATATCCGCGACATATTGACATTCAAAAACGAGGGTAGAATAAGGATAATACCATTGGCTGAATTGTATAATACACAGCGCGACCGTTGGTTTCGCGATGAAAACACCCGCTACGAACAGAAACAGACCGCGTTGAAAGCCGCGAATCGAGCGCTGTTATATAAGTCACAGAGCGAGCGCAAAACTTATATCATCGTGATAGTTTCTCTCGTTGCTCTTATTATTGTGGCTGGTGGCGTGTGGCTTCTCCAGAAACGCAAGCGCAGGACAGTCGAAGCCGAGGAACGTGCCGAGACCCTACAGCGAATGGTGGATGAACTTCAGAAACCATCCGCACCCACAGATAATCAGGAGGCACTGCGCCGGGCAATGCTCCAGCAGTTGAACATTATAAAGATGGTAGCCGAGACACCTACTGAGCAGAACAGGGAAATGCTGCGTAAAATATCATCAATTGACAGCAATTCGAAAGGACCACTGGTTAATTGGGAGAATATATATGAGATTATCGACAATCTCTATTCCGGATTCCACACCAAACTGCATAGCCGATATGGCGATACAATCTCCGAAAAAGAGGAACAGGTCATCGTGCTTATGACAGCAGGTTTCTCCGCCAAGGAAATAAGTGTGATCACATCTCAATCCACGGCATCAATATATGTGCGGAAATCATCGGCGAAAAAGAAGCTTGAAGTTCCCGAAAAGGATGATGTAATCTCATTTCTACGTCAAGAGTTATCTCGTTAAGGCTGTTTTAGACCGGGGCGCCTTATTTTTAGACTTTTGAATTTAACCACTATTGATAATCAGCATATTACATTTCAAAATTTAGATTTTTATATTTGGGGTTAAGATTGGATTAGACGTAATTTTGCGGTACCGAAATCGTTCGACAGGGCGTTTGTCCGACAAGAAATTATAAACGTATCGCAATATGAACACAAAAATCTTTACCCAAATCACAATGATGGTGATGATGCCCTTGACACCCACCATCTCTATCGCACAGGAAATAGCCGACACCATCCCCGACCAGGAGTTAAACGAGATAGTGGTGCAAGCGCCGAAAGTAATCCGTAAGGCTGATATGGATGTCTATTTCCCATCAAAAAGTGCAGTCGAGAATTCACGCAACGGAATGCAGTTGCTGACCAATCTGATGATTCCTTCGCTTACTGTCATAGACGCCCTCGGCACTATTCAAGCCGGGGGACAATCAGTGGAGGTGCGCATCAATGGTCGGGAAGCCACCACCGAACAAGTGAAGGCACTCCTCCCTGAAACCGTTAAACGAGTAGAATGGATTGACAATCCGGGCTTACGTTATAATGGTGCAAACTATGTGCTCAATTTCATAGTCGCCAATCCTACATTGGGTGGTTCGCTTCAGACTGAGGGGCGCCAGGCACTGAATATGGCATGGGGAGACTATTTCGCAGATGCGAAATTCAACAACGGCTACTCCCAATTTGAAATTGGGAGTGCGTTCAAACTAACCAATAAGGTTAAATCATACCGCGATTATCAAGAGACTTTTACCTATACTGACGGAAGTTCCCTGACACGCACCGAAACCCCTCTTGGCGGTAATATCGACAACACTTTCGGACGCTTGTGGGGAGCATATAGCTACATAAAACCCGACACGACCGTATTCTACGTCCAGGCAGGTGTCAACCCTACATTTTCAAACGATTGGAAAGCCAACGGACTATTGTCACTCAGTGACGGCAGCGAGGATATCCTACTGACCGATTCCCATGGAGACAAAGGCATCACACCTAAATTCTCTGTATATCTTGAGCAGCATTTCAACCACAGACAAACCCTTGTCGTAGACTTCAACGCTTCGTTCTACAATGGCAAGTCATACTCTGAATATGTTGAGCAGATTCCGGGTAAAACTGACTATCTCACCGACATCCATACTATGATTAAGGACCGAAATCAAGCGTATGCGATCGAGGCTGACTATATCAAGAATTGGAGGACATCCCGCTTCACCGCCGGAGCATCCTATACAGCAAACAGAAACCGTTCCCAATACGAGAACCTCGGCGGCGAGATTTTCCACCAGCGACAGGACAAGATTTATTTCTTTGCCGAGTACTTCCAACGCATCAACAAGGTAACTCTCACTGCCGGACTCGGTGCTCAATATACCGATTTCTTGTTCGAAGAAACCAATCAGGGAAACCACTCCTGGAATCTGCGACCACAAGCGACAGTATCCTACACCCTCAACCGAAGCCATCGTTTCAGTCTAAGCTTCCAGTCCTGGCAATCGACTCCCTCATTAGCAGAGACAAACATAGCTCCTCAGCAAATAGACGGATTTCAATGGCGAATAGGCAATCCTAATTTGAAAACATCCTCATCATATATGCTGACACTCATGTATAACTTCAGTGTACCACGAGTGGAAGGCACTTTTGGGATCCGTGCGTTCTCCAGCCCAAATGCCATCACACCTTATCTCTATTGGAGCGATAACCGGCTTATCACCTCTTATGAAAACAGCAAAGGACTGCAGAATCTCTCTTTCTTTCTGGCTCCGCAGGTTGAGATCATCCCCGATTGGATGATGGCCAGCGCATACATTCAGTATCGTGTAGAACGTATGCACGGCAACGGCTACAAACTTTATAACCATAACTGGAGTGGCAATCTTAACGTCATGCTTACGCATTGGGGATTTGAACTTGTGGGACAGTATGTCCGTGCCCAGCATGATCTTTGGGGTGAGAAAATCAGTTGGGGAGAAAATCTTTCCATAATTCAGCTCTCATATAACTGGAAAAACTGGCAATTCGGAGCAGGAGTCATCATGCCATTCGGCAAATATGACCAAGGATCAAAAATGCTCAGTAAGTGGAACACCAATGAGCAGCACCAACGACTCGATATGAAAATGCCCTATGTCAGCGTCAGCTATAATCTCCAATGGGGACGACAGAAACGAGGAGCGAATAAAATCATCAATGCTGATGCCAACACAGACAAATCAACTGCAGGTGGCCGATAAAAACCAGCCAAATATCCATCATAATTAACATCCTATATTTCTCCTACAGGTCCACAGCCATGCTTCAATCAGGAGGCAAAGCAGTGGACCTACTTTACATACAGCAACCATCATCGGGACATGCACACGTCATAGCTCGCTCCTGACAATGCGAACATACTGTCATAAGCAGTGTTATAAATAGTATAATTTACTTACTTCGGAGAGTGATAATCAGACGTTTCAACATACTATCCATTCTTATCCTGCTGACGATATTAATCACAACAAGCGGATGCGAACATAAGGATCTGATGTATCCCGGTGGCGAAAACCGCACTGTGACAGTATGCTTCATGTGGGATAAGGCCCAGAACGCTGATGTGGGCGGAATGACCGTGTATTTCTATCCCACCGACGGTATAGGACGGATATGGAGGTTCGATATCCCCGGACGCGACGGTGGCCCGGTGGAACTCCCTACAGGCCGTTACCGCATGCTTGCCGTGAACAATGATTTACCTGGCATCACATTCTCCGGTCAGGATTCATTTGATGAGTTCACGGCTAATACACGTCGAGACATCGGGACAACGGTGGTACAGCCCACCGGTATGCTCTACGGAGGCAAGGTGGTCGACGTTGATGTGTCGGCATGCTGTGTGGATTACCTCACATCCGGCGGAGTTACCAAGGAGTGTCCCATGGGTGTCATCAGATGCTATCCCGATTCACTCTCGACTATCTATCATGTGACATTCAGCAACATCAAAGGCTCGGAACGATTACGCTCCGCTTCGGCACGTCTCGCAGGCATCGCCTCGACAATGAAGGTGAGCACCGGACTGGGCGGAGACTCTGTATGCGCCACTACGTTTCCGTTGACAATGAGTACTGATGCCACACCTCGGCTAACCGGATTAACCTCAGGCTTAGGAAATCCAGCCGGGACACCGGCATTTACACTATCAATTACTGTTACCCGAACCGACGGAAAGAGTTTTGTAAAGAATTTTGATGTTACACAGCAAGTGCTAAACAGTAGTACGCCGAGAAACGTTTTTATCAATATAGAAGGACTGGAGATTCCTGATTCCGAGATTCCGGACCAACCCGGAGGTGACGTAGGCCTCGTGGTAGGGGTGGACGGATGGCAAGTAATCGAGATTGACATATCAACCTCTGTATAAATTAAGAAAGTCCGCACTAACATAATCAACTTAATATTTTACAAAATGAAAAAGCACTATTTACTATTATCTGCAACCATTATGGGTGCTGTGAGCCTTGGGATGGTGGGATGTGCCGATGACGATACATTTAACGGTGTTGATGCTCCGGCGGATAATGCCATACGCTTCGCGGCAAATACGGAGTATTCGCGCGCCGGTGATATAACCACCAACAACCTCACCTCGTTTAATGTATATGCCTATACCGATTCCTCGTCCATCACAAACACATTCATGGAGAATGTCGAAGTGACCAAAACCGGGACTAACACATGGACCTATTCGCCTGTTAAATATTGGCCGGCCAAAGAGGCTGTAGATTTCTACGCCTTCGCGCCAGCCTCGTGGGTAGGCACAAGCGGGCCTCTGAAGCCGGTGGCTTATGAAAGCTATCCCGGCACTGAGGATATCATTTACGCAGTAAGTCCAAACATGACAGGTTCGGCCGGTATGGCCAACGCCCAGGTCGTGTTCAACTTCCGTCATGCACTTTCAAAAGTGACTATTAAGATGAGCTCGTCAAACGCCGATCTCGAAGTGAGAGTGTCAAACGTTGCATTAGCCAATATCATGGCAAAGGGTAATTTCAATTTCCCGAATGTCTCAACTGCCGGACAACCCACTGCTGATAATATCGGCACATGGACCGACCAGAACACTCCTACCCCCTACATGTATCATATGTCCCAGGACAAGAATGATATAATCACACTCACCACAACCGCGACCGACATGAGTACCACCGGAATGGGTATGGGAGGAGCAAAATTCTTGATTCCGCAGATTCTCACATGGCGCAGCAATGGCTCAGGCAATGACACTTACATAACCGTAATGTGCTCAGTGTATGATGCAAAGACAGGAGCCAAACTTTGGCCTAACGCCAACACACCAGAAGAGAACATTGTCGAAGGGAGCACTTTCGGTGACGGTCTGCTCAAATTCCCGCTCTCCACGAGCCGCTTCTCCGAATGGACCCCGGGCTACCACTACATTTATAACCTCGTGATCAATTCAAATGAGGATATGGGAGCCATCGAATTCGGAGCTCCGACAGTGGATAGCTATGTGGAAGTATCAACATCCTATCAATAATAACAGCTTCGCGTCAATATTCTAAGCGAGCACGAAATAAATGGTCCGGCAATGACTTTCGACGGTTATTGCCGGACCATTTATATGTCATTACCAAGACAATCTGCTTACAATTTTTTGAGATCATTCTACTTTTTTAAGCTATATTTGTTACACATGGCATGGTTTTGCGTATTAATGGTAAAATCAACATCTGAATATGGAACGAAAACTACTGTTTTTCCCAATGCTGTGTACGGGCATTTTCGCTTTTGCCGATGAACCAACCGACACGATCAATACACAGGAACTCAACGCAGTTGTGGTGGAAGCCTCAAATCAACGAACATCCTCAACCGCCTCCACATATATCCCGATGGCTCGCCAAAAGAATGCAGCGGTGGATGCCGTATCTTTGTTAAGCCAGATGGCAATACCTCAATTAGATGTTGACCCTGCGACTCAGACAGTCAAAACCGCAACCGGCCAATCTGTATCTATATTCATAGACTATGTAGCCGCCACAGAGCAGGATTTAAGCGGATTGCGGACTACAGATGTGAAGAAAGTAGAATATCTGCTTTATCCACAAGACCCTCGTTTCCGTGGAGCACAGTATGTGGTCAATTTCATCATGCAGAAATATGAATGGGGAGGTTACACTAAGATTAATGCCAACAAATGGTTTGGTGTCAACCGTTCGGGTGCTTCAGTATATTCAAAATTCGCATACAAAGCCATGACTTTTGACATTTACGCCGATGAGATTTATCTTACTGACCGACACACAGGTTCCGCCTCAACCGAGATATTCCATTTCCCCGATTTATACGGCAAAGGAGCGCAGACTATCGAACGAGAGTCTACTCCACTCACCTCTCATTACCGCAACAATTCCAACGATGTCACATTCCGTGCTCTCTATTCCGCTGAGAATGTACAGGTATCAAACATGCTGTCATTCAACAACACATCCACACCGCGCAATAACTCGGAAAACTCGTTGACATACGCAAATGGGGTTTTGCCATCATCACTCTCCAAATCAATATCATCCAATCGCAGTTGGGGATTGAACTATGATTTCGAAACATATTTGACCCTCAGCCAGAATTCGGCCTTAAATGTTGAGGCGGCCTACAGATATAGCCAAACCAATTCGAAATCAGATTATAGCGAGGATGACTTGAATATCATAAACAATGCCGACGAAATTTCACATTATGCGAAGATAACCCCCTCGCTTTTGTGGAACATTGATGAGCACAACAGTCTGATGCCGGGTATGCACGGAGAATACACTAAATCAACCATCGATTATTCGGGCAATTCTCCGTCACGACAAAGCTATGATGTGTGGGGATATTGGGCAGGGGTTCGGTATTCACATGTTCAAGAAAAATGGTCGGCCGGAACACTGTTTGGCTGGACATATGCCAACACCAATCTCACAGGCACTAAAATTGAGGATAACTAACCTATGGGAAATGTGTATGCCACTTATTCCCCAAATCAGCATCATCAATTCGAGGCTACATACGGTTTCGGTAAGAGTCTACCAGACACTTACCAGAAAAGTCCCAACATGCTTCAACAAGACGAACTTATGTGGTATGCAGGAACCCCCGGACTAAAAAACTATTGGAATAACACAATCAATGTGACATATACATGGCTGCCTAACAACAGATGGCAACTCGAAGCGGACGGCCGACTATATTTGACAAATAATAGAGTGGTGGCACGTTATACCCCAACTGCTCCCGATGGAACTATGTTACGCCAGTATGTCAACAGCGGCTCTTATCGCAGCGGAGCAATCGGCCTTAATGGAACCGCGAAATTCTTCGGGGGAAAACTTATCGCGAAATTAAAACCGGAAATGTGGTTCAGGGGTACTACCGGCGAATATGACATGACCTACAATGAACTGACATGCACCGCACAACTCACATGGTATTTCGGGAATTTCTATCTTTTCGGTTGGTATATGACCCCGAGCACCTATCCCGACGAAGAGTCAGGAGTAAAACAACGTAGCCCATCACGCTATCAGATACAATTAGGATATGGGAATGGTGCGTGGCGAGCATCGGCCACTGCAGATAATTTTCTCCGCACGAGTTGGGAAACAAATCACCAGACACTGACCAGCCAGTATTATCAGTTTGACCGACGCGAATATGGGACAAACCAACACATGCGTTTCCAATTCTCTGTAACATATACATTCGGTTACGGCAAGAAAATCCAGCGTGGAGATGAAGTGAGCGGAGTTGGAGCCGCCGGGTCTGCGATATTGAAATAACAGATCGGACAAAAGAAAAATCCATCCCAACAACCCGGTTGCACCTCAAGCAAAATATGTGTATCCGGGTTATATTTTTACATATACAAAAAAGGGGGACCGTACCATCACGGACAGTCCCTCTGAATTTGAGTCTACATCGTTTCAAAAAAGAACGAATTCATCTACTGATTGGAATTTCATGGTATCACAATTACACGGGATATAAATGGAATCAACTATGAGAGCCTTCCATGAAGTGTACAATCGCAACATTCGTTTTTAATCCATTATGCTTATGCAAAGTTACAATCATAGCAGTGGGGCACCGTTACAAATATATCCGTATGTATTACACTTTTTTCGTGTATTTGCTTCGTCACACCCTAAATATGCAAATTACATGGTAATATAAGAAACTTTTTGACGCATCGTAGGTTATAGTATTAAGTAAGAGATCCAACCAGATCAGTAATTAAAGATCGCATCTGAATATGATACTTTGAGCTAATTTATATTCAGTATGTGGTTTAATAATTTGAATCGGACTATTACTTATATTATATGGAAAACTGCTCTACAAACTAAATTTTAATTGTAATATTATGGAATCAAAGAATTATTCGCCCGTTGTGCAAGAGCTTATCGATATGATCCAGGCTAATGGCTGGCAAGATAAGTTTCAGAAAGCTCTTGACAAATGTCATGAAGAAAATGTAATCGAATATGAGAATATTAAAACTCTCGATGACTATTTCGATTGGTGCGAATCCAATCTTCACTGGGTGCCAAAAGAGGATCCTGAAGGGGATATCGTTTACCAGCATGTGACAATGTTCTATTACCTTCTCGACCAAAGCCCGGTAAAAGAACTTCAAACACCTATCATCCCCTCACAGCTCAAGGGTAATGTAATGCCTCCGTTAAGCCCGCTGTCTGAATGGATGCGCCGTTTCGTAGTGTCGTTAGGAATGTGGATGGACAAACCTGAATCACTCACCGATGAGGCAGTCAAATCCTATTATGACTCTCCTCGCTACAATATGGATGAGTATGAGGTTCCTAACGGTGGATGGAAGACATTCAACCAATTCTTTGCACGTAGCGTAAAACCCGGCTATCGTCCTGTAGCAGCCGTAAATGATGACCACATCATAGTATCACCGGCCGATTCCACCAATGACGGACAATGGGAGATTAATTCTGATTCGCAAGTAAATATCAAGGGCCTTGAATGGAGCATTGAAGAATTACTTGAAGGCTCTGACTATAAGGACGACTTCGCAGGGGGTCTATGGATTCACCAGTTCCTCAACACCACTGATTATCACCGCCAGCATGCATCAGTAGGCGGTAAGGTAATAGAATCACGCGTAATCCAGGGCGCCACTTGGTTAGGAGTGACAGCCGAGCCGATCGAGGGTGATCCTCAGGGACGTAAACATGTGGTGCGCCGTAAGCTCACCGCACTTGACGAGGCCGGTTACCAGTTCATCCAGACCCGCGGTCTGATTGTGATACAATCAAAGATTGGTAAAGTTGCCATCCTCCCGATGGGTATGGCTCAGGTTTCATCAATAGTGGTTACCGCAGAGAAGGGTGTCACCTTACGCAAGGGTGAAGAAATAAGTTATTTCCAGTTCGGAGGCTCAGATATAGTTGTGATGTTCGAACGTGCGTCAAACGTAAGCATCACAGCCCAGCCCGGAGTCCACTACCGCACCGGCACCAAGATAGCCGAGGCTTATCCGGTAGGTGAATAACAGAACTCCGCATCTAATAGACAGCCCCGCATCTTCTTCGTCATTAACGAATGGAACGCGGGGCTTTCTCAATTAGCCTCATTTTTCAGCTATCATGGCTCTTCAAAACAATCATTGCGCTCCACTAACACTGACTAATTATGCCTAAACCGAATAAAGCGCCGGAAGCTCAATACACAGGATCCGGACGAAAGAAATTAGTATCGACAGCCAGCGGGACACTCACCACCGCGGCTATGGCCATACTGATCATTACATCCATACTAAGTCTACGCGGATTGCCGTCGGAAGCTAAATATGGCGACCAATCAATTTTCTACTATCTCTTTGCAGCCATAGTATTCCTGCTGCCCTTCTCTCTTGTCTGCGCGGAGTTAGCTTCTACCTATACCCGCAGCGGAGGTCTTTACCGGTGGGTGTCGGAAGCGTTCGGCCCGAAATGGGGTTGGACAGCGATGTATCTTGAATGGCAGACCATCATAATATGGTTCCCGACCGTGTTGATGTTCGGAGCTGCCTCACTCGCCTACATATTCTGGCCTGAGAGTTTCGATCAGGCATTGGCCTCCAACAAAATCTACACCCTTGTGTTATCGTTACTGATGTATTGGCTGGCGACATTCAATGCTTTCAGAGGCCAAAAATCAGCCAATAAGCTCAGTACCTACGGCGGTATGATAGGGACTATCATTCCAGGAGCAGTCCTGATTATCCTCGGCATACTTTACGTGTGCCTCGGCAAACACAGCTATCTGGCCGACGTGCCGTTTTTCCCGGATTTCTCAAATGTAGGCACCATCGTACTTGCCGCCTCAATCTTTCTCTTCTATGCCGGCATGGAGATTCAGGCTGTCCACATCAACGATATGCCAAATCCTGCCAAGCAGTTTCCTAAGGCTGTATTCATGGCCATAATAGTCATTGTGGCCGTCTATGCACTCGGCACCATTGTCATTGGTCTCGTAATTCCATCCAAGGATATCAACCTGCTCCAATCGCTGCTCGTGGCCTATAAGAGCCTGTGGGCTTCCTTCGGGCTAAGCTGGCTTGGAAATGTCATGGCTCTCTTGATCATGGTCGGAGTTGTAGGCCAGATTTCGGCCCTCGTGACCGGTCCGGCTACCGGACTTATGGCTGTGGCTCAAAGCGGCTATCTGCCACCCAAGCTTCAGAGCGTCAATCCCAAGGGGGTCAACAAGCCCATCCTTTACATAGAGGGTGTATTTGTAAGCCTCCTGCTGCTTGTCTTGATTGTGCTTCCAACAGTCGAGTCTGCCTATCAGATCATGTCGCAGATGGCCACTATCATCTACCTTATCATGGTGCTTATGATTTACGCATCGTTCATCAGACTGCGCCGTACATCACCGGGACGCAAACGCGGTTTCAAAGTACCCGGCGGAAAAGCCGGCGAATGGATTGTATGCACATTCGGTATCGCCGGAGCATTACTGGCACTCATACTCAGCTTCCTGCCACCTTCGCAGATATCCACCGGATCTCCTATAATATACGTAGGTATTATAGTGGCCGGAGTGGCGATGTTTGTCGCGCTGCCATTAATAGTCTACTCCAAGCGTAAACCCTCGTGGCGCAATCCTCAAGCCCATTTCTATCCTTTCGATTGGCAGATAGAGGGCCGTAAGCCAAGCCAAGTGTCAAAATGGCCTGAGAATTATCAGCCGTCAGAGGAAGAAGTGGAAGCAGCCGAGGATAATGCCATTAAGAATCATGCCTCTGCAAAGGATTGATTAATATTTTTTAACACGGAAAATAAAAATATTTCCGTTAATTGCGTGTCTTAATCCACAGAGCCGCTCTATGAGGGTGTTTCAAACAATAAAATTTGAGCACCCTCTTAATTATTCATCACAACCAATGTTATCATTATGAAAATTATCAAAGTATTTATTTTCTTGCTTGTATTCGTGATTGTTATTCCGGCACTCGCCGGATGGGCCATCATGGGATTATGGAATTCAATCGTGCCTGCCGTATGCGGTTTTGCGGCTGTGTCATTCTGGCAAGCAGTAGGGATATTTGTCCTCGGCCAACTTGTGACCGGCGGATTCCTCATAGCGTTTTTTATAGTCGGAGGTAGCTTGCATGCCATAATGCACCATCCTGAGAAGTGGAAATCGCATTGGCACCTTATGAGCGACGAAGAAAAGCGCGACTTCATAAACAGACGAAGAGCCCATTTCAGATTCAGAAAATCAGCCGACAGACAGGATGAGGCCGGAGAATGAAAGGATAGAAAGCGTAGTTCACGAGTATTCGCAGAGGTTACTGGCTTTCATCCGGTCAAAAGTTGACACAGCCGAAGATGCCGAAGACATACTTCAGGATGTGTTCTATCAACTTGTCAGAGTGCAGGAGGACGAAAGGCGTCCGGGCATCGAACGAATGTCGGCATGGCTCTACAGGGTGGCTCGCAATGCCGTGATGAACTTTTGGCGTAAAAAGGGGGAAATCCCGCTCTCCTATCTGGGAGAAGATGAGGACGAGATATGCAGGGAAATATCCAGCGCCATCACAACCGAGGCATCCGACAATCCTGAGACCCTCTATCTGCGAAAACTTGTTTGGGAGGAACTCGAGGATGCTCTTGCCGAACTCCCGCACGAGCAAAGCGATGTCTTCTGCCTCACGGTGTTTGAAGGGCTGCCGATTAGAGAAATATCGGCAGCAACCGGGATCGCCGAAGCCACCCTGCTCTCTCGTAAACACTACGCGGTGAAGCACTTGCGCAAGCGTCTGCATGAACTATATTTCGCACTTGTAAACCATCCATAGATTATCAATCACAACAATGAAATCAACCCGACAACATACAACTCCTCCTAAATTCTCATCCCATCGCTGCACGGCCTGTTGGAAATGTGTCGACGAATGTCCGAGACACACCATAGGGAAAATCAAGTTTTTATGGCACCGGCATGCAATACTGAAAAGAGGCGGTTGCATAGGCTGCAACAAGTGTGTCACGGTTTGCCCGAACGGATGCTTTGAGGCCACACACTGACAGATAACCGACAGAGGGTCATATAAATGTTGTATGACCCTCTGTCGGTTTAATTGAAAATCAAAATTTTCTATCCGGGATATAGGTTACAAATATTTTTTGCTTATCTTTGCGTTTGACAAGTTCTTAACGGCAACAACCTATGATCAACAATCTTAACATAAAACCATTTTCAACCATCCTTGCGCTGATAGCGTTAATGGGTATGCCATCTATGAAGGCGATAGCCAAAAGTCCGGTTGAACGAGCCGAAATATTGGTGAGTTATAAATATCATGAGACATTCGTGCGCGGAAGCGATGGAATCATCGAACGTGATATCCCGATGCTATTGTCGGTAAATAGTTCATGCTCAAAATTCTTTTCGCCTCACACCCAATGGAAGGATTCTTTGGCATCCACACCTGACGGAAGGGATAAAGCCAGACAAATAAGGCATACGATACTTAAATCGAAGGATATGGAAGCCATGGACAACCATGCCTATAAAACTCAAATGTATGTGTGGAAAAATCACCGCGAAAAACTATCTACGGTGTATGATAAAGCCGGCATGATGGACTATGGGAAATATGATGAACCGTTCTCGGAAATAGAATGGATGATATCTGATTCGACACGCACCATTCTCGGATATGAATGCACGTTGGCTGAAACCGATTACCATGGCCGACACTGGTCAGCATGGTTCACGACTGATATACCGGTTAGTGACGGTCCATGGAAACTTTGCGGATTGCCGGGGCTGATTCTTGAAGCAACAGAACCTGACGAGCTGTATTCATTCATTGCCGACGGTATCGAATTATCCGATGCTCCCATAGAGCCGATTTACGACAAGGACAAATATGAAAAAATGAAGCGCAAAGAGATGCTGAAAAGCTATCGTGCTTATCTTTCAAACTCCTCTTCCCACATCAAAGCATCTACAGGAATCGACCTGGGCAATAATGACTTGCCAATAATGCCTGACTTTGAAAAATATGATTTCCTTGAAATAGATTACCACAAATGAAAGTTTTTCTAATATCAATCTGCACGGCACTCTTATTGTCTGTGCCGGGAACTGCCATAGCAAAAAAGGATCAACCCCAACATGCCGATATCAAAGTGAGTTATAATTACCACAAGATATTTGTGCGCGGGTCAGACGGTGTTATAGAAAAAGATATCGACATGCTGCTTGTAGCCAATACCCAGACATCGAAATTCTACTCGCCACGCGCCAACATGATAGATTCTTTGCACTCCACCCCTAAAGGTAAAGCCACGTATGACAAAATGTTTGACGCATCAATTAATGAGTATATGAAGACCCGGGATAGAAGCAGCATGATAAGCGTCAGCTATCCTATTTATATGTATGTCTTCAAATCTCTAAGCCAAGCCACCACCACAGTCTATGACAACGTGTCGCTTAACGAGTTCGAGTATTATTCCGAACCCTACGCTGAGATGCAATGGGAAGTCAAAGACGACTCCACCAAGACAATCATGGGCTATGAATGCATGATGGCTGAGACTGATTACCATGGTCGCCACTGGACTGTATGGTTCACACCTGAAATACCTATCGGTGACGGTCCGTGGAAATTTTGCGGACTACCGGGGCTAATTCTCGAGGCATCGGAAGATAGCGGGCAGCACACGTTCACAGCTAATGGTATTGAAAAATCAAATATGGAAATAACTCCTATTTACAATCCCGATAAATACACCAAATCGGACCGTTTGTCAATGCTGAAATCGGACAGGGCATATAGAAACAATCCCTCGGCAATCATAAACGCCACACTTGGACAAAATCTCATGCCTGCAGAAATGCCTAACGCCGAGGCTGAAAAATATGATTTCCTTGAGACTGACTACCACGAGAAATGACCGACGTTATTTCTCAGAGCTCAACTGCCGGTCAGCCTTTTGTCTTACAAGTTCAATACCCTCTTTGCCCGACATCCTGTCTATGTCAAGACGCATCACTGCCACATGGCCAAGCGACTTGGCAATCTCCGCGTCGCTATCAATGCCCGGTGAATATTTTTCTCCAAGCAGTACGAGACCTTTGAGAAGTTCGGCGGGGGAATCCACTATATAACCACGTCCGGCAACTATTACACTACGGAAGCAGGTGGTGAATTTCTCCGGAATAATATCATCCATAGCCACCACTGTGAATGTGCAACGAGAATCGTGCCTCAAGCAGTCGAGCTTATGACCTGTGGTCGCACTGTGGAAATATATGTGGTTTTCACCATCGTAGGCAAAACTCAAAGGCACACCATAAGGTTCGCCGTCGGCATCCACGAGCGAAAGCACTCCGTTGGTAGCCTCAGCAAGAATTTTTTCACATTCTCCACTATCAAGCATCTGCTTAAATCTCCGCATCTTATGTTCCATAATAAAGCATGTTTTTCTAATCGGCAAAATTACTAAAACGAAGAGAACAAAACTTTATCATTTGATAAAAACGATGTCCCTCAGAACAGGAATGGAGCATACCTCTGAACTCAGAAGCATGCTCCACTGCTATTTTTCACATTTATGTGGGTCAGCCTATCACATTGGCTCGAACATATCCTTGCCTACTCCGCATTCCGGACAAGTCCAATCGTCAGGCAGATCAGCAAATGAAGTTCCGGGCTCGATACCATTCTCAGGGTCGCCGACGGCCGGGTCATATACCCAACCACAGGCAGTGCATACGTATTTGTCCATAAATCAGATGTATGTTTAAGTTTATTAATAATTAGTTTTCACTCTACACAACAACCAACCTATGGCAATAGTTTTGAGCCAAGCCACATAAAAGCCCCGGCGCCAATCAATGCGACACGAGTTTAAGGCCTATGATTGAAATAATCAGGGTGGAAAGGAAGAAGAGCCGACCAAATGTCACCGGTTCCTTGAAGAAAAGAATCCCCACTATCACCGTCCCTACCGCCCCTATTCCGGTCCATACCCCATAGGCAGTCCCAAGTGGGATGGTCTGCACAGCTCTTGCGAGAAGGTACATACTCATGGCTGTCGAAGCCAGAAACCCGCTCCCCCAGAGGTAAAATAATGTCCCTGTCGACTCTTTTGTTTTGCCGAGACAAAAGGTGAGGCCAACTTCAAAGAGTCCGGCCAAAAGCAAAATTATCCAGTTCATATCTAACGGTTTCGGTATTTGACGGAGCAAAATTAGTTATTACCTGACCACCGGCATTTAACAAATGAAAAAAAAGAACCTCCCAAAGGGGACATACACAGACGCCACCATTGTCGAGAAACTATTTTATCGTAATTTTGCATCCGTATTCATATCTCGGTCAACTATCTGTCATGGAACTGAAGGAAATATTGGACAGGTGCTACACGCTACCCGAAGCATCCCTATCGCTGCTTGAAAGCAGCACGGAATTGATTCACTATCCCAAAGGACACCATATCTTGGAGATGGGTAAAGTGGAGAGGGATATATTTTTCATAGCCAAGGGAATAGCGAGAGCTTACACTATGGATGAGGGACGCGAAATCACCTTCTGGATAGGCAAAGAGGGTGACACAATAGTGTCGATGCTCGGATATGTGAGGAATGAGCCGGGATATGAAACCATTGAATTGATGGAAGATTCCGACCTCTATGTGCTCAAGAGAGGTGCTTTGCACGAACTGTATGAACAAGACATACATATCGCCAATTGGGGCCGGAAATATGCTGAGACCGAGCTGCTCGAAACCGAAAAGCGGACTATCTCATTACTCCTTGCATCGGCCACTGACCGCTATAAGGATTTACTCAGACATCATGGAGACTATCTCAGGCGTCTTCCACTGGGGAGCATTGCATCATATCTCGGAATCACCCAAGTGACACTCAGCCGCATCCGTTCAAACATCTGTAGACAATCAGATTCCCTTTCTTCTGATTCTACAAGTAATCTTCACGCCACGGAGTGAAGACATCTATCACTTCACCACCCTCAATCACTTCAAAAGAATGAGGTGCGTCACCAGGAATAGCGTAACTGTCACCTGCCCGCAACACAACATCAATAACCGAATCACCAAAATCGACAATCAGACGATATTCTCCTGAAATGACATAACCACACTGTTCATGTGGATGATGGTGGGTGGTGGCGAAATTGCCCTTCACATAATTCATTTTTGTCACCATTGACTTCCTGCCTACGGCAAGAGAATCCAGTGACACACCTTTGAACACCCTTTTAAGGGCATTCTCTTTCTTTACGACTACTTTCTCCATCATATTTAAATTTTAGTCATATTACTTTCAAAAAAACAGCTCCATCTGGATATCACCCCTGGCGTATGAGGGATGGTACTCGGCAAGCTCCCGGAAACCTAATTTTTTATATGTATGAATTGCCGGTTTTAAGAGTGTATTACTCTCCAAAAACAAACTTTTGGCGCCAAGTGATTTAGCCTTATCCACCACTGCTTTACAGAGGAGATAACCAATGCCCTTCCCTCTGACATCAGGATTTACGGCAAGCTTGGCCAATTCATAATCATAGGCAGGATTATCCATTCTGCATAATGCGCAGACTCCGACCGCCTCGCCTCGATATAACGCCACGAAGATAAAACCACCTTTATCAATAATGCTCTCCTGCGGATGATCAAGACACTCTACGTCATGAGGCTCCAACTGCCAGTGTTGTTTAATCCACTGTTCGTTCAAAGACCTGAACGCATCCTTATGACACGGCTCGAAAGGCACAATCACAACATCTTTTTTCTCACGCTCCTGCCGTGCCTCTTTCACTCGCTCCACGATACTTTTCCGGGAAAGTTGTTCCTCCCACTCTATTATGGCACGCCACAGATCATTGCGTGTAGCCTTCGATATTTCCTCGACAACGACTGCCATATCCTCACACACTTCATTCAGGCTGGCACATACTGTGCGTCCTCTGGGAGAGAGAACAATGGTAGTCCGTCGTTTATCTGTCTTAACAGGCGACTCATCTATCAGACCGGCCATCATCATCTCCTTAACTATCGTGCTGACCGACGGATGCGTCTGTCCTATCTCCTTTGCAACTCCGGTAATAGTCTTGCCTTCACCTTCCGAGAGTGCATACAACACCGGAAACCACTTAGGTTTAATATCGATGTCATATTGACGATAAATCTCAGCAGCGTCATTGGTTATCTTATCGGTGAGCATGCGCAATCTGCTCCCTATCGCCATTTTTCCGGTTCTATCAAAAAAATCCATCTATAATAGGTTTTATTATCGTAATTAAATACGTAATTGATTACGCAAAATTATGTATTTTCTATAATATAATCAAACCAAAACAATAAAAATTTTAATTTTCACCTTTTATCACATTGTTGAGAATACAGTCATTCTCAGGCATCAATCAGCTAATAATCCGCCACTTATACCAAGTAAAAATCATATTTGTGTCATGCCTCAAATATCCCATATCTTTTGTGAGCCAACAGGTCGATGACAGGCCATGAGAGAGCGTATTTCTTATGATTTGTTCGTTTTTTCCGGAGATTTTGAGTAACTTTGCAGCGCAATTCACAAAGAGTTGCATGATAAATGACCAGTATATTATCCATTACCATTGACTCCACTCCGGTTGTGTTAAACTGGGGTTTTCTTGAAAACTGGAAGAGCACAGCTCCGGTACAGGCTCTGGCATAAATGAGCCATAGTCAGCCATACACATTTGGGTTGACAATAAACCATTCGTTACATTTTTAATCAACTCCCCCTTTATGAACAATCACAGATTGCTCACAGGGTTGCTTGCTGCAACCTTGTTGAGCGGTGGAGTGTGCGCGTCCGGACAGAGCAGCCAAGTCATGACGATCGAAGACTTGTTTGAAATCGCCGAGACAAACAGCGTACAGCTTCGCCCATCCTTTACTGCCGAGGAAGAAGCCCGGCAGGAAATCACCGTTGCCCGAAGCGGACGACTTCCGGATATCAATGCCTCACTCTCATTTAGTTATATCGGTGACGGATTTACCACCAAAAGAAATTTCAGCGATTACCAAAAGGCACCCATCCCCCATTTTGGCAACGGCATCGCCCTCAACATCACCCAACCGGTCTATACCGGCGGAGCAATAACCCATGGCATAGAACTTGCAGAGCTTAAATCAACAGCCGCCCGCTATGCCACAGAATTGCAGCGTGACAACATACGATTCCAGTTGACCGGCTTCTATCTTGACATATATAAGTTTGCCAATCTGCGCAGAGTGGTTCAGAACAACATATCACAAGCTCATAAGGTGCTTGATGAAATGAGAGCCCGTTATGAACAAGGAGTGGCGTTGCAGAATGACATCACCCGCTATGAGCTTCTTGTGTCAAATCTGGAATTGCAGCTTGTGAGAATCGACAATACTCTCGACATTCTAAATCGCAACCTTGTGGTGACTGCCGGATTACCTGAAACAACACGAATCGAACCTGACTCGACCATCCTTGCCCGAGCCCTCCCATCGGCTGATGAGTCATGGTGGCAGCAGGAAGCCACTGATAACGCTCCTGCCATTAAGCTCGCGCATTCAGGGGTGGATATAAGCCGAAAAGCCGAATCGCTCGTGAAAAGCGAACGCCTACCGAAAGTGGGACTTCAGGCCGGATGGAGTCTTGACGGACCGATTCTGGTAGAGGTACCCCCCATCAACCGAAATCTGAGCTATTGGTATGTAGGTGTCGGCATAAGCTACAACCTCTCGTCATTATATAAGACCAACAAGTCAATCACAAAGAGCCGTGTTGCCACCCAGCATGCACTGGAACAGCTTGATGCCACACGCGAGAATGTGAGCCTCGGAGTAAGAGCCGATTACGTACACTATCTCGAAGCCTACGAAGAACTGAAGACACAGCAAAAAAGTGTGGAACTCGCAGAAAGAAACTACCGCACTACTTCCACACGCTATTCTGCCGACATGGCTCTGATAACCGACATGCTTGACGCAGCCAACTCAAAACTCGACGCCGAGCAGCAGCTCGTCAACGCACGCATCAACATTATCTACTATTATTACAAACTCTTATTCACATCAGGAAAAATATGAACCACCGCAGCAAAAAAATCATCTCCTACATAGTGACCATTCTGGTCATAGCACTCGCAGCCGTATGGGTGTGCAGCAAATTCATTCACTTCGGCGACGTCGAGTTCACCGACAATGCCCAAGTACAGCAACAGATAGTCCCGGTCAACAGCCGTGTGCAGGGCTATATCAAGGAGATACGTTTCAATGAGTATGAGCAGGTTAAAAAAGGTGATACTCTCGTCATAATAGACGACGCCGACATGCGTCTGCGCGTAGCCCAGGCCAAAGCTGACTATCAGAATGCTCTTGCCGGACGTGACGTGGCCGACCGCAGCATAGGTGTGGCATCAGCTAATGTGGCTGTAACCGAAGCGTCAATTGCCGAAGCCAAGGTGGTGATGGAGATGGCCGCCACTGATTTCGAGCGCTACAAGAAATTGTTGGAACAGGAGGCTGTGACCCGACAGCAATATGATGCAGCAAAGACTGATTACGAGGCGAAGAAAGCTCGTTACGAGATGCTCGCACGGCAGCGTTCAGCCACCTCTTCGGTGGTTGCCGAGGTGCGTCAGCGTGTGGCCCAGAACGACGCCGGAATCGAACTTGCCAAGGCTTTGCTTGAAACAGCTGAGCTCAATCTCTCATATTGCGTGATTGTAGCCCCATGTGACGGTTACACCTCACGAAAAGAGATCCAGGTTGGACAACTCGTGCAACCGGGCCAAACCCTGCTCGACGTTGTTGACTCAGGCGATGTGTGGGTGACAGCAAATTACAAGGAGACACAGCTCAGTCATATTGCCGAAGGGAGCAAAGTGGAAATAAAAGTCGATGCTATTCCCGACGTGACTTTCCACGGCGAAGTGGTGTCACTCTCTAAGGCCACGGGGGCTTCCCTATCCATTCTCCCACAGGACAATTCGGCAGGCAACTTCGTGAAAGTGCGCCAGCGCATCCCTGTAAGAATAGAATTTTCAAAGGACAATAAACCCGATGACATGCAGCGCCTCCGTGCCGGCATGAACGTGGAGTGTGAGGTAAAATATTGATATGGCTGACTGGCATGCACCTCAGGGACCGTTTGATATTCCTGATGTCCCTAATTTCGTTCCGCGTCGCCTGAAACCGTGGTTATTCATCCTGTTTGTCATCATCATCCAGTTCTCGGGTGGTGTGTATCTGGCCGCAGCCACTGACATGGTAGGTACCACCGCCTTGATGCAGGAGGATATACTCATGGCAGGCTATGCATCAATAATCGGCCTGGCCATAAACTTCGCGGTGATGTTCCGCTTCAAATTCAGGTTTTCCAACCGCACCCAACTGCTTGCGGCGGGAATCGTCCTGATTGCAGCCAATTTCATCTGCGCGCACACTTCATCTGTACCGGTACTTGTCCTCACCTGTTTTGTGTCAGGCTGGTTCAGGATGCAGGCAACCCTCGCTTGCAACTCCACCATTCAGCTTTGGCTCACCCCGGTCCGTGACATGTCGATATTTTTCTGCTATGTCTACATACTGGTCGACAGCGCCATACAGCTGAGCGGCATAGCCACTATCTACACCGCATTTTTCTCACAATGGGAATATATGCACTGGATAATGATAGGAATGCTGGCACTGATGATGCTCATGGTCATGATATTTGTAAAACCGGTTAGAGGCCCAATGTTCATCCCATTGCTCGGTATCGACTGGATAGGAGCCATACTCTGGGCTGTATTCATGCTCAGTTTCACGTTTATATGCGTGTATGGCAATTTCTACGACTGGTGGGATGCCACTGAAATTCGCCTGGCAACTTTGCTCACTGTAATCTGCCTGGCCATCAATCTGTGGAGAGCGACCTTCCTGCACCATCCTTACATATCGTTCAGAGCGATGACCAACCGCAATGTCATCCGTGCCACCGCAGTCTACCTCGTGTTTTTCACCCTGGTGGCCACAGAGCATGTGTTCGAGCATACCTATGCGGCAAATATACTCGGATTTGACGAGACAAACCTCATTGACCTCAACTGGTATGTATTTGCCGGAATAATAGCGGGCTGCGGATTCACCTATTTCACATTTGCCCTGCGCAAATGGAGATACAAGACCATGACTGCCATTGCATTTGCCCTCGCGATAGTATATCTCGGCTATTTCTACTTCCTTATTGATTATGGAGTGGAAAAAGAGATGCTGTTCATCCCGCTATTTTTCCGAGGAGCTGCCTCGGTGATAATCTCGATAGTATTTCTTACATCTATCGTGCAGAGCGGGCTACCGTTTCAGGTATTTCCGCAGGCTCTCACCATTAACGGTTTCACAGGTGCCGTGATGGGTGCAACCTTCGGCCCGGCTATCATTGGAGAACTACTGCGGCATACCATGGCCAAGAATGCTTCTCTGCTCAGTGCAGCAATCACCGACTTTAATCCTGATACTGCTTACATTCCGGTAGGGCAACTTTACGGAATGGTCCAGGCTCAGGCACTTGTGGTATCCATGAAAGAAATTTTCGGTTGGCTCCTGATTGTAGCTTGTGTGTCACTCACAGTGATATTGGTGAGCTACAGCCCGGTAAGGCCCTGGGCCATTTTCCCAAAATGGAAAACAATACGTCGCACACTGCGTCGAACTGTCAGAATGGAGGAGCGAGCCAAAGAAACCGCAGCTTCCATGCAATGACAAAAAGCAGAGAATCGACAAAAAAGAGAGTTTGGGCTTTGAAACCAAACTCTCTTTTTTATGTGATCCGGGAAGAAGCAATCATTTTCTTGACACACTGAAAGCCCCTGCCACTATAGCAAATCCAATCGAAACCCACAGGCATACATGTACCATTGAAGTAGTGGTTGCCCCTGTCATTATAGCGAAAATTATGGTCACGAGGGTTGCGCCCAGAGTCTGACCGACAAGTCTGGCGGTGCTCTGCATACCACCCGCTCCACCGGTACGATGTATCGGCGTTGATGAAACCATGACAATGTTGTTAGGAGTCTGAAAAAGACCGTATCCCAGACCTATCACTGTCATGCGCCATATTATATCCCATTCAGTAGCCCCCGAACCGGAGAAAGAAATGAGCATATATAACCCCGCAGCAAAAACCACCATTCCGACAGCAGCAGTGGCACCGGCATTGTGGCGTTCGACGAAACGAGCGGCCATCGGCGACACTATCATCGTTGCCAATGGCCAAGGAGTCATAAGGAGGCCTGTGGTGATTGACGAAAATCCATATCCGTTAAGGAATATGAATGGCAACGACACCATAGCCAACATCTGGGCTATGAAAGAGCAGACTGATGTAACCACACTCAGCGAATACAGCCTGATTTTGAATAAATCGACCGGCAACATCGGCTCCGCCCTATGCATCTCTCTCTTAATGTAGAAATATCCCACAAGCCCGCATGCCAAAAGCATGATTATCATACGCATTTCATCGTTGCGTCCTGTATACCCACCTAAAGCCATGAACAGCAAGCCAAACACTGCCACATTCTCCAAGGCACTTATCCAATCAAATTTATTTGACTGCTTCTTGACCGGATTGTGAGGCAGATACTTTTTACCAAGGCAAAAAGCAGCAATGCCAAAAGGCACATTTATCAGAAAAAGCCAATGCCATGAAGTCACTGCCAGCAACGCCCCTGCTATGGTCGGTCCGGCAGCTGTGGCACTCGCAACCACCATTCCGTTAAGAGCCAATCCCCTCCCCAAAACTTTGGGAGGATATATCAACCGCGTCAAGGCAATATTCACACTCATCACACAAGCCGCTCCCACTCCCTGTACGGCTCTGGCAACCAATATCGCCACAAAGCCCTGCGAGGCCGCACACATCCCGGAGGCCAACGTGAACACGACAACCCCGGTAAGAAAAGTACGCTTATAGCTGAATAAGTCTCCGATTGACGAAAGAGGTAATATCAGCATAGTTATCAATAGTTGGTAGATGGTAACAATCCACACTGCCAACGAGTCGGATATCGCAAACTCTTTGGCGAGCACTGGGAGTGCTACATTGACCACGGTCACATCAAGCACAGTCATGATAAGCACTATCAGAATGGCAAGCACCGCGGTGTATTTCTTTAATGAGATAGTATCTTCACTCATAGTAATAAATCGAATAAATAATGGTTATCAATTCGTTAAACGGCAAGACTACGCATCAAGCGCAGTCTTGCCGGCGATATACACATATATGGAAATGATGATTACTGTGACTGCGCCCCACCCCCAAGAGCCTTGTAGAGAGTGACTACTGATTGGAGACGCGACACCTTGTCAGCAACAAGTTCGAGCCGGGAATTAAGCAGCTCCTGACGCGATGAAAGAAGTTCCAGATAAGTGGCATTGTTGGTGCGGAAGAGCAGTTCGTTTGACTTCACCGCACGTTCGAGATCCTCACACTGGAGTGAGTGAAACTCGAGATTCTTACCATATGACTCTATAGCCATAAGCGCGTCATTGATTTCTTGCCCGGCGTTAAGCAGACTTTGTTTATAATTAAGCAACGCTATCTGCTCTTCATCCTTCGATATACGAAGATTAGAAATGAGTTTTCCTCTTTGGAAGATAGGCTGTGTCAGCGAACCTAAAGCCGACAGAATCCAGCCCCCCGGATTGCTCACAGCCTGACCGAGAGCGTTAGTCCATCCGGCCGAACCTCCGATGGTCAATGACGGATAGAACGCCGCACGTGACTGATTGGTTGAATAATAAGCGGCGGCGAGCGCCATTTCAGCCTGCACCACGTCGGGTCGGCATGAGAGTAGACGGAGCGGCACCCCTACGGTGATATCCTCAGGTATTGTCTGGCTCTCAAGCGATGTGCGCTCAATGGGTCGGTAGGTAGTGCCGAGCAGAGTGCACATTGCATTCTCAGTCTCCCTTTGCTGACGCTGCAAGGTGGCATTGGTGGATAGCAATCCGTTCAGATTTGCCTTCGCCTGGCTGAGAGCATTCTCCCTCACCTCTCCCACTTTCAGTTGCACTTCCATTGTGCGCACCTGCTCACGCCATATCTCAATGGTCTGATTACTGATCTCAATCTGGCTGTCGAGCATCAGTAGTGAATAGTAAGTGTTTGCAATAGAAGCTATCAGTTCCGACTGTACCACCTGTGCGTAGGCTGTCTGCTGGAGCAGCAATGCCTGCTGCTCCTTCTTAGCGTTACGCAGTTTCCCGAACAGATCGATTTCCCAACTCAGTTCTACTGGAATCTGATAGGTCTTTGTTGCCTTATTACCATCCACACTTGTGATGGCACCATTAGGTGAGAATGTCAGGGATGGCAGATAGGCCAATTTCGATGCCATAAGCCCGGCTTTTGCCTCATCAATGCGAAGCAGTGCAATCTGAAGATCGGTGTTCGACTGTAATCCCTCGGTTATAAGGCTGCGAAGCGCTTGGTCGGCAAACATATCCTGCCATGGCAACGCTCCGAGTGAGCTCAGAGAGTCGGCGCACATCATCGTCGAGTCATTAAAGAGCGAGTCGGTAGGCAACCCGTCGGGGCGACTATAATTCCTATATAGGTTACAGCTTGTCAGCCCCAGCGAAAAAACTGCTATTATCGGTAAGATTTTCATTTTGAGAGTTCTTTTTCTTTTTCACGTTCTTTAAGTCGACGTCCCATGACTTTTTCCTCAATCCATTGGAAAGTGATGAAGAATGCCGGTGTAACGAACAGGAGTCCAATAGTTCCTATGATCATTCCGCCTACTACCCCGACACCAAGCGAGGTGTTACCGTTTGCACCTACTCCGGTGGCAAACATCAATGGCAGAAGACCGAAAATCATTGTCAAGGCAGTCATGAGAATCGGTCGCAGACGCACCGAGGCAGCCGACATAGCCGCTTGTGTGAGTGACATACCTGCCTTGCGGCGCTCTGTGCCATACTCTGTAAGAAGTATCGCAGTCTTGGCCAACAGACCGATAAGCATAATCAAACCTGTCTGCAGATAGATATTATTCTCTATTCCCCACAATTTGGCAAAAAGGAAGCTTCCCATCAAGCCAAATGGGACTGAAAGAATTACAGCCAACGGAATGAACAAACTCTCATAGAGCGCGCAGAGGATAAGATAGATGAACAAGATGCAGATGCCATAGATTATGACAGTGGTATGACTGCTACCTGTCTGTTCCTCCTCACGTGTCATGCCTGAGAACTCAAATCCGAAACCAGTAGGCAATGTCTCGGCGGCAACTTCATTGATTGCATTGATAACATCACCGGAACTGTAACCCTGAGCGGGCATACCCTGGACATTTATGGCGGCAAACATGTTGAAACGCATGAGCGATTCGGCACCGTAAGTCTTAGTCAGTGTGACAAACTGGCTTATTGGCGCCATTCCGCCGGAAGTCCTTACATATATATTATCAAGGGCCTCCATGCCGTCACGATAGTTGTAAGGTGCCTGCACTATCACTCGATATATCTTGGTGAAACGGTTGAAGTTAGAGGCATAGATACTGCCGAAATATCCTGAAAGCACATTAAGCACCTCGCTGGTAGTAGTGCCTGCACGTTGACACTGGGCTTCGTCGACATCAATTGTGTACTGTGGGAAGTTAGCACTGAATGAAGTCTGCGCCATTTCGATCTCGGGGCGCTTGTTAAGGGCCTCAAGGAAATCGGTTGTCACCTTGCTCAACTCGTCATACCCCTTACCTGAACGGTCCTGGATATACACATCGAAACTGTTGCCTGATCCGTAACCCTGGATCATAGGGGGCGCAAAAATGAAAAGACGTGCATTCTTGATGTGTGCGGTGCGTCGGTATATCTCACTTCGGATAGCGTCGATATTGTCATTCTCACCTGTGCGGTCCTCCCAAGGCTTAAGCTTGATGATGAACATGCCATGTGATGAACCGTTGCCCGAAGCCATACCGAAACCGGCCACCATGTTGAAATTATCAATCTGCGGCAATTCTTTAAGTTCTGCCTGTATTTCCTGCATGATTGACTCTGTCTCGGCAAGGGTGCTTCCGGCGGGAGAGTCAAAACTCATGAACATTGTGCCTGTGTCCTCATTGGGGACAAGACCGGTCTTGGTAGTACCCATCAACCATACAAGAAGACCGCATGCCACAGCAAGGACTGACCATCCGAGCCATTTATGTTTTATGATGAAGAACACCCCTCCGACATATTTACGCACAATTTTTTTGAATGTCGCATCAAATGCCAGACGGAATCTGGTGGAAAACTCGAGTTTGCTCCCCTCTGTCACTTCCTGGTTAGGACGAAGCAAAAGAGCACAAAGCGCCGGAGAGAGAGTAAGAGCGTTGACAGCCGAAATGCCGACAGCCACAGCCATTGTTATACCGAACTGCGTATAGAACACACCTGATGTCCCTCCCATGAATGACACCGGAACGAACACAGCCATAAACACAAGCGTGGATGTCACCAAGGCTGACGATACACCACCCATGGCATCAACCGCTGCACGATAGGTAGATTTATATCCCTCATCAAATTTTGTCTGGACCGCCTCCACCACGATAATGGCATCATCCACTATCGTTCCGATGGCGAGAACGAGTGCGAAAAGTGTGAGAAGATTGATACTGAAACCGGCGATATAAAGTACGGCAAACGTACCGATAAGCGACACGAAAATGCTTATGGTAGGGATAAGAGTTGAACGTGGATTCTGCAAGAAGAAGTACACCACAAGTACCACAAGAATGATAGCCTCAAGCAGAGTCTCGATCACTTTATTGATAGAAGCGTCAAGGAATGTCTTGGTGCTCATCAGCTGCACGAGTTCAACATCGTCGGGAAGCGATTTCTTGACCTGTTCGAGATAGCTCTCAATATTTATGATAATCTCGTTGGCATTCGAACCTGAGATCTGGTTAATCATACATGTGGCACCGGGCAGACCGTTCACAAAGCCCTTATAAGAATAACTCTGGGCTCCGAGTTCCACATCGGCCACATCCTTAAGCCGGAGTATGCGTCCGTCGTCATAGGCACGTATGATTATTTCCTCAAATTCGCTTTCCTCCTCAAGACGGCCACGATACTTCAGTGTGTACTGGAACACATTTTCCGAATCCTCACCTATGGCACCAGTGGATGCCTCAATGTTTTGGCTCGAAAGCGCGGCAGTCACATCGTCAGGCACCAATCCATATTGCGCCATCACATCGGGCTTGAGCCAGATACGCATGGCGTAAGCACCACCCATCACGTTAACCTCACCCACACCGGTGATACGCTGAATACCAGGTTTGACATTGATATTCATGTAATTGGTCAGGAAGGTCTCATCATAGGTTCCGTTAGGGCTGAAAAGGCCAAACACCATCAGGGTACTGTTCTGACGTTTACGAGTTGTGACACCGACCTTGGTAACTTCAGCGGGCAAAAGCGCAGTGGCAGTAGAGACACTGTTCTGCACGTTCACTGCAGCCATGTCGCCATCACTACCCTGCTTGAAAAATATTGTGACCTCACCACTGCCGGTGTTACTTGCGGTAGAGGTCATATAAGTCATATTCTCCACACCGTTGATAGCTTCTTCAAGCGGGACAATCACACTCTTCTGCACTGTCTCAGCATTGGCTCCGCTGTAAGTGGCCGAAACCCTGACAGTAGGTGGTGCGATGTCGGGATATTGCTCCACAGCAAGGGCGAAAAGGCCTATCAAGCCGGCCACCACAATCACCACTGATATCACTATGGAGAGAATAGGCCGGTCAATGAATCTCTGGATGTTCATTTCTTTTCCTCCTGCTCTTTAGTCCGGGGTTTCATCTGAGTCACCTTAGTTCCGGCTTTAAGCAGACCGGCTCCTTCGGCTACGATCGTATCCCCAACGTTTATTCCGGACAAAACGATATATTCCTTACCATCATTTATCTTGAAAACCTCAATAGGGGTTGAGACAGCTGTTCCGTCGACCACTTTATATGTGAAAATACGATTCTGTATTTCATAGGTAGCCCCCTGAGGAATAACCAATGCCGCCGATTGTTGATATGGAAGAATAACATTGGCAGAGCCTCCGCTCAGTAGCTGTCCCGAAGCATTCGGGAAATTAGCACGCATGGAGACAGAGCCTGTAGTCTTGTCAACCATACCGCTTATCACATCGATATGTCCCTGCTCACCATATATCTCACCATCCTTAAGTTCAAGTGATATAGCAGGATATGACTTTACAGCGTCCTGCAGGGAGCCATATTTTGAGGTCAATTCAAGAGCTTGCTTTTCGGCAAGAGAAAAATAGGCATACATGCTTGAATTATCGGACACAGTTATAAGTGGAGATGCCATTGTGGGACCGACAAGCGCACCAATACGATAGGATGTCATGCCAGCCACACCGTCAACCGGGCTTTTCACTTCAGTGTACGAAAGATTGTTTTCAGCGTCACGCAGCTCGGCTTTCGCCTGTAGCAATGCCGCCTCCGCGCTTTTATAAGAATTTTGAGCTGTGCGCAACTCAAAGTCAGAAATCACCTTTTCCTTAAATAGCTCCTCCTTGCCTTCCAATGAGAGTTTCGCGTTGGCCAACGTTGCCTCTGCCGTGGCCACGGCTGCCTGAGCTTTCTGCAGGGCTGCCCGATAAGGGACTTGGTCAATTATGAAAAGGACCTGACCTTTGCGCACCTTCGCACCTTCATCTATACACACCTTGGTGATAAGACCTGATACTTCAGGACGCACCTCAACGTCTTGCCGGCCCTCGAGCACGGCGGTGTATTTTACTGATAAATTCTTATCCTGTGGGGCCACCACGAGTAATGGATATTCCTGCGGGGCATCCATCTTCTGCTCGCCTGAGCTTTTTCCACAGGAATAAAGCACAGGGCCGATGAGAGCAATAGCAATGATATGTTTCTTATAAGACATAAAATGAGAATGTAAATTTGACGCAAAATTACACTCCATAGCCAAGGTATCGCTTATACCCATTGGACGTAATATTGTCCATAGTGCGCATTATTGTCATTCAAGACATTTTTTAGTCCTGATTTTATTTTCCAATCAACGCATTAATCCTAAATTTGCACTCCAAACAGTGCTTCTAATGACACAGTCAGAACTGATAACTATGTTTCCGGCACAAAATTCCATTGCGGACCGCGTGCTTTTGATATCCCCTGATTTATTTCAGAATTTAATCGGCCTATCCATACATGAATGCAGGGTATTCCTCCTGGTGGAACATGGAGGGCTCACCATGCGCGTGGGAAATCATATCACACGCGTAGAGGCCAATTATCTCATAGACATGCTTGTATGGGAACCGGTGGAATTCATTGAAATGAGCAGAGATCTGAAGGCATGGTGTCTATTGCCCAACTACATGTTCACAAATGAATCGCTCAATGGCCTGAAGCCGGCAGATTCCGAATCATTCAAGGACAGGCACGCCATACCGCTGCTGCCGCTTGACAGTCAAGAGACCACCCTCCTATCCCGGCAGCTTGAGCTGCTGAAAGGTTCCCTTACGGCTACAAGCCATCACTACCGCACAGAATTGTGTCAGACATATTTCCGCAGCTTCATGCTCGAGGCGGGAAACCTGATGCAGCATAAACGAAAAGCACTTGAGGATAATGACGGAGTGGAAAACCGCCAGGACACCATCATGAGGAGCTTTCTAAAATTAGTGTGGAGATACTACAAATCGGAGCACAACGTGGACTTCTATGCAAGTAAACTATGTCTTTCATCAAAGCATCTGTCAAGAGTGGTGAGTGAAAAACTCGGTAAAACACCTTATGCCGTGATTCGTGACGAACTGCTCCAACAGGCCTCTTCACTGTTAAAGGACACTAAGGTGTCCGTGCAGGACATAGCAAGCGAACTACATTTCTCAGAGATGGCGGCCTTCTGCAAATTCTTCAAAAAACACACAGGCCTATCACCCACCGCATTCCGGTCCAAGATGTGCTCCGCCCCACAATCAGAGGCATAAGGTCTATAAACAAAAGGTCGATTTTTTTGAAAAAAGTTGCCTTAAAATTTGGTTTATAAAATAAACCGCATTAATTTTGCAACTGAAATTAGAGCGGTAACGCGCGACCGCTCTTTTTTAAGACAACAATGGTTTATAATATAAACCACTTTACAAACCCTCTAATTTTCCCGAATATGGAAGACAAGAAACTAACACCACAAGAGAGCATGGAGCTGATTGCATCCATGATTCAAAGCACGAAGCGCAGAGTAGCTTCGCCAGACCTCAGAATCTCGGTGATGTGGGGCGTACTCGTCATCGTCACAGCAGTTGCTGCCTGGATTCTCCTTTCAACCACACATAACCCATGGTTTAACCTCCTATGGTTTGCTATTCCTGTTATCGGCATACCTGCAAACATCATTCTTAAGGAGAGTAAGCGAGAGAAAAGCAGAACTAAGACATACCTTGACAAGGTAAGTGAAGGAGTATGGAAATGCGTTGGGTATATCGCCATAGGGCTGACAATCATTTGCTTCATCTCACAACAGTGTGGCTACCCGATGGCGTGGCTCGCGATGTTCTACTACGCATTTATCATAGTTGGCTTTGGAGCAACCGTCAGCGGATTGCTACTTTGTGAAAAATCTTATGTTTTTGGAGGACTGTTCTCAATTTTTTCAGGGTTCGCCATCATCATCTGTAATCTTTGTCAGATTCCGTTGCTCTATTCCTGGGTAGTTCCTCTCTACATTCTTTGCTTCTTGCTGATGTTCATTGTGCCAGCATTCATTATTTCACGAAAAATTAAAGCCGAGGGAAAATGAAAGAACTTGATCCGCTGTTGCACTCGCAACTACGTCTTGCGGTAATGTCTATTCTAATGAATGTTGACGAAGCGGATTTTGTCTTTCTAAAAGAAAAAACCGAAGCAACCGCAGGTAATCTTAGTGTACAGCTCGACAAACTCTCAACCGCCGGATATATTTCCATGGAAAAAGGATTTGTCGGCAAGAAAACTCGCACGGTATGCCAAGTCACCGAACTGGGACGAAAAGCATTTGAAGAATATGTCAATGCTCTCAAAGAGTATCTGAACCTTTAAGCGGATACTAGTTATATAGTAATCTCTACATCTGCAACCACTTGCAGACGTAGAGATTACTCATGCAAAAAAATTTTTTGAGGTGAGTGTAACTTTTTGGGGCAACGTTGCACCTAACGTTACAAAACATCAATAAAATGGAAAGTCCACCAAAAACAAGCAGGGAGTTCGCTTCTTTCGTCAAAGAATATTCCCGAATCATTAACAAGGTCTGCTGGGCCTATGCGACACCTAAAGTACCTTACGAAGATCTACGTCAGGAAATCTGTACTAACCTTTGGTTGGGTTTAGAACAATTCCGTGGAGCAAGCAAACTCTCCACTTGGGTTTATCGTGTAGCCGTCAACTCGGCTCTAATGGCAATCCGCAATTACAAGCCGAAAGTTGAAACCCTGCCCTTTGAAATCTCTGACGCTGATATATCCTCGGAAGCTGACGACAACAAGGCCGAACAACTTGCTGCTCTTCATGAATTGATAAACCAACTGCTTCCGATTGAGAAAGCTATTATCCTTTTATGGCTTGATGAATACTCATACGAGGAAATTGCAGATGTAATCGGAATAGAGCGGAACAACGTAGCCATAAAACTTCATAGAATTAAAAACAAACTCATCTCAAAATCGAAATAATATGAACCTGGACGAACTTAAAAAAAGTATGTCAACCCTCGACGACGTACTCGCTCAAAAGAGTGGTGATACAATCACTCTCAACACCGCCACTTGCGACACTGCGCAGAAACGTATCGCCAGGCTGTACCGCAAAAATATTCTCATGTGCGGTGTGCTGGCAATCGTGTTCCTCCTTACCGGAATCGGAGGTGTCAACGAAGAGATATTCCCTTCGGGCCTCAAATTCTTTTTGAGCATCTTTCTTGGAGTATCGGCTCTCTGGTACACCTATCTATATTTTCAGACTAAAAAAATCAATGTATTGACAGATGCGCCAATGGAAACAATGAATAAGGTTGCAAGCCTCAGGCTCTCCGCCCTTATAGGAGAGATCGTTCTTGCCATTTGCCTTACAGTGTTCTTCACGTTGCTTCTGTCCCACCTTTGGAAACTTGCCCATTATAAAGTAGTTTGGCTTATCTCTGGCGCATTGTTTGTCGCTTTAATATACTCGGTGATTATAATGCGACGAACCATACGAGACTTCAAAAATCTAACCGCAACGAAATAAAAACATTTATCAGCCCGACGAGAGAAAAGTTCTTTCGTCGGGCTGATAAATATTTGGTCCCTCTTTGTGATTGTGGGGTGGTAGAGACGAATATAGAGATTCAATCCTTCATCCCTTGACACGCGATTTCAACGTTAACGTCCTTTATGGGACTGGCTTTTAGCTTTCGTCCTGTCAAGGAGTATTTCATCCATGTGGTCCTTAGCCCATTGAATCAACTGGTTGATAATCGGGAACAGAGAGTGAGCACGATCAGTAAGCATATATTCAACCCTCGGAGGTACTTCTGCATAAACTTTCCGCCTGACAAAACCGTCACATTCCAACGTGCGCAGTGTCAGGACCAGCATCTTCTGTGATATGTCCTGCAACTCTGCCGAAAGATCACGGAACCGCATTGACTCATGACCATTGAGGGTATAAAGCACCAGTAATGTCCATTTATCGCTTATACGATTAAGGATATTGCGTATCGGACAATCAGGGTATAGCTCATTCTTGTTAAAATTACGTTCCATAATCTTCTGAACATCAATAAAACTTCACAAAAGTAAGAAATTATATTTAAGTACACAACAGGCAACAGAAACCAGTGTTAATCTAAGTTAAATGCGCATCAGTACATTTCAGAAAATCTGACTGTAAATCAGTATTACTAACATATTGGTAAGCTACTGTAAAATAAATCCGCAAGAATAAGCTAAGAACTTTTTCCTTAATTTTGTGGTATATAAAGTATAGTAATCTGAATTACAATTAAATACAAACAATAGTATAACAATAATTAAAAAAATCAGATAAGATATGGAAAAGAAAGTTGCCCTTATCGGCGCGAGCGGTTTTGTAGGCTCGGCCATTCTTAACGAACTCCTCAACAGAGGTTATAACGTGGAAGCACTCGTAAACCATCCTGAAAAAATTAAGATACAGAATCCGGCTCTTACAGTTAAAAAGGTCGACGTGTCCGACGAAGCATCACTCGAGAAAGACCTTAAAGGATTCGATAACGTGATCAGCGCCTATAATCCGGGTTGGGCTAACCCCAATATTTATGAAGATACCCTCACCAACTATCCCAAGATTCTTGAAGCCGCAAAGAAAGCCGGCGTTAAGCGTCTGCTTATCGTGGGTGGTGCCGGAACACTTTTTGTAAAGCCCGGTGTGCGCCTCGTTGACACAGGCACACTGCCTGCCGAATGGCTCCCCGGCGTGAAGTCGCTCGGCGAATTCTATCTCAACACACTTATGCCTGAAAAGGATATCGACTGGGTGTTCTTCTCTCCTGCCGGAAACCTCGGTGATATGGGAGCCAAAGGCCCCGGTAAGCGCACAGGTGTATATCGTCTCGGTAAGGATGACATGATTTTTGACAAGGACGGTAACAGTTTCATCTCTGTCGAGGATTATGCAAAGGCAATGGTAGATGAACTTGCAGAACCTGCACATCATAAGGAACGTTTCACAATCGGTTACTAAATCATCTGGAATCATGGACGAAAAATTATTAGAGATATTCAAAAAGAACAAGGAGGTGGCCTTTGCTACATCCGTTGACGGCAAACCTCATGTCCGTATTTTTCAGATAATGAAAATTGACGGTAATTCCATCTACTTCGCCACCTCTCCTAAGAAAGAAGTATACGCACAGGTAAAGGCCAACCCTCAGGTGGCTATTCTCGACCTTAAGGGTGCATCCTTCGCACGAGTGTCGGGGACAATCGATTTCGATATTCCTGACGAGATTCAAAGAGAAATTTTTGACACAAATCCAGTGTTGCCACATCTATATAAGACATATAAGGATCTCGTATACCTACGTCTGCCGGCTGAATCAGCCGACTATTTCGACCTGCGTACTACTCCTCCAACATTAGTTCACTATGATTTCTGAAAAAGAAAGATTAGATAGTCTGCTCCGGTCACTTATCAACGAGCGACCGGAGTATTCTGATATAGTCTTGCCTTCCACCATACAAGAGAAACGAGATTTGCTGCGTGCACTCATGAATGTACGCCCTCCGGAGCCGCTTGCCGAGGATGTCCTCAAACTACAGGATGAGGAACTTGCCATACAGCGCGAAGCGAAAGGTGTGGTTACCCTCTCATCAATACCTGCCTCTCCCCTGGATAAGCGTATGCGTCTATGGCAAGGGGACATCACACGCCTGGAGGTGGATGCCATAGTGAACGCCGCCAACTCACAGATGCTCGGCTGCTTTGTCCCTATGCATAAATGCATCGACAATGCCATCCATTCGGCTGCCGGGATGGAGCTGCGCGAAGAGTGTAGCCGCATAATGCGTAAGCAAGGCCACAGCGAGCCCACCGGGCAAGCAAAAATAACTCCAGGCTATAATCTCCCTGCAAAATGGGTCATCCATACCGTAGGGCCAATTGTATATGGCGACTATCCTACAGAACGTGATTGCAACTTATTGGCAGACTGCTACCGCAATTGCCTCGCACTTGCCGACGAGAAGGGGCTCTCCTCCATAGCATTCTGCTGCATCTCGACTGGAGAATTCCATTTCCCCCAGCGAGAGGCCGCGGAAATAGCGGTGGCAACCGTAAGCGCGTATTTCCAGACCCACAAGCACACCACCATCTCAACGGTGGTCTTCAACGTCTTCAAAGACGAGGACTATTACCTATATAAAAAACTATTAGGGTATGAATGATTTTAACGAACGTGTGGCATTAGCCAAGCTGAAACTCTCACAAGCCAAGGCTGTGGTGATAGGCGCAGGAGCCGGACTCTCGGCAGCCGCGGGTCTTGACTACTCGGGAGACGAGTTCAAGAAAGAGTTTTCCGACTATATCCGCAAATACGGATTCCCTGACCTATACACATCAAGCTTCCATGAGTTTCCGACAGAGGAAGAACGATGGGCCAGATGGGCTCGCCACATTGATTATATACGTTTCCGCCCAGAGGCGATGCCTCTATACAAGGAATTATACGACCTGGTAAAAGACAAGAATTATTTTGTCATCACCACAAATGTCGATGCCCAGTTCCGTAAAGCAGGATTCAAATCCGATAAGATTTTTGAAGTACAGGGTGACTATGGACTGATGCAATGCGCCGTAGGATGTCATCCACAACTATATTCCGACCGCGAAACGGTGAAGGAGATTATACGACACTCTCATGATCTTACCGTGGATTCTGAATATGTACCGGTATGCCCTGTATGTGGCGGCAATATGGATGTCCACGTACGTAAAAACCAATACTTCGTCCAGGATAAAGCCTGGGACGAGGCCGCAGAACGCTATGAAGAGTTCATGGCACGCTATGCCGATAATGGTGATGTGGTGCTTCTCGAACTCGGAATCGGCTTCAATACACCTGCCATCATTCGTTTCCCCTTTGAGCGAATTGCATACAGAAATCCACAAGCCACACTCATCAGACTAAATGCCGAGTATCCCGAAGGGCCTGCCGAAACAGCCTCACGCACAATATCGTTTACCGAAAATATGGGTAAGGTAATCAACGAATTAAAATAACACGAGAATAAAAAATGAATTGTAAACTATTAGCAGCCGGATTAGTTGTCATGGGAGGATCCCTTACTGCAGCTGCCAAAAGCGATCCACTCCGTTTCAACCCGGAGAATTTCACACAGCAAACGCTCACTATGCCTGATGGCAGCCAGGTGAGCTACAAAGCGTATGAGGGAATATTTTATGTGACAAACGTGGAGGATTCCACATATCAGACCCTCAACATATATGTTCCTGACAAGATGGCAGATCGGACACGTATACCTATATTGCTGCGCACATATATAGGCGGATATGCAGCCTCTACAGCCAAATCCCCATCTGCCTCGGACGCGACCGGACGTGCTCTTAAGGAAGGATATGTAGTGTGTATCCCGGGGTCAAGAGGTTCGAACTCAACTATTGAGCGCGACGGACGCACCATCTACACCGGCACAGCACCCAACGGCCTTCTTGACCTTAAAGCCGCAGTACGCTATCTCCGATATAATGACGCACTGATTCCCGGTGACGCAGAACTGATTTTCACCGATGGGACAAGTGCCGGCGGAGCCATGTCATCGCTACTCGGAGCCACAGGGAACAGTAAAGATTATGACGAGTATCTAAAGAAGATGGGAGCTGCAGATGCCCGTGACGACGTATATGCCGCCATCTGCTACTGCCCTATCACTGACCTCAACCATGCTGACATGGAATATGAATGGCTCTATGGGTGTACAAACACCGGGGTACGCCACCTGGACGAGGCTCAAATCAAAATTTCAAATGAGCTGGCAGCAGAATGTCCTGACTATATCAACTCACTCAAGCTCACAGCCTCAGACGGCACACTCCTAACAGCCGACAATTATAAAGACTATATCAAGAGCTTCCTGATTGAATCAGCTCACCGGGCACTCCAAGAAGGGTGTGAGATTCCTGATACTATAGGATTCATATTCTATCAGGATAAATCAGGACCTATGGGAGGTGGCCCCACTGGAATGCGCCCCAAAGATGGGCCAAGGCCTCAGATGGGTGATGACAGACAGGCACCTTCATTCGGGCCAGGAGCAAGACCTCGATTCAACAAAACGTCCGACTTTGTGACAGGGCTTGACCTGGATAAGTATCTCGGTTATGTGGCCTCGGTAACACCGCTAAAAACTCCACCGGCATTTGACCAAATGGGTGTTCTTATCGACACACCATCGCCCGAGAACAAGGTTTTCGGCAATACAAAAGGTGAGGCTGCAAATTTCACAGACTTCAGCCTGCGTCACAGGCTTAATGACCCGAAAGCAAGCCTTGATAAGGAAATGGTGAAACGTGTAGCCATCATGAACCCCATGAATTATATAGATAGTGACAAATCGACCGTGGCACCCAACTGGTATATCCGTCATGGAGCCAAAGATCGTGACACTTCATTCCTGGTGCCAATCAATCTGGCAACCAAGCTCAAAAACTCCGGAAAGAATGTTGATTTCGCACTTCCATGGAATCGTCCTCACTCCGGCGACTACAATCTTGACGACCTTTTCAGATGGATTGAGACCACATTGAATAAGTAATATTACAATAAGCTGTTTTCCATTCAGCCGAAGATGCTTGTCACATGACGCGGCATCTTCGGCTGTTAACCATCATTATCCACACGTTACCTATTTTTACGGCATAGCGTGTCAGAAAAATTAGTAAGTTTGCACAAAATTTCATCCATGTCACAATTTAGTAAAAAATACTATCTATTTCTCATCTTATTTCTCGGTATGCTGTCGGCATTCGGTCCATTCGTGACTGACATGTATCTGCCGACGCTTCCGTCAATGGCCGAAGTTTTCCACACCACCACCTCTCTTGTCCAGCTCGGCTTGGCAACCAGCATGCTTGGTCTTGCGGTGGGACAGATATTCTTCGGACCTTTGAGCGACAAGTACGGACGTAAAGCTGTACTTATATCCGCCATGATACTTTTTGCCGTCTCCACCGTGGCAAGTATCTATTCGCCATCTATCGAGTTTTTCAACTTCTGTCGATTCCTGCAAGGACTCGGAGGATCGGGAGGCATAGTGCTTTCAAGGTCGATAGCCACTGACTGCTATTCGGGACGCGAACTCGCAAAGACACTTGCTGTCATAGGTGCAGTCAACGGTATCGCACCGGTGACAGCGCCGGTCATCGGTGGTCTTGTGTCAGAAGCCGTTGGGTGGCAAGGCATCTTCTGGATTCTATTCGGAATCGGAGCCGTGATTCTGCTCATGTGTATGGTATTCAAAGAGTCACATGATAAGGATAAAAGACATAAGGGGTCGGTAGGGAGTTTATTGCTCAAATTCCCTGAGATATTCCGGCTAAAATACTTTGTCGTCTACACTATCCTTTATGCCTTTACCTGCGGCACACTGTTCTCATATATTTCATCGGCTTCATTCATCATTCAGAACCATTTCGGATTCTCTGAACTGCAATTTGCCATCGTATTCGGGGTCAACGCCCTCGGAATAGGCATCGGCTCAGCAATGTCGCTTAAATTCCGCAACATGAAGAATGCGGCCGTATTCGGAGCTGCCGGTACGGTGTTGGCCACGGCATTGCAAGTCGGAGCCTACATCTTCCTGCCATCATTTTGGCCATACGAAATCCCGACCTTTCTCATGCTTGTCAGCATAGGATTCATCCTCACCTCGGCCACCACTCTGGCTATGGATGAAGGACGCATGATGATAGGCACAGCGTCAGCTATATTCGGAGCATCAGGTTTCCTGTCGGGAGGCATAGTGTCACCTCTTGTCGGAATCGGCAATATAATGACCACAACACTCATACTTCTCGGCATCTGTTCAATAGGATCGCTTATATTCGCTTTTTGGGCTTACCGCAGGAGCACGGGACAGCAACAGGCTGCCACTGTATCATGATCAAATGACGAATCAACCCGAAAGTCAACTTAGGTAACTTTCGGGTTGATTCGTTTTAGAGATTCTGAAATATCCAATCCATCCTACATATTCAGCATGTAAAGTAAAGAATCTCTATCAGGATATTCATACGCCACCGGAAGGGATTCCTTAGTGGTCCTGACAAAGCCTGCCTTTTCGTAGAATAGATGTGATTTATGCGCCACCGACGGCGTGTCTAGTATCAACAGATCCAATCCCTTAGATCTGCCATACTCCATCAATGCATCAAACAACATAAGACCAATTCTTTTGCCTCGATAGTCACTACGCACAAAAAATTTTTTAAGCACTCCGACTTTATTCTCCAATACCATCAACCCGATAGTTCCGATAACCTCTCCATTCTCTTCAGCAATCCAAAAATTTCCACCTCTACCCATATAATAGGACTCTATCTCTGACAAATCAGGTTGCTCATCAAGAGTCAGATTGATTTTGGCCTCACAGTTTTGTATATTAAGAATCAGGTCTATCACCTGTTTCTTATCAGAATCCATATAACTTCTTACTCTCATAATACATTATATTTAATTATTTTCTAATCAATTAACCACTTTAATCAAAAGTATGGGGAGTCTAATTCGTACCACAAAATTACACAAATTTATCAACCCATTATATATCAACGTTACTCTTATATGCCATCCGTGTATGATTCTTGGCTCAATCACATCATTGTTCACTATTACGGAATGAGGTGCCATAAACGTGGATATATATAGGAAAAAACATCATACAGCAGCCGTTAACCATAAATTTAAGGTCGTTAACCATTTTTTGTATCACAAAAATTTTCTAACTTTGTGATTAGAATGACTGTGTACAGACTGATTATACTCCTGGTTATCGGATTGTGCTGTATGTCGGGTAACGCAGCCAATAGCCCACAATCAACTGATTCATTATTGAACCAGTTGGACCGTGTCATATCCGAAAGAGCCATATATCTCAAGAAGAAAGAAGCCAGATTAGCTGAACTCCATCGAAACTTGGCATCAACCACTGCTGACAAGGAACGCTTCGACATATTAGGAAATCTGTTTGATGAATACCACTCATTTAACGCAGACTCCGCCTATGCCATGAGTCTGCGCCAGGAAATACTTGCTGACAGGATAGGAGAAAAAAATCTTATCCTCAACGCAAAGATGAACCGGGCAAACATTCTGAGCGCCACAGGGATGTACACCGAAACATTGAGCCTTATTGACTCTATCAGCAAGGATGAACTACCGGACTACTTAAGAGCCTACTATTTTCACACCAACCGAACTGTCTACGGCAACCTTGCAGAATATTCGGCATTTGAGCCGGAACGAAAATATTACGAACGGCTGACTGACGCATTCCGTGACTCACTGCTCTCTGTCAATGAGCCCAACTCCTTGTTTCACACCCTGATCAGAGCAGATCAACTCAATTTCAACAACCGCCCCAAAGAAGCCATTGACCTGCTGTGCGGCTATATCGATGAGCATGAGCTTTCGGAGCATGACAAGGCCATCTGTGCATGGACACTGTCAGAATCCTATGGGAAACTCGGAGACAAAGCCAATCAAAAGAGACAGCTTCTCCTTTCGGCCATATCAGACATGAAATCGGCCGTGAGGGAGTATGTCTCGCTAAGGCAATTGGCATTGTTGCTATATCAGGAGGGAGATCTCGACCGCGCATACCGATTTCTCACAATTGCTGTCGATGATGCAGCCAAGTGTAACGCAAGGCAACGTATAGTGGAACTGAATGCCTCATATCCGATGGTGAACGGTATCTATATAGAGACTATCACCGCCCAGAAGAAGGATCTTGAACGCACCATAATAATCATCACCGTACTGTCGGTAATACTCGTGTTACTGCTTTTCTACATGAGAAAGCAGATGAAGCGTATAGCTGAAAGCCGAAAAAAATTAGCTGAGACAAACGACAAACTGAATGAGGCTAACAGTAAACTATCAGAATCAAACGACAAATTAAATCATGCCAATATACAGTTGAGGGAAAACAATGAAACCCTCAACCAACTTAACCTGCAACTTACCCAGTCAAATCGGAGGTTACAGGAGGCTTACAGCGCCATTGCAGAAATTTCAGAGCTAAAGGAGGTGTATATATGCCAATATATGGACCAATCCCTTGCCTATATCGAGATGCTCGATGGTTATCGTAAGACCATCGGCAAGTTGCTCGGCTCAGGGAAAATCGACGAGTTGAAGAAATTAGCAAAATCCACTACCATCATTGATGACGAATTTAAATCGTTCTATGCCCAATTTGACAAAACATTCCTAAATCTTTTCCCGACATTTGTTGACGATTTTAACAGTCTGCTTCTTCCCGAAGAGGCTATAATCCCTAAAAAAGCCGGCAGTCTGAACACCGAGCTACGTATCTTCGCCCTGATAAGACTGGGCATCACCGACAGCGATAAAATTGCAAAATTCCTGAGATATTCCCTTACCACAATATACAATTACCGCACAAAGGTAAGAAACAAAGCGAAAGGTGACCGCAACCAGCTTGAAAGTGAAATTGCAAAAATAGGCCAGAGCTCGTCATCGCGTTGATGCTGAGACCTCTAACCATCTTTAGTCCCAACGAAATATAACATTACATCATATCATCACATAACATTCCATTACTGGAAGCCTACTACTTAAACAGAGTCTCAAATCGCCTCTATCGCAAAGATTATCAGAGCATTATCATCCATATCCCGCTACATTTTTAATACTCGTCATTGACAGCTCTTTTTCCAATATATAACTTTGCGATATCAAACCAATCAAATTTAATATCACGAAAATGGAAAAGTTCAAACGACCATTTAGGTTTTTGTTCCTTTTGCTACTGGTGATGTCAGCGCCTCGCATGTTGGCCCAACAGATAAGCATATCAGGAACTGTAAGTGATCCATCGGGTGAACCGCTGATCGGAGTCAGCGTAACAGTCCCCGGATCAAAAACAGGAGTAGCTACTGACATTGACGGCATGTACAGCATTGAGGCCGATGCCAAGTCTACATTACGATTCTCATACGTAGGCTACAAAACCAAGGAGGTATCTGTCAATGGCAAAAACACCATCGACGTGGTGATGGAAGAAGATTCAGAAGTTCTTCAGGAGGTAGTGGTGGTAGGTTATGGCACCATGGACAAGAAGGAACTTACCTCTGCCATCTCACATATCGGAGAGAAAGACTTCCTCACCGTAAGTTCCCTCGATCCCTCGATGATGATCCAAGGCAAAGTTCCAGGCGTCTCAATCACCAATACCGGAGCCGGCGACCCTAACAATCAGGCCAGCATCCAGATCCGTGGTGTATCGTCGCGTTCAGCTGGTCTTGGCCCGCTGATTGTAATCGACGGTGTGCCCGGAGGTAATCTCACCAACATCAATCCTAACGATATTGCATCGTTTGACATCCTTAAGGATGGTGCCGCATCTGCTATATACGGTACACGAGGTTCAAACGGTGTAATCGTAGTCACTACGAAAAAAGGCAGCAAAGATGGCCAGACCCACACTTCATATTCAGGCTCATTTGCCTGGGATGTGGTGAAGAAAGAGCTTAACATGATGAATGCACAGGACTATCGCGAAGTAAGACTCGGATGGGGCGACCGCGGCGTGGATCTCGGCGGGAACTTCGACTGGTTTGATGCCGTGACACGTACGGGATTCACCATGCAGCATACCCTTACAGTAAGCGGCGGCAACGAGAGAAGTAATTACCGAGTAAGCGCTGACTACCGTAATGCCAACGGCATTGATCTGCGTTCAAACCGAGAGGAATATGGAGCCCGCGCCTCAGTTATGCATACCACCAAGGGGGGCTTGTTCACCATTCAGTTAAATGTAGCTCCACGAATCATCTATCGCGACAATGCTGATTGGAGTGTATTCAAGGATGCTCTTGAAGCAAATCCCACCACTCCTCTCATGAATCCCGAGAATGCGGCCCAATATTATAATTTCTATGGACAAATTGTGGGAAGCAACCCGGTGGAACGACAGCTGCTTGAAAAAGACCATGCCGACACAAAACTTCTCGACTGGGACGGCACCATCAAACTTAATCTTCTCCCCTTGCTGGCCAAAAACGGACAAAGCAATCATCATCTCACCACGCAGGTAATGTTTGCTGACCACCAGTACAGTAACAACAATTCATATTTCCGTCCCTCAACAAGCACCAATTCAATCAACGATGGCCATGACGGTGTGGCAAGCCGCTCCTACTCGAAAGAGCGCCAGTATGTGCTGGAATGGCTGACAAACTACAATACGCGTATCGCCGACAAGCACAACGTAAAGGCAATGGTAGGTTACTCTTACCAATACTCACAGTACTCAGGCTTCAATGCTGAAAACAAGGACTTCCCCAATGACGGTCTCGGTGCCGACAACTTAGGTTCAGGCGAATGGGCAAAGGAGGAAGGCGAAGTGATGATGGGCAGCTACAAGAATGATGCCAAACTCATATCATTCTTCGGACGTGTAAGTTATGATTATGACGGGAAGTACCTTTTCACAGCCTCTCTGCGCCATGAAGGGTCATCCAAGTTCGGTAAAAACCATAAATGGGGCGACTTCCCTGCTGTATCAGCCGGTTGGCGCATTTCGCAGGAAGAATTCATGAAAGATATCACATGGATTAATGATTTGAAACTCCGTGCTGACTACGGTGTGACAGGCAACCAGGATTTCGGAAGCTATCTGTCAATCAACACCATGTCAGGGTTCGGCTACTATTTCTACAACGGCAAGTATTTCCAGGTATGGGGTCCTGGCAAAAACGTAAACCCCGATCTCAAATGGGAAAAAGGTAAAAACTGGAATATCGGCCTTGACTTCTCACTTGTCAATAACAGAATCTATGGTTCGCTGAACTACTTCAACCGCCGCCAGCAGGATCTGCTCGGTAACTATAAAGTGCCCGTTCCACCTAACATTCATGATGAAACATTCGTTAATGTCGGCACCATGAAGAACACAGGTTTCGAATTTGACATCAACTTCAATGTGGTTGACACCAAAGATTTCTCATACAATTTCGGCGTGATAGGCACAGTGATGAGCAATAAATTCGTTGAATTCAGCAATTCACAGTATGTCGGACAGGATTATTATAATGTGTGCGGCACCCAAGATCCTTACCCCTTCTATAACCTTCAGCGCATCGAGAAAGGCAAGTCACTCGGCAACTTCTATATGTGGCGCTATGCCGGTATCACCTCCGATGGAAACTGGCTCGTATATGACAAGGATGGTGATATAATTCAGGCAGCGCAGGCAACAGATGAGGACCGCTGTATAGTAGGCAACGGCATGCCGAAATTCACAATGTCGACAAGCCATAATTTCCGCTACCGCAACGTGGATCTGTCGCTTTTCTTCCGTGGAGCGTTCGACTATGATATTTTCAATATCCACGACTTCTATTACGGCACACGTAATTTCAATGGCAATGTGTTGCGCAAGGCCTACGGCAAGAACTTCGACATCTCGCCTAACTCGGCCCCTGTGGTCAGTGACTACTTCCTCGAAAGAGGCGATTATTTCAAACTTGACATGGTTACCCTCGGCTATACTCTGAATCTGTCAAAATGTCGTTTCATTGACCGAATCAGAGTGTATGGAACGGTTAAAAACGTGTTTACTCTGACCAAGTTCAGCGGTGTGGATCCATCAACCTATCAAGTAAACGGTCTGGAGCCTGGCGCACAGGGAGGACGTTCCTACTATCCTTCAACCCGCCAGTTCATAGCCGGTGTCCAGCTTGATTTCTAATAACATAAAAAGCTACCAAATGAAACTATTACATAACATAGCAGCTGCCGCAGTCTCGATTCTGGCTCTTGGAAGCTGTACTGACCTCGATGAGACACTATACGATCAGGTGGGCTCTGAGAATTACTACAACACAAAAATGGATGTCATCCGTGCGACATTCCGTCCATTTGAACATGCTTTCTGGAGCATCGGCAGCCGCCATGTCCTCAATGAACTTACGGCTGACCAACTGATAACTCCCACTCGCGACGGATGGTGGTATGACGGAGGCAAATGGGAACGCCTTCACTACCACACCTGGACTGTAGATGACCTCGGAGAAGCCCAAACTGAGTGGAACGGCTGCTTCCAGGGTATCATGCAGTGCAATCTTGTAATCGAGGACCTCAGCAGATTCACTCCTGAACGCTTTGGTTTCACACAACTTGAATTTGACAACCTCAAAGCCCAGTGCCGCGCTTTACGCGCCTGGTTCTATATCCGCCTCCTCGATGCATTCCGTAACGTGCCATTAGTGACCACCTACAGCGACATGCCCAACAATCCCCAGGCAGAACCTGGAGAGGTGTTTAAATTCATTGAGAATGAATTAAAGGAGTGTACATCTCTTCTGGTCAAGAAAAACGGTTTAGGGACCAACGCCACTATTCAGGGACAATGGACCCAGGCAGCCGCAGCAGCTCTCCTCGTCCGCCTCTATCTCAATGCCGAGGTGTATATAGGTGAAGCTCGTTACAATGATTGCGCCACCTATGCCCAGGCAATTCTGGACGGAACTTATGGCGACTATGCCGTGGCCGACCGTTGGGATGCGGCTTTCGACTGGGATAATGACAACTGCGATGAAGTGATATTCGGATTCCCGGCATCAAAAGGCTATACCCACTGGCAGTATGATGGCGACAGCTATGGCTGGACAGTGCCTGCTAAAGCAGCTGACTTCTTCAACGATACCAAATCAGGAATCGGACATAACACGAAATATGCCGCATCCCCCAGCTATGACCTCAACGGTAATCTGTATGAGTATGAGCTTGGCATGCCTATCCAGAATTTCCGTAAGTATCCGGGCGACGAACGCATGAAACTCTATAAGAATCTTGGTAATAGTAAGCGTGAAGGTATGTTCCTGTTCGGATATCTTGAATATACCGACAAAGAGACAGGCAAAACCAAACGTCTGCGTGCGCCTGAGCAGCCTTATGATCTATATATACGTGACGCCGTAGGTAGTTTCCAGTCATTGGCTCCCGAGAAATGGCCGACAGACAAAAACAGTGTACTCCAGAACGGTGACCATAACTCAGGATGGCATTTCGTCAAATATCCATTATATGACGATAATGACGCCAACCAGCTGGAAAGCGACTATACCGAGATACGTCTACCCGAAGTGATTTACTCGTTAGCTGAATGCAAGATGCGCTCAGGAGACCGCAATGGAGCTGCAAAACTTCTCAATTCGGTTCGCCGCAGAAATTACCCGGCAGAAAATCTTGATGACGTACTCTACTCTCCCGAAGGGAAAATCCGTTTTGACGAGAGCGAGATGTTGGCTGAATGGGGCCGCGAATTCTTTGCAGAAAGCCGCCGCAGGATAGATTTGATACGTTTCGGCAAATTTAACTCAGGCAAATGGTGGGACAAAACACCTGACACCGACAATCATACTGCAATCTTCCCCATCACACGAACAATTTTAAATTCCAACTCTGTGCTTGTACAGAATCCGGGATATGGCAGATAACACCAATCTTAAAAATCAAAAATCATGAAACTTAAAAATATATTCTCTATGCTTTCGGGTGTAATCCTGACCATGGGACTCGCCGGATGCGAAGGAGAAAAAGATCTGATAATAATCGAGGGCAATCTTCCTATCAAGACCTCGACACTTTATATGGTAGGCGATGCCACTCCTAACGGATGGAGCATCGACTCACCCACTCCACTGTCGGCCACGGATGAGAATCCTCTCGTATTCACATGGGAAGGCCCGCTCAATACAGGTGAAATGAAGCTTTGCCTCACCACCGGCAGTTGGGACAGCCCATTCATCCGACCGCAGAATGCCGGAGAAGCCATCAACAAGAATGGCATACCGGAATCAACATTCAAGATGTATGCCGGTGATCCGGACGATAAATGGAATGTCACAGAAGCTGGTATCTACCAACTGCGTTTCGATTTGCGCAACTGGGTGATGAGTGCAGACTTTGTGCGTGAGCAAGATGCACCTGTCATCGAACCGCTCGTGACAGACGTTATGTATATCGTAGGCGAAGCCACTCCCAACGGATGGGACATCAACAACCCTAATCAACTTGAAAAGAAGTCTGACTATATATTCGTGTACGAGGGACCACTCGGAAGCGGAGAGCTGAAAGGCTGTCTCACCACAGGTAATTGGGACGCACCCTTCATTCGTCCGGAAGCCAATGGCTGCAAGATAACCAAAACAGGTGTGGAAAGTGAATCATTTGTATATACCGCAAGCCCCGACAATAAATGGGTCGTGGACGAGCCTGGCATATACCGTCTGACATTCGATTTGCAGAACTGGACCATAAACTCCGAATATGTGGGCGAATACAAACCAGCACGTAAACTTTACATGATAGGTGAAGCTACCGACGGAGGATGGAGCTGGGATGCCGCAACAGAAATCGTGGCCTCGGCTGACAATGAAAACATATTTGTCTGGGAAGGTGAGCTTGGACGCGGCACATTCAAGGCAAGTGACGTCAAGGACTTCGGAGCACCATTCTATCGTCCGGCAGTGCCCAACTGCGAAGTGTCGGAAAACGGAGTCGCGTCACCAGAGATGGTATTCACAACCGATCCCGATGACCAGTGGCTGGTAATGACCGCAGGCAAATATCGCCTTACTTTCAATACCGAAGACATGACATTCTCAGCCATATACCTTGATGCATCCACTCAGGTTGAACCACTTTACATGATCGGCGATGCCACTGCAGGAGGATGGAGCCTGGATGATGCCACTGAATACACTCCGGTAGAAGGTGTAGACGGCGAATACACATGGACAGGCGAACTCGTTCAAGGCCTGCACCATCAAGGATTTCAGCGCTCCATTCTATCGTCCATCAAAAGCTGACTGCGAGGTGTCATCAGCAGGTGTTGCCGCTCCTGATGTGGTTTATACCACAGATCCTGACGACCAGTGGCGCGTTACTGAAGCTGGGACTTACAAAATCACCATTAACATCAAATCAATGACCATTGCGGTCGAGTATCAGAAATGATACGTAATAACCTCATAGCACTATGAAGAAAATGAATATATTGGCAATTGCACTCGGCGCCAGCATTATGGCAAGCTGCGCTGACGAAATTGAAATGCGCCGCCCGCCGGTCTATGAAATGCCCGAACTTCCGGTGGTGGAAGGGATCCATTCATATAAGGCACCTCTTTATTGGAGCATCTATGAATACTGTTACACACAGGAACAGAGCGGAGTGGCAAATTCTGATATGGATTTCAACGAAGCTCAATGGGACGAGGTCATCGACTGGGTGGCAACTGAGTTAAAACCTTATGGATATGACATGGTATGCACAGACGGTTTTATTCCCATGGAATCGAAAGATGAATCAGGCTACATGACACACTACGGCTCTATGCCTCTTAAGGAACTTGTGGCAAAATGTAAAGCCAAAGGCCTGAAAGTCGGTGTATATGACAATCCTCTGTGGATACATGGCCCTCGTGAAACCAAAGTTGAAGGCACCGATTATATCTTTGGCAACCTTTATTATAACGGATCTGTAGACATCATGAACCCATCGGCCGAAAACATGTGGTTCAACTGGGTAGTGGCTGAGAATCCAGGTGCTCGCGAATACATCGACGGCTTCTTCAAGCATTATGCCGAACTTGGCATTGATTATATCCGCATGGACTTCCTGTCGTGGTATGAAGATGGCAAGGACCGAAACATCGGCGTGGTAGGTCACGGTTATGGGCATGCAAGCTATGCCCGCGCCCTCAGCTATATCGCAGAATCAGCCAAGAAATACGGCATATTCACATCGCTCGTCATGCCACATCTCTACAACGATGCGGAAGTGGAAGCTCTCTACGGCAATATGGTCCGTATCGTTTCCGACACTGCCGGTGGCGGCTGGTGGCACTGCTCGGCTTATGACCGGGGAATGTCATACTCCAACTGGCCTAACTGCATGAACATGTTCGATGGATTTACCTACTGGTCTCATATCGCCGGACGCGATAAAGTGATTCTCGACGGTGATTTCATCCGCCTAAACACTTTCAGCAGCGATGCCGAAAGAGAGACTGTGGTATCTCTCCAACTGATGGCCGGTGGTCCGGTCACTGTGTCCGATCAGCCCTCCACTATCGGGAACAACGTTCATTTCTATACTAATACAGAAATGCTTGCCCTCAATGCCGACCATTTCGTCGGAAAGCCGTTAAGCGACAAACTCAATGATCCTGACAATCAGATATGGTATGGCCAGATGTCAAATGGCGATTATGTTATCGGATTGTTTAACCGCGACGACAGCGCACGCAGCATTAATGTCGAATTCTCCGATTTAGGAATAGCCGGGTCATGGAATGTCCGTGACTTATGGAAACACGAAGATGAAGGGACTGCATCGTCTATCTCGGCTACCATACCGGCTCATGGATGTAAAATTATAAAACTATCCAAATAACAATCACTTAATCAATGAAATACAAAAGCTTGTCTGCTATGGCACTTGCCATAGCAGGCGTGAGCTTCGCCTTTTCCGAAGCTCATGCCGCACAAATTTCTTCACCTTCTGGCTCTATTGTACTCAATGCCGAGGTAGTCGACAGCATCCCGGTATATTCGGTAAATTATAAAGGGAAACCGGTGATTCTCCCTTCAAAACTCGGATTTGAATTGGCCGATGGCCCCGACATGATGGACGGATTCAGTTTGATATCCACCTCAACATCGTCGTTTGATGAAACATGGAATCCTGTCTGGGGCGAGAATAAGAATATACGCAACAATTACAACGAACTGCTTGTAAAACTTGATCAGCCTCGTTGCTACCGTAAGATGAACCTTCGTTTCCGTGTCTATGATGACGGAATCGGATTCCGATACGAATTCCCTCAAGAAGGTGTGCTCACCTATTTCATCATAAAAGAGGAGCACTCGCAATTCGCCATGGCCGGCGACCATACTGCCTGGTGGATTGCAGGCGATTATGACACCCAGGAATATGACTACACAGAGTCACGCCTGTCAGAGATAAGAAGCAAAATGAGTGAGGCCATCTGCAGCAATGCATCACAGACACTCTTCTCCCCTACCGGCGTACAGACATCACTGCAGATGAAGACCGACGACGGCATATACATCAATCTCCACGAGGCCGCCCTTATCGACTACTCATGCATGCATCTGAATCTCGATGATAAGAACATGGTGTTTGAATCATGGCTCACCCCCGATGCTCAAGGCAATAAGGGACACATGCAGAGTCCATGCCATACCCCCTGGCGAACAGTGATGATCGCTGACAACGCCTGTGATATCCTTGCATCAAACCTTATCCTTAACCTTAATGAACCTTGTGCCTACGACGACACCTCATGGATAAAGCCAGTGAAATATGTCGGCGTATGGTGGGAAATGATTGCAGGTCCGCAGGAATGGAGCTATACATCTGATGTACCGTCAGTCAAGCTGAACAAGCACGACTATACAGCCCTGAAACCACACGGAAAACATGCAGCCAACAACGCCAATGTCCGTAAATACATTGATTTTGCAGCAGAGCATGGATTTGACCAAGTCCTCGTCGAAGGATGGAATATCGGCTGGGAGGACTGGTTCGGTCACTCCAAGGACTACGTTTTTGACTTCCAGACCCCCTACCCGGACTTTGACGTTGACGCATTGAACTCCTACGCCAATTCAAAAGGTGTGAAACTGATGATGCACCACGAGACCTCAGCCTCAGTGCGTAACTATGAACGCCACATGGACGCAGCCTACAAATTCATGGAGAAACATGGCTACAACGCCGTGAAGAGTGGATATGTCGGCAATATGCTCCCTCGCGGCGAACACCACTACAGCCAGTGGATCAACAACCACTATCTCTATGCAGTGACAGAAGCTGCCAAACACAAAATCATGGTCAATGCACATGAAGCTGTGCGTCCCACCGGACTTTGCCGCACATATCCTAATCTCATCGGCAACGAAAGTGCACGAGGCACCGAATATGAAGCCTTTGCAGGCAACAAACCTTTCCACACCACCGTGCTTCCCTTCACTCGTCTGCAGGGTGGTCCTATGGACTATACTCCCGGTATCTTCGACATGGATATGAAAGAGGTCAATCCCGATGGCAACGGACATGTAAATAGCACAATAGCACGCCAGTTGGGTCTATACGTCACCATGTATAGTCCGCTCCAGATGGCAGCCGATGTTCCGGAAGTCTACAACCGTTTCATGGATGCATTCCAGTTCATCAAAGATGTGGCCGTGGACTGGGACGAAAGCAAGTATCTCGAAGCCGAACCGGGCCGTTACATCGTGGCAGCGCGTAAAGCCAAAGGGAAGAATGACTGGTTTATAGGCTGTACCGCCAACGAGGATGGGCACTCTTCTGACCTGAAGCTCGATTTTCTTGATGCTGACAAAAAATATGAAGCAACCATATACGCCGATGCTGACGACGCACACTATGCCACCAACCCACAGGCATATAAAATCACCAAGAAAAAGGTCAACTCAAAGACAAGGCTAAAACTGAAGGCTGCCCCCGGTGGAGGATACGCAATCTCAATAAAACCCATTAACTAAAATTCTTACTTTGTTCAATTTATTAACCATATATTAAAATAATGAACTCTATTCTCAAAAACATACTCGCAATTAGTGTGGGATTGGCTTCTCTTACGGCTAATGCTGATGACAAAGGGCGCCTTTTCATCATCGGAGAAGCCACACCGGCTGGTTGGGATCTCGATATGTCCCAAGCCATCCTTTCCACTACGGAAGCTCCATCGGTATACCGTGGCACCATATATCTGAAAGCAGGAGAAAACAAAACCTTTAAATTCATGCAATCACACGAATGGGGAAGCACTGAATTCGGTCTTGCCACAGATGCATCACAGTCTGAGGTATCTGGAAATATCAAACTCGCGACCGGCACATTCGACGATGGATATAAACAGTTGCAGGTGGCTAAAGATGGGAACTACGATATCGTGATTGACACCGAAAGTCTTAAAGGCGACATAGTGCTCTCTGCCTATCAGACCACCGAGATAATCTACAGTTCGATTTATCTGGTCGGAAACGCGACCAATGGCGGATGGAGCATTGAAGATGGCACCCCTCTCTATCAGAACACCACATCTCCATTTGAATACAAGGCTGTGGTCTCTCTCAAATCCACTGACAACGGTAACCCCGCTTCGTTCAAAATTGCGACAGCTCTTCGTGGAGCCGGAAGCTGGGACCCTAAGTATTTCTTATTCAAAGATGCTGATGATGCAGGGAAAATATCAACTGATTCCACTGACGACCGTCAATGGAGCGTGAAAGAGGACGGAACATACACCGTTACTGTCAATACCCAGTCAAATACAATCTCAATTGAAAAAACTACCGGAGATGCAAGCGGCATCGAACCCATCATATCTTCAGCGACCGACAATGAACCGGCTGTTTACTATAATCTCCAGGGGCAAAGAGTCAACACCCCATCTAATGGAATTTTCATAGAGGTAATCGGAAATAAGGCTCGCAAAGTAAAATTGTAATAAGTGACCGGAATGTGGTATTAGAATATTTTTAAGGTAAAAATATCGGTTCATGAAGAGGAGTTGCTGTGAAAGTCAGCTCCTCTTCTTTTTTGATATCTGCCGTTGAACCTGATGCCTTGATTTTATGTTGCAAAAATACATAGGAATCACATGACTTTTATGTACTTTTGCAACAATTACCGATTGATATGAATACCAAGGCCAACATATTGATTGTAGACGACGAGGAGGCTCTCTGCGTCGGTCTGCAAGCCTACCTTGAGCTCGAAGGCTACTCTGTCGGCACTGCGCGAAGTGCTGAGGAGGCAATGCAACTCGACTTGCATGAATATGACATGATATTACTCGACATAATGATGGATGGAATGAGTGGCATTGAAATGGCAACCTGCCTCAAACAAAATAATGCCACAGCCGGAATACCTATAATTTTCCTGACGGCCAAGGATTCAGTGGACGACATGGTGTCAGGTCTCAATCTTGGAGCCGACGATTACATCGCCAAACCATATTCAATAAAGAATGTCCTCGCACGCATCGAGGCCGTTTTACGCCGCGCCAAACCTCATCAGGCGAAAGGCATCAAGTGTGACCGCCATTCATTAAACTGCACTGTGGATGGGCAATCAATTAAACTTCCAAGAAAAGAATTTGAACTTCTGGCACTGCTCATGGAGAATCCGGGCCGTATTTTCACCCGGGAGGAACTCCTCTCCAGAATATGGCCCGACAGAACTGTGGTGGTTGACCGTTCGGTTGACGTACATATCACACGCTTGCGAGGCAAAATCGGGCATTATAGTCAAAACATTGTGACGCGTTCAGGTTACGGATATGGCTGGCAGAACTAAATTATCGTTCCATCACCGTGTGATGTTGGTCCTGTTGGCGCTATGCGGCCTGCTTGTCAGTGCGTTTCTCATCTTCCAATATCAACGAGAGAAAACCTTCCGTTTTGAATTGCTCAACATGGAACTGCAGATGCACAATGACCGCATCATCGATGGGCTGTCGAAAGGGATTCAGGCCGATTCGGTAATCAGACAGATTGACGCACCATTCTCTGATTTGCGTATTACTGTCATCGGCAAAGACGGATATGTGATGTATGACAACAACGATCGCACCCCATTCCCTACCTCCAACCATAACAACCGCCCCGAAATCATCCAGGCAAGAAAAAACGGTGTAGGATATTCGGTGGAAAGAAAATCGGTTAGTGATCAGGCCGACTATTTCTATTCGGCAAAACTCAGCAACGACAGCATTATTGTCAGAAGTGCAGCCCCCTACACACATTCGCTACATGACTTTCTTAAGGCCGACAGCACTTTCATTTGGATAATGTTGTCATTCTCATTTATTGTCTGTCTTTGCGGATATTTCATCACCCGAAGAATATCAACCAGCATCACACGCCTTAACAGCTTTGCCGAGAAAGCAGGAAATGGCGAAAGGATATACAACGACTGGGCCTTTCCTCATGACGAATTGGGCAGTATCGCAACCAATATAGTCCGCCTCTATGCGCAGCGCGAACGTGTGCATCAAGAGGCTATAAGACAAGAGCGCGACAAAATAAGGCTGAAGAAACAGCTGACCAACAACATCAACCACGAGCTAAAAACGCCTGTCGCATCCATTCAGATATGTGCCGACCTCCTGCGCGATCATCCTGAGATAGATGAACACCGGCGCGTGGAATTTATCGAGCGTATCTGTGATAATGTCCGACGTCTCACATCAATGCTGCAAGATGTCGCATCAATCACACGAATGGATGACGGAGCCGAAGTGATAACAAAGGAGCCGGTCGACATCAAGGCTCTGGTTGATGATATTGTCGAAAATGCCAGGTTGCGTACAGATATGGCAATTATCACAAATATACCGTATATCACAATTAACGGTAACAAATCTCTACTCGAATCCCTATTCCGCAACCTGGTTGACAACGCCATAGCCTACAGCGGTGGCTCTGAGATAAACATATCGGCCGATTGCGAAGGCAACTTTGTTTTCCGCGATAATGGAATAGGTATTCCCGACGAACATCTACCCCACATATTCGAACGTTTCTATCGCATTGACAAAGGCCGGTCACGCGAGAAAGGGGGCACCGGTCTGGGACTTGCCATAGTGAAAAATGCGATAGCTATCCACGGCGGCAACATCCATGTGACCAACGACAACGGACTCAGATTTGACTTCCGTATAAGTTAGAATGTGGGAACAAATGTGATTCTTAACAAAAACTTAATAAAAAGTATCCTTTTTAGTAACATTATTACCTGAATTTTGCACCGAGACAACAGACTGTTTAAATCGATTCTATATTTAGGTAATATATGGATTTACTATTTCTCGGAATTGTCATATTCCTTTTCCTGTTAGCCACATTCGACCTATCGGTCGGAGTGAGCAACGACGCGGTAAATTTTCTATCGTCAGCCATAGGTTCACGAGCAGCCACATTCAAGAGGGTCATGATTGTAGCCTCGATCGGCGTATTCATTGGCGCGGCAATGAGCAACGGCATGATGGATATAGCGCGTCACGGCATATTCCGGCCGGAAAATCTGTCATTCTATGATGTAATAGTCATATTTATGGCAGTGATGGTGACCGACATAATACTTCTTGACATATTCAATTCGCTGGGGATGCCTACTTCGACCACAGTCTCAATGGTCTTCGAGCTACTTGGTGCCACCTTCGTAGTAGCACTTTTCAAGATTGCGGCCCCTGAAAACACCCTCGGGATAGGCGACTTGCTGAACACCGAAAAAGCTCTGTCCGTAATCCTCGGCATATTCCTTTCAGTTGCCATCGCTTTTGTTTTCGGGACCATAGTCCAATTCCTCACGCGTATCATATTCACATTTGAGTATAAGAGCCGTATGAAATGGAAGGTGGGACTTTTCGGAGGTGTGGCCTGCACGGCAATCATATATTTCATGCTCATAAAGGGATTCAAGGATATGACGATAATGACTCCCGAGCTGAAGCAATGGATCAACGACAACACCCTTCTCATACTCTTGGGATGTCTTGCCGGATTCACTATCCTTATGCAATTGCTTTATTTCCTTAAGGTGAACGTATTCAAGGTAGTGGTTCTGCTCGGCACATTCTCGCTTGCCATGGCCTTTGCAGGCAATGACCTCGTCAACTTTGTCGGTGTTCCGCTCACCTCCCTCGCATCTTATCAGGACTATGCAGCCAACGGCGGAGGAAATCTCCACGGATTCATGATGTCAAGCCTCAACGGTCCGGCTCAGACTCCATTCTATTTCCTCATTGGAGCCGGTATGATAATGGTGGTTTCGCTCGCCACATCTAAGAAGGCTCGCCAAGTGACACAGACCACCGTAGGGCTTAGCTCCCAAAACCAAGGCGATGAGATGTTCGGCTCATCGCGCATAGGACGCGCATTGGTAAGAGGCGCCATCAATTCCATCACTTGGGTAAGCGAACGGACGCCACAAGGAGTGAAACGATGGATTTCTAAACGCCTGGATACAACTGTCCAGCAACCGGAAGAGGGAGCGGCCTTTGACCTCGTGCGCGGCTCTGTCAATCTCATGCTGGCCGGCATGCTCATAGCTTGGGGCACATCAATGAAACTCCCTTTATCCACCACTTTCGTGACATTCATGGTGGCTATGGGCACATCTCTTGCCGACAGGGCTTGGGGACGTGAAAGCGCCGTATTCCGCATCACCGGAGTGATTTCAGTAATCGGCGGATGGTTCATCACTGCCGGAGTAGCATTTATCGGGGCTGGGATCGTGGTCTGTCTCATGCATCTTGGAGGTGTCCCGGTCATGATAGCCGGTGGTATTATTGCCGTGGCACTGCTGATAAGAAGCAACATCCGCTTCAACAAGAAAAAACAGGAAAGCCAGGGCGACACACTATTCCAGACCATTTTGACTACCGAAAATCCCACTGATGTATGGCCTCTGCTCAGAATCTATATCAACGAGAAACAGAAGATGTTCCTTTCATTCGGAGCTGTGACCTATACTGATGTAATCAATGGGTTCCTCAACGACAATGTCAAACTTTTGTCGCGCTCGGAGAAAGCACTCGTCACGGAGAAAGATGTGCTCAAAGGCCAACGCCGCAAACTCACCTTATGCCTCCGGAAAGCTCTGCCCCAGACAGCCATGGAAAAAAGCACATGGTTCCATCTGAGCAACAATATGGCTATGTCAATAACCTACAACCTCCGTCATATCACCGAGGTCTGCAAGGAGCATGTGGCCAACAATTTCAAACCGCTCCCCACCCAGTTCCATAGTTTTCTTACTGAAACAAGGGATCGTATGGCCACCCTATTCCGCGATTCTGAAATTGCAGTAGACGAGAACAACCCTGAGACAATTGACGAACTCCGTCGCCGTTGCGAGATTCTGAAGCAGGATCTGGCTACCCATTCCAGGAAAGTGTATCTATTCCTTCAGAACGGAGATGCCGGAAACATGACTGTGGCTTATGTCTATCTAAATCTCATCCAGGAAAGTCAGGAACTCGTCACCTCATTGCGCAAAATGTTGCGAGCAGCAGGTAAACTGAACCTCGAACCGTCGCACTATAGGAGCTTTTCCCACCTCTCTTCGAGGACCGATATCTGATTCGGCTAAAATAGCGCCAGGATTAGGAACACTACAAGTGTGCCACCGAATGCAACCGCCGGCAACATATTTCCCATCCGTGTCACATCCGGACGTGCTATCGTGACTGGCATACCCGGAGAAGGATAAATAGCTTTTCCTGACATCGTTCCGAGCCAATAAAACAGACCTCCGCTGAACAATCCGAACATAGCACCTACCAGGATGTCACTTGGATAATGCACTCCAAGATATATCCTCGAACAGCTCACCAAAGCGGCCCAGATAAAAAATAGCCATGTCTGATATGATCTCTTCAATATACAGCTCATGTAGGCCGCCAACGCAAATGTATTGGCGGCATGGCATGAAGGGAAACTATAACTGCCACCACGGTAGCCATTCACGAGGTGTATCATCGGTGATATATAGTTGTCAATGTTTGACGGACGCAATCGCCCGACAATAGGCCTTATCACAGATGCGCATATCTGATCGGCAAAATAAATACATAGCACCAATGCCACGATATAGATTAAAAGGCGCTTTATCGAAATATTGCATATCAGACAGATCAGCAAAGAGACATAGAAAGGAATCCAAGTCAATTTTCCGCTGATATACCACATCACAGAATCAAGGACAGAGGTATGCAGGCCGTTAATAGTCAATAATATACTTTCATCAATATTAAGCAAGCGGTCAAACATCCACCAATGGTCATTCATATAAGGTTAAAATATTAAATATAAGGTTGGGATAAAGTCTCTGACTCCGGGCATCTGATTGAACAATCAGATAAGCCATAACAGCGTCTTCGGGCCATTACTATCCGACGGCTTCTTGCTTTATCCATTGCCTAATGGATTTTAAAGCCACAAAATTAGTCATTTTTTCCAATATAGGCAATTAACGGATGGGCTGCTTGCCTCATGGCGCTCTAAAGAATCTTTAATTCTTCCTAAATATATCGACATTCGCCATAATATTGAAGACATCCTGCCAGAAAAATCGGAGAGATTCAGGACCATCACGATCCGGATCTCTCCTTCATAATTCGTACTATTTGCTTACGTAAAAAAAATTCTTGCATGAACCGAGTCCGGGCGCTCAGCGCGTTCACTCACTCATCAAATTATCACCACGCTTAAAGCTGAGGCCTGATATCCTCTACCCAAGCGGCAATGCGGTCATCTGTTTTGTCGCTTTCGTTGTCCTCATCAAGAGCGAGGCCAACGAATTTACCATCTACCACAGCGGTTGACTCATCAAAAGTATATCCCTCAGTTGATACGGCCCCAATCATATCAGCACCCGCTGATTTTGCCGCATCGTAGAGAGTAGCCATCGCATCACAATAGGTAGTGCTGAATCCACATGAGTCACCACATCCAAACACGGCGACCGTTTTGCCTGACAGGTCAGATCTTTTGATAACATCTACCCCATCATACCAATCATCCTGCAGGTCTCCGCTGCCCCAGGTAGAGGATCCGAGCAAAAGATTGTCAAAGGCTTCTAATTTTGCTGCATCAAGCTCTGACGCACTGAACACATTGCTAACACCGAGAGCCTCGGCGATTTTATTGGCTATCCCTTCACAATTACCGGAAGTAGAACCATAGAAAATTGCTGTTTTTTTCATCGTTATTATCTAATTATTTTGAATGCAAAATTAGATGCTATTTCAGACCGATGAAATACCCAAAAATAAGATAAGTTTCACCACCGTTGCACCACTTTTTGCAGTAGTGCCAACTACCATACCCCATTTTTGGGACATCTTCGTTTTTATACCTTAGGATTGACATCGCGGATATTGATTAGATTATTGAGGATGGCAAATATGGTTAGTCCTGCGGCTGAATGGATTTCAAGCTTTGCCGAGATATTGCGTCGGTAAGTGGTGACAGTATGTATCGACAGACATAGATATGAAGCAATCTCTTTATTCGCCATCCCTTTGGCCACACAGCGTATTATATCTTTCTCGCGCTCGGTCATTACACCGATCAATCCCTTATTCACATCTTTGGCACATCCCTTGGCAGTCCCGACCTTGGATTGAATTTTCATTACCTGTTCCAATTCCTCTACAGCCGGGATAAAAAGCTCATTCTCGATTTCACAATGTCGGTTCAATTCATCACCGCAGTGTATTATATCAATCAGAGCCGACGTCAGGATTTCATTATCCTTTACATGATAATGCTGAATGAATACATCCTTAAGTTCGTTCAGCTTATCCGTCATACTGACATGGTTAAGAGAATAGTCGCTGATTCTGAATCCGACGGGAATCTCCCCTGCTGAAAGACGCTTTACATACGAGAACACCTCATCGTTTTCATGCTGCATGTGGCTATTTACTTCAGCCACATAATCATCAAAAAACCTAAGTAGCAGGAATGCTATGTCATTTATATCCGAACAATTTATTGCCTCAATCAGCTTTCTCCGGATAGACGGCAACAGGAATTCAAGAAAATGCGCGTGAGCCTTCCCGAGATAACTCATTATTGTGGGCAATGAAATCTTATACCTGGAATAGTCCTTATGACATAAAAAATTACATACTGCCAAAAAAGATTCGCGGTCCACATCGTCATCCGCACATGCTTTCCTGACAGTCTTATCGCCGAACCCAAATGAAAGGCCGAAACGAGTCATGACGCCTAACAATTGAGGATTCTCTTCAATTAAATGCCTGAGTTTATCATCGGCAGTGAACATATTCTGATTTCTTGCCATAATTGTCGCAGTTGAAACACCGGCTTCAAAACGCCCATGCAAAATTAATATGGGCGTTCCTATTCCACCATACCTAAAAATAGGTGTTTTTCACATCTATACCGGCTCTATGTATCATCAGTTTTGGCCATTCACCCCACACAGTGCCGGACATCGTTATTGCCACGGCTCCTATCCCAGTCGTTTTAGGTAAGGAATTCCTTTATATTGGTAAGTCACTATTCCCTGTTTTGTTGTTATTTTGCACTATGAAAAATTTCATGATAGCTATCGCCTTACTTTCTGGCGCATTAACAATCAATTCACAGAATATGAATACAAACACAAATGTGTCACTTGCACCGGTCGAGGAACTGGCACTGGCACACGAATGGGACAAAGTATTTCCCGAAAGCGATAAAGTGAATCATCGTAAGGTTACATTTGTCAACCGCTATGGCGTTACTCTGGCCGCCGACATGTACATACCCAAGCATGTCGATGGTAAGCTTCAGGCTATAGCCGTAAGTGGACCATTCGGTGCGGTCAAAGAACAATCAAGTGGCTTATATGCACAGCAACTCGCCGAGCGCGGATTTCTCACAATTGCGTTTGACCCCTCGTTCACTGGCGAAAGTGGAGGTATGCCTCGTCGAGTGGCGTCGCCCGACATCAATACCGAGGATTTTTCAGCCGCTGTTGATTTCCTATCTGTACAGCCGGACGTCGATGCTGACAGAATTGGGATTCTCGGGATATGCGGCTGGGGTGGTATCGCGCTGCAAGCAGCCGTCAACGATCCCCGCATCAAGGCCACCGTGGCTTCAACCATGTATGACATGACCAGAGTGACTGCTAACGGCTACTTTGACTCAGAAAACAATGCTGCGCAGCGCAATGCCAAGCGTGCGGCCATGTCTGCACAACGTACCCTCGACTACAAAAACGGCACCTACAAGCGTGCAGGAGGTGTGGTGGATCCACTCCCTGCCGATGCCCCGCAATTCGTGAAGGACTACCATGCCTATTATAAAACGCCACGCGGATTCCATCCGCGCAGTGGTAACTCCACCGACGGCTGGAACGCGACCTCGTCACTCCCATTCATGAACTTCAAGTTTTTTGAATATGCCGAGGAGCTTGAAAGTGCAGTCCTCATAGTCCATGGCGACAAGGCACACTCATATTATTTCGGGAAAGACACGTTCGCTCTTCTGAAAGGCGACAACAAACAGATGCTCACCGTCAACGATGCCACCCATTGCGATCTCTACGACAATCTCGACAAAATCCCCTTCGATGAAATTGCCGCATTCTATAACAAATACCTCTGACCAGGCGTTAACATTTGTGGAGCATTCCGGCAGACAAACGCTTGTTGTCTATTGAAACTCTTACATTTTCAAAAATTACATCAATCATCAATATCTAATGAACGGAAACTTTGTATACGCCAATCCCACCAAACTCTATTTTGGTGATGAGGCTCAGAAGAATCTTGCAAAGGCACTCAGTGGGTTCGGCAAGAAAGTATTGTTCACCTATGGTGGTGGCTCCATCAAGCATAACGGTGTGTACGATGATGTTATGGCCTCCCTAAAAGCTGCAGGTAAAGAAGTCATTGAACTGCCGGGGGTAATGTCAAATCCGACAGTTGACAAACTCAACGAAGGTCGCAGAATAGCCCGCGAGAACAACGTTGACTTTATACTTGCCGTGGGTGGCGGTTCGGTCATCGACTATGCTAAAGCCGTGAGTGTATCGGCTTGGTATGATGGAGATGCCTGGGAGCGCTTTTGGGTGAAGCAGGATGACCCGCTCAAAGGAGAGCGCATAATACCGGTAGGAGCTGTGCTCACCATGGCCGGTACCGGATCGGAAATGAATGGCGGCTCCGTTATCACCAATCATGCAGCCAACATGAAAATCGGCAAAGTATTTGGCGAAGAAGTGATGCCAAAGTTTGCTGTGCTTAACCCTCGTTACACATTCTCATTGCCTCACAGGCAGATGGTGGCTGGTATTTTTGACACCATGAGCCACATAATGGAGCAATATTTCTCTGGCGACGATGACTCAACATCCGATTATCTCGCTGAAGGCCTTATGCGCTCCGTAATAGCATCAAGCCTTGTGGCTGTGAAAGAGCCGGAGAACTACGAAGCGCGCTCAAATCTGATGTGGTCATCGACATGGGCGCTCAACACCCTGATTGGTGAAGGGAAATCACAAGACTGGATGGTCCACATGATCGGACATGCTATCGGCGCTTATACCAACGCTACCCACGGCATGACGTTGTCAGGGATTTCGGTGGCATATTATCGCCATGTGATGAAACACGCCATCGGCAGGTTTGCACGCTTCGCCAGGGTAGTATGGGCTATCCCTACCGACGGAAAAACTGACGAGCAACTTGCCTCAGAAGGCATCGATGCACTTGCTACGTGGATAAAAACAATCGGGGCTGCGTCCGAAATAACTTCACTCGGTGTCACACCTGATATGCTCGAAGGCATAGCCGACGCAACGATTATCCTGGATGCAGGTTATGAAAAACTCACTCGACAGGAGATTATTGAGATACTTCGAGCAAGTCTCTGATTCCTGCTGACAAAAACACTTTATAATAAATGTCCCCTGAGAAGAGCTTTAAATCAGTCTTTCAGGGGACACTTCATTTACAGCCTCATTTTATTTACTAATCGTGTTTGAATTCTGATTATAAGCCTTGGCTACACACTTCCATTCACCGTTGAGCTTCAGCATCAGCAGGAAGTCCGTAAAATCGATGCGGTCACCCCACCCTTCTTCGAGCACTCTCACCACGGCTACAGTTTCTTCAACAGCAAGCACATCAATGCGGGCCTTGAAATTACATCCTGCACCCACACTGTCGACATTGCGATAGAATTGGTCTATTGAGCCATGCTCCAGTATCCCATCGAGCATACCGAACAGAACAGCATCCTCTGTGAAGAGTGATTTGGCATATTCACTGTTACCCTCAGCCACACTTTTCACAAATTTCCCGGCCGCTTCTGCAACCGCCTCATATTCTTTGATTTCGTTTCTCATAATTGATTTATTTTTAGTTAATTTTATGATTGCAAAATTACGATTGTATATCGTCAAAATCAAGTACCGAAAAATTTTTCATATATAGAAAAATTTTTCGGTACTCTGATTCTCAGTGATATTAGCTATCTTTGTAATTGAAAAACCTATTAAAATGGCATACGAAAAAAAGATACCTGTGGATCTTGACTGTCCGCTGCGACTGACAATGAGCCTGATTGAATCGAAATGGAAATCATGCATCCTCGACGAACTCCGTTCGGGCGCCCCTATGCGTCCTAACGAAATACACAAGTGCTTGCCTGAGGCAACCCCACGCGTGCTTGACATACAACTTAAGGAAATGGTCGAGGACGGACTTGTAGCAAAAACCATCTATCCGGAACTTCCTCCGCGCTCGGAGTACCGAATCACAGAACTCGGAACGACACTGCTACCCATAATAGATTCAATGCTACAATGGGGAAAGGAACATTTTGACATCTTCGAAAAAAAATATGGCAAGAAGCCTGACAACTGAACTATCAATACTTCTGTTCACTGACATCGTCACTATTGATTAATGAGTCCAGTCGAAATTCACCGCCTCAGGCTCTAAACCCGATCATGGGTCGCGAATGGTTAATGCGGTTAACCGGTTGTGGAATATCCGATGGCTCTATCACCGAAAGCATTTCTGGTCCGACATCTTCATTCGACATAACTCTGACAGCCATAGCAGGAAGAATCTCAGTCTGTATCAGATTTATGACATGACGGGCGTTACCAAAGCTTTTATCCTTGAAACGATAATCATCAGCCAATCGTTCCATCATGGCCTCACGAGCCTTCGGCGAGAGCGAGAAGTGATTACGTGACAGATATCTCTCTGCTATCTCCATCAACTCCGATTCCGTGAAATCATCGAATAAATAAATATTCGAGTCTGGGATTCTGGATTTAAACCCGGGATTCATCTCAAACATTCGCGTCATCTCATCCTGATAACCGGCCAGAATCAGCATCCAGTCACGACGTGATTCATCTGCCAAAGCTGTCATCAATGCCTCGATCACAAACTTACCTGGATCACGAGGATCGTTGGGCTGATATAGCTGATAAGCCTCATCAATAAGAAGAATGCCACCTTGGGCCTCATCAATAGCGTTGATGGTGTTTGTCTCTTCCATACTATAGTTAGGCCCGAGGAGAGTGGCTCGTTCTTTAACCACTACATGGCCCCGGCTCAACACCCCAGCCTTCCTCAACATAGCTCCCATCATTTTCGCCACAGTGGTCTTCCCGGTACCGGGTGCCCCCAAAAACATAGCATGAAGCGGCTGTGGATTCATTGGGAGATTATTGTCAAGGCGCATTTTGTTAAACTTCACCACCATTTCATACACTGTCAATTTTTCCTTCACTGCCGATAGGCCTGTCAAGTTATCAAGTTGCGATATGATGGATGGCTCAACAACAGCAGATTCTGACTTTTCCACATCCGGCTGTTCAATGAATCCTTCCGATAAAGGTTCCTCATCACATTTTGTTTCCACATCGTCGTCCATCTGTGAATCAATAAACTCCTGAATTAATCTATCGAACACATTCTCGTCACTATCCGTCTCCGCCAAATGCGTTTCGGAATGGGCCAACTTTATACCCATGGCCGAGTGGAAACGTTCAGTGGCAGCCTCAAGCGAATACTCATCAAGACACGAAAGCTCACCGTCTTCCCATTCTCCGCCATGTGTCTCATAATCAGTGGCAAAAACTATCCCCGATACAGGATAGTCCATACAGATAATCTCGGCGTAGTAAACTCCTCGGTTATAACGATTGGTCAGGAACGGTGCCTCCAAATGAAACTCATCAGGTTCATACTCATCTCTACAAGGGCGGCAGAACCGAGAATACACCCTGCCATCCGGACTGTAGATGCGAACCTCGAATTCCGGAAGTATCATCGGTGTCTCGACAAATGACAACTCAAGGTCAAATCGGACCTTATAATATGTGTCGACTACCGACTCCACACAGCGGTATTTCTCACCATACATATCAACCACCGATCCGCCTCGGATAGAAAACCATTCTGACACATGCCTCCCACATCTTACGTTGTCAAAGAAATGCAACGTTTCTTCCCCAAGAATCCTATGTGAACATTCGTCACGCACTGTCAATTTGTAGGAATGGTCGGTATTGACATCTGAATAATCAATGGGAAAGTCAACACGATATTGGTCAGCAAGGAGATGTGCAGGCATGTTAACCCCGACATATTTTGAACCAAGCACACTATTGACCGTTTCATCGATCAGCGCCACCTGCACACGACGTCTAATACCTCGGACGCCAGAAGCATGCAAACGCCGCTCGTTGGTCAACATTATCAAGACAGCCAGTCCCGAAAGATTGGCATTCACTAAAAAATCACGACGACCATCGAACATATCAACACCTGGTATGGTCGAAGCGATCTCACCGCCGGCCTCATAAGCAGATGCCCGGAGACCCGAAAGAGAGATTGGATTATTTATTTCTTTCATATTTTACAGTTTTTATTGCCTCGTGACGCATGCACGAAGCAGGATTATACAATTTCATTATATTTCATCATTCCCGGTGGCCTACCACCGGTGACGTACCAACATGTCAATGAACTCCCAATCGCCAACCATATTGATGCGACAAGTCGCAGCAATGGCCGACAATTGCTTTTATGCAGTGGAAATGTTGGTGGAAATGCTATGCACACCACATCTTCACATCCCCGGGAGGGGCTGCGCCGCCGAAACAGATTTCAGTAAGATGCAGATGCTTCATAGCTAAAAATGAAGTTGTTATACTGTAAAATATGAATAGCTCCACATAGAGCCACTATTCATTTTGGTGCAAATTTAATACTTTTTTCAATATCTCCGTCATTTGCTCTCGTTTTTTTACTGATAGATAATGGTGGCATCCCATAATTGTAGGATAAAAAAATAAGGAGCCCACCAAAACGTGGACTCCTGTTTGAACCAATCTTTCTTACCTTAATTTTTCACTGATGTACCAATATTTATCTTTTGCTTATATCCGCCGCAGCATAATATCACTTAGATGCCTGGGGCTTCCAATCATGTTTGATCACCTGTGAGTTATCGGATGGGAAGAGGTACCATTCGGTAAGCGAATGATTCTTGCACCAGTCGCGAAAACCCTCATGATTATCCCCGACTCCATAATATGCGTTACATATATTAGTGTGTTCAGTTGGCCATGACCATGTCGACGGCACCAGTATCATCTGCGGAGCCACGGCATCATCACCTGTTGTGCCTGGAGGCCGCACCCAATAAGAGTGGCCATTCGCTCCTTCAATCTGTAACGCAAAACCACCCATCGGGGTAGAGGCTCCGGCATTAAACATCCAGGACGATAATGAAAAGCTACCCTGTATTTCAAGTTTGACCTCAGCACCATCAAGACCGTTATGATGTCCGAGACGCCCTACATTAATTATATCCTCATCGGCCACGCGCTTACTCTCAGAGCTGAACCACTGATTCCAAGTGGAATAATCACCTACCTTATTACCGTTATAAAAAAGATTGACAGGCAACGTTCCACCGGCAGCCAATGCTTTCACATATACCTCCTGATGCTCTTCATCGGTGGCTATATGAGACACACCAAACACCACATCATTGAAGTCAAAGTCACCCGAACTGCCGAGGTCCTCACACGCAATGATCCATGATTGTGCTTTGACATCGGTATCAAAACCTTCGTCAGGCGTATCAACGCCACGGACGAAAAACAATATGTCGTTCATATCATGGTCATTTTTATGATACTGACCATCCTCTACCCCCATGACGGTTTCTCCATTCCAATTATAGGTCACAAATGCCATGTGAGGGGTATAATCGTCAATCTGGCCACCCTCATACTGCAACGGCATTTTTGCAAACGGAGTGTAACCATGATCTCCCTGAGATTGATAGTAGGCACCCAATAATTGATTCATCCAAGGGATTGAGAATCTGAAATCTTCACCCACCACATCTTTCGAACCGCCATTTTCTGGATTGTCAATATCTGCCGCACCGTTAAATCGCATTTTCTGATGCCCTTGGGTTATAAGGAAAAATCCGACTTTGACCCCTGCGGGAAAATTATAGGAAGCTGAACTCTCAATAGGTCTATTATTACTATCCAATTCATAGTAAACGAGTTTGTGATATGACGGCTTATATCTGACGTCAGATATATTTTTCTCATAATTATCCATATCAATCGAGGGATTCATCCCGGCAAAATTATTTATGCCTACATTAGAGATGGTACCGTCCCCCAAGTCAACGCCAAGTGAGCCAAAGTTATCATACACTCCATCAGCCGTCTCGCGGCGCGTGTTGTTCCACGGTGAGGCATCATACATAAGTATGAATTTCGGGCATTCAAGAATCTCGCGGGTGGATGCGCCCTCCCTATAATAAAAATATCCGAAACTGTTGTCATATATACCGGCTCCATAAATATACTCGAGGGTTATTTCCCCACCCTGTGATGTATAGATCACGCCATCCTGAGGATTGAGCTTTGAACCATGAAGGTTAAGATTGCAATGTTTTGACTTTAAGCCAGTATTGCTTATTGATTCCTTCACGCCTTCATGAAACACACCATCGCTTCCCACAATAGCGGCAAGATCCGAGCATGGACGGCCATCGTCCTCATCCGAATAAGTCCCCCTTAGATAATCGTTGGCAAAGGTCCCTGTATGCATACCATAGAGAGGAAACACGCTGAGAATCGGCTTAAGTTCTTTAAGCGCATCACCATATTCATGGCACTCGTCAGGATAATGATAAGCCCAATAGTCATAGTTGCAGGAATGTTCAGCACCGGCCACATCCCAGTTTGACGCATTGTACCAAAAATAACCAATTCCCTTACCTAAGCCGTCACTCCCATCTTCCTGGATACGATGCAACTTGATATCAGCTGGTCTATCCACATCAGCTCGTGAGCCAAGGGAAGAGCCTATATTAAGAATACCGTCATTAATAGGGATGTAGGATGAATATGTAATACATCCTTCATCTGTAACCGCACACACGTAGGCGCGTGTCCTATCTTTCTTGAAATCGAATTCAAAATCGGACGATGACACTGAAAATTTTGCCGCGAGCTGACAATCATCAGTACCGGGCATACGGTCATACACATAAATTTTTGTAGCGCCACCGAGAGCAGCAGCATCTGTGTGCGCAATGATTTTAGTTGATAAGTTCCAATCTTGATCGGGGTCAACAATCCCGAATTCTTTGATGAATTCCCGCGCATATAATTCGGATGCGGGAATTTCAATCCAGTCAGTCTGACAACTACTCACTACTGCCGAAATGACCGGGACAATTAATAATCGATATGCTTTCATTTTGGTAGTTAAGTTTTAACACAAAATTAGATATTGACATATTCTCCTACAAGACGGCTCATGTAAAATGTAGTATTTGATTAGCCCCTACACACTGATTACCAAAACAATATGCTTGCCAGGCTGCCCAATTTATGTAGTAACCATCAACAACTTTCAGCGCGTTTCCGGACAGTTAATCTATGATTTTTCACCATAATAGTTATCAGAAACTGACAACTGACAACACTAATATCGCAACAGAATATCCTTATTTTAAGTCCCTGATCGCACATTTATCCCCATGTAATCATCCAATCACTATGCCAATCGGAAATACTACTTTAATTATATTAAATTTAGGCTCAACCAGGGCTAAAAATACAATAACACGAAGTTACATCAACTACATTTTCCGGCCACTAAACATAGTTATCACACTATATTCCAATTGTTTACAATTACATTAAACTACATTTTAGCTACCCCATATTGGTATCTAAAAATGACATTTATAAATTTGCGATATCCTTAAAACCAATAAAAATGAAACTTAAACAAATTTTTCGATCATGGAAATCAAGCAGTGTGACAGCACTACTGTTCATTTCCCTTCTTGTCGGGCTTACCACTTCAGCCCAAGATAATCCGATAGCCAATCCCAAGGCCATGGTTGTGTCAGGGAAGGCCCGTTTCACAATCCTGACTCCCGAAATGATTCGTATCGAATACAGTGACAAAAGTGTATTCGAAGATAGGGCTACTTTTACTGTAATAAACCGAAACCTTGAAGTGCCGTATTACGAGCATTCAGAAGATAGTGAATATCTATACATCAAGACCGAGGCTTTGTCATTGAAATACCGCAAAGGCACAGATCCCATCACATTACCTGCGTCCTCTAAAAACCTCTCCATAACATTTAGCCATAATGGACGCGATGTTCTATGGTATCCCGGCAAACCTGATCCGCTGAATCTAAAAGGGACATGCCGTACCCTCGATGGCAGCAATGGCGACAATAAAAGGGCTGAACTTGAGAATGGGCTAATATCTCGTTCCGGATGGTCAGTGATAGAAGATTCATGGACTACCGCGCGACCTGACGGCAGCAAGTCATTTGCCCTTGAGCCAAACGATGAGATGGGATTTGACTGGTGGGCTGACAGAAAAGATCCACACGCTCTTGATATCTATTTCATGGGCTATGGTCACAATTATAAGAAAGCACTCGCCGACTTTACCAAAATAGCCGGGAAAATACCACTCCCGCCATCATTTGTGTTTGGATATTGGTATAGTAAGTATGCCTCTTACACTTCCGATGACTACCGTGGCATAATGTCTGACCTGTCCAAAAACGATATCCCATGCGACGTGATGATCCTCGATATGGACTGGCATTGGAATGGTGACCAGAGCGATTCAGGAGGACGCGGCGGTTGGACTGGTTGGAGCTGGAACACAAAGCTCATACCAAATCCCCAAGAGCTTCTTAATGATATTCATTCCAAAAACTTTAAAATCGGTTTGAATCTGCATCCGGCCGACGGAATAAGTAAATCAGAGTCACCGGAGTATTTCACCAGCATGAACGCCTATCTCAAGGGTAAATACGGTAATGACGACAACATTCCGTGGATTCTTGACAAGACAGATTTTGCAAAATCATTCTTCAGCACTATTATCCGGGATCATGAAAATGAAGGGGTGGATTTCTGGTGGATAGATTGGCAACAACATCTCACAAGCCCATTCACTAACGGACTCGGGGAGACATTCTGGTGCAACCACGTGTTTTATAACGATATGATTACCAACCGTCCTGACCATCGTCCGGTCATATTCCACCGGTGGGGCGGCTTGGGAAGCCATCGCTACCAGATAGGGTTTTCAGGTGACGCGTTGATTAATTTCCCGACCCTCGCCTTTCAGCCTTATTTCACGGCCACAGCATCGAATGTAGGTTACGGATATTGGGGACACGACCTTGGCGGACATGCCTGGACGAATGAGGCAAATGCCAATAATCCCGACCTCGTACTAAGATGGTTACAGTTCGGAGTATTCACCCCCATTTTCCGAACTCACGCCACAAAAGACAGCCGAATAGAGCGCCAAATCTGGAAATTCCCCAATTTCCCTCTAATGCGTGAGGCCGTCAAACTGCGCTATGCCCTCTTCCCATATATCTACACTATGGCTCGCGAAGCATACGATACCGGAATCTCAATCTGTCGCCCTCTCTACTATGAGTACCCCGAGGTGGAGGAAGCATACGCGTATGAAGGAGAATACATGTTTGGCAACGATATACTTGTCGCTCCAATCACTGAGCCAGCCATTGATGGCATAAGCGCAAAAGAAATCTGGTTCCCGAAAGGTAACTGGTGGAGTGTATCGACCAATGAACTCATCGAGGGTCCCTGCGTAAGGACAATGGAATTCACCCAAGAGCAAATCCCTTATTTTTTCCGCCAGGGCGGCATGATTCCCTTCAATCCCTCGTCGATAAAGAATGTCGTAGAGCGTCCGGACGAATTGATAATAAACGCAGTCGCAGGAGCTAATGGCGAGAGTTATATATATGAAGACGGAGGAAACAATCCTGACTACGCCACAAATTATGCAAAAACAAAATTGACCTGCACATCAAACGGAAATGTCGACGAATTTATCGTGGCCCCGCGTGAGGTAGTTGGCAACAATGCAATATCAGGACTAAAGGCCAACCGGGCTCACACGTTCATAATATACAATTGTGTCCAACCTGAATCGGTGGCTGTCGATGGGAAGACCGCCAGCACGGACAGTTATCATTATAACCCATCAACACGCACATTGACCGCAAAGGTACCGTCAAGCAATTGCTCGACAGGGGTTCGTGTGACTATAAAATACTCCAATTCAGCTATCGAAGATGTAACAGCCGAGAACCGCTCCACATTCAGATACAATAGGGCCACCGACAGCATTGAAGCCACGTTCGGCAAAAAAATCGGTCGTATTGACATGCTTCTATGCAATCTCTCCGGGCTGCAATATGTCAACTATGAATATCACAATGTAGATGCAATATGTGAGGATATTTCCAGGCTGCCGTCACAGTTCTATCTGTGTCGTATTATCGCTGACAATTCAATCATATCTAATAAATTTGTCAAATGATGAATATGATGAGAAAATTATGTCTTACACTTATCGTATTGCTGTCAGTCCTAATTGTCCGATCACAGGATATGAGCAATTCGATTGAATATAGCCAACTATATATTGTTGGAGCAGCCACCTCAGCAGGGTGGAGTGACACCAATGCCCTTGAAATGAGCAAAATCAATGACGGAGTATTCACTTGGCAAGGTAAGCTGAAAGGAAATGAGGAGTTTAAATTCATCAACACCCGCGGATGGTATAAAAACATCCTTTCCGCGAATCCGGATGTGGTTGTAGAGCTATCAAAAAACTATGATCTGGATTTTTATGCCGCTTGGGATCTTAATGGGAAGGACTGGAAATTCAAAATGCCGGAAACAGGCGACTACTGCGTGACAGTTGACTTAAACAATATGAAAATGTCGGTCAGCAAACAGTCGCCACAACCACAATGTCCGTCAAAACTCTATGTCACAGGAAGTGCAGTAAAGGACCAAATCATTGAATTATCCGACATGCATGATGTCGAATTCAAGGGTACAATAACTTGCGTACCCGGAAACATATTCCTAATCAATACACCTGTGATAAACGCCAATACGACTTTTTATGGTCCCATGTATGAAGATGTAGACCTGACATTTGGCAAAGGGGTGGCATCACCACTTTCAGTAATGGAGGACGGGTCGAAAGGCTGGAGTGTGATGGCGGCAGGTGATTACACCCTATATGTGGACAAGGGCCGGTTAACATATCAAGGCCGCAAATTCGTTCCACGCAAAGTGTTATACATTGTGGGAGGATGCTGCGAATTGAACTGGAATTATTGGGATGAGAGTAACAAGAGATTCATACCAAATCCAAATAATGCCGCAGAACTAATCTGGGAAGGGGAACTGCGCATTGGTTCGCAGGAAGAGCCTGACCGATTCAAGATTCTCACAGCTGAAAGCTGGACTGAAGAAACATTCCATCCATATATTTCAGATGCATTAGCTGAAGGGATTACCGATGCACGTATATCCGGAGGAGATGACCTTAAATGGAAGATTGAAAAGGATGGATTTTATCGCCTCACATTCAATACTAAAACCGAGACTTTGAATGCTGAATATTTAGGATATCAGCATGACATCAGCCATGTGGATGAAAATAATTTAGCATCTACCGGCGATATCACCGTGGAGACATTCAATATACATGTTTCAAATGGCATCATAATTGTCGATACACCATCGGCATCGGATGTCACTGTCCGAAATCTGACAGGACAGACAACAGCGAGCAAAACGGCCCATACTTCAGGAGCAGTGACCCGACCGCTTGAAAATGGAATATATCTCGTTACCATTGGCAGTAAAACTGTAAAAATATTGGTAAATTAGATATATCGGTCATATAATAGCGATTAATCAACAAATGGAGATAGCCCGACAGAACTGCGCAGCTATCTCCATTTGCTTTACTATCATACGTGGGCCACATATTTCTTGTTGTCACGCAATTTGTTCCTGTATTGAAGTGGTGACATGCCGGTCTGTTTTCTAAATATTCGGCACAGATATGACGAGTCATCGTAATGCAGACGCTCTGCAATTTCCTTAACAGTGAGGTCGGTGGTGTCGAGCAACATCTTTGCCACCAGACACAATTGAATGTTAATCTGCTCCTTTGCAGTAGTGCCAATATTCTTTTTTATTATGATATTCAGATAATTGGGGGTAATATTTAATCTGTCGGCATAAAATGCCACTTCATGCTGATGCGCGTAATAGCGGTTCAATAATCCTAAAAAATCATTAGTGATCACCCAAGCTCTATTTTTTGCAGGATCCACTCCAAGCAATCCCTGACGTGATTCCACCTGCTCTGACATTATAAGCATGAAGTTTTCAGTTTCATTACGAAGAGCCTTTTCAGCGGTAATCTCAGAGCAATGTGCCACAATCCAGTCAATCACCTCAAACCATCGGTAGGCAACCTTACGTATATCATCAGGCAATCGGAGCACAGGAGCTTCATATATGAACTTCCAAAACCGATTGGAGGTAATCAGAAAGAAAATGTCCTGTGCAGTGGCAAAATCCAATGCCACAAACTTGGCTTCAAAATCATCCGACACATTGACCGGAACGATGACCATATCAAAGACCACAAATGCCATGCAGCCACAAGTCATGCTGAATCTGTGGGAATTAACTGAAAAATCAGCAACGCCACGTTCACACAGCATTATCAAGCACCCTTCCACTGATAATGGATGGCCATATTTCCAACTATTTCCTATAGCCCGACCGACTGAAAACGGCAGTTTGGGGGCGGTGGCTGTTTTTCCTTCCATTTTCATCATTTTTTGCAAAGTTACAGCACATTTTATCAATCCGCAAACCTCGTGTTATAAAAAGTACCATAACTGTATGGATTTGCACCATATATAATCTTAAGGCTCTGATTAACTTTGCAGCCAATTTGCAACCACACTATAACCTCATAACCACAATAATTTCGCAGTTATATGGACAGAGATAAACTTGACTTCAAAAATGGGGAGATCAAAAGGTTATTCAGCGCTATGTTTTTCCCAACCCTCATAGGTATGGCCTCAAACTCGGTACTTAACATCTGCGACGGAATGTTTGTTGGCCACGGTGTAGGCAGCAATGCCCTCGCCGCCATAAATATCGTAGCACCCCTTTTTCTGATTTGCACCGGCATCGGTCTCATGTTCGGAATCGGGGCGTCAGTAATAGGAGGCATACGTCTTGCCGAAGGAAACGTGAAAGCCGCCCGAATCATAATGACACAAGCTTACATAGCGGGTGCCATCATATTCGGGAGTGTAATTCTCGCTTCTCTCCTGTTCACGGGTCCGGTCCTTTATCTTATGGGGTGCAGCCCTGCCCTTGAGGAATTAGCTTCCGACTATCTGCTTTGGCTTCTTCCCGGACTGGTATTCTTTTTCCTACAATGCGCAGGGATGATGCTAATCCGTCTTGATGGCTCCCCACGTTATGCAATGAGTGTGCAGATAGTGGCAGCCGTACTCAACATCTTCCTTGACTGGTACATGGTATTCCCACTCGGAATGGGGATAAAAGGTGCATCGATGGCAACCTCTATCTCGTGTATAGTCGCGGGAATAATGGTAGTGGCATATTTCATATTCTTCTCCGATAAACTAAAATTCTATCGGCTGCGCATGTCCGTAAAATCACTCAGACTGTCAATCCGCAATGTGGGTTACATGGCCAAGATAGGACTTGCCACTTTCATAGCCGAACTTGCAATCGGCGTGATGATGATAACCGGAAACTATATGTTTCTCGCTTATCTCGGCGAGGCCGGGGTAGCAGCCTTCAGCGCCGGATGTTATCTTTTCCCACTCATATTCTCTATCAGCAATGCAGTAGCGCAGTCGTCACAACCGATAATCAGTTATAACTACGGAGCAGGGCTTCCGGACCGCGTCCGACAGGCTTTGAAGATTGCTGTCCTGACAGCATGTGCGTGTGGCACTGTTATCTCCGCAGCTATGTGGGGCGGCTCTGATCTATTGGCAGGTATATTCATTAATTCATCGGATACAGCTTACGGCATCGCATCAACAGGATTACCTCTGCTTGGCCTCTGCACCCTTCCTTTCGCGCTTAACATCACGTTTATCGGTTATTACCAAAGTTGCGAACAATCGGCACGTTCCATCACATATATGATGCTTCGAGGTATCATTTTCATGGTGCCGGGATTCATTCTGCTTCCTCGATGGATTGGCTCCTCGGGGCTCTGGCTCGCAATACCGATTTCCGAACTGCTCACCTTGGCGATAATAGTGATTGCTTATATTTTTAATGTCCGCAAGCACTAAGTCCACACAATTTATCAAATCATTATACAATGACGAGACTGTCTAACAATGAACTGCACCCCAAAAGTTAGACTATTAGAAGTGTATCGTAATAATAGGAATTAATAAGAGTAAAGTCAGGCACCGAGTATCACTACTTAATGCCTGACTTTCTTTTTAGTGTTTGTTCATTTATATGTGTGGAACCCTGAAGGGCTCAGCACACCCAATTATTTTTCTATCCATTCTTTGATTTGGTCGGTACTTGCCGGAAGTCGGAGGCCAGTGTGCCATTTGAGGGTCGGATAACCGTTCTGTAACGTTGCGTCAGCCTCTGACATCGGACTTTCGTATGATGTACAGAATGGATATAGTTCTTTCCCTTTCAAATCGGTGTTATCAAGAAATGTACGGATTACAGCCGGTTCTTCGTGCCACCAGATAGGAAATCCGATAAATACTGTATCATATTGGCTGAGATCCACGTCCAATGGTTTGATGGCCGGGCGTAGTGACTGGTTGAGATGCTCCTGAGTGCAGCGAGATTGTTCGTTGACCCAATCGACATCAGCAGCCGTATAGGGTTCGGCAGGGAGCAACCTTACAATGGGAGAACCTGTGATTTCGGCCAACTTTTGTGCGGCAAGCTCCGTGTTGCCCGAGTGGGTGAAATATACAATTATCGATTTCATTTCTTTCTCTGTTTTAGCGGAAGGTTCGGTCGCTGAAAGGTTGAAACTGAACAACAGAGCGGCTATCGCCATGACCGAGTTTATTATGTATTTTATCTTCATTCTATTATTTGATTAGTTGTGATCCATCATGGAATGCCTTACCTATTATGCCTCCCAGTTCACGATAACTGCGTGTTTCAGAATCGTATGAGATTGGACGAAGCAGTGAATAATCCAGTTGTCCGGCTTCATTGAACAGGTTTTCTTCCGCCTGAAGATTGACGACTTTGCCGACAACTCGGGTTTCGCCGAGTTCATCGTTGATTGATATAACCTCACATTCCATTGTCAATGGAAATTCGGTAATCACAGGTGCATTGACAAATTCACTCTTTACAGCTGTTACACCTGCTTTCTCAATCTTGTTTTCCTTTCGTCCGGATACGAGTCCGAAGAAATCACACAATAGCATGGTGTCAACCGTTCCGATGCTTAGAGTGAAAGCCTTGTTTGCACGGATATTCTCGGTTGTTTTGTGACCCACAGCAAGATTGAGAGCAACCTCGTGATAACTACATTGACCACCCCATGCGGCGTTCATCGCATCAGGCACACCGTTTTCATCATAGGTGGCAACAATCAGGACAGGCAACGGTGTTACGATGGTTCTGTTTGTGAAATTCTTTTTCATAACCATTCTTATCTCCAGCCCATGAACATCTTCACAACCTCGGGCGCGTGATGATCGAAGAACAGACTCTGTTTTGTATCAAGAGCTGCGATTGCCGCCATATCCTCCTGCGACAGTTCAAAGTCGAATATGTCGAGGTTCTGCTGCATACGCTCCACATGAACTGACTTCGGGATGATAATCACATCGCGCTGAATGAGCCAACGGAGAGCTACCTGAGCGACAGATTTGCCATATTTCTTGCCGATGTTTTCAAGCACCGGGTTGGTAAAGAAATTGTTGCGACCTTCGGCAAGAGGTGCCCATGCCATCATATAAGTGCCGAACTCCTTCATATAACCCTGGGCTTCAATCTGCTGGTCGAACACATGGGCTTCAATTTGATTGACTGCCGGAATAATCTCCACATTACTTGCGAGATCTATGAAATGGTCGGGGTAGAAATTGCTTACACCGATTGCACGGACTTTACCCTCTTTATAGGCTGCTTCAAGAGCTCGATATGCTCCATAGCGGTCACAGAATGGTTGGTGCAGAAGCATAAGATCGATGTAATCCGTGCCGAGTTTGCGCAAACTTTCATCAATTGACGCTTTAGCCTTTTCGTAACCGTAATTGGAAATCCAAACTTTTGACACAAGGAAAAGTTCATCGCGTGGAATACCGCTTTTCTTCACTGCAGCTCCAACGCCTTCCTCGTTGTGATAGACTTGGGCTGTATCAACCATACGGTAACCGACACGTAACGCATCGGTAACACATCGTTCACACTCTTCGGGAGTCACTTGATAAACTCCATAGCCAATCTGGGGCATCACTACCCCATTATTTAATGTAACGGTTTTCATATATATAATTTTTATTTTACCTGTAAATTAAACAATCATATTAAGCCTTTGCTTAGTACAAATTTCGGTAAGGTTTGCATTTTTTGCCGTTATCAAAGTTGCCCTTTCAGTATTTCAAAGATTTCATCGCGGGTAAACTTCTTGCAGCAGCCGGGAGTAAGCACGCAGCTGTCGGCGGAATCGCGCAACACCTTTTCATCAGTGATACCCATCTGACTCCAACGTGTAGGCATACCAATTTCCTGAATAAAGTCTTCAAGAAGATCGATACCTGTATTTGCCGCACGCAAATCGTCATTGTCGTGAACGCCCCATACCTCGCGTGCCATCCGCGCCAGTTTCGATACGCCTTCAGGCAGATAGTGACGGTAAAGCGCGGGGTGTATCACTGCAAGACCCTGGCCGTGGTTGCAGTCAGTGTAAGCACCCACAGCGTGTTCAATCATGTGGCATTGGAAGTCGGTCATTTTGCCGAGTTTCAACATTCCGTTTTCCGCCATTGCGGAGTCCCACATCAACTCGCCACGGGCAAAGTCATCATCAGTATTTGCTATAAGTGTACGGATATTTTTAATCACGTTTCGCATTATCGCCTCGTTGATTTCATCAGACACATTGGTGGGGAACGGCTGCCCCATATAAGTTTCCATGCAGTGGCTCAGAGTGTCGAAAGCCCCGCTTATTACCTGTTTCATCGGGAGAGTGAGCGTAAGGTCACTGTCAAGAACCGCAAAACGGTGGAACGCTCCGAAAAGAGCCTGCTTGAGTTTCTTTTCCTCGTGGGTTATCACAGCTCCGTTGTTCTGTTCCGCACCGGTTCCGGATGCCGTAACGACAGCACCGCAGGGAACAAACTCAGCAGGCAGGCGGTGTTCATTATAGAACATATCCCACACATCTTCGTCAGTCTTTGCCTGAGCGGAGATAATCTTGCAGCAGTCGATTACCGAACCGCCACCAACGGCGAGAATGAAGTCCACGCCTTCTTTACGGACGACCTCTGCTCCTTCCTTAACTTTGGCGTAAGTCGGATTGGGCATGATGCCACCGAAATCCACAACTGTCTTTCCGGCTTCTTCAAGCCAGCCTCGGATTTTGTCATACAGACCGGTGCGTTTCAGTGACCCGCCGCCATAGGCAAGCATGACAACACCGCCCATATCAGGCATTTCTTTTTTCAGTGCCTCTTCGGCACATCCTTTCCCGAAGTATTGCTTTACGGGATATTGATATGTGAATTTTTCCATTTGATATGATTTATTTTTTTGATTGTTTCTTGTTATAATGCCACAGTTGCCAACTGTTTATGATGTTCTGCCATAGGATATAACTACTCGGAGCAATAGATGTGACTGGCAAAAGATAGGTATATGAAATCCATATTGCAAATACTGTGTTCTTCTGCCCAAGCCCCTGACCGCCACTTATTCGGTCATTATAGCAACCGCCAATGATTTTTCCGGCAGCAAATTGTATGCCGCACGTCAGGAAACCAATTATCGCAAGGGTCCATATTGTTGCATGGCTTGCATCACTGTTAGCCAAAGACCGTAGCGTCTGACCGACAACAACCATCAGGGCAATCCCCCAGAGATAGAATGCGAGTGAGCCGCAATGTTTAAGAATGATCTCTAACAGTTTGGGTAAAAACAAGCGTATGCCCCAAGCGAGAAAAAAAGGAAAGATGAGCAAAGGGAATACTTGTCGGCTTATAACCATCAACTGCTGAATGAATGTTGCATCGCCACGACCTTCTATAAGAGGGAAAATAACCGGTATCGACACCGCCGCAGCCATATTGCTGATGATTGTATATGATGTGAGTGAGGCTTCATTACCTCCCAACTTTCCTGTTATTACTGCCGCTGCGGTTGCTGTCGGAGCAATAAGACACACCATCGCTCCTTCAGCTCCTATTCTGTAAGGGAATGATGGATAGAAAAATAATACAGCTGCAATCAGCACACATGACAATATTTGGAACAGCACAAGAATCAAATGCCATTTCTTTATCTGCATGTGGCAAGGGTTAATTTTGCAGAATGTAATGAACAGCATCACAAACACCAATGTCGGGATAAAGAATCCGACAAAACTTTCAACCGGAGCCTTCAATGGAGCCAATACATTTATGCAATGGAACATCAGAAACACCAATGTCCCCATTGTTATACTTATTGGCAGCGTCCAGTTTTTCAATATGGCGATTACGTGATTCATGCTATCTTATTACAGGCAAGCCTTAAACATATCCACAAGTTCATCAACGGACAAAGCACTGTCGCCCGCAAGTTGCTCCGCCGCATTGTGCAATGTAGCATCGTCAGGCACTTTGCCATATTCCGAATAACTTGTCGGCAAACCGATGTTTTTGAAATATGCTTTGAGCATGTCACAGCCATAGTTGATAATATTGCCGTCAGATTCAGTGCTATCCGGAAATATCGAGCATATATAGCGTTTGACATCTTCACCATGATGTATGGCTATGGTTCTGAGCCATTCCGGAAACAGGACTGTAAATGCCTGTCGGTAATGCAACGGCATACAGAGGCGGATAATCTCAACATCATTATAAAGGCTGAAACACCATGATAACTGCTTGCCACAATACAGCAGTTTGCTTGTAGTCATTGCCGAAGCCCACATCTGAGCGGCACGGGCTTCGTAATCAGTCGGATTCGACTGAACGGCTTTTATACTGTCACGCACGGTGTTCATGATGCTTAGCCCAAACCTGTCAGTCAATGGGAATGAGCCGCCAAGAAACGGAACACTTGCCTGAATGAATGTCACAGCCCCGGCGTATGCACTTTGCACGGCATCAAGAGTAAACGTAAACTCCGGATTAAGCAGTGAAAAGTCGGCAAAGAAGCCATATAATGAGCCGTGTTCACCGGTTTCAAGATCGTCAATCTCCGCCGAGGCATCTGCTTCCGAACCACCGGAGGGATATGTCGGAACACTTCCGATGAGAAGCCTGTCTTCTTTTCCGGTCACCGGTTTCTTAAATGTAAGATAATCCCAGATGTCGTCATGCTTTGCTCCGAAAGCTATCATCTTGGCAATATCCATGCAGGAGCAGCCGCCAATTCCTATCACACATTCCACATTGTTGCTTCGGCATATCTCTATACCCTTTTTGACAAAGGCGTAATGAGGTCCGATACAATCAGGTAAGTCAAACCATCTTATGCCATTTGCCCGCAATTCGGAAACAATGGCATCATACGCTCCATTTCGTTTTGCTGAGCCACCGCCATACACGAGCAGGACATTTTCCTTACCATTCAGCAATTCAGGTAGATGCGATACGGCATCTTTGCCAAAATATACATTTATAGGTGTCTGGAAATGGAAGTTACTGCAAGTGTAATTCGCCTTGTTTGTCTTGTCCTTATCCAGAACAGCAGTCATTCTGCTTTGAGTATATTCTCCCATAAAGTATTATTATTTTAGAGTTGACATATCAATGACATAGCGGAACTTGACTTTGCCATCACGCACTTTGTCGTATGCCTCGGTTATCTTTTCCGCATCAGCCGGAATTATCTCAACTTCGGGATAGATGTCGTTTTCTACTGAGAAGTTGATAGCCTCCTGCGTTTCAGGAATACTACCTATGCGAGAGCCGAAAAGCCTACGGTCAGCCATTCCGATGAAAGAACGCATTGAGATTGTCGGCATATCCTCGTTTGAGGGAATACCGACGATGCACATCTGTCCGTTCCATTTCAACATTTTCATGTATTGAATTGGGTCATAGTTGGTGGGAATGGTACTGATGATAAAATCGAATGTATTGTCAAGTCCTGCCATTTCATCAGCATTATTAACATTCACATATCGTTCAGCACCAAGTTTGGAGGCATCTTCACGCTTATCCTCAGTCAAATCAAATACTGTAACATCAGCACCAAGATGTTTGAGATAACGAACTGCCATATAGCCCAGTCCACCAAACCCTGCAACTCCTACTTTATCGCCGGCTTTAACACCGGCAAATTTAATTGGCGAATAGGTTGTAATTCCGGCACACAGTAATGGGGCTACTTTTGACAAATCAGCATTTTGCGGAATGAGTATCGCGTAATCCTCCGATATTACATAGTTATTGGAATAACCGCCCTGTGTACGTTCATTATTATGATAAGGGTCATGGTCGTGGTAAGTTGAAACTGTGTGGCTGCAATAATGCTCCTGCCCATTCTTGCAGAAATCACATTCATGGCATGAGTTGATTATGCAGTCCACGCCGGCATAATCTCCGACTTTGAATTTTGTTACATTTTTGCCCACTTTGACAACTTTTCCTGCAATCTCGTGTCCCGGAACCATTGGATATTCCTCCTTGCGCCAGTCGCCGTGAACATTATGCAGGTCACTGTGACAAATACCAGAATAAAGTATTTCAATCTGTATCTCATCATCACCGACAGCATGACGGTTGAACTCGTAAGGCTTGAACACGCCCATTTCATCGAAAGCTGCAAAGCCTTTTGTCGGGATTGAATCCTGTGCTTGCAATCCTGTGGCAGAAACCAATACCATTGCGATACCTGCCAATATTGAAAATCCTTTCATGATTGATTACTCCGGTAAATTATGGAATTTGTAACGTAACCAGACAATGCCATGAGGCTTTTGCTCTATTGAGATAAGCTCAAGAGCCTGCCCATCGGCCGGATGTTCCTCCGAATTGCCGAGGTATTCAAAGATTGACGGTGCTGTGGAAAGTCCGTCTATTCCGGGATAAATCACAAGGCTCAACTCATTGATAAGTCCCTGTGCGAGCATCGCGCCATCGATTATTCCTCCTCCCTGCAAGGAAATAGCCTCAACTTTGAAATAATGCTTAACCAGAGTAAACACATTACGAAGATTGCCGGTATCATCCACCACAAGATACGAAATACCTTTTTCTTCAAGAGCAGAAAGATAATCGGTAGTTGCATTTATTCCGAGTATGACCAGGATATTGTCACCACGTAACTGATCAGCTGTGAAAAAAATATCGGCATCAGGATCTATGATGATAAACAGTCTCGATGAAGTCCGGTTGCCCATAAAGACCTTTCCGCTTTCGCCCACCGGTTCGCCTTTAGGCATAAATTTATACGGAAAAGCCTCGCGGGTAGTCGCCTTTCCGAACATCCATGCGTCAGCACCCAGGCTTTTGCCGATAGCTGCGTATTCTTTGAAAAGTTCTGATGGGTTTGTGCCGTCAAAAGGAGCCGTCCACCGTCCGGGCAATAGGCGACCGTCCACTGAGCTCATTATATGGCATATTACTTTTGGTGTCATATCAATAATTTTATTTTCACTGTTGCGCAAAATTATTTAACCTCATGTGATTCTACAATTTTTGAGCCACCAAAAACTTCACTCATCGGTATGCTGTCAAGTTGGTGGTCGATAGCCTCGACTTCATCTGTTGACAGATTTATGTCCGCAGCACCGATGTTCTCTTTCAGGCGACACAAGTGCCGGGTACCGGGAATAGGCACGATATATGGCTTCTTGCACAGCATCCACGCAAGGGAAATCTGTGACGGCGTGGCGTGTTTTTCGTCGGCGATTCGTCGAATAAGTTGAAACAACATCTCGTTTTCCTCAAAACTCTCCCTGCTGAACTGTGGCATTGCCGCACGATAATCATTCTTGGGATTAAATTTTGAGTCGGCAGTATAGAAATCGGACAGCAGGCCGTTGGCAAGTGGAGAGAACGCGATGAAGCCTATATTCAATTCCTCAAGTGTAGGGAAAATATCCTCGTGCCATCGTGCCATCATCGAATAGCGGTTCTGTATAGCCGTAACCGGGCATACCGCATGGGCGCGTCGCAGGTATTCCTCAGTAGTTTCAGATACGCCCCAATGGAGTATCTTTCCCTCCTGTATCAGTTGCGCCATAGTTTCTGCCACAATCTCAGGCTCGACATCAGGGTCGATGCGGTGTTGCAGATATAGGTCGATATGGTCGGTTTGCAAGCGACGTAGAGAGCCATCAACTGCTTTCCTGATGCTATGGGGCGTTGAGTCCGGTATCAGCGGATAAGGCCCCGGTTCATGGGATTTGTCGAATGTAAGGCCGAATTTTGTTGTGATCACAATCTTACCACGGTAAGGCTTCAATGCTTCCCCAAGCAATTCCTCATTATCGTGAGGATTTGTCTCGGTGCCGTATATTTCAGCGGTATCAAACAATGTGTAGCCCATCTCCACTGCATCTGCAAGGAGTGTTTTCATCGACTTTTTATCAGCAGGTGCACCGTAGGCGTGGCTCATGCCCATACATCCGAGGCCGACAGGAGACACCGTCAAACTTCGAAGTTTTCTTTCTGTCATTATATTTATCTGATTATTTTAGTAGCCTTGACACCTGATTTCATGATGTATATACCGCCCTTTCGGATAGTATCAGGTGATACAACACGTCCATTTAAATCGTAGTATATTTCAGCAATATTGTCAACCCTATCCGCATTAATTGCCTCTATGGCCACAAGATTACCTTGCATTATTGGGGTGAGGAAGGCATCGAAGTCATTTCCCCAAATTGAGGCATTACCGCCGCTACCATATCCATGTGGATATCCTTCAAGCACTTTGGTCTCCACTCTTACGCCGGCTTCTTTCAATGCGTCGGAGTTTTGTGTAAACTGTCCGGCAAAACCGTCACGTGTGCCCCAGCAATAGAAGGCAGGAGGAAGGTTGGCAGCACGAAGTGTCTCAACATTATTCATTGATACGCTCAAACGTCCATAAAAAGAATATATCATCCCTACGGCACATGCAGAAACTGGAATATTGTCGAGTTCATCAGGACGGTATGAGCTGTCAAGAGCTGTTCCATTGGTAAGGTCACGCCAGTTCAGGAGAACTTCACCGTTCAATATACCTCCGGCAGAGAAACCGACAAGCGCAATGTTTTCAGGATTGATGCGGTAGTCTTCAGCGTGAGCTTTCACATAGCGAATCGCCCTTTGCAGGTCGGTTGCGCTTGCCTGCATGGAATAAGGATTGATGCGGTAGTTAACGATAAAGCACTGGTATCCCATCGGCACAAGCATATCGGCTATGTCGTAGCCCTCGTTCTGCATACTGCGGAAGGCAAATGCTCCTCCGGGGCAGATCATCACAGCTCCTTTGGGCTGAACATTCTCAGGCACTGTATATACAAGCATATTGGGCATAAAGTCAGGGCCATCGGAATTATTGACATTCTCCCTGAATCCGGGGATATTGCCTTTTTGCCATAGCTCTACCATGCCGTTCATCGGTGATGTCGCTCCTCCGGGATTGAGATTGGCCCATTGCTCGTTGATGAGGTCAATCCAAGTCTGTATGCGGTTTTCGTTGATTGAGCCGCTTGTCAATCCCAGGCCTTCGAGATGCTCGGCATCGGGAGTCATATCCACGATAGCCTTCAGGGTTTCATCACGGTAGGTGGATGCGTAGGTTGTAAAGGGTACAACAGTTTTCCCTTCAAAATCGTAGCTTTCCGCAAACGTATGGAGAATCATGGGAGCGGTATGCCACCACACCGGGCCACCAAGGAACACGACATCATATTCATCCCAGTTTGCCACACTGTTTTTAATGGCGGGACGTGCATTGCTGTCGCGTTCCTCCAATGCTACTTCAGTGCATGGGGTATATGAGGTCGGATATGGGTTGACCGGCTCAATTTCAAACAGGTCACCCCCTGTGATTGCTTGTATCTGCTGAGCCATGCGTCCGGTTGTACCACCCCAAGAGAAATAGGCAATCAATACTTTCTTTCCACCAAAATATGAGGTGCTTCCCTCACCGGGAGTCACGGGTGACGGCAGCGGCTCATCGGCATTGTCAGCACTGCATGAGGATACTGTAATCAGCGTCAATAGTAAGATTAAAAACTTTTTCATAATTACTTCTGATGTTGGTTTTCAACCACAAAATTATTACAGACTGAAGAATTGGGTATTATGTTTTTTACCACTGTTTTTTCAAAAATTTCCGTTATCCGAAATAATGGTAAGTGTTACGGTAATTAGTGTATGTGGGGTTTGATGAGTCAGACGTAATTTTGCAACATGAATAATCCTATAAATTATATAACGATGAAACATCTTACAATTTTAATCGGAGTATTTGCCGCCATAATGGGCCTACTTCTCGCCTGTTCAACAAAGAAACAGGAGACACCTGCAAATACAAATAATGAGAATCGCGACAAGGTGTTGGTATGCTATTTCTCGGCTACAGGGACGACGGAAAAAGCAGCTAAACGCATCGCCGATCTCACAGGCGGGACACTCCACAATATTGAACCGGCTGAACTATATACGGATGCTGACCTCAACTGGCGTGACTCTCTTTCACGCAGTTATGTAGAGATGCATAACCGCTCTTTCCGACCTGCTCTGAAAGACTCTGTGACAGATATGACGGATTACAGCGTTGTGTTCATCGGATATCCAAACTGGTGGAACACACATCCAACCATTATAAACACATTCATCGAAGCCAATGACTTACAGGGTAAGACCGTAATACCGTTCATGACCTCCGGTGGAAGCAACATAATCAACAGTGAGAACGAACTGCACGAGGCATACCCAAGCATCAGATGGGGCAAAGGTCGGCTTATGAACAATATTTCGGACGATGACATTAAGGATTGGTTGAATGAAATCGGATTGTAAGATGAAAAAAGTATTTGCTTTCGCTGTCATTCTTATCGGCTCAATCATGGGAGTTGCCGCACAAAATAATACTTTTACAAAGGAGGAACAGGAGATTATCAATCTCTCCAATGACAAATGGCAATGGATGTCGGGTAAAAACGTGGAGAAACTTGCCGACTTGTTCCATGAATCATCTCAGTTTGTTCACATGGGCGGTTACTGGGGTAAGGAACAGGAACTAAACCCTATCAAAGATGGTGGTATATGGTATAAAAAAGCTGAGATACACGACCAAAAGGTTAAATTCACGGAGAATACGGCGACTGTTTACAGTATCATTCATCTCAATTCAGTAGTCGGTGGTAACTCTGTCCGCTTCCCATTCATCGTAACAGAGGTTTTTGTAAGAGAAAACGACAAATGGCTATTATCCTCGCTTGTATTTACTAAAACATTGGGCGAGTAGATTTCGGGGAAAAGTGATATACACACCGTGAAATGTGATAATCACGGTGTTTAACCAGATTGTTTAATAACCGTGCTTCGGCACAAAAACAAGATTACATGAAACTTAAAACGATTTTAATCATGGCAGCATCAGCTATCAGTTTCGGCACGGTTCTCCATGCACAGGATAATCCGTGGAGCCTTGTCTATGAGCAGGCAATCACCGAAAACGTACCCGGCAAAGTGAATATCCACCCGGTAAAATACAATCTTGACGGCATTGAAATAGCCGCAAATGTCTATACTCCGGCCGATTATAATCCCGATGAAAAGGAATATCCGGCTATCATTGTGGCACATCCAAACGGTGGCACCAAGGAGCAGGTCGCAGGACTGTTCGCACAACGGATGGCTGAGCGAGGTTATATAACGATTGCCGCCGATGCCTCATACCAGGGAGCAAGCGGTGGCGAACCCCGCCACACCGACAAGCCTTATTTCCGAATCAATGACATTCACGGTATGGCGGATTATATCTCTAAATATCCCGGTGTTGACCCTCAGCGTATAGGCGCATTCGGTATATGCGGAGGAGGTGGCTATACTCTCGGCGCGGCAAAAAGCGACAAGCGTTTCAAGGCCGTAGCCACACTGAGTATGTTCAATTCCGGCCGTGTACGCCGCAATGGCTTCATGGACTCAGCCATGCCCACAATTCAGCAACGCCTCAAGGAAGCCTCCGATGCAAGGGAAAAGAGAGTCACCACAGGCGAAATTGTATTTACAGGCGACATGAACCTGACAGATGAGGAGATTGAGAAACTGCCGTTCGACCTCTACCGTGAAGGCGCGATATATTATAACCGCACCCATTATCACCCAAATTCAACATTCCGCTACACAATGGAAAGTCTGATGGATCTGATGACATGGGACGCCACAGACCAGATCGACCTTATCAACGCCCCATTGCTTATGATGGCAGGAAATAAGGCAGATACTTTCTATATGACCTCAGATGCCTTTGAAAAGGCAACAGGAACCACCGACAAGGAATTGTTCCTTATTCCGGGCGCAACCCATATCCAGACATATTATGTGCCTGAATACGTCGATCAAGAAGTCAACAAACTTACAGAGTTCTTTGCACATTATTTATAATTGACGGAGCAAAGCGACTTCGTCGATGACTTAGGAAAGAGATCATGAAAATCCCACGACCAATCATTTGCGCGTTTCTCGCAATAATTCCAATGATAACAATGGCAACAGATATAAATACTTTCCGTCAGCCTTACCCGTCAGGTCAGGCAATGACAGGCAATCCGAATTTTATTGGCACTGCATGGCTCTATCCTTTGAGCCATGAAAAGGAACTCAATGTGCCGATGTTCAATGTTACATTTGAGCCCGGATGCCGCAACAACTGGCACCATCACAGCGGCGGTCAGATACTTATCGCGACTGCCGGCACAGGCTATTATCAGGAGAAAGGCAAACCGGCACGTCGCCTGTTTCCCGGCGACATCGTAGAAATAGCTCCTGGTGTGGAACATTGGCACGGAGCGGCTCCCGACAGCTGGTTCGCTCATCTGGCTATCGAATGTAACCCTGAAAACAATGAGGTCACTTGGCTCGATCCGGTCACTGATGCTGAATATCTTGAGGCAACAAAAAATCCGGAGGTAGTAACCGACCTCACTCCTCGCCAACAGGCTATTGTGACAATCGCTTCGTATGCCGCCATCGGCGATGCCTCAGGTTTGACAAATGCTCTTGAGCAAGGTTTGGCAGAAGGGATGACAGTCAACGAAATCAAGGAGCTACTGATCCAAGTATATGCCTACTGTGGTTTCCCTCGCTCTTTGACAGCTCTCGGTGTTTTCAAAAAACTACTTTCCGAGCGGATGGCAAAAGGCATAACCGACCATGAAGGCGAAACGGCATCAGTGGTGAGCGACATTGACAAGTATGGTCAAGGAGCCAAGACTCTCTGCGAACTATCAGGAATACCTGCCGATGCCCCGGCACCGTGGTACGAGGATTTCGCGCCCGGTATCAACCGCTTCTTGAAAGAACATCTTTTCGCCGACATCTTCGGTCGCGGTGTGCTTCCTTATACCGACCGTGAAATAGCGACAGTCTCCATGCTTACCGCCCTCGGCGGAGTCGAACCTATGGCAACCGGCCACATCGGTATATGCCGTCATCTCGGGGTCACCACACCGCAGTTAAACTCACTGTTGGACATTATCAAGTTTAATCTCGGACCGTCAAAAACAGAACCCATCCGCAAAATTGTAAACAGATGAGAAAGTTAATAACTCTAATAATCTCGGCTATGGCAATAACATCATCTTTTGCCGAAGGCATTGTAATAAAAAAACAAGGACAATTCCCTGTCGGTGGCACAACTATCGAACGTTCCGGCACTTTCAATCCCGACACATTTGTTGGCTGGGCTGAGCAAGACCAGGCAGGTCAAAGTTACCGGTGTGACCATGCTTTCGTCCGCTATCAGATACCCGCCGACGCTAAAAATATGCCGCTGGTTTTCGTGCATGGTTATGGCGGTGACGGAGTATGCTGGGAAACTACGCCTGATGACCGTCCCGGTTTCGCAACCCTCCTGCTTGCCGAAGGTTATCCGACATACGTTCTCGACCTCCCCGGCCGCGGACACGCGTCCCGCACAAGCTCCACTGTAACGGTCGAGCCAGTAGCCGACGAAATGTTTTGGTTCGACATCTGGCGCATGGGTATCTGGCCCAAATGGAATGAAGGAATACAGTTCCCGAAAGATTCACTGAGTGTCAGCAACTTCTTCCGTCAGATGGTTCCCGATTTGAGCAATCATCAGCTTGATGTGCCGGCACTTGATGCAATGGCAAAGAAAATCGGAAATCAAGTGCTGGTAACGCACTCCGCCGGCGGTTTCCCAGGATGGATGGCTGCAATGCACAATCCCGAAGTAAAAGGTGTCGTTGCCCTTGAACCCGGAGGTTATGTTTTCCCCGATAGTGAAATTCCCGCTCCACTACCCGGTCTGACAGGTGGGTTGAAAGGTGTAGGCGTACCGATGGAACAATTCATGGAACTTACCAAAAAGCCAATTGTAATTTATTTTGGCGACTATATCCCTGAAAGCAACGCCACCACTCTTGGCGGAAGCAACTGGGAGGTGAGATTGGAGATGGGTCGTGAGTTTGTCGCGGCAATCAACCGCCACGGAGGGGATGCCACTCTTGTCCTATTACCTGATATCGGAATTAAAGGCAACAGTCACTTCCTAATGCAAGAACTCAACAATGACGTGATAGCCAAACTCGTAGCCGAGTGGCTCGATATGAAATTTCAAAAATAATTCGTAACTTTGCCATTATAATTGGCAAATTATGGCAGACGAGAAATTATTTGACAAAATCATAATTACAGACTCCCTGAGCGAGATAGCCTCCGAAAAGATGGCCGGCTACCTCGCTCATGCTCTTTGCCTCAGCGGAAGCTTGACGTTTGATTTCAACGGCAGACATTTCACATTTGGCCAACATGACCTTATGATTGTGCGCAAGGGTGATCTCGTTGAAAACATGTGCGTATCCGACGATTTCAAAGTCATGGTGATTTATATTGAGTCAGGCTTTGTGGAGCACTGCACACCGCAGTCCAACTACGGTATGAAGGGCCAACTCGCGTTGTTCATGAACCCCGTGATGAAACTCAATGAAGCCCAATTCGCGCTCTGCCTTCAGGATTTTCAAGGTGTGAAATACCGCTATGACACTACCGGATTTGTGTTCTACGAGGAAAGTATCCGCTGTGCCGTGCAACTGATGATTCTTGACTTCTTCGACTTCCATGCATATAACTATGGCGAAGACTCAATCACGCCACAATATGCTGCCGTGATGAACAAGTTCTTCGCGCTGCTCGACAGCGGGGTCTATCGTGAACACCGCGAGGTGACATATTATGCTTCGGAACTTTGCATAACTCCAAAATACCTCTCGGAGATATGTAAGAAAGTCAGCGGACACTCCGCCAACTTCTGGATCAATCGATACACTTCGCTCGACATTTCACGTCAGCTGCGCGACAAGAGCCTGACATTTGTCCAGATTTCCGACATGTTCCATTTCTCATCACCAGGATATTTCAGCCGCTATGTACAGAACAATCTCGGCATGAGTCCCTCTGACTACCGTGAATAACGCGAGATATGAACGATAAAATAAAGGCGCAACCTTGAACTCAACGGTTGCGCCTTCTCTATGAAAAAAAGTGATTGGATTTATTTTTCTGATGTCTTTGGATAACCCGGTTTGACCGGAATACGTCCGTCATCCATTGCTGCACTGTATGCCAGCCATGCTACTATTGCCGCATTGACTTTCAAGTCATCCAATGACAAGCGTTCGTATGTATCCATTGTTGTGTGGTAAGCCCTAAAATAATCAAGTGGGTCCTGAATGAATTGGAAAGCAGGAAGTCCAAGACGAGCAAAGCTAACATGGTCTGTACTGCCGACAGACATTGGCGAAAAGGTGTCAAAACCTAATGAGACCAAAGGCTGTTTCCATGCTTCAAAATATGGATATGCCATATCGTTTTCTTCCATATATACTCCTTTGAATCGACCGGAACCAAAATCCATGTTCAGGTAGAGTGCGAATTCATCATATCCCGGTAATTTTTTCTTTTGCTCCTTATCGTAGAGCTTATGGTCGGCATAGCCTCTTGAACCATACAACCCTTGTTCCTCTCCACCCCACAGAGCAAGGCGGATAGTACGACGCGGTTTTATATCAAGGGATTTAAGGATGCGCATGGCTTCTATCATTGTAATGCAGCCAGAACCATTATCGGCACCTCCTGTTCCGCCATGCCAAGAATCAAGATGTGCACCGATAAGCACTACTTCATTTTTGAGCTTTGGGTCTATGCCAGGTATCTCGGCAATGATATTGTTGATTTTCTGATTGTCAGTAAAAGTATTTCTTACGTCAAGCTCCATTTTCACCTCATCACCGCCTTTAAGGAGGCGAACCATTCTGCCGTGGTCTTCGGTGGGCAAAACAATCTCCGGCACTGGCTCAGGATCTCCTACTTTATAATTAACACCTCGTGAGCCGGGGATATTGAAAGTCCCATCGCCTACAATTACAGCCAACGGACGTTCTTCCTTTATAAGCGAGTCGATAGCCTGTTGCAATCCCTTGTTTGAACCGGACGACCATCGTCCCCACGGATTTGAAGGGCGATTATCCCTCGTCATTTCTGCAAGTTCTTCATCGGTATATCTTTTTGCCATAGGACGGAACGAAAGTTCGTATTCTCTTGCGATTGGCATAATGACAATCTTTCCGTGGAGTTTTCCGCGATAGTTTGATAATGAATTCGTATCGGTTACTTCTAATAGGATGCAATCACCTGTAACTAATCCATCGGTACTCCCTGACCATGCTTTGGGATTTGCAGCGAAACTGCAGTAGTATGGAGCAGTCATTGCCACATAGTTTTTTTCGTTGTCCCAACCGCCTTTTGTAAATTCAGAGGCAAACTCAGTGTGGACATTATCGAATCCAAAACCCTTCAATGTGTCCGTCACAAGTTGTTCGGCACGCATTTTTTGTTTTGATGCCGCAAGGCGCGAACCGAGTCTGTCAGTGATGAAATGTGAGATGCCTTCAACCTGAGAATGATTAAAGGCTTGGTCTTTTACCCTATACGCCATTTGTTCTGATTGGCGTGTCTGGGCTTGAACTCCTGTCGCAAGTAAAATTGCTGCAACAAAAGTCACGATACATCTTGCCATTGTTATTTTAGTTTTAAGTTTATATTATCGAGCCATTGAGCTATGCCGGTTGTATCTCCTTCTTCTGAGATAAAACCGTTGGGGTGCAGTGAATTTGGTGTTGCGTTCACAATTTTGAGTAATGTTTCATGAGGAAACATATTTGCGTATGAGCAAAATGGGACAACAATCTTTCCTCTAAAATCATAGCCGGATTTTTTAAGAAAAGACAATAGGGGCATTGGAGTCGTATGCCACCATACCGGTCCACCGACAAAAATTACATCATATTTGTCAAAATCAGCGATGGTATCTTTCAACGCCGGGAATACGCTGTCATTCAGCTCTGATTTAGCTTCCGACGCACAGTCTTTGAAATCTTCCGGATAAGGCTCTTTTCTTTCAATCCTATATAGTGTGCCTCCGGAATGTGTCGCTATTGCATTTGCGACCTGTTCGGTATTCCCGCTTCGGCTGAAATAGACTACCAATACATTGCGCGTCGTATCAGCCGATATTTCATCTCCGATATAAAGAGGCTCCTTTGAGCCGGTAAATTCGGCACAAGAACAGACGCAAAAACACAATATTGCCAATAATAAATTGAGTACTTTTTTAATCATCTTACATATTTGTTTCACTTCGATTATTATTCTCAGAGTTCGTGTTCCAGCCGCCTCCAAGCGCCTTGTAAAGATTTGTAAGCGCAAGGTATTCATCTCTCAAAGCATTGCTGACTGATATTTGAGCATCAAAATATTTTCTTTGAGCATCAAGCACGTCGATATAGTTGAGTGACCCCCCTTTATATTGGAGCTGCGCCAAGTTAACATACTTCATGCTCGCTTCACATAATTCAGACTTGAGTTTTCTGTTCTCCTTTACTTTATTAAGAGTTTCAATCGCAGTATTTACTTCTGTAAAAGCGTTGATAACAGTCTTTTCGTAATCATTCTTTGCCTGTTCATATACCGCTATTGCCGCTTTATACTTTCGTTTTTTACGGCCAAAATCAAATATAGTTCCGGCAATATTGCCAATGACATAGGTAAATGGAGAGGCTAAAAAGTGAGATAAACTCTCATTTTCCCATCCAGGTGTGAACGACAACCGAATGTTTGGAAATTGATTGGCATACGACAAGCCCACATCTGCCATTGCCGCTGCAAGCCGATGTTCAGTCGCAGAAATGTCCGGTCTTCGTTCCAACAGAGTGGAGGATATGCCTACCGGTATATTATCCTGTATGTTGTCTGACCATGTTGTCTGACCAGAACATATTGACTCGTCCGGAAATTCGCCAATAAGCATGGTAATTGCATTATTAGCCACCTTAACCTGCTGCTCCAGATTAGGCACAAGAGCTGCGGTCGAGGCGTATTCTACTTTTGCCTGCTGATACACGGTTTCGGAAGTAAGACCGCCCTCAAATCTAAGCCGTGCTTGATTAAGCGACTCGTCGCGTGTAGCGAGAGTCTGTCTGACGATTGCAAGTTCATTACGAAGAGCCATAAGGCGAAAATATGCACTCGCTGTTTCGGCGACGAGTGCCATCCTCATCGCATGGTAATCGTCGATAGTAGCTTTGTATCTGGCCAGACTGCTTTTCTGCGCCCACGACATAGCTCCTAATAAATTGATTTCCCAACTGATAGTCATTTTAAGGTCATACTCCGGGTCTTTGGTTGTGGCAATCCCATTGTAGCGGTTCGTCTCGTGGCTCGCACCTGCGATGCCGCTGATTTCAGGGAGATAATTCAGCCTATCTATGCCATATATGTTGCGCAGTTCATCAATTTTGGCAGCAGCTTTTAGCAGATCGCGATTGTTGTCAAGCGTTCTCTTTATTAGCGAACAGAGAGTGGAATCAGTATAAAACTTCCACCAGTCGATGTCGGCTATACAGGCCGAGTCCGTTTCCATTGCCGGTATATAGGACTCGGGCATGTCTAAGTTTGGCTTACGGAGATTTTTCACACCGCTACACGATGTCAGGCAAAAAATTGCTATTATCGCAAGTATTTTTGTTTTCATGATTTTCTCTTTTTATCAGATTTATTTCCACTCCCTTTCGTCAACTTGTTTATCGCGACAAATAAAAACGGCACGAAAACAATACCCACAGTAATGGCAACGAGCATTCCGAAGAATACCCCGGTGCCAATATCGCGTCGTGCTGCTGAACCAGGTCCGGATGCGAACAAAAGAGGTAAAAGACCGAGCATAAAAGCGAGAGAAGTCATAACAATTGGACGGAAACGCAAATGCGCGGCTGTCAGTGCGGCATGAACAGCATCAGTCCCCTTATCGACTTCTTCTTTTGCAAATTCCACAATTAGAATTGCATTTTTTGCCACAAGACCTATAAGCATTACAAGTCCGATTTGAAAATAGATGTTATTTTCAAGTCCGCATAACCAGATTCCCAGATATGCTCCGACACCGGCGATCGGAAGAGATAGAATAACAGCAAGTGGCACACTCCAACTTTCATATTGAGCTGCCAAAAACAAAAACACAAATATCAATGCAAGTCCAAGCACTATTCCGGTATTTCCACTCTCGTGTTTTTGTTGATATGACAATCCACTCCATTCCACTCCAATGTTTTCAGGCAATTTTTCGCGAACAATTTCTTCAAGTGCATCCATCGCCTCTCCGTTGCTGTAACCATTGGCGGCTTCGCCGGTTATTGTTGCCGAATTAAACATATTAAAGCGGCCAATGGTACCGGGACCGGTGGTATAATGAGTAGTACCTAATGATGATATGGGCACCATTACATTGTCTGTTCCTCTGACGAAAAACAAATTGAGATTTTCTCGGCGTGACCTATATGGAGCATCAGCCTGTATGTAAACACGATAGATGCGGTTGAACATATTAAAGTCATTAACATATATCGAGCCGGTGAAGGCTTTCATGGTCGAAAATATGTCGCTGACAGGTATCCCTTGCATTTTGGATCGGTCACGGTCAACATTAAAATACAGCTGCGGAATATCGGCCTGCATTGATGAGGAAATATCTGATATTACCGCACTTTGCGCAGCATAATACTTGAGTGTGTCCACCGCATTTTGCAAGTCGGTATATGTTGCATCACCTCGCGCTTCTAGAACCATTTCAAAACCTCCGGAACTACCAAGTCCGGGAATTATCGCCGGAGTAAATACATATGCCTTGCTCTCCGGATATGTTGACAATTCTTTTTGAATGCGGGCACGGATTTCATTGATATCCTCTGTCTTGCGTTTTTCCCATGGTGTCAATATAACAGTCAGCTGCGAATGAGCCGGGTTTGTGCCCACTCTCGGAGATGAGCCTGTGACGTTCAATACATATTCCACATCAGGGTCTTTAAGCAGAAAATTCAGAGCTCGCTCCGTAACCTCTCTGCTCCTTTCGATAGTTGAGCCTTCGGGCAACTCCAGCTCTATGGTAAAATATCCCTGATCTTCCTGCGACATAAAGCTTTGTGGCATCATGGAGTTCATAAGATAAATAAAAACCAAAGCCAGGCCGAAAGATGTATACATCCGTCTGGGGTGATTGAGTGCCTTGGATATAATATGTCCGTATTTTCGATTTCCCCTGTTCAGACGGATGTTGATCAGGCGAAATATACGTGCTTTCTTATTGCTCCGGTCTGGCTTAAGCAATTTTGCACACATCATGGGAGAGAGCGTCAGTGCCACAATGGTTGATATTATTACTGACACTGCGATGGTTATGGTGAACTGACGATATAGCTGACCGGTAATTCCCGGTAAGAAACTTACCGGAATAAAAACCGCGCAGAGCACGAGCGACATGGCGATAAGTGCTCCACTGAGATTCGACATAGCTTTTGCCGTGGCCTCAAATGCAGAGAGGTGTTCTGCGTTCATGATCCGGTCAACATTCTCCACTACGACAATCGCATCATCAACTACGATACCAATGGCAAGTATAAGACCCAAGAGCGTCAGCATATTCAACGAAAAGCCAAACATCAGCATAACCCCGAATGTGCCAACCAAGGAAATAGGAACAGCAATGATCGGGATAAGTGTGCTTCTCCAGTTTTGAAGTGAGAAAAAAACCACCAGTATCACCAATACCAATGCCTCGAAAAATGTCTGATATACATGGTGTATTGATTCCGATATATATGTGGTCATATCAAATGGAATATCATAGCTTATCCCTTCTGGAAAATTCTTTGCTATGTTTTCCATCTCTTTTTTCACAGCCTTTGCCACATCCATGGCATTGGCTCCCGGTAGCATATTTATATTTATTACAGCCGCGTTTCCTCCGTTAATGCCACTTTCTGTCGAATAACTTGATGCCTCCAGTGAAACACGAGCTACATCTTTCAATCGAATCAATGAGCCATCGCGCCGGGCTCGCAACACAATATCCTCGAACTCTGACACCGACGATAAACGTCCACGCGCAATTATTGGCATCGTGACATCCACCCCGGTTGCAGGTGCCTGTCCGAGTGCGCCTGCTGCCGATTCTCGGTTTTGGTCTTTTAGTGCATTTTGTATATCTTGTACTGTCAATCCGAGATCCGCAAGTTTGTCGGGTGCGACCCAGATCTGCATGGCATAATAACGGCTGCCGACATTGCTCACACCACCTACACCGGGAATACGGCGTATCGGATCGACCACATTCAAGGTTGTGTAGTTACTCAGATATACTTCATCAAATTTTGGATCATTCGATTGCACCGTAATGGTCATCAGTCGGCTGGCGGTTTCCTTTGACACCGAGATCCCGTTTTGCACCACTTCTGCCGGGAGTCTCGATTCAGCCATTTTGACGCGATTCTGAATGTCAACAGCAGCAAGTTCTGGATCAGTGTCTATATCAAAAGTGACGCGCGCGGTGAATCCTCCCGAATTTGAACTCGACGATGACATATATATCATACCAGGAGTTCCATTCAGTTCTTGCTCTATCGGAGTTGCCACAGCCTGTGTCACGGTCTGTGCATCCGCCCCCGGATAAGACGCACTGATTCTCACTACCGGCGGTACAATCTGAGGATATTGATCCACCGGTAATAAGATAAGCCCAATTCCACCGGTTATAAAAATCACAATAGAAATTACTATTGAAAAAACCGGATGATTAAGAAAGAAATTTTGTTTCATATCATTCCTCCTTTTTTGAGTTTGCAGGAGGGACCGGATTAACCTTTATGCCATGAGACAATTTGTGGTATCCTTCAGCAACAATTTTCTCGCCTTTAGCCAGACCTCTTTCCACTATCGTCTCATTTCCGGTTTCAGGGCCGATCTCAATAAATCTCCGCTCTACAACAGAGTCGGGGCGCACTACATAGACAAATGCTCCCCCCTTTTCGATAACAATAGATTTATTTGGGATTTTAGCCGCATCTTCTCGTACATCTAATAAGACTTTTACCTTGGTGAACTCTCCCGGCAAAAGACTTCTGTCAGGATTTGGCATCTCAGCCCTGACAGAAAATGTACCGGTCTTAGGATCAACCTGCGGATCGGCGAAATCCACAATTCCTTTATGTGGATAAACAGTCCCATCGGCGAGTGTTATGGTTACGTAAGAGTTCCATTTGCCTGTTGAGTCGGCCGCTCCGAAGTTCACATTCCTGTCCTTGCTGTGAAGATAGTCCAATGCCGTCATAGAGAAATCCACACGCACTGAATCACTTTTTACCACAGTGGCAAGAAGTGATTTACCTCCGCTCGGCCCGACAAGGGTGCCTATATCAGCAACACGCTGAGAAATATATCCCGAAATAGGAGAGCTGACGCTTGTGTAACTCAACGTCAATTCGGCCTGAGTAAGGTCGGCCTCGCTTACTACTACTTCGGCCATTGCGCTTTCATATGCGGCAGTTGCATTATCCAGGTCAAGCTGAGATGCCGCATTCTTTTCAAACAATGGTTTTATTCTTTTTAAGTCGCGTTCTGCTTTCTGTGCTTGCGCGCGTGCTTTATTCAATTGAGCCCGGGCTTTGTTGACATGGGCTTGATAAAGACGTGGGTCGATTACAAACAAAGTCTGTCCTTTATGTATATATGAACCTTCCTTAAAAAGCATACTCTGCAGATAACCTTCGACCCGCGCATGTATCTCAACATGCTGCTGCGCGCGAATGCGCCCCACGTATTCCCCATAAATATTCACGTGGCCAGTGTTTACCGTTTCAACTTTCACTATCGGAAACTCTGAAATTTGGCGCTTGGGGCGAAATATAAAATACGCACCGGCCGCTATGATGAGAACAGACAAAAGCGGTACAAGCCATCCTTTTTTGCCGTGTGGCATACCTTTTTTATTCTTAAGCCACGCAATCGTTCCATCAGCCACATTAACAAGAGTCGAATAGCATTTGCTGACATTTGCCTTGAACATGGTATGCAATTGAGATAAGTTCATTCTTTATGTATAAATCGAATTAACAAAGTTTGTGCAAAGTAACATAAATGCAATTCAATAATTTGTTCAAAATATCGGTGACTGATGCTATTTTTTCAGATTAAGTGTTCAATTGAATTGTTTTCGGAAAAATCGTATGAACTCACCGAAATAAATGTAGGCGCTTCGCAAGGTTCCTTTAGTATTTTTGCGTGTTCAAACCAGATAATTAGATTTTTGATATGAAAATGAGTGCCTTTTTATTCTCTGCGATTCTTCTGTGCGCATCATGCTCGGAAGATGAGGATATCATCAAGAAGGAGGATTCAATGAAACCTAATAAAGAAATACCCGCCGGTAATAATGGCGGGACTGATCACTCACCTGCGGAAAATATATTTACCACCAATTCAACAGTTGATGATGTTATATCCAATCCGGCATTTGGGGATTTCGGCTATCTACTGTTTCCCATTGACCGTAATGTGTCACGCTCTATGACACTTGCCGACATCAGTTCATCAAGTATATATGTTTGGTATAGCCATATACAGCCGGAGAAAACCGTGGAGATTATCAATCGTCTGTATAGTGATGCCGTAGCAGGCAATCAGATTTTCTATCGGATTTATTCCGATGCTGAAATAGCAGCAGATCCATCTAAAGCAGATACCGGATTATTCCTTTTCAGAGGAGAAGTAGGAAAGCCATTCGCCATTACCAATGCCGGAGGCGGATTTATGTATGTCGGGGCAATGCATGACAGCTTTCCACATTCGATTGAAATCAGCAAAGCCGGCTACAATGCATTTGCACTGATATATCGACCGGATGACCCATACTCCGATCTGGCAAAAGCTATAGAATTCATCCACGACAATGCCGCAGAATTGGGCATCGAGACTGATAATTATTCACTTTGGGGCGGCTCTGCCGGTGCAAGAATGGCAGCTGTCCTTGGTAATCAAGCTTATCTGCAACAGCTTACAGGGCGCCCAGATATCCCGCAGGCTTCAGCTGTGATAATGCAATATACCGGTTACACACAAGTATCCCAATATGATGCTCCAACGTATGTATGTGTAGGCTCAAATGACGGAATAGCCCCATGGCGGACAATGCAAAACAGATTGCAACGCCTCTCCGCTCTGGGCATCCCAACCGAATTTCATATGTACGAAGGGTTAGGACATGGCTTCGGACTGGGCCATGGCACTGTTGCCGATGGCTGGATAAACGATGCACTGAGATTCTGGCGAAATAATATGAAAAGAGATGAAAACTCCGGCATTCCCCCTGTATATGCCGATTGATAAACCGAAAAATGTGTAATTGTTACCGATATTTTGAAAACGCATTCGGCAAAGGTCAGTTGTTCTTTTACTGAATTCAAAATTACAAAAAAATGAGACATAGAATATTAGGAACAACATCCTCGCTCGAAGTTTCCAGCGTTGGACTTGGCTGTATGGCTATGAGCCACGGCTATGGAGAGCCGGCCGACAAGAAAGAAATGATAAAACTTATCAGAACTGCGCATGATTTAGGCGTCACATTCTTCGACACTGCCGAAGTGTATGGTCCCTATACCAATGAGGAACTTGTCGGTGAGGCTCTTGAACCGATCAGAAACGAGGTGAAGATTGCCACAAAATTCGGTATAAGCATGAATATGGACGATTTCAAGCAAGTGCTTGACAGCCACCCGGAAACAATCCGTAAATCTGTGGATGGCTCATTGAAGCGTCTTCGCACAGACCATATCGACCTCTACTACCAGCACCGTGTTGATCCCGATGTCCCCATTGCCGATGTTGCCGGGACAATCAAAGACCTTATGGATGAGGGAAAGATACTCCACTGGGGATTGTCGGAAGCCGGAGCGAATACAATCCGCGAGGCAAATTCAATTTTGCCACTTACAGCCGTACAGAGTGAATTCTCCCTTTTCTGGCGTGAGCCGGAAAAGAACCTCCTGCCAGTTCTTGAAGAACTCGGCATCGGTCTTGTTCCGTTCAGTCCCCTCGGAAAGGGATTCCTCACCGGAGGCATAACCAAAGAAACAAAGTTCGGGAAGCACGATTTCCGTTCATCGGTTCCACGTTTCCAGAAAGAAAACATCGAGGCGAATATGGCACTTGTGGAATTTGTCAAATCAATCGCCGAAAAGAAAGGTATATCACCCGCACAAGTTGCCATATCATGGATTCTCTATCAGAAACCGTGGATTGTCCCCATACCTGGAAGTCGTAGCCTCAAGCACCTTAAAGACAACATCGCAGCAGCAAATGTGACTTATACACCTGAAGAAATGGCGGAAATCAACGCTGTTCTTGACACAATCATCATTCAGGGCAACCGCTATAATACCAACAACCAATCTCATATCGGGCACTGACAATATGACATCGCTTATAGTCCGGCTACATGCAGCTGAAAACCGCAAAACCAAACAGATGACATTATCTCCCTATTGAGAGATAAATAAACGGTCAGAATAGGAATTGTAGATGGAAGCGACCTGTCACCATTCCTATTCTGCATGTTTACAGGACTGCCCCACCCTTATCCAATCAAGTATTTACCCTTAGGTAATATTGACAGCAAAGCTGTTGCAACATAGCATATTACGAATGTGACAATCCCGACTAAGGCTATGGTGCATGGCGTTGACAAACTATTTTCCAAAATCTTGTAAACTACTGATAATATAAATATGTGCATCAGGTAAATCCCATAACTCAAATTGGAAATAGAGCTTATAATGCGGTTAGGGGAACTTTGATTAAATAGACCGTCTATCACAAAAAATGCGCCCAAACTTTCCAGCACCACATTTGGGGTACAAAAGCGCCAACTTAACTCAAGCTGCTGAAGTGTCTCTGCCGATACTATACGATTGTACCAGATTATAGCGGTTATGGAATATCCTATCAGATAAAACATGAATCCTACAATCAGTTTTCTCCTGTTTGACCAGACAATGAAATTACGGATGTAATAGGCAAGAATGATATACCCCAAAAATCCAGAGAAATACCATAACATATTATATTCATTCCAATAACACTCGCCGTAGACGCTGCCAACAAAATCTCTGATATATGGGAAAAATGTTGACAGAAACCATACCATAAGGAAATACCATATCCCTCTTCTACCGGTTTTTTCAAGCCATGGAGAGATTATCGGCATAAATAGATAAAGCCCCACCAACATATACACGAACCACATGTGGCCCGATGAATCATTGAAGTTATATGTAAGATGCAACACCGACTCCAGGACTTCGTCGCCACTCATATCACCCCATAAATAAGGCAGCGTGGCATATAACACTGACCATACGACAAAAGGTATGACAACCCTGACAAGCCTTTTCTTAAAGAATTGCTCCACACTACCGGAAACCGGTACGAGCAAATATGCCGAAATCATGACAAACAGAGGCACAGAACACCTGAAAGCACTGTCTATCACACTTACCCACCACCCATCTTCAATTGATCTGATACCGATACCGGAACCGTCAATAAAAAAGAACTCACATGAATGCACCATAATAACCATGAGACAGGCTATAACTCGCATATAGTCAAGAAATACTATCCTTTTATTCATCTATTTGATTTATATCGAGAAATAATCTGTGACAAAATTACATCATATCCCTTTGGCATGAAATACTGAAAAATAACCATTAAACGTGTACGCTATTAAACATTTAATGTTTTCTCAGCACTGTCTTACAGATATTTATCATTACCTTTGCCGAAGACATAACCATAGAAAATTTAATATGGATATTTTAAGAAAAGAACTGAACGCCATCTATAAATCTCAAAATCTCACATATGAGACTCTTGCCACTGAAGACGTTGAAATTTGCAGTGAAAAGATTGCTGTGTGTTGCGACATTGATGGCAACTGTCGCGTAATCACGGATGCATCATGTGACACATGTTGGATCCTTGGAGGACGATTTGGCGATTTGCTCGGAATATCATCCGCTATGACGAAGGTGAACTCAAGCGACGAGGATGAGATTTATAATAATATACACCCTGAGGATTTGGTAGACAAACGCATGCTGGAATACGAATTTTTCAAGTTCGTGGATGCGCTTCCAACAGAAAGCAAGACAAAATATAAAGCTACCTGCCGAATCCGAATAAAAAACAAGCATGGGAAATATGTCACAGCCTCAAACTGCACACAAATCCTGAGACTATCTCCTGCCGGGAAAATATGGCTCATCCTATGCTGCTATGATTTCGTTGACGACGGAAACTCAAACAGGGGAATCGACCCACGCATAATCAACAACTCCACAGGAGAATGTTTCAAACCGGATTTCGCTGAAAAACGGTCCCACATCCTTACGACAAGAGAAAAAGAAGTGCTAACGCTCATAAAAGCAGGCAACCCAAGCAAACTGATTTCAGAAATATTGGGTATAAGCATACATACAGTCAACCGCCATCGTCAGAATATCCTTGAAAAATTAAGTGTTGGCAACTCTCTGGAGGCCATCATGGCAGCGACAGCGATGAAACTAATGTGATTCGTGGTTATTTTTCAGTATTTCACACCAAAGGTAGATGATGTAATTTTGCATTAAAATATCTTGGTATGAAAAGAATAATATACTTTATCGTGTCGATTATGTGTGTTTGTCACTGTGGCAACGCACAAAAAGCCGACGGCTTTGACTGGCGTAATGCCACTGTTTACTTCGTCATCACTGACCGTTTCTGCAATGGTGATTCACTCAATGATGTCAACTACGGACGCATCGTTGACTATGGGAGCGAACAGATGAATGCCGCGACTTTTCACGGAGGTGATTTCAAGGGTATGACAGAAAAAGCAAACGAAGGATATTTCACAAAACTCGGAGTAGATGTTGTGTGGATGACAGATGTATATGAGCAAATCCACGGTTGGATGGCAGGGAGCGGTTCGATAAACGATTTTCCTCATTACGGATATCATGGATATTACCCGCTCGACTATACACAGATCGACAAGAATTATGGCACTGTTGCAGAGTTCAAAGAGCTCGTAGACACACTCCACAATCAAGGGATAAGAGTCATGCTCGGCGCTAATCTTAACGACCCCGGTTACCCCACATTGCTGGATGCGGTCCAATACGGTTTCGCTGAAACCGGACTTACCGAGAAGGAAGCCGCACAGCATATCCGCGATTGGAGTTTCGATAAATTTTTCGAAGATAGATTGAATTGGAATGGATGGTATGATCGAGGTTGGATTCGTATGCCCGATGAGAATTGGGATGAAACCAACCCACTTGAGGCCACACTCTATGGAATGCCTGATTTCAAAGACGAAAGTAATGAAGCCGTATCAATACCTCAGTTTTTGAAAAAGAAATGGTTAAATGAGGGCACTAAGAATGATGAATGGGTCAATCCCTCGGCTCGCGTACTAAGGACAGACCGGGAGTGGAGCCCATCGCAGTATTTGATAGCGTGGATAGCATCGTGGGTTGAGGAGTTCGGGATTGACGGATTCAGATGTGACATTGTAGAGAATGTCCATCTCAACCGGTGGAAAGAACTTAACGAAGCTTGCAATATCGCCCTTGATAAATGGAGAAAGAATCATCCGGAGTCCCCGGCTTCAAAATGGAAGGACAGTTTTTTCATGACCGGTGATTTTGAGCCATCAGGGATAGAATATAAACCGAAATATGCCGGCGCCGGATTTTCAAACATGGTCAATTGTAATTTTCCTAAAAACGGAGACCTTGATGGAATTGTGTATGTATGGCAGGCATATTCCGACAGCATAGCAGCACATCCTGGGTGGTATCCATTCAATTATCTTAACAATTCCTACCATCGTGATGCTGACATGAACAAGATGATGGATTGTGCGACCACACTTCTTCTTGCACCCGGAATCTCACAGATTTTTTATGGAGATGAGACAGGACGTACAATTAGCGATGCCCGTTTGAACGTCGATAGTGCCCAGGCTTTCCGTTCTGACATGAATTGGAATGGAATTGACGTGAATTTATTTAAGCACTTTCAAAAGTTATGCCACATAAAGGGATCACATCCCGTAATAGGCTACGGTTCACAAGCGACACTCGACACTCACACTTGTATCAGATACAATGATTCTGACACTGTGCTTATAAAACTCATGCCAAACGATGGGGAAACAATCGGAGTTGCACCATATTTCATTGAGGGAGAAATTCTGACAGATTTATATTCCGGACAAAAGTCAACAGTGAATAACGGTAAAATCAAGTTCTCCCCTACTCAAGCCAATGTAATGGTAATCACAAGATATAATCAATAATACCATTAAGGTATTCTATAAAGTAAAACTGCGATTCTACACAGTTATTTGGAGAAGACAAGTTGTTACACATTAACATGATAACAACTTGTCTTCTCCTACATTCTATCATAAATCAAGAGCAGCATCATAGCTGTAATAGGCTATATGAGTCGTAATTCAGCAATGTAGTTGTAAAATTTTAAGCAGAAGATTTTGAGAAATAAAAGATTTGCCCTAATTTTGTATTAACAATATTGTTAAACATTATGGATAAACAAGAAAGTAAACAAGCAAAAGATACAGAACAGCTCATTCTTGAAGCTGCCATCACAGAATTCAGCACGAAGGGATTTGATGGCGCGCGCACATCAACGATAGCAGCGAATGCTGGCGTGACCCACGCTATGCTACACTACTATTTTCGCACTAAAGAAAAACTATTTGAGAGAATATTCAAAGACAAAATCCGCTATATCTTCAATATGGTACTGGCGCCAATGGTAGATGGAAGCGGAAGCATCACACATCGCATTCGCATCGGAATTGAAAAACATTTCGACTTCCTACTCGCCAATAAAGAACTCCCGATATTCTTTATAACAACAATAAATTCCCGACCGGAAGCATATCAGGAAGTAATCGGTGAATTCTCAACCACCGCACACGATAGAATATGTGCACTGCAAAAAGAACTCGACAAGGCTTATGTGAACGGAGAAATAAGCAAGATCCGGGCCGATCAACTAATCGGTGACATAGCATCCCTTAACGTATTTCCGTTTCTCGCCTATCCCATGCTCATGGCTGCTACCGGCCATAACGACTATGACTCCTATATGGAAATGAGGAAAAAGGAAATTGTGGAAATAATTATGAAGCGAATCTCATGAAACGACTTTTATCATCTTTGCTCCTATCAGTACTGATAATTCTTAATAGCAATGCCACCGAGCTGACCATCGACGAATGCGTCAACCTTGCTCGCGAGAATTATCCGGCAGTAGCTCAATATGGATTATTGGATAAAGTCAAGCAACTGAATCTTTCCAATGTATCGAAAATGTGGTTGCCACAAGGCAGTATGTCCGCTCAGGTCACTTGGCAGAATGATGTGGCGGCACTTCCGGAACTACTGACAAACATGTTGTCACAACAGGGAGTAGATTATCCGGGCTTGGACAAGACCCAATATCGCATAGGCCTTGATGTGGCCCAGCAAATCTGGGACGGAGGGAAAACAAAAGCAAATAAAGAAGCAATCGTGACAGGCAACGCTGTGGAGCAAACAGCAATTGACCTTCAATTATACGATGTGGAGGGTCGTGTTGAAGAAATATACTTCACAATGCTTCTGCTGAACGAGCGCATTTCGCAGTGTGATAAAACAATAACATTGGTTGAATCGACACTTAGTCAAGTCCGATCAATGTACGCTAATGGAGTAGCGATGAAAAGTGATTGCGATCAGATCGAGGCTAAATACCTCGCTCTTCACCAGCAAAAATCCAAATTGACAGCAACGCTTGGTAGCATACGTCGTATAATGGAAATATTTATCGGTGAATCAATCGGGGAGCGGACATTGGTTTTGCCATCGGAAGATCTCACTGATAATGGTGATGGGCTTCATCCACAGCTTAGATTGTTTGATGACCGAATATCTAACCTGGCAGCACAAGAATCCGGAATAAAAGCGTCAGTAATGCCGACAATCAATGCTTTTGCATCTGGATATTACGGATATCCAGGCTACAATATGTTCAAAAACATGCAGTCACGTGATTTATCATTCAACTTTATGATAGGCGTAAAGATAGCCTGGAATTTCGGCTCACTCTACACCCGCAGCAACTCATTGAACAAATTGCAGTTACAACGCAATCAGATTGAAAGTGAGCGAGCGACCTTCAATTTCAACAACAACATTGCCATATCTGAGAGTGTTGGGCTGATTGCTTCATTAAGAGATGTCATGCGCGATGATGAACGAATTGTTGAACTGCGCAATTCTGTCATAACTGCTGCGCGATCACAACTTGACAACGGTATCATAGATGCTACGGCCTTACTCTCTAAAATCACTGACAGCGAACTTGCTGAAAACGATATGGCACAGCATCATATAGAATTAGTAAAAGCAATTTATAATCTTAATCATCTGAGAAACAAATGAAATCACAACCTATAACTCTCGCAGTTCTTGCTGCCATCACATTGGCTTCGTGCAATCGTGACGTTCAATACGATGCGTCAGGTAATTTCGAAGCGACTGATGTGACTCTATCTGCCGAATCATCAGGAAAGATCCTTATGTTCGATGTCAATGAAGGTGACACCGTAACAGCCGGACAATTCATTGCCCTCATTGACACCGCACAACTCCATTTCCAAAAGGAACAATTACTTTTCCAACGTTCTGCATCTAAAGTTTCGCGCCCCGATATTTCCCTGCAATTAGCATCGCTGCGTCGGGAGCTTGACAAGCAGATATACGAGCGTGACAGAGTCCAACGGCTCTTGGCGGACGGAGCTGCCACATCAAAGCAACTTGATGATATAAATTCCACAATCCGTGTGCTTGAAGACCGTATATCAGCGCAACAATCAACGCTTAACAACAACACGGCCTCAATCAATGAATCATCCTCGGCAATAGAAAGCCAGATTCGGCAGATTTCCGACAAGATTGAGGATTGCAAAATAATATCACCGACAAGTGGTACGATTCTCACAAAGTATTGCGAACCCGGCGAATACGTCATTCCCGGGAAACCGGTTGTAAAAGTCGCGGATCTTAGTAAAATTTACCTTCGGGCATACTTCACTTCCACTCAGTTGGCGGATATTAGATTAGGCCAACAGGTTACGGTAGTTGCTAATTTCGGTGGCGACAAACTATATGATTATCCCGGCACAATAACATGGATTTCATCCGAGAGCGAATTTACGCCCAAAAATATCCAGACACAGGACTCCCGCTCTAATCTTGTATATGCGGTTAAGATTGCCGTAAAAAATGACGGCAGATTGAAAATCGGAGGATTTGGCAATGTGAAATTATGATTGACAACGCAATTCATATCGAGTCCGTATCTAAAACTTTTGGCGGGGTCAAAGCTCTTGACAATATATCTCTTGACATCAATTATGGAGAGATATATGGATTGCTCGGGCCTGACGGCGCAGGCAAGACAACCCTGTTCAGAATACTGACCACACTTATGCTACCTGATTCAGGCACAGCTTCTGTATGCGGTTTCGACACGATAAAGAATTATACCCAAATACGCAGGATTTCCGGTTATATGCCCGGACGGTTTTCTTTGTATCCCGACCTATCAGTGGAAGAAAACTTGAAGTTTTTCGCTTCATTGTTTGGCGGGGATATTGCAGATAATTTTGATATTATTGAACCAATATTCAATCAGCTGGCGCCGTTCAAAAATCGTCGGGCAGCCAATCTGTCGGGCGGTATGAAGCAGAAACTCGCCTTATGTTGCGCCCTCATCCATCGTCCGGAGATACTCTTTCTTGACGAACCGACCACAGGCGTAGATGCGGTGTCAAGGAGCGAATTTTGGGATATCCTCAGTAACATAAAACATACCGGAATGCCGATATTTGTGTCAACACCATATATGGATGAGGCTTCGCGATGTGACCGTATATCTCTGATAAATTCAGGAAAAATCCTTGATACTGGAACATTGGATGAAATCCTGAAACGGAATAAAATGCCACTATTGGCAGTGAGAGGAAAGAACAATTATCAGACATTGCTTGCCTTGCGAAAAGTTGATGGCGTGAAAATGGCATTTCTTTCGGGGGAACACATACACGTATTCACCGAAGAGCGATTTAACCCGGATATTCTCTCCTCCATTAATGAAATTACCGAAATCAAAGAAATAACCCCAAACATTGAGGACGTATTTATAAAAATCATGGGAAATGGCTGCAAATGACGTTATAATCGCAAATAGATTGACAAAACGCTTCGGTAATTTCACTGCGGTTGACAACATAAGTTTCAATGTGGCACGCGGTGAAATATTCGGATTTCTTGGTGCCAATGGTGCCGGGAAGTCAACAGCCATGCGGATGCTATGCGGCTTAAGCATCCCAACCTCGGGAAGTGCCAAGGTGGCCGGATATGACATCGCCACGCACAGCGAACAAGTCAAGCGTCATATTGGCTATATGAGCCAAAAATTCTCTCTTTATGCCGAGCTGACCGTCAGGCAAAACATAGCCTTGTTTGCAGGAATATACGGATTGAGTAAACGTAAAATCAGAGAACGGTGTGCTTCACTTGCCGAATTGCTTGATTTTACTAAAGAGATGGATATGCCGGTTTCAATCCTTCCGCTCGGCCAACAACAAAAACTTTCTTTTTCTGTGGCCACCATCCACGATCCTGACATCGTGTTTCTTGACGAACCAACCGGTGGAGTTGACCCAATCACTCGACGTCAATTCTGGGAACTGATATATAAAAAAGCAGAAGAAGGCATTACGGTTTTTGTGACGACGCACTATATGGATGAAGCAGAATATTGCGGTCGCGTATCCATTATGGTCGATGGCTGCATCAAAGCTCTTGGCACACCTTCAGAATTGAAACAAGACTTCAAAGCACAGGACATGGACAGAGTGTTCCGTAGTCTAGCACGAAAAGCGCAACGACAATGAGAAAAAGTTTTACAGCATTTATCGGCAAGGAGATATTACATATCATTCGCGACCCACGCACTATGCTCATCGCACTTCTGATACCCATAGTTCAGATGGTGCTTTTCGGCTTTGCAATCTCAATGGAAGTCAATGATGTGGAGGTCATGATATCTGCGCCACAAATTACACCAGCAATTGAAGCGAAAGTGTCGCAAATTACACATAATCCCTATATAACATTCAAAGGTTATATCTCCGCTGATAAAATCGACAGGTCAATCGCTGCCAACAACACCCTTGCCGTGGTGGTATTCAGCAGGGATTACGACAAATCAGGGGAAGCACAAGTAGTAGTCGACGCCTCCAATCCTGTCACAGCGCAGACATCAGCCGGCTATCTCACGCAGATTTTAGGCGAGGCTACAGAAAACATAGCTCCAAGTATTACAATACTTTATAATCCTCAACTCAAAAGTGGATATAATTTTGTACCCGGCATCATGGGACTTATCTTTATGCTGATATGCGCGATGCTCACGTCAGTGTCAATCGTAAGAGAGAAAGAGACCGGTACAATGGAGATTTTGCTCGTTTCTCCTATACGTCCAGGAATGATAGTGATTGCCAAAATGATACCATATTTTCTGCTTTCATGCATTGATTTGACTGCCATACTGTTAATCTCAAAATATGCGCTTGGATTGCCTCTTTCCGGATCATTAACAGCATTGGTAGTGACTTCATTGGTATATATCTTGCTTGCACTCGCACTTGGGTTGTTCGTGTCAACCATTGTCGAAACACAGATGGCAGCATTGCTTGTGTCTGGCATGGTATTCATAATCCCTGTGATAATGTTATCCGGCATGATGTTCCCGATAGAAAATATGCCCATGCCACTACAGGTCATTTCAAATATCGTGCCGGCACGTTGGTATGTCCCGGCCATGCGCAAGATAATGGTGGAGGGCCTCGGCTTCAACCATATATATCCGGAGCTTATTGTGTTGTCGCTGATGGCATTTGCTTTGATAACCATTTCTGTCAAACGATTTAAGATAAGACTTCAATAATGAGAACGCTATTCATATTGCTCCGCAAGGAATTCATATTGTTCAGAAAGAACAAGTTTCTCCCCAAGATTGCATTTATTTTCCCATGCATGGTGATTCTTGTCATTCCACTGGTAGCCACTATGGATGTCAAACATGTAGGAGTGACAATAGTCAGTCAAGATAACAGTAAATTGACAAACAATATTATCGCTAACTTGGAAGCATCCCCATTTTTTTCTGTCTCATTAGAAGGCACATATAATAAGGCACTTGAGTATATTGAGAGTGGGAAGACGGATGTAATTCTTGAAATCCCATTGGATTTTCAGAAAAAAATGGAAATCGGCAACAATACGATGCCCCATATCAGCGCCAACGGAGTCAATGGGACTAAAGGCACTTTAGGCGCAAAATATGTGATGGAATCCGTCATGCGTACTATCGCGGAATTCAGAGGCATTGAGATAACTGACCAAACTTCCATCTCTTATCTATATAATCCCACCCTTGAATACCGCAACTACATGATACCGGCACTTATGATCATGCTATTGATCATGATATGTGGATTTCTTCCGGCGCTAAATCTTGTAAGTGAGAAAGAGACAGGGACAATCGAACAGATGAACGTCACCCCGGTAAGAACCCACATATTCGTCTTGTCGAAAGTGATACCATATTGGATAATTGGTATAATCGACATCTCGCTCGCAATGCTGATTGCACTTATCATTTATGGACTCTCTCCGGCCGGAGCCCTGCTTGCAATATTCCTTGCTGCCTTGTTGTTTATATTCGTTATGTCCGGGATAGGAATCATTATCGCCAACTTTTCTACCAAGATGTCACAGAGTATGTTTTTGATGTTATTTGTGGTGCTCCTATGTGTGCTTATGAGCGGACTGTTAACCCCAATAAGTTCAATGCCGGATTGGGCACAATATACCACCTATGCCCTACCTCCGCGATACTTCATTGAAATAATGCGCTCGATATATCTGAAGGCGACCCCGATGTGTGATTTGACGCATCAATATATTGCATTATTCGGGTTTGCAGTGGTCACTAATGCGTTGGCAGCTTTAACCTACCGCAAGCAGAGATGACATCCATTATATAGCACGCTGTTTCCCAGCCCATTATCGTCCGCCGGCAGTTGACGTGTCAACATTGGCATCCGCTTTGATGCGTCTCTGAGCACTTCGTTTTTGATGTCCCCACTGAAGATTGTAGCTGATACTTAAGTAGAGCATACGCATATCAAGGCGCATGTGCTGCTCGTTTGTGTTCCATTTGCTGAGCATCTTAGAACCTTGATCATATTTTCCAAATGGCATAATCATACCAGCACCAAATTGCCAGTCTTTCCAATTATAAGAAAGGTCGATCACTGAAATATTCTCGCCCCAACTGATTTTTTCACCCCACAGATCATGCTGGGCACGCATATATTGGGCTGAAAACACGAAGCCCCAATGCATAACCCGCAGGTTTGCATTACCGCTCCAGTTGTAATTATGTAACTTGTAACCAGTGCCGCACATTCGCTCCATCCTATATTGAAGATAGCCACTCAGCATCAACCATTTGGGAATAATGTCGATTTGTGGAGCGATGAAAAATGAGAGATTCTTCAAGCCTCGGCTATTCTCGTAAGTGGTGATTAGCCGGTCATTATCCCAATATAACAGTGGTGTGATTGCATTTGGACTGGTAAAAGCTCGTATGCCGAATAATCCCGCTACTCTCGGCACATTGAAATTATAGCGTAGCGTAAGCATGTATGAATTGGAGGTTTTCAAGTTCGGGTTACCGATACGCCATTGGAAGCCGTCAAGTTGCTGTGGCGCAATGTTTGTTTCTGCCAGTGACGGAGTCGACTGCCATGTCTCAAAACTTAATTTGAATTGATTATTCTGATTAATACCATAAGTGACTGTGGCTTGGGGACGCATATTCCATGAATTGCTCCCTTGATTTGACTCTTTAAACATAAAGTCTGTATAGTGAGCTCCCATCCCGGCAGTGAGAGTAAACTTCTTTATCCGTTGGAAATATTCGGCAAAGAAGTATACCTTGTCTTGTCTCTGATGAAAAATTTCACCTCCAAGGTTCTCATACACCGAACGGTTACGGTTGGCCGCGTATGAGACTCCTGCCGTAAATCGCGAATTTTTCCAACTCTTGATATAGTCAGCTTCTAAACCGTAGGCTTGATTACGGTCTTTAATCATCGTGTGGATGTCGGTAAGATATTCTGCTGCATCGGGTAACTGCTCTATATAGTCGGAATATGATCTGCCAAAATAAAAAGAACTGTTGAAATCAACCACAAGCATTTGCTTATTGGCGAAATGCTGCTCAAAATATACAGACAGATATGGTTTGGTACCTTTGTCGCCGTGCATATCAGTAAGGAGAATATCATCCATACCATTGCTCAATGACAGCAGACCATTATACGTAAACTTGTCAGTAAACTTTCGATGACAAGACAAATCGACCATCAACACCGTAGTATCGGGGTTGATATAACTATACGAAGCTGTGAAATTACCCATTGTATTATCCATTATGCCACCACGCGAAGTTTCGTCTCTCGTCAGGGAAGTTCCATCAGGATAGGTAAAGGTCTCGTTGTAATCACGATGTGATTTAATCCTGTTGGTCAACTTGAATTTGCCCCATATTTCAAATTGAGACCGGCCGCTATTAAACTTCAAATCCGCAAAATAATTACCCCATGCCTGATTGAGAGCGGGCATTACATTTGTCATAAGCGACCCTCCTATGGTCGGATTTGACACAACAAAATTCAGCACATAGTTTGCTCCTTTGTATCTTAGACCTGGATTATCAATCCATTCTACACGCTTGATGGTCTCAGGAAGCAGCGTTTTGACTTGGTCAATCGTAGACTCCCGTCCGTTTATGCGCACCTGGACAGTTTGTCCGGCAGCTTGGATTGTCCCTAACGATTCCATGACGGCAAGGGATGGTATCATAAGATTGTTAAGTAATTGCACTCCATTCTTCGAATTATCCACCGCGCTCTGCGAAGGATAATACAAATCCATATCTGCCTTGTGGATGACCTTAGGCGCTTGTATAACTATCTCCTGCAACTGTTGGGTCGCCATAGTATCTACCGTCTCCTGTGCCATTGCTAAGATTGCAATCAGAAACATCAGAATCGTTATGAGAATCGCTTTCATTCTTATAAAATTTTAAGGCAAAGTTACGGCCAATAAAAATAAAAACTCTCAACAAATGTTGAGAGTCAAGATTTTTAACACTATCTACCGCCATTTTTTTGCAGGCAGTACATATGTATAAACTTAATATTGTGACAAGCACAACAAAAATCACTATCTCGAACTGGTTGCCATGCTTTCGGTTATAGTCAATTTTGTGTCGGATTGAATTTTTCTTGTTGTGAAACCGAACTGAATCTTACATTTCTCGGAATATTGGGGGATGGACAAAACCGAACAGTTTGAATACCTGATATTCAAGGAATAGTCTTTTTTGAGGGTATAATCAGCCATGGCCCAGTTCCAGTCATCATCATCCAATTCAGGTTCGCAATAGATGATGGATGTCACTATGATAAGTGTTTTCTGTGAAAAATCGACTTTAGAGTATACAAAATCGGAAGTCAATGCCAACGCGCCATCCGGAAGATTTGCTAAGTCTCGCGCTGAATTGATTATGTAGTATTCAGGAGGATCTGCCGGTGCGTTGAACCCCTTATTATCATACTCGCATACTGATTGAACCAATGGTTGGATTGACAAATCATCAGTCTGTTCCGGTTCGTCTGAACAGGAAATCAAGCTGACCAAAAGAATAAGTGATAGATATTTCAGTATTCTCATTTTTATTCTTTGGTTTTGTTAAATTTTCTTTCCCCAATAGTAGGTATTCCAATCGTCGCGGGCATAGCCCTCACGAAGGACCTTGAAACTATTTTCTGAAGCACCTTCTATTTTCTTACCATCGAAATAGACGAACCAGTTGTCTTTGGCATAACCATCTCGTAGCACTTTGAAACTATTCTGAGATGCACCCTGGATTTTCAATCCATCATAGTATACGTTCCAGTTATCCTTTGCATACCAGTCAGACAGCACAGTAAAGGAATTGGATGAAGCTCCGTCAATCTTTCCACCGTCATAATAGACATTCCAGTTATCTTTCGCATAGCCATACCCCAAGGCTTTGAACGAATTACTGCTCGCACCGTTAAGCTTAACGCCACAATAATATACATTCCAGTTGTCTTTCGCATAGCCATCGCGCAATATTTTGAATGACGATGCCGAAGCGTAATCTACGAGGCTCCCCTCAAAGAACACTTTATCGCCATCAACAAAGTATGACGGACGATGATGCCGCCCGACTTCATACTTGTCATGACTCCCATGTACATCATGCCGTTCTTGTCCTAAGGTGCAGAGAGCACTGAGTATAATTGAAAATATAATTGCGTATCTTTTCATTTTGATTCGATGTGTAGATAATACTTTTCCCTGACATCATCAGCCGGGAGCTGATGCAAAAGAATAATTCGGGTGGTCTTATTTTCCCAATATTTTATTGCGTCAAATCCATCTGTCGGTAAACATTTGAACAATATCAATTTCCCTGCTGCACTCTGAGCCTGTCCGATATTACACGCCATCAGACTCATAAGTGCATCTTGTTGATATGAAAGACGATCATCTTCCGATAAGCCACTGGTATTTCTTACACCGATATGTCCATAACGAGTGCCGTTCATGACCTGAGCATCCAATGCGGTATATTCATATTTTTTATCAAGTAGACAATATATGCCGTGATTGGAGGGATTGGCGATTGCGAAACTGCCTTCAACCCAATCATAACAGAGGAAGTCTCGCTCATAAAGATATGTGGTTAACGATGTAGAATAAACTACTTTCCCATCCAGATAACCTTTGAGCTGATTCTTTATTTCTCCACTTTTGAAGAAATATGTGCTTAACTGACTATTGAAATGCTCCTCATTCGTGGTATATGAATTATGTCGTTCATAAATTCTTACGGTGTTAGGAAATCCATCCGCGCACCACACGATAGAATCATAATGTTGGGTGAATTCCGGAAATCCAAAGGGCTGATATCGTTCGTAGTAGTCAGTGACACGGTAGATTATATTGTCAAATGGTGCCGGAACAGTGAAATCATTGTTCATAAATGGCATTAATCCAGCTTTGACAAGTTTGAACTTGTATTCATCGGGCAATTCCTCGGAATCAGGTTCGGGCTTAAGTTCGCCAAATGTTCTCTTGACGAGCAAAATAGTATTCACCACTACTTTCCCATTTTTAGCGGAAATTGTGATTTGTTCCATCGCTTCCGGTTTTCCAGAAGCATCCTCCGGGAAATGGCACTTTACTTTGCGGCCGTCAACTGTGAATACGCCCCACCCACAATCGTAAGTGTTGGATCCATCAGTGCCGATTGGCAATAGATTATCGTAATTATTGCAAATGAGGATTATATCGCCTCCTTTATAATCAACCTCAAGATTGAGCTTGGAGACGGCATCAAGCATATAGTCATATTTTATATCCTCCGGTGATTGGTTGTCATGCGACCAACACATCCAGTCCACCATTTCATCGGAGTCACTTGAACACGAAGAAAAGCAAAGCGCTATTATCGTGAGTATGAGTATGAGATATTTATTCATTGTCGTTTATTTGCTAATGATTGAATTATAGATGTTTCGGATAAGGACAGTATCAGGACTATTTATCTGAAATGAACCACTTTCGATACGTGCGTTGATTTGAGGTGCGGTTATAATGGAATCATTATAGATGAAGCCCAGCCTTTTGCCAATTAACCGCTCTGTGTCGTCTGCCCATTGTCGGCGTTTTTCCGGTTTCACTTGTCCTTGAATCAATAACTGACTGACGGTATCACCATTGATGACAAATGTGTCCCGGACTATCACAACTCTCTCAAAGTCCTTGACAGTGGCCAACGGTTTACCTACAATCGAATTGTCCGAATTGTCCGGATAGTCGGCAAGCAGATACCACCCATCAGCCCTGCGATGCGACGAGCAAGCGCAGAGTATCAAAAGTAATACCATAAGGGCCTCTATGATTGATTTAGACAAACCGGACATCTGAAAAACTGTAGATTAGTGTTTTAATAGTCAGTCTCTATAAAGTCAACTTCTTCACGAGGTTTATATTCAAGTTTGGTAGTCGCATCACCAATAGTTATTCCAAACGCGCTGAGTTGCGTATTCATCGTGCCCAAAGGATTGTCAATAAATTGTCGTTTGGCTTTCAGGAACTCTATGCGACTTATTTTTTCATAATCGTCGGCTGAATACATAAGCATCATCAGGCGTCCGGTCTGTTGAATACCAGTGGCCGTGAAATTATACAGGCCGGAGTCGTCAGTTGCTTCCAAAATCAAGCCTGGCAATCCGCTGAATTTCCAAGGTCCGTTCATCACTGGGACTTCGGGAGTGAACCACACCTTCCACTTTCGACCGTGAAGATTGCCGGTTGCCATCTGACATTCGTAGCCGAGAATAGTCTTGTTGCTGTCGGTAAGTTCCCATTCAATCTGAGGGATTTCTTCTTCATAGCAATATTTCTCAACGCCGTTGACGTCGTAATACATCATCTTGTTACCGTTCAGATTTTTGAATATATAGTAAGAGCCGTCGCGTCTGGGCATCTCGTCAAGTTTTCCACCCAGATACGCTCCACGAGCCATTTCTTTATATCTCGCCTCACCTTCCGGAGTCGACTGCAGAGAGTCGAGATATTCTGTCATCGGTGAATAGAATTTCGACTCTTTTGCATTGGCAAGCAGTATGTACTGATTGGGGGTGAGGTTGCTTCCATCCCGCAGGTTGACACGCGATGCGGTGTAGCTAATTTCAATATCTGCTTTCTCTTGTGCTACTGCGGTTATCGCCACAAGGCACGTTACTATTGCTGTTATGATTCTTTTCATTTTTTATCTGTAATCAGTTTCAAGAAAATCCCAATTTTTATTGATATTATCTTCTTCCTCGTCATCATCCTTTAACTCTTTGACCGACTGTCCGGTAATTGCAGCAAGATAAGCATATGGATTATCAAGAATATATCTGGCAGCCTTGAGCATTTCCTTGCGGTCAGCACGAGAATAATTTGATATTGAACAAAGTGGACTGATTTCTTTCGAGCATCTCTCCAGTCCGGTCGCCTCAAACATATACATGTCGTCTGCATCGACGGCTTCAAGAATCAGCCCCGGCATGCCATGAAATTTCCATGGACCAAATGAGGCTGGTATTTCCGGCGCGAACCAAGCCGTCCATTCCCGACCGTGGTAATTACTCCTTGCCATTATACACTCATAGCCAAGCACGGTTTTTGTTGAATCTCCAATGGCCCATTCCATCTCACCCATAGGCTCGGTATATGTGTAGTAGTCGTTGCCCGATTTATCAAAAACTTTCACCTTATTGTCTGCGAGAGATTGAAACACGCATAACGTTGACGAAGGACTCAAAGGTGCAGAGCCTGACTTTATTGCCTTTGTCAACATCATATTGTATTCTTCTTTCCCTTTAGGTGTGGAACACAGGGAATCGACGTATTCTGCCATGGGGTCGCAAAATTTAGAGACTGCGCCGTTGGTGTAAAGGATATATTTCTTCTCAAGGTCGTAGCCTGTGTGATTTTTATATTTTTGAAGATAGCTTACACGGATGTCAGCTTTATCCTGTGCGACAGCAGTTATCGTCACGATGCATGTTACTATTATTGCTATTAATACGCGCATATTTTTATCTATAATCAGTTTCAAGAAAATCAAATGAGGAATCTATAAGGCTATTGGGATCAATCTCATTGCCATTTAGATCTGTCACTTTTATATTAGCATTTGGAGGAATACCTTGAGATTGAAGAATATAGGCCAGAGGATTGTCTGTGTATTGTCTTTTGGATTTAAGAAATAGTTTTCTATCTTCCTTACTATACCAATCCTGCCTATACATTTGGGGTATGGGAGTATCAGTCCGTTCTATTCCAATCGCTTCGAATTTATGAGAACCAGTCGCATCTTCAGCCGACAGTATTAGTCCGGGTAATCCATGAAATTTCCATGGGCCATCATGTATTGGTAAATCTATTGCAAACCATACATTCCATGTCCTTCCATGATAATTGGTTGAAGCAAGTACACATTCGTAATCGAGTATAACTTTAACCGAATCACCAATCTCCCAGCGCATTTCATCCAGACTCTCATCATAGAATGCGAATTGGTCATCGAAGTCATCGTAAACCCTCATGCTGTTGTCTGAAAACGACTTACAAACAAAAATATTTGCAGATCTATCGGGTACTGCTGCACCTTGTCCCTTACTCATCATTGAAGCAGCCATTTCGCCGTAAGCGGTACACGCGGCATCTGAACGGGAAATAGAATCCATCCACAAGGATGTGGTATTATAAAACATTGATTTTTCAGTGGATGTGTGCAGCCGATAATCTACAATAGTTTCTTTGTCAGATGTTGTAGTGTATTTATAATCCAATAGAAATTTGTCATTTTGTGCGATTGCGGTTATCGCCACAAGGCATGTTACTATTAATACCTTTATTCTGTTCATATATGAGGGGGTTGAAAGTCAATTAATGCTTATTAGTAATCAGTTTCCCATGCTTGCCTACAACGATCATATTTTGGACGAGAGCTCGTAGAGCCATCGGCGTTAATCTTAATACCCCTTGCGGCCATAATACTTTCAAAATTATTGATATAATATTCATGATCTGCAAGAATTTTCTTGCGTTCACCTTTCTCGTAATCGCTGACTAAATACATATCAGGCACTGGATGCGATGTGCTTCCAACTTCGGTTGCATCAACATGGAAATCGTTTCCTCCATCTGCACTAAGTATTATTCCGGGCAACCCTTGTAATTTCCAAGGTCCGTCCTGAATTGGTACTTCCGTTGTAAACCATACAGTCCAAGTACGACCGTGATAATTGGATTTGGCCATAATACAATCATAACCTAAGATTGTCTTTGTTGAGTCTTCCATAATCGACCACTCAATTTCAGACATGGGCTCTGTATAATGAAATAGACCGTCCCCTTTACGGTCATATACAGCTAATTCTCGTGCTGTATAATCTTTTGAAACGTAAAGGAACTGTTTTTTTTCTGGTGCCAATCCGAGCTTTCGTCCATCTAATGTAACTGTGCCATCAGGTTGAACTACTCTCCAAGCTTTCATCTGTATCTCATGCAATTTTGCCTTACCCTCCGGGGTAGAGTTGCACGAGTCACAAAAGAGACTCTCTGTATTGTAATACAACGACTTTTGTGGATTTGCGACCAATACCATTTCGTATGAGTAGGGTTTGCCGCTATCTGTGTCTCGATTAGATACGGTATATTTTATCGCTAAATTTTCTTGTGCGACGGCGGCTATAGCCACAAGGCACATTACTGTGAGGGTGATTATTTTTTTCATTTTCGTAGGGAGATTGTAAATAGCAGTTCGCGTCCGCGGAGCCATCGCTGCGACTCAAAAGATGAGAGCTGACTGTAAGTTGTGTAATTATATGTACGTTGATTGAATATGTTATTGAGCAAAGCGGAGAGTTCAATACGTTTGCTGAGTTTATAGACCACCTTCGTGTCGAGCAGAAACATGTTTTTATACGTACCCTCGGTGAGTTCGTTGCGGTAATGCTCACCCATCATACGCCATTCCCATTTGGAGTGTGGCATTATGTTGATCAGCAACGAGTTCTCCATGCCACTGAGCCATGAGTTCTTGACTCCGTTCATCCGGAGCTGACTATCAGAGAAATCTATTGAATAATCAAAACTCAGCCACTTTAACGGCGCACCATTAATTTTAGCACCAACACTCCACTCAAGGCTTACTGAGTTAACGGCATTGTTTTCGGAGAAGAGATGCGCCTCGCCACGATTGAATGAGCCGTTGACGTTTGCCGAGCCACGCATGAAGTCGAGAGTCTTTCCGATGCTACCCATAGCCATCAGATTTTGTCCGTCACTTTTGGCATCGGTATAAGAATAGACAATATAATCGCCGTAGAGTTGCTGCGCCATTGTGTATGGGAGGTGCGACCACGACTGCATTACCATAGCGTTGGCAAACACTCCGCGGCGAGTGTGCTTATAGGCGAAACTTGCAGAAATGTTCTGAGAAGTAGAGTTGTAAAACTCATCCACCCCTTGTTTAAATGTACGGTAGTTGGTCATGATGTAGCCAGGCTGAATCATGTTGAGATTCATAGGGGAGCGACCTGTGCCTCCTCGAAGAGTCATTGAAAAACGGTTGTTCGGTTTCCAGTTCATGCTGAGCGAGGGGGAGAAATATACCTCAGAGCGGTTGGCAAGAGCCTTGTCAAAGGTGTAATGCGCGAAGCTGACAGGGGCATTGAGAGTGAAATTCACACGCCTAACCCAATACTCAAACTTCGGGGTGGCATAGACTGTGAAATAATTTGTATTCAGCACATTTTCAGTCTCTCCCGGTATCTCTTTCGGCATATCAGGCAGTTCGGTATTGAGCGAGCGCAAATATCCTTTCACTCCACCTTCAAAGCTGACTGTTATACCCTTGATTGAGAAAGCGTAGGCGGCACTCTCATGGGTATAGAAAGCATGGTCGCCGATATGTTGACGGATATTGTTGCCTTCTAATGACACATTGAGTGTCTGCGGCAGCGACACCCATTCGTTATTGCTCTGAAACGTTACCAAATGTTTACCGTTGAACCGCTTGATCATCTTGAATTTGTTTGCCACATAATAGTCGGGCAATTTTGCTGATTGTTCGTTAGGCAACGAACCGGTCACACCAAGACTTACATCATCCCAATCGATATTTGTAGATAGTGTATTGTTGATGAAAGTTGTCTTTTGATTTACCTCATAGATAAACTTGCCGGAAAGAGAGTGTGAGCGATCGCGTCCATCACGGTTTTCAGTAATCACACGGTCGCCGCTTTCGAGAAAATATGTGGTGATATTGGCAGCCTGGGCTGTGACGCGGTTAAACGAGTAGTCAATCTGCGCCTTGAACTCACCATTCCTCACTTTCCAGAGGCTGTTTGTTGATACCAACGCCGAACGGTTAAACAGCGTGCGTTTGCGACTAAGGTTCGGTACCCCTGGAAGCAACACGCTGACATATTGGCTCAGTCCTGTCGCACGGCTTGAGGCGAAGAAATCAGTGGCACTTGCCGACAGATCCTCTCCTATATTGTTGGTCTTGAACGTTGTGATGTTCTGAAATCCGGGCATGACGGCCATCGCGAACAGTTCGCCATCCCACACAGCTCCCCCTGGTTGCCATGCGTAACCGCCTCCGGCATCGCCATGAAAAGTCCATGTGGCTTTCGCTTTGTTCTTCAGTTTGAGATTGATAGCAGCCTTATCTGAGAAACTGATACCCGACAGTACCTGCATAGGCTGGTGATTCTCCATCACCTCGACGGCGCCCACATCATCGTGGTTTATGCCATTGGTGGCTATGCCGTATTTGCCACCCAAGAGGTCGGAACCCTCTATGTAGAACTTGTTTATGTCCTCACCTTGATACTGAATTTTGCCTGAAGCTGACACATCAATACCTGGCATACGTTTTAGGACATCGCCAATACTGCGGTCTTGTGCCTGTGCGAAACTCCCAACGTTGTACGTAATTGTATCCCCCTGCTCCCGGATTCGGTCAGCTTTCACCGCAACCTCTTTGAGCATAGTGGCCGAAGCCTCCATGACGATAGTAACCGGCAACTGAACGCTGTCGAGTTTTACAGACTGCTTTGCAAAACTCATCATCGACACATCGAGGGTATAGCCCTTGATGCCAGGTGTTGAAATTGAGAACTTGCCGTTGGCATCAGAAGTGGCATATTTCTTAATCTTCCCCTCAGCATTACGCAAAATCACAGATGCCCCGGTCAACGGCTCATTCGAGCCCTCCTCCACGACCACACCAGACACATTGACCTGCGCCACACCAGTCAGCGCAGCCAATGCAAATGCAATTATGAATAACAGTCGGTTCATAGGTCGTGAGGATAGTTGGTTTCCTCTTTGTCGTGATGGACGATTTGTTTCTCATTGGTCGGGGTTGAACCAACTCCATAGGCTGCTTGTATTTTCGACGCAAAATTTGAGTTTGAGTATTTCCACCAGTTGTTGAAAAACTTGTCACGGCTTACAGTGTTGTATCCTCGTTTGTCATCATAGGTGAATATCCCGACTTCTGAATTGGGATTCTGCAAAATACCGTTGGCTTCAAAGATATAATCATTGGTGGCATCATGTGCTTCGAGAATCAGTCCGGGAAGACCACATAGTTTCCACGGCCCTTCTTGAATGGGAATCTCGGGTGCAAACCAAGCTGTCCATTTTCTTCCACGGTAATCAGTAGATGCTTCAATACATTCATGCCCCAATATGGTCTTTGTGCTATCACAGATTTCCCAGTTCGGTTTCTCCCAATCTTCAGTATATTGCCAACTTTCCATATCAAAATATAGGCGCTCAGTGACTTGCCTCTCAGGAATGTTTTTATAGATATAACTCCAATAGTGACCACAAGCCAATTGTGTATCATCGCGCTTGCCACTCATAGTTTTTGCCTGATCTATGGCCCAGAAAGTCGCGGGGTCACATACCATTATAGAATCCTGCCATAATCTCTTTGTCCCGCAAAAAACGGATTTGTTTTTCCCGATTCTGAGCATTACAGGATCCTTAAAGAAATGAGAATTACGCTTTGTCGTATCGGTAACTTCAATACGGGTGTAATGCACCTCAAGGATAGCCGGTTCGGCATCCTTTACGAAATCTTTTGCAAATGCTGTAGTTGCAGCCAACAAAAGCAGTATAAAAAATAGTCGCCTCATAATCATTCGTGATAGTCTGTTTCAAGGAAATCATCGGAGCCTTTGTAGTCAGCATCAACTTTGACTTTCCCTCCAGTCATGGCACGGATCCGAGACGAACGGTTGCGTCTGGCGTAATCCTTCATTTTCAAAAATGACTTGCGTGGGGTATTAAAAAGATTATCCGAATCTATAAGAATAGGCTTGAATGACTCATTGCACTTTTGGATTCCGGTGATTTCAAATCCGTATTCCCCATCCTCTGTTTCTGCTTCAAATATCAATCCCGGAAGACCGCACAGCTGCCATGGACCTTCCTGAATTGCCACCTCCGGAGCAAACCACGCTTTCCATTTGCGGCCATGATAATCCGCCGTAGCAAGGTTGCAATCGTAGTCGAGTATGATTTTCGTCGAATCACAAATCTCCCAATTCAAATCATTCATGTCGGTTTCATATTGATATACGTCGCCACCATTAGTATTCCACACAGTGATAATATTTGACCGGAAATCTTTTTGATTTTTATATCTGCTCTCCGCCATAAGACCTTTATCGCGCATTATGGCAAATGCGTCTGCTCCGCTATTCATAAATTCGTTAAGAGCGTCGTGCATCGCCTGATCCCGTATAGCTTTCCCTGTAGGGTCATTTTCCAGGGAATCAACGTAATACGTTTGAGGATCATAATAGTATGATACACCACGCCCTATCTGCAGGACATATTTATTTTCGGAAACATCTGATGTATCTTTTTCCGTGTTTTTAATCTTATGCCACTCTTTATATTGCGCTTTCATAAACGCAACGGGCCTATCTTCCGCTGCCATTGAGAGCGGAACATACATCAATACACAAATTATGTAAATCAGTCGTTTCATCTTCATTCGTGATAATCGGGGTCAAGAAAATATATGGCTACGTCTGCGACCATAAATCATATATGGCAAAGAGAGCTATTATTGTGGGTATGATTGGGTGATTCGGTCAAAGCTTTGATGAGCAAAATTAATCAATCTTTTCAATTTGGCTCTTAACAAATGTTGAGAGTCATGGGTTTTAACACTATTTATCGTTATTTTGCAATAATAATCAGTTGTTATTTCAAGATTGCGGAAGCAGCTCCCGATTGTTCGCCGACTTCATTCCCTCGTTGTACTTTCTTGCCGTAACCGAATGTGTAAGTAGCAGTGAAATTTATACGAGGGTGTGATGATGTGCCGATGATGGTCTGTCGCTCACTATAATATGGTGAAACGGTGGTGTTTGTCGCGCCATTCCATCCTTTATTGAAGAAGTTGGCAGCCATGACACGCAGATTCCAGTTAGCGTTGGCCCACCCTACAGTTACACTGTGGAAATTACGACCTTTGTTTATTCGGGGAGAAGCGGTAAACATGCTTTTATGAGGGCTTTCATAATAGGCTTGAAAATAGAAACTATCAAGATAATAAATGGCCTGAGCTGTCACACGGAACGAATTGCAGTTGTCGTTAAAACTACCGGTTGATTTGTAAAACGACTGACTGGGATTGGCATAGAGTTGGAGTTTTCCGTCAAGAAGTTTCCAGTTGGCGGCTAATCCAATCTCTCCATTAAGATAATCACCGTCATTGATATATGACCGCAACAGGGCTTTCCCATCCTCATAAGGAGTATAGACAAGCAATTGACGATCATACATACCAAAACAGCGACCGTATGCGCTCATGCCAAAAGCATTTGACGGCATCCATGTATATGCCAGGTTGACTGTTGTGTGTCTGCAATTTTCCAATAATGGATTTCCTGTAATATACATCAGTTCATTCTCACGGAGTAAGTCGGATGATTTCTCTGAGATGCCTGGGCTGTTAGTTGCATACTGAAAATAAGCGGAGAAGCTGTTTTTCTGATTTGGAACATACCGCACATTTATATGAGTGAACGGATAAGTGTCACTGTTCTTTTTGCCATTTATATCGCTGTTTTCCCAAGCAAGACCGGCATCAAGATTAACTGATATTTTCTGTGTCTGGAAATTGTAGCCGACCATACCTGCGCCAAAAGCGTTATGGAATTTGTCTTTATATCCGTTGTCTCCGGTGTATTCAAGACGGTTGATGTTGTCGCCATAGTTCCCACCTAACATCACAGAGTGTTTCTGCCCGAAATTTTTTCGGATATATAGGTTCAGGCGATAGTTGTAGGCGTTCTCTTTAGCATGACGGTAAATAACCGGCTGATTTGATGCTGAATAATAGGTATAATCATTGCCGTGGGTATAGCTGAACAAAGGAGAGAAGTCAACTGAGAAACCCTTTGGCAGAGCAAAGAAATATGTGCCCGAATAAGCGACTGAATTAGAACGGTTCGGATTTTTTCGGTCAAAAGAATATCCCTGAGTTGAATTGGGAGAATACTCCAGTTTGCCTGAATATTCATTTGTGGGTATTCCTAAGTTGGTAAAGGCAAGCAGATTGCGTATCTGGATTTTGTTACTGTTATACGTGGCACGGAAAGTGACAGGATATTGGTTCTGCTTATAATGTGACGATTCAAGTGTTTCCTTACGGATTAGCGAAATTTCTTTGCCATCCTCCCCGGTCAAACTATAAATGCCCTCTGTCGTGCTCCCAATATGGTGGTTGCTCCAGTTGTTGGCACCGGCATACAGGTCGTATGTCATCTTCTTGTAAGAGAACTTTGAGAATATGTTGACACGACTTGACAAGCCGACAAGGAAATTTTCATTAGCAGTCACCTTTGTGTAGCCTCCGTATGCATATTCCTGCACTATAATGTTTATCACTCTCTCAGCCCCACGGAAACGAGGATCAGTAGGAAATTCGAGATATTCAACACGCCTCACATCCGCGGTTCGCAGTCCTTCCATTTCCTCTTTAGAGGCTTCAAGAAAATTGATGTAAATGGCTACGTTGCCGCCTACATTGTCGGTGACGGTCTCATCAATCGGGTTTATCCTGATTTGAGGAATAGCCATCTGCCGCAGAAGGTCCACAGCGTTCTGAGCCGCGTTTTTCTGCTTTCCTGACGGGATATAGGTTGCCTTTACCAATGAGGCACGTTGCATCTGTGCTTGCACCACCACCTCATTCAGGTCTTGTGTTTTTAACGTGTCAGCTTGTTCCTGAGCAGATACAGGAATTGCAGCAATAGCTGACAATATGATTGATGTGATAACTCTTGCCATAGTTGTGAATCTATATCAGGTACGATTTGAAGTCGAATCAATAATCAAAGTTACAGTGAAAAAAATAACAAAATTCCCAGATAAACCAAATGCCCACTGTCAGGCTAAGTGGGTCAAGAATCCACCTCCACCATTTAGTCGATTGTCTATTCCTAACATCATTTATAGCCCAATCGTGGAGGAGATGGTAAACCAAATCCCGAAAATTAGCACCAACCATAAATTTGTCCATCTGTTTTCAAGTTATTATGTTTCTGATAAGCAAAGATACAACCAATAAAAATAAAAACTCTCAACATTTGTTGATAGTCAAGTTTTTTAATGGGACATAGTTGTCAGGAGGCGGCTTATGGCTAACCTCCTCGCGAGCAGGAAACATCGGTAGTAGAGTGTCGAGAACTCGGTTGTGGGATATCGCATTCTGTGGGCGGTTTATATATAATAAGACAGTCAACATGCTGAAATCATCACCCCCAGAGATAAAAAATTCACATTACGTTTTGATACTGAAATTTTAATCTGTGAGTACCTTGATAGTTATAGGGAGGGATATGTGTAATCTCGGTGGCATCTGCTGAATATCTCTCCTTTGCTTTTATCAAGCCTGTTAAATTTGCTCAGATGCAGATACGTGAACCGGCCACGCAGTGGAAAAATTGATTCACACCTCCAAAAGCGAGCCTTATGTGACAGTCCGCCAACTCACTAATAGGTAATTTAACACTGTCTGCTATCGCTTTTTCGCAATCGGCTCAGATGTGTCGGCGTGATTTTCAGGAAAGAAGCGATGTCTTTGAGAGAAAAGAGGTTAAAAAGGTCGGGGTGTCTATTGATAAGGTCATCGTATCTTTCCTGTGGTGTCTTGACATACAAGTCAACATAGCGGTCATAGACTGTGGTGTAAACCTCTTCGGTGGAGTGCATTATAACATCGCGAAATTTTGGGTCATTATCCATGCGTTTCTTCACTTCCTCTGATGATACACAGTAAATTTTGCAATCTGTCGCGGCTACTATCGCCAGTTTAGCCTTTTGTCCGTATATGCAAAAAGGCCAGTCGCCAACAAAACCTTCGCCAAACACCAATCCCATCACATGCTCGGTGCCATCAGCGGAACGAGCCACATATTTAAGCGTACCGGATTGGATAAATCCGATATAGCGGCCGACCTTGCCTATTGAGACAAATTCCTCGCCCTTGGTAAAATGTCGCAGTGTACCCTTGCTGACGCAAATCTCGCGCCACGCATCAACATCAATATGCTCAATATATGTATTGAAATTTTTAGTCATATAATATTTTCATTGTCAGCCAGCTTGGCGATTTTTCTTCGACAAACGGTGAAAGTTAATTGCCTAATAATCGAGCAGACGACCGCAGTCATGCCAGTCACCGATCATTTCGCCTCTGGCACTTGCCTCTATCAGTTTGGAAAGGCGGCTATTGAATAACTCCGGTTTAGCTTTTACTCTGTGGATATTATCTATCCTCACACGACGGTAGAGTGCCGGCATGGCCTGAAAATTCTCCCATGCAGAGGGCGTTTTCTTGAATGCCTTGACTATCTCAGGCATAATTTCAAATTTTGCGGTAAGATCGGGACAAGCTCTACGGCCGCTTTCTGTCATCAGGCCCAGTTTCTCCAATCTGCGACACCGTTCCTTATTGAGCTCTGTCCATTTACCGGATTTGGTTCTCGGTCCGAATCGTTGCAGTGGTTCTCCATCTACATTTTTCAATGTAGAGTCAATCCAACCGAAACATAGAGCCTCCTCGACAGCGTCAAGATACCAGAGAGCCTCCTCTGGAGGTGTTTTGCCACGTTTCGCAATGACCCAGCACTCCCGCTCGGTGGCATGATTATCGAGCAGCCACTGCCGGAATTTCTCACGTTCTTTTATGTCAAGGATATTTGTAGGTGTCATGTGTCTCAATCAAACCAATTTTTTGAAGATACAGAATTATCAATCTTACAACTTCAGATGGTAGATTCTTGTTTTCTCACCCCAAGGATGATGACAGTGTCCGATGAAATTGAGTCCGTATCGTTCATAATAGCCGATATGGTCTGTACAGAGATAAAGGTCGTGGAAGCCCAACGTTACTGCATCCTCTGCGACATGCTCTATCAACATTCTGCCGTAGGCCTTTCCACGGCAATCCTCCTCGACATACAGTGCGGCAAACCACGGAGACAGGTCCATACGTGAATTAAAATCATTGGTCACCAATCCGGCACATCCGATGATTCTATTACCGTCAATCAACAGATACCATTGAGGGAGAGGATTGACTGCCCCGATGCAATAACGCAGACAATCATCATACACCGCCATTGAGTCTTCCGTAGCCCATTTCTCTTGAAAATAGACTATCGCTCTTTCAAGGTATTCCGGATTCTTCCGAAGAGATATTATTTTCATATCAAAATGTCATGCTGTTTCTATTGCTCATTGTCATTATACTGCTCCTTTCATTCTGTCTGGAGCGAACAATCGGTAGCTTTGGATCTACTTACCGTCACCAGCCATACACCGCTGAATATCAACACCACAGCTATGCCTTTGAGGAGCGTGAATCTATCAAGGCCAAGCCATATACCAACCGATGTAGCCACAACAGGTTGAACATAGTTATACATTCCCACGATGGTTGGACGAAGATTTTTCTGTCCTATCATTATACAGATATAGGCTATATAAGTGGCGCCGACAACTACTGCCGCCACCCCAAACCACTCGGTGACGCTTATATTAACCCAGTTGGTCGATGCTATTACCGGCGAAGTAAGGGGCAACGCAACTATTGATGCTGAAAGGAACATCCATTTCATAAGTGTGACGAGAGAATACTTGCGGATGAAGTCCCGGTAGAGTGTGAGATAAAGCGCATAGCTCAACTGTGCCATGAGTATAATGAAATCGCCGAGCGGAGGATTGGCTGCCCCCGCGTCCGACGACAGCGTGTTGCCAAGCATCAGTATCAGGGCTCCTGAGGCGCCGATGACTATTCCTCCTGCTTTCTTCAGACTGATTGGCTCTCGGAGTATAAGCCACGCAAGCAGCATGACCCACATAGGCATCGTCGTGGTGACGAGACACGCTTCGCTCGGTGTGGTGAGGCTCACGCCTACAATGAAACATCCTTGGTTGAAAAGCACGCCAAGCATTCCGGCACCGAAGAGACGTAGAATATCCTGTAACGGCACATGCTCCTTTGGCATAAAAATTGACGTGATCCAAAACAGCACTGCGGCACCTGCCATTCGGAAATCGACTAAAAGAAGCGGTGCTATAACCCCGGAGGCAAGTACAAGTTTTACTATCGGTGCCATGAGGCCCCAAGTCACATTTGCACCCATCATGGCCAAATGTCCTTTAATCTTAAAATCACTCATAATTACAGATTGCACTAAAATCTATGCGTTCTTAACTTGCATATATCTGAAATTCCGTACAAAATTACAAAAAAAGCTGTTATGAGCGAGGTCATGACAATAAAAGCCCTAAAAGTTGAATAGGCAGCTCCCTCAAGTCACCGTTAATTATGTAACATCACTTTAACTGTTTCACTCATGAAAGTTTTGGTTTAACTCTCGGTTTAACTTTCATAGTAAAACCACGGTGTACACAAAAGAAAAGAAGCAGCCAGATTTTTAGTCTAACTGCTTGATTTTTATATTTTATCAACAAACCACCTGGAACCGCGGAATACGCTTTAACTAAGTAGTATTCATATTATTGTAATGCCACGCTTTCCATCGTTCACGAATTGCACACGGCACTATTTCAATGTTCTTCCCAATTGTTTACATTGGGTACTACAAAGATATTTCATATTCTTTGATTGTCAAAATTATGAAATGTTCAATTCATTCACTTACCTCGTCAACGCTTAGGTTATGCCTCATATATATTTTTGGAAATATCTGCAAGAGAGTTAGAGAGGAATATGAGAAGGTCGAGACTTTTCTTAATTTCGGAATTCGAAAAAGAAGGTAAACCAGTTCGTCCGTGAGAAAGCTGGTGAAGAACTAGTTTTTCGTATAATCTAACCTCTTTGATGATTGGAATGAGTTTGGTTAGTTCATTCGTACAATCATACTCTCTTATTTTGTTAAGACAATCCGTGACTTTACCCGAATCTGTTTTGGTCCCATCATTCAAAATATTCTGCAAATCGTAATTCAGATCCTCAGAAAGAAGTACCTTTTTGCCATCAACTTTGAGATATACTTTTTTTGTCCCAGATAATAGATTATTTATTATGCGGCCGGACTGATCCACACTTTCCATATGAAGCCATAACGCAAGTTCATGTATCTGTGTTTCCAAGCACTGACGAATTTTATTCGCAATATCATTCGATGCAATTCTCCCAGTTATATAATGGTCGTTCAGCGTCTTGGCATCACGACTCTTTAAAACAGAAGAGGAAGCAATATTAATACTGTCACCGACTACCAATAAGGAATGCTGTATCCATTTGTTCTTCTCATGGAGAATTATTGCGCTCTGGAATAGATTATAATAACTTGCATTATGAGTTAATATAATCTTTTGATATTTATAAAAATGTGTTAATATATAATGAGTAAAAAAAGTACGATTTGCCATATCCATACTAGAAATAACATCATCAAGTATGAGCAATTTTTCATGTGAGTGATCGCCAAGCAACTCTACTGCACTTAATTTAATCAATAGATTTATGATTGTCAACTTAGCCTCATTAAAATATTGATCGATATTTGTTGATTTTTTTAAGCCAGAATGTCTATCTTCAATAATGATATTATAATCATTAGTGCCATCTACTGTTATATTAATATTGAGATAAAATTCTTTTTTAAGAACACTGTTGACTTCTGCTAAAATCACTTCAAAACTATCTTTTACAAAATCTGTTGGAATGTCAGGGAAATTTAGCCCCCATAACATAGCGTTAAGAGAAAGTTTTCCATCTTGATCAAACGGGAAATAATGACTATCAACGTATGATAACATATAGCAATCTACATTTGATGTGTTCAAAGTATTGTATGTTGTGTTATTAATCTCAACAATGAAAGGAGGTGTTTCTGCATATGCTAACTTGGTTAACCAATTATCACGTCTTCTGATTTCATCAGCTGGATCAATTGCACCGTCAACAGCATTTTTATACAATCTATTATAATACATTGTTAGTCTGATGGCCTCATACAGTGAACTTTTTCCCGAACCGTTCTCTCCATATATAAGAAGGTTCATATCTTTCATATTATTGACTTCCACAGCACTGGAAAATCCTTTAAATTTCTCAATTTTTATATTTTCAATAAACATATTATTCTCCTTTGAAAAATTCTACCAATCGGTTTTTTATTGCATTATCTCTTTGCTCGATAAATGAGAATGAGGGAAAATCATTTAAAGCAAATATACGTCTAACCGCTGGAATATCACTATTTACATTGTAATAACTTGCTCTCTTCTCATAAGTTCCATATCGACGAGGACAATCAACTACTATTGCATTACCCAAAGAATCTAACATTTTTTTTGTTTCTGTAAAAGATGACTCATTATCAAGTGTCAAATCTAGATCTTTGTTGGATAAAATCCTATCAACAGAAAAATTTTCCAACCCCTTAGGATTGTCTAAATAGTAAGCCAAGAGAGCATAAGGTACTCGCATTTTTCCCAATCGGTCAAAATATGAATTCTCAATAGAGATTTGCTTGTAATCTTTGATATCCTTATCATGCATTATATTGCAGATTATTGAATAAATCTCGTTATCCACGGAAGTTGTAGCCCCCTTATAGTAACAGTATCTTATCAAGGATTGCAGAAATGAAACAACTTTATGGGAATCAGGATTAGGATGTTTAAAAATATAAGCAACTACTGCATAAAGAGGATACTGATTTGTATATACATTTATCAGCTGTAACCATGCGGATAGTTCATCCTTATTTGTACTTGCCTCTTTTACCCACGAGATAGCCTCAATAATCTTATTAAGATCATTGAGTACTTTGTCATAGCTTTCTATCAACAGTGGGGATACGTCATTAGTTGTAAAAAAATCCCTTAGATTCTGATTATATCCAGGTTCATTGTTTAGTCCACGTATAATATGCATATAGAACCTGAATAGATCATCTATTTTCGATCCAATAATTAAACATGATTGCTTTAATTCACTCCATTTTTCTATAAAATCATTTCCCGTATTAGTTGAACGAGATTTATTGAAGAGTTTTTCCTTAAAAATATCTGCATCTTCCAGGTTTAAACCACGATCATTAAGTGTCTCGAATATAGTAAGAGCTTGTCCAGATGCTTTATCTGCATCTTCATCAGTAAGTTCTATTGGCAACATATAAACCCGCTCTACAATAAAACGAATAAATTGTATAGTTCTTTCATTCCCTATATTATTCGCAAGATAAGAAAACCAATTATAGAAACATAGGGCATTATACTCTATTAGGCTTGAACATTTTGAAAATTCTATCTCATTTTTTTTATTTTTTACAATCGATAATTTTTGCTCAAGATCAGAACCATTGTCCCTCGATAGCTGCGAAAGATTATGGTTATCGTCGTTTTCAAATACTTGTGAGTCAATTCGTAAATTTTTTTCTGCACCCGTCCAACCTTCGATAAATAAAGTCCTCTCTAGTTTATCTAGACCTTTAAACATACGATGAGCTACGTATAGTAAAATCCACAAAGTAATTATACGTTGCTGACCGTCGACTACTTCATAAGTGTTTTTATTCTTACGACCATGTGCAAGAACTAAATTTCCGATAAAATAGTCATCATCTCTTCTAAAAGCGTCATAGAGATCTCGATAAAATTGCTCACATTGATCAAAAGTCCAAGAATAGGGACGTTGGTAACCGGGAATCTTGTATAGTTTCTCGTTTACGAATAAGTCCATAATATTCTTTTGTTCTGCATTAAGCGAAAGTGCCATAAATCTGTTCTAATGTTTAAATTACAAATTTACTAAAAAATCTAAGATCATCTCAATATAACTGCTATATTTTCAAAATAAATCATGATGGGGAATAGGGTATTCGATAACAAATTAATTGCATTGCCATATCGTATCCATTTTTGAGTAAATGTTTTTTACTGATTCTACATATATAGTTTTGCCTTTCCACTCGGCTTGCTCCTCTTGGTCGTTGGTAATGACGAGGAGGTTGTCGCAGTGGAGTTCTTCGGATGCTTCGACGAGGGCATCGAGTTCACGCTTGCGGGTTTTCTCGGAGGTCATGTCGTAGCATACTTGGATCAGTTGCTCGACCTTTGTGCCGCGGCGGGTCACGAAATCAATTTCCTTGTCGTTGCGGGTGCGGTAGTAGAATAGTGTGTTGCCCGGTTCGTAGCCACGGCGCAGGAGTTCCACGAATACTTGATTTTCCAAAAGTCGTCCGAGGTTCTCGCTTAGGTTAAATGCGGTGCTCTGCACAAATCCGTTATCCACAACATAAACCTTGCGCGGAGCTTTCTTCATCAGTTTCAGTTTATTGTTGAAGCGAGGTAGATAGAAAAATAGGTAAGGTTCGGCGAGATAGTCGCAGAATTTCTTAGTAGTTGCCACACTTGACAATCCCAACTCTACAGCAAGTTCGTTTGAGGAAATCGGGTTGCAAAAGTTGGAAAGTAGGTATGTGGCAAGGTTATACAGATCGGTCGTGTTCCTTACATTATGTCGCTTCGCAACATCTTTAAGCAATATGGAGTCGAATAAAGTGGAGAGATAGTTCTTTGTGATAGCTCTCGCCTTTATGGTTTCGGGATAACCGCCGTTGCGCATATAATCATCGGCGAGTACGGTGGCTTTGGCAAGCTGTTCCTCACGCGGCGCATGGATGTCGATGTCATTCCAGCTCATGGTTTCGTCAAGGCTGAAAGGGAGCATGTCTATTTTCAGATAGCGTCCGGTCAGTGATGTCGCCATTTCACTGCTCAGGAGTTTTGCGTTGCTTCCTGTGATAACCAAATTCTTGCCGCGACGATATAGTTTGCTTACCCACATATCCCAGCCGGGGAGGTTCTGCACCTCATCGAGAAGTAGATAATCATATCCGGGGTATATGTCATCAAGAGCCGACATCACCAAATCCTCATTCCAATTCTCCAACAACTGTGCATCATCAAAATTCAGGTAGGCAAAATTCTTCCCTTGAAGCATCAGCAAGGCAAACACTGATTTACCAACGCGTCGTGGGCCTGTAATCAGTTTGATTAGTGGATTGGAGAGAAGTTCCTCAACATCATGTTTGGTTTGCCGCTGTTGGTACGGACGAGCCATCAGCTCATCGCGTTCAGTCTTTTGATTGAAGATTATATTTTTCATTGCCGTCTTATTAGACTGCAAATTTAGCTCTTTTTATTCAATTAAACCACTGTATTGAATAAAAGAGTATATATTTTATTCAATACAAAGGTTATTATTGACTAAATACGAAAAAAAATTGATACGACCTTACGCCAGTTAGCGTAGAGTATCTTCGGAATTTTGCCGGACGCATCGGCAGGTGCGAAACGGCAATAACTGGCTTCCTTACGAATGAGGCGCACGATTTTCGTGCCGTCTTCATTGAGGATAAGCACTGACACTGCAAAGCCAAAGTGCTTGAAGCCCTGACTGACTCCGAGAAAGTATGAGGCGAGGTCGTTGTCGAGAATGAAGTCCTCGACTTCATTCTTAACCGAAACAGAAACGAAGCAGGTATCATACCGCAAGCCTGAGCCATAGCAGACCTCGGCGTTGAAACATTGGCAGGTGGCGAGGGTTTCGTCTTTCTCTATGAGGTCGAGAATAGCGAAAGGTATTTGATTGTCGCCGCCCCATGGGATATAAGAGAGCTTATTATCGACAAAGGTAGGCACGATGTCAACGTCCTCTTTGAATACCGAGGAAGAATTGCCCTTGAAGATTGTATGAGCCGAAAGGCCGGGCAGGTCTTCAACCGAGTTAAAATTGAGGTTGTCTGAAAAAAAAAGTCCATAACTTGCTGAATTTTTCAGCGAAGTTATGGTCCTTATGAGAGTTACGAAAAGACGCGCTTATTTATATCATATCAGTATTGGCATTACTATACTTTTCTTGCCTTTCGCTTTCCTTATTTTGTATTTCGTTAACGACATCGCATCGGAAAATAACCAGTTTCAATAAATTGCTATGAGCCGCTTTTGTGAAATCAAAAAAACAAAGTTGAATGTTTTTTTCCCTATTTTCCATTCAGCGATACATTTTCCGGAATTTTCAGCAAGTTCTTTATCATGAGGTATTTCACACTCGAATATAGGGTTGCCATATTTCGAACTTAAAATGGATTTTATTACCTTACTTTCTGATATTATCTCTTCCATATTAAGGTGATTAAATCCATTTACATCCAGTCTATAAAGTTTCCCCTCATTATAATAAGGAGTTACATCATGAAATGTGAAATCTCCTATATGGTAACCATATACTTCATCATCTTCAAAATTTGCAAGAAATTTCTTTTCAAATTTATTAAATTGAGCTTCAGTTATACCGAATTCAAGACCCTTTAATGCTTCTTTTCCTGCATTTGGATTTGTGGTTTCATCAAAGGTAGAAATAAAGGGCGAGTTTTCACCTATAGCTACTTCTTTTTGTGTTTTATCTTCCGTATTAACTACGGAATCTGAGTTTGTATTTTCATTTTTAGTATTTGAATTGCAACTAACAAATACTAAACATAAACTTATAAGAATGTTAAACCATTTCATATTATAACAGATTTTATTTGTGCAAAGTTATGTCGCAGTTTTTTTGAAATGGCAAAAATAGTTTTTTTGAAACGGCAAAAATTGTTGAAATGACTGCACAAGAACAACAGCAACACTTCATATAGTCGGATAAAATTGCTATCTTTGTCATTATGGCAAAATTATCAACTACTCCAATAGACAAGGTGCTGGGTGCGGTAGCTACCACCCGAGAAGAACGGCTGGCAACTCGTGACAAACTTGTCGCCGTGCGTTTTTATTATTATACCGAAAAGAGAGGGCTTCGGTTGGATGACACAATGAAGATACTTTGTGAGAAGGAGTTCTTTGTCTCTGATAGGACTATCACCACTATACTGACCAAAGATGAGATGATCAGTACAATGCGGCAGGATCCGGCTAAATACAAGCAATTCTGCCAAGAACATCAAGGATTCAATTGGAAGTAACGAAAAGAAACAGGCCTGAGGCCCAATTTAAGGAGCCTCAGGCCTGTTTTTAAATTCAATCAGGAGTATTTATACCATAGTGCTCATTATGACGCCTATGCCCTTTTCTCGGATAGGCAGAGCGATGAATCTTTTGTCAAAGCCGACAATATCGCCGCGCTCCTCCGGGTCATCCTCTCTGAGATACATATAAACCTCTCCATCAGCCTTCATTACCTCGTCACCATGAAAAGCGAATGAGCAGAAAGTGTCGGTGTCAGCTTTCTCGGCCTCAAAATCGACCTTCTTTCCCGTAGTGGCATTATATCGCGGAGTGATGGATGTCTGAAGAATATTGAATCCGGCAAACTTGTTGGGCTGACCATCAACAATATCGGTCAGGTCTTTAAACGCTTTCACATCAAAGAGAATTAAGTCTGAAAGGTGTTTGGGGGTCAACACGAGACAGCGTTTCTCAAACGGTATACATCCGCATCATCAAAACGCTCCTTAAGGTTCAATATATCCTCGATCGAGAGGCGTTTGCGTCCGGCCACAACATCGCCCGTGATAGATATTACGGGCGTGTATATCCCGTCCTCTTTTGGAGCAAAGGCGTGAGCCGCCTTTTGGGCTGTCTTTGCCCGGAGGGTGTTGCGATGCCCCATCAGGACGGATTCAAGCTGATCATAGCTGTATTCAAGAACTTCGGGCCGTCTTACGAGGGTATTTTCGGTCTCAAACTTATCAAGTTCAATCTTGATCGGCGTATCAACGCGCTGTGTAACCTTGATCGGGTACGTAGTATTGTTTATCAATACCTTGGGATCAATGCCGGAAGCGGCCATATTTATTGCATTGTAATCAACGCACTCCGAAAAGTCCTTTGCATATTTAAGGAAAGAGCTTTCCGGGTAAAAATTCTCCATGAGTTGTTCAACCCATATTTCTTTTGTCAGTTTTGCCATATTATTAATCGTAAATGCTATAATGTTTATCGTGATTCTCTATGAGTCTTTTGTATAATGTCGGATCTTTAGCTAGCGCCTTAGATCATTCTTCCTGTAATCATTGAGAGTCCAATCCCGACGCTCGTTATCGCGATTTCGAGAACTCTCTCTAATCATTTCGGTAATGCTTTTAGTTTCGGGTAAATGTGCAACCATCAATTTGAATCCTTCAAAATTTGATTTAGCCAAGGGGTTCAATCCTCTCCAATCGTTTATATAACGTAAACGATCGCCATTACGAAAGCAGAATTTTCTAAACTCCTCATCGAATGTCTCATCAAACTCCTTTTGCTTGCGTGAGAGATACTCCGACACCTTTGTCGCATTATCATATATTAACGGATATACTTGCTTGTATTCCATCTCGCTTATCAAGCCTCGCTCACAAGCCATTTTTAAGCGGGCGTCAGTCAGGCTTTTCAGATCGATACACGGACAATTCCTCCACCGCACCTACAATCGCGGCCATATCGGCGTTTTCTGGCAAATCAAGAGCCTTGCGGATCTGCGCTAAATGAGACCTCTCAACCTGCTCGTATGATTTGGTCTTACTCATATATTGGGCGTGCGATATGGCGGAATCATTGAAATACAGCTGTAAAGCGTTACTGTTGGCGGGGATGTCGCAGATCGAAACCTCCTTTAATTCACATTTGACTATTATATTGCCCTGTTGTGATATGATTTCAATGCCTATACTTGCGGCTTTTATGAAACCGTCTCTCACCTGTCGGGCTACCTCCTTGCCAAGTTCATGGTTTTCGTCAAATACAGGCGTGCCATACAGCTTGCCTTCCCGTACATGCACGTTGGCCCATCGCCCGATAACACCTCTACCCCTGTCATGATTGTAATACATGACAGGGTTCATCAGAAACCGTGATATGTCAATACCATCGGTTTTGACAATGGTCTGGTGAGAGTTCAGGCTCTCGTCAGACAATAAAAACTCTTTTTCCATAAGATAATGATCTATTTGTTTGTCTTTAATCTATTCATCTCATCACGGATGACAGCGCACAACTCGTACTCCTTATTGGCTATGCTTTCAGCTAGACAATATTCAAGCTGCTCCATTGATTTTTTTCGCGCCTGCCTATCGGCCATTGACGAGTATATACGCTCGAATTGCCTGTGAGTCCTTTTCAGTTCCAAAAGTGACTGCAATGCAATATCCTTCTTCACCGTTCCACGCTTGCGGCAGAACAGGTTGAGCTTGGCCGTATTCATCCTTTTGTCATCGTCAGAATCACCGTATATCACCCCTGTTTCATAGGCAAGATAATAAATCGCCCTTATCTACCGTTGTCTCTCGTCGGAATCACTCAGAGCCTCAATCAGACACTTTGCCTCCGAGAATGTCAACTCACGGCTACTTGTCGTGCGACCGTCGGTGCAATCCGCAATCATATCACGTTTTAAGTCCATCAAGCCCAGCTCATTCAACTTTGCATGCAATTTCCTGAGCTGAGCCAGACTGATCATCCTGCAATCCCTCATGGCTCCTTTATGATTGTTGGCCATACAATGCCGGATTTTTGCATGTCGAGACCGTTGACCCTGTATAATATCGGCTTGAAACACTTGATATTGCCTAACGACTCCATAATTTTGAAATGTCCCATCGGTACGTGATCAAATGGCATATCCTCGGTGTCAAACACAGTCACCATACGTCCGAGCTTGCCTTGTTCGGTTATATAGAATGTGACAACTACCGTTGTCGTGCCCTCGCATGCCTCGGGGATGCTCTTTAAATCCACCTGGCTGCTGTTTGACTTGATGCTTAACAATTTAGTATCCATAATTTATAGTTCATTTCTTAATACTTTATCTAATAATATCTCATTCATCAGATCACCGAAACGTCTTTTTGATGACATCTCTTTCAAGCGTCTCTCATCGCTGACACCCTGCTCCCGGGCGATATACATGATCTCGGATGCGCTAAGACCTTCAAGCCTGTGCCACAGGTTTACACGGCGCAAAAACTCACTGTAACCCTCCTTGCCCCATCCGGCATTCTTTTGCAGATTGTCACGGAAATACGGCATACCTGCAAGCTCTACTCCGCAATTTGACAGCGTCTTTTCCCTGAGGTCATGAAGATACAGCATCACGGGATGTGTTATCTTTCCGGCCTCATCGATTATCAGGAGCGGTTTCTCTTTCATGTTGATTTCATGGGCAGCACGTGCTATCATGGCATTTACATTACCCTCGAAATCAATGCCCAATTCCCTCAGGAGCGATTTGAAGAACTGACGGGGATTCATCGACTTCTCAAACGTCACCCGGAACACATTCCTGCGGCATGAATAGGCCTTAAGAGCCGTCGTTTTCCCGGTCCCTGTGTCTCCTATAAGCCCGATTATCAACCTGTGGGCATAAACGGCATCACACAGCCTCATAACTGAATCAAAGTCAGCCGTGTTGTATATCGCCTCCGGGCTGTCGTTCTTTATGAAGTTTTCAAGCCTCGACACCATTGCGGAGGACACATTGTCCCACTGCTCGTTGTCAATGGCAGAAAGCGTCGCTCCGCTCACACCTGATTTTACGGCAAAATCCGCACGGCTCAACCCTTTTTGCTCACAATATTGCGATATAAGGGCCTTCAATTCAATTTTTTGTTGTACCTTTGTCATATATCTAAAGTTTAATAGTTCCTATTTTATGGACTTTTGGGGCGAAAGGTGACTCTTTCGCCTTTTTGTTTGCCCATTGTCACCCCGACAGGTGGTGACCTCCGAAAATACCGGGATGTCCGGCACCTCGCTTATATTCACTCCGAGACGTTCAGCCTCATGGGCCTTCATGCCGCCCGCTCTGAACTCCTCGAGTATATTCTTTGGCGTAAGTTTGGCGTTCATGGCGTATGCGGCCTCTGGATCAACCGCCTCCGCACGCTCCGCAATTTCAATCTGACGCCGTTTGAACGCTGATTTAATGCCGTTCAAACGGCCTTTGTGCTGATTCAGAATCTTGATGTCCTCATCCGTCTGATCGCATATCGCACCATGCGCATACTGTTTCCTTTTGACACATCCAAATGGCGCGTCAGTCTTTGCGTCAAAGACATATATGCAGTCATAGTCCACATATCTGACGGCCACTTTCTTATTATTCAGCCCGACAAACATATCTTTATCAAGCTGATATTCATAGATTACACCGCCTCGTGATATGTTTATCTGACCTTTGCGCACTGTGTATTCACCCTTGCGGACAAACAACCTCATACGCTCCATCTCATCGACCGGGAGGCCTATATTTTGGCGTGCCTCGTAACGCTCGACCGGGCTGATTCCGTCATTTCCGGCCACAGTTGAGTTATACTGATTGACAACCTCAATGGCTATCATCTTTATCTGATCCGCGGTCAGGAACGCTCCCGCGCGGTGGTATTTGTCCATCATCTCCTGTGATGTCCTGCCATTCCTCCGGCGTGTGCGGATTCCCTCACCTACGTAACCGTACATTGGTTTGCAGAATCTTTCGCCGAATGTGCCGAAACTCCTTTCAATCATGCCCTTGTGTCTCGGATTGGAGGTCACAGTCCATGTGCAGCCACTTTTCTCAATAGCCTCTTTGAAGTGTGCGGCCTCCATAGTCTTATGGAATGAGTGATTGTCGGAGACAATCTCCTGTGGCAGTGTCCCGGTAGTGGTCACCGCGTGTTCAATGCCCTTCAATATAGACTCCGTATTCTCCGACAAATCAACATTGTAACCGACAATCTTACCGCTGTGGGCATCCATCACGGTAAATATCATCAATGTGCGGTAGCCATCCATATAGAAAGGAAGCCTCCACCCGTCCACCTGCCATTGGCCTCCTGGCGCGCTTGCGCGTGCTATTCCGGCATACGGCAGGTCTGAGTAAGTCCACTCGTCATTGCCGTTCCTGTTTTTGGCTACCATAGGCAGATACTTGTAAAAATTGGTCTTGACCCACGAGAGCGAGGGGGTATGATACCCGTACTGGCCGCAAAGCTCAGTTATAAACCTGTGGATTTGCGTGGGGCCGTATTTCTTACCGCTACTCATTGCATCGAGCAGCCATTTTCTAACTACATCATTGATTTTATTGTTATTACCGCCTCTCCGGTCAGTGACCATCCCCTCGGCCCCGTTCTCACTGACCTCGCGCATGGCGCGTGAGAAGCGGTGATAACAATATTTTTCAGGCATCACGGTCTTAAACGCCTCGTACAATGCGCCGAGCGATCCGCAATAATTGTTGACTACACCGTCGCGGTAAATCTCGGCGGCTTTTGTCAACACTGCGTGCATTTGCGCACGCTCGATCGCCTTATTTCGTGGTACGGAAGGCACGGAATAAGTGTCAAGATATTTCGTACTGTCATATACAGCGGCATCGTACAGACACATTGTGAAAGCATCCGCACGATAACGTGAGGGACTGAACGACCCACGCGAAAAGCCGGTGTTATTCTGACAGTATTGCACGTAAACGTTTGTTTGACTCTTTTTCTTGTTTAATCACAGTCTCAAACACCTCGATAGCTGCGGCTTCTACTCCATAGTTAACGGATGTGCCATTAAACCAGCTGGTTACAAGCGTACGAGATACCCCGGCCTTTCGCGAAATCTCAGCACGATGACCACGCAACAACCGCTTAGAAATCTCCTGTCGTAAATCTTTGTTAATTGGCATTTTTTTAGTTTACTTTGCAAAACATATTGTTTACCAATACAAAATTAGCAAACAATATGTTTATAGTAAACAATACGAGTGTTAATAACACTTAAATAGTAAACAAAATGACAAATAAAACAATAATACTGGATCGAGTAAAAAAATATTTTTCTCTAGATACTAATAAGGATTTAGCGGATTTTTTAGGAGTCTCTAAGCAAACTATTTCAAACTGGTATAATCGAAATACTCTTGATTATGAAATAGTTATATCGAAATGTACTCAAATAGATTTTAGAATAGATCTCAAATGGTTACTATGTGGGAAAAATGGAGATATTGATTGGGACATTTCTATATTTCAAAAGCGTGACCAAGACACATACGACAAGCAACTTGATGATGATGAAATCGAGGATTATTATTTTAATAGAAATAGTTCCGATAGAATTAAAACGATTGATTTAATTCTAAAGAAAGCCAATTATTTAGAAAAAGCGGCTCTAACAACAGAGCTTGTAGACTACATCTTCAATATTGTCACATATATTCGCATGAATAGCATTGATTATAATCTAGATAAATTATACACATCCTTGAAAAAGGATGAAATAACTATGGATGGTATTGAGGCTCTCTTTGATAAATTAATTGATAATGACACTAGATTATATGAAATAATATCTCCATATAAACGCGAATTAAAGGCTATTAATGCTCTTATGGATTTGGATGACATGGAGCAGTGACGTACGAGTTGATTAATTCTTCCTTATCATTCCGCATGAGACCTCCATGTAATATAATGGCTTGTTTGGGTTTCTTTAACGAGAATGCAAGTTCAGTATAAAGCTGAAACTTTACATTTTCGACTCCATATCTGGGAAAATGTAAAGTCGATGTAAAGCCGTGTAAACTTTTGCCATTTCAAAATAACCCCCACAAAATCACGACTATAAATTTTCAAGAGTACAATTTTATGCGATTATAACTCAATATTTGACAAAAAACTGAGTTTACAGTATCTCGGTCGTAAGATGGGAGAATGGGCATATCTATATAATTCCTCATTGATTATTCACGTGAAATATCAACAATTTGGAATCTATCTCTGATATGTATATATAGAAACCCCGAAAGAGCATAAAGCTCCTTCAGGGCACATCCTAACATAAATTTACCCTTTAGGTTGGCATGGATCATTACCATAGCTATGTTTTGCACGAATACGACCGTTCACACCATGAATAGCTACATCTTGACCCTTGTTGATAGCGATTTCGCGTGCACGCTCAAATGCTTCGCGTTGTGTTCTGAAATTTCCAGAACTCCGTTGTGCATTTTCTTGCTTTGCCTGCCACTAATCACCATTACGAACTACATGAATGTTCTTTCCAGCCATAATTTACCTCCTTTCTGATTTTGCAAGTTACAAATTTGCAAAAGTCCTCCTCCTTATGCTAAGTATTCTCAATAAGGTAGAGAAGATAACCTATACATATATAATCGTTACAAGAACCGTGCCAAAAGGAAATTCCGTCAGTAATAATCAAAATGATCCACAGGATTGCAAACGATGATTTTAACATAAATACAGTTTGGTGATAAAAATGAAGGAATGTAATAAGCATAAAATCTAATACAAAATTCTCACAATGAAAAAGGATAGATACGTGGCGGCTCGTGTTGGTGTCGGTATGCCGTCAAAAGGTGACGGTGAGCCGTGGTTCACTGACACCCATTGACCGCATCCCGACTATTGGAACGGGCTAAACACCGACATCCTCAATGCCCTGTGAGGATGCGACAGGTGTGTCGCCTCACTGGACTCTCATCGTCAGTCCGTGTTCTTCACGCCCGTTCTGGGTTTGGAATTGAGCCGCCACGCCACTCTCCGTTTAGTTTCGCCCACGGGAGCAAGAATGTGACCACCGTGGATCATTCGCAGGCTTCATTAACGTCGGAAGTCACATACTTGCTCTTTCCTGGGATACATCACAGCCTGCTACAAATAATCATTTTCGTATGTCTGTCGTCCAGTGTCACCCTGAAGGGCTGCGCCGGGCTCTACTTTCATACCGGTTATAAGCGGAGTTCAACGTTTGTTCGCTCGTGGCGATGAACATGACGGAACGGGGTATTCTTTGCCTTTCGGCTTAAAAAATCTCCAGACCTCCCTTTGGTCGGCTCGTATTTTTTAAGCCGGGAGGCGAACACCCCTTGCTTTCCGTCACGCGGGGAGTTCATCGAGCGAACAAACATCAAACTGCGATTATACGCATTAAAAAAAGAATGGCAATCCACTACTACGAGGAAGATGAAATAGAGGTGGGCAACCCAATCAACTGCCAAATGGTGGTAAACCATACGGTAGAGTTGACCGAGGAAGAAAAGGAACAGGCACGGCAAGACGCAATAGAGCGTCTGCGACAGGAAGAAATGGCAAAACTGCGCAAGCCTATCCAACCCAAGAAAGCCACCGAAAAGAAAATCCAAGATGTTCAACCCAGTCTTTTTGACTTTTAACACCGCACTGCTATGAAACCCAAGACAGCATTACAGAAACAAGTGGCGAAATTATCTGCCACTCTCCGCCCAATATCATCGGTGCAGACCGAATGGGCATACAAGCATTGCATTGAGCATATAGCCTACCGCACCAAAAATGGTACGACTACTTGCCCCGACTGCGGTCACGTCTGGCATACCAAAGGAACACTTGTTGACACACTTTGCGGTTGCAGTTGCCCAAACTGCGGTACTGAACTCAAAGTGCAGGAAACACGCAAGCGCACCCAAAACCAAACAAGCTATTTCAGCGTGATAACCACTTGCAAGGGATTTCAAGTTATACGAGTGGCACAAGTGCGCTATGAAAGTCGCAAAGGAGAGCCGATGCGGTTCTACTGCTCCGCGGTAGTCCAACGGTGGATTTCTCCCGATACCAAAGTTACCGATATGGCTCTGCTCCGTGGCTTTACGTTCTGCTACTGCGATGTATGGGCTTTGGACAGCGATATGGAGATACGACCGCACAACAGCCTTTATGACGATGTTGTGGCGTTGAGCGATGTATATCCGAGAATGTCTATTCTTCCGCAACTAAAACGAAATGGGTTCAAGGGCAATTTCCACGGAGTATCTCCCTTGCGTCTTTTCAATGCTCTGCTTTCCGACCCACGGATTGAAACGCTGATGAAAGCCGGAGAGATTGAGGAAATGAAATATTTTCTATCCAATCCTGCGACTGCCGACAATCTTTGGGCATCGTATCTGATAGCCAAACGCCACCACTATAAAATCAACAATATCGGAATGTGGTGTGACTATCTGATGATGCTGAAGAATTTGGGCAAAGATATACGCAACCCCAAGAATATCTGCCCACAAGATTTCATTGAGGCACACGACCGAGCCAACCGAATGATAGACGCCAAGAGAGATAAGGCGATAGCCGAGCGTATGCGCCAAGCCGAGATAGCACAGCGTGAGCGTGAACAGCAACAACTGCTCCAAGAGAAAGAACGAGAAGAAGAGTTCAAGGCTCTCAAATCAAAATTCTTCGGATTGGTAATCACCGACAATGAAATATGTGTAAAGGTACTTGAAAGCATAGATAAATACTATGAAGAAGGGAAAATGAAAGACATCTGCGTGTTCGGTGCAGGATATTACCTCAAAGCCGACACCCTCATTCTTTCAGCAAGAATTGACGGACAGATAGTTGAAACCGTAGAGGTTGACTTGCGTACCCTCAAAGTGGTGCAGAGCCACGGCAAATACAACAAGGATACTGAATACCACGACCGCATCATTAACCTTGTCAACAGCAACGCCAAGTTAATCCGTGAGAGAATGACCGCCTAAATTTTTAACCCGACCTGCGTCATCAATGGCGCAGGTCACAAAACCCCACAAGATATGAACGTGATAATTGAAAGTCTGATTTTTGACTTTGACGATAAGATAAGAGCGGTTGTGCTTGACCTCATAAACCGCATATTGCTGACACGCAATGAGACCGAATTGAGGGAAACCGTAGCCGTATGCGCCGAGCGTACCGACTTCAACAAGTATTTCCTATATGGTTATGGCAAACACCACTTTTGGGTAAAACAGCGCCTTGTAAGCAATACCGCCAAGACATTCGACCAGCGAATGATGATTGTAAATTTCTAAAACACCAATGAATATGGCAACGAAAATGACCGCCAACGGAGTGAGTACAACCACCGCTCTCGGCACTGAACAATATGAAACTTTCTACTCCGCCCATCGTGGCAAACGGATAAGCCGTGTGATGTACGACTACCGAGATACCGACAACGAGCTGTTCTCTTGTGTTGCTCCCACACTCGCTGAGTGCAGACGCAAGC